>NZ_JAJPVX010000002.1:0-2796787 GCF_046549335.1 Micromonospora sp. 050-3
TCCGGGGTATAAATCATAATTGGCACTGGCTTTACAAGCACCCTGTTGAGTTCTCAAAGAACAACCACACACCGACCAGAAGCCCCACCACAGTGGAACCCCAACCCGGGGCTTTCCGTACCGTGTCCCCGCCGCTCTCGCGCCGGGCACTTTTACTACGTTACCTCACCGTCTTCGCTGTGTCAAACCGTGTGTCCCGGTCTGTCATGCTTCGTACGGGTCAGCGCCGGCGCACTCACGCAGCAGCGAACCGCTGCGTCAGGTCGTCGGATTCGGCAGACCGGCCGCTGCGGTTTCCCGCAGTCTCGCCCGGTTCCCTGCCGGTCGTGAACCTTACCCGGTCGGCTTCGCCGCACCAAATCCGCCTCGCGGCCGATCCGGCAAGCCCCGCCCGGACCGCGTCTCCCAGGAGCGAACCCCTGCTTGACCCGGTTGCCAACCCGTTTCGGTGCTCTAGGACCTTCGTCCCGTTTGCCCCGTTCCGCGCTGGCAGAGAGAAAGTTACGCGTCTGCGGGTTTGATCGTCAAATCCACGGGTAGCGGCGCGCGTCACATTCGCGCGTCCGACCGGTTTTCCCAGGTCAGAGACGTTCCGGCGGCACGAGGGCTCGGCGACCCTCAGTAGTTGGGGGCGCTGACCCGCCCGATCCGCAGGAGCAGCGGTGATCAGGACGGCTGCCGTCGCCGGGCGGCGAGCCAGGCCCGGACGCCGAGAACGCCGGCGGTGGTGCCGATTGCCAGGGACGCGGCGATCAGCAGCGCGTGCACCCACAGGAAGCTGGTGGCTGCGCCGTCGGCCACCGTGCCGGACGCCCAGGACCGCGGGTCCTGCCAGATGGCCACCGCGAACCTCGGCCAGATCACCCAGGTCCAGACGCCGACTCCGACCAGGAAGAGACTCCACCCTCGCGACAGCACCATGGCAGCCGAGTATGCCAGCGCACCTGTTCAGCGGGCCGGCTGCGGGAAAGCGAACGCACTGCCACGCCTGGACAGGAGCTTGTTTCCGGCGTCAGCGGGATGGGCACTGCGAAGAGGGACAGCTGAGGACCGTCCCCTGGAGGTGCCCCATGCAACCCTCGATCTTCAACCCCTGGGCCTGGCGTGATCCATCCGCCTTGGCCGGCGGGTACACGCAGACGACCCCCTCGGTCACCCCTCCGGAGGGTCAGGAGGATGGGCACGACGGCCCGGATGCCCCCGGGCCGTGGATCTTCGGCCAGAAGGTGTTGCTGCCGGCCGGAACTGTGGACCGGGTGGATCACCAGGAACGCGTCGTGTACGTCGACCGGACCCGCCAGCAGATCAAGGACGCCCCACCGTTCGATCAGGTTTCGGCCGACCAGGAGTACCGGGAACGCGTCGGCACGTACTACGCCGACAGCTACCTCCCCCCTCCCGGCGCCATCCCGCGGGTAATCTGAGGCCGTGGTCCGGACGGGCAACTGCGCAGCCGAGGCGGTCGACCTGGTCGACGGCCAGTCCCTCGGTGCCGTGCCCGAGATCCCGACCAGCTCCGGCGATGGCCGTGAGCAACTTCTGAACGTCCTCCGTGCCGGTGGTCTGCGGTTTCGCGCCGGCGCGCGATGGCAGGCGACTCGCTGAGTCGATCCCGCTGATCAAGCAGGGCTGAGCCAGCCCTGCTTGGCGCGCGCCCACGCGTCACCCACCTTCGGATACGAGAGGCACCACCATGTCCGTCGCACGAATGCTCACCGGCGACCGGCCCACCGGCCGCCTGCACCTCGGCCACTACGTCGGCAGCATCGCCAACCGGGTACGGCTGCACCGGCGCTACGAGAGCTTCTTCATCATCGCCGACCTGCACATGCTCACCACCCGCAACCGCCGGGAGGACATCGACCAGGTCTCCGGCAACGCCCGGGAGATGGTGACCGACATTCTCGCCGCCGGCGTCGACCCCGACCGGGCCACCTTCTACCTCCAGTCGGCCATCCCCGAGATCGGCGACCTCAACACCCTCCTCCAGAACCTGGTGACAGTGCCCCGGCTGGAACGGGTGCCCTCGCTCAAGGACATGGCCCGCGACGCCGGCAAGGAGGAGATGCCGTACGGGCTGCTGGGCTATCCGGTGCTCCAGGCCGCGGAC
This sequence comes from Micromonospora sp. 050-3, assembly GCF_046549335.1. Classification (NCBI taxonomy): domain Bacteria; kingdom Bacillati; phylum Actinomycetota; class Actinomycetes; order Micromonosporales; family Micromonosporaceae; genus Micromonospora; species Micromonospora sp. 050-3. The sequence continues at coordinate 2,111 of NZ_JAJPVX010000002.1, forward strand.
ATCCTCTGCGTCAAGGGGGAGGTGGTTCCGGTCGGCCGGGACAACGCCGCACACGTCGAGGTGACCAGGGAGATCGCCCGGCGGTTCAACCACCTGTACGGCCCCGTCTTCCCGGTGCCCGAGTTGATCCCGGCTGACACACCGAGCCTGGTGGGGACCGACGGCGCCGCCAAGATGAGCAAGAGCCGGGGCAACTCGATCGCGCTCTCCGACGACGCGGCGACGGTGCGGCGCAAGGTGCTCGGCATGTACACCGACCCGAACCGGGTGCGGGCCGACGTGCCGGGCACTGTGGAAGGCAACCCGGTCTTCGCGTACCACGAGGTCTTCAATTCGGACCGCGACGAGGTGGCCGACCTGGCCCGGCGGTACCGGAGCGGGCGGGTGGGTGACGTGGAGGTCAAGGAACGGCTGATCGTCGCGCTGGAGGGGTTCCTGGCGCCGATCCGGCAGCGCCGGGCCGAGATCGAAGCCGACCGGGGCCTGGTCGACCGACTGATCGTCGAGGGTACGGAACGGACCCGCCAGGAGGTACGCCAGACGGTGCTCGAGGTACGCCGGGCGATGGGGTTGACCGGCGCGTACCAGCAGGTGCGGCGGCGGGCTGAGCGGAGCCGGCGCCGGACGGACGCCTCGACCTGAGGCCGGGGCGTCCGGTCGGCGACGTGGCGCCGGGTCCGCTGCGACACCATCGGGGTCTCAGCGGATCCGGACGTCAGCCAGGTCCAGGGTGATCGGCGTCCAGGAGAGGTCCGCGGTGCGGTCCTCCTGGCGGATGTGGATCCGGCGTCGCGTCGGCACGACCAGCCCGTCGACCTCGGTGGCTCCGCTGACGTAGTGCGCGACTCGGGAGGAGCCGTTGACCACCGGCTGGTAGTCCATGCGCCGGAGCAGCCCGCCGTCGTCGAAGTAGTACAGCTGGGTGTCGGTGTGGGTGTGCACGCTCTCGGGGAACGTGACGCGCAGGACGCGCCACGACTCGCCGTCCTCCGCCCACGGCTCGACCTCGTGCGCCTCGACGCCCGGCCAGGTGAACAGGAACGGCTCGACGAGGTAGTGCCAGGTGGCGTAGCCACGGAAGTAGGCCGCCTGGGCGAGCGTCCACTGGCTCTCCCCGGTGTACCCGGCAAAGCTGGCCCGGGGGTTCGTCAGCTCGTCGATCAGGCTGCCGTCGGCCGCGGTGACGGTGACCCGGTCGGTGTCGCTGTCGTACTCGGTGACCTGCCCGGTGCCCTCCTGGACGTGGCGGATCCGTTCCCGGTGCAGGTCGGCCTCGACCAGTTCGGTGCTGTCGAAGTCGGGGCGGCCCTTGAAAGCCCAGAACGGGCCGCCGTAGGTGAGCCGGGTGGTGAGGGTCGACGCGGTGTTCCAGCGATCGAGGCCCCCGTGGCGCTCGATCACCTTGGCGAGCAGTGCATCCATTGCTTACTCCTAAGTTAGGACTAGTCGGTTCGACGTTAGCACTACACGGTGGACGCCGACTACGATGGCGATGTGACTCAGCGGACTTACCAGGACGCCTGCGGGGCGGCCCGCACGATGGACATCGTCGGCGAACGCTGGGCGCTGTTGATCGTCCGAGAGTTGGTGTTCGGCCCGAAGCGTTTCGGCGATTTGCGGGCCGGCCTGCCGAAGGCCAGCCAGAACGTGCTCAGCCAGCGACTGCGGGAGTTGGAGCAGTCCGGCATCGTCCGGCGGGTGCAGCTCGGGCCGCCGGCCAGCGTGCACGCGTACGAGCTGACGCAGCGCGGTCAGCAACTGGAGCCGACACTGATCGAGCTGTCGCGGTGGGGCGCCGGCCTTCCCGCGGAGCCGGACGTCGAGATGAGCACCGACGCGTTCATGCTGTTGCTGAAGGCCCTCTATCGGCCACCGACCGATGCGCCGGTGACCGCTCGACTCCGGTTGCAGGTGGGCGCCGACGCCTTCGAGGTGGGGGTGTCCCCGAGTGGGATCAGCGTGGTCCGTGGCCGGTCGGGCCCTGTTGACGTCACGATCACCGGCACGGTCAGAGCGCTGCGGGCCATGATGTTCGGCGGCACGCCGCTGCGGTCGGCGGTCTCCGCGGGCGAGATCGAGATACACGGCGACAGCACGGCGGCCGAGCAGTTCTTCCTGCTCTTCGCAGCGACGCCGGGCGAGTAGACCGGATGAACCGCCGACCGATATAGCGCAGAATGCGAGAATGAGGAAGATTCTCGACATTCGTCCGGTGCCGGCGGGGGTGACGCACCGGACCACGATGTTCGAGATCTTCTTCGATCTGGTCTTCGTCTTCGCGCTCACCCGGGTCATCACATTCATGGCGGGGTCGCCAGGCGCGCTCACCCTGGCCCAGGGGCTACTGCTGCTGCTCCTGCTGCTGTACTCCTGGTCGCCGTACATCTGGGTGGGAAACCTGGTCCGGCCGGACGTCGGTCCGGTCCGCGCGGTCACCCTGGTCGCGATGGCGGCGATCTTCGTGGCCGCGCTGGTGCTGCCGGACGCGTGGCAGCAGAGCCCGGAACTGTTCGACGCGCCGTTGACCCTCGCCCTGGCCTACGTGGTCGGCCGGGCCGTGCAGCTCGTGATTCTGTTCTGGGCGAGCGCGGAGAACCCTCCGCTGCGGTCGACGCTGCGGTTCTTCACAGTGCCGGTCGTGCTGGGCTGGGTCCCGCTGATCATCGGCGCCCTGCTCGGCGGTGCAGCCCAGACGGCGCTCTGGACTGTCGCGTTTCTGCTGAACATCGGTGGCGCCAGGATCGCGTCCACCTTCCGGCCGTGGCAACTGCGCAGCGTGGACCACTTCAGCGAGCGGTTCGGCCTGGTGCTCATCATCGCGCTGGGAGAGTCCCTGATCTCTGCCGGCGCAGGCCCGAGGGTGATGGCACCGGTCGGCTCGGCCCTACTGGCCGCACTGCTCGGCCTCACCAGCACGGTCTGCCTGTGGTGGCTCTACTTCGACCGGCTGGCGTCCGCCGCTCGGGAAGCGGTCAGCAACGTGCCTGGTGACCGACGGGCCAGCGTGGCCGGCGACGCGTACGGCCTCGGGCACTCCACGCTGATCATCGGCGCCATCTACGTCGCGCTCGGCATCGAGGAGGTGATCGCCCAGCTCACCGAGGAGTCGGCGCACCCCGGCCGGCTGGGGTGGGAGGCCGCCACCGCGCTCTACGGCGGCGCCGCGCTCTACCTGCTCAGCAGGTTGGTATTCCGCCGGCTGACCGTTGGCGCGGTGTACCCGGCGCAGGTCGTCGCCTCGCTGCTGCCGCTGGCCCTGCTGCCGGTCGGCCGGTCCCTGCCGCCACTGGCAGCGCTCACAGTGCTGACCGCCTTCCTGGTCGGGGTGACCTGGTTCGAACGACGGGTGGACCGACGCGACGAACGGCCCGAGTCACGAAAATCCTGACGCGCCGTGTCGATATCCCCGGCCCGCGTTCGTCGTCATGCTGTACGGCGACCCGCCGCACCGAGAGGAGCCGAAACGTGAAGTACATGCTGCTGTTCATGAGCCCCATGGTTGACGGGGAGGTCGTCGACAACGGGTGCAGCTTCGAGGACTGGATCCGCTACGACCGGGAGATGAAGGACGCCGGGGTCTGGGTCTCCGGGCACCCCCTGCAGGACCTCACCACCTGCACCACAGTGCAGGTCGGCCCGGACGGCGAGCGCACGATCACCGACGGGCCGTTCGCCGAGACCCGAGAGCTGCTCGGCGGGTACGACGTCATCGACGTGCCGGACCTCGACGCCGCGCTGGAATGGGCGGCCCGTAGTCCCGGAGCCATCGGCACCGGATCGGTCCAGGTCCGTCCGATCTTCGAGATCGACCTGCAGGGGTGACAGTGCCGGCCGAGGGGGCGGCCATCGGGTCGTCGGTGGAGGCGGTGTTCCGGGAGGAACGCGGCCGACTGCTCGCCTCGCTCGTGCGCCGCTTCGGCGACCTCGACCTGGCCGAGGAGGTCACCTCCGAGGCCATCGAGGCGGCGCTGACGCACTGGCCGTCCGACGGCGTGCCGAGCCGGCCGGGCGCCTGGCTGCTCACCACGGCTCGGCGTCGGGCCGTGGACCGGCTGCGTCGCGACCGGGTGCTGGCGACCCGGCTCGCCGTACTGCAGGCGGAGGCCGAGCGGGCCGATCACGCGCCGCCGGCCGACGCGGACCGCGACCTGCCCGACGACCGGTTGGCGCTCTTCTTCACCTGTGCGCACCCGGCCCTGGCCGCGCAGGATCGCGGCGCCCTCACCCTGCGGTTCCTGGCCGGCCTCACCACCACCGAGGTCGCGCGGGCCTTCCTGGTGCCGCCCGCCACCATGGCCCAACGACTCGTCCGCGCCAAACGGAAGATCCGCGACGCGCGCATCCCGTTCCGGGTGCCGGGACCCGACGAGCTGCCCGGGCGCCTGCCCACTGTGCTCCAGGCCGTCTACTCGGTCTTCACCGAGGGGTACGCGGCCAGCTCCGGCCCGGAGCTGCAACGGATCGACCTCGCCGAGGAGGCCATCCGGCTGGGCCGGATCCTGCGTCGGCTGCTGCCGGCCGAGCGGGAGGTCGCCGGGCTGCTCGGCCTGATGCTGCTGGTCCACGCCCGACGGGACGCGCGTACCGGGCCGGACGGCGCCATGATCCTTCTCGACGACCAGGATCGGGAACGCTGGGACCGACCCATGATCGAGGAGGGACGCGGCCTGGTGGTGGTCGCGCTCACCGGCCGAGCGCCCGGCCCGTACGGCGTGCAGGCCGCCATCGCCGCGCTGCACGACGAGGCAGCCGACGTGGCAAGCACCGACTGGCCGCAGGTGGTGGCCCTCTACGACGTGCTGCTCGGCCTGGTGCCCTCACCGATCGTGGCGCTCAACCGGGCCGCAGCGGTCGCCATGCGGGACGGGCCGGCGGCCGGGCTCGCGCTGCTCGACGAGTTGGCCGACGAGCCTCGGCTGCGCGGCCACCACCCCTATCCGGCGGCGCGGGCCGACCTGCTGCGCCGGCTCGGCCGGTACGACGAGGCCGCAGCCGCGTACCGCAGCGCGTTGACGCTGGTCGGCACCGAGCCGGAGCGCGCGTACCTGCTCAGCCAGCTGAAAGCCGTCACGACCGAGTGAGCTGTACCCTTCCCGGGTGAGTCTGCCTCTGCCTCCCGGGCCGTTCGCCGCGTACCTGTTCGACTGCGACGGCACCATCGTCGACTCGATGCCGCTGCACTACCTGGCCTGGCAGCGGGCCCTCGAGGAGTGGGGCTGCGAGTTCCCGGAGGACCTCTTCTACGCCTGGGGTGGACGGCCCACCGCCGACATCATCGTCGCGCTGAACGAGCAGCAGGGTCTGGCCATGCCGGTGGCGGCCGTCGTCGAGCGCCGGGAGAGCTACTACCAGGAGTTGCTGCCGCAGCTCGCCGCCGTGCCCGATGTGCTGGCGCACATCCACGACGCGCACCGGCGGGTCCCGTTCGCCGTCGTCTCCGGCAGCACCCGCGCGTCGGTCACCGCCTCCCTGGACGCGCTCGGCCTGCTGGACCGATTCGACGTGCTGGTCTGCGCCGACGACTACACCCGGGCCAAGCCCGACCCGGAGGCGTTCCTGCTCGCGGCGGCGCAGCTCGGCGTACCCCCGGAGTCCTGCCTGGTCTTCGAGGACACCGACCTGGGCATCCAGGCCGCGACGGCGGCCGGCATGGCTTCGGTACGCGTGCCGCAGCAGCGCACGCCCTGACGTCTCAGGCCACCGTCAGCAGGAGCTTGCCGGAGTAGGACGTCTGTAGGCGCTGGTGTGCGTCCCGCACCTTGCCGAGTGGGAACTTCTGCGCGACGTGCACCACGAACGGCCCGGCCTCGATGAGCTCGTTGAGGCGCTGCAACTGTCGAGGGCTCGATTCGCCGTCGTACGCGCGGACCATGACGCCCGGCCGCTCCTGCGGCTCCGGCTGCACACCGTGGGCGAACGCGACCACCCCGCCGTCGGCCAGCGCCTCGGTGAGCCGGTCCAGCGTCGCGCCGCCGGCCATCGCCAGGATGGCGTTCACCCCGCCCGGCGCCGCGTCCCGGATCCGGGCCAGCACATCGGTCATCTCCCCGTGGCCGTCGAGGGATACGTCGGCGCCGAGCCGGGTCACCAGCGCGACACCGTCCGCCCCGGACGCCACGGCGATCACGTTCAGTCCCTGCCGCTTCGCCAACTGCACGGCCAGGTGACCCTGACCGCCGCTCGCACCGAAGATCAGCAACCAGGCGCCGGCCGACAGGCTGATCGCGTCGAGCCCGGCCAGCGCTGTCAGCGCATCGGTGGGCATGGCCCCGGCGTGCTCGGCGGGCACACCGTCGGGCACCTTCGCCACGTACTCGGCCTTCACCGACGCGTACTCCGCGTAGAAGCCGCCCTTCGGCCGACTGGTGGCGGAGACGTAGACCAGGTCACCCACCGCCAGGCTGGTCACCTTGCTGCCGGCCGCGATGATGGTTCCGGCGCCGTCGGAGCCGGGCACGATCGGGAGCGCCGAGCCGTCCGGCACCAGCACACCCTCGCGCTCGTATGCGTCCCACACCCCGACACCGGCGCTCAAGACCTTGATCAGCACCTCGTCGGCGGCTACCTGCGGGATCGGCAGCTTCCGCAGGGTGATCACCTCCGGCCCGCCGAACTCGTCCAAGGCCGCAGCCTGCATCCGCTCTGGCACATCCCCGTCAACCATGTGGATTCCCTCTCCGTGCCGGCGTCACCGTCGCAGCATGCCGGCTCGGGAACAGGCGTGGCCCGGAGCGGAGCCCCGTTCACCCACAAGGACGAACGCAGGCGCTCGGTGCGCCTCGCCGGGCGTAGCCGGCGCGGGCACGGGAATGTCCGCGAACCCGCCGGGCGCGAGCGGGTGCGTTCGACGGTGAGGACCGGGCGCGTCGCGCTGACCGCAGGACCGACGGAAGGGGCATCGTGCACGCACCGTCGACGCGGGCCACGGCCTGGCTCCTGGTGGCGCTCGCGACGGCCTCCGGCTGCGTCGACGTGATCTGTCTGACGAAGCTCAACGGCTACTTCGCCAGCGTGATCACCGGCAACCTCGTGCACTTCGGCCACGCGCTCGCCACTGCCGACACCCGGTCGCTCGCGGGTGCGGTGGTGGCGGTGGGCGGGTACGCGGTGGGCGTGGCCGCTGCCACGGTGCCGTTGCGCCACACCCCGCCGGGTTGGAACCTCCGTACCGCGGTGGTGACATCGGCCGAGGCGGTGCTGCTGCTCGGCTTCACTGTGGGCTGGCTGGCCTGCTCGGCACGTCCCGGGTACGGCTTCGGGCTGGTACTGCTGGCGATGGCGGCCGTGTCGAGCGGCATCCAGAGCGTGATCACCGTGGCCGCCGGCGTACGGGGCGCGTCGACCACCTACCTGACCGGCTCGCTGACCGAGTTGGTCCGGCGCCGCGTCGTCGACCCGCACCGGTTCGCCGACGTGGGTGGCGTCGGTCGGCTGGCGGGGCTGGTGGCCGGCGCAGTACTCGGCACTGTGGTGCTGCGTACGGCCCCGACCTGGGCATCCGTGCCGGCGGCGGTGCTGGTGGTCGCCGTTGTCGCGTTCGCGATCGGTTTGACCCAGCGGGCGAGAACCGCCGCCGGCCGAAGCCAGCCGAGTTGACCGGAGCCGCGATCAGGAGGTCTGCGGCTCCGGGCCACGAAGCGCCTGCTCGACGGCGTTGCGGACGCGGGCGTCCTCGCGCGCCTTGCGCTGCGCCCGGTTGCGGCGTCGGAACAGGTACGCCCCGACGAGCACGGCGATCAGCACGACGAGCACCAGCACCAGCATCCAGGGCAGGGCCCAGCCGTGCGCGGTGACCTGGACCGGCTTGAGCGAGGTGGTGGAGCCCGAGGCGTCGGTGAGCAGGGGTGTCACTGTCGCGGTCGCGGCCAGCGAGATGGCGGGAGCCACCCCGTGTACGGGGACCGACACGTCCCAGCTCTCACCCGGAAGCAGCTCCGGCGGCGCGGCCACGTCCTCGGCCCGCACCCGCAGCAGGCCGAACGGGCCCGAGACGTTCACCGCCTGCTTACCGGACAGGGCCGCGTTGCCGACGTTGTGGACCTTGTAGGAGATGGTGGCGGCGCCCTTGCTGAACGGGTTGGTCGGTCCGGCGTACGTGACGTGGAGGTTCTCGATCGCGAGGTTCGGCTTCAGCTCGCCGCCCACTCGCAACTTGATCCGGATACCGAGGCGCCGGTCGACGTTGATCCCCTCAGCCTGGTCGGCCTGGGTCAGCGTGGTGAGGATGCCACCGACGTAGTCCCCGGGCGTGGCGTTCCCCGGAACACCGACAGTGAAGGGGACCTGGGCGGTCTTGCCGGGCTGGATCACCACACTGCCGGCGTTCGGCTTCACCCAGGCGCCGATCGCGATGGACTTCTTGTCCTTGGTGAGCAGGTCGAGCTGGCCGGCGTCGGTGGTGAAGCCGTCGGCCGCGTACACGGAGAGGGTCAGCGGCGCCGGGCCGCGGTTGGCCACGACCATGGCGTCCTCGACGGCACCGCCCGGGTTGACGTTGTAGCTGTAGCTGGACCGGGCCTCGCCGTAGCCGTTGGAGGCCGTCCGGACCGTCCAGGCGACGTTGCCGTCCGCGGCCAGGGCGGGACCGGCACCGACACCGACGGCCGCGACGACGGCGAGCAGGGACAATGCAGTCGTACGGAGGCGTGCGGCGGTCGTGGTCTTCCAGCGAGTTACGGACGGTTGCATCTCAAGTCCTTGTGGTGATCTTGGTAGTGGGTGAACCGGTGGCGGGGTAGGCCCCGAAGGTGCCTACCCCGCCGAATGAAACAGTCCGGTCAGCTGCTCAGTGCGGTGATCGTGAGGGTGGTGCGGTAGCTGCCCTTCGCGATGCTGTCCGGGATCTTCAGGTCCAGGTCAGCGCCGAGCTTGGCGCCACCACGCGGGTGACCCTGCGCGGCCGCTGCGAGCGCGCTGGAGACCGAGAGGCCCTTGCCCTGGTCGTCGAGGGACGACAGGACCGGGGCACCGGCCTCGGCGCCCGCGCCGGCGTCGAGCACGTACGGGTTCCAACCGAGGTAGGAGCCGGAGAACTTCTTGTCGGCATCCTGGAAGTCGCCGACGTTGGCCGAGATCGACCACGGGGCGAGCGACCGGCGGCTGTCCGACACGAGGATCGGGTTGATCTTGCCGTTGGCCTGGAAGGAGGTGCCGTTGCGCTCCTGCGCGGTACCCAGGTCGACCAGACCGTTGTAGCCGTCGATCGTCCAGCCGAACTCACCCGGAGCCGGGTTCGGCACGTTGACCTGGATGGCCTGGCCGTCACCGTGGAACGGGTGCACCGTCACGTTGTCGACGATCGAGCCGACCGGCTGACCGTCCGGGGTGTTGACGCAGGAGAGGCCCTTCTCGACGGCCGCGTTCGGCGCCGCGCAGGTGCCGCTGCGGACGTTCGCGAGAACCAGCTTGTCGCCGCGAACCTGCACCTTGACGTAGCTGCGCACGTGCTCCTGGTTCTGCACGGAGTTGTACCAGTACTTGTTCGCGTCCAGCGGGTCCGGGCCGTTGCCACGGATGCCGGTGCCGGTGTCGTCCGGCTTCTTGATGTCGTAGTACTTCGAGCCGGAGGCCGAGTTGGCCGTCACGTAGATGACGCCGCCCGGGCCGGGGAACACGTCGGCAGCGCCCGGCTTCTCAGCCGGGTTCTCCTTCTGGCCGTTCTTGATGGAGTAGCTGCGGGTGTAGCTGTGGTCGTGGCCCTGGAGGACCATGTCGACGCCGAGGTTGGAGAACGCGGTGGTGAAGTCTTCCCGCCGCTGCTTGTTGTCGGTGTCGGTCGCGTGGCTGGCCGGCGAGTAGATGGAGTGGTGGTAGACCAGCACCTTCCACTTGGCCTCGGAGCCGTGCTTGTTGATGACGTCGGTGACGTACGCGACGTGCGCCGCGTCGCCGCCGGCGGAGCCGTCCGCCGGGTTGACGTAGCTGTTGCTGTTCAGGTCGATGAACAGCACATCCTTGTGGATGAACCAGTAGTCACCGCCGGACCGGGTCGCCTGGTCCCCGTTGTAGTACTGGGCCGAGCGGTCGGTGTTCGGGGTGAAGTGGTGCTGCTCGTAGGACTTGCCGCCGACGTCGTGGTTACCGATGGTGGCGACGAGGGGGACCTGGCGCAGCTGGTCGGGGGCCAGGAACGAGGTCCACTGACCCTCGTCGTTGGCGCTCTCGACGTGGTCGCCGGCGGAGACCAGCAGCTCGGCGTTCGGGTTGGCCGCGGTGGCGACCTTCAGGGTGTCCTCCCAGCCGGCCTGGTCCTTCAGCCGGTCACCGGAGGAGCCGATCTGCGGGTCGCCGAAGAACAGGAAGTCGTAGTCGCCCTCGAAGTCCTGCGTCTTGAAGGCGTACGCCGGGGACCAGCTGCCCTCGGCGCCGACCCGGTACGAGTACGCCGTCTTCTCACGCAGGTTGCTGATCGTGGCGTGCCGGTTGAAGCCGGTGGTGGAGGTGTTCGCCGCACCGACGGCGTCGAAGCTGACCGCGCCGGCCGGGAACTCGCCGTTGACGATCTCGGCGGTCGGGGCGAGCTGGATCTTCTGCGCGGTGTCGGCGGAGGAGTACCAGCTCACGATGCGCTGGGTCTCGTTGGCGCCGACGCCGAGGACCACACCGGTGATCGTGGTGGACTCGGCAGCGCTCGCGGTGGCCATCAGGCCACTACCGAGGGCCGCGCCCAAACCGAGGAACCCGGCTGCGACCCCGGCGACCAGGCGCCGCCGCACGAGCGCGGAGGCCCGTGTCGAGGTGCTCAATGTCATCGACATTGTTCCCTTTTCAAATAGAGAAATGGATTGTGTCTTCACCCGACGCTGGGGAAGCAATTCCACGCTTTCGCCGCCCGATGAACCGACCATGAACGTGATCTTGCGAAAGACTGCACTTCACGAACTACTTAGCCTTGCTCATGATCCAGAAATGCGCTGCACAAACCAGATCAACCCCATAATGGACACGCCAGCAGAAACAGCCCCGGTCGCCCAGAGGCCGGCTTTCGGCGCACGACGGCGCAGCACGAACAGCAGCGGGAAGACGACAGCGATAATCGTCAACTGAACGACCTCGATGCCGACGTTGAACACCAGCAGCGACCACAGCAGGGTCCACGACCACGCCTCGTCGATACCCAGGGCGCCCGCGAAGCCCAGGCCGTGCACGAGGCCGAAGCAGAACACCACGCCGAGGCGGATCCAGCCGGCCCGATCCAGGCTGAAGTGGCCGCGCCCGGCCGTCTCCAGGTCGGCCGCATGCTCGCCACGCCGCCAGATTCCCCACAGGTGCCAACCGGCGACGACGGCGATCGACATCGCGATGATCGGCTCCACGATCACCCCCGGCACCTCGACCAGGCCGAGCGCGGCGAGCATGAACGTCACCGAGTGCGCCAGGGTGAAGCTGGTGGCCGCGAGCACGATCTCCCGAAGCCGCCGCGACCCGGCGATGAGCGCCAGCAGGAACAGGATGTGGTCGATCCCGGTCAGCAGATGTTCGGCGCCCAGGAGGAAGAACTCGCCGAACCGCTCGTACCAGGCCTGCGCGGTAGAGAAGGACGGGTTGGCGGAGTCGAGCGCCGCACTGCCCGAACGGCCGTCGATCTCGTAGGTGACGATCGTCTTCGTGTCCTTGACGTAGCCCTCGTCATCCGGAAAGAGGCCGCTGCGCACCACGTGCTCGCCGACAGGCTCGGGGCAGGTCCAGTCGAGCAGCAGGTCCGCGTACGGCACGCCCTCGCGCTCGCCGATCGTCGCGTCACCCACCTGGGTCGGCCGGCAGGCCGCACCCCGGGAACTCACCGAGAACCGGTCGGAGACGTACCCGAGAACGGCCGACGCGTGACTCTTCAGTGCGGCGGCTTGGGCGGCGCTGTCGCCCGCCTCGAACGCGGCGGTTCCCGCCTGGAAGAGCGGGTCGTCGTCGCCGGCATCGGCGGCGGACACGACGAGGAGGTCGTATTCGAGCTCCACTCCGGTCCGAATGTGACCCTCATCTCCCGCTGCAATTTTCGCGTACACAGTCGACGAGAAGCCGTGCGCGGATGCCGGTTCGGCGCCCAGAAACGGAACCACCGCTGCGGCGAATCCGACAGCGGCGACGATAACGGTACGGCGGATGCGGCCTAACATTCGACTCCCTCGGTTGGCCAGTGCACGTTGCATGCCGTGGGTGAACACCAACCCGCACACCGACGAACCGCCGGAGAACAACTTCCCCGAACGACCGCCCACCGATTACCGGTGACCGGAATTGAGATAGGAATACGAAGAAGTACGCGCACTTTCCGCCACCACCCGGAGGACGATCACCTTGCGCCCCCCGCTTCGGGCCGTTGCCATGCTGGCCGCGACCGCCGCGCTGGTCACCGCCTGCAACTCCAGCGACGACTGGTCCGAGCCGCGTCCGGCGCCCAGCGCCGTCGGCTCTCTCGGTCCGGGTTTCGTCGACCCGTCCACGAAGCCCGCGCCGGAGGCGACAATCACCCCGCAGCCCGGCTCGTGGGCCAACGTCCACCCGCCGAAGAACTACCGGGTTGTCCTGCTGACCAGCGGTACTGACAATCCGACCAAGGTCCTCGTGACCGCGGTGAAGGAGTGGGCCGACGACGAGCACGTCGATCTGAGGACGATCGCCGTCGGCAACGCGCACGACAGCGTTCCCAGCATCGCCAAGGCGATGGAGATGGGCCCGGACCTCATCGTCAGCGCGGGCAACGACCTCATCGACGGGCTCGCGCTGGTCACCCCGAACCACCTGGACGAGAAGTTCCTCGTGGTCGGCGCGGAACTTGCCGAGCCCACCCACAACGTCACAGCTGTCGACTGGGACGGCGCGTCGTTCCGTGGCGAGGGGCTCGGTATGTCCTCGACGTACGACCCGAACTCGTTCACCGCCGATCGCTGCACGGCGGCCATCCGGGCGGGCGTGGCCGCGGTCCTCAACGACCTGACCGGGCTCGTGGTCTGGCTCTGACGCTCGGGCTCCGGCTGGAGCCGCTCGACCCGGCACGGAGGCGAACCTCCGCACCGGGCCTGCGAGTCACCCGGCGGAACAGGTGGGAGTCATCCCCGCACCGGTGCCGCTGCCCTGGTAACCGAACTCGGTCGACTGCCCGGCCGCGATGGCGCCGTTGTAGGCGACATTGGTGAACTGAACGGTCCCGGTGCTGCCGCTCCGGTCGGCGCTCCAGACGCTGGTGATGCTGGCACCCGACGGCAGCGTCATGGCGACCGTCCAACCGTTGACCGGCGCGGCGCCGGCGGTCACCCGCACCGTGGCGACGAAACCGCCCGTCCACTGGTTGACCGACACCGTCGCCGCACAGCCACCACCGGTCGGGGGCGGCGTGGTCGGGGGCGGCGTCGTCGGGGGCGGCGTGGTCGGAGGGGGCGTGGTCGGGCCGTCAGCCAGGACCGGCGTCGGCCAGTCCCGCCAGTCGGCCAACCGGCCGAGCGCCTTGCTGGAAATCCGGATCACGCCCGGCTCGTTGCCCGTCTTCAGCAGGAACTTCCGGATGTTGTTCTGCAACGGGGTACGCCACTCGGAGCGGTTGGCGCAGTGGCTGCCGTCCTGAACGTCGGACCAGTAGGTGATGTTGTCGCCGGCGCCGAGCGCCTTGTAGACCTCCGCGCCGCCCAGGGCCGCGACGCTCGCCGACCGGGGGCCGAGGTTGGCGATGTGCGGGTTGTCCATGATGAACAGTCCGCGCGGTGCCACCATGGCGACCATCTCGTGGGTGTCCACCGGGAGCCGGTTCGGGCTGCCGGTGAAGGAACCGAACGCGTCACCCAGCCAGGGTTGCTCCCCGTACGCGCTGCTCAGGCTCTGCGCGCCCTCACCCGGGATACCCCTGAAGATGGGGACGCCCGCGCTGCCCGATTCGATCGGCATGGTCAGGGCGATGCGTTGGTCGAACACCCCGATCGCGAAGGCGCCCTTGCCGTAACGGGAGCAACCGGTGACGCCCATCGCGTCCGCCTTGAGGATCCTGCCGTCGGACTGCTCGATGACGTCGATGATCCGGCTGACGCCCCAGCCCCAGGCGGCGAGGAGTCCGGTGCTGCTCGATGAGCCGTAGATGCTGTAGAACGCGCCCTGCTTGTTGTTCCGGGGGGTGCCCTCGCGGCCGACCGCCAACGGGTCGTAACTGATCACGGCAGCGCCGGCGGCCTTGATGGTGGCCGTGTCGGCGCCGAACCCGCCGACGACCACGACGGCGGGGAAGGGACCGGTGCCGCTGGGCAGCTCGACCCGCGCCGAGAAGCTGGAACTCCTGCCGTTGTGTGCCACGTTGACGCTGACGGTGCTGTTGGACACCGTCCCCGTGACCGTCGCGGGCTTGGCGGGCTTGTCGCCAAAGACGAACTTCTCGGCAAGTTCCTTGATCTCCGCCCGGCGGCAGCGCCAGTCGGACCTGGTGGTGATGGTCGCCCCGTTCAGCTTCTTGAAGGGGTCGGGGAGCTTGGCGTTTGTGGGCAGCGAGCCCAGGTCAGGCAGACCGGACACCGCGCAGTCGGCGCCCTCGTCCTCCACTGCCGCGGCCAGCGGGCCTACTGCGGCTTGGGCGTTCGTCGTTCGGGTTACTACCGATACCGATCCGGCGACCGTGAGCGCTGCCAGCGCCAGCACGACGACCAGGAACCGGGTTCTGGGACGGCCCGAGGGGATGGTCACCAGAGGTCTCCTTCCAAGGTGGTGATTACAGGAAGGGACGAAGCGAGATCAATGATCGCGATTGCCAGCCACGTCAAGCCTGAGTCGATCCATTGGAGAGTGTCAATGTTTTTCCGAAAGTTTCGGCCCCGAGGATAGCGGGCCCTCCTGCGCTTGCACTGTGAATCGCTGACGGCGGAAGCCACTGCGGTGCCGTCGGCGGCCCAGCCAGGCTGGCCAAACCGCCGATGCTGATGCTCAGTCCCAGCAGATGCCGTGTCGGAAACATCTCGACGTCCACCGATCCGGCGCGACGGCCAGCGGTCCGGCACGCCGAGACCTGCGGCCTGACCAGACCGACCCGACGCCTGTTACCGGGAGCGCCGGACCGCGAGGATCGGGACGGAATTACTGATGATCAACAGTTAGAGTGCGGCCAATACCCCCCTCAACGGAGATGACGTGAACCGCATACCGTCGAAATTCTCGCGCCTCGCCGCGGCGACAGCGCTGCTGGCAACGGCCACCCTCTTCAGCGCCCCACACACGGCGGCTGCCGCCGAGGCGCTGCCCGAACTGTTCGTCTCGTTCCGCAATGAACCCGTTGCTGAGATCGACCACAACGGCAGAACCGTCGGCATGTACGTCTACAACCACGGCGAGGCCCCGGCGACGGCGGTGACCGTCACCCTGGACCTGAGCAAGGTCTCCGACGCGGTCACCGCGTCCGTGCCGGATCGCAGTGACTGCAAGCTCGCCGACACCACTGTCACCTGCAACGTCGGAGCGCTCCACGCCGGCCAGTTCAAGTCCATCGACCCCCTGACGCTGGCCAGCCGCCCAGGTGCTGCCCGCGGCGACGCCGGCTCGGTCACCGTCACCATCGACGGTGCCGAAGACGACATGGCACCGGGCAACGACACCACCTCGTTCCCGGTCACTGTGGTCCCGTCCGGCCCCGATCTGGTCGCCGCCGCACAGGACCTGAACAACGAGAAGACGCCGGTCGGCCCGGGTGACACCGTCCCGCTGTATGCGGGCGTCGGCAACGAGGGCGACGCCGCCGCCGAGAACTTCACCGTAACGGTCGGTGTTCCCACCGGCGCCACGTTCGCCGAGCGGTACAGCGACTGCACCTACACCGACTACCACCCGGACGACATCGGCAAGCCTTATGTGTACGGGCCCAACGAGGTCACCTGCGCGGTCCCGACGAGCCTCGCGCCCGGCGACGGTCTGCTCTTCTTCGACGACGAGACCGGGACATCGCTCTTCAACATCAACTTTGGCCGCAACATGGACGGCCCGAGTAAGAACTACGGCGGGGTGTATGTCGCCCTCGCCGGGCAGGAGCGCTCGGCCAAGGGCAGCACCCGCACCAAGGGCACCGGGCCGTCGTTCGCCGAGGCTGTTCGCAAGCTCGCCGCGAAGGGCGCGAAGGGTGACCTCACGCGGCAGCGCGCGGCGCAGGGCGAGCTCGACGAGTCCGACAACCACGCGTTGTTCGGGTTCTGGACCAAGCCGAACACCCTCGACATCTCGGTGACCGCGCCGGCGGTCAAGGGTGCCGTCGGTCAGACGGTAAACGTCGTTTACGAGGTCGTCAACAACGGTCCCGCCGACGGCCGCGGCCCGTCAGTGATCATCACGGCGCCGACCGGAACGGCCCTGGTGCCCAACGTGTGGTGCTGGTCCGACGTCCCCGGGCTGGAATCGCCCAAGCTCGAGTGCAACTTCGCGGGCGACTTCCCGGCCACGGCATCCGGTTGGGGCCGCATCAGGTCGACCGTCGAGGTGAAGATCAAGTCCACTCCGGGCACCGACGGCACGATCGTGGCCGGCAGCGACACCGCGGCGTCCGAGTCAAAGCCGGAGAACAACACCGCCCGGATCATCATCACCAGCGGCACTGCCGGCGGCGGCACTGGCGGCGGTGACGACGAGGGCGGCTCGGGTGGCGGCCTGCCCATCACCGGCGCACCGGCCGCCATGCTCGCCAGCGCCGGTGCGGCAGTGCTTCTGCTCGGCGCCGCGCTGCTCGTGCTGTTCCGCCGTCGACGCGTGGTGTTGCAGATCCCGCGCGACTGATTCAGCAACAGGTGACAGCGGGGGTGGGCCGACGCTGGCCCACCCCCGCTGTGTTACCGGTGTCGAAGCCGCTCACCTCGGCCCGCGGTCCAGGAACTCGTACGTTGTGGTCAGGCCCTCGGGCAGGTCGGGGACGAGGGCGTTGGTGCCGTCGACCACCTGGACGTAACGCTTGCCCTGGAAGATCGAGTAGCTGCCGTCAGGAACCTGATCGATCCGGAAGAGCTGCGTCGAGGCGGCAGCATCACACGCCCGGCCGCGTACGCTGCCCGGCGCGGCGTCGTGCACGACGGTCATGCAGATCGCGTTGGCGCCGGACGCCAGGAGGATCCGATACCTGTCGCCCTCGGGGCGCAGCACCCACAGCGCCCGGTCGTCGATGCCCTGTTCGGTGGTGGCCCGCACCTGATCGCCGTCGCTGTCGATCGCCAACGTGGCCCCACGCATGCCGGGCAGCACGATCTGGACCTGCCGCCGGCCAGCGAGGATCTCCTGCGGTCCCGCCGAGGCGGTCGCGGACGGGACCACTGGCGGTGCGACAGGGGTGGCCGGACCGACACCGGGCGACTCGACGTCGTCCCGCACCTGCACCAGGGCGGTGCCAGCGGCGAGGGCCACCACGGCCAGCCCCGCTGCGCCGACGACCGTCCGACGCCGCCGACGCCGGTCGCTGCGGTGCCGCAACGTCTGTGCCCCCGGCAGCGTGGTGACTCGCCGGACCTCGTCCACGATCGCCCCGAGATCGTCGCGCGGATCAGCCATGGGAGGTCCCCTCCTGGTGCGCATCGGTCAGCAACCCGGCCATCGCTCTCCGACCACGGGCGAGGTACGTCTTCACGGTTCCGACGGGGGCCTGCATCTCGGCTGCCACCTCCGCGACGCTGAGGTCGTTGAGATGGTGCAGCACAACGGCCCGCCGCTCGTTGGCGCTCAGCCGTTGCAGCGCCTGCAACAGTGCGATGTGGTCCTCGTTCAGTCCGGGCACACCCTGGTCGACAGCGGCCCGGCGGTGTGCGCGTACCCGGTTGAATGCCTTGCGCCAGCTGCTCACCGCGATCCGGGAGGCCACCCGGCGGACCCACGCCTCCGGACTGTCCGTCTCCCGTACCGTCGCCCATCGCTGCCAGGCCCGCATGAACGCCTCGGCGACGGCGTCCTCCGCCTCGGCGCGGTTGCCGGTGAGCGCGTACACGTGACCCACGACCCGACCCGCACAGGCCGCGTAGAGGGCGTCGAACTCTTCGGCGTCACGCATCCGACCGGTGCCCTCCTCTGCCTCGTCCCCTGGTCACCGCCGCATCGAACTCGCCAGGGGGGACCGCTCGCGTCGGCGCGGGGCGAGATTGTGGCCTCTGTCACACCAGGGTGATCAACCTAACGACCTGGCCAGGCGTCATCGTGCCGACCCGGGAGACGCCCGTGGCGGAGAGGATCGATGTGCGACGACGGCAACGACGCGCCCTGACAGCCGGCGTACTCGCGACCGCGCTGGTTGCGGCTGGCCTGACCGCCCAACCGGCGAACGCGCAGGAGAAGCCGACGGCCACGGCCCCCGGCGCCCACGGAACCTTCACCCTGATCACCGGGGACCGGGTTTCACTGGACGCGGCGGGCCGCCCGCAGATCCAGCGCGGGCCGGGTCGTGCCGGCATGCGGTTCGTGAGCAGCCGGGAGGACGGTCACCAGTACGTCATCCCGGTGGACGCGATGCCACTGGTGCGGGACGGGCGGCTCGATCGACGCCTGTTCGACCTCAGCACGCTCGGCGAGTTCGGCTACGACGACCGGGCGGCCGAGTTGCCGCTGCTGGTCGCGTACCCCGAGAACATGGCGGCGCGGGCGCGGACCGCGACCACCGGGGGTGCCGGGCGGGTGCGGGCCGACCTCCCGGCCGCGCACGCGCTCGCGGTCCGGGCGGACCGGGACGACCGGGTGACGCTCTGGGCATCGCTCACGGGTGGTACGTCGTCAGCGCGCACCCTCGCCGCAGGGATCACCCACATCTGGCTGGACGGCAAGCGCAAGGTCTCCCTCGATCGCAGCGTGCCCCAGATCGGTGCCCCGGCGGCGTGGCAGGCCGGTTTCGACGGCACCGGCGTCACCGTCGGCGTGCTGGACACCGGGATCGACGCCAGCCACCCCGACTTCGCCGGCCACCTCGCCGAGGTTCGGGACTTCACCGGCGGCAACGACCCCAGCGACTCGGTCGGCCACGGCACCCACGTGGCGTCGACGATCGTCGGCAGCGGCGCCGCGTCCGGCGGCAGGTATCGCGGGGTTGCGCCGGGGGCGAAGCTGCTCGTCGGCAAGGTCTGCGCCACCACCGAATGCCAGGACTCGGACATCATCACCGGCATGCAGTGGCTCGCGCCGCAGACCCGTGTGGTCAACCTGAGCGTGGGCGGCGACGACGCGCCCGGCCTCGACCCGTTGGAGACGGCGGTCCAGGACCTGAGCCACCAATACGGCACCCTCTTCGTGGTCGCGGCCGGCAACGAGGGGAAGCCGAAGTCGGTCTCCTCGCCGGCCTCCGCCGACGACGCTCTCGCCGTCGCCGCCGTGGACGCCGACGACCAGCGGGCCTACTTCTCCAGTCGGGGTCCGCGCGTCGGCGACAACCACATCAAACCCGAGATCAGCGCGCCGGGCGTCGACATCGTTGCCGCCGCCCCGGGCGGCGACTACGCCACCATGTCGGGTACGTCGATGGCGACCCCGCACGTGGCCGGCACCGCCGCGATTCTCGCCGGGCAGCACCCGGACTGGACCGGCCCGCAGCTCAAGGCCGCCCTGATGGACTCGGCCAAGCCGACCGGCGAGGACACCATCTACGAGCAGGGCGCCGGCCGGGTGGACATCGCCCGCGCGGTCGCCCAGCCGGTTGCCACCGACATCGCCGCCATCGACTTTCCGGTGCAGCGCTGGCCGCACGCCGACGACAGCCCGATCACCCAGGTCGTCGGCTACCGCAACACGGGCACCGCGCCGGTCACCCTGACGCTGGCCATCGCTCCGGCCCCGGCCGGCATGCTCACCGTCAGCCCGGCCACGCTGGTGGTGCCGGCCGGTGGCCGCGCCGAGGCGACGATCACCGTGGACACCCGGGTAAACGCCCCGGACGGCGTCTACCAGGGCGCGCTGACCGCTACCGGCGCCGGCGACCTGCGGGTACGGACGCCCTTCGTGTTGAACCGTGAGATCGAGAGCTACGACGTACGGCTCAACCACACCGGACGCGACGGCAAGCCGGCCACCGAGTACACGACAGTGGCGGCGAACCTGACCACCGGCGAGTTCAGCACCCTCCCCGCGACACCGGGCGGCGGCGTCCTGCGGCTGCCCAAGGGTCGGTACGCGCTGTACAGCACCATCCACGAGGGCGCCGTGTCGACACTGCTCGCGCAGCCGGTCCTGGACGTACGCGGCCCGGTCACCGAGGCGGTCGACGCCCGCAACGCCAAGCCGGTCGCGTTGACACTGCCGCAGCACGACGCCGCGCCGATCTCGATCAACGTGAGCGCCAACTGGGACGACGGCATGCGCTACCCGGGCGTCCAACTCAGCGGAGTGTCCTTCACTGACGTCTTCTTCGGCCGGCTCGGGCCCGCCGTCACGGCGCCCGAGTTCACCGCGACGCTGGGCGTCGGGCTCGCCCGGCCGGGTAAGGACGGCACCTTCCGGAACAGCCCCTACACCTACGACCTGGCGTACGTCGACAAGGGCGACATGTTCACCGGCCTGACCAGGAAGCTGTCGCCGAAGAACCTGGCCACCGTCCGGGCGACCTACCGGAGCCAGTCCACGACGGCGACGGCCACCCGGTTCCACCGCGCGTCGGCACCCGGAGGCGCGGGCCCGATCGGGTCGAACACGCGTGTCGACCTGCCGTTCACGGGCACCGAGTACTACAACACCGACGGCGGCATCGTCTGGACGTCCACGTTCGTCGAGGGGGACACCCTCACGACGCAGGATTCGACGTTCAAGTCGGGGCGCACGTACAGCCAGACCTGGAACGCGGCGCCCTTCGGGCCCACAGTGACCCAGGCACCGGCCCTGTCACCCCTGGGATACGCGGGCCGCGACGGCGACACCATCTCGATCGCGTCGTTGCCACTGTTCGGCGACGCGGCCGGTCGCCCCGCGAGCCGCGACGACCGGCCGGTGCGGTTCCGGCTACTGCGCGACGGTAAGGAGATCGGCACCTCGGACAGCCCGTGGGCCGACTTCGCGGTGCCCGCCGGGAAGGCCACCTACCGGCTGGAGGCGGCTGTCACCCGGGAAGCTCCGGACACGCTGTCGACGTCGGTCTCGGTGGCCTGGACCTTCACCTCGGCGCACACCGCGTCGCCGGAGCGGTTGCCCCTGACGACGGCTCGGCCGACGCCCGTGCTCGATGACACCAACACGGCACGCGCGGGCCGGATCATGACGATTCCGGTGACGCTGGATCGGCAGGCCGGCTCGAAGGCAGCACCCAACCGCACGCTCGGTGTGTCCGCGTCGTTCGACGACGGCCGTACGTGGGTCGCGTTGCCGGTGTTCCGGAACGTCGCGCTGATCAGTCATCCGCGACGGGCCGGATTCGTCTCGCTGCGCCTGACCGCCACCGACACCGCCGGCAACACTGTCACGCAGACGATCCAGCGGGCCTATCGGATCGCCTGACACATCGCCTGGTCCGGGGTGGCGGCTGCTGGAGCCGCCGCCCCGGACCGGATCCGAGTGCCTCAGGCGGTGAGGGCACCGTCGATGGCGATGGACGCGCCACTGATGAAGGTGGCCTCGTCGCTGAGCAGGAACGCGGTGAGCGCGGCGACGTCGTCGGAGGTGCCGGCTCGTCCGGTTGGCTGCGCCGACAGGTAGCGCTCCGCGATCTCCGGGGCCTGGCTGACCACGCCCTGCCAGAGCGGCGTGTCGATCAGCCCGGTGACCAGGGCGTTGACCCGCACACCGGAGCGCGCCACATCGTGGGCAGCCGAGCGGGTCAGCCCGATGACGCCGTGCTTCGCCGCGTTGTAGGCGGCCTGGGTCCCGTCACCCTTAACACCGGAGACGGAGGCGTTGTTGACGATCGCGCCACCGCCGGAGGCGATGATCGCCGGGAGCTCGTACTTCAGGCCGTAGAAGACGCTCGTGAGGTTGAGGGCGAGCGACCGGTGCCAGTTGTCGCTGTCGGTCTCGCGCACGCTGGCCATCGGGCCACCGCCGGCGTTGTTGAACGCGCCGTCCAGCCGCCCGTACTCCGTCACCGCGGCGTCGACGAGCCGCGCCATGTCTTCCTCGACCGTCACGTCGGTGGGCACGAAGAATGCGCTGCCGCCCGCGTTCCTGATCTGCGCGGCGACCTCCTCGCCCCGGTCCTTGTCCCGGGCGCCGATGACGACGCGGGCCCCTTCCGTCGCCGCCCGCTGGGCGAACGCCAGGCCCATGCCCTGCGTGCCGCCGGTCACGACCAGCACCTTTGCTTCCAACCGTCCAGACATCTCGTCTCACATCCACTTCGACTGGTGAGCCGCCACGGGCACGCAGGGCTCTTCGTGAGACGGAACGCTAGCCGTTTCTGGAACGGTCGACAAAGTAACGGCGCTCACAGACTCTGCCTCAGCAGGTGCGAACTCCCCCTGGTTAGCATCGAATCCCAATATTTCGGCCGCCCAATCACCCCCGTCGGGCCTGTAACCACAGGCACATTCTTTGGCGGTCGTTCCACAAAATCGTTAGCGTTGGGCGAGTCGCATGAATCCACGCAAACCACTCTTAAGGAACTGTCATGCCTAGAGGTCGTACCGCCCCGGAGTCCCAGCGGTGGAAGGCCCTGTTGTTCATCTCCATCGCTCAACTGATGGTGGTGCTCGACGGGGCGGTCATGAACATCGCGCTCCCCTCGGCCCAACAGGCGCTGCACTTCACGGACGGGAGCAGGCAGTGGGTGGTGACCGCGTACGGCTTGGCCTTCGGCGGTCTGCTACTGGTCGGTGGCCGGATCGGTGACATGGTCGGGCGCAAGCGCACCTTCCTGATCGCGCTGGCCGGCTTCGCGATCGCCTCGGCGATCGGCGGCCTGGCCGTCAACGCCGCGATGCTGCTGCTCGCCAGGGCACTACAGGGTGTGTTCGCCGCCCTGCTCGCGCCGGCCGCGCTCTCGTTGCTCTCCCTTTCCTTCACGCAGCCGAGGGAACGCGCGAAGGCGTTCGGCGTGTTCAGCGCGGTCTCGATCGCCGGCGGCGCTGTCGGCCTGATCGTGGGAGGGCTGCTCACCCAGTACCTGAACTGGCGCTTCGCGATGTTCGTCCTCGTGCCGATCGCGGTCATCGGGATCCTGGGCGCCAGTCGCACGGTCCACGACGACGGCGAGCGGCACCGCGCCCGGCTCGACCTCCCCGGGGTCCTGCTGGCCAGTTCCGGACTCGTCGGCCTCGTCTACGGGTTCGGTGTCGCCGAGAGCCATGGATGGTCGGCCGGTGTCACCATCGGATCGTTCACCGCCGGGGTGCTGTTGCTGGCGACCTTCGTCGTGGTGCAGGCGCGGGTCGCGTCCCCGCTGCTACCACTGCGCGTCCTGACCGAACGCAACCGTGCCGCCGCGTACCTCTCGGTTGGCCTTGCGATCGTCAGCATGTTCGGGATGTTCCTCCTGCTCAGTTACTACTTTCAGCAGGTCAAGGGATGGTCGCCGGTGATGGCCGGTCTGGCGTTCATGCCGATGGCAGTGCCGCAGGCGATCGGGGCCACGCAGATCGGCGCCCGACTCGCGCACCGGATCGCCCCCCGGCCGATCATGGTCGGTGGGTACCTCGTCACCGCTGTCGGCCTGGTGCTGCTCGCGTCGCTCAACGCGGACAGCAGCTTCCTGGAGATCGCGTTCGCCGAAGCCGTGATCGGGCTCGGCATCGGCACCGCTTTCATGCCCGCGATGAGCATCTCCACCCACGGCGTCGAGCCCGAGGACGCCGGTGTCGCCTCGGCGATGATCAGCTCTTCGCAGCAGGTCGGCGGGTCGATCGGCACCGCCCTGCTGAACACCATCGCGACCAGTTCGGCCGCCACGTACCTGGTCTCGCACGGTGGCCCGGCGGCGCAAGCCCAGGAGCGGAACGAGGCGCTGATGCACGGCTACTCGGTCGCGTACTGGGTCGCCGTCGGATTTGTGGTCGCCGCGGCACTGGTCTCGGTGGCCATGGTGAACGCCGGCGCCCCGAAGCACGTCCCGGCCCCGACGGACGCCCTCACGGACGTCACCCCGGTGCCCGTGCACTGATCACTGTCGCGCCTGTCGATCCGGCGCGGTGACCGAGGACACGGTGCACCGACTTCGCTGACAGGGTGGAATCAGAGGTGTGAGCAGAGAAGGCACCGGCGAGTGACGTCGTGAGGTCCACTCTTACGAACCGCGATCCGGGTTCGTCCGGCGCTGGCACGACGCCCGCGGCGAACGAGACGATTCGGGTGACGCCCGCCCATCGCCAGCGCTGGGCGGTGCAGACCATGGCTGTCGCGCCCGACGACCAGGTGCTGGAGATCGGCTGCGGTCGGGGATCTGCCGTCTCCCTGGTCGCCGGTCAACTCACCACCGGTCGGATCGTCGCCATCGACCGCGCCGCGACGATGGTGCGGTTGGCGACCGAACGGAACCTGAGCCACATCGACGCCGGCAGAGCCGAGATCCGGCGAGCAGGGTTCGAGTCGGCCGACCTTCCGACCGGCCACTTCACCAAGATCTTCGCGGTGAATGTCAGCCTCTTCTGGTTGGGCGACGCGGCGCAGCAGATCGCTCGGATGCGCAGCCTTCTTGCGCCGGGAGGACGGCTCTACGTCTTCGGCGAGCGACCCACCGAAGCGCACGCCACAGCGAACCTCACAGCGACCGAAGCACTGCTCGAAACCCACGGTTTCGCCACGACCACATCGAGCGCCACCCGTGGTCAGTCTCAGGTGCTGACCTGTGTCACCGGCACGCCGATCCGGTGATCCTGCGCCGATCGCAGCGTTGACATGAGCCGGGCGGGCTCGGCGTGACGCCGAGCCCGCCCGTTCCGGGTCAGTCAAGCTTGATCAAATCGGGTCAGCGCTGCAGGGTCAGCAGACCCGGCCGGTACGGCAGCAGGCCGTAGTCGACGCCGTCGGAGCTGGGGGAACGCCCCTGGTAGAGCAGTTGCAGGTTGCAGGCGTCGACGGTCATCGTCTGGTCGGCGTTGGTGCGCAGCAGCTCACCGTGGCTGATGTCGTTGGTCCAGGTCGCGCCGCTGTTGATCTTGCCCGCGAACGGGTTGCTCTGGGACGCGGCCTGCGGGGTCCACGAACCGTTCAGGCTGGTCGCCGTGAACGAACGGAAGTAACGGCCCGTCGAGCCGATCGCCTCGACGATCATGAGGTACTTGTTCAGCCCCTGCAGCTTGTAGACCTGAACGGCCTCGAACAAGTTGTTCTGCGTGTCGCTCATGATGGTCGTGTAGCTGCTGCCGAAGTTGCCCGGGAAGTTCCCGATCGGCATGCTGGCCCGGTAGATCTTGCCGTTGTCGCCGGCGAAGAAGAGGTACATGTTCGTACCGTCACCGATGACCGTCTGATCGATCGGACCGGTACCGGAGCCGGTGATGCTTCCGGTGAACAGCGGCTGCGCCGCGGACCAGCCGTTCGCGTTGGTGGGGTTGGTCGAGGTCCGGTAGGAGAACGCCGTGCCACCCCACTGGTAGGTGAGCACCCAGATGTTCTTCGGCGCGAAGTAGAAGAGCGACGGCGCGACAGTCCCGGAGTTCATCGTGTTCTGGGTGGCCGAGGCCATCTGCGAGTAGTTCGAGAAGAGGCTGAAGTTCATCGAGCCCCAGCTGCTACCGAAGTCGTGCGTGGTGGCGTAGACCAGCTGCTGGCCGTTGTACGGGGCGACTGTGAAGTCCTTCAGCGACACCCAACCCGACTTCGGGTTCGCCAACACGCCGGTGGAGGACCACCGGTACGTCGAGGGAAGGTCGCACGTGCCGCCCGGCGGCGGAGTCGTCGTCGGCGGCGTGGTTCCGTCGACGCGGACGAACTGCCACTGCTGGTTCGTGCCGTTCCAGTCGTCGTACTGCACGATGTTTCCGCCGTCGGCGGTCGAGGCGCCCTGCACCTCCATCACCTTGTTGCTGTTCCGGTTGATCAACCGGACGTAGCCGCTGTCCGAGTCGGCCAGCCGGAACTGCTGGTTGGTGCCATTGAGGTCACTCCACTGCACGATGCTGCCACCGTTGGCGGTCGAGAAGCCCGAGACGTCCAGCACCTTGCCGGACAGCCGCGACTTCACCCGGTAGTAGCCACCACCGGAGTCGACGAACTGCCACTGCTGCTGGTTGCCGTTGTTGCGGGCCCACTGGGTGATCCGGGCACCGTCGTTCGTGGCCAGGTTGTAGACGTCCAGGGCCTTGCCGCTGTTGCGGTTGACCAACACGTACCACGCGTTCGTGTCGACCGACGCCGCGGCGGCGGGTGACGACACCACAGCTACGGCGGCGCCACCGACCATCAGCGCCGCCGCGCTGGCGGCGAGAAGGCGGGGCAACCACCAACGTCGCCGTCGCGACGGTATGGCGATCGATGGAGACCTATCGAGGGCAGACATGATCCTCCTTGAGTGACCAAGAGCCGAACGGCCTGCCCGAGGGTGGGCGTACCGCGACGCGTGGCCGAGCACGCAGGCGTCAGAAAGTTAGCGTTAACAAGACGCCGGCGAGCGGTGGCGCACGCCTGATTCGAGATCGACGAAGCAGGGCTTGCCCGGAAAAGCCAAGGTGTCGTCGTCCTTAGGCATCGACTGTGAGCGATAACATGCCGTTCGTCAAGACGTAATGTGCTGGGAACATCAGCCACTGCCGGGCTGCGGATCTTGGGGCAAACGTCTTGAGCCGCATTCCCGCAGGCATCGCCCCAGATCCCCGGCGAGGACCACCGCTGGGCCCTTGAGGAGGCCCCGCGAGCGCGTTAACATCGACGACTGCCCATTGCCGACGGTGGCTGGCCCCCAAGCGCCGGGGCACGTCCGACTCAGACCGCGCCTCGATCGACCATGCTGAACGCGGTGTCGAGCGGGGCATCGCCGAGAAACTCGACGAAGATTTCCCTCCTGGTCGGGCTCCACTGCACCGGGCCATACTCTTCGCTGATGATGGCGTAGGAGGGGCGCCCCTTGTCGTCCGTGCCCTCACGGGATATCGCGAACACTGTCGCCTTGGTCGGCCGACAGTCGGCTCCCACGAGCGACTTGTTCCCCTCTGAATCGCGCTTGACCCCGAGGCACGGGCGGTGGGCGATCTCCGGGTTGACGGACTTGATCATGTAGTCGACACCGACCGGCTCGAGCACGAAGAGCGCGTCCTTGCCGGTCCCGTCGCCGACCTCGAGCTCGCCGTGAGACGGCAGCGACAGATCACGGTCGATCCTCACCACGTGCAGCAGGAATCGCCGCTGACCGGCCAGCATGGCCCCGGTGGGGTCCACGCTTGTCGACGGTGAGGCGGACGGCTTGCCCGATGCGGGCGTGGACGCGGTGGCCGCCGGCCTGCTGGTTGCCGGGCTACCGCTCGGCGTCGAGCCGGCCAGATTCGGTTTGGACTGCCCCCGCAGCAGTTGCGGGCCGAACAGGAAAGCGGGCACCAGCACCGCGATCACCGCGGCAGTCGCCCCCAGCGCGGTGAGCCAGCCCCGCCTGCGTGAACCCGCGCTGCCGGCCGTGGTCAGACCCGGCGGCACCGACCGTGCGCCCTGATCATCACCGCCGGCAACGGGCGACGTACTCCTCGGCGGCGTCGCGCCCAGGAGCTGGGCCGGCCCGCCGGCACCCACCGGAGGCGCTGCGGTCAACAACCCGTCGAGCAACTCGCGGGCGGTGGGCCGGGCAGCTGGGTCCTTCTCCAACGCCCGGGAGACCAACTCCCGCAACGGCCCACCGAGCCCGGTCAGGTCCGGCGGTTGAGTGAGGATCCGCATCGCGGTCGCGGTAGCGGAGTCGCCCCCGAACGGGCTGCGGCCGGTCGCGGCGTAGGCGACCAGGGCCCCCCAGGCGAAGATGTCCGCGGCCGGGCCCGTCGGACGGCCGGAAGCCGTATCGAACCGCTCCGGAGCCATGTACGAGACGGTCCCGACCATCTGGTTGGTCCGGGTGTGCTGGCTCGTCGCCTCGAACGCTCGGGCGATGCCGAAGTCGATGACCTTGATTCCTCCCGGCGCGACCAGGACGTTCGCCGGTTTCAGGTCGCGGTGGATCACCCCGGCGCCATGGATGGCGGTGAGCGCGGTGGCCACCCCGACCGCGATGCTGTGCAGGCGCGCCGCCCCCAGCGGCCCCTGTTTCCGGACCACCTCGGCCAGACTGGGGCCCTCGACGTACTCCACCACAAGGTACGGCGGGTCATGGTCCGGGTCGGCGTCCAGGACCTCGGCTGTGCAGAACGGTGGAACCTGGCGGGCGCGGTTCACCTCACTACGGAAACGACCCCGGAACTCCTCGTCGTGCGAGAGTTCCGCACGGACGACCTTGACCGCCACCCGCCGACCCTGCGGCGAACGGGCCAGGAAGACACTCCCCATACCCCCGTCGCCAAGCCGGTTGAGGACCTCGTACCCACCGAGGCGTGCCGGATCACCGGGACGCAACCCGTCGCTCACGCCGGATGCCCGCAGACCGCGAACACCGCGCGAACCGTTCCGCCCATCACCCGTTCCCCTTAGGTCACTCCGACGCCGGCCGCAGCCTATCGTCCGCGCACCGAACCCGGTCGATGCCGTCCGGAGAGTGGGCCTCGACGGGAGCTTGTCGCGTCGTCGCGTCCGGCGCCACCGAAGCCCTTACCGCTTCGCTGCCCAGAAGACATAGACAGCGCCGTACGGCACGGCCGCCGTCTCGCCGTCGGTGCAGGCGCCCGCCGGGGCGACGCCACCCGACGTCAGGAGACGGCTGATGTACGCGACCTTGCTGAGAATGCCGGTGCCGGTACGGGTGTCCACCGTCAAAAGCAGCTCGGGGATCGTCCCCGGTCGCGGGCTCTCCGCGGTCTTCTTCGCCGTGATCAGTGAGCCGTCCCGCTCCGACTGCCAGCTCGGGCCCTTGAAGTGATGGACCCGACCGCCGGTGCCGACCAACTGGGCCTCCGGCACCGATGCGCCGGTGAACACGCCGCCAGCACATGTGTAGGTCTGCGTTCCGCGAGTGACGACGTACGCACCAACGGGGCGCGATCCCGCCGGTGGCTTGATTGTCGCGGCGATGCGCGGGATGTCGACCCGGCGTGCGTCGGCGCCCACAGCAGTCGGCGCGGCCACCTCGGCAGCGGACGCGTGCTGGGTCACCGCGCCGATCGCCGCCACGACACCGGCCATGCCGACGACGGCAACCGCTCGGATCCGCGAGTGAAATGTGCTGAGCATGCGATTCCTCCGTTTCAGGCAGGCGCACCTACGCCCACTTTCTCCTGCACGGACAGCATGCGTAGAACGATCAAAATCGCGCTCGATTTGAACGACCATTCACCTGGCGGAGTCCTGGACGGCGACCACCACCCGCACGCTCGAGCCCAGCGATTTCTTCTGGTTCGTGGTCTCCGGGACTCATTCTGGCCCTCGGCGAAGCGACGGCGGCCGGATCACCTACGACCCGACCGCCCGCCGCGACCGTACGAGCTATCGGCGGCTCCACTGCTGGTTGGTCTGGCCGGTGCAGGTCCAGAGGACGAGCTTCGTGCCGTTGCCCGTACCCACGTTGTAGGGATCCAGGCAGAGGCCGGACTGCACCCCGGTGATGGTGCCGTTGGCGTTGACGTTCCACTGCTGGTTCGTTCCGCCGTGGCAGTCGTAGATGGTGACCAGGGTGCCCGGTGAGGTGCCATATCCGGCGGCGTCGAGGCACTTGTTGCCGTACACGGTCAACGTCTTGCTGCTCGTGTAGGTCCACTGCTGATTGGTGCGGCCGTGACAGTCCCACAACTGCACCTGGGTGCCGTTTGTGGTGGAAGAGCCGGGGACGTCGACGCAGCGACCGGACAGGGCGCCCACGATCGCAGTGGTCTGCCCGGTGCCGCTTCCCGGGTTGCCGATGCTGCCGGGCACCGACTGCAACGCGCTGTACCAGCGGGCAGCCATCTTGTCGTAGCCGCCGGACGTGGGGTGGATGCCGTCGATCAGGTCGGCGGTGGTGAGAGCGCTGTGCATGTCGACCAAGCGCACCCGCTTGCCGGCGTTCACCTTGCTCTGCACGATGCCGGGGATCGCCGCGTTGAAGGTGCGTACGGCCGCCTCCTGGTTGCTGTTGGAGAGCGGGATGATCTGCGCGACGAACACCTCTGAGGTGGGAGCCGTGGTGGTGATCCGGTCGATCAGGGTGGAGAGCCGGTTCGGCGCGGTGCTCACGTTGTAGTTCTGAAGGATGTCGTTGGTCCCGATGTGCAGCAGGACGGTCTGCGGCCGTTGGGTGTTCAGCCAGCCGACGATGTTCGCGTCGATCTGGTCGATGCGCCAGCCGGGATGTCCCTGGTGGTCGTGGTCACCCAGGCTGGCCGGCCCGTTGAACTGCGACCCGACGAAGTCCACCGTGTACCGACCGTTGACGAGGCGCTGCCAGAGCCCGATGCGGTACCCGCCCGGCACCTGGGTGCCCTCGGTGATGGAGTCGCCGAGAGGCATGACCCGCACCCCGCCGTTGGATTCCGCGTTGGCCGGGCCGGTCGAGGTCAGCACCCCGGCGAGGACGACACCGAGGGCGGCAGTCGCCGCGAGCCATCTTGCCCTCTTTCGCATAGATTTCTCCCCTGCAGTGATAGTGCTGACCGAGGAGTCAGGCCGTCGCGACCGCCGCGACATCGGCATGACGATGCCGTCGCAGCACTGGGACGGATTGTTAACGCTAACAGCGATTCTTGTAAATTCTTGTCGCTGATCTGGCCCACGTCAAGCGCCAGCAACCCACTCCGCTTTCATGAAGTCGGGGTCTCAGGCCCCAAGGGATACCGCGACTTCACGAAAGGCGAGTGGATCATGTGCGCTGCGCCTTGAGGTTCCGGCAGGGCAGTAGAGCATTGCGATGCTGATGGGGTGCGAGTGACGCGTACACCGAATGTAGGCTTTTTTCGCATAAGGCCGTTTGATGTGAGTATTGCTCGACTACCTTCGCCTTGGTGGCGACAACCGATTTGTCGCCTTCTGCACCGACTGTGACGTGCGGAAACCTGGTGTACGGAGAAGGGCTGGGTAGCTCGATGTCCAACTATCTGCACTCGAACATGAGCGAGGCAGCGGCAGGTCAGGCCAGTCCGCCGAAGCGGCGCCGGGCGCGCTGGCTCGTCGCCGGGGTGGCCGGGTTGACCGGAGTGGTCGGTCTGGCCGCCTTCACCGCGGCGGGAGTGAGCGGAGCAGCCGAAAAGAGCGGCAGCAACCCCTCCAACGCCGGAACCCAGGTCCTCGCCGACGGCAGCCGGGGCAACGGCGACGACCACGGAGGCCAGGACCCGGGCGGCCGCGACGGCAAGGACCACAAGAAGGACGGCGACCACCGAGACGACAGGGGCGACGACTTCCGGTCCGTACCCTGCAACGCCGACGAGCTGATCGCGGCGATCGTCCGCGCGAACGCCAACTCCGGGGCGAAGCTCCGGCTCGCCGAGAAGTGCACCTACACGCTCAACAGGTCCGCACCCCAGCCACCGGTGCCCTTCGGCGCGGTCGGCCTGCCGATCGTCACCCAGCATGTCGTGATCGACGGAAACGGGTCCACCATCGTCCGCGCGGCGAACGCCACCCCGTTCCGGATCCTGGAGGTCGGAGCCGGCGGCGACCTGACGCTCCGCGACGCCACCATCAAGGGCGGCCAAGCACAGAGTGGGGTCGGCGGCGGAGGCGGTGGCATCCGAATCGACATCGGCGGCAAGGCCACCATCGAGAACACCAACGTGGTCTACAACCAGACCAACGGCCTGGGCGGCGGTATCGCCAACTTCGGCGTCGCGAAGATCCTCGGCGGGACCGACCACGGCAAGGACTGGAACGGCAAGGACAAGGACGAGAAGAAGGACGGCGGCAGCATCATCAGCAACAACAGCGCCCTGTACGACGGCGGGGGCATCCACAACAACGGCAACCTCACCGTGCAGAACACCCGACTGAGCTACAACAACACGATCGGGGTCTTCAACATCCTGCCCCTCGGTGGCGCGGGCGGCGGCTTGTCGAACAGCAGCGTCGCCGTGCTCGAGAACGTTCACCTGGACAACAACACCGCAGGCTTCCGTGGCGGCGGCATCCGCGGCGGCATCACCTCCACCACCGAGGCCCGGAACGTCGAGGTCAACGACAACCGAGCAGGAAGCGAGGGCGGCGGAATCTTCTCCGACGGCGTCTTCCACCTCACGCACGGCAAGGTCCACCACAACGAAGCTGGCCAACGCGGCGGCGGCGTCTACAACCAGATCGGCCAGTTCGTCGCCGAAGAGAGCTCGATCAGCGAGAACACAGCCAGCACGAACAGCACCATCGAACACGGCGGCGGCGTCTACAACGGCAGCGGCACCGTCGTCCTGCGCCGCACCCACGTCGACCGGAACCGGGCCATCGGCACGAACTCCCAGGGCGGCGGAATCTACAACAACAGCACGCTCACCCTCACCGAAAGCACTGTCACCGACAACATCTCCACACTGGCGCCCGGCGGGATCTTCAACGACGGCGGCCAGGTCACCGTGGACCAGAAGACGGTGATCAGCGGCAACCGGCCCACGAACTGCACACCCAGCTCACCGCCGGTGCCCAACTGCTTCGGCTGATCATCCGATCGGTCCGACACTCGGGTAGCAAAGAGGCCTCGGAGCACCATTCGGTCCCGCACAGTCTCGGTCACCAAGATCGGACCTGCGCGGGACCGGATGCCGTTGAGCGGACCGGCCACCGGTTCCGTCCGACTGTCCTGCTCGGATCGCCGGCCACGTCGCCGTGGAGCGACGCCTGCTACGTCCGACCGCCACGGCGTACACCTACCAGTGGGCGGCCGACGGCACCGCGATCAGCGGGGCGACCGGCTCGACGTACGTGGTCCCGGCGTCCCGGCTGGGCAAGCGGCTGACCGTGACGGTCACCGCGACCAAGACCAACTACGCGTCGGCACCGGCTACGCCGAAGGCCACGGTACCGGTCGTCAAAGGCGCGCGGCGCCGCAGGCGACGGTGAAGCCCACCATCACCGGTACGGCACGGGTGGGCCAGACCGTGCAGGCGACCACCGGCAGTTGGACGCCAACCGCCGACTCGTACCGCTACGAGTGGCGAGTGGACGGGGTGCCAACCGTCACGACGACGAAGACGCTGAAGCTGACGGCCGCGATGCGCGGCAAGGCGATCACCGTGACCGTGGTCGCGGTGAGGGCCGGCCACACCGATGGCGCCGCGCCACCAGCGCACCAGCGCCCGTCCGCGCATAGAGCGACAGACCGGCCGGCGCGCCAACTCGCCGATCCGTCCTGCGGGACGATGAGAGGGCGCGCCGGCCCGGCCGACGATGCTCCGAGCGCACCAGAGGTGAGCGAGAAGGTTCTATGCCTTCTCAATCACGATCAGGTGGTACTCCAGCCAGCGTCGCGCCAGTCCATTCTGCAACGCTGACCCGCCAATCAAGTTGGCCCAAAATGGCATCTCGATAAGACGGTCGCGAACCCGCGGAACCACGGAAGTGGCGCCCACGGCCAGCTTGATTACGCGGTCGCGCGGACGACCGAGGCGCAGGTACGACGTGAGGTCCAAGTCCTCCACGATGCGCAGGCCAGCGCTCTCGGACATGGCGGCCAGTTCGGCTACGGTGTGCAAGCTGCCGATGCGCCAACCAGCGCGGAACTGATCCAGACAACGATCGCGAGCGGCAAGCCCGCGATCCTTGTCGGTCATCCAGTCGTCGCAGAGGATAAGGCGACCGCCAGGTTTCAGCCTGTCCACGAGAGACGGGATCAACTTCTCCAGAGAGGGCGAGTGCACGACTGCCTCAACGGCGACCATCGCGTCATAGTGCGGCTCCGCGGGTAGCTCAGCGAAGTCGGCACAGATCGCTTGGCACCGTTCACTTAGCCCTTCACGAGCGAACCGTTTTGCAGCGATCTCGGCCTGCACTCGGCTAATCGTCACACCAGAGACGAGTCCGTCTATCTCGTGGGCCAGGCGAACCATAGTCGCACCGACGCCACAGCCAAGGTCGAGCAACCTTGCGTTTTCGGCAGGCACATACCCGCGCAACCGCTCGATTATCAGGCGGTTAACGGCGTCCGCCGCCTCCGCTACGTTCGCGACACCAGGCATCCAGACCCCGCGGTGGATAGCGTCGCTGCCTGGGCTCTCGGCAACCAGCAGGAAGCGGCGGGTGTTGTCGTCGTAGTAGTCGGCGACCCGGTCAACATGCCCAGCCGCAGCGTCCTCGGATGTCGAACTCATCGACGCAAGTTACCACGCTGGCCCAACCACTCGGACGTGCCGCCAAGTCCAGCCGAGACGGCTTAACGCTCGCGACACTCTGAGGCAGACACATGATCGGCGTACGCAGAGTGTCGGTCCAGTGACGCATCTTCACCAAATCTGACAGTCGCGGCAAAGCCCACGGCGGCAAAGCTTGCGCCGATTCGGGCTGGCAACGGAGCGGCGGCGACCGGCGCATCGAGACGTACCCGACGACGATCACCTTGAGGGAGATATCGATACCCACCTGCGGGTGAAGCGGGCTGGGGAGGCGAATCGCTGCCGCTACACCGCCGGTTCGTTCCACCTTGCAACTCACCCAACGTTCCCATGATCATCGCAGGGCATTCATTGCCGCCTATTGCGTAAATGCGAGCCGTCTGACACTGTCGCTGCCAGGAGATTACTCGGATAAGCCGAGTAACACGGGGAGGAGTAACTGTGCGTAACAAAGTAATCAGGACGGCAGTTTCGGCGGCTGTGACCGCAGCACTGGTGGTTGCCGTTAGCCCGGCAGCCGCGCATGCAGAGGCCGGTGACAGGGCGCCGCTACCGATCTCAGCGGTCATGTCCCCGTCGAAAACACTTGCCGCAGCTCCGTATGCGGTGAAGAACAAGAAGTCCTCGAAGTACCTGCAGGCCAGCAGTACCGCCAACAACGCCGCCGTCCGCCAGCAGAACGCCAGCTCCAGCAGCCTCCAAGGCTGGGTCCTCGTTAACGATTCCGGCTACCTCACACTCCAGAATTACGGCGTGGTCCGGAACCTGGGAACCTCGGGCGCCAGTACCGCCTCCAACACGTCCGCGGTCATCGTCAACCCCTCCGGCAGCTACGACCAGGACTGGGTCGTATCGGCAATCGACGGCACGTTCTTCTACCTCAAGAACCGTAAGAACACCTCGATGTGCTTGGGAATCGACGGTGCCAGCACCGCCGCCGGCGCGAGGGCCGCCATCTACACCTGCGGCAACGCGATTAACCAGACGTGGTCCTTCACCAACTTCTAGGCGAGCCCCGCATGTGCGGTCCGGCCGAACAGACTGGCTCTACTCGGCCGGACCGGACATGCCCACCTCGGCATTCCAACGCCGCAAGGTCGCTGTGCCACGCTTCGTACGTGATAAAGGCCGCACGTACGTCTGTGCGTTCCGACCGGCGGTAGGTGACCAGCGGAATGTTGCTCCGCTTGCGAATACGGCGTGATCATGCTGGTCGGCATTCATTATCCTTTTCGTCCACCGGGGCAGACAGGCGCCTGAACGGTCTGGCAACCTCTCGACTAGATCACTTTTTAGCAACCGAGTCGACACGGGGAGAAAACTATGCGCGACGGGGTCAGTAAGGCTATGGCTGCTGCGATCACGACCGCAGCGACCGCTATTGCGACCGTAATTATGCCGGTCGCCGCCCATGCAGGACCTGACGGTGCTGGTTCACAGGTCGGTTCGACACCTTCGAATGCTGAGGACTTCGTCGCCGCTGCCAACCCTTTCAAGCTGCAGAACAGGAACTCTTCCAAACTGCTGCAGCCGCAAAACGGAAGCTTTGCCGCCGGGACCAAGGTCGTTCAGCAGTCAGACGCTGGTACTGGCGTACAGCGGTGGTACATCATCAACGATGGCAGCTGGATCAGCCTGCAGAATTACTCCGCGAACCCCACCAGGAACATGGGAATCAACGGTGGCAGCACCGCCGCCGGAGCGGCGGCGATCATCGCGGCCCCGGGCGCCGGTTACAACCAGGACTGGAAGGTTCTGTGGACCGACAGCACGCAGACGTGGTTCCGACTCCAGAACCGAGGAAGCGGACTGTGCTTGGGAATCTCGGGGGCAAGTACCGCTAACGGCGGGCAGGCCGCCCAGTTCGCGTGCGCCAGCCCGGCCGCCGCGAATCAGACCTGGCGATTCTTGAACTGATTCTCAAGGCGAGACCCGTCACGACGTCGGCCGACTCTGGAGTGTCGCTCCGGAGTCGGCCGACGTCGTCGGGCGCCTCCACAGGAGATGACCGTTTGGCCAGCCGGCTCAGCGACACAATGCACGAGCTCGGCGACGACATGCGAAGCGATCGCATTCGCCATCTGAGGGCAGTCGATGCGGACACAACCTAACGACCTCGACCGGACTTCTCGTGGGCCATCCCCGATTCGGTCAGCCCGCGCGCTCTACCCGGACGGCGTGGATGTCCTGGTCAACCTGCGGGGCGACACCGTCGACGACGTTCCCCTCGACGCGATCCGACCGGGCGGCACGGTGTCGACCATCAAGCCGGTTCCCCGACGTCGAAACCACCGCCTCGCACGGGCTGCGCCTGATGCAGCACCACCAACCCGTATGAAAGGCGTGACGGTGCGACGACCGCTTCGGCGGCGGCTCCGGCTCGCACTCGCCGCCAAGGCCGCAGGGCCGGCCTCGATCCTGGCGCGGGCCATCCTCCTCGCGTTCAGCGTGCCGGTGGCTGTCACTTCGCGGCCCTCGGCCCGCGCTACCCCGACGGCTGCCGCGGCACCGAGCGCGGCGAAGCCGATCGAGGGCGCGACCACCGAAAAGGGCCTCTGACCTGCGCAAACGTGTGTCAGAATCGCGTCCCGCACGTGGTCCAGACGAAAGTAGGGAATAGAGCCGATGGCTCTATTCCCTACTTAAGTGGTGCGCCCGAAGGGACTCGAACCCCTAACCTTCTGATCCGTAGTCAGATGCTCTATCCATTGAGCTACGGGCGCTTGTGCTCAGCCAGTGTACACACCCGGCTTTCGCGCGGAGACTCCGGGATTCGAACCCGGGAGGGGCTTTAAGACCCCAACCGCATTAGCAGTGCGGCGCCATAGACCAGACTAGGCGAAGTCTCCCTGGTGATCCTCAGACCACCGCGCCCGAGGATACAGGTCGCCACCCACCGGGAGCAAAACGACTTCCGAGTACGCCCGCCGCGACCCGCCCGCCCTCCGTGTTTCCACGCTGTGCGCCGGCGTGATCGGGACTACGCTCCATCGATATGCAGGAGCAGCCGCCCAGCGAGTCGACCAGTCGAGAGCCTGCTGAACGAGCGCGTCGGCGCTCCCCACGGGCCACCTTCAGGCCGCCGATCGTGGCCGAGGAGCCCACCGAGACGGTGGAGCTCACCGAGCCGACGGCACCGCCGGCAGCCGCTCCGGCGAGCCAGCGTCCTCGACGGGCCAAGGCTGCCCCGGCGGTGCTCTTCCAGCCTCCGGAGCCGGACCGTCCCCTGCCCCGACAGCCCCGACGCGCACCGACCGACCAGACCACCGAGGCCAGCGTGGAGCAGCCGGACGTCGATCAACGAGGCCCCGCAACGGACGTCGCACCGACACCGCCGAAGGCCCGGACGCCTTCCGTTCGCAAGGCTGCTCCCCGGAAGGCAGCCGAGACGGCCGCCGAGGTGACCCCGACCACGCCGGCACCGCGCAAGCGCGCCGCAAGCACCACCAAAGCAGCAAGCACCACCAAAGCAGTGAGCACCACCACACCAGGGAGCGGCACCACACCAGGGAGCGGCACCACAGCGTCGAGCCCCACCGGAGAGCCGGACACCACCACGCCGGCGGCCCCGGTCAGAGCCGCAAAGACCACCAAGCGCGCGGTCACCCCACGCAAGAGCACCACACCGACAGAACCCGCCCCCGAACCCGTGGCCGCGCAGCAGACGACACCCGCCGCGCAGACACCGTCCGAACAGCAGACGACACCCGCCGAGTTGCAGACGACACCGGCAGCACCCTCCGTGCGGCAGGTTGAGCCGGCTCTGGGGCGTACCCCGGAATCGGAGCTGCGCGCGGTCGCCGCGCGCGTGCTCGACCACCCCGGCTTCGCGCCGGAGTTGCTGGCCTTGGCCGCGGTGCGGGCGCTCGGGCCCGGCGCGGCCGGATGGGCCCTGGGTTTGCGCACCCGGTATCCGGACGCCTCCGCGGACGGCCTGGCCCGGTTGGCGACCCGGCGGTTCGTCCGCTCGGCGGGTGCGGGCGGGGCGACCGCCGCGTTAGCCGGCTTCTTTGCGCCGCTGGCCGAGTTGGTGGCGGTGCTGTGGACGCATTCGGAGCTGGTGCTGCACCTGGCCGCGGCCTACGGCAGGGATCCGACGCACCCCGACCGGGCCGTCGACCTGCTGGTGCTGACTCAGGTGCACCCGGACCGGGCGAGCGCCGAGGCGGCCCTGGCCGCCGCCGAGACGGCGGGTGACCCGGTGGAGGGGGCGTGGCCGCGCGCGGCGGAGGCGGCCTGGCGGTTGGCCGCGCCGCTCACCGCGCAGGCCGGCGGTTGGGTCGCGTTGCGGCTGGTGGCCCGGTTGCTGCCGGGTGCGGCGGTGCTCGCGGCGGCGTTGGGTGACGCGGCGGCGGCGGACCGGCTCGCGGCCCGAACGGTGGCCGTCTACCGACCCGACCGGCGGCCCGCTTGAATCGGCCGCCACCATCACCGGACCCACTTTCCGCGGCACCATCGCCTGCCAGACGTATGCCACTCTGGCCTGCCCGGCAACGTCCTGGCGTCGCCTGCTTGGCCGGCGGGGTGATCCGGGCAATTCCGGATCGGTGCTTTCCCGGTGGCCGTCCGCTATCGACCACCGGGAACGCTGGTCAACCGGCCCGGTAGGAGAGGTAGTAGCCCTCGTACGGCCAGCTGTGGAAGTTGTTGAGCTCGGACGCAGCGCCGGTGCAGTCGGAAGTCCGGTAGCCAGAGACGGAACCGAAGCCATTCCAGCCGATCGCCCAGATCGCCTCGGCCGGGACCGGCCGGCAGATACCGTCGGGCGTGGCCTGCCTGCCTACGATGATCTGCGTGTAGGCCTGGTAGAAGACGAGGCCGGTGTCGGGAACCTTGAGCGTCTCGACAGCGGCTGCTGGCGACGCCGGAATCGTCACGGCCAGTGTGGTGATCAAGGCGGCGAGACCCGCAGCGATTCGGCTGGTAAATCTGCGCATGAGCTTCCCTTCCTAACGGTGTTCAGGGACGGGACCGGAGCTCGTTCAGCCCAGGAATAGATTTACTTGCATCGATTATGTTCCCCGTGTCAAGCAACCCGCCGCCGATCGCTGTCGCTGAGCGGCCCGAACGCAGAGCTGGCTCGAGCTGATCGCCTGCTACCCGAGTCGGGGGGCGTTCGGAAGTGACCGGATCCGCCGGCGGCCGGGTTCCCGGCTGGTGTCCTGCCGTCAGTGACCGTAGGCGGCGCCACGGTCTGCGGTGCGGGAGCGGCTCGTCGCCCTGACCCCTGGCCGCCGACCGGTGGTCCTGCTGTCGTCGCAAGCTGCGGCGATCGTGACGCATTGTCCACATTGTTGCGAGTGGTGCGGCCGTCCACCTGGCCGGTAGGGCAGGTCCTTGACGGTGCAAATTTCCCGCGGTAGCGTAAGTTAATTCATACCTATCAATGAAAGTAGGTAGCCGTGCTGTTGAAACCCTTCGCCATCGCCGGGGTCATCGCAGGGGTGCTGGCCGTTGCTCCCCCTGCCTCGGCGGCACCCCAGTCGGGGGCCGGCGTCTACCCGCCCGGGAACTGCCAGCCGGGCACATTCTGCGTCTGGCCCCACTGGGATCACCCGAACGGGGTTCCTACGGCGACTCCCTCCCTGGTGACCACCACGGAGTG
This sequence comes from Micromonospora sp. 050-3, assembly GCF_046549335.1. Taxonomy (NCBI): domain Bacteria; kingdom Bacillati; phylum Actinomycetota; class Actinomycetes; order Micromonosporales; family Micromonosporaceae; genus Micromonospora; species Micromonospora sp. 050-3. The sequence goes on from NZ_JAJPVX010000002.1 coordinate 41,891, forward strand.
GAGCGGCAACATCACGGGTTTCAACTACTACAACTACACGAACCGGAACGCCGAGATAAGCTGGTCGTTCACCACCCAAGGAATGACTCTCACCGGCACGGACTGTGCTACTCCTGGTGACGGATTTTTCTACGTTCCCATGACCGTAACGAAGGTGAGTTGGCGGACGCACGTCTGCTGAATCCCGCCGTTCTCTGCCTTCCCGGATTCGGTGCTCCCCGGGGTACGGGTCGCCGAAGAGCGTCTCACCCCTTACTCGGGCGGGCGCTGCGCGAGCTACGCACCGAGGCGCGGATGACGCTGGACGGCGCAGCCGAGGCGACCCGGCGTCGACCGGTCAGAGCCAGTCGAACCACTCCCGGGGCAGCAGCGCGTAGCCGACGAAGGCGAACACGTCGAGCAGGGTGTGCGCGATGATCAGCGGCATCACCCGCCGGGTGCGCAGGTAGAAGAGGCTGAACACGACGCCCATGATCGCGTTGCCGACGAACGCGCCGAAGCCCTGGTAGAGGTGGTACGAGCCGCGCAGCAGCGCACTGGCCGCGATGATCGCTGCCAGCCGCCACTGGAGCTGGCGCAGCCGGGTGACCAGGTAACCGACCACGATCACCTCTTCCAGCACGGCGTTCTGCACGGCGGCGAAGATCAGCACCGGGACGGCCCACCAGACGTCCGGCAGCGCGGCCGGCACCAGCGTGGCGTTGATACCCAGGTGGGCCGCCACCCAGAACAGCGCCAGCCCGGGTAGGCCGATCAGCGCCGCCAGGCCGGCTCCGCGCGCCACGTCCTGACCGGGCCGCCGGGCGTCCAGGCCGAGGGTCCGCGCCGGGTCGCCGGGGTCACGGCTGAGCAGATGTACGGCGAGCAGCACAGGCAGCAACGCGAACACGATGCCGAGCAGTTGGTACGTGAGGTCCAGCCAGGGGCGGGCCGACGCCGAGGTGTTCAGCGAGGCGGTCTGCTTGGAGAGCGGACCGTCGGCGGTCAACTTCGCGATGATCGACACCACCGCGTAGATCGCGGACTGGCCGAGGGAGAGGCCGAGGACCAGCAGCGTCTCGGTGCCCAGCAGTCGGCGGGACACCGGGCGGGTCAGCTCAACTGTCACCGCACCACTCTGCCCGACGGGCGGCACCTGTGACATGGCCGACCGGCCGGCATGAGCCGATCGCACATTCTGTGCGACCAGTCGACACGCTCCGTGGAGATTCTATGAGCGCCCGATCCGTTGCCGTCTGGAGGAGGAGCGTCCATGAACAACCTCGCGCGGTTGCTGAAGGAGAGCTGGACCCTGGTCGAGGACGACCGGGTCCGGCTGACCGAGCACTTCTACGCCCGAGTGTTCCTGCTCGACCCCGCCCTGCGGCAACTCTTCCCGGTGCAGATGACCGGCCAGGGCGACCGCCTACTCGAAGCGATCATCACGGCGATCCACACTGTCGACGACCCGGAGAGCTTCGACGAGTTCCTCCGGGCGCTGGGCCGCGACCACCGCAAGTACCACGTCGACGAGCGGCACTACGCCACGATGGGCGTCGCACTGCTGGACGCGCTGCGCAGCACCGCCGGCGACGGTTGGAACCTGGAGTACGACCAGGCGTGGCGGGAGGCGTACGCGGCGATCGCCGCCCTGATGGTGGCCGGCGCCGCCTCCGACGACGACCCGCCGTTCTGGCACGCCGAGGTGCTGACCCACGAGCGGTACGGCCCGGACACCGCAGTGCTGACCTGCCGGGCGTTGCAGCATCCGCTGCGCTGGCAGGCGGGGCAGTACGTGAGCCTGGAGGCGCCGCGCCACCACCCTCGGGTGTGGCGCAACTACTCGGTGGCGAACGCCCCGAACGACGACAACGTGCTGGAGTTCCACGTGCGGTCTCCGGGGGCCGGCTGGGTGTCCGGCGCGTTGGTGCGGCGGGTGCGGCCGGGTGACCTGCTCCGCCTGGCGGCCCCGATGGGGTCGATGACTTTGGACCGCACCTCGGAACGGGACATCCTCTGTGTGGCCGGCGGTGTCGGGCTGGCGCCGATCAAGGCGCTGGTGGAGGAGTTGGCCACCTACAACCGGACCCGGTGGGTGCACGTCTTCTACGGCGCCCGGCAGGCGGCCGACCTGTACGGCCTGGACGGGTTGCAGGAGTTGGTGGCCGTACACCCGTGGTTGTCGGTCACCCCGGCCTGCAGCGAGGACCCGGACTTCGACGGCGAGCAGGGCGAGATCCCGGAGGTCGTGGCCCGGTACGGCCCGTGGACCACGCACGACTGCTTTGTCTCCGGTGCCGCCCGGATGGTCCGGTCCACCCTGCGGGTGCTCGCCGCAGACGACGTACCGCCGCCGCAGATCCGCTACGACACCTTCGGTGACCTCTAGACGTTCCTCCCCCCACACCGGGGCGCGTGCCCCTGCCCCCTGGGGCACGCGCCCCGGTCCCTTCCTGGTCAGTAGCGCCAGGGGTGCCCGGTCTCGCGGTATTCCTCCACAGGCACCAACGGCACGCCGGGGGCCATCCGGTCGACGTAGAGCCGGCCCTCCAGGTGGTCGACCTCGTGTGCGACCAGCCGGGCCATACCGAACTCGAACGACGTGATGATCCGGCTGCCGTCCCACTGGGCGTGTTCGACGTCCAGTCGCAGCGGCCGGGGCACCAGACCTCGGTGGTCGAAGAAGGAGAGGCAGCCCTCGTACTGTTCGTCGGTCTCCGGGTCGGCGTCGACCACCCGGGGGTTGAGCAGCACGACCGGCTCCGCCGACCGGTCGGGGGGCCGCACCACGGCCGCCGCGCGGCCGATGCCGAACTGCGGGGCGGCGACGCCCACCCCCTTGCTGAACGGATGCAGCTCGTCGAGCCGGGCCAGGGCCATGGTGAGCCGGTCGACCACGTCCCGGGCGACGTGTTCGTCGCCGGGCAGGTCGAACGGTCGGGCGCGCTGACGGAGCAGGTCATCTCCGCGTTGCACGATGCCGAGGCCGCGCATCCGGTCGCTGGGTCGGACCCGGGCGCCACCGGGGCCGATGTCCGGTTCGGTGTCCGGGCGGGCGCGGAACCGCCACTGCATCCGGTAGCGGGCGTTCAACGGTGGGTCGTCGGTCTGCCAGTCGTAGATCGCCCGGTCGCCCTCGTCGTGGCGTTGCGGCGCCGTCCGCAGCGGGCCCTCCTCCGCGCTGAGCGAGGTTTCCACGCCCCAGACCTGCGGGTCGAGGGCCGCAGGCAGGTCCAGGCGTACGGCGAGCTGCCGGGTGGGCAGTCGGACGGCTCGCTGGAACCAGGGGCCCCACTTCTCGTGCCCGACGCTGTAGGCGTACTCGATGGTGGCCCGGTCGCCCGGGTAGAGGGGGAAGCGTCGATCCCCGTTCTCGAAGAGCAGCCAGATCTCCTTGAACGCGTCCCGATCGTGTTTGGCCCGCCAGTGCATCGGCTCCGGGTCCCCGCCGCCGTCGTCCCGACGGGCCTGTATCTGCAGCTCGGCGAAGGTGAGGGGGTGCTCCCGGTGGTGCCGGTTGGAGCGGCCGGGGTCGTTCGGGTAGCGGTCGACGGCGACCCGGACCAGGTAGCGGGTGACCGGCTCGGTGCCGGCGTTGTACAGCTCACGGTGGATGACGCACCGGTAGCCGCCGTCGGCGTGGGTGAGGGTGGCCAGTTCCCGTTCCACTACCAGGCCGGTGCCGGGTGGCAGCCACTGTCCCGGCAGGTACGGCTCGCGGTGCGGCTGACCGACCCGGGCGTGCCGTAGGTCGTCGTACTCCCGGAAGCGCTGCCAGATCGCGCCGCTGGCCTCCAGGACGGCCTCCGCGCGGCGGGCGAAGTCCTCGGTTGGGCGGTGCCGGCGCCCCTCGACGTGGCTCACGTAGGACGGGTCGAACCCCATCAGGACGGCCAGTTGCTTCTTGGACAGCCCACGCCCGGTCCGTTGTCGGGCGAGTTCGGCCGCGAAGGAGTCGGCAGCCCGTTCGAGGGGTGAGGTCGTCATCAGCTTCCTCGTGGCCGGGGCTATAAGTTTCACGTTCCGTGCGTGAGCGCACACGCATGTGGCATGTTTTCGACACACCGCTTGACAATTCACCGATGACCATCGATTGTGCGGCGGCGTTTCCCAGCACCGACTCCGGGTAGTACGCGAAGCGCTACTCCCGTGGGATACGGAGCGACCTGGGCGTCTGGGATGTGACCAAGGTGAGGCTTCCCTTACGGCCAGGGGCTTGGTTAGGCTAGCCTTAGCTCAGGACGGCACTGGTTCGTCCGCCGGGGCGCACTCCTCGGTCACACAGACAGGGGACGACTCAGGTGACAGCGGTGATGCCACGGCGAGAGGCCGCCACCACGCCGCTCGCCCCCGTCACCGCGGCGCTCCGGGCCATGTTCGGCACCGACGACCTCCCCGGCCTCGCCCGGGGCCTGCTTGTCGACGACGAGCTCGGCTGGGCGCCCGCCACCACCCTGATCGACGGCAGCCGGCTGCCGGAGCTGCTGAACGGCGCGGCCGTCCGCTGGGGCGGCACCCCGCACGCCTGCGCGGCGCTGGCGTGGAAGTCGTACAGCTACTGGGCCGCGCTGCCGGTCGTGCTCGGCTGGGCCTCCGCCCGGCGGGTGCCGCTGCTCGACCCGGCCGATTTACTGATCCACTTCGAGGACCATCGGCAGCTGCTCACCATGGGCCTGCGCCGGGGCACCACAGTGGCGGTGCTGCCGAACGATCCGCTGGCGCTGGCCGGCCTGCCGGAGGTGCGGGTCGTCGCCGACGAGGCGGAGCTGCTGGCCGCGATGCGCGCGTCACTGCTCGACGCCCACCTGGCGCCGCTCATCACGGCGATCCAGTCCGAGGTCCGGGTGGGCACCCGGACGCTGCTCGGCTCGGTCGCCTCCGGCATCGCGCACGGCATCCTGCGGGCCGCGGACGCCCTGCCCGGCTCCACGGTGCAGAGCATCGACACAGTGCTCGGCGCACTCGACCTGAACGACCTGATCGAGCTGGTGCCCGGGCCGACCGGTGAGCCGACAGTGCAGCGCCGCACCTGCTGCCTCGCCTTCACCCTGCCCCGGCCGAAGGTCTGCCAGGGCTGCTGCGTCCGCTAGGCCAGGCTGCATCCGCTGAGCCGGGCTGGGCCGTACTGCTCAGTCGGTCAACGACCGGACGTCCCACACCCACACGCCGCCGATGAAGGCCGGCTGGATCCCGGTCAGCTCGGTCATCCCCCGGCGCAGCGCGGCCTCGTGCTCGTGTGGCCCGAGAATGACCACCCCGGCCCGCCAGTAGCGCAGGTCGTCGACCGCCCGGACCCGGCTCTGCGGGATGATCGGCGGCACCGCCCCGGTGCGCCGGATGGTGGCGAAGAAACTGCTGGTGGGGCGGGGAGTCGCACCGAACAACGCGACCTTGGGCGGATCGGCGTTCGGACGGGTGTCCGGGCCGAGGAAGTAACCACGGGCCAACGGCATGTCCAACCGGGTCGCCGCGGACCAGCGCAGCGGCTCCGCGTACGTGCTGTCCGGCAACGGCAGGGTCACCACACTGCGCCCACCGGCCACGTACGGCCGCCACGCCCCACTGGTCACGAAGCTCGGGACCGGGTCCAGGTGAGCCACGGGCAGCGGAGTGGGGACGATCGGCAACAGGGCCATGGTGAGCACTGTGGCGGTGACGAAGCGGACCTGCCCCCGGGCCACCGGATGGGCGCCGGCCAGCTCTCGGGCACGTTCGGCGCCATAGGCGAGCAGCAGCCCGATGATCGGGGTGATCGCCAACGCCCAGCGCGTCGGCACCACCGAGTGCAGGATGGGCAGGTTCTCCAACGCCGCCCAGGGGCCCGGCACACCCGTACCCCGGTTGTCGAAGCGGACCTCCCGACCCAGCGAGAGCACCGCGAATACCAACCCGAGCGCGGCCAGCGCGAGCACCACGATCGAGCGGCGCAGCCACCAGACCAGGGCGATCACCAGCACCACCAGCGCCCACCCGAAGAAACTGTTCTCCTCGGTCGGGTTCTTGGCCAGGCCCGCGGCGGTACGCGCGCTACCGGCGAGTGATTCCCGGGAGTACGCGACGAACGAGGCCACGTCGCTGGAGTAGCCGCGGATCAGGCGGGACAGCCCGGAGTACGCGTCCGGTCCGAAGAACTGGACGTACAGGGGGTACGCCAGCAGGAGCCCGGCGACCCCGGCGGCGACGGCCAGGCCGGCGAGGAAGGATCGGGCCCGCGACCGCAGGTCCGCGCGGCCGAGAGCGAGCACGCCGACGATCACGCCGAGCCCGATCGCTGTCATCAGCAGGATCTCCAGGTTGAGGAACGCCTGCCAGACGATGACCACCGCGAGGAGGACCCCGTTGCGCAGCCAGCGGCCCGGTTCACCGAGTCGTAGCGTGCGCCAAATGATCAACGGGACGACGAACTGCGACACGATGTTCGGGTGCCCATTGGCGTGCGACACCATTGCCGGCGCGAACGCGCAGAAGCCGGCGCCCAGCCACGCCGGCCCCCGGCTGCCGATCAGGACCCGGGAGAGCAGGAAATACCAGGCCGTGGCAGTGGCAATCATGCCGACGGTGAGAAAGATCAGAAATGACGCTCGCGGCCCGAACAGCAGGGTGATCGGCGTCATTGGCAATGAAATGGATAATACGGACGTATTGGCCATCAGATTGACGCCGTCGGGAACGTTCATCTGATTGGAATGGAACGGATACGCAAAGTGCGTGACTACTCGCGCACCGTGGGCCATCATCCATTCGAACTGCGACTGATCGGACTGGTTGTCCCGCACATCGCTGCCCGGGTCCAGCCAGAGTCGACAGGTGACCCAGAAGCCAAGCACCACGAAGCTCAGCACCGCGGCCAGATCGGCCCACATCCCCCTGCGGGAAGGCCGAACGGCACCGGCAGCCCTCTCCGCCGACGGCGCGGCGGCCGGGCCGCCGCTGTCGCTGGGCACGTCCGGATCAGGAGTAGTCATGACAATTCATAGGGTAGTCAGCGTATGACGCCGCCGTGACATGTTTCGGGGTACTGCCGTACTATGTGTCGGGTTCGCCGACCGCCGATCACGAACCCACCCCCCGACCACAATTCGGCCACCCCGATGCCCCGATTCTTTCGCCCTCCCAGCGGATGATTCACTCTGTCGGTCCAGGCACGGGTCGAGTTCATATCGTGAGGAATCGACGCATGGCAGAAATCACTGGGGATCAGCGCGTGCAGTCCGAGGTGCTGGAAGGCCTGGCAACCGCTGTCAACCACCGTCGCTGGTTCATCGAACTGGCCGTGCCGTACCTCGGCGACGACCCGATCGAGATCGGCAGCGGCCTCGGTGACTACGCGCTGGAATGGTCCGAGCGGCTGCCGCGGTTCACCGCCACCGAGGCCGACCCGGACCGGCTGGTGCAGCTCAAGGAGCGCCTGGCCGACCGTCCGAACATCGATGTCCGGCAGATGCTGCTGCCGCACAACGACCGGGGCGACTACAGCGCCGCCGTCTCGTACAACGTCCTGGAGCACATTGAGGACCACGTGGGCGCGCTGGAGAGCATGCGCGACCTGGTCCGACCCGGCGGCGCCGTGATCATCATCGTGCCCGCGTTCCAGTTCGCGATGGGTCCGGCCGACATCGCCACCGGGCACGTCCGCCGCTACACGAAGAAGACGCTCGGGGCGGCGATGACCGGCGCCGGTCTGACCATCGAGAAGATGCACTACGCCAACGCGCTCGGGCTGATCGGCTACTTCATGGCCACCAAGGTCTTCCGGCTGATGCCGAAGGAGGGCCCGATGGTCAAGGTGTACGACACCCTCGTCCTGCCCGCCACCAAGGCCGCCGAGCAGCTCGTACTCCCGCCGTTCGGCCAGTCCGTCTTCGCAGTAGCCCGCGTCCCAGCCTGACCCCGTACACACGCGCCGGTCGTGCAGCAGAATGGCCTGCCTACCCGGGTCGATCATGGAGTTATGGTGCCCAGTTTGGTGTGCGGCAGGCGCTTTGTCACCCACCACAACTCCATGATCGACGAGACTGGCGGCGTTGCCCAACCCTTCCCGGGTTAGTCCTTGATCTGGTACGTGGGGCGGATTACCGCCCTCGCCAGGGTGTGGAACGTCAGGTTGAAGCCGACGTAGGCGGGGCTGGCGTCCGGAGTCAGATCCAGGCGGTCGACGTCCAGGGCGTGCACTGCGAAGACGTACCGGTGCGGACGGTCGCCGGCCGGCGGAGCCGCCCCGCCGTAGCCCTGCTCGCCGTAGTCGTTGCGGACCGAGAACGCCCCGCCGAGGTCGGTGCCCGCCGCGCCACCGGCCCCGGTGGGCAACTGGGTGACGTTGACCGGCACGTTCACCAGCACCCAGTGCCAGAAACCGCTGCCCGTCGGGGCGTCCGGGTCGTAGCAGGTCACCGTGAAGCTCTTCGTCTCGGCGGGAAAGTCCGACCAGGTCAGCTGCGGCGAGACGTTGTCACCCCCGGTGCTGCCATGCGCGTGCCGGGCGTCCATCGGCTCGCCGTTCTGCACGTCGTCGCTCGTCAGCGTGAACGAGGGCAGCGTCGGCAGCAGCTCGTACGGGTCCGGGGCGATCGGTCGTTCCAGGGTCATGGGGACGCGTCCTTCCGATGTGCGGAGATACCAGCCCCTTCTTACCCCGCCCCGGCCCTCTCGACGACCGGAAGCCGGCGCTGACCGACTGTGGTTTCGCAGAGCTACGTTTGAGGTCGGGCAACGTTCCGCAGGGGGACATCGTGGCCGGCATCTGGCGGGACTTCGTGGTAGCCGTTGTCACCGCGTTCCGCCGCCGGGACGAGCGAGCCATCGCCGACGAACGCCGGCGCGCTGTCGAGCGACTGGCCGAGGAGACGATCCGCCGGGAGCGGCGGGCCACCGACCCGCCGGAGTGACCGGGACGCAGGGCACCGGACCGCTTCGGGGCGAGCAGTCAAGATGACCTGATGGGGCGGATCTTCCGGTCGCGGCCAGTCGTCACGGCGGAGACGCACCGACCGACGCTGTTCGAGGTCTTCTTCGACCTCGTGCTCGTCTTCGGGCTCATCCGGGTCACCACCTTCATGAGCGAGCAGCCCTCGGCGGTGACCCTGGTGCGGGGGTTCCTCGTCCTCATGCTGCTGTGGAACTCCTGGTTGGTCTACGCCTGGCTGGGCAACTACGTCCGGATCGACGTCGGGCTGATCCGCGCCGGCGTCACCGTGGCGATGGCTGCCGTCTTTCTCATCGCGCTGGTCATCCCCGAAACCTGGGAGACCGGCCCGGGTTCGACGACACCGCGTCTCATCCTGGTGCTGGCGTACGGCGTGGTGCGGTTGATCCAGTTCGCCCTCTTCTACTGGGTGGCGGCGGACGACCCCCGGTTGCTCCGGACCGTTCGGCTCTACGCCCTCACCACCGCGCTGTCCTGGATTCCCCTCGCTCTCGGAGCCGTGTTCGGCGGCACGGCGCAGCTCCTGCTCTGGGCACTGGCGCTCATCATCGATATGAGCGGTGGAGTTTTCGCCCTGCTGGTGAGCGGATGGCCGGTACGCAGCCCCGGCCACTTCGGGGAGCGGCACGGCCTCGTGGTGATCATTGCGCTCGGCGAGTCCCTGATCTCGGTCGGTGCCGGGATCGGAACTCGGATGATCCACACGCCGACCCTGGTGGCGGCGCTGCTCACCCTCGCCGTCACGGTCTGCCTGTACTGGCTGTACTCCGCGAGCGCCGCGAGCGCGGGACAGGCGCTGACCACGGATTCCGGACTGCACCGGGGCTTCGTGGCCGGCAACGCCTACAGCGTCGCCCACCTCCCGCTACTCGGCGGGACCATCTACGTGGCGCTGGGGGTCGAGGAGGTGCTCGCCGCCATGGCGCACGGGAAGTCGCACGAAACCCTGCACTGGATCCCGGCAATCGCGCTGTTCGGCGGGACCGCCCTGTACCTCGCGGGCCGGGCGACGTTCCTGGTTCTCAGCGTCCGGTGCGTGCGACCCGAGCAGTTTCTCGCGCCCGGGGTGGCGCTGTTGCTACTTCCCGTCGGCCGTTACCTGCCCGGCCTGGCCGCTCTCGGCCTGCTCACCGCGTTTCTCGTCGCGCTGCTCAGCTACGAGGCGTGGACCAGGCGATCGACTCGGGTTCAGTGATGTCGGGGCGTCCCAGGAGTCCTGACACCCCGACTTCCGGAAAGCCGAGTGGATCAAGGTGGGCGGAGGGTGTGGGATTCGAACCCACGAAGACATCGCTGCCTTACCGGTTTTCAAGACCAGCGCCATCGGCCACTAGGCGAACCCTCCTGGACCGCCACCCGTGGGCGTACGGCCACGCATAGTCTGCCACGGCTCGCTCCGGTCGGCCCGGCGTCCCTCCCCGGTGCGCCGGCCAGGCGGTCTGACGTGTCCACTGTGGGCTGGACGGTGCGCCTGCGACATCCGGGAAGATCGGGAAGACTGGGCCCATGCGAGCCATCACGATTCCGGAGCCCGGTGGACCCGACGCGCTGGTCTGGGCCGAGGTGCCCGACCCGGAGCCGGGCCCGGACGAGGTCATCGTGGATGTGCGGGCCAGCGGGGTCAACCGCGCTGACCTGCTGCAACGGCAGGGGCACTACCCGCCGCCGCCGGGCGCGCCCGCGTACCCCGGGTTGGAATGCTCTGGGGTGATCACTGAGGTTGGCGCGGAGGTCGCCGGGTGGGCGGTCGGGCAGCAGGTCTGCGCGTTGCTGGCCGGCGGCGGGTACGCGGAGCGGGTGGCGGTCCCCGCCGGGCAGTTGCTGCCGGTGCCGGCCTGCGACCCGGTCGACGCGGCGGCGCTGCCCGAAGTGGCCTGCACGGTCTGGTCGAACCTGGTCCAGGTGGCGCGGCTCGGCGCGGGCGACACGCTGCTGGTGCACGGCGGCGGCAGCGGGATCGGCACCTTCGCCATCCAGCTCGGGGCGGCCCTCGGCGTGACAGTGCTGACCACAGCGCGGGAGGCCAAGCACGACCGGCTGCGTGAGCTGGGCGCGGCACACATCATCGACTACCGGGAGCAGGACTTCGTCGAGGAGGTCCGCCGGGTCACCGACGGGCGCGGCGTGGACGTCATCCTCGACATCATGGGTGGGTCCTACCTGGGGCGGAACGTCTCCGCGCTGGCCACTGGCGGTCGGCTGGTGGTGATCGGGTTGCAGGGTGGGCGCAAGGCCGAGTTGGATCTCGGCGCGCTGCTGACCAAGCGGGCGAGCATCACCGCGACGTCGCTACGGTCCCGTCCGCTCGCGGAGAAGGCGGAGATCGTCCAGGGCGTACGGGACGAGGTGTGGCCGTTGGTCGAGGCGGGCCGGATCCGGCCGATCGTGGACCGGCGGCTGCCGATGACCGAGGCGGCGCAGGCGCACCGGCTCGTCGAGTCGAGCGACCACTTCGGCAAGGTGCTACTCACCCGCCCGCCGGGCGGAAGGTCGACCAGGAGCTGAGCGGGTCAGCCGTCAGGTGAGCGAGCTCGCCAGCGTCGGGTCGTCCGTCGGTCGGGGCAGCACCAGCCGGGCGCCCGGGCCCTCGCCGGCCAGGGTGTCCTCCGGGTTGTTAAGCGTGCAGCGCTGCAACGACAGGCAGCCGCAGCCGATGCAGCCGTCCAGGTCGTCGCGGAGCTTGGCGAGCAGCCGGATCCGCTCGTCCAAACGGCTGCGCCAGCTCGCCGAGAGCCGCGCCCAGTCCTGCGGGCTGGGCGTGCGGGCCTCGGGGAGCGAGTCGAGTGCCTCCCGGATCTCGTCGAGCGAGACGCCGACCTGCTGGGAGATCCGGATGAAGGCGACCCGCCGCAACTCGGCGCGGGCGTAGCGGCGCTGGTTGCCGCCGGTGCGGTCGGCGCGGATCAGCCCGAGTCGCTCGTAGTAGCGCAGCGCCGACGGTGCCACCCCGGAGCGGGCGGACAGCTCACCGATCGTCAGTAGATCCGGCATCACCAGGTCCTTGAGTTGAAGTGCACTTCAACTCACACAGTAGTGGCATGACCACCACACTGACCACCGACAGCAGCGCCCGACTGCCCGGGCTGATCCGACGGCTGACCGGCGACGAGAAACACGCACCCAGCGCGCACTCCACCATTGACGTGCTTCAGGTGCTGTACGACCGGGTGCTGCGGGTCACCCCCGACACCGCCGACGACCCGGAGCGGGACCGGTTCCTGCTCTCCAAGGGCCACGGACCGGCCGCCTACTACGCGGTGCTCGCCGCACACGGCTTCATCCCGGACGCCTGGCTCGACGACCTGGCCGGGCCGGAAAGCCGGCTCGGCCACCACCCGGACCGCCTCCTGGTGCCCGGGGTCGAGATCGGCTCCGGCTCCCTCGGGCACGGGCTCGGGCTGGCCGTCGGCACCGCGCTCGGCCTGCGCGCCCAGGGGCTGCTCAACCCGAGGGTGTACGTGCTGCTCGGCGACGCCGAACTGGACGAGGGTTCCAACCACGAGGCGATCGCGTACGCGGGAGCGACAGGCTTGGACAGCCTCACCGCGGTCGTGGTCGACAACGCGTCGGCCAGCTACGGATGGGCCGGTGGCATCGCCAGCCGGTTCACCGTCAACGGCTGGACCGCCGACACCGTCGACGGACGGGACCACGAAGCCCTGTACGCGGCGCTGACCGGGCACCGGCCACGACACCCGCACCTGGTGGTCGCCCGCATCGAGAGCAAGGGATGACCGACATGCGTACCGCCTTCATCGACACCACCACAACGCTCCTCGACGAGGATCCGCGTACCGCTCTGGTGCTGGCCGACATCTCGGCGAGCCAGTTCGCCTCAGCCGGCCACCGACACCCGGACCGCGTGCTCAACGTGGGGATCCGGGAGCAACTGATGATCGGTGTGGCCGGCGGGCTCGCCCTGACCGGGCTGCGTCCGATCGCGCACTCGTACGCGACGTTCCTGGTGGACCGGGCGTACGAGCAGATCAAGTTGGATCTGGACCACCAGGGCGTGGGAGCGATCCTGGTCAGCATCGGCGGGTCGTACGACGGGTCGGCGGAGGGCCGCACCCACCAGTCGCCCGGGGACGTGGCGCTCTTCGACTCCCTCGGCGACGGCTGGACGGTCCGGGTGCCCGGCCACCCGCACGAGGTGGCGCCGCTGCTGCGCAACGCCGTGACCACCGACGATCGGACCTACCTGCGGCTCTCCGAGCAGCGCAACGCCGAGGCGTACCCGGATGCCACAGGGCTACTGGTGCTCCGGCGGGGCGGGTCTAACGCGCCACTCGTGGTGGCGGTCGGGCCCATGCTCGACCCCACACTGGCGGCGACCGAGGGGATGGACGTGACGGTGGCGTACACCCACACGCCCCGGCCGCTCGACACGCCCGGGCTGCGGGCGCTCGCCAACACCGACGTGGTGCTGGTCGAGCCGTACCTGGCGGGAACGTCGAGCGCGCTCGTCAACCGGGCGCTGGCGGACGTACCGCACCGGCTGCTCGCCCTCGGGGTGGGTCAGACCGACCTGCGACGGTACGGCGATCCGGCCGACCACGCCCGGTGGCATGGGCTGGACGCCGACGGCCTGCGGCGGTCGATCAGCGCGTTCCTGGGGTCAGTTGGCGGCTGAGACGGCGGGGCGGCGGCGAGCGCGCTCGCGCCCGAGGATCCAGATCGCCTCGACGCCGTCCTTCCAGGTGATCTTCTTGCCCTCTTCCCGGCCGCGCGCCCGGTAGCTGATCGGCACCTCGTACGGCCGGATCCGGCGACGGAGCAGCTTGCCGGTCACCTCGGCCTCCATGCCGAAGCCACGCGAACGCACCTCGAGCGACCGGTAGAGCGCCACCGGCATCAGCTTGAAGCAGGTCTCCAGGTCGCCGATGTACGAGTTGAACAGCACGTTGGCCGCCATCGTGACGCCCTTGTTGCCCATCACGTACCAGAAGCTGTAGGCGCTGTGGCTGCCGAAGGTGCGGTTGCCGTAGACCACAGTGGCCCGCCCGTCGAGCACCGGGTCGAGCAGCTTGGGGATGTCCTGCGGGTCGTACTCCAGGTCGGCGTCGAGGATGACCATGTAGTCACCCTCGGCGCTGTCGACCGCCGTCTTGATGGCGGCACCCTTGCCGGCGTTGCGCTGGTGGGTGATGACCCGCAGGCGCGCGTCGTCGGCGCGACCGAGGACCTCGCCGGTGCCGTCGCGACTGCCGTCGTCGACGACGACCAGTTCGATCTCACAGGGATAGTCCACCGCCAGTGCCTGCTTGAGGGCATCCGCGATGCGTTCTTCCTCGTTGTAGACCGGCATGAGGATCGAGAGCTTCACGGGGATCTCCACGGTGGCGGCAACACGTCGGCCATAGCCTAGCCTGGTTGGTTTGTTAACCGCGTACCGCCACCGCTGGGCAGTCGGCGCGGCGGGTTCAGATCAATGGTGTTTACTTCCGCCATGTCGGCTGCCGGCTCCCTGCTCGCGGTGGTTCCTGCCGCCGCGGTGCTCCTGCTCACCGTCGCGGCGATGCCACGCGAGGCTGGTGCGGTGGCACCGCTGCGGCTCGCCGTGGTGCGCGCCGCCCTGCTCAGCGGGGCGTACGCGGTGCTCGTCGTCGAGGTGCTCGGCGCGTCGCACGCGTTGACCCGACCCGCGTTCGCCATCGCCTGGCTGCTCTTCCTGATCGCTGCCGCGACGGCGGCCGGTCTGCGCTGGCGACGGGCGATCCGCCTTGGGCAGCCACTCGCCGCTGCACCAGCAGTCAGCACTGCATCACGGACGGTGCCGGTCGGCGCTGTGGTGTCCGGTGGCGGCACCGACGTGGCGGCCCCGGTGGCCGAGCGCGATGAGCCTGCCCCCGCGCCGCCTCGAACTGGTCGGGGGCCCGCCGGCCTGCTCGCCGTGGCGGTCGACGCCTGGCGTACGGCCCGACCGGGCGAGCGGCTCCTCGCCGGCACGGTCGGCGGGCTGGTCCTGGTGGAGCTGCTGGTAGCGCTGCTGGCCGAACCGAACAACTTCGACTCACAGACCTATCACCTGCCCAAGGTGGAGCACTGGGTGGCCCAGGGCGACCTGGACTTCTGGCCCACCGCCATCCACCGGCAGGTGACTATCCCGCCCGGCGCCGAGTACCTGCTGCTGCACCTGCGCCTGCTCACCGGCGGCGATCACCTGCACAACCTGGTGCAGTGGGCGGCCGGCGTGGCCTGCCTCCTGGTGGCGGCACGGATCACCGCTCAGCTCGGCGGCAGTCGGCGGGCCCAGTTGCTCACCGCGTTCGTGCTGGCGACCACGCCGATGGTGGTGCTCCAGGCGACAAGCACGCAGACCGACCTGATCTGCGCGGCGTGGGTGGCCTGCGCGGCGACACTGGTGCTCGACGGGCTGCGTCGACCGACCGGCTGGGGCACGCTGCTCGGGCTGGGGGCGGCCACCGGGCTGACCGCGGTGACCAAGACCAGCGGCCTGATCGCTGTCGGCCCGCTGCTGGTGCTCTGGGGACTGGCCCAGTTGAGGCTGGCTCGGACCGATCAGTCGGCGGCGGCGAGCCCGGCACCGACCGACCCGGCGGCGGGCGAGGGTCGGGAATCCTGGCCGGTCGGCGGGCTGGCCCGCACTGTCGGCGGTTCGGTGCTGATCCTTGTGGTCGCGGCCGTGGTGGTCGGCCCGTTCCTGGCCCGGGTGACCGCCGAGTTCGGGCATCCGCTGGGGCCGCCCCGGCTGCGCGAGTCGATTCCGATGGAGCGGCACGACCCGGCGTCGATCGTGGTCAACGCGCTGCGGATCGGGCACACCGCGTTCGACACACCGCTGGCACCGCTGCGTCGGGCCGGAGCCGAAGTGATCATCAGCGGTGCCGAGGCGATCGGGGTCGACCCGCAGGACCGCGCGATCACCTTCGGGCGGGAGCTGTTCCCGGAGCCGGCCTGGTATCCGGACGAGGACCGGGTGGCGTTTCCGCTGGCCGGGGCGTTGGCGGTGATCGGCGCGGTGATCGCGCTCGCCCGACCTCGGCGGATCGCTCCCGAGCGGGCCGGGTCGCTGCGGGCGTACGCCGTGGTGGTGCTGACCGCCGTGCTGCTGCACACCGCGATGATCAAGTGGCAGCCGTGGGGCAACCGGCTGCTGCTCTACGCAGTGGTGCTCGCAGTGCCCCTTGCCGGCCTCTGGCTCGACGCGCTCCTGCGTAACCGCGCGGGTGGGCGTCGAACGGTTGCCACAGTGGCGGCCGTCACCGTTCTGGCCACCTCGGCGCTGGCCGGAGTGCTCGCGCTGTCGTACGGCTTCCCGCGCCGGCTGGTCGGTGCCGGCTCGGTCTTCACCACCTCGGACTGGGACACCCGGTTCCTGCGCCGGCCGCAGTGGGCCGACGAGTTCCGCTGGGCGGCGACAGCGGTCCAGGACAGCGGTGCGCGACGGATCGGGCTGGTGCAGCAGAACGACAACTGGGAGTACCCGTGGTGGCTGCTGCTGCGGCAACCCGACGGCAGCTCTCCGGACCTGGTGGCATTGCAGTCGGTACTGCCGGAACGACCGCCGGCCGACCCCTCCTCGGTCGACGCGATCGTTTGCACCGGCACCAAGGCGGCCTGCGCCAAACTCGTCCCGGCCGGCTGGCGGCTGGAGTTCCGCGGCTACGTCGGCTACGCCCTGCCGCCGGGCCGCTGAACAAAAGCCGGCCGCACCGCCGGGCCGCTGAACCACAAGCCGGCCCGGATAGTCCGATCCGGGCGGTTCTGCATCCCGCGCGCAAGGATCTGAGGCGCATTCACATCTGTTGATCCGCACGTTACCGTCTGGTAACTCAATCGACGTCCCGCGATTGAGCCGAAAGGAGTGCGTCGATGCCTGCAATCCCCGCCAGGCCCGAACGCGCGACCCGACGACGGGCCATCACCGTCGCCGTCGCCGTCGCCGCTCTCGTCCTACCGATGCTCGCCGGACCGACCACCCCCGCCACCGCCGCCGACCGACCAACCGTCCAACCACTCCCCGCCAACCTCGAAGCCATCCGGGCCGCCGAGGCGACCGCCCTCTACGGCAGCCCGGCGATCCGCCCGATCGAACAACGGCGCACCGCGTTGATCACCATGGGTGACAGCGAGATCTCCGGTGAAGGGGTCGGCAACTACGTCCCCGGCACCCACCAGGACGGCAACTGGTGCGACCGCTCGTACGACCAGGCCGTTTTCCGCACCGGCATCACGTCGGACGCGCAGTACAACATCGCCTGCTCCGGTGCCACCCCCTGGAACCTGATCGCGGGCGGCCCGACCCAGCACAACGAACTGAACCAGGGCGACCACCTGGGCATCAAGGCGCGCAACACGCACGTGAAGCTGATCTGGGTGGTGGTCGGCGCGAACGGTGACGGCACCATCCAGTTCGGTCCGGTCGCCACCGACTGCGCCATCCGCCGGGTCTTCTTCCAGGGCGCCTGCTACCCCACCTACACCGACCAGTGGACGATCCGCACCGACGGCAGCCGGCAGGCCGTGGAGTCGGCGCTCACCGACATCCGGCAGACCATGACCAACGCCGGCTATCTGCTGTCGGACTACGAGCTGGTGCTGATGTCGTACCCGAGCCCCGGCAGCCCCGACGTGGAGGACAACCCCAACTTCCCCGGCTGGTACTCCGGCGGTTGTCTGCTCTACCTGGCCGACGCGGCGTTCGCCCGGAACAAGGCGGTGCCGATGTTCGAGTCGGCGCTGCGCTCCGCAGCAGCCAACACCGGCACCCGCTACCTGGACGCCAGCCGGCTCTTCCACGGGCACGAGGTGTGCACCGACAACACTTCGGTCCGCGGCCTCTTCATCGAGGTCGGCATCTGGAACGAGAACGCCGCCCGCCAGTCGTTCCACCCCAACGCCCGTGGGCACGGCATGTTCGCCCAGTGCATCACCCAGTTCTGGAACTCTCTGCAGACGCGGGCCAGCTGCGTCGACCCGGCCAGCACCGGCGGTGGCGTGCTCTACCCGGGGCTGCTGGAGTTCAAGCAACTGCGCAACCTGGCCACCGGCACCTGTGTCGACGGCAAGGGGTACGACTCCCGCAACGGCACCGCGCAGCAGCCGTACTCCTGCCACGGTGGGCGCAACCAGGGCTTCTGGTACGACTCGGCCCGACGGTCGCTGCACTCCGAGCTGTCCCACGACCGTTGCCTGGACGTCGCCAACAGCTCGATGAGCGCCGGCACCGCTGTCAACATCTACGACTGCAACGGCACCGGCGCGCAGCAGTTCGTCTTCGTGGGTAACCAGATCAGGCCGGCGAGCGCCACCAACCTCTGCGTGGCGTTCGACAACCCGTTGCTGGGCAGCTCTCGCCTGCGATTGGCGACCTGTTCCAGCAGCACCCGGCAGCAGTGGTCGTTCGAGGCCCGTACCGCCGCCAACCCGGTCGGCTACGGTCACGACGACTTCATCGGCTCCCGCGTCTACTGACGAGAGCAGGGGCCCTGGCGTCGACCAGGGCCCCTTCGCTCACTTCGCGTGGGGAACGAGGATGAGCCGGGCCACGCCCTTGTCGCCGTCCTTCGCGCCGGCGACGCCGAGCGTCGCACCGACCTTGACCTCGCTCGGCTGCACTGTGGCCCGCCGCTCGACGACCCGCAGGTCATCGCCGAAGGTCCAGGTCATTGTGAAGCCGTCGGTGGACTTGACGGTCACCGAGTCGCCGTCGATCGCTGTCACCTCGCCGCGCTGCACGGCGACGGTCTGCGTACCGCCGTCCTTCGTCTTCACCACCGCCTCACCGTGCAGTGTGTTCTTGCGCAGCAGCACGCGGGCCTGGCGGCGCTTGCGCCACTCCTCGCCGCGCTTGTCCCGGGCCTTCTCCTTGACGCTGGGGGACGCACCCGGCGTCGGGGTGGCCGGTGCGGCAACGGTCCGCACGTCCAGGTCGTCAGCGTCGAAGCCCATCGCGGTCAGCGCCTGACCCTCGACCCCCATGGCGGCGGCGACCTCGACGGCGACATCCCGGGCGGGCTGGCTGGCCACCTCGGCCGCGCCGCAGCCGCTGACGCCGAGCGCGACCGCCGCGAGCAGTGCAGTGGTGCCGGTGGCGATACCCCAACGTGGCATGACTCTCCCTCTCGTCAGTGGAGCCCTCAGCCTTCCCGGGAACGACGAGCGGAGCGTCAGGCCGATGTTCGGGTCAGGTAAGGATCACCGGGCAGCCGGACGGCGAAGGCGGCACCACCCTCCGGCGCGTGCCCTGCGGCGATCTCCCCGCCCAGCCGGCGGACCAACCCGGCGGCCAGCGCCAACCCCAACCCGCTGCCCACCTTCCGCACCCCCCGGTAACGCTCGTGCAGCGCACCGCGTTCGAAGGCCACCGCCAGGTCGTCGTCGGTGAAGCCGGGCCCGCCGTCGCGGACCTCCAACACGCCGCCGTGCGCCGGGTCCGCGCCGCCCGGCCGGACCGCGAGCACCACCGGCGACCCCGGGGGTACGACCCGCAGCGCGTTCTCCAGCAGCCCGTCCAGGACCTGCCGGATCCTCCCCGGATCGGTGTACGCGGGCACCGGCCGACCGGGCGTCTCCACCCGGAACTGCACGCCCACCGCCGCGCACCGGCCGAACCAGGTCGGCTCCGCGTCCAGAGCCAGTTGGGTCAGGTCCACCGGCACCGGTTCGAGGGGGAAGTCGGCGGCCTCCAGCCGGGCCAGTGCCAGCAGGTCACCGATCAGCCGGTCCAGGTGTTGGGCCTCGGCCAGCATCGTCCGACCGGTGTCCACCGTGTCGTCGGCGCCGAGCACCCCGTCGGCGAGCGCCTCGGCGTACCCCCGGATCGCGGTCAGCGGGGTGCGCAGCTCGTGCGAGACGGACAGCAGGAACTCCCGCTGTCGGCCCTCACTGGTGGCCAGCGCGGCAGCCAGCCCGTTCAACGCCTCGGCCAGATCGGCGACCTCGTCCGGCGGCTCGACCGGGACCCGGACGGCACGGTCACCCGCGCGCAGCCGGGCGGCGGCGGTGGCCGCGACCCGGATCGGCCGGGCCAGCCGACGGGCCAGCAGCAGCCCGGCGACCACGCCGGCGGTCAACCCGGCGAGCAGCGGCAGCCAGAGACTGAGCAGCACCCGGACCCAGAGTCCGTCGGCCAGCGGACGGGAGAGCACCACCCCGTTGCCGCCGGGCAGGGCCCGACCCTCGACCAGGGCTCGCTCCCCGTTGACCGAGCGGCGAGCCGACACGTTGCGGCCCTGCTCGATCCGCTGCACCACCCGGGGTGGCAGACCCGCCCGGTCGACCGCCCCGCGCCGGATCAGGTACGCGTCGATGCCCTGTTCGCGCAGTTGCTGGATGAGCCGTTCCTCGTCGGCGCTGCGACCCCGGTCGAGGCGGGTCCGCAGCACCTCGGCGGCGAGGCGGGCCTGAGCGGCGAGCGCCTCCTGCTCGCTCCGCTCCGCGCCCCGGATCGCCAACGGCACCGCGACGATGGCGGTGACCAGCACCGACACCAGCGCCACCGCGCAGGTGACGAGCACCGCGCGGGCGGTCAGCGTACTGCCGAATCGGGCTCGTCGGGGTGCGGTGGGTGGGGCGGCGCCGACCACCGGCAGGGCCATGGTCGGCGACTCGACGTGCCCGGTGTGGTCAGGCATCGACCGCGTACCCCACGCCGCGATGGGTCCGGATCACGCTCGCCGGGCCGAGCTTCGCCCGCACCTGGGCGACGTGCACGTCCACGGTCCGGGTGCCGGCGTGCGCCGCGTAGCCCCAGACTCCGGCCAGCAACTCCTCCCGGGTGAAGACCCGGCCGGGCCGGGCCATCAGGTGGGCCAGCAGGTCGAACTCGGTGGAGGTGAGCTGCACCGGGGCACCGGCGGCGGTGACCGTGCGGCGGGCCGGGTCGAGCGTCACCGGGCCGACGACGCGTGGCCGGTCCGCGCCCTCCGGGCCGCCGGCGGATCGGCGCAGCACCGCGCGGACCCGGGCGACCAGTTCCCGGGGGCTGAACGGCTTGGTGACGTAGTCGTCGGCGCCCAACTCCAGGCCGACGATCCGATCCACCTCGTCGTCGCGGGCGGTGAGGAAGATGACAGGGGTCCAGTCGCCGGCCTCGCGCAGCCGGCGGCAGATCTCGGTGCCGGGCAGGCCCGGCAGCGCGATGTCCAGGACGCAGGCCACCGGGCGTAACCGGCGGGCCGCGCTCAGACCGGCCTCGCCGTCACGTTCCAGGTGGACGCCGAACCCGTCCCGGGTCAGGTAGAGCCGGACCAGGTCGGCGATGGCCGGCTCGTCCTCCACGACAAGGACGAGCCCGCGATGCGGTGGTTCGACGGTCACCGGCCCATGATTGCCGACTGCTGATGCTCGGCGCGATCGCTGTGTGTTCGAGTTCGGTAAAGGTGGAACGACGCCCGAAGCGGGGTCAGGTCACCAGGACGGAGCGAACATGCCCGGCCGGGCGGCGGCCGGTGCGTCGCCGATGCTGGCGACGACCCGCGCGCCGGGCGGCCGCAGGCGGGTCCGGAACGCCTGGTTGAGCAACGCGTCGAGCTGCCAGACCTGCTTCGGGTGACTGGTCCTGATCAGGAACCGCTCACGGATCCCGTCGATCGCGGTGGCCGCCATCTCCACCGACTGCAGCCGCGGGTCCGGGCTCCAGGTGACGTTGCTCAGCTCGCGCAACTCGGTGTTGAGGTGCAGGCGCAGTCGGTGCAGAAGGCGGGTCTGCTGGGTCACCACCAGGCGGCGGTGCGTGAGTAGCAACAGGTAGTCGCCGGTGACCGGGCGGTCGGGGCGGTTGCAACGGGTGACCAGGATGGTGGCGTCACCGGAGCCGACGCAGCGCCGGAAGACCGGCATGTGCCGGCTCACCGTCTGCACGGCCAGGCCAGCCTCAGCGGCGGCCGGGAGGAACGTTCGGGAGAAGACGTCCATGACGTGCCCAACGACGTCCAACGCAGGGTGACGTGGGTCACGCGGGTTTTTTGGAAGTTCCACGCCGCCTGTCGCACTGCCTGTCCGACTTCCGACTCGGACGGATCATGGTCAGGAGTTGGGCTGAAGTGGACTGGCGGCGAACAGCTCCTCCAGCCAGCCCGGGACCGCGTCGGCGTACTCGGCGCGGGACTCCTCGGGGGTGTCCAGTGCACGGCGCCAGGAGAGCGACCGGCTCACCGGCCCCAGACCGATCGCGAGGTCGGCCGCCTCCACGAGGGTCCGCCGGTCGTACCTGTCGGTCCACGCCTCCAGGTACGCGTCGCGCAACCGCACCAGCTGGGCGTCGTCGGCGGCGAGCTTGCCCGCGTGCCCGATGGAGCGCAGGGTCACCAGCAACGTGCCGAACGGGTGCGCCACCGAGGCGTCGCCCCAGTCGAAATAGCGGTACCCGGCCGCGCCGGCGAATACGTTTCCGTCGTGCAGGTCGTCGTGTTGCACTGTCGCCGGAATGCCGATGTCGGCGAGCCGGCGGCACCGCTGCGCGTACGCCGGCAGCTCGGCCCGCAACCGCTCGTGCACCTCCGGACCGAGCCCGCCCTCGGCGCCGATCAGCAGCGCCTCGTGATCGTCGAGCAGCTCGGCGAAGAGACCGGCCAGCACCTCCGGACGCTGATCCGGCACGCCACCGGCGACCAGCTCGTCGGCGCGCGACGCGCTCGCCAGTTGCAGCGCCGCGTACCCGGGCAGCGCCCGCTCCCAGTGCGCCAGGTCCGGGTCGCGCGCCAGCACGTCGCGCAACGACTCGCCGCCGTCGGGCAGCAGCGACCAGCCCTGCGCCGGGTCCACAGCGATCGGCGTCAGCACCCGGTCGGGCGTCAACTCGGCGAGCGAGGCGATCAGTACCGCCTCGTGCACGGTGCCCGGGTTGTTGGCTTTGAACCAGACCGGACCGTCGTCGGTGGGCACCCGCCACACCAGCGACCAGGGCCGCAGCCTCGGCTCCACCAGCCCGGTCACCCGTCGCCCGGCCCGGCTGAGCTGCGCGTCGACCCAGGATCGGGCCCGCACCTGCCATTGCTCGCTGGACCAGTCGGGGGCGCGCTCACCGGCGATCGTCGTCACGCTGGGCACCTTAGGCGGCCGTTCCGCCTTGAGGCGAGGTGTTTTCCCGCCGCGTGTCAGACCAGCTCGACGATTGTGGCGTTGGCCATGCCGCCGCCCTCGCACATGGTCTGAAGGCCGTAGCGGATGCCGTTGTCCCGCATGTGCTGGAGCATGGTGGTCATGATCCGGGCACCGGAGCCGCCGAGCGGGTGGCCGAGGGCGATCGCCCCGCCGCGCGGGTTGAGCCGCTCCGGGTCCGCCTCGGTCTCCGCCAGCCAGGCCAGCGGCACCGGGGCGAACGCCTCGTTCACCTCGTACACCCCGATCTCCTCAATGCCCAGCCCCGCGCGGCGCAGCGCCTTCGCGGTGGCCGGGATGGGCGCGGTGAGCATGGTGACCGGGTCGTCGGCGGCGACCACTGCGGTGTGAATCCGGGCCAGCGGCCGCAGGCCGTGCCGGCTGGCCCAGTCGGAGGTGGTCACCGCGAGGGCCGCGGCACCGTCGGAGATCTGGGACGCGGAACCGGCGGTCACCACGCCGTCGACGCGGAACGGGGTGGCCAGCTCGCCCAGCTTCTCCAGCGAGGTCTCCCGGCGGATGCCCTCGTCGGCGGCGAACTTGCCACCGTCGGCGAGCGGCACCGGTGTCAACTCCGGGTCGAACGCGCCAGCGTCCTGCGCGGCTGCCGCCTTCTCGTGGCTGGCCAGCGCGAACTCGTCCAGCTGGCTACGCGACAGGCGCCACCGTTGGGCGATCAGCTCGGCACCGACCCCCTGGTTGAACGGCAGCGGCGCGTCGTCGGCGAAGCCCTCGACGCCCCGGTAACGGGCGCGCAGCTGGTCACTGAACGGCATGCCGCCGGCCACACTGGAACCCATCGGCACCCGGGTCATCGACTCGACGCCACCGGCGACCACCAGGTCGGCCTGGCCGGAGAGCACCGTCGCGGCGGCGAAGTGCAGGGCCTGCTGGCTGGAGCCGCACTGGCGATCCAGCGTGGTGCCGGGCACCGTCTCCGGCCAGCCGGCGGCGAGCACGCCGTTGCGGGCGATGTTCCACGACTGCTCGCCGACCTGGGACACGCAGCCCCAGAAGACGTCGTCAACCTGGGACGGGTCGAGCCCGGTGCGCTCGGCGAGGGCGCGCAGCACGTGCGCCGAGAGGTCGACCGGGTGGACGCTGGCGAGGCTGCCCTTGCGCCGCCCGACCGGGGTACGTACCGCGCCGACGATGACCGCGTCACTCATGTTTACTCCCCGGTAACTTGGGCTGCCCCGATCCTACGTCGTCCATCGACCGGTCGTCCGGCCACACCGGCACGAGGTGCCGGAATCCGACGGCCGCTGGCATGCTGGGCGGGTGAATGAGACCTCCCCGGCACAGCAGTGGCGGGTGCCGTCGAGCCTGCCGGCGGCGAAGCTGGCCGGCGCCGTCCTGCTCGTCGCGCTCGGGCTGCTCTTCGCCG
Source organism: Micromonospora sp. 050-3 (assembly GCF_046549335.1). NCBI lineage: Bacteria > Bacillati > Actinomycetota > Actinomycetes > Micromonosporales > Micromonosporaceae > Micromonospora > Micromonospora sp. 050-3. Next base: position 66,247 of record NZ_JAJPVX010000002.1, read on the forward strand.
ACGGCGACCCGGTCCGCCTGGCGTTGGCCGCCCTGGCCGCCGCCGCGCTGGCCGGCTGGGCGGTACGTGACCTGGTCGCGCCGGTCCGATTGGCGGTGGACCCGGCCGGGCTCACAGTCATCCACGGCTTCGCCGGCCGGCGGCTGCTGCCCTGGTCGGCGGTCAAGGCGATCGCCGTCGACCGGCGGCCCCGGCTGGGGCTGACCAGCGAAACCCTGGAGATCGACGCGGGCAACTCGCTGCACCTGTTCGGCAGGTACGACCTGGGGGCCACCCCAGAAGAGGTGGCCGCCGCACTGCGCACCGCCCGCCCTGTCAGGTGAGCAGTGCTGCGGTCCGGAAGAGCACCAGCGCGAGCAGGATCAGCAGGATCAGCGCCCCGCCAGCGACCTGCACCAGCGTGCGCCGACCACGCGGCGCGTACGCGAGCACCAACGCCATCAACGCGCCGACCACCAGGCCGCCCAGGTGCCCGGGGATCGAGATGCCCGGCACGGCCAGCGTGAACACCAGGTTGATCACCAGGATCGGGATGATCCGGGAAATGTCCCGGCCCAACCTGCGCTCGATGATGATCAGCGCGGCGAAGAGGCCGAACACGGCCGTCGACGCGCCGACGGTGGCCGCCCGCGGGCTGCTGAACAGGTACGCGGCCACGTTGCCGCCGAGGCCCGCGATCAGGTAGAGCGCGGCGAACCGCACCCGCCCGAGATTGGCCTCCAACGACCGGCCGAGCACCCACAGCGCCCACATGTTGAGCAGCAGGTGGAGCACGCCGTAGTGCAGGAACATCGCCGTGACCAGCCGGTACCACTGACCCTCGGCGATCCCGCCGAGCGTGTAGTCGGAGAGGTAGGCCCGGCCGAGCACCGCACCCCACTCGGTCAGCGGCGTGCTGCCACCCATCAGGCCGCCGAAGCCGGAGCCGCCCACCGCCGCGTCCCCGCCCCGTGCGGAGGCGATGGAGACCAGCAGGAACAGCACGTTCACGGCGATCAGCGCCTTGGTGACATAGCCGTGCCGGCCGGCCGTACCGCCGCCGAAGGCGGTACGCGCCGGCCGGACACTGCGACGTCCCTCGTTGACGCACTCCGGGCACTGGTGCCCGACTGCGGCATCCCGCATGCAGTCCGGGCAGATCGGCCGGTCACAGCGGGAGCACCGGACGTAGGTCTCCCGGCCGGGGTGCCGGTAGCAGACCGGGGTGGTCGGCGGAGACTCGCTCACCGGGCCGACCCTCCGTCCAACACCACACGGTCCACCGGCACCGGCCGTGCTCCGGAGCGCTCAATCATGCGAGCAAAGGTACCTCGCCAGTCGCTCAGGAAGCGGACCGCTCGATCTCGACCCGCTCGATGACGACGTCCTGGAGCGGACGGTCGCTCGGACCGGTCGGGGTGCTCGCGATCGAATCCACGATCTTCACCGACGCCTCGTCGGCGACCTGGCCGAAGATGGTGTGCCGGTTGTTGAGGTGCGGGGTCGGGGACACGGTGATGAAGAACTGCGAACCGTTGGTGCCCGGCCCGGCGTTCGCCATCGCCAGCAGGTACGGACGGTCGAACCGCAGCTCCGGGTGGAACTCGTCGGCGAACTTGTAGCCCGGTCCGCCCCGGCCCGTGCCGGTCGGGTCGCCCATCTGGACCATGAAACCGCTGATCACCCGGTGCGAGATGGTGCCGTCGTAGTACGGACCACTGCCCGGCTGACCGGTGCGCGGGTCGGTGTACTCACGGTTGCCCTCGGCCAGGTCGACGAAGTTGCGGACGGTCTTCGGCGCGTGGTTGGGGAAGAGCTCCAGCCGGATTGGGCCAGCGTTGGTGTGCAGGGTGGCGTAGACAGCCTCGGCCACGGGTACTCCTCACTCGTTGGTCAGTTCCATGCGGATCCTCCCATGTGCCCGATCTGGCATCGCGGAGGCATCCGAAGGTGGAGGATGACGAAGGAACAACTCCCAGGAGGTAGGACCGTGTTTGGATTCGGGCGGCGTAAGTCCCAGGGGCAGCAGGCCTTGGCCGAGCTGAACCAGAGCATCAGCCACCTGATGCTGGCAGCCAACCACGCCGCGAAGGGCGCCGGCGCGACCGTCGGCCCGCGGGTCCAGGTGGCCCGGGGTTACGTCGCACCGACCGCCGTGAAGGTACGCGACCGCGCGTCGACCGGCTGGGGGACGACTCTCACCACGCTGGCACCGCTGGCGGCGGCTGCTCGTGACGGCGCCGCACAGGCAGGGCCGCTGACCAGGAAGGCCAAGTCGAAGACCATGCGGATCACCGGTAAGAAGAAGCAGCCGCGCCGTCGCGGCTCGATGATGACCGGCCTGTTGGCGGCGGGTGCCATCGCCGGCCTGGCCGGCGCGGTCGCGCTGCGTCGCCGCCGGGAGCAGCAGGAGTGGGCCGAGTACGACCCCACCCGCAGCACCCTCGAGCCGATGCGCGACGAGGTCGACTCGATCGAGGTGCGCACGCCGTCCGCCGCCCGCGGGTCCGACGGGTCCGCCATGTCCGGCGCGGCGGGGATGACCGGCGCGGGCAGCTCCGCGGTGGCCGGCGGCTCCAGCGCCAGCACCACCGCCCCGGCCAAGCAGACCGGTGTCCGCCCGACCGACAAGGTCCCGTCGGTCGCCGAGGGCGCCACCGACGTCTCCGGTCGGCCGACCGACGACCTCACCAAGGCGCTGGGCAAGGACACGGCCCGCACCAACGGCCGCCGCTGAGGTCAGCAGCAGCGCATCGGGCGCCGGCGAGTGGGTCCACCACTCGTCGGCGCTTCCGCGTCACGTGGTGCTCTTCGACCGGCTGCGCTTCCGCCTCGCGGTCAGAGCCAGCCGTTGCGGCGGAACCAGCGGTAGAGAGCCAGTGAGACGCCGAGCATGAGGGCCAGCGCCACCGGATAGCCGTACGTCATCTTCAGCTCGGGCATGTTGTCGAAGTTCATGCCCTCGACGCCGGCGATGGAGGTCCAGACCGCGGCGATGGCCGCCCACGCGGCGATCTTGCGCATGTCGTTGTTCTGGTCGACGGTGACCTGGGCCAGCCGCGCCTGGAGGATCGAGTTCAGCAGGTCGTCGTAGGAGTTCACCTGCTCCACGGTGCGGCTCAGGTGGTCCTGCACGTCCCGGAAGTACTTGCGGATCTCCTTGGGCACGTCCCGGTTGACCTGGGAGGTCAGCGTCATCAGTGGCCGTTGCAGCGGCACCACCGCCCGCTTGAACTCGACCAGCTCCCGCTTCATCTGATAGATCCGCTGGATCCGCCCGTGGCCCTGCCGGTCGAAGACCTCCGCCTCCAGCACGTCCAGGTCGTCCTCGATCTGCTCGGCCACCTCCAGATAGAGGTCGACCACCCGGTCGGTCACCCCGTACGCCACTGCCCACGGGCCGTGCAGCAGCAACTCCTGCTTGGTCTCCAGGTCGGCGCGGATCGGGGCAAGCCGGCAGGCGTCCCCGTGCCGGACGCTGATCACGAAGTTCGGGCCGATGAAGAGCATCACCTGCCCGGTCTCCACGACCTCGGAGTTCTCGGTCAGCTCGGTGTGCTCGCAGTAACGGGCGGTGCGCAGCACCAGGAAGACGACGTCGCCGAACCGCTCCAGCTTCGGGCGCTGCTCGGCCTTGACCGCGTCCTCGACCGCCAGCTCGTGCAGGCCGTAAGTCTCCGCGATGGCGGTCATCTCGGCCAGCTCCGGCTGGTGCAGACCGATCCAGACGAAGCCGTGCTCCTCGCGGCGGGCCGCGGCCAACGCCTCCGCGTAGGTCCAGTCGCCGGGCTGCCGCTTGCCGTCGACGTAGAGGGCGCAGTCGACCACCGCGCTGCGGCCGGTGCCCGTGCCCGTCGGAGCGGGGACGGGCGGCGAGCCGTCGGCGTTGAGGATCCGGGTCATCGCCCGGACCGGGGAGGGCCACGCCCGAGGTCGCAGCACCCGACCGGTGGTCGACGGTGCCGTCCGGTCCCGCTCTGTCCGATCCGTCATTGCGTCACCTCCCGCGCTCAGCTGCGGCTTGCAGGCTACGCCGATCGCGGTCGAGGACCGGTGTGACGGCGGTCGCGTGGGGGGCGGCGCCGGGCGGGCCGGGCCGCATCGGGGGGTGTGCGGGGGACGACACGGCCCACCCGGCACCTGTGGGGGCGGGAGGTTGTGCTGCCGCGTCAACCCGGGCGGGGCCGGCCCGGAGGCCGGGCGGTGAAGTCCGCAGCTGGCGGGGTGACGCTCGCAGCATTGTGAGCCAGCCGGCCGCCCGGAGGGGAGCCCCGGGACGGCCGGCATCGTCGTTCTGTCAGGAACCCGACAGTTAATTCAGCTGCGGACGGCCTCGACGGCCGCCGCGAGCCGCCGGACACCCTCGTCGATCTTGTCGGCGGTCACCGCCGAGAAGGCCAGTCGGAGCGCGTGCTGCCCGCCGTCCAGCACGAAGTCGCTGCCCTTGACCACGGCGACCCCGCGCTCGGACGCCGCCGGGGCGAGCCGGTCGACCAGCACGTCCTCCGGGAACTCCACCCAGAGGAAGTAGCCACCGTCGGGCTCCACGAACTGCGCCTGCGGCAGGTGCCGGCGCAACGACTCGGCGAGCACCTGGGCCCGCTCGCCCAGCGCCGCCCGGACCGTCTCGATCGAGCGGTCGATGTCACCGGAGACGCAGAACTGGTGCACTATCGCCTGGGACACCATCCCGGGGGAGATGTAGAGGCTTGTCGCGTTCTTCGCGATGGAGGCGATCAGGTCGGCCGGGCCGACCAGGTAACCGACCCGCACACCCGGGCAGACCGTCTTGGTGAAGCTCGACGCGTGCACCACCACGTTGCGGGTGTCCAGCGAGAGCATCGACGGCAGCGCATCACCACGGAAGCGGATGTCCGCGTACGGGTCGTCCTCGAAGATCGTGAACTCGTACTCGGCGGCCAGGTCGAGCAACTCCCGGCGCTTCTCCAGGGACAGCGTCATGCCGGCAGGGTTCTGGTAGTTCGGGATGACGTGCGCGAGCCGGGGGCGGACCCCGGACTCCAGCAACTTGCGCAGCTCGGCAGTGTCCAGGCCATCCGGCTGGACGGCGATGCCGTGCAGCTCACTGCCCATCCGCTGGAGGTTGAGCAGCGTCCGGTCGTACGTCGGGCGCTCCACCACCACAGCGTCGCCGGGGCGGACCAGGTGGTCGAAGAGGAACGCGTCGGCCTGGAGCGACCCGTTGGTGACCAGCACCTGATCGGCCCCGACCCCGTGCTTCTCGGCGATCCACTGTCGCAGCGGGAGGTACCCGACGGAGGTGCCGTACGCCGTCACCCCCGCGGGGTCGGCGTCGAAGGCGCGGACGGCGGCGGCCTTGAGCCCCTCGACATCGACGATGTCCAGCGAGGGAGCCCCACGGGCAAAGGAGATCAACTGCTCGGCGGTCATGGATGTTGAGCGTACGGGCGGCGGTGGGGAACGCGCGGTCGGCACGGCGATGTCCGCATCCTGAGCCACCGGGTCGGGTGACCCCACTCCACCGGTCGGCGGCAGATCAGACCGGAAGGGCGAGCGCGTCGTGCTGCGCGGCCCGGGAAAGTCCCTCCAGTCGCACGCCGAGCGCGTCGAGGAGCTGACTCCAGTCGAAGTAGGAGCGCCAGGCGGTGATCCGACCCTTACGGGCCCGGACCACGTCGGCCACCTCCCAGCTCACCAGGCGGCCGGTTGGCGCGACGGTGCCGTACGGCGAATGCAGGGTGCCGGTGTGGGTGCCGGTCAGGCGCAGCTCGACCGCGGCGCCACCGCCGGTGCGGACGGCACCCATCGGGTCGACCCGCAGATCTCCGAAGGCGCCGGTCCAGGTGCGCAGAAGCGCGGGCAACTCGATCGGACGGACCGTCACGCCCGGCATGGCGTAGAACGCCTCCGGGGCGTAGAGATCCGGCAGCCGGGCCACGTCCCGGCGCAGGAGCATGGCGTACTGCTGCTCGACCAGCCGCTCCGCGTCGCGCATCGGGACCTCCCCCACGGGCCACGGCATCTCCGTGCCCGCAGAGAGAAGTACCCATCGATCCCATCGGCACACCCCTACCGGCAAGAGACTAGGCACCGAGATAGTCGGCGACGGCGAACGGGTCGTCGAGCGGGTCGTGCTCGATGATCAACCGCTGCCCCGCCCGGCCCCGGAGATCCTCGATCATGTCGAGGGACACCCCGGCCACTCCGCCGGACATGCTGACGTACTCCAGCATCGGCAGATCACCGAGAGCGCTGATGTCGCTGAGGCGATGACACCGGTTGAGGTACAACCTACGAAGCCGCGACTGGTTCCGGAGAAAGTCCAACGTGTGGATCCCGGAGTTACTCAGGTCGAGCACCTCCAGCGCGCCGAGATCCTTCAGTGGAGCGGTCGGCTGCGCCAGCAGCTCGCAGTTCGGCAGCACGAGATGGGTCAGCGACGGCATGCGGGGTAGCTGATCGAGGTGGGTCAGGTCCCGGATCCCGCCTGTACGCAGCACCTGGAGGCCGCCGGCCTGGGCAAGCGACATCAGGTCGGAGACGTAGACCGGGCCACCCAGTTCAATCTCGCGCAGGGTCACCGACAGCGCAGGGAGCGGCGCGCGACGTGTGGGAGCGAAGACCACGTTGAGGCGGCGCAGGCTGACACAGCCAGCGATCCCGCTGATGCCGTTCACCCCATCACTCGAACGGACCCGCAGGGTGCGCAGATTGCTGAGGGACGAGCAGAAGTCCAGGTCAGTGACTTGACAGGAATCCAACGAGAGGGTTCGAAGTCCTTCGAGCCGGGAGATCCAGGCAAACTCATAGATCTGCCGGCACCCGTCCAGCACCAGCACCCGCAGTGAACTCCGCCCCGCCAACGCCTCCACCTGCTCAGGCGGGACCGCGACGCAATCGACCAGATGGACCTCGGCCAGGTTCGGCAGTTGCGCCAGCTCCGCGAGATCGCTCACGTGGTGGCAGCCGGTGAGGTTGAGTCGCCGCAGCGTGGGCAGTGCGGCCAGCCCTGCCGTGCTGCGCAGCCCGGTCAGCTGCGAGCAGTCGAGTTCCTGCAGCTTGTCGAGCTTGGTCAGGCAGGAAAGGTCGGCCAACTCTCCGTCGATGGCGATCCGCACCGCGCGAGCCGACGTCACGTGCTTCAGCGCCTCGAGTTGTGGCCGTGTCCGGACAGCCACCTCGTGGCCGCCGAGTTCAAGTGGTGCCAGCACCTGCTGGGCGTACAGCTCGGCGTCGAAGCGATCCCAGGCAGAAAGAAGAGCTGGTACGACGGACGTGGCGATCGGAGACACCGCATAACGCGCGAGGATCTTCATCGCCGCTGGACCGCCGACCCGGGCCGCAGCCGCGATACAGGCGCTGACCACCTCCGGTGACCGCTGGTGGTGACCGTCCAGCCAGCTGAGCAACTCCTCGCCGAGGCCCGTCAGGGAGCGGGCCTCCTCGAGCGACCGAGGTGGCAGCACCTCCTCGATCATCGAGGAGGCCCGCCGCGCGACGGACTGACTCACCCGACCGGCGGCGGTGAGGCACTCGGCCGCCAGCAGGAGCAGGTCCCTGCGGTTCTCCATGGACATCTCGGCCACGTCCAGGATCGCCCCGACCAGAGCGGAGACCGCACGTTCCTGCACCGGTGCGCTTGCGGCGAAGACAATCACCCTCCGCCACTCCGGCTCCAGCACGTGCGCCACAAGGTCCTCGATCGGCCCGTCGGCGTACGCCCACCCGGTCAGAAACTCCTGGATCGAGCGGTGCGCGAACTGGGCCTGATCGTCGGCGACCCGCTGAAGCACGATGCTGCGGGACAGCAGGTGGGTGAGAGCATCCTCGGCCCGGACCCGCACCGACACCATGCCGTTGAGCTGCTCGGCGACGATCTCCAGGGCGGTCTTGGCCCGCAGGTCCAGGTCGACCGGGTCGCCGCGCTGCACGAGCTCCTCATCGCGCAGACGGCTCAACGGCTCCACTCGGATCGTCGTGGTGGAGGTCGCGGTCATGTGCATGGCGACCGCCTCCAACAGAATGAGCTTCTGCCGATAGGTGAGCCCGCCCTCGTCGCTCCGGTCGACCTTTCGCGCGTCGTCACGGAAGTGGATCAAAGCCTCCACCACGCGCTGGTAGAGATCGGCGCGGCTCTCCGGAGCGGAATCCGAGAGCTTGTGCGCGTAGAAGGCGCAGAGCATGGCGCACAGCAGGGGAGTCTCGCTCAGGTCGCGCACCGTCGGGCGGTTCTGGAAGTCGAAGATGAGCTGCCGGTGCTGCTCCCGGTATTCGTTGACCTTGCTCGCCACAGCGGTGCCGCTGATCAGCACGTTGAACCAGCGGTTGATGCAGTCCCGTGCCTCGCCTTCAGACATCGGCATCAACTGCAGGCCGTCGAAGTACCGGCGGGCGAACCACCCGTAGTCGAGGCTGTCGGGCCGGGACGTGACGATGAAGTTCGCCCTCGGGTGGGCCCTGAGCAGCTTGTCGAGCCAGACATACGCCCGCAACTTGTCGTGGTGGGACAGCTCGTCGAAACCGTCGAAGAGCACGACCGCCTCGCCACGGTCGAGACAGTCACGGACCCACGACCCCGGTACGTCTGAGCCGCGCCAGGCGGCTGCTCGGATCAGGTCCTCGTAGTTCGGCTCGCGACCGGGAACGAACGCGTAGCGCAGCTGGGCGACGAACGGTACGCATTCGGACCAGCTCGCCATGGACTCCGGGAGCCGGCGCTGCGCCGTGCTGATGGCCAACCACTGGCTGATCGTGGTCTTGCCCGACCCAGCCGATCCGGTGAGCAGCACCCGCGCCCCCCGTCCCCGCTCCCGGCCCGCGGCGATGCGACCGAGGGCGGCGTCGACGGCCGGGCTCACCTCTGCGGTCGCCTGCCCCCCGGTACCGGGGAACACCGAGGCCCGGAGCCGGATGTACGCCACGTCGACCGGATGGCGGCGCAACTCGATCGGCAGGTTCAGGCCGAACAGATCGGCGTACCTGTAGGTGCTCGCCACATCCGAGCGGTAGCCGGCCTCGAACCGGCTCATCTCCTCGGCCAGCCCTGGTCGGAACTTCGGCAGCACCACGCTTGTGATCCCGCGCTCCAGCATCGCGTCGATTCGCCGCGTTGCCACGTACGTCTCCCAGGCGACGTCGCTGTCGAAGCCAGGCAGGTCGCGGGCCAGCGCCGAGACGTACGCGGCCGACTCCGTGAGGTACAGCCTGCCGTAGGAGACCGCCTTCTCACCCAGACGATCGGTCCGCCAGCGACGCTCAGCGGCTGGTGCCAGGGCCGCACGGAGCTGCTCGGTGGTGATGGCCTCCTGGACGATCCGACTCTTACTCGGGCTGAACTTGGCCAGCGACTCCTCCACGCCCTGCACGGCGAGGCGACGTTCGGCGTCGTCCAGGCCAGCGTATTCGATCGACTCGATGCGTCCGAGTCGGTCGGCGATGCGGTCAGCCGCGTCGGCGAGCCGCCTGGGTAGCGCCTTGCCCTCGAGGCTGTCGGCATCCAATTTTCCGATCGCACCGACAACGTCCTCGATGCCCTGAATCCTCGCCTCGGCACTCGGAAACAGGATCTTGAAGCACCCGGCAATGATTTTCTTGGCCACACCCTCGCGCTGAACAGGTGACGTCATCGACCGACTCCCCAGCTTCGACGGACCACCAATTGTATTTCCGCCGAACCAGCCCCATCTGAGTCGGCCGATGCGCTGACGCCGCCGCTGCCCGATTCACCCTGGCTCAGACCGCAGTGGCGGCCTGGCTCTCCGACCAGACCCGCATGATGTCCCGCACGGAGATCACGCCGGCCACCTCCTGGCCGTCCAGCACCACCAGGTGCCGGAACCCGCCCCGGGCCATCGCGGCGGCGGCCTCGGCCACCGTCCACTCCGGCCCCGCGTAGACCACGTCCCAGGTCAGGTGGGCGCCGGTGCGTTCCACGTCGCAGTCCAGGCCGGCGCCGATGGCCTTCAACACGTCGCGTTCGGTCATGATCCCCACGCCCTCGGAATCCGGGTCGATCACGACCGCCGACCCGACACCGCGGGCCGACATCATCCGGGCCGCCTGTCGGAGCGTGTGCTCCGGACCGACGACGAGGACCTGGCTGGACATCGCATCCCGTACCTGCATCACACATCACCCCTTTGGGACGGTGGCATTCGGTACCGACATGGTGGTCGGTGGATGTTTCCTGGACAAGAGCGGCATCGCACAAGCTGCGGACGCTGGCTACTGTCGGATGGTGTCCACCGAGCCCCTGCGCTGCGCCGGCGCGCTGATCGTCGACCATGACGGCCGCATCTTCTTTCAGCGCCGCTCACCACATCGACGCCTGTTTCCCAACTGTTGGGACATCGTCGGCGGTCACGTGGAACCGGGCGAGGACATCGACGAGGCACTGCGCCGGGAGATCACCGAGGAGACCGGCTGGGTCCTCTCCCACGTCCTGGGCCAGGTGGGCGAATACAGCTACGTCGGCGACGACGGCGTGGCCCGGACCGAGTACGACTTCCTGGTCCGCGTCGACGGTGACCTCGACCGCCCGACGCTGGAGGCCGGCAAGCACACCGAGTACCGCTGGCTGGCCGAGCACGAGGTGACAGTGCTCGACGAGCACCGCGACGTCAACGACGGGCTGATCCGGCGGATCGCGGAGGAGGGCTTCGCCGTCCTGCGGTCGATCGGTCTGTGAACACCGTCGAGTTGGCGCCCCACCGGATCGCCGGGCTGCTCGCCCCGGCCGTGGACCGGACCTTCCGTGCCGGCATCCTGGCCGGCCGGGACGGTGGTGGCGCCGAATTGTCCCAGCGCTACGGCGGCGTCACGGCGACCGGCTTCCTGGTCGACCTTCGCACCCGGCTGGCCGCACCCGGTGGCACCGTCGACGGGCTCGGGTTCGCGGCGATCACCCGCTACCAGGACCCGGTCGTCTGCCGGCGGACGGTGGACAAGCAGGTGGCACACGGAATGATCTACCGCGGCCCGGACGGCGCCCTGTCCGCCACCGAGCGGGGCGCCGCCTTCCTCGCCGAGCTGTACCAGGTGCACGCCGAGGTCACCGAGGAGCTGTGGGCCGGCCACGACGACCGGGTGGCCCGGCTGGTGGCCATGCTCGGCCGACTGCTGTCGTACGCCCTGGTGCTGGCCGACGAGGAGGGGGACCGGGTCGCCTCGGCCTTCGCCGCGCTGGCGCCCCCGTACGAGCCGGACGGCACCCCGTCGGGCGTGCTGCTGCTCAACCGGCTCAGCACGCTGCGAAACCACCGGTCCGACGCGCACGCCGCCGCCTGGACTGCCGCAGGACACACCGCGTCGAGCATCGCCGCCCTGCCTGCCGGTCCCGAACGGCTCGCCATCGAGTTGGAGACCGACCGGCGGGCCGCCGGCCCGTACGCCGTGCTCAGCGCGGAGGAGCGCCTGACCATGCTGGCCGACCTGGCAGCCTTGCCCGGCTGACCCGGTTGGCCGGAGCGGCGCACCCGGCCGGCGCTATCCTCCAGCGGTGACGGGAGCAGGACGAGGGAGGATGTCGCGATGATCGGAATGGTGCTCGCGGCCGGAGCGGGACGACGGCTGCGCCCGTACACCGACACCCTGCCCAAGGCGTTGGTGCCGGTGGACGGCGAGACGACGATCCTGGACATTGCGCTGGGCAACCTCGCCGAGGTCGGGCTCACCGACATCGTGATCGTCGTCGGCTACGCGGCGGACGCGGTCCGCGAGCGGCAGGCCGACCTGGAGAAGCGGTACGGGGTCACGCTCACCCTTGTGCACAACGACAAGGCCGAGGAGTGGAACAACGCGTACTCGCTCTGGCTCGCCCGGGAGTACTTCGCGCGCGGGGTGCTGCTGGTCAACGGGGACACCGTGCACCCGGTGAGCGTGGAGGAGACCCTGCTCGCCGAGCGTGGCCCGGGCATCCTGCTGGCCGTGGACACCCTCAAGCCGCTGGCCGAGGAGGAGATGAAGACCACCTTCGACGCCGCCGGTCAGCTCACCCGGATCACCAAGCTGATGGACCCGGGCGAGGCGTACGGGGAGTACATCGGTGCGACGCTGATCGAGCCGCAGGTCGCCGACGCCCTCGCCGACGCGCTGGAGGCGACCTGGCGGCGGGACCCGAACCTGTACTACGAGGACGGCTACCAGGAGTTCTCCGACCGGGGCGGGGAGGTGCGGGCGGCGCCGATCGGTGACGTTCCCTGGGTCGAGGTCGACAACCACGCCGACCTGGCCCGCGCGCGGGAGATCGCGTGCCTCTACTAGCTCGGAGCGTCCTCACCCCGCTGCACATCGACGTGCGACGCGGGGCGGTCGCCGACCTGGGGGCGATCCTGGCCGACGGGCGGATCTCCTCCGGGGGTGACGTCGCGGTGGTGGTCGGCCCGGGTCAGGGCGCCCAGATCGCGGAGTTGATCCGACCGTCGCTGCGCTCGGCAGACGTCTTCACCGTCTCCGGCGGGACCCTGGACGCCGCCGACGACCTGGGCGGCAAACTCCGTGCCCGGTCGTACGACGCGGTGGTCGGCATCGGCGGCGGCAAGACCATCGACGTGGCCAAGTACGCGGCGACCCGCCGAGGGCTGCCGATGGTGTCGGTGGCGACCAGTCTCGCCAACGACGGGATCGCCTCCCCGGTCGCCAGCCTGATCACCGACGGGATCAAGGGCTCCTACGGCGTCCACATCCCGATCGGGGTGATCGTCGACCTGGACTTCGTGGAGAGCGGCCCGGACCGGCACAACCGGGCCGGCATCGGCGACGTGATCAGCAACATCAGTGCGCTGGCCGACTGGGAGCTGTCCCGGCAGGTACGCGGTGAGCCGGTCGACGGGCTGGCCGCGTCGCTCTCGCGAGCGGGCGCCGAGGCGGTGCTCAACCACCCTGGCGACATGAGCGACGACGCCTTCGTGATCGTCCTCGCCGAGGCGTTGATCTCCAGCGGCCTGGCGATGGCTGTCGACGGCACCAGCCGTCCGTGCAGCGGCGGCTGCCACGAGATCATGCACGCTGTCGACTCGCTCTTTCCCGGCACCGCCTCACACGGCGAGCTGGCCGGGCTGGGTGCGCTGTTCTGCACCTGGCTGCGCGGAGACCTTCGCCGCTTCGGGGAGATGTCTGCCTGCCTGGCCCGACACGGTCTGCCGCGGCTCCCCGCCGAGGTGGCGCTCACCGACGACCAGTTCATCGAGGCGGTGCAGTTCGCGCCGCGTACCCGGCCGGACCGGTACACCATCCTCGAACACCTGGCACTGTCGCCTACCGAGACCCGGGAGCGGCTGGCAGACTACGCCGGTGCAATCCGCGACCAGCTTGGCTGACCCCCGTCCCACCGTCGCCGACTTCCACCGGGTGAACCGGGGCGGCGGCCTGTTCAGCGAGTCGATCAGCCAGTGGCTGGGGGCCGTCTTCGCGCTCGTCGCCCAGCGGCTCGGGCTGCGACCGACAGCGTTGACCATCACCAACCTGGTGCTCGGGCTGGCCACCTCGGTCACCGTGGTGGCGCTCGCCGGCCCGGTCGCCGCCGGGGACGTACCGGCCTGGGTGGTCGGCCTGCTCGCCCTGGTCGGCTGGCAGGTGGCGTACTCCCTGGACTGCGCGGACGGGCAGCTGGCCCGGGTGACCGGCCAGGGCAGCGCGGCCGGCGCGCGCGTCGACGTGCTCTGCGACGTGGCCGCGCAGATCGCCCTGGTGGCAGCCCTGGCCGCCACCGCCGTGGCGCAGGAGCCGGCCACGCCGACGTGGCTCGTGGCGACCTTCGCGGGCACCTGGATGGTCAACCTGGTGACGTCGGTGATGCAGGCCGGCCCGAACGCGGCCAGCATGGTCACCTCGACCTCGCTGCCGGTGCGCCTGGTGAAGCTGGTCCGCGACTACGGCGCGGTGGTCTTCGTGGCCGCCCTGGTGCTCGCCGTGGCCCCCGCGCTGGTCCTCTGGGTGATGGTCGCCTTCACGATCGTCAACGGCGGCTTCCTGCTGGCGAGCATCGCCTTCTCGGCCCGCGCCTCCCTGCGCTGACCCACCAGCCCCTCACTCCGCGATCTTGCACTTGCTGTCGCGACACATGGGGCATCCCACCCCTATCGACGACCGAAACTGCAAGATCGGCGGGGTGGGGGTGGGGTCAGACAGGGTTGGGGGTTCGGGACAGGTCCGCGTAGATGTCGATGAGTTGCTTGGTGACCACGTCGGGGTGGAAGGTGCGCTCGTAGCGGGCGCGGGCACCCAGGGCCAGCCCGGACGCTCCGGTGCGGGCGACCGGCAGCGCGGCCGCGAGCGCGGCCGGCTCCGGAGCGACCACCCAACCGGCCTCGCCCAGACCGATCCCCGCCGGCATGGCTGACCCGCCGCCGCCCCCGGCGACCGCGGAGGCGACCTCGGCGGGCCCGGTGCCGGCAGGCTCGTGCGGGGCATCGGCCCCGACCAGGTACGGAATGCCGCCCAACGCCGTACCGAGCACCGGCCGGCCGTTCGCCAACGCCTCAATGATCACGGTGGGCAGCACGTCGTGCCACATCGCGGCGGCGATCACCACAGCGCTCGCCTCGACGGCGGCCTGCACGCCGGCCCGGTCGAGCTGACCGAGGTAGACCACGTCGGGTCGCTCGGCGGCGGCCGCTTCCACGAGTGGGCGCAGCTCACCGTCGCCGGCTATCCGCAGCGTGCCCAGCGCACCCACCGGGTGCCGGCGCCAGGCGTCCAGCAGCAGGTCGACGCCCTTCTCCGGGGAGAGTCGGGCCATGTAGAGGAACCCGTCGCCCAGCGGCGCCGGCCGACCCGGATCGGGTACGGAGTTCGGCTTCACCACGATGTGCTCGTCCGGAATGCCGTAGTCGCGGAGGTGGTCGGCGATCGCCGAGGTGAGCGCGATGTACCGATCCACCGAGCGCCAGGTGCCCCGGTGCACGGCCAGGGTGGTCGCCATCAGCGCGCTCTGCAGCGCCGAGTCGCGGTAGCAGCGGTGCTTGATCGCCGGCACACCCAACGCCCGACCCTTGCAGTCCTGACAGATCACGCCGTCGCGGAAGTAGATCCCCGACGAGCAGACCTGCCGGTAGTTGTGCACCGTCTGCACCACCGGCACGCCGTGCCGGTGCGCGGTCCGCACCACCCAGGGCGAGATCAGGGGGTACGGGTTGTGCAGGTGCAGAACGTCCGGTCGGTGTTCGGTGAGCAGCCGGCTCAGGTCGTGCTGGGCGCGCGGCGCCCAGATCGGCGAGATCGGCAGCAGCGCCTTCGCCGCCGTCGACATCGACGGGATCTCGTCCGAACTGCGGATGAAGGGCAGCACCTCGACGCCAGCGGCGGTGAGCTGAGCGATCTCCGAGTCGACGATCGTGTTCTCACCGGACGGCTGGGCTTCCCGGTACCGGTTGTGTGCCACCACGATTCTCACGGAGCTCGCCTCTCGTTCGCGATTGCGGGACTCGCGAGCTCATTCCTCACGCTCACGGCAAAGAAGGCTACCGTTGTGTCGTGCCCGAACTACCGGAGGTTGAGGCGCTCGCGGGTTACCTGCGTCAGCGCGCGGTGGGGCGGCGCGTCGATCGGCTGGAGATCGCCGCGATCAGCGCCCTGAAAACGTACGAGCCGGCGCCGACCGAGGTCGCCGGCCGGGCGGTGGTCGACGCCAGTCGGCACGGCAAGTTCCTCGACGTCCTCTTCGAGGGCGGAGTGCACCTGGTGGTGCATTTGGCGCGAGCAGGCTGGCTGCACTACCGGGAGGCGTTCCCCGCCACCACCCCACTACGTCCGGGCAAGGGCCCGATCGCGGTGCGGGTACGCCTGGATGACGGTTCCGGCTTCGACCTCACCGAGGCCGGCACGCAGAAGAAGCTGGCGGCGTATCTGGTCACCGACCTCGCGGCGGTCCCCGGGGTGGCCAAACTGGGCCCGGACGCGCTCGCCGCGGATCTACCCCTCTTCGCCGAGCGGCTGCGGAGCAGGCGGGGGCAGGTCAAGGGGGTGCTGACCGACCAGTCGGTGCTGTCCGGGGTGGGCAACGCGTACTCCGACGAGATCCTGCACGCCGCGAAGCTGTCCCCGTTCGCGATCACCGATCGGCTCACCGACGCCCAGATCGCCACCCTGCACGCCGCCACCCGACAGGTCCTCGGCGACGCGGTCGAGCGCTCCCTCGGTCAGCGGGCCGCGGAGCTCAAGGGCGAGAAGCGCTCCGGGCTGAAGGTGCACGCGCGCACCGGGCTGCCCTGCCCGGTCTGCGGGGACACAGTGCGCGAGGTGTCGTTCGCCGACTCCAGTCTCCAGTACTGCCCCACCTGCCAGACCGGCGGCAAGCCGCTCGCTGACCGTCGGTTGTCTCGCCTCGTACGGTGAGTAATTGCACTTCAGGGCTACGGAGCGGAATCGCCCTCCCTGAGTGGAAGCTCCGGTCCGCCCTTCTCGCCACGCGCGCATCCATCGGTATAGTGGCCCGGTCCCCGGCTTCTGAAATGGTGCGGAGCCGGCCAGATCCCGCCAGCACCGTCGGTCGCCAATCTCCTTCGGGGCGACGATCGGTCGGAGCCCGCGTGGGAGACTGGGACGGTGGGCGACCCGGGCCTTCACGCCGAGTGAGCGGCCCGTGTCATGCGGGAGGACATGGGTGAGGTGACGGCAAGCCTCCAGCGCCCGGTAACCAACGAAGGCCGGAGCAGACTCGTGCGGCACGTCGACAGCTTCGAGATCCAGCCGCCGACGCCGCCGTCACACAACGGCGTCCCTCGGTCGGCATGGACCAGGGCGCGACGCCGCGTCTCCCGTTGGCACCGCCCCTACACCGCGATCCTGCTGCTGCTCGACTTCGGCGCGGCGGCATTCGCCAGTTGGATCGCGATCCAACTGTTCGACCAGGCTGCCTCCGGGTTCTCCGACCTCAAGCAGGACCCGACCTGGTTCCACACCGTCTCCTACCTGCTGCTCCCGCTCGGCTGGGTGATCATCCTCTGGAGCAACCGGGCGTACGACCGCCGCTACCTGGGGCTCGGCCCGGACGAGTTCAAGCGGGTGATCCGGGCCGGGGTGACGGTCGCCGCGAGTGTCTCGTTCCTCGCCTTCGCCACCAAGACCGAGTTGTCCCGATGGACGGTCGGCACGGCCCTGCTCGGGGCGCTGCTGCTGATCCTGTGGGGCCGTTTCGTGGCCCGGTGGGCGCTGCACTACATCCGGCGGCGGGCCGGTCAGGCCGCCCACCGGATGGTGCTGGTCGGCACCCTGCCCGAGTGCCTGGAGGTCTACGCGGCGGTCACCCGCAGCCCGGCCGCCGGGCTGATGCCCGTCGCCATCCACATCACCGACGGGTACGCGGCGGCCCGAGGCATGCCCACCCCGGTTCCGGTGTACGCCGGACGCGACGTCCTGGCCCTGGTGCGTGAGGTCGGTGGGGACACCATCGCCGTCTGCGGGTCGGCCAGCGCGGAGCCGGGCGAGTTGCGGCGGCTGGCCTGGCAGCTGGAGGGCTCCGGCGTCGACCTGGTGGTCGCCCCGCAGCTCACCGACATCGCCGGCCCTCGGGTGCACATCCGGCCGATCGAGGGTCTGCCGCTGCTGCACGTCGAGGAGCCGACCCTCTCCGGGCCGGCGCTGCTGGCCAAGAACCTGATGGACCGGGTCGCCGCCGGCCTCGGCCTGCTGCTGCTGATCCCGCTCTTCCTGGCCATCGCCGTGGCGATCCGGATCTCCGACCCCGGGCCGGTCTTCTTCCGCCAGCCCCGGGTGGGGCACGAGGGGCGCACGTTCCGGGTGTGGAAGTTCCGGACCATGTACGTCAACGCCGAGGACCGGCTGGCCAGCCTGGTCGATCGGAACGAGACCGACGGCATGCTGTTCAAGATGAAGGAGGACCCTCGGGTCTTCCCGGTCGGTCGCTTCCTGCGGGCCACGTCGCTGGACGAGCTGCCGCAGCTGATCAACGTGCTGTGGGGCGAGATGTCGCTGGTCGGGCCCCGCCCGCTACCGGCCGACGACGGTGACTTCCTGGGTGACGTGCGGCGCCGACTGCTGGTCCGCCCCGGCATGACCGGGCTGTGGCAGGTCTCCGGCCGCTCCGACCTGTCCTGGGACGAGTCGGTCCGACTGGACCTCTACTACGTCGACAACTGGTCGCTCGCGTACGACCTGAGCATCCTGTGGCGCACCGTCGGGGTGGTGCTCGCCCGCAAGGGCGCGTACTAGAGGGTTGGCGCGCCGGCTCGCAGGGGCGAGGATCGCTGCGTGGCTGCCAACCTCTCCGCCGTGGTCGGCGTCGTCTCACTCGTCACCGCGCTGACCGCAGCCCTGCTGGCGGTGCTGCGGCTGCGGGCCCGCCGTGGCATCGCCACCGCCACCCAGCGGGCCACCTACGAGGTGCTGCACACCGCCGGCCTGGCCGCCGAGCCGCTGCGAGCGGGGTTGAGCGAGGCGGGCGCCGCGAAGGCCGTACGCCATCTGCGGGCGCTGGTGGGCGCGGTCGGGCTGGCGCTCACCGACGCCGACCGGCTGCTGGCCCTCGACGGGCGCGGCACGCACCACGGAGATCAACTGCTCGCGGCGGCCCAGCGGACGGTGGACACCGGCCGCTCGACAGTGCTGGGTGAGCAGGAGCTGCACTGCGACCGGGTCGACTGCCCGGTCCGCGGGGCTGTGGTCGCACCGCTGCTGGGGGCGGACGGCCGGGTGGTGGGCGCGCTGGTGGCGGTCGCCGACAGCCCGCCGCCTCCGGGGTTGGTGCAGGCCACCCTGGAGACGGCGCACTGGGCCGGCAACCAGCTCGCCCTGGCCGAGCTGGACTCGTCGCGGGAGCGGCTGGCCCGCGCCGAGATCCGGGCGTTGCGGGCGCAGATCAGCCCGCACTTCATCTACAACGCGCTGACCGCGATCGGCTCGTTCGTCCGCACCGACCCGGAGCGGGCCCGGGAGCTGATCCTGGAGTTCGCCGAGTTCACCAGGTACTCGTTCCGGGCGCACGGGGAGTTCACCACGCTGGCCGAGGAGCTGCGGTCGATCGATCGCTACCTGACCATCGAACGGGCCCGGTTCGGCGACCGGTTGCAGGTGCGGTTGCAGATCGCCCCGGAGGTGCTGCCGGTGACGCTGCCGTTCCTCTGCCTCCAGCCGTTGGTGGAGAACGCGGTTCGCCACGGGTTGTCCCGCAAGCCGGGCACGGGCATGGTGAGCATCGAGGCCCGGGACGCGGGAGCCGAATGCCACATCACGGTGGAGGACGACGGAGTGGGAATGGATCCGACCACGCTGACCGCCGGCATCGCCGAGCTGGCCCGCGGCACCGGTGACCCGGGCGACGACACGGGCCAGCACGTCGGCCTCTCCAACGTCGACGAGCGGTTGCGCTCGGTCTTCGGGGACCGGTTCGGCCTGGTCGTGGAGACCGGGCTTGGCTCGGGCACGAAGGTGAGCATGCGGGTGCCGAAATTCCACCCCGGCGTGCGGGCAGGGTCGTGAGCGAGCGAACCGGGTCGGGTGCGTTGAACGCATCCGGTTTCCTGCGCGTTCTCGCGGTGGACGACGAGCCGCCAGCGCTCGACGAGCTGGCGTACCACCTGCGGGCCGACCCCCGGGTGGCCCGGTTGCACACGGCCGGGGATGCCACCGAGGCGCTGCGGCTGTTGCGCGACGGCGACGTGGACGTGGTCTTCCTGGACATCCGGATGCCCGGCCTGGACGGCATGGAGCTGGCCCGGGTGTTGCGCCGCTTCGCCCGGCCACCGGCGATCGTGTTCGTCACCGCGTACGACGACGGCGCGGTGGACGCGTTCGATCTGGGCGCCACCGACTACGTGCGGAAACCGGTGCGCGCCGATCGGCTGGCCGAGTCGCTGCGCCGGGTGATCGGTTCGCGGGTGGTGCCGTCGCACCCGGCGGCGCTGGCCCGCGCTGAGGAGGACCCGACAATCCCCATCGAGTTGGCCGGCACCACCCGGATGCTGCCCCGATCGGCGGTGCGGTGGGTGGAGGCGCAGGGCGACTACGCCCGGTTGCACACCGCGGAGGGGTCGCACCTGGTGCGGGTCTCGCTGGCCACGCTGGCGGAGCGCTGGGCCGATGCCGGTTTCGTCAGGGTGCACCGGTCGTACCTGGTGCAGTTGAAGTTGATCGCGGAGTTGCGGCTGGTCAACTCCGGCTACGTGGTGGTGATCGACTCGACCGAGCTGCCGGTGAGCCGGCGGCACACCCGGGAGCTGAAGGACAAGCTGGTCAGGGCCGCGAAACAGGATTGGAGTCGCTGACCCGGGAATGGAACCAGCCCTACCGTACGTTGTACGCTAGTCCGTACGACTTCCGGGAGGCTTGCCGTGACCGCGACCCCGTTCGACGCCGAATCTGAGTTCGACCGCCAACTCGACCGACTGGTGCAGCTCGGCTACCCCGCCCTCGCCGGGCTGACCGAGAACGCCTTCCGCGACCTGGTCGCGCCACTGCGGGCCAGGGCGGTCGAGGGCACCGCCGGGCTGCCCGCCCCCACCGACGCCCGGGTGCCGTTCCTGCTGGTCATCACCCGGGAGCTGATCGGGGTGCCGGAAAGGGTGGAGCTCACCACAGTGGCCGGCAAGCGCAGGCCCGGCGTCGTCGACCGGAACTACGCCGAGGACGACCTGCCCCGCTTCGACCCGATCAAGGAGCTGGAGGTGCCGGCCGGGCCGGCGTACCTGCTCTTCGACGTCGACCGGGGCGAGGAGTTCCGCAACCTGGCCCCGGCAACGGCCATGGAGGGGATCACCGCGCAGGGCAGGTTGCCGCTGAGCATCGACGAGGGGCTCGCCTTCATCACGCTGCACCCGGCCGCGTTGGCGAGCAACCGGTGCTTCTCGCTGGTCGGCTCCCGCTGCGGCGACAAGCGGGTGCCTGCGCTCTGGATCAGCCAGGGCGCACCCAAGCTGGGCTGGTGCTGGTACGGCAACCCGCACACGTGGCTCGGCTCCGCCTCGGCCCGGCCGGAGCGCATCGGCCTGGAGTGACCGCCAGAGTGCATTGATCCACTGGGGACACCTGCCCGGTCGGGCAATTCCGCGGCCATCGTCGGCGACCTATTCTCCGTGTGCCGACTCCGTACGGGGCGCAGGGTTGGTGCGGGCAGAGCCTGCTCAGGCCGCCCCACCACCCTCACATTGGGACATCGATGCAGTTATCCCCAGCCCGCCGTGCCCTGCTGGCCGGTGCCGTCGTGGCGGCGCTCGTGCTGCCCGGCGCCACCCCGGCCCAGGCCGCGGCGACGGGCGCGGTCAGCGGACGACTGACCACCAGCGCAGGCACACCCGCCGCCGAGGTCGTGGTACAGATCTACCCTGCCGGCGGCTACGAAAGCATCGGTTACACCAACACCGACGCCGACGGCAACTACACAGTCGATGGGCTGCGGGCCGGCTCGTACCGGGTGGGCTACTTCCCCTGGTTGCGGCCCGAGCAGTACTACCACCAGAAGTCGCAAATGTCGGACGCTGAATCGGTCACGGTCACGGCGGGTGCCACCACCACCGTGGACGAGCAACTCTTCGGCACCGGCACCATCAACGGTCGGCTCGTCGACGCGCACGGTCGGCCTGTGCCGAGCGTGAGTATCAGCGCCAACGAGGTCGACACGTATGGCTGGGCCGGCGCACTCACCGACGAGGACGGCCGGTTCACCATCAACGCGCTGCCTGGCCGCTACCGGGTGAGCTTCAACCCGATCGAGGGGTCCTACCAGACCCAGTACGTCCCCGGAAAGCTCGACGAGGAAGGCGCCAGCGTCTTCGAGGTCAAGGTTGACGCGGCCACCGAGGTCAACGAGACGGTGCTGCCGGTGGGCAGCCTCACCGGCCGGTTCACCACCGCGAGCGGTGCACCCCTCGCCGACGCCCAGGTCGACATCACCACCGCCAACTCCTATGGCGGGGCATGGACGCAGACCGACCCGAACGGTGAGTTCAGCGTCCAGGTTCTCCAGGGCTCGTACAAGGTGGGTGTCTCCACCGGCGACCGGCAGCAGTACTACCGGGGCAAGCTCACCCCGGAGGCGGCCGACGTGGTCCAGGTTCGCGGCGGGCAGCAGACGACCATCGCGGACAGCCTGCTCGGCACCGGCTCGATCACCGTCAAGGCGGTCGACTCGATCACCGGCGCACCCGTGGCCACCTTCTGCGCTCAGTCGGTGTGCAGCAACGGCACCGGCACCGTCACCGTGAGCGATCTGCCGCAGGGCCAGCACGACATCTTCCTGTACGCGCCGGACGGCCACTACTTCTCCCGCCAACTCGACGGCGTACGGGTCAAGGCCGACAAGACCACCACACTTACGGTGAAGCTGCGGCCCGGCGCAGTCATCAGCACCACCATCGTCGACCGGCAGACCGGCGCACCGCTGTCGGACGTCTGCCTGGACGCGTTCCTGCCCAAGCAGGCCACCCTCCGTGACGGTAACGGCGAGTGCAGCGACAGCAACGGCCGGATCCAGGTGGGCCCGCTCACCGCCGGCAGCTACAAGCTCTTCGCGACGCCGCAGAACAATGCCTACGGTCGTCAGTGGGTCGGTGCCGAGGGCGGCACCGGAGACGAGCGACAGGCGGTCACGGTGGTCGCCAGCGTCGGGCAGGTCGCGACCGGCCCGCAGGTCAGGATGGACCGGGCCGGCAAGGTCACCGGCACCGTCACCGACGTTGCCGGCAAGCCGCTGACGAGCATCGACATCTCGGTGCTGACCGGGCACCCCGGCCTCGGGGTCCAGGACGCCAGCACCGACGAGCACGGCGTCTACACCATCGGACGACTCGGCCCGTACGCCTGGCCGTTGGTGTTCACCGGGCACCCGTACGCCAACGAGTGGTCCGGCGACAAGCACAGCCGGTTCACCGCCACGCCAGTGACGGTGACCGCCGGCGCGACCGCCACCCACAACGCCCAACTCGACCAGGGCGTCGAGCTGACCGGCACGTTCCGTACGCCCGACGGCACTCCGTTCACCGGCGGTTTCGTCGTCGCCCGCAGCGCCGACACGGGCGACATCGCGGGCAGCGGCTGGATCAGCGAGGGTCGCTTCGAGACCCGGCTTAAGGGGCCGCAGCGGGTCTTCTTCACCTACGAGGCATCCCTGGGCGAGGGCCAGCAGGTCAGCGGTCGCTACCTGGTGACCCAGCCGGACGGCAGCCGAAAGCTGGCGCTCTTCACCGTTCCGGCCAGCGGCAGCATGTCGGTGGACCTGGTCGTACCGGTCAACTGACGGTTCGGTGCAGCAGCGGGGCCGGCGGCATTTTGCCTCCGGCCCCGCTCCGCATCCGAGTTATCCACAGCCCTGAGCGGTTCTCCACAGGTTATTCACAACGCAAACCACTGATCTCCACGGCCGCTCCCTACAGTCAGGACCCATGAAAGAACGCCGGGTACTGGTGGTCGAGGACGAACGGACCATCGCCGAGTCCATCGCCGCCCGACTACGGGCCGAGGGTTTCACGGTGGAGATCGCGGCGGACGGGCCCAGCGCGGTCGCGCAGTTCCACGCCGTACAGCCGGATCTCGTCGTCCTCGACGTGATGCTGCCGGGCTTCGACGGCCTGGAGGTGTGCCGCCGGATCCAGGCTGACCGGGCGGTGCCGGTGCTGATGCTCACCGCCCGGGACGACGAGACCGACCTGCTCGTGGGGCTGGCGGTCGGCGCGGACGACTACCTCACCAAGCCCTTCTCGATGCGGGAACTCACCGCCCGGGTGCATGTTCTGCTGCGCCGGATGGAGCGTGCCGCCGCCACTCCCGCGCCGCCCGCCATCCGCCTCGGCGACATCGAGATCAACGAGGCCGAGCGACGGGTCCGCCGGGCCGGAGCGGACGTGCACCTCACCCCGACCGAGTTCGACCTGCTGGTCCACCTCGCGGGTCGACCCCGCACTGTGCTCCCCCGGGAACGGCTGCTCGCCGACGTCTGGGGATGGGGCGACGGGAGCGGCACCCGCACCGTGGACAGCCACATCAAGGCTCTGCGCCGCAAGCTGGGTGCCGACCTCATCCGCACTGTGCACGGGGTCGGCTACGCCCTGGAGCTGCCGTCATGACGGCGACCCTGCTCACCCGGCTGGACCGGGTGCTGGAGCTGCTTCCCCGACCGCTGGACCCGGTGCGCTCGATCAAGCTGAAGCTGGGTGTGCTGCTGGTCGCCTCCGGGGCGGCCGGGCTCGCCTACTTCTCGTACGGCATCGGCTGGCCGCCGCCGATCACCTCGGCCACCGCCATCGCCGTCGCCCTGCTGACCTCGCAGGTGCTCGCCCACGGCATGACCTCGCCGTTGCGGGACATGACAGCGGCCGCCGGCGCGATGGCCCGCGGCGACTACACACGTCGGGTACGCGCCACCTCCCGTGACGAGGTCGGCGAGCTGGCCCAGGCGTTCAACAAGATGGCCGAGGATCTGCACGCCGCCGACCAGCGTCGACGCGAGCTGATCGCGAACGTGTCGCACGAGCTGCGTACGCCGATCACCGCGTTGCAGGGCGTGCTGGAGAACATGGTGGACGGAGTGGCCGACCCCGAACCCGCGGCGCTGCGTTCGGCGCTGGCCCAGACCGAACGGCTCGGGCACCTCGTCGCCGACCTGCTCGACCTGTCCCGACTCGACGCCGGGGTGGTGCCGCTGCGGCGCGTACGCATCGACGTAGGGGATTTCCTCGACGAGGCGGTGGAGCACGCCACGGCCAGCGCGTCCGGCGCCGGCCTGGACGTGAGCTTCCAGCTCCGCAACCTGCCGGCACCGCTGACGGTCCACGCGGACCCGTGGCGGCTGCACCAGGTCTTCGCGAACCTCCTCGACAACGCTGCGCGACACAGCCCGCCCGGCGGCACGGTGCGGGTGAGCGCAGAGGAGCACGACGACCAGCTCCGCTTCGAGGTGAGCGACGAGGGCCAGGGCATTCCGCCGGCCGAGCGTTCCCGGGTGTTCGAGCGGTTCACCCGCGGCGACCGGTCGGCGGGTGGTGGGACCGGGCTCGGCCTGGCCATCGCCCGCTGGGTCGTCGAACTGCACGGCGGTCGGATCGGTGTCCTCGATCCCGCCGGACCAGACCGGGGTGACCGGCCCGGCTGCCGCATCCAGGTCACCATCCCGTGCGACGGGCCGTACCGAGAAGAGGCCGCATGACCAGCCCCGGCAGCACCCCGCTCCCGGCCGGGCCGACCGGGCCGCCGCAGGTCGCCCCAACCGTCAGACCCGGACCGGCCGCACCGCCGGCAGCCGGTCGGCCCCAGGCAGCTCCGGTCGCACCGGCCCTGCCCCGGCCGCCATCGATGATCGCGCGGCGCTGGCCGGGACCATCCAGCGATGCGGGTCCGCTGGTGCTGGTGGCGTCGACGGCGGCGGCAGTCGTCGGCGCCTCGGTGCTCACGATGGTTCGTCCGGGTCTCGGCTGGCTGGTCGCCGCGTTGGGCGGCGCGGCCGCCCTCAGCACCGCCGCCGTCGTCAGGTCCGGGGCATCCTCCCCGGCTGCGGGCCGCACCGAGCCGACCGAGCCCGGCACCGCAACCGGCGCCGAACCCGCCCGTCCCGGTGCCACGGGGGCACCGGGGCGGGTGGCGCAGGCCGCCTGGGCTGCCGCGACGGTCGCGCTGGTCGCCGTCGGCACGTTCCGGGCCGCCGGTTGGCTCTTCGCGCTCTGCCTGCTCGCAGCGGTGGGGACGGGGACGCTCGCGGTGACCGGCGGGCGAAGCCCGCTCGGAATGCTGGTCGCCGTGACCCTGCCGCCGGCCGCGACGGTACGGGCGCTCCCGTGGGCGGGACGCGGAGTGCGGAACAGCCGCCCGGTGGGGTCGGGGATCGGGTTCGGACGCATCGTGACCAGCCTGGCGGTGTCCGCCGTCCTGCTGACGCTGTTCGGGCTGCTCTTCGCCTCCGCCGACGCGGTCTTCGCCAACCTGGTCGGCGGTCTGCTGCCCGACATCGCGCCGGCCGGTGTGATCGGCTGGTTGCTGCGGCTGATCCTGATCGGTTGTGGTCTGCTCGGTGGCGCGTACCTGGTCAGCCGCCCACCCGACCTTGAGGGCCTGCGACCGGCGTCGTCACGGCCGGCCCACCGGCTGGAGTGGACCCTCCCGCTGGTGTTGCTCGACGCCCTGTTCGCCGCGTTCGTGCTGGTCCAGCTGACGGTGTTGTTCGGCGGGGCGGGGCACGTGCTGCGGACCGCCGGGCTCACCTACGCCCAGTACGCCCGCGGCGGCTTCTGGCAACTGCTCGCCGTCACCGCGCTCACCCTGCTGGTGATCGCGATCGCCGCCCGCCGGGCGCCGAAGGCCACCCGGGGGGACCGGCTGCTGGTCCGCGTACTGCTCGGCACGCTCACCGCGCTCAGTCTGGTGATCGTCGCCTCGGCGCTCTACCGGATGCAGGTCTACGCCGACGCGTACGGTGCCACCCGGCTGCGGCTCGTCGTGTCGACAGTCGAACTCTGGCTGGGGCTGCTCTTCGTCCTGGTCGGGGTTGCCGTGACGCGGTTGCGGGCCGACTGGCTCCCCCGGCTGGTGGTCGGCACCGCGGTGCTGGCGCTGCTCGGGTTGGCCCTCCTCAACCCGGATCGGCTGATCGCCGAACGGAACGTCGACAGGTACCTGGAGACCGGCCGGTTGGACGTCAGCTACCTGTCCGGGCTGTCGGCCGACGCCGTACCGGCCCTGGGTCGGTTGCCCGAGCCGATGCGTTCCTGCGCGCTGGGGGAGATCGCCGCCGAACTGCCCCGGGACGGCTTCTGGGCGACGAACGTCGGCAGGGAACGCGCCCGGCGGGTTCTCGACACGATCCCGGTGAACGCCAGCGTGACCGACTGCCCCGGGTTACGACGCTGGTGAGCGTGAACGCTTGACAATCGCGCACGGCGGGCGAGACTGCCGGGGTGGCCAAGCAACTCCCTGACGTGGGGTCGAGCGGTGCGGTACCGCCGCCCCGGCGGTCCCGGATCGTGCTGGCCGAGATCACCAGGCAGGACACCCGCGCCGAGCGGACCCGCGCCGAGCTGGCCCAGCAGACCCAGGTCGGCGAGGCGCTGGTCCGCGGCCTGGTCCGGGCCCAACTCGCGCTGGCGCTACGGCTGTCCCTGGTGGTGGCCATCGGGTTGGGCGGGCTGCCCTGGCTGTTCGCGATCGCGCCCTCGCTCGGCCGGACCACCGTCGCCGGTGTCAACCTGCCGTGGTTGCTGCTCGGGGTGGCCTCCTTCCCGTTCCTGATCGGCGTGGGCTGGGCGTACGTGCGGCTGGCCGAGCGCAACGAGCAGGACTTCACCGACCTGGTGCAACGGCCGGAGCGCTGAGTGGGCAACGACTTCGTGGTCCCGGCCATCGTCGCGGTCACCCTGGTCACCGTCGGGATCGGCTTCTACGGGCTGCGGTTGGCCCGGACCACTTCCGACTTCCTGGTGGCCTCCAGGGCGATCAGTCCGACCTGGAACGCCGCAGCCATCGGCGGGGAGTACCTGTCGGCGGCGAGCTTCCTCGGCATCGCCGGCCTGGTCCTCAAGTACGGCGTGGACGTGCTCTGGTACCCGGTCGGCTTCGCCGCCGGCTACCTGGCCCTGCTGCTCTTCGTGGCCGCGCCGCTGCGGCGCTCCGGGGCGTTCACCCTGCCCGACTTCTGCGAGCTGCGGTTGGGGTCGCGTCGGCTCCGCATCCTGGCCACCGCCTTCGTGATCTTCATCGGTTGGCTGTACCTGGTGCCGCAACTCCAGGGCGCCGGTCTGACCCTGGCCACTGTGGCCGGCTCCCCGTACCCCCTCGGCGCCCTGCTGGTCGCGGCAGTGGTCACCGCTAACGTGGCGCTGGGCGGCATGCGGGCGATCACCTTCGTGCAGGCGTTCCAGTACTGGCTCAAGCTGACCGCTCTCGCCGTACCGGTGATCTTTCTGGCCCTGCAGTGGCAGGCCGACGGCCGCCCGGCGGTGACCCCACCCGACGGGCCGACGTTCCGGGCCGCGACCACCGTCGTGGTGGAGCACCGCGCGACCCTCACCCTGCCCGGCGGCGACATCCGGGAGGTACGCCCCGGCGACGAATTGACCTTCGCTGCCGGTGATCCGGTGCCGGACGTGTCCGGGGTGGCCACCGACGCCAACGACTGGTTGCTGCCCAGCGCCGCCGGTGACGACGACCGGGGCCTGTTCGCCACGTACTCGCTCATCCTGGCCACCTTCCTGGGCACCATGGGTCTGCCGCACGTGCTGGTGCGCTTCTACACCAATCCGGACGGCGCGGCGGCCCGCCGAACCACCCTGGTCGTGCTGGCGTTGGTCGGCGCGTTCTACCTGCTGCCCACCCTGTACGGCGTCCTCGGCCGGATCTACACCCCGCAGTTGCTGCTCAGCGGCCAGACCGACGCGGTGGTGGTGCTGCTACCCGAGGCGGCCCTGGGTGACGGCCTGGCCGGGCGGCTACTCGCCGCGCTGGTCGCCGCGGGGGCGTTCGCGGCGTTCCTCTCCACCTCGTCCGGTCTGCTGACCAGCGTCGCCGGGGTGATCTCGACGGACGTGCTCGGTCGGGGTTCGGTACGCGGGTTCCGGCTGGCCACCGTCATCGCCGGTGGTGTGCCCGCGGTGCTGGCGCTGCACGTCTCCGGGCTGGACGTGTCGCAGGTCGTCGGGCTGGCCTTCGCGGTCGCCGCGTCGAGCTTCTGCCCGCTGCTGGTGCTCGGCATCTGGTGGCGTGGGCTGACCGACGTGGGCGCCACCGCCGGCGTGGTGGCCGGCGGTGGCGCGGCGATCGGCGCGGTGCTGGTCACAGTGCTCGGCCCACCGCTGTCCGGCTGGCCGGCCACGCTCATCGCGCAGCCGGCCGCCTGGACGGTGCCGCTGGCCTTCACAGTGATGGTCGCCGTGTCGATGGCGACCCGCCGGCGAGCCCCGGCCGACATCGCCGCCACCATGCTCCGCCTGCACACTCCGGAAGCCCTCCGCATGTAGGCGCGAATCTGTCGAGGCCGGCTGTTCCGGCCGGCGGTCCGCCGGGCTCAGCAGGCGTCGGTGCCGGCGCACAGTCGGTCGGCTGCCCGTTGTGCCAGTTGTCGGGCCTCCGTCCTGTTGGTCAGGCTGCCCAGCCAGACCTCCGCGACCAGATCACCCTGGCGAACGAAGAGCGTGTAACTGATCAAGCGTTCGGCGTCGAATCTGATCAGAAGCGAACCGTCACCGACGAATCCCGAGTCGACAACAGACAACGAGTACTGCTCGCGCGGCTGATCGCATTCGGTCACCGTCCGGGCCCAGGTGATGGTGGCCTTCGCGCCGTCGAGGGAGTACCGCCGTACCCGCTCGATGACCGGTGACGCATCGGGTTTTCCGAACACCGCACCCCGCTCGGCGCGCTCCTCAGCCGACAGCCTCGGTGTGTCCGTGCAGGCGTTGCTGGCAGCGAAATTGAACGACCAGTCGCCGTCCATGTCAGTTCCGGCCGCCCGGAAACCGCGCGGAAGGTCCGACGCTCGCAGCAGCGCGTCCGCTGGGATGGCCGGGCTGGTGGAACCTCTCGACGGGCTGCCGCTGGTCGTCGACGGGCTCGACGGTGGCGCGCCAGGGGTGTTGCGGGTCGAGGGCGTCGGAGACGGGGTCGGGGCGGCCGACGGCGTGGGTGTCGGGGTGGGTGATCCGGTCGCCGGCAGCACCGGTGTCGGCGCCCCCTCCCGACCGCCGGCCAGCGCCACCGCCCCGGTGGCCACCAGGGCCACCGCCACCACACCGGCGAGCGCCGCCGCGATCCTCGTCTGACGGGTCCGCCGCCGGCCGCGCTCCCGCACCTGCTCGGTCGGGGCCCAGCTCAGGTGCTCGGTGTCCTGGAACAGGTCGACGAAGGGCTGATCAGGCATTGCTGACCTCCTCGGGGAGGGTGGTGCCGAGCAGAGGTGCGAGGGCCTTGCGCCCTCGGGCGAGCCGGGCCTTGACAGTGCCGACCGGAACAGCAGTCCGCGTCGCGATGTCCGCGACCGAGAGATCCGCGAGGTGGTGCAGGACGATCGCCTCGCGTTGGTCCCTCGGCAGCTGGCGTAACGCGGCGACCAGCGCGACGGTGTTCTCCGATGGTGGTCCGACAGCGGTCACCGGACCGTTCCGCCGATGGGCGGTGATCCCGTTACGAATCTTCCGCCAACGGTTCTGGAGGAGGCGGTGTCCCACGACGTGCACCCACGCCTCTGGATCGTCGTACTCGCTGATGCGCCGCCACCGCTGCCAGGCCCGCACGTACGCCTCCTGTGCGGCGTCCTGTGCCTCGTGGATGTCGCCACCGAGCGCGTACAGCACTGTGACGACCCGGTGCCTGCTGGCTCGGTAGAACTCCTCGAAGCCGTCATCCCTGTGCAATGTCCCCTCCCCGTGTCGCTGCCTGCCTCAGTCACCCCCCAGCACGGTGTCAGGTTGCATCAGCTCGCCACGCTGGCTTGGCCCGCTCCGCGATCTTGCACTTTCTGTCGCGACATAAGTCGCATATCTCCCATGTCGACAACCGAGACTGCAAGATCGGCGCGATCTCTTGCCCGGGGGCTCGTCCGCCTCGGGGATGATCGCGGGTCCGCCCGTCGCCGGACGGCGGAACTGGCGACCGACGGATAACGTCGACGCATGACTGTTGAGCACCCCGCGCTCGCACTGCGTGGCCTGGCCAAGCGGTTCGACGGCACGATCGCGGTGGCCGGCGTCGACCTGGACGTCCCCGCCGGCTCCTTCTATGGCCTGCTCGGCCCGAACGGCGCCGGCAAGACCACCACCCTGTCGATGGCGGTGGGGCTGTTGCGACCGGACGCCGGCTCGGCCTGGGTGCTCGGGCACGACGTCTGGCAGGACCCGGTCGCCGCCAAACGGCTGCTTGGCGTGATGCCCGACGGGGTCCGGCTCTTCGACCGGCTGACCGGCGCGGAGCTGCTGGCGTACAACGGGTTGTTGCGGGGGATGGACCCGGCGGTGGTCGACCAGCGGGCTGCCGAGCTGCTGGACGTGCTGGCGCTCGGCGACGCCGGTCGCACGCTGGTGGTGGACTACTCGGCGGGCATGAAGAAGAAGATCGGGCTGGCCTGCGCGCTGCTGCACGGCCCTCGGGTGCTGGTGTTGGACGAGCCGTTCGAGGCGGTCGACCCGGTCTCCGCGGCGCTGATCCGGGACATCCTCACCCGCTACGCGGCCGGCGGTGGCACTGTGGTGTTCTCCAGTCACGTGATGGAGGTCGTCGAGCGGCTCTGCTCACACGTGGCGATCCTTGCCGGCGGCACCATCAAGCGGGTCGGCACCATCGACGAGGTCCGCGGCGGTCGCTCGTTGGAGCAGGTCTTCGTCGAGGTGGTCGGCGGGCGCACCGCGACCGGCCAGGAGCTGTCGTGGCTCTCCCAGTGAGTGCGGACGCCACCCCCGCCGCGCCGGTACGGTCGGTCTCCGCTCGACACTTCGTGCGGCTCAAGCTGCGGGTGATGGGCAACAACTTTCGAGGCCAGGGCTGGCGGATCGCCCTGTTCGTCGGCGGCGCGTTGCTCGGGCTCTGGTTCGCCGCCAGCGGGTTCTTCCTCTTCGCCGCGCCGGGCCTGACCGGCAACGGCCGGTACGCGGTGCTGATCGCGGCGGCCGGTGGCGGGCTGCTGGTGCTCGGTTGGCTGTTCCTGCCGCTTGTCTTCTTCGGTGTGGACGAGACACTGGACCCGGCCCGGTTCGCGCTGCTGCCGCTGCCCCGGCGCACGTTGGTGACCGGCCTGTTCGTGGCAGCCCTGATCAGCGTGCCGGTGCTGGCGGTGCTCATCGCGTCGCTCGGGCTGGTGCTGACCGCCTGGTCGTTGGGTGGCTGGTCGGCGGGGTTGGTCGCCGTCCTGGGTGTGCTCGCCGGGTTGCTGCTCTGTGTGGCCGCCAGCCGGGCGGTGACCAGCGCCTTCGCCACCATGTTGCGGTCCCGACGGGTCCGCGACCTGGCGGCCGTGCTGCTGGCGGTGACGGCCGCGCTGCTCGGCCCGTTGCAGGTCTTCGGCCTCGCCGCGCTGCGCGAGGCGGACTGGACCCGGTTGACCGGCGTGGCGACAGTTATCGGATGGACGCCGTTGGGCGCTCCGTGGACCGTCGGCATCGACGTGGCCCAGGGGCGGGTGTGGGCGGCACCGGTCAAGTTACTGATCACGGTGGTGGCGCTCGGCGCCCTGCTGGCCTGGTGGTCCCGGTCGCTCGAGTCGGCGATGGTGGGCGCGGCGAGCGCCGGTAAGGCCCCGGTACGGCGCGGGGTCACCGGCGGCGCGGTCGCCCAACTGTTCCCCCGGATCGCCACCTGGGCCGGCCGGGACCGGTTCGGTGCCCTGGTCGCCCGGGAGGCCCGTTACTGGTGGCGGGACGCGCGCCGCCGGGCCAACCTGATCACGATCGCGGTGGTCGGCATCTTCGTGCCAGTGTTGATCAACGTTACGGGCGGGGACTTCGCGTCCGAGGACGGCGCCGGGTTCACGGCGGCTGCCAGCGACAGCTCGCCGGTCGTGGTCACCATCTCCATGCTCCTCGTGGGCGTGCTCGCCGCCGTCACCCTGGCCAACCAGTTCGGCTTCGACGGCAGCGCGTACGCGGCGAACGTGGTGGCCGGGGTGCCCGGCCGGGTCGAGTTGCGGGCCCGGATGACGGCTTTCTCGCTGTACGTGCTGCCGATGTTGGGCTTCGTCGCGGTGGTGTTGTCGTTTCTGCTCAGCCGACCGGAGTGGATCGGGCTCACCATCGGCGGCCTGGTCGCCACCTACGGCGCCGGGTTGGCGGTGAACAGCCTGATCTCGGTACTCGGGGCGTACTCACTGCCGGAGACGAGCAACCCGTTCGCCATGAACAGCGGTGCGGGCCTGGCGAAGGGGCTGCTCACCCTGCTGGCCATGCTCGTCTCGGTGGTCGTCGCGGTGCCGATGGTGGTGGCGGCCGCGCTGCTCGGTGACGCGTGGCTCTGGTTGGCCCTGCCGGTCGGCGCAGCGTACGGGCTGGGCGCGGCGCTGCTGGGCGCGTACCTGGCCGGCGACGTGCTGGACCGGCGCCAGCCGGAGCTGCTGGCCACCGTCACCCCTCGGCGCTGAGCACGGGCTGTCCCCGTCCGGCCGAACGCCGGTCGGGGGCACCCGTCCCTCGTTATGGTGCGAGCAGTCGGGACGAGGGGGCAGTCGGCATGGGCTCGCACACGCGTTACCGCAGCATCGTCGTCGACGGGCTCTCGATCTTCTACCGGGAGGCGGGGGCACCGGACGCGCCAGTGCTGCTGCTCCTGCACGGTTTCCCGTCCTCGTCGCGGATGTTCGAGCCGCTGTTCGATCGGCTCGCCGACCAGTTCCGGCTGATCGCGCCGGACTACCCCGGCTTCGGGCACAGTGCCTCCCCGGACCCGCGGGCCCCGTACACCTTCGACCGTATCGCCGAGACGATGGCGGGTTTCGCCGCCGCGGTCGGCGCGGAGCGCTACCTGCTCTACGTGCAGGACTACGGCGGGCCGGTGGGCTTCCGGATGGCCCTCGCCGATCCGGGTCGCCTGCGCGGCCTCATCGTGCAGAACGCGGTGGCCCACGACAATGGGCTGGGCCCGCTCTGGGGCACCCGCCGGGCCTTCTGGCAGGACCGGGCCGCGCACGAGGCGGCGGTCCGGGAGAACATCCTCTCGCTGGCGGCGATTCGGACCCGGCACGTCGGCAACGATCCGGACCCGGAGCGGTACGACCCCGACCTGTGGGTCGACGAGCACGCCTTCCTCAGTCGCCCCGGGGATATCGAGCGTCAAGTGGACCTCCAGTACGACTACCGGACCAACGTCGCCTCGTACCCGACCTGGCAGGACTGGCTGCGCCGGACCCAGCCGCCGCTGCTGGTCGTCTGGGGTCGCTACGACACCTCGTTCGAGGTCACCGAACCCGAGGCGTACCGCTCCGACGTGCCGGGGGCGGAGGTGCACCTGCTCGACGGGGGGCACTTTGTGCTCGACACGCGACCGGACGAGGTCGCCGCCCTGATTCGCTCCTTCGCCGGTCGGGTTCGGGCGACGGGCGGGGCGGGTCACAATGTTTCACGTGAATCATGAGCCGGGTGCCGAGATCCACCACACCGATCCGTTCGCGGTGCCGACCGGGCAACGGTCGCCGGTCCGCCGGCTGCGTGGTCGCCTCGCCGCACCGGTGACCCTCTGGACGGCACCCGGTCCGGCCGGGCTGACCGTCTCGTCCACACTGGTGGCCGAGGGGGAACCGGACCGGCTGCTCGGGTTGATCGACCCGGAGTCCGACCTCTGGGCGGCCGTCGAGGAGTCGGGTCGCTTCGCGGTCACGCCGCTCGGCCCGCCGCACCGGCAACTCGCCGACCGGTTCGCCGGCCTCTTTCCCGCCCCGGGTGGGCTCTTCGCCACCGGCACGTGGAACGAGACGCCGTACGGGCCGGTTCCGGCGGACGCCGGCGGCTGGGCCGGGTGCCGGCTGGACACCGCCCGGGAGTACGGCTGGGGCCTGCTGGTCGAGGCCACGATCGAGGCGGTCGACCTCGCCGAGGAGGCCACTCCGCTGCTGCACTACCGCGGTCGCTACCACGAGCTGCCTACCTGAACGGACGCCTCGACAGGGACGACCGATCACCGCAGTGACCTGAGTCACTTGGCGCAGCCAGCCAACCGCTCGGCGCACTCGCCGACCGGCGTCGATCTCAGCCTTCCCTGCCGGGGAGTGCGCTCTTTACGGTGCGCGAAACTCCTCTGACGCCTGTGAAGGTGGTGATCCACAGATGTCCACGGACACACCCGCTCCGGCCGCTTCCCAGTCGGACAAGTACCTGGCCGTACAACGGTCGGACGAGTTCGCCGGGCTGCGGCGTGCGCTGCGCGGCTTCGTCTTCCCGATGACCGTCGCGTTCTTCCTGTGGTATGCGCTCTACGTCATTCTCTCCGCGTACGCCCGGGACTTCATGGGCACGAAGCTGTTCGGCAGCAACATCAACGTCGCACTGGTCTTCGGCCTGCTCCAGTTCGTCTCCACGTTCCTGATTGCCTGGCTCTACTCCCGGTACGCGGACCGGAAGATCGACCCCATCGCGGACCGGATCCGCGCCGAGATCGGGGAGGTGACCCGTGAAGACGGTTCACGCGGTTGAGACGTTCCTCGCGGCTGAGGCGGGCAATCACACCGCCCGCAACCTGACCATCACGCTCTTCCTGGTCTTCGTGGCGGTGACCCTGGGCATCACCATCTGGGCCAGCCGACAGACCAAGACGGCGACCGACTTCTACGCGGGCGGCCGGTCCTTCACCGGCTTCCAGAACGGCATGGCGATCGGCGGCGACTACATGTCGGCCGCCTCGTTCCTCGGCATCGCCGGCATCATCGCGCTGTACGGCTACGACGGCTTCCTCTACTCGATCGGCTTCCTGGTCGCCTGGCTGGTGGCCCTGCTGCTGGTCGCGGAGCTGCTGCGGAACTCGGGCCGGTACACGATGGCGGACGTGCTGGCCTTCCGGATGCGTCAGCGTCCGGTGCGTACGGCGGCGGCGGTCTCCACCATCACGGTGTCGATCTTCTACCTGCTCGCCCAGATGGTCGGCGCCGGCGCACTGGTCGCGCTGCTGCTCGGCATCCGACCGGGGACGACCTTCCTCGGCATGGACGCGGACACCGCGAAGGTGGCCACCATCATCATGGTCGGCGCGCTGATGATCATCTACGTGACCGTGGGCGGCATGAAGGGCACCACCTACGTGCAGATCGTCAAGGCGTTCCTGCTCATGGGCGGCGCGCTGTTGATGACCATCCTGGTGCTGGCGAAGTTCAACTTCAACCTGTCGGAGCTGCTCGGCCAGGCGGCCGCCGCATCGGGCAAGGGCAGCGCGTTCCTCGAACCCGGGCTCCGGTACGGCGTCGAGGTCGCCGGCAACTCGACACAGACGTTCTACAACAAGGTGGATCTGCTGTCCCTGGGTATCGCCCTGGTGCTCGGCACCGCCGGTCTGCCGCACATCCTGATCCGCTTCTACACGGTGCCGACCGCGAAGGCGGCCCGCAAGAGCGTGCTCTGGGCGATCGGCATCATCGGCACCTTCTACCTGCTCACCCTGGCCCTCGGCTTCGGTGCGGCGGCGCTGGTGGGCAGCCAGGCGATCACGGCACAGGACAAGGCCGGCAACACCGCCGCGCCGCAGTTGGCCGAAGCGCTCGGCATCGACTTCTTCGGCGGCGAACTGGGTGGGGCAGCCCTGCTGGCGATCATCGCGGCGGTCGCCTTCGCCACCATCCTCGCGGTGGTCGCCGGGTTGACACTGGCGTCGTCGTCCAGCCTGGCGCACGACTTCTACGCGAACGTGCTGAAGAAGGGTGAGGCGTCGGAGCGGCAGGAGGTGCGGGTCGCCCGGATCTCCGCCCTGGCGATCGGCGCGGTGTCGATCGCCCTGTCGATCTTCGCGCAGAACCTCAACGTGGCGTTCCTGGTGGCGTTGGCCTTCGCGGTCGCCGCCTCGGGCAACCTACCGGCGATCCTCTACAGCCTCTTCTGGCGGCGGTTCAACACCTCCGGCGCGGTGTGGGCGATCTACGGTGGGCTGCTATCGGCCGTGCTGCTGGTGTTCTTCTCGCCGGTGGTCTCCGGTGCGGCGACCTCGATGTTCCCGGACCACGACTGGCAGTGGTTCCCGCTGTCCAACCCGGGCATCCTCTCCATCCCGTTCGGTTTCCTCTGCGGATGGATCGGCACCGTCATCTCCAAGGAGCACGACGAGGAGAAGTACGCGGAGCTGGAGGTGCGCGCCCTCACCGGCTCTGGCGCCCACTGATCGCGGCACCTGTCGAGGGGTCCCCTGTTGACGCGTGACGTCAACAGGGGACCCCTTCCGCGAATTCGGCGGTCGGTAGGCTGAGCGGTATGAAGGTTGCTGAGCGTTTCGGGTCCGGTCACCGCGTCCTCGTCACCGGCGGAGCTGGCTTCGTCCCGTCGCACCTGGTGGACTCCCTGATCGCCCGAGGCTGCACGGTTGTGGCGCTGGACAACTTCGTGACCGGCTCCAAGGAGAACGTCGCCCACCTGCTGGACCGGCCGACCTTCACCCTCGTCGAAGCGGACATCTCCGACGGTCTGCCGACCCACCACCCGGCGCTGGCCGAGCGGTTCGACGCGATCCTGCACATGGCCTCGCCGGCCAGCCCCACCGACTTCGCCCAGTTGCCGGTGGAGATCCTCCGGGTCGGCTCGGTCGGCACCCTGCACCTGCTGGAGCGCGCGGCCGCCGACGGCGCCCGGTTCCTGATGGCCTCCACCTCCGAGGCGTACGGGGACCCGAAGGAGCACCCGCAGCGGGAAACCTACTGGGGCAACGTCAACCCGATCGGGGTCCGCAGCGTCTACGACGAGGCCAAGCGCTTCTCCGAGGCCGCCACGATGGCGTACCACCGCTACCGCGGGCTCGACGCGGCGATCGTCCGGATCTTCAACACGTACGGCCCTCGGATGCGCCCGGACGACGGCCGCGCCATCCCCACCTTCATCTCCCAGGCGCTGCGCGGCGAGCCGATCACAGTGCACGGCACTGGCAACCAGACCCGGTCCATCTGCTTCGTCGAGGATCTGGTGCGCGGCATCCTGCTGCTGCTCGACTCGACCGAGACGGGCCCGGTCAACTGCGGCACCGAGCACGAGCTGACCATGCGGCAACTCGCCGAGTTGATCGTGTCGCTCTCCGACAGCACCTCGAAGGTGACCTATGTCACCCGCAGCTCGGACGACCCGGAGATGCGCCGGCCGGATCTCACACTCGCTCGTGAACTGCTCGGATACGAGCCGTCGGTCGCGCCCGAAGATGGCCTGCGACGCACGATCGAGTACTTCCGGACGCGGCTAGGGTAACCAGATCTTCGCGTACCGCCTGCCGCTGAGTGTCGCCTGAAGGCGG
The DNA here is from genome assembly GCF_046549335.1 of Micromonospora sp. 050-3. Lineage (NCBI taxonomy): Bacteria > Bacillati > Actinomycetota > Actinomycetes > Micromonosporales > Micromonosporaceae > Micromonospora > Micromonospora sp. 050-3. The sequence goes on from NZ_JAJPVX010000002.1 coordinate 104,023, forward strand.
CGGTGGCTCCCGCTACGTACCCTGAGTTACATGTCCGCGACCTCGTCTGCCGGCGTCCCGAATCCGTACCTGCATCGCAGCGCCGGGCGCGCATCGGTGCCCGGCCCCGACCGGGGCGCCTCCGGGCGTGCCCGTCCGACCGAGGCGCGCTTCTACCCGTCGTACGACGAGGAGCAGCCTCGCTCCGGCGGCCCGGCGGGGCCCACCGGGCCCGACGGCCCGGGTGGCACCGGTGGTCCGGGGCGGCGCCGCCCGCGACCGCGCTGGGGTCGGATCGCCCTGGTGGCCGGGGCCGTGGTGCTGGTGCTGGCGCTGCTCGGCAGCGTCGGCGCCTGGTTGTACGCCCGCAACCTCAACAGTGACCTGGCCCGCACCGACCCGTTCGCGGAGATCACCGGCGGCAGGCCTGCCAAGACCGTCGATGGCGCGCTGAACATCCTGCTGGTCGGCAGCGACTCGCGGGACCCGGACGCGCCGGTCGACAGCAAGAGTCAGTGGCGCGCCGACACGATCATCGTCATGCACATCCCGGCCGACCACCAGGAGGCCTACCTGGTCTCCATCCCCCGGGACCTGTACGTGCCGATCCCGGAGAGCGCCGGCGCGGACTGCGGCTCCGGCTCGCGCGCGAAGATCAACGCCGCGTTCGCGTTCGGTGGGCTGCCGCTGGCGGTACGCACCGTGGAGTGCTTCACCGACGTTCGGATCGACCACGTGATGGCGATCGACTTCGGCGGCTTCAAGGAGGTCACCGACGCCCTCGGCGGGGTGGACCTGAAGGTGGAGCGCACCGTCACCTCGATCCACAAGCCGTACCGGACCTTCACCAAGGGCACCAACCACATGGACGGCGCGGAGGCGCTGGACTGGATCCGGCAGCGCAAGCAGTTCCCGGACGGGGACTTCGCCCGGATGCGGCACCAGCAGGAGTTCCTTCGGGCGCTGATGGACAAGGCGGCCAGCACCGGCACGTTGGCGAACCCGAAGAAGCTCAACGATTTCCTCAAGTCGGTCACCGCGGCCGTAACCGTCGACCAGACTTTCTCGGTTACAGACATGGCGCTGCAGTTCCGTAACCTGCGCGGCCAGAACCTCACCTTCGTGACCAGCCCGAACTCGGGTAGTGACACCATCAACGGCGAGTCGGTGGTGGTGTCGGACCGGGAGAAGGCGCTCGCGATGTACCAGGCCATGTCCGCGGACACGATGGCCGACTGGGTCAAGGCGAACCCGCCGAAGAGCAAGGACGGCGGCTGACCGCGGCCCGACTGGCACCAGCTGTTCGGGTCATCGAGCGGCGACGATCGACTGAGTCTGCAAAATTCGACGTCCGGATTGACCCGGGATGAACTCGCCAAGTCGATTTGATGTACGTACAGTGGTGCCGCCCCCTCCTGATCACGAGCTGGAGTACGCATGCCGGTTCAGGCCAGTCGTCGCCCTACTTCCTCCGGGTCCGCCGCCCCCAGCGGTCGAGTCGCTGCGGCCATACCCGCGCAGGCACGCGCCTCGGGCGGCGGGCCGGGCTCGCGTCCGCCCGGCGGCGGCGGTGGCGGTGGCGACCGCCCGGGTGGCGGTGGGTCGTCGAAGAAGCGGACCAAGCACAAGGACCCGCTCTGGGCCAGGCTGACAGTGGTCTTCGGTGCCGTGCTGATGCTGAGCAGCGGCGTTGCCATCGTCGGCAGCAAGGCGCTGATCGGGCAGGCGACCGGCGGCATCGCGAAGGGCAACCTGCTGGGTGATGCCGGCAAGTCCGACGCCGAGGGCGGCGCGAGCCTGGACGGCGCGATCGACATGCTGCTGCTCGGCGTGGACGCGCGGGAGCGCTGGGCCGCCGACGACGTCCGCTCGGACAGCATCATCATCCTGCACATTCCGGCCACGCACGACCAGGCGTACCTGATCTCCATCCCCCGGGACACCGAGGCGCAGATCCCGGCGTTCCAGAAGAGCGGCTACGGCGGCGGTTCCGGCAAGATCAATGCCGCGTTCCAGGCCGGTGCCGCCAACGGCGGCGGCTGGGAGGGTGGCGCCCAGCTGATGGCCCAGACGATCAAGCGGCTCACCGGGATCAGCTTCGACGGCGCGGCGATCATCAACTTCGGTGGCTTCAAGAACGTCATCGACACCCTGGGCACGGTGCGGATCTGTGTCAGCCAGGAGGTCAAGTCGCTGCACATGTCGTACGTCGACGGCAAGCCGATGTGGAACGCCGACGCCAAGAAGACCGGCAAGCAGCGGACCCCGGTGGTGCACAAGAAGGGCTGCCAGGAGATGGAGGGTTGGGCCGCGCTCGACTACTCCCGCCAGCGCAAGACCCTCAAGAACGGCGACTACGACCGGCAGGCCAACCAGCAGCAGCTGATCAAGGCGATGGCGAAGAAGGCCACCGAGGGCGGGATGTTGTCCAACCCGGCCAAGATGAACAACCTGATCCAGGCGGCCGGCAAGGCGTTCGTGCTGGACACCGGCGGCGTGCCGATCGAGGACTTCATCTTCACCATGCGCGGGGTCACCGGCAACGAGCTGACCATGCTCAAGACCAACAACGGCACCTTCAACGCCAACAACAACAACACCGAGGGCTTGAGCGAAGAGACGATGGCGATGTTCCAGGCGGTCAAGCAGGACAAACTCGCCGAGTTCGTCTTCACCCACCCCGAGGTGATCTCCACCCGCAAGTGAGGCCGGGAGTCGCGGAAAGCCAGCGACGGTCTCCTCACCGCCCGTAGCCTGACGTGAGCAGGTTTCACGTATCGGCTGCGGGGAGGCGGTCACGTCCAGGTGGGGACGGAACGCAGCGGGCCGGGCCGGAGCGGCCCCGTCCGCCCGGGGGCCTCGCGCCCGTGGGCCTCGGATCCTGCTCGGCATCGGCCTGGCCCTCGTCCTGCTGGCGGGGCTCGCCGTGGCCGGGCTCAGAACGCTCAGCCACCGCTACGACCGCACGGTGACCAAGGAGCAACTGCTCGACGCCGACGCCCGCACCGACCGCACCGACCTGGACGGGCCGCTCAACTACCTCCTGGTCGGCTCCGACCGGCGCCCCGGCGACAGCGGCCCGGACCAACGCTCGGACACCATTCTCATCGTGCACGTCCCCGCCGGGCAGCGGGAGGCGTACCTGGTCTCCATCCCGCGTGACCTGCTGGTCGCCATCCCGCCCGCGAACGGCTTCGGCGGCGGTCAAGACAAGATCAACGCCGCGTACGAGCACGGCGGCGGCGGGCAGGCCGGCGCCCAACTGCTCTCCGCCACCCTGCACCGGCTCACCGGAATCCGGTTCGACGGCGCCGCGCTCATCGACTTCTCCGGCTTCCGGAAGGTCATCGACCTGCTCGGCGGGGTGGAGATGTGCGTGGACACCGAAGTCCGCTCGATCCACACCAACCGGGTCTTCCCCACCGGCTGCCACCAGATGGACGGCGCGCAGGCGCTGGACTACGTCCGACAGCGCTACGACCTGCCCGGCGGTGACTACGACAGGCAGCACCACCAGCAGCAGCTGCTCCGGGCGATGTTGGACAGCGCCGGCAAGGCGGACCTGCGGAGCAACCCCGTCAAACTGGACCAGGTGCTCCGGGCGGTCGGCGGCTCGTTGACCGTCGACACCAACGGCGTACCCCTGGAGGACCTGCTCCTCGCGCTGCGCGCGCTGCCGCCCGACGGGATGCGCGGCGTCCAGGTGCCCTCCTCGCCGCAGACCATCGACGAGGTCTCGTACGTGGTGCTGGACAACGGCGGCAACGGGCTCTTCGAGGCGCTCCGCGGCACCCGGGTGTCGGCCTGGGCGCAGGCCAACCCCCGCTGGGTGACCCGGTTGTGACGGTGCCGACGGCCCGGTCGGTGCCGAACCGGGCCACAAGGATCTAGTGTTGCTTCCTGTGTTCGGACCCCAGGTTCCCACCGTGCCCGTGACCGAGATCGCCGACGAGACCTACCTGCTGGATGTGCGGGAGGACGACGAGTGGGCGGCCGGCCACGCGCCCACCGCCCACCACCTGCCGATGATGGAGCTGCCGGCCCGGCTGGCCGAGGTGCCCACCGACCGGGAGGTGGCGGTCGTCTGCCGTTCCGGCGGACGCTCCGCCCAGGTCGTCGCCTACCTGCTCAACAACGGCTGGGAGCAGGTGCGCAACGCCGACGGCGGGATGCGCCAGTGGGCTGCGGTCGGCCGACCGGTGGTCGACGCGAACGGGCAGCCCGGCCAGGTCATCTGAGGCCGGCGGAATGGGCGGGCCACTGGTCTTCGCGCACCGCGGCGCCTCGTTCGACCTACCCGAGCACACCCTCGCCGCGTACCTGCGCGCCCTCGACGAGGGCGCCGACGGCCTGGAGTGCGACGTCCGGCTGACCCGGGACGGGCACCTGGTCTGCGTGCACGACCGACGACTCGACCGCACCAGCAACGGCCGCGGTCTGGTCAGCGCGCGTACGCTCGCCGAGCTGGACGCGCTGGACTTCGGCTCGTGGCACCCGGGCAGCGCCACGAACGGCGACCTGCCACCGGATGAGTCGCACACCCGGCTGCTGACCCTGGCCCGGCTCCTGGACGCGGTGCTCGCCGCCGGGCGGCCGGTCCGACTGCTGGTCGAGACGAAGCACCCGTCCCGCTACGGCTCGAACGTGGAACGGCGACTGGTCAGCCTGCTGCGCCGGTACGGGCTGGCCGACCCCGCGCCGGACGACAGGGTGCAGGTCACCGTCATGTCGTTCTCCCCCTTGGCGGTCCGTCGGGTGCGCGAGCTGGCTCCGACGCTGCCCACAGCGCTGCTGCTGGAGGTGCTGCCGCGCTGGCTGCGGTTGGGGCGGCTTCCGTTCGGCACGCGGATCGCCGGGCCGGGCATCGGCCTGGTCCGGGCCCGCCCGCAACTGCTGCCCGCACTGCGCGCGGGCGGCAACCAGGTGTACGTCTGGACTGTCAACGAGCCGATCGACCTGGAGCTGGTGCTGGCCGCCGGGGTGGACGGGATCATCACCGACCGGCCCGCGTACGCCCTCACCCGGCTGGACCGCTGACCCATCGACCGGGCGGGGGTGCCCAAAACCGGGCCGGCGGGGCACACTCGGCACATGCCGGAGCGTATCGATTTCCCCGCTCTCATCGCCGGCCACACAGTCGTGATCGAGATGATCAATTCTGGTGACGCGGGCCTGCCGGTCCTCACCCAACTACTCAGGGTGGCCCAGCCGGCGCTCGGCGCGACCGGGATGGCGTTCGTCGAGTTCGGTCCGACCGGCGGTCGCGTCATCGCCGCGACCGGCGCGGCGGCGTGGGCCCTCGGCCGACCACTGGCGGTCGACGACCCGGACACCGTCTGCCTGCTCTCCGGGCCTCGGGTACGCCAGGCGCGGGTGAGCGACCTCAACGGCAAGCTGGCCGGCGAACTGGCCGGCAGCGGCCTACGCCGGATGGTGGTCTCCCGGGCCGAGATCGGGGGTCACACCGTCGGCAGCCTGCACGCGCTCTATCCGGGCGATGACGAGCCGGGCGCCGAGCAGCAGGGGGTCATCGCCTACCTCGCGTCCTGCGTCGGGCACATGTACGGCGACCAGAGTGGCCTGCCGGTGCACGGCGACGGCCCGGTGGTGGCGGCCCTCGCCGACGGGCTGGCCGTCGTCGACCGGGACGGGCACGTCCGGCTCTGGAACCCGGCCGCCGCCCAGGTCACCGGCCGGACGGTCGAGCAGGCACTGAGCCGCCCGTTGCCGTTCCCGCTGCCGCCCTCCGGGCAGGTTCGGGACCACCGGATGCCGGACGGCCGCTGGCTGCGGATCACCTCCGGCGACCTGCCCGGTCCAGGCACGTTACGGGTGGTCACCTTCCGCGACATCACCGACCAGCAGCGCCGCGACCACGACCGCGAGCTGTTCGTCGCGGTGACCAGCCACGAGCTGCGCACCCCGGTCACCGTCATCAAGGGGTACGCGGACACCCTCACCGACCACTGGGAGTCGCTGACCGACGTCGACCGACGGCAGGCGGCCCGGGTGATCGGGCAACGCGCCAACGAGCTGGCCCGGCTGGTCGACCGTCTGCTCAGCTCGGCGGCCGAGGTGGGGCCGGGCGACGACCCTCCCACCCCCTTCGACCTCGGTGAGGCGCTGCGCTCCGCCGTCGTCGACCTGCCGGCGGAGCTGCGCCGCCGGCTGGTGCTCCGCCTCCCGAGCGATCTGCCCAAGGCGCTCGGTCACCGGCCCAGCCTGTCCACAGTGCTGACCGAGTTGACGACAAACGCCGGTAAATATTCAGCACCTGGTTCTCCCATCGAGATCACCGCCTCGGGCGACGGTCATCTGGTGGCGTTCCGGGTCAGCGACCAGGGCATCGGCATCCGGCCAGAGCACGTGGAACGGGCGTTCGACAGGTTCTGGCAGGGCGAGTCCGGCGACCGTCGCGGCTACCCGGGGGCCGGGCTCGGCCTCTATCTCGTCCGCCGGATCGTTGAACAGCAGAATGGATGGGTATCCCTACGTCCGAGGACCGGCGGCGGTACGGTCGCAGAGGTGCGGCTACCACGCGGTTGACCAGGGGTGGCGCGACGTGGAGGCGACGGTGGCAGCGGCAACGAGGGATCGAGCCTGGTGCGTGGTGGTTCCTCACCACCCGGGCGGGGCGCGGCTGGCCCGACACCGGCTCGCCGCCGAGCTGGCGGACGTCGTACCCCCGACGCTCCTCGCGGACCTGATCGCGGTGCTCGCGGAGCTGGTGGGCAACGCGGTGCGGCACGCCAGACCGCTGCCCGGCGGCGTGATCCGGGTTGCCTGGCAGCTGCGGCCCTCGGATGAGGGCGCACTGATCCAGCTGCGGGTCACCGACGGTGGCAGCGCGAGCGCCGGGCCACGGCTCCGGACTGCCAGCCCGGACGCGGCGGACGGGCGCGGGCTGCACATAGTGGCCGGCCTGGCCACCCGCTGGGGCGTCGAGCAGGACGGCATGGGCCAGCGCGTCTGGGCGGAGTTCGACAGGGTGCCGACACCCCGACCCCACCTGGTGCCGGCGGGCTGAGGCCGGCTCGGGCGGGTCCCGGCCACGGCGAGCCGCCCGGGGCTCTAGGCTGTGACGCCGTGAGCAAGCGTCGAAAGAGCCAGCGCACCGCCGCCGACACCGCCCCCCGTCGCGACAAGGTGAGGGACGTCTTCGTGCCGCGTCCGTTCGACGGGCTGGTCGACGAGTCCGAGTGGATCGCGCTGCGCGAGTTGGTGCCCGCCGCCTCCGCCCCGCTGCGGCTGGCACCCGCCCTGGTCGAGGAGTTCGGTGACCGGGCGGCGACGCTCGCCACGGTGCTGCCGATGGCCGCCCCGGCGATCACCAAGCCGGACGGCCGCGTGCTGATCGGTCTCCAGCGCCACCAGCAGTCCGGCGACGTGTCCCGGGATCTGGCCGACGCGTTGCTCAGCGCGCTGCGCGCCGAGCCGGGTGGCCAGGTGGCAGTGGCGCCACTGCCCGGCCCCGGGCCTCGCCTGCAGGACATCCTCGTGGACGGTCCGCTGGACATCACCATGCACGACGGTTTCGACTTCTGGCTCGACCCCGGGGCCGCCGACGATCCGACCGTCCAGGCGTCGCTGGAGCGCGCGAACGCGGCCATCTACCCGACGGTACGGCTGACTGCGGCGAAGGCCGCGTACTGGTGTCAGGTCCCGGAGAAGGCTCACGTCCGCTGGGTGCTGCCGGACGACGAGGACGCCGCCCTGGACGCGTTGGCCCGCCTCGGCGCGGCCGGCACGCTGACGCTCGGCGAGCAGACCAAGTTCGCCGGCATGTTCCGCGCGCACGGTCGACTCGTGCCGGTCTGGGACCTGCCGGAGGAGACCCCGGCCGCCGAGTGGGAGGAGCCGGTGGCGCAGTTCGCCAAGCGGTACGCCGAGGCGCTCACCGTCACCGACCCACTCGACCCCGCCGGCCGCCGGGCCCGTCAGGGGCTGCTCGGCCGCCAGCTCACCCTGCGCTGAGCCGGGGCGGTCGCCCCGGCTCAGGCGGGTGACGGGCCGGTCGTGTGCTCAGCCGGCGACGGGTAGCGGGTCACGGGTGATCGGGCAGGACATGCAGCGCGGTCCGCCCCGACCGGAGCCCAACTCGGAGCCGGCGATCGGGATCACCTCGATGCCGGCCCGCTCCAGTTGGGCGTTGGTCTCCGTGTTGCGCTCGTAGCCGACGCAGAGCCGCGGGGCCAGCGCGAGGGTGTTGTTGCCGTCATCCCACTGCTCGCGTTCCGCGGTGACCGGATCCAGCCCGGTGTCGATGACCCTGAGCTGGTCGAGGTCCATCGCGTCGGCGGCGGCGCGCAGGAACGGCGCCGGCCCGTCCACCCGCGGGTCTTCGCCGTCCCCGCCGGCGATCACCGTGTACGCGGACAGCGTGCTCGCGATGTTGGGATACATCAGGACGGCGTCCACGTCGACCATCGTGCACACGGTGTCCAGGTGCATGGTGGCGCGTTTCTGCGCGATCGGCACCACCAGGATGGTGTGGGCCAGGCCGGCGGCGAAGACCTGCCGTCCGAGGCGCTCGGCGCCGGCCGGGGTCGTCCGCTCGCCCACCCCGACCGCCAGCACCCCGGGTGCGAGCAGCAGCACGTCCCCGCCCTCCAGGTGCTCGAGGCTGGGGCGGTAGACGAACTCGGTGCCGGCGAACCGGGGGTGGTGGCGGTAGATGGCGTCGGTCAGGGTGGTCTCCCGGCGGCGGGCCGGCATGGCCAGGCTGGTGACACCGACCCGGTCGCCGATCCACAGCGACGAGTCGCGGGTGAAGAGCAGGTTGGGCAACGGGTCGATGACGAAGTCGTGTCGGTCCATCAGCGTGTAGACCAGTCCACCCGGTCGCTCCGAGCTGATCCGCAACTCCTCGTGGGCCAGCCCGGCGGTGAGCACGTCGGCCAGGGCGGCCGGGTCCAGGTAGGAGAGGTGGTCGGCGACGCGGGCGCGCAGGGTGTCGCCGAGCCGCCGGGAGCGCAGCACCTGCTCGGTGAGTTCGGCCCGGGCGTCCGCGACGGCCAGCGTCTCGGCCAGCAGGGTGGCCAGGTAGAGCACCTCCACGCCGCGCTCGCGCAGGGCGGCGGCGAACGCGTCGTGCTCCTCCTGGGCGCGGCCCACCCAGGGGATCGCGTCGAACAGGAGCGAGTCGTTGTTGCGTGGGGTGAGCCGGGCCAGTTCGGGGCCGGGCCGGTGCAGCAGTACGGTGCCGAGCCGCCCGACTTCACTGTCGACGTAGTGGGTCACTCCCGCAGCGTAGGGCAGGGTTTAGCGGCATCCGAGAAAAGAACTGTGGATGAATATGGCATTCATCCACAGTCATTCCGGCGCTCCGGCTTGCCGAACACCGGTAGTGGCAACGTAGGGTAGTGAGGACATAACTTCGAGGGACCTTTTGCCGGAGGTCGCGATGACTGTCTTTCCCGCACGACGAGCCGTACCGTCCGCTCGGGCACTGCCGCCCGTCGCGGTGCCACACCCCCGCGTCGAGGCGCCGGGGGTTCTCGAGCCGGTCCGTCCGACACCGCTCGAATGGGCCCGCCGCCGTCGGGCCGAGCGGGGTGCACGCCGCTTGGAGGCCGCCGGGGCACGCGCGTTGGGCCAACTCGACCACCTCGGGCCTGCCTGGCATGTGGTCGAGTGGCCGCGCACCGACGTGACAGACGTTCTCGACCGCGGTCAGGACGACCGAGCCGGGTTCCTCGCCATCGGGCCGAGTGGCCTCTTCGCCGTGACCATCGCCGACCACGGCCGAGCCAGAGTGCTCGTCGCCGGCGACGTGGTGCAGATCAACGGCAAGCGGCCCCCGTACGTGGCCGAGTCCCGCCGGGACGCCAAGCGGGCCAGCAAGGCCCTCTCCGACGCGGTGGGGCTGCCCGTTCCGGTGACACCGGTGCTGACCTTCGTCGGCTCGGGCGTGATCAGCGTCTACGGCCTTCCGAAGGACTGCCTGATGGCCACCCACCGGGAACTGGACCGGCTGCTCGTGGCCGGCGGCAGCCGGATCAGCCCTGCCACCGCCGAGAAGCTTTCCCGGGTCGCGCAGCACCCGGGCACCTGGCTGAACGGCACGTACCGTCCAACGGCCGACTACCGGTGGTACGACGAGGGCCGAACGGCCGCTGACAAGCCGGCCCACCGCCGGTAACGTCACCGGCGACGCCACGCGGCTCCGGTCCCCCCGATCACCTCACCGGTCTCCGCGCCGTCACCGGTCGCCTCGGTTCACGCTGCGCGCCCGGTGACCCGGTGCGCTCGGTGATTCCGTCGGCGACCCGCTAGCGTGGACAGTCGATCGGTGCACATAGGAGGCGCGGTGGCCCACGTCGAACTTTCGCTCTCGGAAGCGTTCGTGCCGGCGGCGCGGGCCTCGACAGAGCCGGAGTCCGACAACGTCGGCCAATGGTCGTCGACAGTCTCCCGGGCCGATGAGCCGTGTCTGCTGATCGACGCCGACACCCGGGTGGTGGCGATCTCCGCGGCCGGCTGTGAGCTGCTCTGCCTCGGCGAGCCGGCCGGGCTGATCGGACGACCGTTGCTCGATGGCGGGCTTCGCCTGCTCGACTTCACCGCCAACCGGGGCGAGCTGACCGAAGCCGAGATCGACAAGATCCCGCCCCTGCTGGCGCTCTCCTCCGGCCGACTCGCGCGTGGGCTACTCCGGGTGCAGGCCGCCTCGGCGAACAGCTCCGACGCGACTGTTGACGCGATCTCCACCCCGGTGCTCACCGACGGCACCGTCGCCGGCTCACTCACCTTCTTCTCCGAGGTCTGACCTGCGGCGCAGTGTGTCCTTCGCCGCACGCGGCGTTGCCGGGGCAGGCCCGCACGAAGGCCGTAGGGTGCCCTCATGCTCGATATCGCTCTGCTGCCGGGGGAATACGCTGTGTGCCGGCTGGCCGCCGGCACCACAGTGCCGTACGCGCTGTCGAGTGGGTTGCGCGGCGCGGACGTGGTGACGGTGAGCTGGACCTCTGACGGGATCTCCGTGATCTGCCCGACCGACCGGGCGCCGGCACAGGCCGTGGTGGAGACGACCTGGCGCTGCCTACGGGTCAGCGCCCCGGTGGCGCCGGCCGGCACCGGCAGCCTGGCCGCGCTGGTCGACCCGCTCGCCGAGGCACGGGTCAGCGCCGTCACGTTCTCCACGTTCGACACCGACTACCTGCTGGTGCCGACCGTCCGGCTGGCCGAGGGCACTGCCGCGCTCCAGCGCGCCGGGCACCGCGTCACCGGCTGACCTTCACCCGACCGGCCGCTCACCCTACGATGGGCTCGGCCACCCCGGCCGCGACGAATTCTCCGATGTCCCGAGGATCGGCCCGTGCCGTTCACCCCACCCCCGCCCGCGCCCCCCTCGCCGCGGTCGACGATGCACAGCTCGCCGGCGACTCCTGGCCGGGCAGCCGAGCGCGTTCCTGCGCGGAGCCTCGCCCGTGTCCTGCCGATGGCGCTCGCCGTCGCGGCGCTGGCCGGCTGTGGGGCCCCACCCGGGCTGGGGGAGCCGACAAGCGTGCCCACCCACACCGCGGCGCCGGCACCGTCCGGCCCGAGCACCGCACCGGCCACGCCGCCGACCACCGCGCCGTCTCTCGGTACTGTCACGCCCACCCCGGACGCCGGGTTGGTCGCGACGGCCTGCCGCAACGGGCCGACCGGGCAGCGGGTGCTGCAACTGTTGCGCGGCCGGGCCGGAGTGCTGCCGGCGAACGTCCGGGTCCAGGTCCGCACCGGGCCCCTCTGCGCCGGCGACTGGCAGTTCACAGTGTTGACGGTGACCGGGCACGAGGAACTACAGGTGATCACCCGGGGCGAGCCCGGTTCCCCGGTGCTGGTCACCGCGGGCACTGACGTCTGCACCATCGAGGTACGCGCCACCAGCCCGGCCGGGATCCGCGCCCTCGCCTGCGACGCCGGCCCGGCCAACGGGCCGGGTGCGTAGGCTGATCGCCATGCCGGGAACACCGCCGACACGTTTCGTCTTCCTCGGGCCGGAGGGCACCTTCGCCGAGCAGGCCCTGCGCTCCATACCCGCCGCCGAGCGCGGCACCCGTACGCCCGCCCGCAGCGTCGGAGAGGCACTGGACAGCGTCCGCGCCGGCGACGCCGACGCCGCGCTGGTGCCCTTGGAGAACTCGATCGGCGGCGCGGTGGGCGTCACGCTGGACGAGATGGCCGAGGGCGAGCCGCTGGTGATCACCCGCGAGGTGATCCTGTCGGTGGAGTTCGTGCTCGCCGCGCGGCCCGACACCCCGCTGACCTCGATCCACACCGTAGCGGCCCACCCACAGGCGTCCACCCAGTGCCGGGGCTGGTTGCGCGACCACCTGCCCGACGCCGTGGTGGTCGACGTGCTCTCCAACGGCGCGGCCGCCGCCGGCGCCGGCACTGGTGAGTACGACGCGGCGATCTGCGCACCGATCGGAGCCTCCCGGCACCGACTCACCACACTCGCCGACAAGATCGCCGACCACCCCGACGCGGTGACCCGGTTCGCACTGGTGTCCCGCCCCGGCCCGCCACCGCCGCCGACCGGTGACGACCTCACCTCGCTCGCGGTCTACATCGCCCACGACCGGGTCGGCGCGCTGCTGTCCGTGCTGATGGAGCTGGCCGTCCGCGGGGTCAACCTGACCCGGATCGAATCCCGTCCGACCGGCGAGGCGCTGGGCCGCTACGTCTTCTTCCTGGACTGCACCGGGCACGTGGCCGACGTACGCCTGGGCGAGGCGTTGCAAGGGCTCCGAAGGGTCTGTGCCGACGTCCGCTTCCTGGGCTCCTATCCCCGGCACCGGTGGGCCGAGGCGGGCGAACGCCCGGTGCCCGCGCCAGCGGGCCTCTCCGACGTCGACTACGCCGACGCGGCGGCCTGGCTGACCCGCCTGCGTACCGGTGAGTTGACCTGACCGGCGCGGAGCGCCCCCAGGAGAACGGGGGCGTCCGCGCCGCTGCGGTCAGCTCGACAGATCAGGTGCGCCCAGCGCCACTCCCGATCAGCTCAGCAGACCGCCGAGCAGACCGCCCTCCTGCTGTTGCTGACCACTGCCCAGGACCGGCGGCTCCTCGGACGGTTGCACGACCACGAAGCCCTGACCGGCGAAGCTCATGGTGAACGACTCACCGGTGCGGCGCCCGAGCAGTGTGCCGAGGCCGAGCTGCTCGGCCCGGTGGTAGCCGGTCTGGAGGTTCGCCGACCAGCAGACCGCGGCCTGCGGGTCGACGTACGTCGGGGCGTCCACGTTGAGCACGACAGGGGTGCCCTTGGTGGTGATGGCGATCCGCCCGTAGCCGCTGAACACACAGTTGAAGAGGCCGGACGAGGACGCCATCCCGGCGCCGCCGACCATCCTGATGTCGTACTGGAGGGTGGACTCGAAGGCGAGCACGCTGGAGCCGTTGATGGAGAGGGCGTCGCCCGGCTCCAGGTCGATGATGTGCACGTCCTTGGCCAGCTCGGCGAGGAAGACGTCACCCTGGCCGGAGACCTTCATCAGCGGGACGCCCTCGCCGGTGAGCTTCTGCTTGAGGAACTTGCCGAGCCCGCCTGAACCCAACGCCTGGAACTGCACATTGCCCTGGTAGGCGACCATCGACCCGACCCGGGCCATCGCCTCACCGTTGAGCTCGATCTTCAACATCTTGGAGTTCTGCAACCGCATGCCGGGCTGCGCGGACTCCTTCTCCAGATTTTCCGCGGAGAACAGCTCGCTGCGCATTAAAGGGCCTCCTGAATAGGGTCGAGTTCGCTGCACCGACGGTAGGCGACCTCGGCAAGCACCAGCCATCGGCCGGGCGGCGCGGCGCGGCGCGGCCGTGTGGCGCGGGTGGGCGTCGAGCGGCGGGGCTCAGCCCCAGCCGAGCGCGTGCAACCGTGCGTCGTCGATGCCGAAGTGGTGGGCGATCTCGTGCACCACTGTCACCGCCACCTCGTCGATGACGTCCTCGTCGTTGTCGCAGATCCGCAGGATCGGACGGCGATAGATGAAGATCCGGTCGGGCAGCACGCCGGAGTAGTCCCAACCGCGCTCGGTGAGCGCATGCCCCTCGTAGAGGCCGAGCAGGTCGACCTCTCCCGGTGGCGGGTCGTCCTCGACCAGGATCACCACGTTGTTCATCAGGCCGAGTAGTTCTTCGGGCACCTCGTCGAGGGCTTCGCCGACCAACTCCTCGAAGCGCTCACGGCTCATCTCCACCGGCACCTCGCCCATTGTGCCCGACGCGCGGGCACACGGCCCGGTCCTGCTGGACGACCGTGGCCGTCATCGGCACATGCACGGAAGAAGCGACCACCCGGGACCGGGCGGAGGCTCCTTCCGTGGACGTGCGGTGTGGGCCGGCTGGCTCAGGCAGCCAGGCGGGCGTTGAGGGTGATCTCGGCACCCGGCGAGAGCAGGCGGGAGATCGGGCAGTTGGCCTTGGCGGCCTCGGCGAGCTTCTGGAACTCCGCCTCGTCGATCCCCGGGACCTGACCGACCGTCTCCAGGTCGATCCGGGTCACGGTCATGCCGGCGTCGGTCTTGTCCAGGTGCACCTTGGCGGTGGTCTCGACCGAGGTGGCCGTCGAGCCCGCGTCGGCAAGCGCCTTGGAGAACGCCATCGAGAAGCAGCCGGCGTGCGCGGCGGCGATCAGCTCCTCGGGGTTGGTGCCCTCACCCTCCTCGAAGCGGGACTTGAAGGAGTAGTTGCCGGACAGGCCGCCCTTACCGGTGCGGATGGTGCCCGCGCCCTCGGGGAGATTGCCCTGCCATTGTGCTGAAGCGGTACGGATAGGCATGGGGCAAACGCTAGCGGAAAGGCGACCGCCGAGCGACAGACCGGCGCGCTCGCCAGCCCTGCGATCCCTGTCACCACCAGCTTGCTGTGCCATGATGCGAGCCAGGTCCGTGACCGGCGGAAGGGTGGCCGATGTCCGAGGAGCTTCCAATCCCGCGGCAGGGCGACCGATCCGAGGCCCCGGCGGTGATCGAGTGGGGTGCCGACGAGCCGGCCCAGCGACGCCGCTTCGCCTGGTCCCTGGCCGATCTCGCGCAGGATCCTCGTCTGCCCCTCCTGCTCGCCGGTCTGGGCGCGGTGGCCGCGATCGCCTCGCTCGTCGGTGAGTGGCTCGTGATGAGCGTGCCGAACGGCGGGCCCGAAGGAAACACGACCATCAAGGTGCCCGCCGGGGTGTCCGATGTCGGTGGCTTCGGGGTCGGCTACCTGTTCGGGCTCCTCGTTCTCGTCTGCATCGTGGCGCTGTCGTTGCGCGGCACGGCGGCCGTGCGGCCGAACGCCCGGCTGGCCGGCCTCACCCTGGCCGGTGCCCTGCTGGCGCTGCTGGTGGCCGCCACGGCCAGCCTCGACAACCCCGGTCAGCGAAACCTCTTCTACTCGCCCGAGGACGGCTTCCAGGTCGAGTACGGCCGTGGTCTGGTGATGGCATTCGCCGCCTGTGTGCTGTTCGCGGCCGCCCTGCGGCAGGCGCCCGCCGCACCCCCCAGCGCGTTCGGGCCGCCGGACGAGGACCGGCCCGCCGACCCGCCAGCACCACGCTCCTGGCGCCGCCGCCGAGACCCCGACCCGATCGAGGACGGCCTCCCCGCCCCAGCCGACCTCACGGTCACCCCCGCCGCCCCCTTCGCCCGCTCCGACCCCCAGCCCTAACCACCCCACGCAGCGCCGCGCTACCCCACCCCGCGCCGATCTTGCAGTTGCTGTCCCGGCATAGGGCGCATAAACACGCAGAACGGCAACCGAATGTGCAAGATCGCGCCGGGAGGGGAGGGCGGCGCGCGGGGGACACCTTGGGTTGGCGTCCGATTCGCCTGGAAGCCATGGTTGGGGCCCGTTTCGCGAGGTACGGTTGCTGCCCGCCGTCACGCCGGGAGTCGATTTCCGTGACCCTGGCGGTGCGACGGCGGCGGGCGAAGGAGGAACGATGACCCGCCCGGGACTGCCCAAGTTGATCGCGACCGACCTCGACGGGACGCTGGTCCGCAGCGATGACACCGTCTCCGCGTACACCCATGGGGTGCTCGACCGGGTGCGCGCCGCCGGAATTCCGGTGGTCGGCGCGACCGGACGCGGCCCTCGGTTGACCGAGTTGACCCGCAACGACATCCGGGCCGCCGACTTCCTGGTGATGGCCGGTGGCGGACGGGTGGTCGACCAGAGCGACCCGACCGGCCCGGTGGTGCTCCGCGACGAGCGGCTGCCCGCCGAGGTGTTGGCCCGGCTCCTCGCCGACCTGGAGGCGGAGGTCGGCCCACTGACCGTGATGGTCGAGGCGTCCGACGAGCACGACGCGCCGCTGTGGGGCGACTACTACGAGAGCTGGCCCTACCAGGACCGCTTCGAGGCGCGTACTCGCGACGAGTGCCTCGCCTGCGACGTGATCAAGGCGTTCGCCCGGACCGCCGACCACCACGTGGACGAGCTGCTGGCGGTGGCCCGTCGGATCGTTCCGCCGCAGGTCGCCACGCTCACCCAGGCCGGGCTCGGCTTCATCGAGATCTGCCCGCCCGGCGTCGACAAGGCGACCGGGCTGACAGTGGTGGCGCAGACCCTCGGGGTCGACCCGGCCGATGTGCTGGTCTTCGGTGACATGCCCAACGACCTGCCGATGTTCGAGTGGGCCGGCTGGTCGCGGGTGGCCGTGGCCAACGCGCACCCCGCGCTGCGCGCCGTCGCCGACGAGGTGACCTTGCGCAACGACGACGACGGGGTGGCGGTGTATCTGGACCGGCTACTGTCCCGGTAATGGGAGACACGCCCCGCCTCATCGCCACCGACATCGACGGCACGCTGATCCGCGACGACCACACCGTCAGCCCACGCACCGCCGACCTGCTCGCGCGGATCTCCGCGCGAGGCACGCCGGTCGTCCTGGTCACCGGCCGTCCGGTCCGCTGGCTCAAGATGGTGTACGACCAGCTCGCCCGACCGCTGCCGGCGGTGTGCGCCAACGGCGCCGTGGTCTACGACCCGTTCGAGGACGAGGTGGTGCGGGCTGACCCGCTCGCCCCGCATCACCTGGCCGAGGTGGCCCGGAGACTACGGGCCGAGGTGCCCGGGATCAGCTTCGCCGTGGAGATCCTGGACAGCCGGGAGATGCGGCACGAGGCGCACTACCCGCTGCGTTGGGACGCCGACGCCAACGGCATCCGGCCGATCGAGACGCCGGAGGAGCTGCTGTCGGTCCCGGCGGTGAAGCTCCTCGCCCGAGCCGGCGAGCAGGACCCGGATGCCTTCGCCGAGCTGATCGCCACGGCGGTGGCAGGGTTGGCCGAGGCCACGCACTCGTCGTCCTCGGGGCTGGTGGAGATCTCCGCGGCCGGGGTGACCAAGGCGGCGGGCCTCGCCTGGTACTGCGACCAGCTCGGGGTGGCCGCTGCGGACGTGCTGGCCTTCGGTGACATGCCCAACGACGTGCCGATGCTGACCTGGGCCGGGCGTGGCGTAGCGGTGGCCAACGCGCACCGTGCCGTCCTGGCGGTCGCCGATGATGTGACGACGGCGAACACCGAGGACGGCGTGGCGGCGTACCTGGAGAAGATCTTCGGGGTGGACTGAGGTCAGAGGTACTGACCGGTGTTGTGACCCTCGCCGGCGCCCGGCTGGCCGATGCCCGGCATCCCGGGGACGACCCCACCGGGACCGCTGGGCAGCGCCTGCCGGCCGCCGCGCATCTGCTCCAGCTGCACCCGGGCGGCCATCTGCTGGGCCACCAGGGCCGCCTGGATGCCGTGGAACAGGCCCTCCAGCCAGCCGACGAGCTGGGCGTGCGCGATCCGCAGCTCGCCCTCGCTGGGGGCCTTGTCCTCGGCGAAGGGCAGCGAGATGCGCTCCAGCTCGTCGCGCAGCTCGGGGGCGAGGCCCTCCTTGAGCTCGACGATCGACCGCTCGTGGATCTCCCGCATCCGGTTGCGGCTGGCGTCGTCGAGAGGTGCGGCCTTCACCTCCTCCAGCAACTGCTTGATCATGCTGCCGATCCGCATCACCTTGGCCGGCTGTTCGACCAGGCGGGTCGGGTCCTCGCCCTGGCCCTCGTCGGTCTGCATCGTGCCGATCGGCCGGCCGTCCGGGCCAACCACCACCACGGTGCCGGAGTGGCCGGAGTCGTCGGGGCCGGGCTCGTCGTTCTGTCCAGCGGAGCGCGCTTCGGTCATGGGGTCCATCTTTACCCAGCGGGCGCGGGTCATGCCGGCCGGGACCGACTACCGGGGCCGAACCACCCGGGCGGGGCGCGCTACCGTCGCGCCATGCCTGTCGACCCGCGCGCCGTGTTGACCCGGCCCGCACCGGAGCCCGACCGGACGGTGGCGTACGGGGACCACCCCGATCAGGTGGCCGATCTGCGCCTCCCGGCCGGAACCGGGCAGGCCCGGCCGCTGGTCGTCGTCCTGCACGGCGGCTTCTGGCGGGCCGAGTACGACCGACGGCACACCGGCCCGCTGGCCGCAGCCCTCGCCGCTGACGGCTACCCGGTGGCGCAGCTGGAGTACCGCCGCACCGGGCAGCCCGGAGGTGGGTGGCCGGGCACCCTGACCGACGTACTGACCGGGGTGGCCGAGCTGCCGGCGCTGGCGGCCGAGGCGCTGCCCGGCCGGGTGAGCCTGGCGGCGCCGATCCTGGTCGGGCACTCCGCTGGCGGCCACCTGGCGCTGTACGTGGCGGCCACCGCCCCGGCGACGGTGGGCGGGGTGCTCGCCCTGGCCCCGGTGGCCGATCTGGGCGAGGCGTACCGGCGAGATCTGGACTCGGGCGCGGTCGCCGCGCTCCTCGGCGGCGGCCCGGCGCAGTTCCCGGACCGGTACGCGAGCACGGATCCACGCATGTTGGTACCGATACGGACACGGACAGTAGTTATCCATGGCTCCGACGATCATCAGGTTCCGGTGGAGATGAGCCGGGATTTCGTCGCGGAAGCGCGTGCCACAGGTTCCGATATTTCCCTTGTTGAACTGCCCGGATGCGAGCATTTCGGGCTGATCGACCCGGAGGCCATCGCCTGGCCTCAGGTCCTTGCCGTGTTGCGGTCCTTGCACGATGATCACTAGCCATTGACGCAGCGTCGCGGACCAGGTAGAACGCCGGTGGGGCGGTGTTCGGCCCTGTAACGCTTCCTTGGAAGGAACTCGGTGTCGCAGATGAATCGCAGGCGGGCGCTCCAACTCTTGGCCGCGCTCGGTACCACCGGGTTCGTCGCCGCGTGTGGCTCAGACGGTGACGCCGAGCCGACCGCCGACCGGGGCCCGATCAAGATCGGTTTGATCACGCCGCAGGCTGGTGGTTTCAAGAGCATCGGCGACGACATCACCAATGGCTTCCAGCTCTTCCTCGACCTGCACGACCAGCGGCTGGGCGGCCACCCGGTGGAGCTTTTGACCGCCGACGAGGGCGACACCGCGAAGACCGGCAAGGCTGCCGTCGAGGGCCTGCTCAAGCAGGGCGTGCTGGCGCTCACGGGCGTCGTCAACTCGGCGGTGATGGTCGGCATCCGCGACACCGTGGAGCAGGCCCGGGTCCCGCTGATCGGCTCCAACGCCTCACCGAGCAGCCTGCAGAGCGTCTTCTACATCTGGCGGACCTCGTACGTGCTCGACGAGGCCGGCAAGGCGCTGGGCCGCTACCTGCGCGACCAACTGCCGGCGAACGGCCGCGTCGCGATCATAATGCCGGAGAACGTCGGCAGCCCGGACGTGGTCCGCGGCTTCCGGCAGTATTTCGGCACCACCGATCCGCGGATCGCCGACCCGGTGACCTACACCAGCGCCACCTCCAACCCCGGCAAGACGACGTACGCCTCGGACATCACCAAGGCGCTGGCCAAGAAGCCCACGGCGGTCTTCTGCTTCTTCGCCGGAGCGGCCGCTGTGGAGTTCATCAAGCAGCTGCGCGAGAAGTTCGCCGGGCCGATCTACGCACCCGGCTTCCTCACCGAGGGCACCGTGCTGGAGAACCTGAAGGACAACGCGCTGGGCATCCAGACCGCGCTGAACTACTCGGCCGACCTGAACAACACGTCCAACCGGGTCTTCGCCTCGGCGTACCGCAAGAAGTACCAGGTCACCCCCACCACCTACGCGATGGCGTCGTACGACGCGGCGCAGGTGCTCGACCAGGCCATCCAGCTGACCGGCGGGAAGCCCACGCCGCAGCAGGTCAACCTGGCGCTGGGCAAGATCGGCCAGATCGACAGCCCGCGCGGCATCTGGCAGTTCAACCAGCCGCGTACCCCGCAGCAGAAGTGGTACCTGCGCGAGGTGCAGCGCGACGGTCAGGTCATGTCGAACGTGCTGATCAACGAGCTGGCCACGCTGGGCTGAACGCCCACCCGGAGCACGATTCGGGGCCGGTCTCCCAGTGGGAGGCCGGCCCCGAGGCGTTAGGCCGACTGAATTCCGTAGTCCGCCAGGAAGTTTGCCGCGGTGGCCGGCCGGGCTCCGGTCCGTCGGCGGCGTTCGCGGGTCAGTGCCGCAGCTCGGCGATGCAGCACTTCACGCTGCCGCCGCCCTTTTTCAGCTCGGCCAACTCGACCGGGACCGGGCTGTACCCGGCCGCCTTGAGCTTGCCGGCCAGGCGGGTGGCCTCGCTGTTGAGCACCACGTTCGCGCCGTCGCTGACCAGGTTGAGCCCGAAGGCCAACGCGTCCTCGTCGTCGGCGACCACCGCGTCCGGGAAGAGTTGGGTGAGGACCCGCTGACTGGCCGCGGAGAACGCGCCCGGGAAGTAGACGATGTTCGCGTCGTCGATGGCCGCGAGCGCCACGTCCAGGTGGTAGAAGCGGGGGTCGATCAGGCGCAGCGACACCACCGGACGACCCAGCGCCTCCTGCGCCTCCGCGTGCGCGGGGATCTCGGTGCGGAAGCCGTGACCGGCCAGGATGAGCCCGCCGTGCGCCTCCGGCACGTACGCGAAGTCACCCTCGCCCTCGTTGGTCTCGCTGGGTGCGATGAACCGCCAGCCCTGCGCCTCGTAGAAGGCGTGGTGGGCGGCGGCCTCGGCGGCCCGCTGCTCGTGCTTGAACCGGGCGCCGTAGACGCTGCCGTCCACCACGAAGCCGCCGTTGGCGGCGTAGACCATGTCGGGCAGGCCCTGCTCGGGGGTGAGCAGATGCACCTCGTGGCCGAGGCCGACAAGCGTCTCGCGCAGCCGGTCCCACTGTTTGACGGCCAGGTCCCGGTCGACCGGGGTGGTCACGTCCATCCACGGGTTGATCGCGTACTCGACCGCGAAGTGCTCCGGCGAGCACATGAGATATGTCCGCTTTCGCGGGAAACGCTGCTGGTTCACGGTCACCAAGAGTAGGTACCGTAGAACTTTGAAAACAGCCACAAGCGTTGCTTCCCAGAGGCGGAACGTTGCAGATAGACGCGGTAGACCAGCGGATCATTGCGTTACTCGTCGCGGACGCCCGCGCGTCCTACGCTGACATCGGCGCCCGGGTGTCACTCTCCGCCCCAGCGGTCAAGCGTCGCGTCGACCGACTGCGCGCCACCGGTGTGATCAGGGGATTCACGGCTGTCGTTGATCCGGCCGCAGTCGGCTGGACGACGGAGGCCTTCGTCGAGCTGTTCTGCGCCGGCCGGACCACCCCGGCGCAGATCGGAGTGGCCGCCCGCCGACACCCCGAGGTGGTCGGCGCGTACACCGTGTCCGGGGAGGCGGACGCGCTCGTGCACCTGCGCGCCGCCGACATCGCCCACCTGGAGGCAGCGCTGGAGCGGCTGCGTGCCGAGTCCTTCGTGACCTCCACCCGCAGCACCATCGTGCTCTCCCGGCTGGTCGAGTCCCCCGGCGTCGGCCCGTCCGCCGGCGCCTCTTGACCTCAACCCAGGTTGAGGAGATGGACTGGCCCCGAGTGGGCGAGGCAGCCCATCGGGGCCGAGGGGACTGTCATGCGGGCGATCTGGTTACATGAGTTCGGCGGGCCCGAGGTGCTGGTGCCCGGCCCCGCGCCCGACCCGGTCCCCGGCCCCGGCCAGGTGCTGATCGACGTCGCGCACGCGAACATCACCTTCATCGAGACGCAACTGCGCGCCGGTCACCCCGGCCCGTTCCGCCTCACCCCACCGCTGATCCCCGGCAACGGCGTCGGCGGGGTGATCACTGGTGTCGGGTCGGACGTCGACCCGGCGCTGACCGGGCAGCGGGTGGTCAGCGCCACCGGAGGTTCCGGCGGTTACGCCGAACGCGCGGCCGTGGACGCGTCGTCGACGATCGCGGTGCCGGCCGGGTTGGCGCTGGACGAGGCGGTGGCGCTGCTGGCCGACGGGCGGACCGCCACCATGCTGATCGAGGCGGTCGGCGTCCGCCCAGGTGACCGGGTGCTGGTGGAGGCCGCGGCGGGCGGCGTCGGCAGCCTGTTGGTGCAGCTCGCGGTCCGGGCGGGAGCCCGGGTGATCGGCGCGGCCGGTGGGCGACGCAAGGTGGACCTGCTACCCGGCCTGGGCGCTGAGCTGGCCGTCGACTACCTGCTGCCCGAGTGGGCCGAGCGGGTCCGCGCCGAGGTGGGCGGGGTCGACGTGGTGCTCGACGGGGTCGGTGGTCCGGTGGCCCGGGCCGCCTTCGACCTGCTCCCCCCGGGCGGCCGGATGGTCAGCTTCGGGTTGGCGAGCGGGCAGTGGTCCCCGGTGTCGGCGGAGGCCGCCACGGCACGGCAGGTCACAGTGGTCCGCCCGGACGTGCCGCCGGCCCGACTGCGGGCGTACACCGAACAGGCCCTGGCGGACGCGGCGGCCGGCCGCCTGCGACCGCTCATCGGCCAGCGTTTCCCACTGGAACGTGCCGCCGATGCGCACGCCGCCATCGAGGCGCGCGCGACGGTCGGCAAGACGCTGCTGGACGTGACCTGATCGGGCTCAGAGATACATGCCGGTGCGGTGCTCCGACTCGTCGCGCCGGACCGGCTTGTCACCCTCACCGAAGAACCGCTTGCCGCCGAACTCGCCGTGCAGACGGTCGTCCAACTCGTCGGCGAGGCCGGTCATCACCTGCACCGCCAGCATCAGGTGGGTCGCCTGGAAGTTGCGGCCGAACACCGGGATGGACGCCCAGACCGTGTCGTCGGCGCAGTAGAGACGGCCGATCGGCATTCGGTTCGTCAGCTCGGAGAGCTTGACGTAGAGCCGCTCGGTCGGCTCCACCTCGGTGAGCACCGGCGAGAAGACGTCCACCAGGGGCGGATTGTCCCGTACCCGCACGAAGACCATCGCCGAGCCGGCACGGATGGTGATGTCGCCGTCCGAATCGATCTGCAACCGGTCGGTGTCCGACTTCAACATTGTGGAGACCACGGTGCGGACCCGATCGGCCAGGTCGAGCACGTCGTCCCGCTCGACCTGCGCGGCGGCCGCCTCGGCCAACGCCTCCTCCAGGTCCCCCTCGACGTCGGCGTCCGGACCGAACTCGCTGCGGGCCGTGCCCAGCGGGTCCACGGCCAACGGCTCGCCCTCGGCGTCGTGCACCAGATAGACGAGGAACGCCGGGTGCGGAGCACCGTATACGTCCCGCAGCGTGCGGGAGAGCAGCGTGGCGACCTGCGTCGACTCGGCCGTCGTGGCGTTCAGCCCGAAGGAACCGCCGGAGCCGGCGACCACCCCGGGCGGGGACCAACCGAGAGCGACCATGTCCGCCACCGCGCCCCGGTCCAGTCGGTAGCCCGCCGGCAGGGCGGCGTTGCCGACCGCGCGGGCGGACAACACCCGGTCCGCGTCCATGTCGACGCTTATCGAATAGACGGCGTCCCCCGTGCCGGAGGCGGTGGGGTCCAGGGTCAGGTCGAGGTGCGCGCCGACGGGAAGTTCCCGCAGCCGCACGGCGAGCGCGCGGGCGAACTCCCGCCACGCCTCGGTCACCTTCGCCCGCAGGTCGGTGGTGCTGGGCTCGTCGAGCAGGATCGATTCCGCCGGCTCAGTCGAAGCGCCGGGCAGATCACCGTGCGGCGCCGAGGGGTGGTCAGCCGTCATGATCGCCTCCGTCCGTCACGATCACCCTACCCACGCCGCCTGTTGGTCGAATCAGCCCGGACCGGGATCGGACAGCGGCGGTCAGGGGGCCGTCGGGTCAGCGGGGTCGGCGCCCAGCTCCACCGGCCAGGCGCCCGCCAGCGCGCTGAGCCGGGCCGCAGCGTCCGCCGGGTCCGCGCCCCGGCCAACCGCCAATCCGAAGAGGTACGCGGTGACCGGCGCACCCGGACGCAGCACCTGGTGAGCGACGTCCCGGGCCAGATCCAGCACCGCCGGCACCGGCACCGCGGCCGGGTCCAGATCCAACTCGGCGCACACCGCCGTGACCCAGTCGTCCATCACCGTCATCGCGTCCACTCCTCCGCCCGGCGTACGTCCTCGTCAGTGTCGCAGTCGAACCACGGCGGCGGGCCCTCGCCGGACCAGGCCACCTCCCGTACGACGAGTCCCGCCAGCAAAGCCCGGACCGGGGCTCCGGACAGACTGCCGCCCCGCTCGAATGTCAGCCGGTCCACTGCCGCCCGCAGCGCGGCGACCCGCCAGACACCGCAGAGCGACTGCCGCCGCCCGTCCCCGTCCACGAAGCACGCCCCGTCCGGTGCCCGCTCGCCGTCGGGACCGCTGCGCCCCGGCGACGCCGGAGCTGAGCCGCCGCCCGGTGGTTCGGTGTCGGTGGTCTCCCGGTCGAGGTGCTCCAGCAGGTCACCGATCGCGGCCCCGGTGAGCAGCGGCAGGTCGGCGGCGAGCAACGCGACCAGGGTGATGTCGGCATCCAGCAGCGCCAGGCCGGCAGCCGCCGCGGCGGCCGGACCTCCGCCGGGCGGGTCCTCCCGGACGACCCGCACACCCGGCGGCACGGCGTCGGCAGCACCAACCAGCACCCGCGGCGTCGCGTCACTGACGGCGGCCAGCACCCGGTCACGCATCGGCCGGCCGCCGACCGGAAGCGCCGGCTTGTCGACCCCGCCCATCCGTCGGGCGGCCCCACCCGCGAGCACCACTGCGGCGTACGTCCCCACCCGGCCACCGTAGCCGTGCCAGCGCCCGATCGTGCCGGCGCTCGGTCAGGCCCAATCACGAGGCCCCCACCCGACCCCTCCGACCCTGCCGGCCCGACCCTGCCGGCCCGACCCCTCGCCCCGGTGATCATGAGGTTGTCGCTCGACACGCCGACGACACGCGCGGACAACTTCATGATCAACGCGCGGGTGTGGGGTGGGGTCGGGGTTGGGTGGAGGATGGCGGCATGGGACGGGCAACTGATCGACGCGGCGTACTCCGGATCGACCTGGACGCGGCCACCGACGGGCGCGGATCGGTCCGCCGACCGGACACGCTCGCCGTGGAGGAGCCGCTGGAGATCCGGGTCGGCGCGGCCGGTCCCGGCAAACGTCGGCCGCTCGCCGTCACCATGCGTACCCCGGGCGACGACCTGGACCTGGCCATCGGGTTCCTGCTGACGGAGGGGCTGATCCGGTCGACCGACGACGTGTTGACAGCGCAACTCTGCGCCGGCGCGGAAACGCCGAACACGTACAACGTGGTGGACGTGGTGCTCGCCCCCGGCGTACCGGAACCGACAACCGACCCGTCCCGGAACTTCTACACGACCAGCTCCTGCGGAGTCTGCGGCAAGGCCAGCATCGACGCGGTACGCACCCGGTCGCTTTTCCCGGTCGCGGCGGATCCGCTCAGCGTGCCGGCCACTCTGCTCGCCGAGCTGCCCGACAGGTTGCGCGCCGCCCAGCGCGGCTTCGATCGGACCGGTGGGCTGCATGCGGCAGGTTTGTTCACCCCCGACGGTGAGCTGGTGGTGCTCCGGGAGGACGTGGGCCGGCACAACGCCGTGGACAAGGTGATCGGCTGGGCCGTGCGGGAACGCCGGCTGCCGCTCGCCGGGCACCTGCTGCTGGTCTCCGGACGGGCCAGCTTCGAGCTGACCCAGAAGGCGTGGATGGCGGGGTTGCCGCTGCTGGCCGCGGTGTCCGCCCCGAGCACCCTCGCCGCCGAACTGGCTGACGAGGCGGGGATGACACTTGTCGGCTTCCTGCGCGGGCGGACCATGAACGTCTACACCGGGCCCCACCGGATCACAGTGGAGCAGCCAGCCTGACGTGAGCGGCCCGTCATTTACCGATCCGGTCGATCAGATCGAACAGGGCCAGCCGTGCGGCGGCATCACGGGCGATCAGGAAACCGGCGATGCCGAGGATCCAGCCCAACGCGCTGCCCGCCTTCGTGACGATCCAGGTGTTCAGGCGGGCCAGCACCGGCTCGACCAGTCGCGGGCGGGCCACCCTGGCACCCAGCAACAACACCGCCGGCAGCACCATGACCAGGCAGTACCCGGTGAGCAGCGCCACCACGCTCGTCGCCCCCACCCCCGAGGTGGCCAACAGACCCACCGCACCGAGGTACGGGAGCATGGTCGCCACCTCGGCAAGCGCCGCGAGCAGCGCGAGCCCGACCAACCAGCGGGCCGAGGAATCTCCGGCGGTGGCCCGGTCCCGCCAGCGCAACACGCCACCGGTACGGGGACGCCGCTTGCCGTCGTAGCGAAAGCTGAGCGCCAGCATTCCCACGCCCAGGACGAGTTGCGCCCAGAGGACGCCCCGGTTGTCCAGGGCGCCGCCCAGCGCATCGCCCAGCGCGCTGCCGCCCCAGACCAGCAGCAGCCCTACCGCGAGGTAGAACGCCGCGATGGTGGCGAGGTAGCCCAGGATCCGCCGGACGTTGACCGGCCCGGGGGCGAGCAGCAACCAGACCGGAATGAAGAGGGTGCCGATGCTGGTGCTGTCGATCAACGCCAGCCCGGCCAGCGACAGCAGCAACTCGGGGGTCATGTCGTACCAACGCGGAGAAGGGCCACGAGATCATTCTCCGGCGGCGGTGACCCCGCCGCGTCGGCCGTGGACAGGAGCAACGCGTACATCCTTCGACGGAGGGCGTCCCGTCACGCCAGGTCGAGGATGCTCCAGTTGGTGGGGAGCACCTTCGCTGCCACAGTGGGTTGCACCGTCGCGTAGTGCGCCTCGTGGGTGAGTGCCGCACGGGCGGCCTGGCCGGACGAGATGTCTCCGGCCGCGGCGCGGGCCAACTTGCCGGTGTCGCGCACGTCCTCGGCGTCGAGTGGCAGCAGTCGGATCATCGGGGCAGTCATCATCAGGGCCAGTAGCGCAGCATCGATCTCGTCGGCCACGTTCGCGAAGGCGACAGCCAGGCAGGTCGCGGGGATGGCCACCTGCCGACCCTCTTCGGCGACCTCCAGCATCAACTCCCCCACCGAGACGTTGCCCTCGATGTAAGCCGTCAACGCCGACGCGTCGAACACGACAGCGATCTGATCGCTCATCCGGCGCGTCCCAACATCCGACGCCCCTCGGCCAGAGCGTCCGCCGGAATGGGCGTGGCGAGGCGCTCCCGCCATCGCGCCCTACCCGCCTCGGTCACCTCGATGCCGGCTCGCCGCAGCACCTCGTCGAGGTGCACGCGGGCCATCTGCACCCGTACCGCCGCGGTGATGGCGGCCGAGACGTTGGGCTGCTGGTCGAGCCAGTCCGCGACGTCGTCGGGGAGGCTCACGGAGCGCTTCACTGTCACGTCCGCCAGCCTATCAACGTCGGTAGCACCGGCGGTATTACCGCGCTGATGGCGGGGCCGATCAGCGGCGGCCACGTCGGCTCCGTTTGCGGGGCGGGATGACGCCGGGCATCCCGACCGACGGCCAGCCGTCCAGCTCGGCCGGGGGCACGCCGCGCCGGAGCAGGTCGTCCAGCAGCAGGGCGAGCGAGTAGTCGGGGTGCAGGCTCAGCGTCCGTTCCAGCGCGACCGCCGCCAACGCGCCCTGTCCGGCGCGCCAGGCGGCGAATGCCAGCAGCGCACCCGGCGCGGCGGCCACCTCCGGCTCGGCGCGGCGCAGTACGTCGGTCCAGAGGGCGATGTCCCGGTCCCGGCCGTCGGTGCGTTCCCACGCGTGATCGCGAACCGGCAGGTGGGTCATCAGCAGGCTCAACCAGGCCACCTCGTCGTCGTCGAGCCGCTCACCACGCCGCTGCCGGCGCTGGGCCTCGCGGACCGCCGCCACCCCGGCGGCGCGCAGCGCCCGCGCCCCGAGCAGGTCGCTCTCGGGCGCCTGCTCGACCAGCTCGGCCAGTCTCAGCTCGGCGCGGGCGGTGGCCGCGCGGGCAGCGTCCCGGGCCGGGCCGTCCACCGGTGCCACCTGCGCCACCAGGGCGGCCCGGTCGGGGAGTGCGACCTGGCCGGCGAAGACCGCCGAGGCTGTCACCCGATTGGCGGTCGGGTCGTAGCGGCGACCCTCGGGCGGGCAGCAGTCGGGCTCGGTGCAGAGATAGGACCACCAGCGACCGTCGGTCACCCGCAGCGCGTCGAGCACGTGCAGCCCGAAGTCGTTCAGCGCGTCGCGCACCGCGTCCACGGCCGGGGTGACCCGCTCCGGTTGCCCGTAACCCACAACGGTGGCGGCCTCCGCGCCCTGCCGGCGGATCACACTAGCCAGGTGCCCGGCCAGCCCACCCAGCTCGGTCGGGTCGGGCAGGTCCGCGCGGGCGGCGAAGACGATCTGCCGGCCGACCAGCGCCACGGCGACCACGCTGTCGGTGGGATGAAAGCCGAGCAGGTACGGCACAGCGGCGATCAGGTCGGCGGGTGAGCGGACGGCGAGCTGAGGACGTTCGGTCGAGGTCATGTCGGAAGCCTGCGGCGGGCGTACCGGGCCCTGCCACCCCTGTGGACGACACGCGGCTTATCCACAGTTACTGAACGTGTTGTCCCTGCTCACGCCACATCCACGGGTGCGGAAAGAGCGCCGATGTCGTCGGGCGACACCTGGCTGTCGTAAGGAGCGGTTACCGTGCGCTGATGGACCTGGCGTACCTGCGCGCGCATCCGGCACACCTCCCGACCTTCCGGACCCATCAGCGGCTCCGGGAGACGCCGGTCGCCGGTGGAAACATCTGCGCCGCCGCCCGGCTCACCCTCGACGACGGCCACTCCGTCTTCGCCAAGTCCTGGCCTGAAGACGCCGACCGGCCGGCGCCGGAGGGCTTCTTCGCCGCCGAGGCTGCCGGCTTGCGCTGGCTGCGGGAGGCGGGCGCTGTCGGCGTACCCGAGGTGATCGTGGTGTTGCCGGAGCTGCTGGCGCTCGACTGGGTGGAGCCCGGCGAACCGACGCCGGAGGCCGCGGAGCGCTTCGGCCGGGAGCTGGCCGGGCTGCACCGGGCGGGCGCGACCACCTTCGGTGCCAGCTGGCCCGGGTTCGTCGGCTCGCTCCCACAGGACAACACCCCCACGGGCGGGCGTTGGTCGACCTGGTTCGCCGAGCGGCGCCTCGCCCCCTACCTGCGACGGTCGGTCGACGGTGGCGCACTGACCAGCGCCGACGCCGCTCTGGTCGAGCAGGTGATCGGCCGCCTCGACGGGCTCGGCGGCGACGAGCCGCCCGCGCGCATCCATGGCGACCTGTGGCCGGGCAATGTGCTGTGGGGGGCCGATGACCGGGCCTGGCTCGTCGACCCGGCAGCGCACGGTGGGCACCGGGAAACGGATCTCGCCCAGCTCGCCCTCTTCGGCGGCATCCCCCACCTGGATCGGGTGCTGGCCGCCTACCAGGAGAGTTGGCCACTACCGGGCGGCTGGCGTGACCGCGTACCCCTGCATCAGCTGCACCTGCTGCTCGTGCACACCGCGCTCTTCGGCGCCAGCTTCCGAGATGTGGTCGTCCAGACCGCCCGTGCCGTCCTGAGCACGGCCGAGCGCGCTACGGTCGACAGGTGAGCGTCGCCCCGGGGACCGCCGGCGTCCTCGTCGACCGGTTCGGCCGTGTCGCCCGGGACCTGCGCGTGTCCCTCACCGACAAGTGCAACCTGCGCTGCACCTACTGCATGCCGGCGGAAGGGCTCCCCTGGCTGGCCGGCCCCGAGTTGCTGACCGACGAGGAGATCGTCCGGCTGGTCCGGGTCGCTGTCGAACTGCTCGGCGTGACCGAGGTGCGGTTCACCGGCGGTGAGCCGCTGATCCGACCCGGTCTGGTCGACATCGTGACGGCGGTCGCCGCCCTCGAACCCCGCCCCCGGGTCTCACTGACCACCAACGGCATCGGCCTGGACCGGCTGGCCCCGGCGTTGCGGGCGGCCGGCCTGGACCGGGTGAACGTCTCACTGGACACCCTGGACCCGGACCGGTTCACCAAGCTCACCCGCCGCCCCCGCCTCGACGCAGTGCTGGCCGGGCTCGCCGGAGCCGCGGCCGCCGGGCTCAGCCCCGTGAAGATCAATTCAGTGCTGATGCGTGGTGTCAACGAGGACGAGGCGCCGGCGCTGCTCCGCTTCGCCCTCGATCACGACTACCAGTTGCGGATCATCGAGCAGATGCCGTTGGACGCCCAGCACGGTTGGGCCCGCGACACCATGGTCACCGCCGAGGAGATCCTGGCGTCGCTGCGTACCGTGTTCGATCTGAGCCCCGACCCGGCCGAGCGCGGCGCGGCACCGGCGGAGACCTGGCTGGTCGACGGGGGCCCCGCCCGGGTCGGCGTGATCGCCAGCGTCACCCGCCCCTTCTGCGGGGACTGCGACCGCACCCGGTTGACCGCCGACGGCCAGGTGCGCGCCTGCCTCTTCGCCACCGAAGAGTCGGACCTGCGCGCCGCACTGCGCACCGGCGCGGACGACGACGAGGTGGCCCGACGCTGGCGTACCGCGATGTGGGGCAAGCGCGCCGGGCACGGCATCGACGATCCCACCTTCCTTCAGCCGACCCGCCCGATGTCCGCGATCGGAGGCTGAGCATGGACGGGACTCCGCTGACCATTCGCTACTTCGCGGGCGCCCGCGCCGCTGCCGGCCGCGCCGAGGAGGCCATCCCCGCCGGGCGGTCACTCGACGACCTCAAGGCCGAGCTGACCCAGCGCCACGGCGACCGGCTCGCCGGGGTGCTGCGGGTGGCGAGTTTCCTCGTGGACGGCGTCACCTGTCATGATCGTCAGGCACCCCTGCCGGCCGGGGCCACGATCGATGTCCTGCCCCCGTTCGCGGGCGGCTGAGGGAGGCGCACACATGATGGCGGTTCTGGGGTTCGTGGCTGTCCTGGCGCTGGTCACCGGTCTCATCCACCTCTACCTGTGGAAGCGGCTCGTTCGGGACACCACCACGCCGGGCCGCTGGCGACGGATCGGCGGGATCGCCGCCCTGGTGCTGGCCCTGCTCGTGCCGGTCACCCTCGCCGGGACGCAGGCCGGGCTCTACTGGCTCGCGTGGCCGGGCTACCTGTGGCTCGCGCTGATGTTCTACCTGCTTGTCGTACTGGTAGTGCTGGAAGTTCCGATGCTCGTCGCCCGGCTGGTGCTGCGTCGCCGAGTGGTCGCCGCGGAGCCCACCACCGCCGCGCCCGAGCCGGTGCTGGTCGGCGCCGCCGGGCCGACCGAGCCGCCGGCCGCCGGCGCCGTGGCGGCACCGGACCACGACCCGTCCCGTCGGCTGCTGCTGGCCCGTTCGGCGGCCATCTTCGCCGGCCTCACCGCCACCGGCGTCACCGGGTACGGCATCCGCACGGCGCTCGGCCCGCCCCACCTCGACCGGGTGCGGATCCCGCTGGCCAAGCTCCCCCGCAGCATGGACGGTCTGCGCATCGCCACCGTCTCCGACATTCACCTCGGCCCACTGCGCGGGCGGGCACACACCGAGCGGATCGTCGCCGCGATCAACCGGCTCGACGCGGACATCGTCGCGGTCGTCGGTGACCTGGTCGACGGCTCCGTGGCCGAACTCGGCTCGGCCGCCGCGCCGCTGCGCGACCTGCGCTCCCGCTACGGCAGCTTCTTCGTCACCGGCAACCACGAGTACTACTCCGGCGTGGAGGAGTGGGTCCAGGAGGTCGACCGGCTCGGTCTGCGGGTGCTCCAGAACCGGCGGCAGGAGATCCAGGCCCGGGGCGGTGTGCTCGACCTGGCCGGCGTGAACGACCTCACCGCGGTGGGCACCGGCCTCGCCGCCGGGCCGGACTTCGCCGCTGCCCTCGGTGACCGCGACCCGAGCCGACCCGTTGTCCTGCTCGCGCACCAGCCGCTGGCCGCCAAGGAGGCGGCCCGGTACGGCGTCGACCTGCAACTGTCCGGGCACACCCACGGTGGTCAGATGGTGCCGTTCAACCTGGCCGTCAGGCTGGAACAGCCGGTGGTCAGCGGGCTCGGCGAGGTCGACGGCACCAAGGTCTACGTGACGAACGGCGCCGGTTTCTGGGGGCCGCCGGTCCGGGTCGGCGCGGAGCCGCAGATCAGTCTGGTCGAGCTGCGCTCGGCATAGCGGAGGTCACGTCCGCGCGTGGCGGCGGGAGGCCGGCGCGGCGGGCGTGACAGGATGCGGCGTGCCTCCGTTCAGCGCCGTACCCCCCGGTGGCCTACCGCCATTCGTCGCGGACCTGCACATCCACTCGAAGTACTCGCGCGCGTGCAGCCGTGACCTCACCCTCCCGAACCTCGCGTGGTGGGCCCGGCGCAAGGGCATCGGCCTGCTCGGCACCGGCGACTTCACCCACCCCGCCTGGTACGACCACCTGCGGGAGACGCTGCGCCCAGCCGAGCCGGGGCTCTACCGGCTCGACCCGGAGGCGGAACGGGACATCGCCCGTCGGCTGCCACCCCGTCTCGCGCAGACGGCGGAGGCGGACCCCGTCCGTTTCATGCTGAGCGTGGAGATCTCCACCATCTACAAGCGGGACGACCGGACCCGCAAGGTGCACCACCTGATCTACCTGCCGGATCTGGACGCGGTGGCCCGGTTCAACACCGCGCTCGGCCGGATCGGCAACCTCGGCTCCGACGGCCGACCGATCCTCGGACTGGACTCCCGCGACCTGCTGGAGATCACCCTGGAGGCCAGCCCGGACGGCTACCTGGTGCCGGCGCACATCTGGACTCCCTGGTTCTCCGCGCTGGGCTCGAAGTCCGGCTTCGACGCGATCGCGGACTGCTACGCGGACCTGGCCGAACACATCTTCGCCGTGGAGACCGGGCTCTCCTCCGACCCCGCCATGAACTGGCGGGTCGGCAGCCTGGACGGCTACCAACTGGTGTCCAACTCGGATGCGCACTCGCCGCCGGCGCTCGGCCGGGAGGCGACAGTGCTGACCGCCGAACGGGACTACTTCGCCGTTCGGGAGGCGCTGCGGACCGGTGACGGCCTGGCCGGCACCATCGAATTCTTCCCGGAGGAGGGCAAGTACCACGCGGACGGGCACCGGCTGTGTGGGGTCAACTGGTCTCCGGAGCGCACCCGGGCCGCCGACGGGCGCTGCCCCGAGTGCGGCAAGCCCCTCACAGTCGGCGTCCTCAGCCGGATCGAGGAGCTGGCAGACCGCCCGGACGGGCACCGGCCGGCGCACGCCCGGGACGTCACCCACCTGGTGCCGCTGGCCGAGATCCTCGGCGAGATCAACAAGGTGGGTGCCCGATCGAAGAAGGTCGAGGGGCGGCTCAACGAGCTACTGGCCGCGCTCGGCCCCGAGCTGGAGATCCTGACCACGACGCCGCTGACCGAGGTCGCGCAGGCCGGTGGTGAGCTGCTCGCGGAGGGCATCGGGCGGCTGCGGCGTGGCGACGTCCGCCGGGTGCCCGGTTACGACGGCGAGTACGGCGTGATCACGCTCTTCGACCCGGCCGAGCTGGGCGCGCAGGAGACGCTGTTCGACGTACCGGTGCCGGCGCAGCGGCGACCCGCGGAGCCGGCTCCCCGGGTCCCGGCCAAGCGCCCGGCGGCGGCGAAGGCGGAGCCGAAGCGGAAGACGGTCCCGGCGCCCGCGCCGCCGATCGCGTCGCCACCGTCTCCGCACGAGCCGTTCGAGCCCATGCTCTCCGGCATGGAGGAGGTCGGCACCGGCCTGCTGGACCGACTGGACGCCATGCAGCGGGTGGCCGCCTCCGCACCCGGCGGTCCGCTGCTCATCGTGGCCGGTCCCGGCACCGGCAAGACCAGGACGCTCACCCACCGGATCGCGTACCTCTGCGCGGAGCTGAACGTCTTTCCCGAGCACTGCCTCGCGATCACGTTCACCCGCCGGGCCGCCGAGGAGCTGCGGCACCGCCTCGACGGCCTGCTCGGCCCGGTCGCCGAGGACGTCACAGTGGGTACGTTCCACGCGTTGGGGTTGACCATCCTGCAGGAGAACGCCGAAGCGGCGGGTCTTCCGGCGGACTTCCGGATCGCCGACGACGCCGAGCGGGCGGCGGCGCGCGCCGAGGCCGGCGACGACAGCGCCGCGTACGTGTCTCTGCTGCGCAAGCAGGACCTGGTCGACCTGGACGAACTGGTGACCCTGCCGGTGGAGCTGCTGCGGGCCGACCGGAAGCTTGTCGAACGGTACCGGGACCGCTGGCGGTGGATCTTCGTCGACGAGTACCAGGACGTCGACGAGGTGCAGTACGAGCTGCTGCGGCTGCTCAGCCCCGCCGACGGCAACCTCTGTGCGATCGGCGATCCGGACCAGGCGATCTATTCGTTCCGAGGCGCGGACGTCGGCTACTTCCTGCGCTTCTCCGAGGACTTCACCGACGCCCGACTGGTCCGGCTCAACCGCAACTACCGCTCGTCGGCCCCGATCCTGGCCGCCGCCGTGCAGGCCATCGCCCCGTCCTCGCTGGTCCGGGGTCGACGACTGGACCCGGCCCGGCTCGACCCGGAGGCTCCGCTGGTCGGGCGCTACCCGGCGGCGTCAGTGGCCGAGGAGGCCGACTTCGTGGTGCGTACCGTCGACGATCTGGTCGGCGGGTTGTCGCACCGCTCGCTCGACTCGGGCCGCATCGACGGCCGGTCCACCTCGCTGTCGTTCTCCGACATCGCCGTGCTGTACCGCACCGACGCGCAGGCCGCCCCGATCGTGGACGCCCTGACCCGGGCCAACATCCCAGTGCAGAAGCGTTCCCACGATCGGCTGCGGGACCGGCTCGGGGTGGCGGCCATCGCCCGCGAGCTGCGGCACGCCGACGGTCTGGCCGGCTCACTTGCCGCCCGGGTGCGGCTGGCCGGTCAGGTGGTCGCCGAGCGGTTCGCCGTGCCCACCCTGGACGGCGCCGCCAGCGCGGTCCGTCCCGAGGACGTCCGCTCGGCCGTGGACCTGCTGACCCCGCTGGCCCGACGCTGCGGCGACGACCTGGAGGCCTTCCTGTCGCAGCTGGCCACCGGCGCGGAGGTGGACGCGCTCGACCCGCGCGCCGAGGCGGTCACGCTGCTCACCCTGCACGCCGCGAAGGGCCTGGAGTTTCCGGTGGTCTTCCTGGTCGGCGT
Source organism: Micromonospora sp. 050-3 (assembly GCF_046549335.1). Lineage (NCBI taxonomy): Bacteria > Bacillati > Actinomycetota > Actinomycetes > Micromonosporales > Micromonosporaceae > Micromonospora > Micromonospora sp. 050-3. The sequence continues at coordinate 139,238 of NZ_JAJPVX010000002.1, forward strand.
CGAGGACGGGCTGTTGCCATTGCGCTGGCCGGGCTCGACGCCCGACGAGAACGCCGTCGCCGAGGAGCGCCGGCTGTTCTTCGTCGGCCTGACTCGGGCCCAGGACCGGCTGTACGTCAGTCACGCCGGCCGCCGCACCCGCCACGGCACCGAGCGCGACTGCGCCCCCTCGCCGTTCCTCAACACCATCGACCCCGGCCTGTTCGAACGCTTCGGCGAAGCCGAGCCCCGCCGCCCCAAGGACCGCCAACTCCGCCTGATCTGAGCCACGCCCCCGGGCCCCACGCCCCTGACCCCGTCGATCATGCACTTTCGGTCGCCGTTGTGCGTGGGATGCCCCTTATGTCGCCGCAGAAACTGCAAGATCGACGAAGCAGGGGCGGCGGGGCCAGGGCGCGGGTGGGTTAGGTGAGGAGGGTTGCGAGCCAGGCGCCCACCAGCAGGGCTGGGCCGAGGGGCAGCAGGGTGTTCCGGTGCACCTTTCGGGCGGCGAGCAGGCCGAGCACCAGACCGCCGTGCAGCACGTGCGGCAGGAGCAACCCGGTGAGCAGGGCATCGCGGCCCAGCCAGCCGAGCGGCAGGCCGAGGACGGCGGCGAGTTTCACGTCCCCGAAGCCCAGTCGTGAGCCGGGCAGCAGGGCCAGCAGCACGTGCGCCGCGCCCGCGACCGCCGCACCTCCCAGCGCGCCGAGCAACCGGCCGGGAGTGTCGGACAGCAGCGCCGCGGCGGTCAGCCCTCCGAGGGCCAGCAACCCGGCGACGAGGACCAGCGGGTCGGGCAGCCGCAGGCAGGCCAGGTCGACCCGCGCCAGCACCAGACCGACCGCCGCGACCGCGAGGAAGACCGGCAGCGCCGGGCTGTCACCCACGGCGACGGCAAGGCCGACGAAGACGCTGGCCGCCACCACCGGGTCGACCCAGGGCCGTCGGACCGGCTGCGGCAGCGGAAACGCCCATGGCCGGGCGTCCGCCGTGGCGAAGCGCCGGGACACCAGGGGTACGACGAGGCCGACCAGCGCGCCGAGCAGCGCGATCGACACCAGCGCGGCGGCCGACATGGGCCGGACGTTACTGGCGGTCGCGCACCGGCGTGTCCCCCGATCGTGATCCCGTGCCCGCCCGACGTGGCCGTTCGGTGGTCACCACCAGGGCGACCCCGGCGACGATGACAGCACCGCCGAGCAGCACCTGCGGGGTGATCGGCTCGGCCACCAGCAGGGCGCCGAGCGCCACAGCGACCGCCGGGTTCACGTAGGCGTACGTCGACACCAGCGAGATCGGCGCGTTGTGCAGCAGCCAGACGTACGCGGTGAAGGCCACCAGCGAGCCGGCCACCATGAGGTAGCCCAGCGCCAACCAGGACCGGGTGCTCACCGCCGCCGGGTGGAAGTCGGCCAGTTCGCCCCGACCGGCGGCGACGGCCAGCAGCACCAGCGCGCCGGCCACCATCTCGTACACCGTGGCCACGAACGGGTCGGCGGGCATCCGGATCCGTCCGGACAGGAACGACCCGACCGACCAGGAGGTGGCCGCCGCCACCACTGTCAACGCCCCGACCAGCGGTACCGCTGCCGAGCCACCGCCCGGCAGCACCAGCAGGATGAGGCCGACGAAGCCCACTGTGACCCCGGCGAACGTCCAGATCGGCGGACGATCGCCGGTGGCCGAGCGCAACAGCACCACCAGCAGCGGCACCGTGGCCACCAGCAACGCGGCGATCCCGGACGGCACCGCCACTCCCGGCGGTCCCGATTCGGCGAGCACCACCAGGCCGTTGCCGGCGGCGAGCAGGAGCACCCCGACCAACGCGGCCGAGCCGAGTTGCCGTCGGTCCACCCGCAGCGCGCCGGGGCCTCGACGCAGTCGCAGCACCACCGCCAGGACCAGGCCGGCCACGGCGAACCGGAGGGCGGCCGACAGCAGCGGCGGCATCGTCTCCACTGTGATCCGGATGGCCAGATAGGTCGACCCCCAGAGCAGGTAGACCACTATCAACGCGGTCCAGATCACTGTCGGCGTGGCGCTGGCACGACGGCCGGCGAGGGCCGTGGCGCTCGGTGAAGGTGAGCTCATCAGTGGACCACGCTACGGTGACCCCGGAGTCCGCGTCGCGCTTTGGTGGCCGGCCTCTCACCACTCGTGCAGGAGGGCGGCATGACGAACTACGGACAACCGGAGGGCGGCCACCCGGGGCCGTGGCGTGGGCAGAGACCCGACGAGACGTCCGGTCGACCGGCGCAGCAGCCCTACCCGCCCGCGCCGGAGCCCTACCCGCCGGCGGTCCCGTCGTACCCGCCCGCGACGCAGGGACGACCCGGGCCGTACGGCGGCGGACCCACCCCGCCCTACGGTGCAACTCCCGGCGCGCCCTACGGCGGCGGAACGGATACGCCCTACGGCCACGACCCCCGCACGCCCTACGGCGGCTCGTACCAGCCGACCCCGCCGACCCCGACGTACGGCGGGCAGCCGTACCGGCCCGACGGTCCGTACGGCGAGGATCCGGCACCGAGCCGGCGCGGTCGGGGGCCGCTGATCGCGGTACTGGCCGTCGTACTGCTGGTGGTGGCCGTCGCCGGCGTGTTCTGGTTCCGCCGTGGGCAGAGTGACCCGGCACCGGCAGCCGCGCCGAGCAGCTCGGCCGCTGCCGGTGAGCCCAGTGCGGATGCGGTCGAGCCCGCGCCGAGCGCGGCCGCGCCGGAGTCGTCGGCCGATCCTCGGTTCGCGAAGGTCGGCCAGTGTGTTCGCAACGACGGCACCGCCGGCGGCAAGCCGAAGCTGCTGATCAGCGGCTGTACCGCGAAGTCGTACGAGGTGCTGAGCCGGATCGACGGCCCGACCAGCGGCGAGCGGGACGCCGAGGCCAAGTGCGGCAAGGTCGAGGGCTACACCAACTGGTATTTCTTCGACAGTGAGCTGGACACTCTCGACTTCGTCCTCTGCCTCAAGCAACGCTGAGACCACCCACCCCGGGGATGACATGACGACCTACGGACCTGCGGGTTCCGATCAGCCGGACGATCCGTACCAGCGCCCGCCCAGCGGGCCTGACAGCTCACCGCCGGTCGACCCGACGGTGCCCCAGTGGAGCACCCCGCCGCCCTCGGACGACCCGACCCGGCAGCAGTGGGGTCCGCCGCCGACCGACGCGGAGCCACCGACGGCACCCATGTGGGCGCCGCCGCCCACCAACCCGGAGCCGCCGACCACGCCGATGTGGGCGCCGCCGCCCACCTCGGGCCCGGGTTACCCACCGCCCGGGCCGTACCCACCGGCCGGCCCGACTCCGCCGTCCGGGCCGTTCCCACCGGCCGGACCGTACCCGCCGACGGGCCCGATGCCCGGTCAGCCGGCCGGGCCGATACCGGGTCAGCCACCCGCCCCGTGGGGTCAGCAGCCTCTCGGCGGCTACGGGATGCCGCCCGCCGCGCCGGCGAAGAAGACCGGCCGCAACGTCGCTCTCATCATCACGGTGGTGGCGCTGCTCGTGCTCTGTCCGTGCCTCGGCCTGGCCGGTTGGGCGGTCTGGAAGGTGGCCGACGCCGGCAGTGACGCGGCGCCCACCCCGTCGACGAGTGCCCCGGCCGTTCCGCCCGCCCTGCCCAGCGACGCCCCGACGTCGGCCGCGCCGACTCCGGACGAGGAGTTCGCCAGGGGTGACTGCGTGGTGAACGACGGCAGTGAGGACGACGCGGAACTCCGCAAGGTGCCCTGCGGCCCGAACACCTACCAGGTGCTGCTGCGAATTCCGGCGACCACCGACGGCGACCGGTGCGAGACGCTCGCGCCGCAGGCGACCGCGAACTACGTGCACGACAACTCGGTCGACCTGTTCGACTACGTGCTCTGTCTGAAGAAGCGCTAGCCCGATCTGGCCGACCGGTGGTCCGATTGCCAAAACTAGGGCTGTCTAGCGTCCACGCTAGACAGCCCTAGTTTGTGGTCGACGGTCTCGACACGCCGGTAGTCCCATCTATCCATGTCTAGCCTCGCAGCTAGATGGCCCGATAATCTGCGATGCGTGGATCCGGTCCGCAACCCGTACGCGCCGGGCGCCGGCCAGCGTCCGCCCGAACTTGCCGGGCGGGGGCGAGAGCTGGACGTCTTCGACATCGTGCTCGAGCGCATCGCCCGAGGCCGCCCCGAGCGCAGCCTGATGCTCACCGGGCTGCGCGGTGTCGGCAAGACGGTCCTGCTCAACACGCTCCGGTCGCAGGCGATCAACCGGCTCTGGGGCAGCGGCAAGATCGAGGCTCGACCGGACCAGTCGTTGCGGAGACCGGTCGCCGCCGCGCTGCACATGGCGGTCCGGGAGCTCGCCCCCCGCCACCGCGCACCCGACCGCATCGACGCGTTCCTCGGCGTCCTCAAGGCGTTCGCCCAGCGGTCCAACCCGACCGGCCGGGCCGGTGCCGCCACCAAGCTGCGCGACCGGTGGCAGCCCGGCATCGACGTGCCGGCGGCCAGCGGTCGGGCCGACTCCGGCGACATCGAGATCGACCTGGTCGAGCTGTTCAGTGACGCCGCCGCCGTGGCCAGCGACGTCGGCACCGGCATCGCCATCTTCATCGACGAGATGCAGGATCTCGGCCCGGAGGACGTGTCGGCGCTCTGCGCCGCCTGCCACGAGCTGTCCCAGCTCGGCGCGCCGCTGATCGTCGTCGGCGCCGGCCTTCCGCACCTGCCGGCAGTGCTCAGCGCGGCCAAGTCGTACTCCGAACGGTTGTTCCGCTATCAACGCATCGACCGGCTCGACCGGATCGCCGCCGACCGGGCGCTCTGCGCGCCCGCCGAGCGCGAGGACGTCGAGTACGAGCAGAAGGCACTCGACCTGCTCTACGAGAAGTCCGGTGGCTATCCCTACTTCGTCCAGGCCTACGGCAAGGCGACCTGGGACCACGCGCCGCGCTCGCCGATCACCGCCGCCGATGTGCGGGTCGCCGCACCCGAGGCGGAGGCCGAGTTGGCGGTCGGGTTCTTCGGTTCCCGGTTCGAACGGGCCACTCCCGCCGAACGCGAGTACATGCGGGCGATGGCGATGATGTCCGCGGTCGAGGGCGAGCCCGGTGCTGTGGTCCGCGACGACATGGACGCCGCGGTGCCCACCGCGGAGATCGCCCGTGCCCTCGGCCGCAAGCCGGCCAGTCTGTCTCCGGCCCGGGACGCGCTGATCAAGAAGGGGCTGATCTACTCCGGTGAGCGGGGCACTGTCGCCTTCACCGTCCCGCACTTCGGCCGGTACCTGCGGACCCAGCCGGCCTGACCGCCAACCACCGCGTCGACCCGGTCAGACCTTCGACCAGGGCGCCGGAAAGAGCACCTCACCGCGAGGCGGTGGGCCCTCCTCGCTGGTGGACGGCGGCAGCACCAGCGCCTGCCAGGGCTCACCGAGGCCGGCCCACGGGCCGGTCAGGCCCAGTTCATTCGCCGGGCCGAACCCGAACCGGCGGTAGAACGCCGGGGCACCGAGGACAATCACGAGCCGCTCGCCCAACTCGGTGGAGGCGTCCAGGGCGGCCTGCACGACGGCCGTGCCGTGCCCGACACGCTGTCGGTGCGGTGCGACCGCCACCGGGCCGAGGGCCAGGACGGGAACGTCCGAGCCTCGCTCCGGCCGCAGCCGCGCCCGGGTGAGCAGCGCGTAGCCGACCACCTCGCCGCCGTACTCGGCGACCATTGCCAACTCCGGCAACCAGGCGGTGGTGTCGCGTAGCTCGTCGACCAGGCTGACCTCCGGCGGCGTCGCCACGTCCGGGCGGGCGAAGGCGGCGGCCAGTACGCGGCGGACCGGGCCGGCGTCGGCCGGGTCCTCGGGGCGTAGCCGCAGCGTGGTCACCCGCGCGACGTTACCCGCCAGCGCCCGTCCATCCGTGACTGTCGCTCGATTCGGCGTGGCGTACGTGTACGAACACCAATCCGATCCTGCGGTTGACGGGGTAGCAAACGTCGCGACGGGGTATGACTGATCCATGACGCCCGTACGTTCCCTCGCCCGCGCCATGCTGAGCGGCATCTTCGTGGTCAGCGGGTATCGCAACATGCGCGACCCCGGCCGACTCACGGTGGCCGCCAAACCGGTGACCGACAGGGTCGCTCCCATGCTGAAGAAGGCACACCCGAGCTTCCCCACCGAGCCCGAGACGTTGATCCGGCTCAACGCCGCCGTGCAGGTCGGCGCCGGGCTGATGCTGGCCACCGGCCGGTTCAGCCGACCCGCGGCGTTGGTTCTGGCTGGCACGCTGGTGCCGGTTACCATCGCCGGGCATCCCTTCTGGAACAACGACGACCCGATCGCCAAGAACAACAATCAGATTCACGTCCTGAAGAACCTCGGGCTCCTCGGCGGTCTGCTGCTCGCCGCGGCGGACACCGGTGGCAAGCCGGGTCTGCGGTGGCGGACGGGCCATCGCATCGGCCACTCTCGACGTTCCATGGAACGCGCCGTCCGAACCGCCCGACGTGAGGCCCGAATCGCCGTCCGCTCCGCGTCCACCGCACGTCGACTCCCCGGCTGACCTGCGTCGATCCGTCTCCGTCCCACCCCCACCCCTCGCTAAGGCCACGAATTACCTGAACCACCCGGTAGGCGTTAACGCGGTGGAAATGTCAAAAACATGTGTGGGATCGGACACGGTCGCATAACGCGGGAGGCACTGACGTGAGGCGCCGTTCTAGGCTCCGTGCAGGACCTGGACGGGTAGGACGACCTTGGTACGGGGGTGGCCACGCCATGCCGACGGATGTCGGTAGACGGGCGGACCGCCTCGCCCCAATCCAACGTGTGACACGCGGGATCGACCGTGTGACGCGCGGGATCGATCGCAGGAACGTCGTACGGGGCGCCATCGTGGCCGCCGTCGCCTACGCCGCATGGCTCGCCATCGGCACCTTCGGGCGGCCGTACAACTTCTTCGACATGAAGATCTACCACGGTGCCGTGGTGTGGTGGGCGAGCGGTCACGAGCTCTACGAGTTCATCGCGCCCGAAACCACACTCGGGTTCACCTACCCGCCCTTCGCTGGGCTGGTCATGCTGCCGATGGCGCAGCTGCCGATCGGCGTGGCCGGTCTGGTCAACGCCGCCGCCAGCATCGCCGCGTTGGCGCTGGTGCTGGCCGGGCTGCTCCGACCCATCGTGGACCGTCTGGGGTGGCCACTGTGGTTCACTGTGGCCCTGGCGGTGCCACTCGCGGTCGCCATCGAGCCAGCTCGGGAGACCCTCGGCTACGGCCAGGTCAACATCCTGCTGTTCGCCTTGATCATGGCTGACCTGATCGGCCTTCGCTGGCGGTCCCGCCGGGGCACCCACTACGCCGCCACCGACGGCCCGCTGCTGCGCTTCATCTACGGCGGGGCCTGGGCGGGAGCCGGTATAGGCCTCGCCACCGCGGTGAAGCTCACCCCGGCGCTGTTCATCGCGTACCTGCTCATCACCCGTCAGTGGCGGGTGGCGGCCACCGCCATCGGCACCACGATCGGCGTGACGGTGGGGACCTTCGCGATCGTCGGAGACGAGTCGCGCACCTACTTCGGCAGCGTGTTGTGGCAGACCGAACGGGTCGGCGCGGCGGACATGACGCCCAACCAGTCCCTCGCCGGCCTGCTCGCCCGACTGTACGACTCGATCGAGACTCCGGGGCTGCTGTGGCTCGCCTTCTCGGTGCTGATCCTGGCGCTGGGCCTGTCCCGGGCGGCCAGTTCCCGCGCCGACGGTGACGAGCTGACCGCCTTCACACTGGTCGGTCTCACCGCCAACGTGATCAGCCCGATCTCCTGGACGCACCACCTGGTCTGGGTGATCCCGGCGATCATCGTGCTGGCCGACGCCGCCGTGCGTCGCCGCGAGGCGAGCCGGGGGATGCCGCAGCGCACCGGCCAGGGGCAGGTCTTCGGCGGTCTACCCGGGGTCAACGGGCTCCGCCCGCCGATCTGGTACCCGACGCTGACCGGGCTCCGCCACGGCTTCGCCGCGATCGGGCTCTACCTGCTTTTCCTGATCTCTCCGATCTGGCCGTACGAACACCAACTGCCGGAGATGTCGCACTACCAGGACGGCCTGTTCGGGGCACTGATGGAGAACTCGCTCGCGCTCGCGCTGATCGTGCTGGTGGCCGCGCTGCCCTGGCGCCCAGGCGCGGAGCCGGCGTTCTACGGCGACCGGCTCGCCCGGGCCGTGGTGGTCAACGGCCGCCGCTGAGCGGTCAGGGGCAGTTGACCCATTCCTCGGTGCCGTCGGTGAAGACCTGCCGCTTCCAGATCGGCAGACGCGCCTTGACCTCGTCGACCAGCCGGGCGCAGGCCGCGAAGGCGGCCGCCCGGTGCGCGGTGCTCACCGCGGCGACCAGCGCCACGTCACCGATCGCCAGGGGGCCGACCCGGTGCGAGACCGCCACCGCGTAGACGTCGGGCTCCGCGGCGATCTCGGCGGCCACCTCGCGCAGCACCTGCGCGGCGCTCGGGTGCCCCTCGTACTCCAGGCTGGTGACCTGGCGGCCGTGGTCGTGGTCGCGGACCACGCCCTGAAAGGACACCACGGCGCCGGCCCGGCGGTCGGCGACCGCCGCCTCGTGCGTGGCGAGGTCGAGCGGCTGGTCGGTGACCTCGCCGAAGGTGATCGCTGGTGCGGTCACGACGCACGCTCCCCGGGAAACAACGGCAGTGGCACGAGCGGCACCCGGTCGCCGGGCTCACCGCTGGTGCCGGGACGGATGACCGCGAACCCGTCCGCGCCGGCCAGGCCCCGCAGCATCGCCGAGCCGACGTGGCGGACCGGGAACGCGACGCCTGCGGACCGGTCCAGTCGGACCAACGCCAGGTGGGTGTGGTCGCCGCGACCTGGCACCGCCTCGGCCAACGTGACCTGCGGCAGCACCGGCATCGACCGGCCCTGGAGGCCGGCGAGCAGCGGGGCGACAAGCGACACCAGCGCGACGATGGCGGACTGCGGGTTGCCCGGCAGCCCGGCCACGAACCGGGCTCGCCCGTCGGGGCCGGTCAGTCGGGCCAGCAGCATCGGGAAGCCCGGGCGGACCGCCACCGTGTTGACCACGTAGTCGGCGCCGAGCGCCTCCAGGGTCGGGTGCAGGTGGTCGACCGGGCCGTTCATGGTGCCGCCGGTGGTACAGACCAGATCGGCGGTGACCAGCGCCGAGCGCAGGGCCGCCACGTGCGCGGGCAGCGTGTCGGCCACCGGGCCGACCACGTCGGACGGGCGGACCTGGCAGCCGTAGCGCCGCAGCCAGGCCGGCACCGCGGGGCCCAGCGCGTCGCGGATGCGACCGGCCGCGGGCGGGCCCGCCGTCAGCAGCTCGTCGCCGAAGACCAGCAGCGCGGCGCGCGGCGCCCGCCGGACCCGCAGCGTGTCGTGCCCGCAGGCGGCGGCCAGGCCGATCACCGCCGGGTCGACCGGCGTGCCGGTCGGCAACAGCTCCTCATCGGCGTACGCCTCCTCGCCGGGTTTCCGCCACTCGGGCGTCTCCCGGGGAGTGCCGCTGATCAGGCCGGTGGTGGATGCGGCGGACTCCTCGACGCGGAGCACGGCGGTGGCGCCCTCGGGCACCATCGCGCCGGTCGCGATCTCGACGGTGGTGTCGTCCTCGGTGAGCGGCGCGGGGGTGCTGCCGGCCAGGACCCGGCCGACGACGCGCCACGGCCCACGGCCGCGCACCGCCCAGCCATCCACGCTGGACGTCGGGAACGCCGGCAGGTCGGTGCGGGTGGTCAACGGCTCGGCCAGGGTCGACCCGTCGGTGTCGACAAGTGGTCGGGCAGCGGCGGGCAGCGCGGCGGCCAGACCGACCGCGTAGACGCGCGAACGCGCTTCCTCCCACCCGGCTGGCGGGGGTGCGGTGACCCGATCCGCTGTGGGTGCGGTTTCCGTGCTCACCGACCGAGCCTATCGGCACGGACCGACACCCGTCCGGGCCTGGCGCGCACCGGTCGGTGGTCGCCACCGCGGAGCGGTCAGTGGTTGCCGCCGCGGAGCGGTCAGTGGTCCCCGCCGCGGAGCTGGTCGACGGTGTGCCCGAGGATCGGCCCGAGAACGGCCAGGCCATCCCGTGCACCGCCGGTCGAGCCGGGCAGATTGACCACCAGCATCCGACCGGCGACCCCGGCCAGGCCCCGGGACAGCACCGACGTCGGCACCCGGTCACGACTGTGCGCGCGGATCGTCTCGGCGATGCCGGGGATCTCGTAATCCAGCAGGCCCCGGGTCACGTCCGGGGTCCGATCCGTCGGGGTCACGCCGGTGCCACCGCTGGTCAGCACCACGTCGACACCGTCGGCGCGCGCGGCCCGCAAGGCGTCGCCGACCGGCTCACCGTCGGGCACCACCACCGGGTCGTCGACCTGGCAGCCCAGCTCGCGCAGGCCGGCGACGAGCAGCGGCCCGCTGGTGTCGGCGTAGACGCCGGCCGCGGCCCGATTGGAAGCGACGATCACCCGAGCCCGGATCACGGCCGGTCCTCCGGACGGACCCACTCGCCGGTCTTGCCGCCCTCTTTGCGCAGCACCCGGACCGCTTCCACCGACGCCGCCGGGTCGACCGCCTTGACCATGTCGACCAGGGCGAGACCGGCGACAGCAACCGCCGTCAGTGCCTCCATCTCCACCCCCGTCCGGTCCGCCGTGCGGGCGGTGGCCGTGATCTCCACGGTGTCGGCGGTCAGCCGCAGGTCGACGGTGACGCCGTGCAGGGCGATCGGGTGGCAGAGCGGGATCAGATCAGGAGTGCGCTTGGCCCCCATGATCCCGGCCAGCCGCCCGACGGCCAACGCGTCACCCTTGGGCAGCCCGTCGCGATGCAGCAGGTCGATGACCTCGGGCGTGGTCCGCAACCGGCCGGCCGCGACGGCCAACCGACCCGTCACCGCCTTGGCGGAGACGTCGACCATGTGGGCCGCGCCGGCGCGATCGACGTGGCTGAGCTGCGCGGGTTCGGTCACGGTCGTGAGCCTATCGGTGCGGTACGAAGCTGTCGGAAGGAGCGGCGTCACGCTGGCGACGGCACAGGGTGCTGCCGGCGCAACGGCCCCGACGCCGCTCCTCCCTCACCAGCCCGCCGCCGAGGTCGCTGGGGGGACCCGGCAGCGGGGCGTGTCGACGACCCGGTTCTGCCCACTGGCAGAACCTCCCCCGTTCGCCGATACGGCCGGTAAGTTACCGGGCCTGCCGATAAGAAATCGATAAGCGCCGTTGAGGCTGGTCAGCGCTCTGCGACCACTGTCGCGTCGGTCAACTCGGCGAGGCGACCTTCGGCCTCGAAGCGCTCCGGCACGCCCATCCGTCGGAAGATCGCCAACGCCCGCTCCCAGTGCCGTCGGGCCTCCGCCGGGTCGACGCGGGCGAAGTGTTCGGCGAGCCCGGCCAAGGCACGTCCCTGCTCGTACGGGTGTGAGATCCGAGTGGCCAACCGCAGAGCGACCTGGTGCATCTCGGCCGCCTCGCCGCCCCGCCCTTGCGCCAGCAGAGTGCGACCAAGCTCGTTCAGCGCGGCCGCCTCGACGTGTCGTTCCCCCGAGCTGATCGACAACTGCCTGGCCACCTCGTGTTGCTGTTGGGCCTCGACCAGACGGCCCAGACCGCGATAGGCGATCCCGAGGTCGTTGCGCACCTCAGCCTCGGCAAACCGGTGGCCGGTGCGATCGCGCAAGGCCAACGAGGCCTTGAGGATCCGGATTGCCTGCGGAAAATGGCCCATTCTCACGCGCACCGCCCCAACATGACCGAAGGCGTTGAGCACATGGAAGTCCTCGGACTTCGTCCGGGCCCATGCCAGGTGCCGGCGGTGCAGTCGCAACGCCTCCTCGTAGCGCCCGAGCATCATCAGTGCCGTGCCAAGATTCGGCAGCACGACTGGCACCCCGACATTCCCGTATCCCTTGTAGTCGCGCAGGCTCTCCATACCGACTGTCACCGCCTCGGTCAGGTGCCCGCTCCACGCGTAGACAGCCGCGAGGTTGGCCCGGTACCGCGCGGTGTTCCGCACGTCCCGGGAGTTGCGAGAGAGGTCCACCGCCCGGGTCAGGTGGTCAAGCGCCAACTGGTTGTCACCGGTGCGTACGTAGGCGGAGGCCAGGTAGTTGTTCACCACCGCCATCGCGTCGACATCTCCCGTTGCCTCCGCCGCCGTCAGTGCGTGGCGGAAGGTCAGAATGATGTCCTCGAAGTATCCGCGGATGTAGAAAAATCGCCAGAGGGCGCGGGCCAGTTGCCAGGAGTGCTGGTAGAGCTTCGACTCGAGCGCTGACAACACTATTGCCACCAGTTCCGTTCGCTCCGCCTCCAACCAGTCGGTGCATGGTTCACCGATAGCCTCGAACAGCTCGGGACGTCCGGACGAGCGGTGGGTGACCTGGGATCTGATGACGCCGGGCTCCAGCAGATCGGCGACCCTCAGCGCCGCCTCCAGCGTGAAGTCGAACAGTTGAGCCAACCCGAGCTTTCGGTCGCTCGCGGATTCAGTGCGCGTGCACAACTCCGCGGCGTACTGGCGCATGAGGTCGTGTAGTCGATATCGCGTCGAGTCCAGGTCTTCCACCAGGTTCCGGTCGACGAGGTCGTCGAGCGCCCCGTGAGCTTCCGCCACTGTCAGGCCGGTCAGTGCGGCGACTGCCGCCGGTCTGAAGCGGTTACCGGGATACAGACCCAGGAACCGGAAGACACGCTTGGTCGAACCCGGGAGCGGCTCATAGGAGGCGGCGAAGGCGCCGGTGACGGTGCTCTGTTCTTGAGCCAGGTGATGCAGCACCAGAGGATCGCCAGCCATCTGTCCGGCCAGGTCCGCCAACCGCCGGCCGCGCCGATGGGCGAGTCTGGCACCGACCAGCCGAATTGCCAGGGGGAGATGCCCACACAGCCGGACCACCTCGGCCGCGGCATCCGGCTCCGCTTCGACCCGGGCCTTACCGACACTGATTGCGAGGAGGTCGAGACTCTCTTCAGGTGTCATCACCGGCAACGTCTGTGAAGGTGCCACGTCCGGGTGAGAGAGCCTCCGCCTTGATGTCACCAGCACGACGGCGGTCGGCTCGGTCGGCAGGAGAGGCAGAATCTGTTCGCTGCTCGCAGCGTTGTCGAGGACGAGCACCGACCTTCGACGGCCCAGTTCTCGTCGCCACAACTCCGCTCTGGCGTCGAACTCGACCGGAACGCGGTCGGCCGGCACCTCAAGCTGACGCAGCAGTGTGACCAGGGCACCCGCTGGCTCGACCCGGTTCTTATCGCCATGGCCACACAGGTCGATGAACAAGATGGCGTCCGGATAACGATCGGACAGTCGGCGGGCCAGGTGCACGGCGAGGGTCGTCTTGCCGCTGCCCGCCATGCCGTCGATCATGTGCACTGCCGGAACTCGTTCCTCGACTCGCTGAGTCTCCGTCAGCAGCCGTGACAGGACGTCTTCCCGCCCGACGAAATCCGCGACGGCCCGCGGAAGATGGTCCACCGGTTTGACCTGACCCGTTTGTTCGGCTGCCGCCTCTCCCGCCGGGCCGTGCACGAGCGCCACGGAAGATCCTGGTCGGGAGAGCACAGCGGGTAGTGGGCTCGCAGTGGCAATCTTGCGGTGCAATTCTTCGATGGTTGCCCGGGGGCCCACCCCCAACTCGGTGATCAGCCGCGTCCGGATCTCGTCGTACGCGATGAGCGCGCCCGCGTGATCGCCACCCTCGTTCAGAGCCCGCATCAGCAGGACATACGTCGGCTCCCGGAGCGGATGACGGGCGGTGACTTCCCGTAACAGCGGGATCGCCAGATCACCCCGCCCGGATCTCAGCTGTACGTCGGCAAGAAGGTCCACGGCGAGCAGACGCTCTTCCTCGGCGGCGAGCACGCGCGCGCTGAGCACGGGTCCCAGCGGGATGCCGGCGAGCATCGGGCCCTGCCACCGAGCGACGGCTCGGCTCAGCAACTCCCGAGCTTGCTCCAGGTGGCCGACCTCCAAGGCTTCCCGGCCCGCGCTCCGCTCCATCTGGAAGCATGAGACATCGATCAGCTCGGGCGGCACGTCGAGACGAAAGCCGTTCCGCTGCCGCACGACGACCCCTCGACCGGACGGGAAGGCCTCGAAAGTCCGGCGCAGATTGGCGGCATAGCTCAGCACATTCGCCACGGCCGATCGCGGTGGGCGATCGGCCCATAACTCATCGATGCAGTCGGCCACGGTAACCAGTCGACCTGGCTGAACGGCGAGCATCGCGAAGATCGCCTGCTGTTTGGGTGTTCCGAGGCGCAACGTGCGAGAAAGTAGTTGCACCGAAAGGCCGCCTAGAACCTGAATCTCCACTCGCCCCTGCTCCAGCCGTCGCGGGTATTCAGCCGATCACACAACGAAGCCTACGGTTCACCCCCCGGCAACTCACCGCTCGTGCGGCGTTGCGAAGGTCGCGCATCGGCCTGAGAACGTTGCGAGGCGCTGTCCCGACCGCTCCTACGACCTAGTCGTACCAATTTGCCCAATCCGCCACTACACCGAGCCAGACTCTGGGTGAGGCCGCAGACAGAGGGCCGCAGAGCAGGGGGATTAACACGTTCATAACCCGAGCAGATACCGTCCGCAGTTTCGAGCCCTCTGCGAAACCAACGCCGCCGCGACCTGACCGCACTCCGTTTAGCCGTGATGGACAGAACGTAATAAATCCACTCCAGCTTGGCTAATGTTGCGCATACCGACATATAATTCTTCTAAGCTGCCCTTCCACCTCTTAAGCTGCCTTTCGTTAGGAAGATCTCCCCTGGGGGCAGGTCATCGAATGACACGGCAGCAGAGAGAGGAGCATTGCGATGCGCGGCAGCGAATGGGACTGAAAATTTCGCACGGTACGTGCGCGACTCCCGCACGTTAGGCTACGAACAAGGCGGAGGCAGTCCTTTCGGGGGTGATGTGACCCATCCTCAGCGACGTGAGACTGAGACCGATCAGCGGCTACGGCTGCTCGTCGGTCTCGTCGTCGTTGTAGCGGCTGTCATCACGGCCACTTCACTGCCGGCCGCCGTGCGGTTTGCGATGACTGCCACGCCGAACGATGTCGCGGTCGTCGTCGTGCTCACCGTGACCATCGCTCTGGGAACGCTGGTCAAAGCGAGGGTGCGGATCCGATCCACCACCCACTCGATCAGCTGGACCGAGACGGCGATCATCATCGGTCTCGCCGTCGTTCCGGCCCCGATAGTGGTGCTCTCAACGGCGGTGGGCATCGCGTTCACCTGGCACCGCCAGCCGGCGATCAAGCTGGCCTTCAGCGTGGGAAAGAACGTCATCGTGGCCTGGGGTGCCGGCATCACGCTGGCGATGACAACCTGGACCTGGCCGCCCGAGGGCACCGTGGCCCTGCTCGTGCCGTTGGCGCTGGCTTACCTGGCTGCGGCCCTCCTGGACGACATTCTGGCCATACCGGTCATCGCGCTGGCGTCCAGGACCAAGATCTCAAAGCAGTTCCGAAGCAATCTCGACCTCCGGCTCGCCGGTTTCGCCCTACGGTTCGTCGTGGCGGCCTGCACGCTGCTGATCCTTGAGGCCAACCTCAAACTCCTGTTGGCCATACCGCCGCTCGTGCTCAGCCTGCACCTGGCCTACTCCACGAGAATCCGTTCCCGGACCGAACAGCAGGCGTGGCAGCGGCTCGCCCGCACCACCGACGCGCTCAACGTGGTCGACCTGGACAACGTCCTCACCACCGCCGTCACCCAGGCCGCCGAGTTGTTCTCCGCCGACGAGGTCGAGATCGAGCTGCGCGACGGCTGCCGCACCGTACGCGGCGGCACCGGCGGCATCACCTTCGACGGCCCGACCGGCACGCCCACCGACGTGGACGGCACGATCGTCCCCGCGCCGCTGGAAGGTCACGACCGGACTGTCGACGTCGGCATGCTTCGACTGCGCTTCCGCGGCCCGGTGCAACTCTCCGAGCGGGAGCAGTACACCCTGCGCACCTTCGCCTCCGCGCTCTGCACCGCCGTCCGCAACGCCCGGGCGTACGCCGAACTGGCCCGGGTCGCCGACGAGCACGCGTACGCGGCCTCGCACGACGCACTGACCGGCCTGGCCAACCGCCGGCACCTCCTCGACGAGGGCACCGAACAGTTGAGCACCCGCCACGCCGACGGGGTGACCGCGCTGGTGCTGATCGACCTCAACCATTTCAAGGAGGTCAACGACACGCTCGGGCATGCCGCCGGCGACCAGGTGCTGGTGCAGGTGGCCGACAGGTTGCGGGCTGCCGCCCAGGCGAGCGACCTGGTGGCCCGCCTCGGCGGCGACGAGTTCGCCGTACTCCTGCGGGGTCTGCCGGCCCCGGCGGTCGCCGCGCACCGGGCCGAGACGCTGCTCGCCGCCCTGCACGAGCCGTTCGAGCTGGACGGCATGCGCATCAGCGTCGAGGCCAGCGGCGGGATCTCCGGCGCCCCGTCCAACGGTGGCATGGCCGAACTGCTGCGCCGCGCCGACGTGGCCATGTACCAGGCGAAGCGGGCCGGGCAGCGGATCTCCACGTACGCCCCGACCCGCGACACCGCCGACCTCGGCCGCCTCACCCTCGGCGGTGACCTGCCGCGCGCTGTCGCCGACCACGAGTTCGTCGTCAACTTCCAACCGATCGTCGACCTGGGCACCGGTGAGGTGACCAGCGCGGAGGCGCTGGCCCGCTGGCACCACCCCACCCACGGCCTGATCGACCCGCTGCGGTTCCTGGAGGCGGTGGAACGCTCGGGCCTGCTACCGGCCTTCGCCGAAGCGATCCTCGACCAGGCGCTGATCGCGGCCGTGAGCTGGCGCGACGCCGGCTTCGACATACCGGTAGCGGTCAACGTGTCCCCGCGCAGCCTGCTCGACGCGCGGTTCCCGGGCTCGGTGCTGGCCCGCCTCCGCGCCCACGACCTACCACCGGACCGGCTGGTCCTGGAGCTGACCGAAACGCTGACCCTCAGCCAACTCGACGTGGTCGACCGGGTGCTCAGCCGACTCCGCGACGAAGGAGTCCGGTTGGCGTTGGACGACTTCGGCACCGGCTACTCCTCCCTCTCGCTGCTCTCCCGGATCCCCGTACACGAGCTGAAGATCGACCGGAGCTTCGTGACGACGATGGAGAGTTCTGCGGAGGCCGCCGCAGTCATCCGCTCCACCCTCGACCTCGGTCGCAGCCTCAACCTGGACGTGGTGGCCGAGGGCGTGGAGAGCGAGCCGCAGCGGCGGGCCCTCTGGGAGTTGGGCTGCGTCGCCGGCCAGGGGCATCTGTTCGCCCGGCCGATGCCGTCCGGCACCCTGCTCGCGGCGATGCAGCGCGGTTCGGGCGGCCGACCGGGCACCCTCGCCGCGCCGCTGCACGACGCCGGGGCGGTGATCCGGTTGAGCCAGAACCGCCGCCAAGCCGGCCGTTCCAGGCCCGACCGCCTGCCACACCTGCCCGCCTGAGCAGGCATCGCCCCGCTGCGCGGACAGCCTGGTCTGCCAGACTGTCGCGCGTGATCGTCGACGACCCGACCGCCCACCGCCGTCGCTGGCACTGGCGGACGCTCGACAACGCCGCCGGCGGACTCGCCCTCGACCTGGGCCTCTACGCCGTGTCGGCCACCTTCGCCGCGATCACCGCAGTCACGTCCACCCTGCTGCCGCACCGCGCCTGGGGCGCGGTCGCCGCCGTCGGCTACCTGCTCGCAACGCTGACGGTGATCGCCCAACTTCTACTGCGTCGACGCTCCCCAACCTCCCGGCTGACCGGTCTGTCAGCCCGCTGGGTGGTCACCGGTCTCGCCTGGGCGACCACCACACTGCTGCCACTGGCCTGGCAGGCCATCGACCGGGCCGGTGGGCGCACCGACCGGGCCCAGGAGGAGGTGCTGGTCGTGGAGCACGCCGGCAGCCGCCTCCTGGAACACGGCACGCCCTACCTCGGGCCCGACGCCATCGCCGCCCTGCCACCCGGCGAGCAACTGATGGGCTACACCCCGTACCAGCCCGGCATGGCGATGTTCGGCCTGCCCAGAGCACTGCTCGACACCTGGTGGACCGACTCCCGCGTCTGGTTCGCTGTGGGCACCGCGCTGGCGCTCGCCCTGGCCGTGGCAGCCCTGCGCAGAACACCGGCCACCGCCGGCCAGGCCACCACCGCCGCGACCCACCGACGGGACGCCGCCCTGCTGCGCGGCGTGCAGGCCGCCACCGTACTGCCGATCTGTGCCCTCACCCTCGCCACCGGCGGCGACGACCTACCCGTACTCGCGCTCTGCCTGCTGGCCCTCGCGTTCGCCGCCGCCGACCGACCCGGCCGGGCCGGCCTCGCCGTCGGGCTCGCCGGCGCGCTGAAGCTGTTCGCCTGGCCGGTCGCCCTGGTCCTGATCGTCTGGGGCCTGACCCGACGCGCCGGCACCCGAGTCGCCGTCGGCGCCATCGGCCTCCCCATCGCCGCACTACTGCCGGCGCTGCTGGTGGACCGCGACGCCCTCACCGAGAACGTGCTGCGCTTCCCCCTCGGCCACGGGCTGGTCACCAGCCCCGCCCAGTCCCCGTTCCCCGGCTACCTGATCGCCAGCGCGCTACCCGCAGGCCGGCTGATCGCCGCCGCGCTGCTGGTCGCCGCCGGAGTGGCCATCGCCGTCCGGCTCGCCCGCCGCCCGCCCCGCACCGCCGTCGCCACCGCGCTCATCTGCGGGTACGGGCTGCTCGCCGCCATCGCCCTGATGCCCTCGACCCGCTTCGGCTACCTGCTCTACCCGCTGGCCCTGCTGACCTGGGCCCCCGCCCTGGACCGCCCCGTCGACACACCGACCGCCGCAGTTGCCGATGAGCGGTCCGGTCGGACCACTTCGGCCTAACTGCCGAGCGAAACGGCGCGTCAGGGCGTAGACCTGAAGGCATGACCACGTACCGCGACCGGGCCGACGCCGGCCGGGTGCTCTCCGAACGCCTCACCGCGCTCATCGGCGACCCGGACGTCGTCGTCCTCGGCCTCGTCCGTGGTGGCGTGCCGGTCGCCCGGGTCGTCGCCGAACGGCTCGGCACACCACTGGACGTGCTGGTCGTCCGCAAGCTCGGCATGCCGTGGGCCCGCGAGGTCGCCTTCGGCGCACTCGGGCCGGGCGGTGTCCAGGTCCTCAACGACGCGGTGGCCAGCCGACTCAGCAGCGACGACATCGCCGAGGTCCGCCACCGGGAGCAGGCCGAACTGGAACGCCGGGAACGGCTCTACCGGGGCGACCGCCCACAGGTCGACCTCACCGGGCGGACGGCAGTGATCGTCGACGACGGCCTCGCCACCGGCGCAACCGCCCGCGTCGCCGTCGAGGTCGTCCGCCAACTCGGGGCACACCGGGTCGTGGTCGCGGTCCCGGTCGGCGCCCAGGAGGCGTACGAACTGCTCGCCGCCGAAGCCGACCAGGTCATCTGTGCCCAACGCCCGGCGGACTTCGGCGCCGTCAGCGTCTACTACGACGATTTTCATGAAGTGTCCGACGAAGAAGTCACCGAGGCGCTCACAGCAACTGCATAGAAACACCGGGTACCGTCGGGCGATGAGTAGCCTCACCTGTCCCAAGTGTCACGGAGAAATGCGCCAGTACGAGCGCAGCGGCGTCGTCATCGACCAGTGCGGGGAGTGCCGAGGCATCTTCCTGGACCGCGGCGAGCTGGAGAAGCTGTTCGAGGCGGAGGCCAACTGGAGCCGCCAACAGAGCGGCGGCGCGCCAGGGCAACCCGCGCAGCAGCCGGCCGGCTACCCGCCCCCGCCGCCCCAGCCCGGTTACGGCGCCGTCCCGCCGCCGCCCCCGCCCGCCCACGGCTACCCGCCGCAGCCGGCCTACGGCCACCAGCAGCAGCAACACCACGGCTACCACGGCCACTACCGGCAGAAGAAGCGCAAGGGCTTCCTCGACGACATGTTCGGCTGATCCCAGGCCGACCTCACGCCCGGGTCGATCACGCGTCGGCCCGGGCACACACCCGGGCCATTGATCGTTGGCGGGCGCGAAGCTTCATGCGAGGCTGAATCGCATGACCGCGATCCGACCGGACGAGGCGCTGGCCCAGGCGTACGACGGGATCACCGCAGTGGTCGATCGCCTGGACGACGCCGACCTGCAACGAGCCACCCGCTGCCGGGGCTGGCTCATCGCCGACCTGCTCCTGCACGTGCTCGGCGACGCCCAACGGGCACTCGTCACCCTGGCCAGCCCCGTCGACGGCCCCGCCGACGTCGACGACGTGAGCTACTGGCGCGACTTCCCCGGCAACGATGACGAGGCCGCCCGGCACGGCTGGTGGGTCCGCCGATCGGCAGCCGCCTTCGACCGCCCGACCGGGATTGTCGAGCTCTGGCGGGACACCGCGCCGGCGGCGGTCCGCGCCGCCACGTCCGCCGACCCCGACGGGTACGTGACCACCCAGGGACACGTGCTGCGCGTACCGGACTTCCTCGCCACCCTGACTACCGAGGCCGCCGTCCACCACCTGGACCTGACGCTGGAACTGCCCGACGCGCCGCCGCCCGGCCCGCTGGCGGTACGCGTCGCGGTAGCGACCATGGACGGCCTGCTCAGCGACGACACCGTTCGACCCACCGCGTGGGACGACCACGACTTCCTGCTGAAGGCCACCGGGCGCGTCCCGTTGACCGACCGGGACCGACTGGCACTGGGCGAGTCGGCGGGCTGGTTCCCACTGCTCGGCTGACCGACGACGGGTTGCCGCGTCGGTCAGCCGATGGCCATGTCGACGAAGCGGGACAGGTGCAGCTGGGCCGCGACGGTCACTGTGTCGGTGGGTCCATTCCGATGCTTGGCAATGATGAAATCCGCCTCCCCGGCCCGCGGTGACTCCTTGTCGTAGTAGTCGTCGCGGTGCAGAAGAATGACAACGTCGGCATCTTGCTCAATTGATCCAGATTCACGCAAATCGGACAGCTGAGGTCGCTTGTCGGTGCGCTGCTCGGGGCCACGGTTCAGCTGACTGACCGCGATCACCGGGCACTCGACCTCTTTGGCCAACAGCTTGAGACCACGGGACAGGTCCGCGACCTCCTGCTGACGACTCTCGGTGCGCTTCGGCGAGGTCATCAGCTGGAGATAGTCGACCACGATCATCTTGAGGTCGTGCCGCTGCTTGAGCCGCCGAGCCTTGGCCCGGATCTCCATCAGGTTCATGCTCGGCGTGTCGTCGACGAAGAGCGGTGCCTCGCTGATCTCGCCCATGCACCGGGCCAGCTTGGTCCAGTCATCATCGGAGAGCTGACCGCTGCGCAGTACGTGCAGCGGCACCCGTGCCTCAGCGGAGAGCAGCCGCATGACGATCTCGACCTTGCTCATTTCCAGCGAGAAGATGGCTGCCGCCTGATTGGCGCGAATAGCAGCATGTCGGGCAAAGTCCATGCTGGCCGTGCTGTTGTGGGTAGGGATCATCGACCGGCTGGCCAGGTACAGGTGTTCGTCGTTATCGACAGTCACACACCGCACCGGAACGCTGGAGACCGGCCGGACGTCGACGATGAACCGCGAGGTCGTTCGGACGTCGGAGGTGGTCCGGCGGCGTTCGGCGTGTGCGTCCTGCTTGCGCCTGAGCCGGAAGATGACATCCGGGGTGGAGAAGTTCAACGTGTACGCGATCGACGACTCGCGGGTGCGGCCGCGCACCGGCTTGGCGTTGACAGTGCAGCGGTAGCCGAGGCTGACGATGAGTTCGCGTACGTCATCAGCCAACCGCTTCGAGGTCGACGTGTACTGGAGGTTGCCGGCCGGGGCGACGGTCCCATCGGTGTCCATCAGCCCGGCCAGTAGCGCCCTACGCTGAGCCTCCGAGGCGCGCAGATAGACGCCCGGGATGTGCTTGTTTCCCGCTACCCCGATCTGACGCAACAGCCCGAGGAAGGAACCGTTCCGGTGACGACAGTCGGCACACTTCCTGGTCGCTGGATTCTCACGCAACGCCCTGGTGGAACCGCCACAGTCCACGCAGACACCGTTCCCCGCAGCAGTGGAGGTGGGCTGCAGCAGAATGGTGTAGACCATCGGCCCGCTCTGCCGCACGACGAAGCCATCCGCCTCGACGTGCGTAACCATCTCCGGATCTGCCGTGGTGAAGCGGCTGGCACCGCTGTGCCCGTCACCGAGCCACGTCCCCAAGGTGTAGGGCGGGACCAGCAGCTCACGGTCCGGGAGTTGGATGGGAGCGCAATTTCGTACGGCATGGTTGAGCCGCGGCTGGGCGGTATCGGTTCGCAGCGTGGCCGCGATGTCAGCAGTGGTGACGACACCGTCGTGGGCGGCCCGGCTGCCGGCGTTTGTGTTCCCATCGGCTCGTTCAAGAAGCACGGTCAGCAGAGGATCGGCCGGGTAGCCGGGCGCAGTCCAGTTCCGCGTCCTGCCGTTGCGGACGATGGGGCGACTGATCCGGCCAATCGACCCGACCTCGCGGGCGACCGTGTGCAGGACATGCCGGAACTCTGGCCCCACCTGCTCGATCGCGTCGAAGAGGGTGATCGGCTGGTTTCGCACGGCGCTGAGCGTCTTGTGAGCCGCCCGTACGTTGGCCAGCGACGATTCTGACCAGTGCCGCCTCTGCCGCGCTGGTTCCTGCCGCCGGCTCGCCCGCGTGGTCGTCTTCCACAGGTGCTCCGCGTCCGCCACGATGACTGCGCCGTCCGAGAACTCGACCTCGTAGCAGGGACGGTCGCGCATCACGTCGAAGGCGTGCGTGACGGTGGTCGGAGAGCCGTCCGCACCCAGTAGCTGATCGCCGGCCTTGACCTCGCCCATCGTGGTCCAGCCGTCCGGGGTCGGCAGTGGGGTGTCGAGCGCAAGCGCCTTACCCAGACCAGGCCGGCCCGCCACGATGATCAATTGCCCCGCGTGCAGGCCGTTGAGCAGTCGGTCCAGGTCGCTGAAGCCGGTCGGGACGCCGGTCATCATGCCGCCGGTCGCACCCACCGCCTCGATCTCGTCCAACGTCGGCTGCAACATGTCGGCCAGGACCGCGAAGTCCTCGCTGACCCGCCGCTCGGTGACGTCGTACACGGCCTGCTGGGCGAGGTCGACGACGTCGTCCACGTCGCGGCTGCCGCCGCTGGCGGTGCCGTAGCCCAGCTGCACGATCTTCGTGCCGGCCTCGACCAGCCGGCGCAGGACCGCCCGCTCACTGACGATCCGGGCGTAGTAGGCGGCGTTCGCGGCGGTGGGCACGCTGGCGATGAGTGTGTGCAGGTACGGCGCGCCACCGATGCGCACCAGATCTCCGGAGTCGGCGAGCGCCGCCGCGACCGTGATCGAGTCGGCCGGCTCACCCCGGCCGTAGATGTCGAGGATGATGTCGAAGATGGTGGCGTGCACCGGCCGGTAGAAGTCGTTGGTCTTGAGGATCTCGACGACGTCAGCGATGGCGTCCTTGGAGAGCAGCATGCCGCCGATGACGCACTGCTCGGCCGCGACGTCCTGGGGCGGGGTCTTGTCGAACTGGCCATCCCGCTGCTGCGCAGGTGGCTGGCCTCCGCCGGAGCGTGGCTCTGCCCGCATGTCGTCGGTGATCGACACGGGTCCCCCCTCCACTGCGCCGGATCCAACCCCAGCTCTACCGCTGGGGTACGACACTTCTCCTCCGACCGGGCCGGTCGATCGGGGGCCATCGCCGACGGTCGAGGGCCAACCATACGGACCCCGAGGTCAGAGACTCAACAACGCCGGTGGACGAGCCTCGGGACAACCTGTGGATCCCGGTGGACAGCATGTGCGCAGCGTGTGCACAGCCTGTGGATAACCATTGGGGAATTCTCGGCCATATGTCGCTGACCTGCGAATACATACTCCCCAGCCTGTGGAGGAGAATATTTCGGTCGGGCCTGTGACACGATCGTCCCGTACTATCTCCAGCGAACGGCTACACCTGGACAGCGGATTCCGCTTTCGGTTCAGAAGGGTCACACTCCGGCCGTGAATTACCGGGACTGGGGACGCGGCGATGGCAGCCCGCGCGAGCGCCAGCCAACCGCCTCGTGGGGTGAGCGCGCGGCGTCCGTTCCGGTTGATCCGTACGA
Organism: Micromonospora sp. 050-3; assembly: GCF_046549335.1. NCBI lineage: Bacteria > Bacillati > Actinomycetota > Actinomycetes > Micromonosporales > Micromonosporaceae > Micromonospora > Micromonospora sp. 050-3. Next base: position 163,249 of record NZ_JAJPVX010000002.1, read on the forward strand.
CGAGGACGGGCGCTACCGCACCTCCAGCCGTCGGCGTGCGTTGGACCGCGGCCAGGATGAGCCTGTCGACGCCTACCTGCCCCGGTGGGCGCTGGAGTCAGGGGTCCGGCACGCGGACGGCGGTGGTCGCCACGCGGCGCCGGACGACGACGAGGCTGAGGACGAGCCCGAGCGGCCGATCTCCGGTGCAGGCCGACGGTCCGCCGAGTCGTCGAGTGGTCGGCGGCGGGGCGGCGAGACGCGTCGGCGGGAGCAGGCAGCGATCGGTCCGGCGCCAGACTCGGACCACACCCGAGAGTGGACGCTCGACCGGCCGCAGGAGCAGGGGTACGCCGGCCGCCGTCGAGCCGCAGCCGGGGAGGACGAGCCGGTCTCGGGCGCTGTCTCGGACCGGCGTCCCCGCCGCGCACCCGTTGGCCGTCCCCAGGTGATCTGGTCGGGTGGGGAGTCGGAGTCCGCCCCGAGCGAGCAGGTGCCGGACCAGGAGCCGAGCCGTCCCAGCCGGCGTAGCCGACGTGCGGCGGAGGATTCCTGGTCCCGTCCGGCGGCCGACCCGTGGGCCCGCGGATCGAACCGCGCGGCGGAGCCCGAACCGTCGTACCCGCCTGCTGTGGACCCGTGGGACGCCTCGGGCGTGCACGCGTGGCCGCCGGCAGCCGGCGCGGACGGCGGGGACCTGAGCGGGCAGTGGTCGGCGGTGGAGAGCGTCGGTGGCTGGGAGCGGTCGGACCGCACCGGTCAGTGGGAGCGGTCCGCGATCGAGGACGACGAGTGGGACCGTACGCTGGCGCCGCGCTCCGATCGCTCGGTGGCGGCCGAGGGGTGGCCGAGCCGGGAAGACGGGTTCTGGTCCGGCACTCGGTTGGCCGATGACGACCCGCGTTGGATGGATCCGACGACGTCGGCGCCCCGGTCTCCGGTGGTGGGATACACGGCCCCACGGCCGCGCAGCGCGCCTGCGCCGCGCGAAGGTGCACCACGTGCGGGTGCGCCCGGGCGTCGGGCGGACCGGCCGGCGGTGGGAACGGCGTCGGTACGTCGGCGGGTCGAGTCGGCGGCTACTGGTGCCTGGGCACGGCGTCTGGAGGACGACCTGCTGGACCCGGATCCGGGTGGGTCCGTCCGGCCTCTGCTGTACACGGCGGCCTGTTACCTGGTGCCGGCGATGCTGATCTTCGTTTGGCTGTTGACCTTGGACAGCCAGGCGCCGGCTGGTTGTGTGACCGACATCAGCGGGGGCGGGTGTGAGTCCGCCCGGTCCCGCGCGCTGGAGTCACTGCTGGCTGGTTCGCCGCGCTTCGGTTTGGCGCTGGTAAGCAGCTTGGTGGTGGCGGCGCTGCTTCGGCGGGTGGGCACGACGTGGCGCTCGGCGACCATCGCGGTTGCCGCCGCGGTGGTGGGCGGCGGCCTCTCCACGGTGCTGATCAGCGCGGTGACGGGCCAGCCCATCGGCTGACCCGTCGGCGGGTCGGGGCCAGACCGGGCGGGCGTCGGGTCGGGGCCTCGCTAGCCGGAGGCAGGTCGGGGCCCCGCTGGGCGACGGGGCATGCCGGTGGCGACCATCTTGGCCCGGGCAGTGCCGGGTTGGACGACGTACGCACGAGGGCCCGCACCGATCGCTCGGTGCGGGCCCTCGTGGTGGTGTTGCGGACGTCAGCCCTGAACGACGTTCAGGTTGAACGACGCGGTCACCTCGGGGTGCAGCTTGATCTTCACCGGGTAGGCGCCGATCGACTTGATGTGACCGGGCACCTCCAGCCGGCGACGATCGAGGACCGGGCCGCTGGCGGCCTTGACGGCGTCGACGATCTCGGCCGGGGTGACCGAGCCGAAGAGCCGTCCGCCGTCGCCGGCGCGGACCTTCAGGTTGACCTTGAGACCCTCGAGCTGAGCCTTGACCTCGTTGGCGTGGTCGAGGTCGCGGATCTCGCGGGCCCCACGGGCCCGCTTGATGACCGTGACCTGCTTTTCCGCGCCCTTGGTCCAGACGATCGCGAAGCCCTGCGGCAGCAGGTAGTTACGGCCGTAGCCGTTCTTGACCTCGACGATGTCGCCCGGGGCACCGAGGCCGGACACTTCCTGAGTCAGGATGATCTTCATATCGGTGCCTCCTCTCAGCGGGTGGTGGCCGTGTACGGCAGGAGTGCCATCTCACGGGCGTTCTTGACCGCACGGGCGATCTGCCGCTGCTGCTGCGAGGTAACGCCGGTCACCCGACGAGCGCGGATCTTGCCGCGATCGGAGATGAACTTGCGCAGCAGTGCGGTGTCCTTGTAATCGATGTAGGCGATCCCGTCCTTGTCGAGCGGGTTCACCTTCTTCTTCGGCTTGCGCAGTGCCGCAGCCTTGGCCGTTGCACGTGCTCCTGGTTTGCGATCGCGAGCGCTAGGCGCCATTAGAACGGTGGCTCCTCGTCAAAATTGGCGCCCGAACCGGCACGCGCGGGAGAAGGAGCAGCCGAAGCCCAGGGGTCGTCGAAGTTGCCTCCGCCGCCACCCTGGTTGCCACCGCCACCGCCGCCACCGAAGCCGCCGCCGCCACCGCCGGAGCGGGACATCTTCTGCACCTTCGCCGTGGCGTAGCGCAGCGACGGGCCGATCTCGTCGACCTCAAGCTCGATGACAGTGCGCTTCTCACCCTCGCGGGTCTCGTACGACCGCTGACGCAGCCGGCCCGACACGATCACCCGAGCGCCACGCTGCAGCGACTCGGCGACGTGCTCGGCGGCCTGGCGCCACACGGTGCATGCGAGGAACAGCGGCTCGCCGTCCTTCCATTCGTTCGACGCCTTGTCCATGAAACGGGGCGTCGAAGCGACTCGGAACTTGGCGACCGCAGCCCCGGAGGGGGTGAACCGCAACTCGGGGTCATCGGTCAGATTGCCGATGACCGTGATGGTGGTGTCTCCTGCCATGACCATCTCCTCGCGCACTCAGCGTCTCGCCGTACAGGCTCGCAGAGCCGTACGACAGAGTCGCGGAGGCTGATCCGGACGAACCGGGGTTGGATGCTCTAGCGCATTTCCGGTCGGATGACCTTGGTGCGCAGCACGGACTCGTTGAGCCGGAGCTGACGGTCCAGCTCGGCCACCGCAGCAGGCGTGGCCTGCAGGTCGATGACGGCGTAGATGCCTTCGGCCTTTTTGTTGATCTCGTACGCGAGGCGCCGGCGGCCCCACACGTCGGTCTTCTCAACCGAGCCACCCGCGGTCCGAATCACGTTCAGGTACGTGTCGAGCGACGGTGCGACGGTGCGCTCCTCGAGGCTGGAGTCGAGGATGACCATTAGTTCGTAGTGACGCAAGACGTGCTCACCTCCTGTGGGCTAAGCGGCCACGGTCCTTCCGTGGCAGGAGGTCTTGTGTCGCTGCCCGCACGCGCCGAGGGAACCCGGCCGGACACGGACAACCTGACCAGGATACCCGGTCCCAACGATCATGCCCGGGGTGGTCGGGTCCGGACCCGGACGTACCGACGGGGGCCCACCGTCCGACCGTCAATCGGTCGATGGTGGGCCCCCGTCTACGAGGCCGCGGGGCGTCCGGTCCGCATTCCTTGGGTGGGACCTGGGGAGGAACGACCACACCGATGAGGTTGGACCGAAGACGCCCCGCGGAGCTTTATCGTGTTGTTATCTGACGATACAACAGCACTCGTACCTTGTCGGGGGGAAAAGCACAATTTTTGGAGATTCGTCGTCGCTCGGTAGCCGGTGTACGAGGGGGTCGCCCCCGCTGCGCCGGGCCGCGCCGCGGGGGTGACCTCGCTGTCGGCCGTCGACCGCCGGTCGCCGTGTGCGACGCTCGCGCCGCTGGGGCACCGGGAAGCTGGTCTCCGGTTCAAACCCATCAACGATCGTCGGTCCCTCCGGTGACGCGACACCGCCCCGGCCGTCGCCCCGCCGGTCGGGGTCGCGACGTAGGCTCGCTCGCATGCGTATCGGAGCCCACGTCGACTCGACCGACCCGCTGGCGGAGGCGGCCGCCCGGTCCGCCGACACCGTGCAGTTCTTCCTTGCCGACCCACAGGGTTGGAAGGCGCCCAAGCCTCGCGAGGATGCCGAGCGGCTGCGCGCTGCCGAGGTCGACCTTTACGTGCACGCGCCGTACGTCATCAACGTGGCCACGCTCAACAACCGCATCCGGATCCCGAGCCGCAAGCTGCTGCTCGGGCACGCCAACGCGGCCGCCGCCATCGGCGCCAAGGGCCTGATCGTCCACGGTGGGCACGTCAACGCCGGCGACGACCTGGCCGTCGGCTTCGACAACTGGCGCAAGACCTTCGCGTACGCGGCGGACTCCGGCGGCTTCGGCGTACCGGTCCTGATCGAGAACACCGCCGGCGGCGACAACGCCTGTGCCCGACGGCTGGACGCGATCGCCCGACTCTGGGACGCGATCGGTGACTACGAGGTCGGCTTCTGCCTGGACACCTGCCACGCGTACGCGGGCGGCGAGGAGCTGCTCGGCCTGGTCGACCGGGTCAAGGCGATCACCGGGCGGATCGACCTGGTGCACGCCAACAACTCCAAGGGCGCGTTCGACTCCGGCCAGGACCGACATGACAACCTGGGCGGCGGGACGATCGACCCGGAGTTGGTGGTGGCGGTCATCCGGGCGGCCGGCGCGCCGGTGGTCGTCGAGACACCGGGCGGTGTGACCGGCCAGGCCGCCGACATCGACTTTCTGCGTGAGCAGCTCGGAGCGGAGAGCCCGGCGGCATGACGAGCGGACAGCCCGGGACCGGCAACGCCCGGCCCACCCCCACCGGCGCGGACACCGAGAGTCAACCCGCCACCACGGCCGGCGCTCCCACCCAGCCGGCTCGCACCTCCGACAAGCCCGCCGCCGAGACCACCGCGGACCAGCCGCCATCTGGCGACGGTGGAGCGACCGGAACAGCCTCGAACGGCGACTCCAAGGCCGACCCCGCGACAAGCGGTGCCGTCAAGGACGCGGCCCGGCGCGACAAGCAGGGCGACACGGCCAAGCAGGACGCCGCCGGGGGCGGCACCGCCGCCAGTGACAGCACCGCCAAGGGCACCGACGCAGCCAAGGACAGCGAACCGACCAAGGATGGCGGCGCGACCAAGGACGGCGGCGCGACCAAGGGCGCGAAGGCGGACGCCGCCGACGCTACGGACAAGGCCGACAGCGAGGCGAAGCCGGTCGGCCCCGAGCGTTGGCAGGCGTTCGCCTCCGCACCGGAGCCACGGCCCTCGATCTTCAGTCGGGCGGGCCGGCGGGTCGGCCGGTTCCTGATCCACGAGTGGACCCTGGCCGCCCTCGGCGCGTTGGCGCTGGCCGCGATGATGACCTGGCCGACGTTGCGCTATCCGCGCTACACCCTCCCGCAGGACTACTGGGACCCGAGCCTGCAAGCCTGGCAGATGGCCTGGTCCGGGCACATCCTGCTGGCCGACCCGGCGCGGCTGTGGCAGTCCAACACGTTCTTCCCCGAGCTGTGGAGCTTCGCGTTCTCCGACACGCTGCTCGGGTATGCCCCGGCCGGGATGCTCGGCAGCGGTCCCGAGGACGCCGTGCTGCGCTACAACATCATGTTCGTGCTGGCGCACGCGCTCGCCACGTTCGGGGCGTACGCGCTGGCCCGACAGCTCGGGGCCGGCCGGATCGGTGCTGCCGTCGCGGGGGTGAGCTACACGTACGCGCCGTGGCTGCTGGCCCAGGCCGGGCACCTGCACGTGCTTTCCAACGGGGGCATTCCGCTGGCGCTGGCGATGTTGGCGCGCGGGCACGGGTGGTCCCTCCGACACGGTTACCGGCCGGAGCGCCGGCATGACGGTTGGGTCTACGCCGGTTGGCTGGTGGCTGCCTGGCAACTCAGCCTCGGCTTCGGCATCGGTCTGCCATTCGCGTACTTCCTGGCCGGCGTGGTGCTGGTCGCTGCCGTCCTGTTCCTCGCGCGGCGGCTGCGCACCGGGCAGACAGTTCCGTTCGGTCGCCGGTTGTTCGCCGCCGACGTGCTCGGCGGTGTGTTGTTCGCCGGTGTCGGTCTGCTGATGGCGTTCCCGTTTTTCAAGGTGACCGAGCTGCACCCGTACGCCGAGCGCACCATCGGCGACATCAGCCTCTTCTCGCCGCCGGCGTCGGGCTTCGTGACGGCACCCGGGGAGTCGCGGATCTGGGGTGGCCTGCACGAGGGTGCCCGGGCGGCACTGCCGTGGCACCCGGAGATGACCCTGCTGCCGGGCTTCGTGCTCTACGCGCTCGCCGCGGGCGGATTGTTCTTCTCGGTCTGGCGGCTGCGGCACCGACTGCTGCTGCTCGCCGGGGTGCTGCTGACGATGGCGTTCGCCATGGGTACCCGTTTCTTCGACGGCACCTTCACCTACGTGCCGCTCTTCGAGCACCTGCCAGGCTGGAGTGGGCTGCGTACCCCCGGGCGGTTGATGCTCTGGACCACGTTGTTGCTCGGCCTGCTCGCGGCGGGCGCGGTCACCGCGCTCACCGACCGGGTCCGCGAGTTGACCGCGCAACGGATTCCGTCGTGGCCGGGGCCGTGGCTGCGGATGGCAACCCTGCTGCCGTTGCTGCTGGTCACCGTCGAAGGCCTGAACACCACCCCACACCCCGTGGTGCCGACCCAACCGGCGGCGATGCGTTCGGCGGAGGGTCCGCTGCTGGTGCTGCCCAGCAATCAGAGCCTGGACCAGCACGTGATGCTCTGGTCGACCAGCGGGTTCCCCGACGTGGTCAACGGCGGTAGCGGCTTCACGCCGCGCCAGCTCGACGACGTCCGTCGGGTGAGCCAGTCGTTCCCGGACCAGACGAGCGTCGACTACCTGCGCACGCTCGGCGTCCGCACGGTAGTGCTGCTGCGCGGCCAGGTGGCCGGCACGCCGTGGGAGATCAACATCGACGCCCCGGTCGAGTCACTCGGCATCAGCCGGCAGGAAGTCGGCGACGCTGTCGTCTATCGCCTGTGAAGCTCTGGCGGCTTGTCGCGGCTGCTCTCTAAGGCGGGTTTTCGGGGGAGCCCGCCCGGCTCCGGGCGGTCAGGCTTGATCCCTGCGCCGGACGGGCTCCCCCGAAAACCCTGACGTGGTGCCGGCCGCGGTCGGCCTCAGGGTCAGGTCGTGGGCACCGGTACGGGTGCTTGTTCGCTGTTCGCCGTGGGGCGTCGCCAGCGGTCTGTCCACTGTGCGTCTGGGGCGCCGTCGAGGACGCCACCGTCCGGGTCGTCCGGGTAGGTGGCCCGCACCGCGTCCTGCTCGGGGTGCAGGATCTCCTTGACGACGAAGACGCAGAGCACCACCACAGTGGCCAGTCGCAGCGTCGAGGCCAGCACGAACACCCCCTCCGGGAAGACCGGACGGCTGGTCGCCGCGCCGAGCAACTCCCCGTAGAAGGCGACGAAGTAGCAGACCTCGGCGATCTGCCAGGCCAGGAACGCGCCCCACTTCGGCCGGGCCAGCACCACCAGCGGGAGCAGCCAGAGCACGAACTGCTGCGACCAGACCTTGCTGAAGATGAGGAACGCGGCGACCACCAGGAAGGCGAGCTGACCCAGCCGCGGGCGCCGCGGCGCCCGCAGCGCCAGCACGGCGATGCCGAGGCAGGCCAGCCCGAACAGCGCGTACGAGAGGGTGTTGAGGGTCGGGATGTTGGCGTTGAGCCACTCGAACGGGCCGAGGTTGGCGGGGTCGTTGCCGACCTTGCCGTCCAGGTAGCGCCCGATGTACCAGAGCGTGCCCCAGTCGATCGGCCGGGTGGTGTTCAGCTCGAAGAACCGGTCCCAGTTCTCCGGGTACGCGCGGGCGGCCGGCAGGTTCACCAGCACCACTGCCGCGATCGCCGTCCCGATGGCGACGAGTGCGGCACGAACCCGATCCGCCCGTAGCGCCAGGATGAGGATCGGGCCGAGCAGGAAGAGTGGCCAGAGCTTCGCCGCGCCGGCCAACCCGAGCAGCACGCCGGCCACCGCCGGTCGTCTTCGGGCCCAGGCCAGCAGGCCGAAGGCGGCCAGCCCGATGGCGAGCAGGTCCCAGTTGACGGTGGCGGTGAGCACCAACGCCGGGGCGAGTGCGAACATCGCCGCGTCCCAGGGTCGTCGGCGGCGCAACGCCAGGATCACGGCCACCGTGGCCACCGCGAGCGCGCCCAGCACCAGCGCGTTGAGGTTGTAGAACCACTGACCCTGGTTGATGCTCGGGTCGCCGTCACCGATGGCGTGCACCGGCAGGCCCAGTGCCCCCATGAAATAGCCGGTCAGGACCGGGTACTCGACCGGGTGGTCACGGTAGGGCACCTTGCCCTCGTTGAGCCCTTCGGCGTAGTAGAGGGCGAGGACGTCGGTGTAGCAGAACCGGGTGTACTGGACGTTGTTCTGCCAGGCGCCGTCCTGGCAGGGCGATTTCTGCACCCAGTGCAGCGCGAGCGTGAGGCACACCATCGCCAGCACGATCCGCACGGCGGTCCAGAAGCGACGCTCCCGACCGGCCGGCCGGTTCAGCGCGGTCGCGTGGTCGCCCACCGGCCCGCCGATGACGCTGGAGATGCCGCGGACGAACCCGTCGGAGCGGGACGGGTGATCGGTGGTTCCGGCGTCGTCGATGCCGGGCGTCGACTGGGTGCTCATGAAGAGGCATCCTGCCGTACGACAGGGGTGCCCGTCCCGTCCCGGCACGGAGTTCCGGGTACGAAAACGCCGCCGCCGGCCGGGACAGGTCGTCCGGCCGGCGGCGGCGTCGTGCGCTGGTGTGGGTCAGTCCCGGTTGGGTGGCAGGCTGGGCAACTGCCCGCCGCCACCGCCGCCTGTGCCGCCACCGCCAGGATTGCCGCCGGGGTTACCCCCAGGGTTGCCACCGGGGTTACCGCCGGGATTGCCCCCAGGGTTGCCACCGGGGTTGTTGCCCCCGGGGTTGCAGAGCAGATCGATCAGTGGGTTACAGAGAGGGCCCTGGCCCCCGGGGTTGGTCGGCGGTGGCGGCGGCGGCTCCTTGCCGTTGCCCTTCGTGACGTCACCCTCGCCGGTGACGCTGGGCAGGGGGATCTCCTCCTGGCCCTTGAGGGCGGTGTTCATGTACTTCTCCCAGATCGGGCCGGGGAGCGTCGAACCGCCGATGTCCTTACCGCTGGCGAGCTTGATCTGCGGCTTCCTCGGATCCCGGCTGCCCACCCACACGGCTGTGGCGTTCTGCGGGGTGTAGCCGACCGTCCAGGCGTGCGAGTTGTCCTTGTTGTCGTACTCCCAGGTGCCGGTCTTGGCGGCGGCCTGGCGGCCGTCTTCCAGCGAGATGTTGTTGGGGCGGGGGATCTGCTTCAGGACACCGGTGACCTCGTCGGTGATCTTCTTGGGGATCCGCTGCTCCGGCTTGATGCGCTCGCTGCCGACCACCTTCCACTTGCCGGTGTCCTTGTCCTGCTGCTCGATCTTGACGACGAAGTGAGCCTTGATGTATTTGCCGTCGTTCGCGAACGTGGCCATGGCGTTGGCGTGGTCGAACACGGTGATCGGGTACTTGCCGAAACCGGTGTAGTTGTCGAACGGTTTCGCCCCCTTCTTCGACAGGTCGAAGGCCTGCGGCGGGTCGACGCCCCACATGGTGGTCACGCCGGCCTTCCGGGCCATGTCGACGACCTTGTCGGCGCCGATCGTGTCGGCGACCCAGTAGAAGGGAACGTTGTACGACTGGACCGTGGACTCTTCGAGGGTGCAGTACTTGCCGCACTTGAGGTTGGTGCGGCCGGCGTTGCCGATCGTGTCCCTGGAGCCCTCGGGCTTGTACGGCGTGGGGTCCCAGTGCGACTTGACCGAGATGCCGGCCTCGATCGCGGCGGCCAGGGTGTACACCTTCATCGACGAGCCCGGCTGGTGCCCACCGGTCAGGTCGCCGTTCTTGTCGATGTTCTTGCCGGCGTAGTCGAAGTCGGCGCCGCTGTCACCGCCGTAGTAGGCGAGCACGCGGCCCTTCTTCGGGTCGATCGAGACCACCGCCGCCATCAGGTTCTTCGGCTGGTCGTTGAGCTCGGAACCCTTCTTCGACTGCATCGCGGTGTTCTCCGCGGCGGCCTGGAGCTTCGGGTCGATGGTGGTGGTGATCCGGTAGCCGCCATCGCGCAGCGCGTCGACGCAGCTCGTCTTGCCTTCCGCACCGCTGTCGGAGCAGATACCCATCTCGTCCATCTCTTGACGGACGTAGTTGATGACGTTGCCGCGCGGGCTGTCGACACCGAAGCCGACGCCGTCCTTCTTGAGCGGCAGCACCTTGGGGTACTCGGTGGGCGCCGCGGGGTGGTTGGGGGAGTCCAGCCAGCCCTCTTTCTTCATGCCGCCGATCACGTAGTCCCACCGCGACCTGGCATCGGTCGGGTTGACCCCCGGGTCGAACCCCCTGTGGGTCTCGCTCGGCTGCGGCTGCTTGATCACTGCGGCCAGCACTGCTCCCTCGGCGGGAGTGAGCTTGATGGCCGGCTTGCCGAAGTAGGTCTGTGCCGCCGCCTCGATGCCGTACGCGCCACGACCGAAGTAGATGACGTTCAGGTAGTGCTGCATGATCGTCGGCTTGTCGTACTTGTCGTTCAGCTTGGAGGCGAGGATCGCCTCCTTCACCTTCCGGCCGTACGTGTCGTCCTTGAGGTTCTCGAACGCGTTGCGGGCGTACTGCTGGGTGATCGTCGAGGCGCCCTGCTTGTCGCCGTTGGAGACGTTGTTCCATGCGGCCCGGACGATGCCCTTGTAGTCGACGCCGGAGTGCCGGTAGAAGTTCCGGTCCTCCGCGGCGGCGACCGCGTCCTGCACGTGCTGCGGGATCTGCTGGATGGTCACGAAGGTGCGGTTCTCACTGCCCAGCTTGGCGAGCTGCGTCTTGCCGTCCTTGGCGTACACGGTGGTGGACAGCGGCAGCGGCATCTCGTTCGGCATGACCACGTTTGTCGAGTAGTAGGTGAACCCGACCACGCCGATGCCGGCGAGCATGATGAAGACGGCGAACCCGGCGATCAGCAGGTTCATCCGCTTGCGCTTCTTGGCCCGGGCCGCGCCCGAGTCACCCGCACCGCGGCCGCCTCGACCGGGACCGCCCGGACCGCCCGGCCCACCTGGACCCCCAGGGCCGCCCGGCCCACCGGAGACCGGGGAGACGCTCGCTCGGGCGACAGCCGCACGACCCCCGACCGATGCGGAGCCGACGCTGGCCCGGCCCGCCGAGGCGGTGCCGACCGAGGCCGCGCCGACGGCGGCGGCACCGACAGTGGCCCGACCCGCCGGCGCCGGGGAGACGGGCACCGAGGCCCGGCCGGCGCCAGCGCGGCCAGCGGCCACACCAGGTGCCGGTGACACCGGCACCGAGGCTCGACCGGCCCGGCCGGTAGCTGCCGAACTCACCGAGGCGGACCCGGCGGCCGGCGGCACCGAGGCGGAGCCTCCGACCGTGGCGCGACCACCGGCGGCCCTCGGCGTCACCGAGGCCCGCCCTGGGGTTGCCGCGCCGCCCTCCGAGGCTGACCAGCCGCTCCCGCCGGAGTCACCGCCGGGTCGGCGGTACGCGTCGTCCGCGCCCGGTCCGGGGTCACCGTCCGGACCCGAGTACTGGGTCCGTCCGCGCGCAGAACTGGGATCGCCGTACGAGTTCATTCCTCACACCCTGCCGGTCGCGGTGGGGCGCGACTGCGCCGCCACCGGGTTGCCGTGAGTTGCTTCACCCGGGGCGCCGGCACGGGGGTGCCGGCCGACCGGGGTCATTGCCGTATCAATCGGGCCAATCGGGCCAACAAGCGGTCGGCCGTCCCGGGTTCCGTCTGCGGCCCCGGGGCCCGTCCAACCAGCTGAGATCACCGTTGCGCCTCTCGCCTCCGCCGACCGGCGCCTCCGGCGCCCGCCGCGTCCTGCTCAGTAGTGCCGTCGCTGTCGCCGGTCAGACCGTCCCGGCCGAGCAGGTACTGCTCGACGAGATGGTTCCAGTCACAACCGAGGCACACCTCCACGACGAAGACCTGGAACTCACGCAGCGTCATCGCCAGCACGGGCAACTCGGTAAGTGTCCGAGCCTGGCCGGCGGACTGCTTGAGTTCGTCACCGTAAATGTAGTGGACCAGGGTCAGGTTTTCGCTCCGGCAGATCGGGCAGCGCCGGTCGGTCGGCTCACCGTGGAACCGAGCGGCGTTCTTCAGGTACGGCGACGCGTCGCAGACGTCGTACGTGCCGACCCGGCCGGCCAGGAGCTCACGCAGCACTGCTCGCTTCTGAAGCGAGTAGTCGACGACCTGGCGCTGCGTACGCATGCGGAGAAGGGTACGCGGTCCGACCCGAGCAGGCGACCACGCTCACAATCCGTGACGACAGCATCTCGGAACGGGGGTTTGCCCTGGCCCGCGCGACCCGCTAACGTGCGATGTATCGGTCCGATACATCGCGGCGGTTACCACTCCACGCCGGAGGGTAAAGAGAGGGTGGCCAGTGCTTGAGTTCGCCATCCTCGGCCTCCTGCAGGAGTCTCCGATGCACGGCTATGAGCTGCGCAAGGAGCTGACTGCCAAACTCGGCGCGATCCGGGCGGCGATCAGCTACGGCTCGCTCTATCCCACGCTACGCAGGCTCCAGGCGGCGGGATGGATCACCGAAGCTGCTGAGACACCCGCCACTGCCGAGGAGGTTCCCGCGCTGACCAGCCGACGAGGTCGGGTGGTCTACAAAATCACCGCGGAAGGCAAGGAACGCTTCGCCCAGCTGATCGCACAGGCCGGGCCCGAGACGTATGACGACACGGGCTTCGGGGTGCACTTCGCGTTCTTCGCCCGGACCGACCAGGCGACCCGACTGCGCATTCTGGAGGGTCGCCGCCGCAAGATCGAGGAACGTCGCGAAGGGCTTCGTGACGTGCTGGGCCGGGCGGCCGAGCGCCTCGACGCTTACACGCTGGAACTGCAGCGCCACGGCCTTGATGCCTGTGAGCGCGAGGTCCGCTGGCTGGAGGAGCTCATCGCCAACGAGCGCTCCGGCCGAGCCCCGACGGTCCCGAACATCGGGACAGCCGGCGGCCGACGAGAAGACAACAGCCCGCCTCCGCCTGGAGAGACCAGGAATGAGCGGCCGTGACAGAAAAGAAGGAGGCAGACGCTATGGGCTCCGTCCGCGTCGCCATCGTCGGTGTGGGTAACTGCGCCTCGTCCCTGGTTCAGGGCGTCGAGTACTACCGGAACGCCAACCCGAACGACCGCGTCCCGGGTCTCATGCACGTCGCCTTCGGCGAATACCACGTCAACGCCGTGGAGTTCGTCGCGGCATTCGACGTGGACGCCAAGAAGGTGGGCATGGACCTCGCGGAGGCGATCGTCGCCAGCGAGAACAACACCATCAAGCTCTGCGACGTGCCGCCGACCGGCGTCAGCGTGCAGCGCGGTCCGACCTTCGACGGTCTGGGCCAGTACTACCGCGAGATCGTCGAGGAGTCGGACGCCACCCCGGTCGACGTGACGCAGGCGCTGCGCGACGCGCAGGTCGACGTCGTCGTCTGCTACCTGCCGGTCGGCTCCGAGCAGGCCGCCAAGTTCTACGCCCAGGCCGCGATCGACGCCGGCTGCGCGTTCGTCAACGCCCTGCCGGTCTTCATCGCCTCCGACCCCGAGTGGGCCAAGAAGTTCGAGGACGCGGGCCTGCCGATCGTCGGTGACGACATCAAGAGCCAGGTCGGCGCCACCATCGTGCACCGTGCCCTCGCGAAGCTCTTCGAGGACCGCGGCGTCGAGCTGCTGCGCACGTACCAGCTCAACTTCGGCGGCAACATGGACTTCATGAACATGCTGGAGCGCAAGCGGCTGGTCTCGAAGAAGATCTCGAAGACCCAGTCGGTCACCTCGCAGATCCCGCACGAGATGAGCAAGAGCGACGTGCACATCGGCCCGTCGGACCACGTGCCGTGGCTGGACGACCGCAAGTGGGCGTACATCCGCCTGGAGGGCCGCTCGTTCGGTGACACCCCCCTCAACGCCGAGCTCAAGCTCGAGGTGTGGGACTCTCCGAACTCGGCCGGCGTCATCATCGACGCGGTCCGGGCCGCGAAGATCGCCCTGGACCGGAAGATCGGCGGCCCGATCCTGTCGGCCTCGTCGTACTTCATGAAGTCCCCGCCGGTGCAGTACGCCGACCACGACGCCCACCAGGCCGTCGAGGAGTTCATCGCCGGTGAGGTCACGCGCTGACGCGCTGAATCACCAAGCTTGTCGAAGGGCCGGGTCCAAGCGGACCCGGCCCTTCCACGTGGGTCGGCTCCCGAGGGTGACTCCCGTGCCCGGTCCGACCTCCTCGGCCGCGCATCGTCGCGCTGGCCTGCCTGCTGCTGGCCCTGGCCGCCGTCGCGCAACTGGCCGCACTGCCACTCAGCTACTGGTACCAGGACTTCTTCCACACGGCCGCCGGGTCCTTCGAGCCAACGGGCGGGGTGGCCTTCGCCGCCCATCTACTCCGACGAGAACATGGACCGGATCACCGCGATGGCACGGGACGACATGCCGGTTTGGCTGGAGCCCCTGCTGCTCACCCTGGGCCTGGGCGTGCCGGTGGCGATACTCGTCGCGCTGGTCCTGCTGGCCCTGCCACCGGCCAACGCCTACTTCCAGCCGCGGACCGCGATCGACCCGCCATGGCCCGTCCGGGCCTCACCCGCCGCCGGACCGGAAGGGCCGCCCAGCGCCGGGTAACACCCCCAGCGGGAGCGGACGGCCGCCAGCGTGGGACGACTCAGGACCAGGCGTCTCGCAGCGCGACCCCGGCCTCCAACTCCAACAACGTGACCTTGCGAGGCAGGCCCCCGCCGAAGCCGACCAGCTTGCCGCCCGCGCCGACGATCCGGTGACAGGGCACGATCACCGGGACCGGGTTGCGGTTGCAGGCCACTCCCACCGCCCGCGCCGCTCCGGGATCGCCGACCAGGCGCGCCACCTCGCCGTACGTCAGCGTCTCCCCGTACGGGATCCGGGTCATCTCCCGCCACACGGCGCGCTCGAAGTCGGAGCCGCGCGGCACCGACACCGGAACGGTGAACGCGGTCAGCTCACCGGCGAAGTACGCCCGCAGCTCGTCGACGGCCTGCCGGGACAACGCGTGGTCGGGCTCCTCGGCGGCTGCCTCGACCCGGCCGAAATGGGCGCCGCAGACGCTCGTGCCGTCGGTGGCGACGGAGAACTCACCGATCGGCGAGTCGAGCACAGCCCAGCGCATCCCCCCATTCTCCCCGATGCGGACTCCTTCGCCAGCCCGGCCACCAGCGTCGGGCCGAGCGCCACTCCCAGCCCGCATCGGTAGATCATCTTCGCGTCCTGCCGGGCCGTTCGGCGTTGCGCGACGTCGATACCGTCAAGGTCGTGGCAACGGGGACGCTCATCTTTCTGATCATCGGTGGGGCGGGCATCGGAGTGCTCGCGCTCGCACTGCTCGGCACCGAGCTGCTCCAGTTCGGGCACGCCGACGTGGACGGGCCGATCTCGGTCGAGACGGTCGCCGGCTTCGCCGGGGCGTTCGGGTTCGGCGCGGCCATCGTCAACGAACTGCTCGGTGCGCGTACACCCGGCATGGTCGTCGGGGCGGTGGCCGGCGGCGTGCTCGCGGCCGTGCCCACCGGCTGGTTGGCGTCCCGGCTGAGCCGGGCGGCGCGGAACATGCGCACCGACCCCACCCCCACTCGCGACGACCTGGTCGGCGCGCTCGGCCTGGTCGTCACCCCGGTGCCGGTCAACGGGTACGGCGAGGTCCGCATTCGCCTCGCCGGCCAACCGGTCAAGCTCAGCGCCCGCGCGGACGAGCCGATCCCGATCGGCGCCCAGGTCTTCGTCGTGCAGGCGCTCAGCGAGACCAGCGTGCACGTAGAGACCTACTGACCTCCCCCTCATAGACGGGACTCCTCATATGGCCCTACTCATCGCCATCGGGGGCGCGGTCCTCCTCGCGCTCATCCTGGTGCTCTTCGTGCTCTCCCGGATCAAGGTGGCCGGCCCGAACGAGGCGTTCATCGTCACCGGTCGCAAGGGCCGCACCACCCAGACCGCCGACGGAGGGCGGTCCACCGACAACTCCGGGCAGAAGGTCGTGCTGGGCGCCTCGGTGTTCGTGCTGCCGGTGGTGCAGAAGCTCCAGTCGCTCGACCTGTCCAGCCGCCGGATCGACGTCGGCATCCGGGGCGCCGTCAGCAAGCAGGGCATCCGCGCCGACCTGCACGGCGTGGCGATCGTCAAGGTCGGCGGCACCGAGGACGCGATCCGGGCCGCCGCCCAACGGTTCCTGCACCAGCAGGACGAGATCGACAACTTCACCCGGGAGGTGCTGGCCGGCGCGCTGCGCTCGATCGTCGGTCGGCTCACCGTCGAGGAGGTCATCCGGGACCGGGCGGCGTTCGCCAGCGCGGTCGCCGAGGAGGCCGAGCACTCGATGACCAACCAGGGTCTGGTGCTGGACACCTTCCAGCTCCAGGACATCCTCGCCGAAGGCTCCTACCTTCAGGACCTGGGCCGGCCCGAGGCCGCCCGGGTGCTCAAGGACGCGGCGATCGCCGAGGCCCGGGCGCGGCAGCAGGCAGAGCAGGAGCGGCTGCTCGCCGAGGAGGCCATCGCCGAGGCGAACCGCAACCTGGCCCTCAAGCAGGCCGGCATCCAGGCCGAGATCGACGCGGCGAAGGCGAAGTCCGCAGCGGCCGGGCCGCTCGCCCAGGCCGAGCGCGACCAGGCGATCCTCTCCGAACAGCAGAAGGTGGCCGAGCGCAACGCCGAACTCAAGCAGCGCCAACTCGACACCGAGGTTCGCAAGCCGGCCGACGCGGCCCGGTACAAGGTGGAGCAGGAGGCCGAGGCGTCCCGCAACGCGGCGGTGCTGCACGCCGACGCGCAGCGCCAGTCGGTCATCGCCGCGGCGCAGGCCTCCGCCGAGCAGGCCCGCCTCACCGGTGAGGGCGAGCGGGCCCGGCGAGCCGCGCTCGCCGAGGCGAATGCCATCGAGGGCGCCAAGGAAGGTGAGGCCGAACAGCGGCGGCGCTCCGCCATCGCCGAGGCGGTCGAGCGGGAAGGTCAGGCCGAGGCCGCGGCCATCCTGGCCAAGGGCGAGGCCGAGGCGGACGCGATGGCGCGCAAGGCCGAGGCGTTCGCCGCGTACGGGGAGGCGGCCGTGCTGGACCTACTGGTCAAGGTGCTGCCGCAGGTCGTCGAGGCGGCCAGCGCGCCGATCGGGGCCATCGACAAGATGACAGTGATCTCCACCGACGGCGCGTCGTCGCTGACGAAGTCGGTGGCCGGCAACGTGGCCCAGGGGCTCCAACTCGGCAGTGACCTCACCGGGATCGACCTGCCCGGCCTGCTGGCACGGCTCGGCTCGGCCTCCACCCCGGCCGGCAACGGCGCCGCGTCAGTCGACGGGAAGGCAGTCGAAAGCCGCTGACGCCTTCGCGGTCTGTCGACCGAATCGAAAGACGGCTCCCGCCACCGGTAGAGGTGACGGGAGCCGTCGGTTCACGACACTGACCGAATCAGGCGGGAGGCGCCGGCACCGTGTGACCGGAGAACTTCCCCGCTGATGCGACCGACACACCAGACGAGGGAACCTGACGCTCGTAGACTCGCGTGGCGTCGTTGACGTTCCGGTAGACGATCATCCACCCGTTGCCACCGCTGTTGATGATCGGGCTGACAGTCGGGTCGGTTGCGGCCTGGTCGCTGTGGTCCGGATTGACGCGCGCCCAGTCACCCCAGGCACCCGAGCCGGGGGATGTCTCGAAGACCCGGTAGATCTCGTTGTCCGAACCCCGCGCCACCACCGCCGTCCGTCCGAGTACCGGGTCGAGGATCACGGCGGGTGGCCCGGCGGCGATCTGGGTGCCGATGCCGTTCCAACTGGATGACCACACACCGCTGAGGTTCTGCTGCTTCACCACGACGGAGCCGTCCACGGCACGGGCGAAGATGGCCGTACGGTAACCGGGGTAGACGAGCGCCGCAGGAGCACCGGTAACGGTGCCTCCGAGATCCACCCAGCCCGACAAGGAGCCGTCGTTGGTGTAGACGGCGGTCTTGACCGAACCGGCAGCGGTGGTGCCGATGATTCGCAGGCCAGTGTCGATGTTGACCGCCGTGACCGAACCCACGAGGCCGGCGGTACCCAGGCTCGCCCACGAGGGACTGGTGCCCGACTGTCGGTAGTGCCAGAGCCGCCCGTCGACGTCGGTGCCGAAGATGACACTCGTTCCGTCGCCGAGCACTGCTGACGTCGGCGGGCCAGCCATCGATCCACCGACTGTGGCAATCGGTCCCCAGGTCGCCGCGCCCTCAGCGGTCTGGCTGCCGGCCCAGATGGTGCCGTTGGTGTGCCGGGCGGCCACCTGGACGGGCTTGCCGCCAGGCTGATTCAGCGCCGGCTGCCCGGTAAGAGCCTCGAACCCGGAAGCGGCGGTCCACTGGATGTTGAAGAAATTGTCCGGATCGCTCTGGTGACCGATCCGCAGTTGCCCCAAGTTGTCCACGAAGGCGTACTCGATGGGTCCGACGGCGGTACCGGAAGGCTTGGCCTGGAGCACCGACGTTCGGGAGTACGTGGCGATCGGCAGGGGGGTCACCGCGTCGGCGAACCAGCCCTGAAGATCGACCACCAGATGCACGGTGCCACTGGAGGTGTTGCGGAAGCGCACCTTGCCCTCAGAGTTGACCTTCGCCACCAGGAGGCTGGATCGGGCTGACTGACCGGCGTTGAATCGAAGTACCGGGCCGAGGGTAGGGGGATCTGTCGACCAGGAGCCTTCGGCCACGCTGAAGGCCCCGCCTGCGGTAGGACTGACGGCTGTGGCGTTGAGGACAACGCCAGCGACACCTCGGACCGGCAGGCGATTGGTGCCGCCGACAGCGACCTCAAGAGTGGCACCGGCCGCGATCGGTACCCCGCCATTGATACTGCGGGTGTCGATCAGCCGGCTGGCATCCACCGGGCGCAGGCCGGCCCCCGTCGTCGGGCCGTCGGTGAAATATCCCTGCACCGTGATGACGACGTCGATCGCCGATCCCTCGTTGACGAGCTGGACTACCCGGCTGCCGTCACCCTTGAGCTTTACACTCATCCCCATCGAGGTATTGCCGGGACGATAGTCAATGCCACTGGCGGAAAGACTGTCTGAACCGATGGTCAGCCAGCCCCCGCTGGTTGCGCCGATGACGGCCACGTCCACCAACACTGCCTTGGCAGCGCTCGGGATTGTGATGAGCTCTCCATTCATCCTGCGCTGCGCCAGGGTGACGCTTAGAGTTTCGCCGCTGGCCAGCTTCCGCGGCGGCACACTCGGCTCATCCGGCAGACCCGGCCGGCCCGGCCCGCAGCAGTATGGGAAGCGGGTATCGGTCATCACAATATGATCCATCGGCACGAAGCCGGAGCCGATTCCGCCGGTGTTGGTGGTGAAGTAGCCCTGCACGTCCAGCTTCAGATTGACCTTGCCGGCTTGGTTGTGTAGGGCGATCTTGCCGTTGGCCCCGACCTTCACCACCACCGAATTCGAGATGACCTCACCGGTTGAGGCATTCAGCGATGAGGCCGCTGGCCTCGTGGTCTGGTCCGGGTAGACAGTCACAAAAGTGTTTACCGTCGGGCTGATCGCCGTCACGTCGACCAAGAGCGCGCTGACCCCGTTGGCTGGCACACTGCCAACCCCGAGCGCACTGACAGTGGCCACTGTATTTGCGTCCCGAGGACCGGTGTAGCCGCCAATACCGCTGCGCGTGTCCAGCAGCACAGTCTGATTGATCGGTACGTAGTCGCCGCCCTTGCCTGCGGCGTCGGCGTGTACAGCACCAGCCGGAACGACTACCGTTCCGACGGTCATGAGCAGAAGGACTGCCAATAGCCTTACAACTGTCGTTCGATTACTGACCGGATAATGCAACGGGTACCGCCTCTCTTGAATGTGGACCGAGTTCGCCCCCCGCATGCTTGAGCAGGGAGGCGCAGCACCGCAGCCCGGCACACCAACGGTGCGACAAGACAAACGGAGCCAGGGGAAGAGGAGGCTAGGCCAAAGAGATGCCGACGATCACGGCTTAAGTGCCACGGCCGATCAGCAATCGCCAGATGATTGCCCTCGCGAATGGGCCGGCCAGCAAGATTCCAGCGCGTAGATGGTCACGCGTCACACCCCCGTGTGCTGCTCATCATCAATGTGCCGCTGTACATTGGCAGCGCAGGCGACTCACTGTCAAGAGAAGGTTCCAGCCGGTAAGGTAATGCCCGGAATGACCTGGGGAAATTACCGTGAGTTACCGATAGCTGGTGCGACGCCAAGGCGTACCCCGAGTCGATCGACCCGAGCCGGGCCGGCGGACTAACCGATGAGACCCTCGGCGCGGGCCCAGCGCAGCAGCTCCGCCTCCGCGGCGTCGCGGTCCAGCGGGCCGTGTTCGAGGCGCTGCTCCTTGAGGTGCTTCCACGCCCGCCCGACCACCGGCCCTGGCGGTACGCCGAGCAGTTCCATGATCGCGTTGCCGTCCAGGTCGGGTCGGACCCGCGCCAGGTCCTCCTCGGCGGCGATCCGGGCGATCCGATCCTCCAGCGCGTCGTAGTCCGCCGCGAGCTGGGCGGCCTTGCGCCGGTTGCGGGTCGTGCAGTCGGAGCGGGTCAGCTTGTGCAGGCGGGGCAGCAGGTCACCGGCGTCGGCGACGTAGCGGCGCACCGCCGAGTCGGTCCACTCGCCCCGCCCGTACCCGTAGAAGCGCAGGTGCAGCGCGACCAGCGCGGTCACCTTCGCGGTGACCTCCTTCGGGTACCGCATCGCCTTCATCCGGGCCTTGGTCAGCCGGGCGCCGACCACCTCGTGGTGGTGGAAGCTGACCCGGCCATCGGACCCGACCGCCTTCGTCGCCGGCTTGCCCGCGTCGTGCAGGAGGGCGGCCATCCGCAGGATGAAGTCGCAGCCCTCCTCCTCGTAGGAGACCGCGTTCTCGACGACCGTCAACGTGTGCTCGTACACGTCCTTGTGCTGGGCGTGCTCGTCGATCTCCAGCTTCAGCCCGGTCAGCTCCGGCAGGAACCGCTCGGCCAGCCCGGTGTCGACCAGCAGCCGCAGCCCGGTGATCGGGTCGGCGCCGCAGAGCAGCTTGGTGAACTCGTCGCGGATCCGCTCGGCGGTGATCCGGTCCAGGTCCGCGGCCATCTCGGTCATCGCGAGGTGCACGTCCGGGTGCACGGCGAAACGGAGCTGCGCAGCGAACCGGGCGGCCCGCAACATCCGCAGGGGGTCGTCACCGAACGACTCGCCGGGCGTGCTCGGGGTACGGATCACCTTGGCCGAGAGATCGTCCAGCCCGCCGTGCGGGTCGGTGAACACGTGGTCCGGCAGGCTGACCGCCATCGCGTTGATCGTGAAGTCGCGCCGCTTCAGGTCCTCGTCGAGGCTGGTGCCGTACACCACCACCGGGTTGCGGCTGACCTGGTCGTACGACTCCGCGCGGAAGGTGGTGATCTCCAGCCGGAGGCCGTCGCGCTGAGCGCCGATGGTGCCGAACTCCCGACCGGTCTCCCAGATCGACTCGGCCCAGCCCTTGATGATCCGCAGGGTCTCGTCGGGGTGCGCGTCGGTGCAGAAGTCGAGGTCGTCCCCGAGTCGACCGAGCAGGGCATCCCGCACCGAACCGCCCACCAGGTGCAACTCGTGACCGGCGCGGACGAAGCGACGGCCCAACTCGTCGGCGACCGGGGACACCCGGAGCAGTTCGGCGACGGCGTTGCGCTGCGCGGCGGTGAGTTCGCGGCGGTCGGCGGCGTGAGGTGCGGAGGCTTCGGACATGGGATCGCCAGCTTATCGGGCCGGGGTGTGATCCGATCCGCCGGGCGCGGGTAACGGGTGAGGGGTGACTATGGTCTGTGGCGTGCGGGTCGCTGTCCGACTCGACGTACCCCTGGGAGGCTGGAGATGAGCGGCGGGCTCTACCGCAGCGCCAACGCCGCGAACGATGGCGGCCCTGGCATCCGTCCCGGGGACGGCGCCACCTTCATCTCCGCCGAGCCGCTGAACCAGCCGGCCATGGAGTCGACAGCGCCGCCGCAGGAGCAGGTGGGCGAAGCGAGCGCGGCGGCCAACAGCGCTGTCATGGCGATCGGCAGCCTGGTCAGCCGGGGTACCGGCTTCCTGCGCAACCTGGTGATCGCGGCGGCGCTCGGCGGCGCGCTGGTCGGTGACGCGTACACCACAGCGCAGATCCTGCCCGGCATGGTCTACGAGTTCCTGCTCGGCGGCGTGCTCACCAGCGTGTTGATCCCGGTGCTGGTGCGCCGCCGCAAGGTCGACACCGACGGCGGCCAGGCGTACGCCCAACGGCTGTTGACCCTGGCGATTCTTGCCCTCGGCGTGGCAGCGCTGCTCGCGGTCGCGTCCGCCTCGGCGCTGACCTGGCTGTACGGCAGCGGCGAGTCGACCGACGAGTACTCGAAGCTGGTCACCCCGTTGGCCCGGCTGATGCTGCCGATGATCTTCTTCTCGGGGCTGAGCGCGCTGATCAGCGCCGTGCTCAACACCAGGGGGCACTTCGCCGCCCCGATGTGGGCGCCGATCCTGAACAACCTCGTGGTGATCGGCACCGCCGGCCTCTACATCGCCATATTCGGCGCGGAGATCGTCCGGCCGGCGGACATGACCACCGGGCGGATCCTGCTGATCGGCGGTGGCACCCTGCTCGGTGTCGCCATCCAGGCGATGGGCCTGCTGCCGGCGCTGCGCAGGGTCGGCTTCCGCTGGAAGCTGCGCTTCGACTTCCGCGCGCTCGGGCTGCGCGAGCTGGGCCGGCTCGGCGCGTGGATGATCTGCTACGTCGCGGTGAGCCAGGTCGGCCTGATCGTGCTGTTCAATCTGTTGAACCGGGCCGGCAAGGAGAACGCTGCCGGCCCACTGATCTACAACAACGTCTTCCTGCTGCTGATGACCGCGCACGGCATCATCGCTGTCTCGATCATCACGGCACTCATGCCCCGGATGAGTGCGGCCGCCGCCGACGGCCGGTACGCCGACGTCGCCGCCGACCTGTCGCGGGGCACCCGCACGGTCACGGCGGTGCTCGCCCCGATCGCTGTCTGCTATGCCGTCCTTGCCACCCCGATCGCGTTCACTCTGTTCCGCTTCGGCGCGTTCAACGAGGAGAACGCCACAGCCACCTCCGTCGTGTTGCTCGCCGCCGCGCTGGCGCTGGTCCCGTTCGCGGTGAGCCAGCTCTTCACCTTTGCCTTCTACGCGCTACCGGACACCCGCACTCCCGCGCTGATCAACATTCCAGTGGTGGCACTGCGGGTCGGTGTGCAGATCGTGCTCTTCGTGGCCTTCTCGGCGAGCTTCGCCGGCGCCGGAATGATGATCGGCAACGCGGTCTCCTACCTGGCGGCAGCAATCGCGTCCGCCTGGCTGCTCCGTCCCCGCGTCGGTCGCATCGGCCTCGGCGAGATCATGCGGACCGGCGGCAGGGTGGCCGTCGCGGCGCTGGGTTCGGCAGCGGTCGGCCTTCTGGTGGTGAAGCTGCTACCGGGCGACGACACCCCGAGCCGCCTGGAGGCGATCTTCCAGTTGGTGATCGGTGGCGTGGTGATCGGTGGGACCTACCTGGGTCTGGCCATGCTGCTGAAGATCGGCGAGATCACCGAGGTGGTCGGGATGGTTCGCCGTCGCCTCGGTCGCTGAGCGCCAGCATCTGATTACAACAAGTTGGTATTCATACAGAACGTGACTACGGATCACCAGGCTGGGGATGTACCTGTGGATAACTCCGCGATTCGCCGGTCAACCACCGCTTCAGCCTGTGGATAACCAACCGTACGGCTGAGGGTGGCAACCCAATCGGTGGGAACGTACGAGGCAGCGCGAGCGCCACGCCAGCCCAGCCCCGGCGTCGGTCACTTGCGGTGAAGCCGTAGATTAGCTAGTACATGTGCCAGCAACGTGGCTGACAACGGTCGTAACCGGACGAGCTCTTCGACTGCCGGAACCCCGCCAGGTACGGCGGGAAGATGACATGTCGGAGTGACGGGCAACCCGGGTAAGGTCGCTCTCGACGGGTACGGCAGGGGCCGACGCTGGGCGTCGACACCGGTCGGCCGGTTCCTTCAACGGCAGAGCGGGAAGCCACATGCCCAGCAGTTCGGGTTCATCGATCGACACGATCACCGAGGGAGGACGGGTGACCCAGGTCGGCGAGGGTCAGGAGGCGGACGAAAGCGCTCCTCCGGTTATGACCTTCGGTGCTCCCACGGCCGGTGAAGTCCTCGCCGAGCGGTACGAGCTGGTTGAGCACATCAACAACGACAGCGCGGGTCGGCTGGTCTGGCGCGGGGTCGACGTCATCCTGCGCCGTCCCGTTGCCGTGGTGCTGCGTTACCCGGGTGGCGACTCCGCCACCGAGATGCTTCAGGCCGCCGTCGCGGCCAGCCGGGTCATCCACCCCAACCTGGTCGGCGTCTACGACGCTATCGACGAGGCCGACCGGGCGTACGTGGTGCGCGAGTGGGTCGACGGGCAGTCCCTGCGGGACCTGGCGACCGACGGCCCCCTGGACCCGGCTCGGGCCACCGCCATCGGCAACGCCGTCGCGAGTGCGCTCGCCGCGGTGCACGCCACCGGCATGGTGCACGGCAACGTCCACCCTGGCACCGTCATGATCAGCGATGAGGGCCGAGTGGTCCTGGCCGACGCCCGCACCGACGGCGCCGACAGCCAGGAGAACGACATCCGGGCGGTCGGCGGTGTCCTCTACTTCGCGCTGACCGGTTCCTGGCCGCACGCCGAGGCGCCACTGCACGGCGCCACCGCCGGCCACGGCCGCGCCGCCATCCCGGACGCTGTTCGGGACGCCGGGGGTGCCATCGCGGCACCCCGCCAGGTTCGGGCGGGCGTTCCGGCGTACCTGGACGACCTGACCATGGACCTGCTCGACGCCGAAATCGCGCCGCCGTCCTCCGACGTGCTCGCCGCCGAGTTGGCGCGACTGGACGTGCCGGCCGAGGACGACCACTACCTCGACAACAGCGGGCCGCTGCGGTTCGCCGCCGAAACAGGGGAAGAGCCGTCGCCGCTGGCCGCTGCCGGGGGCCGCAAGGTCGCCGTCGGCATCGCTGGTCTGCTGGCCGTCGCCCTTGTCGGTCTGCTGATCGGAATCATCGCGCTGGGCGGCGACGACAAGGACTCGCAGCCCACCCCGGCCGCCGCGCCGACCTCCAGTGCCCCGGCCGGCGATGCCACCCCGGCCGCCGTGACGGCCCGCAAGCTGACAGTGAAGAACGTCCGGATCATCGACCCGGACAGCAGCAATCGCAGTGAACTCGACGGCGCCGATAAGGTCATCGACGGTGACGAGGACAAGGCCTGGGAGACCGAGACCTACGACAACAAGCCCAACTTCGGCAACCTGAAGAAGGGCATGGGCGTCTGGATCGACCTCGGCGAGCCGCATACCGTCAAGTCGGTGCAGGCGGCGCTGTCGGCCACCGGCGCGTCCGCCCAACTGTTCGCCGGCACGACCAACCCGCCGTCCACCTCCAACGGTGACAAGCAGTTGGTCGCGAGCTACAAGACCGCCATCGGCCAGCCGTTCGAGGACCACGACGGCACCACAATGACGTTCAACGGCTTCGACGCCGACCAGAAATACCAGTACCTGCTGTTCTGGATCACCGAGTTGGCTCCGGCCGAGAGTGCATCCAAGTTCAAGCTGGGGGTGCAGGAGATTACGGTCCAGGGATCGTGAGCCGGGCACCACGATCCGGGCACCGCACGCGGTGATGGACGGGCGCGCCGCCGCAAGTGACCTGGAGTTGCTGCGCGCGCACGTCGCCGGAGACCGGGACGCCTTCGCCGAACTGTTCCACCGGCACCGCGACCGGTTGTGGGCGGTGGCCCTGCGGACGCTCGGCGACCGCGAGGAGGCAGCCGACGCACTCCAGGACGCCCTGCTGTCGGCGCATCGGGCGGCGGCCCGCTTCCGCGGCGACTCCGCCGTCACCACCTGGCTGCACCGGATCGTGGTCAACGCCTGCCTGGACCGGATTCGACGCCGGCAGGCGCATCCC
The DNA here is from genome assembly GCF_046549335.1 of Micromonospora sp. 050-3. Classification (NCBI taxonomy): domain Bacteria; kingdom Bacillati; phylum Actinomycetota; class Actinomycetes; order Micromonosporales; family Micromonosporaceae; genus Micromonospora; species Micromonospora sp. 050-3. The sequence continues at coordinate 189,267 of NZ_JAJPVX010000002.1, forward strand.
ACAGTGCCGCTGCCGGACGGCAACCGGGCCGACGACGGCACCGGCGGGCTCGAGCCGGCGGCACCGGTGACGGACCACGACACCGTGCTGGTGGTCCGCGAGGCGCTCGCCGCGCTGCCCCTTGAGCAACGCGCCGCGCTGGTGCTGGTCGACGTACAGGGCTATCCGGTCGCCGAGGTCGCCCGCATCCTCGGCGTCGCCGAGGGGACTGTGAAGAGCCGGTGTGCCCGGGGCCGGGCGCGGCTGGCCGTGCTGCTGGGGCATCTCCGCCCCGCCGCCGTCGCGACGCCTTCGGCCCGACCGGACCCCGCCGCCCCGATCACTGGCGTGCCCGGCGTCACGTCGGGGAACCCCGGCCCGGTGGAGGGCGTCGGATCGGGGTCAGGTCGATACCGGCGGGACGCCAACCAGGAGGACACGTGACGACCGAGGGGTTCGGGGAGGTCGACGCCGACCTCCTCGCTGACTACCTCGGCGGGGCGCTGGACGGCACCCCGCAGCAGGACGAGGTCGCCCAACTGGTCTCCGCTGACCCGTCCTGGGCCGAGGCGTACGCGCTGCTGGCCCCCGCCGTGACCGAGGTCCGGGCGGCCCTGACGCGCTGGGCCGAGCCGACCCCGGAGATGCCGTCGGCAATCACCGACCGCCTCCTGGCCGCGCTGGCCGCCGCGGAGCCGACGAACGACACCTCGACCGAGGAGGCGCCCGGCGTCGATCGGGACGGCGACGCGGCGACACCGTCGGTCGTACCGGCGCAGGGCGGGGCCGGCCGCCGGCCGCCCGTCCCCACGCGCGGCGGGTCGGAGGGCCGGGCATCCACCGGTCCGGGCCGCCGCCAGCGCGGCTGGGCCCGCCGGGGCGCACCCGTGGCCGCCGCCGCGATCGCCGTCATCGCCGTCGCACTGGGCCTCAACCAGCTCTCGATGCGGGCGTCGGACGACTCCGGTGCGACCAACGCCATGAATCAGCCGGCCAGCGCGCCGGAAGAAGCCGCGGGGGCCGGGACGGCCCGCACCACCGGGCCGGCGCTGCGCAGTGGTACGAACTACACCCCGCAGACCCTCGGCAACGCCTACACCGCGGCCGCGGCGAGCACGCCGGCTGCCAGCCGGGCGACCGGCGATTCCCCTATGCAGCCGGAGATGGATGCCGAGGGCGGACGCCGTCCCTCTCCCGACGGGTCGGACCAGCTGGCCCGGCTGACCGACGAGGCCGCGCTGACCAGCTGTCTGGCCAGCGTCGCTGCGGAACACGGGTCGGCCCCACTGGTGGTCGAGGTGATCGACTACGCGCGGTTCCAGGGCGATCAGGCGCTGGTCATCCACTTCACCGACGCAACCGGAGCGCGGTGGGCCTGGGTTAGTGGTCCGGAGTGCGGAGTGCCTGGGTCCGGCTCGGACAGCTGGTATTCGTCGCGGGTAGGGTGAATCCACGGTCAATGGCACGATGACCCCCCACGTGACCTGACCCACCGGATGCCCGGCTCGGGAATCCCCGGTTCGTACGATGACGTTCTGGAAGTCAGCTGCCGGCCCCACCCAGGCGTCGGCGACTCGGATCAGCATCGGTGCTCGCGCCGACGCCGAACACACACAACTCGGGAGACGGCAGTGGACGAGGTCCGCAACCTGATCATCATCGGCTCCGGGCCGGCCGGCTACACAGCGGCGGTCTACGCCGCACGTGCCAACCTGAAGCCGCTGATCATTGAGGGCGTGCAGTCCGGTGGCGCGCTGATGACCACGACCGAGGTGGAAAACTTCCCCGGCTTCGCCGACGGCATCCTCGGCCCCGAGCTGATGGACAACATGCGCAAGCAGGCCGAGCGGTTCGGCGCCGAGTTCCTCACCGACGACGTGACGCGGGTCGAGCTGGTGGACACCGGTGACGCCGGCTCCGGCGCGGTGAGCACCGTCTGGGTTGGCGAGACCGCCTACCGGGCGCGATCCATCATCCTCTCCACCGGTTCGGCCTGGCGTCCGCTGGGTGTGCCCGGTGAGCAGGAATACCTGGGCCACGGCGTCTCCGCGTGTGCCACCTGTGACGGCTTCTTCTTCCGCAACCAGCAGATCGTGGTCGTCGGCGGCGGCGACTCGGCGATGGAGGAGGCCACCTTCCTCACCCGCTTCGCGGAGTCGGTGACCATCATCCACCGCCGCGACTCGTTCCGGGCCAGCAAGATCATGGCCGACCGGGCGCTGAGCAACGAGAAGATCAAGGTCGAGTGGAACAGCACCGTCGAGGAGATCCTCGGCGAGGACGGCAAGGTCACCGGCGTACGCATCCGTAACGTGCACACCGGCGAGACCAAGGTGATGGACGTGACCGGCGTCTTCGTCGCCATCGGTCACGACCCTCGCAGCGAGCTGTTCCAGGGTCAGGTCGAGCTGGACGACGAGGGCTATGTGAAGGTCCACGCCCCAAGCACCAGCACCAACGTGCCCGGTGTCTTCGCCGCCGGCGACGTGGTCGACCACACCTACCGCCAGGCGATCACCGCGGCCGGCACCGGTTGTGCCGCAGCGCTCGACGCCGAGCGGTTCATCGCGACGCTCAGCTGAAACAAGTAACACATCCCGGAGGAGGGGCATAGTGGGAACAACCAAGGCGGTCACCGACAAGAGCTTCGTCGCTGACGTGCTGCAGGCCGACAAGCCGGTGCTGGTGGACTTCTGGGCGGAGTGGTGCGGGCCGTGCCGCAAGGTGTCGCCGCTGCTCGAGGAGATCGCCCGGGAGATGGGTGACCAGGTCACCATCGTCAAGCTCAACATCGACGAGAACCCGGAGACCGCCCGGGCCTACCGGGTGATGTCGGTGCCGACGCTCACCGTCTTCAAGAACGGCCAGCCGGTGCAGTCGATTGCCGGTGCCAAGCCGAAGGGCGAGCTGGTCCGGCTCATCGAATCGGCCCTCTGACCAGCAATAACATCAACCGAAACCCCGTACCCGCTCGCCGGGTGCGGGGTTCGGTGTCTTCCCGGCCGTACCGCCGACGTATTTCTCGGCCCCAGCCACCTCGCCGCCCCGGAACGCATAGCCTCAAGCCTGGGCCGCCCGGCCAGCCAGCGTCGTGCAGAGGGGGTCGTGCGTGCGTCCGATCCGACCCGGTGACCGGGGACCCGCGGTCACGGAGATCCGTACCATCCTGACCGGCCTCGAACTTCTGGCCGCCGCCGGCCCGCAGACCGACGAGTTCGACCTCGACACCGAGCGAGCGGTCCGCGCGTTCCAGCAGTCGCGGGGGCTCAGTGTGGACGGCCGGGTCGGCGCGGAGACCTGGCGTGCCCTGGACGCCGCCCGTTGGCGGCTCGGCGCCCGCACCCTCTACCACGCGGTCCCTGAGCCGCTCACCGGCGAGGACGTCCGGTCGCTACAGGAGCGACTGCTGGAGATGGGGTACGACGTCGGCCGCGCGGACGCCATCTACGGTGTCCGGACGTCGCGGGCGGTGGCCCAGTTCCAACGTGAAGTCGGGCTCACCCCGGACGGCTCCTGCGGCCCACACACCATGAACGCGCTCCGCCGGATCGGCCGCAAGGTGGTCGGCGGCCGCCCACAGTGGCTCCGCGAGTCCGACGCGATCCGGCAGTCCGGGCCGGCGCTGGTCGGCAAGACGGTCGTCATCGACCCGGGCCACGGCGGCACCGATCCCGGGATGGTGGTGCCCGACGGCTCGCTGCGCTGGACCGAGGCGGACCTGATGCACGACCTGGCCAGCCGACTGGAGGGGCGGCTTGCCGCCTCCGGGGTGCGAGTGCAGCTCACCCGGGGCCCGTCGCCCGACAGTTGCCTGCCGGACGCTGACCGGGCCCTGCTCGCCAACTCGCTCGGCGCCGACGTGTTCATCTCGCTGCACCTGGACGGCCACGCCAACCCCGATGCGGAGGGCGTCGCGACCTACCACTACGGCACCGACAACGGGGTGACCTCGGCGACCGGTGAACGCCTGGCCGGGCTGGTACAGCGGGAGATCGTCGCCCGCACCGGGCTTCGCGACTGCCGTACCCACGCCAAGACGTGGGAGTTGCTGCGACTGACACGGATGCCCGCCGTCCGGGTCGAGGTCGGCTATCTCACCTCGCCGACGGACCGCGCCCACCTTGTCGACCCCCGGTTCCGGGACCGGGTGGTGGAGGCGATCGTGGCCGCGGTGCAGCGGATGTACTACCCGATCGAACGAGACGTCCCGACGGGATCGCTCGATGTCAGCGAACTGCGTGCCGTGGTGACCGCCGGCACCGTGGTGGACTGATTCGCCGCCGGGATTCAGCCGTTGGTGGAGCGGGTGGCCGGAGCCGGACGGACCGGCCGGAGCAGGGTCTCCGGGCTCATCGAACCCAGCAGCTTCTCCAGCGCGTACTCGACGTCGGACTTCCAGCTCAGTGCCGTACGCAGCTCAAGGCGCAACCGAGGGAAGCGCGGATGCGGACGCACGGTCTTGAAGCCCACTGAGAGGAAGAAGTCGACCGGGGCCACGCAACCGCCGGCGGGGTCGTCCGCGTCGCCGAACTTGGCGTCGCCGAACGCCTCGATGGCCTTGATCCCACGCTTGGTCAGATCCCGGGCGACACCCTGCACCAGCATCCGGCCCAACCCGCCGCCGGAGAACGCGGCGACCACGTTGGCGGTCATCAACAGTGCCGCGTCCGCCGAGACCGGTGAGGTCGGGAACGCCATCGAACGGGGCACGTAGGCGGGCGGGGCGTACATCACGAAGCCGGCCGGCATGCCGTCGACGTACGCGAGTTTGCCGCAGGAGCCCCACTCCAGCAGCGTCTGGGAGACCCATGCCTCCTTCTCCAGGCCCGGATCGCCAGCGGCGCAGGCCCGGTCCGCGGAGACCGGATCCAGCTCCCAGTAGACGCACTGCCGGCACGGGCGCGGGAGGTCTTCCAACGTGTCGAGGGTCAGGCTGACCAGACGTCGCGACATATGGCGCATCCCCACAATAGGCTCGGTGGTGAGAGCGGCATGGAACGACAGCGCCGCCTTCCTGCCCCGACGAGCGATCGTACGCCGCCGATCGGCGATACGGGAGGGGACGCGCAGATGCCCACCTCAGCGGGGGACGCCGAGGACGGTCCGCCATGTGGTCGATCTGCCTCGGCACGGCGGCAGCACGACTCTGGCGGACTAGGATCGACAATCGGTGTGTCCGCCGCCATGGTCAGCGGTGTGCGGGGTACCCGGGGCGGGAGCCACTCGAGCAGTGATCGAGGTGAGGTCATGACCGGCACGACACTCGACGACTACACCGACCGGTACGCCCGGCGGGTACGCGGGATGACCGCCTCCGAGATCCGAGCTTTGTTCGCGGTGGCCAGTCGTCCGGAGGTCGTCTCGCTCGCCGGTGGCGCACCGTACATCGCAGCCCTTCCGCTGGACGCGGTCGGCGAGATGCTCGGCCGGCTCGGCTCCGAGCACGGCGTGACCACCCTCCAGTACGGCATCGGTCAGGGCACCCTCGAGCTGCGCGAGCGGATCTGCGAGGTCATGTCGCTCTCCGGGATCGACGCCGCGTGCGGGGCCTCCCCGGAGGACGTCGTGGTCACCGTGGGCGGGCAGCAGGCACTGGACCTCGTGGCCCGGCTCTTCCTCGACCCGGGAGACGTAGTGCTCGCCGAGGGGCCGACGTACGTCGGTGCGCTCGGCGTGTTTCAGGCCGCCCAGGCGCAGGTCGTCCACGTACCGATGGATGCGGACGGACTGATCCCGGAGGCACTGGAGACCGCCATCGCCGACCTGGCCCGCGCGGGCCGGCGGGTCAAGTTCCTCTACACGATCCCCACCTACCAGAACCCGACCGGCGTGACGCTCAGCGAGGAGCGCCGGGAACGGGTGCTCGACATCTGCGAGCGCGCCGGCCTGCTCGTCGTCGAGGACGACCCGTACGGCCAGCTGGGGTTCGAGGGTGAGGCCCCGGCTCCCCTGCGGGCCCGCCGCCGCGACGGCGTCTTCTACCTCGGCACGTTCTCCAAGACCTTCGCCCCCGGGCTGCGGGTCGGCTGGATCCTGGCGCCGCACGCGGTCCGCGACAAACTGGTCATCGCCAGCGAGGCGCAGATCCTCTGCCCCAGCGGTTTCGCCCAGGCCGCGGTGGCCACCTATCTGAGCACGATGCCCTGGCGGCAGCAGCTCAAGGTCTATCGCGAGGTCTACCGGGAACGCCGGGACGCTCTGCTCGACGCGATGGCGGACCTGATGCCCGAGGGCACCAGCTGGACCACACCGGCCGGCGGTCTCTTCGTGTGGGCCAGCCTGCCCGAGGGGCTCGACTCGAAGGCCATGATGCCGCGAGCGGTCGCCGCCCGAGTGGCCTACGTTCCCGGCACCGGCTTCTACGCCGACGGCACCGGCACCGACGCCATGCGGCTCAACTTCAGCTTCCCGCCGCCGGAGCGGATCCGCGAGGGTGTCCGCCGGCTGGCCGGTGTGATGGAGCAGGAGATCGCGATGCGCCGGGTCTTCGGTGCCGTGGGTGGCGCCGCCGGCCGACGCGGCCGGGCCGGCTCCGACGTGCCCGGGCCCGACTTGGCATGATGCCGGCATGGGTACGACCGCCGAGCACCTCCTCGTGACCGATTCCGCCATCTCGGCCGACCTGCGCGTCGTGGTGCTCGCTGGTGGGCTCTCCTACGAACGCGACGTGTCGCTGCGCTCCGGTCGTCGGGTGCTCGACGCGCTACGCGCCGTCGGGGTGGAGGCCGAGCTGCGAGACGCGGACGTGGCGCTGCTGCCGGCGCTCGCGGCCGACCCGCCGGACGCTGTGGTGATCGCACTGCACGGCGCGACCGGCGAGGACGGTTCTCTGCGCGGGGTGCTGGATCTGTGCGACATCCCGTACGTCGGCTGCGACGCTCGGGCCTCCCGGGTCGCCTGGGACAAGCCCTCGGCCAAGGCGGTGCTCCGCGAGGCCGGCATCCCCACCCCCGACTGGGTGGCGCTCCCGCACGATCGTTTCTCCGAGCTTGGCGCGGTCGCCGTCCTGGACCGGATCGTGGACCGTCTGGGCGTACCCCTGATGGTGAAGCCGGCGCAGGGCGGGTCCGGGCTGGGCGGGGCTGTGGTCCGGGACGCGGCCGCGCTGCCCGCCGCGATGGTCGGCTGCTTCGCGTACTACTCCACGGCGCTGGTGGAGCGGTACGTGCCGGGGATGGATGTGGCGGTCTCCGTCGTCGACCTCGGCGACGGCCCGCAGGCGCTGCCGCCGGTGGAGATCGTGCCGCGCAACGGCGTGTACGACTACGCCGCCCGCTACACCGCGGGGCGGACCACCTGGCACGCCCCGGCCCGGCTGGACCCGGAGGTGGCTGCCACTGTGGCTGACGTTGCCCTCGCCGCGCACACCGCGCTCGGTCTACGGGATCTCTCCCGCGTCGACGTGATCGTGGACGCGGCCGGTCAGCCACACGTGCTCGAGGTCAACGTTTCGCCCGGCATGACGGAGACGTCACTGCTTCCGCTCGCCGTGCAGGCGGCCGGGCTGGACTTCGGCCGACTCCTCGGCGCCCTGGTCGCCCGAGCGGCCGCCCGCCTCACCAAGCACTGACCCACCCGTCAACCCGTCGGACGACCATGAGGTTGGCCTGTCGGGGTCAACCTCATGGTCGCCAGATCAGTGGGTCGCGCGTACCTCAGGTGTGTCGCTGCCGTTGGCGCGCGCGGCTGGGCCCGGAGTGCCGGTGCCCCCGACGCCGCTCTCGGGGATGGCCTTGCTGACGGCCTCCCCGTTGACCGGCTCGGACGCGGCCGGGTTGGCGGGAGCCTCGTCAGCGCTTTCGCTTGCCGGGCTGACGTGGAGTCCGTCGGTGGCCGTCGCCGCAGCGCCGCCGGGTGCTGCGGCGGTGGGTGCTGTGGCGGTGGAGTCCCGGGCGGCGGAGTTCGGGGTGCCGGGCAGATCGGCGGCGGACGCCGTCCCACGGGGTTCAGCCGCCGGACCGGCGACCGTGCCGGACCGCGCGGGTTCAGCCGTCCGGTCGGTGACGGTGGTCGTCGAGCCGGCATCGGCATCCGGTTCCACGGCCGGATCGGCCGGGGGCCTGCTGTCGGCGTCGGTCGGATCGGGAGTGGAGTCGAGCGCTGGTTCCGGAATCTCCTCCGCCGCCTCGATGACCGAGACCGACTCCATCCCGGCTGCTGCCGCTGACGCGGCCTCCGCTGCGGCAGCGGCATCCGCGGCAGCGGACTGGGCCAGCAGACTGGACGGCGCCTGCCATTGGATGCGGGGCGGCTCGGCGAGCGGGCGGCCACCGAACTCGGCGAGCCAGGCGGCGACGAGCGCCAGATTTTCCCGCCACTGCGCCTCGGAGATCGGCGGCAGGATCGAGTCCCACAGAGACAGGAACGTGCCCCGCAGCTGAAGGCGGCCGTACGGGCGGGCGAGGAACCACATGTGCAGATGAGCCGAGCCGTCGCCCCAGCGATTGACGTGCACCCGCGCCACGCCGTCGAGCGACCGGATGGCCCGCTCCAGACGTACGGTCATCACCCCCAGCTCGGCGGCCAGTAGGTTCGGCAGGTCACCGAGGTCGAGGTGGGTGCGCGATTCCAGGATGAGCACCATGGGCAGGCCGGTGGGCCGGTCCATGGCGCGGACCCGCCACCGCTCGCCCACCCAGATGTAGGCGTCGTCGGGCGCGTTGCAGGCGGTGCATTCCCGGAGACCCTCGCCCTTCCGGGGCGGTTCGACCGGGACCGGATCATCGAGTTGCTTCACGTGGAGGTCACCCTCGAAGGGAAATGACGGCCACTGGGTGAAGTCCGGGACTGAGGGAGGGTTGTCGTGCACGACGCTGACCCTAACCGAGTCTGGCACCGCTGTCCCTACCTGTTCGAGCGGTCCCGGGCCACCGGATCGGTGCCCGCCGTCGATCAGGTCCGCGTGGTCGCGCGGGCACCGAGAGGCGATATCCACAGGCTGCCGAGATCCTGAACACAGGCCGTCATCCACAGGCTCACACCCGCTCCCACGCGCTGTTTCACGTGAAACGGGGGGTGCCTGTGGACAACGGGTGTGGATAACTTTTCGGCCGGTCGGTCGTTGTCCGCGGACCGCAAATGAGCGGAACCGATGGCCACCGGGGACGGAATTGGACGACGGCTCTCCGATCGGCACCGCATGCCGCCGCCGGGCGCCGTACCCAGCCGCCGATGGCGGCTCGTTGGCCCGTTTGGCACGCGTCTGCGGTGACGGCCCGGGTCCGTTTGCGGACCGTGTCAGCACAGACCTCGGGCCTTGCGGCCTGGACGCCCGGGCGCCCGGACGCCCAAGGACAGGGAGGTCGGTTCGCAGTACCGGCGTCGAGCGTCTGAAGACGGGGAGCGACTCCGCTTGACCGCTGCTCCGACCCTCGTGGTTTTGACCAGGGCCACCGAGGCGCTGGCTCGGTTTCACGTGAAACGGCGCGCCGGGCAGCGAAGTCGGTCCGGCGGTCCAGGGCCGGGCAGCGAGGGCGAGCCGGCAGTCCCGGGGCCGGGCTCCCGCTGGCCTATCGCTCGTACACCCCAGTTCTTGCGGTCCGACGGTTCAGCGGCGCCGGCGGCCCGGCGGACTCCCGTCAAGGTCGTTGTGAGGCTGCTCCGCCAGACTAGCCGCGAGGGTGAACCTCTGCCCGCCTGCGGATGACCACGGAGACGCCGTTTCGCGCCACTCAGCGGCTCGCTGGCGCCTTGATCGACGCAGGGGGTGGTTGCGGTCGAGTGGACCATTCCCGAGCCTTCTGCGACCCGTGTAGAGGATCCGCTCGGCGACCGCACTCACCTCAGCGGCCGCCACCAGTCGGCCGCCACCGCGTCCGCCCCCGCTATTAGCCGCTCGCCACGCCGGAGCTCGTCGCTGATGACCGCGCCCACCGTCACCCCATCGCCGCGAACACCGCCCGCCACGCCTGCTTGCGGCCAGGCGCCGGGTTGGCTGGGTGAGCCGAGGGCAACGACGATCCGCAGGGCATACCGATCCGCTGAGTCAGAGCCGCCGGCTGTTTCACGTGAAACGCGACGGCCCCGGAACGCAGAACGGCCGCGCCCCCAGTGGGTGGCGCGGCCGCGGGCGAGCGGGGGGTCAGTCCTCCCCGCTCGCCTCCTGTTGCACTCCGATGATCCCGACGATCCGCTCAAGGTCGTCCACCGTCGCGAACTCGATCGTGATCTTGCCCTTGCTCCGGCCGATGTCCACCTTCACGCGGGTGTCGAACCGATCGGACAGCCGATCGGCGAGATCGGTCAGGGCCGGCGCGTGCGCCTTGGGTCGCCGTTTCGCGGCCTGGCCCTTCGCCGGCCCGTCGTTGAGCGCCAAGGCCACGATCTCCTCGGTCGCCCGAACCGACAGTCCCTCGGCCACGATCCGCAGGGCCAACTGTTCCTGCGCCTCCGCCTCGTCGAGGCTCAGCAGAGCGCGGGCGTGCCCCGCCGAGAGGATGCCGGCGGCAACCCGGCGCTGCACCTGCGCGGGCAGGTTCAGCAGTCGGATGGTGTTGGAGATCTGCGGACGGCTCCGGCCGATACGGCGCGCCAGCTCCTCGTGGGTGGCACCGAACTCCTCCAGCAGTTGCTGGTAGGCGGCGGCTTCTTCCAGAGGGTTCAGGTTGGCCCGGTGGATGTTCTCCAGCAGGGCGTCGCGGAGCATGGCGTCGTCGCGGGTGTCCCGGATGATCGCCGGGATGCTCTCCCGCCCCACCGCCTGGGCGGCCCGCCAGCGCCGCTCGCCCATCACCAGTTCGTACTTCTCGTCGTCGAGCTGCCGAACGACGATGGGCTGGAGGAAGCCGACCTCCTGGATCGAGGTCTTCAGCTCCTCCAGCGCCTCCTCATCGAAGACCTGGCGGGGCTGCTTCGGGTTGGGCATGATCGCGTCGACCGGGATCTCGGCGAATCGAGCACCGGGCACCGGGCTCAGCACGGGCTCCGGGCTCCGCACGGGCTCCGGCTCGCGGACTGGCGCTCCGGCGGGCACAGCGGCGACGGCGTCGGTGCCGCCGTCGCCCAGGTGCTCGTTCTCCGGCTCGGCCGTCGCGGTGCCAGCGGCACCCGGCGCCGGCCCGGTCGGGATCAGCGCCCCCAGGCCCCTACCCAGACCGCCCCGAGGACGGTTCTTCATGCCACGCCTCCCAGCGACTCGTCCGCACTACGCATTCCGGCCCACCGGCTCCTTGACGCCCCGCTCGGCGATCTCCTGGGCGGCCTCGAAGTAACTCGTGGCACCCCGCGAACCGGGATCGTAGGTCATCACCGACTGGCCGTAGCTCGGTGCCTCGGAGACCCGGACGTTGCGGGGGATGACCGCCTGGAGGACCTTGTCGCCGAAGTGGTTCCGGACATCCTGCTCGACGGCGTCGGCCAACCGGGTGCGGCGGTCGTACATGGTCAGCAGGATGGTGGAGACGTCGAGCTTCGGGTTGAGGTGCTGGCGTACCAGGTTGATGTTGTTGATCAGCTGGTTGAGCCCTTCCAGCGCGTAGTACTCGCACTGGATCGGGATCAGCACCTCCTGCGCGGCAACCAGAGCGTTGACAGTGAGCAGGCCGAGCGAGGGCGGGCAGTCGATGAAGACGTAGTCGAACTCGCCCGGGTAGGCGGCGATCGCCCGGTCCAGGCGCGACTCCCGGGCCACCACCGACACCAGCTCGATCTCCGCGCCGGCCAGGTCGATGGTCGCGGGTACGCACCAGAGGTTGGGGATGCCCTCGACCGCCTGTGCCACCTCGGCCAGCGGCACGCTGTTGATCAGGCAGTCGTACACGTCGGGGATGCCGGTGTGGTGCGGGACGTTGAGCCCGGTCGAGGCGTTGCCCTGCGGGTCGAGGTCGACCACGAGCACCCGGTTGCCGTGCAGGGCGAGCGCCACCGCAAGGTTGACGGTGGTGGTGGTCTTACCCACGCCGCCCTTCTGGTTGGCGACGCACATGACCCGGGTCCGGTCCGGTCGAGGCATGGTCACCTCGCCACTGGGATTCAGGATCTGCACGGCGCGCATCGCCTCCATAGCCAACGGTGGGTCATCCTCTTCGCGCGTCGGGGTTTCACGTGAAACGTACGTGGGGTCGGCCGCCACGGCAGCCAACGACTCGGTCGAAGCGACCGGCGCGTCGGCGACCACCGGCACGGCGTCCCGAACGGCCGCCGCAGTGGGTTGGTGTGGGACGGCCGGCTCGAAGCGAACCGCCGCGGCGGTGTTGCGGCGACCCGAGGTCGGCCGCACCTCGGCGGCGTTGACCGGTCGACTCGACGCCTCCGGCGTTCGACGACCACTCGCCGGCTCCGGAATGGCCGAGCCCTCCGGTCGCCCTACGCCCGACGGCGGGTCGACCGCTGCCGGCGGATCGCCGTCGGTAGGTCGGGTCGATGGCCCGGTCGCACCGGGCGACCAGCTTGGGTAGTCGGTTTCACGTGAAACGGGATCGCTGGTCGACCCGGTCACGCGTGGATCGTCGTACCTGCCGTCGTCATGCACCTGTCATCCCTGCCCGCTTCGGATGGTCGGTCCGCGCCCCGGTCAACTTGCCGCATCCTCGCCCGCAACCCGGAGCGTACGGCCCGCGGGAGCGGTCGGAGACCCGCGACGTCCGTCACCCGCTCCACACTATCGACGCGCGGTCAGCCTACGGCGGACGGGCGCGGCCGGTCCACGTCGGGTTCTCATCCCCTCGTCCATCCGTACCGGTACAACGAGGCAACCCACCGGCCGGAAGCCCGATGGCGCGAAGTGTCAGCCTCGGCGGGAGCGTCCGCCCCGGGCGCGCTTCTTGGCCGCCGGGCGGGCCGGGCCGACCATCCGCTCGCGCACGATCTCCACGACCGTGGTGGGAGGGTCGATCACCCCGACGCCGCAGAGCTGCACGGCCGGCTCTCCGCCGCCGAGTCGCGTGACCACCTCGGCGTGCTCCTGGATCTCGGCGGCGGCGGACGAGCCCTTGAGCGCCAGCAGCCGGCCCCCGCGAACCGCCAGGGGAAGGCTCCAGCCTGCGAGCCGATCCAGGGGCGCGACCGCGCGCGCGGTCACCACGTCTCCGCTGATCGGCTCCCGGCCGCTCGACCCGCTGGCTGCCTCGTCGGCCCGGCCACGGAACACCCGCACCGACTTGGCCAGACCGAGTCGCTCGACGACCTCGATCAGGAACGAGGTCCGTCGGGCCAGCGGCTCGATCAGGGTGACAGTGAGGTCGGGGCGGGCGATGGCCAGGACGAGACCCGGCAGACCGGCGCCGGAGCCGACGTCGAGCACCGTCGCGCCGGACGGAATCCGCTCGGCGACCGCAGCGCAGTTGAGCAGGTGCCGATCCCAGATGCGGGGTGCCTCCCGGGGGCCGATCAGGCCGCGGACCACCCCGTCGGTGGCCAGCAGTTCGGCGTACGCGGCGGCCAGGTCGAGACGGTCACCGAAGAGGGTCAGCGCGGCCGGGGCCAGCTCGGGCGGCAACGCCGCGTCGGCCGGTGACGGGGCGGTGTCACGCCCGGTCGATTCGGCGTCGGCGTCAGCGTCGGCGGGAGCGGGACGGACAGCGGACGGCCCGGGCGGCGTGCCGCCCGGGCCGGACACGGCGTCGGCCGTGATGTCGTCGTGGGTCACCCGGTCAGTCCGCCGGCCGTACGACGATGCGCCGGTTCGGCTCCACACCCTCGGACTCGCTCGCCACGCCGGACATGGCGTTGACGACGTCGTGCACGCACTTGCGCTCGAACGCGGACATCGCATCCAGGCGGACCGGCTCGCCGTACTCCTTGACCTTCTCGACGGCGTTCTTGGCGACCGCGGCGAGTTCCTTGCGGCGGTTCGCCCGGTAGCCACCGACGTCGAGCAGCAGACGGCTCGGCGTACCGGTCTGCCGGAAGACGGCAAGGCGGGTCAGCTCCTGGAGAGCCTCCAGGGTGGCACCGCGCTGACCGACCAGATTCTGCAGCCGCTCGCCGACAACCTCGACCATCGGACGGCCGGCCGCGACCAGCTCGTCGATGTCGCCGTCGTAGTCGAGGATGTCGAGCAGGCCCTCTACGTAGTCGGCGGCGATCTCGCTCTGCCGGAACAGGTCGCCCTCGCCCACAGCCTTTTTCACCCGTGTGCCAGCGGCGGCGGTGTCGGTGTCGTCGTCCGCCTCGGTGTCATCGGCTTCGGTGTCGTCGCCGTCCACCGCGAGCGTGGCGGTCTCCTCCTCGTCCAGGGACTGCTCGGCGCGGGGGATGCTGGTCTCGGTCACGGTCTCATCTCCGTACTCGCTCGGCCGGACCGTCGGGTCCGACTGGTTTCCCGGGGCCGGCGGGAGGTCGCCGGTGCCCACAGGCACGTCTGTACGGGCAGTGTCGCCCGTGGCCGCGCGGTGCGCGGTCGGTTCCGCCCGGCGCCGGCCGTACGGCGGCTGCGCGGTGCGGAACGGGCCGCCGCCGGATCACCGGCGGCGGCCCTCGCAGGTCAGCCCTGCCGCTTGGCGGGGCGGCTCTTCTTCGGGTTGTTCACCGGCTTGGCGCCCGGCTTCGGCCCGGCAACCTTGGGCGCGGTCGCCTTGACCGGCGCCGGCGGGGCCGCCTTGCCGCGGCCGAACAGGCCACCGGACTTGGCGGGCTGCACCGGGTTGCGGGTGGCGGCGGGGGCGACGGCCTTCTTGGCGGTCACCGGCGGCGGGAACTTCCGCAGCACCCACTGCTGCTGGCCGAGGGTGAAGAGGTTGTTGGTGACCCAGTAGATGATGACGCCGATCGGGAAGATCGCGCCGGAGATCAGCAGCGACGCGGGGATGCCGTAGAGCATCAGTCGCTGGATCATCCGCTGCTGCGGGTCCTCGGCCCAGCCGGTCTTGAGGATCATCTGACGGCTGGTCAGGTAGGTGGTCGCGATCATGACCAGGACCAGGACGCCAGCAATGATCTTCACGGTGGTGCCGTTGGCGCCAAGGCTGGCCAACTCGTCGGCCGTGGAGCCGAACTTGCCGGCGATCGGGGCGGTGAAGAGCTTCGCCTGCGAGGCGCTCTGGAACTGGTCGACGGTCCAGCCGTAGAGGGTCTTGTTCTGCTTGTCCGGGTCGAGCCGGCGCAGCACGTGGAAGAGACCCAAGAAGACCGGGATCTGAAGGAACATCGGAAGGCAACCCATCAGCGGGTTGGCCTTCTCCTTCTTGTAGAGCTCCATCATTTCTTTCTGGAGCGTCTCCCGGTCACCCTTGTGCTTCTCCTGAAGCTCCTTGACCTTGGGCTGGAGCGCCTGCATCGCCCGCTGCGACTTGATCTGCTTGACGAAGACCGGGAACAGGATCACCCGGACGGTGACCACCAGGAAGATGATGGACAGGATCCAGGCGAAGTTGGTGCCGATCACCGCGCCGACGGGCACCCCGATGGCGTCCCAGGCAGAGTGCCAGGTCAGCAGGATCCACGAAATCGCGTAGTAGATCCAGTCGAGACTCAGACTCAATTCGGGGCTCCAGTCACATCAGCACGACGGCGGCCGCCCGGCTCCGGCACCGGGTCATATCCACCAGGGTGAAAGGGGTGGCAGCGCAACAACCGCCGGGCCGCCAGCACGGCTCCCCGGAGCGCGCCGTGCCGGACGACCGCCTCCTGGGCGTACGCACTGCACGACGGGTAGAACCGACAGCGAGCCGGCAGTGCCGGACTTATCCACCGACGGTACGCGATGATGGGCGCGATCAGCACCTTGGCACCTGTTGTCGACGGCCGTGGGCTGCTCTGCTCGGTGCCGGTCATCGGGACCGCCGTTCGCGGGGCGACCGGGCGACCGCGATGGCGGCGTCCAGGTCGGTGGCGAGCCGGGGGTACGACGCCTGCGCCGCGGCGGGGAGCGCCCGGACGACCAGGGTGCTGCCGGCGGGCAGGTTGGCCAACCGTTCCCGGACCAGCGCCCGCAGTCGGCGCCGGACCCGGTTACGGGTCACCGCGTTGCCGACCGCCTTGGACACGACGAAGCCGGCACGGGAGGGCACGGACGACTGCTCCGCACTGTTGTCCCGTACCGGCTCCGGCGAGGTCGGTGTGCTGGGGTCGGCGGTCACCGCCACGGCCAGGTGGACCACGACGGCACCACGTCCGGCGCGTCGGCCACCGCGAACCGCTGCGGCGAAGTCAGTGCTGCGCCGCAGTCGCTGTGCGGCGGCCAGCACGACTACCCACGTCCCCTGGACCGGCCCGGTCGGCTCAGGCCGACAGGGTGGTGCGACCCTTGGCGCGACGGCTCGACAGGATGGCACGGCCGGCACGGGTGCGCATGCGCAGCCGGAAGCCGTGGGTCTTCGCGCGCCGGCGGTTGTTCGGCTGGTAGGTGCGCTTGCTCACGTCAGGCTCTCCGTTTTCGTACGCGCCCCGCGCGACGGGATCGCCGGGGTCGTGTGGTGGTCCAGGCCACCTCGACGGTGGCCCACGATCGGTGCTGTCCAGCGGAGCGGGGACCTCGGCGATGCGGGGATGCGACCGCGGACAGCAAGCACCCATCACCCTAGCAGAGGGCGAGAAAGCAGCCGTTCCAGCCTACGCAGGGGGGCAATGACCGTCAAACACCCCGAGCAGCGCAGAACGGGACGCGCCCGAGGCCGAAGGGCGGTTTTCGCTGATGCCGACAAGGGCGCCGCCGCGTCGCCGGTTGATGGCGCAGGGACAACGCTGTTACCGTGCCCGATTGCGGTGAGCGTCGGAAGCTCCGGTCGTCGCGCAGGCAAGACCGGACAAGGCAGTGAATCGTTCGGCACGGTGAACCCGCTTCAGCGCCCGTTCAGGCAGGGGCAGGTCCCACCCGCGTCCGGCGGCGGCCACAATCGGTCGGTACACAGGCTGTGGATAACTTGTGGATGACCACCGGTCGACCGTCCGGGTGGGTGTTGTTCCACCCGCGAACGCGGCGGGCCCGGGACGGCCGGCTGGCAGACAGCGGCGGCCGGGAGCAGAAGCGAGGGGGTGGCACGACGGTGGCCGGTACGACCGACCTTGCCGCAGTGTGGTTAGCGGCGACCGACGAGCTCGCCGACGAGATCATCTCCGCCCAGCAGCGTGCCTATCTCCGCCTGACCCGGCTGCGGGCGATCGTCGAGGACACCGCACTGCTCTCCGTTCCGGACGCGTTCACCCGCGACGTGATCGAGTCACGACTGCGCCCGGCGATCACCGAGGCGCTCACCCGCCGGCTGGGCCGACCGATCCAGGTCGCGGTCACCGTCCGGGTGGCCGAGGACGCCACCGGCCGACCGGCCGGCACCGTCTACCGCAGCGCCCCGGAGACCGGGCAGCTCGACATCGACGGCCCCGGCATGGCGCAGTTCGACGACGACCAGGGCTCTCGACCGTCGGCCGACGCGATGATCCCTGAGCAGTCACCCGCGCCGCGTACGCCCGATCCGGTGGCGCCGCCCGCGCCGGCAGGTCCGCCGCTCGCACCGCCAGTGGACGCGCATCGCGCCGGGCTGATTCCCGCCAGCAGGGACGGACAGGAGGCGTTGTTCAGCGCCGCCTTCGCGGAGCCCCTGCGGCCTTCCCGCCCGGGCCCGGACCGGCGCGGCTACGACGAGCAGGCAGCCCGCCTGGACCCGCCCGGCCCGGACACCCGGCCCTACGAGCCCCGCTACCGGGACGACTCGGCGTCGCCGCGCGACCAGCACGTGATCCGTTCGCTCCCCCGGGACAGCGGAACGGACAGCGGGCCGGGTCGCAGCGCGGTGGACCATCGGACCGGTGGTCGTGACGACCGTCGGTTGCCCGGTGCCGACACCGGCGGCAACCGGCTCAACCCGAAGTACATGTTTGAGACGTTCGTCATCGGCTCGTCCAACCGCTTCGCCCACGCGGCGAGCGTGGCGGTGGCGGAGTCGCCGGCCAAGGCGTACAACCCGCTGTTCATCTACGGGCACTCCGGGTTGGGTAAGACACACCTTCTGCACGCCATCGGGCACTACGCCACGACACTCGGCAACGCCCGCTCGGTCCGGTACGTCTCGACCGAGGAATTCACTAACGACTTCATCAACTCGCTCCGGGACGACAAGACCAGCGCGTTCCAGCGGCGCTACCGCGACGTCGACATCCTGTTGATCGACGACATCCAGTTCCTGGAGAACCGCGAGCGCACCCAGGAGGAGTTCTTCCACACCTTCAACACGCTGCACAACGCCAACAAGCAGATCGTGATCACGTCCGACCGGTCGCCGCGCCAGCTCGCCACCCTCGAGGACCGGATGCGAACCCGGTTCGAGTGGGGGCTGCTGGCCGACATCCAGCCACCGGATCTGGAGACCCGGATCGCGATCCTGCAGAAGAAGGCGGCGCAGGAGCGGATGTACGCCCCGCCGGACGTGTTGGAGTTCATCGCCTCCCGGGTGTCGAACTCGATCCGGGAGTTGGAGGGCGCGCTGATCCGGGTGACGGCGTTCGCCAGCCTGACCCGGTCGACAGTCGAGCTGTCGCTGGCCGAGGAGGTGCTTCGGGACTTCATGCCCGACGGCGCCGGTCCGGAGATCAACGCCGACCAGATCATGGCGTCGACCGCTGACTACTTCGGGGTGAGCCTGGAGGATCTGCGCGGCCAGTCCAGGTCGCGGGTGCTGGTAAACGCCCGCCAGGTGGCCATGTACCTGTGTCGGGAGTTGACCGAGCTGTCCCTGCCCCGGATCGGGCAGGCGTTCGGTGGCCGGGACCACACCACTGTGATGCACGCCGACCGCAAGATTCGTCAGCAGATGGCGGAGCGCCGCTCGCTGTACAACCAGATCGCCGAGCTGACCAACCGGATCAAGCAGAACAGCTGAGGCGTACGACAGCCCTCACGGCGGCGCACAGCCGCGGAACACGCCCGACCGGATCTCCGGTCGGGCGTTCTTTTTGGGTCAGTCAGCTGGACTCTCGACATGGTGGAGACCACAGCATTGAGGCCGTGACCGCCTCGATCCCCACTCGTTGTCCACAGCTCGTTGTCCACCGTCGGTGGATAACTACGGTCCGTCCTCCGCCAGTTACCCACAGGCTGTGGAGAAACCCTGTGTACGAAGCTGTGGACGCCTGGGGACGACAGTCAGGTTATCCACCGATCATCATCAACCTGTGTACGAGCTGTTGAAGGTTCTGGGGATGACGGCAATGGTGATCTTCCCCGCGATCCACAGGCTTGGGGAGAAAGTCGGTGGATTACCGGTGGACAACCGGTGGACAACGGTGGACAACCGGTGGACGAGACCGGGCTGTGGACACGCAGGCCGGTTGTACCCCCGGTTCTCCACAGCTAAATCACCGGTGGATAACCTGTCTGACCTGCGCAGACCTCGGTTTTCCACAGTTTGCACAGGTGCGATGAAGACGATGAGTTATCTCTTCTAAGAGAACAAAAACCAATCATCACCGTTGGGCTTTCTGTGGATCGGGTCGAACGCTGTCGGATCAGCCGGTCAGCATCGACACGATCCATGGGGTCGGGCGCACAGCCGATGTCCCCGCGCCCTAAGGTGCGATGGGTACCCGCACGGTCGGGCGGGACGGTAGGCAGCGGTCGGCATGAGAGAGTTGTCGCTGACGTCGACGCGGAGGCATTGATGAAGTTCCGAGTGGAGCGCGACGCGCTCGCCGAGGCTGTGGCGTGGACCGCGAAGAGCCTGCCAAACCGGCCATCCGTACCGGTGCTCGCCGGGGTGATGCTCCGCGTCACCGACGGCAACCTGCGGGTCTCCGGGTTCGACTACGAGGTCTCCAGCCAGGTGACCGTCGAGGTGCAGGGCGACGCCGACGGCGCCGCGCTCGTCTCCGGCCGCCTGCTCGCCGAGATCACCAAGGCGTTGCCGGCCAAGCCGGTCGACATCGCCGCGGTCGGCGCGCACCTCGAGCTGGTCTGTGGGAGCGCCCGGTTCACCCTGCCCACCATGCCGGTGGAGGATTACCCCGCGCTGCCCGAGATGCCGCAGAGCGCCGGCACTGTCGACGCCGCCGCGTTCGCCACCGCCGTGGCCCAGGTGGCCATCGCTGCCGGTCGCGACGAGACGCTGCCGATGATGACCGGTGTCCGCGTCGAGCTGTCCGGCGACACCCTGTCGATGCTCGCCACCGACCGTTACCGGTTGGCGCTGCGCGAGATCCAGTGGCGGCCGGACGACCCCGAGGTGAGCATCAACGCCCTGGTGCCGGCCCGCACCCTGAACGACACCGCCAAGGCCCTCGGCCCGCTGGGCGGCGAGGTCACGCTCGCCCTGGCCCAGGGCGCTGCGGGCGAGGGCATGGTCGGCCTTGCCGGCGGCACCCGACGCACCACCAGCCGGCTGCTCGACGGCGCCAACTACCCGCCGGTGCGGTCGCTCTTCCCGGCCACGCACAACGCCGCGGCCCGGGTGCCGGTCAGCACGCTGATCGAGGTGGTCAAGCGGGTCGCGCTGGTCGCCGAACGCACCACCCCGGTGCTGCTCAGCTTCAGCGCCGACGGCCTGGTGGTCGAGGCCGGCGGTTCCGAGGAGGCACGGGCCAGCGAGGCGATGGAGGCCACCTTCACCGGTGAGCCACTGACCATCGGCTTCAACCCGCAGTACCTCATCGACGGTCTGGCAAACCTGGGCGCCCAGACGGCCGTGCTCTCGTTCGTCGACGCCTTCAAGCCCGCGGTGATCTCTCCCGCTGGCGAGGATGGCGAGGTCATTCCGGGGTACCGGTACCTCATCATGCCGATCCGCGTCTCGCGCTGATCGCGCCCAGCAACACCCAGATCCACGGAGGTAGAAACACATGCAGCTCGGGCTGGTAGGACTCGGCCGTATGGGCGGCAACATGCGGGAGCGGTTGCGTTCGGCCGGGCACGAGGTGGTCGGCTTCGACCACAACGCGCAGATCAGCGACGTCACGACCATCGCGGGCCTGGCAGAGAAGCTTGAGTCGCCGCGCGCGGTCTGGGTCATGGTGCCCGCCGGTGTCACCGACGCCACGATCGACGAGCTCGCCGAGGTGCTCGGCGAGGGCGACATCATCATCGACGGCGGCAACTCACGCTTCAGCGACGACGCGCCCCGCGCGGAGCGGCTCAACAAGCGGGGCATCGGCTACCTGGACGTCGGGGTCTCCGGTGGCGTCTGGGGCCGGCAGAACGGCTACGGGCTGATGGTCGGTGGCGCCCAGGAGCACGTGGACCGCCTGATGCCGATCTTCAACGCCCTCAAGCCGGAGGGTGAGTTCGGCTTCGTGCACGCCGGCCCCGTCGGTGCCGGGCACTACTCGAAGATGGTGCACAACGGCATCGAGTACGGCCTGATGCACGCCTACGCCGAGGGCTACGAGCTGATGGCCGCCTCGGAGCTGGTGACCAACGTGCCGGGTGTCATCAAGTCCTGGCGGGAGGGCACCGTCGTCCGTTCCTGGCTGCTCGACCTGCTGGACCGGGCGCTCGACGAGGACCCGGAGCTGGCCGACCTGAGCGGCTACACGGAGGACACCGGCGAGGGCCGGTGGACGGTCGACGAGGCGGTCCGGCTGGCGGTGCCGCTGAACGTCATCACCGCTTCGCTGTTCGCCCGGTTCGCCTCACGGCAGGACGACTCGCCCGCCATGAAGGCCGTCTCCGCGCTGCGTCAGCAGTTCGGTGGCCACGCCGTCCACAAGCGCTGAGCGGTATCCACAACCTGTGTACGTTCACCGGCTGGAACTGGTCGACTTCCGCTCGTACGAGCGGGTGGCCGTCGACCTCCAGCCGGGAGCGAACGTCCTGATCGGCGCCAACGGCGTCGGCAAGACCAACCTCGTCGAGGCGCTGGGCTATGTGGCGACCCTGGACTCGCACCGGGTCGCCACCGACGCGCCTCTGGTCCGGATGGGCGCCACGTCAGCGGTGATCCGCTGCGCGGTGGTGCACGACGGCCGCGAGCTCCTGGTCGAGCTGGAGATCGTGCCCGGCAAGGCCAACCGGGCCCGACTGGGCCGCTCACCGGCGCGGCGGGCCCGGGACGTGCTCGGGGCGCTCCGGCTGGTGCTCTTCGCCCCGGAAGATCTTGAGCTGGTCCGTGGCGACCCGGCCGAGCGCCGCCGCTACCTGGACGATCTGCTGGTCAACCGGCAGCCCCGGTTCGCCGGCGTGCGGGCCGACTACGAGCGGGTCGTCAAGCAGCGCAACGCCCTGCTGCGCACCGCGTACCTGGCCCGCAAGACCGGTGGGTCCCGGGGCGGCGACCTCGGCACCCTCGCGGTCTGGGACACCCACCTGGCCCAGCACGGGGCCGAGCTGCTCGCCGGCCGCCTGGAGCTGGTGGCCGCGCTCACCCCGCACGTGGCCAAGGCGTACGACGCGGTGGCCGCCGGTCGAGGCGCGGCGAGCATCACCTACCGGCCCTCGATCGAACTGGCCGAACCGACCACCGACCGGGCCGCGCTGGCCGAGGCGCTGACGGCGGCCCTGGCCGCGTCCCGCTCCGCCGAGATCGAGCGGGGCACGACCCTGGTCGGCCCACACCGCGACGAGTTGGCCCTGAGTCTCGGCCCACTGCCCGCCAAGGGGTACGCCAGCCACGGCGAGTCCTGGTCGTTCGCCCTCGCGCTGCGGCTGGCCGGGTACGACCTGTTGCGCGCCGACGGCATCGAGCCGGTGCTGGTGCTCGACGACGTCTTCGCGGAGTTGGACACCGGCCGCCGGGAGCGGTTGGCGGAGCTGGTCGGCGGGGCGAGTCAGCTGCTGGTCACCTGCGCGGTGGACGACGACGTGCCGGCCGCCCTGCGCGGCACCCGCTATCAGGTCGGCGAAGGGGCTGTACGCCGTGTCGGATGAGCCAGGCACCAAACGCCCAGCGGCCGGCGACGGCCCTGCTGCGCGTACCCCCAAGGCGGCGGAGGGATCGGCGGGCGGTGAGCCGGCGGCGGCCGCCAGCGGGCCCGAGCTGGCCCGGGCGGTCCTCGACGCGGCGCTGTCCCGCCGGCAGGCGGCGGCCCGCGCCCGGCGTACCCCCGGCGGCGGCGGCGACGCTGCCGGTGGCTCGGGGCGGCGGTTGCGCGGCTACTCCGGCCCCGGCCCCGACCCGCGCGATCCGCAGCCGCTCAGCGCCGTGCTGAACCGGCTGGTGAAGGCGCGGGGCTGGCAGCAGCCGGCGGCCGAGGCCACTGTGTTCGGCGCCTGGGAGCGGGTCGTCGGCGCGGAGGTCGCGCAGAACAGTCGCCCGGTGAAGTTGGAGAACGGCGAGCTGACCGTGGAGGCGCGCTCGACCGCCTGGGCCACCCAGTTGCGGCTGCTCGCCGGCTCACTGCTAAAGCAGATCGCCAGCGAGGTCGGTCACAACGTGGTGCGCAAGCTGCACATTCACGGGCCGGCCGCGCCCTCCTGGGGGAAGGGCCCACGCCGGGTACGCGGCCGGGGCCCGCGCGACACCTACGGCTGAGCCGGCTTCAGCCGCGCCGGTCGGCCGCGCGGGCTGCTCGCTTGCGTTCCCGCTGCTCCCGGGTGAAGCGCTTGCGTTCGGCCAGGTCGCGTTTCCACGCCTCGCGGGCCTCGGCGGAGCCGCCCTGCACCGCGCCCTGCACGCCCTCGGCCGGGCCGGCGAGGTGCCGGAAGGCCCAACGCATCAGTCGGCCACCCTCGCCCGGGGCCCTGGTGATCGCGCCGTCCTCGCTCATCTGCCGCCCTCTTCCCCGCGTCGCCTCGCCGGTTCTCGTCCGTGGCACGAGCCTACCTTTGGGGCACCAATGGTTGGTGTACCAATGATCGGTACGATAGTCACCGTGCGGAGAGAGGGCAACCGATGAGCGAACGACCGGACGGCGTCGACCCGCTGGCTCTGGAGCAGCAGGTCTGCTTCGCCCTCTCGGTCGCCGCGCGCAGCGTGGTGGCCGTCTACCGGCCGCTGCTGGAACCGATGGGGCTGACCCACCCGCAGTACCTGGTGATGTTGGCGCTCTGGCAGCACGCGCCGTTGTCCGGCCGCGACCTCAGTCGCCTGCTCCAGCTCGACCCGGGCACGCTGTCACCCCTGCTCAAGCGACTGGAGGCGGCCGGCTACCTGCGCCGGGAACGGGACCCGAGCGACGAGCGCAGCCTCGCCGTCACACTCACCGCCAGCGGTGCCGCGCTGCGGAGTCAGGCCGAGCTGATCCCAGCCGGGATCGTGCAGCGGCTCGGGCTGCCCGTCGAGGACCTGCAACACCTGCACGCTGTGCTCACGCAGCTGATCTCGGCCGCCAACCGGCCGGCCGCCTCGGAAACCGACGCGGCTGCTCAGGCGTCGGCGTAGACGGCGAACCCGCGCTCGGCGCAGCGCCGGTAGAACGCGGCCAGCACGCCCAGCTCGGCGCAGGTGAAGTTCCACTGCGGCGGGTCACCGCGCTCGTCGCGCAGCGCGTCGAGCCGACTCTCCAGCCAGCGCAACTGCTGCTCGGCCAACCGACCGTCGCCGAGCAGGGAGCGCAGCACTGTGCTCACCGACTCGAAGGTGACCGACTCGCCTGTCGCGCGGTGCGCTGCCACGAACCGCTCGATGCCGCTCGCGATCCAGGAGCAGCCGTCCGGGTCGATCACCGGGTCCTCGTCCTCGGCGGCGGCGTCTGTGGCGTACAACACACCTTCGAGGCCGAGCAGCAGATCCACCAACTCGGTGTAAGCGGTCGCCCGGATGGTGCCGGTCTTCGCGATCAGCTCGGCCAGCGCCGCCGTCGGCGCGGAGATGCGCGGCAGGTCGACGATCTCGCCGAAGTCGACGAACTCGGCCGGCGCGACCGGATCGTAGAAGCGGCCGGTCCGCGGCCAGTGCACCGCGACGTTGTCCAGCCCCATCTGTCACCTCTTAAAGAGCACGTGTCGGGTCGATCGGGTCGATCGTCCCGGTTCCAACCGGTAAAGATCAAGGTTGGTTCCGGGGCGCCGCAAACGTACGGCACGGACGCTTTGGCCGCGACCCCCGACCCGCCCGACCGCGGGTCAACCCGTTCCGGGGCGGCGCGTGCGATGGGGGCGTGGCGTGTGGGGGGAGTCGTGGGCGGCGGGGTTCTGCCGGCTACGGACTTCTCAGCCGCCTCTCTGAGGGTGCCGAGTGGTGGTTCTGTCCTCCGGGCACAGTAGGATTGACAGCGAGACGAAGACCCGGTGCGGGAGTGGGACGGGGCCGGTGGCCCCAGATTCATTCTCCACGTCGGGTCGAGCCGATCGCGATCCGCGGGCAACCGCGGCGACCGGCGCGTTCGACCCGCTGTCCGGAGTTCTCCGGTGCCGGTCCGCGCGCCGACGTCGCGTCCTGTCCGCCGAACCCGCGCCCGACGCGCCCTAGCGGCGCGGCTGACGCGAGAAAGTGGCCGAGGGTGGCAGCGCAGGACAAGCAGGAGTACGGCGCAGAGTCGATCACCGTTCTCGAGGGGTTGGAGGCGGTTCGCAAGCGGCCCGGTATGTACATCGGGTCCACCGGCGAGCGCGGTCTGCACCACCTCGTCTGGGAGGTCGTCGACAACGCTGTCGACGAGGCGCTGGCCGGATACTGCGACACCATCGACGTGGTGCTGCTCGCCGACGGCGGCGTCCGGGTCACCGACAACGGCCGTGGTTTCCCCGTCGACCTCCACCCGAAGCTCAAGAAGCCGGGTGTCGAGGTCGCGTTGACCATCCTG
The DNA here is from genome assembly GCF_046549335.1 of Micromonospora sp. 050-3. Lineage (NCBI taxonomy): Bacteria > Bacillati > Actinomycetota > Actinomycetes > Micromonosporales > Micromonosporaceae > Micromonospora > Micromonospora sp. 050-3. The sequence continues at coordinate 214,788 of NZ_JAJPVX010000002.1, forward strand.
CACGCGGGTGGCAAGTTCGACGGCAAGGCGTACGCGGTCTCCGGCGGTCTGCACGGCGTCGGTGTCTCAGTGGTGAACGCGCTCTCCACCAAGATGTTCGTCGAGATCCACAAGTCCGGCTCCGTGTGGCGGCAGCACTACACCAACTCCAAGCCCGGCTCACTGGAGAAGGGCGAGACCACCGACCGCACCGGCTCGGCGGTCTCCTTCTGGCCCGATCCCGACGTCTTCGAGACCGTCGACTTCGACTTCCAGACCATCTACCGGCGCCTGCAGGAGATGGCCTTCCTCAACCGTGCCCTCCGCATCCACCTGCTCGACGAGCGGGTGGCCGAGGAGGAGGACGGCCGGCAGCGCGAGGTCACCTTCTATTACGAGGGCGGCATCGCGGACTTCGTCCGGCACCTCAACGCCTCGAAGAGCCCGATCCACAAGACCGTGGTCGAGTTCGAGGCCGAAGAGGAGGGCATGTCCCTCGAGATCGCCATGCAGTGGAACGAGTCGTACGGCGAGTCGGTCTACACCTTCGCCAACACGATCAACACTCACGAGGGCGGCACCCACGAGGAGGGCTTCCGGTCCGCGCTGACCAGCGTGGTCAACCGGTACGGCACCGACAAGAAGCTGCTCAAGGGCGACGAGAAGCTCTCCGGCGAGGACATCCGCGAAGGGCTCGCGGCGATCATCTCGGTCAAGCTGGCCAATCCGCAGTTCGAGGGTCAGACCAAGACCAAGCTGGGCAACACCCCGGTGAAGAGCTTCGTGCAGCGGGTCTGCAACGACCGGTTGGTCGACTGGTTCGACCGCAACCCGGCCGAGGCCAAGATGATCATCACGAAGGCCTCCCAGGCGGCGCGGGCCCGGATCGCCGCGCAGCAGGCGCGCAAGCTGGCCCGACGCAAGTCGCTGCTGGAGTCCGGCTCGATGCCGGGCAAGCTGGCCGACTGCCAGTCGACCGACCCCCGCGAGTCCGAGGTGTTCATCGTCGAGGGCGACTCGGCCGGCGGCTCGGCCAAGCAGGGTCGCGACCCTCGGACCCAGGCGATCCTGCCGATCCGCGGCAAGATCCTCAACGTGGAGAAGGCCCGGATCGACCGGGTGCTGAAGAACAACGAGGTCCAGGCGCTGATCACGGCGCTGGGCACCGGCATCCACGACGACTTCGACATGGAGAAGCTGCGGTACCACAAGGTGGTGCTGATGGCCGACGCGGACGTCGACGGCCAGCACATCCAGACGCTGCTGCTCACCCTGCTGTTCCGCTTCATGCGTCCGCTGGTCGAGATGGGCAACGTCTACCTGGCCGCCCCGCCGCTCTACAAGATCAAGTGGAACAAGAAGGGCGACGACGCCCAGTACGCATACTCCGACCGCGAGCGGGACGGTCTGATCGCGCTGCGCCAGCAGAAGAAGCCGAACGCCAAGCCGGACGACATTCAGCGCTTCAAGGGCCTCGGCGAGATGAACTATCCCGAGCTGTGGGAAACCACGATGAACCCGGCGACGCGTACCCTGCGTCAGGTCACTCTCGACGACGCGGCGACCGCCGACGAGTTGTTCAGTGTGCTGATGGGTGAGGACGTCGAGGCGCGCCGGTCGTTCATCCAGCGCAACGCCAAGGACGTGCGGTTCCTGGACATCTGACGGACTGCGCCGGGTCGGCCGGGCGATGCCCGGCCGACCCGGCGCAGTCCACAGAGTTATCCACAGCTTGGCCGGTATCCACAGCCGTTATCCACAGCACGAAAACGACTCTGAGTCTGATAAGGGTATACAGTGACCGATTCTCCCGAGTCCACACCGAACGAGCCCGAGGTTCCCGCCGAGGCCATCGCCGCGGTGGTCGCGCACGACCGGATCGAACCGGTCGGGCTCGAGGTGGAGATGCAGCGCTCCTACCTCGACTACGCGATGAGCGTCATCGTCGGTCGCGCGCTGCCGGACGTCCGGGACGGCCTCAAGCCGGTCCACCGCAAGATTCTCTACGCGATGTTCGACTCCGGCTACCGTCCGGACCGCGGCTACGTGAAGTGCTCCCGCGTCGTTGGCGACGTGATGGGTCAGTTCCACCCGCACGGCGACTCGTCGATCTACGACGCGCTGGTCCGGATGGCGCAGCCCTGGTCGCTGCGATACCCGCTGGTCGACGGCAACGGCAACTTCGGCTCGCCCGGTAACGATCCGGCTGCGGCGATGCGATACACCGAGTGCAAGCTCGATCCGCTGGCCATGGAGATGCTGCGGGACATCGACGAGGACACCGTCGAACTGCAGAACAACTACGACGGTCGGGCCAAGGAGCCCACGATCCTGCCGTCGCGGATCCCCAACCTGCTGCTGAACGGTTCCGAGGGCATCGCGGTCGGCATGGCGACCAAGATCCCGCCGCACAACCTGCGGGAGATCGGCGCGGCGGTGCAGTGGTGCCTGGAGCACCCCGAGGAGGACGAGGAGGCCACCCTCGAGGCGTTGCTCGGCATCGTCAAGGGTCCGGACTTCCCGACCCACGGTCTGATCGTCGGCACCACAGCAATTCAGGACGCGTACCGCACGGGTCGTGGCTCGATCCGGATGCGTGCCGTGGTGGAGGTCGAGGAGGACAAGCGGGGCCGGCCATGCCTGGTCGTCAGCGAGCTGCCCTACCAGGTCAACCCGGACAACCTCGCGGAGCGGATCGCCGAGCTGATCAAGGAGGGCAAGCTCGCCGGAATCGCGGACATCCGCGACGAGTCCTCCGGGCGTACCGGCATGCGCATCGTGCTGGTGCTCAAGCGCGACGCCGTCGCGAAGGTCGTGTTGAACAACCTGTACAAGCACACCCAGCTCCAAGAGACCTTCGGCGCCAACATGCTGGCCCTGGTCGACGGGGTGCCGCGCACGCTCAACCTGGCGCAGTTCATCCGCTACTACGTCGAGCACCAGATCGACGTGATCCGCCGGCGGACCGCGTTCCGGCTGCGGAAGGCCGAGGAGCGGGCGCACATCCTGCGCGGTCTGGGTAAGGCGCTGGACGCGTTGGACGAAGTGATCGCGCTGATCCGGCGCTCGCCGACGGTGGACGACGCCCGGCAGGGCCTGATCCGGCTGCTGGATATCGACGAGATCCAGGCGACCGCGATCCTCGACATGCAGCTGCGCCGGCTCGCCGCGTTGGAGCGGCAGCGGATCGTGGACGACCTGGCCAAGCTCGAGATCGAGATCGCTGATCTCAAGGACATCCTCGCCAAGCCGGAGCGCCAGCGGAGGATCATCTCGGAGGAGCTCGGCGAGATCGTCACCAAGTGGGGCGACGACCGGCGGACGCAGATCATCCCGTTCGACGGCGAGGTCTCGATGGAGGACCTCATCGCTCGCGAGGACGTGGTCGTCACGATCACCCGGACCGGGTACGCCAAGAGGACCAAGGTCGATCTCTACCGCTCGCAGCGGCGCGGCGGCAAGGGTGTCAGTGGCGCTACCCTGCGGCAGGACGACATCGTCAGCCACTTCTTCGTCTGCTCGACCCACGACTGGATCCTGTTCCTGACGAACAAGGGCCGCGTCTACCGGGCCAAGACGTACGAGTTGCCGGAGGCCAGTAGGGTAGCCAAGGGCCAGCACGTGGCCAACCTGCTCGCCTTCCAACCTGACGAGCAGATCGCGCAGATCATCGAAATTCCGAACTACCAGGTAGCCCCCTATCTGGTACTGGCCACGAAGAACGGCCTGGTGAAGAAGACGCGGCTCGAGGAGTTCGACTCCAACCGTTCCGGCGGCGTCATCGCGATCAACCTGCGCGATGAGGACGAGCTGGTCGGTGCTGCGTTGGTTGCGCCGGAGAACGACCTGCTGCTGGTCTCGAAGAAGGCACAGGCGATCCGGTTCAACGCTTCGGACGAGGCGTTGCGGCCGATGGGCCGGGCCACCTCGGGCGTGATCGGCATGCGCTTCACGGACGACGACGTCCTGCTCGCCATGGAAGTCGTGCGGGAAGGTTTGGACGTTCTGGTGGCCACGAACGGGGGATACGCGAAGCGGACCCCGATCGAGGAATACCCGGTGCAGGGCCGGGGAGGTAAGGGCGTGTTGACTGCAAAGATCACCGAACGGCGCGGTGGTCTGGTTGGCGCGGTGGTGATCGATCCGGACGACGAACTGTTCGCGATCACCAGCAACGGTGGTGTCATTCGGACTCCGGTGAAGCCTGTACGGCGTACGCGTGACCGGAACACAATGGGGGTCAAGCTGATGGACCTCCCGGACGGCGTGACTATCGTGGCGATTGCTCGCAATGCCGACGAGCCTGACGAACAGGACTAGTTGAATGACGGAGACACAGGCGAAGTCGGGGAACACGGGGACCTCGGCCAAACCGGTCGACGAGGAGGCCGCCAAGGGCGGCACACCAGCGACCGGCCGCGCGGCCGTGGGCCGGGCGACGGTCCCCGCCGACGCGCCTGCCCCGAAGTTCACCAGGGCTCCCGGAATGACACCCCCGCCGGAGCAGCAGGGCGACGATGGCGAGTCCGGCGACAAGACCGAGACGGCCAGCGCCGAGGCGCCGACGTCGGCCGCCGCCAATCCTCCGGGTCCGGCGGCGGCACCCTCGGCACGTCCGGCGACCACCCAGCCGATCGGTCTCCGGGCCGGTCAGGCGACGTCAACCGGGTCCACCGGCACTCAGCCGCGAATCACACCCGGGATGACCCAGCCGCAGCCGGACGCGGCGCGGGCGGCCGCCACTGCCGGCCGCCCGGCCAGCGGCGGTGGCCTGCCACCGGGGATCGGCAACGCGTCAGCCGTCGGGGCAGCCCGAGTCGGTGACGCGGTGCGTTCGGCGCGTACGTCGGTCAGTTCGGCCGCCTCCCGCGGACCGCGTCGGGCCCGGCTGAACCTCAAGCGGATCGACCCGTGGTCCGTGATGAAGTTCGCATTCGCGGTGTCGGTGGTGCTCTTCATCGTCGTGGTGGTCGCCACCTCGGTGCTCTACCTGGCGCTGGACGCGATGGGTGTGTTCCAGAGCGTCAACGAGAGCCTGAGTGACCTGGTCAACGCCGGCGGTGGGCAGAGCACCAGCGGCTTCCAGATCACCGCCAAGGGCGTGATTCTCAGCTCGGCGCTGATCGGTCTGGTCAACGTGGTGCTGTTCACCGCGCTGGCCACCCTGGGCGCGTTCGTCTACAACGTCTGCGCCGACCTGGTCGGCGGGATCGAGCTGACCCTCGCCGAGCGGGACTGAGTGACCGGGACGCCGGGGCACCGCGGAAAGCGGTCGCTCCGGCGTCCCGTACTCGGGTAGGTTTTGCAGGCGGCGACGGCCTGGCTCGCAAGCGCGGACCCCGATTTGGGGCCGGCGGAGCGGATGGGTTAATCTTGCTCGTCGCAACGCGGGGCTATAGCTCAGTCGGTTAGAGCGCAGAGCTGATAACTCTGAGGTCGATGGTTCGATTCCATCTAGCCCCACCGCATGTCGTCCGACGGTAGTCGAGCGCGAGGGGTCGCCCCATGTTCAAGAAGCTGCTGATTCTGGCTGGCGTCGTCGGTGTGGCCGCCGTCGTGTTCAACAAGATCAAGGCGTCGAACGACGAGCGTGCTCTGTGGCACGAGGCGACCACCGCGCCCGACCTGCGCTGACGTTCGGCCCGGCGCGAGCGGTCGTCGCCGCGGCACCTCACGGGGCCCTAGCTCAACTGGCAGAGCACTGCCTTTGCAAGGCAGGGGTTAGGGGTTCGAGTCCCCTGGGCTCCACCAAGCTCCGGTGCAGGTCACCGGGCATCTTTCCCTTCTGATTCGGGGCCATCGGATCGATGGCCATCGTTTTTCGTCAGCGGATCGTCAGCGGGGTCCGCGAAAACGCCTCGGATGACCCGGTGGAAGTCGGCCGGCGTGTGCGTGTAGCGATTGAGTGTTGTGGATGCCTGCTCGTGGCCCATGACCGCCTGTACGACGTTGACCGGTACACCGCTTGAGATCAGGTACGTCGCGTATCCGTGCCGCAGGTCGTGGAAGCGCAGCCCACCCGCCGCCTTCGCTGCGACGTGCGCCGCCGCCTCCCGATGCGTGGTGAACTCCGCTGACCACTCAACGCTTTCCCGGTCGCGCCAGGTGGCCCGGAAGCGGTGCGGGCCGGTCTCCGTGACCTTGCCAAGCAGTCCGGCCCGTACCAGCGACGGTCGCCAGACCTGGCGCCGGAAGTTGCTGCGGAGCATCGGGTCGCCTGCCTGGTTGGTGAACACCCGATCTGCCTCGGCGGGGCTCGTCCGCTTGCGGTGACGCGCCAGCTCGGCCCGCAGGAACGGCGGGACCGGGACGACGCGCCGGCTCTGCGCTGTCTTCGGGTACGGCTTGTCCGTCGCGTGCCCGTTGACCTCGATCACCACTCGCCGCACGGTCAACGTCGCATCCTGGTCGTCCTCGTCCGGCAGGACGATATCGGCCCACCGCAGCCCGAGGCACTCACCCCATCGCAAGCCAGCGCCAGCCGCCGCAGCGACCACCGGCCGATGCCAATCCGGAACGCTCGGCAACAGCAGTTCCGTCACCTGGTCGAGCGTGAGCGGGACAAGCCCTCCCGCACGCTTGCGCTGTGCTGGTAGCCGCACGCCCTCGCACGGGTTGAACGCGATCAGTCGGCCGCGCACGGCCGACGCGAGAATGGACGACAGCAACGAGTGGCACGAGGCGACGGTGGCCGGTGACAGCTCACGGCTCATCCGCGTTACCCACTCCTGAACGGCCAGGTGATCAATTCGCCCGACCTGCCAGGTGCCCCAGTGCGGCAGCAGTCGCGCCCGGAGACGCGATGTCCAGCCAGCGAGCGTCGTCGTCTCCACCGACCGCGATGCCAACCACCGTTCGGCGTAGGTACTGAACCGGATCTTTCCTGCTGCGGGATCGACGTAGGTGCCCTGACTGACGGTCGTCTCGGTGGCCGCGAGGTACGCGGCGGCTTCCTTGCGTGTGCGGAAGGTCTTCGCGCGCTGGCTGCCGGATGGGTCTCGCCAGTTGGCGCGGAACGTGCCTGCGGGTGTCTTGATGATGTGTCCCACGGTTGTGGATCTCCTTGCGTCGGTGACGGTGGGTTACCTGTGGCGCGGCCGGTGGTCGGCCGTGCTAGCAGGGCTTGCGGGGGTGGTGATTCGCGTTCTGGGCGGGGTTTCGGGAGTTGGTGCTGGTGGGCTGCTATCTGCTATGCCGCTGATGGGGACTGGGATTGGCTGCTAGCACATCTGCTATCGCTAGCAGGGCGGGGTGCTATCGATTGCAGCTCTGCTAGCCGGTCGCCGGCTGATGGGTTGGTGACGGAGCGTGTACCTGGCGGCTGAGTCGTCGCGGTCGCCTAGCGGCGCTTGCCCCTGGTCGGAAGTGCCGCTGGGGCGGGATTCGGGGGTTGGGGCTGTGGTGCCGCTAGGCCGCTAGGTGCCAGGTCGCGGCCGGGAATCAGGGGCTAGCGGGTCCGCTAGGCCTAGCGGGGGTGGCCGCTAGGCCTAGCGGCTGGTTGGCGGTTACGCGCCGTTGTCGTGGCGCTGCTGGCGTTGCTCCCGACGCTCGATCGCGGCCAGCTCCCGCCCGACGTCTTCGACGCTGGCGGTGGGCAGGTCGTCGAGCCATCGGTGAAGCCGGCCCCTCGGGATGACCCACCGGCCGCCGAGCTTGAGCGCGGGGATCTCGCCGGAGCGGACGAGGGCGTAGGTGGAGCCGAGGGACAGGCGCAGGATCTCGGCGGTTTCGGCGACGGTGTAGACGGCGCTGACGACGGGCGCGGTGCGGCCGGTGGAGATGCCCCCCGCCTCGGTGGGGGTGGTCGGGGTCGGTCGCTGTGGGAAGGGGATGACGGTGCTCACGTCGGTGTCCTCCGGGTAGCGGTAGCGGCTGGCGGGGGTCGGTGAGGGGCTGTAGAGCGGGTTTTCGGTCTGCGGTGGTGGTGGCCGCGACCCGCGACCTCGGGGTGTTGGTGCTGGCTGGGTCGGTCGCGGCGTGGGTCGCGTCGGCGCGACCGGTCGCGGTCGGGCCGCGACCCGGTGTGGTGACGGTTGCCGCCTGGCCGTGACGCAACGCCTGCGGTCGAGCTGGCGGCGCGGGTGACAACCGGGGTTGTCGCCAGGTGGCTTCCGTCGTCCGGGTTTCGTCACGCGGGTCGCGTTGGCCGTGACGAAGCGCCCGCGTGGTCGAGCTGCCGGCGCGGGTGACAACCGGGGTTGTCGCCAGGCAGCTAGGAGGTGCCCGGTCGTCGGGGTGGCCGCCAGGGCGGGCCGGGCGGGTGGCCGGCGGGGTGGTCCTAGACCGCTAGATCGCTGGTCGGCTGCCGTGTCGGCTCCTAGGGGTGCTCCTAGGTCTAGGAGGGTGCCGGTCCTAGGGCTAGGAGGGCTGGCAGGCCGGTCCCTGCCGGCCGTCCGCCGCTTGACCGTCTTTTGTGGAGGGTTGGTGGGTCGGTTCGGCAGAAGGGCGCAGGGCGGGCCGTTGAGAGGGCCGTAGGCGCATGATCTGGCTTGGGTGGGGGTTAGGCCATGCGTCGATGTGTCTGTGTGGCTCTGAGCGGGTCGGTTTTCGGTCGCCTGGCCGCGTCGTGCGGCCGGCGGGGGTGGTGGTGGCGCTGACACGTTGACACTCCCTCGTGATCGGTGGTGTTTGTGCTGGTCGGGGCCGGTGTCGCGCTGTCAGCGCCGGGTGTTGACAGGCGTTGACAGCGCTGACACCTGGCCGCGCCTAGTGGAGTGACGGACCGTGATCGGGGATCGGCAGTGACGCCACTTCGGGGCCAGTCGCGCCAGTCGCGCCACGTTCCGGAAGCTGGCGCGACTGGCGCGACTGTGGCGCGACTGGCGCGGCTGGTGACGGTCCGTGACTCGGGTTCAGACACCACACGGTGGTCGAGGGGAAGCCGTGCCGCTCGACGGTGACCCCGGCGCGGCTGCGAGCGCGTTGGATGGTCCGCTCGGCGATGCCCTCAGCGCGGGCCGCCTTGCGCACGTCGGCCCATGCCGCCTCGCCGCCCTGGGCGATCAAGAAGTCTTTGAGCCACGCGGCGGCCCCGTCGCGCTCCGAGCGGGTGTCGCCGTCGCCGGCCCCGTCGCCGAGGATGTCCGCGACCGACCGGTCAGACTCCCCGGTGATGGTCAGCTTCCCGACGAACGCCGGTCCCTCGTCGGTGGGGATCTCCACCGACTCCACGACGTAGCGCAGCGACGGCAGATCCAGCGGGCCGAGGTTGTTCTTCGCCTGGCTCATGACGCAGGAGCCGTCTCCGGCGTCGTCGTCGCGGGCGATGGCGATCACGGCACGGGCGACCGCTGAGAATGCCCGTGACCCGGTGATCAGGTTCAGGGCGTCAGGGCTGGCTGACTTGTTGAAGTGCGCCAGCCCGACCACGGCGCACCCGGTGCGGTCGGCCATGTTGACCAGCGGTTCCAGGGCGGTGCGTAGGTCGCGGTCGCGGTGGGTGTCGATCCCCGCGTGGATCAGCGACAGCAGCGGGTCAGCGGCCAGCAGCGCCACACCGAGACGGCTGATCTCCCGACCGAGCGCCGTGCAGTCGCGGGGCAGGGTGAGCGAGTCAAAGCCGCCGTCGTGCTGCACGTCGACCCGGTACACCATGTCCATGTCGGCGCCGGCCGCGAACAGTCGCGGGCCGATGGTCTGCGACCACGAATCCTCGGTGGCCGCGTAGATGACCGGGCGCGGCGTGCCGTGGTGCCGGCCCGGCAGGATGCCTCGGGTAATCTGCGCGGTCAGCCACGCCAGGGTGAGGGACTTCCCGATGCCCTCACGGCCAGGAATCACGGTCAGCGCACCGGAGGGAATGCGGTTGGTCCACGTCCACGCCACGGGGCGCATCCGGATCTGCGAGGCCGGGGTCAGCAGGATCGTGCGGCCGTGCTCGGCGTTCCCGCCGGGCTCAACCTGACCCGTGCTGGCCGGTTCATGGACCGGTTCACCATCCGGGGCGTGACCGGCGGCAACGCCGTCCAGACCACCCGAGGCGGGGGGCATCTCCGGGTCAGATCGGCTGAAACACTCGGCAGCGGGATCAGGTCCGCCCGTGACGCCGCTGCGGAGTGTTTCAGCCGGTTGTGGTGGTCGGACACCCGGGGCCGAAGATCCGCCCAGCGTGGTCGGTGGTGGTGGAGAGTCCGGCGTCAGCCGGTCCATTCGGCCCTTGTTCGTGGCGGTCACAGCGGGAACTCCCGTCCGTTGGTGCGGGTGGCGGTCTGGGGTTGCCGGACCCGGGTCCGGAACGTGTGCGGTGTGCCGGTTCGATCGCGTGACGCAAGCCGCCTGGTGGCATTCGTCGTCGCGTTGTGGTCGGCCGGGCGCAGCGGCGGCACCCGTCCGGCGTGACGCAGGTAGACCTGCGGGAGCTGACCGGACTTGCGCTGGTTGCACGGTCGGCACGCCAACACGAGGTTGTGCAGCGCCCACCCGGGCAGCACGCTCTGCGGGATCAGGTGATCTACCGTCGCCGTGATCAGGGCGGGAAACGGCAGAGCGCAGTAGAAGCACACCGCGCCGTCACGCTCGGCCAGCGCACGCTTGATCTGCCGCATCCGGGTCGAGTTCGGCCGCGCCATCACGCCACCGCCGTGAGGCCGTGACGGGTGAAGGTCTTACGCGCCCGGTCCCACGCGTTGGCGACCGCCGACGTGCTGCGGCCGGTGGCGCGGACGATGTCGCACGAGCGCATGCCGTCGAGCCGCATCAACGCCACCTCGCGCTGCGCGGCCGGCAGCGTGGCCGCCGCCGCGCGCAGCGCGACCAGGTCGCCCGGCGTCATCTCCTGCCTCGCGGCGGTGGTGAAGCCGGCCATCTCGTCGCGCATGGCGCGCTTGGCCCGCTCCCACGCCCCGCTGACCGCCTTCTTGCTGCGACCGGTGGCCCGCACGATGTCGCACTCGCGCATCCCGTCGAGCCGCATCAGCACCACCTCGCGCTGCGCGGCCGGCAGCGTGGCCGCAGCGGCGCGCACCGCGTCCCGGTCGGCGAACAGGTCGTCATCCCCACCGGTCAGGCGAGCGCGCAGGGCGTGCTGCGCGGCTTCCCACACCCGAGTCACCCGCCGGTAGTCCCAACCGGTCAGGCGGGCCACGTCGCACAACGCGGCACCTTCCAGCCGCAGCCGCAGCACCGTCTGCTGCTCGACCGGCAGATCGCTCACCCCGTCGCGCAGGCACGCCAGCATGCGCAGCTTCTCGGCCGTCTCCGGCATCTCGCCACTGTCGGCAACGGCGTGCCCCACCGCCGGCCGGTGATCCCACAGAGCCGTTTCGGTGTCGTCGCTGACCGGCGTTTCGACCCTGAGCCGGTCCATCATCCGGGCGCACTCGTACCGGGCGATGGTCAACAGCCACGCCTTGAACGGGTCACCATCGACCCGGGGTTGGTAGCGGCCGATCGCGCCCATGGCCTTCATCCAGGTCAGCGAGGCCACGTCATCCGCGTCGGCCGTGCGGCCCACGATCCGCAGCCGGTTCTCCGCGTAGACCCGCACCGCCCGGGAGTAGCGCCGGTACAGCGGGTCGAACGCGTCTCGGTGACCCGCCTGCGCCAACGCCACCAGGGCCGCAGTCGGCAGCTCCTGCCACCGCCGCACCGTCGCCGCGTCCGGCGGCACCTTCGCCCCGAACGCGGCTACCGCCGACGCCAGATCGGCCAGGTCCGAAACCTCGGCACTAAGCCGCTTCCAGTCAACCTCCGTACCGTTTCCGGGCAGCATCGAGCTACGCTTGACCAGCATCTTCGTACTCCCTCGCCTGGAGATCCGTTGATGTACTGGCCTCGGCGGGGTTGCACCCCCGCCGGGGCCGCTTTCATAGGTGATACGGTAACCGGCTAGCCGGTAGCTGTCTAGTCGTATCGCTGGTAGCTGTCTAGTAGCTAGACTGACCGCATGACGGCTCTTGAAGACCTTGAAAAGCTCGGTGCCCGCGTACGCGAGGCCAGTCAGGCGCTTGAAGACCTGCGGCAGCAGCGGGATCAGCTCATCCGCGACGTGCGCCGCTCCACTGACCACACCGTTCCCGAGATTGCCGACGCGGCCGGCGTGTCGCAGGCGACCGTGAAGACGGTCATTCGCGGTGTCCGTTGATCTCGCTGCCATGCAACGAGGAAACCTCGTGTTGGCAGTGGTCAGCACCATGTGAAGACCCGTGTGAAGTGCGCTAACCCATGTGGGCGTATCCCGGCGCGCCCTTCGGCCGGTACCGTCCGAGGCAGGCCCATGGGGAGGCGGAAACGTGAACGAACCGAATGACGCGCTTGCGGCGCTCGTTGTGGAGGCAGGCTTTTCGTGGGCCGGACTGGCGAGGCGAGTCAACGATCTCGGCGCACACGAAGGGCTAGCTCTGCGGTACGACTACACCGCCGTCAACCGCTGGGTGAAGCGCGGAGAGACGCCACGCTCGCCGGTTCCAACGCTGCTCTCACGGGCACTTACAGAGCGCGTGGGCCGGCGGATTAGCCCATCTGACTTCGGCATGACTGAGGAAGAAACCCTTGCCGCGCGAGGGTTGGAGTACGGAGACGATCCACACACGACCGTGGACACGATCATCGATCTCGGGAGAGCTGACGTGAAACGCCGCGACATCGTGAAAGCGCCGTTCGTGCTGGCCGCGCTGGGTGCACCTAGCCGAGACTGGCTCCTTGCCACGCTTGACGAGACGACGACCGAGCGCGGGCCGCGCCAGGTGGGCATGCGCCAGGTGGCCGGTATCCGGGAGATGTTCGCGCTCTTTCAGGACATGGACGTAATGCGCGGTGGTGGGCACGCACGGACCGCGCTGGTCGAGTACATGCAGAGCTACGTTCTGCCCTTGCTCAAGCGAGAGCACGAACCAGCCGTTCAGCGCGCGCTCTATGAAGCCGCAGCGGAGCAGTCGTACCTGGTGGGCTGGATGGCGTACGACGATGGCGAGCACGGGCTGGCGCAGCGGTACCTGATCCAGGCGCTACGCCTGGCGCAGGCGGCCGGCAGCGCTGCTCTCGGGGCGCACGTACTCGCCGGCATGTCCGATCAGGCGAACCTACTCGGCCACCCGCGTGAGGCGCTGATGCTGGCTCGCGCCGGCCGTCACGGTCTGACCGAAGGTGACTCACCTGCCTGCCTCGCTGATCTTCATGTCCTTGAGGGGCGTGCACTCGCAGCTCTCGGAGAGTCGTCCGCCGCCGCTGCATCGGTAGTCAGGGCCGAGCAGGTGTTTGGGCGGGTGGTTCACGACGATGAACCAGCCTGGGCGAAGTTCATCGACGCGCCGTACATCTTCGGCGAGGCTGCGCACTGCTTCCGCGACGTCGGCCAGCCTTCTGAGGTTGAGCGCTTTGCCAAGGAGTCGGTTGCTGGCGCTCAGCGGCAGGGGCGCGCCCGTCGGGGGGCGCTCAGCGAGGCAGCGCTCTCGATTGCTGACCTCGACCGGGCGAACGTTGAAGCCGCCGCGTCCCGGGCGACACGCGTTGTCGAACTGGCCGCGTCGGTCAATTCGACGCGCGCTATTGAGACAGTGCGCGATCTGTTAGGGCGTATGCAGCCGTTCGGCGCGGTTAAGGAAGTTCAGCGCTTTAATGCGCAAGCCGGAGCATTGTTAGGCCTTGCTGCCTAGCGCCGCTAAGTCTAGTTCCTAACTAGACTTCTCAGGGTTGGGCGGGGTGAAAGGTGATGGATATTTTTGTTCCGCCCAGGAGGGGATTGGCCGCCCTGCCTGCCTGAGGTACATCTTGAGAGACTTAAGGTGGAATTCTCGTAATTCTATGATGGGGTCGGGGTCGCTCAACTCGTAATTTGCTGAAGCAACGAAAGCACCTTCAAATGCTCTGAGTTCCGCCTTGTCGGCACCTCGTTCCCTGGCTTCGATCCAACACTGGCTGGCCTGCTGCATTCCAACCGAGCCCAAGAATATTATGTGTGTTAAAGCCTCCACCTGGCGTTCGGTCACCTTGGTAACTTCTTCTTTAGCCTCTTCAAGGCGCGCCGTTGCCACTTTCCTTTCTTGGGCATGTCCTTCATCGTCGGGGATATCGTTAAGAATTTTCTTTTGTTTTTCAACATTTCTTTTCTTGAGTGTGAGGTCATGACTTGAGCGCCAGAATTCGATGTAAGTATCTCGGCGAATGTCGTGTGTCCGATTCTCGCGCTCCCTCCTATGCTCCGCTTCCCGGGACTCCCGATCACGACTTAGCTGATCTTGTCGGGCCTTTTCGTTCTCGGAAGCCTGAATTCGGAGTAGTCGCTCTCCGTTCCGCTTCTGGTATACAGAGGTAATCCAGCCTGCCGAGATGGCTGCCGCCAAAGTTCCACCCGCTGGAATCGCTAGTTCCCACCACTGCGCCATATGGGCAACTTACCGATACCACGCAAGGCATTCCTAGATGAGCATGCAGCGCGGCCAGCCACCTCGGACCGGGCCGTGCCGGTCCGTTCAGAGGTGGCTGGCCGTCGTCAGCAGATAGTCAGCAAGACTGGCAACAGAGGTTGATAGTCGTTGACACGGGGCGGCAACGTCTTGGACGTAGACGCCACTCGCTGGCCTTGCAGAACAACCGTTGGTCAGCTTGAGCCGCCTTTGCAAGGCAGGGGTTAGGGGTTCGAGTCCCCTGGGCTCCACCAGCACTCCCCGGTTGACCTCCGTCCGAGTACAGCCATCCGTACAGTCAAGCCGGTCACGCTGGCCCCCACCTCCACCGCGAGTCCGGGCGAAGCCGTTCCACGATGTGTGGACTCACGGCGGAGATGGGCTTCAAGCGGGGGCCAAGGACGGCATCGATGTGGCGCAGGGCCGGCTAAGTGCGGGCCTGGCGGCGCAGGCCGAGGGCGCCGGCGGTTAGCAGGGCGATGGCCCCGATGACGACCGTCCAGAACCACGTGGCCTCGATACCCTCGGGTTGACCCCAGGCGCCCAGTGCTCTGAGTGACAGCATGGCGATGATCAGTGGGATGAGGAGCACGGCGGCCGCCATGGTCGCCCGGGCGTCGACGGCAACCCAGAGCAGAAAACCGGCCATGACGACGACAGTGGCCCCCGGCTGCAGGCCGATCGTCACGTCGTAATCCGTGGGCAGCAGAAACACCGCTACCGGCACGGCGGACAGCCAGGCCACAGGCCGCCGTGTGCCTGACGCCGGCCAACGGATCAACGGCACGATCAACAGCACGGCGAGCGGCAGCGGCCAGAGGGTCGAGTCGGTCATGGCGATGTCGCGGATGAGCTCAATCGGAGGGTAGTGGCGCTCGCCGGTGACGTTGTCTACGCCGACCAGGCCGAGGCACAGAACGACCAGCGCGGCGGCGAGCGCGCCGAGCGTGGCCAGTAGGCCCAGTACGTATCGGCCGCCGGCTACCGCGACGACCGCCAAGGCGGCAATGACGGTTACCAGTGGATAGATGAGTTCAGACGGATAGGCCACGCCGTCCGTGACCATGCGGGGGACGACCCTCCCGGTCTCGGCCAGGCTGCCGGCCGTGGCGTAGACCAGCAGGAGGAGCACAGCCAGGCGCAGCGACCCACGGAATCCACGGCTTGTCGAACGCGCGTCGTGCGTCCTGGCGCGGGTCTGCAATCCCCGCAGTACCAGCATCGCCGCCTCTCGCAGCGTCGGGCGCCGCTGATCAGGGCCGGCCGCCTCCATGAGTGTGCCGATCATTTCAGCGCCGCGCTCACGCCGGTAGCGCTTCGGGTACGCGGACAGCAGCAGCCGGTATCGCGCCTCCAGTGCCTCCTGACTCATGCCGGCCTCACCGCCCGAACGCGCAGAGCCGGTCGGTCGATCACGACGTGCGCAGCCTGAATCATCCGATCGGCCTCGGCCCGGAGCACGCCAACGCCCTCGTCCGTGAGGTTGTAGTAGCGCCGGGCCCGACCGTTGACCACCTCCTCGTCGACGACGCGGAGAAGCCCTTCGGTGCTGAGCCGGTCGAGTGCCGCATAGAGAGTGCCGGCCGCCATGCGTACCCGACCGCCCGACAGCTCCTCGGCGCGCTTGATGATCGCGTACCCGTGCAGTGGGCCGTCCATCAGCGCGGCGAGCGCAAAATAGCTCTGTTCGCGGATAGTCATGACAGCATAATACTCAGCCAAGGTGAGCATGGCTAGGCTGGCGTGGCAGGGTGGGAGCGCGATGCTTGCTGCCAACGAATGAACACCGGCCACAAGCCGGCGAGGAGGCGAGGCGGGTGACGGGGTCTGCCGGATGCTCCTACGGCTTCCGCGTCGGGGAATCGGCGGTCGCGGCGATTGCCTCCGCGACGCACTCATAGTCCTTGACCAGCCGGCCGACCAATCTTGGTTCAGGCTCGACTGCCTCGACCAACCCACGCACCAGGTCGCGAATCCTGGCCTCGCGCGATGGATCTCCATTGCGGGGGTGCCGCCGATGAAAGCTGTGCCACCGGCGTAGGCCGACGTCGACGAGCCGATCACGGCCATCGGGTGCGGCGACAGGGCAACCCTGCTCCCACAGCTCAGCCAACGCCGCCAGGGCGGCCGCACGAGTTGGTTCGGGCATCCTCGCCTCCACACTGCTTCCAGCAGATCAGTGACGCCCTGTCATCTGGCCGCCGGAACCGGCAGGCGGTCACCAGAGCACGCGCGTGGCTTCAGGGGTCGGCGCGTGCGATGCGGACGGCGATGCCGTCGAGGATCAACTCCAGCCCGAGTGAGAAGTCCGCGTCGGCGATCGCCGCGTCGGGGATGGCGGACGGCGGCGCTTCGAACAGCGTCGAGGAGAACAGCCTGGCTGCCTCGGGAAAGCGGTCGGGGTTGACGAGTCGCGCCAGCGCCCGGCCGTAGTCGCGTTCGGCGTCGGCCTGACCCTGGCCTTCGGCCCTGCCCTCGGCGAGTTCGCTGAACTGCCGTACCGACTGGACCACGTAGCCGCTGATCAGTGACATCGCGCCGACCTTGTGCGCCCAGTCCAGGAGGGTGCCGGACATGATTGCCAGCGCGGCCTCCATCCAGGCGATCTGGTGCGGCCCGGAGGGCGGTCCGGCGACGGGCACGCGCGTCAACCACGGCCGACGCTGAAGCACCGCGCGGTGCGCGGAGGCCCAAATGCGCAACCCTTCCCGCCAGTCGGGGGCATCGATGTTCGGCGGTGGGCCCAGTGCGGCGTCGGCCATGAGGGTGAGCAACTCGTCCTTGGAGCCGACGTGCCGGTAGAGCGACATGCTCGTGAAGCCGAGGCTCTTGGCGACCTTGGGAAGCGTGACGCCGTCGAGCCCGTCCTGGTCGGCGATCCCTACCGCCGCCTCGACGACCGCCTTGACGTCGAGGGACGCGGGCCGTCCGAGACGCGACGACTCCGACATCCCCCACAGCCGGCGCAGCGGCGCCGGAACGAAATCGTCGCTGGTCATGGGTTCCCACGTTCGCCCGGAAGGTTACGTCCACATCATGACAGACAGCATTAGTGTACGTCTGATACTTTCTCTCTAAAACTAAAGCTGAGTCACGGGGAGAGCCGACCATGAGCATTGACAGCGCAGTGCGGACATCGAGGGGGCCGGTGCTGCGCACCGAGCGTGCCCTCGCGCCGGACCTGGCCCGGGGAGCGATGCTGCTGATAATCGCGCTGGCCAACGTCGCCGGAGTCGTCTTCGCCGGCGAACCCGGCCTCGACGCCACGCCAGAAGGCGTCGACCGCGGCCTCAACTTCCTGCTCTTCGAACTCGCCCATGCCCGCGGCTATCCGGTCTTCGCCGTGATGTTCGGCTACGGGCTCGTCCAGCTTGCCCGCCGCCAGGACGCCTCCGGCGCCACTCCGAAGCGGGTCCGCTCGGTGTTGTTGCGTCGTAACCTCTGGCTCGTCGTGTTCGGGTTCGCGCACGCCACGCTGCTGTACTACGGCGACTTCCTCGGCGCGTACGGGGTCGTCGGGATTGCTATGACAGTGTTGTTGCTGCGCCGCGGCGACAGGTTCCACCGCATCGTGCTGGTGCTCTGGGCGCTGTCGGCGGTCGAGGTGCTGGCCATCGGTGCCCTGGTGGTGAGCGGCATTCTCGGAGGGTCGGGCGGCTCCGCGCCGCTGCCGTCGAGCCACGTCGACTCTCTCGCCGCGCCCGGTTACGTCGCGGCCCTGCTGGATCGCCTCGGCGAATGGCCGATGCACACGCTGACCGTCCTGCCCTTCATCATGATCGCCTGGCTGGGCATGTGGGCCGCTCGCCGTCGGATCCTCGAAGAGCCGGCTCAACACCGGGCCCTGCTCACCTGGACCGCCGTCCTCGGTCTCGGCGTCGCAGTCGCCGGCGGCCTCCCGGCCGCCCTGGTCAGTGCCGGCTGGCTGCACGTCGACGAGTCAGCCGCCAGCCTGATGATGCTGCTGCACGGGGCCAGCGGCATGTTCGCCGGGCCGGGTTACGTGGCCGTCTTCGGCCTGATCGCCATGCGGGCCAGCCGGTCCGGCAACGTCGTCGGCGCTCTCGCGGCCCTGGGCCAGCGTTCCCTGTCGGGATACCTGTTTCAGTCAGTGGCCTGGCTCGTCCTCCTGGCGCCCTTCACGCTCGCCCTCGGCGACCGGTTCGGCAACCCCACGGTGACCGGCCTGATCATCGCGGTGACCGTCTGGCTCGCCACCGTCCTGATCGCCCGTCGACTCGACAAGCGCAAGCAGCCCGGCCCGGCTGAGATCGTCCTGCGCCGCCTCACCTACGGGCCACGGACGTGATCGCCACCCCGGCCGGAGTCGCGGTCAACCCCCGGAGGCGCTGTCCATCGACGGCTGCCCGGCGTCCGCATCGGCGGATTTGGGTGGATGTGCCTCCGGGAGGTGTTCCATCAGTTTCGTGAGCGCGCCGTTGGCGAAGGTCGCGCCGAGCGCCGACCCGGCCCCGATGGTCCAGCCCACCGGCCCGAGCGGGGTACAGCCGAAGAACTGGCTCACCCCCGGCGTCTGCACCACCACGACCAGCACGCCCAGCGACGCCGCCGTGGAGGCCAGCACGGCCGGGCTGGTGCCGCCGGCCAGGATGGTCTGCCCGAGTTGCGTGCCGACCAGGGCGACCAGGGCGACAGTGCCGGCCCGCTGCCGGCGTCCGGTGTAGCGGGCCAACGTCCAGCCAGCTGTCGCGCCCAGCGTGGTGGCCGCCGCCCGCAGCCCGATCTCCCTGGTGAGGCTCTCGCCGAGCGCAGTGTCAGGGCCTTCCCGGAGCAGCGCGTCGGTGCGGTCAGACGCGGGTGGTCGGACCGCGATGGCCAGCGCCGGTGCCAAATCGGTGAGCAGGTTGACAAGCAGCAGTTGTCGTCCGGTGAGCGCGGAGCGGCCGGTCGCCGCGGCGGTGAGCACACTGAACGCGATCTCGCCGAGGTTGCCGCCGACCAGGATGCTCAGCGCGTGCCGCACCGACGACCACATCGCCCGCCCCTCGATCAGGGTGGCGATGATGGTTTCCAGTCGGTCGTCGGTGACCACCAGGTCGGCTGCGGCGCGGGCGGCCGGGGTGCCCCGTTGGCCGAGGGCGATGCCGACGTCGGCCAGCCGGATCGCCGGTGCGTCGTTGGCGCCGTCGCCGGTCATCGCCACGGTCCGCCCGCACTTCTGCAACGCCTGGATGATCCGCACCTTGTGCGCCGGGGTGCAGCGGGCCACCACGTCGGTGTTGGCCAACCGCTCGGCGAGCGCGTCGTCGTCGAGTTGGTCGAGTTCGGCGGCGGTGACCACCCGCTGTTCGTCGTGCTCGCTGATGGTGGCGGCGATCGCCTCGGCGGTGGCCGGATGATCACCAGTGATCATGATGGTGTGCACGCCGGCCTGCCGGATCCGGCGTACCGCCGGGGCGGCGCTCTCCCGAACGCCATCCGCGAGGGCCAGGAAACCCACGAAGGTCAGCCCTCGAACGTCCCCGTCGGTCACCTTCGGGTGGTCGACTGGGCACTCCGCGACGGCCAGGATCCGGTTTCCCGCCCCGGCCCGGTCGGCGAGCATCCGCTCCAACTCCGCGCGGCCGGAGTCGTTCAGTGGCTCCTGACGACCGTCGGTGCGTCGGGACGAACAGCGCGGCAACACCGTCTCCGGAGCACCCTTGACGCTCAACAGCAGGTGACCGTCGGTCTGTCCGATGCTCGCGTGGTAGCCGCGGGACGGTTCGAACGGCAGCCCACCGGCGGCCCGCCACCCGGCGGCACCGGTCTGCTCCACGACCCCGGCCTCGCCGGCACCCCGCCGGACCGCCCGGTCGGTCTGCAACGCCAACTCCTCCGGGTTCTTCGCAGCGGGGGTGGCCCGCAGCGCCGCGGCCAGCGTCATCCGGAGCCGGTCGTCCAACCGGTCCAGCGGGGCGTACCGGTCGCCCACGCCGTCGCCGACCCCGGCGAGCAGCAGCTTGCCCTCGGTGAGGGTGCCGGTCTTGTCGAAGCAGAGCACGTCCACCCGGCCCAGCGCCTCGATCGTGCGCGGGTTGCGAACCAACGCGCCGTGCTCGGCCAGCCGCCGGGCCGCGGCCAGTTGCGCCGCGCTGACCAGGAACGGCAGCCCCTCCGGCACCGACGCCACGGCGAGGTTCGCGGCGGTCGCCGCCGTTTCGGCCAGGGGTACGCCTCGAAGCAGGCCCGCGCCGGCCACCGCCACCGCGGATCCGGCCGCCAACGGGATGGCGGCGCTGGTCAACGAGCCGAGCCGAGCCTCCACCCCACTGGTGGGGGGTGCCTGCCGCACCAACGCCAGGCCACGCCCGGCCTCGGTGTCGTTGCCGGTCGCCACCACCACGGCGGTGCCGTGCCCGGCGGCGACGGTGGTGCCCTCGTAGAGCATCGAGTGTCGGTCGGCGATGGCGGCGGCGACCACCGGCCGGTTGGACTTGGCGACCGGCAGCGACTCACCGGTCAGCGACGACTCGTCGGCCTCCAGGCCCACCGACTCGAGCACCCGGCAGTCGGCGGGCACCGAGTCGCCCGGTTCGAGGGCGATGACGTCCCCGAGGACAAGGTCTTCGGCGGCGAGAACCTGCTCGGCACCGTCCCGGCGGACCCGTGCTGTCACCGCCGACCGCGACAGCAGCTCCGCCAGCGACTTCTCCGTGTTGCGCTCGTGCACCGCCCCGATCAGGGCTGACCCACCGACCACGCTGCCCACCAGCGCGGCGTCGACAAGCGAGCCGAACGACGCGGAGAGCACCGCCCCGGCGGCCAGCACCGGCGTGAGCGGGTTGGACAACTCGTCCACGAAGGCGCGCAGCAGCCCACCAGTTCCGGGCGCGGCGCCGTTGCCATCGGAACCGTGGCGTCGGTGCTGCGCCTCGGCGCTGGCCAGGCCGTCCGGGGTGGAGTGCAGGTGGTTTAGCACGGTGCCGACAGGCATCAGGTGCCAGGCGGTTGCCACCGGCGCCGGGGTGTCCGACTGGTCGTGCAACCGGCGGGCCTGCCAGACCCCGTTGGCGAAGGCCAGCCCGGCCGCGCCGTTGACCGCGACGAGCGCTCGGTGCGGCAGCTGGGCCGGTGGGGCGGTGAAAGCGCCAAGCGCCCCGAGGCCGGTACCGGCCATGGCCAGCCGGATGTTCTGCTGGGCCGTGCGCCGGGCCACCCCGGTTGCCTCGATCACCAGCGCCACCACCCGCAGGTCGGCGCCGACCAGCAGGTGCGCTCCCCACGGCGGCAGCTCCTCCGGCGCGGCGAACCCGAGGCCGCAGTCGGACGCACCGAGTGCCTTCCGGTCCGCGGAAACCAGCATCACCACAGCGCCGTCGCGCTGCAACGCGCGTACCGACTCGGCCAACTGGTCCCCGCCGGGGAGCATCGCGTCGGCGAAGCCGTACCGCTGCTCGTCACCGCCGGCGACGACCAGGCGCAGGCCGGCATGTCGGGCGGCGGCGGGCAGGCCGTCGACGCCGGGTGCGGGTTCCGGCTCGACCCGCAACAGGGCGGCGAGCCGGTCGCCGTGGGCGAGGCCGAGGAGTTGGCCGCCGGCGGAGCGCAGCCGGGCCGCGTCCGGGATGGCGTCCGGGTCGTTCGCGGGCATCCGGTCCAGCGGCCCGAGCCGCCAGCCGTCCGCCGAACGGGAAGCGGCCGGGTCGTCCGGGTCGAACAGCGCGAAGGCCCGCTCGGCCACCTGGTCGACGTCCGCGTCAGGCGCCGGCGCCAGATCGGCCAGTACGCCCCGGTCCGAGCCAAGCACCGCGGCGTCGAGCACTAGCGTGTCGATCCGGTCCAGTTCGCGCAGCACACTCCGGTCCATCGCGATCACACCACGCCGGGCCAGCATCCGGCCGAGCTGGGCCGCGTACCCCTCGCGACCGCTGCCCGGTGCCTTGGGTAGCGCGGACAGCCCCAGCGCGGTGGCCCGCTTCGGCCCGGCGAACGGCACTGCCGCCGCGCCGGCCGCCGTGCCCGCGGCGAGCATGCGGTTGATGTACCGCTCGACCGGGCCGTCCGGCTTCGGCCGCGGACGTTCGACCACCGGCCAGCGGGCGGTGGCCCGTTCGGCGTCGCCGGTCAGCCGTGGCTCGGCCTTCTCCCAGGCGGAGAGTTGGGCCCGATCCTCACCCCACTGCACGATCCGCTGGGCGCCGTCCAGGACGATCCCCGTCCAGCGGCCGGTCAAGCCCTGCACCACCGCCTCAGCCAGCGGAAACAGGACGTCGGCGCGCGGGTCGGAGCGCAGCCGCTTGCCGATGAACTGGTGCAGCTTCGGCTGAAGATCCACTGCGGAGAGCAGGCCGGCGACCTCACCGGGCAGCGGCGCGAACGGCAGGATCCGGGTGGCCGCCGAGATGGTCAGGCCCAGCGCGTCCGAGGCGAGCGCGCCGAGAGTGCGCGGGGTGCGCGGTCCTTCCTCCGGTGGGTGCGGCGGTGGGATCTCCGGGTCGGGCTCGTGGTCGCAGGTCCGCTCGATCCGGTCAATCGTGGCGATCAGGTCGCGCAACGTCGGCTCGGGGTCCTGGACGGCGACCACCACCCGACCGGAGGGTGCGTTGACCCGGGCCCAGGCCACCCCGGGCATCCGCTCCAGCGCGCCCTCCACCTGCCGGGCCAGCCGGTTTCCGCCGTCCTGGCAGACACCGTGAACCTCGATGTGGTGGCGGCCCGGCCGGGACCAGACCCGACGCCGCGTCAGCCCGGCCGTCCGGGCCAGCCGGGTCGCGGCCGAGCTCACCGACCGGGACGCCTCGCCGACGAGGTGCGGCACGCCGAAGGACGGCAGGATGCGGCCGGCAGCGCGACCCGCCGCCGTCATCGAGGCGTACGGCTGGACGGGCGCCGGCCCGGCTCCCTGTTGCCGCCCGTCCTGACCTTCGCCATGTCGTCCTCCCACCGCACTCACGTCCGGCGGCCTGGCTTCCCGACCTGCCATCCGTTATGCCCCTGAGCGGCGGAATTTTCCGCAGTCGCTCGGCGCATGGACAGGGTGGGCCGTGGAATCCGACGACCATCACCGGACATGGGGAGGCCGGCATGAGCACGCTGACGCGACATCTGAACGGTTCACGGGAGAACGTCACGATGTACAACCGGCGGGTGCAACTGCCGATGCTGGGTGAGGTGGCGGTGCCGCCACCGGACAAGGTCGTCTACTACGCCGGGCTCGGAGTGCTCGCCGCGCTACAGGTCATCGAGTGGCCGATCGCCGTGGTGATCACCGCTGGTCACCTGCTGGCAGACCAGCATTTTTCCGGACTGGTGCGCGGGGTCGGGGAGGCGCTGCAGGACGCCTGACGAGAGCCGGGTCACCGTACGGTTGACATGAATCCTGGTTGAAGTCGCATGCTCGGTCGATGCCGAGCACAACCGTCACCGCCGTACCCGCCGCACCGGGACTCTTCGCACCCCGGCTGCGCGCGATGACGGTGGGCAGCGTCGCGTTGATCTCACTCCTCGCGTTCGAGGCGTTGGCGGTCGGTACGGCGATGCCGACCGTCGCGCGCAGCCTGGACGGGCTGGCGCTCTACGGGATCGCGTTCGGTGGCCCGTTCGCCACCGGTGTGCTGGCCATGGTGGTCTCCGGCATCTGGTGCGACGCCAGGGGTCCTCGGGGGCCGATGTGGCACGGCGTCGCCTGGTTCGTGGTGGGGTTGCTGATCGCCGGGACGGCCCCCGTGATGAGCGCGCTGGTCGTCGGGCGGGTCGTCCAGGGCTTCGGCTCCGGGCTGCTCTCGGTGGCGCTCTACGTGATCGTCGCGCAGGCGTACCCGCAGGAGCTGCACCGGCGGATCTTCGCGGCCTTCGCGGCGGCGTGGGTCGTACCGTCGCTGGTCGGGCCGGCGGTTGCCGGCCTGATCGTGCAGTACCTGGGCTGGCGGTGGGTCTTCCTGGCGGTGCCGGCGGTGGCGGTACCGGCGGTGCTGCTGATCCATCCCGGCCTGCGGTCGCTGGGCCGGCGTGCGGCGACGAGCCCGCCGACGGGTGCCGCGGCACGGATCGGTTGGGCGTGCGGGGCCGCGGTGAGCGCCGCACTGCTGCACATCGGGGGACAGCAGCGCGGTGCCACAGCCCTGGTGCTTGTCGCGTTCGCCGTGGTCGGCCTGTTGGTCTGTGCGCCGCGCCTGCTGCCGGCGGGGTTCCTCCGGGCGGCGCGAGGGTTGCCCACGGTGGTGGGGCTGCGTGGTCTGGCGTCGGCGGCCTTCGTCGGCGCCGAGGTGGTCATCCCGTTGATGCTCTCC
The DNA here is from genome assembly GCF_046549335.1 of Micromonospora sp. 050-3. Classification (NCBI taxonomy): domain Bacteria; kingdom Bacillati; phylum Actinomycetota; class Actinomycetes; order Micromonosporales; family Micromonosporaceae; genus Micromonospora; species Micromonospora sp. 050-3. Next base: position 239,341 of record NZ_JAJPVX010000002.1, read on the forward strand.
CGGGAACGGGGCCTCTCGCCGACTGCGGCCGGGCTGGTCCTCACTGTCGGCGCGCTGGCGTGGTCGGCGGGCTCGTGGTTGCAGGGCCGGATCCCGGTGCCGGCGTCGCGGGCCAGCCTGCCGCGCGCTGGGTTGACCTGCATCACCGTCGGCACCGCCACTGTGGCGTTGGCCGTCCGGCCCGAACTGCCGGTGGCCGTCGCCGTGCTTGGCTGGGCGATCGCCGGCCTGGGTATGGGGCTGCTCTATCCGTCGTTGTCGGTGCTCACCCTGGAGCTGTCCGCGCCCGGTGAGCAGGGCCGCAACAGCTCGTCACTGCAACTGAGCGACTCCCTCTTCGCGGCGACAGTGCTCGCGCTGACCGGGGCCGTGTTGGCGGCGGGGAGTGCGCCGGGCCCGGCCAGTTACACGACGACGCTCGTGGTGACCGCGGGGTTGGCGCTGTTCGGGGCGCTGCTGGCCGGCCGGGTCGTGGTGGGCGGAGGTGTGCGACAGGCCGGGTGATCCGCGGATTCGGCCGCGTCCCACCTGCTCGTGCCGGAAGGATGGCGGGCGATGAACCTCCTGACCATCCTGCCGCTGGCCGTGGTCATGGTCGCCGGGACGCAGTTGGTGGTGGCGGTCTTCCTGGCCTCGTCGGACCGGCCCCAGGCGGCGTCGCTGGGCTTCCTCGCCGGGGCGGGGCTGGTGGTCGCCGCCGGGGTGACGGTGGCCTGGTTGTTCACCCGCCTGGTCGGCGGAGTGGCCGCCGACGCCAGCGCCGTCGCCGGAACTGTCGATCGCGGTCCCGTCATCGACCTGGTGGTGCTGGCCCTGCTGGTGTGTCTGGCAGTGCTGATCTGGGTACGCCGGGACCGCTCCGGACCGCCGCGCTGGCTGGGGAGCATCGAGCACGCCGGTCCGGCGCGGGCGCTGCGGCTGGGTGCGCTGCTCTTCGTGGCGACGCCCACCGACGACCTGACAATGGCCACCGTCGGGGCGAGTGTGGCCCGCCACGACCTGCCGTGGTGGCACCTGGTGCCGTTCGTGCTGCTCACCGTGCTTCTGCTCGCGCTGCCTCTGCTGGCGTTGCTGCTGCTCGGGAGCAGGGCGTCGCGGGTGCTGACCCGGATGCGGGAGTGGGCCGAGGGGCACGCCTGGATCGTCAACGAGATCGTGATCGCGTTCTTCGCGCTGCTCACCGTGTTGGACCTGATCCGGTCGGGGTGACCCGCCGCGCGCTGTCACGGGTTGCCGCGCTGTTTCGCCGACACCGGGTAAGGATCGGACCGGTCAGCGGGAGGACGAGATGAGGGTTCTGGTCACCGGGGCGTCCGGCAATCTGGGCCGCGCCGTGCTGGGCCGGTTGCGCGACGACGGGATCAGCGTCCGGGCCGCCAGCCGCCGGCCGCCCGCCGGCACGGACGTGGAGTGGGCGGCGACCGATCTGACCACCGGCGACGGGCTGGTCGAGGCGGTGACCGGGGTGGACGCCGTGCTGCACCTGGCGTCCGCGCCTCGGGGTCGGCAGACCTACCAGGTGGACGTGCTGGGCACCCGCCGACTGGTGGTGGCCGCCGCCGCGGCCGGTGTACGGCACATCGGCTACATCTCGATCGTCGGGGTTGATCGGGTGCCGATCCCGTACTACCGCCACAAGCTCGCCGCCGAGCGGGTGATTGCGGCCGGTCCGGTGCCGTGGTCGGTGCTGCGGGCCACCCAGTTTCCCCAGTTCCTGGACGAACTGCTGACGGCCAGCGCGCGCCTGGGCCCGGTGATCGGGGACTGGGCGGTGCTCGCCCAACCGGTCGACCCGGGCGAGGTGGCGGGGCGGCTGGCGGCCCGACTGGTCGCCGGCCCGCTGGGCGGCATCGAGGAGCTGGGCGGGCCGCAGGTGCTCCGCTTCGACGAGGCCGCCCGGGCATGGCGGGCGGCCCGAGGCTCCCGTCGGCCGTTGCTGCCGGTACGGATTCCCGGCCGACTCGGTAGCGAGCTGCGCGCCGGTGGCCTGGTCACCGAGGCGCTGCCCCGGGGCGTGCGCACCTGGGCCAACCACCTGGCCGACACGTACGGGGGAACCGGCCGGAAATGAGAGCAACAACGGTTCACGTTCGTCTTACCGTGACGCCATGTTCGCTGTCGTCACCACTGTGATCCTCTACGTCTTCGGCTTCGTCTTCCTCTACGGCGTGATCCGGCTGGGTGTCCGGCACGCGTTCGAGGATCTGGAGCTACAACGGGCCAAGGCCCAGCGCGAGGAGGAGTTGGCGGCTGCCCGCGACCGCTCCTTCATGCGCGACAACGCTTTCCTCGCCGGCAGTTGAGCGCCGGATCGATCCGGCCCGGGCCGGTGGCGTCGCCGGGCGGTCGGGGAGCCGCCGGGCGGTTCAGCGTCGCGGATGCGAGGATCGCACCCGTGATGGGAACGCTGAAGACCGAACCGGCCCGCGCCCGCCTTGATCTGCTCGCCCCGCCGGTTGCGGAGGCCATCGCGCAGTGGCCGGCCGACGCGCCAGTGGACGTCAACGACGTGCTGGTCGCGCCGATCGACGCCGACCTCGCCGACACCGCGGCGTTCTGTGCGGCGTACGAGGTGGGGTTGGACGTGTCGGCCAACTGTGTAGTGGTGGCGGGCAAGCGCGAAGGCGTGGTCCGTTACGCGGCCTGCATCGTCCTGGCCACCACGCGCGCCGACGTGAACGGGGTGGCCCGCCGGGCGTTGGACGTCCGCAAGGCGAGCTTCGCCCCGATGACCGACGCCGTCGAGTTGACCGGCATGGAGTACGGCGGCATCACCCCTATCGGGCTGCCGGCGCAGTGGCCGATCCTGGTGGACGCGCGGGTCATCGCCACACCGCACGTGATCGTCGGGTCCGGCGTACGGCACAGCAAGATCGCGCTGCCGGGGCCGGCATTGGGCGCGCTGCCCGGCGCTCAGGTGGTGGAAGGCCTGGCCAGGCCCGCCTGACCAGGCATCGGCATCGATGTTGTTGCACGTGAAACATCGTGATCATCGATGCCGGACGCCCGACCGTTGGTGACTCAGTGTGAGTGGGCGGCCGACTCGCGCTGCTCGACCTCGGCGAGCGCGGCGAGCAACGTCTGCACCTCCTGCGCGCCGGAGACCGCGTACTTTCCGGCCAGCACGAAGGTCGGCACGCTGGTGATGCCCAGATCACGGGCGGCGGCCAGGCCGGCGGCGACGTCGGCGACGCGCTCGTCGGAGTCCAGGAACCGGCGCGCGTCGGCCGCGTCCAGACCGATCTCGCCGGCCAGGGTGGCCAGTGCCTCCCGTGACCCGACGTCGACCCCGTTGTTGAAGTGCGCCTGGTACAGCGCCTCCACCATCTCGGCCGCCCTGCCCTGGTCGGTCGCCCAGGAGACCAACCGGTGCGCGTCGAAGGTGTTGGCGATCACCGCGCGGTCGTAGTCGAGCCGCAGCCCGTCGGCCGCCGCGACCTGGGTCACGTGGTCGACCATCTGCCGGGCGCGCTCCGGGCCGCCGAACTTGCCGGCCAACGCCTGCACCAGTGGCAGGGGCTGCGGGACCGGCGACGGGTCGAGCTGGAACGGTCGGTAGCGGACCGTCACCTCGCCCTCGTAACTGGCCAGGGCCTCATCCAGGCGGCGCTTGCCGATGTAGCACCACGGGCAGATGACGTCCGCGTAGATCTCGATCTCCATGATCGGTGGCAACCTCGCGGTCAGGCCAGTTGTTCCCGGATCTGCCGCTTGAGGCGGCCCAGGATCGCCGTGCCGCCGCGAATCCGCAGCGGGCTGATCGCCTGCGCCAGCCCCATTCGCTGGTAGAGGTCGTCCGGCACGGCCAGCACCTGTTCGGCGCTCGCCCCCGCCAGCCCTTCGGCGAGGATCCCGGCGAACGCCCGGGTGGTGGGCGCCTCCGGCGGGCAGTCGAAGAGCGTCTCCACTGTGCCTTCCGGGGTCACCCGGGCGCGCAGGAAGAACGCCGTCTGACACTCGGGCACCTGCTCCATGCCCTCGCGCTCCGCGGTGCCCTCGGGCAGCGCCGGGAGCACGTCCGAGTACTCCAGGAGCAGCTCCAGCACCAGGTCGCGCGGCGCGGCGGCGAACTCGTCGACGATCTCGGCCAGTCGGGCCGGCATGTCAGCCATGCGTCGAGGCTACCGCCGTCGTGCGGAAGGCCCGGTCACACGGTGGGCGACTGCTCGCTGATCTCGCTGAGCGCGCTGGTGGGGTCGAGCTGCATGGCCAGGTCGCCGAGCGAGACGATCCCCACCAGCTTGCGGTCACTGTCACAGACCAGCACCCGTCGGATGCCCCGATCCCGCATGAGCGCCGCCGCCTCACCCGCCGTGCAGTGCTGCTCGATCATGACGACCTCGCGGGTGACTATCGAACCGATGGTGGTGGCCGCAGGGGAGCTGTTCTCCGCCACGGCCCGCACCACGATGTCCCGGTCGGTGAGCATGCCGGCGAGGCTGGCGCCGTCGGTGACCACCACATCACCGATGTCGGCCTCCTTCATCACCCTGGCCGCCTCGTCCAGGGTGGTCTCGGCCGGCAGGTACACGACCTGCTTGGTCATCACGTCACTGACCCGGTAACCGGTCATGAGAGCCTCCGAAGACGTTTCCACCCGATCCGACAGCACTACCCAGTGACGCGGCAGCTACACCAGGCTTGCACGAACCTGGCGTACCTCGTGGACGAGTCGCTCCACCAGACCGTCCAGCGGCAGCTCGGTGCGCCCGTCGCCGGCCCGCTCGCGCAGCTCGACGTACCCGTCGGCGAGTCGGCGGCCGACCACGACGGCCCGGGGGATGCCGATGAGCTCGGCGTCGGTGAACTTGACCCCGGCCGAGACGTGCGTGCGGTCGTCGACCAGCACCCGCAGGCCGGCGGCGGCGAGACGCCCGCCGAGCTCCAGCGCCGCATCGAGTTGCGGGCCCTTGCCCGCAACCACCAGGTGTACGTCACACGGCGCGATCGCCGCCGGCCAGACCAGACCCCGGTCGTCGTGGTGCTGCTCGGCGACGGCCGCCACCGCCCGGGAAACGCCGATGCCGTAGCAGCCCATTGTCGGCCGGACGGGCTTGCCGGCCGGCCCGAGCACGTCGACCGCGAAGGCGTCGGTGAAGCGGCGGCCGAGCTGGAAGATGTGCCCGATCTCGATGCCCCGCCGGATGGTCAGCTCGCCCGCCTCGCACTCCGGGCAGGGGTCGCCGGCGCGGACGTCGGCCGCCTCGATGGTGCCGTCGGCTGTGAAGTCCCGTCCGCACACCACGTCGGTGGCGTGTCGACCCGGCTCGTTCGCCCCGGTCAGCCAGGCCGACCCGGTCACCACCCGAGGATCGACCAGATAACGGATGCCCAGCTTGTCGAGCAGTTGCGGCCCGATGTAGCCGCGAACCAACTCCGGATGGTCGGCCCAATCCTCGAAGACTGTCACCTGTGCGGGGTGCAGTGCGGCACCGACCCGCTTCAGGTCGACCTCCCGGTCACCGGGCAGCCCGACGACAAGGGGTTCGGCCCGGTCGGCACCCGGCTGACGGACGGACAGCACGACGTTCTTCAGGGTGTCGGCGGCGGTCCAGCCGTCCCGACCGCCCAACCGACGGGCGTTGGCCAGCTCCACCAGGCTCGCGATCGTCGGGGTCTCCGGAGTGTCGTGCACCTCGACGGCCGGCTTCGTGCTCGGGTCACCGGCGCTCGGCGCCCGGGTGGCCACCGCCTCCGTGTTCGCCGCGTAGTCGCAGGAGGTGCAGCCGACGAAGGTGTCCTCGCCGACCGGCGTCGCCGCCAGGAACTCCTCCGACGCGGAGCCGCCCATCGCGCCGGACATCGCCTGCACCACCGCGTAGTCCAGCCCCAACCGGTCGAAGATCCGCCGGTACGCGGCCCGATGCCGCCCGTACGCCTCCCGCAGCCCCGCCTCGTCCAGGTCGAAGGAGTACGCGTCCTTCATCAGGAACTCCCGGCCGCGCAGCAGCCCGGCACGCGGCCGCGCCTCGTCGCGGAACTTCGTCTGCACCTGGAACAGCGTCACCGGGAAGTCCCGGTACGAGGTGAACAGGTCCTTGACCAGCAGCGCCGCCATCTCCTCATGGGTGGGCGCCAACAGGTGCTCGGCACCGCGCCGGTCGGCGAGGGTGAAGATGTCGTCGCCGTACTCAGCCCACCGCCCGCTGGTGCGGTACGGCTCGGCGGGCAGCAGCGCCGGGAAGTGCACCTCCTGGTCGCCGATCGCCATCAGCTCGGCCCGCACCACCTCGGTGATCCGATCCAGCACCAGCTTGCCCAGCGGCAGCCAGGTGTAGCCGCCCGGTGCGGCCCGACGGATGTAGCCGGCGCGCAGCAGCAGCCGGTGGCTCGGCACCTCCGCGTCGGCCGGATCCTCGCGCAGGGTCCGCAGCAACAGGGTCGACATGCGTAGCAGCATCCGCGCAGCCTAGAGCGGGCGCGCCCGGCCCGGCGATCCAATTCGCTCCGAGGCGGGCGTCACTGTCGGAAGTTGGCGCCCAGGGCAGACTGACCGACCGGGCGGAGGCCCAACCCGCTACTACGCCGGACGATCTGGCCCCGCCAATGACCTCCGCCACGTCGCCGGATCGGGGCACCGTCCGCAGCGCCTGCGGTGACAGACTGGTCGCCGCAGGCAACGATGGCGTGAGGGGGCGCGGTGCGCTGGGGCAGTTTTGTCGCGGTCGGGGACAGCTTCACCGAGGGCATGGACGACGCGTACCCGGATGGCACCTTCCGGGGGTGGGCGGACCTGGTGGCGACCCGGCTCGCCGCCGACGCGGGCCCCGACTTCCGGTACGCGAACCTGGCCATCCGGGGCCGGCTCTTCCCGGGCGTGGTCGCCGAGCAGGTGCCCTCCGCAGTGGCGATGAAACCGGATCTGATCAGTTTCGCGGCCGGCGGCAACGACGTGCTGCGGCGCACCTTCGACCCGGGCACCCTGGTCGCCCGCTTCGACGAGGTGGTTCGGCAACTGCGCTCCGGCGGCGCCGACGTGCTCCTCTTCCGATTCGCGGACGTGATGGCCCGCCTGCCCGGCCAACGCCTCGTCGCCCCCCGGGTGCAGCTGCTCAACCAGGCGGTCGGTGAAACCGCCGAGCGGCACGGCGCCATCATGGTCGACCTGTACGCCGACGACACGTTCCTCAACCCGATGCTCTGGAGCACCGACCGGTTGCACCTCTCCCCGGCCGGGCATCGCCGGGTCGCCGGGCAGGTGTTGAACGCCCTCGGGGTCGGTTGCGACGAGGAGTGGCTGATGGTTCCGCCGCACCCGGCGCCGTCGCCGTGGCTGGCCGCCCGCGCTTCCGACCTGCGGTGGGCCGGTCAGTACCTCGCCCCCTGGGTAAAGCGTCGGCTGACCGGTCGGTCGTCCGGCGACACTGTCACGGCGAAGCGCCCGCAACTCGGCCCGCTCGTCGACTGAGCGTGCTCACCCTGCACTCGGCGGCCCTGCTGCGCCGCGACCCGGACGGCGAGCCGCTGCCCGAGCACGCCGTGCTGGTCAGTGGCGACCGGATCGAGGCCGTCGGTCCGCTGGCCGAGCTGAGGTCCGTGTACGCCAACGCCCGGGTTCGCCGCTGGCCCGGCACGCTGGGGCCGGGTCTGCTGCACGACGGCCCGCTGCCGGCGGCGCCCACCCCACGTGAGCGGGTGCACGCGCTGCTGCGAGGCGGCGTGACGGCGGTGCTGGTGGAGCACCTGGCCGATCCCGCCCTGCGGGCCGCCGCCGAGCGCAGTGACCTGCTGGTACTGGCCACCGCCGTGGCACCGACGCTGCGGCCGGCCGGGCGGGCCGACCTCGCGGTGCACGGCGTCGACGGGGCCTGCCTGGTGACAGTGGTCGCCGGTCGGATCGCCCACCGTCGCGCCTGAACGGCGTACCTTGGGGATCATGTCTGTGCCGAACGATCCCGATCCCCGCCTCCAGTCGTACGCGGACCCGCAGCGGCTGGTCACCACCGAGTGGCTGGCCGAGCATCTGGGCGACGAGGGCCTCGTCGTCGTCGAGTCCGACGAAGACGTGCTGCTCTACGAGTCCGGTCACATTCCCGGTGCGGTCAAGGTCGACTGGCACCTGGAGCTGAACGATCAGGTGACCCGGGACTACCTGGACGCCAAGAGCTTCGCCGAGATGTGTGCCGCGAAGGGTATCGGCCGGGGCGACACTGTCGTCTTCTACGGCGACAACTTCAACTGGTGGGCCGCGTACGCCCTCTGGGTCTTCTCGCTCTTCGGCCACGCCGATGTGCGACTGCTCGACGGTGGCCGGCAGAAGTGGATCGCCGAGGGACGCGAGGTGACCCGCGACAAGCCGGCTCGCCCGCGCGCCGACTATCCGGTACCGCTCCGCGACGACGCCCCCCTGCGGGCCTTCCGCGAGCAGGTCATGGCGCACATCGCCTCCGGCCGGCCGCTGGTCGACGTCCGGTCGCCGGGTGAGTACACCGGCGAGATGCTGCACATGCCGGACTACCCGCAGGAGGGCGCGCTGCGCGGCGGGCACATCCCGGGCGCGGTCAGCAAGCCGTGGAAGTCCGCCGCCAACGAGGACGGCACGTTCAAGTCCGCCGACGAGTTGAAGGCGATCTACGCCGACCAACTCGGGTTGAGCCCCGACGACGACGTGATCGCCTACTGCCGTATCGGCGAGCGGTCCAGCCACACCTGGTTCGTGCTGCGGCACCTGTTGGGCTACCCGCAGGTGCGCAACTACGACGGCTCGTGGACCGAGTGGGGCAACCTGGTCCGGGCGCCTGTCGTCCAGGGTGACCAGCCCGGCGGCCTGGCCGTCTGAGCGGCACGACAGTCCCCGCGTGACGGTGAACGTCGCGCGGGGACGGTGTTTCAGCCAGCCAGCGCGAACACGCCGCGCAGGTCGCGGACGATACCGGTGATCTCGCCGGTCTCCGGGTGCCAACGGGCCAGGTCGGCCGGTTCCAGTCGGAGCAGCACCGCGCCCTTGTTGTCCCAGCCCAGCACCTCGCAGCAGCCCTTGCTGCGCTCCCGGCCGAGGTCGAGCAGGTGGAGCACGGCACCGGTCCGCGAGTCCAGCACCGCCGCCCCCTCGGCGCCGTCGATCTCGCTGTTGATGATCCAGGCAGCCCGCGCCAGGCGCTCGCCATGCAGCCAGCCCCGGCCGTAGAACTCGTTGACCTGGTAGGGCGAGGGCAGCGCCGAGGCGTTGACCGGCTGTTCGGAGCGGAGTTCGCCCTTCCGGGCGGTCAGGCTGCGTAGCTTCAGGCCGGTCCGCTCGCCGTACATGTCGATCAACGGGGCCTCGCGGCCGGCGGCTGGGTCGGGTGCGATCAACTCCCAGGTCGACACGTCGATCGTGCTGGCCGCTCCGGTGACCCGATCTACCGCGTACGTCCGGTCGTCGCCCCCGACCAGCACCCGGTCGTGCGCCCACACCACCAGCTCCAGGTAGCCGTCGAGCGGTATCCGGCGGACGGCTGCCGTGGTGAGGTCGATCATGATCAGCTCTTTGGTCTGCGCGAACGCGGCCGTCCGGCCGTCCGGCGACAGCATCCCCGGCTTCAGCGCGGGCGCCTCGTTGCCGCTCGCGTCCCGAGTCGGCGCCAGCGTCACCACGTCGAGGCTGCGTACCACGCCGTCGTTGCCGAGCACCCGGACCGGGCCGTTCGCGTGATACTCCTCGTCTATTGGCTGGAACAGCGCCAGTGCCCGCTGGACCGGTCGCTCGGAGAGCGGCACTGTCGCCGGGTCGCCGAGCCGGGCCAACGGATCGGGAGGATAGGTCAGCTCGGCGGGCGGTTTCTGCACCGGACCCGCGTGGGAGGGCTCGACGGTCGGGGTCACCGTCGGGCCGACCGGAGGGGCCGGCGACGGGTCGGCGGGCGGTCGCAGCGCCGCCACCGTGCCGCCACCGACCAGCAGCACGGCCAGGGCGACCAATCCGACGGCCCGCCGGGTACGCCGGGTACGCCGAGCCCGCTCCCATCCGGCGGCGGCCGGCTGGCTGGGGAGCACGTCCTCGACGCTGACGGTCAGCAGTCGACGCAATTCCTGCTCGTTCACGGGTTCACCTCCAGGCCGCTGGCCAGATCGGCCGAGCCCCGGCTCGGTCGGGCATCGCGGGCGAGGTCCGGGGCGACCTCGCGGAGTCGGCGCAGCGCCGCGTGGCACTGGCTCTTTACGGTGCCGACGGTCACCCCGAGCGCCTCGGCGGTGGCGACTTCGGTCAGGTCCTCGTAGTAGCGCAACACCAGCACGGCCCGCTGCCGTGGTGGCAGCAGGCCCAGCGCGTCGTGCATCATCAGCCGCAACGCGCCGTCACGGTCGTGGGCGACCTGGTCCGGCGGCGCGGCGCTGAGCCATTCCCGCCGCCGGCGGCGCCACCACGACACCGAGTCCCGGTAGAGGATGGCGCGCACGTACGCGGAGGGGTCGCCGTCGCGGACCGAGGACCAGCGCAGCGCCAGCTTCAGCAGCGCGTCCTGGAGGAGGTCTTCGGCCTGATGCCGGTTGCCGCAGATCAGGTAGGCCGCACGGAGCAGCCGGTGCTGGTGGTTCTCCACGAAGGCGAGGTAGCCGTCGCGTCCGTCGTCCCTCGTCGGCGCCATCCGCCCCCCTCCCGGCCGTCGCGCTGTACGCGTCATCTGGCAGACGCACGGGAGGTGGGAAAAGGTTGGGTCAGCCCGGTGGCGTTCCGGTCAGATATCGCTGGAGGGTCGGCGCGATCCAGGTGACCAGCTCATCCGGCGGGGTGTCCACCATGGGCGGCAGGCGGACGATGTACCGGGTGAAGGCGAGGCCGAGGATCTGGCTGGCCACCAGGCCCGCCCGTCGGGCGGTCAGCGCCGGATCGCTGCCGAACGTGGCCACGGCGGCGGTGAGCTGGTCGGCGAAGATGCCGCGCATGCGTTCGGCAGCGCCGGGGTTGGTGCTGGCGGCCCGCAGCAGCGCCACCAGGGTCTCGTCGCCCTCCCAGCGGGCGAGGAAGTGCCGGACCAGCACCTCACCGAGCTGGGCGGGCGGCACCGGGGTCAGGTCGGGCAGGCGTAGGTCGAACTCGGCCGCCGCCGCGAAGAGCCCCTCCTTGCTGCCGTAGTAGCGCATCACCATCGACGGGTCGATCTGGGCGTCGGCGGCGATGGCCCGGATCGTGGCGCGCTCGTAGCCGTCCGCCGCGAACCGTTCCCGGGCCGCTCGCAGGATCGCCGCCCGGGTGGCGTCGGAGCGGCGGGGCTGGGTCGACGGGGCGGTCGGGGTCATGCCAACGACCGTATGCCAACAAGTGTTGACATGCAATCGAGCGGACCCTAGCGTTGCCAACAAGTGTTTGCCAACATGTGTTGGCAACGGTCTTCTGGAGGTGGCCATGCTGCCCACGAGCACCGACGTCCTGGTGGTGGGCGCCGGCCCCACCGGTCTCGCCACAGCGTTGACCCTGGCCCGGCGCGGGGTCGAGGTGACAGTGCTGGACCGGTTGGCCGCGCCGCCGACGACCTCCCGCGCCGCCGTCGTGCACGCGTACACCCTGGAGGTGCTGGACCGGATCGACGCCGCGGCGCCGTTGATCGCCCAGGCGGTGCGGACGCCGCGCTTCACAGTGCGCGACCGGGACAAGGTGTTGCTGTCGGTGCCGTTCCACGAGCTGCCGTCCCGCTTTCCCTACGCGCTGCTCGTCTCCCAGGCGGTCACCGAGGCCGTGCTCACCGAGAAGTTGGCTGAACTCGGTGTCCAGATACGACGGCCGTGCCAGCTCACCGGGCTGAGCCACGCCGGTGACGGCATGCTCGCGCAGGTCGACGGGGAGGCGCTGCGAGCCCGGTTCGTGGTCGGTGCGGACGGGCTGCACAGCACCGTCCGGAAGTTGGCCGGCATCGGCTTCACCGGCGGCAGCGACGAGGAGTCCTTCGTGCTCGCCGACGTGCGGGTACGCAGCGTGCTGCCCCGCGACGAGGCCGCGCTCTTCCTCGCCCGGCCCGGGCCGCTGGTCTGGGCGCCACTGCCCGGCGGGGTGGTCCGGTTGGTCGCCGCAGTGGAGAGCGCCCCGGCCGAACCGGATGCGGCCTACCTTCAGGCGTTGCTCGACGAGCGCGGCCCGGCGCGACGACCCGACCGGGTGATCGAGGTGCTCTGGGGCTCCCGGTTCCGGGTGCACCACCGGATCGCCGACACCTTCCGAGCCGGGCCGGTGCTGCTGGCCGGCGACGCCGGTCACGTGCACAGCCCGGCCGGTGGGCAGGGGATGAACCTCGGCATCTGCGACGCTGTCGCGCTCGGCACCGCCGTGGCGGACGTGCTTGACGGTGGTCCGGAGACACTGCTCGACGACTACACCGCCCGGCAGCGGCCGATGGCCGAGGACGTGCTCAGCTTCGCCGCCGGGCTGACCAGGTTGGCCGGCGTCTCCCCGGCTCGTCGGCCCGCCCGCGACGTGCTGCTCCGGCTGCTCGGTGCAGTTCCACCGGCCCGTCGGCGCATCGCGCTGCGCCTGTCCGGGCTGTCGCACCGGGAGCGGACGCCGGGCTAGCCCGCGCGGCTCAACACGGCGGGCGCGGCCGGCCGCAGTGAACGCCACGCGGCGAGGGTGACCAGCGCGAACGTCCCCGCCGCCGCGCCCGCCACCGGCGCCGTGCCGTACGCCGCGGCGGCCAGCCCGGCGAGCGCCGCCCCGAGCGGTGCGGTGAGCAGACCGACCATCCGCTGGGCCGCACCGACCCGGCCCAGCAGTTCGCTCGGCACGTGCCGCTGCCCGTACGAGGCCCACAGGCTGTTCCACACCACGGTGCCGGCGGCGAAGACGGCCAGCGCGATCCCGCCCGACACCGGATGCCGAGCCAGCGCGAAGCCGGTCAGCGCCACGGTCTCCACGGCCAGCACCGCGCGCAGTGCCGGCACCGTGCCGAGCCACGCGGCGAGCCGCCCCGCCCCGAGCGCCCCCGCCACGCCCCCGACGATGGCGGCGGCGGCGAACAGCCCGTACCCGGCCGGCGGCACCCGCAGCACGTCCAGCGCGTAGAGCACGAGCACCGCCATGATTCCGCTGATCGCCAGGTTGCTCGCGGCGGTGAGCACTGTGACCCGCCACAGGGTCCGGTGCGCCCGCAGCCACCGCAGCCCCTCGACGATCTCGCTCCACACCGAGCCGCGCCGGGCTCCGGGTCGCGTTGCCATGTTTGCTGCGGGAGCCGGGGCGAGGGCCAGCACGAGCAGGGCGGCCACCGCGAAGGTGACGGCGTCGAGGGCGAACGGGAGGGCCGGAGCCACTGCGAACAGGACACCGGCGGCCGGCGCTCCGAGGAAGCCACCGGCCACGGCGGACCCCGCCTGGAGCCGCCCGTTCGCCCGGGGTAGCGCGTCCGCCGGCACCAGCGCGGGGAGCAACGCGAACGAGGCGGAGTCGAAGAGAGTGCCCAACGTGGCGAGCAGAAACGCCGCCACCAGCAGCACCAGGACGCTGACCCGGTTGAGCGCGACCACCACGGCCAGTGCCGCCACCACTGCCGCGCGTACCCCGTCGACCACTGCCATCGTCCGACGGCGGTCCCAGCGGTCCGCGTACACGCCGCCGAGCAGGCCGAAGAGCAGCGGCGGCAACTGCCCGGCCACTGTGACCGCCGCGATGATCCGGGGATCCCGGGTCACCGTCGCGGCCAGCAGGGCCAGTGCCGGGGTACGCAGCGCATCCCCGAACCGGGACGAGACGGCCGCGGACCACAGGAGCCGGAAGTCCCGGCCCAGAGCGGAGGAAGTCATGCCGGCGACCGTGCCGGTTCGACCGGGTCGAGGGTCAAGCCGCCGGACGTAAAGGGGACCGCGCCTGTCGGTGATCATCGGTACGGTGAGCGCCGGCATCGGGACCGGGGAGACATCAGGCGTGGACCACACTTTCCAGGTCGACCTACGTGGCGTGGTCGACCTGCTCAGTCATCACCTCTATGGCAGCCCGCGGGTCTACGTCCGCGAGCTACTCCAGAACGCGGTGGACGCGATCACCGCCCGACGCCGGGTCGAGCCGGACGCGCCGGCGCTGGTACGCATCGAACCCCCGGAGAACACCGGCGACGGCACCCTGCGGGTGCACGACACCGGCATCGGCCTGACCGAGGCGCAGGTGCACGAGCTGCTGGCCACCATCGGGCGCAGCTCGAAGCGCGACGAGCTGGGCTTCTCCCGGCACGAGTTCCTCGGCCAGTTCGGCATCGGCCTGCTCTCCTGCTTCCTGGTGGCCGACGAGATCCAGGTGCTCACCCGGCACGGCGACAACCCCACCGTCCGCTGGACCGGGTACGCAGACGGCCGCTACGCGGTGACGGTGGCCCCGCCGGAGGCCGCCCGCGCCGAGCCGGGCACCACTGTCACGCTGGTGCCCCGCCGCGACGCGGACCAGTGGTTCACCACAGCGACCGTCACCGACCTGGCCCGGCTCTTCGGTGCGCTGCTGCCGGTCACCGTCCGCGTCGGCGACGTCGTCACCACCACCGGGGAGCCGCCCTGGCCGACCACGCCGGGTGCGCCACTGGACCGCGCGGCGCTGATCCGGTACGCCCGGGAGACGCTCGGCGTGGACCCGTTCGACGTCCTGCCGCTGGCAGTGCCGGAGGCCGGGCTGACCGGTGTCGCCGTCATCCTCCCGACCCCGGTGAACCCGGCGGCCCGGGCCGGGCACCGCGTCTACCTCAAGCGGATGCTGCTCACCGAGAACGCCGACGGGCTGCTGCCGGAGTGGGCGTTCTTCGCGCACTGCGTGGTGGACGCGACCGAGCTGCGCCCGACCGCCAGCAGGGAGGCCCTCTACGAGGACACACTGCTGACGGCCACCCGGGAGGCGCTCGGCGACCAGGTGCGCGGCTGGCTGGTCCGGCTCGCCCGGCACGACCCGCGCCGGCTGGCCGAGTTCCTCCAGGTGCACCACCTCGGCGTGAAGGCCCTGGCGCTGCACGACGACGAGATGCTCCGGCTGGTCGACAGGTGGTGGCCCATGGACACCAACGTCGGCACGCTCACCCTCGCCGAGTTCCGGGAGCGTTACGGCGTGGTCCGCTACGCGGCGAGCCTCGACGAGTTCCGTCAGCTCGCCGCGGTCGCCGCCGCGCAGGACCTGGCGGTGGTCAACGCCGGCTACACGTACGACACCGAGCTGATCGAGCGGCTGCCGGTGGTGGACCGCTCGGTGCTGATCGAGCGGCTGGAGCCGAGCGACCTGACCACCCGGTTCGACGCGCTCGACCCGCAGGTGGAGTTGGCGCTGCGACAGTTCCTCGCGGCGGCGCAGCGAGCCGTCGAGCGTTCCGGCTGCGAGGTGGTCATCCGGGCGTACGACCCGGTCTCGCTGCCTGCGCTCTACCTGGTCAGCCGGTCGGCCGCGTTCAACGACCAGCTCGCCGCCAGCCGGGACCGGGCCGACGAGCTGTGGGGCGGAGTGCTCGACGCGCTCGCCGCCACCGCCCCGCCGGACCGCCCGCAGTTGGTGCTCAACCACCGCAACCCGCTGGTACGACGGGTGGCCAACTTGAGCGACCCGGAGCTGGTCGGCCTCGCCATCGAGGCGCTGTACGGGCAGGCGCTGCTGCTCGGCCACCATCCGATCCGCGCGGCCGACGCGGCGCTGCTGAACGATTCCTTCCTCGGCCTGCTCGGCCGGGCTGTTCCGGGACGGGAGTGAGCATGAGCGACGAGGATCTGTGGCGGGTGCTGCACGGCATCGCCGACATGCCGTACGGGGCGGGGCAGATCGCCGCGCTGGAGCAGCTGCTGCGCCGGGTGGACGCCGCCGACGACAGGCACCTCGCGTTCGTCACCCGGATGCAGGCCACCACCGGCTACATCTACGGCGGTGAGCCGGCGAAGTCCTTCGTGACGTTCTCCTGGTGTCTGTCCGAGTTCGACCGGGACCCGCAGCCCTACCATCAGCGCCACCTGCACCAGTTGCTGTGGCACTTCAAGTACATGGCGTCCGGCCTGCTGAAGTTCCCCGAGGTGCCACTGGACCGCACGTACGCGGTGCTGGACGACATGGAGCGGCGCTACCGGGCCGGCGGGCACAGCCTTCAGGCAGTGCACAAGCACCGGTTCCGGGTTGCCGAGCACGTGGGCGACGTCGAGGCCGCCGCGCACTGGTACCGGCTCTGGCAGACCACCCCACGTGACGAACTGTCCGACTGCGCCGGTTGTGATCCGACGAGCCAGGTGGGCTACCTCGCCGACACCGGCCGGGACGCCGAGGCGGTGGCGCTGGCCGAGCCGGTGCTCGCCGGTCGGCTCACCTGCACCGAGCAGCCGCAGGCGATCCTCACCGCGCTGCTCCTGCCGTACCTGCGTACCGGGCGGGGTGACCAGGCACGGGACGCGCACCGGGAGGCGTACCGCCGGCTGCGCGGCAACCTCGCGGACCTCTGGGACATCGCGGACCACATCGAGTTCTGCACGCTGACCGGCAACGAGGCGCGGGCGGTCGAGCTGGTCGAGCGCCACCTGGACTGGCTGGACCGGCCGCCGTCGCCGGCCGCCGCCATGCACTTCGCCGCGGCGGCCGCCGCCGCGCTTCGGCAGGCCGGCCCGTCGACCGTCTACCGCCGGGCCGCCGAGGGCCGGCCCGCCGCCGAGGTGTCGGCGGCGTCGTTGGCGGACGAGCTGGCCGAAACCGCGACCGGTCTGGCCGCCCGCTTCGACGCTCGTAACGGCACCACCCACCAGTCGGAGTGGATCGCTCGCCGGCTGGCCACGCAGGCGAGCGGGGAGCACGTGCCGCTGTCGGCGAGCGTCCGCCGCCGCCCGGCCCGCCCGGTCGGGGACGAGCCGGTCGTCGAGCAGAGCACACCAGCGTCGTCGGCCGACCGGGCCCGGCGAGTGCCATCCGGCAGGGCTGAACCACAGGTCGTGACCCTGCCGGTCGACGCCGGCCCGGACGATCTGCTGGACCTCGCGGAGCAGAGCTGGGGCCGGCACGACCGGGCCACCTTCCGGGCGGCACTTGTCGCCTTCGACGACCGGTTCGGCTCCGCCGAGCTGCCCGCACGCACGTCCGCGCACCGGCTGGCGCTGCGCGCGTCGGAGCGCGGCGACGGGGACGACATCGATGGTGCGATCAAGCTGAATCGGGCCGCGTTGGAGCTGTACCGGGAGGCTGGCGAGGAGGTGGCCGCCGAGACGGTCGCCGGGCGGCTCGGCGTGCTGTTGACCCGGTCCGACGAGGACACCGATGAGGGTCTGCTGCTGGCCCGAGAGGCGGCCGAGGTCCTGGACCGGCTCGGCGACGCCGGGCAGCGGGCGGCCGGGCACGACCGGGTGGCATTGGCGCTGCTGCACCGCGAGCGTTGGGCGGACGCGCTCGCCGCGCTCGACCGGGTACCGGCCGACGCGGGCGGCGACCAGCACCTGGCGGCCCGGATCGCACTGCACAGGGGGCACCTGCTGGAGCAGTTGGACCGCGTCGACGAGGCACGCACCGTTGTCGACGAGGCTCGCCAAATCGGCCGGGAGCTGGGCGTCGGCGAGGTGGTCACGGGTGCCTGCCTGGCGTACGCGCGGCTCGTCGACGATCCGGCGGATGCCGTGGCCGCCTGCGACGAGGCGTTGGCGGCGGCACCGGCGGACGCGGAGTTGCCGGTCCGGGTCACCCGCGCCCGGGCACTGTTGGCGGCTGGCCGGGCCCCGGACGCAGTTGACGACTTCGTCGAGGCGGTGACGCTGTGCGTGGAGCGGGGCGCCGAGGGGGACGCGTTCCTGCGGTGGGAGCTGGCGAACGCGTACCAGATGGTGGGCCGGCTCGCCGAGTCTGCCGAGGTCGCCGAGGAGGCCGTGCTCGGTCTGGATCGGCTGGGCGCCCAGGCGGAGGCCGATCGCTGTCGACACCTGCTGGCCGGTGTCTACGCCGGCCTTGGTGAAATCGACCCTGCGTTGGCCCTGCTGGAGCAGTTGGCCAGCAATCTGGACGGACCGGACAACCTTCCGCACCGGGCGCAGGTGCTGGAGGAGGCCGGCGGGATCCTCTACGACGCCGACCGGGACGCGGCGGCGGGCGAGCGGTTCGCCGCCGCGGCCGAGGCGTACCGGCTCGGTGACCTGCCGCTGGACGAGCTGCGTGCCCACCGGCGGGAGGCGTACGCCTGGTTCTGGGCCGACGACCCGGACGCGGCATTGCGCGCCGTCGAGGTGGTGGACGGGCTGGCGGCGAAGCTGGCCGGGCAGGCCGAACCACCGGTGCTGTACGAGCTGGCGATGGCGGCCGAGGCCGGAGCACGCGTGCTCACCGGGCAGGACCGACTGGACGAGGCGCTGTCCCGCCTCACCGGGGTGCCGGACCGGTTGCGCTCGATCGAGGCGTTCGGCGAGGCCGCCCAGGTGGAAATCCTGATCGGTGAGCTGCTGCTGCGCATGGACCGGCCGGCCGAGGCGGAGCCGCTGCTGCGCCGCGTACTCGGTGGGTTGCCGGCCGCCTCGCGGCAGGTCCGCCAGACGGCCTGGCTGCTGGCTCGGGCGCTCGATCTGCTCGATCGACCCGCGGAGGCCGCCGCGCTGCGCGCGGAGCACGACCTGGACGAGGACGACTGACCTGGCTGGCCGCCCCTGGCCAGGTCAGGGGCGGCCAGCAAGGTCAGGTGCGAACGGAACTGACCGGCAACCATTGCGGGCTCCTCGCGGTCTAGGCTTGCCCGGTGACGGTGGAGCAGCAGGCACGGGGTGCGGCGGGTGCGGGCCGGCGCAGGTCCCGCAAGGACGAGATCCTGGAGATCGCGGTAGGTCTGTTCGCGGCGCGTGGCTATCACGGCGTGTCGATGGACGACATCGGCGCGGCCGCCGGGGTCACCGGTCCGGCGCTCTACCACCACTTCGCCGGCAAGGAAGCCATGCTGGCCGCCGCGCTGATTCCGGTCAGTGAGGGGTTGCTGGCCGGTGGGCGGGAACGCGCCGTCGGGCGCTCGGACGACCCGCGCGGCGTGCTGGAGTCGCTGATCGACTTCCACGTCGAGTTCGCGCTGGCCAATCCGGCGGTGATCGCATTGCACCTGCACGAGCTGGACCGCCTGCCCGAGGAGCCGCGGCGCCGGATTCGTCGCCTGCAACGGCTCTACGTCGAGGAGTGGGTAACAGTGCTCACCGCGCTGCACCCGGGCATGCCCGACGGTGAGGCGCGGGTGCTCGCGCACGCCGCGTTCGGCCTGATGAACTCGACGCCGTTCCTCGGTGGTGAGGTGGACCGGCGACGCCGCGCCGAGCTGCTGCGCGGCGCGGCCCTGGCCGCGCTGCTCGCCTGAGCCGACTCGTCAGAACCGTACCGGTCATGATTCCCTGACATCGTCCCACCATCCGGACGCCGGGAGGAAACATGATCGAGTCACTGCTGGTCGCCAATCGGGGCGAGATCGCCCGCCGGATCATCCGGACCGCCAAGCGGCTCGGCATCCGCGTGATCGCTGTGCACTCGGAGGCCGACGCGGACCTGCCGTTCGTCGCGGAGGCGGACGAGGCGGTCCTCATCGGCCCACCGAACCCGGCGCTGAGCTACCGCAACACCGAGGCGATCCTCGCCGCCGCGAAGTCGACGGGCGCGCAGGCCATCCACCCCGGGTACGGCTTCCTGTCGGAGAACGCCGAGTTCGCCCGTACCGTCGAGGCGAGCGGCCTGATCTGGGTCGGACCCGACGCGGACGCGATCACCGCGATGGGCGACAAGATCAACGCCCGAAACTTGATGGCGGCGGCAGGTGTTCCGGTCGCGCCCGGCACCACCGACCCGGCCGCCGACCTGGACGCGGCGGTGACGGCCGCAGCCGGGATCGGCTACCCGGTGATGGTCAAGGCCGCCGCTGGTGGCGGCGGCATGGGCATGGGCGTGGCCGTCGACGAGGCCGCGCTGCGCACCGAGTACGACAAGGTGCGCGCGTTCGCCGAGCGGATGTTCGGCGACGGCTCGGTGTTGATCGAGCGGTACTTCCCCCGGGTGCGGCACGTCGAGGTGCAGATCCTCGGCCTGGCCGACGGCCGGGTGGTGGCGCTCGGCGAGCGGGAGTGCTCGGTGCAGCGGCGCAACCAGAAGCTGGTGGAGGAGTCCCCGTCGCCGGCGGTGTCGCCGGAGCTGCGAGCCCGTCTCCTGGCGGCGGCGGTGCGGGCCGGCGAGGCGGTCGGCTACCGCAACGCGGGCACTGTGGAGTGTCTGCTCGACCCAACCACCGGCGAGTTCTTCTTCTTGGAGATGAACACGCGGTTGCAGGTGGAGCACCCGGTGACCGAGTACGTCTACGGCATCGATCTGGTCGAGGAGCAGCTGCGGGTGGCCTCCGGGCTGGCGCCGACGTTCGACCCGGACGCGTTGACCCCGAGTGGGCACGCCATCGAGATGCGGATCAACGCGGAGGACCCGAAGCGCTTCCTGCCCGGCCCCGGTGTGATCAGGACGTGGGTGGAGCCGACGGGCGAGGGCGTCCGGGTGGACTCCGGCTACACCGAGGGCAACACTGTCACACCGTTCTACGACAGCCTGCTGGCCAAGCTGATCGTGAGCGGCGCGACGCGTGACGAGGCGCTCGATCGCGCAAAGGCAGCCGTCGCGGCGTTCCAGATCGAAGGCCCGAAGAACAACGTCCCCTTCTTCGCCGAGCTGCTCACCAACGACGAGTTCCTCTCCGGCGCCTACGACACCGGCATCGTCTCCCGCATGCGCTAACCCCCACCCCACCCCACCCCGCTCCGCTTCGGTGATCAAGAGGTTTGCGTCAGGATTCGCGCTGCGGATGACGCAAACTTCTTGATCAACAGCGGGGTGGCATGCTGGGAGGAACCCCTAAGCACTGCTTTCGTCACAGTGAGGTGACCCCTTATGGCGGACCTGCCGAGTTTCGTCTCCATTCGTGAGGTTGGACCGCGGGACGGGTTGCAGAACGAGGACCCGATCCCGACCGACGCCAAGGTGCGGCTGCTCGACGCCCTCTCCGGCACCGGCGTACGCCGGATCGAGGCGGTGTCGTTCGTGCACCCCAAGGCGATCCCGCAGATGGCCGACGCCGACGAGGTGTGGCAGCGGGCGGTGAAGGCCGACGGGGTGCGCTACTCCGCGCTGGTGCCGAACACCCGGGGCGCCCAGCGGGCCCTCGCCGCCGGATTCACCGAGATCGAGGTGGTGGTTTCGGCCAGCGACACGCACAACCGGCGCAACGTCAACCGGTCCACCGACGAGTCGCTGGACGACATCGCCGAGCTGATCGACCTGCTGCACGGTGCGTCGGCGCGGGTCGAGGTGATCGTGGCGACCAGCTTCGGCTGCCCGTACGAGGGGGACATCGGCCCGCAGCGGGTGGCCGGGATCGTGGACCGGGTCGTTCGCGACGGCGCGGACCGGGTCGCGTTCGGCGACACCACCGGCATGGGCACTCCGCGTCGGGTCCGCGAGCTGTTGACAGCGGTACGCGACAGCAACGCGCACGTGCCGGTCCTGCTGCACTTCCACAACACCCGGGGTACGGCGTTGGCCAACCTGCTGACCGCGCTGGAGCTGGGGGTGACCGAGTTCGACGCCAGCGTCGGTGGCCTCGGTGGCTGCCCGTACGCGCCGGGGGCGAGCGGCAACCTGGCCACCGAGGAGGCCGTGCACATGCTGCACGACATGGGCATCGACACCGGCATCGACCTGCCGGCGCTCATCGAGGCGGCGGAGTTGGCCGAGGAGTTGCTCGGCAAGAAGCTGCCGTCCGGTGTGCTGCGCGCCGGTCCGCGTACCCGGCTGACGCCGCTGCCGAGCTGAGGACGCGACGAAGGGGCCGGCGCACGCGCCGGCCCCTTCCACGTGCCCGGTCGATCAGCTCACGGAGGTGAGCATGCTCGGCCAGCTGTCGCGGAAGATGTCAGCCCCGGCGCTGTCAGTGCTGCGCTCGGTGGCGATGCGGGTGCCGGCGAAGAGGTTGCTGACCCGGTTCGCCTCGGCGGTGCTCGGGTAGGCGTTGGTGCAGCTGGTGCCAGCGCTGCCGCCGGACATCAGCAGGGCGCAGTTGCCGTTGTAGTTGTCCGGCAGGCCGAGGATGTGCCCGATCTCGTGGGTCATGATCCGCAGGACGCTGTACTGGGCGGCCTGCTGGGTGTCGATGTAGACCCGGCCGTTGCCGAGGCTGGTCCGCTGGGCGTACGAACCGCCGCCGGTGATCCGGTAGATGCGCAGGTTGGAGCCGCAGTTCGCCGAGAGCGTCAGGTTGACGGTGGCGTTGTTCCAGATCGAGGCGGCCTGGTTGGCGACGCTGGCGTAGCTTCCCGCCTGGCTGGTGTTGTAGCAGATGGTCATGGCGGCGGACGCGGGCGACGGGTTGGCGACCGTGATGCCGAGGGTGGCGAGTGTCGTCGCGAGCAACGCGACGGCGAGCCGGTTGAGTCGTGAGGTCATCGCTGACTCCGATCTGGGAGGAGGGGTGCCAGGAGCCTAGCGATGTGTATTCATGTTTTTCAATGTCTTGCTCTCGGCTTAACTGTCTGGTTCGCTCGTAGGTCGCCGACAACCGCGCCGATGCGCTAGCCTAACGATCGTTCAGGTCAGTATGGCGGAGGAGTCGGCGTGACGCTCGACGGTGAAGCACTGGAGCAGCTGCGCAAGCGGGCCCGGTCCGGCGGCGCGGACAAGTACCACGCGGCCAACGCGGCCAAGGGCAAGCTCTTCGCCCGTGAACGGGTTGCGCTCCTGGTCGACGAGGGCTCGTTCGTCGAGGACGGCCTCTACGCCAACACGATGGCCGAAGGGCTGCCCGCCGACGGCGTGGTGACCGGCACCGCCACGATCGACGGCCGACAGGTCTGCCTGATGGCCAACGACTCCACCGTCAAGGCCGGCAGCTGGGGTGCCCGCACCGTCGAGAAGATCATCAGGATCATCGAGCGGGCATACGGCGCCGGGGTGCCGATGGTCTACCTGGTCGACTCGGCCGGTGCCCGGATCACCGACCAGGTCGACCTCTTCCCCGGCCGGCGTGGCGCCGGCAAGATCTTCTGGAACCAGGTCCGCGCCTCGGGCTCGATCCCGCAGGTCTGCGCGCTGTTCGGCCCGAGCGCCGCCGGTGGGGCGTACATCCCGGCATTCTGCGACGTGGTGGCGCTGGTCGACGGCAACGCGAGCATGTATCTCGGCTCCGACCGGATGGTCGAGATGGTCACCGGCGAGAAGACCACCCTGGAGGCGATGGGTGGGGCCAAGGTGCACACCGCCGAATCCGGCGTGGGGCACTTCCTCTGCAAGACCGAGGCCGACGCGCTCGACGTCGTGAAGACCTACCTGTCGTACCTGCCGGCGAACTGGACCCAGGCGCCGCCGACCGCACCGGCGGTCGCCGCGCCCGCGAAGGCCGACCTGGCCGCGCTGGTGCCGGCCAGTGAGCGGCAGGCGTTCGACATGCGGCGGTACGTCAAGGGCCTGCTCGACGAGGGTTCGTTCTTCGAGATCCAGGCCCTCTGGGCCAAGGAGCTGACTATCGGCTTCGGCCGTCTCGACGGTCAGGTCGTCGGCGTGGTCGGCAACAACTCGATGTTCAAGGGCGGCGTGCTCTTCGTCGACTCGGCCGACAAGGCCACCCGGTTCGTGCAGCTCTGCGACGCGTTCAACGTGCCGCTGCTGTTCCTCAGCGACGTGCCCGGCTTCATGGTCGGCAGCGTGGTGGAGAAGCAGGGCATCATCCGGCACGGCGCCAAGATGATCACCGCGATCTCCGAGGCGACAGTGCCGAAGATCTGCGTGGTGGTCCGCAAGGCGTACGGCGCCGGCCTCTACGCGATGGCCGGCCCCGGGTTCGAGCCGGACGCCACGATCGCGCTGCCGACCGCGAAGATCGCCGTGATGGGCGCCGAGGCTGCCGTGAACGCTGTCTATGCCAACAAGATCGCCGCCATCGCGGACGAGGACGAGCGGGCCGCCTTCGTCGCCGCCAAGCGGGCCGAGTACGAGCAGGACATCGACGTCGTCCGGCTCGCCAGCGAGCTGGTGGTGGACGCCATCGTCGAGCCGCACGACCTGCGCACCGAGCTGGTCCGTCGATTCGCGGCGGCGCGTACCAAGGATCGGCACTTCTCCCGCCGTCGGCACGGCGTCACCCCGGTCTGATCATCGAGTCAGGCCCGCACAGCGACCCGCCCCCGGCGTCACGAGCGCCGGGGCGGACCGTCCTTACAGGAGGATGAGATGGATTTCCGGCTCACCGACGAACAAGCGGCGCTGCGCGAGAGCGTGCGGGAATTCGCCCGCGAGGTGGTCGCCCCGGTCATCGCCGAGCACTACGAGCAGCACACCTTCCCGTACGAGGTGATCCGGCAGATGGGCAAGATGGGCCTGTTCGGTCTGCCCTTCGCCGAGGAGCACGGCGGCATGGGCGGCGACTACTTCGCGCTCTGCCTGGCCCTGGAGGAGCTGGCCCGGGTCGACTCCAGCGTGGCCATCACGCTGGAGGCGGCGGTCTCGCTGGGCGCGATGCCGATCTACCGCTTCGGCACCGAGGAGCAGAAGGCGACCTGGTTGCCCCGGCTGCTCAGCGGCGAGGCGCTGGCCGGCTTCGGTCTCACCGAGCCGGGCACCGGATCGGACGCCGCCGGCACGCAGACCCGGGCGGTGCTGGACGGCGACGAGTGGGTGATCAGCGGGTCGAAGGCGTTCATCACCAACTCGGGCACCGACATCACGGCCATGGTCACTGTCACCGCGGTGACCGGCACGAACCCGGACGGCTCCAAGGAGTTGTCGACGATCATCGTGCCGACCGGCACGCCCGGGTTCGCCGTCGCGCCCGGCTACTCCAAGGTGGGCTGGACCGCCTCGGACACCCACGAGCTGACCTTCGACGACTGCCGGGTGCCGGCCGCCAACCTGCTCGGCGCCCGGGGTCGGGGTTTCGCGCAGTTCCTGCGGATCCTCGACGAGGGCCGGATCGCCATCGCCGCGCTCGCCGTCGGCCTCGCCCAGGGCTGTGTCGACGAGTCGATCAAGTACGCGAAGGAGCGGCACGCCTTCGGCAAGCCGATCGGCGCCAACCAGGCCATCCAGTTCAAGATCGCCGACATGGAGCTGAAGGCACACACCGCTCGCCTGGCGTACTACGACGCCGCCGCGCGGATGCTGGCCGGCGAGCCGTTCAAGCGGCAGGCCGCCATCGCCAAGCTGCACGCCAGCACGATCGCTGTGGACAACGCACGGGAGGCCACCCAGATCCACGGCGGGTACGGCTTCATGAACGAGTACCCGGTGGCCCGGTTCTGGCGGGACTCCAAAATCCTGGAGATCGGCGAGGGCACCAGTGAGGTGCAGCGCATGATCATCGCCCGGGATCTGGGCCTCTGATTGGCCCAGCCGCACTGATCCGCCGGTCGTCCCGGACGGACTGTCCGTACGGCTGTCGGGTTTCGGCGAGCGGGCGTCAGTAGCCCGACGTTCGACTGCCGACGGTCGGAGTCCATCCGTACTCTTCGTGCCCATGACTCCGGATCATGACTGGTCGCGGAGCCCGGCTGGACGTACCACTCTGCCGGAGCTGCTCCGCGGGCATCGACGCGCAGCCGGCCTGACCCAGGCCGAGCTGGCGTCCCGGGCCGGGGTGGGTGTGCGGACGGTGCGTGACCTGGAGCGTGGCCGGTCGATCCGGCCGCAGCGCACCACTGTCGAGCTGCTCGCCGGGGCACTGGCGCTGACCGGCACCAGCCGGGCGGCGTTCCTGGCCGCGGCCCGCGGCGCCGGTGCCGAACTGGCCCCGTCAGACGCCACCTCGACGGCGTTCGCGGTCGGCGGCAACGCCACGTCGGCGGCCGCACCCGCCGACCCGTCGGTCGCGCTCCCGCCGCCGGTCGCGTTGATCGGCCGAGAGCGCGACCTCACCGAGCTGGCCGGAATGCTGACCGCGGAGCGAGGGCCCCGGTTGGTGAGCCTCGTCGGGTTGGCCGGCGTCGGCAAGACAGCCCTGGCGACGTCGGTGGCGCACCTGGTGGCATCCGCCCACCCGGCTGGTGTGGCCGGGGTGCTGGTGGGCGAGGGCGCGGACGGTCCGGACGTGCTCGCCGCCTCGATGGCCGTGCTCGGCGTGGCGCGCCTGTCCGAACTCGTGGCGCTGCTCGCCGGGCGGCCGACGCTGCTGGTGATGGACGCGGTGGAGCGCGCCCCGGGCCCGGTGGCCGCTACCCTGCACCGGCTGATCGGCGCACTGCCCTCGCTGCGGGTGCTGGTCACCGGGCGACACCCGGTCGGGTTGCCCGGTGAGCGGGTCTGGCCGGTCGCGCCGCTCGACGTGCCACCACCGGAGGCCGAACACTCCGGACTCGAATCGTGGCCGGCGGTCGCGTTGTTCACCGCACGGCTCGCTCAGGTCCGCCGGGAGCCACCCACCCCCGCCGAGCTGCCGGCGCTCGCCGCGTTGGTGCGCCGGTTGGGCGGGCTGCCGTTGGCCATCGAGCTGATGGCCGCCCGGGGCCGACTCCTCGACCTCACCGAACTGCTCGACCGGTACGGCGACCGGGTGCTCGACCTGGCCACTCCCGTCGACGCGTCCGCCCATCCGGCCTGGGACGCACCGGAGGCGCTCGGCAGCCGGACGGGCGGACCCGACACCCGTGCGGCCGTCTCGGTCGCCGTCACCCTGCGGGACGCGGTGGCGTTCAGCTACCGCCTGTTGGCGTCGGACGAGCAGGCCGCGCTGCGGCAGTTGGCAGTCTTCGGTAACCGCTGGTCGGTCGAGTTGGCCGAGGAGATGCTCGCCGACGAGGCCGATCGGGACGGCACCGTGGCGATCGACCCGGTTCCGCTGTTGGATCGCTTCGTCGAGTTGGGGCTGCTGAGCGTACGCGGAACCGGGTCGTTCCGGTTCCGGCTGCTCGACGCGGTCCGCGACTACGCCGTCGAGCAGGCGGCCGGTGCGGGTGAGCTGACCTGCATCCGGCGTCGACATGCGGAGGTCATCGCGCGCCTGGTGGCCCGGACCGCCACCGACCTGATCGGCCCACGGTTACCCGACGCGGTGCACCGGCTGGACGAGATGAGCAGTGACATCAGCTCGTCGCTGGCCCATGCGGCCACCGACGACCCGTTGACAGCGCTGCGGTTGGCGGCCTGCCTGACCCGCTGGTGGCGGTTCCGTGGACGCGATGTGGTGGGGCGGCAGTGGCTGCGGCGGCTGCTGGCGGACCCGCGGACCGCCGACGCCGATCCTCTCCTGCGTGCCTGGGCCGCCCTCGGGGTCGCTCGGCTGGCGGCGGAGCACGGCGCCGGCGCCGA
This sequence comes from Micromonospora sp. 050-3, assembly GCF_046549335.1. NCBI lineage: Bacteria > Bacillati > Actinomycetota > Actinomycetes > Micromonosporales > Micromonosporaceae > Micromonospora > Micromonospora sp. 050-3. The sequence continues at coordinate 266,513 of NZ_JAJPVX010000002.1, forward strand.
GGAGTTGTCGACGGCCCGTGCGGCGTTGGACAGCTTCCGGCAGGCCGGCGACGTCACCGGGGAGTTGGAGGCGCGCAACGTGCTCGGCACCCTGCTGATCTCCGTCGGGCGGCAGGACGAGGCTCGCGAGCAGGCCGAGGCACTGCTGCGGTTGGCCGCCCGCAACGGGCGGACCCGGGACCTGGCGGTGGCGCAGAACAGTCTCGCCTGGCATGAGATCCGTACGGGTGACCTGGCTGCGGCCCGCCGCCGGCTCGCCGCCGTGGACCGACTCGCCGCCGAGAGTGGGGAGCAGCGACTGCGGGTGCTCGGCTGGGCCAATCGAGCCGAGGTCGCCCGACTGGAGGGCTGGTACGCGGACGCCATCGATCGGGGCCGGCGGGCGATCGCTGCGCTGTCCGAGCCGGGTGATCCCGGGCGTCGCCGTCGGGTGCTCGGGACCGTCGGGTTGGCGCTCGCCCAGGACGGGCGGGTCGCGGAGGCGACCGAGGTGCTGACCGAGTTGCGTGCCGGGGGCGTGGAGGCGCTGCCGGCGCGGCCGACAGTGCCGCGACCGCGCTCGGACGACGCTGGGCTGGCCTGGGGTGGCCCGGAGGCCGGGCTCTGTGCGCTGATCGAGGGGAACCTGGCGCTGCACCGGGGTGACCGGGAGTTGGCTGCCGAGTGGTTCGCGGCCGCCGCCGACCATGCGGGGCAGGAGCGCCGCGACGTGGTGGAGGCGCTGGTGGGGCTGGCCGCGAGCACTGCGGACCCGGCGGTGCTCGATCGACTGGACCGGGTCTGTGTCGAGGGCGGCATCCGGCTGTTGCCGCAGGAGTCGGGCCTGCTCTACGCGCTGATCGCCGCTCGGGGTGGACCGGCTCGGTAGCCTGCGCTTTTCCCGAGCGGATCGCACGGGAGAGTGGCGCGGGCGAAGAGCCCCCTTTGGTGCTACCCCTCGCTGATCGCCCGCGCCGTCACCCCCCGGTGATCCCCGGTGCGGGAAGCCTGCCACCGCTGCGGTGGCAGAAAGTCGGCTTGGACCGAATCCTCCAGCTTGGCTGGGTCAGTTCTGCCGGTCTTTCTGCCGCTGCCGCCGTCCGACAGCGGTGCTTGTCAGTGCCGCCGGGCGGCGTTGTCGGTGGCGGCGACCTGCTCCGGGCTGACGTCGTTACTGCCGGCGGTGGCGCACGGATGCGCGGCGTCGCGGACTCGGCGCAACCCGTCGAGAAGAGCCGCCAGCGCCTCGGGGTCGAGCTGACCGGTGAACCACTGCTCGATCATTTGCAGGTGGCCGGGCAGCGTCTCGTTCAGGCGCTGCATTCCAGAGGCGGTGACCACCGCGTACGAGCTGCGTCGGTCGTTCGGGCAGGCCCGGCGGGTGAGTAACCCGTCGCGCTCCATCCGGTCCACCACCCGGGTCACTCCGCTGGTCGACAGGGAGGTCTGCGCGGCGAGGTCGGTCATGCGTAGTTGGTTGCCCGGCGAGCGGGCCAGTCGGGTGATGACCTCGAACTCGACCGCGGAGAGGCCGTGCTCCTCGAGCTGGGCGTTGAACCGGGCGGACAGCCCGGCGTGTGCCTCGAAGAGCAGGCCGACGGCGGTGATCCGGGGATCGTCGAAGACGTTGGTCACCGGTTCATCATACCAGTGCTTGACACGGGGAATGTTGTTGCAGTTATAGTTGCTCAAGCAGTCGTTGGGCTATTCAACAATCCCCCTGGAGGGCAGCAGCATGACCAGCAGCATCGACACGGTTACCCGCGACTGGGACGGCCTCACCATCCCGGCGGCCGGCACCTACGCGCTCGACGTGGCGCACAAGCGGGTCGGCTTCGTTGCCCGGCACATGATGGTGAGCAAGGTTCGCGGTGAGTTCAACGAGGCGACCGCCACCATCACCGTCGCCGAGGACCCGCTGCAGTCGTCGGTCGTCGCCACCATTCAGGCCGCCAGCGTCGACACCACCCAGGCCGACCGGGACGCTCACCTGCGCAGCCCCGAGTTCCTGGACGCCGAGAAGTTCCCGACGCTCGAGTTCCGCAGCACCGGGGTCAAGTCCCGTCGCGGCGGCGAGTTCGTGCTCACCGGTGAGCTGACCATCAAGGACGTCACCCGCCCGGTCGAGCTGGAGGTGGAGTTCGAGGGTGTCGGCCGCAGCCCGTTCGGCCAGGACATCTTCGGCTTCTCCGCGAGCACCGAGATCGATCGCGAGGAGTTCGGCCTGACCTGGAACGTCGCCCTGGAGACCGGGGGCGTGCTGGTCAGCCGCAAGATCAAGATTGAGATCGAGGGCGAGGCCGTCCGTCAGGCCTGATCCCCGGGGATCGCCGGAGGGCCAGGGGGGATCCTCCCGGCGATCCGGTACGCAGGGCCCGCGCCGTACGTCGGCGCGGGCCCTGCGTCGTTCTCGCTCGTGGTAATTGTCACGGGTTGTTCGCACCGCCATCGGGTCCAGCCGGTCGACGACGGGGTACAGAAGGCGCCACGAGCGCGTCCGCGCCGGTCGACGTCGGATCACCGCCGTCGGCCTCTGGCCCCGGTCAGGTGGGCGCTCTTACCGTGGATGCTTCACAAAGCGCTTCCGGGACGGCAGGATCCCGACCGCGCCGGCCGTCGGGGAGGACACATGGGCAGGGACGTCTCAGGGGGCGCCTTCACCCGGGATGATCGCGTCCGATATCGGCAGAAGGTGCGGCGATGCCTGGACGTCTTCGCCCTGATGCTGGACGACTTCGGCTTCGACGCCGACCGGCCGATGACCGGTCTGGAGATCGAACTCAACCTGGTCGACTCGGCCGCCGAACCGGCGATGCGTAACGAGGAGATCCTCGCCGACATCGCCGACCCCCTCTTTCAGACCGAGTTGGGGCAGTTCAACCTGGAACTCAACGCCGAGCCCCGACTGATCGAGGGCGCCGGCTTCGCCGACTACGAGCACGACCTGCGCGGCAGCCTCTCCCGGGCCGACGAGCGTGCCGCCAGATCCGACGCGAAGATCGTCCTGGTCGGCATCCTGCCCACCCTCACCGAGGGGCACCTGGTCGAGGACAACCTCTCCACCAACGAGCGGTACCGGGTGCTCAACGACCAGATCGTCGGCGCCCGGGGCGAGGACATCGAACTGGACATCCGCGGCGTCGAGCAGTTGCGGACGCACACCGACTCGATCGCCCCCGAGGCCGCCTGCACGAGCCTCCAGTTCCACCTCCAGGTCGCCCCGGACAGCTTCGCCGACTACTGGAACGCGTCCCAGTCCATCGCCGGAGTGCAGGTGGCGGTCGGGGCGAACAGCCCCTTCCTGTACGGCCGCCAACTGTGGGCCGAAACGCGGATCGCCCTGTTCCAGCAGGCCACCGACACCCGCCCGGACGAGCTGAAGGCCCAGGGCGTACGGCCGCGGGTGTGGTTCGGCGAACGGTGGATCACCTCGATCTTCGACCTGTTCGAGGAGAACGTCAGGTACTTCCCGCCGCTGCTGCCGATCTGCGAGGACGAGGACCCGGTGGAGGTCCTGCACGCCGGTGGTGTGCCACAGCTCGGTGAGCTGCGGTTGCACAACGGCACTGTCTACCGGTGGAACCGTCCGGTCTACGACATCATGAACGGCCGCCCCCATCTACGCGTGGAGAACCGGGTGCTGCCGGCCGGTCCGACGGTGGTGGACATGCTGGCCAACGCTGCCTTCTACTTCGGGCTGGTACGCGGTCTGGCCGAGGCCGACCGCCCGATCTGGAGTCAGCTCACCTTCAGCTCCGCCGAGGAGAACTTCCACGCCGCCGCCCGACGTGGCCTCGACGCCGTGCTGCACTGGCCCGGGCTCGGCGACGTGCCGGTCACCAAGCTTGTCCTGGACCAACTACTGCCCACCGCCGCCACCGGCCTGGACGGGTTCGGTGTCGCCCCGGCGCAGCGGGACCGGCTGCTCGACATCATCGAGCAGCGCTGCCGTACCGGCCGCAACGGCGCCGTCTGGCAGACCGAGGCGGTCTGGGCGGCGGAGCGGCACCACGGCATGGACCGGTCGGCCGCGCTGCACCACATGGTCCAGCGCTACGCCGAACTCCAGCGCACCAACCAACCCGTCCACACCTGGCCAACCACCTAACCCACGCCCCACACTCCGCCCCGGACGCGTTGATCATGAAGTTGTTGCCATGACACGCCGATCGAGGTGGCAATAACTTCATGATCAACAGGGTGGGTCGGGGGCCGGGGGGCCGGGGGCGGGGCCGGGGTTAGTCGGTGGTGGGGCGGGTGGCGCGGCGGGCTGCTCGGGTGCGCCGGCTGGTGGGGGCCAGGTCCTCCGCCGCTGGTGCTTCGGTGGGACGGGCCGGATCCGCGAGGTCCGGGTCCGTACGCGGTGCGGGAACCTGCGGTGCGGCGGTGGCGTCGCCCGGCAGCGAGCCCGTCCGGGGCGTCTGCGGTGGGGCGTCGGCCCTCCTGCGCCGCGCCGCGGTTCCCGCCGTCGAGGCCGAGGTCCCGGCCGTCGAGCCGAAGGCCGGCGGCTCGGTCTCGGCGACCGGCGCCGGGTCGGCCACCGTGTCCCGAGCGACTGCACTCGGCTCGGCCGGGCGGCTCCCTGCGGCCGGGCGGTTCCGCTCACTTCGCTCGCCGAGGCGGGCGGCCAGCACCGAGCCGCCGAGACCGGCGATCACCGCGTACGGGGCGATCAGCTGGGTGGACAACTGCGCGGGGCCCAGCGTCGACCAGTGCGGCAGGGTGGTCAGGTAGGCGAGCGCGACGAGCACCGGGCCCGCCGCTCCGGAGGCCGCCGCACCCACGAGGTGCCCGCCCGAGCGGGCGGACCGCCGGGCGGCCAGTACGCCGATCAGCAGCGCTGGCACCAGTGCCAGCAGCGCGCCGGGCCAGTAGAGCTGGCCCCCGATCCAGTACCGGGCGTGGTCCGGGTCGAACTGCCAGGTGCCGAGTTGCGCGCCGGTCAGCCCTCGTCCGACGCGTACCCCGTCGATCACGGAGATCACCGCGAGCAGCCAGAGCCAGGCGGCCGTCGCTGTCACGTTGGCCGCGGCGGCTCGGGAGCGAAGCGCCCAGATCGCGACGAGGACGCCGATCAGGATGCCCAGCGTCGCCTGTACGGCGGCCGTCCGTTGCGGGGCGCCGGTGTCCGCGCCGGTCGCTACCCGCGCGGGTACGGCGATCAACAGCACCGTGACCAGCCCGCCCAGCCCGGCGCCAAGCGCCAGGGCCACCCGGCGCAGCAGGCCACCTCGGTCGTGGACCGGCGGCTCGGCCACCGGTGGTGGTGTGCCTGCCACCTCCGGCCGGGCAGTGTCGACGGCCGGTGGAGGCCCGTCAACCGGGCTTTCGTGCTCCGGCGCCCGATCGCCGAGCTGCGGGCCCTCGCGACGGGCAACACCGCCGGGCGGCGAGTTCACGGTCTTCGCCGGGGCGTTCCGTTGGTGCAGCCGCTGCGCGCAGACCGCCCCGAGGACCGTCGAGCTGGCGGCGAGCCAGGTGGCCCAGGCGAGGCCGTCCGCCCAGGCTGTGTCGGTCGCACCGGCGTCGGTGGGCGTCCAGGTGATGACGCCGAGCCCGTAGCCGAAGCCCAGTTGTGCGGCACCCGCGCCGGCAGCGACCCCGATCGCCGTCGCGATCGACACTCCCCAGCCCTGTCTGGCCATGCCGGGCAGCGTAACGTCCCGTCGTCGGCGCGGCGAGTCGCAATGACCCGCCGGTGTGGACCGCCAGTGCGGCGGATTGGGCGGCGGGCGGTACGGTCGCCGGTGATGAGGCGGTGGGCGTTATGACGGACACGAACACGGGCCAGCAGAATGCCGCCGGTGGCGGTGCGGGCCGGGCCAGCGTCGTGCTCGGTGGTGGGTTGGCGGCGGTGCTGCTCGCCGCCGTGGGCGCTACCGGTGGCTGGTTGCTGGCCGGCGAGGACGACACACCCTCGGGTGATCCGCTGGCCGTCGCGACCACGGCTGGCGCGTCGACCACCCGGGCCACCGCACCCCGACCGAGCAGCGGGCGGCCGACACCGTCGGCGGTCCAGACCTCCGCCACCCCGACCAAGGGCGCTGGCCTGACCGTGCCGCCGGTGATCGGCACCGACTTCGAGCAGGCCCGGGAGACGCTGCGCGAGAAGCGGCTGGGTTGGCGGCTGGTCTTCGGTGGCGGCGTCGGCCGCACGGTCGAGAGCACCACGCCGGACGTGGGCACCGAGGTCGCCCGGGGGACGACTGTGCAACTACAGGTCGCCGGGCCGGCGCCGGCCGCCGAGGTGCCGGACGTGGTCGGCAAGAGCTGCGCGGACGCCGCCGACGAGTTGGTCGACGAGGGCCTCTACCCGCGCTACGTCAGCGGACGCACTGGGAAGGTCAGCCGGCAGGAGCCCGCCGAGGACGGCCCGGCCCGGTGGAACGACCAGGTCAGCATCTGGTGTGGCTCCGACGGCCAGCCGACCGCGAAACCCACGCCCTGATTCCAGGCCGGCGGGTTCGAGCCTCCCGGCGCGTAACCGCCGTCCTGTCTCGCCGGCAGTCGGCGCGGCTCGGCACGCTGATCCCCACCGATGGCGGTGTGGGCGACTAGGTTGGCGGTCGAGGGGCCATGACGCCCGTCCGGTTCGGGAAAGGACGTGCGATGAGCGACGACCGTCAGGAGCCTCCCGCCGGCGAGCACGACGACGACCGGACCCGCCCCCTGCCCCCCGCCGCTGACCGGCCCGGGCCTACCGGGGCCGCCGCCAATCGGCCGGCCCCGACCGGACCCGCCGCTGACCGACCGGAGCCGACGCAACCGACCCCACCCACCAACCCGGACGACACGGCACCGATCGACCGTACTGTCCCGGCTCGTCCCGACCTGTCGCCCGACCAGACCATGGCGATCGACCGGCCCGCCGGCACCCGGCCGGGCCCGCCGGCCGATCGGACGGCGCCGATACCGCCGTCCTGGTCCGGTAGGGCCGAGGTGCGCTCGCCCCGACCGGACGACGCCGGCGGTGAGTGGTACGTCGAGGAGCAGGGTGGTCGGCGGTGGTGGTCGCCGATCCTCTGGGGCGTACTGGCGCTGTTGCTCGCCGGCCTGCTCGGGGGCGCGCTCTGGTTGGTGCTCGCCCAGCAGGACGACGACCGGGACGATCGTGGGCCCACCCCGTCCCCTCCGCCGACCAGTGCCCCCAGCGCCCCGCCGACCAGCGCAGCCCCCACGTCGGCGGCGCCCAGCAGTGAGTCGCCGAGCAGCTCGCCGACCACTGACGCGCCGGACGAGGTGCCTGTGCCTCCGCTCGCCGGCCTGCCGCAGGCCACCGCCGAGGGGCTGTTGACTCGGCTCGGTCTGCCCTACCGGGTGGTGTACCGCCCGTCGGAGCTGCCACCGGGGACGGTGGTGGGTACCGAGCCGGAGGCGGGCACGTCGGTGACCACCGACGACGAGGTGTTGTTGATCATCTCCCAGGCCCCACCCTTGACCGGTGTGAGCCCGACCACGCCGAGCCCTACTGTGACGAGCACGTCCTGACCGCTGGTCACCACATCCGGCGGCGGGTGCCGACGAGGCCGATGCCGGCGAGCGAGATGGCGAGGCCGAAGATGCCGGACCAGAAGAGGGAGCGGCGGATGTCAGTGGCGCTGTGCCCGGCCGGAGCTGCTTCGGCGAGGTCCTGACGGCCGTCGGACTGGCCACCGGCACCAAGGCCGGACACCGGCCCGGTCGGGTCGGCGCCACCGGCGTGGTCGGCCGGGGGGCCGGTGTCGACCCAGCCGGGCCCCTCGTAGATCGACCGACCGTCGCCCGTCTGCGGGTCGGAGTCGAGCACGGTGATCTCCGGTGCGGGCACCGGTGTGGTCAGCCGGGTGGACGACATCGCCGGGTCGCGGACGAGGACCAGGAGTGTCGCCATCGCCCCGAGGAGGGCGAGGAGTCCGAAGGCGTAGGCGGTACGGGAGCGGTGGTGCCGCCGCAGGGCGGGCTGATTGACCATGACCATCCCAGGGTCAGGGTCCTGGACGAGCGGGTGGAACGGTGCCGGGGTGGGCGTACCAATTCTATGGCGACGGCACGCCCACCGGCGGCGGATCGGGTCGGTCAGCCCACCCGGAGCGGAGTACGCGCGACCGGGCGGCGGGCCCGCACGGTGTGCGGACGGGGTTCGGGGGCGGCCTGCAGTTGCTGCAACCCTTCCCGCTGGACGAAGATCGACCGTCGGGTGACCGCGTCGCCCGCGGCGTTCAACTCGTAGCCGTCGAGCCAGAGCCAGCCGTCGTAGGTCGGCCAGTCGAGCACCCGGATCACCCGGAACTTGATCGGCCTGAGGAACTGGACACTCGCCGCGCGTGTCACGTGCAGTACGTCACCGGTGCGGGGAAGCACATGGGCTCCTGGGGAGGATCGGCCGGCGGCTGCGCCGGCGGTGCCTGAACGGGGGACGTCTCGGCCGGTGACGGGGTCGTGCCTCGTGAACCGGTGGTGCGGATGGCAGTGGTCGGGCCGTACCCGCTGGTGACGTGCCGCCACCCGACCACCACCCGGTTGCTTCCGGGAACCGCGCCCGCCGCCGCAGCTTGCCGGCTTGCAGCGGCGGGGTCCTTACCCCGGAGCAGGTCGCGTTGTCGTGGGCCGGGCCCGCGCCGTGCCCGGCTTCCCCAGCGCGGTGGGGTCACCACTCCGAGGGACCGAACGGAGACGCTGAGTGATCCGTGCCATACGGACAGAGTGCATCAGGGATGTGCTTCATGCAAGTTGCACGTCGACTTTTGCCGATACGTGAGCGTGTCGCGCGAAAGGCCTATTGAAGCCATCGGCGTCCGGGCGGCAGACTGAGGGCCGGTTTCGCCCGTCGCGGCCGGCCGAGGACCGGCACCACCCCCTTCGTCGCGAACGCTCGCCGGTCGACGGTCGCGCCCCCGGCGGGTGTCACCCAGTGGCGCGTTACCGGAGGTAGCCCGAGTGGGGTCGAGCAGCCAGCGGCGGGGACCAGTGGCTCACGGGTTGCGCCATGAGTGAGCGGCGCAGTCCCACCATCAGACGGCGGCGGCTCGGGGCCGAGTTGCGCCGCCAGCGGGAGTCCGCCGGAATCACCATCGAGGTGGTCGCCGAACAGTTGGAATGCTCGGCGTCGAAGGTCTCCCGGATCGAGACCGGGCACACCACGGCCACCCCGCGCGACGTGCGGGACATGCTGCGGATCTACGGGGTGGTCGGCGCCGAGAGCGACGAGCTCGTGCAGATCGCCCGGGAGGCCCGCCAGAAGGGCTGGTGGCACCCCTACAGCACCGTGCTCGTCGGCGCGTACGTCGGGCTGGAGGCGGCGGCGAGTTCGATCCGGGCGTACGAACAGCAGGTCGTTCCGGGTCTTCTGGAGACCGAGGAGTACGCCGGGGCCATGATCCGCGCCGCTCGGCCGGACTTCACCGCCGATCAGGTGCATCAAAGGGTGCGTGTCCGTTTGGGCCGTCAGTCGTTATTGACCCAGGACGATCCGGTCGATCTGTGGGTGGTGCTCGATGAGGCGGTGGTAAGTCGGCCGGTGGGCGGGGACGAGGTGATGCGCGGTCAACTCAAGCGGTTGGTCGAGGTGGCCGAGTTGCCGAACGTGACGCTGCAGATCCTGCCCTTCGAGGTGGGTGCGCATGCCGGCATGGACGGCACGTTCACGATCCTCAGCTTCCCTGAGCCCGGTGATCCGGATGTTGTGTACGCGGAGAACGCCACGGGTGGGCTTTTCCTCGAGAAGAGCGACGAACTACAGAAGTACAGCTTCATCTTCGATCACATCCGCGCTGCGGCCATACGTCCGGAGGAGTCCGTCGCACACATCGCAAAACTGGCAGAGGAGCCGTTGTGGAAATGGCGACCAAAGGGTTCCCCGTGGACCTGACGCAGGCAGCATGGTTCAAGAGCTCGAAGAGCGGGCCGAACTGTGACAACTGCGTGGAGGTGGCGTACGTGACGGGGGCGGTCGGAGTGCGGGACTCGAAGGACAAGGCGGGCCCCGCCCTGGTCTTCGCGCCGGGTAACTGGCACTCCTTCGTTGCCGGCACCCGGGGTGGTGTGTTCGGCGCGGTCTGACCGACTGGTCAGTGAAGTCCCCGTCCGGTTCGCCGGACGGGGACTTTGCCGTGTCAGCGGTAGGCGCGGCTGACTGTCGCGTCGCGACGTGGGCCGGCGAGGTTCCGTCGGGAATCCCGTCGCCAGAGCGTCCCCGTCTCGTTGAACCGGTCGGTACGGCGCTGGTCGACGACCCGCCGCACCGACCCGCAACCGAGCGAGTAGGCGAGACGGATGACGACGATCGGTTCAGACAACCTCACCACCGGTCCGGCAAAGCCGGAGCGGTTCGGTGGCAAGTACCGCGGCGCTCGTCGGGACACGGTTCTGACCGAGGTGGTCTCGACCGACCAGGAGTTGAGCGGGCGGGAGGGCTCTTCCGAGACGACGGATCCTCCGCTCTCGCTGCCCTCACTGGACCCGAACCCGCTGATCGAGCCGTCGTTCCCGCCGGCGGGCTGGCCGATGGAGCCGCCCGAGTCCCTGGCTGACCACCCGTTGCTGCGCGGTCTGCTGATGGAGTTGCCGCCGAAGGGCACGGTGCCCTCGCAGGACTGGCTGGACCGCTGGTTCGAGGCGACCAGGTCGATCCTGGAGTTGCTATACGTGCAGAGCGCCAGCCGTCCGCGTTGACCGTGTGACGGCGGCGGGCTGGGCCCGCTCCGCGAAGCGGTTGTGACGGAGCGCGTGCCGGACCCCGATGGCGACGACCGCGAGCGCGCCCACTGTGATCGCCGGCCCGGTGACGCCGGGGTCGGCCCCGAGGTCGGCACCGGCGGCGGCGATCAACGCCGGCACCGTGGCCAGAGCGGTGACCTGTAGTGGCAGCCCGACGAGCGGGTGAGCTGCGGCGGCGCGCAGACCGTGCGGCGCGGGGGTGGCGGGGGCACTGGCGAACGCGCCCGCACCGGCCCACAGCCGGCGGATCCGTCGTACCGAGCAGACCGTCGCCACGAGCGCCGGGCCGGCGGCCAGGGTGAGCCCGGCGGCGGCCCGGTCGACCGGCGCGGTGCCGGCGCTGAGCAGCCCGCCGCCGAGCACGACCGCGGTGAGCGCCACGCCGGTGAGGGCCAGCATCAGCAACCATCCGGTACGCCGACGCAGCATGCGGGTGTTGCGCAGCCGGGGAAGGCCGTCGGCAACGACGCCGGCGGCCAGCCAGACGGCGGCGACCGGGAGCAGGATGGTGAGCTGACTCTCCATGTTCGAAAGTCTTTCCCGAATCCCGGCGAGGCGAATCCGGGCCTGTCCCCCGTTCGCCCCGGACGCCGGGCCCGTAGGGGGCCATCACTCGAAGGTATGGCCGTTTCGACATGTTCAACTGCCCGACGGCTGACTTACCCTCAGCTAGATCGGCGCGTGTCGATTGATGTTGGGACCGGTGGTCTCGTTCCGCTGCCGGTCAGAGGGAGGTAGGAGATGGGTCTTCCACGAAGGTCCGTACTGATCGGGGTGGCCGCGGCGACAGTGCTGGCCGTCGGTACCCCGGCCCTGGCCGCCGAACCCGTGGGTGTGGTTCGGGCCGCCGGCGGAGCCACCGCCGTGCCGGACAGCTACATCGTCGTACTCAAGGACAGCGCCGTGGCCCGGGACCGGGTCGGCGACACCGCGAAGCGGCTCTCCGGCCGCCACGGCGGCACCGTGGCCCGCACCTACGGTGCGGCGCTGCGCGGCTTCGAGGTCACTGTGAACGCGAGCGCGGCGGCGCGGATCGCGGCCGACCCGGCGGTGGCGTACGTCGAGCAGAACCACACCGTCTCGATCTCCGGCACGCAGGCCAACCCGCCCTCCTGGGGCCTCGACCGGATCGACCAGCGCAACCTGCCGCTGGACAGCTCCTACACCTACCCGAACACGGCGAGCAACGTGCACGCCTACATCATCGACACCGGCATCCGGTTCTCCCACAACGACTTCGGCGGCCGGGCCACCTCGGGCTACGACGCGGTGGACGGCGGCTCGGCCGACGACTGCAACGGGCACGGCACGCACGTGGCCGGCACCGTCGGCGGGTCCGCGTACGGGGTGGCCAAGGCCGTCCAGCTCGTCGGCGTCCGGGTGCTGAACTGCTCGGGCAGTGGCACCAACGCCGGTGTGATCGGCGGCGTCGACTGGGTCACCGCGAACGCGATCAAGCCGGCGGTGGCGAACATGAGCCTCGGTGGCGGCGCGAACAGCTCCTTGGACAACGCCGTCCGCAACTCGATCGCCTCGGGCGTCACGTACGGCCTGGCGGCCGGCAATGACAACGGTGCGAACGCCTGCAACACCTCGCCGGCGCGTACCACGGAAGCCATCACTGTGGGCTCGACGACCAGCTCGGACGCCCGGTCGTCGTTCTCCAACGTCGGCACCTGCCTGGACATCTTCGCGCCCGGCTCGTCGATCACCTCGGCCTGGTACAACAGCAACACCGCTACCAACACGATCAGCGGCACCTCGATGGCCACCCCGCACGTGGTCGGAGCTGCGGCCCTGGTGGCCAGCGCCAACCCGAGCTGGACCCCGGCTCAGGTCCGCAACCAACTGGTGGCCAACGCCACCCCCAACGTGGTGAGCAACCCCGGCTCGGGCTCGCCGAACCTGTTGCTCTACGTGGGCACCGGCAGCACCCCGCCGCCGCCCACCGGCTGCACCGGCACCAACGGCACCGACGTGTCGATCCCGGACGCCGGCTCGGCGGTGACCAGCTCGATCACCATCTCCGGCTGCGGTCGCAACGCCTCCTCGGCCTCCACCGTGGCGGTGAACATCGTGCACACCTACCGCGGTGACCTGGTCATCGACCTGCTCGCCCCGGACGGCAGCTCGTACCGGCTGAAGAACAGCAGCACCTCGGACAGCACCGACAACGTCAACGCCACGTACACGGTCAACGTGTCCGGTGAGGCCGCCGACGGCATCTGGCGACTTCAGGTGCGGGACACCTACTCGGCCGACACCGGCTACATCAACACCTGGACCCTGACCGTCTGACCGGTCTCCTACGACCGAGGCCCCACCCGGCACGCCGGGTGGGGCCTCGCGTCGTACGGATCGGGCTCAGACCGAGAAGGTGGCCGGCCGCTCGGTGGCCGGGGCCGGCGGGCGGGCCTTCCACAGGCCGATCTTCTGCGCGGTGAGCCGGCTCAGGTAGGCCGGGTTGAGGATGACGTAGCGGCGCCAGAGCCGCTTCGGCTCCAGACCGAGGCGCCAGAACCACTCGAGACCGGCGCGCTGCATCCACGGTGGGGGCTGGCGCAGCAGCCCGGCGTGGTAGTCGAAGGCCGCGCCGACAGCCATCAACGGCATGTCGAGCAGCGGCCGCATGGCGTACGCGAAGACCTCCTGGCGCGGGCAGCCGAGCCCGACCAGGACCAACCGGGCACCACTGGACCGGATCCGGTCGGCGATCTCGGCGTCCTCACCGGGCTGGACGGCACGGAATTTGGACGGCTCCACCCCGGCGATCTTCAGCGCCGGGAACATCCGCTCCAGGGCCGGGATCAACCGGGTGAGGGTTTCCTCGGTCGAGCCGTACAGGTAGACCGGTAGCCCCTCGTCGGCGAAGCGCGACAGCACGTGCAGGGTCAGGGTCGGCCCGTACACCCGGTCGCTGAGCCCGGCGTGGTGCAGCAGGTTGAGTGCCCACCGCACCGGCTGCCCATCCGGCGTGACAACGTCGAAGGAGTTGAGCCGCGCGTTGTGCGCCGGGTCGAGCACCCCGGTCATCACACCGTGCACTGCCAACGCGGTCAGCGCGAGGGGACGCCGCTCGTGTGCTGCGGTGACCACCGCGTCGGTGGCCGTGGCGTAGTCGGTGGCGTCGACCAGGACGCCGAGCACGTTGCGCTTCGTCCGGGCGCTCATGGCTGGGCCATCCACTTGTCCACGTTGGCCTCGTAGATCTCCCGCAGGATCATCGGCACGTCGTATGTGATCGTCCAGTCCGGATACTGCGCCTCGAACCGGGCCATGCTGCTGACGTACCACTGGTGGTCGCCGGTGCGGTTCTGCTCGACGTAGTTGATCCGCGCCTCGCGGCCGGTGATCTCCTCGGCGATCCGGAACGCCTCGATGTGCGAGGTGTTGGAGTGCCGGCCGCCACCGAGGTTGTAGACCTCCGCGGATCGCGGGGCCCGGAAGAACGCCTCGAACGCGGTCAGCACGTCGTGCGAGTGGATCGCGTCCCGGACCATCTTGCCCTTGTAGCCGAAGAGGTTGTACGTCCGGCCCTCCATGACGCAGCGCATCAGATAGGCCAGGAACCCGTGCAGCTCGGCCGCGGAGTGCGCCGGGCCGGTCAGCGTGCCGCCCCGGAAGCAGGCGGTCTTCATGTCGAAGTAGCGACCGTACTCCTGGACCATCACGTCCGCGGCGACCTTGGAGGCGCCGAAGACCGAGTGCAGCGAGTGGTCGATCGACATCTCCTCGGTGATGCCCTGGTACCAGCGGTGGTCCTCGGGCAGCTCGTACCGGGTTTCCAGCTCGATGAGCGGCAGGCTGTTGGGCCGGTCGCCGTACACCTTGTTGGTCGAGCAGTGGATGAACGGCGCGTCGATCGCGTGCCGGCGGGTGTTCTCCAGGATGTTGAGCGTGCCACCGGCGTTCACGTCGAAGTCCGTGTACGGCTCCTTGGCTGCCCAGTCATGGCTCGGCTGGGCTGCGCTGTGGATCACCACGGCGATGTCCGAGCCGTACTTCTTGAACACCTGCTCCAGGCCGTCCCGGTCCCGGATGTCCACCGCGAAGTGGGTGTACGCGGTACCCAGGTCACGGCCGAGCCGTTCCAGGCTCCACGAGGTGGAGCCGTCCTCGCCGAAGAAGTACCGGCGCATGTCGTTGTCGATGCCGACGACGTCCAGACCGAGGCCGGCGAAATGCCGGACCGCCTCGGAGCCGATCAGACCACCCGACCCTGTCACCAACGCGACACTCACACGCCACTCCTGGTCCATCGGAGGCAGAATCCATCGGAGCATAGCGTGGCGTCCCGCACGCCCCGATATGACGGAAGGGCCCCGCGTGAAGCGGAGCCCTCGTCGGTGGTGGGGATGGGGGGAGTTGAACCCCCACGCCCTTTCGGGCACACGGACCTGAACCGTGCGCGTCTGCCATTCCGCCACATCCCCGTGGCACAACCCGGAACACTCTAGCTTCCCGGCCCCGCTGTCTCCAACGGGCCTCGGGAATACTACGCTGTCCCTGGCGCTCGCCACGAGCGATTACCGTTCGTGGCGGACGAAAGATTAGCACGACAGTCCCGGCCCTTCCGAACGGGCCGAGAGCGGCCGGCCGAGCGGCGTGTGAGCTGCGCGCGCGCCGGCCGGATACCATCATGTCCTCGGGACCCGAGGAGGAGCCGGTGAGCGTGCTGCAACGCTTCGAGAAGCGTCTGGAAGGCCTGGTCGAAGGGGCCTTCGCCAAGGTCTTCAAAGGGGTGGTCCACCCCGTGGAGATCCTCAACGCCATGCAGCGGGAGGCCGAGGCGCACAAGGCGATCCTGGCCGGTGGGCGCACGTTGGTGCCCAACCGCTACGTGATCGATCTCTCGCCGTTCGACCACAGTCGGCTGGCGCCGTACGCCGCCGCGCTGGCCCAGGAGTTGGCCCAGTCGCAGGCGGAGTTCATCGGCGAGCAGGCGTGGACGGTCTACGGCGACGTGATCGTCGAGATCGAGCGAGGCGAGGGTCTGGACACGGGCATGTTCCGTGTCACGGCCGAGGTCTACACCGGCGGCGAGGTCGCCCCGGTGTCGGCACCCGGCTACGACGCCGGCCCGCCCGCCTACCCCGCGTACGACCAGGGCGGTGGCTACGGCCCGCCGCCCGGGCACGGTGGCGGTCGCAACGTGCGGCTGGTCTCCGGCGACGGTCGTACCTACCCCCTCCAGATGGGGTCGACGGTGATCGGTCGCGGCGACCAGGCCAACCTGCGTCTGCCCGACGTCGGCATCTCCCGGCGACACGCCCGGCTGGATTTCGACGGGGGCCAGGTCGTGCTGACCGACCTGGGTTCGACCAACGGCACCATGGTGAACGGGCAGCGGGTCTCCGCCGTCGCGCTCAACCCTGGTGACATGGTCCAGCTCGGGACGACGACGCTGACCTTCCGCGTGGACGGCTGACCCGCCTTGCCGGAACTGGTCATCACCGTTGCCCGGTTCGGGTTCCTGATCCTGCTGTGGATCTTCGTGTTCACGGTGGTCGGCGTGATCCGCCGGGACCTCTTCGCGGGCGCCCGGTCTGGTCGTCTGGTGGCCGCGCCGCGCGCGGTGGGCGCCTCGACGGGGCAGGCGGCCAAGCCAGCGAAGGTGAAACGGGGCAGAGCGGCACATCAGCTGGTGGTGACGGCTGGTCAGCTGGCCGGCACCAAAATCACTCTCGGTGAAGCGCAGATCACCATTGGTCGGGCTGAGGACTCCACCCTGGTCATTACCGACGACTACGCCTCCGCGCGACACGCCCGGCTCCTGCCGCGCGACGGGCAGTGGTACGTCGAGGACCTCGGCTCGACTAACGGCACGTACCTCGATCGCGCTAAGGTCTCCGGACCAACCCCCGTCCCCCTCGGCGTGCCGATCCGGATCGGCCGCACTTCCCTCGAATTACGGCCATGACTCTGACCCTGCGCTATGCGGCCCACAGCGACCGCGGTCTGATCCGAGACGGCAATCAAGACTCCGTCTACGCCGGGCCGCGGTTACTCGCCGTTGCCGACGGCATGGGCGGTATGGCCGCCGGTGACGTCGCCAGCAACATCGTCATCGGTGCCATGGCGCCGCTCGACGAGGACGTCCCAGGGGACGCTCTCGTCGATGCGTTGCGTTCGGCCGTGGGCACCGCCAACCAACAACTCCGCGACACGGTGGACGCCAACCCACAGCTGGAGGGGATGGGCACCACGCTGACGGCGACCCTCTTCACCGGCAGCAAGCTGGGGATGGTCCACATCGGCGACTCGCGGGCCTATCTGCTGCGCAATGGCGAGTTCGCGCAGATCACCAAGGACGACACGTACGTCCAGATGCTTGTCGACGAAGGCCGGATCAGCGCCGAGGAGGCGAGCAGCCACCCGCAGCGGTCGCTGCTCACCCGAGCCCTCGACGGTCGGGACATCGACCCGGAATACTCGGTCCGCCAGGTCATGCCCGGCGACCGGTATCTGATCTGCAGCGACGGCCTCTCGGGCGTGGTCAGCGCCGAAACCATCGGCGAGACCCTGCGGGAGTACGCCGACCCGCAGCAGTGCGTCGAGCGGCTGGTGCAGCTCGCGCTGCGCGGCGGTGGGCCGGACAACATCACGGTGATCATCGCCGACGCCACGGACCAGGACATCGTGGAGGCGACCCCGATCGTGGGCGGCGCCGCCGCCCGGGACCGCGGCATGGCGACCTCCGCCGACGACTCGACTCCGGCCGCCCGGGCCTCAGCGCTCTCCGCGCCGCGTCCGGCCGTGCCCGAGGAGCCGGCGGCCTCCGACGATGACGCCGACCGGCCGAAGCGACGCCCGGTCCGGACCGCAGCGATGGCGCTGGCCCTGCTGGTGATCGTCGGTGGTGCGTCCTTCGGTGGTTGGACGTACACCCAGCGGCAGTACTACGTGGGCGCCACAGACGAGGGCCAGGTTGCCGTCTTCCGCGGTGTCCAGGGTCAGATCGCCGGGATGGACCTGTCCAGCGTGCACCGCCGCAGCGGCACCCGACTGGACGACCTGACGGTCGCCGCACAGGACACCGTCAAGGTCGGCATCCGGGCGAAGAGTGAGCCGGACGCCGAGCGTCAGCTCGCCGAGCTGACCAGCGACACGCCGAGCAACCCCAACCTGAAGCCGCTCTGCCCGCTCGACCCGACCGTCGCCGGCGGCAACAACACGCCCACGCCCACGCCGACGCCAACGCCGATCGGTTCGACACCGACCCCGAACGGCAGCCCGAGCGCCACCGCGTCGCCGACCCCCGACGGGGTTGTCAGCGCGAGCCCGACCGCCGGTGCCACCACCGCTCTCGGTGGGGCCGGCGCGACCACCACACCCGACGTCACGCCCTCCGACTCGGCAACGCCGGCGCTCGACCCGGCCGGCTGCCGGTCTCCTGAGTGAGCGTCGGCTGAGATCCTGAGGACTCCACCCGTGACCGTAGCGGCCACACCGGCACCCTCGCCCGCCACCGCGGGCGAGCAATCCGGCGTACGCCTGGCGCGGTCGCGCCGCAACGCCGAGCTGTACCTGCTGCTGCTCGCGATGGTGCTGGTGGCCGCGTACGGGGCGACCGTCGAGGCGAACCTGCTGGACACGGTCACCCCGGACTTCTGGATGCCGGCCGCCGCGCTCGGCGCGGTCTTCCTCGGCCTGCACCTGGTCATCCGGTTCCTCGCCCCGTTCGCCGACCCGGCGCTGCTGCCGGCGGTGGCCCTGCTCAACGGGCTCGGGGTGGGCTTCCTGCGCCGGATCGACCTGGGCGACGCCCCGGTGACCGAACGGGAGAGCCTGGCCGTCTTCGCGGGGCAGGGCGGGCGCCAGCTGGCCTGGACGCTCGGTGCGGTGATCCTCGCCGCCGCCCTGCTCGCGATCATGCGCGACCACCGGTCGATCTCGCGGTACGCGTACACCCTGGGCCTGGCCGGCATCGTGCTGGTGATGCTCCCGGCGGTGCTGCCGTCGAGCATCTCCGAGAAGAATGGCGCCAAACTGTGGATCGATGTCGGCCTGTTCTCCATCCAGCCGGGTGAGTTCGCCAAGCTCGCGCTGCTGGTCTTCTTCGCCTACTACCTGGTGCGCAAGCGTGAGGTGCTGTCGCTGGCCAGCCGGCGCTTCCTCGGCATCGACTTCCCGCGGGGCCGCGACCTCGGCCCGGTGGTCGGCGTCTGGCTGATCAGCGTCCTGGTGCTGGTCTTCGAGAAGGACCTGGGCACCTCGCTGCTCTACTTCGGCATGTTCGTGGTGACGCTCTACATCGCCACCGAACGGGTCAGCTGGCTACTGATCGGCCTGGTCCTCTTCTTCGGCGGCGCCTACCTCGCCTACTTCCTCGGTTCGACGGTCGGCGGGCCGTTCGCCAACTTCTACGTGCGGGCGGAGATCTGGCTCGACCCGTTCGCCGACCCGACCAACAAGGGCTACCAACTCGTGCAGGGCCTGCTGGCCCTGGGCACGGGCGGGCTCTTCGGTGCCGGGCCGGGCGGCGGTCAGCCGGAGATCCTGCCCGAGGTGCAGAACGACTTCATCTTCGCCGGCATCGGTGAGGAGATCGGCCTCTTCGGCCTCTCCGCGCTGCTGGTCGTCTACCTGCTCATCGTGGAGCGTGGGCTGCGTGCCGCGCTCGCGGTACGGGACTCGTTCGGCAAGCTGCTCGCCGGCGGTCTCGCGTTCACCCTCGGCCTCCAGGTCTTCGTGATCGTCGGCGGGATCAGCAAGCTGATTCCGCTGACCGGTCAGACCACCCCGTTCCTGTCCGCCGGTGGGTCGTCGCTGATGGCCAACTGGCTGCTCATCGCGGTGCTGCTGCGGGTCTCCGACGGCGCCCGCCGACCGGTGACCGGAGGAGGCGGCGGTAAGGCGGCTCGCCCCAGCGGTGGCCCGCCCGAGCAGCTGCACGGTGCTCCCACGGAGGTGATCAAGCCGTGAACGCACCCCTGCGCCGCGTTGGCGTCGTCGTCATGGTCCTGTTCGGTCTGCTCTTCGCCAACCTCAACTGGATCCAGGCCTACAAGGCGGATGAATACCGGACCAGCGACTACAACGGTCGGGTCCAGGTCGCCGAGTACGACCGCAAGCGCGGAAACATCGAGGCTGGCGGCACGGCCCTGGCCACGAGCAAGGAAACCACCGGCAACCTGAAGTTCCTGCGCACCTATCCACTCGGCGCCAAGTACGCCCATGTGCTCGGCTACAAGCCGGTCAACCTGGCCGACCAGGGCATTGAGCGGGTGGAGAACGACTTCCTGGCCGGCACCAGCGACCAGCTGATCGGCGACCGGTTGAAGGACATGTTCACCGGCGACGACACCGGCGGCGGCAACGTGTTGCTCACGCTCTCGAAGCGGGCGCAGGACGCGGCGTACGACCAGCTCCGCAACAACGAGGTGGGCGCGAAGCGGGGCGCGGCGATCGCCATCGATCCGCGTACCGGCGCGATCCAGGCGCTGGTCTCCATGCCGAGCTTCGACCCGAACCCGCTGGCCAGCCACGCCACCAAAGAGGCAACCGCGGCGTACAACAAGCTGGAACAGGACCCGGAAGGTCCGCTGAAGAACCGCGCACTTTCCGAGACGCTGCCGCCGGGCTCCACCTTCAAGATCGTGGTCGCCGCGGCAGCACTGGAGAACGGCGTCACCAAGTCCACCGAGATCCCGGCCGGTTCCAGCTGGACCCCGCCCACGTCGGGCACCCCGATCCGTAACGCCGCCGCCTCGATCTGCCCGGAACGGCAGGTCACCCTGCTGGAGGCGGTCACCGAGTCGTGCAACACCGGCTTCGCCCAGCTCGGCGTGCGGCTCGGCGCCGAGACTCTCAAGGAGAAGGCCCGCCAGTTCGGCTTCGAGCAGGACGACCTGACCGTCGGCCAGCTCGGCGAGGGTGGCCTGCCCACTGCGCCCAGCCGGACCGGGGACATCAAGAACCCGGACGGCAGCACCGACCAGGCCGCACTGGCCCAGTCCTCGATCGGCCAGAACAACGTCCGGATGACCCCGCTCGAAGGCGCCATGATCGCCGGCTCGATCGCCAACAACGGCAGCCAGATGCGGCCGTACCTGGTGCGGCAGCTGCTCGCTCCGGACCGGACCACCAGCTACTACACCGCGAAGGCGCGGGAGCTGCGCCAGCCCGTCGAGCCGCAGGTCGCCACCGACCTGCGCGAGATGATGGTCAGCGTGGTCCGGAACGGCACCGGCAAGAGTGCCGCGATCAGCGGCTACACGGTCGGCGGCAAGACCGGCACCGCCCAGTCCGCCCCGGACCGACCCGACCACGGCTGGTTCATCGGCTTCGCCCTGGACAAGAACGGCAACCCCGTCTCCGCGGTCTGCGTGATGCTGGAGCAGGCCGGCCCCGGCGGTAGCGCCGAGGCCGCTCGGATCGCCGGCCAGATCATGAAGGCCGCCATCGCCGACCCAGGGGGTCGCTGACATGCTCAGCCCCGGCGTGCAGCTTGGCAACCGCTACCGTCTCGACGAGCGGATCGCCAGCGGCGGCATGGGCGACGTCTGGCGCGGCACCGACCAGGTGCTCGGCCGGACGGTCGCGGTGAAGAGCCTGCTCCCCGCCCTGCTCGACGACCCGGACTTCGGCGAGCGGTTCCGCGGCGAAGCCCGCACCATGGCCACCATCAACCATCCCGGCGTGGTGGACGTCTACGACTTCGGCAACGACCAGCAGATCGCCTTCCTGGTCATGGAGTACGTCGAGGGTGACGCCCTGTCGTCCACGTTGAGCCGGGTCGGCCGGCTCACTCCGGCCCGGACGATGGCCCTCGTCGCCCAGGCCGCCGACGCGCTGCACGCCGCGCACGAGAAGGGCATCGTGCACCGCGACGTTAAGCCGGGCAACCTGCTGGTCCGGCCGAACGGCACGCTGGTGCTGACCGACTTCGGCATCGCCCGCTCCGACATGGTCAGCCAGCTCACCGCCGCCGGTTCGGTGCTCGGCACCGCCTCGTACATCTCGCCGGAGCAGGCCACCGGCGGCGTGGCCACTCCCGCGTCCGACGTGTACGCCCTCGGCGTGGTCGCCTACCAGTGCCTGGCCGGTCGGCGGCCGTTCGAGGGCGACAACCCCCTCGACATCGCGATGCGGCACGTCCGGGAGACGCCCCGGCCCCTGCCGGCCGACATCCCTCCGCAGGTGCGCGCCCTTGTCGAACGGGCGTTGGCGAAGGACCCGGCCGCCCGCTGGCCGAGCGCCGCCGCACTCGCCGGGGTCGCCCGTCAGCTCAAGGCCGCGCTCTCCCAGCAGGCCCGGGCCGGCACCAACTCCGGGCCGGTCTCCGCGGCGCCCGCCTCTCCCGCCGCCCCCGGCCGGGCCCAGGTGCCGCAGGCACACCAGATGCGTCCGCCGACTGCCCGCCCGCCGGTGGCCGGGCCGAGGCCGACCGCTGTCGCGCCCGCCCAACAGCCACGCCCCACCGCCGTCGCGCCGGCCGTCCAGCCCGCCCGTCCGCAGGGCGCACCGAACGGCTACCCACGCGGGGCGGCGGCGGTGCCGTCCGGGCCACCCCGCCAGGAACACCCGCCGGCGTACGTCCGGCAGGCCGGCCCGGTGACGCCGTCACCCCAGCCCCAGCGGTCCCGGCCTGGGATGGTGCTTCTCGCCATCCTGCTGGCCGTGCTGGTCCTGCTCTGCTCTGGCGTGATTTCCTACAACCTACGGAAGCAGTCGCAGGCCGGTGTATCCGCCGGGCTGGCGCCGCGCACCGTGGCGTCCGGCGCGCTACGACTCGACGGGCGCGACGATCCGACCCGGACGTCGTACCGTCGGGAGGTACGACTCCAGCCGGGCAACGGCGGGACGACGACGAGCGAAGGACGACAGACGCGATGACAGCGCAGGCCCGCCTGCTCGGTGGCAGGTACCAGGTCGGCGAGCTGCTCGGCTATGGCGGCATGGCCGAGGTGCACCGTGGTCGCGATCTCCGGCTCGGTCGGGACGTCGCGATCAAGATGCTCCGCACCGACCTCGCCCGGGACGCGACGTTCCAGATGCGGTTCCGTCGGGAGGCGCAGAACGCCGCCTCGCTCAACCACCCGGCCATCGTGGCGGTCTACGACACCGGCGAGGAGACCGCGCCGACCGGTGAGACGCTGCCGTTCATCGTCATGGAGTTCGTCAACGGGCGGACCTTGAAGGAGGTCCTCGGCGCCGAGGGGCGACTGCAACCGCGCCGTGCGCTGGAGATCTGCGCCGACATGTGCGCCGCACTGGAGTTCAGCCACCGGCACGGCATCATCCACCGGGACATCAAGCCCGGCAACGTGATGCTCACCCAGACCGGCCAGGTCAAGGTGATGGACTTCGGCATCGCCCGGGCGCTGGCCAGTGGCGCGACCACCATGACGCAGACCAGCGCGGTCATCGGCACTGCGCAATATCTTTCCCCGGAGCAGGCACGCGGCGAGGCCGTCGACGCGCGCTCCGACGTGTACGCGGCCGGCTGCGTGCTCTTCGAGCTGGTCTGCGGGCACCCGCCGTTCGTCGGGGACAGCCCGGTCAGCGTCGCGTACCAGCACGTACGGGAGACGCCGCCGACGCCGAGCGACATCAACCCGGACGTCACCCCGGCCGTCGACGCGATCGTGCTCAAGGCGCTGTCGAAGAACCCGCTCAACCGCTACCAGAGCGCCGGCGAGATGCGGGCCGACCTGCTCCGCGCCGCCGCCGGCCGGCCCGTGCTGGCCACCCCGGTGCTGCGCGAGGCGGAGACTGTGGCAATGGCGCCGGCCGGCGGCGGGGGCGGTTACCCGGCTTCCGGCCGTGGGCAGCAGACCGGGCAGATCCCGGCCCGGGTGGGCGACCCCCGTCAGCGCAAGGCGTCCTCCTGGCTGATCGCGATGTTCAGCGCGGTGGGCGTACTGGCGGTGATTGCCCTGGTCGCCGCCCTGCTCTGGAACCAGCAGAAGGACAATGACCTGAAGTCGGTGCCCACCCTCACCGGCAAGACCCGGGATGTGGCGATCGCCGAGATCCAGAAGGCTGGTCTGTCCGCACAGGTGGGTGACCCGGTGCTGGCAAGTGACTGCACAGAGGGCACTGTCGTCAAGCAGAACCCCGTGCCGACCACGCAGCTGGAGCAGAACCGTACGGTCACCATTCAGATCTGCGGTGGCAAGCCCGAGGTGCGAGTTCCCGCCGGGCTCAAGGGCAGCAAGCGGGACAGCGCCATCGCCCGGCTCAATGAGGCAAAACTCACGTTCGAGATCAAGACGGTGGACGACGAGGCGAGCCAGGACGAGGTTCTCGACGTCGACCCGCCCTCGGGCGAGAGCGTTCCCGAAGGCACGAAGGTGAAGCTCACGGTCTCGAACGGCAAGGTTCGTGAGGTGCCGGACGTCGTCGGACTGGGCCAGGAGGAGGCCACCCGCGTCCTCAAGAACGCCGGCTTCGTTGTTGTCGTGAACGACGGGCCGGAGGTGCCTGCCGCCCAGGCGGGGAAGGTCACCGACCAGAGCCCGAACGGCAACGAGAAGAAGCCCAGCGGCACGAGGGTGACCATCAAGGTGAGTCAACCGGAGCCGGAGACCGACCCGACGCCCACCGGGACGCCGACGTCCACGCCGACGGGCACGCCGACCACTCCCGGTAACGGGGGCGGCATCGGTCTGCCGTTCCCGCCCCCGCCGGGCCGGCCCCAGGACTAGGCCGCCCGCGGGCATCGGCATGACCGAGGCGGAAACGTCCCCGGTCGGGGCGGTACGGCGGTGGCCTCGCCGCCTCCGCCGGTTGGCCGTCGCCGGCCTCGTCGTGCTGGTGCTCGCCAGTCTCCCGTGGCTGTGGACGACGCTCGCCGCACGCGGCCACCTGTACGCCGCCGCCGACGCGCCGGCCGCCGACGTGGTGATCGTGCTCGGCACCGAGGTGGCGGCCGATCGGCAGCGGCCGGGGGACCGTCTCGCCGGGCGCCTGGACACCGCCGCCGAGTTGGTGGCCAGTGGGCGGGCCACTGTCGTCCTCGTGTCGGGCGACGGGGGCGGGGCGTCAGGTGACGAGCCGGCGGTGATGACGACGTACCTCTCCGAGCGGGGCGTCGAAAGGCGTCGGGTGGTGGCCGACCCGTTCGGCCTGGACACCTACGACAGTTGCGCGAGAGCGCGCGAGGTGTACGGCGTCGAGCGGGCCCTGATCGTCACCCAGTCGTACCACCTGTCCCGGGCGGTGACGCTGTGCCGGCAGCTCGGCCTCGACGTCGACGGGGTGACTGCCCGCTGCGACGGCTGCGGCGCTGCCCTGCTCGCCGAGAAGTCGGTTCGGGACTACTTCGCCAGTGGTAAGGCGGCGTGGGACGCGGTGCGCGACCGGCCGCCGGCGGTGCGTTCGCCAGTGGACCCCGCGATCCAGAACGCGCTGCGGGGCTGATCCGGCCGGCATCGGCTCCCCGACAATCTGGGTGACCGGGCCCTGACGTCCGGGCCTCAGGTGGTGGCGAAGGCTGCTAGGCGACGCGCGTTGACCTCGGCGGCCAGCGCGGGTGCCCGCTCCAGCGCCTCGGGGTGACCGCAACTGGCCAGCCAGTTGGCCAGCATCAGGTGACCGCCCTCGGTGAGCACCGACTCCGGGTGGAACTGGACGCCCTCGATGGGCAGCGTCCGGTGCCGCATCGCCATCACCACGCCGGAGCCGGTCCAGCCGGTGACCTCCAGCTCGTCGGGGAGCGTCTCGGGCAGCACTGCGAGCGAGTGGTACCGGGTGGCGGTGAACGGGTCGGGCAGACCGGCGAGTACGCCGACCGAGTGGTGTCGTACCTCGGAGGTCTTGCCGTGCAGCAGCTCCGGGGCGCGCGTCACGGTCGCACCGAAGGCTTCGCCGATCGCCTGGTGGCCGAGGCAGACGCCGAAGATCGGGAGCTTGCCCGCGTACTCCCGGATGACGTCCAGGCAGATGCCGGCGCGGTCCGGGCTGCCCGGTCCGGGCGACAGCAGGATGCCGTCGGCGCCAACAGTGCCCACCTCGGCGACGTCGATCTCGTCGTTGCGACGGACCTCGCAGTCCACGCCGAGCTGGCCCAGATATTGCACGAGGTTGAAGACGAAGGAGTCATAGTTGTCGATCACCAGGACGCGCATTGTCACCTGCTCGGGGAGGGAGGCGCGGAGTTGTTCTGGTCGGTGTCGTACGGCAGCTCGTGCTCGTCGCCGGCCGGGGTCTCCCCGGTCACCGGGTCGCCGCCGCCACCCGTCTCAGCGGGTACGCCGGACTCGACCTGTACGTCGTCGAAGGGCAGCAGGGGCTCCGCCCAGGGGAAGGCGACATACCACAGCAGGGCCACCGTGGCGGCCAGGAGCAGCACCGAGCCGGTCACCTTCCCGACCACGCCGAACGGCAGCTTGCGCCAGATGAACGCGTACATCGGGTCAGCCTCCCAGCTCCGCCGGGCGGCCCGCGGACTTGGGTTGGGTGCGGTCCAGTTCGGCGTGGATGATCAGGCGCTGGTAGTTGTCGAACTTCGGGTTGCACGTGGTGAGGGTGAGCATCCGTTTGGTCGCCTTCTTGTCCGGCTCGCCGGGCACCGGCGCCACCACCTCGACCTGGGTCGGTCGGACGATCCGGGACTGCGACACCCGGTAGACATACCAGTCGGTCTTGCTCTCGACCACTATCGAGTCGCCCTCGTCCAGCTCGTCCAGCCGCCAGAAGGTGGCCCGGTTGCGGTGGCCGGCGACGGAGAAGTTGCCCACCTGGCCGGGGAGCGCGCTGGTCGGGTAGTGGCCCGGGGCGAAGCGGATGTCCTGCTGAGTGACGCCCTCGACGACGACCCAGTTCTTGTCGAGCTTGGGGATGTAGAGGCCCGCGAGCGGCTTTCCGCGTACCGGTGGGGACGGTTTGACGCTCGGGCCGACCGACGGGACCACCGTGGGGTCGTCGGTCGGGCCCCACTCCTGGGCCAACTGGTTGTTGAGGTCGTTCTGGTGGGCGTCGACGATGGCCGACTTGCCCCAGACCTCGTAGCCGGCGAAGAGCAGAACCACCAGGCCGAAGGTGATCAGGATTTCGCCGGTGACGCGGACGCCGGTGCGCAGTCGCGAGCCGAACGACGGGCGGGTCAGCTCGGAGTAGACGCTCTTGTAGCCCTCGCCGGTCTGGTGCGGTCGGAGTTGCACCACCCGCTCGCCGCGTCGGGGTTGGGGAGGGTCGGCGGGGTTGTCGTCCGCCGGCTCATCCGGGACCGCCGTGCGGGGGACGGCACCCATCAACGCTGTCGAGTCCATGGTCGGCGGCCTGCTGGCAGGTGTGGCGGGCACCGCCGGAATCAACGCCGTGGCGGCCGGGTCCGCGCCGCTCGGCGGGACTCGTCCCGGCCCGTTCGGCGGGACCCGGCTCGGCCCGGTCGACGCGAAGCCATCCGGCCCGGCCGCTGCGACGCGGTCGGGGGCGGCCGGGGAGACCGGCGTGGCCGGGGAGCCGGTGGGTCGGGCGGGCCGGGCGCTGACCTGGGGAATGTACGCCGTCGGCGAGTCGGCCAGCGGCGGCGTCGAGGGGCCGGAGGAGACAGGCCGGCTCGGCGTGCCGGAGGTCGCCGGCCGGGCCGGCATCGGCATCCCGCCGGGTGTGGCCGGGCGGGTCGGTGCGGCACCAGGTGGGTTGCCGACGCCCGGTGGGCGGGTCGGTGCGGCGCTGGGCGCGGTCGGTCGGGTGGACGCGGCGCTGGGCGCGGGGGGCCGGGTCGGGGCGTTGCCGGGGGCAGCGGGCCGAACCGGGCCCTGGTTGCTGGCGGTCGGCCGGCCGGAGGCGGTCGCGGGGGGAACCCCGGCGCCGCTGTGTGAGCCTGGCCCGGCAGCTGCGCTGCCCGGCCAGGGCGGCGGCGCTTCGACGCCCGGGCGCCCCGGGGTCTCGGTCGGCTGGGGTCGAGTGGCGCTCGGCTGCGGCGGCTGCTCGGCTCGCGGGGGATGCAGCACCGGCTCGGGCCAGTTGCTGGCCGGAGTCGGTCGGCCCGGTGCAGACTCGGGCCGGTCGAACTTGGGCAGGAAGGCGGTCGGCTCGTCGGTCTGGTCCCGGTGTCGCCCGTCGCGTCGCTCGTCCGGCCCGCTCACTTGGGCACCGTAGCCGAGCGCAGGGCTGTGGAATCCTCGAATGCGGGAACTCGCACCTCGGAGGCCGTCTCCTTGTAGCCAAGCTGGTAGTCGTCGACCGCGTCCTTGAACAACCGGACTCCCTGAGAGCTGGCGAGGGCCTGCTGGAGGGCAGCGGGATCGCCGATCGCTACGATCTTGAACGGGGGGGAGTACACCCGGCCGTGAAGTAGCAGGGTGTTACCGACGCAGCGTACCGCGCTGGTGGTGAGCACGCGGACATTCATGATTGACATGGCCTCGGCTCCGCCGGCCCAGAGCGCGTTGACCACCGCCTGAACGTCCCCCTGGTGCACCACCAGGTCGTCGTTGCTGGCGTCCGACTGCGTCTGGTCCAGCTGTGGCGCGTCGTTCAGCTCGACGGTGACCCCGGGCCCGCCGAGGGCGGTGAACCCGGCGTTCTGGAGGCTGCCCTGGGCGCGATTCTGCTGATCCTTGATCGGGGCGTCCGAGCCGGCCAGGGTGTTGGTCCGTTGCTCGACCTCGCCGCGCAGCGTGGCGGCGCGGCGCTCGCTGGCGGCGACCTGTTCGCGGCGGTCCTCGATGAGCTGGTTGAGCTGGGGGCGCCGGTCCTCCCGGAGAGCGGTGCCGCCCGCTGTGGTCGCGGTGGTGGTGAAGAGCAACCCGGCCGCTGCGGCGATCAGGGGCACCCCGATCGACCAGCCCGGACGGCGTTGGCGAGGTCGCCGGGGCAGCAGCCCGGCAGCGGCCCGTCGGAGGACCTTCTGCCAGGAGGTCGCGCCGGATGTGTACTCCACCGAGCGTTCCTTCCGCGTGTCGGGGATCAGTCCGTGCCGGCTGGGCCGGTACGAATAGTTCCGCCTCTTTCGGTCACTCCGTGCACCGGCCTGACCCCATTCGTGGTCCGGGCGGCCAATCGGGACTACGCTAGCTCTCGAACATTATTGGCCATGGACCGTCGCCCCCGCGCCCGGTTGTCAGGCCGGACGAGGTCGTCACCCCTCTGGAGAGCGCCGTGCCCAAGTCTCAGGTCCGTAAGAAGAAGGTGTACACCCCGCCGACGGACGTCCGTCCGACGACGACGTCGTCGTCGCGCAAGCCTAGCCCCGTGTGGTTGCCGGTCACCGCTGTCGCCTTGATCGTCGTCGGGATCGGCTGGCTGGTTCTCTACTACCTGTCCGAGCAGGAGTACCCGGTCATGGCGTGGGGTTACTGGAACCTCGCCGTCGGCTTCGGTGCGATGGTCGCCTCGCTGGCGTTGCTCTCTCGCTGGCGCTGATCCGACAGACCGTCGCGCCGGCGGTCCCACGTCACCCCGCCGAGCCCCTGCCCAGCAGGATCGGGTGGGGCCCCCTATGGTGTGCGCAGGCAGCGCGGCCTACTGCGAGATGACTCACGTTACCGCTGGGTAACCTTCGCGTAGGCTGCACTGCATGACCGAGCAGAGCGAGGTCATCAGGCAGCAGACCGGGGAGGCCAACTCGATGGGCAGCGTCCAGATCGTCACCACGATCCTCGCGGCCGCCATCACCGCCGTGGCGGTGTGGCTTGCGGTGCGTGCGGTCCTGAAGATGGTGGCAGTCATCCGGCTCGGGCAACCCGCGCCGGAGCGGTTCTCCGACAAGGTCGCCCGCGCCAGGACGATGCTGGTGGAGACCGCCGGCCACACCCGGATGCTCAAGTGGGGCGTGGTGGGCGCCGCGCACTGGTTCGTGATGGTCGGCTTCGTCGTGCTGTCGCTGCTGGTGCTCGAGGCGTACTTCGAGGTCGGCACCACCGACGGCGGTCTGCCGATCATCGGGCACTGGACGATCTTCGGTCTGGTCACCGAGATCATCGGGGTGCTGAGTCTGGTCGGCATCCTGGTGCTGATGGCGATCCGGCTGCGCAACCGGCCGACCCGCCCGGGCGGGAGGTCCCGGTTCACCGGCTCGACCATGTGGCAGGGCTATTTCGTCGAGTGGATCGTGCTGCTGGTCCTGATCTTCGGCTTCGTGATCCGGGGCTTCAAGGTCGCCACCGACCACTTCGAGTTCCCGTTCTGGGCCACCCCGGTCAGTCACGCGGTCGGTGCGGTGCTGCCCGACTGGGCTGACGGCGTCAGCGTCGCCGCAGCCATCAAGATCATTATTTCGATGACGTGGCTGATCGTCATCTCCCTGAACGTCACGATGGGCGTCGCCTGGCACCGCTTCCTGGCGTTCCCCAACATCTTCTTCAAGCGGGAGCCGGCCAAGCCGGCCGGCTCCGGTCTCGGCGCGCTGCGGCCGATGACGAGCCAGGGCAAGCCCCTCGACTTCGAGGAGGCCGACCCGGAGAAGGACCAGTTCGGCGTCGCCCACGTCGAGCAGTTCAGCTGGAAGGGTCTCCTGGACTTCAGCACCTGCACCGAGTGCGGTCGCTGCCAGTCGCAGTGCCCGGCCTGGAACACCGGCAAGCCCCTGTCGCCGAAGCTGCTGGTGCTGAGCCTGCGCGACCACGCGTACGCGAAGGCGCCCTACCTGCTGGCCGGCGGCGGCAAGGATCTGACCGGCGAGGAGAGGGCCACTCAGGCGCAGCTCGCCCACCTGGACGTGCTGGCCCTCGCCGAGGCCGACAAGCCGTTGATCGGCACCGCCGAGGAGGGCGGTGTCATCGACCCGGACGTGCTCTGGTCCTGCACCACCTGCGGCGCCTGTGTCGAGCAGTGCCCGGTGGACATCGAGCACGTCGACCACATCGTCGACATGCGCCGCTACCAGGTGCTGATCGAGTCGAGCTTCCCCTCTGAGGCCGGCGTGATGCTGCGCAACCTGGAGAACAAGGGCAACCCGTGGGGCGCCCCGCCGAACACCCGCGAGGACTGGACCAAGGGCTTGGACTTCGAGGTGCCCCGGTTCGGCGAGGTGGACGACTTCGAGTACCTGTTCTGGGTCGGCTGCGCCGGCGCGTTCGAGGACCGGGCCAAGAAGACCACCCGCGCGGTGGCCACGCTGCTCAACGAGGCGGGCGTGACGTTCGCGATCCTGGGCGAGGGCGAGACCTGCTCCGGCGACCCGGCGCGACGGATCGGCAACGAGTTCGTCTTCCAGATGCTCGCCCAGCAGAACGTGGAGACGTTGAACGAGGCGTTCGAGGGCCGGGACAGGGCCAAGCGCAAGATCGTCGCGACCTGCCCGCACTGCTTCAACACCCTGGGCAACGAGTACGGGCAGCTCGGCGGGGAGTTCGAGGTGGTCCACCACACCCAACTGCTCGCGCACCTGGTCGCCACCGGCAAGCTCACGCCGGTGCAGCCGGTCGACGGCGGCGTCACCTACCACGACCCCTGCTACCTGGGTCGACACAACCGCGTCTTCGCGGCCCCCCGGGAGGTGCTCGGCGACGCCATCGAGGGCGAGCTGACCGAGATGCCGCGTAACAGCGAGCGCTCCTTCTGCTGCGGTGCCGGCGGCGCCCGGATGTGGATGGAAGAGAAGATCGGCAAGCGGATCAACGTGGACCGGGTTGAGGAGGCCATGGCCACCGGGGCGAAGACGGTGGCGGTCGGCTGCCCGTTCTGCTCGACGATGCTCAACGACGGGGTCAACGGCAAGGGCGCCGGCGAGCAGGTCGAGGTGATCGACGTGGCGAGCGTGCTGCTCCGTTCGGTCAAGCCCGAGCAGCCGCAGGGCGGCAAGGAGACCGCGCCGATCGGCGGCTGAGACGCGTACCCCTGGGATCTGTTCAGCGACGGCGGCGGCCCCTGAGGGCCGCCGCCGTCGTGCAAGAATCTCGCCGAGGTGAGGCGACATCGACGGCCTACTCTTGACGACGTTGTTGCCCCTGGTCGGCTTCGTAGCCCTGACCGCGGGCAACGCGTTCTTCGTCGCGGCCGAGTTCGCCCTGGTCACGGTCGATCGGGCGGAGATCGACCGGCGGGCCGCCGCGGGCGACCAGGCCGCCCTGACGGTACGCACGGCGTTGCGCGAACTCTCCTTCCAGCTCTCCGGGGCGCAGCTCGGCATCACCATCACCGCGCTGCTCACCGGCTACCTGGCCGAGCCGGCCCTGGCCCGGCTCTTCACCCCGCTGCTGCGCCCGCTGGCCGGAGACAGCACCGAGCGGCTCACCCCGTTCATCGCGTTGGCCCTGGCCACGCTGATCTCCATGCTCTTCGGCGAGTTGGTGCCGAAGAACGCGGCGTTGGCCCGGCCCATGCCGGCGGCGCTGGCGACGGCCGGCCCGATGCACACGTTCTCCCGGACGTTCGGCTGGGTGATCCGAGGGTTGAACGGCTCGGCGAACCGACTGGTCCGGGCACTCGGCGTGGAGCCGCAGGAGGAGTTGGCCAGCGCCCGCTCACCGGAGGAACTGGGCCTGCTGGCGGGCATCTCGGCGCGGGCCGGCGCACTGCCCACCGACACCGCGATGCTGCTGCGTCGCACCATCCGCTTCGGTGACAAACGGGCAGCGGAGGCGATGACCCCCAGGGTGGACGTGGTCGCGCTGCGCGCCACGGCCACAGTGGCCGAGCTGCTGGAGGAGTCGCGGCGGACCGGGCGGACCCGCTTCCCGGTGTACGAGGAGACCCTGGACCTGGTGACCGGTGTGGCCGGTGTGCCCGACGCGCTGGGCGTGCCGCTGCCCGAGCGCGCGTCGACCCGGGTCGGCTCGGTGGCCCGCGAGCCGGTGTACGTGCCGGAGAGCCTGAACTTGGACGGTGTCCTGGCCGCGCTGAAGGCGGCCAGGGCCGACCTGGCCATCGTGGTCGACGAGTACGGCGGCACGGACGGCGTGGTGACCGTCGAGGACCTCGTCGAGGAGCTGGTCGGAGAGATCGCCGACGAGTTCGACCCGGCGAGCGTGGACGACCACGGGTCGGCCGAGCTGACAGTGCCGGGCGGTGAGCGCACAGTGCTGGTCGACGGTGTGCTCCGCTCCGACGAGTTGGCCGAGCAGACCGGCTTCCGGCTGCCCGAGGGGCCGTACGAGACGTTGGCCGGGTTCCTGATGGCCCAGCTCGGGCACATCCCGCTCGCCGGCGAGACGGTCGAGACGGGCGGCTGGGAGTTCACAGTGGTCGAGGTGGAGCGGCACCGGATCGAGCAGGTCCGGGTCTTGCGCCCGGCGGATCCGGACGACGATGACTGAGCTACTGGTGACAGTGCTGCTACTGCTCGGCAACGGGTTCTTCGTGGGCAGCGAGTTCGCGCTCATCGCGTCCCGCCGGACGGTGATCGAGCCGCTGGCCGCCGGGTCGAAACGCGCCCGCTGGGCGTTGTCGGCGATGAACCAGATCCCGTTGATGATCGCTGGCGCGCAGCTTGGCATCACTGTCTGCTCGTTGGGTCTGGGCGCGATCGCCGAGCCGGCGTTGGCCCACCTGCTGGAGCCGCCGTTCCACGCGGCCGGCCTGCCGGAGCGGGCGGTGCACCCGGTGGCGTTCGTGCTGGCACTGGGCGTGGTGGTCTTTCTGCACACGGTCGTCGGCGAGATGGTGCCGAAGAACATCACGCTTGCCGGTCCGGAGGTCTCCGCGCTCTGGCTCGGCCCGGCGATGCTGGCATTCTGTGTGGCCACCAAACCGTTGTTGCTCGCGATGAAATGGGCGGCACGACGGGTGCTCGCGTTCTGGCGGATCGAGGCGTCGGAGGCGGTGAAGACGGTGTTCACCGCCGAGGAGTTGGCCGGGTTGGTCTCTCAGGCGCGGACCGAGGGGCTGCTCGACGCGGAGCAGCACGCGCGGATCACCGGCGCGCTGGCCCTGCACGCGCGGACGGCGGCGGACGCGCTGCAACCGTGGTCGACGGTGGTGACGGTGGCCGAGGACGTGTCGCCGGCGTCACTGGAGGTGCTGGCGACCCGGACCGGCCGGTCCCGGTTCCCGGTGGTGCAGCGGTCGACCCGTCGGGTGCTCGGCTTTGTGCACGTCAAGGACGTGCTCGGCTACTCCGGGCAGGGTCGCCGGTCCCCGGTGCCGGCCGACGTCTACCGGCCGCTGGCGGTGGTGCCGCCGGAGCGTACGTTGGCCGATTTGCTGCTGGCCATGCGCCGCGAGCGGCGGCACATGGTGCTGGTCAGCGACGGGCGACGGCCGCTCGGTGTGGTCACTCTTGACGATGTATTGACCGCAATCGTTGGTTGATGGACCAATACCCATGGTGTGCAAGCGGTTGCACGACAGTGATGGTTACCGCGCTCGCCTTGATTACCGCCTCAAGCTTCCCTAATGTGGGGCACCGACCGCTGTGGGTCGTCTGCCTCGGCCCTTCCCTCACGCGAGGCGCCCGGCGGTCGGTTGCAAAGGAGTCGGTGCCGGTGGCAACCATGCCCCCTCATCGTCACGACCTGAACGCGTCTGCTCGCTCTGGCGGCTTGCGCCGCGCCGCGCACCGGGTGCTGATCCTGGTCGCCGCGGCGGCGGTCGGCGCCGGTCTGCTGACCGCGCCGGCACATGCCGCGCCCACGGTCGACGAGATCGAGGCGCAGATCGACAAGAAGTGGGAGCAGTTGGAGCCCACCATCGAGCAGTACAACAAGGTCCGGGCGCAGCTGAAGGTCAACCGGCAGAAGTCGGCGGACCTCCAGAAGAAGATCGAGCCGCTGGCGCTGCAAAGCGAGATGGCGCTCAACCGGGTCGGCGACCTCGCCTCCCGCTACTACATCTCGGGCCCGTCGCACGACATTGGCGCGCTGCTGGTCAGCGCCAAGCCGGACACGCTCACCGAGCAGCTCACCATCCTCGACCGGCTCGCTTCGCAGGAGCGCAAGCAGGTCGAGGGCGTGCTTGCCGTGCGGGCCAAGTACGACGGCGAGAAGCAGAAGCTGGACGCGCTGATCGTCACCCAGACCAAGCAGCAGAACGAGCTGGCGGCCAAGAAGAAGCAGATCGACGCCGAAATCAAGCAGCTCGAGGCGTCGATGCCCAAGACCACGGTCAAGACCGCTGCCTGCCCGACCATCAACGGGGTGTTCAGCGCAGCGGCACGCACCGCGATCAAGACCGCCTGCGGCAAGGTCGGCAAGCCGTACGTCTGGGGTGCCACCGGGCCGAACTCGTTCGACTGCTCGGGGCTGACCCAGTACGCCTACAAGGCGGCCGGGATCTACCTCACCCACCACACCGGTGACCAGTGGAACGAGGGCAAGGCCGTCTCGCGAGCCGATGCCCGCCCCGGTGACCTGGTCTTCTTCTTCTCCGGCCTGAGTCACGTCGGGCTGTATCTGGGGAACAACACCATGGT
Source organism: Micromonospora sp. 050-3 (assembly GCF_046549335.1). Taxonomy (NCBI): domain Bacteria; kingdom Bacillati; phylum Actinomycetota; class Actinomycetes; order Micromonosporales; family Micromonosporaceae; genus Micromonospora; species Micromonospora sp. 050-3. The sequence continues at coordinate 301,431 of NZ_JAJPVX010000002.1, forward strand.
GCACGCGCCACGTGCCGGTAAGCCGGTGCAGGTGTCCAGCATCAACACCATGCCTGTCGCCGGGTTCCGCAGACCTGGCTGACCCACCTCGCGCAACACGAAGGCCCCCGGTCACCGACCGGGGGCCTTCGTGGTTCTCAGCGGGGCGCGCCGACCGGGGACGGCAGCAGCTGCACGTCGGCGAGGTCGACGTACATGATCCGGTGGCCGAACTGGATCTGCGCGTACCGGTTCTTGCCGCGAATCACCGTCCAGTCGCCGGGCGAGGAGCCGTCGAACGTGCTGGCCCGGTAGTACTCGCCGGCCAGCACCGCGCCGACGGCGTACCGCTGCCCGGCCGCCAGGGTGTACTGGAGCGGCGAGATTGTCTGGTAGGGCACCCCTTCCGGGTACGCGGACTGCTCCGGGTACGCCCGTCCGTAGACCGGAATGGTGGTCCGTCCGGGCTTCGGCGTGGCCACCACGCCGACGGTCCAGCTGGCGGTCGGCGCGGACGCCGGGTTGTGGAACCAGGCCCGCTGCCCGAGGTACCAGATCGCCGTCCAGTCGCCCTGTCGTCCGGCCAGCGCGTACGTCTGCCCGGCGGACGCCCGGGCCCCGTGGTCCGACACGACCATCGTGTTCGGGCTGCCGTCCGGACGGAGCGCGATGTCGTTGACCAGCGGCGCGTCCGCGGACGGCGCGCTGCGCAGCACCACCGACGAGGAGCCACGCGGCGCGCAGGGCACGCCCGCGGTGACGCAGCCGGTGAACGCCGGCTGGTTGGTGGCGTAGTCCGGGTCGATCCGGACCAGCCCGGTGGCCGGGGTGCCGGTGTCCAGTCGAGGTGCGTGCAGCAGGTCGAAGTAGTGCGTCCAGTCCCAGTACGGGCCCGGATCCCAGTGCATCCCCCGCACGTTCGAGGCGATGGTGCCGGGCACGTTGTCGTGGCCGATGATGTGCTGGCGGTCCAGTGGGATGCCCAGCCGCAGCGCCAGGTGCCGGACCAGCTTCGCCGAGGTCCGGTACATCGCCTCGGTGTACCAGGTGCCCTGCGCCGCGAAGCCCTCGTGCTCCAGCCCGATCGACTTCGCGTTGACGTACCAGTTGCCGGCGTGCCAGCCGACGTCCTTGGTCTTCACGTGCTGGGCGATGTGCCCGTCGACCGAACGCAGCGAGTAGTGCCAGCTCACGTAGGTCGGATCCTGGACGAGTTGCAGGGTCGTGGCCCAACTCGCCTCGGTGTCGTGGATGACGATGTACTCGATCTTCTGCCGCGCGGGTCGGTCGGAGAGGTCGTGGTTGCCGTAGTCCCCGTCGCCGAACGCTTCGTAGGGCGCCGGGATCCATTCGCAGGAGATGGTGCGGGGGCACTCCACACCGTCCGGGCGGGCCAGCCGGCGCAGGCCCAGCCGGTCCAACCAGGAACGCTCGGGCCGTACCGCACGGGCCGGCAGGGTGATCCGCTGGCCGTCGTCGGTCACCCGGGCTTCGCCAGCGCCGATGGTGGTGAAGACCTCGTCGGCGAAGGCCGCCGCGGCGTCGGCGCTGTCCGCGCCCGAGTAGCGGGCCACCGCGCCGTACCAGGCCGCCGGGTCGGTGTCCGCGCCGACCGGCGCGCCCAGATCCCTCTGGTACGCGCTCAGCAGCGCGGCCCCACCCCGGATGTTGAGGCCCGCGTCGGTGCGCAGTGCCTCGGGGGTGGCGCCGGTCAACGCGGCGGCGGCGTCAACGGTCTGCAACGCGGCGGTGGACGGCGCGGGGGCCTCGACCGGGCGGGGCGCGGGCACCCGGGCGGGACGGGAGTCGTCGCCGCGTGGATCCTCGGCACCGGCGTCGTGGTGGCCCCGCCCGGGTAGGGCGGCCACGTGCCGGGCGTCGGTCAAATGCATCGGGCCGTAGCCGCCACTGGTGCTCGGTGTGCCGGCGTTGGTGTCCCAGCGCGACTCCAGGTAGGAGACGCCGAGCAGCACGACGGCCGGCACTCCGTACTCGGTGGCCGCTGCGGCGTACTGCTGCTGGCGGTCGGTGGTGGGCGCGGCGGCGGCCGGGCCGACGGAGAGTGGCACCGTTGTCGCGGCGGCGACCACTGTGGCGGCGAGCAGTGCGCGCCAGCCGGCCGACAGGGTTGGATGGTGCATCGAACCCCCTAGATTCTCGCGGAGTGAGGTCAGGTCACCATCGCGCCGTCCGGGAGGTCACGTCAATACCTTTCTATCTATCGAAGTGGATGGAAAGAATTCTTCACACACTGTCGGTGACCTCGTCCAATCCGTACGGAGTGTCACGGCCGCACGGGTTGCGGATCGGTAACAGGCGTCTCTACTCTGGTCATTTGTCGGCCCGACAGCAGCTCCGCCCAGCCCGGGCGGTAACGGACCGACACCGCCGAGTCGTTTCCGAGCGAACCGGGGACCCAGGTCCCTCGGGGTGAATCCGCAGCCACTGCGGTAGGGCGCCGACTTCCCGCCCGAACCCGTCAGCTAACCCGGTAGGCGGTCAGGAAGAAGGAGTACGAGACCCCGGTGGCACTCCATGCCCCGCGGCCGTCGTCCGAGCGGTCGGCATCAGCCGGCCCGACGTCGATCGTGCCGCGCCCACGCTGGTCCCGCTTCACCACCGCTCTCGCCGCGCTGGCCGGCATCGCCGTCGTCCTGACCGGCAGTGCCACGGCGGCCCACGCCGACCCGTCCGTCGCCGAGATCGAGCGCCAGATCGACGCCGACTGGAACAAGCTCGAACCGATCATCGAACGGCACAACGCCACCCGCACCGACCTCGCCGCGAAGCGCAAGCAGGCCGACGCGCTGGCCGCCCGGATCACTCCGCTGGAGCGCCAGGTCGACGCCGCGATGGACAAGGTCAGCGCCCTGGCCGTACGCGCCTACAAGGGCGAGAACGTCTCGACGGTCAACGCGGTGCTGGGCAGCCGGTCGCCCAGCGAGGTCGTCGGCCAGCTCGAAATGCTCGACCGCTTCGCGCACAACCAGCAGAAGGACGTACGCCAGGTGGCCGACCTGCGCGACCAGTTGGCCGCGCAGAAGGCGCCGCTGGACGAGATGGTGGCCCAGCTGACCCGCACCGAAGCTCAGCTGGCGGCGAAGAAGAAGCAGATCAACGACGAGATCGACCGCCTGCAGAAGCTGCGTCTCAAGGTGTACGGCAGCGGCGGCGGCGGTCCACTGCGCCCGGCGCCCTGCCCGGGCAGCTACCCCGGCGGCGCTGCGGGCACCGCTGTCAAGTTCGCCTGCGCACAGATCGGCAAGCCCTACGTCTGGGGTGCCGAGGGCCCGAATTCGTACGACTGCTCCGGGCTGATGCTGGCCGCCTGGGCGAAGGCCGGCGTGTCGCTGCCGCACAACGCCGCCGCGCAGAGCCGGGTCACGAAGAACGTCAGCAAGGGCGACCTGCGCCCCGGCGACCTGGTCTTCTACTACAGCGACATCCACCACGTCGGCATGTACGTCGGCGGCGGCTGGGTGGTGCACGCCTCGCAGGCCGGTCAACCGGTCAAGATGAAGAAGGTCGATGACGGCCCGATCCACAGCTACGGCCGCCCAGGCTGACCCTGGGTGACCGAAGGGCCCGTCGCGATTCGTCGCGGCGGGCCCTCGTCGTCTTGTTGCTAGCGGGTGAACCTCAGCGGGTGGGCCAGGTGCGCCAGTGCTGCCAGGCGCGGCTGGGTGTTGGCCCCCGCTGGCCCTGGTAACGCGAGCCGTAGACCACCGAGCCGTACGGGTGCTCGGCCGGCGAGGAGAGCCGGAAGATGCAGAGCTGCCCGATCTTCATGCCCGGCCACAGGGTGATCGGCAGGTTCGCCACGTTCGAGAGTTCCAGCGTCACGTGGCCGGAGAATCCCGGGTCGATGAAGCCGGCGGTGGAGTGCGTGAGCAGCCCGAGCCGCCCCAGGGAGCTCTTGCCCTCCAGCCGGCCGGCGAGCTGGTCACCCAGCGAGATGACCTCCAGCGTCGAGGCGAGCACGAACTCCCCCGGGTGCAGCACGAACGGCTCACCGTCGGGGACCTCGACCACCGATGTCAGGTCGTCCTGCTGCATGGCCGGATCGATGTGGGTGTAGAGGTGGTTGTTGAAGACCCGGAACAGCCGGTCGAGTCGGACGTCGATGCTGGACGGTTGGACCAGGGTGGGCTCGAACGGTTCCAGGCCCAGCGTGCCGGCCTTGATCTCGGAGACCAGGTCGCGGTCGGAGAGCAGCATCGGACCACCATAGCCGCGCTGCCAAAAGTGGCCGGATTCGGTGCCGGTGACCAGCGCGTCGAGGTCGCTGCTCGTACATTTGTTCGATAGAATGCCCACATGGCTTCCTGGTCCGAATTCGCCGCCGACGAGCCCCGACTCGCCGACGGGATCCGCGTTCTCCTCCAGCAATACGGGCCGGGCTTCGGCTATCTGGCCACGGTCCGCGCCGACGGCGGGCCCCGCGTCCATCCGGTCTCCCCGGTCATCACCGCCGAGGGGCTGTTCTGCTTCATCATCGACTCACCCAAGCGCCGCGACCTTGAACGTGACGGCCGTTACGCGCTGCACTCGTTCCCTGCTGAGGAGAGCGACGACGAGGCGTACGTGGCGGGGCGGGCCCGTCCGGTGACCGATCCGGTCCGGGTCGCGCAGCTGGCGCAGAGCGCCCGGGCGGAGCCGCAGGTCGACTGGCGGCTCTTCGAGTTCACCGTCGACGTGGCGATGCTCACCCGCCGCGAGCAGCACATCGCGGGCATTCCGGGCCTCCCGCCTGGTCGGCCGGCCGTTCGGGTCTGGCTCGACCCAAACGCCCCGTCGGCGGTGGCCGCGCCCCTCGCCGTCCCGCAGGCGCGCCCGACCCGCCTCAGCCGTGACGTCCAGTACACGGCCGCCTGACCACAGTCGGAAGATCATCGGTGCCGGCTCCGTCGTACCGGAGTCGGCACCGGGCGTCCGCGCGGGCCCCGCGCCCCGCCACCCGGGAAGATCAACTCGGCTTCCGCAATATCGCGGTGTCCCGGCGATCCGGATGCCCCGACTTCCAGGAAACCGAGTGGATCAACACGGCGGCACGGTCCGCGGACAGCCGCGGCCGGCGGGGGTGCCTGGGTGCACGGGCCCGACGACTCGGGTACAGTGGTGCCGCTTGCGGGTGTAGTTCAATGGCAGAACATCAGCTTCCCAAGCTGACAGTGCGGGTTCGATTCCCGTCACCCGCTCCACTGCGAAGGCCCTGGCCAGGACGAGAGTCCCAGCCAGGGCCTTCGATGCTGTTGCGGCCAGCAGCGCTCGCGGCCGACAAGACCCTGAACGCCCCGAACCCCGGCCGTCCGTGCGTTAACCTCGCTGGCCCTCCACAGCGTTCAAGTGGTGGGAGGTACACACACGATGCAACGACCTCGGGACCTGGTGCCACCGGAAGGCTTCGCCGAGTTCGTCGCGGCGCGCTCCGATGCACTGCTGCGTTCGGCCTGGTTGCTTACCGGTGATGCCGGGCGGGCCGAGGACCTGTTGCAGACGGTCCTGGCGGACGTCTGGCGGCGCTGGGCCACGATCAAGAGTGCCGGGCATCCCGAGGCGTACCTGCGCCGAGCGTTGTTCACCACCTACGTCTCGTGGTGGCGGCGCTGGCGCAGTGAGATTCCGAGCCAGCCACCGGACGAGCCCTCCCGTGGCGACATGGCCGGTGAGTCCGCCGATCGGGACGCGGTACGCCGCGCGTTGGCCCGGCTCAGCCGGCAGCAGCGGGCGATCGTGGTGCTCCGCTACGTCGAGGACCTGACGGTGCAGCGGACAGCGGAAGTGCTCGGCTGCTCGCACAACACGGTCAAGGTGCAGGCCTTCCGTGCCCTACGGATTCTGCGTACCGATCCGAATCTTGAGCTGTTCGCCGCCTGGAGGTCGAGAAGTGACGCGTGAGGATGAGGACATCAGGCTCCTGTTGACCAACGCCGTACCCCCGCTGACGCCGCCACCAGATCGGGTTGTCGAGGTGGCCAGGCGGGTCCGCCGGCACCGGCAGCGCCTGATCGGGAGCGCCGCGCTCGCCGTTGCCGTTGCCGTGGCCGTTGGGCTGGGCGTCGGAGGGGCGCAGATCCTCACCGATGGCAACCGTGCCCCCTCGATGGCGGGCGATTCCGGCGGACAGGGGCAGTGGACTTCGTGCGTCGAGGCTGCACCGGAGATGGTCAAGCGCGGCTTCAATGTCCGGACCGAGGAGGCAGCCGCCCTGCCCCGCCTCGGCGATGACTTCATCCCCGCCGAGGCCGTCATCTGCCGGCTGGAGCAACGCGCTAACGGGGGCGAGGACGTGCTGGTGGCGGAACAGCGCAGCGACGACGCCGCCGCTCTCGCCGCCCTCGCCGCCGTGCTCCGCCTGCCTGATGCGCCACAGAATCCCGGCGGCCTCTGCCGGGCGAACCTGCAGATGGCGCCCTGGCTCGCGCTCGTCGACGCGGAGGGCCGGTGGACACGGCCCGGCATACCACTCGCTACCTGCCACAACCATCTCCCCGACACGGTCAGTGAAGCCCTTCATGCCCTGCCGCTGACCACCGTGGCAACCCATCAGCTCGCCGAGTCGCCCACGGCGGGCTGCGACATGACAGCGCTGGCGAGGACGAGCGACCCTGACGCCCGTCCCGGGGCCCTGCCGGAGCCGCTCCCCGCCGGGCAGCAGGTCCGCCTCTGCGTCTACGACGTGCCGGAGAATCGGCAGGGAAGCCGCATGCCAGCCGGCGACTTCGCGCACGGGACGGTGCTGCCGGAGGACCGACGGGCAGCGATCGAGGGTGCGCTGCGCTCGTCCGGGCCGGCGAACCCGTGCAACACCCACGCCAGCCGCTTCGCGGTGCTGAGTCCGTTGACCGGCAGCGGTCCGCACACCTACGTCGAACTCGACGGCTGCCGTCGAGTCACAATGGGAGCCGCTCCTGATCCTGTGATCAACGCGCAGGGCGACGCCGCACTGATCGCGCTGATCGACAAGCCGTGACCTGTTGGGCGGGGCGTCCGGGGAAATCCGGCCACCGGCCGCGCCTGGAGGTCATGCCGAGATCGCTTGTAGCCCGTACCAGCCGCCGCTAAGGGTGGGTGCCCAACCGGAACTCACAGACGGTGCGCCACGGGCTGACGTCAGGTGTTCCGGCGATGAGCCGGACCCTGTCGACGGCCGCGTTGATCGGCAGGTGCGCGGAGACAGTTTCCGCGGCGTGGCTCAGCACGGGCTTGGCGGCGTCGTGACCAATGGTCAGGTGCGGCACCACGTCGCTGTGCGCCCCGGCGTACGGGGGTGCCTCGGGAAACCGTTGCCACACTGCCTTGGTGAGGTCGCGGAAGGGCAGGTCTGGCTGCGGGGCAAGCCAGACGACCGCGTCACCGAACCAGTCGACGTGCGTCAGTGCGACGTCGAACCGTGGTATCCCGGCAAAGGTCTCGCGCAGCGCCGCCAGGGCCTGCTCATTGATCTGTTGCGGCGACAGGAACGGGTAGAGGACGGTCACGTGCGCCGGCACGCCCCACGAGGCGGCCGGGTCGAGCGATGACCGGAACCGGCCCACCGCGTCCTCGGCCTCGGGTATCGGCACGATGAGCGCCGTCTGTGTCGGTTCCATCCCTGCAGTTTCCAACCACGGCCGGTGCCGGTCCACCGGATTCACCACCCGCCGGGCGGTCCGCACCCACCAAACGTCGGGCAGCAGGAGAGTCAGACAGGCGTGGTGTGCAGGAACCCTTTTAGTTCCGAGAACGCATTCGGGCAGCGAGAAAGGACGGCCGTTCGGTGAGGCGGGCGTAGGCGTCCTCGTTGACCTTGCGGAGTTCGACGCGCGGCCGTGGCTCGACGAGCTTCTCCAGTAGGAATCCGGCGTCCAGGAGTTCGCCGAGGAATGTTTCCAGCGTCATCCGCTGGAAGTGGAGGGCGCCCGGCCCGTGCGGCAGATCGACCCAGGAATCGTCGTAGTAGGAGCCGCCGAAGTGTCGCCAGTCAGCCGTCGGATGGGTGGTCGAGATGACGAGCCAGCCGGCGGGACGTAGCACCCGACGCATCTCGGTGAGCAACTGCCGCCGGTTCGTCAGATGGCCGATGACCAGCGCGCAGACGACCCCGTCGAAGGACGCGTCAGCGGCAAAGTCCAATGGCCGCTCCAGGTCGTGCAGGCGCAACTGCGCCTGAACGGCACGTGAGTGCGCATGGCGGAGCAGTGTGGCGCTTGCGTCGATGCCAGTCACCCGGGCGCCCCGCGCCAACAGTTCAGCCGCATAGTGACCGGCACCGCAACCGACATCGAGGATGTCCGTACCGGCGACGTCACCAGCGAGCGCCAGCATTGCCGGCCGATCGGTGTACGCGTTGTAGGGGCTGGTGGTCGCGTTCTGTGCGAAGAATTCACCGAGCTCGTCGTGGTACCCGGTCCCCGTCGGCATCCGAGCACGATCCCCGACCGCTCAGCGGATCCGCAACCGGTTTCGCCCGGCGGCACGCCCCTGGCCCTCATAGTTGTCGGAAAGCTCCTATCGGTAGTCGGCGAAGATGCGACGCTCCACGCCATCAACGGTGACCGGGCCGCCGTGGGGAAGGATCCACTGCGGTCTGGTGTGGCCGAATGGCACGCCAACGCAGATGACCGCTTCGGGGTTGTAGTGGTTCACCACGCTGACGACCGTGTCCCGCTGCTGCTCGCGGAGGCGTGCCCGATCCGCGGCCGCGGGTCGACGGTCGTGGTCGGAGACCGGCGGACGGGCGACCAGGACCGCGTCGACGGCGCTGAGGAGACCGCGTTCACCCAGTGATCGGACGATCCAGCCGACCTCGCGGGCGGGGAGAAGCTCCTCCGACGTCTCGATCATCAGAACCCCGCCGTTCACGACCTCCGGAGGAAACGGGAAGCGCCCCGCCGTCAGGATCCACTGGATGACGTCCAGACAGCCACCCCAGGTGGGGCCGGTGACTGCGCGGCGCGGCCCGTACCAGCTCCACGGCTCCGTCGGTTCGCGCTCTCCGAAGGACTTCAACGCCTGCGGATCTGCCCAGTCGATGCCGATGTCCTCGGACTCACCCGGATCGGTGATCTCCAGCCGCTCCCCGGTGAGTAACGCCGCTCGCAGCGACCGGACGTGGATGTCATCGACGGCAGGCCCGGGGCCAAGGTGCACCTGGGAGGATCCGCCGTAGAAGCTGGCGATACCGAGGCCCCACAGCCAGTGGTGCAGGTTGGTGTTGTCGCTGGTGCCGAGGAACGGCTTCGGGTCGGCTCGGGCCAGGTCGGCGTCCAGGTGGGGGATGACAGTGATCTGGTCGTCGCCTCCGACGACGGCGAGAATGCCGCGTACCTGGGGATCCGCGAAGGCGGCGTTGATGTCCGCCGCCCGCGCTGCCGCGCTCGCGCTTACCTGGCGGGTGGTGGGGTATTCGACCGGAACGAGGCCGGTCAGGTCGGCGAGCCGTCGCATGGCCTGCTCGTGGATCTCGGGATAGGCACCGGCCGCGGCGAAGGACGGCGACAGGACCGCGAGGCGGTCCCCCGGGCGGGCCTTTCGAGGACGAACAAGCTCATGCACCATGTCGAGATCCAACAGGTGTGCCAGCCGATGCGCATCTCATTTTGTAGGGGTTCCAGGAGAACCGGATGCTTTTCATGTTCATGGCAGGATCTGCCAGGTGCAGGTCGGGATGCTTGGTCCATTCGAGGTTCGCACGGCCGTCGGCACCGTCATCGACGTGCCGGGCGCGCGGCTGCGCGGGCTGCTGACCGCTCTCGCGCTCAACCCGGGTCACGTGGTCCCGAAGGGGACCCTCGTCGACTGGATCTGGGGCGAACATCCGCCCACCGACGCGGCGAACGCCCTGCACCGCCTGGTTTCCCGGCTGCGCAAGGCGCTGCCGGAGGGGTCGATCGAGGGACAGGCGGACGGCTACCGGCTGATTGTCGAACCCGACGTCGTCGACGCCGTACGGTTCGAACGCCTCGTCGGCCTGGCTCGCGATGACGAGGGCCCGCAGCGGGTACGGCGGTTGCGTGAGGCCCTTGACCTGTGGCGCGGTGCCGCGATGCAGGACGTCGGGCTGGTCGACAGCACGGCGCTCGACGCGGCGGTCACGCGATTCGACAGGCTGCGTCTGACCGCCCTGGAGGATCGCTTCGACGTGGAGGTCAGCCTCGGCCACGGCCCGGAACTTGTCGCGGAGCTGACCGACCTGGTGGCCGAGCACCCCGTACGGGAGCGGCTGGTTCTCGCGTTGATGCGGGCCCTCGCCGCGAGCGGCCGCGACAACGAGGCGCTGCTGGTGTATCAGCGCACGAGTGCGGCCCTGGCCGACGCGCTGGGCGTCGACCCCTCGCCGGAACTCTCGGCGATGCACGTCGCGCTCCTGCGGGGCGAGGTGCGACGGCGCGAAGAGGGCCGGAAGACCAACCTTCGTGCCGAGTTGAGCAGCTTCATCGGCACTGACGAGGCCGTTGCCGAGGTCGGCACGCTCGTCGCCGAACATCGGCTCACGACCCTGATCGGGCCGGGTGGCTCCGGAAAGACCCGGCTGGCCACGGAAACCGCGCGCAGAATGCTCGACGACCTGCCGGACGGTGCCTGGCTGGTCGAGTTCGCCGCCATCGGCGCGGACGGTGACGTCGTGCAGGCGACGCTCACGGGGCTCGGACTGCGGGACGCTCTGCTCGGCGAGCCACCGAGCATGGAGCTGGCCGACCGGCTCGTCGCCGCAATCCGCGAGCGGGAGGCGTTGCTGATCCTGGACAACTGCGAGCACGTGATCCAGTCGGCGGCGGTGCTCGCTGACCGGCTGCTCGGGGAGTGTCGGCGACTGCGGATCCTCGCGACGAGCAGGGAACCGCTCGGCATCACTGGTGAGGCGCTCTGGCCGGTCGCGCCACTGGCCCTGCCGGACGTCGACGCCGACCCCGGCGAGATCGAAGCCTCTCCCGCCGTCCGGCTGCTGCGGGACCGAGCGGGCGCGGTGCGGAGGGATCTGGCTGTCGACGGCTCCACGTTGTCGACGATGGCGCGGATCTGCCGGGCGCTGGACGGGATGCCACTGGCGATCGAACTGGCCGCCGCCAGGTTGCGCACCATGTCCATCGACCAGCTCGCCAGGCGCCTCGACGATCGGTTCCGCCTGCTGACCGGCGGCAGCCGTACCGCGTTGCCCCGGCACCGGACGCTGCGCGCGGTGGTCGACTGGAGTTGGGAGCTGCTGACCGACGCCGAACGGACGGTCCTGCGCCGGCTGTCGGTGTTCTCGGGTGGGGTGAGCCTGGAAGCGGCCGAACGGGTCTGCGCCGGCGACGAGGTCGAGCAGGAGGACGTGCTCGAGCTGGTCACCGCGCTGGCCGAGAAGTCGCTGTTGGTCGCCGAGGCCGGCGAAGCCCCGCGCTACCGGATGCTCGGCACGATCAAGGAGTACGCCGCGCACCGCCTCGGCGAGGCGAGGGAAACGGACCTGGCGCGGCATGCGCACCTGGCGTACTTCACCGAACTCACCGAGACCGCAGAGCCGCAGCTTCGCCGCGCGGACCAGGTGAAATGGCTCGCCACTCTCGAAGTCGAGCACGACAACATCGGTTCCGCGATGCGCGGTGCCCTCGCCGCCGGCGAAGCGCACGCGGCCATGCGGCTGGCCGCGGGTGCCGGCTGGTACTGGTGGCTCGGTGGACACCGGACCGAAGGCATGGAGTTGATCACGGCGGCCACCGAAACGGCTGGTGAGGTCAGCGACGAGATCCGGGCCACTGTGTACGCGCTCGTCGTGCTCTTCATCAACTCGGGGCCTGGTGACGAGCACCAGGCGGCGGAGTGGATCCACAAGGCGTACGAGCTCAGCCAGCGCAGTAACGGCAGCCACCCGGGGACAGCGCTCGTCGTCCCGCTGGAACGCATGTTGCGAGCCCCAGACGCGATCCTGCCCGCATGGGAACCGCTGCTGAACCACGAGGATCCCTGGGTACGCGCACTGGCCCGGTTGCAACTCGGCAAGATGCGGATCATTTTCGGCCAGGACGGTCGGGAGGTGGACGCCTATTTTGTGGCGGCGCTCGCCGAGTTCCGGGCACTCGGCGAACGGTTCGGGATCTCATTCGCCCTGACCGAGCTGGCGGAGCTGATTGCCGTACGCGGTGAGTTCGTCGGTGCGTGCGAGCTCTACGAGGAGGCGGCAGCGGTCGTCACCGAGGTCGGCACCGTCGAGGACATCATCCGGATGCGGTCCCGGCAGGCTCAGCTGTACTGGTTGCTCGGCGATGAGAAGTCCAGTGCGGCTGCCATGGCCGAGGCGCGACGATGCGCGGCGCGGGTCACGTGGCCGGGTGCGTTGGCCGTGCTGGCTTTGTCACAGGCGGAACTCGCTCGCTGGAGTGGCGATGCCGAGGAGGTGGCCCGGCAGGTCGGTGTCGCGGCGACCCTGTTGCGCGACGAAACGAAGCAGGCGCACATCCGCGTGGTGACACACGACCTGCTCGGTTATGTTGCGGACGACCTCGGTGAGGCACGTAGGCACCACTCCTTGGCCTGCGAGGCGGCAGCCGAGACAGGGCACGCACCCTCGATCGCGCGGGTACTCGTCGGCGTAGCTGACCTGGCGCTGCGCCATGACCAGTACGAGCACGCCGCCCGGCTGCTCGCCGCGAGCAGCGCTGTGCGCGGACGGCAGGATCATTCCCAGCCGGATGTGGCCCGGATCGAGCAGGAAGTACGGCGCCGCCTCGGCGAAGTGGGCTTCGCAGAGGCGGCGCGAGAAGGCAGCCGGACGGACTGGAATCGGTTGGTCGCTGTCACGCTCGCTTCGTGAACGTGGAACGTGCCCACAGGTAGCCGACGAGAGCGATGCCGACGCACCAGGCGAGGGCGGGGATCACGTCACCGCTGGACGGCGTTCCGTTGAGGAACCCGCGCAGAGTTTCGATGATCGGCGTGAAGGGCTGGTATTCCGCGAACTCCCGCAGCCCGGGCCCCATCTTGTCCGCCGGCACGATCGCGCTGCTGAAGAACGGCAGCATGACCAGCGGTACGGAGGCCAGACCCGCGGTTTCCGGAGACTTGGCCGATAGCCCCAGGGCGACAGTGAGCCAGCCGGCGGCGAAGCCGAGCAGCACGATGATGCCGATTGCGCCGAGCCAGCCCAGGAGGCCCGCCGACGGGCTGAATCCGAGCAGGAAGGCCACTCCGACAAGGGCCGCGATGGCGACCAGGTTGGTCAGCACGCTGGCGACGACGTGACCGGTCAGCACCGCGCCGCGGGAGACGTGCATGACTTTGAACCGGTTGATGATGCCCTTCGTCATGTCGGAGTTCACAGCGGTCGCGGTGGCCCCCAGCCCGTAACAGACCGCCAACAGCATCAGTCCGGGAGTTGCGTAGTCGATGTAGTCGACACCGACGTTGAAGGCGTCACCGAACATGTACACGAACATCAACATGATCACGATGGGCATCAGGACCGCGTTGAACACCGAGGTCGGGTTTCGGGCGATGTGCTTGAAGTTGCGACGCAGCATGACGATCGAGTGGGACTTGGTGCTCATTTCGCGGAAACCTCCTGGGTGCGGCTGCCCGTCAGGGCGAGGAAGACGTCGTCGAGGTCCGGCGTCTGCACGGAGAACCCTTCGGCGCTGATCGCGTACTCGTCGAGCCGGTCCAGCAGGGCCCGCAGCGAGGCCGTTCCGCCATCGCCGGGAACCCGCAGCGCCAGTGCCTCGTCGTCGCGTGTGGCGCCGGTGAGGACCCGGGCGGCCGCGTCGAGTTCGGCGACGGTGGTGAACCGGAGCCGGACGTGAGTGCCGGGGATCTGGCGCTTGAGCTCGTCGGGCGTGCCCTGGGCGACCAGACGCCCCTGGTCGAGTACGGCGATCCGGTCGGCGAGCTGATCGGCTTCTTCGAGGTACTGGGTGGTGAGGAAGATCGTCACGCCGTCGGCCACCAGGTCACGGATGATCGACCACATCGTGCGGCGGCTACGTGGATCGAGGCCCGTCGTCGGCTCGTCGAGGAAGATGATCCGCGGGTCGCCGACGAGCGTCATCGCCAGATCCAGCTTGCGGCGCATACCACCGGAATAGGTCGACACCGGCTTCTGTGCCGACTCCACCAGATCGAACCGCTCCAGCAGTTCCGTGACGACCCGCGTGCCGTCCTTGCCGGGAACCTGGCTGAGATCCACCATCAGCTGCAGGTTCTCTCGGCCGGTCAGCAACTCGTCCACCGCCGCGAACTGTCCGGTGACACCGATCGCCGCGCGCACCGCTTTGGCCTCGGTGGCGGCGTCGTGCCCCGCGATGCGTACGGTCCCACCGTCGGCCTTCACCAACGTGGTCAGCACGTTCACCGTCGTCGTCTTACCCGCCCCGTTCGGACCGAGCAGGGAGAAGATCGTGCCCGCACGGACATCCAGATCGATGCCATCGAGCACGACCTTGTCCTTGTAGGCCTTCCGCAGCCCGGAGACTGCAATCGCTGAACTCGTCATGCAACTACCATCGGCGGCCGGGCTGTCACCCCCCTGTCATGGCCCTGACACGGCCACTGACACCGCGTTTCACTACGTCAGGCCCCCGTTCGGCAGTGGCGGCGTTACCGACTGCGGCCCGTCGTCGGGATGGGTCAGCGCGCCCGCTTGACGCGCCGGTCGTCGAGCCAGAGCGCCAGCCCGTTGCGACTGCGGTAGACGGCGATGCCGGCGATCACAAGGGTGATCAGAATCCCCCAGCCCCAGAATCGACCACCCACCCCGCCGGGCGGGTTCGCCTCGCGGGTGCGGCCGGCGCTGAGCACGCTGTCGGCGACGTCGACGGCGAGGACCTGCTCCGGGGCGGTCATCAGGGTTCGTGGCGCCGTGGCGTCGGGCGCCAGCGCCAGCACCCGTACGCTGCGCACATTGGGGTAGGCGGTGCGTTGGTCCAGCTCCAGCGGCTGGTCGAACCGGTCCGTGCTGAGGGGTTCGGGCTGGTAGGCGACCACCAGCGCCGACCCGTCCGGGCCCCAGCCGAGCAGTCGGATGGCGGTCACGCCTGTGACACCGGGCAGGGGCAGTGGTGTGGTGTCCCGGCCGGTGGCGCTGTCGACCCGGCGCAGGCTCCAGTCGGTGGTGCCGGCCTTCCGGCTGATCAGCGTCAACGCCCCGTCGGTCGTCCAGGCCCCCTTGCCGGCCAGCCAGCTCTCGGCGGGCAGCTCGAAGGAGGAGACGGCGCGGCCGTCCGGGTGGGCGACAGCCACGGTCCGACCGATCTGGTACGCGACCCGCTCACCGCCGGGGGCGAAGGCGACGGGCGAGCCGGAGATCGGCTGCTGGGCAGCATCCGCCAACTGGGTCCAGCGTTCGCCGTCGAGCGTGACGATGCTCAGCACCTGCCGGTAGCCGCTGCGCACCGGGTCGGTCGGCACGCTGTCGTCGACCACCAGTTGCCTGCCGTCCGGGGACCAGGCCCTGGGGGTCGCCCCCACGCTGTCGGCGACCTTGCTGCGCAGCTGCCGGGTACGGCCGGCGACGAGGTCGATGACGTCGACCCGTGGGTCGCTCTCCGGGCCGGCGGGCCGGGCCACGTAGCGGCCGTCCGGGGAGAGGAGAACCTGCTCGCCGACGGGTGCCTCGTACCCCATCGAGAAGATCCGGTATCGGTCGGAGTCGGCGCCGACCACGCCGACGATCCCGTCCTCATCCCAGCCCTGGAGGCGTGACGCCTGACCGCTGAAGATGACCGAAGCCGGTCCGAGTCGGGGTCGGTCGGTGGCGTGCAGCGCCCCGAGCGGTGGCAGCGCGATCCGGTCGGGCAGCGCGGCGTCCGCGCCGGCCGCCGGATCCACGGCAGGTGTACGCGTCAGCGGGAGCACAGCCCCGGTCAGCGCGACGAGCACGAGCACCACGACAGCGGCGAGGACGGCCCGGCGGCGGGAGCGGCGGGCCGTGGCGAGCGCTCGTTCGTAGACCGGGTAGGCGGGCACGTCGGCCGCGGCGGCGTGCAGCGTCTCGCGGAGTCGCGCTGTCACTGCTGGCTCCTCTCCACCGTCGGGTCGATCAGGTCGAGGGCGGTCGCGCGCAGCCGGCGGATGGCGTCGTGGCCGTGTCGCTTGACGGTGCCGACCGAGCAACCGAGCACCGCGGCGGCCTGGGCCTCGGTCAGGTCCTCGTAGAACCGCAGCACGATCACGGCGCGCTGACGAGGGGTGAGCCCGCGCAGCGCGTTCACCAGGCTCAGCCGCAGCGCGGTCGCCTCGGAGTGATCGTCACCGGGCCGGTCGGTGGGTTGTGCCTCCAGGCGCTCGGTCAGCCGGCGACGCCGCCACCAGGAGACCTGCTGGTGGTACATCACCCGCCGCACGTACGCCTCGGGGTCGCCGTCGCCAATCCGCCGCCAGTGCCGGTACGTCCGGGCCAGGGCGCTCTGCAACAGATCCTCGGCGAGTTGGTGGTCGCCGGTGAGCAGGTAGGCCGTCCGGGACAATGCCGGCGTGCGGTGCACCACGAACTCGTGGAACGTGTCGGTCATCCATACCCCCTCGCCAGGTAGAACGCCACCCGTCCCGGGAATGGTTGAGGCCGGGCCACAGGTTCGGTCGGATGACGCCGTGCCGGACCCGACGGCCGTCAGGTGGCGGCCCGGAACTCCTGGTGGCGGCGAGTTCGCGGATTGGAAGTAACCCCACCTCGATGATCAGGTGCGGGAACATGCCGCGATCGGAGATGCCCAGCAGCGGTGTGGTCACCCAGCTGGTCCCGTTCGAGATCGCCACCCGCACACAATGCCACCGATACCACCCCGGGGATCGACAGTGGTGGTTCCTGCCGGGCCTCGACACCGGCTAGGGTCCGGCTTGGAGGTGGTCCGTGTTCACCGAAGCGTTTCCGATCGTGACGACACCTGACCTGCCACGACTGATCGCGTTCTACCGGGACGTGGTCGGCTTCGAGCTGACCTACCGGTTCCCGGACGAGGGCGCCCCGGAGTTCGTCGCTCTCCGGCTGGGCAGCAGCGAGCTCGGCCTGGCCGCCAACCCGGAGGCTGGCGAGCCGGCCGACACGCATCGCTGGGAGTTGTGCGTCTACGCCGACGACTGCGACGCGGCAGTTGGCGCGCTGCGCACGGGTGGAGCGACAGTCACCGAGGAGCCTGTCGACCAGCCCTGGGGTGAACGCTCCGCGCGGGTCACCGACCCCGACGGCAACCGGTTGCTGGTGCTGTCACGCCTGCCCTAGGTCTCCCCGCGGAGCCGGTCGACGAGCCCCGGGGTGAGCGGTCGGCGTGCTGTCATCGTCTCCAGAACAGGAGATGGGTGACCCCGCTGGGGCTGGGCACCGACTCAAGGTGGAAGCGGTCGAGCAGCTCGTCGGGGCTGTCCCACAACCGCTCCCCCCGGTGGAGGTCGACGGGCGCCACGGCGATGTGCATCGTGTCGACCAGGTCGGCCTCGATGAACTCACGGATCGTCGCCACCCCACCACCAAGGCGTACGTCCCGACCGCCGGCTGCCTGCTTCGCCTCGACCAGTGCCTCGGCCGGGCTGACATCGCGGAAGTGGAACGTGGTGTCGGACACGCTGAACGACGGGCGCACGTGGTGGGTGAGCACGAAGACCGGCGTGTGGAACGGCGGGTTGTCCCCCCACCATCCCTGCCACTCGTGGTCCTTCCAGGGGCCACGCTGGGGTCCGAACTTGTTGCGACCCATGATCTCCGCGCCGATGTTGCACTCGGCGTCGCGGGTCAGGTAGTCGTCCAGGCCACGGGTGCCGCCCGGCTCGGTGCGGTACACGAAGCTGGCGGTGGCGGCACGCCACGAGAACAGCGGGGTGGGGTCCGCGTGACCGAAGGGCCGTTCCAGGCTCTGCCCCTCGCCGGTCCCGAACCCGTCGCGCGAAACGTTGAAGCACTGCACCCGCAGTAGTTGTGGCATCGCATCTCCTCTCAGGTTTATGGGGCCGATTCAGTTCGCGGTCACCGTCGGGCCGCCTCCGCGGCCCCGGTCGTCGAGCAAGAGCGGGGCGCGGCCGCGCACCGCGTACCGGATGTGGGTCACCTGCGGGGTGGCAAGGACGCGGGTCGGCGTCAGCTCGACCCCCTCCCGGTCGCCCAGGTCGAGGTCCGCGTCGAAGAGCCGCAGGCCGGTTCCGAGTACGACCGGTACGACGTGCAGCTCCAACTCGTCGAGCAGGCCGGCCTTGAGCACCTGCCGCACCAGGCTGCCGCCCCCGGCCACCGCGACATCCTTGCCACCGGCCACGGAGCGTGCCTGCTCCACGGCGCTGGCCACGCCATCGGTGACGTAGGTGAAGCTGGTGCCCCCTCCGCGCAGCAGCCGCTGGCGGGGGCGGTGGGTGACGACGAAGACCGGTGCGCGAAACGGCGGCTCCTCACCCCAGGGGATCTCACCCCCGTCCGCCATCCGGCGCCCCATCACGTACGCGCCGGCCGCACCGAACGACTCGGCGATCACCTCTGAGTCGGTGTCCTGCTCTCCGCCGGCGAAGCCCTGCCGTTCGCGCCAGGCAGCGGCCTCGGTCGCCCACCGGGTGACCCGGAAGAACTTGGCGCTCTCCGCCGAGTCCATCCAGTTGCCGTTTCCGTCGAACTGGGGGCCGGCGTAGAAGCCGTCCACTGACACCGAGAGCTGTGCGGTCACCTTCGTCATCGCGCCTGGTCCTCTCCTCGGGCGACACCCCGCCTGGGTGCCGCTCACCGAAAGGTCGGAGCCGAACGCGATGCCCCTACCGGGAAGAAGTGTGACCCGTGTCACCCGTCGGCTCGATCAGGAGCCACGTCCCGGCGTGTTCCGGGTCGCGCGACCAGCGCATCCGGGGCCTCTCCTCCGGGCGAGGGCTCCAGTCCCGGTAGGGCGCGAGGGCCACCCGCCAGGCGATCACCGTGAAGACGTAGATGCCCGGGCCGACCAGCCAGAGCAGGGCGTCGCGTCGCCGGTAGGAGGCGTACGGCGCCAGCCACGCGGTCGCCGCCATCGGCACCGCGACAGCGCTGAGGTCGGCGAGCGGCCCGCGGCCGAACCAGGCCTCGATCAGCTCGCGAAGAATGAGGGACGGAACGACCACCCCGACCAGCAACGCCACAGTGCGGATCATGCGGATCCGACGCGTCCGATCCGGGGATACGCGGGCTGCAGGTGCTTCGGCGGGCATCCCCGGAGGGTACGGGCTGGTCGCAGCGGTAGATCTAGGACTTCCGGTCGGCGATCGCCGGCCTCAACCGGCGGGTCGCCTGACCCACGAGGTGCCGGACGGTCCGTAGCCGTGGCGGCGGTAGAAGCGCACCGCGCTCGCGTTCCGGTGGTGGACACCCGCCGACAGGTAGGAGAGCCCGTGTTCGGCCGCCCACCGGTTTGCCGCGTCGAGCAGTGCGGAGCCGACCCCACGGCCCCGGGCCTCGCCGAGCACCACAGTGTGGATCTGCGCCGACGGCTCGGGGCGAAGGATCTGGTGTGCGGGCGGTTCGGGCAGGCGCAGCACCTCGACCATCCCGACCACCTGCCCGCCCTGCTCCGCGACAAGAACCGCGTTCCGGGCGGTCGCGTCGCTGAGGACGGCGGTGAAGTGCTCGATGACCGCCTCGCGCTGCGGCAGGCGGTAGGCGTCGGGGTCGAGGGCGAGGTGCGCTTCGGCGTTCGCCATGCGTAACTCGACCAGCGCCGGCACGTCAGAAAGACTCGCCGGTCGTACGGCTGCCCCGATCTCCTGCATGAGCGTGATGCTAGGACGCGGGTGCCCGGCCCGGCCAGGCATAGCGATCATGCGGATTGGCATCGTGATCCTGGCGGGTCCAACGGTGGGCTGAGTCGCGGTTCATTGGCGATTTGAGGGATTTAGCCTGCCGTCTCGGCGATCGACCCTTCGGTCCACAAGGGCGGCGATTTATGGGCGGCAGGGGTAAGCATTTTCCTAAAGCAACAACATTGATCTATCTGGTTGGGTGCAGTATCGTCGGTCCAAGCCGACGGCGTTTAGGCGTGGCACGGGGCTAGCCAAATGCTGCGGCACAGGAGGAAATATGTTGCCGCGTCGCGTCCTGACAATTTTTACGCTGGCGACCATCGCCGCCGCAGCCACCACGACGCCTGTAATGGCTGCTCCGGTGGGTGAAGTAGGAACCATGGCAACGACCTGCAACAAGTGGATTTCCTACAACGGGGCCGACGTGCCTGCGTACGGAAGCAGCGTCAATTGCACGCTGCGCCGGGGCAATGTGAACTCTGCCGTCTTCCAGCTGCAGGTCACAATGAACGTCTGCTACGAATGGGTTCTCCGTAGTAAAGGCGTCTATCCGCTCACCGGCGATAGCAACTTTGGCCCAACTACCGAAAAGGCACTACGAGCCGTTCAGGCTGCGGAATCCATTCCCGCCGACGGCGTGTATGGCCCGTATACCCGTTCGGCGATCTTTCACCAGCGTTCAAATGGTGGCGTGCCCTGCCTGCAGGTGCCGTAAACCGTAGTCGCTCGGGTCGGAGGGTGGCCGGCGGGCAAGCCGCAGGTCGCCCTCCGGCAGGCCGCCGTGAGGTCCACAGCGGAACGATAGCGAGAACCTGGCTCCGGTGGTGTCCCCGGCTAGGCTGGCGATCATGCGGATTGGCATCGTGATCCTGCCGGACCAGCGGTGGGCGGAGTCGCAGCGTCGCTGGCGGCAGGTCGACGAGTGGGGTTTCGACCACGCCTGGACGTACGACCACTTGGGCTGGCGTGACCTGGTCGACGGCCCGTGGTTCGACTCGATGGCCACGCTGACCGCCGCCGCCACTGTGACCTCGCGGATTCGGCTGGGCACCCTCGTGGCGTCCCCGAACTTCCGGCATCCGGCCGCCTTCGCCCGGCAGATCACCACAGTGGACGACGTCTCCGCCGGCCGGCTGCTGCTCGGCCTGGGCGCGGGCGGCATCGGCTTCGACTCGGCGGTGCTGGGCGGGGAGACGTTGCCGCCGCGTCAGCGGGTCGACAGGTTCGCCGAGTTCACCGAGTTGTTGGACCTGATCCTGCGGGAGGACGGCACCACCTGGCGTGGCGACTGGTTCGCCGCCGTGGATGCGCGCAACAATCCCGGCTGCGTGCAGCAGCCCCGGGTGCCGTTCGTGGTGGCCGCCAACGGGCCACGGTCGATGCGGTTGGTGGCCCGCTTCGGGCAGGGGTGGGTGACCACCGGCACCGGTGACGACGACGACCTGGCGGGCTGGTGGGCGAGTGTGTCGGCGCTGTCCGCGCGGATGGACCGAACCCTTGACGAGGCCGGCCGCGACCCGGCCAGCCTGGACCGCTACCTCTCGCTGGACGCGGCGCCGGTCTTCTCGCTCAGCAGCGCACAGTTCTTCGCCGATCAGGTCGGCCGGGCCGCCGAGTTGGGCTTCACCGACGTGGTGACGCACTGGCCGCGCGCCAGCAGTTGGTACGCCGGTGACGAGGCCATCCTGGTGGACGTGGCGACGCGGTTGCTGCCACAACTACGCGGCTGAGGCCGACGCACCGACCCGGCCGGGGTCAGGTGCCGAGGTCGCCGCTGGCCACCCCGCCCTCGCCGCCGGAAACCAGGCGGAAGCGCAGGCAGACGATCGGGGTGTCGCCGTCGACAGGTGTGCCGAGCCGCGCCCAGTAGGTCGAGTGCCCGGCCCGCCACTCTTCGATCGAGCGGTCGCCCTCGCCCTCGGCGTGGGCGAAGTCCCAGGGCACGTCGGCGAAGCGGACCACCTCGACTCCGGTGATCTCCACGACGCCGGCCAGTGCGTTGTCGTCGTCGACCAGGGCCAGGCGTTCGCCGACGTGCTCCAACTCCTCGCCTTCTTCCGCGTACTCGGCGAGCCGGCCGGCCGTCGCGGTCTTCACACCGGCCAGCACCAGGGTGTTGAGGGTTGCCCGCAACTCGCCGGGGGTGCCGAGGGCGAGGGCGCGCAGTTCACCGATCCGAGGCCACATCCTGCCGAGGCTAGGCCAGCACTGCCCGAGCCGCCGCCGCAATAGCCGTCGCCGCGCTCAGATCAGCTGGCCGGCGTAGCCGGGTGCGGTGAGGAGCCGCTCGTCGGCACTTGTCGCGTACGCGTCGAGGATCGCGTCGGCGAGCTTGACCACGTGCTCGTCGCCGTGCCGGGCCGCGCGGGCGAAGACCTCCGCCGGCGTGGCGGGGGTCACTGTCGGTGGCGCGATGCCGTCGGCTGGGGCGTACACGGAGGTCATGGCCGCCGCCGCGGCCCAGGCCGCGGCGAAGCTCGGCGCCCACAGAGCCCGGTCCAGTGCCGGCAGGGTACGCAGCACGGCGGTCGGCGCGGTGACCGCGTGCACCAGCATGACCGGCGCGGCGTGCCCGAAGCGCAGGTAGTCCAGGCCGGCCCGGTGCACCAGCGCGGTGAGCCCGCGCTCCGCGCCGGCCGGGCTCCGCACGGGGCGCAGCGTCGCGAGTGCCGGCTCCCATCGGGGTACGCCCGGCAGTTGGTTCAGCCGATCCCGGACTCCGCCGGTCTGGTCGTCGATCCGGGGCAGCCCGTCCAGCGCGGCCGCCACGTCGATGTCGTCGCTGCCCGGCCCTGCCGTCTCGCCGGTGAGCAGTCGGTCGGTGCCGGGGATCGGCTGCCAGCGGGCCGCCCAGTAGCCGAGGGCCTGGCCCAACTCGGTGAGGCGCTGCCGGTTCTCGTCGTCCCGGTCGAGCGCGCGTACGGCGTGCCCGACCCGGATCACACCGTGTGTGGCGCCGGCGGCGATGCCCGGCAGCAGCCGGGGCCACCAGGTGCCGAGCACCGCACGCCACGGGTTTTCGCGCAGTTGCCGGTCGAAGTAGGCCAGCCAGTCGCCGGCGCGCTTCGGATCGCCCAGCGCCGATCGCCAGTCGTCGATCGGGTGCAGCCCTCGGGGCAACTCGTCGAGGCGGCCGAGGTAGTCGTCGAGCCAGCGGTGCACCCGATGTGGGTGCCCGTGACGGACCAACGCCTCGACGGCCATCGGCCCGTGGTTGGACAGCCAGCCCTGATATTCGGGGCCGGTGCGGTGCAGCCGCTGGTACGCCTCGTCGAGAACTCCGTCACTCATCCGCCGATCGTCGGTGCTGAACCTCGCTTCAGGTCAAGCGGGGAGATCCGCGGCGTCGATCAGGCCAGTGATCCGTAGGTCGGCCGCGACGTCGGGCGGGCAGTCCACGGCCACCACGGCGGTGCCCAGCACCTCGGCGCCCCGCGCGGTGCAGATGTCGTAGAGGGCGCGTAGTTGCGCGCCGGTGCGCACCCAGTCGTCCACCACCAGCACCCGGTCGTGGGGGCCGAGGTGTCGGTCCCGTACGGCGAGGTCGACCCGTCGGCCCCGGTAGTCCGGTGGGCTCTGGGCCCAGGTGAGCGGCCCGGCCGGTAGTCGCCCGTCACCGGGTTTGTGGGCGGCCACGAAGCCGACCCCGAGGGCGGTGGCGGCCAGCGGCCCGAGCAGCAGCCCGGTGACGGCTGGCGCGAGCACCACTGTGGGCCGGGCGGCCCGGTACGGCGCCACCAGGGCCGGCCCCAGCTCGGCCAGCACCGCCGGGTCCCGCCACCAACCGGAGATGTCGCTGACCAGATGGCTGGTGTCCGGGCCGGGGTCGATCCACTGGAACAGGGCGGCCAGGCGTTCGGTCAGATCGGCGGGCATCCGCCCATCCTGCGGCACGGGCTGTGGGCGTGGCGGCACCCGGGCCACCCGGCCGACCCGGGGTCGGATGATCGGCTACACGTACCTGTGCAATTACGGGCATACCACCATGATCACGTTGACTTCGGAAGTGCTTCTCTCGTTACGGTCCGACCCGGTTTGTTCAGACGACGAAAGGACCGGGCCGGTGGCAGGCAAGCACTCCCGTACCCGCATCTTCTCCTCCCCGGCGGGCATCGTCGCCACCGCGGCGGTCGGCGTCGCCCTCGCCGTCGGCGGCACTGTCGGTGCCGTACAGCTGGCCTCCGGCTCCGACCAGCCGGGGCAGGTAGCTCTCGACCTCACCCCGACCACCGCCGCGAGCAGCCTCACCCCCAGCTCCCCGGCCGTCACCCCGAGCGTCAGCGCCTCGCCCAGCGTGGCCCCCAGCCCGTCGGCGACCCGGTCGCAGCAGGCCGCCTCCCGGGGCAAGGAGCGCACCGCGTCGCCGAAGCCGAAGCCGACCGTCAAGAAGACAACGGCCGCGGCGAAGGTGCTGGAGAGCGGTTCGTGCGGCGCCTCGTTCTATTCCGACGGGCAGCTCACCGCCAACGGCGAGTCGTTCAACCCCGACGCGCTGACCGCCGCGCACAAGACACTGCCGTTCAACACAAAGGTCCGGGTGATCAACCCGGCCAACGGCAAGTCGGTGACGGTGCGGATCAACGACCGCGGCCCGTTCATCGACGGCCGCTGCCTGGACCTCTCCCGGGCCGCCTTCGCCAGCATCGCCTCGGTCGACGTGGGCGCGCTCACCGTCCGCTACGAGGTCCTCGGCTGAGCGGGGCCGGCGCCGCCGATTCGGCCAGCCGAGTGGGCCGGCCGGACAGAACCTCCTCGGACGACGGGTCAGGTTCATTCACCGGTTCACGTGGATCAGGCAAACTGTCCCTCGTACCCACGCGACTCCTTCAGTCGGGCCGTCGCCCGCTGAGCCCCGGATCCCGCGCCGGCCTCGGCGCGGCCCTCGTTCTGCTCGCGATCGTGTCGGCGGTGGAGGCGGCGGACGGCCGTAAGGTGCACTACGTCGCGCTCCTGGCGGCCGCGCCGATTCTCGCCGCCGCCCTGGCGTCCTGGCTGGTGGTCCTGGGTGTGGGCGTCGCGGCGACGCTGATCGGCGCCGGCTTCGCGCTGGCCGCGCCGAAGGTTTCGTTGGGCACCTCGGTCAACGTTGTCGCGGTCGCGGTCGTCACCGGGTTGGCAGTGGCAGTGGCGTGGGTTCGCCAGCGACAGGCCGAGCGGATCGTCGAGCTGACCAAGCTCGCCTCGGTGGCCCAGCAGGCGGTGTTGCGCCCGCTCGGCCCGCAGGTCGGCACGCTTTCGGTCGCTGGACGCTACATCTCCTCCACAGCGACGGCCGAGATCGGCGGAGACCTGTACGAGGCGATCGACACCCCCTACGGCGTCCGCATGATCATCGGTGACGTGCGGGGCAAGGGCCTGGACGCGGTCCGGCTGGCCAGCATCGTCCTCGGTTCCTACCGGCACGTGGCGTACGAGCGGGCCGACCTGCGGGCCGTCGTCGCCGACCTGGACCGCGCGGTGGCCCGCAACGTCGGCGACGAGGACTTCGTCACTGCGGCTCTGGTCGAGGAGCGTGGCGGCACCCTCACGATCGTCAACTGTGGGCATCCGCCTCCGCTGCTGCTACGTCGGGGTGCGGTGATCCCGCTGGAACCGCCGGCCCCGGCGCCTCCGCTCGGGTTCATGCCGGTGGTCCGCCCCCGGGTCGAACGTCTGGAGCCCGGGGACCGGCTGCTGCTGTTCACCGACGGCCTCGGCGAGGCGCGGCGGGACGGCGAGTTCTTCCCCACCGCCGACCGGGCCTGGCGACTGCTCGGCCATGGCACTGTCGCCGACGGGCTGGCGTCGCTGGAGACCGCCCTGGTCGAGTGGGTGCACGGTCGGCTCGACGACGACATCGCGCTGGTCCTGATGGAGTACGTCGGTGCCCGTACCGGCGCGGCCGTGGCCGTCCCGAGCTGGGAGGTCGGCGCCGCCGAGAGCTGAGCCGGTCGACCGCGCCCGTAGGTGTGTAATCGCCGTCACTTGGGTGATCCGCTTGTCGCTGCCTACCCGCGAGTAATACAGTCGGGGTTACTGATCGGTAACACCTGTCCGGAAGCGGGGCCAGCGAGCATGACCCACTACAAGAGCAACCTCCGGGATCTCGAGTTCAACCTGTTCGAGGTCTTCGGGGCGGACCGGGCGTTCGGCCAGGAGCCGTACTCGGATCTCGACACCGACACCGCCCGCAGCTTCCTCGCTGAGGTCGACCGCCTCGCCCGTGAGGATCTGGCCGCCAGCTACACGGACAGTGACCGCAATCCGCCGGTCTTCGACCCGGCGACGCACACCGCGCCGCTGCCGGAGTCGTTCAAGAAGTCCTACCAGGCATTCATGGACTCCGAGTTCTGGCGCCTGGACCTGCCGCCTGCGCTGGGCGGCACCAACGCGCCGCGCGCCCTCTGGTGGGCGCTCGCCGAGCTGGTGCTCGGCTCGAACGCGCCGGTCTGGATGTACGCCTCCGGCCCGTCCTTCGCGCACGTGCTGCACGTCGAGGGCAACGAGCGGCAGAAGAAGTGGGCCAAGCTCTTCATCGACAAGCAGTGGGGCTCCACCATGGTGCTCACCGAGCCGGATGCCGGCTCGGACGTGGGCGCGGGACGCACCCGGGCGGTCCAGCAGCCCGACGGCACCTGGCACATCGAGGGCGTGAAGCGCTTCATCACCTCGGGTGAGCACGACCTGAGCGACAACATCGTCCACTACGTGCTGGCCCGTCCGGTCGGCGTGGAGGGTGTCGGTGGCCCCGGCACCAAGGGCCTGTCCCTCTTCGTGGTGCCGAAGTTCCACTTCGACGAGACCACCGGCGAGCTGGGCGAGCGCAACGGCGTCTACGCCACCAACGTCGAGCACAAGATGGGCCTGAAGGTCTCCAACACCTGCGAGGTGACCTTCGGCGAGCACGGCGTACCCGCAAAGGGTTGGCTGCTGGGCGACAAGCACGACGGCATCCGGCAGATGTTCATGATCATCGAGTACGCCCGGATGATGGTCGGCACCAAGGCCATCGCCACCCTCTCCACCGGCTACCTCAACGCCCTCGAGTACGCGAAGAACCGGGTGCAGGGCGCCGACCTGATCCAGCAGGCGGACAAGACCGCCCCCCGGGTCACCATCACCCACCACCCGGACGTGCGCCGCTCGCTGCTGCTGCAGAAGTCGTACGCCGAGGGTCTTCGCGCTCTGGTGCTCTACACCGCCACCTGGCAGGACAAGGTCGCGCTGGCCGAGGCTGCCGGCGACGAGTTGGCCACCAAGCTGGCCAAGCGGGTCAACGACCTGCTGCTGCCGCTGGTCAAGGGCGTCGGTTCGGAGCGGGCGTACGAGATGCTCGGGCACGAGGCCCTGCAGACCTTTGGCGGCTCCGGGTTCCTCCAGGACTACCCGCTGGAGCAGTACGTCCGCGACGCCAAGATTGACACCCTGTACGAGGGCACCACCGCCATCCAGAGCCTCGACCTGATCTTCCGCAAGATCGTTCGGGACAACGGCAAGGCGCTGCTCGCGGTCTCCGGCGAAATCCAGGAGTTCATCTCCTCCGAGGCGGGCAACGGCCAGCTCAAGGAGGAGCGGCAGGCGCTCGGCAAGGCGCTGGCCGAGATCCAGAACATCCTCGGCGTGCTGACCGGCTGGCTGGGCGAGGCGCAGGGCGGCGACACCCGCGCGCTCTACAAGGTCGGGCTGAGCAGCCGGCGGTTCCTGCTGGCGATCGGCGACCTGGTGGTCGGCTGGCTGCTCCAGCGGCAGGCCGACGTGGCGCTGAAGGCGCTGGCCGGCGAGGTCTCCGCCAGCGACAAGGCGTTCTACACCGGCAAGGTGGCCGCTGCCCGCTTCTTCGCCCGCGAGGTGCTGCCCCGCATCGGCGCCGACCGGCGGATCATCGAGGGTGCCGACCTCGACATCATGGACCTCCCGGAGGAGGCCTTCTGAGCAGGCCACGACAGGTTTGACGTGTGCTGGGTCGCACCACCCGGCACCGCGACGGCCGGCGGGGCAGAAGCCCCACCGGCCGTCGCCGTCCCCGCCTGGCGGCGGCACGTATTGGCCGAGCCCGGTCGGGTATGCCGCAGGCGTGGCGGGTAACCCTCGCGTGACCTCGAAAGGGAACGCCCAGAGCCACCGCACGGGGGAGTGCAGCGCACATGGGTGTAGGAAGCGGCATTTTTCTCATCGCGATCGGCGCGATTCTGACCTTCGCGCTGAGAGCCAACGTCTGGTGGATCGACGTACGCGCGGTCGGCTGGGTGTTCATCCTGGCCGGGCTGGCCGTACTGCTGACCACTGTCTGGTTCTGGCAGGACCGGCGCAAGCGGGCTCGAACCCTCATCGTGGAGGAGAACCGGCTGTCTCATCCGACGGCGATGATGCCGCCACCGCCGGACCCGCCGCCACCAACCGCGCCGCCGTCCTGATCCCCGCACAACGCGTACCCCTGAGCCACCCGTCGGATCGGCGGGTGGCTCAGTCGCGTGCTGTGTGCCGAGCCGTGAGCGGCGCTCCCGCCCTGCTCAACTCCGCCCAACCGGACGGGCAGCGGTGCACCGCCAGCTCGGCGGTGCGCAAACCCTCATCGTCCACCCCCTCGGGATCGAGGAGCGCGGAGAGCAACGAGATCCCGGGATTGTGGGCAATGAGTAGCGCTGTGCGGGCTGCCGGGTCCACCGTGCGGACCAGCGACAACAACTCCTCGGGGTGCGCGTCGTACGCACCCGGCTCATAACGGACCGTCGGGCGAGGACCGGTCGGGCCACCCTCCGGCGGCGAACCGGTCATCCCCATCGCCACCCCGTGCCAGGTCTGCCGGGTGCGTCGGGCCGTCGAGCAGATCACCACGTCGGGCAGCAGCCCATGGTGCGCCAACCAGGCCCCAGCCGAGGCCGCGTCGGCGTTTCCGCGTGCGCTGAGCGGCCGCTCGGCGTCGTCCGCCGCGTCGCTGCCCTGCTCGGCCTTCGCGTGCCGCAGCAACACAAGTGTCCGTGTGTCGGGGTCGGCGTCCGTCATGCCCCCAGCTTGCCCGATTGGCGATCTCCGTGCCTGGGTAAGTCGATGGATGCCGCACCCCTACCGACGGCCGCGGCGCGACGTACGCCAGGTTAGAGCCGAGGAGCGAGACATGGGCATTGGTGGCAGCATCTTCTTGATCGCATTAGGTGCGATCTTCGCGTTCGCAGTGGAGGCCGACCTGGGCTGGCTGGACCTGGCCGTGGTCGGCTGGGTGCTGATGCTCGCCGGCGTCGCCGGCCTGGTCACCACCCTCTACTTCTGGAGCAGCCGCCGCCGCGCGGTGGTCGCCGCCCCGGTACGCGAGGAGCGCGTGGTGGCCGACCGGGTCGTGCCGGTCCAGGACGACCAGGTCATGCGGGAGTACCGCGAGGTGCGTCGGCCGGGCCGACCGGTCTGATCCTCGCCCACACACTCCGGGGTCCCGCAGCGTAGCGGGGCCCCGGCTCGCGTCTCGGCCCAGCTCGTGTGTGCCCGGCCCGCTGTTTCCGGTTCGTGCGTGTGCCCGGTCCGTGCGTGGACTCCGGGCGGCGGCGATCGGCCCATGATCGTTTGGGCGCGCCTGCGTCCCGGCCGTTTTGGGTCAGGAGAACAGCGCGAAGTAGATCGCGATGTGGTGACACAGCGCCGCCAGCAGCGTGCAGGCGTGGAAGAACTCGTGGTGGCCGAAGACGGTCGGCCACGGATTGGGCCGGCGCAACGCGTAGAAGACCGCGCCGATGCTGTAGATCGCACCACCGACGATCAGCAGCACCAGTGCGGCGACGCCGCCCCCGTGCAGGATCTCCGGCAGCATGGCCACCGCCACCCAGCCCAGCGCCAGGTAGAGCGGCGCGGACACCCAGCGCGGTGCGTGCGGCCAGACCACCTTGACGGCCACGCCGGCCAGCGCGCCGCCCCAGACCAGGGCCAGCATGACGGTGGCCGGCCGGGGCGCGAGCAGCATCGCGCAGAGCGGTGTGTACGTGCCGGCGATGAACACGAAGATCATCGAATGGTCCATCCGGCGCATCACCTGGTAGCCGCGCTCTGACCACACACGACGGTGGTACAGCGCGCTCGTGCCGAAGAGCCCGCAGACCGTCAGGCTGTAGATGAGGCAGCTCACCAGGGGTGCCCACCCCGGCCGGGTGGCGGCGATCGAGCAGAGCACGATGCCGCAGACCAGGGCGACGAAGAAGGCGTACGTGTGCAGCCAGCCGCGCATCCGGGGCTTACCGATGTCGACCGGCTTCAGGCGAAGCGGGGCGGAGGTGGTCACCCAGTCAGGTTACGGCACCGTAGGTTACTTGCAAGTAGTGGCGTTGGTGACACCCGGCACCGTCCACGTGAACACCGCTGCGGCACGACATCGGCGAGGATGAACCGATGCGGATCCGACAGGTCGGGGCGCACGCCCTGCTACTCGACTGCACCGTCCTCGCCGACACCCCCGAAGCCGTGGCCAACAGCCGGGAGGCCGCGTTTGTCGAAGCGTGGCGGGCCGAGCTGTGGCGGCGCCGAGAGCAGGGCGACCTGATCGCCGTGGAGATCGTGCCGGCGGCCCGGACCGTGCTGCTCGACGGCCTGCCCGACCCGACCGCCACGGCCGAGCAGCTGACCCGATGGGCTTCCGCCGTCACCGCCGCGACCACCAGCCCCGACCAAGCCGACAACGACGCCCAAGCCGAAGACCACGAAGCCACAACCGAAGATCACGACGCCACAGCCGAAAACGGTGCCGACGACGCGGCGGACGTGGTCGTACCGGTCACCTTCGACGGGCCGGACCTGCCGGCGGTGGCGGAGCACTGGGGCGTGGACGTGCCAGCAGTGCGGCACCGGCTGACCAGCACCCGGTTCCGGGTCGCCTTCTGCGGCTTCGCCCCCGGATTCCCCTACCTGACCGGGCTGCCCGCCGAGTTGGCGCTGCCCCGGCTGGCCACGCCCCGTCCCCGGGTGCCGGCCGGATCGGTCGCGCTGGCCGGCCCGTACGCCGGCATCTATCCGGGCGCTTCCCCGGGCGGCTGGCAGTTGGTCGGTCGCACCGACCTGGTGCTGTTCGACGTGGCCGCCGACCCGCCGGCCCGACTCGGTCCGGGCACCACGGTCCGGATGGCGGCGGCGTGACCGACCCGGCCACCATCGAGGTGCTCCGCGCCGGTGCGCTCACCACAGTGCAGGACCTGGGCCGGCCCGGCTGGGCGCACCTGGGCGTACCCCGGTCCGGCGCCCTCGACCCGGGTGCCCTGCGGTTGGCCAACCGACTGGTCGGCAATCCGGAGCGCGCGGCCGGCCTGGAGATCACCCTGACCGGATGCACCCTGCGGCTGACCCGGGCCGCCACTGTGGCGGTCACCGGCGCCGATGTCCCCGTCCAGGCGGGTGCCCGGCCCGGTGACACCGGACGTCCGCTCAGCGTGCCGGCCGGGACGGTGCTGCGGATCGGTCCCGCCCGGCGGGGCGTACGGAGTTGGCTGGCGGTGTCGGGCGGCATCGACGTGTCACAGGTGCTCGGCAGCCGGGCCAGCGACACCCTCTCCGGGCTCGGCCCTCCTCCGTTGCGGGACGGCGACCGACTGCCGCTCGGCGAGCCGGTCGGCACCCCCGCACCGGTGGACCTGACCGTGTGCCCCACGCCGCCTGAAGAGCTGCACCTGACGCTGGGCCCCGGCCCTCGCGAGGACTGGTTCACGCCGACCGCGTTCGACCGGCTCTTCGGCAGCGCGTACATCGTCAGCCCGGTGAGCAACCGGGTCGGCGCGCGGCTCGCCGGCGCGACGCTGCCCCGCGCGGTGGCCGGCGAACTCCCCAGCGAGGGCATCGTGCTCGGCGCGGTGCAGGTGCCGGCGGACGGCCAACCCCTGATCTTCCTCGCGGACCACCCGACCACCGGTGGATACCCCGTCATCGGGGTGGTCACCGACGTGACCCCGCTCGCGCAGGCCCGGCCAGGTACTACCGTCAGATTCCATGGACCTCAACGCTGACCTGGGCGAGGGATTCGGCATCTGGCGACTCGGCGACGACGAGGCGCTGCTGAGCCTCGTCACCTCCGCCAACGTCGCCTGCGGCTTCCACGGCGGCGACCCGTCCACCATGCGGCGGGTCTGCGAGGGCGCCGCGCGACGCGGGGTCGCGGTGGGCGCGCAGGTCGGCTACCGCGACCTGGCCGGCTTCGGTCGGCGGCACATCGCGTACGACTTCGCCGAGCTACGCGACGAGGTGACCTACCAGCTGGGGGCGCTGGACGCGTTCTGCCGGCTGTTCCGCACCCGGGTCCGCTACCTCAAGCCACACGGCGCGCTCTACCACGCGGCCAGCACCGACGAGTCCCAGGCAGCGGCGGTGGTCGCCGCCGTCAGCGGTTACGACGCCGAGCTGCCAGTGCTCTGCCTGCCCGGCTCGACGCTCGCCCAACTCGCGGTCGGCGCGGGCCTGCCGGTGGTCGCCGAGGCGTTCGCCGACCGCGCCTACCTGCCCAACGGGGCGCTGGTGCCGCGCGGCACCCCCGGCGCGGTGATCACCGACCCTGAGCAGGTCGCCGAAAGGGCGGCGCGGATGGCCACCGAACGCAGCGTGGTGGCGGTCGACGGCACCGTCATCCCCTGCTCGGTCGACTCGATCTGCGTGCACGGTGACACCCCTGGCGCGGTCTCCGCCGCCGAACTCGTCCGCGCCACCCTGATCGACGCCGACATCACACTGGCCCCCTTCGCCTGATCGGAGGGGCCCGGCGGGCCCCTCCGATCGCGTCAGGCGTCCAGGCCGCGAAGCACCAGCGGCAGCCGGGTCACGGCGCCGTCGACCACCCGGACCGGTACGCCCCAGTCCTGCCGGGTCAGGTGGCACGCCGCGTGCTCGACGTCCGCGTCACAGGTCGCCGCCTGCGCGGTCACCTGGAGCACCCCAGCGGTGACCTCGCCGTTGAGCACCAGCCGGCGGGACAGTTCGGTGCCCGTGCCGGCACCGTCCACCAGCAGCTCCGGCGGGGACGCGGAGACCACCAGCCGGGTCGACGGCCCGTACGTCTCGTCCAGCTTCTGCCCCGGCGCCGGGGTGAAGACGATGTCCAGGGTGACCTCGCCGGCCGCGACGTCGGTCGGCGTGCGCTCGGTGCGGTGCCGGGGCCCGTCCACCGTGCTGGCACCCGCCGCCGACAGGGCACCCGGCGCGAGCCGGGTCAACCGGTGCGCGGCGGACTCCACCACCAACACCTCACCGGACGGGGTGAGCACCAGGTCGCTCGGCTCCGCCAACCCGTCGGCGACAGTGGAGACCTGGTTGCTGGCCGGGTCGAAGCGGCGTACCGCGCCGTTGTACGTGTCCGCGATCAGCACCGAGCCGTCCGGCAGCGCGCACACGCCCAGCGGGTGCTGAAGCAGCGCGGTCTCCGCCGGACCGTCCACGTGCCCGAAGTCGAACAGGCCCTGCCCGACGGCGGTACCCAGCACGCCGTTCTCGACGTACCGGATCGAGCTGGTCTCGCTGTCGGCCACCCAGAGCCGGGTGCCGTCGGCGGAGGTCGAGAGCCCTGACGGCTGGGCCATCCACGCCTCGGCCAGCGGGCCGTCGCGCAACGCCTCAACTGTGGTGCCGGCGTACATGCCGGCGGTCCGCTTGATCGGGTCGAACCACCAGAGCTGGTGGATGCCGGCCATCGCGATGATCAGCTTGTCGTCGTACCAGGCCAGGTCCCACGGCGAGGACAGGTCGACGGCGAACGCGTCGTGGGCGTGGTCGTCGACCTCAGCGCGCCACTGCCGCCCACTGCCGGCCACAGTGACCACCTCGCCGGACTCCAGCCGTACGCCGCGCAGCAGGTGGTTGACAGTGTCGGCCACCACCAGGTCGTAGCCGGCCACCTCGGCGACGTGCGTGGGCAGCAGGCACACCCCCTGCGGCTCGGAGAACGTCGCCGCGGCGGCAGGCCCGTCCGCCCGACCCCGCTCACCCGAGCCGATCCGACGCACCGGCGTCTCGCCGTCCGGGTCGATCTCGACCAGGGAGTGTCGGGCCGAGTCCGAGACCAGCAGGTTGCCGTTCGCCAGCAGCGTCGCCTTACCCGGGAAGCGCAGAGCGGTCTCCGGTGCCGGCGGCGGGACGTACGGGCCGTTCCCCCGGTGCAGGGTGCCCTTGGCCTCGTGGGTGGCGATCAACTCGTCGATCAGTCGGGCCAGCCCCTCGGCATGCCCCTCGCCGGCCATGGTGGCCACCACGTAACCCTCGGGGTCGATCACCGACAGGGTCGGCCAGGCCCGCGCCGCGTACTGCTGCCACATGTCCATCTCGGGGTCGTCGAGTACGGGGTGGTGCACCCCGTACCGCTCCACCGCGGCGGCGAGCGCGTCGGCGTTTTTCTCGTGCTCGAACTTCGGCGAGTGCACGCCGATCACGACGAGCACGTCGCCGTACTTCTCCTCCAGCGGGCGCAGCTCATCGAGCACGTGCAGGCAGTTGATACAGCAGAACGTCCAAAAATCGGCAATGATGATCTTGCCGCGAAGGTCGGCGAGCTTGAGGTCGCGTCCGCCGGTGTTCAGCCAGCCCCGACCGTGCAGTTCGGGAGCCCGTACTCGTGCGCTCATGCACCCATCGTGCCTGACCATCGGCCCGCGTCCAGCCGGAGGGGGCGAGATTCGGTAACACCTGCGGATACGACGACGGCGGGGTCACGGTTGCCCGTGACCCCGCCGTCGGTGGAGCTACTTGGTGGCCGGCTTCAGGCAGAGCACCCGGTTGGTGCCCTCACCCGGCAGCACCACGTGGGGCTGCGTCGGGTCGGCGCACTTCTCCTTGGCGTCCACCTTCGAGACGATCGTGAACGCGCTGGCCTCGCCGCAGTCCGCCGCCGAGGCGCCGCCCTGCCCGGACTGCTTCACGCAGGTGCCGACCGCCGGGTCGAAGGCCGGCGTGTCGTCCCCGCCGACCTTGCCGAGCAGCAGCAGCAGGCCGAGCGGCACCGCCAGGATGAGCATCGCAGCGATCAGCACCGCGGCCAGCACCCTGCCGTTGCGTACCTTCGGCGTCGGTGGCTCCACCTTCGGCTCGTCGGCGTCCGGCTTGAACGCGTCGAACCGGCCCTGGTCCGACTGGCCGGCCTCCTGGCCCCAGGACGGCGCGGGCTGCGGCGGCGGCGGGAACGACGGCGGGAAGCCGCCGCCCGGCACCGGCTCGGTCGCCGGTCCGCCGTAGCCCGGCGTGCCGGAGCCCGGGCCACCGAAGTTCGGCGCGCCGAAGGTCGCCGTCCCGTTCACGGTGCCGGCGGCAGGTGACCCGGGGCCGCCGAACTGGTCGGCCGGCGGCTCGGTGCCGGAGTGCGGGCGGGTGCCGTTCACCGGCCTGTTGTTGCCCGGGGCGTCGACGAAGGACGGCACACCGGGCGGGAACGCCGGCGGCGCCGACGCAGCGTCGTTGAACGCGTTCGGTGCGGGCTGCCGGTCGTCGAAGCGCGGATCGGCCGCGGACTCGCTGCCCCAGCCGGGCCCAGCCTGCCGCTGCGCGTCGTTCTGCCAGTCGGGTGCGGCCTGCTGCCGCTGCGCCTCGTTCTGCCAGTCGGGAGCGATCTGCCGCTGCCCGTCGTTCTGCCAGTCGGGCGTCGCCTGCCGTGGCGCGTCGTTCTGCCACTCCTGAGCACCCTGGCGGTCGGAGCCCGGGTCACCCTGGAA
This sequence comes from Micromonospora sp. 050-3, assembly GCF_046549335.1. Taxonomy (NCBI): domain Bacteria; kingdom Bacillati; phylum Actinomycetota; class Actinomycetes; order Micromonosporales; family Micromonosporaceae; genus Micromonospora; species Micromonospora sp. 050-3. Next base: position 336,734 of record NZ_JAJPVX010000002.1, read on the forward strand.
CGCCTCCGGCTCCGGCTCGGCCTCCGGCTCCGGTCGTGCCGGACGGCCGTACACCCGGGGTTGCGGGGTGGCCGTGCCGGTCGGTCGGATGGCCTGGTCGGTCGGGGGCATCACCCGGCTGGCCAGCGGCACCGAAGCGCTCGCCGTGGCCCGTGCCGCCGCGCTGGCTGCCGACTCGGCGTCCGACACCGGTACGACCGCGCGGCCCGCTCCGGACTCCGGAGAGGTACGCGGGGCGGGCACCACCGCGGCACTCGCCTGCACGTCCTCGGGACGGCCACCGTACTGCGCGGCGGCGTCCGGGGTCTCCCGCTCGGGGTAGGCGGGCTGCTCGGGGATCGGGGCGAACTGGGCCTGGGGCGCGTAGTCGACCGGCGGGGCGGCAGCCAGGCTGGCACCCGGGACGCGCTGCTCCTGCGGAGGCAGTGGCACCGCGTTCGCCGGCGAGATGCCCGGCGCGGGCCCGGGCTGGTAGGCCGGTGCCTCGTCGCCCCGGTCAGCTTCCCAGCCCCCACGGGGCTGGGCGGAAGCCTCGGCCTCCGCGCGACCCCACACCTCACCGGGGGCCCACGGCTCGACCTCCGGCACGCCGCCGGAGTTGCCCTGCGCGGCATTGTCCGGGCCGGCGGCCCAGTTGGGCGCGCCACCGCTGGTGGGCACGCTGGCGCTGGCCCGCGCGGGGAGGTTGCTCGGCTCGGCCGGGGTCCACCCTGCCTGCTCCGGCCGCTCGGTCGGCTGCTCCGGCTGGGAGAGCACCCAGTCGGGCTGCTGCGGACGGCTCTCGGCGCCGCCCCAGGCGGCCGGCTGCGCGGGCTGGTCCTGCCGCGCGTCGCTGCCGTCGTTCCATCCTGCGGGCTGCGCCTGCTGCTGCTGCGCGGCCCATCCGCCGGAGTTGGCCGGGTCGTCCTGCGCGTGCCAGGTCGTCGTCGGGGCCGGGACCTGGGCAGCGCCACGGGCCGGGTTCGGCTGGGCGGCCTGACCCCAGCCGGGGGCGGGCTGCTCGGTCGCTTCGGCGGGCTGGCCCCAGGCCGGTGGCGACTGCTCCGCCGGCGTCCACACCGGCTGTTCGTCGCGGGCGGCGCCGTCGGCGGGCCAGCCGCCGTTGCCAGTGGCCTGGTCCTGCTGAGCGCCGCCGGACCAGCCGGCGGCCTGCCCTGCGTCGGGTTGCGGAGATTCGGCTCCGCGCCAGTCGGCGGCGGGCGGGTTGGCCTGCGGCGCGTCGCCCCAGCCGCCGGCGCTTGCCGGGTCTTCCTGGGCGGGCCAGGCAGCGGTGGCCGGGGGAACCTGCGCGGCGCCCCGCGCGGCCGGCTGGACCTGCACCCAGTCCGGCTGCTCAGCGGGGGCGTTCGGCGTCCAGGTCGGCGCCGGTGCGCTCTGCTCGGCGGGCGTCCAGCCCTGCTGCTGCGCGGCCCAGGGGTCGGGCTGTGCCGGAGCCTGCGCACCGTCGTTGCCGGGCCACGCGCCGGGCTGCTGCTGCGGCGGCTCGCTCGCGCCGCCGGCGGCCCAGGCGGGCTGCGCCGGGTCGTCGGGCTGCGGAGCGGCGGCGGCACCCCAGGCGGGGGCCGGCGGCTGCTCGGGCTGGGTCGCCCATGCCGGTGCCGACGGGTTGGACCGCGTCGGGGGCGGGGGTGCCCAGCCCAGGTCGGGGCCGCCGGCGTTCTGGCCGTTGTCCGGCTGCGCCGGGCGGTCGCCGTACGGCGCCGGTCCGCCGGCGCCCGGTGACACCTCGTCCGGCTCTTGGCCGGGTCGGTGCGGGCCCTCGGACGTCATGGGTGCGCCTCCTCCATCACATGTCGGCTCGCCGGTGCCGATCGGTCTCCTCGGCGTGGCTGCCGGCGTCACCGGCGTACCGCTGTGCCGGCTCCCCGCACGGTATCGGGTGGTCGCACGACACGTCCAAGGAGCACTGGTCGTCACTCACCGTGGCCGGTTGATGTCGAGCAGTTTTGTCGGCTCGGCCTCTGCCGGGTCGGCGGGCGGCGACCGAAGCCCACCGTACCGGGCGCTGCGGCAGGGCGGAATCCCGGTGGTGGTGGTTGGGAAACGCCGATGGCCCACCCGGTGGGCCGGGTGGGCCATCGATCTGGAGGAGGTGAGGAATGTCGTGGAGCGTCAGCTCATGTGACGCTGGGCGATGACGAGGATTTCCTCGCGGACCGCCGGCGAGTTCGCCGAGCGCAGCGCGTGCTCGATGGCACGGGCGCGGCGGGTGGCGTCGCGGTGGTTGCGGATTCGCTCGATCATGCTCATTGGTGGGTCCCCCTAGCTATTCGGTTGTCAGCCCCTGATGCCTCTATTCAACAGCAGAAGCCGGCGAACTTCCATCGATTATTAGGTGAGCTGAGACACCTGCCTAACAATCAAAGGTCAACTGGCCATCTGGCCGACGGTTCCGTCGCTCAACGGACACGGCCGGTGTGCCGGGCGTTAACCCGTGGCACACCGGCCGTGGCTGGCGTTCGAACCGGTCAGGTCCAGGCGAGCAGCGCCGCCTCCGGATCCGTGAGGAAGTCGCCGACGTCCCGCAGGAACTTGGAGCCCAGCTCACCATCGATGATCCGGTGGTCGAAGCTCAGCCCCAGCGTGGTGACCTGGCGAACCTTGACCTTGCCCTTGTGCACCCAGGGCATCTCCCGCACCGCACCGAAGGCCAGGATCGCGGACTCACCCGGCGGCAGGATCGGTGTGCCGGTGTCCACCCCGAACACGCCGACGTTGGTGATCGTCAGGGTGCCGCCGGACATCGCCGCCGGCGAGGTGCGCCCGGACTTCGCCGTCTGCACCAGGTCGGTCAGCGCGTCCGCCAACTCCCGCAGCGAGAGTCGGCCGGCGTCCTTGACGTTCGGCACGATCAGGCCGCGCTCGGTGGCCGCCGCGATGCCGAGGTTGACGTACTCCTTGACCACGATCTCGTCGCCCGCCCAGGTCGAGTTGACCATCGGGTGCCGTTGCACCGCCAGCAGCACCGCCTTCGCCACCAGCAGCAGCGGCGAGACCCGTACGTCGCGCCACTCCCGCCGGCCGCGCAGCCGGTCCAGGGCCTTCATCGCCCGCGTCACGTCGACGGTCAGGAACTCCGTCACGTGCGGGGCGGTGAACGCCGAGCGGGACATGTTCTCGGCGGTCAGCTTGCGGACGCCCTTGACCGGGACGCGCTGCTCCCGGTCCGCACCGAAGCTGGGCGCGCTCGTCGCCGCGATCGGCTCGGCAACCACCACGCTCGCACCGCTCGCCGCCTGCTGCACGTCCTCCCGAGTGATCGAGCCGAGCGGCCCCGACCCGGTCAACGTGCCGAGGTCGACCCCGAGATCCTTGGCGAGCTTGCGCACCGGCGGCTTGGCCAGCACGGCCCCACCGCGTCGATCATGGACTTGTGGTGCCGGAATCGTGGGGGTCGCGGCTGGTTTGTCACCCACCACAACTCCATGATCGACGCCAGCAGGGGCGGCGGGAGCCGTCACGGCCTGCGCCGGGACCGCGCCCTTGCGGGGGCGGCGCTTCGCGGCGGTCGTACGCGGGCCGTAGCCGACCAGCACCGCCGTCCGCCCACCCGGGGCCGCGCCACCGATCAGGCCGGGCTCGACCATGCCCTCGGCCGGCGCCACCTCCACCGCCGCCAGCGAGGCCGCCGACGGAGTGGGCAGGTCGCCGCTGGGCGTGGCAGTGGTCGACGGCGCCTCCAACGGGCCGGCACCCGGGTCGGTGTCGATCGCGATGATCGGCGTACCGACCTCGACTGTGGTGCCCTCCGGGTGGTGGATGGCCTGCACCTGGCCGGCCCACTTCGCCGGGATCTCCACCGCCGCCTTGGCCGTCTCCACCTCGACGATCGGCTGGTTCAGCTCGATGGTGTCGCCGACCTTGACCAGCCAGGCCAGGATCTCGCCTTCGGTCAGCCCCTCGCCCAGGTCGGGCAGGTTGAACGTCTTGATCCGGGACATGTCGCTCACCAGCCGAAGGAGCGGTCGACGGCGTCGAGCACCCGATCGAGGTCGGGCAGGAACTCCTCCTCCACCCGGGCGGCCGGGTAGGGGATGTCGAAGCCGGTCACCCGCAGCACGGGCGACTCCAGGGAGTAGAAGCACTCCTCGGTGATCCGGGCGGCCAACTCGGCGCCGAGGCCGATGTTGGACGGCGCCTCGTGCACCACGATCGCACGGCCGGTGCGCTTCACCGACTCGTACGCCGCGGTCAGGTCCAGCGGCGAGAGCGAACGCAGGTCGATGACCTCCAACTCCCGGCCGTCCTCGGCGGCGGCGGTCGCCGCCTCCAGGCAGGTCCGCACCATCGGGCCGTAGGCCAGCACGGTGACGTCTGTGCCGGGCCGCACGACCCGGGCCGAATGCAGGGGGTACGCGTCGGCCAGCGGCGCGTCCAGGTCGACCTGGCCCTTCTCCCAGTAGCGCCGCTTGGGCTCCAGAAAGACGATCGGGTCGTCCGAGGCGATGGCCTGCTGGATCATCACGTAGGCGTCCTGCGGGTTGGAGCAGGTCACCACCTTCAGGCCGGCGGTGTGCGCGAAGTACGCCTCCGGCGACTCGGAGTGGTGCTCGACAGCGCCGATGCCGCCGCCGAACGGGATCCGGATCACCATGGGGATGCTGAGCCGGCCGCCCGAGCGGTAGTGCATCTTCGCCACCTGCGACACGATCTGGTCGTACGCGGGGTAGACGAAGCCGTCGAACTGGATCTCGCAGACCGGCCGGTAGCCGCGGATGGCCAGACCGACAGCGGTGCCGATGATGCCGGACTCGGCCAACGGGGTGTCGATCACCCGCTGGTCGCCGAAGTCCTTCTGGAGACCGTCGGTGATCCGGAAGACGCCGCCGAGCTTGCCGACGTCCTCGCCCATGATGATGACCTTGGGGTCGTTCTCCAGGGCGCGGCGCAGACCGGTGTTGAGGGCCTTGCCGATGGTGAGCGTCTCCGTGGCCATCAGTGGGCGCTCCCCTCGAACGACTCCATGTAGCGGCTGAACTTCGCGCGCTGCTCGTCGAGCAGCGGAGACCCGTTGGGGTAGACGTTGTCGAACATCGTCACCGGCTCCGGGTTCGGCATCTCGAGCACCCGCTCGCGCAGGTGCACCGACTCGCGGCGGGCCTGTTCGTCGACCTCGGCGAAGAAGCCCGCGTCGGCGATCTTCTGCTTCTCGAGGAAGGCCTTGACCCGGGCGATCGGGTCCTTGGCCTGCCACGCCTCGACCTCGCTGGCGATGCGGTAGCGGGTCGGGTCGTCGGAGGTGGTGTGCGCGCCCATCCGGTACGTGTACGCCTCGATCAGGCTCGGGCCCTGTCCGAGGCGGGCGTTGTCCAGCGCGGTGCGGGTGACCGCGTACGTGGCGAGGACGTCGTTGCCGTCCACCCGTACGCCGGGGAAGCCGAAGCCGGCGGCCCGCTGGTAGAGCGGGACACGGGTCTGCCGCTCCAGCGGCTCCGAGATCGCGTACTGGTTGTTCTGGCAGAAGAAGACCAGCGGCGCGTTGAACACGCTGGCCCACACGAACGCCTCGTTCACGTCGCCCTGGCTGGTGGCGCCGTCGCCGAAGTAGGCGATCGCCGCCTCGCCGTCGTCGGTGCCGGTCTTGCCGTCGATGGTGATCCCCATCGCGTAGCCGGTCGCGTGCAGGGTCTGCGCGCCGATGACGATCGTGTACATGTTGAACTTGAACTCGTTCGGGTCCCAGCCGCCCTGGTCGACACCGCGGAACAGGCCGAGCGGCATGATCGGGTCGATGCCCCGGCAGTAGAGGACGCCGTGCTCCCGGTAGGTCGGGAAGGCCATGTCCTGGGTACGCAGCGCCCGCCCGGAGCCGACCTGGGCGGCTTCCTGGCCGAGCAGGCTGGCCCAGAGGCCCAGCTCGCCCTGGCGCTGGAGAGCTGTCGCCTCGGCGTCCAACTTCCGGACCAGCACCAGGTCGCGGTAGAGACCGCGGTATTCCTCGTCGGTGAAGTCGACGCGGTACTCGGTGCCGTCCGGCCCGGTGGCGCTGTCGATCCGCTCGCCTTCGGGGGTGAGCAGCTGCACGAGCGCGGGGTCGCCGGCCGCGCCCTTCCTGGAGCGGGGTGCAGCCCGCCTGCTGCGGGTGCCCCCGGGGTCGCCCTTTGCCATCGGTCTCTCCCTGTCGTGTCTGCGTCGGCACCGGGGGGTCACCCGGCCGCGCAACTCGTGCGCCTGCCCGGCTGGTGCCGGACCGGTTCCTGGCGGCCGCGCCTAGCCCCGGTGGGGGTTGCCGCACGGCGTGATCCGGGTTCTGGCCGAGCCCGGATCGGGAGCGCCGGCGCTCAACCGCGCCTGCCGCGAGGGTGCGCGGAGGTCACGGCTGCGTTGCCGTCGTGCTCCATATTCGCAGAGCAGGTGAGCGCGCCCACAGTACGCCTGCCTCCGCAATCCGAGCGCCCATGCTTTGACGCCGTTTGTCGCCATCATGCCGGCCCGCGTTTCCCATGCGTTGCGGCACGATTCGTCACCGTTCGGGCAGCACCGCGTGTCGACACGCGGTGGAGGTTGGCTGACCCACTGTGACTGCGCGAGGCTGATTCCCGCAGGATCGCGCCTATCGGGTCATTTGTCGGGTTTTTGCCCCGGGCGGCGTCCATCCATGTCCTCCGACGGCCGACGACAAGGGGTGTGCGGTGTACGAGCCAGGTGACGGTCCCGGCACACCAGCGCTTGGTAGGCACCGGTCTGCCGGCGCCTACCGTCGGGTGGTCGGTGTCCACCGGGCTCCCGGCGCCGGTGGCCCCTCCCGGGGTTACCTGCTCACCGTCGCGCTGCTGGCCGGCACGGCGTCGATGCCCATCCTCGCCGCGATCAGCGCGGGCTCGGCCACCCCGGGCAGCACCGCCCTACCGGACAGCAGCACCCCGTTCATGCCGACCCCGTCCGTCGGGCCGGTGGTGATCCCGCTGCCGATGACCAGCCAGCCACCGCTCCCCCCGCTCGGTACACCCAGCGTCGGCCCGACCAGCGGCTGGCTGCCGGCCGCCCCGTTGCGCCCACGGGAAGGGCCCGCCGCCGCCGATCCCGGGCCCGCCCGGTGGACGACCGCCCCGCCGGTGGCACCGAGACCCACGCAGAGCACCGTGCTGCCGGCACCCCCGCCCGTCGCGCCGCCGCCGACCGACCCGGACCCGACCGACCCGCCGGACCCCGATCCGACCGACCCGGACCCGACCGACCCGGACCCGACCGACTCGCCGGAACCGGACCCCACCGACCCGGACCCGACCGGCTCGGCGGATCCCGATCCGACTCCGACCCTGACGGTGGCCCCGACGCCCACACAGGCCCCGACGTCGGGGCCGACACCCACACCGACCGACGACGCGACCGCGACCGCCGTGCCGACCAGCACCCGGTCCATGCCGGCCCCCACACCCACGCCGCCCGCAGTACCGACCCGCCGACCCAGCCCGGCGATCCCGTCGCCGTCGGCCGTCGCCCCGACGCCCAGCGTCAGGCCGGCGCCGCTGGCCGGACCGACGTACCCTGCGGTGTAGCCGGCGGTACGGTGACGATCAGGCGCGGCCCGTCCGGCGACGGCGGTGTTCGGCGGTAGGCGCGTACCGGAGGGGGTGGCGTGGGCGGCGGTGCGGAACCCCGCCCGGTCACCACCCGGCCCGGCCCGGGGTTGCGGATCGCCCGGCTGGTCACCGAGGTGACCGCCCCGGCGGTGCTCGTGTCGCTGCTGATCATCACGGTGAGTTGGCACAGCGCCAGCCGTCCCGGTCAGGGCCTCGTCTGGGGTCTGCTCGCCACTCTCTTCGTTACCGGCATTCCGTTCGCCTACATCGTCGGCGGGGTACGCCGTGGCCGGCTCACCGACCACCACGTCGGCCGCCGGGAGCAGCGCCGGGCGCCGCTGCTGGTCGGTCTCGGTTCGGTTACGGCGGGGCTCGCCCTGCTCGCCGTGCTCGGCGCGCCCCGCCCGGTGCTGGCGCTGGCGGTGTCCGGCCTCGTCGGCCTCGTCGTCGCCGTGTCGGTCAGCCACTGGTGGAAGATGTCGATCCACTCGGCGGTGGCCGCCGGCACGCTGGTCATCCTGATGCTGACCTTCGGGACGCGGCTGGTCGTCGCCGCACCGCTGCTGGCGGTGGTCGGCTGGTCCCGGGTACGCCTGAAAGACCACACGGTGGCGCAGGTGCTGACCGGTGGCGCGCTCGGCGCCCTGATCGCCGCAGTGATCTTCGGCCCGTTGCGCTAGCCCGGTCAGTGTCCGCTGCGCCAGTCCGGCCCAGGGCGGGCGGCGCGGGGCCGCCCACCCTCGAACACCGTCAGGCGCCGTCGTCGGCGAGGCGGTGCCGGTTCGCCTCGATCCACGCGTCCAGTGCGGCCGGGTCGTCCGGGTCCACCCCGTCGGCCATCAGCTGCGCCACAGCGGCGGTGGCCGCGCTGCGTCGCTCACCGGTCGAGTAGAGGCGGGCGAACTCCGGCACCATCTCCTCGATCGCCTCGTCGGTGCGCGTCGCCGCCGCCTCGGGCAGCCCGCGCTGGCGCGACGCGTACCGCGCCCAGGCCCGCAGCACCCGGGGCAGCATCGCCGCGTCGTCCATGTCCAGCACGGCCCGGCGGTGCACCCAGTCGAGCAGGAAGAGCCCGGACACGGCAGGGCTCCAGCGCATCGGATCGGCGTCCGGGAAGCTCGCCGAGTGGTCCAGCAGCAGGCTCAGGCAGAAGTGCAGGGAGGCCAGCTCGGGGCCGTCGACGGCGTCCAGCCCGAAGCGGGCGGCCTCCGGCGCGGCGAGGAACCGCCGGACCAGGTCGGTGCGCTCGGCCGCGGAGAGCGGCTCGACCTCCGCCGGCCCGGTCGGGACGGCCGCGGTGGGCAGGATCGCCAGCCGGGCCCCGACCAACGCCCGGTCGGTGGCGAGCGACCCCTCGCCGGGCAGCTCGCTCAGGTCGTCGGTGACCGCCAGATGGCGGGCCACCTCACCCCGGAACCGGGCAGGATCTTCGGTACGGAACCAGGTCAGCTCGTCGTCGGCGCACATCTGCCGGACCTGGTCCAGGATCCGTTCGGCCGGCCCGCCCACGAAGATGTCCTTGGTGATCCCGATGTTGTGGTCCACCAGGGCCACCAGCGCGTGCTCCGAGCCGCCGGACTCGTCGTCGTAGGCGAAGGTCGCGAGGTAGGAGGTCTGATCGCCGTACACGTCCCCGTACGCCCAGGTGCCGGTGAGGTGCACCCGGCCGAGCTGGGCCGTCCAGGTGGGCGCCTGGCTGCCCGGGCGCACCCGATCGGCGCCCTCGGCGGTCGGAACGAGGGTGGCGAAGACCTGCCGGATGGTGGTCGCCGCAGCGATCCTGCGGCGGGCGGTGGCGGCGAGGAAGCCGGTGACGAACTCCCGTACGGCGGCGTCGCGGTCGGTCTCCGCGATCGCGTAGACACTGCCCAGCAGGGCGCTGCCGAGCATCTCGGCGTCGAGGGCGGACTCCAGCTTGGTCACGTCGCGTGCGGCGTGCAGCACCGCGTCGTAGGGGGTCTGAGGCGTGGCCATGCTCCGACCCTACGCCGCCCGAGGCGTAGGCAGAGCGGTAGCGAGCCGTGCGGAGCGTCAGCGGCGCGCGGCGTCCCGCAGCGCGTCGCGCGCCTGCGCGTACGAGCCGAGCACGAGCCGTACCGGTGCCAGCACGTACTCGTCGCCCACCTGGGCGACCCGCGCCGTCAGCCGCTGGTCGGCGCGGGCCCGGGCGCGCCGGGCGGCCCAGCGCACCACCGGGCGGGTCAGCGCCGCCACCAGCAGCCCGGCCAGCAGGCCGCCGAGCAGCAGCACGGTCGGCAGCGGCACCTCGCCGACCATCGGGTTGTCCAGTGCGGGCAGGCCGAGCGCCCGCAGCGCGTAGCCGAGCACCAGCCAGCCCAGCCCGACCACTGCGGCGAGGGTGACCAACCACTGGACACCGCCCACGACCCGCCACCACAGCGGGCGACGGTCGAGGCCGAGGTCGGTGCTGGCGATCGTGCGATCCAGGGCGTCCGGCAGGTCGCCGAGGCGGGACCGGGCGGCGCCGGTCACCGCGCCGGGCCAGGCGGCGGGCAGGTCGGTGGCGGCCCGGTCGGCCACCGCGCGGATGGCGAGGCCGAGCGCCGAGCGCTGGGCGGCCGTCGGGTCCGGTACCGAGGTGGCCGCGACCAGGCTCTCCGCCGGGTCGGCCTGGTCGCCGGTCGGGCCGGGCAGGTGCAGCCGACGAAGCGGGTCGGGTCGCAACCGCCGCCAGCCCCGGACCACGGGCCAGCCGGTGGCAGCGCCGGCCCGGTGCCGGTACGCCCGCTCCACGGCCTCGGTCACCGCTGGCACTCCGGCCGCCCCGGCCAACGCCCGGTTCAGCCCCTTGACGGCGGTGTCGTCCGGCCCGTCCGCCGGCCGGGCCGAACCGACCAGCTCGTCCAAGCCGGCGACGACAGTGTCGACGTCACCAGCGAGCCGGCGCAGCGCGGCCTGCCGCTCGGCGACGGTGCGCTCCAGCGTGTTGCGCAGCCCGACCATCCCGGCCGGATCGATGGCGGTGGTGGCCAGCAGGGGCACCCCGGTCAGCCCGTCCGTGTCGAGCAGCCGACGCAGGTCGTCCAGGACCCGGGGCACTTCGGCCGGGGGCAGCCGGTCGGCCTGGTTGAGCACGACCACTGTGACCTCGCGGTGCCTGTGGAACTCGCGCAGGTAGCTGTCGTGGATGACCCGGTCGGCGTACTTCTGCGGGTCGACCACCCAGACCACCTGGTCGACCAGGCCGAGGAGTCGGTCCACCTCGAGCCGGTGCGATCGCTGCACCGAGTCGAAGTCGGGCAGGTCGAGCAGGATCAGCCCGTGCAGGGCCGTCTCGTCGTCAGCGTCCAGGGCGCTCTCCCGGACGAAGCGGTGTCGGGGCAGGACGCCGACCCAGTCGAGCAGATGGTTGGCGCCCTCCAGCGGCCCCCACACGCAGGCGTGGGTGACGCCGGTGGTCGGCCGGCGGACCCCTACTGGCGAGAGTTCCAGTTGGGCCAGCGCGTTGAAGAGGCTGGACTTGCCGCTGCCCGTGGCGCCGGCCAGGGCGACCACTGTGTGGTCCCGGGACAGCGCGAGCCGGGTGCCGGCCCGCTCGACCACTGTGTGCGCGGGCACCAGGTCGGAGTCCGGCAGCAGACCGTCCACGGCGATCAGGAACCGGCGTACCGCGTCCAGGCGGGCGATCAGCGCGTCGGCGTCGACCCGCTGGTCCCCGCGGAACACCTCGCGGACCCGGCCGGCGATGTTGCTCACCGAGAACCCTCCTCGTCGGCGGTGGACAGGCCGCTGCGGTGCCGGGCCAGCTCGACCCGGCCGGCGGCCCGGCGCAGCCTGTCGCCGGCGTCCTCGGCGGGGCGGGCGTCGGCGGTGCGGCTCAGGAAGCGGTCGGCCTCCACGGCGAGCAGCGTCCGCACCCGGTCCAGCAGGTCGGTACGGGCCTTGGCGGCGAGGGTACGCACCGCCTGGTCGCCGAAGATCGCCTGGAGGACGGCCTGCGCGGCGACAGTGGTGCCGGCCCCGGTGGCCAGCTCCAGCCCGGTCGGGATGAACGCGGTGGAGGCGAAGACAGCGATCATCACGGCCAGCCCGGTGGCGTTCACCGCGTACGCGGCGGTGCGGGCCACGAACCGCTTGTCACCGCCCTCGACCCGGACCAGTTCCAGCACTCCGCGCTGCCAGTCCCGGACCATGCGCTCGGCGCGTTCGGGTAGGTCGTCGCTCGGGTGGGCGAGGGGCGGCTCGAGCAGCCCGGCGCCGGCCGGGTGTGCCTTCCACCCGGTGTACGCGGACTCGGCGGCCTCCGAAGCCACCCCACGCAGCAGCGTCACCAGCTGGGACTCGATGGCGTTGCGCAGCTCGACGGCGGGCGCCGGCCGACCGGTGACGGCGGCCACCACCCGGTCCCGGAGGCGACCGATCCGTGCCTCCAGCGTGCGGAACAGCTCGCCGGTGCCGACGAACTCCTGCCAGCGGGCGAGCACCTCACCCCGGAGCAGCCGGCCGTCCTGGAGCCCCTGCTCGACGGTGCGCTCGGCACCCCGGTACGCGGCCTGGACCCGTTCGTCCAGCCCGTCGGCGGCGGCGAGCTGCTCGTCGGCGGCGTCGGCCAGATCCTCCACGGCGGGGTGGAGGGCGGCCAGCGCCCCGTCGAGGGTCTGGCGGACCACCGCCGCCCGCGCGTCCACGTCGGCGGCCAACCGGGCGAACCAGTCGGCCAGTGGGGCGGTGACTCCCTCGGGCAGCAGCCCCTGACCGTCGACCCAGGTCTCGGGCAACACGAACAGCGGCGCCCGGCCGAGGTCCTGCTCGGCGAGCATCTCGGTCAGGTGCGCGGCGATCTCTTCGGTGGCCTCGGCGGGCACCCGGTCCAGCACCATGGCGATCACCGCGCCGCGCGCCCGGGCACTGCGCAGCAGCTCCCAGGGCACCGCGTCGGCGTACCGGGCGGCAGTGGTGACGAAGAGCCACAGATCGGCGGCGGCCAGCAGTTGGGTGGCGAGCGCCCGGTTGGCGTCGACGACCGAGTCGATGTCGGGCGCGTCGAGGAAGGCCAGCCCGGCGGGCAGGGCCGGGGCGGTGACGAGGTGCAGGGCGCGCGGATCGTCGCTCGGCTCGGTGGTGCGGGTCAGCCCGGGCAGGAGGTCACCCTGCCGAAACCAGGCCGCGTCGGACGGGTTGCAGACCAGCACCGGCGAGCGGGTGGTCGGCCGGAGCACGCCGGCGGCGCTGACCCGGGCCTTGACCAGGCTGTTGACCAGTGTCGACTTGCCCGCGCCGGTGGAGCCGCCGACCACCACGAGCAGTGGGGCGTCCAGCCGGGCGAGCCGGGGCAGCAGGTAGTCGTCGAGCTGGTCGGTGAGGGCGGTGGCGGTCTGCCGGGCGGAGCCGGCAGAGGGCAGCGCGAGGGGATACCGGGTCGCGCCGATCGCCTCCCGGAGGCCCGACAGTGCGCCGGGGAGGCTGTCGTCCCCGGTGGTGGCGGGCGGCTCCTCCGCGGCGTCCGGCGGGTCGGTGCGGGCTGCGACGGCGGGCGCACCGGAACGGGTGGCGGGATCGCCGTGCGTCGTCACCGCTAAAGCGTGCCCGACCGATGCAAGGGAAGACAACCGGACGGTAATAACGGCTGGGTTGCGTCGGGTTGACTCAAGTCAACTTGACGATTGGCCAACGCGTGGCACTATTGAGTCAAGTTCACTCAACTTGTGGTGGGGCCCGCTGCGGGCGGTGCTCGCCAGCAGCCCACGGGCGACGCCCGTCACCTGCACAACCTTACGAAGCGAGGAAGCGAAGATGGCACGTGCGGTCGGTATCGACCTCGGCACGACGAACTCCTGCGTCAGCGTTCTCGAGGGCGGTGAGCCCACCGTCATCGCCAACGCTGAGGGGTCGCGGACGACTCCGTCGATCGTCGCGTTCGCCCGCAACGGCGAGGTGCTCGTCGGTGAGGTCGCCAAGCGCCAAGCGGTGACCAACCCCGATCGGACGATCCGGTCGGTCAAGCGCGAGGTCGGCACGAACTGGTCCGTCGACATCGACGGCAAGAAGTACACCCCGCAGGAGATCTCGGCCCGGACGCTGATGAAGCTCAAGCGGGACGCCGAGGCGTACCTGGGCGAGCAGATCACCGACGCGGTGATCACCGTTCCGGCCTACTTCAACGACAGCCAGCGCCAGGCCACCAAGGAGGCCGGTGAGATTGCCGGCTTCAACGTGCTGCGGATCGTCAACGAGCCGACCGCTGCCGCCCTGGCATACGGGCTGGACAAGGGCTCCAAGGAGCAGACCGTCCTGGTCTTCGACCTCGGCGGCGGCACCTTCGACGTGTCGCTGCTGGAGCTGGCCGAGGGCGTCGTCGAGGTCAAGTCGACCAGCGGTGACAACCAGCTCGGTGGCGACGACTGGGACCAGCGGATCATCGACCACCTGGTCAAGACGTTCCGCGGTGAGCACGGCATTGATCTGTCTCAGGACAAGATGGCCCTCCAGCGGCTCCGTGAGGCCGCCGAGAAGGCCAAGATCGAGCTTTCCGCCGCCACCACCACCAACATCAACCTGCCGTACATCACCGCCGGCGCGGCCGGCCCGCTGCACCTCGACGTGACGCTCAGCCGCGCCGAGTTCCAGCGGATGACGCAGGACCTGCTGGACCGGTGCAAGGGCCCGTTCGAGCAGGCCGTGAAGGACGCCGGGATCAAGATCTCCGACGTCGAGCACGTCATCCTGGTCGGCGGTTCGACCCGGATGCCCGCCGTGACCGACCTGGTCAAGCAGCTCACCGGTCGCGACCCCAACAAGGGCGTCAACCCGGACGAGGTGGTCGCCGTCGGCGCCGCTCTCCAGGCCGGTGTGCTCAAGGGTGAGGTCAAGGACGTCCTGCTGCTCGACGTGACCCCGCTGAGCCTGGGCATCGAGACCAAGGGCGGCATCTTCACCAAGCTGATCGAGCGCAACACCACAATCCCGACCAAGCGTTCTGAGGTCTTCACCACGGCGGACGACAACCAGCCGTCGGTGCTGATCCAGGTGTTCCAGGGTGAGCGGGAGATCGCGGCGTACAACAAGAAGCTCGGCACCTTCGAGCTGACCGGCCTCCCGCCGGCGCCGCGTGGCGTGCCGCAGATCGAGGTCGCCTTCGACATCGACGCCAACGGCATCGTCAACGTGCACGCCAAGGACCTGGGCACCGGCAAGGAACAGAAGATGACGATCACCGGCGGCTCCTCGCTGCCGAAGGACGACATCGAGCGGATGCGCCGGGACGCCGAGGAGCACGCGGAGGAGGACAAGCGTCGTCGCGACGACGCCGAGGCTCGCAACGTGGCCGAGGCGCTGCAGTGGCAGACCGAGAAGTTCCTCGCCGAGAGCGGCGACAAGCTGCCCGGTGAAAACCGCGAGCAGCTCAACGAGGCGCTCGGCGAGCTGCGCGGCGCCCTCGGCGGTCAGGACATCGACAAGATCAAGTCGGCGCACGAGAAGCTGGCCAAGGTCTCCCAGGAGGCCGGTTCGCTGCTCTACTCCCAGCAGGCCGAGCAGGGTCAGCAGCCGGGTGGCGAGGCTGGCCCGGGTGCGACCGGTGCGACCGGCGCGACCGGCGCGACCGGCGCGCAGGCCGGCGGCGCCGACGACGTGGTCGACGCGGAAATCGTGGACGAGGACGGCAAGAAGTGACCGTCGGCCTCCGGCACGTTTTCACCGCGAAGGGGATGAGGTAGCCGCATGACGCAGAAGCCACGAGCCGCCGACCCGGGCGACACCGGGTCGACGCCGGGTGGCTCCGCGACCACGGAGCCGACCGGCGACGGGGAGCGGGTCGTCATCCGCAACAACCGCAAGCTCGTCGACACCGCCGAGCCGGAGGGCACCGCCGCCGACGCGGAGACCGGTGTGCCGGCCGAGGGTCTGGTCGAGGACGCCGAGGTCGTGGTCGACGAGATCGAGGTCGAGGTCAACTCCACCAACGGGCCGGAGCCATCCGGTCCGCCGGTGGTGGACGCCCCGGCGCAGCCGGTGGACGGCGGCGGCACGGGCACCTCGCTCGGCGCCGAGCTGGAGGCGCTCCGGGCCGAGCTCGACGAGCGGACCAGGGACCTGCAGCGGGTGTCGGCGGAGTACGCCAACTACCGCAAGCGCATCGACCGCGACCGCAACCTCGTGCAGGAGCAGGCGACCGGCTCGGTGTTGGCCGCGCTGCTGCCGATCCTGGACGACCTGGACCGGGCCCGGGAACACGGCGACCTGGTCGGGCCGTTCGGCACGGTGGCGGAACAGCTCACCACCGCGCTGGGCAAGTTCGGCCTGAACGCCTTCGGCGAGCAGGGCGACCCGTTCGACCCGACCCGGCACGAGGCGGTCGCGCACCAGACCTCGGCCGACGTCAGCGAGCCGACCTGCGTACAGGTCATGCGACGCGGCTACCAGCTCGGTGAGCGGCTGCTGCGCCCCGCGCTGGTCGCGGTCGCGGATCCGGAATAGTGCCAGACAGTGACCGGGCCGTCCCGTCCACCGCGCTGCGGTGGGCGGGACGGCCGGGCCACCGGGGTCGGAAGGGGGTGGACCGGTGAGTTCGAAGGACTGGATCGAGAAGGACTTCTACGCCGTGCTCGGCGTGGACAAGGCCGCCTCCGCGGATGACATCAAGAAGGCGTACCGCAAGGTGGCCCGGGAGTCGCACCCGGACCACAACCCGGGCGATCCGAAGGCCGAGGAGCGCTTCAAGGCAGCGTCCGAGGCGTACAACGTGCTGTCGGACAGCGGCCGCCGTCGCGAGTACGACGAGATGCGTTCGCTCTTCGGCTCGGGCGCGTTCCGGCGCAACGCCCGGGGTGGCGGTCAGCAGGGCGGCATGCCGTTCGACGTCTCCGACATGTTCGGCGGCGGCGGAGGCGGCGATCGTCGCTTCGGCGGCGCCGGCTTCCAGGACCTGTTCAGCTCGATCTTCAGCGGCGGCCAGGCCGGTGGGCAGGCCGCACCACATGGTCCGGCCCGTGGTCGAGACGTGGAGACCGAGGTGGCGCTGGACTTCGGCGACGCGGTGCGGGGAGTGACGCTGCCCCTGACGCTGCGCGCGCCGGGAGTCTGCGACACCTGCCACGGCAACGGGGCCAAGCCCGGCACCCAGCCGCGTACCTGCCCGGTCTGTCATGGTGCCGGCGTGACCACCCGCAACCAGGGGTCGTTCAGCTTCTCCGAGCCGTGCCGCAACTGCCAGGGCGTCGGCACCGTGGTCGAGGAGAAGTGCCCGGAGTGCCACGGCAGCGGCGGTGTCACCAAGACCCGCACGATGAACGTGCGCTTCCCGGCCGGTGTGGCCGACGGTCAACGCATCCGGTTGGCCGGGCGCGGCGAGCCGGGCGAGCGCGGCGGCCCGGCTGGCGACCTCTTCGTGCACGTCAAGGTTCGGCCGGACGAGCTGTTTGGGCGTACCGGGGACGACCTGACGCTGACCGTGCCGGTCACCTTCGCGGAGGCCGTGCTCGGCACGGACCTGCGGGTGCCCACGCTCGACGGTGCGATGACCCTGCGGGTGCCGCCGGGGACACCGAGCGGGCGGGTGCTGCGGGCCCGGGGCAAGGGTGTGGTCCGCCGCGACGGGCAGGCCGGTGACCTGCTGGTCACGCTGGACGTGGTGGTGCCGGCCCGGTTGTCGGATGAGGCGCGCACGGCGCTGGAGTCGTTCGCCGAGCAGACCCCGCCGGCAGCCCGGGAACATCTCGACGCACGGGTGCGTCGAGTCAGTTAGTCCGGTGGAATGGACGCGGAGGTGAGCGGGATGTCGGGCGAGTTCCTCGGTTCGGGCGACCCTGCCTACGAGGCCAAGGTGCTGATGATCTCGGTAGCGGCACGGATGGCGGGGATGCATCCACAGACCCTGCGCCAGTACGACCGACTGGGGCTGGTGCAGCCCGGCCGGGCCGCTGGTGGCGGGCGTCGCTACAGCGTCCGCGACGTGGTGCTGCTGCGCGAGGTGCAGCGGCTCAGTCAGGACGACGGGATCAACCTGGCCGGCGTCAAGCGGATCATCGGGCTGGAGCGGCTGCTGGAGCAGGCGCAGCAGCGGGTGGCCCGGCTGGAGGCGGAGCTGGACGCCGCGTACCGCCGGGTGGCGGAGTTGGAGTCGCTGGCCCGCTTTCCGGGCCGGGATCTGGTGCCGACCAACCGCACGTCCACAGCCCTGGTGGTGTGGCGCCCCCGCCGCACGCCCGATCGCTGAGCTACCGCTCACCCGGATCTGTCTTATCGGCCCGGACCACGCTGGATTTCCCGGCGCGGTCCGGGCCGCTTCGGTTAGCCTGTCAATAAGGGTCCAATCGGCTTAATCCGGACCTACCGGCATGGCGAGGGGGAGCGATGGCGGAACCGGCGAAGAAGGTGGCCCAGCAGACCGAGGACCGGTTGGAAAATCTGGCCGAGACCGTCCGCAAGAAGTTCGACAAGGTGACCGAGGGGACCTACCGGGACCGGATCATCGCGGGCCGGTTCGCCGAAGACGGCGACCACGCCGGCGAACGGGGCCGAGCCGAGACGGAACGCAAGCAGGACTGACCGGTGACCGACGTGCGGGCCGGGACCCACGGGGGGTCCTGGCCCGTTCGCCATAACCAATGCGGGCCGGGACGCGGGGATGCCGTAGCGGGGGTCCCGGCCCGTTCGCCATAACCAATGCGGCCGGGGCTCAGCCGAGGCGGCGGTTTTCGCGGACCAGACCGCCCTCGCACCAGTCCCGGTAGACGAAGAGGTCCGGTCGGGCCAACAGCACCCGGCCGTTGTGTGCCCAGATCTTCATCAGCTCGTCGCCGTCACGCTCGGCCTGTTCGACGAGCTTGCGGAAGCGGCGCTTGGGGTGGGCGCGGAAGTTCGTCCGGATGCCGTCGGCCGCGTAGATGTAGAGGCAGTGCAGCGCGAACCGCCGGGCCGGGCAGGTTGGATCCATTGCCAACTCGAAGAGTGTCACCACCAGCCGGTCGCCGGAGACCAGAAGGTCCCAGTCGGGTGGCATCGAGGCCAACGGCACCGAATCAGGCTGGTACGCCCATGCCCGCAACTCCGCCGGAGTCGGATCGACGGGGTTGGCGAAGCCGTGGAAAGTCGACTCCTGCACGCTCACCGGCCAACCTTCCGCTCTCGCCCGCGTCTGGCAACGCTGCCTGCGGACCCTGGCTGCTGGGGCGAAACGGTAACCCGCCGTCGGGTGCTGCGGTAGTACCCGCGAGGAGCAATTCCGCAACCGTTGGCACGGGCCGGTCCATTGCATCGACAGCGCAGCCGATGATGCTCCTATGACAATCCACGTTAGACGGTTCCAGCGGGGCGCCGAGGCCGAGTTCGTCGTGGGGCTGGAGTGGCTTTTCGCCCCTCCCGGTAGCCGTCCCGTGGATTGGGACCACGACCGCGCCGTCGAGCGGACCGGGCAATTGCTCGCCCACGAGGACGTCGCACTCTTCGAGGCACGATCGGACGAGGATCAGCTGGTCGGCGTCGCCAGCGTCTACCTGGACATCCTCTCGGTGCGCTTCGGCCGTCGGGCGTCGATCGAGGATCTCGCTGTGCACCCCGAGTGGCGCTCCCGGGGTGTCGGCTCCCGCCTCCTCGCGGCGGCCAGGGCGTGGGCGCACGAACAGGGTGCCGACTACGTCTTCCTGGAGTCCGGCCTGGCCCGAACGGAGGCGCACCGCTTCTACCTCCGCGAGGGTGCGACCCACGCCGCCGCGGCGTTCAGGTGGAGCTCAGTGCAATGATTCGACGATCGGGGTTTGCTCCCGCCGCTGGGCCGCCGCGCGGTTGCGCAGCCACCGCTTGAACCACGGGAAGTCGGGCAGCCGAGCCAGGACCGGCCCGGTCACCACGGTGATCAGGACGTACGTCGCGGCCAGCGCCGCCAACCGCGGCTCGACGCTCCCGGCGGCCACCGCGAGACCGGCGATGACGATGGAGAACTCACCGCGAGGTACGAGCGCCAGGCCGGCCCGCCATCGACCAGGTTCCGCGATGCCGACCCGGCGGGCCGCGAGGTAGCCGGTGAGCGTCTTCGTCGCCATGGTGACCACGGCCAGGGCGAGTGCCGGCAGCAGCACCGGCGGAATGTCCTGCGGGTCGGTGGTCAGGCCGAAGAAGACGAAGAACACCGCGGCGAACAGGTCCCGCAGGGGCGAGAGCAACTCGGTGGCGTGGTGCGCCACCGGGCCGGAGAGGGCGATGCCCACCAGGAACGCGCCGACCGCCGCCGACACCTGGAGCGACGCGGCAATGCCCGCGATCAGCAACGTCAGACCGAGTACGCCGAGCAGCAGCGCCTCCGGGTCCTTCGCCGACAGGGCGGACGAGATCAGGTGGCCGTACCGGATGGCGACCACCAGCACGATCAGCACCGTGCCCACAGCGACGGTGAGCGCGATCCCGCCGCCGAGCAGGCCGGTGCCGGCCAGTACGGCGGTGACGAGCGGCAGGTAGAGGGCCATCGCCAGGTCCTCGATGACCAGCACCGAGAGGATCACCGGGGTTTCCCGGTTACCGAGCCGGCCCAGGTCGGCGAGGACCTTGGCGATCACCCCGGAGGAGGAGACCCAGGTGATGCCGCCGAGTACCAGGGCGGCGACCCAGTCCCAGCCGAGCAGCAGGGCAAACCCCGCGCCGGGCAGCGCGTTGAGGACGCCGTCGATCAGCCCTGCCGGTGCCGCCGAACGCAGGTTGCCGACGAGTTCGTTGGCCGAGTACTCCAGGCCGAGCATCACCAGCAGAAGGATTACGCCGATCTCGGCGCCGACTGCGAAGAACTCCTCGCTGGCGTCCAGCGGCAGCAGCCCGCCGTGCCCGAACGCGAGCCCGGCGAGCAGGTAGAGAGGAATGGGAGAGAGGCCGAAGCGCCGGCTGAGCCGGCTGAGGAGCCCGAGCAGCAGCAGCAGCGCACCGACTTCGATGAGCAGCGTGGTGAAATCGTGCATCCGCCTCAGCCGTCCGGGTCACTGTCGGCGAGGATGGCGGAAACGCCGTCGAGACCTCTACGGGTCCCGACAACGACCACCACGTCGCCGGCCGCGAAGCGGAAGGAGGGGAGTGGCGAAACGATGACTTCGCCTTCACGCAGTACAGCCACGATCGAGGCGCTGGTGCGGGTACGCGCCTTGGTGTCGCCGAGCTTCCGGTTGACGTACGGGGACCCGGCCGTGATGGCGATCTGCTCGGTGAGCAGACCGGCGGCCTGCTCCCGGAGCCCGGAGAGCTGGCCGAGCATCAGCGACGCGCCGAGGATGTCGGCCAGAGCCTCGGCCTCGTCGTCGGTCAGCGGGATGTCCGCCTGGCAGGCGTCGGGATCGTCGGGATCGTAGAGAACGAGATCACGGCGGCCATTGCGGTGGGAAACGACGCCCAGGCGGCGTCCGGACTCCGTCACCAGATCGTGACGTACCCCGATCCCGGGTAAGGCGGTCTGCTCGACACGTACTCGCACCCTCCAAGGCTACCGCTTCGTGAACAGAATGCAGATCTTGGACGGACAGCGCCCCTAGGGTCGGCGCCCGCCCCGGTCGAGCGGAGCGGGCACCGATCAACCGAGTCAGCGCAGGCTGGCGAAGAACTCGCGGATGTCGGCGACCAGCACCTCGGTGGCCTGGTGGGCCGCGTAGTGGCCGCCGACGTCGCCCCGGCCGTCGACGTCGGTCTCGTACGCCGTCCACCGGACGATGTTCGCGTGGTCCCGCTCGGCGAAGCGGCGGATGGACTGGAAGTCGCCGGGGAACATGGCCAGCGCGGTCGGAGCGGTGGTCGGCTCGGTCGGCGGCTCGCCGGCGTGCGCGTCCTCCCAGTAGAGCCGTATCGCCGAGGCGGCCGTGCCGGTGAACCAGTAGAGCGCCACGTTGGCCAGGATGAAGTCGGCGTCCAGGCTCTCGTCGAAGAGCTGGGCGTTCCAGGCGAGCAGCCCCACCGGCGAGTCGGCCAGCGCGAACGCCAGGGTCTGCGGCTGCTGACTGTGCACCTGGTTGAAGGAGAACTTGTTCTCGTAGAACCACTGGAGGTGCCCGAGCGCCGCCTGGTCCGCCTCGGAGAGCCCGGCGAACTCGGCCGGGTCGCCGGAGGGGAACGAGAAGAGCTGGGTGACGTGTACGCCGAGCACCCGCCCCGGGTCGACCCGGCCCAGCTCGGGCGCGACCATCGAGCCGGCGTCGTTGCCGACCGCGCCGTAGCTGTCGTACCCCAGGCGGTTCATCAGCTCGGCCCAGGCGCGGGCGATGCGGAACCAGTTCCAGCCGGCGGCGCGGGTCGGGCCGGAGAAACCGAACCCGGGCAGCGACGGAACGACCACGTGGAAGGCCGGCGCGTCCGGGTCGCTCGGCTCGGTGAGCGGGGCGATCACGTCGAGGTACTCCAGCACCGAGCCGGGCCAGCCGTGGGTGAGCACCAGCGCCGTGGCGTCCGGCCGGGACGACCGGACGTGCAGGTAGTGGATCTGCTCGCCGTCGATCTCGGTGACGAACTGCGGGTGGGCGTTCAGGCGGGCCTCGACGGCTCGCCAGTCGAACTCGCCCCGCCACCGGTCGACGAGGGTGCGCACCCGGTCGTTGCTCATCCCGTACGAACCGCCGGCGCCGGGCAGGTCGGCGGGCCAGAGGGTGCGGTCCAGCCGGGCGGCCAGGTCGTCGAGGGCGGTCTGAGGGATCTCGACGCGGAACGGGCGGATCGCGGTGTCGCTCATGACGGAACTCCTTCGGAACGGAATGTTTCGTTCTGTAATCACCATAGCAGAGCGGAACGATCCGTTCCACTGTTAGGCTGGGGGCATGTCAACGACTTCCGGCAAGACGCTGGGCGGTCGCCGCGCCCAGGCCGCCCGCAACGACGAGGTCATCCTCGAAGCCGCCCGCGCCGTCTTCCTCGACGACCCGAAGGCCCCGATCGCCGCCGTCGCCGAACGCGCGGGCGTCGGGATCAGCGCTCTCTACCGGCGGTACGCGGGCAAGGAGGACCTGCTGCGCCAGCTCTGCCACGACGGGCTGCGCCGGTACGTCGCTGAGGCCGAGACCGCCCTCGCCGAGCCCGACGACTGGCCCGCGTTCACCGGCTTCCTGGCCCGCGTGGTCGACGCCGACGTGCACTCGCTCACCGTCCACCTGGCCGGCACCTTCACCCCGACCGAGGAGATGGGTCGGGACGCGATGCGCGCCGGCGAGTTGGCCACCGCACTGGTCGACCGGGCCCACGCCAGCGGGCGGCTGCGCTCCGACGCTGTCGTACACGATCTGGGGTTGTTGTTGGAGGCGTGCGCCGCGGTCCGCGTACCCGATCCGGAGCGGACCCGCCAACTGCGCCGGCGGCAGCTCGCGGTCCTGCTGGCCGGCCTGTCGTCGGTGCCGGACGCGGACCCGCTGCCCGGCCCGCCCCCGGCGGCCGGCGAGTTCGACTGGCGGTGGCGGCGCCGGGAGTGATGGGCATCACGCGCTAAGGTTGAGCGGAATACGCTCAACTCTGGTTGTGTCCAACCCAATGGACAACGCCGATCCGGGGGAGCCCATGAACACCGAAAGACTCACCACCAAGAGCCGCGAAACCATCACGGGCGCTGTCGCGCTGGCCAACCAGCGTGGTCACGCCACCGTGGAGCCCTGGCACCTACTCCTGTCACTCCTGGACACCGACGGCTCGACCGCCACCGGTCTGCTGCGCGCCGTCGGGGCCGACCCGACCGAGCTGCGCCGGGCCGCCCAGCGCGCTGTCGACAACCTGCCGGCCGCGCGCGGCTCCAGCATCGCCGAGCCGACGTTGGCTCGGGAGTTCGTCAACGCCATCGGCGCCGCCGAGCAGATCGCCCGGCCGCTGAGCGACGAGTACACCTCCACCGAGCACCTGCTCGCCGGTCTGGCCCGGGTGGGTGGGGCAGTGTCCGGCGCGTTGAAGACCGCCGGTGCCACCGAGGAGGCACTGGTCGCCGCCTTCCCGACAGTTCGCGGTGGGGACCGTCGGGTCACCACCGCCGACCCCGAGCAGACCTACCAGGCCCTGACCAAGTACGGCGTCGACCTCACCGCCAGCGCCCGGGACGGCAAGATCGATCCGGTCATCGGCCGGGACTCCGAGATCCGTCGGGTCATCCAGGTGCTCTCCCGGCGTACCAAGAACAACCCGGTGCTGATCGGCGAGCCCGGCGTCGGCAAGACCGCGATCGTCGAGGGCCTGGCCCAGCGCATCGTCACCGGCGACGTGCCCGAGTCACTGCGCGACAAGAAGCTGATCTCGCTGGACCTCGGCGCGATGGTCGCCGGCGCGCAGTACCGCGGCCAGTTCGAGGAGCGACTGAAGTCCGTCCTGGAGGAGATCAAGAACTCCAACGGGCAGGTCATCACGTTCCTCGACGAGCTGCACACAGTCGTCGGCGCCGGCAAGGGCGAAGGCTCGATGGACGCCGGCAACATGCTCAAGCCGATGCTGGCCCGTGGTGAGCTGCGGATGGTGGGCGCCACCACGCTGGACGAGTACCGCGAGCACATCGAGAAGGACCCGGCGCTGGAGCGCCGTTTCCAGCCGGTGCTGGTCGGTGAGCCGACCATCGAGGACACCATCGGCATCCTGCGTGGGCTCAAGGAGCGCTACGAGGTGCACCACGGCGTACGGATCACCGACGCCGCGCTGGTCGCCGCCGCGACGCTGTCCGACCGTTACATCACCGACCGGTTCCTGCCCGACAAGGCGATCGACCTGGTCGACGAGTCCGCGTCCCGGCTCCGGATGGAGATCGACTCCCGTCCGGTCGAGGTGGACGAGATCGAACGGGCGGTCCGCCGGTTGGAGATCGAGGAGATGGCTCTGGCCAAGGAGCCGGACGCCGCCTCGGCCGAGCGGTTGGAGCGGCTCCGCAAGGAGTTGGCCGACAAGCGTGAGCAGCTCACAGTGCTCTCCGAGCGCTGGCAGACGGAGAAGAGCCACATCACCAAGCTCTCCACCGCCAAGGAGGAGTTGGAACGTCTCGGCGGTGAGGCCGAGCGGGCCGAGCGGGACGGCGAGCTGGAACGCGCCGCCGAGCTGCGCTACGGCCGGATCCCCGCCCTGAAGGTCGAGCTGAAGCAGGCCGAGGAGGAACTGGCCCAGCTCCAGGCCGACGGCGCGATGCTCAAGGAGGAGGTCGGCGCGGACGACATAGCCGCGGTGGTCGCCGCCTGGACCGGCATTCCCGCCGGCCGCCTGCTGGAGGGTGAGACGGCCAAGCTGCTGCGGATGGAGGATTCGCTGGGCGGCCGGGTGGTCGGCCAGACCGAAGCGGTCGGCGCGGTCTCCGACGCGGTACGCCGTGCCCGGGCCGGTATCGCCGACCCGGATCGCCCGACCGGCAGTTTCCTCTTCCTCGGCCCCACCGGTGTCGGCAAGACGGAGCTGGCCAAGGCCCTCGCCGAGTTCCTCTTCGACGACGAGCGGGCCATGGTCCGCATCGACATGAGCGAGTACGGCGAGAAGCACTCGGTCGCTCGCCTGGTGGGTGCGCCGCCCGGCTACGTCGGCTACAACGAGGGTGGTCAGCTCACCGAGGCGGTGCGCCGACGGCCGTACTCGGTGGTGCTGCTGGACGAGGTGGAAAAGGCCCACCCGGACGTCTTCGACGTGCTGCTCCAGGTGCTCGACGACGGGCGGCTCACCGACGGCCAGGGCCGCACCGTGGACTTCCGCAACGCGATCCTGATCCTCACGTCCAACCTCGGGTCGTCGGTGATCAGCGACCTGACGCTCGCCGATGAGCAGCGCCGGGAGGGCGTGCTGGCCGTGGTCCGGTCGCACTTCAAGCCGGAGTTCCTCAACCGGCTCGACGACATCGTCGTCTTCGCCTCGCTACGCGGGGACGACCTGCGTTCCATCGTCGACATCCAGCTGAACCGGATGCGAAACCGTCTTGCGGACCGCCGATTGGCACTGGACGTCACCGAGTCCGCCCGTGAGTGGCTGGCCGAGCACGGCTACGACCCGATCTACGGTGCCCGCCCGCTCCGTCGCCTCGTCCAGACGGCAATTGGAGACCAACTGGCCAAGGCCCTCCTGAGCGGATCAATCCGCGACGGCCAAACGGTGAAGGTAGACCGCGCCCCCAACGCCAACGCCCTGGAGGTAACCCCCGCCTGACCCACCCGAACACGTTGATCAAGAGGTTTGCGTCAGCCCGCGTCTTCTCATGACGCAAACCTCTTGATCAACAGGGTGGGGCGGGGGCGGGTGGGGAAAGAGGTGGGGCATGTTTGGGATTGGGAAGAAGAAATGGGAGCGGGAACTTGGTGCGGCCGCCGACACGTTGGCGGCGGCTGACACGCTCGCCTTTGGTGGGGTGGGGATCGCGGGCACGCTGTTGCCGGTGACGGAGGCGTACGAGCAGATCTCTGCCGCTCTCGACGACCACCCCGAGGAGGTACGCCGCCAACTCGACCGGGTGCTGACCGACGGCACACCCGCCGGCCGGGCGTACGCGGCCACGCTGCTGGAGCGCGTCGACCCGGAAGCGGCCCGAGCGGCCTGGACGTCGCTGCGGGACGATCCGAGCGAGTTCACCACCTTCGTGGGGTGCGTGATGGACCGCGAAACCCTCGGCACGTACGCCAGCCGGCGGCTCGCCGCAGCATGATCCATTCGCCGGTCGGTACTGCCCGATTGGTCCTGCCGGTCGCCGTCCACGGGCCGTACGTTGCGGGCCATGAGCCCGCCCGTCGCCGCGCCGCGTCCGCCCCGCCCGGCCACAGTGACCATCGCCTTCTGGCTGCAACTGGCAGTGGTGCTGGTGCTGCTCGGCCTGGCCGCGCTGACGGTGGCCGAGGCGGTGCACTTCGATGGCCAGATCGACCGCGCGGCACGACTGGTGCCGGACGCCGACCCGGACGAGGTGGCTGGCGAGCGGCAGGGCAACGTCGCGATGACGCTGATCCTCGGTGTGCCGGCGGTGTTGCTCGCGATCTGGCTGGCGGCCACCGCCGTTCCGGTCCGGCGGGGCGCCAACCTCGCACGGATCCTGGTCTTCGTCGCCAGTGGCGCGCAGTTGCTGGTCTGCTTCGCGCAGTGCTGTTCCGGCGGGTTTCTCGTGCCGCTGCTGACCATGCCGGAGATGGGGGACGAGCCGCCACCGGACTGGGACGAAGAGTGGGAGACCTCGACGTTCTTCGACACGCTCTACTCCGGCACCGATCCCTGGGACGACCTGTTCTTCCCCGCGGCAGGGCTGGGTGTGCTCACCGTCCTGGCCCTCTCCGCGGCCGTGGTCCTGCTGCTGGCGCTGCCACCGGCGAACCGCTGGTTCGTGCCGCGTACCGCGAACGAGGCGCTGCCCGGCCCGGCCTGGGTGATGCCCGTCCCCACCTACGCCCCGACCGGTTACGGATACCCGACAGCTCCGTTCGTGCCGGGCTTCCTGCCGCCGAGCCAGCCCCTCCCACCCGGCTACCTGATCTGCCCCGACCCGGCCGCGCACCTGACGCCGGGCGCGCCGGGCACCTCACCAGGGCCAACCGGACCGTCGACGGCGCCTCCGCAGGACACTCCCGACGGCCTTCGCTAGCTGAGCTGTCGGCCACAGCGCGGGCCTTCCTGGTGCCGAAAGTTGTTACCGTCTGCGCCGACGTACCTGGGGAGGTGGTCGGGTGGACGCGCTGGTGACGTGCCTGGTGGCGGCTGTTGCCGTACTCGCGGTGGTAGTGGTCGTCGGGCGGGCCCGCCGGCGGCCGACGGGCCCGCCCGACGGCCAGCCGACAGAGCCGCCGCGCGGCGGCCCGCTTCGCCTGACCCCGGGCGACCGCGTGCGCATCCGCGAGCGGGAGTACGCGGTGAGCGCCACGATCCGCCTGGTCGAGGGCGACTGGAGCTGGGTGCAGCACCTCCTCGACGACGACGCCGGCACCCGCCACCGGCTCTCCGTGGAGGACGGCCCCGAAGTCGAGCTGGTGTTCTGGACCGCCGAACCGGGCGCCACCGTCACACCGGGCGCCCCGACCATCGAACTCGGTGGGCGGCGCTACACCTGGGCCGAGACCGGGCAGGCGCGTTACACAGCCACCGGCGAGACCGAGCTGCCGTCGACCGGGACTATGCGCTACCACGACTACCAGTCCGGCGGCGCCGCGCGGCTCTCCTTCGAGGCGTACGGCGAAGAGGGTTGGCGGGTGGCCCGTGGTGACCTGCTCGACCCCGCCGACCTGACGATCCGACCGCCCCAGGCCTGAGTCCCGCTGAGCCGGACCGGGCGGACGCGCCGGGCTCGTCACGGCATGCCGAACTGGCCGGTTGTCGATACGGTGTGGGCGCGATCTTAGGGAAGGAGAATCGTGGTCGATTCCCAGAGCACGCCGGCCCGTCAGCGGCCATCCATTGTGTCGATTTCCAGTTACCTGCTTTTCCTGTTCCTGGCACTCCAGGTGATCAGTCTGATCATCACGCTCAGCACCTTCGGCAAGACGCGGGACGCACTCCGTGAGGCGTACGCGGGCAGCGCCACCGACGGTGAGCAGGTGGCCGACGTCTTCGCCGTCATCGGCATCGGCGGAAGCATCGTCCTGCTGCTACTCGCTGTCGTTCTGGGCGTGTTGGCCCTGTTCAACAACCAGGGCCGCAACGGCGCCCGGATCACCACCTGGATCGTCGGCGGCATCATGGTCTGCTGCGTCGGTGGTGGTCTGCTCAGCAACGCGGCGGGCGGGTTCAACACCGGTGGCGGGACTAGCGACGGGCCGAGCCCGGAGGAGATCCAGCGCCGCCTGGAGGAGGCACTGCCCTCCTGGGTGACCCCGGTCAGCCTCCTGCTCGGTGTGCTCAGCCTGATCGCGCTGATCACGGCGCTGGTCCTGCTGGCGCTGCCGAAGGCGAACCCGTTCTTCCGCAAGCCCACAGCGGGCTGGGAGCCGCCCACCCCGGGCGCCAGCTACCCGGGTCCGCAGGCGCCCGGTCAGCCGGGCTACCCGCAGGCATCGGGTGAGCCGGGTTATCCGTCGAGTGGGGAGCCGAGCTACCCGCCGCCGGCAGCCCGGCCGGACGACACGCCGCCCACGGATCGGCCCGGGTCAACCCCGCCGTCGACGAGCTGACGGCTCGATAAGCACGACGCCGACGATCCCTCCGAGTAGGTTGCAACCCGACGCCTACCGGAGGGATTCGTCGTGTCGTACCCGGAATCGGCACCGGCCCGCCGGCCCGCCGCCGTCCTGTCAGCCGCGACAGTGCTGTTGGTGATGGCGGTCGCCGCGCTCGCGTACGCCGTGGTGGACCTGGTGGTGCTGGGCGGGACTGTCGACGCGTTCCGCTCCGCCGCCCGCGACACCTCGGCGAGCCCGGAGCAGATCGACGACGTGGTGACTCTGCTCCGCGCGTCCGCGGTGCTGTCGGCGGTGGTGGCGGTGCTCTCCGCGCCGCTGCTCGCCGGCCTGGCCCTCGGGCTGCTGGCCGGTCGCAACGGCGTCCGGGTGGCGACCTGGGTGGTCAGCGGGCTCGGCGTGCTCGCCGGCTGTTGCAGCGTGGCGGTGGTCGTCGGCGAACGGGCCGCGCCACTGCAACTGGGCTCCGGCGAACAGGCTCTCGCCGAGTTGCTGGGTCTGATCGGCGACGCGCACCCGTCCTGGTGGATCCCGCTCAACGCCGGGCTTTCCGTCGCACAGGCGCTCGGTTACCTTGTAGTAGCTACGCTGCTGGCGCTGCCGGCGGCGAACAGCTGGTTCGGCCGTCACCGCTCGACGGCGCCAACCGCGCCGCCCATGTTCACGCCCGCCCCGCACCAGCCCCCGTCGGCGCCGCACGCGCCCCCGTACCCGCCCAGGTGAGGACCACCCCGTGACGCTCGACCCCACGACTGCCGAGCGCCGAGCCCTGATCACCGGGGCCACCGCCGGCATCGGCGCGGCGTTCACGCGACGACTGGCCGCCGACGGCTGGCACCTGGTGCTCGTTGCCCGCGACGCGGCGCGCCTCACCGAGTTGGCCACCGAGTTGGGCTCCACGTACGGACGCGAGGTGGAGACGATCCCGGCGGATCTGTCCACCGACGACGGCTGCGCCATCGTGGAGCAGCGGCTCGCCGACGGCAGCCCGGTGCACCTGCTGGTCAACAATGCGGGGATCAGCCTCAACAAACCGTTCCTGCGCTCGACGGCGGAGGACGAGGCACGACTGTTGCGACTCAACGTGCACGCGGTCATGCGGCTGACCCTTGCGGCGCTTCGACCGATGACTGAACGGCGAAATGGGGCAGTGATAAATGTCTCTTCGGTCGCCGGGTTCGGCACGGCGATGCCCGGATCGACGTACTCCGCCAGCAAGGCGTGGGTCACCAACTTCAGTGAGTCCGTCGGGCAGTCGGCGCGGCCGTTCGGCGTTCAGGTGATGGCCCTCTGCCCCGGCTACACCCGCACCGAATTCCATCAGCGAGCCGGCATCAACATGTCCAAGACACCGGAGTGGCTGTGGCTGCGGGCCGAGGATGTGGTGGACGAAGCCCTGCGTGACCTGCGCAAAGGCAAGATGGTCAGCATCCCGGCGTGGAAGTACAAGGTGGTTGTTGCCGGCATGCGACACGCGCCGCGGCGGCTGCTCCAGGCGGTCGCTCGGGACACCCGCGGCCGGATCGGTCGCGACGAGCGCTGAGCCTCGACCGGCCCGCCGACACCGAGCGAATGGTGGGACGGCGTTGGCGCGCCGCTGTCGGGCCAGTTGCTGAGCGTAGTCGAACATCGCCAGTCATCGGTTCCCCCCGAGGCTGATCAGGGTGGACCCCGCACACGGCGTTCAGAGTTGCGCAGTAACCTCTATCGCCATGGGGGACCACGACGACCTGCGTAAATTCATTACCGACCTGGCTGTGGTCCACGGCCGGGTCGTGCTCTCGTCGGGGCGCGAGGCAGACTGGTATGTGGATCTGCGGCGCGTCACGCTCCATCACCGGGCCGCTCCTCTGGTCGGCCGGGTGTTGCTCGACCTCACCGCCGACTGGGAGTTCGACGCCGTCGGGGGCCTCACCCTGGGGGCGGATCCTGTCGCGCTCTCGATGCTGCACGCCGCCGCTCCGACCGGCCGGGCCCTGGACGCCTTTGTGGTGCGCAAGGCGGGCAAGGCTCACGGTCTACAGCGGCGAATCGAGGGACCGGAGGTGGCTGGCCGCCGAGTGTTGGCGGTGGAGGACACATCCACGACGGGCGGAAGTGTTTTGACGGCTGTCGAGGCGCTTCGCGAGGCCGGGGCGGAAGTCGTGGGCGTGGTGGTTATTGTTGATCGAGGCGCCGGCGACGCGGTGCGAGCCGCCGGATTGCCGTACCGGGCGGCCTATACGTTGGCTGACCTCGGCCTTGTGGCGTAAAAGTCTGCCGATTCGGATCTGCTGATATGCAGGCGGATCGATGCTGCTGGTGGAAGGATGGAATACGTGGGAACTGCGTTGGCCGAAATGACTATGCCTCAGATCTCGCCGCTAAACGGCGAGCCGATCGAACGTGCCGATGCCGAGCGTCTCGCCGGGGTCCTCAAGGCCCTTGCTGATCCTGCTCGGTTGCGGCTGCTCAGCCTGATCCAGTCGGCCCCCGAGGGCGAGGCGTGCGTCTGTGACCTGACGGCGCCGCTCGGCCTCTCTCAGCCGACGGTCAGTCACCACCTGCGCATCCTCACCGAGGCTGGCTTGTTGCAGCGGGAGAAGCGCGGTGTCTGGGCGTACTACAGCCTGGTCCCGAGTGCGATCGCGACGATCGCCGACCTGCTGACCCCGCCGCGTAAGCGGGCCACCAAGAAGGCCCGCTGACGTAGGCACCACACGCCGTCCCGAGCTGGGGCGGCGTCCGGTGGCGAGCCAGGGGTGGCGCCACCGGTGGTTGACACCTGCTCGTCCCCGGTCGCACCACCGGAGGCCGGGTTCGACATGCCGACGGCCGACCCCCTCACCAGGGGGCCGGCCGTCGTCGTACCGCTCAACGGTCCTGACCGTGCTCCGGGCGCTGACGACCGTGCTGGTCGTGGTCGAACGCCTCGCGGGCCGCCTCCACAGCGCCGGCGGCACTGGCCGCCGCGACCACCGCGACCGCCTCGCCGCGCTTACGAGCCCGCCGGTCGCGAAGGAACTCGAAGAAGATCGGCAGCACCGAGATCAGAATGATCAGAGCCACCACCGGCAGGATGTAGTGGTCGATCTTGTCGCCGATGGCCTGGTAGATCTGCTCGGCCAGCAGGTAGCCGATCAGCAGGATGCCGTCCACCCAGAGCACCGCGCCGACGATGTTCCAGAGCAGGAACGTCTTCGCCGGCATGCCGAGCGCGCCCGCGACCGGGTTGAGGAACGTCCGGACGATCGGAATGAAGCGCGCCAGCACGACGGCCTTCGCCGGGCCGAACTTCTGGAAGTAGTACTCGGCCTTCTCCACGTACTCCTTCTTGAAGAGCCGGGAGTTCGGCCGCTCGAACATCGGCCGGCCGTACCGCGCGCCGAGCCAGTGCCCCAGTTGGGCACCGACGATCGCGCAGATCGGACCACCGATCAGCAGGCCGACGAGGGAGAGGCGGGTGCCGTCGCCGAAGATCGCGTCCGCCACCGGTGACGAGGCGACCCCGGCGAGGAACAGCAGCGAGTCACCCGGGAAGAAGAAGCCCACCAGCAGGCCGGTCTCGGCGAAGAGGATCACCCACACGCCGATCAGCCCGAAGGTCTGCAACAGATCCTTGGGATCGAGCGGGTTCAGGGCGACGCTCTCCACGAGAGCGCGGGTCTTCTCAGCTGTGTCCACGGCCACAAAGGGTACCGAAGCCCAGGGCCCCGGCCGCGCCGGACCGGCCCGTCACCACCCGCCCGCGTCGTGGGGTCGTGGCGTCCAACGACGGTGCCCCGCCGACCGTGTGGTCGACGGGGCACCGGTGGTGCGGGGTGGGTCAGGCGACGAAGCGGGTCCGGCGGCGCTTGGCCACCAGGTAGCCGCCAGCGCCCGCGGCGAGCAGCAGCGCGCCGAGGCCGGCGATCAGGCCGGTGGACTGACCGGTGATCGGCAGCGAACCGCCGTCACCGTCACCACCGCCCGTGCCACCGTCGCCACCGTTGGCCGCGCCCTTGATCACGAAGGCAGCCGTGTCGTTCTTCGAGTCGAGGTCGGCCACGGTCGAGCCATTGCCGTCCAGGTTGAAGTGCCGCAGGTGAACAGCACCCGGGGCGCCAGCCAGCTTGTCGATGCGCAATCCGAACTCGAACACCGCACTGTCACCCTTGTGCAGCGTGTCGTACCACTCGCAGAAGTAGAGGCGAGCGCCGGGCTCGCCGTACCCGCCGATCTCTTCGCCGTCCTTGACCGGCGAGCACTGGTCCGGCGCCGTCACGGCGGTGGCACCGGCCGGGATCGTGATCTCTACGGCGGTGACCAACTCGTCCGGAGAGTACGAGTTGATCATTGCCGGCCCGTTGTTGACGAAGCCGACCTTGGCGTTCACCGTCTTGCCGACGGCGCCGCTCACTTCGGCCCCGGTGGCGGCCGCGTCGGCACGCTGGCTGCCGGTCACGGTTGCCATGATCGCCGTGAAGTTGTTGCTGGAGTCCTTGTCGGTCTGCCGGAGCCGCTGGGCCTGTGCCTTCGAAGCCGGCACCAGGGTCAGCTCAGCGCCGGTCCCCTTCTCCCACTTGTCGACCGGGATCGGGAAGTCCGCGAGGAACTCGGCCCAGTCTCCATCGGCGAACCATGCACCCGAGCCGTACTGCTTGCCTGGCGCCCAGGCGTCCGAGGCGATCTTCAGCGTGGACGAGGAGTCCAACTGCAGGACCGCATTGGGCTCGATCTTCTGGTCGTACGAGCATTTCGCAAAGTTCGTCCCGAATGCCTGCAGGTAGGAGCAGTTCGAGTGTCGCGAGGTGGCGATACCGGGAGTGGTCGTGATGAGGAGGACGGCGCCATTCGTGGGCTTGTCACCCACGTTCGCGACCCGCAGCGGCGCCTTCAGCGACGACCCCGGCGCGCCCGAGACTTCGAGAACCTCGTCAGCCTTCAGGTCCACGCCCTCGCCGACCTCGACGGTGGACTTGGTGGTGACGCTTGCCCTGCCCTTCGCCGCCAAGGTGAGGGCCAGGTCACCCTTCTTCCCGACCGATGCGGAGTCCTTGGCCTCGACGGTCAGATCGAGGACGTAGTCGATGGTGTCGGCGCCCTTGAGGGTGCAGGTGATGACCGATCCTGCCTCCGAGCAGCCCGGCAGCGCGTCCGTCAGAGTGACCTTGGCGAAGTCCGTCACGGCGGCGCGGTCAACAGTGATGGTGAAGGTCTCGGGCAGTGCCTCGGTGAAGGCCTGCAAGGTGACCGCTTTGGTCTCGCCGCCGGATGCGATGAGCACGTTGTTGGCGTACAGGAAGACCTCGTTCGAGGGCTCCTCGACGGCGGAGGCCGGGCTGGCGGAGGCAGCGACGAACGCGCCTGCTACGCCCAGTCCGGCGAGCCAACGCCGGGTGGAGTGGGTGAGCATGAGGGGGGTTCCTCCAGTTGGGGGATCAGGTGGAGCCTGCGGATCTTAAGGAATCGCTAAGGCTGATTGCATCCCCCGGAGCCGCCCACTGGATAAGACGAACCAAAAGGTTGATCAGAGTCACCGCAACGTTCGGTCGGTCCGCTTCCGTCATTTGTGGCAGGAGCCCCGGGAGGTGCAGTGACGTACGAGGAGTTCGCGGACACGCGGCTGGCCCCGCTACTGCGGTACGCGGTCATGCTGACCGGCGAACCGCACCAGGCTCAGGATCTGGTCCAGGAGACGATGGTCCGGGTCCAGCTCAACTGGCGTCGGGTCGCCCGCGCGGACTCGCCCGAGCGTTACGTACGCCGGATGCTCACCAACCAGTACGTCGACTGGCGGCGCGGCTCGTGGGTCCGCCGGGTGCTGCTGCGCGGGGAGCCCGACACGTCGGTGCCGATGCCCACCGACCATGCGCAGTCCGCCGTGGACCGGGATCAGGTCTGGTCCTGGCTGTCCCGGCTGCCGCGTCGGCAGCGGGCGGCTCTGGTGCTGCGCTACTACGAAGACCTGCCCGACGTCGAGATCGCCGACATTCTCGGCTGTGCCGTCGGGACCGTCCGTTCGTCCATCTCCCGGGCCCTGGCCACGCTCCGGGCCGAGTACGTGGAGGTGTGAAAATGATGGAGGATGACCTGCGTGCCGCGTTCGTCCGGCACGAACCGTTGACCCCGTCGACGGGTCCGCTGCGGGTCGCGATCGACCGCCTCGCCGCCGTTCGCCGCCGCCGTCGACAGCGGTTCCAGGCCGCCGGCGTCACGCTCGCCCTGCTCGGCGCGCTCGGAGTCGGGGTGCCGCAACTGCGCCCCGATCGGCCGGTGGAGGGCCCGTCGTTGTCCGGTCAACCGGCTGGCGCGCAGTCCGGGGCGCTGAACGTCCTGCTGGTCGGGGTGGACGGCTTCGGCGAGCAACCGTCGTACCGGTTGGCGGACTCCGTCCTGCTGGTGCACATCCCGGCCGACCGGAGCCGGCCGTACCTCATCTCGTTGCCGCGCGACCTGGAGGTCTCGATCCCCGGCCGGGGGGTCGAGAAGCTCAACAGCGCGTTCTACACCGGTGCCGGCGAACCCCGGCCCGACCTGGACGCCGGCTACGACCTGACCCGCCGGGTGGTCGCCGACCTGACCGGGGTACGCATCGACGCTGGCGCGGTGCTGACCTTTGCCGGGCTGCGCCGGATCACCGAGGCGGTCGACGGGGTGGAGGTGTGCCTACCGAAGGAGGTTCGGTCCTGGCACACCCGCCGGACCTTCCCGGCCGGCTGTCAACTGCTCGACGGGGATGCCTCCGTCGACCTGCTGCGGCAACGGCGGTATCTGCCCGACGGCGCGTCCGACCGGGACCGTAACGCCCAGCGCTACGTCGCCGGGCTGGTCCGGCGGGCGGTCGCCCAGGACGTGCTGACCAATCCGGTCCGGCTCACCGCGCTGCTGTCGGCTGCCGGTAAGGGGCTGGCGGTCGACGACGACGGCCTGCCGCTGACCAGGCTGGTGGCGGTGCTACCCGAGCTGGAGAGCGTCGACCCGGTGGGGCTCAGCCTGCCGGTCGGCCCCCCGGCGGGCAACGCTTCGCGACTGCCGCTGGACCCGAAGCAGGGCCCGGAGTTCCTCGCCGCGCTGCGCGAGGATCGGTTGGCGCAGTGGGTGGCGCAGCACCCGGAGCAGGTCAATCCCGTCCGATGACGGACGAGGACAGCACGACGACGCCCCGCCGGCCCGGTACGGGTCGGCGGGGCATCGGTCGGGTCGGGGCTGGTCAGGCGGCGAAGCGGCCGCCGTGGCGTCGGGCGAGCAGGTAGCAGCCCACACCGGTGACGAGCAGCAGGGCGCCGATGCCGGCGATCAGGTTGGTGGGGGCGCCGGTGATGGGCAGCGAACCACCGCCACCGCCACCGCCACCGTCACCATCGCCCTGGCCACCGCCGCCCTGGGCCGCGTTGACCACGATGGTGGCCTTGTCGTTGGCCGGTTTGATGTCGTCCTGGAAGCCCTCGCCGGCGGGGCACTCGCACGGCGCGTTGACCCGCACCGCTCCCCGGGCGTTGGGGATGACCTTGTCGATACGCAGCCGGAACTTGGTGGTGTAGGTCTGCCCGGCCACCAGGAGCATCTCCGAGGCGCACAGGTACGTGCGGGTGGTGTCCTGCCGCAACCAGCAGTTGTCGGGGACCTCGACGGCGGTGGTGCCCGGCGGTAGCTCGACGTCGGTGTGGGTGGCGGCCTCGAAGTCTGCGTTCGTCCCGTCGAGCGTTGCCGGGCCGTTGTTCTGGAAGCCGACGGTCGCCGTGACGACGGCGCCGGCCGCGCCCTTGAGCGTGGCGCCGATCGCCGCGAGGTCGGTGCCGTTCTTGCCGGTGGCCTTGATGGTCCACCCGGTGTAGTCGTAGCCCGGGCCGACATCGGTCTGGTCGGCCTGCCGCACGCTGGCGGCGGGTGCCCCGGTCAGAGTCAGCTTCGGGCCGCTGCCGGGAGTGCCCGCTCGTGCGCCGACGGCCGCCCGTACCCGGGTCAGGTCCTCGAAGTCGGCAGTGGTCATGAACTGGGCGTAGCCGGACTGGTTGGTCGGCGCGTACGTGTCCTTGGCGAGTTCGAAATTCAGCGTGGTGGCCAGCCCGGTGCCCAGCGGGATGTCCACGTCGAACTGGCAGGAGACCAGGTGGTCGTCGGCGTAGCGGCAGTTGCTGAACCGGTCCTTGGTGCGGATCGAGTAGCTGAGGTCGAAGACCGCCACGAATCCGTTGATGACCCTGTCGCCGGCGTTGGCCACCACCAGTGGCACCGTGAACTTCCCACCGGGCTTGGCGGAGAGTTCGGTGAACGGCCCGCCGGTCAGGTCGACCCCCTCACCGACCCGGACACGGGAGGTGTAGCTGCCGCGCCGCCCGCCGGCCGCCTGGAAGCTGACAGCGACGTCGCCGGAGTCGCCGAGCTGCGCATCTTCGGTGAGGCCGAGGTTCACCCGCTTGGCCCCGTTGCGGTAGATCCCGTTGCCGAGCGGCGGCAGCTCGTACAGGGTGACATCGGAGGGCTCCGCGCAGACCAGAACGCCCGGCTCCGGCGCGGTGCACTTCTGGCCGTCGGCCGGAGTCACAGTGAGCTTGTCGGCCAGGGAGCGATAGTCGTACCGCACGGAGACGTCGCTGAGGACCGTCGGCTCGTCGGCGTACAGCAACAGGCCGCGGATGGTCGCCTCCGAGCCGATGGCCAGTGTGGCGTCCTGGAAGTAGGGCTTGATCGTGGGTGCGGCGACGGCGGGGGCGGCGGAGACGACGATCAACGCGCCGGCGGCGCCGAGCCCGGTCAGCCAGCGGAGCGAGTGCTTGAGCATTGGGGTCCTCCCGTGGGGGTACAGGTGGCGCTCGTCCAACCTAGGGAGGCCCCGACTCCTCCGGTAACCCCTCTCGGATCGATATTTGTCTAATGACCCGAACGGTTGAACACCCCTGTCGCAACGGGCAGCGGACCCCGCGACGGAATCAGCGGTAGTCGTCCTCGTCCGCGGTGACCACCCGGGCCTGCTCCATCGCGTCCCAGTCGTCGACTTCCAGGCCGCGGTGCGGCTCACTGTCGACGTCGGCCGGGCCGGCAACAGTGGCCTGCTCGACCGCGTCGGCCGGGTCCGCCTCGGGGTCGCGTTCGTCGGGCGCGAGGTGGTCGCCGGGGGTGAAGTCCTCGTCGGGCTGGCCCATCATCCCTCCCGGGGGTCTCGGGGCATGGCTTCCACCCACCGTACGGGTTGGGCCGGCGCACCGCCCGGAAGCGGAGTAGGCGGAATCAGCCCTCGGCGACGCGACCCGGTGCCAGGATGGTGCCGTGGGCTTCCTCATCAGACTGGCGATCACCGCTGTCGCGTTGTGGATAACCACGCTGATCGTGCCCGGGGTCGACGTGCATGGTCGATCGGGTGGCAACACCGTCCTCACCCTGATCGTGGTGGCGCTGATCTTCGGCGTGATCAACGCGGTGCTCAAGCCGGTGATCCGGGTCGTCGGCTGTGTGTTCTACCTGCTGACCCTGGGCCTGTTCGCGCTGGTGGTCAACGCGTTGCTGTTCCTGCTCACCGACCGGATCGCCAGCGGGCTCGACCTGCCGTTCCAGGTGGACGGATTCTGGCCGGCGTTCTGGGGAGCCATCGTGATGACAGTGGTGACCTGGTTGATCAGCGTCATCGTGCCGGACAACCTGGACCGGCGGTGAACGGCCAGCACCGGGTCGGTTGTTCCGGCGCACCTCACCTGCGGGATACTTCCGGGCGGAGGACAGCGCGGTCCGGCGCACAAATGAAGAACAGCGGCCAGCACGGCCGAGAGTGGTAAGTAAGGAGCACATCACATGCCCATCGCTTCCCCCGAGGCTTACGCGGAGATGCTGGACCGCGCCAAGGCTGGCCGGTACGCGTACCCCGCGATCAACGTGACCTCCTCCCAGACGCTGAACGCGGCGCTCAAGGGCTTCGCCGACGCGGAGAGCGACGGCATCATCCAGGTCTCCACCGGTGGCGCCGAATACCTCTCCGGCCCGTCGATCAAGGACATGGTCACCGGCGCGGTGGCGTTCGCCGCGTACGCGCACGAGGTTGCCAAGAAGTACTCGGTCAACATCGCCCTGCACACCGACCACTGCCCGAAGGACAAGCTGGACGGGTTCGTCCGTCCGCTGATGGCCATCTCGCAGGAGCGGGTGAAGCGCGGCGAGGAGCCGCTGTACCAGTCGCACATGTGGGACGGTTCGGCCGTGCCGGTCGCGGAGAACCTGCAGATCGCCGCGCAGCTGCTCGACGAGGCCGCCAAGGGCAAGATCGTCCTTGAGATCGAGGTCGGCGTCGTCGGTGGCGAGGAGGACGGCGTCGAGAACGCCATCAACGACAAGCTCTACACCACCACCGATGACGGTCTGGCCATGGTCGAGGCGCTCGGCCTCGGCGAGAAGGGCCGCTACATGGCGGCGCTGACCTTCGGCAACGTGCACGGCGTCTACAAGCCGGGCAACGTCAAGCTGCGTCCGGAGATCCTCAACCAGATCCAGGAGGCGGTCGGCGCCAAGTACGGCAAGGACAAGCCGCTCAGCCTGGTCTTCCACGGCGGCTCGGGCTCCCTGCTCAGCGAGATCCGTGAGGCTCTGGACTACGGCGTGGTGAAGATGAACATCGACACCGACACCCAGTACGCCTTCACCCGCCCCGTCGCGGACCACATGCTCCGCAACTACGACGGCGTGCTGAAGATCGACGGCGAGGTCGGCAACAAGAAGCAGTACGACCCGCGCGCCTGGGGCAAGGCCGCCGAGGCCGGCCTGGCCGCCCGCGTCGTCCAGGCCTGCGAGGACCTGCGTTCGACCGGCACCACGATGACCAAGTAACGACGTACCACCCGACGGCCGGCGCCCCGCAGGGGGAGCCGGCCGTCGTCGTCAGGTCGTCAGCAGGCGTACGGCCTCGCGGACGTCGTCGGTGAGGTGAATCGTCGACGACAGGTCACCGAACGGGGACGCGGCCAGCAGCGGGCGCAACAACGCCTCCACCGGCAGTTCCGTGGTCCAGTAGGCGCGGTCCAGGAAGATGTACGCCCCGCTGGCGCCGTCGGTGCCGTAGTAGGTCTTGGTGGCCGCCTGGAACACCTCCTGCACAGTTCCCGCCCGCCCCGGCGCGAAGACGATGCCGCCCCGGGCGAGGCGCAGGATGGTGTCCTCCCGGATCGCGTTCGAGAAGTACTTCGCGATCCGCCCGGCGAACAGGTTCGCCGGCTCGTGCCCGTACAGCCAGGTCGGAATGGCCAGACCACCCGCACGCGCCCAGCCCAGATCGTCGCCACGTTGCCGGGGCACCCCCGCGTACCGCTGCCGGACCGTCAGCGCCGTGGCCGTGTACCGGTGGTGGTCGGTGAAGTCGGGGGCGGTGGCCAGCAGGTCGATAGCAGCCGTCACGTCGGCCGCCGGCCGGTCCGCCAGGTAGGCGCCCAGGTTCGCGGCCTCCATCACACCCGGGCCGCCGCCGGTCACCACCAGCCGGTCGGCCCGCGCCAGCTCCCAACCCAGCACGGCCGCCATCCGGTACGCGGGACTGCCGCGCCGCACCGCGTGCCCGCCCATGATGCCCACCACCGACTGCGGCCCGTACGCGGTCAGCCAGACCCGGGTGGCGTCGGCCAACGCGTTGTCCACGCCGTGGTCGTGCAGCCGCTGACCCAGCGCCTCCCTCACGTCCGGCAGCGCGCCGCCGTGCGCGCGGTAGTGGTCGTACACCCGGGTGTCGTACATCCCGGTGAACCCGCCCTCGGCGAACCCGGCGGCCAGGTCGTCCGGGGTGTAGAGGTGCGTCGGCTGGGTCGGGTACGGCAACCCCGAGAACGGCGGCACCACGTTCGCGCCGCGCCGGACCAGGTCGGCACCCACGTCCCGGGACGCGAACCGGCAACCGACGAAGAGGGTGCCGGCGACGTCGACGCTGGTCAGGTCGGGTACCGGCGCGAGGTCGAGCCGCAGGCCCTGCACGGTCAGCCCGGTCAGTCGACCCGTGGTCAGCTGGTGGTCGAACTCGGCCCGGGTCTGGATCTCACCGGCGTGCAGGTGCGGCTCGATGACGTCCGCGGGAGGTGGGGTCGGCACCGGGCCATCCTGCCCCTCCGCCGGGGCCGGTCAAACCTCGGGCCAGGGGTGGAACCAACAGGAGCCCGGTGGTCGTGGCCACCGGGCTCCTGCATAACCGGTTCCTGGGGAGGCTCCGGACCATTAGTTGTAGTGGAAAACACCAGGCAGCGGCATAGGCCGCAGGCGTGACCAACTCCTCAGCCGTTCAGCGGGACACGTCGGCCGACCCGCTCGCGTGTCGCCCTGTCCAGCGGGTTGAATGGGGCGATGCAGAACCTTTTGCCAGAGCCACCGGCCACCCGCCTGCCCGTGAACGACGAGGCCGACGCCGCCCTGGCCGCCGCCGACGAGGCCGGCACCGATGAGGCGTACGCCAACGTGGCGGCCGGCTTCCCGACCTACAGCGCGGCCTGGGCGGAGCTCGCGGCGCGGGCGTTCGCGCAGGGCCAGGTGGTGACGGCGTACGCGTACGCCCGCACCGGCTACCACCGGGGCCTCGACCAGCTGCGCCGCAGTGGTTGGAAGGGGCACGGCCCGGTGCCGTGGTCGCACGAGTCCAACCGCGGCTTCCTCCGCTGCCTGTACGTGCTGTCCCGGGCCGCCGACGAGATCGGCGAGGCCGACGAGGCGGCCCGCTGTGCCCAGTTCCTGCGCGACTGCGACCCGGAAGCGGCGGACGCGCTGGCGAGCAACTGACCCCGCCCCGGCGGCCGGCCCGACATCGGGCCGGCCGTCGGTCTGTCACAACCCTTCGGCGACCGCAGCGGCGATCTTCAGCCAGGCGTCCCGGGTGGCCGAGGAGAGCCCGCCGTACCGGATCGGCTCGCCGCTGTCGATGAGCCGCTCGTACGGGGCCAGCAGCACCGCCCGGGTGCGGGCCGCGAAGTGCTCCTGGATGGCCGGCAGGTCGATCTCCTTGCGGGACGGCGGCATCGACACCACCGTCACGGCCTGACGGACCAGCCGTTGCCGGCCGCTCTGCTCCAGGTGGTCGAGCATCCGGGCGGCGGTCTCGGCGGAGTCGTTACGGGCCGACATGGTGACCACCAGTTGGTCGGTGGCGTCCATCGACGCCTGCCAGTTCTGCGCCCGGACGTTGTTCCCGGTGTCCACGAAGATCAACTTGTAGAACCGGCTGACCACCTCACGGATCTCGGCGAACGCGGCCGCGGTCAACATCTCGCCACCGGTGGCCGACTCGTCCGAGGCCAGGACGTCGAACATCCCCTCGCCCTGCGAGCGGACGTACTGCGACAGGTCGCCGACCCGCCCGTGCGCGCCCTGGAACTGCCCGAGGTCACGCAGCATGTCCCGCACCGTGCGGGAGTGGAAGTCCTGTTGGGCGCGCATCCCCAGGGTGCCCTGGGTCTCGTTGTTGTCCCAGGCCAGCACATAGCCGCCGCGCTTCTGACCGAACGTCATCGCGAGCAGCAGGATGGCCACCGTCTTACCCGCGCCGCCCTTCGGGTTGACCACGGTGACCTGCCGCAGACCGCCGAAGTTGCGGCGCACCATCTCGATGTCCCGCTTGAGCTCCTGCTCGTGCCGCCCCGGAGAGAGCCGGAGCAGCCCCATCTTGTTGACCACCGCGCGTACACCCATTGTCGCCACCGGGTCGGCGGGTCGAACCTGGCGGCGTCGGGCGAAGTCCTCGGCGGTCGGTGCGGCGGTGGTGTCCGGCGTCCAGCTCGCATCCGGGTACGCGGCCGCGTCCGGGTACGCGGGAGTCGGCACCCGGGTCACCCCATCGGCCTCCTGGTACGGCTGCCCGGGCGTGCCGCCGGGCGAGCCCTGCTGCCAGGGCGGTGGGTACCAACCCGGCGAGGGTGGGAACGGCCCGGGCGGTGGGGTCGCCGGCACGGCCTGCCCCGGATCGTGCTGCGGTGCGGCGAGGCCGTGCGGCGGACTGCTGAACTGCGTCACGTCGGGCGGCGGCGGAATCTGCGCGGGGCCGGGCTGGCCGGGGATGAACGGCTGCCCGGGATGTGCCTGCGCGGGACCGGCGTGCGGGACGACCGGCGGCGGAGGCGGAATCGGAGGCGTGGCGCCGGCCTCGTCCTGAACGGAAGTGGTCGCTCCAGCCGGGCGTTGCGGCGGGTACGCCCACGGCGACTCGGCAATCGGCCGCGCCGGCCCGTCGGCGGGCCCGTCCGCACCGGGCCCACCCGCCTGCTGCACCGGCTGGCCAGGCTGCTGCATCGGCCCGGCAGCCTGCGGTGTCGGCCCGCCAGTCTGTGGTGTCGGACCGCCAGCCCGCTGCAGCGGCCCGCCAGGTTGCGGTGCCGGCTCGGCTGCGGCGAGGGCTGCGGCCGAGGAGTCGGCCGGCGTGGGGCCGGCGGCCGTCGGGCTGTCGGTGGCGCTCGGGCTGGCGGTGGACGCGGTGGCGGCTGGGACGGACCGGTCGGTGGCTGCCGGCCGGTCGGTGCCTGCGGCAGTGGTGGGGCGGTCGGCGGCGGTCGGCTGGTCCAGGGTGAACGGCAGGTTCAGGTCGACGCCGCCCGTGGCGATCCGCGCGGAGGTCGGACCGCGGTCGCCGGGCTGTACCTGAGTCGCTCCGCCGCCCTGGCTGGCCGCGTCGGGTGCGGCACTGCCCGCGTCGCTGGCGGCAGGCCGGCCTTCCCTTGGCGCGGAGGTGGTGCTCGATGCCGCGGCGGCAGCGGGGATGCCGGGGCCGGCTGGCCCGCCGTTGCTCCCCGGGCCGGTCGCCGACGGCGTCGGTTGGGCACCGGTCGTCGGCG
This sequence comes from Micromonospora sp. 050-3, assembly GCF_046549335.1. Lineage (NCBI taxonomy): Bacteria > Bacillati > Actinomycetota > Actinomycetes > Micromonosporales > Micromonosporaceae > Micromonospora > Micromonospora sp. 050-3. Next base: position 379,994 of record NZ_JAJPVX010000002.1, read on the forward strand.
GAGCGGGCGGCGGAGACGCAGCGGCCGGGGCGGTCGGTGGCGGCCAACTCGGCTGCGCCGGCGCCCAACCCGACCCGACGCCGGACGGACCGCTGACCCCCCACCCCCCGGGCGCCGGGACGGCGCCGGTGAGCGACGGGTAGTCCGACGGCGAGGGCGGCGACTGGGCCGCGGCGCCGGGCTGGCCGGGAACCGGCGGGCGCCCGGTCGGCGGCGCGGCCACCGGTGGCGTGACCGGCGCCGTGACCGACGACGGCCCACCCCGCTGCTCGGCGACCGCAGCCCACGGCGGCACCGCGCCCCGGTCACCCGGATCTGGTGGCCAGAGTGGTTCGACGTCCCGCTCCGGCACCGGCTGCTGGCCGGGCACCTGCGCCCGGTCGGCGTTCTCGTCCATTACGGCCCTCCCCAGTCCTCCTGCGAGGATAGGCCCAATCGCCCAACAGGGCCGATCGCGCAGGCAGGTCGGCCGGTCGGTGCGGTCGAGGTCAGATCGACCAGACCGCCCAGGCGCCCGGCTCGACCCACCAGGAACGCTTACGGGTCAGGTCGCCCTCGACACCATCGTCGAGGTACGGCACCTTGCCCTCCCTGGGCAGCACCGACACCGCCCGCCCCCGGGCCCGCCGAACTTCGAGGCGTACCCGCTTGCGCCCCCACGCCGAGCGGACGACCACCGGCACGGCCACCGCGACCTCGACCTGGCCGTCGGCCGGGTCCGGCGCGGTCAGCAGAGTCACGTCGTTGAGCGTCGCGTACCCGCCGGCGTTGCCGACCGCGCAGGCCAGCAGCGGTTCCGCACCGTCGGTAAGGATGGTGTCGTCTACCTCCACCCGGGCCCGCCAGTGCAGTGGCCGGCCGGCGTCGTCGGCCGCGCCGAGGAGCGCGCCGTCCAGGGTCACCGAGCCGCCGTCGTTGCGCAGCAGGTCCAGCCGGCGGGGCGTGCCGTCCAGCACCGCGGCGGCCACCGCCGCCGGGTCGCGGGGCAGCCCGAGCTGCGCGGCCAGGTCCCGGTGGGTGCCGCCACGAGCCGGGTCGAGCGGGAGTACGGCCACCGGCGGCAGGTCGGGCAGGGTTCGGTTGCCGGGCAGATCCGCCGGGCGCTTGCTCGGCGCCGGGGCGTACCGCTTGACCAGCCGGCGCAGCACGGCGCGCAACTGCCCGTCGCTGGCCGTGGCGACGACCAGCCGGGTCTTGCTGTCCGGGTCCGGCCAGGTGAGGCCGTCCGGGCGGGCCGGGCCGTCGAGCCGGGCCAACACCGCGTCGATCTCCGCGTCGGAGCGGGCGGTGATCGTCTCCACCCGGGCGCCCCGGGCGTTCAGCGCGTCGGCGCACGCCAGCACCGGCACCCGTGGCCGCTCCGTCGCGCACTGCTCGGTATCGGTCTGGCCGCTGCTGGCCTGGTTGCTGTTGGCCTGGTTGGTGTCGGCCTGGCTGGTGTCGGTCCGGCTCGTCGGGGCGGTGTCGGCCCCGGTCGCGCCGCCGCAGCAGGCCCCGCCGCTGCCACAGCCCCCGGGAGCATCCCGCTCCGAACCGAGGGTGAGCAGCACCACGTCGTACACGGAAGGAGCCTCCTGCCTCTCGACGCGACCCCTGCCGGCCGCGCCGTCACTACTTGTTAACCTGACACCCCGGGCTCGCCGAGCGGTCGCCACCTGGCACCCGAGCCTTCTGGAGGCGGAAAAGATGCCAGCGATCGTGCTCATCGGCGCTCAGTGGGGCGACGAGGGCAAGGGCAAGGTTACCGACCTGCTGGGTGAGCGGGTCGACTACGTCGTGCGCTACTCCGGCGGCAACAACGCCGGGCACACGGTGATCACCCCGGACGGCCAGAAGTACGCCCTGCACCTGATGCCGTCCGGCGCGCTCTCACCGAACGCGATGATCGTCATCGGCAACGGTGTGGTGGTCGACCCGAAGGTGCTGCTCGCCGAGATCGACGGCCTGGCGGAGCGCGGCGTCGACGTGTCCCGGCTGCGGATCTCCGGTGACGCGCACCTGATCATGCCCCACCACCGGGCGCTGGACCGGGTCATCGAGCGCTACCTCGGTTCGTCCCGGATCGGCACCACCGGCCGCGGCATCGGCCCGGCGTACGGGGACAAGGTCGCCCGGATCGGCATCCGCCTCCAGGACCTGCTCGACCCGGGCATCCTGCGCAAGAAGCTGGAACTCGCGCTGCGCGAGAAGAACCAGATCCTGTTCAAGGTCTACAACCGCAAGGCGATCGACCTCGAGGCCACCGTCGAGGAGTACCTGGCGTACGCGGAGCGGCTCAAGCCGTACATCGCGGAGACCCGGGCGATGCTCTGGGACGCCCTGGACCGGGGCGAGACGGTGCTGCTGGAAGGCGCCCAGGCCACCATGCTCGACATGGACCACGGCACCTACCCCTTCGTGACCTCGTCCAACCCGACAGCCGGTGGCGCCTGCGTGGGCGCGGGCATCCCGCCGACCGCGATCACCAAGGTCATCGCGGTGAGCAAGGCGTACGCCACCCGAGTGGGTGCCGGGCCGTTCCCGACCGAGCTGTTCGACGCCAACGGTGACCACCTGCGCAAGATCGGCGCGGAGTACGGCACCACCACCGGGCGGGAGCGCCGGTGCGGGTGGTTCGACGCTGTCGTCGCCCGGTACGCCTGCCGCCTCAACGGCGTCACCGACCTTGTCATCACCAAGCTGGACGTGCTCACCGGCCTGCCCAAGGTGCCGATCTGCGTCGGCTACGAGATCAACGGCGTCCGGGTCGACGACATGCCGATGAGCCAGACGGACTTCCACCACGCCAAGCCCGTCTTCGAGGAACTCGACGGCTGGTGGGAGGACATCACCAAGGCCCGCACCATCGACGAGCTCCCGGAGAACGCCCGCCGCTACATCGCGAGGGTCGAAGAACTCTGCAACACGAAGGTGAGCGTCGTTGGGGTGGGCCCAGGCCGAGAAGAAAACGTAGTCCTCCACCCCCTCCTCCCCTAACCCACCCCTCTGGGGGTTGATCATGAAGTTATTGCCAGCCACGTCAGCGTGTCGTGGCAATAACTTCATGATCAACGCGTGCTGATCGCCTGGTTATCCACAGGCGTTCGGTGGTTGTCCACTGGGGGGTGTTTCGGGTTTCGGGTTGAGCCAGGGTGGCGGGGTGGACGCCTTGGATGTGGTGCGGCGGGTTGCAGCCGTGCGGGACGGAGTCGTGACGCTCAGGCAAGCGCGCGCAGCCGGCTTGACCACGCATGAGGTGCAGCGGCTCTGTCGGGCTGGCCGCTGGCGGGTCGTGGTGCGTGGCACCTACCTCGTGGACGCCGACCTGTACGACGGAGTCCCTCGAGCGGCGCGAATCAGGGCTGCGGTGGCCTCCTTTGGGCCGGCCGCAGCCGCTGTGCTCGCAACGGCAGCCGAACTGCACGGGCTGGCCGGTCTGCGGGCCACTGGGGTGATCGACCTGTCGGTGCCAGGCCCGATCGCCAGGCCGGCCCGGCTCGCCCACCCGGAGGTGGTGGTCCATCAGTTGGTCATCCAGCCCGAGCAGATTGTCCGGGTGAACGGAGTCACCACCACCGACCCGCTGCGGACCCTTGCTGACGTGAGTCTGCGGGTTGATCGTTATTCGGCAGTGAGCCTGCTGGATTCGGCCCTGAATCGGCGGCTCGTGACCACCGATGACCTGCTCTCCATTCCGCGCCTCATTCGCGGCCGACGCGGTGCGGTCGCTGCGCGCGGCTATCTCAGCGATGCCGATGGGCGTTCACAGTCCCCGCTTGAGACTCGGACGCGGCTGCGCTGCGTGGACGGGAAGGTGCCACCGGACGCACTGCAACTTGAGGTCCGCGATGAGGACGGCTACCTGTTGGGGATCGGCGATCTCGGCTGGCGTGATCCCCGGATCATCGCCGAGGCCGACGGCCGCGGCCCACACGACGCCCCGGAGGCTGCCTACGCCGACCGCCGCCGCCAGAACCGCCTAGTCAACGCCGGCTGGACCGTTCTCCGATTCACCTGGCAGGACACCCTCCGCCCCGACTACATCCCCTGGACGATCCGCCAAGCGATCGCCGCCGCTCGCCGCCGTTGATCATGAAGTTATTGCCACGACACGCCTTGATGGAGGGCAATAACTTCATGATCAACGGTGGGGTACTGGGGGACAGTAGGATCTCGGGCGTGCGGGTTCTTTTGGTGGGTGGTGGTGGGCGGGAGCACGCTCTTGCGCTTGGGTTGTCTGGCGACTCGGGGGTTTCCGCGCTGATCGCGGCGCCGGGTAATCCGGGGATCGCCGACGTGGCCGAGCTGCGGACTGTCACTCCGACAGACCCGGCCGCGGTGGCCGCGTTGGCCGTGGAGGTGGCGGCCGACCTGGTGGTGGTCGGGCCCGAGGCGCCTCTGGTCGCCGGGGTCGCCGATGCGGTACGCGCCAAGGGCATCGCCGTGTTCGGTCCGTCCGGTGCGGCCGCGCAGTTGGAGGGCTCCAAGGCGTTCGCCAAGGACGTGATGACCGCCGCCGGCGTGCCGACCGCCCGGGCGTACGTCTGCACGGACGAGGAGAGCACCGCTCGGGCGCTGGACGAGTTCGGCGCGCCGTACGTGGTGAAGGACGACGGTCTCGCCGCCGGCAAGGGCGTGGTGGTGACCGACGACCGGGCCGCCGCGCTGGCGCATGCCAACGAGTGTGGACGTGTCGTGGTCGAGGAGTTCCTCGACGGCCCGGAGGTCAGCCTCTTCGTGGTGACCGACGGCGAGGCGGCGCTGCCGTTGGTGCCGGCACAGGACTTCAAGCGGCTCGGCGACGGCGACACCGGGCCGAACACCGGCGGCATGGGGGCGTACGCGCCGCTGGCCTGGACTCCGCCCGGCCTGGTCGACGACGTGATGCGCGATGTGGTCCACCCGACGCTCGCGGAGATGCGTCGCCGGGGCACCCCGTTCGCCGGCCTGCTCTACGTCGGGCTCGCGATCACCGCCGCCGGCCCTCGGGTGATCGAGTTCAATGCGCGCTTCGGTGACCCGGAGACCCAGGTGGTGCTCGCGTTGCTGGAGACCCCGCTGGGAGGGCTGCTGCACGCGGCGGCCACCGGCTCGTTGGCCGAGCACCCGCCGCTGCGGTGGCGCGACGGCAGCGCCGTGACCGTTGTGCTCGCCTCGGCGGGCTATCCGGCGGCGCCGCGCACCGGCGACGTGATCACCGGCGCGGACCGTCCGGGCATCATCCACGCGGGCACCGCCCGCCGGGCCAGCGACGGCGCGTTGCTCTCCGCCGGCGGCCGTGTCCTCTGCGGTACGGCCACCGGCACCGACCTGGCTGCCGCGCGGGACGCCGCGTACGCGCTGGTGGACGGGGTGGAGCTGGCCGGCTCGCAGCACCGCACCGACATCGCTGCCGCCGCGATCGAGGATCGGATCACGATTCCCGGCTGAACTCGGGCAACCCCCGGCCGTCCCGCCGCCGTTTGACCGGTGAGACGAGGGGGTGGCCGGAATGCCGGTCGATGTCGAGGGTTACCGCGACTACGTCGGTGCGCGGCTGGAGCCGTTGCGCCGCACGGCGTACCTGCTCTGCGGTGACTGGCACACGTCCGACGATCTGGTGTCGGCGACGCTGGTCAAGTTGCTCCGGCACTGGTCGCGGGTGTCCGTCATGGACAACCCGGACGCGTACTCCAGGCGGATCCTGCTGCGGGTCTGGCTGGACGAGCGGCGTCGGCCCTGGCGGCGGGAGGCCGCCTGGGCCGAGGTGCCGGATCGCGCGGTCGCGGCCACCGGCACCGACGGCGCGGCTGACCGGCTGACCCTTCTCGCCCTGCTGGCCGAGCTGCCGCCGCGTCGCCGCGCGGTCCTCGTGCTGCGCTACTTCTGCGACCTGTCCGTCGAGGAGACCGCGCGGGAACTCGGCTGCACTCCAGGCACCGTCAAGAGCCAGTCGGCACGTGGCATCGAGGCGATGAGAGCCCGCCTCGCCCCGATGCCGGATCGAGTCGAGGAGGTACGCAACGATGGATGAGCTCTACGACCAACTGCGTGCGGCTGTCGCCCAGGCGCCGCCGACTCGGATCGACGTGGACGAACTGATCCTGGCCGACCGGCGCCGCCGCCAGCACCGGGCGTGGGCGTTGACCGGCTCCGGGGTGGCCGTGGCCGTGATCGCACTGACGTCGACACTGGTCACCGGGCCGTACCGGGACGCGCGGGAGCCGACGGCGAACACCGGCCCGTCGCTCTGTGCCCAGCTGAACGCGTCTCCCAGCGGGTCCGCGTCTCCGTTCGAGCGGTACGGCACGGCACCGCCGTTCCCGTCGGAGCAGCCAGCCGACGCTGCGGTCCGGCTGACCGTGGCGCTGCGCGCCGCTCTGAGCGTCAATCTGCCTCAGGACCTGACTGTCGATTCGGGGGTGCCCGGGTGTCCGCTGCCGGAGCTCTCGTACGAGCGCACGATGAGCGGGTACGTCTACAGCGCGACGATCCAGCTGTCCCGAGGTGGTGATCGCGGCGAGATGGTCATCGGGATGAATCCGACCCTCGGGGCGGTTCTTGGATGCCGGGCCGGCCCGTCCGATAACGACTGCTCGGTCGATCAGTACCCGGACGGCAGCCAGGCGATGTCGGGTACCGATGTCGACCCGGCGGGTACCAGCTCGCGCGCGGCGACGGTGCTGCGTCCCGACCGAACTACGGTCGTGGTCAAGCTGGACCAACCCGGCGCGTCCGTGGACGAGCTGTTGCTGACCGAGGATCAGCTAATGACCCTTGCCCGGTGGCCGGGTTTCACCCTGTACCCGTGAGCGACCGTCAGCCGTAGTAGCGGCGCAGTTCTCGGGTGAGCACCTTGCCGGTGGCGTTGCGGGGCAGGTACTTCACGAAGATCACGTCCCGGGGGACGCTGAACCGGGCCAGGAAGTGCCGGACGTACTCGCGGACCGCCTCGGGGTCGAGGGTCTCGCCGGGGTGCAGGGCGAGGAACGCGGCGAGGCGCTGGCCGTACTCGGGGTCGGGCACGCCGATCACTGCCGCCTCGCGGACCTGCGGTAGTTGCGCGAGCAGGTCCTCCACCTCGGACGGGAAGACGTTCTCGCCGCCGGAGACGATCATGTCGTCGGCTCGGCCGTCGACGAAGAGCAGCCCGTCGGCGTTGAGCCGGCCGAGGTCGCCGGTGTCGAGCAGGCCGTCATGGGTTTCCCGGCTGGCACCGGAGGTGTAGCCCTCGAAGAGCATCTCGTTGCCGACGAAGATCCGCCCGACCCGTCCGTCCGGTACGGCCTGGCCGTCGTCGTCGAGCAGCTCCAGCCGGGTGCCGTGCGGCGGACGACCAGCGGTGGTGGGTGCCTGACGCAGGTCCTGCGGGCCGGCGATGGAGGCCCAGGAGACCTCGGTGGAGCCGTAGAGGTTGTAGAGGACGTCGCCGTAGACGTCCATGAACTTCGGGGCCAGCCCGCCGGGCAGGGCGGAGCCGCTGACCGCGACGACAGTGAGCGGGGGGCGCGGGTCCGGCGGGGGCACCTCCAGCAGTCGCTGCATCATCACCGGTACGGCGAAGAGCGCGTTGCACCGATGAGCGCTCAGGGCGGCGAGCGTGGCGGCCGGGTCGAAGCGGCGGTGCAGCACGATGGTGGCCCGTAGTGCCAGGCAGACCTGGAGGGCGGCGAATCCCCAGGTGTGGAAGATCGGCGCGGCGATCATCACCCGGTCCCGGGCGTGCAGGGGGATGCGGTCGATGATGGACACCAGTGGGCCGAAGCCGCTGGGCGTCGGTCGGCGAGCGCCCTTGGGCGTGCCGGTGGTGCCGGAGGTGAGCACGATGATCCGGCCGTCGCGCTCGGGCGGGTGCAGGTCACCCGGCAGCGCCCCGGCCACCAACTCCTCGCGGGCGCGTTCGTCGAGCCGGGGCAGCTCGGCGGGGAGGCCGAGGACCCGCTCGGCGAACTCGTCGTCGTGAACGAGGAGCCGCAGCCGCTGCTCCTCGGCGACGGTGCCCAGTTGCGCGGCGCTGAGCCCGGTGTTTACCAGTACCGCGTCGACGCCGAGCAGGGTGGCGGCGACGATCGTCTCGATCAGCCCGTGGTGGTTGCGGCAGAGCACGCCGACCCGGTCGCCGGCCTGTACGCCGAGCCCGGCCCGCATGGAACGGGCCATCCGTTCGGCCCGGTCGAGCAGGTCGTGGTAGGTCAGCTCGACGCCGTTCTCATCGATGACGGCGGGACGGCCCGGGTCCCGGGCGGCTGCTTGGCGTAGCTCGCCTGCCAGGCTCCACCCCCACGTTCGCAACGCGTTGAGCTGCGAGGCGACCCGGACCGGGCTGCCGGGGGTGAGCAGCCCGCGACGGGTCAGCGTGGCAACGATGAACGGCAGGTCCATGCCGCAGACCTCCTCGGGGTGGTGCGCGGGCGGGGCGGTCGCCCACCCGTCCATCAGGCTTCTTTCCTTGATCATGCACTGGGCGCGGCTGAAGGCCCAGTTGGCGTCGGCGTGGGGTGACAAAGACGGCACAGATCGTGGAATCCGGGCCACCGTCGGCCCGACCCCGTGGAGAAGGGGCTGGGCCGACGGCGGTCAGCGGATCTGCATCCCGGAGATCGCCCGGGAGATGACCAGTCGTTGGATTTCCGAGGTGCCCTCGAAGATGGTGTAGATCTTGGCGTCCCGATACCAGCGCTCGACCGGGTGGTCACGCAGGAAGCCGGCTCCGCCGAGCAGTTGCACGGCCTTCTCGGTGACCGACACGGCCACCTCGCCGGCCTTGAGCTTGGACATCGACCCTTCGCCGGCGGTGAACGGGCGGTTGTTGCGGCCCATCCACGAGGCCCGCCAGACCAGCAGCCGCGCCGCGTCGATCTCCATCCGCATGTCGGCCAGCGCGAACGCGACCGCCTGGTTCTCGATGATCGGGCGTCCGAACTGGACCCGGTCCTTCGCGTAGTCGAGGGCGTACTCGTAGGCGGCCCGGGCCACGCCGAGCGCCTGGGCGCCGACGGTGGGTCGGGACAGCTCGAAGGTGCGCATCGCTGCCTGTCCGGTGGCCCGCTGACCGGAGCGGGCCCGGTCCAGGCGTTCCAGCAGGGCGTCCCGTCCGCCGAGCAGGCAGCGGCCGGGTACGCGTACCCCGTCGAGGAAGACGTCCGCGGTGTGTGACGCGCGGAGGCCGAGTTTGCGCAGCTTGCGGGTGGCGGCCAGGCCGGGGGTGCCCGGCGGTACGACGAACGCCGCCTGGCCCCGGGAGCCGAGCGCGCTGTCGACGGAGGCGGTGACCACGTGCACTCCGGCGATTCCGCCGTTCGTGGCGTACGCCTTCTGGCCGGTGAGCACCCACTCGTCGGTGGCCTCGTCGTAGACGGCCCGGGTGCGCATCGCGCCGACGTCGGAGCCGGCTTCCGGCTCGCTGGTGCAGAAGGCGGCGACGGCCGGCGAGTCGACGTCGCCGAAGCACTGCGGCACCCATTCGACCATCTGGTCCGGGGTGCCGGCGCCGTAGATGGCGGCGACGGCGAGCGAGGTGCCGAAGATGCTCATGCCGATGCCGGCGTCACCCCAGAAGAGTTCTTCGCTGGCGATCGGCAGGGAGAGCCCGGTCGGGTCGGCCCAGCAGGTGGCGAGGAACTCGAAGCCGTAGAGGCCGACCTTGGCGGCTTCCTGGATCACCGGCCACGGGGTGTCCTCGCGCTCGTCCCACTCGGCGGCGGCCGGGCGCACGACCTCGGCGGCGAAGCCGTGCACCCAGTCGCGTAGATCCCGCTGTTCCTCGTTCAGGTCGAGCGAGAACTCAGCCATGTCAGGCCTTGGGGATGTCGAACAGGTTGGCGATGTTGGCGGCGAGGCCGAGGTCGCCCTTCGCCTTCAACTTGCCGGTCATGAACATCATCACCGGGTTGGCGCCACCGGAGACGATCTTCAGGAACTCGACCGGGCCCATCGTGAGGCTCAGCTTCGGGTCGTGCTGCGGGGTCTCGTTCACGACGCAGGTGCCGTCGGCGATGACCACCTCGTAGGTGTCGCTGCCGCCGTCGGGGCGACCGGTGATGATCCAGTGGATGACCGCGTTTGTGGAACCGGCCCGGTCCGCGCGGAACAGCGACGGCATCCGGCCGAACACCTCGCCCAGGACCTTGTCGCGCATGTCGCCGGACATCACCTGGGCGATCTTGTCGTCCGGGGTGGACTTGACCAGCTGGGCAAACTCCTTGGGGCCGACGTTGGCGAAGGTGGCCGGGTCGAAGTCAGTCATCAGGTGCGCCTTCCGGAAGATTGGCTACTCGCGCGTAACCCTACGCACGAGTAGGTATGCTCGCAAGGTGTCCAGCGTCCCTGCCTTCAAGCGCCTGCCTCGCGCCGTCCGCGAGCAGCAGATGCTCGATGCGGCCGTCAAGGTCTTCTCCCGACGTGGCTTCCACGCCGCCAGCATGGACGAGATCGCCGAGGACGCCGGCATCTCCAAACCCATGGTGTACGCGTACCTCGGCACCAAGGAGGAACTCTTCGTCGCCTGCCTGCACCGGGAGGGAACCCGGATGATGCAGGCCATCGCCGGGGCGGCGGCCCCCGACCTGCCGGCCGACGAGCGGCTCTGGCGCGGGCTGAGGGCGTTCTTCGGCTTCGTGGGCGCCCACCGGGACGGCTGGGCGGTGCTCTACCGGCAGGCCCGGGGCGAGCAGCCGTTCGCCGGTGAGCTGGCCACCATGCGGGCCCGGCTGGTCGAGGTGGTCGCCGGAATGCTCGACCACGCGCTGCGCGCCGAGGGCCGCGAGATCGCCGCCATCGACCTGGAGGTCGTCGCGTACGCCCTGGTCGGCGCGACCGAGTCGTTGGCCGACTGGCTCGCGGACCACCCGGACGCCGACCCGGAGAAGACGGCCACCCGGATGATGAACGTGGCCTGGCTCGGTGCCGCTCAACTGCTGCACGGCGTCACCTGGCGTCCGCCGACCGACTGACGGCCCCGGCGGAGAGAGCGGCCGGGCCCGGCTCGCCGGCCCGCGCCGCACGGCGCCGGTTGCGGAGCCAGCGGGCCACCTCGACGACCACAGTCACCGTCAGGGCGAGGCCCAGACCGAGCAGGAGACCACGCAGCGGGTCCTGCTCGAAGGCCAGCCCGCCGACGTAGCCGACCAGCGCCGAGTAGAGCCCCCACGAGATGGCGGCCAGGGCGTCGAAGGCCAGGAACCGTCGCCGGGGATAGCGCACAGCACCCATGGTGAGTGTGACAGCGGTGCGGCCGCCCGGAATGTAGCGGGCCACGGTGAGGATCAGACCGCCCCGGGTGGCGATCCCCCGACGGGCCCGGTCGATGGCGGCGCGGCGTCGACCGTCGGGCGGCAGCCGGTCGAGCAGCCGGGTGCCGCCACCCCGCCCGATGGCGTACGAGATGTGGTCGCCGACCAGCGCCCCGGCGGCGGCCACCAGGATCACCGCCGGCAGGTACGGCGCTCCGGAGGCCGCGAACACCCCCGCGGTGATCACCGCCGTCTCGCTCGGCACCACCGGAAAGAAGCCGTCGAGCACCGCGATCGCGAAGATCGCCAGGTACACCCAGGGTGAGGACATCGTGTCGTGCAGCAGGTCGAGCAGATCCATGATCCCGATGCTGGTCGGGTCGGCGGCTCCCGACATCGGCCACTGGTCAGGTGGGCGGCACTACTTAGGTAGCGGCCGGCCCGGACTGCGGATCGGGGTCATCCCCCACCTCACCCGGGTCCCGGGGCGCGGGGCGGCCCCTTGCGCCCAAAGGGCCCTAGGCTCGCTGCGTGGCCTCCAGCGCCGTCGCCCTCCGGTGGGTCGTCCATCGGTACGCCCCGCCGCTGCTCGCCGTCCTGGTCGCCGCGGCCGTCTGGGCCAGCGCGACAGGCGACCTCGGGGTCCGCTCACCGCTGCCGGGCGCGGTCGTGCTGTTGATCGCACTGGGCTCCGCGTGGGCCGCCGGCACGGTCCGGACCCGCCGTTGGCCGTTGTTCCTGGCCGCGGCGGTCGGCTGGTTGGTGCTCGCCGCGGCGGCCGCCGGGGTGCTGGCCTCGTACCAGGCGGGTCTGCGGTTGCGCGGTCGCCAACTCGCCGGCTACCTCGCCGGGGCGGCAGTGGTGCTGACGGGCGGGGTGCTGGTCGGGCTGGCGGTGGGTGGCGTACGCCGGATCACCACCGCCACCACCGGCAACGTGCTGCTGCTCGCCGCCTGTCTGGTGGGGCTTCCGTTGGTCTTCGGCCTCTGGGTGCGGGCCCGTCAGGACACGCTCGCCGTACTGCGGGACCGGGCCGAGCGGCTGGAACGCGAGCAGGAGGCCCGCGCCGACCGGGTCCGTGCCGAGGAGCGGACCCGGATCGCCCGGGAGATGCACGACGTGGTGGCGCACCGGGTGTCGCTGATGGTGGTGCATGCCGGGGCGCTGGAGGTGACCGCCGTGGACCCGGCAACCGTCGAGGCCGCCGCGCTGATCCGGACGACCGGCCGGCAGGCGCTGACCGACCTGCGCGAGGTGCTGGGTGTGCTGCGCCAGGCCGGCTCGACAGTGACGCCGGAGCGAGGGCTCGACACGTTGGACGAGTTGATCGGGGAGTCCCGTGCCGCCGGGCTGCGGGTGTCCCGGCAGGACGAGGGCGTGCCGACGGCACTACCCGCGACGCTGGGGCGTACCGCGTACCGGGTGGTCCGTGAGGCGCTGACCAACGTGCGCAAGCACGCGGCCGACGCCGAGACGACTGTCTGCCTGCGCTATCTGCCCGACGGGCTGGAGGTGCTGGTCCGCAACGGCCCGTCCGAGGGCGGGTCGGCGCTGCCCGGCGCCGGCCAGGGGCTGCTCGGTCTGCGGGAACGGGTGGAGTTGCTCGGCGGCCGGTTGGAGGCGACTCCGGTCGACGGCGGCTTCCTGGTCCGGGCCCTGATCCCGCTGGCGGGTGCGGCGTGATTCGGGTGGTGGTGGTCGACGACGAGCAGTTGGTCCGTGCCGGGCTGCGGCTGATCCTCGAGGCGGCGGAGGACATCACAGTCGTCGGCGAGGCGGCGGACGGCGCCGGCGCGCTGGAGCAGGCCCTGCGGTTACGCCCCGACGTGGTGCTGCTCGACGTGCGGATGCCGGGCGTCGACGGGCTGACCGTCGCGCCCGACGTGGTCGCCGCCGGTCCGAAAGTGATCATGTTGACCACCTTCGACCTCGACGAGTACGTGCACCGCGCGCTGCGGGCCGGCGCTGTCGGCTTCCTGCTCAAGGACACCCCGCCCCGCGAGTTGGCCACCGCCGTTCGTACGGTGGCCGCCGGGAACGCGATGCTCGCCCCGACGGTGACCCGGCGCCTGATCAGCTCGTTCGCCGAGCGTGGTCCGGCCCGCCGGGACGCGGCCCGCGAGCGGCTCGCACCGCTGACCGAGCGGGAGCTGGCGATCGTCCGGGAGGTGGCGCGCGGGCACGGCAACGCGGAGATCGCCCGGCGGCTGACGATGAGCGAGGCCACCGTCAAGGCACACGTCAGCCGGGCGCTGGCGAAACTCCATGCGGGCAACCGGGTGCAGTTGGCCATCCTGGTGTACGACGCCGACCTGCTGTGACGGGTGCGCCAGTCAACGTCGGGCGGCGGCGCGACGGTGTGCTCGGCGGCGCAGCCACCGGATCCCCTCGAGTCCGAACGTGACGACCACCGAGAGCCCCACCCCGACCAGCACGCCCTTCACCGGGTCACGTTCGAAGGCCAGCCCGCCGAAGTAGCCGAGCAGCCCGCAGTACAGCGCCCAGGTGACCGTCGCGATCGCGTCGTACAGCAGGAACGACCGGCGGGGATAGCCCACCGCGCCCATGGTGAGGGTGACGGCGGTCCGCCCGCCCGGCACGTACCGGGAGGTGGTCAGGATCATCCCGCCGCGTCGGTCCACCGCCCGCCGGGCCCACTCGGAGCTGGCCCGTCGCCGGCTGCCGTCGGGCAGCCGGGCCAGCCGGTGCGCGCCGCCACCCCGACCGATGGCGTACGAGATGTGGTCGCCGACCAGCGCGCCCACGGCGGCGCTGACGATCACCAGGGTCAGGCTGGGATGCCCGCCGCTCGCCGAGAGCACCCCGGCGGTGATCACCGCTGCCTCGCCCGGCACCGCGGGGAAGAACGCGTCGATCGCGGTGAGCCCGAAGATCACCAGGTAGACCCACGGCGACGTGACCGTCCCACGCAGGAGGTCGAGCAGGGCGTCCATGCCCCAATGCTCGGCGGCTCGACGACGGTCGGTGGCGCTTCGCCGACATTGCGCCGACTGGTCAGCCACGCGCCGCCTCAGCTCCCTCCGTCAACTCATCGCATCCCGCCGGTAGCCTCGGGATAGTGGGCGCCGTTGAAGGTGACTCGCAGCGCGTACACCGAGGTACCGGCGGTGATGAACAGGTGGTTGCGTTTCGGGCCACCGAACGTGAGATTGGCTACCGGTTCGGGCAGCAGCAGCTTGCCGATGAGGGTGCCGTCCGGGTCGAAGCAGTGCACACCGTCCCAGGCCGCAGCCCACACGCGCCCGACGTCGTCGAGACGGATGCCGTCGAAGCGGCCGAAGTCACACTCAGCGAAGATCTTCCCGTTCTCGAGGGTGCCGTCGGCCATGACGTCGAAGACGCGGATGTGGCTGGGGTTCTGCCGAGTGTCCACGATGTAGAGCTGCTGCTCGTCGGCGGAGAACGCCAGGCCGTTGGGGCGGCAGAAGTCGGTCGCCACGACGCGCATCTCGGCCGTGGCGGGGTCCAGGCGGAACACGTAGCAGGCGCCGCCGAACTCGCTGTCGCCCTTGTTGCCCTCGTAGTCACCCTGGATGCCGTAGGTCGGGTCGGTGAACCAGATCGTCCCATCGGCGCGGACGACTACGTCGTTGGGACTGTTGAGCCGTTTGCCGTCGAATCGGTCGGCGAGCACAGTGATCGTGCCGTCGTGCTCGGTACGGGTGACCCGCCGGTTGCCCTGCTCGCACGTGACAAGCCGGCCTTGGCGGTCCACCGTGTTGCCATTGGCGTAGCCCGAGCCATGGCGGTAGACGCCGACGGCGCCGGTGGTCTCGTCCCAGCGCAGCAGCCGGTCGTTGGGGATGTCGCTCCACACCAGGTAGCGGCCAGCCGGGAAATACGCTGGCCCTTCGGTCTTACGTGCGTCGGTGTGCAGCCGTTCGATCACGAAGTCGCCGTCACAGTCGCGGAACCGCTCGTCCAGCAGGTGGAACTCGGCGGGAACAATGTCGGCCATCCGTGCCTCCCAGCATCGATCGTCGTTCGGTAGAATCATATGTAGACCGAACCTGATATGGTCAACACGCTAATGACTAAATCACATTCTAGGATGCGCGAATGGTAGACGACATCGACCGGGCGCTGTTGGCACACCTGCAGCACGACGCCACCCAGTCCTACGCGACGCTGGGCAAGGCGGTGGGCCTGTCCGCCGGCTCGGCCCATGACCGGGTGCGCAAGCTGCGTCAACGCGGCGTGATCCGCCGGACCACCGTCGACGTCGATCCGGCCGCCGTGGACCGCGGCGTCTCGGCCTTCGTGATGGTCAACGCCAACTCGTGGATGGGGGACGCCCCTACCCGTGACGTGCTTGCGGCCATACCCGAGATCCAGGAAGCGCACATCATCGCTGGCGCGGCATCACTGTTGGTGAAGATCCGTACCGCGACCACAGAAGACCTGCAAGCGGCGCTGCGCCGCATCTTCGGCATCGACGGGGTGACCGGCACCCAGGCCATCGTCGTGCTGGAGACGTTCTTCGAACGTCCGGTGAGCGTGCTCGACCAGGACAGTGAACCGCATCAGGCGGATGCCGACGCGCCACCACGGTAGGACCGCAGGAGTCAGGCCGAGCGGACCAGGGCCGGTGGTGCGAGCAGTGGGCCGTGCGGGGTCTTGTCGTCGGCGGTAGGGCCTTGGGAGGTGAGCACCACCGGGGTGCTCAGCTCCGCACTTACCGCCTCGGGCCAGTCTGCCGGCGGTTCGTCGTACACCGGACGGGAGCGCAGCAGGCGGGCGGTGAGCGCGGCCTGCCGGTCCAGGTCACCGGGCGGGCCCGGGGTGAGCCGGTCGGTCGTGTCGTAGCGGCGGCAGATCCGCAGGTCGGGGCCGGCCAGGTCGAGGTGGGTCAGGGCCAGGCCGTCCACGCCGCCGGCCGCGGCGAGGGCGTACCGGTGGGCGACCGCGTCGAAGTGGCCGAACCGGAACCGGCCCTGCCACGGGTTCGTGGCGTTGTGCGCGTCGGTGAACGGCAGGCTCGGGTCCTCGGTCACCAACGGACCGTGCCCGTGCCGGGTGGTGACCACGCGGAGCACCCCGATCCGGGTCACGTCGCCGGCCCGGCCCGCCTCGGCGAGCAGGGTGTCCACGTTGGCGAAGGTGGTGGTGCTCCAGGTGGTGTACGGATGGAAGCCGTGCCACTCGTCGAGCAGCACCCCCTGCGCGCCCTCGAAGACGCAGGTCCCGGTGCGGAGCGCCCCGGCGAGCCAACTGCCGTCGACGATGGCGACCCGCCCGGCGAACCCGGTGAACGCGGGCAGGCAGTCCTCGATCGGTGGCGCGTCCAGCGGGCCCAGCTCGGCGGTCAGCCGGTCCCGCACTGTGGTCAGCCTGCGGCGCAGCAGTGCCGGGTGGTGGCAGTCGGCGACCCGGGGTGCGTCGTCGGGGTGGGCGAGACCGTACGCGACGGCCTCGCCCACCCCCAGCCCGCAGGAGCCGTGCCGGTCGGCTCCCCGGGCGATCTCGCGGGCCCGGTTGGCGGCCCGGTGGTACGGGGTGGCGAGCAGCGCGTCCCCGTCGACGGTCAGCCGGTCGAGCGCGTCGGGCACCCCGACCGTGGCGAGGTGGTCGGCCTCGGCGGCCAACGCCAACGGGTCCACCACCACGTACCTGGACAGGTGCGTACGCACGCCGGGATGGAACGTGCCGGCGCCGAACTGCGCGAACGTGTGGTGCCGCCCGTCGCGCAGCACGACGTTGTGTGCCGCCTGCGCGCCCCCGTTGAAGCGGACCACCGTGTGCACGGGACGGGTGGCACAGAGCCAGTCCACCACCGTGCCCTTGCCGGCGTCGCCGTAGCCGAGGTCGACCACCGCCACGTGGTTCACAGCCGGGTCACCCCGCTGGCGGTGTCGCGGAACGCCGGCAGGGTCGACACCTCGGCCCGCCGGTCCCGGCCGAGGCGGGCCAGCGCCTTCGACACGGTCCCGGTGGCGCCGGAGCCGGCGCGGTCCAGGTCGCGCAGGCCCTCGTCCAGGTTGATGGCCTGTTCGCCGAGGCCGATGGTGAGCGCGATGGTCTCGCAGACCGCGTCGAGGTCGTCGAGCACGACGGCGTTCTGCCCGAGCAGGTCCCGCCAGAAGTCGAGCACCGTGGCGTTGCCGGCGTAGTGGCTGCCGGCGGGGAGCAGGTAGTAGGTGTCCCAGCGGCGGGTCACCTCGTCGACGACCTGCCGCAGCGGCACGTCCTCGGAGAGGTCGTCCCCGATCAGGCCGGCCACCTCCCTGACCTTCACCCGCTGGTACGCCAACTCGTCGCCGATGATGAACAGGTAACCGCGCCGGCCGCGCTTCTCCCAGTTGTCGGTGACCGTGTGCCGGGCCATGAAGTACATGGCCAGCTCGTACGACTCGCTCATCTGCCCGCCGCCACCGCCCTCCAGCACGATCCGGCCGAGGTCGTCGTCCATCCGGTTGTCCGACTCGAACTGGCCCACCTGCAACGGCACCCGATCGCAGGTGGCGTCGCCGATGGCGCCGAACATGATCTGCGGGTCGCTGGCGTAGCCCTGCCGTTGCAGCAGCCCGAGCAGCTGCGGCAGCTTGGTCTGGAGGACCCGCGGCACCGTGCGCATCGAGCCGGTCACGTCGAAGAGCACCGCGACGGGCGTCGACCGGGGGTGCTCGTCGGAGTCGCGGCTCTCGCGGGTCGTGTCCCTGGGGTCGAGCGCGGGGTGCACGGTGCGCGCCCCGCTGTCGCTGTAGGAGAAGGCGCTCTTGCCGGTGGACCGGCGGTAGCGGTCGGCGGCGTCGTACACGTCGGTGGACCAGATTCCACTGCCCATGACAGCTCCTTACGGGGTGAGGGTGAACTGTCGGAAGGTGCGTGGCCCGTAGAGCCGGTCCAGCACCTGGTCGAGTTCGCGCAGCAGGCGCCAGGCGTCGTCGGGCCGGGCGTCCAGGGAGCGTTGCCGGCAGCCCTGCGCGAAGGTGTGCAACTCGCGGGGTGCGCGTGGCCCCATCAGCCAGCTCATGCAGTGGCTGGCCATCGCGATGTCGGTGCCCGGCCCGCACTGCTGCTTCTTGAGGACCTCCTCCGGGTCCCAGCCGTGGCCGGGCACGACCGCGGGGATCGTGCTTCCGACGGTCGCGGAGAAGCACCAGTCGATCAGCACCACGCCGTGGGCGTCCGGCTCGATCAGCACGTGTCGGGGCAGGACCGCGCCGTGCACCACGCCTGCCCGGTGGGCCAGGCCGAGCACCACCAGCAGCCGCCGCCACATCCAGGCCACGTCCCGGGCGTCCAGCCCGTCGGGGTACGCGCGCCGCACCTCGTCGAGGTCGTGCAGGCCGGGTGCTGTGGCGAGCACGTTGATCCGCCGTTCCGCGCCGGTGCTGGCGTCGCGGTGCCGCAGCTCGTCGACCAGTCGGGGCACGTACGGCAGGTAGCGCGGGTCGCCGCGCTCGGCGATGGTGCGCAGGGCGTGCGCCTCGCGGGCCATCAGGTCGTTGTCGGTGGGCCGTCGAGGGAGCTTGAGTAACCGGTCGTCGCCGACGTCGTAGAGGTCGGCCAGGTCACCCGAGTAGGCCGGCACGCCGAGCCGGTAGTCGCCGAGGACTGTGAACTGCCGTGCCTGCCACCGGGTGGTGACGTGGATGAACGCGTCGAGGGCTTCGGCGCGTACCGCCGGGTCGGTCGGCAGGCGGTCGGGGTGCAGGGCCGCGACCAGCTCGCGGTAGCGGTGGGCCGGCTGGTCGGCGCCGAACAGGTCCGCGTCGGTGCGGGCGGCCGCGACCAGGCGGATGGCCTCCGCGGCCCTCACCGCGCCGTCTCCTCGTGGGCGGGGCGCAGCAGCGCCGGGTGCAGCAGACGGGCGTCGCCGGCCCGGTAGAGCCGGGCGCGCGGGCCGCCTCGGGCGCCACCGCGCTCGGTGCTGGCGCCGGTGCTCTCCACGAAGCCCGGCACGGAGAGCACCTTGCGGTGGAAGTTGCCGGCGTGCAGCGGGTGCCCCCAGACCGTCTCGTAGACGGCGCGCAGCTCGCTGATCGTGAACTCGGCGGCGAGGAAGCGGGTGGCGAGCGGCGTGTACTCCAGCTTGGACCGGGCCCGTTCCAACGCCTCGTCGATGATCCGGCCGTGGTCGAAGGCGAGCTGTCGGCTGGTCAACGCGGTCACCGGCAGCCAGATCGCCTCGTCGGCGTCGCTGCCGGCGGCCGGGTCCGGCAGGTCGGGGGCGAACGCGAGGTGGGCGATCGAGACGACCCGCATGCGCGGGTCACGGTCGGGAGCGCCATAGCTGCCCAACTGCTCCAGGTGTACGCGGCGCAGCGCCTCGCCGCCGAGCCCGGTCTCCTCGGCCAACTCCCGTCGGGCGCCGGCGGTCAGGTCCTCGTCGGGGCGGACGAAACCCCCGGGCAGCGCCCAGTGCCCCGCGAAGGGTGCCTCGCCACGCCGGATCAGCAGCAGGTGCAGTGCGCCGTCGCGGATGGTCAGCGCCACCACGTCGACGGTCACGGCGACCGACGGGTAGGCCCGGGGGTCGTACGCGGCCAGGAACTCCTGCTCGTTCATCACGTCTCTCTCATTCTGAGAACATCTCGCTCTGAGAACAACCTAGCGCAGAAGTGCGCACCTGCCAAGGGATAACTCAGCGCACGAAGCCAGCCGGTGCGCTCAGCGCACGAGACCCGTCAGGTGCGGTCGGCCGCGCGAGTCGTGCAGGGCGAACCCGCCGTCGGGCAGGAGCGCGAAGCTCACGGTGCTCGGCAGCGGCACTGGCAGCTTGAAGACGACCTCGACCGTGTACGCGTCCGGCAGCCGGGCCTCCAGCGCGGCCAGGCAGCGCGCCTTGCTCCACATGCCGTGCGCTATCGGCCGGCGGAAGCCGAACAGCCGCGCCCCGAGGCGGGAGGTGTGGATCGGGTTGTGGTCGCCGGAAACCCGTGCGTACTGCGTACCGACGCGCGGTTCCACAGGCCACCGGGCGGTGGCGGTCGGCGCGGCGGGACGTTCGCCCGGGTCGCGCCCGCCCGGCTTGCGCTCCCGACCGAGGTACGTCGAGACGCCGCGCCACACCTCCTCGCCGTCGACCGAGCCGATGAGCACCACGTCCACCTGCCGCCCCCGGCCGTGCGGGCGCAGGTTCTCCGCGTACGTGGTGAAGTCGAGCTTCTCGTCGGCGGTGATCGGGCGGTGCGTGGTGATCCGGTTGCCGACGTGCACCAGGCCGATCAGCGGGAGGGGGAAATCCGGCGCGGTCATCAGGCGCAGGGCCAGCGGAAAGCCCATGACGTGCGGGAACGTCGCGGGCAGCCGATCGCTGAGCCGGAACCCGCACACCCGGTCGTAGTCGGCCAACTGCGCCCGGTCGACGCTCACCCCGCCCACAGTCAACTCGACCGCCGGCAGGTCGGCCCCGCGCCGCCCACCGCCGAGGCCCGGGAGCGCGCCGAGCAACGCCCGTCGGTACAGCGCCCCGGCCGCCGGCATCCCTGCCAGTTCGACAGGGGTACGGCTGCCCGACTCCGGCCGCGCGCCCATCACGCCCCCAGCAGGCTCTGGCCGCAGACCCGGACCACGTTTCCGCTGACCGCGCCGCTGGCCGGCCAGGCCAGCCAGCCGATCGTCTCGGCCACGTCCACCGGCAACCCGCCCTGGGCCAGGCTGTTCATCCGCCGGCCCGCCTCGCGGACCACCAGCGGGATGCGCGCGGTCAGCCGGGTCTCGATGAAGCCGGGGGCCACCGCGTTGACGCTGATCCCGTGCTGCCGCAGGGCCGGCGCGAGTGAGTCGACCAGCCCGATCACGCCGGCCTTGCTGGTGGCGTAGTTGGTCTGCCCCCGGTTGCCGGCGATCCCGGCGATCGACGAGACCGAGATGATTCGCCCGCCGGCCGGGATCAGCTCCCGCGCCAGCAGTACGTCGTTGATCCGCTCCTGGCTGGAGAGGTTGACGTCGATCACCTGGTCCCACCGGTCGGCGTCCATCCGGCCGAGCGTCTTGTCCCGGGTGATGCCGGCGTTGTGCACCACCACGTCGACCCGGCCATGCCGGCTGGCCAGGTGCTCGGCGAGTCGGGTCGGCGCGTCCGGCGCGGTCAGGTCGAGTTGGACGGCGGTGCCGCCGATGTCGTTCGCCACCGCCGCGAGCGCGTCGCCGGCGGCCGGGATGTCCAGGGCCACCACCTTCGCGCCGTCGCGGGCAAGCACCTTCGTCAGCGCCGCGCCGATCCCCCGCGCGGCGCCGGTGACCAGCACGACCTGCCCGTCCAACGGGCGGTCCCAGTCGGCCGGGACGCTCGCCGCGCCGCCGCCGACCCGGATGACCTGGCCCGACACGTACGCGGACCGGCCGGACAGCAGGAACCGGAGTGTCGATTCGAGGCTCGTGATCGTGCCAGCGGAGTGGGCCGGATCGTTCGCCGCGTCACCGCTCACGTAGACGAGCTGCGCGGTGCTGCCCCGGCCGAACTCCTTGCCGATGCTGCGGACCAGCCCTTCGAGGGCGCGCTGGGCGGTCGCCTCGCGGGGCATCGGGCACTCCTGCGGCGGGGTGCCCAGCACGATCACCCGGCCGCTGGGCAGCACGGCCCGGGCCTGCGGGTGGAAGAAGTCGTAGAGCTGGCGCAGCTCGGTCGAGTCGATGATCCCGGTGGCGTCGAAGAGCAGCGCCCCGTACCGCTGCGGGGTGGCGGCGCTCGGGTCGGCCAGCTCGACCCCGGCGGCGGTCAGGATCTTGGCGATCGGCTCGGCGAGCCGGCCGCCGGTGGCCGCGCCGAGCAGGGCCGGGCCGGCCAGCAGCGGGTCGCCGGGGTGGTGCCGGCGAAGTCGGGGCGGGTCGGGCAGCCCGAGGCGCTTGACCAGCGCGCGGCCGGCGGCCGATTGGACGAAGCTCGCGTACCTGTCGGTCATGGGCGTAGCCTACTGGCGAGTAGGGTTCGAGCAACACATGTCGAGGAGGCGGATCGTGCAGAGCACCCGGCGGGTCGCGGTCATCGGGGGCAACCGCATCCCCTTCGCCCGTTCCAACTCCCGCTACGCGGACGCGTCAAACGCCGACCTGCTCGGCGCGGCGCTCGACGGCCTGATCGCCCGCTACGGGCTGGCCGGGCAGCGCATCGGCGAAGTGGTGACCGGGGCGGTGCTCAAGCACTCCCGCGACTTCAACCTCACCCGCG
This sequence comes from Micromonospora sp. 050-3, assembly GCF_046549335.1. Lineage (NCBI taxonomy): Bacteria > Bacillati > Actinomycetota > Actinomycetes > Micromonosporales > Micromonosporaceae > Micromonospora > Micromonospora sp. 050-3. Next base: position 402,320 of record NZ_JAJPVX010000002.1, read on the forward strand.
AGGTGGTCCTCGGCTCCCGGCTCGACCCGCACACCCCTGCGTACGACATCCAGCAGGCCTGCGGCACCGGCCTGGAAGCCGCCATCCTGGTCGCCAACAAGATCGCCCTCGGTCAGCTCGACGTGGGCATCGCCGGTGGTGTCGACACCACCTCCGACGCCCCGCTCGCCGTCAACGAGGAGATGCGCCGCACGCTGCTCAAACTCAACTCGGCCCGCACGCTGGGCGAACGGCTCAAGATCGCGGCGAAGCTGCGCCCGCTCCAGCCGTTCAAGCCGGAGATTCCGCGCAACGCCGAGCCGCGTACCGGCCTGTCCATGGGTGACCACGCCGCCCGCACCGCCCTGCGCTGGCAGATCGACCGGCGTTCCCAGGACGAGCTGGCGCTGCGCTCGCACCAGCGCCTCGCCGCCGCGTACGACAGGGGTTTCTTCGACGACCTGATGACGCCGTACCTGGGGCTCACCCGGGATCAGAACCTCCGCGCGGACAGCAGCCTGGAGAAGCTCGCCTCGCTGAGGCCGGTCTTCGGCACCCGCGGCCCGGACGCCGAGCAGGCCACCATGACGGCCGGCAACTCGTCACCCCTCACCGACGGCGCGTCCACTGTGCTGCTGGCCAGCGAGGAGTGGGCGGCGGCGCACCACCTGCCCGTGCTGGCCTGGTTCAGCTGGTCGGAGACGGCGGCGGTGGACTTCGTGCACGGTGACGAGGGGCTGCTGATGGCACCCGCGTACGCGGTGCCCCGGATGCTGGCCCGCGCCGGGCTGACGTTGCAGGACTTCGACTACTACGAGATCCACGAGGCGTTCGCGTCGCAGGTGCTGGCCACCCTCGCCGCCTGGGAGTCGCCCGAGTTCGCCAAGGACCGGCTCGGCCTGGACGCTCCGCTGGGCGCGATCGACACCGATCGGCTCAACGTCAACGGATCGTCGCTGGCCGCCGGGCATCCGTTCGCCGCCACCGGCGGGCGAATCGTGGCGACCCTGGCCAAGCTGCTCGCCGAGCGGGGCAGCGGGCGCGGGCTGATCTCCATCTGCGCGGCGGGCGGCCAGGGTGTGACCGCCATCCTGGAGCGCTGAATACGAGATCGTCCCTTACCGGGGTGACCGCCAGCGGGCGTTAACGGGCCGTTCAGGAGTTGGCCCGCTGGCGGAGGGTTTACCACGCGAACGTGATCGTTGCCGCGCCTCCGGCGCGAACCGATTCACTCCTGCGTGCGGAACGGGGCCGTATCACCATGGAGTCCGTCGTTCCACGGACGGCCACCCTCTCGGTGGTCATCCCGATGTTCAATGAGACAGCTGTCATTCCGGCGCTGGTCGCCCGGCTGCGGCCGGTGCTCGACGCGCTCGGCGTCGACTACGAGGTGGTCGCCGTCGACGACGGCAGCCGGGACGACACCGTGTCGGTGCTCTTCGACCACGGCCGGGACTGGCCGCAGTTGCGGGTGCTCCGGCTGCGGCGCAACAGCGGCCACCAGGCGGCGTTGACAGCCGGCCTGCACCGGGCCGTCGGCCAGTGGGTGGTCAGCCTGGACGCCGACCTCCAGGATCCGCCGGAGACCATCGCCGAGATGCTCCGTGTGGCCCGCGAGGACGGGGTCGATGTCGTCTACGGCGTTCGCGCCGACCGCAGCACCGACACGGTCTTCAAGCGCAACAGCGCCCGTGGCTACTACTGGGCGATGCGCCGGCTCGTCGGCGTCGACCTGCCCGCGCAGGCCGGCGACTTCCGGTTGCTCAGCCGGGACGTGATCGAGGTCCTGCGCGGGTTGCCCGAACGCTCCCCGGTCTACCGGCTGCTGGTGCCGTCGCTCGGTTTCCCCAGCGCCGAGGTGCGCTACGACCGGGAGGCCCGCGCCGCCGGCGAGACGAAGTACCCGCTGCGCCGGATGGTGGCCCTGGCCTGGGAGAGCACGGCGAACTTCTCCGCCTCGCCACTGCGCCTGGCCACCTGGCTGGGGATGTCGAGCTTCCTGCTCTGCCTCGCGCTGATCGTGTTCGGCATGGTCGCCCACGTCTCCGGCACCACCATCCCCGGCTGGACCTCGATGTTCGTCGCGGTACTGCTGCTCAGTGGGGTGCAGTTGGTCTGCCTCGGCCTGCTGGGCGAGTACGTCGGCCGGATCTACGCCACAGTGCAGAACCGGCCCGCGTTCCACATCGGGTTCGACTCCCGGGACGAGGCCCCGGGCGCTCAGCCGGTCGCCCGCAGCGATGACGTCTCCCGTACGCCGAGCTTCGATTCGGTGGTCGGCATCCGTGGCTGACACCCTGCTGGCCGAGCGGATCGACGCCCCGGCCCCGACGTCGCGCCGGAACGCTCTCGTGCCGGTCCTCAGCACGCTCCCGTGGGTGCTCGTGATCGCCGCGCTGCTCGTGGTGTGGTCCCGCGGCAGCGTGCCCACCCCGGACCTCGCGCGGTTCTCCGCGTACTGGGTCCTCGCGCTGGTGCTCCCCGGGACCCTGGTGCACCGCGCGCTGCGCGGCAGCCGGGGCAACCTCCCGGAGGACCTCGGCTACGGCGCGGCCACCGGTCTGCTGCTGGAGATCATCGCCTGGGCGATGGCCGCCGCGACCGGTCAGCAGTCCCTGCTGCGGTGGTGGCCGCTGCCCGTTCTCGTCGCGTTCGCCGCCGTCCCCGGGCTGCGCCGGCACTGGCGGGTGGGCGAGCGCCGCCCGCTGCCACTGGCCTGGCACTGGGGGATGGGCGCGGCGCTGCTGGTGGTGCTCGCCTGGGGATACACCCAGTGGCGGATGGTCCCGCTGCCTCCCGTGTACGGCGGCTACTACCAGGACGTGCTCTACCACCTGGGTCTGGTGCAGGAGCTGACCCGGGCGATGCCGTTCGAGTTGCCGCACGTCGCCGGGGAGGCCCTGCGCTATCACTACCTGTCCGACGCGCACATCGCCAGCGGCAGCATGATCACTGGAGTTCCGCCGGCGGTGGTGCTGCTGCGGCTCTGGCTGGTGCCCGTGATCGGTACCGCGGTGCTGCTCGCGGCCGGGCTCGCCCGCGACCTGAGTGGGGCCGTCTGGGCCGGCCCGGTGGCCGCCCTCGCCGCCTTCATCGGAGCGGGGGTCACGCTCGGTTCGCCGGTGGGCGCTACCGGCGAGATGCCGCTGTCGTACGGCAGCCCTTCCCAGACGTACGTGCTGGTGCCGTTGCTGCTGCTCGCCGGGCTCATCGTCGACGTGGCCCGGGGGCGTTCCCTCGGTCGGGCCTGGCCGCTGGTTCCGGCGCTCGGGCTGGTCTGTGCGGGGGCGAAGTCCAGCGCGTTGCCGCCGTTGATCGCCGGCCTGGGTCTCACCGCCGTCGTGTTCTGGTGGCGCAAGCGGCAGGCTCCGCGACCTGCCCTACTGGCGCTGGCCTGCCTCGTGGCGGCGATGGCGCTCGGCTTCCGGCTGTTCGCCGGTGGTGGGGCCTCCACGCTGCGCGTGCAGGCGTTGGCGTTGCTGCACTTCATCGCCCCGTACTCCGAGACCCTCGGAACGGGCGACGGAATCTGGCCGAGCGCGCCGCTGCCACCGGGCATCAACGACGGTGGCCTTGTCGGGTGGCTGCTGGCGTTCGCCGTGGTCGCCTGGTGGGTGCTGGGTCAGGCGCCCCGGTGGGTGGGCATGAGCCTGCTCGTCGACGGTGGGCACCGGGCCGACCCGGCCGTCTGGCTGCTCGCCGGCACGGTCCTGGCCGGTGCGGCCACCACCTGGGTGTTCCAGCACCCGTCGATCAGTCAGATCTACTTTTGGATGGGCGTCATCCCGGTCGGCGTCGTGCTGACCACCTGGTCCCTCGCCCAGGCCCGAGCGCCCTGGCCGGCGCTGGTGGTGCCGGCCGTGGCCGGCGCGCTGGCAGGGCTCGCCACTGCCGGCACGGTGGTGGGCTTCGCCGTGCCGAGGATCAGCCGTCCCGGCACCCCCACCACCTCGACGGTCGAGGGGTGGCTGCGGGTGCTGGGCCTCTCGGCCGCACGGTACGTGCTGTTCGTGGCGGTGGCCGCCGCGCTCGCCGTCGGGGTGGCCGCCCTGTGGCGGCGCCGCGTCCAAGCGCCGGTCCCGGTGCCGGCGGCTTCGGCGGCGGGCTCGGGAGGCCGTCGGCGGGCGGCGACGATCGCCCTGGCCGGGGTCACCGCGGCGATGCTCGGTGCCAGCGCCGCCGTCGTCGTGGGCGGGACCGTCCGCTCGGTGCTGACCGAGCCGGTGCCGGCGACCGGGCCGCAGCCGTACGCGTTGACCGCCGACGAGATGCGCGCCGCGCTGTGGCTTGACGACAACGCCGCCGACGACGACGTGGTCGCCACCAACGTGCACTGCCGGCCGGTGCGCACCACCCCGCATTGCGACGCCCGTGCGTTCTGGGTGACCGGCCTGGGTGGGCACCGCACGGTGGTGGAGAGCTGGGGCTACACCGACGCGGTAGTGGCCGCGCACGGCGTCCAGAACCTCGGGTACGCCCGACAGAGCTTCCCCGACCCGGCGCTGTTGGCGCTCAACGACGGGGTGTTCAGCGCGCCGACCCAGACCGACCTGGACCGGCTCCGCACGGAGCACGGGGTCAGGTGGCTGTTCGCCGACACCAGGGCGGGCGCGGTGTCGGCGGAGCTGGCCGCGCTGGCCCAGGTCCGGCTGGTCGCCGGCTCGGTCACCGTCTACGAGCTGAACCGCCCCTGACGACCTGACCAACCCGGCCCGGTCCCGCTGGTCGACCCGGCCCGGTCCCGGTGTCGACCAGCGGGTGCGGGACAATGAGGTACGTGACGACGATCCCCAACGTGCTGGCCAACCGGTACGCCTCGCCTGAACTGGTCGCTCTCTGGTCTCCGGAGGAGAAGGTCCGGATGGAGCGGCGGCTCTGGCTCGCCGTTCTCCGTGCTCAGCGCGACCTGGGCGTGCCGGTACCGGACGGCGTGGTCGAGGCGTACGAGCGGGTGCTCGACCAGGTCGACCTCGCCTCGATCGCCGAGCGGGAGCGCGTCACCCGGCACGACGTGAAGGCCCGGATCGAGGAGTTCAGCGCGCTCGCCGGGCACGAGCACGTGCACAAGGGGATGACCTCCCGGGACCTCACCGAGAACGTCGAGCAGCTCCAGGTGCGCGCCTCGCTGGAGCTGATCCGCGACCGCGTGGTGGCCACCCTCGCCCGGTTGGCCTGGCTGGCCCACGAGCACTCCGAGCTGGTCATGACCGGCCGTTCGCACAATGTGGCGGCGCAGGCCACCACGCTGGGCAAGCGCTTCGCGTCGGCGGCCGAGGAGTTGCTGATCGCGTACGAGCGGCTGGAGGAGCTGATCGCCCGCTACCCGCTGCGGGGGATCAAGGGACCGGTCGGCACGGCCGCCGACCAGCTCGACCTCTTCGACGGCGACGCCGACAAGGTGGCCGAGCTGGAGCGACGGGTCGCCGAGCACCTGGGCTTCTCCCGGGTGCTGGACAGCGTCGGGCAGGTCTACCCGCGCTCGCTCGACTTCGATGTGCTGGCCGCGCTGGCCCAGACCGCCGCCGCGCCGTCGTCGCTGGCCACCACGATCCGGTTGATGGTCGGCCAGGAGCTGGCCACCGAGGGCTTCAAGCCGGGTCAGGTCGGTTCCAGCGCGATGCCGCACAAGATGAACACCCGTTCCTCGGAGCGGGTGAACGGCTTCGCCGTGATCATCCGGGGTTACCTGTCGATGGTCGGAGAGCTGGCCGGTGACCAGTGGAACGAGGGGGACGTGTCCTGCTCGGTGGTCCGCCGGGTGGCACTGCCGGACGCGTTCTTCGCCGCCGACGGGCTGTTCCAGACGTTCCTCACAGTGCTCGACGAGTTCGGCTCGTACCCGGCGGTGATCAACCGGGAGCTGGAGCGCTTCCTGCCGTTCCTGGCCACCACGAAGATCCTGGTAGCGGCGGTCCGGCGGGGCGTCGGCCGGGAGGTCGCCCACGAGGTGATCAAGGAGCACGCGGTGGCGGTGGCCCTGGCGATGCGCGAGAAGGGCTCACCGGAGAACGACCTCTTCGACCGCCTGGCGGCGGACGGCCGACTCGGCCTGTCCCGCGCCGACATCGACACCCTGGTCGCCGACCGCAACGCCTTCGTAGGCGCCGCCCAGGCCCAGGTGGCAGCTGTCACGAGCCGCATCACCAAGGTGGTCACAGCTCACCCGGAAGCCGCCACCTACAGCCCACCCCCCATCCTCTAACCCACCCCACCCCCACCTCCCCTGCACGTTGATCATGAAGTTATTGCTGCGACACGCCGGTGCGTAGCGCAACAACTTCATGATCAACCGGGGTGGGTGGGTGGGTTATTCGCCGGTGGGGGTTTCGGCGGCGGTTCTCAGGTTGGGGGCGCTGGCCGGTTCGGCGATGCCGCCGGGAGACTCGGTGAAGCCTGCGATCTCCGCGGTCTCCGCGGCGACCGCCGGCTGGTCGGCCGGCATGACCTCGGGCATCTTGGGTACGGCGACCACGGCCGTCCCGTACGCGCAGATCTCCATCCACATCTCACCGCAGTCCCGGCTGTCGAACCGCATGCCGATCACGGCATTCGCGCCGAGCCGTAGGGCCTCCTCGCCGAGGCGGGCCACCGAGTCGGTGCGCCACCGGGTCAGGTTGTCCGGGGCCATCGGGTCGTACGCGCCACCGCGCAGGTTCTTCACACCCTCGCGGTACGGGTTGCGCGTCCTGGCCATCGATGACACCACCTCACCGAGAATCTGGCGGATCTCGTAGCCGGGCAGTTGCTCTGTCGTCACGACCAGCACGGTTCCGATGCTGTCAGGAGTGGCGCGACCCGATCGGGTGCATTGTTCACCTGATCGGATGCTGCAAAACGACGCGGCGCGGACGGCCGGCACGCCGCCGACCATCCGCGCCGCGCGGGGCGCTAACCGTCAGACACCGGCCACCGAGGTGATCCAGGCCCGGTTGTACGCAACGCTGCCGTAGTTCTGGATGCTCGATCCGTCGGCGGTGGAGGCGACGCCGACCTGCTGACCGTTGTAGAACTGCGGGCCGCCGGAGTCACCGCGCCAGGCGTTGCCGTTGATCCGGGTGCTGCGGATCGCCTGGCCGCCGTACGCGTCGGTGGCGCTGTTGCTGGTCACCCGGACGGTGGCGGTCTTCAGCTGGGTGGACGCGGAGCAGCCGCTGTAGCAGGTCATGCCCCAGCCGTAGATCGAGTTCGTCGAGTTGATCGGCGGGTTGCTGTTCGCCAGGGTCACGGTCGAGGTGCTGACGCTGCTGGAGAGCCGCATCAGGGCCAGGTCGCTACGGGTGTAGGTGGCGCTGACGGTGCGGGTGACCCCGCCCGAGGTGCGGTTGACGCTGCCGATCCGCACCGACATCGTGCCGTTGATGCAGTGCCGGGCGGTGAGCACCCACTGCGCGGCGATGACGCTGCCGGAGCAGGTGAACGAGCCGTTGCTGAGCACCGCGGCGGCCCAGGGGGCGGACGAGACGGTGCCGCCACCGATGATGTTCGGGCTGGGCGGGGAGGCGGACGCGGCGGACGTGACGCCGAGGGCGCCGACCAGCGCGGTGCTGAGTACGGCGAGCAGGGGGCGGATGCGCATCGGGTGGACTCCTTGGACGGGGCGGGCCCGGGGTCGCCGGGTGCGGATGGGGCCGGGCGGCGGGGGTTCCCGGAGCCGGCAAAATCGACTTACGTCGATGTAGAGTAGGGCCCGACGCGGTCGTTATCAAGGGAGTGATCGAGGTTGCCCAATGTAACGATTCGGCCACCCGCTGCGCCGTATATGTCCTGCTGAGGCCACGTGTCGCGCCTGGCGGGTCCGCCTGAGCGTCAGTAATGTCGATCACTGCCTGAACTGCGGCCGGCCGGTGCGTCCGCGGCGATATCTGCCAGGTACGCTGGCTGCGCTCGCCCATTGTGGGTCGGCACCCAACTGCGTACACAGTCAGGAGTGCCCAGTGCCTCGCGTCGTCGTCGACGTCATGCTCAAGCCCGAGATCCTTGATCCGCAGGGCCAGGCCGTCGCAAACGCGCTGCCCCGGCTCGGCGTCGGTGACGTCGCCTCGGTTCGGATCGGCAGGCGGATCGAGATCGAGTTCACCGGTGAACCGGACCTGGACCGCGCTCGGGAGATTGCCGACAAGCTGCTCGCCAACCCGGTCATCGAGGACTTCACCGTCCGCCTGGTCGAGGCCGACGAGACTGCGGACGCCCGCTCGTGACCGCCCGGGTCGGTGTGGTCACCTTCCCCGGCTCGCTCGACGACGGGGACGCGGCCCGGGCCGTCCGGATCGCCGGCGCTGAGCCGGTCCGGCTCTGGCACGGCGACCCGGAGCTGCACGGCGTCGACGCTGTCGTCCTGCCCGGCGGTTTCTCCTACGGTGACTACCTGCGGTGCGGTGCCATCGCCCGGTTCGCCCCGGTGATGGAGACGATCGTGGACGCCGCCCGGGGTGGTCTGCCCGTGCTCGGCATCTGCAACGGCTTCCAGATCCTGTGCGAGGCGCACCTGCTGCCCGGCGCGCTCACCCGCAACCAGCACCTGCACTTCCGCAACCGCGACCAGGTCCTGCGCATCGAGTCGGCCGGAACGGCGTGGACCAACACGTTCCAGCCCGGCCAGGAGGTGCTCATCCCGGTCAAGAACGGCGAGGGCTGCTACGTCGCGGACACCGCGACGCTGGACCAGCTCGAAGCCGAGGGCCGGGTGGTCGCCCGCTACGTCGGCGGCAACCCCAACGGGTCCCAGCGCGACATCGCCGCGATCACCAACGCCGCCGGCAACGTGGTGGGCATCATGCCGCACCCCGAGCACGCGGTGGAGGCGCTCACCGGCCCTTCGCTGGACGGCCTCGGCTTCTTCACGTCGGTCCTCAAGCACCTGGTGGGGGCGCCGGCATGACCGGCGGCACGATCATCGGTCAGCTCAACCGCCGGCCTGGCGGGCACGAGCGCAGCGAGGAGAGGTCATGACCACCCATCCGGACCCGGTACGGGACACACCGGAGGCGTACTCCGCCCCGGCGCAGCCGGCCGAGCCGAGCGCGGGGCAGCCGGTCGCACCGGCGACCGCTCCCGCCCAGCCGGCCGCCGCCGTCTGGACCGAGGGCGTGGACACCGTGCCGCGCGCCGGTGGCACCCCGGGCGAGCTTCAGCCGTACACCGAGCTGGGCCTGCGCGACGACGAGTACGACCGGATCCGGCAGATCCTCGGCCGCCGGCCCACGCAGTCCGAGCTGGCGATGTATTCGATCATGTGGAGCGAGCACTGCTCCTACAAGTCGAGCAAGGTGCACCTGCGCCAGTTCGGCGAGAAGGCCCCGCACAGCGACCGGATGCTCGCCGGCATCGGTGAGAACGCCGGTGTCGTGCAGATCTCCGACGAGCTGGCGGTGACCTTCAAGGTCGAGTCGCACAACCACCCGAGCTTCGTCGAGCCGTACCAGGGCGCGGCGACCGGCGTCGGTGGCATCGTCCGGGACATCCTCGCCATGGGCGCCCGCCCGGTCGCGGTGATGGACCCGCTGCGCTTCGGTGCCGCGGACCACCCGGACACCGCCCGGGTGCTCACCGGCGTGGTCGCTGGCGTAAGCGGCTACGGCAACTGCCTGGGCCTGCCCAACATCGGTGGCGAGCTGGTCTTCGACCCGTCTTACCAGGGCAACCCGCTGCTCAACGCTCTCTGCCTGGGCGTGCTGCCGGTCAGTCGGCTGCAGAACAAGGCCGCCGCCGGCCCGGGCAACGTTGTCGTGCTGATGGGCGCCAAGACCGGCCGCGACGGCATCGGCGGCGTCTCGGTGCTGGCCAGCGCCACCTTCGACGAGGGCAGCGAGGCGCGCCGCCCCGCCGTGCAGGTCGGCGACCCGTTCACCGAGAAGCTGCTGATCGAGGCCTGCCTCGAGCTGTACGACGGCCAACTTGTCGTCGGCATCCAGGACCTCGGCGGCGCCGGTCTGACCTGTGCGCTCACCGAGACCGCCGCCGCTGCCGGCACCGGCATGCGGGTCTGGCTGGAGCGGGTGCCGCTGCGCGAGCCCTCGATGGACCCGCACGAGATCCTGGCCAGTGAGTCGCAGGAGCGGATGCTGCTGGTCGTCGAGCCGGACAAGCTCGACGCGGTGCTCAAGACCTGCGAGAAGTGGGGCGTCCTCGCCACCGCGATCGGTGAGGTCACCGCACCGGAGCCGGACGGCAGCCCGGGTCGACTGCTGATCACCTGGCAGGACCACCTGGTCGTCGACGTGCCGCCGGGTTCGCTGGTCGACGACGGCCCGGTCTACGCCCGGCCGATGCGCGAGCCGGCCGACCTGATCCTGCTCCAGGCCGACCGGGCCGAGACGCTGCCCCGCCCGGCCGACCCGGAGGCGCTGCGGGAGACCGTGCTGCGCATGATCGCGTCGCCCAACCTGGCCGACAAGAGCTGGGTCACCGAGCAGTACGACCGCTACGTGCTGGGCAACACGGTGCTCGCCCAGCCGGAGGACGGCGGCGTGATCCGGATCGACGAGCGGACCGGCCTCGGTGTGGCGCTGTCGGTGGACGGCAACGGCCGTTACGCCCGACTGGACCCGTACAACGGCACGAAGCTGGCCCTGGCTGAGGCGTACCGGAACGTAGCGGTGACCGGCGCGAAGCCGATCGCCGTGACCGACTGCCTCAACTTCGGCTCACCGGAGGACCCGGGCGTGATGTGGCAGTTCGCCGAGGCCGTGCGCGGCCTGGCGGACGGCTGCCTGGAGCTGGGCATCCCGGTGACCGGCGGCAACGTCAGCTTCTACAACCAGACCGGCGCGGCAGCCATCCATCCGACCCCTGTGGTCGGCGTGCTGGGTGTGCTGGACAACGTCGCCGACCGGGTGCCGATGGGCTTCGTGCCGCGCGCCGGTGGCGACCACGACCAGATCTACCTGCTCGGCGAGACGAACGTGGAGCTGTCCGGCTCGGAGTGGGCCTGGGTGACGCACGAGCACCTCGGCGGTATTCCGCCGCAGGTCGACCTCCTTCGCGAGAAGGCGCTCGCCGAGTTGCTGGCCGAGGCGGCCCGGGTCGGTCACCTGGCCTCCGCGCACGACCTCTCCGACGGTGGGCTCGCCCAGAGCCTGGTCGAGTCCTGCCTGCGTCGCGGCGTCGGTGCCCGGGTCGCGGTGCCGGAGCAGTTCGCCGAGGGCTCTATGCCGTTCGTCTACCTGTTCAGCGAGTCCGCCACGCGGGCGCTGGTCTCGGTGCCGCGCGGCCACGACAAGGCGTTCGCGGCGCTCTGCGCCGAGCGGGGCGTGCCGTTCGAGCTGATCGGCGTCACCGACCCGTCCGGCGGGGCGCTCGAGGTGCACGGTCAGTTCCGGATCGGCCTGGACGAGCTGCGCACCGCGCACACCGAGACGTTGCCGCGCCTCTTCGGGGGCTCGGCGGCCGTCGAGGTGCCCGCGCCGGCTGCCGGTGTGGCGGGTGCGGTCGAGGCCGTCCCGCTGCCGGTCGGGCAGGCCGAGCCGGTCGACGCGGCGGCGGTGGTCTCCGAGCCGATCGCTTCTTCGGGTCCTTCCCCGGAGACCGGCGCGGTCGAGCCGATCGGGTCAGAGCAGCCCGGCGGGGCGTCCGAATCTGACTCCGGTGTCACCGAGCCGTTGCCTGACGAGCGCTGAGGCGTTGACGGCCGCCGTCCACGGCCAACCCGGATCGGGTGCCCGGTTCGACTGGGGGCTGACCGGGGCGGCCGAGCTCGGTCGGGTCTGCGCGGCGCTGGTGGTGGTGGACGTCCTCTCGTTCACCACCGCCGTGGAGGTGGCGGTCGCCCGGGGCATGCGGGTGCACCCGTTCCCCTGGGGTGAGCAGGCCGCCGAGTACGCCGTCCGGGTGGGTGCGACAGCTGCCGTCGGGCGGCGGCAGACGACCGCTGAGCATCCGTGGTCGCTCTCGCCGGCCGCGCTGAGCAGCGCACCCGTGGTGGCGGACCTCGTGCTGCCCTCGCCTAACGGCTCCGCCATCAGCGCCGCCGCCAGCGCCACCGGCCTGCCGGTGGTAGCGGCGTGCCTGCGCAACGCACGCGCCGTCGGGCATTGGCTGCGCCGCCAGGGGTACGGCACGCTGGACGCCCCGATCGGCGTGATCGCCTCGGGGGAGCGGTGGCCGGACGGGTCGCTGCGCCCGTCGGTGGAGGACCAACTCGGTGCCGCCTCGGTGCTGGACGCCCTCTCCGGTGTGCCGGGTGGGCTCTCGGTGGAGGCGGCCATGGCGCTCGCCGCGCTGGCGAGCACCCCGGATCTGCCCGCCGCGGTGCGCGGCAGCGTCTCCGGGCGGGAGTTGACCGAGAGCGGTTTCGCCGCGGACGTGGACGTCGCCGTCCGGATCGGCGTGTCGGACGTCGTGCCGGTGCTCCGTCAGGGCGTCTTCGCCGCCGCCTGACCCGCCCCATCCCGCGATCTTGCACTTTCTGTCCCGACCTAGGGGGCATTCCACGCGTATAGGCGACCGAAACTGCAAGATCGGCGCGGGTCGGGTTGGTCTTGTGAGAGCGAAACGGCCACCCGGAGATCCGGGTGGCCGTTTCAGTGCACTGTGGTGGGGTCAGTCGTCCAGCCAGTCGAGGCGGCGACCGCCGCGCTCGGTCGGCGGTGGGGTCTCCGGTCGGTTCCGCCCGGCGGGCTGGCCGTAGCCGCCCTGGTCGTAGCCGCCCCGGTCGTCGTAACCGCCACCGCGCTGCGGCGGAGGCTCCTGGCCGCCGTAGTTGCCGGCCTGGTCGTATCCGCCGGCGGGCTGGCCGTAGCCGCCCTGGTCGTAGCCCCGGTCGTCGTAGCCGCCGCGCTGCTGCGGAGGCTCCTGGCCGTAGGCGCCGCCCTGGTCGTAGCCGCCGGCCGGTTGACCGTAGCCGCCCTGGTCGTAGCCGCCAGCCTCCGGAGCGCCGTACCCCGCGGTCGGCTCGGCAGCGCGGCCGCCGTACGGGGCGGGATCGGGCTGGCCGTACCCCTGCCCCTGCTCCGGCTGGTAGACGCCGGTGGCATACGGGTCGGCCGGGGCCGGGTACTGGGTGTCGCCGGTGTACCGACCGGTCGGCTCGTCGAACCGCTCGCCGTAGGCCGCTCCGCCAGCGGGAGCCGGCGGGTAGGCGGCGGTGCCGCCCGGGGCGTCGTAGTCACGACCGCCGTAGCCGCCACTGGAGGCTGGGGCGTTCCCGTAGCCGGCACCGGAGGCCGGAGCATTGCCGTAACCGGCACCGGGCGCGGCACCGTAACCGTCACCGGCCGCACCGGCGCCGTACCCGCCCTCCGGGCCGGCCGGAGCGCCGTAGCCGCCGCCGGAAGCGGGAGCGTTGCCGTAGCCGCCGGCACCGTAACCAGCGGACGCTGGCTCCTCGCCGTAGCCGGCACCGCCCCAGCCCTGCTGACCCGCGCCGCCGTACGCCTGGGCAGGCGCGCCGTACGGGTCTGGCGGAACGTCGTCGACCACCGGGCGGTGCATCATCGTCGGTGCCTCGCTCAGCGCGGCGCCACCGACCATTGTCGGGTCCGGTCCGCCGCCGGGACGACCGCCGACCACCCGGGTCTGGTCGTCCGCACCGCGGAACCCGCCCCGCGAGGGCGGCACCACACCGCCGCCACCGGCAGCCGCCGGAGAGTCGTCGTCGCCGCCGTTCTCCCTGCGCTTCATCCAGAGCAGCACGATCGTGCCGACACCGGCGGCGACCAGGAGACCACCGAGCAAAATGATCAGGTACGAGCTGAGGCCGCCGCCGTCCTCGTTGTTCGCGGCGTTCGCCGGAGCGCCCTGGCTGGCCTCCTCGGTGGGCTCCTCCTCGGTGCCCTCCTCGGTCGCCTCCTCGGTGGGAGTGGCCTCGGGGGTGGCGGACGGGGTGGCGCTGGGCGTCACCTCGACCTTGATCTCGAGGCTGAGTCGTTGCCCGGTGATGGCCTGCCCGGCGCTGGCGTTCAAGGTCTTGAACGCCTTGACGTTGTCGAACGACGCGCCCAGGTCGATCCGTCCGGGCGCGATCGGGTTCTGGGTGGTGCCGGTGAACCGGAAGTCGCCGTTGCCGTTGCTCGTGGCGTCGTAGCGGTGACCGGCGGTGTCCTGGAGAACCACGAACGCGTTCGGCACGGCCTTGCCGTTAGCCTGCGCAACCACCTTGCCGGCCACCGACCGCACTGTCTGGTTCTGCGGCGGCGGCGGAGCGGCCTTGCCCTTCACGGTCAGCGAGACGGTGGCGGTGTCAGGGCCGGACTCGGCCTCGACCGCCACCGTGATGGTCGCTGTCGCGTCGCCGGCGTTGTCGTTGGCCGCGATCCTGACCAGCTGCGACCCTGTCGGGTTGCCCAGGCCGCCGCCGGAGAGTTTGACATCGCCGCAGCCACTGGCGCAGGTGACGCCGGACGGCAGGCCGGAGAGGCTGACCTTCGCCGACTCGTCGCCATTACCCCCAGTGACGCGCACGGTGATTGTGGCGTCGCTGCCGGCGTTTACGGTGATCGAGCTGGGGGAAACGCTGACCTCTGCGGCCATGGCTGGTGTGGCGGGGACGGCGAGCAGAGCGCCGGCAACCAGCGCTACGACCACACCGGCCCGCTGCTTCCAGGCACGTCGGTGTGTTGACACGTCCACCGCCTTCCGGGCTGACTTCCCTCTGACCGGCGGGGCGCCGGGCCGGGGATCATCACGGTACGAATACGCCGTCGGCAACTATGCCTTGTCCGACTGCATGAGCGCGACCCAGGGCCAGCGTCGCGTGTTTGGCCTAGGGGTCGTATCGTCCCGTCGTGTCCTCTCCGCACAGTAAGTCCGCTGCCGTTACGGCCGCGTTGTCGGCGCTCGACGAGGGGCGTACACCCGAACGGCCGGTGTACCGAGAGGCGGTCCGGTCGTTGTTGGCCGTCCTCGCGGAGCGCGCCCCCGGCCGATCGGTGGAGGTGCGCGTCCCACCATACGGGGCGATCCAATGCGTACCGGGGCCTCGACACACCAGAGGAAATCCACCAAACGTGGTCGAGATGGCCCCGAACACCTGGTTGGAGTTGGCAACCGGCAGGGTTGCCTGGGCCGAGGCGGTCACCGACGGTCGCGTCCAGATGAGTGGTAACCGGGCGGACCTCTCGGCGTATCTGCCCCTCTGATCGTCCCGATGTCCTACTCGCCGTGACGCTGAGCAGGGGAATCGTGACTTACTGTATTGACGTCGATTCGCGTACACTGTCAGGCGATGACAGTGGTCCCGGCAGAGGAGAGTGGATCCGCCCGTGATCCCCGCCCGGCCGGTCCAGACCAGCATGAGGGAGCGGTAGGTGCCCCGAGGCGACGGCCGGCTGAGCCACGACCTTGACCCCCAACGACCTGGCCCCCAGGATGCCTGCGGCGTCTTCGGCGTCTGGGCCCCCGGCGAAGAGGTTGCCAATCTGACCTACTTCGGCCTCTATGCCCTGCAGCACCGAGGCCAGGAGGCCGCGGGCATCGCGGTGAGCGATGGCTCCGGCGTGGTGGTCTACAAGGACCTCGGCCTGGTGGCGCAGGTCTTCGACGAGCCCACCCTGGCCAGCCTGCGTGGTCACCTGGCGATCGGGCACGCCCGATACTCCACCACCGGCGCGTCCAACTGGGAGAACGCCCAGCCGACGATCCGGTCGACCACCTCCGGCACGACCATCGCGCTGGCCCACAACGGCAATCTGGTCAACACGGCCGAGCTGGAGAAGGAGGTCGCCGAGCGCGGCCTCATCGCGGACGGCTCGACAAACGACACCTCCCTGGTGACGATGCTGCTCGCCAGCCGACCGGATCTGTCGGTCGAGGCGGCCGCGCTGGAGGTGCTGCCGCAGCTGCGCGGCGCGTTCAGCTTCGTCTTCATGGACGAGTCGACCCTCTACGCGGCCCGCGATCCGCACGGCGTCCGCCCGCTGGTGCTCGGCCGCCTGGAGCGCGGCTGGGTCGTCGCGAGCGAGACGGCCGCCCTGGACATCGTCGGCGCCAGCGTGGTGCGCGAGGTCGAACCGGGCGAGCTGATCGCGATCGACGAGAACGGGCTGCGTTCCACCCGGTTCGCCGCGCCGGAGCCGAAGGGATGCCTCTTCGAGTACGTCTACATCGCCCGCCCGGATGCCACGATCGCCGGGCGCAACGTCCACTCGGCGCGGGTGCAGATCGGCCGGCAGTTGGCCAAGGAGCACCCCGTCGAGGCCGACCTGGTGATCCCGGTGCCCGAGTCGGGCACCCCAGCCGCCATCGGGTACGCGGAGGCGTCCGGCATCACCTACGGTGCCGGCCTGATGAAGAACCCGTACGTGGGTCGTACCTTCATCCAGCCGTCGCAGACCCTGCGTCAACTCGGCATCCGGCTCAAGCTCAACCCGCTGCGGGAGAACGTCCGCGGCAAGCGGTTGGTGGTCGTGGACGACTCGATCGTGCGCGGCAACACCCAGCGCGCCATTGTGCGGATGCTGCGTGAGGCGGGGGCGCTGGAGGTGCACGTCCGGATCTCCTCCCCGCCGGTCAGCTGGCCGTGCTTCTACGGCATCGACTTCGCCACCCGGGCGGAGCTGCTGGCCAACGGGTTGGACAACGACGGCATCCGGCGCTCCATCGGCGCCGACACGCTGGGCTTCGTCTCCCTTCCTGGCCTGATCGCCGCGACCGAGCAGCCGAAGACCCGGCTGTGTCGGGCGTGTTTCGATGGGGAGTACCCGATCGAGCTGCCGGCCGGCAACCTGATCGGCAAGCACGTGCTCGAAGGGGTGGGCCGACGCGTCGCCAACTCGGCGCCGGAGGCCCCGCCCACAAACGGCTCGTCCGTCGCCACTCCGGGTGGCGTTACCGCAAACCGCCCGTAGCACCAACCGGCGCGGCCCGGCTACCGCCGGCGGCACCGAGAACCAAAGGGGAGAACCGTGACGCACGTGTCCGAGCGCAGCGGCGCAGGAAGCAGCCCGACCGGCGCCGGCGGCGACCGCCAGCCGTGGACGGGCGGTGCTGGCCGCCAGGCGCGCAAACGCTCGGTCTCGTACGCCGACGCCGGCGTCTCCATCGACGCGGGTGACCGCGCGGTGGAGCTGCTCAAGTCGAAGGTGCGGCAGACCCGCCGTCCCGAGGTGCTCGGTGACCTCGGTGGTTTCGCCGGCCTGTTCCGGCTGGACACGAAGAAGTACAAGAGCCCGATCCTGGCGTCCTCCACCGACGGGGTGGGCACCAAGCTGGTGATCGCCCAGCAGATGGACATCCACGACACGGTTGGCATCGACCTGGTCGCGATGGTCGTCGACGACCTGGTGGCCTGCGGCGCCGAGCCACTGTTCCTGCTCGACTACATCGCCACCGGCGAGGTCGTGCCGGACAAGGTCGCCGAGATCGGTGCGGGCATCGCCGACGGCTGCCGCTACGCCGGCTGCGCGCTGCTGGGCGGCGAGACCGCCGAGCACCCCGGCGTGCTGCGCCCGGACGAGTACGACATCTCCGCGACCGGCGTGGGCGTCGTCGAGGAAGCCGACATCCTCAGCCCCGAGCGGGTCGAGGTGGGCGACGTGGTGATCGCCATGCGCTCCTCCGGCCTGCACTCCAACGGGTACTCGCTGGTCCGGCACGTGCTGCTGGGCGCAGCCCGGATGCGTCTGGACATCGTGATCGACGACTTCGGTCGGCAGCGCACCCTCGGCGAGGAGCTGCTCACCCCGACCAAGATCTACGCCAAGGACTGCCTCAAGCTGATCGCCGAGGCCGAGGTGCGGGCGCTGTCCCACATCACCGGTGGCGGCATCCCCGGCAACCTGGTCCGGGTGCTGCCCGAGCACGTCGACGCGGTGGTCAACCGGTCCACCTGGAAGCCGCAGCCGATCTTCGACCTGATCCAGACGAAGGGTCGGATCGACGACCACGACATGGAGTCGACCTTCAACATGGGCGTCGGCATGTTCGCGATCGTGTCGGCCGAGGACGCCGACCGGGCGCTGGCCACCCTGACCGGCCGTGGGGTCGAGGCGTGGCAGGCCGGCGAGATCATCGAGGGCACCGGCAACGTGCAGATGGTTGGTCAGCACACCCGAGGCTGATCACCCTCCGGTGATCGTACGGGCACCTGATCAGGGCTTCACCCGAGTGGCCAATGCCGCCTAGCCTGAAGGGCACCCTCAGGCTAGGCGGAGGAGGGCGATGGCTGCTCGGGGACAGTCGTTCAGCGGGATGCGCGGTCTGGCCGCCGTCCCGTCGTACGTCGTCATGCAGCCCACCACCCTCTGCAACCTCGACTGCGCGTACTGCTATCTGCCTTTTCGAGCCGCCGACCGCCGGATGCCGGTGGCGGTGGCCGAGGCGGTCGCGGCCGCTGTCAGTCCCTGGGCGGCGAACGGTCGGTTCTCCGTCGTGTGGCACGGCGGCGAGCCCCTGGCCGCTGGTCGAGAGCACCTGGCCGAGCTGATCGCCCCGTTCGGGCCAGAGGTCGAGCACCACGTGCAGACAAACGCCACCCTCATCGACGACGACTGGTGCGATTTCTTCGCCCGGCACGAGATGCGCGTGAGCGTGAGCGTCGACGGGCCCCGGGCGCGCAACGGCGACCGGGTCAACCGGGGTGGTCAGCCGGCGTACGACCGGATCCTGCACGGCATCTCGGTGCTCCGCCGGCGCGGTCTTCCCTTCTCGGCGTTGGCAGTGGTGTCCAGGCCGGAGCCAGGGCTCGCCACCGAGCTGTACGACTACTTCCTCGAGTTGGGCTGCGACGTGCTGGGCATCAACATCGAGGAGACCGAGGGAGTCAACACCCGCGACAACCGCCACGACCCGTCGGCCGTGTCTGCGTTCTGGGCGGAGTTGGTCGGGGCGTGGCGCCGGGAGCCCCGGATCCACCTCCGCGAGATCGAGTGGTCGTTGCGCTACGCCGCGGCGGTGCTCGACAACTCGGCGGACTCTGTGCTGCCCCGCCAACTGGACCCGATTCCGACGATTGGTCACGACGGCTCGGTGATCGTGCTCTCCCCGGAGCTGGCCGGGTTCACCGACCCCCGCTACGGCGACTTCAGCAGCGGCAACGTGCTGACGACCCCGTTGGCGCAGATCCTCCGCGACGCGGCGACCACGCCATGGGTGGGGGAGTTCCTGGCCGGGGTGGAGGCGTGTAGGGCGTCCTGCCCGTACTTCGGCTTCTGCGGTGGCGGCCATGCCGCCAACCGTTACTTCGAACTGGGGCGTTTTGACGGTACGGAGACCGAGCACTGCCGCAACAGCAAGATCCGCCTATTGGAGGGAGTGTTGGAGCATGCCCGAGACCACCAGTCACCGGCGGCCTGAGCGCGAAGCGGACAACGGAGTCACCGAACGGGTGCGGGACGCGGCTCCCGCGCTCGTCGCACTGCTTCAGGAGGCCGAGGACGCACGGCGGCTGCGTTCGGAGGTGTCGGGCGGAGAGGGCGCCAGCGCGGTCTGCGCCTGGAACCACTTCGAGAACATCCCGACGTTCTACAACTGGAACAATCGCCCGCGCTGAGGAAGCCGTTGTCAGGGGCCTGTCGAGCGGCCGGAGTGGATCCGGTCGGGCCAGGCCCCTGATCGTCGGCGGCTGAACCCGCACGGGACGTGAGTGAGCACGCGGGGGTTACCGCGTGCTCAGCTGCGTCGAGAGGTCAGCGGGTCGGACGGACCCAGGGATCCGGATCGTCGTCCGCGTGATCCTCATCATCGTCGTCGACGAACTCTTTAGAGTCGTCGTCGAAGTGGTGCTCAGACTTACCAGCACCCGCCAGTTCGCGCTGCAAAGCGGTGAGGTCGGTGTTCGGGGAGTGGTACTTCAACTCCCGCGCCACCTTAGTCTGCTTGGCCTTAGCACGGCCGCGCCCCATGGCTCGACCCCCTCGCACAGAATGCGGGGCAGCCCGAAGGCGGGCCCCGATGACGTCAGGCATCTCTCGTGGCTCTTACGGTACATGGGGATGCCACCGTTCGGCACCTCGGGTTACCGTCAGCCGGCTCTGCGCGTCGCGTCGATCCGGCCGTCACCCAGTGTACCGGGTAAGGAGCGGAACGGTTAGCACCCGTGACACCGGACAAACCGCATCAAATTTGACCCCGGCTCAGCTTACCCAGCGACGCCCGGCACCGGGGCCCCGGAGGCGGATCTCGTCGACCCGCCCCCGGGATCGCTCAGCGCAGGTGGATCGCGCGCAGCCGGCCGACGTCCGCCATCCGCCGCTCCGCCAGCCGGTCGGCGGCCACCGCCGGCGGCACGCCCTCCGCGTCAGCCAGGTGCAGGATCTCGCGGGTGGTGTCGTAGATCCGGGTCGCCCGCAGCTTCGCCCGGTCGAAGTTGAAGCCCTCGATCTCGTCCGCCACCTGGATCACGCCGCCCGCGTTGACCACGTAGTCCGGTGTGTAGAGGATGCCCCGGTCGGCCAGCAGCTTCTCGATGCCCGGGTGGGCGAGCTGGTTGTTCGCCGCCCCCGTGACCACCTTGGCGCGCAACGCCGGCACCGTGTCATCGTTCAGGGCGCCGCCCAGGGCGCACGGCGCGTACACGTCGATGTCCGCGGCGACCAGCGCGCTGGAGTCGTCGACGAGGGTGACCTGTGGGTGGTTGCTGCGCACCCACGCCAGCGCCTTCGGGTTGACGTCGGTGGCGACCACCTCGGCGCCGTCCTCCAGCAGGTGCCCGGTGAGGTACTTGCCGACCTTGCCCAGGCCCGCCACGCCGACCCGCCGGCCCCGCAGGCTCGGGGTGCCCCACACGTGCTCGGCCGCGGCCCGCATCCCCTGAAAGACACCCCAGGCGGTCAGGATCGACGAGTCGCCGGCGCCGCCGTGCTCCACGCTGCGCCCGGTCACGTAGCGGGTCTCCCGGGCCACGACGTCCATGTCCGCCACGTACGTGCCGACGTCACATGCGGTGTAGTAGCGGCCGCCCAGCGACTCCACGAAGCGGCCGTACGCGCGCAGCAGCGCCTCGCTCTTGATCTGCTCCGGGTCGCCCCAGATGACGGCCTTGCCGCCGCCCAGGTCCAGACCGGCGAGCGCGTTCTTGTATGCCATCCCGCGGGACAGGTCCAGCACGTCGGCGAGGGCGTCGTCCTCGCTCGCGTACGGGTAGAAGCGGGTGCCGCCGAGCGCCGGGCCCAGCGCGGTGGAGTAGATCCCGATGATCGCCTTCAGGCCGCTCTGCTTGTCCTGGCAGAACACGACCTGTTCGTGACCGGTCGATACCGGGTCGTCGGTGCTCGCGAATACGCCCATTGTTGGCTCCTACTGTGGTGTGCGTCCTTGTGAGACGCGGACCTGGTGGACCCCGGCGGGGATGCTGCCGGTGTGATCGAGCCTAGTATCGGCCGCCGGGCGGGCGCTCGACGCGCCGCCGCCGTCTCACGGTGCGGCGCGCGTGCTCCGGCCGCTGACCGCGTACGGGTGTGGTTCGTGGGAGGATCGCGCGGTGCCGTCGCTCTTCGCTTCTTACCTGCGCGTGTACGAACCGTTGGCCGCCTTCGATCGAGACCGGCAGAGCTACTGGCGCCGCTACGTCTCGGAGGGGCGCGCGGTCGCCCCGGTCGAGGGGCCCGGTCGGCAGCGGACGGCGGTGATCGAGGCGCTGGGCGCCGGCTGGACCCGGCTGCCGGACCTGCCGGAGGAGGCGTACGTCCTGGAGACGGACGACGGCCTGCTGGTCTGCCCGTGGAACCTGCGCATCCGGGTCGCTGAGGCGGCGCTGAGCGCCCGGGACGGGGTGCCCTCGGTGCTCGCCGACGCCTTCGTGCCGCCGGTGCTCGCCGGGCAGGCCAGGGCGGTGGTGGACGACTGGCGCAGTGGCGCCCGGGTGCTGGAGCACGGTGTGCCCCGGGTGCACGAGCAGATCGCCACCTGGGGCGTACCGCTGCGGTGGTTCGTGCTCTTCGAGCCGGCGGAGCGGGACCTGGTCACCCAGCCGGGCCGGCGGGCCTTGCGCTACCGCACCGAGATCTCCAAGGCCCGGCGCCGCTCGTCGCGGGCGCTGTCGGTGCTGCGCAAGTCGGTGGGCGAGGCGCCGATCACCGAGGCGGTGGAGGAGGCGGCGCGCTGGCTGGAGGAGTTCCATCCGCGGTCAGTGGTGGAGTTGGACTACGGCGGTCTGGTCGACCTGCTCTCCGACGAGACGCTCGCCGCCGACGACTCGCCCGAACTGGTTGCCGGCGGCCTCGCGGGGCTGTCGCGCGGCGAGGCCGAGGAGGCGTCGGCCGCGTACGACAAGTTGGTGGCTCGGTGGCGCGCGGTGCAGCTGTTGGAGCGGTGCAACTAGGGCATATCACCCTAGGAGCGCTCCCAAGGTGAGTTGTGCTCGTAGTTGACGCATCACGAACCGTGATCATGAGTCCGAATAAGGTACTTTCTGCCGTGTAAAAGTCGTAAAAATCGGGCATGGTTCATCCGTCCGTCTAGGGACCTTCATCCGTTCGGCCCATGTCGGACATCGGGGACTAGCCGGACCATGGGAGACGCGTCGGCCGGCGGGACCCCGGCCGATGTCTATACATGTGGAGGAGTGACCGATGGCATCGCGAACGCACGAACCAGAGCCGCTACTCACGCCGGCCGAGGTGGCGTCGATGTTCCGGGTCGACCCGAAGACGGTGACCCGGTGGGCCAAGGCTGGCAAGCTCAGTGCCATCCGCACCCTGGGTGGCCACCGTCGGTACCGTGAGTCGGAGGTCAGGGCGCTGCTTCAGGGCCAGATCCCGCAGCAGCGGCAGGGCGACTGAGCCGGCAACAGTTCTTCGTCAGGGGCGGTGGATCTCGATCCGCCGCCCCTTTCGTATGCACCGCCGAGCCCGACACCGGCCGCGGGTCAGCGTCGTGGCTCGGCCAACGTCACCCGGATGCCGACAGTGCCACCCTCGCCGCGACGCAACCGGCTGCCCAGCAGGCTCAGTCGCCCGATCAGGCGGTACTTGTGCTTGAGCAGGTCGCGGACCCGACCGGTGTCACCGCCCCCGCAGATCGTCGCGTGAGCCGGCACCTCCGCCCCGTGTGGCCGACCCCGTACGTCGCACGGAGCCACTGTCACGTCGCCGTTGTGGCGGATCCGCTTCACCTTGCCCGAGTCGGCCCGGGTCCAGACCGCCAACGCCTCGCCGTCGCGTACCGCCCAGACCGGGGTCGGCACCGCCCGACCGTCCTTGCGGAAGGTCGTGAGCAGGATGTACTTCTCAGCCGACAGCCGGTCCAGCATGGTCACGCCGCCAGGATACGGCCGGCGCGGGCCACTGAACGGCCGGATAGCGTGAACGCCGTGACGGTTGAGCCCCTAATCGGTGACGTGATCGGCGAACTGCTGCGAGACACGCTCGCCGTGGCCACCGGGGTAGGCCCCCGGCCCCTGGTCGGTGGTCGACTGCCGCGACCGGTCATCGAGATCATCGAACGGGACGACGGTCTGATCAACGGCGCCCCGGCCGCGCACTACCTGGACGGGCCGGCGGAGTGGCAGCCGTACGACCACCGCGCGGTGGACCGGGCACACGGCGAGACGCTGGACATCGGCACCGGGGCCGGCCGGATCGCGCTGCTGCTCCAGGAGCGCGGCGTGCCGGTCACCGGGCTGGACACCTCCGCGGGCGCGCTGGAGGTGAGCCGGCGTCGCGGCGTCCGGCGGCTGGTGCACGGCACTGTCGACACGCACGTCGCCGACGGGCCGCGGTACGACACGTTCCTGCTGCTCGGCAACAACCTCGGGCTGTTCGAGGGGCGGGATCGGGCTCCCGAGTTCCTCGCCGCGCTCGCCGCGCTGGCCCGACCGGGGGCGCAGATCATCGCTCAGGGCACCGACCCGTACGGCACCCGCGACCCGCTGCACACCGGTTACCACGAGCGCAACCGTCGGCGCGGCCGGCTCGGTGGTCAGCTGCGGCTACGGCTGCGCTACCGCGAGTTGAGCACCGAGTGGTTCGACTACCTGGTCTGCTCCGCGGACGAGTTCGCCGGCCTGGTGCACGGCACCGGTTGGCGGCTCACCGATGTGGACGACCGCGACGCCCCCTACTACCTGGCCACCCTGCGCCTCACGGACTGAGCGAGGCCCCCACCCTCCGCCGGGCGGAGAGCGGGGGCCGTCGTACGTCTCAGACCTGGACGGTCGGGGGGAGCTGCTCGGGCGGGAGGCCGCCGTCGCCGTCGACCACCGCGTCCGGTTGGCCGTCCTCGTCGATGTCGACCATGGTGATGTCCACCTTGCCGTCACCGTCGGTGTCGAACTGGAACAGGTCCGCCTTGCCGTCGCCGTCGGTGTCCACCACCCACACGTCGGTCTTGCCGTCGTTGTTGGTGTCGGCGCGTAGCAGTTCGACCCGCTCGTCGCCTCGGGTCTCCACGATCTCCCCGTCGGTGACGCTCTCCGGTGCCTGGCTCATCTCGATGCGGTCCTTCCCTCGGTTGACGGGCCGTCATTACCCGATCCGGCGCTCCCCCACGCATGTGCCGGGTCGTCGCGCTGTCTAGGGTCGCACCATGAGCGAGCGGAGCGGGCGGGACACCCGGGCCGGCGTTGCGGGGACCCCGCGCGCCGGACGGCGGGACAGGGAGGCGTGATGAGCGATCGTTTCGTGGTCGTCGGTGCCGGCACGATGGGGCTTGGCATCGCGTACGTGGCGGCCGGCACCGGGCACGCCGTCGAGTTGGTCGAGGTGGACCCCGAGCGGGGCGCGGCCGCGCTGAACCGGCTCGCCGAGCTGTGGGAGCGGGCGGTGCAGCGCGGGAAGCTGAGCGCCGACGAGGCCGCCACGAACCGGCAGCGGGTGACGCTGCGTCCGACCCTCGCCGATGTCGCTCCGGCCCCCCAGGTGATCGTGGAGGCGGTTCCGGAGCGCCTCGAGGAGAAGCGTGCGGTGCTCCGGGACGCCGCCGCGCTGCGCCCGGCGCTGCTGGGCAGCAACACCTCCAGCATCGCCATCGGCGCGCTGGCCGCCGAGCTGGACGCGCCCGAGCGCTTCGTCGGCCTGCACTTCTTCAACCCGGTCTGGGCGATGGCGCTGCTGGAGATCGTGGTCGGCCCGGCCACCGCCGAGGAGACCACCGCCGCGGCCGTCACGCTCGCCGGCCGGCTGGGCAAGGACCCCGTCGTCGTACGCGACATGCCCGGCTTCGCCACCTCCCGGCTCGGGGTCACCCTCGGGCTGGAGGCGATCCGGATGGTCGCCGACGGGGTGGCCAGCCCGGCGGACATCGACAAGGCCATGGTGCTCGGCTACCGGCACCCGATCGGGCCGTTGGAGCTCACCGACCTGGTCGGCCTCGACGTGCGGCTGGACATCGCCCGTACCCTCCAGGCCGCGTACGGGGACCGCTTCGCGCCGCCGCCGCTGCTGGAGGAGTTGGTGGCCGCCGGGCGGCTGGGTAAGAAGTCCGGGCAGGGTTTCTACCGCTGGGAAGGCGGTGTCAAGCAGTGAGCGGGTTGCGGATCGAGGAGCGGCCGGACCGGCTGGTGGTCACCCTGGACCGGCCGGAGAAGCGCAACGCCATCGACGCTGACCTGATCGCCGAGCTGCACCAGGTCTGCGCCGAGTTGGAGGCGCGTCCGCGACTGCTGCTGCTCACCGGCGGCGCGGCGGGCATCTTCGCCGGTGGCGCCGACATCGGTCAGCTCCGCGAACGCGGTCGCACTGATGCTCTCGCCGCGATCAACTCGGCCGCCTTCGCCCGCATCCGGGCGCTGCCGATGCCGACAGTGGCGGCCGTCGACGGCCCGGCGTTGGGCGGTGGCGCGGAGCTGGCGTACGCCTGCGATCTTCGGGTGTGCACGGCGCGGGCGGTCTTCGGCCAACCGGAGGTCCGGTTGGGCATCCTGGCCGGCGCCGGAGCGACCCACCGGCTGCCCGCGTTGATCGGCGAGGGCCGGGCCAAGGAGCTGCTCTTCACCGGCCGGCGGGTGGACGCCACCGAGGCGCTGCGGATCGGCCTGGTGAACCGGGTGGTGGACGAGCCCGGCGAGCTGCTGGCGGTGGCGGACGCGTTGCTGGACGAGATCGCCCTGGGCTCACCGCTGGCGGTGCGGCTGACCAAGCTTGCGGTGGACGCGCCGGCCGCCGCACACCCGCATCTCGACCTGGTCAGCCAGGCGGTGCTCTTCGAGGACGAGGAGAAGCACCGCCGGATGACCGAGTTCCTGGAGCGCCGCCGGCCGCGCTGACCCCCCGCGTACCGGAAACGGCCGCACCGGCGGGAAGCCGGTGCGGCCGTCGTGGTTTCGGGTCCTGCCTACTGCCGGATCTGCACCCCGGCGTCGGCCAGGCCGCGGATCACCTGGGCGGACTCACCGAAGCCGATGATCAGTACAGCGTCCGCGCCGAATGCCTTGATCTCTTTCGCACCGCTGCTGAAGTCGACCGGCGCGGCCTTGGCGTCGGCCGGCGGCTCGTACGTCAACAGCTTGAGCCGGTCGTTGGCGATACCGGCCTTCTCCAGCTCGTCGCGGACGGTGCCCTGGAGGCCCTCACCGTAGGAGTCCTTGCGGGCGACGATGACGATCTTCTGCGACCCGTCGCGGAGGATCACGTCGGCAAGCGCCCGGCCCTGGAGGCTGTCCGGCGGGGCGGTACGGAAGTAGAGGCCCTGGTCGTCCACGTCGGTCAGGCTGCTGTCGGTGTTGGACGGGGAGAAGAGGATCTTCCCGGCCTGCACCACGTCCGGCAGAACCGCCCGGGAGATACCCGAACCGCCGGCACCGATGATCACGCTGACGCCGTCCGTCACGTGCTTGGCCACCGTGGCCTTGGCCACCGCCGGGTTGGTGCCGTCGTCGCCGTCCAGCCACGTCACCGGTTTGCCCAGTGCGCCGCCAGCGGCGTTGATCTCTCTGATCGCCAGCGCGGCGCCGGCGGCCATCGGCGGGTACGCGATCGCGAGGTCACCGGTCTTCGGCAGCAGGCCGCCCAGGACCAGCGGCTCCTGGTCGGCGGCGCTACCCGGGCGCTGCTTCTTCGGCTTCGGCGGCGTCTTGGTGCTCGCCGCCGACTCGATGCCCGCGCCGACGAACTCGGTCTTGCCGTCGTTGATCTGCTGCCCGTCGAAGGTCAGCGTGGCGTAGCTCGCGGTGGCCGGCTCACCCTTGTCGGTGAAGCCCGCCCGGGTCAGCGAGACGCCGCGGTACTCGATGTCCTGCCCGTTGCGGGCCAGCGCGAGACAGCTTGCCGGGTCTTCGCAGCGCTGCCCGTCGTTCGTCACGGCGACGATCTGCTTGGTGATGGCGGCCGGGTCGGTGCTGCCGGCCAACTGGGCGGCGAGCACGGCGATCACCACCGCGTCGTACGTCTCGGCGGAGTACACGTAGTCCGTCAGCGCCGGATTGACGGCCCGTAGCCGGCCCTTGAAGTCGTCTGGCAGCGGAACGAGGGGCGTGGTGCCCTTCATCCCGTCGACGAGACTCGCCCGTTCCTTCAACTCCGCAGGATAGGAGTTGAGCATGTTGCCGTCCGTGCCGTAGAGGCGCACCTGTTGGGCGCTTGCCTCCTCGGGCTTGTCATCCCCGCAAGCGCTTGTGGCGAGCAGGATCGTCGCGCAGGCAGCCAGTGTGGCTACCCGCGAGCGGCGTGATTCGAACATGGTCGTCCTTCCTCCGGCGAAGGTCCGCTGCGCACATTAGCGTGCCGAGGCCGGCGGCGGGACCGTGGAGGTGGCGTAATGCGCAGGTAGCTCGCGTTGAACACGGACAGTGACGATTATGAGGGGCTCTTGACCACCAGTCCTACTGTGCGCTGCGTGACCGACCTACCACAGCAGACGTTCGATGACGCGGCCGCCGTGCTCCGTTCGGCGCTGACCGGCGATGGAGACGCGGTGGTGGGAGCGTTCGACGCGGTCGTCGACCGGGCCGGCCTGGACGGCGCGTACGGCGTCGCCTGGTGCCTGGCCGCGACCATGCTCGGCGACGCGCCGGCGGCCAGCGGGGCGGCGCTCGACTTTCCGGGGATCGATCAGGCCGGGTACGACACCCGCTGGGTCGCCCGCTTCGTCAGTGCGTACGCGAACCGGGACGAACCGACCGGTGAGGCGCTGTTCGGCGCGGCGGCCGCCGACGGGCTGCTCCCCGACTGCCTGCTCACACTCGCCGGCTCGACGATCGCCACACTGCGCAGCCGCGCCGGGTGACGTGCCGCCGGGTCGCGGCGTCCGTCGGGGGGCGGACGCCGCGACCGTGCGGGCCGGTCAGAACGCGTGGTACGCGATCAGCGGCTCGTACTCGTACCGCAGGTTCTCGAAGCGCACCCGGAAGTTGACGCCGTCCCGGACGTTTGTCGCCACCGTGATCCAGCCCGAGTTGGCCGGCAGGTAGGTCCAGTAGTTGCAGGCGCTCGTCTTGTCGACGAAGATCACGCACGCCTCGGTGGCGTACACGCTCGCGTTGCGGACGTTGATGTCGCGACAGCGCGTCGTGGTGCGGTACTGGCCGGCCGAGCCGCCGTAGCGGCCGGTCTCGAAGTACGACCGGACCGCCCCGCCGTAACAGGTGGCGAGCGGGGCGAACGCGTTCGGCCCGGAGCTGACCGGCGCGGTCGGTGTGGTCGGCTCCGCCTGCGCGGGGGTGCCGACGGAGAGCAGTGCGGTGGCCGTGGCGACGGCGAGCAGACGAGCGGTCGGGGATGGCATCCGTTCGTTCCTCCAAACAGTTGGTTGACCGTCCGTATTGGACAGATCATCTGGCCGTGACGATGATACGTATCGATCGATCGCGGCGCGGCCCCGATGATGTCCGGCCCGTGTGGTAGCTCTGTAGGCATGTCCGAGGCCATGCTCAGCAAGGTGCGCAAGCTGCTGGCCCAGGCCGAGGACCCGGCCTGCACGCCGGCCGAGTCCGCCGCGTTCACCGCCAAGGCCACCGAGTTGATCGCCCGCTACGGCGTCGACCGGGCGCTACTCGCCGCCCGGGACCCGACCACCGACCCGGTCGGCGACCGCGTGCTGGACGTCGTCGCCCCGTACGCCCGAGACAAGGTCGGCCTGCTCGCCGCGGTGGCCGAGCCCCTGCGTTGCCGCTGCGTACGCCGTCGGCAGGGCAACGGCTTCGCCCTGCACCTCTTCGGTTTCGCGAGCGACCTGGAACGGGTCGACCTGCTCTTCACCTCACTGCTCGTGCAGGCGGCGCACGGCCTGGCCGCCACCGAGGTGCCCGTGGACGACCACCCCGCCGCCTTCCGCCGCTCCTGGCTGGCCGGCTTCGCTGAGGTGGTCGGAGGTCGACTCTGGGCGGCCGAGTCGGCGGCGGCCAGCGAGTCGGGCGCACCGTCGATGGCGCTGGTGCTGGCCGACCGGTCCGACCGGGTGCAGCGCCGGCTCAGCGAGGAGTACCCACGGCTGCGTACCGCACCGCCGCGCCGGCTGGGCGGCACCGGCTTCGGCTCGGGGGCAGAGGCCGGCCAACGCGCGAACCTTGGTGGTCGGGACCTCGGCGGCGGCGCTGCCGGTCGGCGACTCGGCCGCTGACCCGGTGGGTCGTCAGGCCGTCGTGGTGGGGCGGTGGCGCGACACCGTGGCGACGTAGCGGGTGAGCAACTCGTGCCAGCCGGCCGTGAGCGCCTTGCGGTAACCCTCGGCGGCCTCGCCGTGCCGGTCGAAGTGCCGGTGCTCCAGATCGACGCGGGTGCGTTCCGGCCCCTCGGCATGGAACAGCACCTCGACCTCGCTCGCGCGGGCCGGGTCCGGCACCGGCGCCCGGTCGGGGCCGATCTGCCAGACGAAGACCAGCCGGCGAGGCGGATCCCAGGTGAGCACCCGACCCCAGTCGGCACGGAAGCCGTACGGGCCCAACTCGTAGAGCATGCCGCCGGCCCGAGGCTCCATGCCCAGCTCAGCCAGCGCGTCCGGGCCCGACCAGGTGTATTCGGTGACCCACCAGTCGGTCAGCTCGTCGGTGAAGACCGCGAACGCCTGCTCGACGGAGCCCGGGACGAGGAGGCTGCACCGGAGAGAGAACTGGCCGACGTCCTGCCTGATGTCGGCCGGATCAGTCAATTCCTGTCCCATAGGCCCGGACCATACCGGCTGATGCCTCGGTGTGCAGCTTCGCGCGGTGCCCGGTTCCAGACAGAGGGTCGTGGAGTCGTCACGGACGGGATGGCCCGCCGGAAAGCGGGTAACCGCGCCCAACGGCTCGGACGACCGGGCTGGTGTGCAGGTGGGGCGGGAGAGCATGAGCGACAGCGGGCAGCAGCGGGAGCCGGACCGGAACGTCGACAGCGGGAACCCGGACGTCCTGCTCGACATTCCGAAGGTCTCCGTCGACTCCATCCGGCTGGCGGTCGACGGTCTGGAGGCTGACCTGTCGTTGCGGGCCCGGGTGGCCAACCTGCTCCAGATCGACGCCGGCGTACGCGTGCATCTCAACGGCGGCGAGTTGAACATCGACGGGGTGAACGCAGAGGCGCAGCTGCGGGTGCGGTTGGAGCAGCTGACCAGAATTTTGGGACGCGCGCTCGACACGCTCGACCACAATCCACACATCATCGAGGCGCTCGCACGCACGGCCGGCACCGCTGTCGACGACGTGAACCGCAGCAACGCCCAGCAGTTGGCCGCGGGCGCAGCGGAGATCAAGGCATCGAGTCGACGCTCGGACGGCGCACGCGACGAGCCAGGCCGCCAGGTCGGCGCGGCCAGCCCGGTGGCCGACCGCGACCGGCTGGCTTCCGCTCGGCCGGATCCAGGTCTGCCGGGCCCAGGTCTGCCGGGCCCCGATCGGCCGGGTCTCGATCGGCCGGGCCCTGGTCGACCGGGTACTGGCCGGCCGGATGGGGGTCGGTCCGGGGCTGGTCCGGTCGGTTCGGGACCGGGTGCCGGGGGGCCCGGGCCGCGAACTGGGGGCCCAGGGCCGGCTGACCAGGCGCATCCGCAGGGCCAGCAGCCGAAGGGCCAGCGGCACGAGGGACCGCGTCACGCCGAGGAGAAGCGGCCCGAAGGCTCGGGTGACGGGAGGAGCCCGGGAGGGGCAGGCCGGGACCAGCAGCGCCCCGAGGGACCAGCGGGAGGGGCGGCCGGGGCGGCTGCGAACCAGCCCGGTCGGTCGGCTGGGCCCAGCCCGAGCCCGTCCGGGCATGGCGACGGTGGTCTGCCGGGCGCGGCGCAGGCCGCGGCTCAAAGCGCAGCCCAGAGCGCGGCGCAACTCGCCGAGCAGGCGGGGGAGACGCTGCGAGAGGCCGGACGCAGCGTGTGGGAGGCGATCCAGGGCAGCGTGGCGCAGCATCGCCCGCCGGGCCGCCGCGATCACTGACGCCGCGCCGTCGTGCGCCACTGACCGCCGCGCAGCCGCAGCCGCCGACACCCCGGCCGTCGTATTAGCGTGATCGACTCGGTTTCCTTGAAATCGCGGTGTCGCGAGCGCTGGGACACCCCGACATCAGGGAAGTCGAGTCGATCATGCGGTCCGTGGTGCTGCTGGTCGGCCCGAAGCGCCGGAAACAGCAAGATCCCCACCTGCGTTTCCGCTGGTGGGGACCTCTGTAGCCCGGCGAAAGGCTATGTGGCCAGGGGCGGGGTCGAACCGCCGACCTTCCGATTTTCAGTCGGACGCTCGTACCAACTGAGCTACCTGGCCGTGTCGCTCGGCTCATGTTACCCGGCAACCGGACGAACCGGCGGCAAGGCGACCTGCTCCGATACGCAGAACGCCGCGCGAGGCGCGGCGTCAGCGCTGCGGTCCTGACGGGACTTGAACCCGCGACCTCCGCCTTGACAGGGCGGCGAGCACTCCAACTGCTCCACAGGACCTAGCTTGTGTTGCTCCGGCTTGCGCCGGTCGTGCCCCCAACGGGATTCGAACCCGTGCTACCGCCTTGAAAGGGCGGCGTCCTGGGCCGCTAGACGATGAGGGCGGCCCCGCCATCATTGCACATTCGCAACTTCAAGCGGACTTGCTCCCATCCGGCCCCGCCGGAGGCTTGGAAAGCATACGTGATGCTCCGTCGCTCGACAAAATCGGTATGGGCAAGGGCTTGGAACGGGCTATAACCGCAGGTCAGAGCGGTTCTAACGGAGTCGGGTGATGCCGAAGCGCTGCTTCAGGTCGGCGATCAACTTCGGGCATGCGGCGAGTGTCGCGGCCCGATTACCGCCCCCGTCGTGCAGGAGAACGATCGCACCGGGCCGGGTGGCGGCGTGGACGCGCTTGCCGATCGTGGCCGCGGTCGGCTTGTCCCAGTCCTGCGGGTCGACCGACCAGTGCAGCGGGCGCATGCCGAGGTCCTTGGCCACCCCGAGCACCTCCGACGTCCACCGGCCGCCCGGCTGCCGGTAGAACGACACCTTCGCGCCGGGAGCGGCCTTCCGGATGGCCTTGTTGGTGCGGTCCAGGTCGGCCCGGATCTCGCCGACAGGTCGACGGGCAAGATCGAGGTCGTGACGCCAGCTGTGGTTGCAGAGCTGGTGTCCCTCCCGGACGATCCGACGGACCAACTCGGGGTGACGCTGCACCTCGCGACCGACGACGCAGAAGGTCGCCGTTACCTTGGCTGCCTTCAGCTGGTCGAGCACCTTGGGTGTCCAGGCCGGGCTGGGCCCGTCGTCGAACGTCAGGGCCACCGGGCGTACGCCGGTGTTGCGCCCCAGACCGGCGGGGAGCTTGGCCGGCAGCGGCCGCAGTGGCGGCTTGGCCGGCTTGGTGATGCTGGGGTGCGGTGTCGGGGTGGGCGGCGTGGTCGATTCCACCGGCCGTGGGGCACCGGCGGGTGCGATGGTGCGCTTCGGCTGGGCACAGCCGGTGAGGACCAGCGCCACGGCGAGGACGGACGCCAGGATGGCGCGGGCTTGCATCTGCTCGCTCCCGGAGGGTCGGGGTAGGCGGACCCGCCCGACGGTAGTTCACGCCGCGATCCGGCGACAGTGCGATCAATCACGCCTCGACTGGTCCAGGGAGTCGCGAACGGCGGCGGAGAGCGAGACCGCCTCGGCCAGGTCGACCGGCCGCACCACCCCGGCGGGCAGCGTGTCGGCTCGCCAGCCGGGGCCGGCGGCGAGCACCAGCAACGGGCGTCGGGGGGCGGCGAGCAGCGCGCCGAGTTGGGTCGGGTCGGCGGTGGCCCGGGTGTGCGACCAGAGCACCACGGCGGCCGGTCCGGTCCGGTTGACCGCCTCGACGAGAGCGGCCACCGGCACTCGGGCGCCGAGCATCCGGTAGCTGACACCGGCCTCCGCGAGAGCTGCCGCCAACGCCTCCAGCGGCAGGGTGTGCTGTTCCTCGTCGGCGCAGGAGAGCAGGATCCGGGCCGGCCCGGTGGGGATGTTGGCCCGACTGGCCGCCGCGAGCGCCTCCGAGACGCAGCGGGACATCAGGTGTTCCACCTCGATCAGGCCGGCGGTGGCGGCGTGGCGTTCGCCGATGCCGGCGAGCACCGGACGCAGCAGGCCCTCCCAGGTGGCGACGACCCCGCCGGCGGCCAGGGCGTGCGCGATCGTCTCGCTGATTGCCGCCGCGTCCAGTCGCATGGCGGCCCGGGCCAGCCCGCGGGCCGCCGGGCCGGCGCGGCCGACCGGGATGGAGCCGCCGCCGTCACGGCCGGTCGGGTGGATCCGGGCGGGGGCGACGGTGCCGTTGGGCGTCGGGTCCGGTGCCTGGCGGGCCCAGCGGGCCGCCTCGGCGGGGCTCACCCCCTCGGCGGTGAGTCGTCGCATGATCTCGAGGCGGGCCAGGTCGGTGGGTGTGTACCGGCGGTGGTGACCGGGGATGTGTTCGCTGGGCCCGAGCCCGTAGCGCTGGTGCCAGGTGCGGAGGGTGGTCACCGCGACCCCCAACCGACGTGCGACAGCGCCCGCGCTCAGCGCCTCATCGACCACCCGACCGCTCCGCCGTGTCATCCGCCGACGATCCGGGCGGCGTCATGGCCGGGCCGGTTGCGCCCGACCGGGATTCCGAGGGGCGTAACAGCCGGTTCACCACCCCGCCCAGCCAGGGCGCGTACGACCGGGGGTCGACCTTCAACTCGGCCTCCAGTGCGGTGGCGTCGGCCCACCGCAGCTCGGCCACCTCGTCCGGGTCGGGCAGTAGCGGAGCGCTGGGCAGGAACTCGCCTCGCAGTACGTGGTCGTACTCGAACTCGACACGACCGGTCGCCGGGTCCTCCGCGTAGTAGACGTAGATGCCGACCTCGGTCAGTTCGACCGGGCCCGCGCCCAACTCCTCGCCCAATCGTCGGTTGGCCGCCTCGGCGAGCGACTCACCAGGCTGGGGGTGGCCGCAGCAGGAGTTGGCCCAGCGCAGCGGGAACCGGGTCTTGACGGCGGCTCGGCGCTGGAGCAGCACCTGGCCGTCCGGGTTCACCAGCAACACCGAGAAGGCCCGGTGCAGCTGCCCCGGTGGTTGGTGCGCGGCCGCCACCGTCGTCTCGCCGTGGGCCGTGCCGGTCTCGTCGACGAGTTCGACGAGGTGCTTCTCACGGCTGGTCATCGACCCTCTCCGGTGATCCGGCCGGCGGCGAGCTTGCCGGAGATGAGCACCATCGGCACGCCGACGCCGGGTTGGGTCCCGGAGCCGACGAAGACCACGTTCGACAGGTCGCGGTGCAGGTTGGACGGGCGGAACGGCCCGGTCTGGAAGAGCGTGTGCGCGGCGGCGAACGGGGTGCCGGCGGCCATCCCCTGCTCCTCCCACTCGGCGGGGGTGATCGCCCGGAGCACCTCGACCCCGGCGCCGAAGCCGACGTAGCCGCGCTCCTCCAGGGTGCCGATCAGCTGGTCGGTGTAGCGCTGGGTCAGGTCGCCGCGCCACTCGAACGGCGCCCGGTGCAGGTTGGGCACCGGGGCGAGCACGTAGTAGGTGTGTCGGTCCGGCGGGGCCACCGCGGGGTCGGTCCGGCTCGGGTTGGTCACCAGGAGCGACGGATCCGTCATCAGCTCACCCCGTCGGATGACCTCATCGAAGGTGCCCTTCCACGCGCGTCCGAAATGGATGTTGTGATGGGCGATCTTCGCATAGGCCTGTCGGGAGCCGACGTGCAGAACGACGCAGGACGGCGAGTAGGTGAGCCGGCGCTGCGGCGCGGCGGGGAGCAGGTCCCGGTAGGCGACCGGCAGGTCGGGGTTGAGCACCACCACGTCCGCCGGCACCAGGTCGCCGTCGGCGGTGAGCACGCCGGTGGCGCGCCCGTTCACGGTCTCCACCCGGGTCACAGTGGTGTCGTACCGGATCTGCACGCCGTGCTTCTCGGCCGCGCCGGCCATCGCCCTGGAAACCGCGTGGATGCCACCGCGCGGGAAGTAGACCCCGGCGACCGAGTCGAGGTACGCGATGACCGCGTAGATGGCCAGCGCGTCGTGCGGCGCGAGGCCGGCGTACATCGCCTGGAAGGAGAAGATCCGCTGGGTACGCGGGTCCCGGAAGAACTGGTTGATCTTCGTCTGGAGGCGTCGGAAGGCCCCGCCGCTGAGCAGCTTGAGCAGGTTGCCGGTGATCAGGTCGGTCGGCGCGTCCAGGTTGCGCTCGATGAAGTCGGTGCGCTCGAGCCGCCACAACTCCCGCGCGTACTCGACGAACCGCAGGTAGCCGTCGGCCTCCCGGGGCCCGCAGACCCGGGAGATCTCGGCCGCCATCCGGGTGGTGTCGGTGAGCACGTCGAGGGTCGAGCCGTCCGGGTAGTACGCCCGGTAGGCGGGGTCGAGCGGGGTCAGGTCCAGCCAGTCGTGCAGCTCCTCGCCGACCGCGCCGAGCGCCTCGGCGATCAGGTCGGGCATGGTGAGCACTGTCGGGCCGGTGTCGAACTCGTAGCCGTCCACGCCGAGGCGTCCGGCCCGCCCGCCGGGCACCGGCTCGCGCTCCAGCACCGTCACCTGTCGACCGCTGCCGGCCAGGTGCAGCGCGCAGGCGAGCCCGCCCAGCCCGGCCCCGACGACCACCACCCGGTCCGTCCGTCCTGTCACAGTCCGCACGTGACCACCTCCTCGCTCAAGTCGCTCATCAGGCCCGCCGGTTGGCAGCGGCGGTGGCCAGCCCGGTCAACGCGGTCCGCGCCGTCTGGTCCACGGGTGCGGCGTCGAGCGCGGCCAGCGCGTCGCTGACCCGCTCGGCGATCATCTGCTCCACCCGGGTCACCGCGCCGGTCTCGGCGACCAGCGCGGCGAGTGTGTCGACCGATCCGTCGGCGGCTCGCTCCAACGCCGTGAGCTGGGCCGGCGTGGCCAGCTCACGGGCCAGCATGAGCAGCGTGGTCGGCTTGCCGGTGCGGAGGTCGTCCCCGGCCGGCTTGCCGGTGGCCGCCGGGTCGCCGTAGACGCCGAGCAGGTCGTCGCGGAGCTGGAACGCCTCGCCGACAGCCAGGCCATAGCGGGTGTACGCGGAGACCAGCGGGTCGTCGGCGGGCACCCCGGCCAGGCAGGCACCGAAGAGCAGTGGTCGCTGGACGGTGTAGCTGGCGGTCTTGTAGCGGGCCACCCGTAGTGCCCGGTCGACCGACCAGCTGCCCGGGTCGTTCTCGCCGAGCACGTCGAGATACTGCCCGGCGACCGTCTCGACCCGCATCTGGTCGTAGCAGCGGCGCACCTCGAAGAGTCGCGTCGACGGCACCGAGGCGTGGGCCAGCAACTGGTCGGCCCAGACCATGCAGAGGTCGCCGATGAGCACGGCGACGGCTTCACCGAACCGGCCGGGATCACCTCGGTGGCCGGCGGCGACATGCTGTTCGGCGAGCGCGACGTGCGCTGTGGGCCGGCCGCGGCGGGTGGTGGACGCGTCCATCACGTCGTCGTGCACCAGCGCGAAGGTGTGCAGCAGCTCCAGCGCGGCCAGCGCGGGCAGCACGGGTGGCAGCGCCGCGGTGCCACCGACGGCGCCGCGCCAACCCCAGTAGGCGAACGTGGAGCGGATCCGCTTGCCGCCGGTCAGTACGGCTTTCCGCGCAGTGGCGGCGAAGGCGCCCATCGACGCGTCGATGTCGTTGAGGGTTTCGACCTCGTCGGTGAGGAAAGTGGACAGGGTCTCGTCGACCGCCGTGACCAGATCGTGGGTGTACGCGGCCAGAACGGCGCGGACCGGATCGTCCCCGTCCCCCGGCCCTGTCGGCGCCACGCGGGTCACGTTGCCCGCAACTGCGTCGTTGGCCATGCGACTGAGCGTACCCTAGGCTACGAGTTGCGTCGATTGGTGCGTCGATAATGGAGGAGGGCCGGTGGAAACTGATCTCACCGCTGCCTATGACCGGTGCCGTGAGCTGCACAAACGCCACGGCCGCACCTACTATCTCGCCACCCGCCTGCTTCCCGCTTGGAAACGACGACATGTGCACGCCCTCTACGGGTTCACCCGGTACGCGGACGAGATCGTCGACCGCACCGAGGACCTGCCGCCGGCCGAGCGGGCCGCCCTGCTGGATAGCTGGGCCAGCCAGTTCGTGGCAGGTCTGCACGGTGCGCCGGTCGGCGACCCACTGTTGCCGGCAGTGCTGCACACGATCGCCGTCTTCGATCTCGACCGGGACGACTTTGCGTCGTTTCTGAAGAGCATGGCGATGGACCTGACCGTCACCGCGTACCCGACCTACGACCACCTGCTCGACTACATGGAGGGCTCGGCGGCGGTCATCGGCACGATGATGCTGCCGATCCTGGGCAGCTCCGACCCGGTGGCGGCCCGGGAGCCGGCCCGTCAGCTCGGCTTCGCCTTCCAGCTCACCAACTTCATCCGGGACGTCGCCGAGGACCTCGACCGGGGCCGCACCTACCTGCCGGACGAGGACATGGCGAAGTTCGGGGTCACCCGCGAGGAGTTGGCCGAGGCCCGCGCCCGGGGCCGCGTCACCCCCCGGATCCGCGAGCTGATCGAGTACGAGGTGACCCGCGCCCAGGCGCACTACGCCGCCGCCGCACCGGGGATCACCATGCTGGCGCCCGCCTCGCAGGCCTGCATGCGCACCGCGTACGCGCTCTATGGCGGAATCCTCGACGAGGTGGCCGCGCAGGACTATGACGTCTTCGTCCGGCGGGCCCTGGTGCCGCAGCGGCGACGGATGGCGGTGGCGGCACGGGCCCTGCTCAGCTCGACCGGTACGCCGGTCGTCATCCCCGGGCCGACGATCCACCCGGAGAGCCGGTGACAGCGAGCACGGCGATCGTGCTGTTCACCCGCGACCTGCGAGTGCACGACCACCCGGCGCTGGCGACCACCTGTGCGGCCTTCGACCAGGTGGTGCCGTTGTACGTGCTCGACCCGGCGCTGGCCGACCTCTCCGCCAACCGCACCCGCTTCCTGCACCAGGCCCTCGCCGACCTGCGCGACCAACTCCGCGAGCGTGGCGGCGACCTGGTGGTCCGGCACGGCGACCCGGTGGCCGAGACGATCCGGCTGGCCGACGAGGTCGGGGCCACCGCCGTCGCGCTCTCGGCCGATGTCAGCCACTACGCCGGCCGCCGGGAGCGGCGACTACGCGCCGAGTGCGAGCGGCACCGGCTGCACCTGCGACTGTTTCCCGGGCTGACGGTGGTCGAGCCGGGCGCGTTGCGGCCCGGTGGCGGCGGTGACCACTACCGCGTGTTCAGCCCGTACCACAGGGCCTGGGCGGCCAACCGGTGGCGCGAGGAGTTGGCCGCGCCGCGCCGGATCGCGCTGCCCGACCGGCTACGCGTGGGCCGGCTGCCGGCGCTGCCAGCCGGCGACTCGCCCGAGGCGGCCAGCGGCGGCGAGCGGATCGCCCGGCAGCGGCTCACCGACTGGCTGCCCGACCTGCCCCGGTACGGCGATCAGCACGACGACATGGCCGGCGACGACACCTCCCGACTCAGCCCGTACCTGCGCTTCGGCTGCGTGTCGCCGCTGGCGGTGGCGAACCGCGCCGGGGACCGGTCCGGCCCGTTCGTCCGGCAGCTCTGCTGGCGGGACTTCTACTACCAGGTCACCGCCGCCTTCCCGGAGATCTCGACAGCGGCGTACCGGCGGGGTGCCACCGAGCAGTGGCGCTACGACGACGACGCGTTGGCGGCCTGGGACGAGGGACGCACCGGGATGCCGATCGTCGACGCCGGGATGCGGCAGCTGCGGGCCCAGGGCTGGATGCACAACCGGGCCCGGCTGATCACCGCCGGCTACCTGACCAAGCACCTCGGGCAGGACTGGCGGTCCGGTGTGGCGGTGTT
Source organism: Micromonospora sp. 050-3 (assembly GCF_046549335.1). NCBI lineage: Bacteria > Bacillati > Actinomycetota > Actinomycetes > Micromonosporales > Micromonosporaceae > Micromonospora > Micromonospora sp. 050-3. The sequence goes on from NZ_JAJPVX010000002.1 coordinate 441,287, forward strand.
CTTCCGCTGGCTGCTCGACGGGGACGTGGCGAACAACTCCGGCAACTGGCAGTGGGTCGCCGGCACCGGCAACGACACGAAGCCCTACCGGGGGTTCAACCCGGTCCGGCAGGCCGAACGGTACGACCCGGACGGCGACTACGTGCGCCGGTGGGTGCCGGAGCTGGCCGGGATGCAGGGCAAGGCCATCCACCAACCGTGGAAGCTGCCCGAGGCCCTTCGCCAGACGCTCGACTACCCCCCGCCCCTCTCCGTACCCGGCACCGACCCTGTCTGGCTGCGCTGATCACAGCACCGAGTGCAACGCCTCGACCAGCTCGTCCACCCGGTCGTGCTCGGCGAGGTGCGCCGTGGCGTACGCGAAGGTGTAGCCGCGCTCGGGGTCGGCCCACGCGCTGCTGCCGCCGATGCCACCCATGCCCCAACTGCCGTCCGGCTCCCACTGCATTCCCAGCGTCCAGTGGGCGTCGCGGTCCAGCACCAGGTCCGGCCCGTCGTACTGGACCCGTGTCGCCTCCGCCACCAGGTCCGGGCTGAACAGCCGAACCCCGTCCAGGACACCACCAGCCAGCAGGCCGGCGTAGAGCCGGGCCAGGCTGGGCGCTGTGGCGTGCAGGTTGACGGCGGGCATCTCGGCGCCCCGCCAGAGCGGGCTGTTCAGCACGGTCAGGTCCAGCCCGCCGGCCGGGTTGCCCATGGCACGCGCCCGCAGCGAGCCCGCCTCACCGAGCGCCCGGGTCGGCCACCCCGGGTCGCCGTACCGCAGGTCCGCGCAGCGCAGCTGGTCCGCCTCGCTCAGCCCGAAGCCGAGGTCGAGCTGCCACCGGTCGGCGATCTCTTCAGCGAGGAACCTGCCCACCGGCCGTCCGTCGACGCGGCGGACCAACTCGCCCACCAGATGCCCGTACGTCCAGGCGTGTTCCCCGGCGACCGAGCCCGGCGACCATGCGGGGTCGGCGGCGGCCAGGTCGCCGGTGAGCAGCGCCCAGTCGGCGACCGCCGCGGCCGGTCGGGGCACCGGGAAGGCCGGCAACCCGGCGGTGTGCGACAACACCTGACGCACAGTGGCGGGTGTGCGGAACTCTGGCCAGTACCGGTCCACAGGTGCGTCGAGATCGACAGTTCCCCGGTCGACGAGCAGCAACAGGCAGAGTGCGGCCACCGGCTTGCCGACCGAGTAGACGTTCACCAGGGTGTCCGGCAGCCACGGCTCGCCGCCCGGCCCGTGGCCGCCGCGGGAGCCGCCGACCAGGTCCACGACCGGTTGCCCGTCGTACCAGATGGTCAGGGCCGCGCCGGTTTCCCGGCCGGAGGCGAACAGGTCGTGGAAGCAGTCCCGGACCGGAGCGAAGCGTGCGTGCATCCGGCCACGGTAGGCGTCCGGGGCCGGTGCGCGTGCCGACTTTTCCGCCGACCCCGGTGGTTGGGGTGGTGTCGCTGGGGGATGCTGTTCGGTGTGGCGGAGCCGGAGCTGGTGGATGTGGTCGTGGTCGGGCTCGGGGTCGGCGGCGAGGAGGTGGCCGAGCGACTTGCCGAGGCCGGCCTGAACGTCGTCGGCGTCGAACGGGATCTCGTCGGCGGGGAGTGCCCGTACTGGGGCTGCATCCCGAGCAAGATGATGATCAGAGCTGCCAACGCGCTCGCCGAGGCTCGCCGGGTCGACGGGCTCGCCGGGACGGCGCAGGTCCAGCCGGACTGGGCGCCGGTGGCGAAGCGGATCCGCGAGGAAGCCACCGACACCTGGGACGACACGGTCGCCGCGGAACGGTTCGTCGGCAAGGGCGGCCGGCTCGTGCGGGGCAGCGGCCGGCTCGACGGTCCGCGCCGGGTCCGCGTCGGTGACCAGGTGTTCGAGGCCCGGCACGGGGTGGTGCTGGGCACCGGTACCCGTCCGTCGGTGCCGCCGATCGACGGCCTGGCCGACACGCCGTACTGGACCAACCACCAGGCGATCGAGGTCGAGGAGCTGCCGGAGTCGCTGCTCGTGCTCGGCGGCGGCGCGATCGGCCTGGAGTTGGCGCAGGTCTTCGCCCGCTTCGGGGTCCGGGTCACAGTGGTCGAGGCGCTCGACCGGGTGCTGGCCATCGAGGAACCCGAGGCGTCCGAGGTCGCCGCCGCGGCGCTGCGCGCCGACGGCGTGGAGATCCACACCGGGGTACGCGCCGAACGGGTCGAGCACGACGGGACCAGGTTCACACTGCGCGGCGGCGGCGGAGCGGAATTCACCGCCGACCGGCTGCTGGTGGTGACCGGGCGCAAGGCCCACCTCGCCGAGCTGGGCCTGGACTCCATCGGCCTGGACGCCAGCCAGCGTTACCTTCCGGTCGACGACCGTCTGCACGTCACCGACCACGTCTGGGCGGTCGGCGACATCACCGGCGAGGGCGCCTTCACCCACATCGCCATGTACCAGGCGGGGATCGTGATCGCCGACATCCTGGCCCGCGCCCGGCAGGCGAAGGCGGGGGCGGACGCCAGCGGCACCTCCAGCGTGGTCGGCGGAGCGATGGGCGCGTCCAGTTCGCTGGCCGCCAGCGGATCGAGCGGGTCGGCCGGCACCGTCCCGCGTGCCGACTACCGTGCGCTTCCCCGGGTGACCTTCACCGATCCGGAGATCGGCGCGGTCGGGCTCACCGAGCAGCAGGCCCGCGAGCGCGGCATCAACGTGCAGGTCGGTTTCACCAAACTCGGCAGCTCGACCCGAGGCTGGATCCACCGGGTCGGCGACGACGGTTTCATCAAGCTCGTGGCGGACGCCGATCAGGGCGTGCTGATCGGCGCGACCTCGGCCGGCCCGGCCGGCGGCGAGGTGCTGTCCGCGCTGGTGGTGGCGGTGCACGCGGCGGTGCCGCTGAGTCAGCTCCGGCACATGATCTACGCGTACCCGACCTTCCACCGGGCCATCGAAACCGCCCTCCGCGACCTGTCCTGACCCCAGCCTCGCGCGATGACCAGTCAGCCAGCCAGCAAAAGGCTGGCAATTCGCTGTTCATTTCTTTCAGTCAGGTGACGTACGATTGCGACCGTGACCAAGCGGTTGACTGAAGTTGCCAAGAAGGCGGGCGTCAGCGAGGCCACCGTCAGCCGGGTGCTCAACGGCCGCGACGGGGTCTCCGAGGCGACCCGCACCGCCGTGCTGACGGCGCTGGACGTGCTCGGTTACGAGCGGCCGACCAAGCTGCGCGGCGAACGCGCCCGGCTGGTCGGGCTGGTGCTGCCCGAGTTGCAGAACCCGATCTTCCCGGCGTTGGCCGAGGTGGTCACCGGCACTCTCGCCCAGCGTGGCTACACCCCGGCGCTCTGTGCCCGGACCATCGGCGGTGTCTCCGAAATGGACTACGTGGAGATGCTCCTCGACCACCAGGTCTCCGGGGTGATCTTCGCTGGTGGCTCGTACGCGCTCGCCGACGCCAAACACGACCACTACCGGCGGCTGACCGACCGTGGGCTTCCGGTCGTGCTGGTCAACGCCGGTGTGGACGAGCTGGGTTTCCCCCGGGTCTCCACTGACGACGCGGTGGCGGTGGAGCAGGCGTACGGGCACCTGCGCTCGCTCGGGCACGAACGGATCGGCATGGTGCTCGGCCCGGAGGGGCATGTGCCGTCGCGGCGCAAGCTCGACGCGATGATGAAGGCCGCGGGCTGGGACGAGGGCGACGCCGAGTGCGTCGAGCGCTCCAGCTTCTCGATGGAGGGAGCGCGGGTCGCCGCGACGAAGTTGGTCGAGCGGGGCGTGACCGGCATCATCTGCGCCAGCGACGTGCTCGCGCTGGGCACGATCCGCGCGGCCCGACGGCTGGGTCGTTCGGTGCCGGCCGACGTGTCGGTGGTGGGTTTCGACGACTCCGCCTTCATGACGTGCACCGATCCGCCGTTGACCACCGTGCGGCAGCCGATCGAGACGATGGGGCAGGCCGCCGTGGATCTGTTGGTCACCCAGATCGAGGGTGCCGGCGTCCTTCAGGACGAGCTGCTGTTCGAGCCGGAGTTGGTGGTGCGGGGTTCCACCGCGCCCGCCCCCGGCCGCTAGACACCACACCGAACGACGCTTCGGCCGTCGACCGCCTCCCGCGGTCGGCGGCCGTTGTCGTCGTTGCTCGCCATGGTCGGCATCGACCGGGCCGAATGACCGGTCATAAGGGATCAATAGCCAACAAGACGGGCTGCTTTCAGCGTCTTGCCAACATCTGTCGTCATCACGTCGTGTCCTTTCGGAACAGGGTCGATACCTTGCCGAAATGAGTCGGCCTCGCTACAGTGACTCCACTCACACCTGGCTCCGACGCAGCTACTGGGCGTCAGGTCGTATCACCGCAGATCAGCGAAGGTCATTGGAGACACCCGTTCCCGAAGGGATGGACAGATGTCCGTACCGCAATACCGAAAGGCTGCGGCGGTTGCGCTCGTGGCCGGCCTGGGGCTCAGCCTCACGGCATGCTCCACGAAGAGCGACGACAAGGGCTCGACCGCAGGCGGCAAGGTCACCATCACTGTCGACTGCCAGCCGGTCGGCGCCCAGAAAGAGCTGTTGAAGAACTGGAACGACGACGTCGCCGAGTTCCAGAAGCAGAACCCGGACATCACCATCAAGAGCGTCAGCGTCGGCGAGCAGTGCAACAACCCGCCGGACTTCACCGCCCGCCTCGCCGGCGGCACCGTGACCGACGTCTTCTACGGGTACATGACCGATCTCCAGCAGGTGCTCGACTCCGGTCAGGCGATGGACATCAGTCAGCAGGTCAACAAGGACGCGATCGCGACCTGGGACAGCGTCGACCCGGCGCTCAAGGAGGTCTTCACCGACGGCGGCAAGCTCTACGCCGTTCCGGTGAAGAACTACTCGATGGGTCTGGTCTACAACAAGGCCCTGTTCCAGCAGGCCGGGCTCGACGTCAACAACCCGCCGAAGACCTGGGCCGAGGTCCGGGCCGCCGCCAAGAAGATCTCCGCTCTCGGCAACGGCATCGCCGGCTACTCGGAGTACAGCGCCGGCAACACCGGTGGCTGGCACTTCACCTCCCTGCTCTACTCGCAGGGCGGCCGGGTGCTGACCGAGGACGGCAAGAAGGCCGACTTCAACAACGCCCAGGGCAAGCAGGTCCTGCAGAACCTCAAGGACATGCGGTACGGCGACAACAGCATGGGCGCCCGCCAACTGCTCCAGTGGGGCGACCTGCTGACGAACGCCGGTGCCGGCAAGGTCGGCATGTTCATCGGCGCGCCGGACGCCACCCAGGCGATCGTCAGCCAGTTCCAGGGCAAGTTCCAGGACTGGGCGATGGCTCCGCTGCCCGGCCAGGACGGCGCGGCCAAGGGGACGCTCGGTGGTGGCGAGGGCTACTTCTTCAAGAAGGACCTCACGCCCGAGCAGGTCAAGGCCGGTCTGAAGTGGATCGCGTACCAGAAGCTCACCCCGGGCAAGGGTCAGTTCGACTACGTCCGGGCCAAGCCGCAGAACTACCCGGTGGGTCTGCCCCAGCCGCTGCTCTTCGCCAACGGCAGTGACGCGCAGAAGCAGGAGCTGGAGCTGCGTAAGGCGAACGCGAACGTCGACACGGCGAACTTCGCGCTCTTTGAGGCGACCCCGGTTCCGATCAAGGGTGAGCCGCGCAACGCCCAGGCGGTCTACGCGGTGCTCGACGCCGCGATGTCGGGTGTGCTGACCAACCCGAACTCGAACATCGACGCACTGCTCAAGACCGCCGAGGAGAAGGTCAACCAACTCCTCGCCGCCGAGAGCTGACCGATCGTGTGGGGGTCGGGACGCCGACCCGACCCCCACGCCACTCGCACCGCATCTCGACGTCACCGACTCACCCAGGAGTTGCCTTGGCGATCACCACCGTCCCGGAGACCCCCAGGAAACCGGGCCGCCCGCCGTCGCCGTACTCGGCGAGGCCGCAGCGCACGAGTCTCGGCCGCAAGCTACGGGACAACCTCACCGGTCACGCGTTCCTGATCGGGGCGGTGCTCTGCTTCGTCGTCTTCTCCTGGTACCCGATGGTCCGCGGCATCATCATGAGCTTCCAGCGGACCCGGCGCGGCGAGACCACCTGGGTGGGCTGGGACAACTACTCCCGCATCATCGCCGACCCCAGCTTCTGGACGGCCTGGCAGAACACCTTCTACTTCACAGTCCTGGCGCTGGCCCTCGGGTACGTGGTGCCGTTCTTCGTGGCGATCCTGCTCAACGAGTTCCGCCACGCCAAGGGGTACCTGCGGATCCTGGTCTACCTGCCGGTGATGCTGCCGCCGGCCTCGGCGCTGTTCCTCTTCAAGTTCTACGCGTACGACCCGAGCGAGGCCGGGCTCTTCAACGCGATCCTCAAGGCACTGCACCTGCCCACCTCGCAGTGGATGCAGTCACCCGAGATGACCATGCCGGCGATGGTGGTGGCGTCGACCTGGATGAACATGGGCGGCGCGGTACTGATCTACCTGGCGTCGTTGCAGAACATCCCCGGCGAGTTGTACGAGGCGGCGGAGCTCGACGGCGCCGGAATCTGGCGACGGATCCGCCACGTGACGATCCCGCAGACCCGCTTGATCCTGGCGCTCCTGGCGATGTTGCAGATCGTCGCCACCATGCAGCTCTTCATCGAGCCACTGATCCTCGCCAACGGCGCGGGCGCGGAGGACTCGGCGACCTCGGTGGCGTACCTCATCTACCAGCACGGGTTCTTCCAGAACGACCTCAACGGCGCCGCCGCCCTGGGCGTGATCATGCTCGTGGTGCTGGCCGGCTTCTCCGCCGTGTACGTGCGGCTGACCGCGAAACAGGACTAGGACGGCGAGGAATGGCACAGGATTCCGGAACCCGGACCCTCATCTCCCAATCCCAGCTCAGCCGGGGGCGCGGCCGGGTCATCTACTGGACGCTGCTGGTCGTGGTCGTCGCGGGGTTCACTCTCGTCTTCCTCGGGCCGCTCTACTGGATGGTCACCGGCGCGCTCAAATCCGGCCAGGAGATCGCCCAGACCCCACCGTCGCTGTGGCCGAAGGATCCGCAGCCGCAGAACTACGTCGACGCGTGGAACAACCTGGCCCTCGCCAAGCTGCTCTTCAACACCTTCTACTACGCCATCGGCGCGGTGCTGTTCCAACTCGTCTTCGACAGCGCCGCGGCGTACTCGCTGTCCAAGCTTCGACCGATCTTCGGCAACACGATCCTCGCCCTGATGCTGGGGACCCTGATGATCCCGGCGATGGTCCTCATCGTTCCGCAGTACGTGACGGTGCTCGACCTGCCGATCCTGCACATCAACCTGCTCGACTCACCGTTCGCGATCTGGCTGCCGATGGTCGCGAACGCGTTCAACATCTTCCTGTTGAAGCGGTTCTTCGACTCGATCCCCGAGGAGCTGATGGCGGCCGCCCTCATGGACGGGGCATCCTCGCTGCGCACGCTCTGGTCGATCATCCTGCCGCTGTCACGCCCGATCCTCGGCGTCGTCTCGATCTTCGCCGTGACGGCGGTCTGGAAGGACTTCCTCTGGCCGAAGCTGGTCATGCCGTCGCCCGAGACCCGGACGGTCAGCGTCGGCATCTACACCTTCGCGGGCGGCACACCGATGAACGTGGTGATCGCCGCGTCGGTCATCGCCGCGATCCCGACTGTCATCATCTTCCTGATCTTCCAGCGAAACATCATGTCCGGTCTGACCACGGGCAGCATCAAGGGATAGCGACCACCGGTCCTCCCGCGCGGCGAACAACGACCGTTCGCCCGATACGTATCTAGGTCCGGCGAACCCGCCGACGTACTGACGCAGAAAGCAGGTGCTCGTGTCCACAGCTGACAGAAGTCCGTGGTGGCGTGGAGCCGTGATCTACCAGGTGTATCCCCGGAGCTTCGCCGACGGTAACGGCGACGGCATCGGTGACATCGCCGGCATCCGGTCCCGGCTGAACCACCTGTCCGCGCTCGGCGTCGACGCGATCTGGTTCAGCCCCTGGTACCCGTCCCCGATGGCGGACGCCGGCTACGACGTCTCCGACTACCGCGACATCGACCCGGTCTTCGGCACCCTGACCGAGGTCGAGGCGCTGATCGCGGAGGCGCACGCGCTGGGCATCCGGACCATCGTCGACGTGGTGCCCAACCACTGCTCCGACGCGCACCCCTGGTTCCAGGCCGCGCTCGCCGGCGGACCCGGCGCGCCCGAACGGGACCTGTTCTGGTTCCGACCCGGCCGGGGTCCCACCGGCGACGAACGACCCACCGACTGGATCGGCGAGTTCGGCGGCGAGACCTGGACCCGCACCACCAACCCGGACGGCACCCCCGGTGACTGGTACCTGCACCTGTTCGCCCCCCAGCAGCCGGACTTCAACTGGGACCACCCCCGGGTGCGGGAGGAGTTCGAGGACATCCTGCGGTTCTGGTTCGACCGGGGCGTGGACGGCATCCGGATCGACTCGGCCGGGCTCCTGGTCAAGGACGGGACGCTGCCCGAGGTCCGCGAGGACCAACCGCACCCGTTCCACGACCTCGACGGCGTGCACGACATCTACCGGGGCTGGCGTCGCGTCGCCGACGAGTACGCCGACCGGGCGCTGATCGGTGAGGTGTGGCTGCCGGACCGGCAGCGGTTCGCCAACTACCTGCGCCCGGACGAGCTGCACGCCGCGTTCAACTTCGACTTCCTCGGCTGCGCCTGGGACGCTGCGGCGCTGCGGGAGAGCATCGACGGGACGCTGAGCGCGCACGCGCCGGTCAACGCGCCGGCCACCTGGGTGCTCTCAAACCACGACGTCACCCGGCACGTCACCCGCTACGGTCGTGCGGACACCCGGTTCAGTTTCGCCGCCAAACGCGAAGGCACCCCCACCGACCTGGAGCTGGGCACCCGCCGGGCTCGCGCCGCCGCGCTGCTCTCGCTGTCGCTGCCCGGTGCCGCCTACGTCTACCAGGGCGAGGAGTTGGGCCTCTACGAGGTCGAGGACATCCCGTACGCGATGCGACAGGACCCGATGTGGGAGCGGTCCGGCCGGATCGACCCCGGTCGGGACGGCTGCCGCGTACCGCTGCCGTGGGCCGGGGACGAGCCGCCGTTCGAGTTCAGCCCCGCTGGTGCCGCGGCGCCCTGGCTGCCGCAGCCGGCCGACTGGAAGGGCCGGACGGCCAGCGCGCAGACCGGCGACTCGGCCTCGATGCTGGAGCTGTACCGGGCGGCGATCCAGGCCCGAAAGGCCGACCCGGCGCTCGGTGACGGCGAGCTGACCTGGTTGCCCGCCCCGGACGGGGTGCTGGCGTTCCACCGCGGCGGTGGCTTCACCTGCCTGGTCAACCTCTCCGCCGCGCCGGTGCCGATGCCAGCTCAGGGGGAGTTGCTGCTGGCCAGCGGGCCGCTCGACGACGGGTTGCTGCCGTCCGACACAGCGGTCTGGTTGCGTACCGCCGAATCCACCGACGGGCCGCGCGGGGCGGACGGCCCGGCCTGACCTGACTCTGCTCGCCGTGGTGCCGGCGGCCCGTCCCGGCCGCCGGCACCACGTCACCAAGGAGGGAGAACCGAGGGGGGACGCACGACACCGCACCGACACGGGGGGATCTGGCCTGCCTGACGAAAGGGAGAGCGCAGCTCATGGCCAACCACACCACCGGCACCCCGCACCACCTTCGACACCCGACCCGGGCACTGTTGGCCGCCATCGCCGCCACCCTGCTTGCCGCCACAACTGTCACCGCCCTCGCGGTCACCGGCACCGCGACCCCTGCCTCGGCGGCGGGGTTGTCCCCCTTCGACATCCCCAACCGGGGCGCCACAGTTCCGTTCGTCGAGCAGGAGGCGGAGGAGACCGCCCACAACGGCACGAAGATCGGCCCGGACCGGCGGTACGGCACGCTGCCGTCCGAGGCGTCCGGCCGGGAGGCGGTCACCCTCGACGCCGTCGGCGAGTACGTCGAGTTCACCCTCACCGCCCCGGCCAACGCTGTCACCTTCCGCTACAGCCTGCCGGACAACTCGGCCGGCACCGGCCGTGACGCCGCCATCGACCTGCGGGCCAACGGGTCGCTGCTGAAGTCGGTCCCGGTGACGTCGAGGTACGGCTGGTACTACGGCGGATACCCGTTCAACAACAACCCGGGCGACACCAACCCGCACCACTTTTACGACGAGACCCGGGCGCTGTTCGGCAGCACCCAGCCGGCCGGCACGAAGATCCGGCTCCAGGTCTCCTCGACCGCGCAGTCGCCCACGTTCACCATCGACCTGGCCGACTTCGAGCTGGTCGCCCCGGCGATCACGAAGCCCTCCGGTGTGCTCGACGTGGTCACCGACTTCGGCGCCGACCCGAGCGGCGCGACCGACTCGACGGCGAAGTTCCAGGCGGCGGTCGACGCCGGCAAGGCCCAGGGCCGGGCGGTCTGGATCCCGACCGGCACCTTCACCCTCTGGGACCACGTGGTGGTCGACGGGGTGACACTGCGCGGCGCCGGCCCCTGGTACTCGGTGCTCGGCGGCCGGCACCCCACCGAGCGGAACAGGTCCGTCGGCATCTACGGCAAGTACGTCCCCGGTGGCGGCTACACCGGCCCGGTCCGCGCACACGAGGCGAACGGACCCAGCCGCAACGTCACGCTGCGGGACTTCGCCATCATCGGCGACATCCGCGAGCGGGTCGACGACGACCAGGTCAACGCCCTGGGCGGGGCGATGACCAACTCGGTGGTCGACAACCTCTGGCTGGAGAACACCAAGGTCGGGGCGTGGATGGACGGCCCGATGGACAACTTCACCATCCGCAACAGCCGGATCCTGGACCAGACCGCGGACGGGGTGAACTTCCACACCGGGGTGACCAACTCGACGGTGACGAACACGTTCGTCCGCAACACCGGCGACGACGCTTTGGCGATGTGGGCGCAGAGCGTGCCGAACGTCAACAACTCCTTCACCCACAACACCATCGGGGTGACCCTGCTGGCCAACCACCTGGTCAGCTACGGCGGTCGGGACATCAAGATCACCGACAACGTGACGGCCGACTCGCTGACCAACGGCGGCGGCATCCACGTCGCGAACCGCTACCCCGGCGTGCAGGGCGCCACCGGAGTCCAGGGCACCTGGACGATCGCCCGGAACACGTTGATCCGTAACGGCAACTCGGACTACAACTGGAACTTCGGTGTCGGCGCGATCTGGTTCTCCGCGCTCAACGAGGCGTTCCAGAACCCCACCATCAACATCACCGACACCGATATCCTGGACAGCTCGTACGCGGCGCTGCACTGGATCGAGGGCCAGACCAACGGGATCAACCTCAACAACGTACGGATCGACGGCGCCGGCACGTACGCCCTCCAGGTGCAGGCGAACAGCCAGGTGTCGTTCACCAACGTGCGGGCCACCAACATCGCGCAGAGCAACCCGATGCACAACTGCGTGGGCGCCGGCTTCCAGATCACCCAGGGCTCCGGCAACTCCGGCTGGTACACCCCGACCCCGTACTGCGGCCCGTGGCCGAACCCCCAGTGGGGCGGCGGGCCCACCACGCCGCCGCCGACCACCCCACCGCCCACCACGCCGCCTCCGACCACCCCGCCCCCCACCAGCGGAAACCTGGCGCTGGGCCGCTCGACGACCGCTACCAGCACCAACCAGAGCTACACGGCGGCCAACGTGGTGGACGGCAACGCGTCGACGTACTGGGAGAGCGCCAACAACGCCTTCCCCCAGTCGGTCACCATCGACCTGGGCGCGTCCCGGTCGGTCGACCGGGTGGCGCTCAAACTGCCCAGCGGTTGGGAGCAACGCACCCAGACCCTGTCGGTGCTCGGGTCCACCGACGGCTCGTCGTACACCACCCTGGCGTCGTCCGCCGGTCGGGTCTTCGCCCCCGGCGCGGGCAACACCGTGTCGATCGGGCTTCCCTCCGGTGACCGCCGGTACATCCGGGTCACCGTCACCGGCAACACCGGCTGGCCGGCCGCGCAACTCTCCGAGGTCGAGGTGTACGGCGGCACCCAGACCACCCCACCGCCGACCACGCCACCGCCGACCACACCGCCCCCGACCACGCCGCCGCCCAGCGGCAACCTGGCGGCCGGACGGTCGATCACCGAGACCAGTCACTCCGACGTGTACGCCGCCCCCAACGCGGTGGACGGCAACGCGAACACCTACTGGGAGAGCGCCAACAGCGCGTTCCCGCAGTCGTTGACTGTTGACCTGGGGGCCGACCGGTCGGTGTCCCGGGTCGTGCTGAAGCTCCCACCGTCATCGGCCTGGCAGACGCGTACGCAGACGCTGGCGGTGCTCGGCTCCACGAACGGCTCGACGTTCAGCACGCTGAAGGCGTCCGCCGGCTACAGCTTCAACCCGGCCAGCGGCAACACGGTCACAGTGACCTTCACAGCGACCACCCAGCGGTACCTGCGGCTGACCGTCACCGGCAACAGCGGCTGGCCAGCCGGCCAGCTCAGCGAGTTCGAGGTCTACTCCAGCTAGGTCGGTTGCCCCCGCCCGGACCGGGCGGGGGCAACCGGTCCGGGCGTCCCGGCGCAACGCCGCGCCAGCCGTCCGACCCCGTCCCCAACCCGCACCGTCCCCCACCTGTCGCGGAACGACGGGCGTACCCCTGCACCCGTCGCCGGGCAACGCACCCACACCCACCCCCGAAAGAGGTGTAGCGACCCCATGTCCAGGACTGGCACCAGACGAGGCACGCCGCCAACCGGCGCGCCCACCACCGTCCCCCGCACCGCCCGCACGGGCCGCCGTCGGATGCTCGCCGGCGCGCTCGCCGGGATGCTCCTCGCCACCGCCCCGGTCGTCACCCCCATGGCGAGCGCGGCACCGGCGGCCGACCCGTCCGCGGCCTCCGCCCGCGTGGCAATGCTCGCCGGGCTCTCCGCGACCATGACCGCCAGCAGCTACACACAGAACTACGTGGCGAGCAACGCCAACGACGGCAACGCGTCGACCTACTGGGAGAGCGCCAACAACGCGTTCCCGCAGTGGATCCAGGCGGACCTGGGCGCCACTGTCAGCGTGGACCGGGTGGTGCTCAAGCTGCCGCCCGCGTCGGACTGGCAGACCCGCACCCAGACGCTGTCGGTGCTCGGCTCCACCAACGGCTCGTCCTTCACCACCCTGAAGGAGTCCGCCGGCTACACCTTCAACCCGAGCAGCGGCAACACCGCGACGGTCAGCTTCACCGCCGCCAGCACCCGCTACGTACGCGTGCAGGTCACCGGCAACACCGGTTGGGCGGCCGCCCAGCTCTCCGAGGTCGAGGTCTACGGCGCCACCGGCAGCAACGACACCCAGGCGCCCAGCGTCCCGGGCAACCTGGCCTACACCCAGCCGGCCAGCGGGCAGATCCGGCTCGCCTGGTCGGCGTCGACCGACAACGTCGGGGTGACCGGGTACGACGTCTACGCCAACGGCGGGCTGCGTGGCAGCGTCAACGGCTCGACGCTCACGTACACCGACAGCCAGCCGACCAGTGCCACGGTCTCGTACTACGTGCGGGCCAAGGACGCGGCCGGCAACCAGTCGGCCAACAGCAACACAGTGACCCGGACCGGCACCGGCAACCCGCCGACCGGTTCCAACCTGGCGATCGGTAAGCCGATCACCGCCTCCGGGTTCGTGCACACGTTCGTGGCCACCAACGCCAACGACAACAACGTGGCCACCTACTGGGAGGGCAACGGCAACCCGAGCACGCTGACCGTGCAGCTCGGTGCCAACGCCAGCCTCAGCCAGGTCGTCGTGAAGCTCAACCCGGACTCGGCGTGGGGCGCGCGTACCCAGAACATCACGGTGCTCGGCCGGGACCAGGGCTCGTCGAGCTTCGCCACTTTGGTCGGCGCGGCGAACTACAGCTTCAACCCGGGCAGCGGCAACACGGTGACCATCCCGGTCTCCGGAGCGGCGGCCGACGTACGGCTCTCGATCGCCTCGAACACCGGTGCTCCGGCCGGTCAGGTGGCCGAGTTCCAGGTCTTCGGCACCCCGGCGCCGAACCCGGACCTGACAGTGACCGGCATGTCGTTCAGCCCGTCCGCACCGGTGGAGACCAGCACCATCACGCTCTCCGCGACGGTGCGTAACGCGGGCTCGGCGGCCTCCGGTGCTACCAACGTCAACTTCTACCTGGGCTCCACCCGGGTGGGCACGGCAGCGGTCGGCGGTCTCGCGGCCGGCGCCTCGACCACTGTCAGCGCCAGCATCGGCACCCGGGACTCGGGCAGCTACCCGCTCAGCGCCAAGGTCGACGAGTCGAACACCGTCGTCGAGCAGGACGACACCAACAACAGCTACACCAACCCCAGCCCGTTGGTCGTCGCCGCGGTCGCCAGCTCCGACCTGGTCGCCTCGGCGGTCGCCTGGTCGCCGGGCAACCCGTCGGCGGGCAACACTGTGACCTTCTCCGTGTCCATCCGCAACGCCGGCAACCAGGCTTCCGCGTCCGGTTCGCACGGCATCACACTGACCGTGCTCAACGAGTCCGGCACCGTGGTCCGTACCCTGACCGGCTCGTACTCCGGCACGATCAACGCCGGCGCGACGGTCGGCCCGATCAACCTGGGCACCTGGACCGCCGCGAACGGCAAGTACACCGTCCGGGTGGTGCTCGCCGTGGACGGCAACGAGCTGCCGGTGAAGCAGGCCAACAACACCAGTGACCGTCCGCTCTTCGTCGGTCGCGGCGCCAACATGCCGTACGACATGTACGAGGCCGAGGACGGTGCGATCGGCGGCGGCGCCAGCGTCGTCGGACCGAACCGTGAGATCGGTGACCTGGCCGGCGAGGCGTCCGGTCGGCGGGCGGTGACCCTCAACTCGACCGGCAGCTACGTCGAGTTCACCACCCGGGCCAGCACCAACACGCTGGTCACCCGCTTCTCCATCCCGGACGCACCGGGCGGCGGAGGGATCAACTCGACGTTGAACGTCTACGTCAACGGCACGTTCCACAAGGCCATCGACCTGACGTCCCGATACGCCTGGCTCTATGGCAACGAGGCCAGCCCGGGCAACTCGCCGAGCGCGGGCGGACCGCGGCACATCTACGACGAAGCCAACGTCATGCTCAACTCCACGGTCCCGGCCGGCAGCAAGATCCGCCTCCAGAAGGACCCGGCCAACAGCACCACGTACGCCATCGACTTCATCAACACGGAGCAGGTGGCGCCGATCGCCAACCCGGACCCGACCCGCTACACCACGCCGACCGGCTTCACCCACCAGGACGTGCAGAACGCCCTGGACCGGGTGCGGATGGACACCACCGGCAACCTGGTCGGGGTGTATCTGCCGGCCGGTAACTACTCCACCTCGTCGAAGTTCCAGGTGTACGGCAAGGCGGTCCAGGTGACCGGCGCCGGCCCCTGGTACACCCGGTTCAACGCGCCGTCAGGCCAGGACAACACCGACATCGGCTTCCGGGCCGAGAACTCGGCGGCCAACTCGTCGTTCAAGAACTTCGCCTACTTCGGCAACTACACCTCGCGGATCGACGGTCCGGGCAAGGTGTTCGACTTCGCCAACGTGTCGAACATCGTGATCGACAACATCTGGAACGAGCACATGGTGTGCCTCTACTGGGGCGCGAACACCGACTACATGACGATCAAGAACTCCCGGATCCGCAACATGTTCGCCGACGGCATCAACATGACCAACGGCAGCACCAACAACCTGGTCAGCAACAACGACGCCCGGGCCACCGGCGACGACAGCTTCGCGCTGTTCTCGGCGATCGACGCGGGCGGCGCCGACATGAAGGACAACATCTACGAGAACCTGACCTCGACCCTGACCTGGCGGGCCGCCGGTGTCGCCGTGTACGGCGGCTACGGCAACACGTTCCGCAACATCTACATCGCGGACACCCTGGTCTACTCGGGCATCACCATCAGCTCGCTCGACTTCGGCTACCCGATGAACGGCTTCGGTGCCAACCCGCCGACCCGCTTTGAGAACATCTCGATCGTGCGGGCCGGTGGGCACTTCTGGGGTGGGCAGACCTTCCCGGCGATCTGGGTCTTCTCCGCCTCGAAGGTGTTCCAGGGCATCCGGGTCAGCGATGTCGACATCATCGATCCGACCTACAGCGGCATCATGTTCCAGACCAACTACGTCGGTGGTCAGCCGCAGAACCCGATCACCGACACGGTCTTCACGAACATCTCCATCAGCGGTGCCCGGAAGAGCGGGGACGCCTACGACGCGAAGTCCGGCTTCGCCATCTGGGCGAACCCGATGCCGGAGGCCGGGCAGGGGCCGGCCGTCGGGTCGGTCACCTTCAACAACCTCCGCTTGAGCAACAACGCGGTGGACATCCAGAACCCCACGACAACCTTCACCATCAACCGCAACTGAGCTAGCCGGTAGCCGACGCCGTCGGGAGGTGTACCCCTCCCGGCGGCGTCGCGCCGTGTCGGCCCTCGCCAGCGGCGAACCGGGCCGCGCCGGCCGCCGCGTCCGTGGCCAGCGAGTCCATCCCGTACGCCAATTCGGTCGCCAGCGCCTCCGGCTCTCCTCGCCCCGCGCCGGCCAGCAGCGCCGCCCGGTCGTTGCGCAGGCAGGTCTGCGGATGCCGGGCGATCGCCGCCGCCAACTCCTCGGCCGCTGCCCGCGCCTGGCCGGGTGGCACCAACCGATTGACCAACCCCATCGTGTACGCCTCGTCGGCCGGCACCGGGCGGCCGGTGAGGATCAGGTCCATGGCCCGACTCTCGCCGATCAGCCGGGGCAGCCGGACGGTGCCACCGTCGATCAGCGGCACTCCCCAGCGGCGGCAGAACACCCCGAGTGTCGCGTCGGACTCGGCGACCCGCAGGTCACACCAGAGCGCCAGCTCGAGCCCGCCCGCCACCGCGTACCCGGAGATCGCCGCGATCACCGGTTTGCTGAGCGTCATCCGGGTCGGACCCATCGGGCCGTCCCCCTCCGGCTCGACCCGGTTGCCGCTCGGTGTGCCGATCGCCTTGAGGTCGGCGCCGGCGCAGAACGTGCCACCGGCACCCCAGAGCACTGCCACCGCCGCGTCGGGGTCGGCGTCGAAGGCCCGAAACGCGTCGGCCAGCGCCCGAGCCGTAGGACCGTCGACGGCGTTCCGAGCAGCCGGTCGATCCAGCACAACGGTGCTAACCGCCCCGACCCGCTCCACCCGCACACCCATTCCGCCAGCATGCCCGCCCCGCCCCACCCCCACAATCCCCGTCGATCTTGCACTTTCAGTTGCCGTTCCGTGGCTTGTGCCCCGGTTTATCGGAGCAGAAACCGCAAGATCGGCGGTGTGGGAGCGTGGGTCAGGTTTGTCGCCGCCGACCGGTTTGCGACGGCGATCGCCGGGAAGTCGGTACTCGTGCGAGCACTTTTGACGAAAGTTGAGCAGGACTCCCGGCTGGACCGCGCGGGTGACCGGTTGCAGAAGGTCGTCCTGGGGACGCTGCGTCCACGTCGGCTGCGCGACCTGCTGCACGGGGTGACCCTCGGGCATCCGCTGCACCCGGCGATGGTGCAGGTGCCGGTCGGTGCGTGGATCAGCGCCGCGGTGCTCGACCTCATGCCCGGGCAGCGCCGGCCTGCCACCGTGCTGGTCGGTCTGGGCACCGTCAGCGCGCTGCCAGCGGCGGTCGCCGGTCTGAACGACTGGGCGGCACTCGCCCGGGACCAGCGCCGGGTCGGCCTGGTGCACGCCGCCGCCAACACCGTGGGCATCACGCTCTACGCCGGCTCGTTGGCCGCCCGACTGTCCGGCCGCCACGGCATGGGTCGCGCCCTCGGCTTCCTCGGGCTCTCCACAGTGAGCCTCGGCGCGTACATCGGGGGTCACCTGGCGTACAAGCAGGGGGCGCAGGTCAACCAGAGCGTCTCCGAACTGCACCGGATGACCGACGGCTGGCACTCGCTGGCCGACATGGCGACGCTGCCGCAACGCACCCTGATCACGCGAGAGGTCGACGACGACATCTCGGTCATCCTCTACCGGCACGGTGACGAGGTGACGGTGATGTTGGAGCGCTGCCCGCACCAGAGCGGGCCGCTCGGCGAGGGTGACGTGCAGGAGATCGACGGCCACGCCT
Source organism: Micromonospora sp. 050-3 (assembly GCF_046549335.1). NCBI lineage: Bacteria > Bacillati > Actinomycetota > Actinomycetes > Micromonosporales > Micromonosporaceae > Micromonospora > Micromonospora sp. 050-3. The sequence continues at coordinate 459,336 of NZ_JAJPVX010000002.1, forward strand.
GCGTGGTCTGCCCGTGGCACGGCAGCGCCTTCCGGCTCAACGGCGGTGAGGTCGTGCAGGGGCCGTCCGGCAACGACCAGCAGATCCTGCCCACCCGGATCCAGGACGGCGTGCTCCAGACCCGCCTGCCCTGACCCGTTCGCGCTGGCCCGCCCGCGCCGTTGCCTGGTCCGCGCGCCTCCGGCGTCGGGATGCAGTCCAGCGTGGGGTGGCCAGCCGCGTCGCAGGCGCGGCGTGGCGTGCGGGCCGCTCAGATGCGTCGGTGTCGGCCCACCGGCGGACCGTCGGGCACGGAGTCCAGGCCGTGCCCGCCGTCGAACAGCCCGCCGTCGCCGCCAGCACCGGCCCAGCCCTCGTCATCACCCCAGCCAAGAGGGCCGGCGGCCGCCATTCCGCCGCCTTGGGGTGCCGTGCCGCCGGAGAGTGCCATCCCGCTGCCCGGAAACGCCGTGCTGCCGGGGAAAGCCATCCCGCTGCCGGCGGGCGTCACCTCGCTGCCGGCGGGCATCACCCCACTGCCGGTAGGTGCGACCCCGCTCCCGCTCGGTGCCGCGCCGCCGTGCGGTGTCGCCGGGCCTTCGATGGCCGCGGCCGCCCGGCTGGCAGCCCAGGCGGCACCGCTCCCGGCCGCCCCACCACCGCCACGCCGGCCCGCGCCACTGCCTTGGCCCGAGCCACTGCCACCCTGGCCCGAGCCACTGCTTCGGCCCGTGCCACCGTTTTGGCCCGTGCCTGCACCGCTTCGGCCCGCGCCGCGGCGTGACGTGCGGGAGGACGCGGCCAGTCGGGGAACTGCCCCGGCGGTGGCTGGACGGCGACGCAGCCCCAGGACTGCGCCGATCTGAGCGCCGACGATGCTCGCCACAGCCAGTACGGCGGAGACCGCCAGCGGGCGGTTCACCCGATCGGCGGCACCGGCTCGGGCCGCGCCGACCGTCATCGCTGGTGGTTGGCCCGCTTCCGTACCGCTGGGTGGTGCCGGGGCCACCCGCGGCGGTGCGGCCCGCTCGGGCGCCGGCCGGGGCGCGGGCGGCTTCGGCGCCGCAGGCCGGTCGACGAGCCGGCCGGTGGAGTGCTGTCGGGCCCCCTGGTCGGCGGCCTCCGTGGGTAGTCGGAGCAGTTGGCCGGGGCGGATCCGGTCCGGGTCGTCGAGCTTGTTCAGCTTGGCGAGCTGTCGGTAGTCCCCGAACTCGTCCAGGTACCGCTCGGCCACCTTCCCGAGGTAGTCCCCCCGCGCCACCCGGTACACCGGCGCGGCCTCGTCGTTCGTCGAATCACCGGGTGCGGCCACCCCCGTCCCGGCCATGCCGAGCAGCCCTCCTCGGGCCACCGGCGCGGCCGTGTCCGGTGTCGTCGCGGCGCGGGTCGGCGCGGCCAGGGCGGTGACGGCCGGTGCGCTCGGACTGGCGTACACCGGAGTTCCGTAGATTGCCGCGGCGCTGGCGGCGGCCGGGCTGGCGACCAGGATCAGCGCGACCGAGCCCACCAGCGCGGCGGCGGCCTTCTGCTGGCGGCCCATCCCGGGCAGCTTCGGCGCCGGCCGGCGCAGGGTCTGTGCGCCCAACTCGACGAGGACGGAGAAGGCGAACGTGGCCCAGCCGAACCAACCGGCCACGGCGAGCGCCCGCAGGAAGAGCTGACCGTCGTCCCGGCTGGTCAGCGCGGTGCCCACCTCGCTGATCGTGGGAAGGTGATCGGGCAGCGGGTTACCGGCGAAGGCGAGCAGCGCGATCGGCGCGCCGACCAGCAGCACCAGGAGCACGGCCAGCGCGCCGATGCCGGTGAGGATCCGTCCGGTCCGCCGTACGACGGACCCACCCGATACGGGCATGGCTGCCTTCCTTCCTAGGGTGTTGCGGTAATGGCACGCGCTGTCGCCTCGCCGGTGACGGTGACCGTCTTCTTCTGGATGAACGGTCCGACCATCGAGCGGTGATAGGTGATGGAGACGGTCACCCGGATCAGGGTTTCCCCGTCGACCTCGGGGAAGGTCACGGTGTGGCCAGAGGTGTTCACGGCCGCCAGGTAGCTGGCGACCGCGTCGCGCGCCTCGGGCTCGTTGATCCGCTTGGGTCCACCCTCGATGGCGGTGGCCCGGTCGATCGCCTGACCTCCGGTCCGGGCCGCCTCGGCGGCGAGGTTCTGGGCGCGTTGCAGGGTGCGGAGCTGCCCGGCGCCGTCGAAGGAGAGGCCGATGATGGCCAGTACACCGACCATCGTCACCGCGAAGAAGATGCTCACCCGGCCGTGCTCACCTGCCCGCGAGGTCCTGGCAGCCGACGTCGTGGCCGTCATTGCCGACTCCGGTAACGGTCGAGCGGGGAGGTGAACTGCGCGGAGATCTCTTTATCGACATCCATTCCGGGCAGGACATCGAGTGTGATGTCCTTGAAGGACACCGTGCAGCGGATCGTCACCGTCACCGTGGCGTTGCTACCGACCGAACTACTGAAGGCATCGTCGAAGCTGGACGCATTGCCGGGCGACTTGCCGGCGAATTCCGGTTTCAGGTCGTTGGTACAGGCCAGGCCGTGCCAGTCCAGCTGGGCCTGGGCGGCCTCCAGCGCCTTCTTCCTGGCGGTGGTGGAATCCCGGGAAATCGAGGCTGCCCGAGCGGCGTCGTGCGCGGCCGCCTCAAGCGCCTCCGCCGCCACCGCGCTGCGCCCGACAACACCGGCCAACACCATCAACGCGATGAACGCGGGCGCGAGCACCGCCACCTCAATGGAGACCGAGCCCCGCTCGGCGGTACGGGTCATGGCGGAGTCACCCTCTCCACCGTTCCGTGGGCGGTCTGCTCTATTGCGAAGTCCACGCCCGGCACCACGGACAGGGACCGGCCGCTCACCGTGCAGGTCACGTCGGTCGTGGTGGTCACGCAGGTCGGGCCGGGCTTGTCCCAGCCCACCAGCCAACCGCCGGCGGCCCTCAGGAATCGGGAGGCGCTGTCCACCCCGGCGCCGCTGCCCGCCTGGTACGTCCGCTGCGCGTTGACGCCACTCTGCGCGGCGTTCAACGCCGTGGAGCGGGCGAGGAAGACGGCCGCGACCTGGATCGAGGCGAAGAGCAGCACCAGGATCAGCGGCATCATCACGGCCAACTCCACCGGGTTGGCACCTCGCTCGCGGTCGACGGCCGCGAGGCGGCGCCGGACGGCGCTGACCGTCCGGTGCCACCTCGAGAACGCAACTCGGCGCATGCCGGCTACTTGGTGGGCTTCTCGTAGCTCGGGATGTTGGTCATCCAGTTGTCGGCCTTGGTCATGGCCAGAGCGGTGACGGCCATGGCGACGACGACCAGGCCGGCGATGATCACCGCGGTGGGCACCGGGCTGTCGCCGCGCTCACCGTCCCGGCGCAGCTCGGCCAGGCGCGTCGTCACCACGACGTGCAGGTAGCTGAGGATGGACATGACGTACTCCTTCGGGGGACGGGGTCAGACACGGGAGATGAACGGATAGAGGACGAATCCGAGCAGCACGAAGACGAGCAGCGCTCCCGGGATGTCGAGCTTGCTGGTTATCCCCTCGGCGCGAGCCAGGTTGTCGGTACGGATCTGGTCGCGCAGCGAGTCGGCCCGGCTGCGCAGCGTCTCGTGCACCTGCGCGCCCTCGCTGCCGGAGGAACGCATGATCGCGCCGACGTCACCCAACTCCGGAATGCCGATCTTGTCGGCGAGGTCGCGCAGCTCGTCCCAGGGTGAGTGCATCTGCATCTGGGCGATCCGCAGCGACTCCTGGAGCCGGTCGAACACCCAACCGTCGCAGACCGCCGCCGCCCGCTCCAGTGACTGCACCGGCCCGTGCGCGGCCGAGAGCTGCAACGCCACCAGGTCGAGGTAGGTGCAGACCGCCTGGCGGAACTCGTCGCGGGCGGCGTTGGCCTTCGTCAGCACGGCGCGGTGCGCCAGCAGGCCGCCCAGCAGTGCCAGGCCGAGGCTGCCCAGCACCGGTACTACCAGCGGGAACGGGATGCCAAGCACCCACAGCGCCACCCCGAGCACAGTCGGCGTGGCCAACCCGATCAGCGCGGAGAGCAGCACCGACAGCGCGTACTGCTCGGAGGTCTGACCGATCAGGGCGAGCTGCATCTGCGGCGGCCGCAGCCAGCGGGACATGCCGGTCAGCCAGTCGAGTCGCCGGGATGCGGGCGTGGCCACCCGGCCGGTGCCCGGCGGCTGGTGCAGTCGGCGCAGCGCCGGCCCGAGCGCCGGTGTCGCCGGTACCAGCTCCCGGACCACCAGGAACACACCCAGGCCGATCCCGGCGCCACCGCAGACCGCGAAGACAAACTGCCAGTTCACGATCATGCGATCACCTCGGCCGGGTTGGGCGCCGGCAGGAACCGGGCCGGCCGTTGCGGCTGGCTCATCGACCGCACCCAGGCCAGCAGGCCGATGAAGGCGGCGCCGAGGGCGGCCATCACCAGCTGACCCACCGGCGTGCCGTACGGCCTGATGTACTCGGTGTTGATCAACCCGTACGCCAGGGTCGCCAGCGTCATCCCGGTGAGGAAGCGGACCGCGAACCGGGGCTGGGTGCGCTTGGCCTCGATCTCCCGCCGGGTGGCCACCTCCGCGGACGCCGCGCCGGCGATCGAACCGAGCACGTCACCCAGCCGCTCACCCCGGTCCGACAGGTGCAGGATCAGCGCCGCGACCACCTGGTCGCAGACCGGGTCGGCGATCTCGTCGGCGAACGCCAGCAGCGCGGAACGGGCCATCCAGCCTGCCTGTAGGCGGGCGGCGAGTAGCCGTACCTCGTCCTCGATGCCGGGTGGCACGCTGCCGATCGTGCCGATGATCGACTGCTGGAGGCCCTGCCCGGTGCCGGAGACGTCCTTGAGGCGGCGGGTCCACTCGCCGAGGGCCTCGATCCGGGCGATCGCCCGCTGCTCGGCCTTGCCCACACCGAACAGCCACGGGGTGCCGGGCACCGCCACCGCCACCAGCAGGCCCACCACCGGCAGCCCGGTCAGCAGGAACGCCAACGCGCCTGCGACCAGCGCGGCGACCAGAAGCGCCTGGTAGGCCCGCTGCTCGGCCGGAGTGCTGCCCGGCCCGCGCCAGAGTCGGCTCAGCCCCGGCCCGCTGCCCGGCTGCGGCCCGGGGGGTCGACGGGTGCCGACCAGGGCGACCACGGCCAGCAGCAGCCCGGCCACACAGGCGGCGCCGGAGACCACCGCGATCAACTCCAGGCTGTCGAGCATCAGGTCACCGCCGGGCCAGTCGGGTCTGCCGAGGCCGCCGCCAGGCACCGGCACCGGCCTCGACCCACCGGGTCAGCAGCCGCGCGTCGTAACCCACCCGCAGCAACTGGTCGCGGACCCGCTCCGGCAGGTGCCGGGGAACCGCACGACCGTCCGGGCCCGGCCCGAAGACCGTTGTGGTGGTGATCCGGCCAGCTTCACCGGCCCCGATCACCTCCTCCACATGCGAGACGAACCGGTGCTTCCGACCGCCGATCGCGGTCTCGTCCTCGATGGTGACGTAGACGATCAGGTCGAGCGCGTTGCCGGCCATCCGGCGGGCCTGGTCGACTGTCATCTCGCGGCCGTGCGCCAGGGCCAGCTCGACGATCCGTTCACCCACACCGGAGGCGGTACGGGCGTGGATGGTGCACATCGACCCCCGGCTGGTGGTCATCGCCTGGAGCATCGGCACGATCTCCCGCGACCGCACCTCGCCCACGATGATCCGCAGGACTCCCATCCGCAGCGACAGCGGGATCAGGTCGGCGATGGTCACCTCACCGGCTGGGCGGCCGTCGAAGCCGCGCTCGCCGTGCCCCTCCCGGGCCTCGAAGCTCATCACCGCCCGGTGCCGCTCCCGGCGGCGGGCCGGGAGCAGTTCCCGACTCTCCTCCAGCAGCACGTACGGCTCGTCCTGCGGAATCTCGTTCATCAACGCCCGGATGACAGTGGTCTTCCCGGCACCGGCCAACCCGGCGACCATGATGTTCAGACCTGCGCGCATCGCCGCGCGGAGGAAGTCGCGCAGCAGCGGATCGATCATCTCGTCCAGGTCACCTCGGGCGCCCGCGAGGTCGTCGAGGCTCACGTCCAGGGTGTTGTGCTTGCGGATCACCGCGTACGGGCGGTGGCTGACCAGGAACACAGCGGCCAGCCGGCTGCCGTCGGGCAGTTGCAGATCGAGGGTGGGCTTCACAGTGGAGAGGGACCGCTCGGTCGCGCCCGCCCGACGGGCCGCCGCCTGGAGGATCTCCACCAGCTCGGCGTCGCTGTCGGCGATCGGCTCCGCCCAGTCCACCCCACCGCCGTGCCGGGTGATGCGTACCTGGTCGCAGCCGAGGATGTGCACCTCCTCGATGGTGTCGTCGACAAGCAGCGTCTGTAGCCGGCCGAGCCCGACCAGCTCGGCGGTCACCTGGTCGAGCAGCAGGCGTTCATCGCCGGCGGCCATCGGCGTGCCGGCCCGGCGTACCGAGTCCGCGTACGCGGAGACCACGGTGACGGCGAGTCGGGCCCTCTCGGTGTCCTCCTCGTCGACTGTGAACTCCCGGCCGCGCTGCCAGAGGGTGAGCCGCTCGGTGAGTTCCCGGCGCAGCTCCCGGACCACCTGGAAGTCCATCCGTGCCCGGGGCGGCGACTCCGGCGGCGGGGTGGCCGCGGGCGCCGGCTGCGGCTGCGGCCCGGACTGGTGGTGCCGGCCGTTCGGCACGGCCAGGGGCGGCGCGGTGGAGGTCACTGCCGGTGGCTGCTGGCGCGGATCGGTGGAGACCGGCTCAAACCGCATCCGGCACCCCCTGCTGCACGGGCCACGCCAACCGGGCCCGTCGCCGTTCCAGGAGCGCCCCGATCGGGACCTCCAGCGCGGCCGCCGCGCGCATCAGCGGCCGACCGGCCCGCACGGTCCCGCCCAGGGCGAGCACCCCGGCGGTACGCGGATCGTGCGGCAGCCGCGCGATGACCGGCAGTTTCAGGGCGCGGCTGATCTCGGCCCTCCCGTGCCCGTCGCCGACCAGCAGCAGCCGCAGGGTGCCCGGGGGCACCCGGTGTTCGGCGAAGTCCCGTTCGACAGCGGTGACCACCGCGCGGGTGCCGGAGAGGTCGGGCAGGTGCGCCCGGGTCACCAACAGCACCACCGAGGCGGCCCGCAGCACCGGCCACGGTGGCCCGGTCACGTGCAGCCGGCCACAGTCGACCAGGACGTCGTAGCCGGGGGTGCCGCGGTCGAGGGCGTCGAAGTAGTCGGCGAAGCGCTGCCAGAGCGGGGTGACGCTGCCGCCCTGGGCCGGGTCGACGATGCCGGGCAACAGCAGTCGTTCCCGGCGGGGGGCGTCCAGGTCGACCAGCTGGGACCAGAACGCGGTCTCCAGGTTTCCGTCGCGCAACTCTCCGACGGCCAGCTCTCCGATGCCGCGCGGGCCGTCCAGTTGGCCGCCGAGGTATCCGGCGAGGATCGAGCCGCCGGCCGGGTCACATTCGGCGATCACCAGCCGCCGGTGCCAGGCCAGCGCGCAGGCCAGCGCCGAGGTGGTGACGCCCGGCGAACCCTTCGCGGACACCAGCGCGATGATCGCCATGCTCAGGCCGCCTCGGTCAGCACGACGGCGAGCCGTTCCTGTGCGGCGAGCGCCACCACCGCCGGCACATCACGGGTGAGCAGCGCCAGGTAGACGACCTTGTCGTCGTTGGCCGGGCTGACCATGTCGATGACGGTGGCCGCGAACCGGGTGCCGGCGGCGGCAGTGTCTCCGTCGGCATCGTTGTCCGGAGTGCTGACCAGCAGGACCTTGTCACCGGGGTGCAGTTCGCGGGCCGGCACCTGGGCGGTCTTCAGGCCGAGCGCGATCTGCTGCTGGCCGGGGCCGAGCAGCGGGTCGTCGGTGACCTGTCCCAGTGTGAGCAGCGTGCCCGGAAGCAGCGCGACGGCGGCCCGTTTGCCGACCACCTCGTCGAGCCGTGCGGCGGGCACCGGGCGCAACCCCTGGCCGCCGGCGACCTGCACGGTGACCAGGTCGGCTGCGCTGATCTCCCGGCCCACCTCCACCGGTCGGGCCACCGCCAGGTAGCTGCCGGTGGCCCGTACCGAGGTGACCGCGAAGGCCGCGCCCAGCCCGCCCAGGGCGATCAGGAGAACGGCGAGACCGAGCAGCCCGGGACGGACCCGGCGCTGGCGGACCACTGTGGGCGGGTTGACGGGTGCGTCCACCGACGGGGTCCCGTTGCGCGTCGCGAGGCTCATCTGGTGACCACCTGGAGTTCGTTGATCCTGATCTGCACGATGCCGCTGCTCCGGGTCTGCGGGATCACCCGCCTCGTGGAGTCGCTGTTGGTCCACCAGTTCACCGACCAGTGCGTGGTGGCGGTGACCTTGTAGGTGTCAGCCATCGGGTAGCCGTCGTCGTAGCCGCAGTCCGGGGAGGTGGCACCCGCCCGCGCGCCGGTGGCCTTGTACTCGGTGCCGGGGCCGTAGCAGGTGACCTTCTCGCCGTTGCCCATGTCCCAGACGATCCGGTCGACCTTCGCTTCGATGTAGACGGTCAAACCCCGGTCGGACTCGTCGGCGTTTATCGGGCCGAAGTAGTTCTTTCCTGCGGTTGCCCACATCCAGACGGGCAGGCCGACCAGGCCCGGGCCGATGTCCTTGCGGGGGGCGACCTTCAGGCGCGCCGGCAGCAGCTTGATCGACGCCAGGGCGCGACGGGCCAGCTCCTCCGGGTCCGGCGGCGCGCCGAAGCCGGCCGGCGGATCGGCCAGCGACACCACCTCCTGGGCACCCAGGTCGCCGCCGTTGCAGGTTTCCAGGTACCACTGGTGACCCTCGGGCGCCTCGACCTGCCCCTCGGTCAGCTTGTAGTAACACCCGTTGCCGTTGTTGAACCAGCCCAGGTCCTCGTCGTAGCAGGGGATGGTCCGCCCGTTCCACTGGCAGGCCCCGCCACCGCCACCGCCGCCGTCGTCCCCGCCCCCACCGTTGTCCCCGCCGCCCCCGGGATCACCGGGATTGCCGGGCTCGTCGTCCCAGACGCTGCAGTCGGGTTGGTCGGGTGGGCAGCCCGCTCCCGGGTCGGCCCGTAGGGCGGCGGCGGCCGGCGGGGTCGCACCGACCACCAGCAGGAGCGTGAGGCCGATCCCGGCGAGCGCCCGTCGGGTTGTCGCGGCCCCGCTCAGCACGGCTGGTCCCGGTGCGTCGCGCCGTAGTTGATCAGCCAGCGGCCGTCGGGATAGCGGGTCGCGGTGGCGGTGGAGAGGTGTCTGCCGCCTCCGCTTCCCGGGACCGAGCGCTTGTCCTTGGCGTAGACCAGTCGGTAGCCGGTCGTGTCCAGGCAGTCCTGGATCTCCACGGTGGCCGGCTTCGCGTCCAGGCTGACGGCGGTCACGGTCGGGTCGGACTTGAACGTCCCGGTACGCATGGCGCCGTGCTCCTTAGCCTCGCGAATGGACACCCGAACCCGAGTCAAAAGTGGATCACCGAGGAACCGGGACAGTTCCGGCGAACGCGGATCACTGCGCAGGCCCGCCGTACGCGAGGCCGTGAGATACCCGGAGTACGCGTCAAGTGCCGCCTTTTCGGCAGCGCGTCGGTCGACCTCGGAATCGGTCCGGGGTCCGTTGTCGCGGACTTCCGTCGGCCGTTCGACCGTTTCCCGTCCGCTGGCGCAGGCGGTGACCGGCATCGCCGCCACGCCCACCAGCAGGCAGATTGCCGCTCTTCTGAGCTGCCGTCCGCGCACCGTCGAGCCTCCTCGTGGTCGCCCGGGGCGGTGACGGTTCACCGCCGCCGGGCATGCGGAAGCGCGCCCGGATCAGCACATCCGGGGCTGTCATTGCGCTTCTGCATTCACCGATACGGATCTTTTACAAATTCGGGGTCCTGTGTCGTCCGATGGTGAAGGTGAGGCTTGCGTCACACCCAAGGGGCGAGCATAGGCTGACGCTCGCCGATGCAACAGAGGCAATTCAAGCGAACACTCAGCGTGATGACAGGTGGTGGTGGCGGGTGTCCACACTGCGCCCGGGGCAATGGGCGAGCGAACTGTCGTTATTGATGGGGCGTCGCCGGGCCGGATGGGTTCACCGGAGTCGCGTCACCGGTCGCGGGAGTGGGACATCGCGGTCTCATCCCGGCATTCGACCAACGTCGGCACCCCTTCGGCGGGTCGCCTCGTCCATCGGCACGCCTGACCCGGAAGCTGTCGAAAGCACCCGCGCAGGCTCCGGTCGGCAGGTCGCTTTCTGCGCCATCCGCTACACCCAAGCAAGAGCTCAATCACGATCCGTGTTCACCGTCGCGGGGGAGCATCTGGCCGCAATGGAGGCGACATGGCGCTGACCGGCCCTCCGGCCGCCATCCCCGGTCGGGAAGACCCACCCGATCGGAGCCCGGCACCCCCGCCGTCCGGTGCTGCGACGGATCCCGCCAGCCAGGCAACGCCCTCTCCGCCGCGCGAACGACCGGCGGGCCTCGTCTCGGCGGTGGGACGCACCCGGATCCCGACAGTATTCGCGATCCTCGCGATCAGCCCGCTGATGCGGTTGGCCGCGCTGCGCTACGCCGTACCCCCGGGTCTGCCCAGCCGGACCGGCTGCGACGCCTGCGGCGCGCCGGTCGGCCTGACCCGCTCCTGGCCGGCGCTGGGCCCGGCCGCCCGATGCGGTCAGTGCCGCGCCCGGGTCGGCCCACCGCCGGCCACCGTCGAGCTGGCGGTGCTCGCGGCGGCGGTGCTGCTGGCGTTCGCCGGTCCGACGGGCGGGGTGCTGCCGGCGCTGATCTGGTGGCTCGGCTGGACCATTCCGGCGATCCTCGTCGACCTGGCCGTGCACCGGTTGCCGGATCGGCTCACACTGCCCGCGGCGGCCGGCACCTGGCTGCTGCTCGGCGTGGCCGTGCTCGACGCCGACCCGGGGCACTGGCTGCGAGCCGTCCTCGGCGGCAGCGGGCTGGCGCTCTTCTTCGCCAGCACCGCAGTGCTGCTCGGCCGCCGCGGCTTCGGGCTGGGCGACGCCAAGTTGGCGCTCAGCGTCGGCGCGCTGCTCGGCTGGTACGGCTGGCCGGTGCTGCTGTTCGGGCTGGTGCTCACCTTCGGGCTCTCCGCGCTGGTGAGTCTGGGCCTGCTGGCCACCCGCCGCGCCAACTGGAGCACCCACCTGCCGTTCGGCCCGTTCCTGCTGCTCGGCACCACGGCCGCCCTCGTACTGGCGACCTGACCCGCCGGCTCGCCCCTGTGGTGTCGGTGGTCAGGGGCGGGAGCGGCTGGCCAGTTTGGGGACCGGGCTGTCGGGGCGGTTGGCCCGGCGGCGGAGCACCTCGCTGGTCGGGCGGGCCAGCAACGGGGTGACCACCACGGCGACCAGGGCGCCGAACAGGACACCCGCGATCACGTCGTGCGGGTAGTGCACGCCCACGAAGACCCGGGAGAAGGCACCGAGTGCGGCCAGGGGCAGCGCGACCAGGCCGAGTCGGCGGGAGAGCAGCAACGTGGTGACCGCCAGCGCGCCGGCGATGGTGGCGTGGTTGCTGGGAAACGACCAGTCGCCCGGAGGTGGGCAGGCGCCCGCGATGATCTCCCGACCGATGCTCCGGCAGGGGCGATCCTGGTCCACCACGGTCTTGAGGAACTCGCTGCCCACGTACGCCAAGAGGGCTGGCACCGGCGCGATCAGGGCGAGTGCCCGGTCGTGCGGGCCGCCGGACCGGCGGCTCAGCGCGGCCATCACCAGCAGCGCGCCGAGTAGCAGGATCACCCCCTCGGTGGCGTGTCCGACGAACCATTGCACCGGCTCTGGGCTGCCGGCGGCGGCGTCGACGACGTCGCTGTACCACTCGGCGCTGATCTCCGGAACGTCCATGCTGCCGTTGTCGGCCATGCATCACCTCACTTCACGTTCATACCCTGTTCACCTTGGGGACACCCTAGGAACGCGGCAGAGGGCATCGCTGCTGTCGAAGGTCGGACGGCCCACCCGACCTTCGTCCAGGATTCGCACAGCCGGCTCTGGTTGGCTCTTGCAGAACGTCGACATCGACAGGAGGCTTCGTGCAGACCGGTTCGGCCACCGATCAACCGCAGTCCACCGCAGCTACAGCGGACGACGAGACCTGGCGGATCCGGCGCACTGCGGCCGACGTCGACCGGCTCGGCGAAACCGAGTCGATCTTCGCGTTGGGCAACGGATGGATCGGCTGGCGCGGGGTGCTCGACGAGGGTGCCCCATGCGGAATGCCGGGCAGTTACGTCAATGGCTTCCACGAGCGGCGCGAGCTGAGCTACCCCGAGGAGGGGTACGCGTTTCCGCCGGCCAGTGACACCGTCATCAGCGCACCAAACGCCGCACTGATCCGGCTCTGGGTCGACGACGAGCCGCTGGATCTCCGAACCGGGACGCTGCGCAGCCACGAACGGGTGCTCGACCTGCGGGCCGGCGTGCTGCGCCGGGAGACCGAGTGGACTTCACCGGCCGGGCGGAGCGTACGCATCCGCAGCACCCGGTTGGTGTCCCTGCCGCGTCGCCCGGTGGCCGCCGTCCGGTACGAGGTCGAGCCGTTGGACACCGCCGTCGAGCTGCGGGTCTGCTCGGATCTGCTGGCCAACGAGAAGGTGCCGGAGCGTTCGGACGACCCTCGGGCCGCCTCGGTGCCCACCGACCCGCTGACCGCCGAGACGTACCGTGCCACCGGCCTCGACGGTGTGCTGGTGCAGCGCACCGAGCGCAGCGGCCAGCGTGTCGCGGTCGCGGTCAGTCACCTGGTGGAGGGGCCGGGCACGGTGACCACCACCGGTGACTGCACCCCGGACCGGGTGCGGCTGACCGTGACGGGTCGCCTGCGCCGGGGGGAGCAATTGCGGCTGACGAAGTTCGCCGCCTACGAGTGGGCGGCGGTCGACGCGACGCCCGCCGACGAGTTGGCCGCCCTGGTCGCCGCCGAGGCGGACGCGGCGCGCGCGGACGGGTTCGACGCCCTGCTCACCGACCAGCGCGCCGCACTGGAGGCGGCCTGGCAGGTCGCCGACGTGCAGCTCGACGGCGATCCGGAGCTTCAGCAGGCCGTTCGGTTCGCGATGTTCCACCTGATCCAGGCCGGTCGCCCGGACTCCGACCGGACCATCTCGGCCAAGGGGTTGACCGGCAACGGCTACGACGGGCACGTCCTCTGGGACACCGAAAGTTACGTCCTGCCGGTGCTCAACTACCTGGCCCCGGCGGTGGCCCGCTCGGCGTTGCGCTGGCGGCACGCCCACCTGCCCGAGGCCCGGGAACGGGCCGCCGAGCTGCGGTTGACCGGCGCGACCTTCCCGTGGCGCACCATCGGTGGTCGGGAAAGTTCCGGCTACTGGCCGGCGGGCACCGCCGCGCTGCACGTCAACGCCGACATCGCCGACGCGGTGCTGCGCTACCTGGCGGCCACCGACGACCAGGGGTTCCTGGCCGAAGCGGGGCTGGAACTGCTGGTGGAGACCGCCCGGCTCTGGCACGGCTTCGGCCACTGGTCGGGTGAGGGCGACTTCCACCTGCACGGTGTGACCGGCCCGGACGAGTACGCGGCGCTGGTCGACGACAACGTCTTCACCAACCTGATGGCGAAGCGCAATCTGCGCGGCGCCGCGGACGCCGCCGAGGGGCATCCCGAGCTGGTCGGCCGGCTCGGCGTGGACCGCGACGAGGTGGCCGGCTGGCGGGCCGCCGCCGACGCGATGGCCATCCCGTACGACAGCGAGCGTGGGGTGCACCAGCAGGCCGCCGGGTTCACCGAACAGCCCGAGTGGGACTTCGCGAACACCGGCGACGACGACTACCCGCTGCTGCTGCACTTCCCGTACCTGGAGCTGTACCGGAAGCAGGTGGTGAAGCAGGCCGATCTGGTGCTGGCCATGCAGCTCTGCCCCGGTGAGTTCACCGCCGACGAGAAGGCCCGCAACCTTGCCTACTACCAGGCCCGCACGGTCCGCGACTCGTCGCTGTCGGCGGCCCCGCAGGCCGTGCTGGCCGCCGAGGTAGGGCACCTGGATCTGGCGTACGACCTGTTCGCCGAGTCGGTCCTCCAAGACCTGGCCGACCTGGGCGACAAGACCGCCGACGGGCTGCACCTGGCCTCGCTGGCCGGCGCGTGGCTGGCGCTGGTGCAGGGCTTCGGTGGGCTGCGCGACGACCGCCGGGTGCTCTCCTTCGACCCCCGGCTGCCGCGCCGGATCGACCGGCTGGCGTTCAGCCTGCGCTGGCGCGGCCACCGGCTGCGGGTCACGTTGACTCCGGCTGAGGCCCGCTACGAGCTGCCCGACGCCGCCGGAGATGCCGAGGTCGAGCTGTGGCACCACGGCGAGTCGCTGCGGGTCACCGGCGCCGAACCGGTCACCCGGCCGATGCCGCCGGTGCCCGACCCCGGCCCGGAGCCGCCCTCCCCACCCGGCCGCCGCCCCACCCGCCGCTCAGCCGACTGAGCCCGCTGACGCCTCAGGTCGACACGGGACCGCCCGCCATCCGCTCGCGGACGGCCTCCAGCTCCTCGAAGGCGTACGCCCAGTTGTGGCACTTGAAGCTGCGTAGACCGTCGATCGCTGTGTGACAGTCGGAGCAGCGCACCCCGGCGATGGCGTCCGGGATCTCGGTGTTGACGTACTTGCGCTCACCGAGGATGACCGTGGCGATCATGGCCTTGTCGTGCAGGCCGGAGAGCGCCGACGAGACGATGTCGTACCAGGTGACCCGTCGGCGGCACTTCGGGCAGTCGGGTTCGTCGCCGCTGACCCAGAGCGGGGCGCCGATGCTGCGCGCCGGCATGCCGAGCAGTTTCTCCAGCCGCCGGACGTCCGACTCGGGGGTGGTCCAGCGGTGTCGGCCGGGCAGTGATGCGGGCGAGTCGTACACGGCGCGGAACAGGTCGTGGTCGACCTGCACGGTCTCGCGCTGAGCGGTCATCGGCGTCCCTCCTCGTTGAGTCGGTGCCCCCACCGTGGTCAGCGGTGACCATGGGCGCAGCCGGATCAACGACACGAGGGGTCAGCGGGTCGTCGCCGCGGGTGCTAGACATCGATTTCCGCTCCCGCCGTCGAAGGGATCCCGCATGACCGATCAGCCGGCACCTGACGTCACCACCAGACCCAACGTCGCCCGGATGTACGACTACTTTCTCGGCGGCAGCCACAACTTCCCGGCCGACCGGGCCGCCGCCGACCGGGTGCTGGAGATCTTTCCGGAGACCGGAATCGCCGCCCAGACCAACAGGCACTTCCTGCGCCGAGCCGTCCGGTACGCCGCCGAGCAGGGCGTACGCCAGTTCCTGGACATCGGCGCCGGGTTGCCCACCCAGGACGCCGTGCACGAGGTGGTGCGGGCCGTGGCGCCCGACGCGCGGGTGGTCTACGTCGACTACGACGAGGTGGCTGTCGGGCACGCTCGGCAGTTGCTGACTGGCGTACCCGGCACCGCTGTCGTGCAGGGCGACCTGCGACGACCGGATGAGCTGCTGGCCCACCCGGACGTGCGGGCGACCCTCGACCTGGACCAACCGGTGGCGGTGCTGCTGCTCGCGGTGCTGCACTTCGTGCCGGACCACGACGACCCGTGGGCGGCGGTCGCCCGGCTGCGCGACGCCACCGCGGCCGGCAGTCACCTGGTGCTGTCCCATCTGACGTTGGACGGCATCCCGCCGGAGTTGGCCGAGCGTGGCCAGGCCGTCTACCGCAACAGCAGCGCCCCACTGGTGCCCCGCACGCGCGCCGAGACGGCACGCTTCTTCGCCGGGTACGACCTGGTGGAACCCGGCCTGGTCGCCACCACCCGGTGGCGACCTGACGGCGAGCCGGAGACCGTGGACGCCCACGGGTATGCGGGGGTCGGCGTCCGCCGCTGACTCCGCTTTCGCCTCCAGCGGCCGGCCTCGGGTGGTACGACGGACGCAGGGCGTGCGCCAGCGGGAGGAGCGCCGATGGCGAGCAGACCCGAACGGCTGTTGCGGGGAAGTGACTCGCCGCTGAGCGCCTCGTTCCTGGAGCTGTTCTTCGATCTGGCGTTCGTGCTCGCCCTGAGCCAGTTGGCCGCCCACCTGCTGCACGACCTCAGTCTGGGCGGCGCGCTGCACACCGCAGTGCTGTTGGCCGGGGTCTGGTGGATCTGGGTGACCACCACCTGGTTCGCCGACTGGTACGCCCCGGAGAGCCCGGCCGTGCGGTGGCTGCTGGTCGGCTCCGCGCTGGGCAGCCTGCTGGCCGGGGTGGCGATCCCGCAGGCGTTGGACGGGCGGGGCCTGCTCTTCGCCGGCGCGTACGTCTCGGTGCACATCGCCCGAGGCGTGGTCACCGCCCTGGCGCTACGCGGCCACCCGCGGCAGAGCCGGGCGTTGCGCATCCTCTGCTGGTTCAGCGTGTCGGCCGTACCGTGGTTGGCCGGTGGGTTTCTGCCGGAGTGGCGGGTGCCGCTCTGGCTGCTCGCCCTCGCCATCGATCTCACCGGCCCACGACTCGGTTGGCCCACTCCACTGATGGGCCGGACCGGGCAGCAGGAACTGCATCTTGCCGGTGAACACTTCGCCGAGCGGTACCAACAGATCATGATCATTGCGCTCGGCGAGCTCGTCCTGGTGGCCGGCCTCTCGTACGCCCAAAGCGACCTCGCCCTCCCGCAGACCGCCGCGTTCCTGCTGGTCTTCGCCGCCGCGGTGCTGATCGGTCTGCTCTACGTCACGCCCGCCGGTCAGCGCCTCGGCCAGGCCATCGAGCACGCCGACCCGTCCCGACTCGGGGTCGTCACCGGGTACCTGCACCTGGTGATGATCGCCGGGCTGGTGGTCACCGCCGTCGGCGCCGAGCTGAGCATCGCCCACCCCCTGCGGATCGGTGACACGACAGCGGTCCTGGTCATCCTGAGCGGCCCGATGCTGTTCCTCGTCGGGCGGATCCTCTTCTCGGCGGCGATCCACCGGCGACTCTCCTGGCCCCGGGTCGCCGCCCTCGTCGTGCTGGCCGGTGCGGCGGCTGTCGTGCGGCTGCCGCTGTTGGCGGTCAGCGCGGTCGCCACCGGGGTGGTGCTCGTGGTGGTCGTCCTGGACCACGCCGGCATCGGCTCCTACCGCCGCCGATCTGGCGCGTAGCCGATAAGCCTGACTAAAGTCAGGTATATGGACCTGGCTCTCATCGCCGCTGTACGGCGGTTCAACCGGACGGTGACCCAACGGGTGGGCGCGCTCGACGACGAGTACATGGCCCAGGGGCGACCGCTGGGGCAGGCGCGGCTGCTCTGGGAGATCGGCCCCGGCGGTGCCGAGGTCGCCGCGCTACGGGCCCGGCTCGGCCTGGACTCCGGACACCTCAGCCGACTCCTACGCACCCTGGAAAACGACGGCCTCATCGCCGTCGGACCTGCGGACCAGACCGGCACCGACGGCCGGGTACGCGTCGCCACGCTCACTGACGCCGGCCGGGCCCAGTGGGCCGACCTCGACAAGCGGTCGGACGATCTCGCCGCCTCGATCCTCGAACCGCTCACCGAACACCGTCGCGAACGACTCGTCGCCGCCATGGCCGAGGTCGAACGGCTGCTCATGGGCTCGATGGTCGTCATCGAGCCGTGCCCGCCGAGCGACCCGCGAGCCCGTGCGTGCCTGCGGGCCTACGTCCGCGACATCGCACGACGATTCGACGGCGGGTTCGACCCCGAACTGAGCAAACCGCTCCCCGACGAAGCGCTCGTCCCGCCCAACGGGGTGCTCCTGCTCGCCACCCTCAACAGCGAACCGATCGGCTGTGGCGCCGTCAAACTCCATCCCGACGCGTCCGCCGAGATCAAACGCGTGTGGGTGGCCGACACCGTACGTGGGCTCGGCGTCGGGCGGCGGCTGCTGGGCGAGCTGGAATGGTACGCCGCCGAGCGGGGTGCGACAGCGGTCCGGCTGGACACCAACCGCAACCTCACCGAGGCGATCGCCCTGTACCGGGCGACCGGTTACCGGGAGGTCGAGGCGTACAACACCGAGCACTACGCCCACCACTGGTTCGAGAAGCAGTTGGGGCACTGACGGCCCCAACCGTCCGGTGATCGGGCGTCGCGTCGCGGCGGCTACAGCCGCTCGAAGCTCTCCATGCCGGCGAGCTTCAGCACCTCGGTCCGGGTCGCCGGGCATTCCTTGCGGGTCTGGTCGTCGATGTCGCGGCCGTTGGGCACGGGGCCCTGCTTCTCGTACCAGGAATAGAGGTTCACTGTGAGGTTGGCCATCGCGCCCGTCTCGGACCCGATCCCCTTGAGCGTCGGCACCTGGCCGTCCAGGTAGGCGCACACTTCCTTCGCCGACACCGGGGAGCCGTCGGCCGGAGCGGATGCGGCCGCGCTGGTTGATCCTGTCGTCTCTGGCGCCGCAGCGTGCTCGGGTGCGTCGGCCTCGGTGCACGCCGTCAGGGCGATCACGAGGCAGAGGGCTGGTGCGAGCGGTCGGAACGTCCTCATTGGATGTTGTCCTCACGGGGTTCGTGGTGGGTAGGGGTTCCGGCGGCGTGCGCGGTGACGAGCCAGAGGCCGGTGGGCAGCCGGTAGCCGACGCCAGGCTCACGGAACCGGCCGAGCAGCCTGGCGCACCCCGCTCGGGCCGAAGCCTGACCAGCCGGCGGAGCCGCCCGGTACGCGGCACCGGCCGGGCCGACCTCGATGAGCCATTCGGCCACCGCGTCGGCGTCGTCCGGACTGTCCAGGACGACATCGCACTGTGTGATCGTGACGGCGGTGAAGCCGGCGCTGGTGAGGATCCGGACGAGCCGCGCCGGGTCGGCGAACGCGAACGGACCGGGCTCGTCACCGACCGGGAGCGGTGGCAACGGTCCGAGATGCGGTGCGGCGCCGAGCATCGCCGCGGACAGCCACGGGTTGACGCCGCTGTCGCGGAAGACGGTCGCGGCGAGGCGCCCTCCCGGGCGCAGTGATCGCCGGATCGTGCGGCAGCCGGCAACCGGGTCCGTCAACAGCATCAGGGTCATTCGTGAGAACGCCGCGTCGAACGGGGCACCCGGCACGACGTCGAGAGTCTCGATGTCGGCCACGTGGAACTGGATGCCCGGGTGCCCGTCGGTGAGGAACCGGCGTCGAGCGGCGGTCACCATCGCCCTGTCGATGTCGACACCGATCGCCGCGCCGGTCTCGCCGACTGCGGCGGCGATCTCGGCCGTGGTGCCGCCGCAGCCGCAGCCCACGTCGAGGATTCGCTCGGCGGGTCGTGCGGCCAATCGATCCATGGCCGCTGCGCCCAGCGGTCGACCGGTCTCGTCCTGCCGATCGGCGTGGCGAATCCAGCCCGCTGCCGCTCCCGCCCAGAAGGCGGCGCTGCGGGCCCGCAGGCTGGCGGCGTCGGCCATCAGAACGGCATCTCGGCGCCGTCGACGCTCATCGAACGGAAGTGAGCCGCCTTCGTCGGGTCGAAGCCGTCCTCCTGTGCCGCCAAGCCAGCAGCCCGGACCAGCCGTTCGGACTGGAACCGGCGGAATGCCGCTTCGTCCTGCCAGATGTTGATGATTCGCCAGCCGTCCTCCGTCGGCCCCGCGACATGGGCGAGGAGGCCCGGCGGTCGGTCCGGTCCGAGGTGCCGTTCCACCTGCCGGTATTCCGCCTCGCTGACGCCGGGCATCTCCTGCAACACACCGAACGGCATGGCCGCCACCTCTCGATAGAGTGAGCCTCTATCCAATAGAGCACTACACTGGAGAGGTGGTTGTCAAGAGACGTTATGACTCTTCCCGCCGACAGGAGCAGGCCCGACAGACCCGGCGAGCAATCCTGGAAGCGGCTGGCCGGCTGTTCGTCGACCCGGGCTACGCGGCCACACCGCTGACCGCTGTCGCCGTGGAAGCCGGCGTCGCGGTCCAGACCCTGTATGCGGTGTTCGGCAGCAAGCGGCAACTGCTCTCCCAGTTGGTCGACGTCACACTGGCCGGCGACGATGAACCGGTGGCCCTGCCGGATCGGCCCTTCGTCGCCGAGATCCGCGCACTCACCGACCCCCAGGCCAAGCTCGCCCGCTACGCCCGCCACCTGGCCGAGGTCAACGCCCGGCAGGCCCAGGTGATGCTCGCGCTGGCCGGCGCGGCCACGGCCGACCCAGACGTCGCCGAGATCTGGCGCAAGAACGTCGACGACCGCCGCCGCGGCATGGGCATGTTCGCCGCCGAACTCGTCGGCACTGGAGGCGTACGCCCCGACCTGGGCGTGGATCAGGTGGCCGACATCCTCTGGTTGGCCCAGGACGTCCGCAACTTCGACTGGCTCGTCCGGCAACGCGGATGGGCGATCGAGCAGTACCAGCAGTGGTATGTGGACACCGTCAGCGGCGCGATCATCGCCCGCGCCGAGTAACGCGGCGGGCTATTCGACGGAGTGGAGACCCTGCGCGATGCCGGCGAAGGATCGAATGAGTTCCGTCTCGCTGCCCTTACGCCAGATGAGCCCCCACCGGCCCGGCGGGGCGTCGTGGATGGGCACGTAGGCGATGTCCGGCCGCGCGTAGTAGCGGGCGGCCTGGGCGTGCACCGGCGAGACGGCTTCGCCCGTGACGAGAATCGGGATCATCTCCTGGAAGTTGGAGACCGACGGGCCGATCGGGATCAACCGTCCGCTGGGTGTGCGTACGGGCACCAGAATCTCCCGCCAGTAGTCCGGCCGCGCCCCGCCCATGACCGTCTCGTCCGCCAGGTCCTCGTAGGAGACCGATTCCCGGCCGGCCAGCCGGTGGGTTACCCCGACGGCCAACACGATGGGTTCGGTGTAGATCACCGGGCCGACGGTGAGGTCCGGCTCCTTGACGGGCAGCCACACGATCTGCACGTCGATGTCGCCGGCGCGCAGTTGACCGAAAGGGTCGCCGAAGTTGACATGCCGGAGCTGCACCTCGCACTCGGGGTGATCCTTCGCGAACCCGTCGAACAACTCGCGGAAATCGTGGAGGTTGACGGCGATCGACCCGATCCGCAGCACCCCGGTCTTGCCGCGGGCGGCGAGCCTGGCCCGGTCCATGCCCTCGTGCAGACCTCGGTACATGGGCTGGATGTCGTCGAAGAGCCGTTGGCCGATCGGTGTGAGAGCCACCTGCCTGTTGTTCCGCTCGAACAACGCAGCGCCGATCCGACGTTCCTGCTTCTTGATCGCCTGGCTGACCCGGGCCTGGGTCACGTGCAGCCGCTCGGCGGTGCGGGTGAAGTGCAGTTCCTCCGCCAGGGTCAGAAAGATCTCGAGGTCGCGGAGTTCCATGTGCTGTTCCCGATCCACGCATTAGCGAAGGGTTATGGCACGTTACCAGTTGTGATCTTGTAGCTCGGTGCCTCGCCCGGCAGGCTGGTGGACGTCGCCGCTGAACAGCATCCGGCAGCCTGAACGAGGAGATCGTCGTGCGCAAGCTCGTGTATTACATCGCCGCCACCCTGGACGGCTTCATCGCCGGTCCCGACGGCGCCGACCCCACCGGCCCCGACGGCTTCTGGCCCATCCCGGACGACTACCTGCACCACCTCGTCAGCGAATATCCGGAGACCCTCCCCGGCCCGGCCCGGCAGGCGTTCGGCATCACCGACCAGGGCAGCCGGTTCGACACAGTGCTGGAAGGGCGTCACTCCTACGAGGTGGGCCTGAAGGCCGGCGTGACCGACGCCTACCCGCACCTGCGCCACCTGGTGTTCTCGCGCACGCTGGGCAACAGCCCGGACCCGGCCGTCGAGGTCATCGGCCAAGACCCAATTGCCACCGTACGAGAGCTGAAGCGGCACGACGGCAAGGACGTCTGGGTGATCGGCGGCGGCGCGCTGGCCGGTGCCCTCTATCCCGAGATCGACCAGCTGATCATCAAGCTTGCCCCGTTGACCATTGGCGCCGGCATCCCGCTCTTCGGCCGCGACGCCGTCTTCGCACCACGCACCTGGCGCCTGACCGACCACACCGTTCTGGACAGCGGCGCCCTCTTCCTCACCTACAGGCGCACACAGACCGGAAACGAGTCCGCATGAGCACGTCCCAGCACGACGTCACGATCCGTCCCATCACCGGGCCGGACGAGATCGCCCTGTTCAACCGCCTGCCGTACACCATCAACCACGAGCTCGACGACGACCTTGCCGACAAGCGCCGCCGACCGGAGTGGATGTGGGTGGCAGTGCGCGGCGACCGCCTGCTGGCCAGGGTCGCCTGGTGGGGCCGTGGCGACGACACAAACCCGCTGCTGCTGGACATCCTCGACGTCGACGACGGCACCGAAGACCTGACCGAGGTGGCACAGGCGTTGTACGAAGCCGCCGCGAAGCAGGTTCTGGCACCCGGCGCGGTCCCTCCCGAATACGGCCGCTTCATCCCTGCGGACTGGCGTGACAACCCGGACTCGTACCGGGCGGTGCGTACCAGGATGGGCGTCCTCGAGAGCACCGGCGCCCGCCTGACTGTCGAACGCCTGCGCCTGGAGTGGCGCCCCGCAGCCGGCCTGCCCACGCCCGACCAGCGGCTGGCCTTCCGCCCGGCCCTGGACACCGACGAGCTGGTCGCGCTGATGACCCGCGCACTGGACGGGACCCTGGACGCGCACAGCCGTACCGACCTGGCACAGATGTCGCCCCACGAGGCCGCGCTCAAGCACTACGAGCAGGAACTCGCCACGTACTCCAGCCCTCGGGAGTGGTGGCGCATCGGCACGTTGGGCGAGAACGGCGAACCCGTCGGGTTCGTCGTCCCGGCCCGCAACGCCTACCACCCGGTGATCGCCTACCTCGGCGTCGTCCCCGAACACCGGGGCCACGGGTACGTCGACGGCCTTCTCGCCGAAGGCACCCGAACCCTGGCCGCCGAGGACGTCCCACGCATCCGCGCGGCCACCGACCTGGGCAACGTACCCATGGCAAAGGCCTTCGCCCGCGCCGGTTACGTCAATTTCGAGCGTGCCATCAACATGGCCTGGCGCTGACGGGCGGCGTGCCGTAGGGGAGCGTTTCGTGCTGGGCCGCTGGTGCCCGATCGGCACCAGCGGCCCGTCCGCCACGAACTGGGCGTCGACGTGCGATCAGCCCTTGACCGCCCCCGCGGTGAGCCCTTCGGTCAGGAAGCGCTGCCCGAGGGCATACATGATCACCACGGGGATGCTGACGAGCAGCGACGCCGCGGCGAGTTGCCCTTGCGGCACGACGTCTCCGGCGATCATCGATTGCATCCCCACCGGGAGGGTCTTGTACTCGTCCTTCGTGATGAACACGAAGGCGAAGAGGAACTCGTTCCAGGCGTTCGTCAGGGTGAAGAGCGCGACCGCCAGCAGCCCTGGCTTGGCGAGGGGCAGCACCACCCGGCCGAACGCCTGGATGCGGCTGCAGCCGTCGACCAGCGCGGCCTCCTCCAACTCGATGGGAATCGACGAGAAGTACCCCACCAGCAGCCAGGTGGCGAACGGCAGCGTGAAGGTCGGGTACGTCACCACCAGGGACCACAACGAGTCGGTGAGCCGGGCGCCGATGAGCATCTGGTACAGCGGGATGAACAGCAGCGCTCCCGGCATCACGTAGGTGAGCAGCACCGTGACGGTGAAGCCCTGCGCCCCGCGGAACCGCAGCCGGGCCAGCGCGTACCCCGCCAGAGCGGCGCAGACCAGTGCCACAGCTGTCGACGCCGCGGACACCAGCAGGGTGTTGAGGTACCAGCGGCCGAACGGCTGGTTGTCAAACAGGGCGCCGAACTGCTCAAGCGTCCACGGCGTCGGCCACAGGTCGTCGGTACGCATGACGACCTGGCCCTCGGACTTGAAGGCCGTGACGGCGATCCAGTACAGCGGGGACAGCACGAAGAAGAGCAACCCGGCCAGCGCGGCCCAGGAACCCAGGCCCGACACCACTGACGACGACCGGCGACCGCCTCGGGATTGGAGGGTCGAGACCACCCGGCCGACCGCCGCAGCGATCAGCAGGATCACACCGAGGACCACCGCCGCCTTCCAGAATATCTGCGGTGATGCCCAGGCCAGCAGGCCGGTGACCAGCGCGGCGACGACCCACGGCAGGGCCTTCCGCGCCGTTCCGGCCCACCGCAGGGTCTCGATCCACCGCGCTCTTCGGCGTCGCCGGGGCAGTTTGATGTTGGTGTCCTGGCGCAACAGCCGGACCAGGACGAACACCAGCCCGCCGATGATCGGCAGCATGACGAGCGTGACCGCCGCGCCCGCGCCGTACTGGAGTTGCAGGATCGCCTTGGAGTAGGCGATGAGCACGTACGGCGCTGTCACGTCGCCCGGGCCGCCCTGCGTCAGCAACCAGACGAGGTCGAAGTTGTTGAACGTCCAGATCGACGACAGGGTCACCGTCACGGTGATCACGTGGCGCAGTCCGGGCAGAGTCACGTTTCTGAACCGCTGCCACGCCGAGGCGCCGTCGATGGTCGCCGCCTCGTAGAGGTCCGCCGGGATGGCCTTCAACCCCGCCAGGAAACAGACGGTGAAGAACGGCACTCCCTTCCAGACGTTGACGAGGATCACCGACGGCATGGCCAGCGACGGGTCGGACAGCCAGCCCGCTGGCCAGCTGTCGACCAGGTGCGCGCTGGCCAGCAGCGGCCCGATCCCGGTAGCGGTGAGCAGCGTGTTGACGCTGCCGAAGATCGGGTCGAGCAGCGCGCGCCAGCTGAACGCCGTCACCACCGTCGGCACCACCCACGGCACCAGGAGCAACCCGGCGAGCACGGCCCGCCCGCGGCGGCGATGGTGCAGCAGCAGGGCCGCGGCCAACCCCAGCACGACCTTGAAAACCTCGGCGTACGCGGTGAAGACGAACGAGTTCACCACGCCCGTGTGGAACTGATCGTCGCTGACGAGCGCGAGATAGTTGTCCAGGCCGACGAACACGCTGTCCTGCCCGTGCCGTTCCGTGGTGCTGGTGATGATCGACCGGGCGATCGGCACGAGAACGAGCCCGCCGACCAGCACGGCCATCGGTGCCAGGAACAGTGCCGCCAACCGCCAGTCACGACCCAGCCGCCGCTGGACCGCCGTGAGGGAGCCGGGCCCAGACGGCGGGGATTTCCTCGCCGTCGGGACCCGCGCAGGACGGACAGACCTCACTGCGGCAGCCCCTGCTGGTTGAAGATCTGCACCATCTTCGCGTGGGCGGCCGTCACGGCCTGCGCCGGCGCCGCTCCCTGCACGACCTGCTGCATCATGTCGGTGAGGACGTAGGCCGACCCCACCGCCTGCTGGCCCGCGCTGGCCTTCTGCGGGAAGGCCAGGCCGTTCTTCGTGTTCAGTGGCAGCTTCAGTTCAGTGATTCTGCGCAGCATGGGGAACGCCGGATCGCCGCTGGTGAAGAACGGGTCGGCGTCCCAGACCTTTTCCCAGGCGGGCATCACCAGGCCGGGCGCTTCCTTCGCCACCCCGAGCAGCGCTGGCGCGCTGACCAGGTACTGCGCCAGGAGCTTGGCGAGCGCCGGGTTCTTGGCACCCTTGAAGACGACGAAGCCCTGCGACTGGCCGAGCAGCAGTGGATTGTCGGTCGCCGGCCCGATGCAGTCGGAGAACACGTGGGTGTTCGCGTGCACGGGGTTCTTCTTGGTCCGCGAGTCCGCGTAGACGCTGAACTGGTTGCGGGTGTAACCGAGGATCCCGGCGAGCCAGTTCTCGTTGTTGCTGGTGTCGGTCCAGCTCGCGATCCCCGGCGGCAACATCGGCTTGTACTTGGAGTTGGTGTAGATGTCGCCGAGGAAGGCCACCGCCTGCACCGTCTCCGGGGAGTTGAACGTGACCTTCCGGCCGTCGTTGGAGGCGATCGACCCGCCGTAGGCGTTGATCAGTGCCTCGATCATTCCGTTGCCGTCACCGGACCGGTTCACAGTCATGCCCCAGCCGAACCGGCGCTTGGCCGGGTCGGAGATCTCCAGGCACAGGTCCCGCAGCTCCTCCCAGCTGTAGATGTCCTTGGGGGAGATGCCCTTGTCCTGCATCCAGTCCTTGCGCAGGAACGAGCCGATCCCGATGAAGTGGTACGGGATGGCGAACCACTTGCCGTCGAAGACACAGAAGTTCTTGGCCTCGGCACAGGGCTCGCCGTACTTGGCGGTCAACGCCTTGACGACGTCGGTCACGTCCTCCAGGTCGCCCAGCGCCTGGAACTGCGCGACGAAGCGCGAGTCGGTCATGAACGCCAGGTCACGGGCCACCCCGCCCTTGACCTCGGCGTCGATCTTGGCCACCACGTCACCGGCGTCGGCCTGGACCAGACTGTTCTCGATCTTCGTCCCGGTGGTTTCGGCGAACTTCTTGATCGAGCTGTCAAGGGCCTCGTTCGCCGCCGTCGAATAGAGCTTCTGCGACAGCATGCCCATCGAGGAGCCCTTCATCGCCGCCGCGGCGTCGATCAGCTCCTGCGGAACCTCCGGCTGCACCCTGCTGGG
The DNA here is from genome assembly GCF_046549335.1 of Micromonospora sp. 050-3. Classification (NCBI taxonomy): domain Bacteria; kingdom Bacillati; phylum Actinomycetota; class Actinomycetes; order Micromonosporales; family Micromonosporaceae; genus Micromonospora; species Micromonospora sp. 050-3. The sequence goes on from NZ_JAJPVX010000002.1 coordinate 485,669, forward strand.
CGATTCGGAGCTGTCCCCGCACGCGGCCAGACCGGCCGCGCCGAGCACCCCCACCCCCATCCCCAGAAAGCCGCGCCGTGACCACCCCGAGTTGTCCTCCATGAACATTCGCCTCCTTCTCTTCCCCGCGCACGGCTGCACGCCGAAGGCCTAGCTGGCGAACACCGCGATGGTTGTGTTGCAGTTGGTTTCTGCCGGCGACCACCGAGGGACGCCCGTTGAGATCAGTTCGTTCGTGGCTTCCTACGGTGGTGAGCCGGCCCGCCCGTCACCGTGGGACGTCCGCTCACGCGCGCTTCGTCGGAGCCACCCGAGACATGTCGGGTGGCGCTCTCCGGGTAGCGCGACGAGGTTGAGGCGATCGGCGACCGGGCCGAGGTAGTAGTGCTGACGTTCCAGTTCGGTCGGGTCACCTGACCACCGCCGTTCGAGATTTCGAACTAGGTTCGATATACCGTATCGAGTGGTCGCGACGCTAGGGCAATGCGATCAGCGATGTCAATGTTTCGATGTGGTTTCGAACCGAAAGCGGGAGGTTGCCTACCGAGGTTGCGCCCGGTAGCCCATGCGAGCCGACAACACAGCTGCTCCCTCGCGAACCAGCCCGGTCCACTCCACCTGCACCTGAGGCGTCCAGCGAATGCTCGGCGCGGACAGACTCATCCCAGCGATGATGGCGCCGGTATGGTCCCGGATCCCCGCAGCGACACAGCGCATCGCGGTGTCCGACTCGCCGATGTCGACCGCGACACCCTCCGCCCGGACACGGTTCAGATGCTCACGAAGAAGATCCGGGTCGGTGATGCTGTCCGGCGTCATGCCCGGCAGGGGGTCCTTGAGCAGGACGACGTCCAGGTCCGCCTCATCGAGAGCCGACAGCAGTACCTTGCCGACGGCCGTGCAGTGCGCGGGCAGCCGCAGCCCGACCCCGGAAACCATCCGAACGGGGTGGGTGCTGTCGAACTTGACGAGATAGATGACATCGGCACCGTCGAGCACCGCCACATGAACCGCCTCGTCGCACGCGGCGGCCACGTCCCGCGCAACGCCCTGCGCCTCGCGTACCAGATCAAGCCGGCCCGCGAACGCCGCGCCCAGCTGAAACAGCGGCATGCCGAGCCGATACTGCACAGGCTGACCCGGTATGGAGATCAGGTACGCGCGAGCCTCAAGCGTCACGAGCAACTCGTGGACGGTCGTGCGGGGCAGATCGAGTCGCTCCATCACCTGGCGAGCCGACAGTTGGGGGCAGTCCAGGAACAGTTCGAGGACGTCGAGTGCGCGGATGACCGCCGGTACCACACGGGGCATGTCGATAGTCCCTTCGCAGCGCCGGACCCATGTCAACGATCTCCACACGGGCCAGCACCTGAAGAGGATATCTACGTCAGCCCCCGGCGCCAGATCCCGGACTCGTCGTTGATCGAAGCTCTCTCGACGCGGTCAGATCGTGCCGAGTCAGGCGATCTCCGGACACCCGCGATCCGGTCGCCCGGTCTGTTCCTGGACCGGCGCGCGGCAGAACCGGGGCGGGCAGCCGCAGCGCCGTACGATAGCTCCCGCGTTCCGTGACCCGTGCCGGCGGAGAACACCGCGTCCATCGGCACGTTGGACAGCATCAGACCGACCAGGCGTGGACGATGTCGTCCGGTCCCCAGATGAGATCCGCAGCCCCGGCCGGGAGGTCGGCTCCGGATCGGCTGACGACGACCAGGCCGCTGGTCCCGGGCTGAAAACCCGGGATCGTCGGGGCGTGGCGCCGCAATTCGTCGAGGTGGTGCCGGTCGAACGGGCCGTCCTGCCACTTGATTGAGCCGGCGAACGCGATGTGGGAGGCGATCGGGGCGCGGTCGGCTCCGACAAGATCGATCTCTGGGTTGGATTGCCGGTTCCACCAGCCGCCGACCTCCCACGTGTCGGTCCAGGGCAAGCCTCCAGCGCCGGCGGCGATGGCGAGCGCATCGCGGATAATCGGCTCGACGGCGTTGCCCCGCCAGGTGGACCACCGACTATCGAAGATGGCTCGGGCTGCCGCTGTTCGATCGCGCAGAACCAGTTGATGCACATCGCGCAGAATGGCCAGGTACAGGCGCAGGTTGCTGTCAGCGATCCGGTATTGGGCCAATTTGCTGGGCTTGATGGACAGCGGCTTGTCGACAGCAAGGATCTGTTTCTCCTCGACGAGCCGGTGAAGCAGCGGGGACAGGGTGCCGGAGCTGACTGGGCCGCCGCGGTCGCCAGCGGCAGCGGCGATGTTGCTGAACGTGCGGCTACCTGTCCCGCCGACCGCTTCCAAGATGCGCCGGGCAGTGTCCGGAGCGGGAAACTCCGACGCCAGAGACTGTTCAGGGACGGTGAACAACGCTGAGGTCTTGTTGGAGACCTCCTGACTGAGGAAATCGGCGGGTGGCGTTCGCGGCGACCACTCCAGGGCGATACCGGGTAGCCCGCCGGTGATCAAGTGGGCATCGATGGCATCCGCGCCACTCAACCCGGTCACGGCCGCGGTTTCGGCAGGATTGAACGGGCCGAGAACCATGTTCGTGGCCCTCCCGTAGAAGGGCCGGTCGTATTCGGTGAACCGCTGCATCATGTGTAGATCACTGCCGAGCAGCAGCAGTAGCACTGGCTTGCTGGAGATGAGCCGGTCCCAGGCGACCTGGAGGTGCCCGTCGAACGTCGTGTCCTGCTCGGAGATCCAGGGCAGTTCGTCGAGGACGACCACACTCGGCGCATCGGGCAGGACACCCGCCAGGAGCCGCAACATGTCCCTCCAGCCACCCGTCGGCGGCTGGGACGGCAGAAGGTCACGACCGCCGGGTGTCAGCAGCGACGAGTCGCGTAAGGCGCCAAGAAAGTAGCCGACCGCTTCGATGCTCGATGCGCCCTTGACCGCTGTGTAGAAGCAGTACGGCAGATCGACGCGGTCGCACAACTCCTGCACCAGCCGCGACTTGCCCACCTGCCGCCGTCCGCGGATAGCGACAGAGCGACCCTCGCCGGTGCGCTTTACATGATCAAGTTGTTTGGTGAGTAGGTCGAGTTCCGTGCGGCGGCCGATGAACATCGACCCTCCCGAAGCTAGATTGAATCTTACTTCGGACCAGTCTACCTAATGCGGAGTCGCTGCTGGTGTGCATCACCGCGCCTCAAGCGCACGCCCATCGGCCGGTGTCCGCTACCGCACGGACAAACTGCTCACGCTCGGCAGGGTCGCCATCGGGCTGACGTGAAAAGCGCCCAGGGTACGACAAAGCGCCACGAAAACTCTCTGCCGTCGCGGCCTCGGCTTGCCGGTCGCTGGACCTGGCTCGTATTGGCCGCCTACACCCAGCTACGCCTCGCTCGAGGCGCCATCCGCGACCTGCGCCGCCCCTGGGGACGCCCAACGCCGCCCGAGCGACTCACCCCCGCTCACGTCCGGCGAGGGTTTCGGCACCTGGGCAGCAAAGTCGGCAACCCAGCCCGGCGCGCCGATACCCTCCCGGCCAGGACCGGGTCGACCACTCGGACTACGCAACCGCCACCCGGCAGCGCGCCACGACGTCCACATCGTCACCGCCACCACCAAAACCGAAGGCAGCACGAAGAAAACGAAGACTTCGAATAACCCGAGGCCACGCCGCACAGGTTAAAGAACAAGCTAGGGCCGGTGACTTCGCCACCAATCTCCTGAGCAACGGCGTCTGTTGAGTGGGCCGCCAGGGACTCGAACCCTGAACCTATGGATTGCCGGCGAGCCGGCCGGATCGGGAGCGATGCGAGGTCATTCGGCCTGCTGACGCGTTTCTCGGCCTGGTTCGGCTGGCACGGTTGCTGTACTTCGCCGCTGTACTGCTGGCATCAGACGAGGCGTTGGATGCGGACCTTGGGGTGCTCGTTCCTCAAGTGGCTGTGCTTGTGTTGGCGGACCTGTTCGTCCCAGACCTCTTGGTCGTAGTCGGGGTCCGGTGGGATCCACTTGTGGGAGCCGTCGCTGTAGTGGAACTTCTCGTCGCCGGGTCGCAGGATGCTCATCGGGTCCAGCCGAGGAAGCGGTGATGCAGGTGGCCGGCGGGGACGTGGGTCAGGTCCTGGGCGGCGTTGACGAGCTGCGCGGCCAGGTAAAGGGCAAGTGACACCGGGGCGCGGTCGTACTCCGCTCGCAGTTCCCGCCGCCGCGTCTGACAGGGCCAGTCGGCACCGCAGCCGCCGCACGTCCAAACCGGTGTCACCGGTAGGTGGGTCGTCATTGCGGGCCGTCCTGACTCGGCCAGTGACCGCGGTTGATTGTGATGAGGTGGCGGTTTCTGCATGGCAGGTCGGCTCCGCAGCGGCAGACGCGTCGCCAGTGCCGCCAGGACCAAATCGGCCGGTGGCGTCGGGCCAGGGTGAGCGCCACTGCGATGACGTACTCGTCGTAGGTCACCCGCCGCCGACTGCTCTCCGACCTTCGCTGCCAATGTCCGGAATCCCCGGTCGCACGGCCGGCACCTGCGGTTGAGGCAGTTGCATCGTTTGGTCTGGTCACCCTGCCTCCCGCCGACGCTTGGGGGGTTCCGTGGGCACCCGGTCAGCCGTGTCCGGAGACAGGGCACCCACGGCGGGGCGACTCGGCCGCCAAGCTGGGTAACCCCACAAGCAACGTAGGACGCAATGTGCGCATAGTCAACGACTGGCAACACATAGCGTTGTAAGTCGAGCCTGGGGTGTGGTCTGCTTGCACCAGCCGCCAAGCTGGGAGCACCACCTATGTCTGAAGCTGCGTACCTACAGGTCGCCCGAGATATCCGCGAGCAGATCAGCTCCGGCCAGTTGAAGCCGGGCGACAAGCTGCCGTCCTTCGCTGCCTTGTGCGAGCACTACGAAGTCAGCAACACGGTGATCCGCGCCTCCATGCTCGTGCTCAAAGCTGAGGGCTTGATCGACGGGCGGCAGGGCAAGGGCGTCTACGTCGCCAACCCGCTTCCCTGATAGCCCCGGGCATTCGCTGAGTCAGGACGCCTCGCTTACAAGCTCTGTGCATCGCGTCCGAACACGTCCGGCGACAGCTGCACGCTCGGAGCCTCGTCCGTGCCAGCACTCGTGAGCGCACTGCCGTCCCGGGCCGTTGCTGTCACCGTTGCTGTCGACGGGCCGTCCCGCTCCCGACCAGGCCGACCCACTGGGGAAAGTCCTCTCACGAAGTTGGCCATCCATGCGCAGCGGTGAGCTGCTCCTTAGGTAGCGCTTGCGATCTCCCGCCGCTCGCTCACCGGCTCCTCATCACCGCCCTGGTCCTGACTCCGCTTCACCAGCCGATCCAACTCCCACATGGCGCGCACCCGGGCCGGCGTCTGCCACCACCGACCGTCGAGGATCATCGCAATCTGTTTCGACAGGTCATGAATCAGGCGCGCCTTCTCATGGCGGGTACGGGACGACAGCATGACTCCCTGCACAGTGCCGATGTACGACATGACCAGCTTCATGGGTGGACCGGCGAAGGTGCCGGCATGCCGGTCCATGGAGTCAACGAACACCTGCGCCTGGTCGCGCAGCCGCTCGTACTGGCGTTTCCGCTCGGCGAGCAGGCTGTCCCTCGTCTCGCCCGTGACGTCTTTCGGCATATCGATGCAGAGGAACGCGGCGGGCAGAGCAATGCTCGTGATGGCCGCCGACAGCTCACGTCGGGAGCGGAGAGCCCCGAGGATTCGTTCCTTGCGGGCTTCGAGACGTGGTTTCGCCGCATACTCGACAGCGAGCGTGACCAGGAGTGCGGTCACGGCGGATGTGGCGACGGTGTCCCAGTTGATCGATGGCATGTGGGGAGTGTGCCGGTCGGGGTCGTTTCCATGACCGCGACACACCTCTACGAGACTGCTTCCCGCAACGGGGGCGGTCGTCACGAGTCTCCAGCTCCGACCGCCACATGGGCACGCACCCACTGGCCGGTGGAGGCCCAGTGCGCCACCGGGGACTCGAACCCTAAACCCCTCTGGCCTGTCATCGACCATGTCCAATCGGGCGGATCGGTCGGCTGACCTGGGCGAAGTCTTCCGTTGCCTTACAGCGGTTGACGGCACTTACTGGCGTCAGTTGTGCCCAGCTTGTGCCCGACGATCTTGCTGCCCGTCCTTCGCCGCCCCTGTTCCAACACCAGCTACTTCCCGCCTACCGGCCAGCATCAAGGTACCTGGATGCAGTGAGTCCACCAGCCAAGCGCTGACGTTTGGATTGCAAGCGGGCCACAGCGAACCCGCACGACGGCCGTCGTGCCTTTCACTTGTCGCATTGACGAAGAGTTGCGAGCAAATCAGGGTCCTGCAGTCCTCTCGCTTGAAACTTCCGGGCAGCTCGCGATCACCACCTTGCTGGCCCGTATGCTGCATAATCCGCGCCTGACGCTTGACAGGCGTTGATATAGTTTCATGCAATGTTTTGCCAGTCGTCGCTGCAGCAAAGGAATCGCGTGTCCAGCAAAGAGTCCCTCAATATATCGTGGCGGATCCTTGCGATATCTAGCCTCTTAATCAATATCGTTGCCATCATTGCTGTTGCTACAGTAGCGTCCGTTACAAACGCAGGCGCACTGGAAACGGTAGCCCTCGCGCTCTCAATCCTGGCGTTTGCATGTCAATTAATTATTTACTCTGTGCAGACCTGGCAGAGCGGCGAACAACTGCGCCAGGCTCGGGAACTCAATGCCAGCACCCTGGCAACACTGTCCGAGGTGCAGACTAGGATCGAAGGAACGCACCAAATGGTGTCGGTGCAGCACCAAGAACTGATGCACCTTGCCGCCCTTAAGGCAAGCTCCTCGCTGCGGAAAGAAGCGGCTGCATCCGAGAACAACACGGTGCAGATAGAATCGGCAGAGTATGCAATGAATTCAGTAGCGGTGGCCGTCGCTCAAGAGCAGATCCCTAACCCCCGGCCTGCAGGGCGAGTTGCCCCAGCGAACCGACGGTGGTCCTCTCCTATCGAGTGGCCATCTCTCGAAGAGGCGAACAGCATCCTGCAGGTCATCGATGACCCCGACTTGAGCTACAACGGTTTGGCTTTCGCTCTGGCAGACGACATTAGTGCCGACGAAGCAGGGATTTCGCCAGGTTTGGGCTACCGAGACGTGCTGGACGACGCGTGGATTGATTTGGGCATGCTGGCGCTTCACGAAAATAATGACGAGAAGCTTGTTAAGCTCACCCCTAACGGCCGGCGGGCCGGTCGCCTCTTGATCGCCCCGTGGCCGCCGCCCGCAAACTTTGCCCATATCAAAGAAGACATCAAAAGGCTACGGGAAAGGCTGAACCAGGGCGACAAAACGATTATCAAAGAGCTGCGCGAGCTTCTGGATGACCTTTAGTGGTTTCCTCCCGTCTGCCGTCGACCCGCCTTCTTGGGAGCGGGCCGCCGCCCGGCCCGCCACGTCAAGCGGACCTTGACGCACGTTCGGACGCTGGCGGGCCGGGCGGCGGTCTGCTCGGCTTGCCCGGGTCGAGGGCAGACGGGATGGACTACCGCAACCACCCACCCACCGACACCCGCCGACGCAGCCCGGTCATCCTGGAGCCGGAGCGCCCCCGCCGGAGGCGCAGTAACCGCAACCCCGCGACCGCCGTCAGCTCGCCGACGCGGCCGGTGTGCGCCTCCCTACGCCGCGCGGGCTCGTGGCCGCGCGGCCCGGCCGGCTGCCGGCCCACCACCTCACTCGTCAACGTCCTGTCGTGCTGCGGCGGCCCCTTGGGCTTCCCGCTTCCGCGCCAGCCGCCGGGCGTGTTGCGTGGCCGGAGTCGGAGCGCCAGCGGAGCGACGGACGCGCGCCCAGGCGGCGGCGCGTGCGGCCCGTTCAGGGCCGCCTTGATAGACGTACAGAAAGTCCTCCCACACCGGCAGGCAGCCGGCCGTCCCGCCACAGCCTCCGGGATCACGGTGGGTTGACGTGTCGGAACCCGGTGCTACTCTGGCGCTCGTCGAGCACGCCAGCGCGGCCTTCTTGCCGGATCGCTGGACTCGATTTTGGAGATGCCGAGCGGCCTTCCTGCCGCTGATGCGGGTCACGTCCCACCGGCTCTCGATCGCACCGGCCGCTGCGCCGGTCTCCCGAATCCGCTGAGCGGCCCAGCACGGCCTTCCCTGCCGTCCACGATGGCCCGGATTCGCACACCTCCACGGGTGGGGCAGCCTGCGGCAACCGGCCGGATGTCGACATCAGGCTTCCCACCCGTGCCGGCCTCCGTCACCGAGTCCACGAGGACGAAATGACACGACCATCGGCGGGACGTGGCACCACCACGAACCCGCCCTCCGGCGTCAGCCGCCCTCCCGGCGGTGCCAGGAGACACGACGAACACCACCAGCGGACCAACGTCCACGGCTGGTGGTGCTTCGTCTCCCGTCCCTGCCACCCCCAGAGGAGAAGAACGTGTCCACCCCGCTCCCCCTGTACCGTCCCGGCGTCGCCAGCGGCCGTGACGCCCAAGCCCTGCGCCGCGCCGCCACGCCGGAGTTCTCCGGCTGGCTGGAGCACACCGCTTCCGCAGGCGGCTGCTCTCGCCCGATCCGCCTCTCCGGCAGCATTGCCGCCGTAGAGGGAGACACCGGCCGGATTCTGATCGACCAGCACACCGACGAGCTACCCGACCGGGCGCTGTACAAGGCGTGCGGCAACCGCCGCGAATCGCAGTGCCCGGACTGCGCCTGGGTCTACGCGGGCGACGCCTACCAGGTCGTCCGCTGCGGCATTACCGGCGGCAAGGGCGTGCCTGCCTCGGTCGGCCGGCACCCGGTCGTCTTCGCCACCTTCACCGCACCATCCTTCGGCGCGGTCCACCACCGGCACGTCGCCCGTCACACCTGCGCTTCCCGGCAGCGCTGCGACTGTGGGCCTGCTTCCTGCCGTGCCCGGAGTGTCGCCGGCACCTGCCAGCACGGGAAGCCCGCGGCGTGCTTCGCTCGCCATGACGCCGACGATCCGCAGCTCGGGCAGCCGTTGTGCCTGGACTGCTACGACCGCGAGTACCAGGTCGTCTGGAACTACTTCTCCGGTGAACTGTGGCGGCGCACCAAGCAAGCCATCGAACGGCACCTCGCCGCCCTCTGCCGCCGACGCGGCATCCCCTTCGTCCGGGTCGTCACCGCCTCGGGGAAGGTCCGCCAGGTGCCGCCCGTGCGGGTGTCGCACGGCAAGGTCGCCGAGATGCAGCGCCGAGCAGCCGTGCACTTTCATGTCCTGCTGCGCCTCGACGGCGTCGATTCCGGCGATCCGGACGCTCGCATTCCGCCACCAGCCGGTATCACCGTCGACGACCTGGACACTGCCGTTCAGGCCGCCGCCGTCCAGATCATCGTGACGACACCGCCGCATCCCGACCGCCCGCAAGGCTGGCTGGTCGCCTGGGGTGAGCAGGTCGACGTCCGACGGATCAACAACAACGGTGGTGAGCTGACCGACGGCAAGGTCGCTGCCTACCTGGCGAAGTACGCCACTAAGGCGACCGAAGCCACCGGCCACTGCTCCACCCGGCTCACTCCGGCCACCATCGACGACTACGCCGACCCGGAAGGAGACCATCTCGCTCGCCTGATCGACGCTTGCTGGCACCTCGGACGGCCTACCGACACCGACACCGCCAACGGCGCCGCAACGGCCGTCGACCGTCAGGCCAGCCTTGACACCAAACTGAACGTCTACGCCGGGCTGCGCCGCTGGGCACACATGCTCGGCTTCAGCGGCCACTTCCTCACCAAGGCCCGCCGCTACTCGGTCACGTTCGGCCTGCTCCGAGACACCCGAGCTACCTACCGCCGCACCGAAGACGACGCCGCCACCGACGCCGTCACCGTCGGCACCCTCACCTACATCGGGTCCGGCTGGCTCAGCGACGGTGACGCCCTGCTTGCCAACACCGCCGCCAAGCGGCGACGAGAGAGCAGACGTATCGGCCGGGAAGAACTCGCCCACGAAACGTGGCTCAGCGGGGCCGCCGCATGAGCCGAGACCTCACACCCCGCTGGTACTCGCCCGCCGAGGTTGCTGTCCTGCTCGGTTTCGGCATCTCCAAGGTCAAGATGAAGATCGCTACCGGCGAGCTGCGCTCCATCAAGGACGGCAAGTACCGCCGCATCCTCCCTGAATGGGTCGACGACTACGTCCGCGAGCAGGTCGAGCGCCAGGAGGCCGCCTGATGCCGGGTCGCTCTCGCGCCAACGGAGAAGGCTCGATCTTCCCGTACCGGAACGGCTTCGCCGCATACGTCTGGGTGGAGAAGCCCGATGGGAAGCGGAGCCGGAAGTGGGTCTATGGCAAGACCCGCGAGGAGGTCCACGACAAGTGGATCAAGCTGCACGGGCAGGCCAAGGCCGGCCCGGTGGCGACCCGCTCCCCGATGGTGGGGGAGTACGCCGGTTACTGGCTGCGCGAGATCGTCAAGCCGAACCTGGCCCCGGGCAGCTACGTCACCTACGAGGTGGTGGTCCGGCTCTACCTCGTGCCGGGGCTGGGCCGGAAGCGACTCGACAAGCTCCGGGTCAGCGACGTACAGACCTGGATCAACGAGGTCGGGCGGACCTGCCAATGCTGCGCCCAGGGCAAGGACGAGCGGCGCAAGCCCGCCCAGCGCCGCTGCTGTGCCCTCAGCCGCTGCTGCCGGGATCTGCCCTCGGCGACCAGCGTCACCCACCTGCGGACCGTGCTCCGGACGCTGCTGTCCCAGGCGATCACCGAGGGGCTGATCTCCCGCAACGTCGCGTCCCTGGTGAAACTACCGCCGGTACGCAAGCGCAAGCGGAAGGCGTGGACGAGCGACGAGGCGCGGCGCTTCCTGGAGTCGGCCCGCGCCGACGACGACCTGCTCTACGCCGCGTACGTCCTGGTGCTGGTGCTCGGACTGCGCAAGGGTGAGATGTTGGGGCTCACCTGGGCGGACGTCGACCTCGACGCGGGCGAGTTGACCATCGACCGGCAGCTCCAGCGGGTCGGTGCCGAACTGCTCCACCGGGAGACGAAGACGGCCGCCTCGGACGCCACCCTGCCGCTGCCGGACATCTGCACCGTGGCCCTCAGCCGTCGCCGTGTCGCGCAGGCCGCCGCCCGGGATGCCGCCGGCCCCGCCTGGCAGCCGTCGGACCTCATCTTCACCACGCGCTACGGCCGGCCGGTCGAGCCACGCAACTTCAACCGCTTCTGGGACCGCCGTTGCGACACGGCCGGCGTCCGGCGGATCACCGTGCGGGACGCCCGGCGTACCTGCGCCTCGCTCCTGGCCGACCTGGACGTGCATCCCCGGGTGGCGATGCAGATCCTCCGGCACGCGCAGTTCGCCATCACGATGGAGATCTACACGGTCGTGTCGTCGGCGGCCACCCGCGATGCACTCAAGCGGCTGGGGGAGACCCTACGGTGAGGCTGCGGAGGCTGAACCCGCGTTACTCCTGAGCCTCCCCGTCATCGGCCACATATCCGACTGAGGCCAGCAGTTCGCGCACCCTCTCGACGTCGGATGCTGGAGGCCGCTTCGGTCCTGCGACAGCCGAAGTGGCGTCGCGGTTGACGTCGACAGGGTGACCGTGGATCAGCTCGGCGATGACGTCGGCGAGGTTGCGGTCGGAGAAGTCGGGCCACAGCACGACGAGGAGAGGTAGGTAATCCTCGTCAGGCACCCCGTCGGGGTACGCCCTACGCAGGATCTCAAGTTCACGTGCGAGATGGGGCGGCAGCACGCAAGCCAGTGTCGCACGAGCTAACGGCTGTACTTTGCTGCTGTATCGACCCCGATTGCGGCGACAGCGACCTTGATCGTGGCCGCTGAGCTGCGGAGGAGTGGGCCGCCAGGGACTCGAACCCTGAACCTATGGATTAAAAGTCCACAGCTCTGCCATTGAGCTAGCGGCCCGCGCGCTCAGGTTACCCGACCGTCTGCGTCCCGGCTGATGTCCGCCCCCCGGTCCGGAGGAGCGATGTCGATCTACGCCCACGACGGTGTGGGCCAAACTTCCGCACCACCTTGTCACCGGTATAGCTTCATCACCGATATATTGACGTCATGGCCACACCGGCGCCCCTGCGGGAACCCACCTTCCTGATCCTCACCGCCCTGGCGCGGGAACCCATGCATGGCTACGGCATCATCAGCGACGTCGCGGCCCTCTCCGGTGGGCGGCTGGCGCTGCGGCCCGGCACCCTCTACGGCGCACTCGACCGCCTCACCGACGAAGGGCTGGTCGAGCGGGCCCACGAGGAGGTCGTCGAGGGGCGGCTGCGCCGCTACTACCGGCTCACCGAAGCCGGCCGGTCCGTGCTCAGCGCCGAGACCGAACGACTACGCCGCAACGTCGAGGCCGCCACGCAGCGGTTACGTGCCCGACCTGCGGGCACCCGCACCGCCGACGGCACCTCCCGCGGCCCTCTCGACATCCCCGGAACAGCCGCCCGCCCCATCCTTCGACCGACCGGAGGCCCGGCATGAACCAGCCCAATCCCGCGCAGGGACAGGCCGGGTCGTCGCTGGAGTCCCGCTACCGGCGGCTGCTGTGGGCCTACCCGGGTGACTACCAGGCCGAGCGGGGCGACGAGATCGTCGGGACGTACCTCGACACAGTTGATCCGGGGCGGCGCTGGCCATCCCCACACGACGCCGTCGATCTGCTCGGCGCCGGGCTCCGGGAGCGACTGCGCGGGTACGGCGCTCTCGGGCTGGTTGCGGCTCTCCCGCTGGCCGCGACCGCCGCGCTGAGCACCCTGGTTGCGGTCTCCGCCTTGCTGCTCCTGCAGGTCGAGTTCGAAGATCCACGTTTCGCTCGGCTGGACCCGGTTGGTCCGTTCCAGACCCTCGGCGCGGTGATCTGGCTGGGCTGGCTGGTCGTCGGCCTCACCGCCACGGCGCTGCCCGGGCCCTGGGCCCGAACCGTCGCAGCCGGTGGTCTCCTACTGACCGTCGCCGTGCCGCCAGTTGCCGCCGTCACCGGACAGCCTGGGCCGCCGCTTTTCGTGCTGGCCCCCGCCGTCGCGCTCGGCCTGGCCACGCTCGCACTGCCCTCCCATCGCGGTTGGGTCGCGCGTAGCCTGCCGCCGCTCACGGCAGGCTGCGTGACGGCCGCATCGGTGGCATTCAGCGCCGCCGAGAACGGCGGGAACATGTTCACCTCGTACGGCTCGACCCCTGAGTTGCTGGCGATGGCCGGGGGGTTGATGTTCGCACTGGTCCTGCTCGTCGGCCTCGGTCGCGCCCTGCGAGCCGACGACGCCGGCCTCTGGGCGACCCTGCTGCTGGCCACCCCGGCCGGCCTCCTCGGCGCCGACCAGCTCAGCCAGGCGACCTGGGGTACCAGCGGAGGCGGACCCACCCCGACGGCCTTTGCCGTCACAGCCGGGTCGATCCTCCTCGTCGGCGCGGCGTTGCTTGCGGCAGCCCTCGCCGGCCAGGCCGCCCGACACCGGACCGTACGTCGACGAGTGCTCGACGACGCCTGCCCGACCTGCGGACACCGCTCGACTGCGATGACAGGGACCTGACTTCGGCGGGATCGACTCGGGATTCCGGAAGTCGGGCTGTCCTGGGCGCGCGGATGCCGCGACTTTCAGGAAGTCGAGTGGATCAAGCCGCGCGCGACGCTGGCCGGTGGGTGGTTGAGCTGCTGCTGGGCGGGTACGGGGTCGGGCATGCGGATCGTGGTAGTGGGGGCGAGCGGCAACGTCGGTACGGCGGTGCTGCGGCGGCTGCGCCGGGAGCGGGGCGTGGAACTGGCCGGTGTCGTTCGGCGGTTGCCTGGCCCGGATGCCGGCGAGCCGTACGACCAGGTGGAGTGGCACTCCTGTGACATCGGCGCGCCGGGCGCGGTCGGGCAGCTCGCCGAGGTGTTCGCGGGTGCGGACGCGGTGGTGCACCTGGCCTGGCAGATCCAGCCCAGCCACGACCAGCGGGTGCTGCGCCGAACCAACGTCGAGGGCAGCCGGGCGGTGATCAACGCGGTGGTCCAGGCCGGTGTGCCGGCCCTGGTGTACGCCTCGTCGGTCGGCACCTACGCGCCCGGCCCGAAGGACCACCCGATCAGCGAGCGGTGGCCCGCTACCGGTGTGCCCGGTTCGTCGTACAGCGAGCACAAGGCGGAGGTGGAGGCGCTGCTTGACGGGGTCGAACGGGATCACCCGACGCTGCGGGTGGTGCGGATGCGCCCCGGGCTGATCTTCCAACGGGCCGCCGGTGCGGAGATCACGCGTTACTTCCTCGGCCCGTTGGCGCCGGTGCGGCTGCTGCGCTTCGGCCGGATTCCGCTGGTGCCGACGAACCGCCGGTTGCGGATGCAGGCGGTGCACGCCGATGACGTGGCTGACGCGTACGCCCGGGCGGTGTTGGGTGATGCGCGCGGCGCCTTCAATGTCGCCGCGGACCCGGTGCTCACTCCGGAGCTGGTGGCCCGGCACTTCCATGGTTGGACGGTGCCGGTCGCCGCGCCGGTGTTGCGAGCGGCGGCGGCGCTGACCTGGCGGGCGCGGCTGCAACCGGTCGACGCGGGCTGGGTGGAGCTGGGTCTGAACGCCCCGCTGATGTCCAGCGAGCGCGCGGAGACCGAGTTGGGTTGGCAGCCCAAGATCAGTGCGCTGACGGCGCTCAAGGAACTCTTCGCCGGAATGGCCGAGGGAGACCACACGGCAAGCCCGCCGATGTCCGGCGCACGGGACCTGCCCGGCCGCCCCGCCGCCCTCCTCCACGCCCGCCCCCCGGGCGAAGGGAACCCCTACTGACCGACCCCGCACCCGGCTCGCTGATCAAGAGCTTTCGGTCAGAAAACGCCGCCCCGATGACCGAAACCTCTTGATCACCGGCGCGGGCCACGGGCGCGCGGGCCACGGGCGCGCGGCGCGGCCGGGTTAGGAGAGCTTGGAGTTGGTGACCGTGGGGTTGCGGGCGCCCAGGAAGAAGATGCCGGGGAAGCCGCGGGTCTCGAACTTGGCGCTGGGGTTGCGGCGCAGGGTCGAGTTTTCGATCCTCATCGTGCCGGTGCGGTTGTTGCTCACGAAGAAGACCGCGCCGCCGCCCTCGTTGGCCTTGTTGTTCTCGATGATCGTGCCGGCGATCCGTACGGTGAACTCGTTGCCGTCGCAGTAGATCGCGCCGCCGCTGCCGCCGCCGGGCGTGCCGGACTTTGCCGGGTTGGCGCCGCTGCCGATCGCCTCGTTGTTCCTGAGCAGGCTGTTCAGCACCACCCACGACACGCCGATGCTGCTCAGCGCCCCTCCGTTGGAGCAGGAACCGCCGTCGAAGGTGCTGCCCACCACGTACACCGGCTTGTTCTCGTACTGGCTCAGTACCCGAACGGCCGCGCCACCCAGGTCGGGGCCGGTGCGGTCGCAGCGGTTGCGGACGAAGCGTGAGTTGACCACCTTGAGCCGCCCGCCGCGGACGAAGATCGCCCCACCGCCGCCGCCCTCGGCCTTCTCGCCGGTGGAGTTGCCGTCGGCGAAGGTCAGGTTCTGCACAGTGAGCTGCGGGTGATCCTGGTTCTGGCAGTGCGAGGTGGTGAAGCCCTGGGCCTCGTCGCAGGTGTTCATGTAGAGGATGCGGCGCTGCCCCTGGCCGCTCAGCGTGACAGTGCCGCCGCCGTCCAGCACGATCTTCGGCCCGTTGGCGTTGCGCACCTTCGCGGTGGCGGCCATCTTGATCGTCACCGGGGCCGGTCCACAGTTGAACGTGATGACACCGCCGGCCGCGACGGCCTTCACGACCGACGCGGAGGTGCAGCTCGCCGGGGTGCCGGTGCCGATGGTCCGGGTCGGCTTCGAGGTGTCCACCGCCCGCGCCTCGGCCGGCACGGTGGCCCTGCCGTTCGGGTTGCCGGCGGCGAGCACCTTGTTGGCGGGCTTCGGGCTGGCGCTGGCCCCCGGGCCGCCGAGGCCGTCGCGAGCCCCGGGCGCGTCGCCCTGACCGCCGGTCGGCAGCGCCGTCGGCGAGGCGGTCGAGCCGGCCTCGAACGCGGGGGCCGGGTCGTTGGGCGCGCAGGCGGGCAGGGTCGCGGTGGCGACACCGAGGACGAGGAGAGCGGCAAGCGACGTCATGCGCACCCCGTGATGCTAGGAGCCGCGACGGCATCGCGACGAATCCGCCGGGCCGGTTTAATGCGCAGCTAAGCCGCGCCGGGTGCCCGCCCGCCGGTCAGGCGCGTCAGGTGTGGGAGAGGGCGAAGGCGGTCAGGAAGCCGGCGACCGTGATCAGCCCGACCAGTAGGTGCGCGTTCTCGAACGCCTCCGGGACCATTGTGTCGGTGATCATGGCGAGGATCGCCCCGGCGGCCAACGCGGTGATGGCGGCCAGCACCTCCGGCGGCGCGCCACCCAGCAGCGTGTTGCCGACCAGCGCGGCGACGCCACTGATCAGCGCGATCCCGGTCCAGAGCAGGAACACGTACCGTCGGGTGCGGCCGGCCTGGCGCATGCCGGCCGCGCTGGAAAGCCCCTCCGGCACGTTGCTGAGGAACACCGCCGCCACAGTGACCAGGCTGACCGCGCCGCCACTGAGCAGGCTGGCGCCGATCACTACCGATTCCGGTACGCCGTCGAGCAGCGCGCCGACAGCGAGCGCCGACCCGGAGCCGGGCTGCTCGCCCTCGGAGGGCTGTTGGTCGCCGGACCGCTTCCGGTGCCGGGCGCCGCGCCGGGCGAGAACCAGGTTGGCCACCGTGTAGACCACAGCACCGACGGCGGCGCCGAGAACTGTGGGCAGCAGCCCGCCCTGCGCGTGCGCCTCGGCGATCAACTCGAACGACACGGCGGAGAGCAACACCCCCGCGCCGAACGCCATGATCGACGCGATGACGCGCTGCGGCACCCGGGCGAACCAGCCGACCGCCGCCCCGATCAGCAGCGCCGACCCGGCCAGCAGCCCCCATCCACCCGCCTGTAACCACTCCGGCATTCGCGGGACCGTACCCACTGTCGCCGGAGCGACAAACCCGATTGTGAGGAGGGCTCAGAAGTCGGCGAAGAGGTACGGCACCCGGCGGGGAAAGAGGCCGCGCAACTCCGTGGCGGCGTCCACAGGCACCTCGCCCAGACCGCGTAGCGGCAGCTCGGCCGGGTCCAGCACCCCGTACGCGAGGGCGGAGAGCCCGGCGGCGGTGAGCGTGGCGGTCGGCGCGCGGCCGGTGGTGTCGTCGACAAGTTCCAGCGCGCCGGTCGTGCCGTCGAGCAGGTGGGTGCCGGCCAGCCAGCGGTCCCCGGTCAGCTCTATCCGCACCCGGCCCGGGCCGGCGGGCAGCCCGCTCAACGCGTCCAGCGACAGCAGCCGGGCCATCGGCGCGGACGAACCCGGCACGGCCGTGCGGGCCTCGACGTGCACGTCCAGGTCGGTCAGCCACAGCTCGGGCAACTCGTCGGGCGGAACCTGAACGGTGATCCGCTCGATCTGGTCGACGTGCCGGGCGAAGAACTGCAACAGCAGCGTCCGCGCGAGCGGGTCGGTGACCAGCAGTTCGTTGCCGTGCAGCGTGCCGCCGTGTTCGTCGATCCGGTAGGTCACCGCTCCGGTGACCTCCCCGCCGACCCGGGCGGTGAGCAGCCAGTACTCGTCACGGTCGCGCATCCCGATCGCCCGGTGGTCCGGGAAGATCGCGAAGCCGTGTCGTTCCTGAAGGTTGCGTTCGGTGAACGCCCGCCACGCCGGATAGCCGGCCGCGACGCGTTCCCAGCCGACCTCGCCGGGCAGCTCCACCCGGAGCAGCGCGGCCAGGTTGGCCGGAGCGAAGGTGACCCGGCGTGGCTTGGGCAGCCCGACGTAACCGAACCGGGCGTAGAAGCTGGGCCGGAACGGATAGAGCGCGCTGAGCGGATGACCCTCGTCGCGCATCTCGTCGAGGAGTTGGTGCAGCAACGTCCGGACGTGCCCCTGCCGGCGGGCCAGCGGATGGGTTGCCACTCCGGCGACACCTGCCATCGGCAGCACCACCCCGCGCAGGTTCTGTCGCATCGGGATGGCCGAGACGGCGGCCAACGTGGTGCCGTCCTCCTCGGCGATCAGCGTCCGGTTGCCCTGGTTGTAGGGCAGATAGTCGCGGAACTCGGCGGTGCGGGCAGCACTGAGCGGCGAGGACTCGAAGGCGTACGCGGCCAGCGGGAAGCTGGTGGTGAGACGGTCGTCGTCGGTCACCCGGCGGATGGTCATTCGCCCATCTCAACCCGCCGCGCGGGTCGCAGCAACCTGATTGGCCCGATCCACGACCCGCTGCGGCCGGCGGAACCCGAACCAGTCGGTTCGGGTGGGCCGCCGAGTGAGCCGTACGGGTCAGCGGGCGACGACGTCGGAGACCACGACTGTGACGTTGTCCGGCGCACCGGCGTGGTGGGCCAGCTTCACCAACTGCTCACCGCACTGCTGACGGTCCGCGTACATGCCCAGGGCCGTGGCGATGGCCTCGTCCTCGACGTAGTCGGAGAGCCCGTCGCTGCACAGCAGCAGCCGGTCGCCGGGGACGACGGTGAGCACCCCGATCGCGGGTGGGGTGTCGGCGCCCTGCACGGCCCGGGTCACCAGGGACCGCTGCGGGTGGTGGCGGGCCTGCTCCGGAGAGAGGGTGCCCTGATCGACAAGCGCCTGCACGAACGTGTCGTCCCGGGTGAGCTGGGTCAGCTCCCCCTCGCGTAGGAGGTAGCAGCGGGAGTCGCCCACCTGGGCCAGCACCAGCGTCTCCCCGGCCAGCAGTGCCGCGGTGAGCGTCGTACCCATGCCGTCCCGGCTCGGGTCGACGGTGATGGCGGCGTGGATGCGCTGGTTGGCGGTGCTGACCACGGCACGCAGGGCGTCGGCGGCGCCGTCGGGGTCGGTGGGCGGAGCCAGTTCGTCCAGGATCCGGATCACGATCTCGCTCGCCACCTCGCCCGCAGGCAGCCCACCCATGCCGTCGGCGACGGCGATCAGGCGGTCACCGGCGAGGGCGGAGTCCTCGTTGTTGGTGCGCACCAAGCCGATGTCGTTGAGGATGACCGAGCGGAGGATCAGCGTCATGGGGTCAAGCTTGCCAAGAACAACCCGCATTCGTCTCTACGCCTCCTACCTAGGTCGAGAAATGATTGCGATTTTCGTCGACCGGGCCGACGTTCCGTGACCGATCGGCGGGGTCTCAGCGGCGCGGATAGCGCAGGAGCAGGCTGGCGGCGACCTCCTCGTCACCCACCGCCGCGTAGCTGTGTGGCACGTCCGACACCCAGCGGAGGTGACCGCCGGCCGGGGCGGTCAGCGGCGCGTCGGCCGGCCCGGCGCGCAGCACCCCGGCGAAGACCGTGACGTGCTCGGTGACTCCCGCCGGGTGGGCGGGGGAGAGCTGGCCGGGGCCGGGCGCGACCCGCATCCGGTACAGCTCGTAGGTCGCGTCGGTGTCGGTGAAGACCTCCAGCAGGGTCGCGGTGACAGCGGTGCCGTGCACAGTGGGCCCGGCGGCCGGCTCCGCCAGCACCGCCGTCAGCGGTACGCCGAGCTGCGCGGTGACCGCCCAGAGCGTCTCCAGGGTCGGGTTGCGGGTGCCGTGCTCCAGGCCGGAGAGGGTGGCCTTTCCGACGCCGGCGAGCCGGGCGAGTGTGGACAGCGAGATCCCCTGCTCCTCGCGCAGGGCGCGGACCCGGCGCCCGACGACGGCGGGGTCCACGTCGAGGCCCGGGCGCGGGGCTGGTGGTGGGTGCGGCACCCGGCTATCGTGCTACACGCTTCCGTTCCGTAAACGGAACAGTCGGGAGGGTGGGGTGGCCGGACGCGTGCAACCAGTGCTGGCGGGGGTGGTGACCGCGCTGGTGGGCTTCGCCAGCTCGTTCACCGTCGTGCTTGCCGGGCTCCGAGCGGCGGGCGCGTCGGACGCGCAGGCCGCCTCCGGCCTGCTCGCTCTCTGCGTGGCTAGCGGGTTCGTCGCCGTCTGGCTGGGCTGGCGGTACCGGATCCCGATGAGCGCGGCCTGGTCCACTCCGGGCGCGGCGCTGCTGGTGGCGACCGGGCCGCCGCCCGGCGGATGGCCGGTGGCGGTCGGCGCCTTCCTCGTCTCCGGTGCGCTGATCGTCGCGGCCGGGTTGTTCCCGCCACTCGGCCGTGCGGTGGCAGCCATCCCCAAGCCGGTGGCCGGCGCGATGCTCGCCGGGGTACTGCTGCCGCTGTGCACCGCCCCGGTCCGCGCGCTGGTCGAACTGCCGGTGGTGGCCGGGCCGGTGGTCGTCGGCTGGCTGCTGCTGCACCGGTTCGCCCGCCGCTGGGCGGTGCCCGGCGCGCTGGTGGTGGCGGTGGCGGCGATCGCACTGACCGCACCGCCGGCCGGCCTGACCGGTGCCGCGCTGATCCCGTCCGTCACGCTGACCGCGCCGGCCTGGAACGCGTCCGCACTGGTCGGACTGGCCCTGCCGCTGTTCCTGGTCACCATGGCCGCGCAGAACGTACCCGGCATGGCGGTGCTGGTCGGCTACGGCTACCGGCCGCCGTTCGGCGCGGCGTTGCGGACCACCGGTCTGGCCAGTCTGCTCGCCGCCCCGGCCGGCGGGCACGCGGTGAACCTCGCGGCGATCACCGCCGCGCTGGCCGCCGGCCCCGACGCGCACCCCGACCCGGAGCGCCGGTGGATCGCCTCGGTCACCGCGGGCGCTGGGCTGGCAGTGCTCGGCCTGGGCGCCGGGGTGGCCACCACGCTGGTGGCGGTCGCCCCGCCGATCCTCATCGAGGCGGTCGCGGGGCTGGCGCTACTGGGCGCCCTCGCCACCGCGCTCGCCTCGGCGGTGACCGACCCGGCGACCCGCGAGGCCGCCGTGGTCACCTTCGTGGTGACCGCGTCCGGGGTGACGCTGATCGGCGTGGGCGGCGCGTTCTGGGGCCTGGTCGCCGGCTGCCTGATGCTGCTGCTCTTCCACCGCCGCCAGCCCGCCGCGCCGGAGCAGCCGGTCGCGCCGGAGCAGCCTGCCCCCGCGGCGCCCGGAAGATCCACTCGGGTTTCATGAAGTCGGGCTGTCCCGAGGCTCCGGAGGCCCCGATTTCCGTGAACCCGAGTCGATCAGGGCGCTGGGGTCACTCCTCGGGCGGCAGGTCGGCCACCCCGACAGCCAGGAGGACCCGGCCGTCGGCCACCGACCCGATCCGGTCGGCCGGTACGTAGACCGCGCCGGTACGGGCCAGGTTGGTCGAGACCTTCAGGTAGCCGCTGTGCAGCAGCCGCGCCGCCAGATCGGCCGGGACGTCCGGTTCCTCGACCGCAGTCGCCTCGATCAGCTCGTCCAGGCTGCTGCCCGGGTCGGCGGTCGGTGTCTGGACGGTCACCGCGTTCGGGTCACCCCGCTGGACGAGGTCCACGGTCCCGACCTCGGTGCCGGCTGAGTCGATCACCGGCATCCCGGTGGTGATCCGCGAGATGGTCGCCTGCTGCTCGTCCTGCTGGTCCATCCCGCTGCGGTTCCCAGGGCGGCGCGCCGCTAAACGCCGCCGCCCGCCCGCCCACTCAGCCGTTCGGGAGGGTCCAGCCGCTGGGCGGGCGGGGGGACAACTCCCGCCAGGTGTCCGGGCCGTCGAGCAGCGCCCGGACGGTGTCCTCGGCTTCGTCCGCACTGCCGTACTCGTAGAAACGGGAGATGCCCTCGGCGCCGCCGGCGCGCTGCTCGACGTGCCACCGGTCGGCGTCCACCCGCAGGAAGACGTCCCGCCGGGCCAGCCGCCCCCACTTCCCGTTCCACCAGTGCTTTCGCTGCTCCATGGCGGGACTCTATCGAACACACGTACGAGAAGGTGCGGCCCCTGCGGGAATCCCACAGGGGCCGATGTGCATCCGTTCGGGTCAGCGCTGCGTCGGCGGCTCGGGACGCCGGCCCAGCACGTCGTCCAGCGCCCCGCGCTGCTGGCCCGGGGTGGTGTGGCCGGCGGAGACCAGGGCGTCCCGGATCTCGGTGAGCAGCTTGACCTCCTCGCTCGGCGCGGAGGGCGGCGGCTCCTCGCCCCGCTTGCGCCGCTCGGCCAGCCGGTTCATCGGGTAGACGACCAGGAAGTAGAGCGCCAGCGCGGTCAGCAGGAAAGTGATCACCGCGTTGACGAACGCCACCCAGTCGAACGGGATCTCCCGGAACGTGGGGATCGAGCCGGTGAGGCCGTTCTTGTTCCCGGTGATCAACACGATGATCACCCGGACCAGCGGTTCGAGGAACGACTTGGTGAGCTGGGTGACCACGCCCGTGAACGCGGCGCCGATGACGACACCGACAGCCAGGTCGACGACGTTGCCGCGCATGATGAAGTCTTTGAAGCCCTTGAGCATTCGTACTCCCGAGGTGTCCGCTTTTCTGTCGGGCACAACCTATGCCCGTTCGGCGGGTTCCAGAAAAGCGCCGGCTTCGAGCGCCGCCCGGCCGGGATCTCCGGCCCGGATCGCCTCGACCAACCGGGTGTGGTCGACGTAGCGCTCGGGGGTGAGCGCCCCACCCATGGCCTGGGCGACAGTGCTGCGCAGGGCGGTGCCCACCGAGGCGTACAGCTCGGCGAGCATGGTGTTGTGCGCGGCGGCGACCACCGCCGTGTGCAGTGCCGCGTCGGCCTCGACGAACGCGTCGACCCGGCCGCCGTGCCAGGCGGCCTCGCGCTGGGCGAGCGCGCCGTCGAGCGCCGCCAGGTCTTCCGGCGTACGCCTCAGCGCGGCGAGCCGGGCGGCCTCCACCTCGAAGGCGCGGCGTACCTCGATGACCTCGGTCATCCGGTCGTCGCCGAGCCGGCGGGCGACCACCGGTGCCAGTTCGTCGGTGGACACCACGTAGGTGCCGGAGCCCTGCCGGCACTCCAGCACCCCGGCGTGCACCAGGGCGCGGACCGCCTCGCGGACAGTGTTGCGCCCGACGCCCAGCGCGGCGACCAGTTGTGGCTCGGTGGGGATGCGCCCGCCGACAGGCCATTCGCCGCCGAGGATCCGGGCGCGGAGTTGCTCGGTGGTCTGCCGGACCCGGTGGCCGCGGGGCGGCACGGCGGGCTGACCGCTGGGCGGCACCGGAGGCGCGGTGGGGAAATCAACCGACGGTGGCACTGGTTACATCACCGGTCCCAAATTCATCCCATGATTGTAGGTTAGAGGTCATGAC
Source organism: Micromonospora sp. 050-3 (assembly GCF_046549335.1). Taxonomy (NCBI): domain Bacteria; kingdom Bacillati; phylum Actinomycetota; class Actinomycetes; order Micromonosporales; family Micromonosporaceae; genus Micromonospora; species Micromonospora sp. 050-3. The sequence continues at coordinate 508,695 of NZ_JAJPVX010000002.1, forward strand.
CCCGCCACCAACCGCCGCTCCGGCGCTGCCCGCCCCCGCCGCCGCCGACCCTCGCCCGACGCGGGACCCCGGTGCCGGCCGGCGGACGCACCCGGCGACCGGTGGCGCGCTGGTGCTGGTCGGGATGCTGCTGGTCGCGCTCAACCTGCGTGCCGTGGTGACGAGCCTCGGCGCACTGCTCGACGAGGTCCGCGACGGGCTGGGCCTCTCCGGCGTCACCGCCGGTCTGGTCACCACCCTGCCGACCATCGCGTTCGCCGGCCTCGGCGCGCTCACCCCGTGGCTGGTCCGCCGGGTGGCACCGGCCCGGGTGCTGGTGGTCGCCATGCTCGCCCTCGCCGTCGGCCAGGTGCTCCGGGTCGCCACCGACTCGGTCCTGATCTTCGTACTCACCAGCGCGCTGGCGCTGTCCGGCATCGCGGTCGCCAACATCCTGCTGCCGATGCTCGTCAAGCAGCACTTCCCGCACCGCACCGGCCTGGTCACCGGGGCGTACACGATGGCGTTGACAGTGGGCACGACGGTGGCCGCCGCCTCCGCGGTGCCGATCGCGCACGCCTTCGGGTCGTGGCGGGCCGGGCTCGGCGTCTGGGCCGCGATGGCCGCGGTGGCCGTACTCCCGTGGGTGCCGCTGGCGCTGCGGACCCGCGCCGCGGCGCGGCGGGCGACCCCGACGGCGGTCGTCGCCACACCGGTGCGGGTCCGGCCGGCGCGGACCCGGCTCGGCTGGGCGATGGCCGTGTACTTCGGGGCGCAGTCGCTCAGTGGGTACGCGATCATGGGCTGGCTGGCCCAGCTGTTCCGCGACGCCGGTTACCAGCCGGAGTCGGCCGGGCTGCTGCTCGCCGGGGTGACCGCGCTCGGCGTGCCGATCGCGCTGCTGATGCCCACCCTGGCCGGTCGACTCGGCAGCCTGCGGCCGCTGGTGCTCGGGCTGACCACCGCGTCGGCGCTGGCCTACCTGGGGTTGGCGCTCGCACCGCACGGTGCCGCGCTGCTCTGGGTCGCCCTGCTGGCGATCGGTCAGGGAGCGTTCCCGATGATCCTGACCGCCATCGGCCTGCGCGCCCGCACCGCCGAGGGCACTGTCGCGCTCTCCGCGTTCGCGCAGAGCACCGGGTACGTGATCGCCGCCCTCGGCCCGCTGATGGTCGGCGTCCTCTACGAGGCCACCGGCGGCTGGACCGCGCCGATCGGCTTCCTGCTGGGCGCCCTGGCCGTGCAGACGACGGCGGGCATGGCGATCGCTCGTCCCCGTTACGTCGAGGACGAGTGACGCACGCTGACGGTCAGGAGGAAGCCGGCGTCGATTCGCCGGCGACTGCCTCATCCACCGTCGGGTAGGTGTGCAGCACCTCGACCAGCCCGCTCACCTCGAGGATGCGCAGCACCCCGCGCTGCGGGGCGGCCAGCCGGACGACGCCGCCAGCCTCGTCGCAGCTGTTCTTGGCGCGGACGAAGACCGACAGGCCGGTCGAGTCGCAGAACGAGACGTCCGCCAGGTCGAACACCAGCCGGTTGCGGCCTTTGTCGAGCAGGTCGGTGATCTGGTCCTGTAGCTGCGGTGCGGTGGCCATGTCCAGCTCGCCCGCGACCGCCACGACGACCACGTCGCCGCGTTGTTCCGTGTGCACCGTCAACGACATTCGCCAGACCTCCTGTTATCGGGGGAACGGTATCCCACGACCATGGTCGGAGGTAGAACGGGAGCCGTGATCCGGTGGCCATCGTCATTCCGTTGCTACGGGGCAAGTAGTTGGTCAGACCCCGGTGATAGAGTCCGCCCGGTCCAGGTCAAGGGGGTTCGAAATGGCGTTGAGCACCGAAGAAAGTGGTCGGCTCGCCGCGCTGCTCAGCGGGCAGGACGCACGGGTCACGACTCGGTGGACCGAGATCGTCACCAGTTCGTTGCGAGGCCGGCTGAGCCAGGCGGAGCTGCGCCGACAGGTCGAGGACCTGCACGGTGCCATCGTCGCCACCGGCAAGCAGGGCACCATCGACCTGTCCGCCGACAGCGCTGCCGAACTGCGCGCCGCGCTCTCCGAGCTGTCCCGTGGCCGGGCCCGGCAGGGCTTCTCCGCCACCGAGACCACGATCAGCGTCTTCGCGCTGAAGGACGTGCTGGCCGAGCTGGTGCAGGAGGCCGGCGGCCCGAACGCGCTCCAGGACTACGTCGCCTTCTCGAAGCTTGTCGACGAGATGGGCCTGTTCACCTTCGAGAGCTTCGTCCGCACCCGGGAGAGCCTGATCGCCGACCAGGCCGAGCAGCTGCTCGAACTCTCCACGCCGGTGGTCAAGCTCTGGGAGGGCGTCGTCGCCGTGCCGCTGGTCGGCACCCTCGACTCGGCCCGGGCCCAGGTCGTCATGGAGCGGCTGCTCCAGACCCTGGTCGACACCGGCTCGCCGTACGCGATCATCGACATCACCGGCGTACCGGCGGTGGACACCCAGGTCGCCCAGCACATCCTGAAGACCGTGGTGGCCGCCCGGCTGATGGGCGCCGACTGCATCATCTCCGGCATCCGTCCGCAGATCGCGCAGACCATCGTGGCGCTCGGCATCGAGTTCGGCGACATCGCCACCAAGGCGAGCCTCGCCGACGCGCTGCGCCACGTGCTGCGACTCACCGGGGTGGAGACCGCCCGCCGCCAGCCGCGTCGGGCCGTCTGATGGAACGCGTACCGATCCTCAAGATCGGCGACATCCTGCTCGTCTCCATCCAGCTCGACATGTCCGACCAGACGGCGGTTCAGCTCCAGGATGACCTGGCCGAGCGGATCGTGGACACCGGCTGCCACGGCGTCATCATCGACATCACCGCGCTGGACATCGTCGACTCCTTCGTCGGGCGGATGCTCTCCACCATCGCGTCGATCTCCAAGGTGCTCGACGCGGAGACGGTGGTGGTCGGCATGCGTCCGGCAGTCGCCATCACCCTTGTCGAACTGGGGCTGTCGCTGAACGGCATCCGGACCGCGCTGAACGTGGAACGCGGCATGGAACTGATCGCGGCGGCCCACGCGGACGAGCTCGACTACCAGCTCGACGACGATCCGGACGCCGAGACGGCCACGCCGTGACCGCGAGCATCGACCTGGGCCAGCCACAGGCGCAGTCGGTCCGCAGCGACGAGGACGTGGTGCGCGTCCGGCAGCTGGTCCGCGCCGTGGCGGTGGCCGTCAAGCTGTCCCTCGTCGACCAGACCAAGGTGGTCACCGCGGCGAGTGAGTTGGCCCGCAACACCCTGGTGTACGGCGGCGGCGGTTCGGTCGAGGTGACGGTCGTGGACAACGGCCGACGCAAGGGCGTGCAGATCGTGTTCGCCGACTCCGGGCCGGGCATCGCCGACCTCGACCTGGCCATGACCGACGGCTACACCAGCGGCGGCGGCCTCGGCCTCGGGCTCAGTGGGTCGCGGCGCCTGGTCGACGAGTTCCAGATCGAGACGTCGACGGAGAGCGGCACGCGGATCACGGTCACCAAGTGGTCCAGGTGAACGGCGACGCTGTCACCGACAGTGGCATCTGGTTCCGGGTGGAGGCCAGCAGCGCGGCGAGCGCCGTCCGGCGGGCCGCCGAGCGCCTCGGCGCACAGGTGGAGATGGGTGCGGCGCGCATCGCCGACCTGGCCATCGTCGCCGCCGAGCTGACCAGCAACCTGGTCAAGCACGCCGACGACGGTGTCCTGCTGCTCCGACCGGTACGCCGCGCCGGGCAGGCCGGCGTGGAGCTGATCGCCATCGACTCCGGGCCCGGCATGGCCGACCTGACCGTCTCCACCCGCGACGGGCACTCCACCACCGGCACCCTCGGCATCGGTCTGGGCGCCATCGTGCGGCAGGCCAGTTGGTTCGACGGATACTCGCTGCCGGGCAAGGGCACCGTCCTCGCCGTGCAGGTCTGGCCGGCGGAGCCGGCGCGGCCGTCCTGGGCCGGTGCCCTCGCCCGACCGATCACCGGCGAGACGGTCAGCGGCGACGGGTACGCGGTCCGGGTCGTCGACGGGCGGCACCAGGTGCTGGTCAGCGACGGGCTGGGGCACGGCCCGCTGGCCAACGCCGCCACCGAAGCGGCGCTGGCCGCGTTCCGTGACGCTCCGGCCGGCCCACCTGCGGTGGTGGTCGGTCACCTGCACCGGAGCATGTCGCACACCCGTGGCAGCGCGCTCGCGGTCGCCGAGCTGGTGCCGGAGGCGGGTGTGCTGCACTACGCCGGCCTGGGCAACATCTCCGGCGTGGTCGTCGAGGGTGACGGCCGCCGTCGAGGGCTGGTGTCGCTGCCCGGCATCGCCGGCCACCAACGGCCGACGATCCGGGAGTACGACTACCCGTTCGGTCCCGGCGCCCGGCTGGTGATGCACAGCGACGGGGTGGTCGACCGCTGGCGGATGACCGACTACCCGGGCCTGGCGGAGCGATCCCCGCTGGTCATGGCGGCGACCCTGCTCCGTGACGCCGGTGTGCGACGTGACGACGCCTGCGTACTGGTCGCGAGGTCTTGGGCGTGAGCGGGAAGCCGGCAGCGCTGCCGCTGCTCCAGATGGCGCTGCGGGTCGAGCAGGACATCTTCGTGATCCGTCAGCGCGGGCGCGAGGTGGCCGCGGTGGTCGGCCTGGAACACCAGGACCAGGTGCGGATCGCCACCGCGCTCAGCGAGGTCGCTCGGGACCTGCTGCGGACGACCGGCGGTGCGGACGTCTCGTTCCACGTCGAGGCGGGCGCCGATGGCCGGTTCCACCTGCGCGCCGACCTGGCCCCGGTGACCCCGCTGCCGGACGGCCGCTACCAGCCGCAGTCCGGCGCGGTGTCCCGACTGGTCGACACGTTGAGCGTGTCGACCGTCGAGGGGGTTACGGTCGTACGGATGTCCCGACGAGTCCCGGCCAACGCGCCGACGCCGACCCCGGAGCGGCTCGCCGAGTTCCGTACCGAACTCGGCCGCACCGCGCCGGCCAGTGCGCTGGACGAGTTGACTGCGCAGAACGGGCAGCTCATCGCCGCACTGGACGAGGTGCGCAGTCAGCGCGACGAGCTGGCCGTGCTCAACGAGGAGCTGGCCGAGACCAACCGCGGCGTGCTGGCGCTCTACAACCAGCTCACCGAGGAGTTGGAGGAGACCAACAGGGGCGTCGTCGCCCTCTACGCCGAGTTGGACGAGAAGTCGGCCCAGCTCCGTGCGGCGAGTGAGTCGAAGAGCCGATTCCTGGCCAACGTCAGCCACGAGCTGCGTGCCCCGGTCACCGCGATCATCGGCCTGGGGCGGCTGCTGACCGACTCCGCCTCCGACCCCCTCACCGACGAGCAGGGCCGCCAGGTCGATCTGATCCGCTCCTCGGCGGCGGACCTGCTCAACCTGGTCAACGAACTTCTCGACCTGGCCAAGGCGGAGTCCGGGCGGATCGAGCCGGAGCTGGCCGAGGTCGACCTGAGGCCGGTCTTCGGTCAACTGCGCGGCACCCTGCGCGCGCTGGCCACCCGCCCCGAGGTGGAGCTGGTCGTGGAGGAGCTCAGCGGGCCGGCTCTCCTGCGCACCGACGAGGTGCTGCTCGGTCAGGTGCTGCGTAACCTGCTGCACAACGGGTTGAAGTTCACCGAGCGCGGCGAGGTGCGGCTGCGGGCCAGCCAAAACGGCGACCGTTGGCAGTTCAAGGTCAGCGACACCGGGCCGGGCATCGCTCCCGAGCTGCACGACCGGATCTTCGAGGAGTTCTACCAGATCCCCGGCGCCACCCGGGTCGGCGGCACCGGCCTCGGTCTGCCGTACGCCCGGCGGTTGGTGACGCTGCTCGGCGGGACACTGGAGCTGACCAGCGCGCAGGGCGAAGGCAGCACGTTCACCGTCTCCCTGCCCACAGGCGGGGCGTGACGGCGTGGACGGCATGCCGACAACCATCCTGGTGGTCGACGACAGTCGTACCAAGCGTTATCTGCTGGTCAGCTGGCTCACCCGGGCCGGGTTCACAGTGCTGGAGGCCGAGAACGGCGCCGAGGCGTTGGCCCGGGTCGAGGTGGACCGGATCGACCTGGTGGTCCTCGACGTCCGGCTGCCCGACCTGAGCGGCTACGAGGTCTGCGAACAGATCAAGGTGCGGCACCCGGCGATGCCGGTCATCCACGTGTCGGCGCACGCCGTGGACGTGGCCGACCGCGCCCAGGGGCTGACCCGGGGCGCGGACGCGTACCTGACCGAGCCGATCGAGCCCGAGGAGCTGATCGCCACCACCCGGGCCGTGCTGCGCTACTACCAGGCCCGGCAGCGCGCCGAACTGCTCGCCGAGCGGCTGCTCGGGTTGGCCGACACGACAGTCGCTGTGCACGCGGCGCCGACCTTCGCGCGTCTGCTGGAGGCCGCAGCCGAGGGAGCCGCCCAGATCTTCAAGAGCCCGGCGGCGGTGATCGCCGAAACCTTCGACGGTGACTGCCTCGCCGGCGTCTGCGCCGGTCCCGGCGAGGTGGCCGCCGTGGTGCCGTGGGTCGTCGACGACACCGGGGTGCCCACCGGCGCCACGGTCCGAGTGGAGCCCTCGGCGAACTGGGCGCTCGTCGAGTGGCCGGCGGACGACACGTTGACCATCGCCGCCGCCAAGCTGCGCTTGGATCGCGCCCCGCTGTACGTGGTGGTCCCGACCGCCACCCAGACCGCGCAGACCCCGGTGCTCAAGCAGTTGGCTCAGGCGGTGGCGGCGGCAGTGGAGGGGCAGCGCTCGTTCGACGAGGAGCACCGGATCGCTGTCACCCTCCAACGCAGCCTGCTGCCGCGAGGGCTGCCCACAGTGGCCGGGCTGGACCTCGCGGTGCGTTACGAGCCGGCCAGCGCGCAGACCGAGGTGGGCGGCGACTTCTACGAGCTGGTGATGCTCGACGGGCACCTGCTGCTCGCGATCGGCGACGTCGCCGGCCACTCGTTGCACGCGGCGACAGTGATGGCCGAGCTGCGGCACGCGGTGCGGGCGTACGCGGTCGAGGGCCACCAGCCCGGCGAGATCCTGCACCGGGTCAACGAGCTGATGCGGACCCTGCTGCCGAACGAGGTGGCGACGCTCTGCGTACTGCTGATGCACCCGCCGACCGGGCGGGTTCGGCTGGCCAGTGCCGGGCACCTTCCACCGCTACTGATCATGGACGGCAAGGTCGAGTTCGTGCAGCACTCCGCGCCGCTGCTCGGCATTCGCGCCCCGCGCCCGGCCGACCTGGAGTTCGTGGTGCCGGCCGGGGCCACGCTGGTCTTCTACACCGACGGGCTGATCGAGCGACGGGACGCCACCATCGACGAGGGACTGGCCGCGCTGTCCCGGGTCGCCGCGACCGTCGACGGTGACCTGGACCAGTTCTGTGCCCGACTGCTGGTGGAACTGGCCCCGCCGGAGATCCAGGACGACGTCGCAGTGGTCGTCCTGCGGCGCCGCTGACCTGTCGGCTCTCTCAGCTGTCTCGGCTTCCTCAGCGCACCGAGCGGGCGTACGCGGCGGGGGACACCCCGGCCACTGAGGTGAAGTCACGGACCAGGTGGGCCTGGTCGCTGTAGCCGAGGTCGGCGGCGAGGTCGGCCCAGCTCAATGGGCTACCGGCGGCCTGTTCGACAGCCTCCTGGAGCCGGTAGCGGCGGATCACCCACTTCGGCCCGACCCCCACGTACTCCATGAAGAGCCGCTGCAACCGGCGGACCGGAACGTCGTGCCGCGCGGCGAAGTCGTCGACGCGCAGCACCGTCCGGTCGGTACGGATCGCCTCGGCCAGTAGGACGGCCTCCTCGGCCATCGGGTCCGGCTCCGGCTGCCAGGCGGTGAGGACGGTGTCCAGCGCCCGGCAGCGCTCGTCGTCGCTGGCCGCCAAGGTGGGTGCTGCCGGGGATGCGCCCGCGCCCACCGAGGCGTCCGGGTGGGTCAGCCGGCCGGCGGGCAGCGGCACCCTGCGGCCGGTCAGCTCGCTGACCGCGCGCCGCCAGAACGGGTGGAAGCCACCGGGGCGGAACTGCACCCCGGACACCCGGCCGGTGCCGTTGAGCGTGATCCGGAACAGGTCGCGGCCCACCCCGGCCACCTCGCCGGACTCGGGCCCGTCGTCGTCCCGTCGAAACACCACGTTCACCGCCGGGTGCGGCACGACCCGCTGCTCGAACGGCGCACTCAACACCCAGTCGATCAACCAGTAGTGCTCGACCCACCGGCGCAGCGACTCCGCCGGCAGGTGTCGACGGAAGCGCACCTCGCGCAGCAAACGCCCGGGGTCGAGAATCCCCCGGCTGTCGCCACGCGGTCGCTGTCGCATTTGTTCAAGACCACCCTCATACGCTGGCCCTATGTCCACTCAGACTAGCGAGCTGCTGGCGGCCGCCGCGCCGCGAACCGTCGATGTCGTGCGGGGTATCTCCGACGACCAACTGGACCTGCCCACACCGTGCCAGGACTACCTGGTCCGTGACCTGCTCAATCACCTCTTCCAGGTGGTGGTCAACTTTCAGGACCTGGCCGAGAAGCGACAGGTGGAGTGGGCCGAGAAGCCCGACCACCTGGGCGACGGCTGGCGGGACCGCTTCGAGGCGGAGACCGGCCGGTTGGTCGCCGCCTGGTCGGATCCGTCCACCCTCGAGGGCGTGTCGCCGGGCATGGGTATGCCGCAGCCGGTCATCGGCGGCATGGCCCTGCTGGACCTGACCGTGCACGGCTGGGACCTCGCGGTCGCCACGGGTCAGCCGTACCACCCGGCTCCGGAGGCGGTGGCCGAGCTGCACGGGCTGGTGGAGCAGTTGGGTCCCACCGCCCGCAAGATGGGCGTCTTCGCCGACCCCCTACCCACCCCAACCCCCGACCTGGCCCCCGACCTGGCCCACCTCCTGACCCAAACCGGCCGCACCCCCACCTGGCCCCAAACCCCCTAACCCCACCCCCTCGTCCCGTTGATCATGAAGTTATTGCCATCCATCGCGGCGTGTCGGCGTAATAACTTCATGATCAACGAGGGCTGCCGTGGGGTGGGGTGGGGGTGGGGGTTGGGTTGTTGACTTGGGTATTCGCTGGGTGAATAGTTGGCCGGGTGTCCACGCCGCATGTTCTGCTCGGGTTGCTCGCTGGGGGCAGCCGGCACGGGTATGAGCTGAAGCGTGCGCACGACGAGCGGCTGCCACGGGCTCGGCCGCTGGCCTTCGGGCAGGTCTACGCCACTCTCGGTCGCCTCGAACGCGACGGGCTGGTGGCTGCCGCCGGGCAGGATCGGGTGGGCGGGCCGGATCGCACGGCGTACGCGCTGACCGACCAGGGGCGGGACACGCTGGACCAGTGGCTGTCCACAGTAGAAGCGCCCATGCCGTACGTGACCAGCACGCTCTTCGCCAAGGTCGTGGTGGCGCTGCTGGTCGCCGACGTCGATCGGGCCCGGTCGTACCTGATCGCCCAGCGCGCCGCGCACACCGCACGGCTGCGTGAGCTGACCGCGGTCAAGGCCGACCCGGTCGCCACCCTCAGCGACGTGGTCGCGGCCGATTTCGCGATCGCCCACCTCGACGCGGATCTGCGGTGGCTGCACGCCACCCTGGGCCGGGTCGCCGACTGGCACCGGGAGGTGCATCCGTGACGCAACTTGAGGCTCGCGGCGTGGTTCGGGCGTACGGCCCGACGCCCGCGCTGCGCGGCGTGACGCTCGAGGTGGCCGAGGGTGAGATCGTCGCCGTCACCGGTCCGAGTGGCTGCGGCAAGTCGACCCTGCTGCACTGCCTGGCCGGGATCCTCCGGCCGGATGCCGGCGAGGTCACCTGGCGCGGGCACCGCATCGACACCTGGTCGGAGGCGGCCCGGTCGCGGCTGCGGCGCACCGAGTTCGGGGTGCTGTTCCAGTTCGGTCAGCTGGTGGCCGAGCTGACCGCGGCCGAGAACGTCGCCCTGCCCCTGCTCCTCGCCGGCACGGGGCGGCGAGAGGCACGGACGGCGGCGCTCACCTGGCTGGAGCGGTTCGGGGTGGCCGAGGTCGCCGACGTGCGGCCGGGTGAGATGTCCGGGGGTCAGCAGCAACGCTGCGCCACGGCGCGGGCGCTGGTGACCGAGCCTCGGGTGCTCTTCGCCGACGAGCCGACCGGCGCACTGGACACGCTCACCGGCGAGCAGGTCCTCACCCAGTTGGTCCGGCTCGCCCGTGAGCAGCGCACCGCCGTCGTGCTGGTCACCCACGAGCCGCGGATCGCCGCGTACGCCGATCGGGAGATCGTGTTGCGTGACGGCCTGGTGGACCACACCGGCCTGGGGCTCGACGTGCCGCTGGCCGGCGGCACGCGGTGAGACCGACGACGCTGCTCCGCCTCGCGCTCGCCGGCACCCGCACCGACACCGCCCGGGTGGTGCTGACCGCGCTCAGCGCCCTGCTGGCAACCCTGACCGGGCTCGCGGCGTTCACCGTGTGGGCCATCCCCACCCCGGCGGCGACGGTGGAAAACCAGGCGAGGTGGTCGGAGCAGTACCACAACGCACTGTTGATGCAGCCCGGGTTGCGTGGTGGCACCGCGTTCGCGCTGCTGATGCTGATGATCCCGGTGCTGGCGCTGGCCGGCCAGTGCGCCCGGCTCGGCGCGCCGGCACGGGACCGCCGGTTGGCAGCGCTCCGGTTGGCCGGCGCCACTCCCGGGCAGGTCACCCGGCTGGTGGTGCTGGAGACCGGCGTGGCCGCTCTGCTCGGCACGCTGGTCGGGTTGGGTGTCTACCTGGTCGGCCGCGATCTGCTGCACCGACCGGACGCGCAAGGTCAACTGGCCCTGCCGACCGACGTGCTGCCGTCGCCCGGAGCGCTGGCCGGCGTGGTGCTCGGTCTGCCGGTCGTGGCGGCGCTGGCCACCGCCCTGATGCTGCGTACGGTCACCACCAGCCCGCTGGGGGTGAGCCGCAAGGCCGCCCGCGAGCGTGGTCCGGGTCCGTGGGCGGGGCTCCTTATCGGGTTCGGCGTGGCCTCGTTCGCGGTGATCCGCCCGGTGGTCTACCGGTTCGCCGACGACGTGGAGTTGATGGCCTGGCTGGTGCCGGCGTTGTTCGCTGTGGGCGCGCTCGCGGCGATGATCGGGGTGGTGATCGGCACCGGCTGGCTCTCGTACCACTGCGGGCGGTTGCTTCGTCGGCACGCCCGCGGCCCGGCTGCCCTGCTCGCGGCGGGCCGGCTGATGGCCGACCCGTGGGCGGGCAGCCGGACCTTCGCGGCGCTGCTCGCCGCCCTGATCTTCGGCGGGGGCGCCGCCGCCCAGCGGGCCTACTTCGGGACCAAGGACCAGCTTGAGCAGGAGCAGAACCGGTTCGCCGGGTTGGATGGTGGCACCGACCCCTTCTATCTGTCCACTATGAACTATGTCGACGGCGCGATCGCCGTTGCCATCCTGATCGCGACGGGCGGGCTGATCGTCGCGCTGGTCGAGGGGATCGTCGCCCGTCGACGCGCCTACGCCGCGTTGGTCGCCACCGGGGTGCCCCGCGCCACGCTGAGCCGTTCGGTGGCCTGGCAGGCGCTCGCACCGGCCGTGCCGGCGATCCTGCTCGCGCTCACAGTGGGCACGCTGCTCGGCCGAGGGCTTGCCGCGCCGGAGGTGTCAGGGGGCGGCGGGATGGCGACGATCTGCGAGGCCACTGTGGCGCTCTGTGAGGACCCTGCCACCAGCGCGCAGTACAACCGGGTCGTGCACATTCCCGAGGTGCAGCGAGCCGTTCCCGTACCTCTGGAGCACCTGGCGTGGCTCGGTGCCGGCGCGTTGGCGGCGGTGCTGGTGACGATCGGTGTCGGCCTGCTGTTCCTGCGCGCCAGCACCGCGCTGGACGAGTTGCGGGCGACCTGAACCGAGGTATCCCACTGGCCGGCATGATCCGCTCAGCCGGGTCAGGCGGCGAGCAGGCCGGAGGAGAGTGCGATCAGGGTGCCGACCACAGCCGAACAACAGCAGACCAGCAGGCCGGCGACCACCGCGAGGATCAGCCAGACCCGGCGATCCCGCGCCACCGCCGCCACGCTCGGTCGGCGCACGTCCTCGGCGGCTCCGCCGTCACTATCCGTAGCCCCGGTCACCCCGGAAGTCTAGGCCGCGACCTTCGCCGCGACCCGGAAAGGCCAGGCCGTGCGGCGCGGAACGCCCGCGCACACACGACCTGGCCCGACGGGTCAGGCGTGGCCGATGCGGTCCAGGATCCAGGCGTTGATGAACGCCTCCTCGCGCCAGGAGTCGTAGCGACCGCTCGGGCCGCCGTGCCCGGCACCCATCTCGGTCTTCAGCAGGTAGTCGCCGCTCGGGGCCACCGCCCGCAGCCGGGCGATCCACTTCGCCGGCTCCGAGTAGAGCACCCGGGTGTCGTTGAGGCTGGTCACCGCGAGGATCGCGGGATAGTCCACGGCGGCCACGTTCTCGTACGGCGTGTAGGACTTCATGTACGCGTACACCTCGGGGTCGTCGAGAGGGTTGCCCCACTCCTCCCACTCGGTGACGGTCAGCGGCAGCGACGGGTCGAGGATCGACGTGAGCGCGTCCACGAACGGCACCTGCGCCACGATCCCGGTGAACGCGTCCGGCGCGAGGTTGGCCACCGCGCCCATCAGCAGGCCGCCAGCAGAGGCGCCCCGGGCGACCAGTCGGTCGCTGGTCGTCCAGCCGGCCTTGACGAGGTGCCGGGCGCACGCCACGAAGTCGGTGAAGGTGTTCTTCTTGGCCAGCATCTTGCCCTGGTCGTACCACCGTCGACCGAGCTCACCGCCGCCCCGGATGTGCGCCACCGCGAAGACCACGCCCCGGTCCAACAGGGACAGCCGGGCCACCGAGAACCACGGGTCCATGCTCGCCTCGTACGAGCCGTAGCCGTACAGCTCGCAGGGCGCCGAGCCGTCCCGGGGGGTGCCCACCCGGCAGACCAGTGAGATCGGCACCCGGGTGCCGTCGTCGGCGAGCGCCCAGTCGCGGTGCTGCTCGTACTCGGCCGGGTCGTACGGTCGCCCGTCCGGCCCGGGCAGCACCGGCTTCTGCTTGAGCAGCACCATCTGCCGGGTGACCAGGTCGTAGTCGTACACCGAGTCGGGGGTGATCAGCGACGAGTAGCGCAGCCGGACCTGGCCGGTGCGGTACTCCGGGTTGGCGTCCAACCCGACGCTGTACAGCGGCTCGGGGAAGTCGATGTCGTACCCGTCGTCACTGCCCACCGGCAGCACCCGCAGCCCGGTGAGCCCTTCGGTGCGCAGCGACACCACCAGGTGGTTGGCGAAGGCGTCGACGGCCTCCAGCCGGGTGCCGGGGGTGTGCTCGATCAGCGGCACCCAGTCGCCCGGTACGTCCGCCGAGGTGAAGGCCAGCGCGAAGTCCTCAGCGCCGTCGTTGTGCAGGATCAGGAAACGGTGGCCGTGGTGCTCCACAGTGTATTCGACGCCCTGTCGGCGGGGAGCGATCACGGCCGGCGCGCCGGTCGGGTTACCGGCGGGGATCACCAGCACCTCACTGGTCACCTTGCTGTGTACGTCGATGAGAATGAACTTCTCCGACCGGGTCAGCTCCACCCCCACCCAGAACCGCTCGTCGTCCTCCTGGTGGACCACCACGTCGTCGGCGGCGGCGGCGCCGATGGTGTGCCGCCAGACCCGGTTCGGCCGCCAGGCGTCGTCCACTGTCACGTAGAACAGCACCGAGGCGTCGGCCGACCAGGCGGTGCCGTAGAACGTGTCAGGCACCTCGTCCGGCAGCAGCTCACCGGTGGTCAGGTCCTTCACCCGCAGGGTGAACCGCTCGTCACCGGAGAAGTCGGTGGAGTAGGCCAGCCAGCGACCGTCCGGGCTGACGTCGAACGCGCCGAGCGAGAAGAAGTCGTGCCCCTCGGCCAGCAGGTTGCCGTCGAGCAGCACCTCCTCGCCGTCGAGCGGGGCGCCGTCCGCGCTGACCGGCGGGTCGGTCTCGCCGTCGCGGACCGCCCGGCGGCACTGCACTCCGTACTGTTGCCCCTCGACCGTCCGGGTGTAGTACCAGTGCCCGCCCTTGCGGGTCGGCACGGACAGGTCGGTTTCCTGGGTGCGTCGGCGAGTCTCCTCGAACAGGTCGGCGCGCAGGTCGGCCAGGTGTGCCGTACGCGCGTCGGTGTACTCGTTCTCGGCGGTCAGGTAGGCGATCGTCTCCGGGTCGTCCTTGGCGGCGAGCCAGGCGTACTCGTCGACGACGGTGTCGCCGTGGTGGGTGCGCTCGCTGGGCACCCGCTTCGCCGCGGGCGGGGCAGTCTCGGTGGTCACGGCGGCCACGTTACCGGCCGGCAGCCGCAGCGCGCCGGACCAGCGGCATCCCGATACTCGCCACCACGGCATTCGAACACATGTACGATGGCCGGCATGGCGGCAGCAGCGAGTTCCCTCGGCCGGTCCGGAGCCCTCGAGATCACCCGGCGGTTGGCGGCGATCTGCGGTCCACCGTTTTCCCGGCTGGCCGGGCCCGCCGACGAGGTGGCGGGGCGACCGGCGCGCTGGGTGGCCGTTCCCGGCGGCCCGCACGCTGCCGCCGAGGTGCTGCGACTGGCCGCCGTGCACGACCTGGCGGTGGTGCCCCGAGGCGCGGGCACGAAGATCGACTGGGGTGCCGCCCCCGTTCAGGTCGACATCCTGCTCGACACCGGCCGGCTGGCCGGCATCGGTCACGAGCCGGTCGACTCGCTGGTGACCGACGTGGGTGCCGGCACTCCACTGCGGGCGGTGCAGGCCACCCTGGAGCGCACCGGGCAGCGGCTCGCGATGGACGCCCCCTCACCCGGTGCGACCCTGGGCGGCGTGCTCGCCGCCGGCGAGGCCGGTCCGCTGCGCCACCGCCACGGCAGCCCCTGCGACCAACTGCTCGGTGTGCGTTACCTCGCCGCCGACGGCGAGTTGATCAGCGTCGGCGGTGGCGCGCCCGGGCTCGACCTGGCCCGCCTGCTCTGCGGCTCGCAGGGCGCGCTCGGCGTGCTGGTGTCGGCGAGCCTGCGGGTGCAGCCGGTGCCGGCGAGCAGGCTCTGGGTGTCCCGCCCGGTGTGGACGCCGTTGGAGGTGCACGACCTGGTCCGGACGATCCTCGCCGCTCGACTGGAGCCGTCGGCCATCGAGCTGGACCTGCCCGGAGGCACCCCTCGCCCGCGTACGCCGTACCCGCCCGGTCACCCGGCGGCCACCGCCCGGGAGCGTCACCCATCGATGTCCGGCCGGGCCGGCGCCCCGTCCCGGGCCGGCAGCCTGGTGGTGCTGCTGGAGGGCGGCCCCGCCGACGTCACCGAACGTGCCGAGCGGTTGGTCGGCCTGCTGCACGGGGAGGCGACGATCGCCCACTCCGCGCCGACGTGGTGGCGCCGCTACCCGTTCGCGCCCGGTGACACGGCGCTGCGCCTGGAGGTGCCCATCGGCGACCTGCACGCCGCCGTCTACGCGCTACGCGACGCGGCGGGAGCGCCGGTGCCGGTGCGCGGGTCCGCCGGGCTGGGCGTGGTGCACGCGGCGCTGCCCGGGGCACTGGCGGCCGATCGGGTGGCGTCCATTCTGGCCGCCGTCCGAGGGGTGCTGCTGGCCCGGCAGGGCCGCTGCGTCGTCGTCTCCGCTCCGGCAGCGGTCCGCCAGGCTGTCGACCTCTGGGGCGAGCTGGCCGGCCTGGCCCAGTTGCGGGCCGCGAAGCGGCACCTGGATCCGGAGCACCGGCTCGCCCCCGGGCGGCTCCCCGGCGGCCTGTGAGACCGGCCCGGCCGGGTGAGCCCGCCGAGGTCAGTCCATCCACCACCGGTGCATGTCCAGCAGCGGCGGGGTGAGACGGGCCACCAGCACCAGCAGGCTGCCGACCGCGCCGGCCAGCAGCAGTGACCGGCTCGCCCGGGGCAGGGCCTCGCCCTCCCGGGCGACCACCACCCCCGCGACGATCGCCAACGGCAGCCCGAGCACCGCACCCGTCAGGTAGAGCACTGCCACCACGGGGTGGAGCACCCCGAAGAAGGCCATGTCCTTCGGGTCGTACGCGCCGGTCAGCATCTCGGCCTGGCCGACGCCGGCGCTCGTCATTTGACCGACGTAGAGCAGCAGCACGGCGAGGAACCCGCCGATGGTCGCGAACTGCGCGACGATCAGGGCCCGGACCGCCGGCCGGGAGTACGGCGTGACCTGCGCAACGCTCGCCATGACAGTCAATCTACCGAGCGGACCCGATATCCGGGGGGCCGCGCGGCGGTCAGGTCGCGTCGTTGCGGAGCACCAGGACGGCGATGTCGTCCCGGGGCGGCTCGACCGAGAAGTTGATCGCTGCGGCGCGCAGCCGGGCGGCCACCACGTCGGCCGAATAGCCGGCCAGGGGCGCGGCGGCATCCCGCAGTCGGTCGGTGCCGAACAGCTCCCGGCCGCGCCGCCGCTCGGTGACGCCATCGGTGTAGAAGATCAGCGAATCGCCCGGTGCGAGCGTGATCTCAGCTGTCGGCGAGGTGATCGTGTCGAGCAGGCCGAGCGCGGTGCCGCCGGTGCCGACGAACTCGGCGCCGCCCGCACCGGCCAGCAGCACCGGCCGGTCGTGCCCGGCGAGGTGCAGCGACACGTCCAACTGGTCGCCCTCGCCCGGCCCGACCGCTGCCAGCGCCAACGTGCAGTAGCGACCGCCACCGCGCTCGACAAGTGTCTCGTTGAGCCGCGCCAGCGCCTCCGGCAACGGCTTGCCGTCGCCGACCAGCACCCGGATCACGTCCCGGACCAGCCCGGTCACGGCGGCGGCCTGCACACCCTTGCCGGAGACGTCACCGATCACCACCAGCCAGCGCCCGTCGGGCAGCGGCACCACGTCGTAGAAGTCGCCGCCCACCTCGGCGTCGTCGCCGGTCGGGACGTACTCGGCGGCGAAACCGATCCCGTCCACCAGCGGCAGCACCGGCGGCAGCAGTGACTGCTGGAGCGTCTGCGCCACCCGACGGCGCTCGGCGTGGATCCGGGCGTTCTCGATGGCCAGCGCGGCCCGCCGGGCCACGTCCTCCAACACCGCCACCTCGTCGGGGTCGTGCCGGTGCCGCTGGTGCCGCCCCACCGCCAGGGTTCCGAGCCGCTGCCCGCGGGCGATCAGCGGGACCGCGAAACCCTCCATCGGCCCGCCCAGGGGGATCTGCGCCGCGCTGCGGGACGCCTCGCGCAGGCGGGCCTGGATCGAGTCCGGCCCGGTCTCCGCCAGCACCTTGTGCAACTGCGGAAGCATCGACTCGTCGGCGTGGCTGGCCGCCGCCAGCCGAAGCCGGCCCCACTCGTCGGCGGTGTGCACAGCGCACCACTGACCGAGTCGCGGCACCACCAACTGCGGCACCAGCGCCATCGTCAGGTCGACGTCCAACGACTGGGCCAGTAGTTCGCTCGCCTCGGCCAGGAACGTCAGCCACACCTGCCGGCGGACGTCGGCCCGGCGCAGCCGGTCGTTCTCCAGGTGCAGCGACAGCCGCTCGGCGGTGAGCACCGCCAACGGTTGGGCGTACGCCGACGGCGCGGCGTCCAACTCCAGCTCACCGGCGTACGGGCGGTGCACAGTCAGTGGCACCCGGAGCAGCTCGCTGCCGGGGCGGGCCGGCCGACCGAAGCGGGCCAGCACCTGGCGGCCCTGCCCGTCGCCCCGGTCCAGGCGGATCGTGCCGCCGGCCGCGCCCACCATCTCGGCGACCCGGCTGAGCAGGCTGGTGGCGAAGTCGGGCAATGGGTCGTCCCCGTACAGGTCGGGGGCGGTCTGCATGAGCTCGCTCATCGCGCTGGCGCTCGGCGCGGACCCGTCGGCGCTCGTCCGGGGGCCGGCGTTGGCCGGTGTCGATTCGCCGATGGCGCCCCTGGAGGGCGGGTCGGCGCCGGGGCGGTCCAGCCGGAACCAGACGCCCTTCCCGGTGGGCAGGTACGTGGTGCCCCAGCGGCTGGCGAAATGGTCGACCAGCAGCAGGCCCCGGCCCCGCACGGAGACCTCGTTGATCTCGGTGGAGTCGTTGCGGTCGCCGACGGTCAGTTCGTCGCCCGAACCGGGGGCGAAGTCGGAGACGGTGACGGTCAGCCCGATCTCGTCCGCGACGACCTCGATGTCCAGTTCGGTGCGGGCGTGCTCCACGGCGTTGGTGGTCAGCTCGGTGGTGAGCAGCAGCGCCTCGTTGGCCAGCTCGTCCAGGTGTGACTCGGTCAACACCGAGCGGACCACGGCACGGGCGGCGGCCGGCGTACGGCGGTCGGCGGGCAGCCGGACACGCCGGACGGCCCCGTCCCGGGCCCCGGCCGTCGCGGGCCCCGCCTCGGCTGACACCCCCGTATCCTCCACCGTCCCCCTGCCGGGTGCCAAGCCGATCACCGATCGCGGGCCGTCGCGTCGGTCAGCGGCACCGGTGGCGGCGCGCAGGTTGACGCGTCGAAACGACCGGTGCGGGAGCCGGGCGAGGTTTTCGCCGCGCCGTGCCGGCTCGACACCGGTCGGGCGGATCGACGCGCGATCGATGCCACCTGGCGGGTCGCGCACCCTGGCACCGCGGCGCGCGCGGGCACAATATGGGGTGCCGGTGTGTCCGCACGGACCGGCGCCCCCCGAGTTGAGCGAGGAATGATGACCACGTCGAAGCAGTCGGTGGCGGATCCGTCCGCGCCCGACCACGAGGCGCTCCTCGGTGAGTTGGCCGAGGCACTGCGACGGATCGGGCGCGGCGACCTGAAGGTCCGGCTTCCCCGCCGGGCCGGCGCGGCCGGCGAGGTGGCGGACGCGTTCAACGAGGTGGTCTCGCTCCAGGAGCGGCAGTACCTGGACCTGCGGCGGATCAGCCGGATCGTCGGTCGCGACGGCCGGCTCACCGAGCGGCTCGACGACGAGGGGCTGGACGGCTCCTGGGCGGAGGGGCAGCGGGCGATCAACTCGCTGATCGACGACCTGGGACGACCGACCACCGAGATCGCCCGGGTGATCGTGGCGGTCGCCGACGGTGACCTGTCCCAGCACATGGCGTTGGAGATCGACGGTCGGCCGCTGCGCGGTGAGTACCTGCGCATCGGGCGGACCGTGAACACGATGGTGGACCAGCTGTCGTCGTTCTCCAACGAGGTGACCCGGGTGGCCCGCGAGGTGGGCACCGAGGGCAAGTTGGGCGGCCAGGCCGACGTGCGGGGCGTCGCCGGCACCTGGAAGGACCTCACCGACTCGGTGAACACCATGGCGTCGAACCTGACCGGTCAGGTGCGGTCGATCTCGCAGGTCGCGACGGCGGTCGCCAAGGGCGACCTGTCGCAGAAGATCACGGTCGGCGCGCGTGGTGAGGTGGCCGAGTTGGCCGCCACGATGAACTACCTCACCGACACGCTGCGGCTCTTCGCCGAGCAGGTGACCCGGGTGGCCCGTGAGGTGGGCACCGAGGGCAAGTTGGGCGGCCAGGCCGAGGTGCCGAACGTGGCCGGCACCTGGAAGGACCTGACCGACAGCGTCAACTCGATGGCGTCGAACCTGACCGCCCAGGTCCGTAACATCGCGCAGGTTTCCACTGCTGTGGCGCGCGGCGACCTGTCGCAGAAGATCACGGTGGCGGCGCAGGGCGAGATCCTGGAGCTGAAGGACACCGTCAACACGATGGTGGACCAGTTGTCGTCGTTCGCCGACGAGGTGACCCGGGTGGCCCGTGAGGTGGGCATCGAGGGCAAGTTGGGCGGTCAGGCCCAGGTGCGCGGCGTCTCCGGCACCTGGCGGGATCTCACCGAGAACGTGAACCAGTTGGCCGGCAACCTGACCAGCCAGGTCCGCAACATCTCCCAGGTCTCCACCGCCGTGGCGAAGGGTGACCTGTCGCAGAAGATCACTGTGGACGCACAGGGCGAGATCCTGGAACTGAAGAACACCGTCAACACGATGGTGGATCAGTTGTCGTCGTTCGCCGACGAGGTGACCCGGGTGGCCCGTGAGGTGGGCACCGAGGGCAACCTGGGTGGTCAGGCGCAGGTGAAGGGCGTTTCCGGCACCTGGCGGGACCTGACCGACAACGTGAACTCGATGGCGTCGAACCTGACCAGCCAGGTCCGCAACATCGCCTCGGTGACCACTGCGGTGGCGAAGGGTGACCTGTCGCAGAAGATCACTGTGGACGCGCGGGGCGAGATCCTGGAGTTGAAGTCGACCGTCAACACGATGGTGGATCAGTTGTCGTCGTTCGCCGACGAGGTGACCCGGGTGGCCCGTGAGGTGGGCACCGAGGGCAAGCTGGGCGGCCAGGCGCAGGTGCGCGGAGTCGCCGGCACCTGGCGGGACCTGACCGACAACGTGAACTCGATGGCCTCCAACCTGACCGCCCAGGTCCGCAACATCGCCCAGGTCTCCACTGCGGTGGCGAAGGGTGACCTGTCGCAGAAGATCACCGTGGACGCGCGGGGCGAGATCCTGGAGTTGAAGTCGACCGTCAACACGATGGTGGATCAGTTGTCGTCGTTCGCCGATGAGGTCACGCGGGTGGCCCGTGAGGTGGGCACCGAGGGCAAGCTCGGTGGTCAGGCGCAGGTGAAGGGCGTTTCCGGCACCTGGCGGGACCTGACCGACAACGTGAACTCGATGGCGTCGAACCTGACCAGCCAGGTCCGCAACATCGCCTCGGTGACCACCGCCGTGGCGAAGGGTGACCTGTCGCAGAAGATCACCGTGGACGCCCAGGGCGAGATCCTGGAGCTGAAGTCGACTGTCAACACCATGGTCGACCAGCTCTCGTCGTTCGCCGACGAGGTGACCCGGGTGGCCCGCGAGGTCGGTATCGAGGGCAAGCTCGGTGGTCAGGCGCAGGTGAAGGGCGTTTCCGGCACCTGGCGCGACCTCACCGAGAACGTCAACCAGCTCGCCTCGACGCTGACCACGCAGTTGCGGGCCATCGCCCAGGTGTCCACCTCGGTGACCCGCGGCGACCTGACCCAGCGGATCGCGGTCAAGGCGCAGGGCGAGGTCGCCGAGCTGAAGGACAACATCAACCAGATGATCGTCACCCTCCGGGAGACGACGAAGAAGAACGCCGAGCAGGGCTGGTTGGACTCCAACCTCGCCCGGATCGGCGGCCTGTTGCAGGGCCAGCGCGACCTCGGCGAGGTCTGCCGCATGATCATGACGGAGGTGACTCCGCTGGTCGACGCCCAACTCGGCGCCTTCTTCCTGGCCGACGACACCGACGGCAGCATGCGGCTGCGGCTGACCTCCTCGTACGGGTACGTGGCACGGGGTCACGACGTCACCTTCGGGCCGGGTGAGGGGCTGGTCGGGCAGACCGCGCTCTCCCGTCGCACGATCCGGGTCAGCGCCTCCCCGAACAGCCGGCTCACCCTGCGCTCCGGCCTGGCCGAGACACCCCCGTCCGACCTGGTGGTGCTCCCCGTCCTGTTCGAGGGCGAACTGCTCGGGGTGATCGAGTTCGCCAGCGTGTCGGCCTTCTCCGAGCTGCACCTGTCGTTCCTGGAGCGGCTGGTGCTCACCATCGGCATCGCTGTCAACACCATCCAGGCCAACCGGCGTACGGAGGAGCTGTTGGCCCAGTCGCAGCGGCTGGCGCACGAGATGCAGGAGCAGTCGGCGGAGTTGCAGCGCACCAACGCCGAGCTGGAGGAGAAGGCCACGCTGCTGTCCGAGCAGAAGGGCAACATCGAGACGAAGAACCGGGAGATCGAGCTGGCGCGGCTGGGCCTGGAGGAGAAGGCGCAGCAGCTGACCCGGGCATCGGCGTACAAGTCGGAGTTCCTGGCCAACATGAGCCACGAGCTGCGGACCCCGCTGAACTCGTTGCTGCTGCTGGCCCGTCTGCTGGCCGAGAACTCGGAGCACAACCTCAGTCCGAAGCAGATCGAGTTCGCCCGGACCATCCACGGTTCCGGCTCCGACCTGCTACGACTGATCGACGACATCCTCGACCTGTCCAAGATCGAGGCGGGTCGGATGGACGTCGAGCCGACCGAGATTCGCTTCACCGAGCTGCGCGGCTACGTCGAGCAGGCGTTCGCGCCGCAGGCCGAGGAGAAGAACCTGGACTTCCAGGTACGGGTGAGCAAGGATCTGCCGCCGGCGTTGGTGACCGACGCGCAGCGGTTGCAGCAGATCCTGCGCAACCTGCTCTCCAACGCTGTGAAGTTCACCGACAACGGTGCCGTGACGTTGCGGATCGCTCCGGCCGCGGAGAACGCGGTCTTCGACGTCCCGGCGCTGACCAACGCCCAGCAGGTGATCGCGTTCACCGTGATCGACACTGGCATCGGCATCTCCGACGACAAGCTGTCGATCATCTTCGAGGCGTTCCAGCAGGCCGACGGCACTACCAGTCGCCGGTACGGCGGCACCGGCCTGGGCCTGTCGATCAGCCGCGATCTGGCCCGACTGATCGGCGGCACCATCACCGTCTCGTCCGCGCCCGGTCAGGGCTCGACCTTCACCCTGTTCGTGCCGCAGGTGCTGGCCCCGGACGCCGTGGTCGCGCCCCAGGCTCCGTCTCCGCAGCGCGCCGGCCTGCCGTCGTCGTTGCTGATGCCGCCGCTGGAACTGCTGCCGGACCGGCCGGAGGCACCGGTCACCCGTCAGCTGGACGGCGCCACAGTGCTGATCGTGGACGACGACGTCCGCAACGTCTTCGCCTTGACCAGCGCGTTGGAGCTGCACGGGATGACCGTGCTGTACTCGGACAACGGGGCGGACGGTGTCCGCCTGCTGGCCGAGCACCCGGAGGTGGACATCGTGCTGATGGACGCCATGATGCCCGACCAGGACGGTTACGAGACGACCCGCCAGATACGCCGCAACCACCGGTTCGCCGACCTTCCGGTGGTCTTCCTGACCGCGAAGGCGATGCCGGGTGACCGTGAGTCGGCGCTCGCTGCCGGGGGCAGCGACTACATCACCAAGCCGGTCGACCTGGACGACCTGATCGAACTGATGTCGTCCTGGATCAACGGCAGCCGGACCGAGGAGACTTCGTGACCCAGATGGCCAAGGCCCTGCTCGTGGACGACCGGCGGCAGAACCTGACGGCCCTGGAGGCGATCCTCCAGGGCCTGCCGGTCCAGTCCGTGGCGGTGGAGAGCGGCGAGGCGGCGCTCAAGCAGCTGCTGGTGGACGACTTCGCGGTGATCCTGTTGGACGCGCAGATGCCGGACATGGACGGCTTCGAGACGGCGAGCCACATCAAGCGCCGCGAGCGGACCCGGCACGTGCCGATCATCTTCCTCACCGCCGCCGACCGGGACGCCCAGCTCGCCCTCCGGGGTTACCAGGTGGGCGCTGTGGACTACCTCACCAAGCCGTTCGACCCGTGGGTGCTCCGGGCCAAGGTGTCGGTCTTCGTCGAGCTGTGGGTGAAGACCCGGCAGTTGGCCACCCAGTCGGATCTGGTCCGGGAGCGTGACACGCAGTGGCGGCGGCTCACCGACGCTGTCGACGAGGCCACCACGCTGCTCCGCTCGGACGACCCGGAGGTCCGGGACCGGGCGGTACGGATGCTCGAACAGGCCCGCTGGGGCAACACCGCCTGACGCGGCGGGGCGGTTCAGCCGGTGGGCTGGTCGTTGCGGATCATCAGGGCGCTGCGCAGGCCGGTGATGTCCAGAACGCGGATCAGGAAGTCGCCCACGTGCGTCAGCATCAGCAGGCTCTGCGCGTGACTGGCCTTGCGGCTGAGCACGACCAGGGTGCCCAGGCCCTGCGAGTCGCAGAAGGTGACACCGCCGAGGTCGAGCACGATCTTCGGGGGTGGGTCGGCCAGCACCTCGTTGACGACGGTGGAGAGCTGCGCCGCCGTGAGCATGTCGATTTCACCGGCCAGGCGCAAGACTGCTTCGTCGCCCGTCCGGTGTAGCGTGATGGACAGTTCGGCACGATCCACCCGGTCAGCCTAGCGCGATCCGACCGACCTGGCCTGTCGAGGCCGCGAGCCGTTCCCTTCCAGGCCGCGAGGCCCCCCGTGTCGGTGCCGCTGACCGGCGCAGGTCATGGGTGAGCCGGGTAACCCCACAACGGGGTGGCTGCTGGTTGACGGTCCGGCGCTGTCACAATGGCGGCATCGTGACCGACATCTTTCCCGCCGGGTCCGGCCGCTATCCAGCCGACGCGCCGGCCTCCGAGGCCCTGTTCGACCGCGCCCGCGCCATCGTGCCGGGCGGGGTGAACTCCCCTGTGCGCGCCTTCCAGGCGGTCGGCGGCACCCCGCGTTTCATGGTCCGTGGTGAGGGCCCGTGGCTGCACGACGCCGACGGTCGCCGTTACGTCGACCTGGTCTGCTCCTGGGGTCCGCTGATCCTCGGGCACGCCCACCCGGAGGTGGTGGAGGCCGTCCAGGCCGCCGCCGCCCGGGGCACCAGCTTCGGCACGCCCACCCCCGGTGAGGTGGAGTTGGCCGCCGAGATCGTCGCCCGGACCCCGGTCGAGCAGGTCCGCCTGGTCAACTCCGGCACCGAGGCGACCATGTCGGCGATCCGGCTGGCCCGCGGCTTCACCGGCCGCTCGAAGATCGTCAAGTTCGCCGGCTGCTACCACGGCCACGTCGATGCGCTGCTCGTCGCCGCCGGCTCCGGCGTGGCCACCCTGGGCCTGCCCGACTCGCCCGGCGTGACCGGCGCGGCGGCCAGCGAGACGATCGTGCTTCCGTACAACGACATCCGGGCCGTCGAGGAGGCGTTCGCCGCCGAGGGCGAGCACATCGCCGCGGTGATCACCGAGGCCGCCGCCGGCAACATGGGCGTGGTGGCCCCCCGCGACGGCTTCAACCAGCAGCTCGCCCGAATCGCGCACGCACACGGCGCCTTGCTCGTGGTGGACGAGGTGATGACCGGGTTCCGGGTCTCCCGCGCCGGGTGGCACGGCCTCGACGCCTCCGACGCCGACCTGTGGACGTACGGCAAGGTCATGGGTGGTGGCCTGCCCGCCGCGGCGTTCGGCGGGCGCGCGGACATCATGGCGCGGCTCGCGCCGGCCGGCCCGGTCTACCAGGCCGGCACCCTCTCCGGTAACCCGCTGGCCTGCGCCGCGGGTCTGGCGACCCTGCGGCTCGCCGACGACGCGCTGTACCAGCGCCTCGACGAGACGGCCGCCGTCGTGGGCAAGCTGGCGTCCGACGCGTTGGCCGCCGCCGGGGTCCCGCACCGACTGTCGTACGCGGGCAGCATGTTCTCGGTCTTCTTCACCGACGCCGACGTGGTCGACTACGACAGCGCGCGCACCCAGCAGGTGCCGGCGTTCAAGGCGTTCTTCCACGCGATGCTCGCCGCCGGCGTCTACCTGCCGCCGAGCGCGTTCGAGTCGTGGTTCGTGTCGGCGGCGCTGGACGACGCCGCTCTGGAACACATCGCCGACGCGCTGCCCACTGCGGCGAACGCGGCGGCAGCGGCCGGTCACGGGGGGTAGAAAACCTTGAGCAAGACGGTGGTGCACGTGCTTCGGCACGGCGAGGTGTACAACCCCGACCAGATCCTCTACGGCCGGCTGCCCGGTTTCCGCCTCTCCGAGCTGGGCGTGCAGATGGCCAAGGCCGCCGCGCAGGGCCTGGCGGAGCGGGAGATCGTGCACGTGGTGGCCAGCCCGCTGGAGCGCGCCCAGCAGACCGCCGAGCCGATCGCCGCCCAGTTCGGGCTGCCGGTCGGGGTGGACGAGCGGCTGATCGAGAGCGCCAACTGGTTCGAGGGCAAGAAGGTCTCCCCGGGTGACGGGTCGTTCCGCGACCCGCGTAACTGGTGGGTGCTGCGCGACCCGGTGACCCCGTCCTGGGGCGAGGCGTACCGGGTGATCGCCGAGCGGATGTTCGCCGCCGTGCAAGCCGCCCGTGTCGCCGCCGAGGGCCGCGAGGCGGTGCTGGTGTCGCACCAGCTCCCGATCTGGACTTTGCGCCGTTACGTCGAGCGCAAGCGGCTCTGGCACGACCCGCGCAAGCGGCAGTGCGGGCTGGCGAGCCTCACCTCGTTCCACTTCGACGACGCGAAGGTGGCGGGCATCGGCTACAGCGAGCCGGCCGCGCACCTGATCGCTCTCTCCGCGACAGCCCGGACGGCCAAGGGGGCCTGATGAACGCCCGGAGGTGGACCGCCGGTCTGCTCGCCACCGTCGCCGCGGTGGCGCTTGTCGGCTGTACGTCGTCGAAGGCGCAGGAGAAGACCTGCACGACCACCACCGACGGGATCTTCGAGTGCGCACCGGATCAGCGCTCCGCACCCCCGACGGTCGCCGGTGAGCTGCTGCTCGGCGGCAGCTACGACGTCAGCGAGGCGCGCGGTCAGGTCGTAGTGGTCAACTTCTGGGGTTCCTGGTGCGCGCCGTGCCGCGCCGAGGCAGACGACCTGGAAGCCGTCTACCAGGCCACCAAGGGTTCCGGGGTGAACTTCCTCGGCATCAACGTCCAGGATTCGCGGGACAAGGCCAAGGCGTTCGAGAAGGGCAGGGTCACCTATCCGAGCCTGTTCGACCCGTCCAGCAAGACGGCACTCGCCCTGGACATCCCGCCGAACAGCGTGCCGGCGACTGTGGTGCTCGACCGGGACGGCCGGATCGCGGCGGTGATCCGGGCCGCCGTCAAGCAGGAGGGCCTGCAACCGATCGTCGAACGGATCGCCGCCGAGAAGTCAGCGCCGAACTGATGGGCGACACCTTCCGGGAGTTGGCCCTCAACGGGCCGCTGCTGCTCGCCATCGGCGCGGCGGCGCTCGCCGGCCTGGTCAGCTTCCTCTCCCCGTGCGTGCTTCCGCTCGTCCCCGGTTACCTGTCGTACGTGACCGGCCTGGCCGGCGCCGACCTGGAGGGCCGACGGCCCGCGGCCGATCCCGCACCGGCCGGCGGGGGTGTCGCGGTCAAGGAGCGGGTCGCGCGAGTCGGCGCGGTCAAGGGTCGGGTGCTCGCGGGGACGCTGCTCTTCATCGGCGGCTTCACAGTCGTCTTCGTGGCCACCGCGATCCTCTTCGCCAGCATCGGCCGCGTGTTCTTCGACTACAAGCGCGAGTTGCAGATCGGCGTCGGCGTGCTGGTCATCGTGGCGGGGTTGAGCTACCTCGGGATGATCCCGGCCCTGCAACGGGAGTTCCGGATCTCCCGGTTGCCGTCGGCCGGGCTGCTCGGCGCACCGGTCTTCGGAGCTGTCTTCGCGCTCAGTTGGGTGCCCTGCACCGGCCCCACGCTCGGCGCGGTGATGGGCATGGCCACCGCCAGCGGCCAGAGCGACCGCGCTGTGGTGCTCGCCGTGGCGTACTGCCTCGGGTTGGGGATACCGTTCATCGTCTTCGGGCTGGGCTTCGAACGCCTGCTCGGGGTCTTCCGCGCCGTCCGGCGCAACAGCCGCTGGGTCACCCGGGTCGGCGGCGCTCTGCTCATCCTGATCGGCCTGGCCCTGGTCACCGGCGGATGGCAGAGCTTCGTGATCTGGCTGCAGACCACCGTCGGGGTGGGCGAGGTGAGCATCTGATGACGGTCGTCGACGACCGACCGGAGACCGTGGCGCCCGCGCCACGCCGCCGGCCGAACCGGCTGCTGGCCCTGCTGCGCAACTCGTGGCGGCAGCTCACCAGCATGCGTACGGCGCTGATCCTGCTCTTCCTGCTCGCGATCGCCGCCATCCCCGGCTCGGTGCTGCCGCAGCGCGGGATCAGCCCGGAGAAGGTCAACGAGTACTTCGTCGACCACCCGGACTGGGCCCCCCGACTGGACCGGATCGGCGCGTTCGAGGTCTTCGGGTCGGTCTGGTTCTCCGCGATCTACCTGCTGTTGTTCACCTCCCTGATCGGCTGCATCACGCCCCGGCTCCGCGACCACGTCCGCACGCTGCGGTCCCGGCCGCCGGCCGCGCCGAAGCGGATGGCCCGGCTGCCCCAGCACACAGTGATGCCAGCCCCGCCCGGCGGTGCGGTGGCGATCGCCGACGCGCTGCGCAAGCGCCGCTGGCGCGTGGAGGTGCGCGGCGACGAGGTCTCCGCCGAGAAGG
Organism: Micromonospora sp. 050-3; assembly: GCF_046549335.1. Classification (NCBI taxonomy): domain Bacteria; kingdom Bacillati; phylum Actinomycetota; class Actinomycetes; order Micromonosporales; family Micromonosporaceae; genus Micromonospora; species Micromonospora sp. 050-3. The sequence continues at coordinate 536,562 of NZ_JAJPVX010000002.1, forward strand.
GCTACCTCAAGGAGACCGGCAACCTGCTGTTCCACACCTCGCTGATCGCCGTGCTGATCGGCGTGGCGCTCGGCTCCTGGTACGGCTGGAGCGGCAATCGGCTGCTGGTGGCCGGCGCGGACAACGCGTTCTGCAACACCCGCCAGCAGTACGCCGAGGCGAAGCTCGGCCCCCGCGTGAACAGCGCCGACCTGCCCCGCTTCTGCCTGCGGCTGGACGACTTCGAGGCCCGGTTCCTGGCGTCCGGTCAGCCGGAGTTCTTCAACGCCACGGTCACCGTCGACGGCCCGGACGAGCCGACCCGCAGCGCCGACTTCTCGGTGAACTCGCCGCTGCGCCTGAACGACGCGAGCGTCTACCTGCTCGGCCACGGGTACGCCCCGGTGATCCGCTACACCGACCGGTTCGGCAACAGCCAGATCAGTGACGAACCGTTCCTGACCACCGGCGACATGGGCCTGACCAGCGAGGGGCTGGCGGCCTTCCCGGACGCGAACGTCGACCCGGCGACCGGCCAGCGCGCACCGGATCAGCAGATGGCGTTCACCGGCATCTACCTGCCCACAGCGCCCGAGCAGGCGCCGTTCGTCCGTTCGCAGTACCCGACCGAGCGCAACCCGGCGCTGAACCTTGTCGCGTACCGGGGCAACCTCGGCCTGGACGCCGGTATCCCCGGCTCGGTCTACCAACTCGACCAGCGGCAGGTGCGGGCCGGCAAGGTCAAGGAGGTCGGCACCAAGCTGCTCCGCAAGGGCGAGACCTGGAAGCTTGACGACGGCACGACAGTCGAGTTCCTGGGCACCGAGCGGTACGTCACCCTCTCCATCCGGCACGATCCGGGCTCGACGATGCTGCTGGTCAGCTGCGGCGTGCTACTGGTCGGGCTGATGGGTTCGCTGTTCGGGAAACGCCGCCGGGTGTTCTTCCGGGTGGTGCCGGCCGACCCCGGGGAAGGATCTCCGACGAGCGGTAGTAGCTTGATGGAGGTCGGTGGGTTGCCGCGTACCGACTATCCAGGGTTCGCCGACGAGTTCACCCAGCTGGTCGCCGCCGTCAGCGGTGCCGAAGGGGCTGGTGCTGGCGCTGACTCCGCTGACCGGGCCGGCGTGCGAGAAGGAGCCGAGTGATGTCCGCACTCTCCGACAATCTGGTGACCTTCGCGATCCTGGCGTACCTGGTCGCGATGATCGGCCACGCCGTCGAGTACGCGCTGGGCAACGTGCGTACCCGGGTCGCCACGGCGGCTCCGGCGCGCGAGTTGGTCGGCGCCGGCGGCGGTGTCGTCCCGACGCCGTCCGCGCCGATTCCGTCGCCGCCCACGGCAGACCGTTCCACAGGGCGGGCCCGGCTCGCGGGCCTGATCGGGGTCGGTGCCACGGCGGTCGCCGCAGCGCTGCACCTGGCGGCGCTGGTGACCCGTGGGCTCGCAGCGGACCGGATGCCCTGGGGCAACATGTACGAGTTCGTGCTCACTGTGACGTTCATCGGGGTGGCCGCCTGGCTGGTGGTGCTCTGGAAGCGACAGTCGCTGCGCAAGCTCGGGCTCTTCCTCACCCTCGTGATGGTGCTGCTGGTCGCCACCGCCGAGCTGGTGTTGTACGTGCCGATCGTGCCGCTGGTGCCGGCGCTGAACTCGTACTGGTTCGTCATCCACGTCTCGACGATCGTCTTCGCGTCCGGCATCTTCCTGCTCGGCGTGGTGCCGGCGGTCGGCTTCCTGATGCGCAACGGGTACGAGCAGGGCAAGCGGAGTTTCCCGTACACCCTGGCGAAGCGGCTGCCCGGCGCGGTCGGCCTGGAGCGGCTGACCTTCGCGCTGCACGCCTTCGCGTTCCCGATCTTCACCTTCGCGGTGATCGCCGGTGCCATCTGGGCCGAGGCGGCCTGGGGTCGGCCGTGGGGCTGGGACCCGAAGGAGACCTGGGCGTTCATCTCCTGGGTGGTGTACGCCGGCTACCTGCACGCCCGCGCGACGCCCAGCGTCAAGCGCAACGTGGCCACCTGGATCGCGGTGCTCGGCTTCCTCACCATGCTGATGAACCTGTTCGGCGTGAACATCTTCTTCACCGGCCTGCACTCCTACGGCGGGCTGGACTGACAGTGGCAAGGCGGTGCGGGCCGGTCACGGATTCGTCAGTGACCGGCCCGGCGTCTACCGCGTGGGTTGCCAGGCCCGCAACGTCCGCTCGACCTGCCGGGTGACCTGGTAGGAAACCTCCGGTAGATCGGCCAGCTCGATCCGCTCGCCGCGCAACGCCAGTTGGGCGTGCAGCTCCCGAGCGACGGCGTCGCGAAGCTCGACCAGTAGGGGCGACAACCCGTTCGGGTCGCCGACGACGTACGCATCCGGCATGGATTCACTCTGCTCCCGCGTCCCGCCGTTCGGCCACGGACGGTGAGATGTGTCTGCCGGGCTTGACCGGTCCTGGGCGGCGACGTGGCGGTGTCCCGCGCCCGGTCGGCCGTTGATCCACTCGGCTTGCAGGAAGTCGGGGTGTCCTGCGCCCTGGGACGGCCCGACTTCCTGAAACCTGAGTGGATCTTGCGGTGGCGCGCAGGGCGTGGGCCTGCACGCCGGCCTCTTCGGGCCGTTCATCCTCGGCCGCACCGCCGACGGCAGTTGGCTCGGCTTCCTCGACAACCAGATCGGCGGCACCGCCGTGGACGACATCAACGAGCTGGCGACCCTGCTCGGAGGGTGGGAGAGTCTGCGCAGTGACGCGCTGCCCCGGCAGCAGTCGATCGACCTGCTCGAGGAGATCGTGAAGCCATGGATCTGACCGGAGCCCCCTGGCACAAGTCCACCCGGAGCGGCAACAACAGCGGTGCGTGCGTCGAGGTCGCCGACAACCTGGCCGGTCGGGTGCACGTCCGCGATTCCAAGGACCGCGACGGCGGCCTGCTGACCTTCACCCCCGCCGCGTGGCGGGCCTTCGTCGAGCTGGCCCGCACCCGCTGACCGACCACTGAGCCCGGCGGCCCTGCGATCAGCCGCCGAACCAGCCGGGTACGTCGAGCCGGAACCAGTTGGCCGAGGCCATCGTGCGCAGGTCGTCCTCCAGGGCGGTGACCCGCTCTGGGCCGAGGGTGTCGGCCCACTGTGCGCGCAACCGGTCGAAGATCTCGGCCGAGCGGCGTAGCCCGTCGGCACCGCGTGGGGTCACCCGGACCAGCCGACGTCGGGCGTCCGATGGGTCGTCGACCCGTTCCAGGTAGCCGACGGCGACCAACCGGTCGACGGTCTTGCCAGCGGCCTGCTTGGAGATGCCCAGCCGCTGACCCAGCTCGGTGGCGGTGGTGCCGTCCGCGCCGACGGCCTGGAGCACGAACCCGTGCAGCGGTCGCAGCTCCGGATGCCCCTCCCGAGCCAGCTCGGTGTGCAGGTCGTCGATCAGCGTCCGGAAGCCGGCCAGCAGCAGCAGCGGTAGCTGGAAGCCGGGCCGGGCGGGATCAGCGGTTGCCATCTTCGACAACCACGTTTACTATTTCGTCAACCACGTTGACTATCGTAACGTCCCCCGACCCAGGCTCCGGGAAGCAGGTAACCATGTCCGTCTTCACCGCCCACACCGCTGAGACAGCACCCGCCGCCGCCCGTCGGTCCATCGAGGGAGTACGCGGCCGGTTCGGCTGGCTGCCCACCCCTGTGGCCCTGATGGCCGATTCGCCGCAGTTGCTCACCGGCTTCCTCACCGCCAGCACGGGCTTCGAGCAGACCGACCTCACCCCGCTGGACCGGGAGGTGGTCATCCTGACGGTCTCCACCAGTCATGAATGCCATTTCTGCGTCGCCCTGCACACCGGCAAGCTCACCGGACTCGGCGCGACCGCCGAGCTGATCACCGCGCTGCGTGCCGGCTCGGTGCTGCCCGACCCGCGCCTGGAAGCGCTGCGCCGCTTCACGCTGGCCGTGCTGAACCACCGGGGCGCGGTGCCCGACGACGAGATGGACGACTTCCTGGCCGCCGGCTACCAGCCCCGGCACGCGCTGGACGTGGTGCTCGGCGTCGGCGCGTACACCATGTCCACCTTCGCCAACCGGCTCACCCGGGCACCGCTCGACCCTCCACTGGCCGCCCACGCCTGGTCGCCCGCCGCCTGAGCGAGGACACCTGCGGACCCCTGCTCAGGCCGCCTGAAGGAAGTCCCGCAGCAGGGCGAGCATCTCGTCCGGGCGCTCCTCGTACAGCCAGTGCCCGCAGTCCTCGATCACCTCGCCGCGCACCGTGTCGGCGTAGCGGCGAACCTGCTCGGCGATCTGCCCACCGAGGCTGGCCGCCGCACCGACGGCCAGCACCGGCATGGTCAGCTTCGTGCCCCGGTACGCCGCGTTGTCGGCGATGTCCTGCTCGAACGCCCGGAAGTAGGCGAAGCTGGCCCGCAGATGCGCCGGGTCGCGCAGATGGCTGGCGAACTCCTCGATGTCGGGCGCGGCGATGCTGCCCTTGCGCACCATCAGCGCGTCGGTGAACTTGTCCACCCAGAGCGACTCCCGCCCGTCGACCAATGCCTCCGGAAGCCCGTTGCCGAGGGAGAAGTAGCCGAAGTTCCACACCCCGGGCCCGGCCGAGGTGAGCGCGGGGAACGTGTAGATGCTCTCGTCGGGGATCGGCGCCTCGGTGAGCGCCAGCCGACTCACCCGCTGCGGATGGGCGGCGGCGTACGCGTACGCCACCATGGTCCCCAGGTCGTGCCCGACCAGCCGGAGGTCACCGACCAGGCCGAGCTGGTCGAGTAGTCCGTGCAGGTCGGCGGCGACAGTCTTCTTGTCGTACCCGCCATCCGGGGCGTCGCTGCCCCCGAAGCCGCGCAGGTCGGGCGCGACCACCTCGAAAGAGCGCCCCAACTCGGGCAGCAGGTGCCGCCACATGTACCAGCACTGCGGATACCCGTGCAGCAACACCAGTGGCGGACCGGCACCCCCACGGACGTAGTTCATGGTGATCTGGCCGACCCGAGCCCGTTGCTCAGTGAACCCCGCCGGAACCCGCTCCCCGCCCATGGCCGCCTCCGTCCGCCCCCGCGTGCCCGCTGCCGTCCGCCAGGCGCCTGCCCGGCTACCCGCTCAAACGCCCGCCATGCCCGCGAGGTTCGGTGATCCACTCGCCTTCCTTGAAGTCGCGGTGTCCGGCGGCCTGGGACACCGCGGTTTCCTGAAAGCCGAGTCGATCGAGACCCGGCTGCATTTGACGTCGGGGGATCGCGAGCGTCACAGCACCCGGCCTGGGTGGTGCGGGAGCCGGTGCGGGAGACTGGGCGGCATGGCGGCTCGTGGCTTCCCGTACACCGATCTCAAGGACTTCATCGCGGCGCTGGAGCGCGCGGGGGAGTTGCGCCGGATCGACGTCCCGGTCGATCCGACCCTGGAGATCAGCGAGGTGGTCACCCGCACGGTGCGGGCCGGCGGCCCGGCGCTGCTCTTCGAGCGTCCGACCCGGGGCGAGATGCCGGTGGCGATCAACCTGTTCGGCACCGAGAAGCGGATGGCGATGGCCCTCGGCGTCGACTCGCTGGACGAGGTCGGTGCCCGGATCGGCGCGATGATCAAGCCGGAGCTGCCGGTCGGCTGGTCGGGCATCCGGGAGGGTCTCGGCAAGGTCATGCAGCTCAAGTCGGTGCCGCCGCGCAAGGTGAAGACCGCCCCCTGCCAGGAGGTCGTCTACCGGGGTGAGGACGTCGACCTCAACCGGCTGCCGGGGTTGCAGGTCTGGCCCGACGACGGCGGGATCTTCCACAACTACGGGCTGACCCACACCAAGCACCCGGAGACCGGCAAGCGCAACCTCGGCCTGTACCGACTCCAGCAGCACGGCCGCAACACCCTGGGCATGCACTGGCAGATCCACAAGGACTCGACGGCGCACCACGCGGTCGCCGAGCGGCTCGGGCAGCGCCTGCCGGTCGCGATCGCGATCGGCTGCGACCCGGTCGTCTCGTACGCGGCCAGCGCGCCGCTTCCCAGCGACATCGACGAGTACCTGTTCGCCGGGTTCCTCCGCGGCGAGCGGGTGGAGATGGTCGACTGCCTCACAGTGCCGTTGCAGGTGCCGGCGCACGCGCAGATCGTGCTGGAGGGCTACCTGGAGCCGGGTGAGCGGCTGCCCGAAGGGCCGTTCGGCGACCACACCGGCTTCTACACGCCGGTCGAGCCGTTCCCCGTGCTGCACATCGAGGCGATGACCATGCAGCGCAAGCCGGTCTACCACTCGATCGTCACCTCGAAGCCGCCGCAGGAGGACCACGGCCTCGGCAAGGCCACCGAGCGGATCTTCCAGCCGCTGCTCAAGCTGATGATCCCGGACATCGTCGACTACGACCTGCCGGCCGCCGGCGTCTTCCACAACTGCGCGATCGTCTCGATCCGCAAGCGCTACCCGAAGCACGCGCAGAAGGTGATGAACGCGATCTGGGGCGCGCACCTGATGTCGCTGACCAAGCTGATCGTGATCGTCGACGAGGACTGCGACGTGCACGACTACAACGAGGTCGCCTTCCGGGCCTTCGGCAACGTCGACTACGCCCGGGACCTGCTGCTCACCGAGGGTCCGGTGGACCACCTCGACCACTCGTCGTACCAGCAGTTCTGGGGCGGTAAGGCTGGCGTCGACGCGACCCGCAAGCTGCCCACCGAGGGCTACACCCGCGGTTGGCCGGAGGAAATGACCATGGCCCCCGAGGTCACCGCCCTGGTCGACAAGCGCTGGAAGGAGTACGGAATCTGATGGCCGTCATCGACGCACCGGCGGCGAAGCCGGGCCGGACCAAGTCCTTCCTGAAGCTCGTCGCCGTCGAGCACTCCGTCTTCGCGCTGCCGTTCGCGTTCCTCTCGGCGCTGGCCGCGATGCAGAGTCTCGGCGGGCGCGTACGGTGGCTCGACCTGCTGTTGATCACCGTGGCGATGGTCGGGGCGCGGACGTTCGCGATGGCCGCCAACCGGATCCTCGACCGCAAGATCGACGCGCGGAACCCGCGTACCGCCGGCCGGGAGCTGGTCACCGGAGCGGTGAGCGTGCGGACGGCCTGGACCGGCGCCGCCGTCGCACTTGTGGTCTTCCTCGTCGCCGCCGCCCTGCTCAACCCGCTCTGCCTGGTGCTCGCGCCGCTCGCCGTGGTGCCGCTGGTCGTCTACCCCTACGCCAAGCGGTTCACCAACTGGCCGCACGCCATCCTCGGGATCGCCCAGGCGGTCGGCCCGGTCGGCGCCTGGCTGGCGGTCACCGGCACCCTGGACGGCTCCGGGCCCGCCTGGCTGCTCGGCGCGGCCGTGGGGCTGTGGATCGGCGGTTTCGACCTGATCTACGCCTGCCAGGACTCCGAGATCGACCGGGAGATCGGCGTGCACAGCGTGCCCGCCCGGTACGGTCGGCGCTTCGCGCTGCACGCCTCCACCGTCGCGCACGTGGTGACCTTCGCCCTGTTCATCTGGTTCGGCGCGCTGATCGGTCTCGGTTGGCTCTGGTGGATCGGGCTGGCGCTGACCGCTGTGGCGTTCGGCTACCAGCACCTGGTGGTCACCCCGACCGACCTCAGCAAGGTCAACCGGGCGTTCTTCACCGCCAACGGGTTCGTCGGCATCGCGCTGTTCCTCTTCGCCCTGCTCGACCTGGTGATCCGGCTCGGCCTGCGGCCGTGAGGCTGGGTGGGTCCGGTTCGGCCTACGGCCCTGAGACGGGCGGGGTGGCGCTGACCGGGTAGCGGGCGCTCTCGAAGGTCCAGTCGACGGTCCCGCGCACGGCGTTCGCGATCCCGTCGAGATGGTCGGCGACCGCCTGGTCCAAGGCCGGGCCGAACGACGGCACCGCGGCTCGCAACGCGACGAAGCGCCGCATCGCATCCCGCCAGTGCTCGGCCGCCCGTTCGAGCGCCTCCGCCTCCGGCACGCCCAGTTCGGCCTCGATGGCGAGGACCAGGTTGTGCCCGCCCGCGGTCACCCGGTCCCGTTCCAGCGAGGCCATGTCGTTGTACCAGGAGAGCAGGTCGTTGCCGGTGTGGGCGATCTGACGCAGCAGCGGGTGGTGGTGGACCGGGTCGGGCAACGGTCGGCCGCTGACGAACTCCACCAGCGGGTACGACACCTCCGCGGCCGAGGTCGACCGACGTAGCTCGACGAACTCGTCCACGCTGGGACGGTGGCCGGCCTCCTTGTTGACGGCCTCCTGCCAGGTGCCGTCGAGGTGCCGGGCCACGGCGTCGGTGAAACGCTGTCGCCACCGGGCCGGCATCCGGCGGCGCGGCTCCCGCCAGGCCAGCACCAGCAGTCGCCGCAGCGGGCCGGTCAGCCCGGTCTGCCGCAGCCGGGTGCCGTCGTGCAACAGCGCCAGTGTGCCGTTGCGCAGCGCCCGGATCTGCTCCGGCGTCAACCGGTGCGGCCCGTCGCAGGCGTCATCGACCAGGAAGAACCAGGTGAACAGCGCGGTCAGCACCCGCAGGTCGGCTTCGGTCGCCGCCGGGTAGAGCCGCCCGGCGTACCGGGCGAAGGCGCCCCGGGACAGCCGGCGCAGCGCGGCGTCGTCCACTGAGTGGCCGAGCTCGGGCAGCAGACCGAGCAGCCAGGCCTGCACACGATCGGCGTGGGGTGGTGGAAGCCGGGGCGGGATCGGACATTCGGCACGCAGCGCCCGGAGGATCTCGCCGGTCGTCACCGATGCCTCCTCTTCGAGATGGTTCCGGTGCGAATCGCCAGCGGCAGCATGTCAGGTCGGCGGGATGCGCAGGTACCCCGTCGGACATGTCGGACCGGACCAACCCCGGGGGTGCCCACCAGCGGACCAGCCGGACCAGGCAGGCTGGGGGCATGCGGGAACCATGGGTGGTCGGGGTCTCCGGTGCCTCCGGTACGCCGTACGCGGCGGCCGTCGTCGGCGGCCTGCTCGACGCGGGCCAGCCGGTGGATCTGATCGTGTCCCGGGCGGCACGACTCACAGTGCTCGACGAGACCGGCCGACCCTTCCGGGACGGGCACTGGGCCGAGGACCTCGCCGCCTGGCTCGACCGGGACCTGACCACTGCGGATGTGCGGCACTGGCCGGCCGGCGACCTGGCCGCCGGGCCGAGCAGTGGCTCCTACCGGGTACGCGGGATGGCAGTGGTCCCGGCCAGCACGGCCGCCTGCGCCGGCATCGCGATCGGGCTCTCCAAGGACCTGTTGCAGCGCGCCGCCGAGGTCAACCTGAAGGAACGCCGTCCCGTGGTGCTGGTCCCCCGGGAGACACCGGTGACCCGCAGCCACCTGGAGCACCTCATCGCCCTGCACGACGCGGGCGCGGTGGTGTTGCCGGCCAGCCCCGGCTTCTACGGCGCCGGCGCGGCGGCCAGCGCGCAGCAACTTGTCGACTTCGTGGCCGGCAAGGTGCTGGACGCGCTCGGCGTCCCGCACACCCTGTTCCGGCGCTGGTCCGGCCAGCTCGGCGCAGCCCGAAGCTGAGCCGTCCCGTTCGTGCTGAGCCGTCCGCTCGCGCTGGGCACGGTTGTGCCGCTCAGCACGAGCGGTGCTGCCGCCCGGCGCCTGGCCGAAGCGGGACGCGGACCGGACTGGTGTCCGGTCCGCGTGGCGTTGTCCGCACCAGTTCAGTACATGCCGGCGTTGGCCGGACCCGGCCCCGTGGATGCCGCCGGCCCCACATTGCGTGGCTTACCGACCTCATCCACCTCGTCCAGCATGCCCTCCCCCTCAAGCAGGGCTCGCACCTCGGATTCCCGAAACCGGCGATGCCCGCCTGGAGTCCGGATGCTTCCTATCCGGCCGGCCGCCGCCCATCTCGTCACAGTTTTCGGGTCTACCCGAAACAGCGCGGCGACCTCACCCGGTGTCAGCAGGCGATCTCCAGTGTCCACAGCCCCCTCCTCGCGTCGACGAAGCCCCCGGCTGAACACACTGCCCCCGGCTGGTGCGTAGCCCAGAGCCGTCATGAGGGACGTATGGCAATTACAGCACCAGGGACATGGCCTGTCCGCCCAAACGCGAAAAATGCACTGAGTGGGGAGTTAGTAATGTTACTGGTGCTACCTCTGCCCTGACCGGCGGTTTATGAACAGTGACTCACCGCTCAGTCCAACGGGTGCCGAAGGTCGCACGTTACGTGTCAGCGGTTAAGGTCACTCTCTGTGGATGCCATCGACCTGAGCCTCGTCGACCTACTGCGCGGCAACGCCCGCCTCTCGTACGCCGAGCTGGCCCGACAGGTGGGCCTCTCGGCCCCGGCCGTACACGAGCGGGTCGGCAAGCTGGAGAGCAGCGGCGTGGTCCGGGGCTACCGCGCGGACGTGGCCCCGGAGTCGATCGGGCTGGGTGTCACAGCGCTGATCGGCATCGTCGAGGACTCCGGTGCCGACACCGACGACATGCTCGAGTCGCTGCGGGTGCTGCCCGAGATCGAATCCTGCTACTTCATGGCCGGCGTCGAGTCGTTCCTGCTCAAGGCGCGGGTCGGCACGATCGCCGAGCTGGAGCAGTTGATCGTGCGGTTGAACCGGACGCCGGGGGTGGCCTCCACCCGTACCGCCATCGCGCTCTCCACCAAGTGGGAGAACCGCCCCCAGCCGGTCGGCTCGCCCGCGGCCTGACCGCCGCGTACCCCTGGTGTCGCCCGGGCGGCCGGCGGTAGCGTGCGCCGATGACCCCGCCGGCGCGTCCCGTGGCCGTGGTGACCGGTGCTGCCGGCGGCCTGGGCCAGGCCATCGCCACCGCGCTGCACACCGACGGTTGGTCGGTGCTGCTCACCGACCTCGACCCGGCGGCGGCGCAGAGCGCCGCGGCGCCGCTCGGCGGCTGGTCGGCCGCCCTGGACGTCCGGGACGAGGACGCCTGCGCCGCCACCGCCGCGAACGCGGCAGGCCGGGGCGATCTCGCCCTCTGGGTCAACAACGCCGGCATCCTGGTCACCGGGGCGTCGTGGGAGCACGACGCCGCGACCCGCCGCCGGCTGCTCGACGTCAACACCCACGGCGCCATGAACGGCACCCTCGCCGCGCTGTCCGTGATGCGCGGGCAGGGCCACGGACACGTGCTCAACGTCGTCTCGCTGGCCGGGCTGGTCGCCGCGCCCGGCGAGACGGTGTACGCGGCCAGCAAGCACGCCCTGCTGGCGTTCAGCCTCGGCACCCTGTCCGACCTGCGGATGGCCGGGTACCGACGGGTGCACGTCTCCTGCCTCTGCCCGGACGGCATCTGGACCCCGATGCTGCACGACCGGCTGGACGACCCGGGGGCGGTGGCCTCGTTCACCGGATCGATGCTGACCGCGCAGCAGGTGGCGGCCCGGGCGGTTCGGCTGGCCCGACGGCCACGTCCGGTGGTCAGCCTGCCCCGCTGGCGGGGAGCGCAGGTGCGCCTGTTGGACGCGCTGCCCAGGTTGGCCGTCGCACTGACCCCACTCGTCCGGGCCGCCGGCCGTGCCGGTCAGCGACGCCAACGCCGCAGGTCAACGCCACCGGACCGGCGGTGACCTCAGCTGGCCCGCTTGCTAGGTTTCCGAGCGTGACTCATCTCGACCGGTGCGACGAATCCAGCCGAACCTGGGTGACCGAGGCGATCGCCGCCGTCGAGGCAGACGCGAACCGGTCCGCCGACACCCACCTGCTGCCGTTCCCGCTGCCGCGGGAGTGGGGGATCGACCTCTACCTCAAGGACGAGTCGTCACACCCCACCGGCTCGCTGAAGCACCGGCTGGCCCGCTCGCTGTTCCTCTACGGGCTCTGCAACGGCTGGATCGGGCCGCGCACCACGATCGTCGAGGCGTCGTCGGGTTCCACAGCGGTCTCCGAGGCGTACTTCGCCCGGATGCTGGGCCTGCCGTTCATCGCGGTGATGCCCGCCTCCACCTCGCCGGAGAAGATCACGCAGATCGAGTTCCAGGGCGGCCGGTGCCACCTGGTGGACGACCCGGCGAGCGTGGTGGTCGAGGCCCGGTGGCTCGCCGAGGACTCCGGCGGGCACTTCATGGACCAGTTCACGTACGCCGAGCGGGCGACCGACTGGCGGGGCAACAACAACATCGCCGAGTCGATCTACGCGCAGTTGGAGCTGGAGCGGCACCCGATCCCCGCCTGGGTAGTGGTGGGCGCCGGCACCGGGGGCACCAGCGCGACCATCGGCCGCTACGCCCGGTACCGCCGGCTCGCCACCAAGCTCTGCGTGGTCGATCCGGAGAATTCGGCGTTCTATCCGGCCTGGCTGGCCGCCGACTGGTCGGTACGGACCGCGAAGGGCTCCCGCATCGAGGGGATCGGCCGGCCCACAGTGGAGGCGTCGTTCCTGCCCTCGGTGGTGGACCGGATGGTCCAGGTGCCGGACGCGGCGTCCCTGGCCGCCATGCGCGCCGGGTCGGCGCTGCTCGGCCGCCGGGTGGGCGGGTCCACCGGCACCAACCTGTGGGGCGCGTTCGGCCTGATCGCCGCAATGCTCGCCGAGCGTCGGACGGGCTCGGTGGTCACCCTGATCTGCGACCCGGGCGACCGGTACGCCGACACGTACTACGCCGACGACTGGGTGGCCGCCCAGGGCCTCGACCTGACCCCGCACCTGGCTACCATCGACCGCTTCCTGGTCAGCGGAGCCTGGCCCGCCTGAGCCGCCCAGCGGGGTCGGGCCCGCCCGGAGCCTTGCCTGCCCGTGCACCGATCAGCGCGGGTCGATCCGTTCGGCCAGCCCGGGGTAGCGCACCACGTAGCCGCTGTCATCCAGATCAATGTCGGCAGTGAAGGTGCCGCTGGCGAAGCGCACCCGACCCGGCCCGAGCCCGGTGTAGATCTGCTCGGCCGCCACCACCTCCAGGCCGGGCAGCAGCACCCAGGCAACTGTGATCCGGTGTGCCACATCGGCCGGCTCGGCCGCCATCCGAAGCCGGTGGACCGGCAGGGTGTTGAACAGCGGCGAACCGCTCAGGTCGACGTCGAGCGCGTCGGCCAGCCGGTCCGGGTCGTCAGTGCCCGGCAGGCCGGCTCGGCGATGCCCGGCCGCGACCAGGGCCGCGTCCAGGTCGCCCTGCTCGGCGGTGGTCACCCGCCAGCGGCCAGCGGCCCGCTCCAGCTTCACTCGGCGCAGCCAGCCGAGACCCTCGGCCTCGACCTCGACCCGGGTGGTGGCCCAGTCCGGCGTGGTGGTCAGCTGGTAGCGGGCGGTCCACGGGATCGGGTCCACGGCGAGCAGAGTGCCTCGGGCCGCCAACCCGTGGCCGTCGTCGAGCAGGACCTGCTCGCTGCCGGCGGTGTCCGTCCGGGACCAGAAGATTGACTTCGGCATGGTCGGCATGAGCCGGACGTTACGCGACCGGACCGACATCGGCAGGGTATGCGCGAACGCCGCCGCGAAGCCTGGGCTTCACGACGGCGTTCGGTGGATCAATCAGTGGGTACGCGCCGCCGGTCGCCCGCCGAAGCCGCGCCGATCGTCACGCGGGCGGTCCTCGCGGGGCCGGTCGTCGCGGGGCCGGTCGTCCCGGACCCGGCTCTCCGGGCGGAAACCACCCCGAGTGTCCCGGTCGCCGAAGCGGCGCTCACCCTGCGGGCGGTCGCCGTGGCTGCGGTCGCCCTGCGGGCGGTCGCCGAACCGACGCTCGCCGGTCGGTCGGTCGCCCCGACCGTCCCGGTCACCGAACTGCGGCCGGTCGCCGAACCGACGCTCGCCCTGCGGCCGGTCGCCGTACCCCCGGGTGTCCCGATCGGCGTAACGCCGCTCGCCCGTCGGCCGGTCGCCGTACCCCCGGTCGCCCTGCGGCCGGTCGCTGTGCTGCCGCTCACCCGTCGGCCGGTCGCTGTGCTGCCGGTCGCCGAAGCGGCGCTCACCCTGCGGGCGGTCGCCGTAGCTGCGGTCGCCCTGCGGGCGGTCGCCGAACCGGCGCTCGCCGGTGGGCCGGTCGCCGTAGCGGCGCTCACCCTGCGGCCGGTCGCCGAAGCGGCGCTCGCCGGTGGGCCGGTCGCCGAAGCGCCGGTCGCCCTGCGGACGGTCGCCGTAGCGGCGCTCGCCGCCCGTGCGGTCACCGAACCGACGCGGGCCGCCGGAGCGGTCGCCGTAGCCCCGGGGCTCCGCCTCGATGCGGACCGGGACGCCACTGGGCTCGCGGGCGCCGACCAGCTCGGCCAACGCCGCGTCCCCGACCCGGACCCGGGTCTCGGCCGGCGCGACGCCAGCCTTCTCCATCATCGCCAGGGTGGTACGGCGCTGCTTGGGCAGCACCAGCGTGGCGACAGCGCCGGACTCGCCGGCCCGAGCGGTACGCCCCGCGCGGTGCAGGTAGTCCTTGGGGTCCTTCGGCGGGTCGACGTGCAGCACCAGGGTGACCCCGTCGACGTGGATGCCCCGGGCCGCCACGTCCGTGGCGACCAGCACGTTCATCCGGCCCTCACGGAACTCGGCGAGCGTCTTGGTGCGCATCCGCTGGGTCTTGCCGCCGTGCAGCCCACCGGCGCGTACGCCGACGGCCGCGAGCTGCTCGACCAGCCGGTCCACCCCGAGCTGGGTACGGGCGAAGACCATGGTCCGGCCATCCCGGGCGGCGATCGAGGCCGCCACCGGGAACTTCTCGTGCGGCGGGATCAACAGCATGTGGTGGTCCATGGTGGACACCGAGGCGGTGGACGGCGCCGTGGAGTGGGTGACCGGGTCGGTCATGAACCGCCTGACCAACGCGTCGACGTCACCGTCCAGGGTGGCCGAGAAGAGCAGCCGCTGACCGCCCGCGGGCGTCTTCGCCAGCAGGTCGGTCACCTCGGGCAGGAAGCCCATGTCGGCCATCTGGTCGGCCTCGTCGAGCACCGTGACCTCGACGTCGTCGAGCTGGCAGATGCCCCGCTCGATGAGGTCGCCGAGGCGGCCCGGGGTAGCCACGATGATCTCCACGCCGCGGCGCAGCGCGTCGATCTGACGGTCGTACGGAACACCGCCGACGGCGGTCTTGAGGAAGATGCCGACGGACTTGCCCAGCGGCAACAGTGCGTCGTTGACCTGCATGGCCAGCTCGCGGGTGGGCACCAGGACCAGGGCGCGCGGACGCATCGGCCGGGCCCGGTTGCGGTTGGCCAGCCGGGCGATCATCGGCAGCCCGAAGGCGAGCGTCTTGCCCGAACCGGTCTGCCCGCGGCCCAGCACGTCGCGGCCGGCGAGCGCGTCCGGAACGGTGGCCCGCTGGATCTCGAACGGGCTGGTGATGCCCTGCTGCGCCAGCGCGCGGACCAGCGGCTCGGGCAGGCCGAGGTCGGCGAAGCTGATCGATTCGGCGGTCTCGGTCGGCTCGGCCTGCGCGGTCGCCACCGGCGCGGTGCCGGCCTCGCTCAGGGGGACGTCGAGCTGCTCCCGGGCGGTGTCGGCCGCCGGGACTGAGTTGAAAACGGACGTAACGGTGCTGGGGTCAGCAGAGGTGGTCAACAAAAACCTTTCGAGCGGGGCGCATCTTCGCGATGGCCTGCCGCGGCTTTACCGCCGGATCGCCCGCAAGATCGCCCAGGGGCGCACACCACGCGCGCCGGGTCAGTGATCTCAGCCAGTGTACGGCGGTCTGGCGAAGCCGCCAGCCGGTTGACCGACCGTAGTGGGCGGACTCACCATCGCCGGCGCTCGCTGGCTCACCCGTTGAGCACGCTGCCCACCAGGCCGTCCAGGGCGTCGCCGGCCAGCAGGACGACCATGACACTGATCGCCACCAGCAGCCCCAGAGCGGCGGCCAGGACGATCATCACCCGGGCGTTACTGGACCGCTCGGCCGGCGTGTCGGACCAACCCTGGGCCAGGATGTGCCCGGTCAACGAGCCGGAGGTCTCCACCGCGTTGGCGGGTATCGCGACAGTGGTGAAGCCGGCCCCCTCGCCGTTGCCGTAGACGGTGCCGGCCAGGTCGGTGCGACTGTCGTGCCGCCCACCACGGGCACCGG
This sequence comes from Micromonospora sp. 050-3, assembly GCF_046549335.1. NCBI lineage: Bacteria > Bacillati > Actinomycetota > Actinomycetes > Micromonosporales > Micromonosporaceae > Micromonospora > Micromonospora sp. 050-3. The sequence goes on from NZ_JAJPVX010000002.1 coordinate 552,425, forward strand.
CCGCGTCCCGTCCGGCGGAACGAGCCGGTGGGCCGCTCGGCTGCGCCGTCACGCGGGAGTTTCCGGTGCTGTTGCTGGTCGAGGAAGGGGCCCCGGCGGTGGACGGTGGCCAGCTCGGCAGCGCTGGTGCGGGCACCACCGGCGGCGCGGGGGCGGGTGCCCCGGCCCATCCGGCACCGGACGGCGGGCGGGTCGCCCCACCGGTGGACGGCCACCCGGCCGGCGGTGCGGAGACCGGAGCGCTGGCCCGTACGCCGGGCGTGTCGATCATCGCCGGCGGCGGCGGAAACGGCGGTGCCGGCATCGGGCCGGGCGGGGCCGGTGGTGCCGGCACCGGCGGACCGGGTGGCGGCAGCGGCGGGCTCGGGACGGGCGGCGTCGGCGGGCCGGGGATGGGTGGCACCGGCGAGGGCGGTGGGATGGGCGGGCCCGGAACGGGCGGAACCGGACCGGGCGGCGGCGTGGGTCGAGGACCCGGCGTCGGCACCGGGCCGGGCGGGTACGGACCCGGGGCCGGCGCGGGCTCCGGTTCCGGTGGCGACGGCTGGGTCGGCCCCGGGCCGGGCGGCGTGGGTTCCGGCTCCGGTTCCGGAGTCGACGGCGTCGGAGGCTGGGCCGGCTCGGCACCCACCGGCGTGGCTCGGTAGACGCCGGGCGCGCTCTCGCGACGGTCCGGGGTGCCCAGGGCGCTGGCAGTGCCCCGGCTGCTGCTCGGAACCGTGGCGCTGGCCCGGGCCGACGCGGGGGAGTCGCTCCGCTGCCCCGGCAACGACACGTCGGCCGGGCTGGCCGAGCCGGTCGCACGGTAGGTGGTCGCTGTGACCGGAGCGCTGGCCGGCAGGTCACTGCGGAGGGCGCCGGCGGTCACGACACTGGCGCGTGCGCGTACCGGTGCGGCGGCCGCGCTCTGGCGCTCGTCGTCGCCGGCGGGTACGTCGTCATCGGGGTCGGACGAGGAGCCCGCGACGACCGCTGCCGTGCCACTGCCGGCCGTGGCGCTGACGGCCGGTGCGGCGTCGCTGTCAGCGGAGCCGGCGTCCGCCGAGCTGGTGTCGCTGCCTGTCGAGCCGGTGGCAGCCGGGCTGGCGTCGCTGGCGGCCACCGGGTCGGCGGTGCCCGGCCCTGGTGGGCCGGCCTGGTCGACCACAGGGTCGACAGTCTCCGCCGGATCTCTCTGCTCGGCCATTTCCGCCCTCCGCGCCATGCTCGCACCCGGACCCGTGACGTCGAGCCGGATGTGCCTGGTTGTCACGGTGCCACAGATCTTCCCGAGCGGACAGCCGGAGCCGGTCGTGGCGGATCAGCCCGTGGCGCTGGGGCTGCCCGTCGCGCTGCCGCTGCCCGTCACGCTCGCGCTGGCCTTCGGCGTGGTCGTCGGAGACGCGCTGGTCGGCGCGTTGGTGGGTGCCGAGGGCAGTGTCGTCGGAGTGTTGCTCGGGGTCTTCGACGGCGTCGGCGTGGTGCTGCCGGTCGGGGTGGGCGTCGGGGTGGTCGTCAGAGTCGGCGTCGGCGTCGGCGTGGAAGTCGGCGTCGGCGTGGTGGTCTTGGTCGGCGACGGCGTCGGCTTGGTGGTCTTCGTGGGCGACGGGGTGGGCGTCGGCTTCGGGGTCGAGACGGGCGGGGTCGGGTTGGTCACGACCGGTGCCGGCACCGCGCCGATCACCCGGGTGGCCGCGTACAGCCGGGACCAGCGGACGACCGAGATCTTGACGACGTCCCCAGTGGTGGGCGCCTGCACCATCTTGCCGTTGCCGATGTACATGCCGACGTGGTGGATCGTCGTCCAGCTGCTGCCCGAGGCGAAGAAGAGCAGGTCGCCGGGGAGCAGCGCGCTCTGCGGGACGGTACGGCCCCGGGTGGCGGCGTACTGGTCGCGGGAAACCCGGGGCAGGTCGAAGTAGTCGGCGCCGGGGGACCGGTACGCCGCCCACATCAGGCCGGAGCAGTCGAACTGGTTCGGCCCCTCCTCGGACCACTTGTACGGGTCGCCGAGCTGGGCGAGCGCGTACCGGACCGCGGCCAGTGCCCGGGGGTGCGCGGCCATGCCGCTGATGCTCTGGTTGGAGACGTAGCCGGCGCCGATCTGCTGCTCGGTGGCCTCCTGCTGACGTTCGATAGCGATCAGAGCGGCGGCGTTGTCCCGGCGCAGCTTGAGCAGGCTCGCCTCGGCGGTGCGGAGCGCCGTCTCACCGGTGGTGAACTCCGTCTCGGCGGTGGTGAGCAGAACCTTGGCCTCGGCGTGCTTCTGGTACGCGGCCTGCTCGCCGGCGCGGGCCCGGGACAGCTCCCCGGCCACCCCTGTGGTGCCGCCGTCGACCTTCTCGCCACGGGTGATCGCCTGGAGGCGGCTGAGCCCACGGATGTCCTCGGCGAAGTCGCCCGGCGGCAGCGCGGCGGCTTCCTTGACGGCCTCGGCGGCGGCGGTGTCGGCGGTCTGCTGGGCCCGGAGCAGGGCGTCCTGCGCTGTCGCCAGCGCCTTGCCGGCCGCGTCGAGCTGCGCCTGCGCGTCGACGCGTTTCTGCCGGCTCACCAGCAACGCCTCGCCGAGCACGCCGACCTGAGTCTCGCCGGTGGAGATCGCGATGGCCAGCGGGCCGTTGCCGACGTTGACCAGCGGCGGGGCGGGCACGCCGGCGACCGGTGCGCCGCCGGGCAGCTGAAACGAGCCGGTGACCGCCGGGCGCGAGCCGGTGTCCGGCACCGTGGTCGGCACGCCGGGCTCCGCGTACGCGGGGGTGGCGAGCACGGCCGCGGCGATCGCGCCGAGCAGGGCGGCCCAGAGCTTCGGACGCAGGACCGGCGAGATCACCGGGCTCCGTCGTCGCTGCCGTCGCCCGCGCCCGCTGTAGACCATGCCGCTCCCCGTCCAACCCACTCGTCGCCGCGCTCGGTGGGCGCGACCGCCGGGACGGTACCAGTGTGTGTGTTCCGCCCCACCTTGTTACTACCGCACCTCGCCACTCATGTCGATGCGTTGCCGGGTTACGGGAGGCTGAGAGTCTGGTGAAGTGGGTCGCTGCCGGCGACCGTGCCGCCGGGCCCGTCGGCGCCGCGACGTACGCTCGATCCGGACCGCAGGTGGAAGGGACGTGCCATGGACGCCGGACTCAAGCGTGAGCTCGAAGCGAAGGTGTACGCCGGTGAGCGGCTGACCCGGGAGGACGGGGTCGCCCTCTACGAGAGCGACGACCTGACCTGGCTGGGGCGGCTGGCGCACCACAAGCGCACCGAGCTGAACGGCGACCGGGTGATGTTCAACGTCAACCGGCACCTCAACCTGACAAACGTCTGTTCGGCGTCGTGTGCGTACTGCTCGTTCCAGCGCAAGCCGGGCGAGAAGGACGCGTACACGATGCGCATCGACGAGGCGGTCCGCAAGGCCAAGGAGATGGAGGACGAGCAGCTCACCGAGTTGCACATCGTCAACGGCCTGCATCCGACGCTGCCCTGGCGTTACTACCCGAAGGTGCTGCGCGAGCTGAAGGCGGCGCTGCCGAACGTCAAGCTCAAGTGCTTCACGGCGACCGAGGTGCAGTGGTTCGAGAAGATCAGCGGCCTGAGCGCCGACGAGATCCTCGACGAGCTGATGGACGCCGGCCTGGAGTCGCTGACCGGTGGTGGCGCGGAGATCTTCGACTGGGAGGTCCGGCAGCACATCGTCGACCACGCCTGCCACTGGGAGGACTGGTCGCGCATTCACGCCTTGGCACACAGCAAGGGCATGAAGACCCCGGCGACGATGCTGTACGGCCATATCGAGGAGCCCCGGCACCGCGTCGACCACGTGCTGCGGCTGCGCGAGTTGCAGGACGAGACCGGCGGCTTCGCGGTCTTCATCCCGCTGCGCTACCAGCACGACTTCGTCGACTCGGCGGACGGCAAGATCCGTAACCGGATCCAGGCGCGCACCACCATGGCCTCGCCGGCCGAGTCGCTGAAGACGTTCGCCGTCTCCCGGCTGCTCTTCGACAACGTGCCGCACCTGAAGAACTTCTGGGTGATGCACGGGCTGTCGGTGGCTCAGCTCTCGCTGAACTTCGGCGTGGACGACCTGGACGGTTCCGTCGTCGAATACAAGATCACCCACGACGCCGACTCGTACGGCACCCCGAACACCATGCACCGGGACGACCTGCTGCACCTGATCTGGGACGCCGGCTTCCAGCCCGTCGAGCGGGACACCCGCTACAACGTGGTCCGGGAGTACGACAAGGCCCCGTCGCTGGCCGAGCGGCGCGCCGAGCCGCAGCAGGTCTGGGCCTGAGCCACCACGTACCCTCGCAGTCGATGACCGAGCAACGAGGACCTGAGCAGCAGAGCGGGTTTCCCCGCCGGGACGCCGAGGGCCGCATCCGTACCCTGGGCGATCTGCTCGGTGTGTGCCTTGCCGGCCTGGTCATCGGCGTGCTCGCGTTGGTGCTGTTCGACTGGGCGTTCGCCTCGATCGGCGCCGGCGACTTCGGGCACACGAACGGGTGGCTGGCGGTGATCCTGCCGGCCTGGCTGTTCTGGGACGACTTCCGGGCCTGGGAGTTCGGCGCGGCCCGGGTGGTGGCGGCGGTGGTCGCCGCTGCCGTCGGGGTGTTCGCCGGGCTGCTGATCGCCGGTCTGGGCGCGGGGTTGCCGCCGCTGCTCTCCGGCGCGTTGGCGGCGGGGGCGTTCACAGTGGCGTACGCGGCCCTCTGGTTCCCGGGTGTCCGCTGGCTGGCCCGCCGGACCGGCTGAGCACGACCGCCCGTCGGGCGGCTCGACCCTTCCGCCGGCAGTGGCGGGCGACGGAGAGAACGGAGTGGTGCAGGTGAGCGCCGCGCTCAAGTACACGCTGGGCCGGATCGGGCTGTTCGTCGCCGTGCTGGCCGGCCTCTGGCTGGTCGACATGAACGTGTTCCTGAAGCTGATGCTGGCGTTGGTGTTCTCCGCCGCGCTCTCCTTCTTCCTGCTGCGTGGCTGGCGGGACGAGATGGCCGCTGAGATCGCCGAGGCAGCCGAGCGCCGCCGCACGGAGAAGGAACGCCTCCGCTCCGCCCTGGCCGGCGAAGACCAAACCCCCACCGATCCCACCCAGGCCCCCGACTCCCAGCGTTGATCAAGAAGTTTGCGTCAGCAGGACGGCTTCCGGTGACGCAAACCTCTTGATCAACACGTGCTCAAGCGGGGGTTGGGGTTACCAGTTGGTGGAGCCGGGGACCTTGGGCCAGGGCTTTGTGGTGGGCTTGATCAGGTACGCGATGCCGCCGGAGCCGCCGGAGACGCCACCGCTGGCGTTGGTGCGCTTGGTCCGCAGCCAGATCTGCTCGAACTGCGCACGCTTGTAGACGTTGCGCACCACGTCGTTGCTGGACGAGGCCGGGTCGTTGACGATCACGTCGCCGTCGGCGGTGAAGCCGACCACCACGAAGAGGTGCCCGGAGGTGCCGTAGTTCGCCCCGTCCAGCTCGCTGGCGAGGAAGGACTGGCTGGTCACGACGGGGATGCCGGCGGCGATGAAACGCTCCAGCTCGTCCAGCGAGTGCAGCCGGGTCACTCGGCCCTCCAGCCCGGGGAAGCTGGCCGCGTACGCGGTGTTGAACGGCCAGTTGCCCGCGCCGTCGTACGCGTAGTCGTAGGTCATCCGGGCGGCGTGGTTGACCGACGGGTCGGGGTAGGTCGGGTCCACCCACGAGGTGTCGGCCGCCGACGGCTTGCGCCCCCAGTACTCGACAACCATCTCCGTCGAGGTGGGTGAGCACCACGCCTCGCCGCCGCCGTCGTACTCGGGGTAGTGCCCGGAGTGCACGTTCTGCGAGTAGCGCGGCACCGGCAGTTCCCGGCCCCAGGCGATGTGCCCGGCGCTCGGGGTCACTGTGAACCGGTCCGGCACTGTGGAACTCATCGCGCCCAACATCCGGACCACCGGGGCAGCGCTCTGCCCGGGTGCGCGGTAGAGGGTCAGCTTGAGCTGGTACGACCGCAGCAGCACCCCGGCGGCGGCATCGTCGATGCTGAACGTGTCGGTCCAGATCGTCGACCAGGGGTCGCCCTGCCGGTTGACGCTGGTCCGCTTGATGTCGGTGTCGCCGGACGCCCAGCGACCCAGGACGTACCACGGGGTCTGGTCGCCGCTGGTGTAGCTGCCCTGCATCTCCACCTGGATCCAGGTGCCGGCGGGGGTCTCCGCGTTCCAGGAGGCGATCAGCTCGGTGGCGTCGAACCCGACCCGGGTCACCGGTGAGGTCCAGGTGCCGTACTCCCAGGTGCGGGTGGCGCCGGTGTGCGGGTCCGCGTACTCGATGGTGCCGGCCGGGCGGGCCAGGGTGACGCCCGCTCGCGCGCCGGGCACGACGCGGGTGCCGGCCCGGCTGCCCCGGTGCCAGTCGGCGGGCCCGGACCAGTCCTGGTAGGTGATCTGCTCGTCGTGGGCGGCGGGCGGGTGGGCTGCCAGCGCGGGTGTGGCGCTGGTGAGCAGTGTGAGCGTGGTGACGCCGGCGAGGGCGGCCGCGCGCAGGCGGGATCTGGCCATGGGTGCTCCGCGGTGTCGAGGGGGCATCGTCGCTGGTCAGTTTTCCGTTTGGAGGGAAGTTTCGCCAGACGTTGATAGGTGGAAAATCATTGCCGCCATGATGATCCGCCTGGGATGCATAACGCAGCGATCAATATTGATATGACCATGTGACAGGTGGTGAAGTGTCCTTCACCGAGCGGGATCTCCCGCCCATCGAGGAGGTAGTCCATGGCCCTCCGCACGCCCATCCCCCTCCGCCGTGTCCTGGTGCTCGCTGTCGTCACCGGGCTGGGCATCGTCACCGTCGCCGCCGGCCCGGTCGCCGCCCGACCGGCACCGGACCGCACCGCCGAGCCGGCCGCCGCCGCCGGCTACCGGGTGCTCGGGCCCCGGACCCTCGCCGACCGCAACGCGGTGGCCCGCACCGGAGCCGCCATCGACTACTCCGAACACGGCGTGCTGCACATCTCGGCCACCGCGGACGAGGCCGCCGCGATCGGCAAGCTCGGCTTCCGGCTGGAACCGCTCGCCCCGCCACCCAACGCCGAGCGCGGCGCCGGCGACTTCGGCACGCAGGCCTTCCCGCCGGCCGACTCGAACTACCACGACTACGCGGAACTGACCGCCGTCGTGAACCAGGTCGTCGCCGACCATCCGGCGATCGCCCGCAAGATCAGCATCGGTTCGTCGTACGAGGGCCGCGACCTGATGGCGGTGAAGATCTCCGACAACGTCGGCACCGACGAGAACGAGCCGGAGATCCTGTTCAACTCCCAGCAGCACGCCCGTGAGCACCTGACCGTCGAGATGGCGATCTACCTGCTCAACCTCTTCACCGACAGCTACGGCAGCGACTCCCGGATCACCAACATCGTCAACGGCCGGGAGCTCTGGATCGTGCCGACGGTCAACCCGGACGGCAGCGAGTACGACATCGCCACCGGGTCGTACCGGTCCTGGCGCAAGAACCGGCAGCCCAACAGCGGCTCGTCCAACGTCGGCACCGACCTGAACCGCAACTGGTCCTACAACTGGGGATGCTGTGGCGGCTCGTCCGGCACCACCTCGTCGGAGACCTACCGGGGGCCGTCGGCGTTCTCCGCGCCCGAGACGCAGGCGCTGCGCAACTTCGTCAACGGCCGGGTGGTCGGCGGCGTGCAGCAGATCAAGGCCAACATCGACTTCCACACGTACTCGCAACTGGTGCTCTGGCCGTACGGCTACACCACGGCGAACACCGCGACCGGGATGAACGCGGACCAGTACAACACCTTCGCCACCATCGGTCAGCAGATGGCGGCCACCAACGGCTACACACCGGAACAGTCCAGCGACCTCTACATCACCGACGGAGACAGCCTCGACTGGATGTGGGCCACCCACAACATCTGGGCGTACACCTTCGAGATGTACCCGGGCTCGTCCGGCGGCGGCGGCTTCTACCCGCCCGACGAGGTGATCCCGGCGCAGACCTCGCGCAACCGGGAGGCGGTGCTGATCCTCAGCGAGTACGCCGACTGCCCGTACCGGGCCATCGGCAAGCAGGCGCAGTACTGCGGCGGCGGTGGCGGCACCACTGTCTGGTCGGACACCTTCGAGACCGCCACCGGCTGGACCATCAACCCGGGCGGCACCGACACCGCCACCCTCGGCGCGTTCGAGCGCGGCACCGCCCAGGCGACCACGTCCTCCGGAGCCAAGCAGCTCACCCCGTACGCCGGGTCCAACGACCTGGTCACCGGCCGGCTCGCCGGTTCGGCCGCCGGTGACTACGACGTCGACGGCGGCGTGACCAGCGCCCGGTCCCCGGCGGTGACCCTGCCGTCGTCCGGCACGCTGACCCTCTCGCTCGCCTGGTACCTGGCGCACGGTTCGAACGCCTCGTCGGCTGACTACCTGCGGGTGAGCGTCGTGCACAACGGCGGCACCACGGCGCTGCTCACCCAGGCCGGCGCGGCCAGCAACCGCAACGGGAGTTGGGCGGTCGCCAACCTCAACCTCACCCCGTACGCCGGCCAGTCGGTCCGCGTGCTCGTCGAGGCGGCGGACGCGTCCGGGGCCAGCCTGGTAGAGGCGGCTGTGGACAACGTCACCATCACGTCCTCCTGATCGGGTGGGGCCCCGTCCCGCCCCGGCGGGGCCCCACCACCCGCTCGGAAACCCCAGGATCCCGGACATATGCCTCCCCGCCCCGCGCGGTGCCGGTGTCTGCGGTATCGACGGCTGCCGACCGGCCCTTGATCGATCCGGCACGTCGTGGCGGTGCGCTACCGTCTTAGCGACCAGTCCGCAGCGAAGCCGGTGCTCATCCCGGCGCTGTCCCGCAACTGTGATGCCCCACCGCTCGGTGGGGACGAGCCAGGTCGCCTACGGATCGGTCGCGAAACGCGCTCTCGAGGAAGGGCGCCTCGTGGGCGGGCGTACGGAAGTCCCTGTCGGCGAAGCACCACACTCCTCGACCGACAGGAGGCCCCCATGTTCAGACACACCCCTCGGCTCTTCGCGGCGACCCTCGCGGTCACCGCGCTCGCCCTCGGCGCCTGCGCCGAGAAGGCCGACGACAAGCCGAGCGCCGGCACCGCTGCCGCCGCCTACCCGGTCACCGTCGGCGCGCTCACCCTCGACAAGCGCCCCGAGAAGATCGTCGTGCTGTCGCCCACCGCCACCGAGATGCTCTTCGCGATCGGTGCCGGCCCGCAGGTGACCGCCGTCGACGACCAGTCGAACTACCCGGCCGACGTGCCCAAGACCGACCTCTCTGCCTTCCAGCCGAACGCCGAGGCGATCGCCGGCAAGAACCCTGACCTCGTGGTGCTCTCCGACGACCGCAACAAGATCGTCGAGCAGCTCGGCAAGCTGAAGATTCCGGTGTACCAGACCCCGGCGGCGGTCACGCTCGACGACTCGTACCGGCAGATCACCGAGCTGGGCACGCTGACCGGGCACGCCGACCAGGCCACCGACGTCGCCACCCGGATGAAGGACGACATCGCCAAGCTGGTCAAGGACCTGCCGCAGCGCGCCGAGAAGCTCACCTACTTCCACGAGCTGGGCCCGGAGCTGTACAGCGCCACCAGCAAGACCTTCATCGGCTCGCTCTACAGCCAGGCCGGCCTCACCAACATCGCCGACCCTGCCGACGCGGACGGTAAGAACTTCGGCTACCCGCAGCTGTCCCAGGAGTTCATCGTCAAGGCCGACCCGGACTTCGTCTTCCTGGCCGATGCCAAGTGCTGCCAGCAGAGCGCCGACACGGTCAAGGCACGCAGTGGCTGGGCCGGCCTCACCGCTGTGAAGAACAACCAGGTCGTCGCCCTCGACGATGACATCGCCTCCCGCTGGGGCCCGCGGGTCGTGGACCTGCTCCGGGTCATCATCGACGCGGTCGCCAAGGTGCCCGCGTGACCGTCGTCCGTCGGTGACCGGGCCGCGACAGGTGTCCGATCCGGCACCAACCGGTCGGCCGGCCGAGACGCCGCCGTCGTCCTCCCCGCGGGCCGAGCCACGTTCCCCGGCCCGGCCCGCCGGGCTGCCGTCCGGGGCCCGGCCCGCCGGGCTGCGCCTGCGGTGGTTGGTCACGGGTCTGATCGCGGTGCTCGTCGCGCTCGTCGTCGGGGTGTCGCTCGGCCCGGTGAGCCTGCCCCCGGGCAGCGTCGCCGCCGAGCTGCTCAACCTGTTCCCCGGGGTGCACCTCGACAGCGGGCTGACCGAGCGTGAGATCGCGATCGTCACCGAGCTGCGCCTGCCCCGGGTGGTGCTGGGCCTGCTCGTCGGCGGTCTGCTCGCCCTCGCCGGCGGTTGCTACCAGGGCGTGTTCCGTAACCCGTTGGCCGACCCGTACCTGCTCGGTGTGGCCGCCGGCGCCGGCCTCGCGGTCACCGCGGCGATCGCCCTCGGCGGCGCCGGCCGGCAGGGCACGCTCTCCGGTTTGCCGATGACCATTCCGCTGGCCGCGTTCGCCGGTTCGCTGCTCGCCGTCACGATGACCTACGTGCTGGGCGCGGCCGGTGGCCGACGCGGGTCACCGGCGATGCTGATCCTGGCCGGGGTGGCGGTCTCCGCATTCCTCTCCGCCGGGCAGACGTACCTCCTGCAACGACACGCCGACAGCATCCAGCCGGTCTACTCCTGGCTGCTCGGCCGGCTGGCCACCGCCGGTTGGCACGACGTACTGCTGGTGCTGCCGTACGCCGCGCTGACCACTGTCGTGGTGCTGCTGCACCGCCGCGAACTGGACGTCCTCGCGGTCGGCGACGACGAGGCGAGAAGTCTGGGCCTGCACCCGCAGCGCACCCGCTACCTGTTGATCGCCGCCGCCTCGCTGGGCACCGCCGCGGCGGTCTCCGCGACCGGGCTGATCGGCTTCGTTGGCATCATCGTGCCGCACACCGTCCGGCTGCTCGCCGGGTCCAGCTACCGGGTGATCCTGCCGATGTCACTGCTGTTCGGCGGCGCGTTCCTGGCGCTCACCGATGTGGTGGCCCGCACCGTCGCCGCCCCGTCCGAGCTGCCGATCGGAGTGGTGACCGCCCTGCTGGGCGGCCCGTTCTTCGTCCTCGTGCTGCGGACCGCCCGGCGAGTGCTCACGTGAGCCGCGAACCCGCCGCCGGCACGCCGGCCGTCGAGGTGCGTGGGCTGCACGTCGCCCTCGGTGGCACGCCGATCCTGACCGGCGTCGACCTCACCGTCGCCGTCGGCGAGTGGGTCACAGTGATCGGCCCGAACGGCGCCGGCAAATCCACACTGTTGCGCGCCGTCGGCGGCCTGCTGCCCGCGCCGAAGGCGATCACTCTCTTCGGTACGCCGAGTGCCGCGCTGCGCCGTCGGGACCGCGCCCGGATAGTGGCCACTGTGGCGCAGTCCCCGGTGGTGCCGCCCGGCATGTCGGTGCTGGACTACGTGCTGCTCGGCCGCACCCCGTACATCCCGACCCTGGGCCGGGAGTCGACAGCCGACGTCGACGCCGTGCACGAGGTGCTGGGGCGGTTGGACCTAGCCGGCTTCCACCGTCGTGAACTGGCCACCCTCTCCGGCGGCGAACGGCAGCGGGTGTTCCTCGCCCGCGCGCTCGCCCAGGGCGCGACGCTGCTGCTGCTCGACGAGCCGACCAGCGCGCTCGACATCGGCCACCAGCAGGACGTGCTCGAAGTCGTCGACCAGCTACGCCGTGAGCACGGCCTGACCGTCCTGGCCACGATGCACGACCTCTCCCTGGCCGGTGAGTACGCCGACCGGATGGTGATGCTCGCCGCCGGTCAGGTGGTGGCCGCCGGGACCCCGCCCGAGGTGCTGACCGAGGAGCTGCTCGCCACCCACTACCGGGCCAGCGTCCGGGTGGTCCCCGGCGTCCACGGCCCCCTGGTGGTGCCCGTCCGCCCCGCCCGCCCCTGAAGCACTTAGGCGCTGGGTCAGGGGCCCAGGTCGATGACGGAGAAGAGGGCGCCCTGGGGGTCGCGCAGGGCGGCGAAGCGGCCCGCCGGGATGTCGCGGGGCGGGACCAGGATCGTTCCGCCCAGCTCGGCGGCGCGGGCCGCGGCGGCGTCCGCGTCGGGCACCGCGAAGTAAACAGTCCAGTACGCGGGCAGATCGGCCGGGAAGTCGTCGGCCAGCGGCGGCATCATCCCGGCGACGATCTGCGTCCCGAGCCGCCACCCGGTGTACGTCATCGCGCCGATCGCCTGGTCGTCGGGCTGCCAGCCGAACACCAGCTCGTAGAAGACCTTCGCGCCCTCGGGATCGGGGGTGACCAGCTCGTTCCAGCTCATCGCGCCCGGCACGTTGAACACCTCGGCACCGGCCATGGCCAGCGGCTGCCAGACGCTGAAGGTGGCGCCGGCCGGGTCGGCGAAGACCGCCATCCAACCCCTGTCGAAGACCTCGAACGGTGGTACGACGACCTGCCCGCCGGCCCGTTCGACCCGGCCGGCGACCAGTTCGGCGTCGTCGGTGGCGAGGTACGTCGACCAGATCGGGACCTGGTCCGGGATGGCGGGCGGGCCGGCGCCGGCCACCGGCTTACCGTCGAGCAGGAAGACCGTGTAGCCGCCGGCCTCGGTCTCCGGGGTGACCTGGCCGGTCCACCCGAACAGCTCCGGGTAGAAGCGCCGCGCGTCGGTCAGGTCCGGGGTGGCCAGGTCGGCCCAGCAGGGCGTACCCGGCGGGACGGTGCTCACGTCAAGACCCCTCTCGGCCCGGGCGGCCACGGCGGCCCCCTGCCGGAATCCTGGCACCGTCCCGCTGCGGCCCGGGGCGGAAACGGACGAATCGTCAGCTGAACCGGCGACCCTCGTCCCGCCGGTACGCCCAGCCGGCGAGCGCGGCGAGCAGCACCACCCAGACACCGAGCATGATCACTGCCAGCGGCTCCACGTCGTAGTCGGCCGCCGCCGCCCACATCAGTTCGGCAGCGCCCCGCGTGGGCAGGTACGGCGCGATCGTCTCGATGAACCCGGGCGCGTCACCCGGCGCGGAGAGCAGGCCGCCGCCGAAGGCCAGCGGCAGGAAGAGCACCTGTGCCACCACGATCGCCGCCTTGCTCGGCAGCGAGTAGCCGATGGCGAGCCCCATCAGCGTGAACGGCACCGAGATGACGGCCACGGTGCCGAGGGCCAGCAGGAACGCCGCCGGGGTGACCTCAGCCGCGGTCAGCGTCGCGCCGATCACCACCACCGGGATCAGCGAGAGGTAGGTCAGCGCCAGGCCGGCCAGCACCCGGCCGGCGAAACGCGGGGCCGGCCCGGCCGGCAGGGTCCGGGTGTACGGGTTCCAGGGCTGGTCGCGGTCCTCGGCGACACCGACGCCGTACTGGAAGATGTTGGCGCTCATCACCGAGAAGGTGACCATCGACGCGGTGGCGTAGGTGGCGCCGACCGGATCGTCACCCGCGAAGGGCACCACGAAGAAGATCATGGCGGCGGCGGGGAAGAAGGCGCTGCCGAAGACGGCCACCGGAATCCGGATGATCTCCAGGAGTTGGTAGCGGGCGTGGACCAGGGCGAGCTGCACGGTGGCCTCCTCAGACGGTGGTTGGTAGGCCGCCGGCAGCGGCGGTGGTGGGTCGGCCGGTGCCGGCGGGCGTGTCCCCGCTGGCTGTGTCGCCGGTGGGCGCTTCTCCGCTGGTGATGGCGAGGAACGCCTCCTCCAGCGAGGTCGGCCGCACCTCCAGGTCGGTGAACGGGGTCTGGGCCATGACCAGCGCTCGGACCAGCTCGTCGGCGTCGGTGGTGAGCAGGTGCAGCCGACCGTCGACCCGTTCGGTGCGAACCACACCGGGCAGGTCGGGCAGGTTGTCGGCGACCAGGCTGACCCGGCGTACGCCCACGATGCCGCGCACCGCGTCCACTGTGTCGTCGGCGAGCACCCGGCCCTGCCCGATGACCACCACCCGGTGGGCGAGCGCCTCCACCTCCTCCAGGTAGTGGCTGCTCAACAGCACGGTGCCGCCGTCCTCGTGGAATGCCCGGATCGCCTCCCACAGCGTGTGCCGGGCGGCCACGTCCAGGCCCGTGGTCGGCTCGTCGAGCAGCACCAACCGGGGCCGGCCGACGAACGCCAACGCCACCGCCAACCGGCGGCGCTGCCCGCCGGAGAGCCCACCTGTCTGCCGTCGGACGAGGTCGGCGAGACCGAAGCGGTCGAGCAGTTCCGCCCGGGGCACCGGGTCGGGGTAGTGCGCGGAGACGAAGTCGACGACCTCGCCGACGCGCAGAGTGCCGGGCAGGCCGGTCTCCTGCGGGGTGACCCCGATCTGCCGCCGGCTCGCCGGGTCGCGGGGATCGCGGCCGAACAGCTCGACCCGCCCGGAGCTGGGGCGGCGCAGGCCCACCAGCAGGTTCATCAGGGTGCTCTTGCCGGCGCCGTTCGGCCCGAGCAGGCCGACCAGCTCACCGGCCCGGACTTCCAGGTCGACGCGGTCGAGGGCGAGGACGTCGCCGTACCGGCGGCTGGCCTGGTCGGCGCGGGCGAGGGTCATGACTGCTCCTTCGACGGGGTGGGGTCGAGCAGGGCGCGGATGGCTTCGGTGTACTCCTCGAACGCGAGCCGGCCTCGCCGGCTGAGCCCGACCAGGGTCGCCGGGGTGCGTCCACGATGGGTCTTGCTGATCTCCACGTAGCCGGCGTCCTCGAGCTTGCGCAGGTGCACCGAGAGGTTGCCGGCGGTCATCGCGAGCAGCTCCTGCAGGCGAGGGAACGCGATCTTGTCGCCGACGTTGAGAGCCGAGAGGCTGGCGACCACCCGCAGCCGGGCCTGCGCGTGGATGACCGGATCCAGTTCGGTCACGGCTGCTGTCGCTGTCGCTGCCGGCGCCGGGCGAGCGTGCCGACCACCAGGATCCCGCCGCCGCCGGCCACCGCCACGACGAGCGAGTGCCAGCCCGGCCCGGCGATCGCGCCGATCAGGTTGATCACGCTGACCCAGACGCCCAGCCGGAACAGGTCCCGATCCAGCCAGACCGCCCCGCCGGCCATGTGCAGCGCGCCGGTCAACCCGACGGCGGTCGCCGACCACAGCAGCGCCGCCAGGTCGTGCGGCAGGTGCTCGGAGATCCGGCCGAGCCCCGCGTAGACGCTCACCGAACCGAGGGCCCAGGCGTAGCCGTACCACTTCCCACGCCGGGCGGAGTCGCCGATCACCTGGCCGTAGGCCCGCGTGCTCACCACTGCCTGGGTCGCTCCGGCAGCCGCGAGCAGGACGAAGAGGACGGTCAGCGGCAGCCAGCTCGGCAGGTGGACCAGCGCCCGGTCACCCGGGGGGAACCGCAGGAAGAACAGCCCGAACCCGACCAGCCAGGCGACACCCCACGGCCAGTAGAGCAGGCGGGCGTCGGGATCGAGCCGGCGTGCCGTCGCCGACCGTTGGTCCTGGATCAGCCGGAGCGCCGCTGCGGCGTCGGTGGGTGGTGAATCATCGTCGGGGTCCACGCAAACTACTTTACGGCACAAAGTCGAGGTGGGTGACCCCGTCATCACCGGCTGCGGCAGGCCCCCGATCGCGGCGAGCGGTGCCTATGGTGGTCAGTCGTGGCGGCCGATCCGCCAAATCGGCCACAGAGGAGGCTCCTTGCCCGCCGACCACGAGGGGCGCTGATGACGGTCGACGAGAGCCGGGCACGGTACGTCGAGGGGATCACCCGGCTGCTGGCGGCCGGGGAGCAGGTACGCGCGGTGGCCCAGGTCCGAGCGGGCGGAGGGCTGACGCCGGCACCGCCCCCGCAGCCGTCGGCCCCACCCGCCACTGGTGGGCCGGGCTTCCTGGGTGTCCTGCTCAACGTGCTGTCACCGAACATCACCTTCGGTCGGGCGGACAACGCCGTCGACTGGCTCTTCTTCGGTGTCGGAGGTCGAGGCGAACCGGATTCCCCGGCATCCGTGCTGCACCATGCCCTGAGCGCGGCGGCGAAGGGCCCCGGCCTCCGGAACCTCGTGCTCGGGGTCACCGACCAGCGGCTGCTGCTCGGCGCGACAGCACCCGTCGGGCTGCTCTCCAGTTCGGCGGCGGACGAACTGGCGCAGGCCGACATCGAACTGCTCGGGTCCGTGCCGCGAACGACAGTCGCCGCCCGGGTCGGCAGGTACCGGTTGAACTGGAAGCGGCTCCGGCTCGACTTCGCCGACGGGTCGTGGCTGTCGTTCCACGTGCCGCTCGCCGACTCCAGCCGCCCGCTGCGGGAGGTCGCGGCGGCCCTGTCAGCCGGCTGACCCGCCGACGAGCGGGGCGGGCAGCGGCGCAACGTGCAGCACCGCCAGCCGGGACACCGCCCGGGTGAGCACCACGTACAACCGGTGCAGCCCGCGCGGCTCGGCCGCGACGATCGCGGCCGGCTCGACCACCACCACATGGTCGTACTCAAGGCCCTTGACCAGCGTCGCCGGCACCACCGTGACCCGCTCCGCGGCCGCCACGTCGTCGGCGGTCGCGGTCTGGACACCGGCCTCGGCCAGCGCCGTGCGCAGGCCGTCGACCGCGTCGTCCGCGGCGATCACACCGACCGAGCCGTCGTGGGCGAGCGCCGCGCGCACCTCGGCCACCGTCGCCGAGGTCAGGTCGGTCACCGTACGCACGTCCAGGCCGCCGTCGTGGCGCAGCGACTCGGCCGGCGGTACGTCCACAGCGAGCGCCGGGAGCAGCAGGTTCGCGAATGCGACGACTGCGGCGGGCACCCGGAAACCGACAGTCAACGGGACCACCACCGCGTCTGGCTTGCCCAGGTGGGCGAGGGACTCCTTCCAGTCCGTCGCCGCCCACGGCGCTGTGCCCTGGGCGAGGTCACCGAGGAGCGTGACCGAGCCGTGCTCGCTGCGCCGGGCGATGGCCCGACACTGCATCGGGGAGAGATCCTGCGCCTCGTCCACCACCACGTGCCCGAACCCGGAGAGCCGTTCCAGCAGCCCGGTCGCCTCGTCGATCAGCACCGCGTCGGCGGCGGTCCAGCGGGTGGCCTTCGGCGTACGGGCCGGCTTGGCCCAGACGAGCTGCGCCTGCTCGGCGTCGCTGAGCAGCCCGTCCGCCGCGGCGGCGAGCCGGTCCGGATCGGAGAAGAGGCCGTGCACGAGTCCTTCCGGGGTGAGCGCCGGCCAGACCGCGTCCAGGAGGTCGAGCACCGGCCGGCAGCGGCTCATCCGACGCAGCCAGGCATCGCTGGGCGACTCCGCACGCCGCGCCTCGGCCTGCCGTTGCAGCAGACTCACCACCCGCGCCTGGACACGTTCCCGACCCGTGCCGTACGGCAGCCCCTCCCGGCGGGTCTCCTCGACGATCCGGTGCAACGGCTCCACCCCGATGCGCCAGCGGAACGAACCGTCCGACACGGTGATCGACTCGGTCGGGGTGCCGATCTGCGCCTGCACCGCGCACCGCAACACGCTCGCCATCCGTACGTCGTGTTTGAGCGCGGCCACCGCCGGCGCCTCGACCGCCCGGACCGCCACCCGGGAGATCAACTCTTCCACCGTGGCCTGCTCGACCTCGACCTCACCGAGCGCCGGCAGCACCGCCGCGATGTACGACAGGAACGCCCGGTTCGGCCCAACGATCAGCACACCCGCCCGCCGCAACCGCTCCCGATGCAGGTAGAGCAGGTACGCGGCCCGATGCAGACCCACCGCCGTCTTCCCCGTACCCGGCGCGCCCTGCACACAGATCGAGTCGGCGAGGTCAGCACGGACCAGCTCGTCCTGCTCCGGCTGAATCGTGGCGACGATGTCCCGCATCGGCCCGACGCGCGGACGCTCGATCTCGGCGGTGAGGATCCGACTGGTCGTACCGAGCTCTTCGCCCCGATCCAGCCGCTCATCCTCGAAGCTGGTCAGCACACCATTGCTGAACCCGAACCGCCGCCGAACCGCCACTCCCTGCGGATCCCGCACACTGGCCCGGTAGAACGAGCGGGAGACCGGTGCCCGCCAGTCCAGCACCAACGGCTCGCCACGCTCATCGGTGACATGCCGCCGCCCCACGTGATACCGCCGCCCGTAATGATCACCGCTGCCGTCGGCTGCTGCCGGGTCGTTCGTGGGCCTGCTGGCTGTGTGCCTGTCGCTCGTGGTGCCGCTGTCGGTGGTGCCGTTGTCCGCGGTGCCGCCGTCGGTGGCGCTGGTGTTCGGGGCGCCGGCGAAGTCGAGGCGGCCGAAGAAGAGCGGAGTG
Source organism: Micromonospora sp. 050-3 (assembly GCF_046549335.1). Lineage (NCBI taxonomy): Bacteria > Bacillati > Actinomycetota > Actinomycetes > Micromonosporales > Micromonosporaceae > Micromonospora > Micromonospora sp. 050-3. Next base: position 570,549 of record NZ_JAJPVX010000002.1, read on the forward strand.
GTCGGGTCGTCGGCCAGTTCGGCGACCCGGCGGGCCAGGGTGCGGCCGAGCGTCTCGGCCGCGTACGCGTCGCCGGCCACCTGGTCACCGGTGGCGAAGAGAGACTCGGCTCGCTCCCGCATCCGACCGAGCGCTGCCCGCGAGGTGGTGAGGTGTGCGCGTTCGGCGGCCAGGTCCGCGTCGAGGTCGGTGTCGAGGTCAAGTGCGGGCATGCTGACGTCCCATCGTTCACATCTGCTGCGCGCTCGCGTGTCCGGGGGCGGATGGCCGCCCGCCCGGCGCGAAGACGTCCGTTCCGGTGCAGCTCACCTTGGCCGTCAAGCGGCCTGCAACCCTACGCTCCCCAACCCGCCGCATCCAGCGAATTACCGACGCGACCACCCATCCGAGACGGCGTGTTGCCCGGTCGGGTGTCCATGGGCGATCACGCCCCGCCCGGCGACAGCCGTGGGAGTTGTTGATCGACTCGGCTTTCAAGAAGTCGCGGTGTCTGGGCCGGCGGGACGCCCCGCTTTCCGGGAAACCGCGCCACGCCGCGCCGCTGGGTGGGGCCAGGTCGACGCGCGGTGGTCCGAGCGGGACGCCGGGGGTGATGGCAGGTTGGGGGGCGTGCCGGGATCATGGGCCTATGACCGAGGCCCGCTCCGATTCACGCCGGATGACGATCAGCGACCCCCATGTGATGCGGGCGATGGCCCATCCGGCCCGGATCGCGATCATGGAGTACCTGAACAGTCGCACGAGCGGTGGGACCGCCACCGAGTGTGCCGAGATCGTCGGGCTGTCGCCGAGCGCAACCAGTTACCACCTGCGCGCGCTGGCGAAGTTCGGCCTGGTCGAGCAGGCGCCGAGCCGGGGGGACGCGCGTGAGCGGCTGTGGCGCGTGCCAAGTGTGAGCGTGCTGGTCGAGGCGGGTCATGATGCCGGGCCTGAGGCGCGTGCGGCCGAGCAGGCGCTGGTGGAAGCCCATGCGGTCCGGGCCATGGAGCGGACCCGGGACTGGTTGCGGCGCGCCGGGGACGAGCCGGCCGAGTGGTACGACAAGGCCCTGTTCACCGACACCCTGTTGCTGCTCACCGCCGAGGAGTTGGCCGAGTTGAACGAGGCGGTGCTGGCGCTGCTCCGGCCGTATCACCCGCGGCGGCGGCAAGGTGATCCACCGCCGGGGGCGCGCACTGTCGCTGTGCAGTACCGGACGGTGCCGTTGGCATAGCCAGACTTGCATGAATCAGTTGTGAAGTATTATTTTCGAAGTATGTCCTTCACGACTGATGAATCGCGCTGGTCGGACGTCTGGCTCGCCGCCGCTGCTCGGGGCACCACGATCTGCGGCGACTTCCTCGCCGCGACAGCGCTGGCGCTGGCGCTTCAGGGTGCCGGTGCCGGCGGGCTGGCCGTGTCGGGGCTGCTGCTGGCCGCCACCCTGCCCCTGGTGGTGCTCGCCCCACTCGCGGGCCGACTCGCCGACCGGACGGACAGTCGTACCCTGCTGGTGACCGTCGGGTTCGGGCAGGCCGCAATCTGCGCGTTGCTCGCCGTCGTCGAGCAACCGGTCCTGGTGATCGGGCTCGTCACCCTGCTGGCCTGCGGGCTCGCGGTGACTCAACCCTGCCTCGCCGCGCTGCTGCCGAAGATGGTCCGCCCGGCCGATCTGCCGCGGGCCAGCGCGATCAGTCAGACCGCCGTCTCGCTCGGTGCGCTCGGCGGCCCGGTGCTGGCCGGCCTGTTGGTCGGGCAGTTCGGCACCCGCGTACCGCTGCTCCTCGACGCCGCGACCTACCTGGCGCTCGTGGTCGCGGGCCTGCTGCTGCGGACCCGACGCGGCGGCCGGCGGCCCGCCGCCAGCCAGGCCGCCGCCAGTCAGGCGCCCGCCGCGAGCAGCCCGGCCGTCTCGGGCGGCGTGCCAACCCCTGGGGGTACGGAGATCGGCTGGCGGCTACGCCGGGATCCGCTGATGCTCGTCATGGTGGTGAGCACCGCCGTGGTGATCGCGGCGATCGGCGGCATCAACGTGATCGAGGTCTTCTTCATTCGCGAGACGTTGGGGGGCTCGGCGACCACGTACGGCCTGGTCAGTGCCGCGTGGATGGCCGGCATGCTGCCGGGGACCTGGCTCGCCGTACGACTTGCCAGGCGGCTCGACGACGACGGCGCGTTGGTACGTGGGGTGCTGGCCACTCTGGCCGTGTGCAGCCTGATGGTGCTGCTGGCGGCGACGGTGCCGGCGGCAGGTGTGTTGGTGCCACTCTGGCTGGTTGGTGGTGCGGCCAACGGTGGCGAGAACGTCTTCGCCAACCTGCTCACCGCTCGGCGGGTGCCGGAGGCGATGCGCGCCCGGGCGTACGCCAGTTACGGCGCGGCGGTGCAGGGTGGCTCGATGGCGGGCTTCCTGATCGGCGGGGCGTTGCTCGCTGTCGTTCCGCCTCGGCCGCTGATCGCCGGTGCCGGTGTGGTCGGGCTGCTGGTGGTGCTGGTCTTCGTGCCGGTCGTGACCCGCGCGGTACGACTGTCGTCACATGCGGGCTTGGCCACTCCGGGCCGACCCGCCGAGTCGGAGCCAAGCGCCGGGGATACGGTCGGGCCATGGCTGAGCGCATCGCACGCCCGCGGGTCGGGCACATCCAGTTCCTGAACTGCCTGCCGATCTACTGGGGTCTGATGCGCTCCGGGGCCCTGCTCGACGTCGACCTGCAGAAGGACTCGCCGGAACGGTTGAGCGCGGCGCTGGTCGCCGGCGACCTCGACATCGGCCCGATCACGCTGTTGGAGTACCTGAAGCACGCCGACGAACTGCTGCTCCTGCCGGACCTGGCGGTGGGCAGCGACGGGCCGGTGCTCTCGGTCAACATGGTCTCCACCCGGCCGCTCGCCGAGCTGGATGGCGCTCGGGTGGCGCTCGGCTCGACCTCGCGGACCGGGGTGATGCTGGCGCAGTTGCTGCTCGCCGAGCAGTACAACGTGCGGCCCGAGTACTTCCGCTGCCCGCCGGACCTGACCCAGATGCTGCTGGAGGCCGACGCCGCCGTGCTGATCGGTGACGTGGCGCTGCGGGCGTACTACGAGGCACCGCAGAAGGGCCTCACTGTCACCGACCTCGGGCAGGCGTGGCGGGAGTGGACCGGGCTGCCGATGGTCTTCGCCGTCTGGGCGGTCCGCCGCGACTTCGCCGCCGCCCACCCGGGCCTGGTCAAGGAGGTGCACGACGCCTTCCTGCGCTCGCGGGACCTCTGCCTGGCGGAGCTGGACCAGGTCGCCGAGGCGGCGGCCCGCTGGGAGACCTTCGACGCGGAGACGCTGGCCACGTACTTCCGGACCCTCGACTTCTCCCTTGGCGACCGGCAGGTCGCCGGGCTGCGCGAGTGGGCCCGGCGGGCCGCCGCCATCGGCGAGGCCCCGGCGCTGCCGGACGGCGGCCCGGAGTTCTTCGCCGGCTGAGCGGCTCAGGTGCCGGGGCGGAGCAGCGCCTCGGTGATCTTCTCGCAGTTCTTCATGCCGTAGTCGTAGCCCATGTTGATCGGGTACTTGACCATCACGCCCATCGTCCAGGTGTCACCGATGGCCAGGCAGTTGATGTGCATCTCCTGCTCCTTGGTCCGGTCGATCCACCCGTTCTTGATGGCGATCGTCTTCTGCTCGCTGGCCGGGAAGGCCTTGCGGATACCGAAGTCGCCGGCACCGCGAACCTGCTTCATCTCGTTGAGCAGCCACTTGGTCCACTTCGGCCCGGCGGCGGTGCCGGTGACGATGCAGTTGCCCATCCGGGCGGTGTCCCGGGGGGAGAGCGCAGTCCGGCTCCAGCCGCCGTCGGGGGCGACGCTGCTGTCGGTCAGCTTGCACATGGAGATCAGCCGCCTGATTGAGGCGTCCCGGTCGACCTGGTTGTAGAACTGTTCGGCCCGGGTGTTGTCGCTGTCCCGGATGATCCGCGTCGCGTCGGCGAGCTTCGCGTCGCTCGGGGTCTGGCCGGCGTCGGCCGCGCGACGCAGGTAGTCAGCGACGATCCAGGCCTTGATCATCGAGGCGGTCGTGCTGGTCTCGCCCATGTTCTTCGAACCGATGATCTTTCCGGTTCGGCGGTCGAGGACGCTCCAGGAGTACCAGCCCTCGATGTCCAGTTTGAGGTCCTTGGCCACGAAGGGCAGCGGCTCCAGCGACGGGCTGGGGCTCGGTGACGGCGAGGACGGCTGACGGGCGCTGCGGTCGGTGCCGGAGCCGGTGGGGCGGTCGCTGGCGCTGGAGCCCCCGTCACCCCACTTGGCCGCCGCGGACGACTCGAATGGCGACCCGGGCAGCAGCCGCAGCGACACCAGGACCAGCCCGATGAGGATGACAGCGACGGCGATCAGCCGAACCGGGGAGGCCTCGCCGCCGTTGCGCCGGTCGACCCGACGGTTACCGGCCATCAGAGCTTTCCGACCGGCTGCTGCGGCACCTTGAGCGCGGCGCCCGGCTGCGGGGTGACCAGTTGGGTGGCCACACTGGCGCAGACCTTCGCGCCGTAGTCCAGACCGGTCCTGATCGGGTAGCGCAGCATCACCGCGAGGCTCCACTTGCTGGTGACGGCGAGGCAGTTGACGTGCCAGTCGCCGTCGCCGTAGATGGGGGTCCAGCCGTTCTTGATGCTGACCGGGCCCTGAGCGGTGATCGACTTCGGTAGGCCGTCGATGATCCCCCAGCGGCCGCCGCCGGACGAGGGCCGCTGGTCCTTGGCCGCGGTGGTGCCCTTGACCTTGCTCATCTGGTCCAGCACCCACTTGGTCCACTTCTGACCGGCGGCCTTACCATCGGCGATGCAGTCGCCGACCCGGGCCGCGTCGCGGGGGGACATCCGGGTGAAGCTCCAGAAGCCGGTGTACGGCTTGACGTTGCCGCGCCTGGTGTCGGTCAGCCCGCAGATCTTGATCGCCCGCTGGATCACCGGGTCGGGGATGCTGCTGGTCGAGGCTTTGTAGGAGCCACCCGCGGCGGCGTAGACCTTGTTGGCCGCCCCGTCGTTGCTGTCGACGATGGCGAGTCGCGCCATCTCCTTCATCGCTGCTGACGGCTCCTTGGCGCCGAGCTGCCGCAGGTAGTCGGAGACGATCCACGCCTTGATCATCGATTCGGTGGAGCTGGTCGCTGTCATGTTCGGCGACCCGGAGATCTTGCCCGTCTTCCGGTCCAGCAGAGCCCACGAGAAGAACTCACCCTGGAAGCTCACCGACACAGGACCGGCCGCCAGGGTGGGCGGCGGCGGTGGAGTGGGCGCGGGAGCGGCGACGCTCGACGTACCGCCTCCGCCGCCTCCGCCGCTGTCGTCGCTGGCGAGTCGGGCGTACGCGGTGGGGACCAGTAGGACGCCACCGAGCACGACCGCCGTGATGGCGAGCACCAGGGTCACGCGAGATCGCATGAGTGGGTGAACTCCAGGTGTCAGGGCCGGGGGGACCGGCTTGTCGTCGGGACGAATCGGGTGCGATCGCCGAGGCCGGGGGAGGTGGCCTCTGTGGAGATGTCGATGTCGGCAGCCGATCGGTTGTCCGGCAGAAGTCTACGTCCGGACCGGCAGACCGCCAGGGTTCGACACTAGGCAACCTGCGATAAAGGCGGGATATGGGGCCGGTATGAGGTTTTTGCAGTGATTCACCTTTGTTTCGTGGCCTAAGTCACGGCGATATAACGCCCCTCAGGTAGCGCAAAGCACTCATCCGCTCACAGATGGGATGCTCGGATTCCTGTTACACCCCCTGGTGCAACGCGGCGCAAGCTGTAACACTTAGCCTCATGTATGGCAACGACTTCTCCGCCCCGAACGGCGCTCCCGACGAGGCGCCCGGCGGTCTGCTGGGCGAGGTCGAGGCCGCCGAGGCCGAACTGCGGGCAGCGGCGGCGCGTGGGCGGCGTGGCGGCCCCGCGCCGGACGAGGACCTGGCGGCGTACTTCACCGAGGTGGTCGACGCCGAGCAGAAGATCGAGCCCCGCGACTGGATGCCCGACGCGTACCGGCGGACGCTGATCCGGCAGATCGCCCAGCACGCCCACTCCGAGATCATCGGCATGCAGCCGGAGGGCAACTGGATCAGTCGGGCGCCGTCGCTCAAGCGCAAGGCGATCCTGTTGGCCAAGGTGCAGGACGAGGCGGGTCACGGCCTCTACCTCTACGCCGCCGCCGAGACCCTCGGCATCAGCCGCGACGAGCTGGTCCAACTGCTGCTCGACGGCCGCCAGAAGTACAGCTCCATCTTCAACTACCCCACCCTGAGCTGGGCCGACATGGGCGCCATCGGCTGGCTGGTGGACGGCGCGGCGATCGTCAACCAGGTGCCGCTCTGCCGCTGCTCCTACGGCCCGTACGCCCGCGCGATGATCCGGGTCTGCAAGGAGGAGTCGTTCCACCAGCGGCAGGGCTACGAGATCCTGCACACCCTGGCGCACGGCACCCCCGCGCAGCAGGCGATGGCCCAGGACGCTGTGGACCGCTGGTGGTACCCGTCGCTGGCCATGTTCGGCCCGCCGGACGGCGACTCCACGCACTCCGCCCAGTCGATGGCCTGGAAGATCAAGCGCTTCTCGAACGATGACCTGCGTCAACGCTTCGTCGACATGTGCGTCCAGCAGGCCGAGATCCTGGGGCTGCGCATCCCCGACGAGGACCTGCGCTGGAACGACGAGCGGCAGGCGTACGACTACACCCAGCCGGACTATGACGAGCTGATGCAGGTGATCTCCGGCAATGGGCCGTGTAACCGGGAGCGGATGGCCCACCGCCGGGCCGCGCACGCCGACGGCAGCTGGGTACGCGAGGCCGCCGCGGCGTACGCCGCGAAGCGGGCGGGACAGAAGGAGACGGTGGCCGCGTGAGCGAGCGTAGCGAGCAAGCCGAGCAACCTGGCATGACGAGTCATTCGCCTTTGTGGGAGGTCTTCGTGCGGGCCCGGCGCGGGCTGTCGCACACCCACGTCGGCAGCCTGCACGCCCCCGACGCCGAGCTTGCCCTGCGCAACGCCCGCGACCTCTACACCCGCCGCCAGGAGGGTGTGTCGATCTGGGTGGTGCCGGCCGGTGCGATCACCGCGTCCAGCCCTGACGAGAAGGACTCCTTCTTCGACCCGGCCGCCGACAAGGTCTACCGCCACCCCACCTTCTACGAGGTGCCGGACGGGGTGGCCCACCTGTGAGCGAGCGGAGCGAGCGAACCAGCCAGCTCAGCAGCGGGGCGCTTCGCGCCGCCGCCGAGCGCAGCGAGGTGGTGGCGGGAAGCGAGCGGAGCGAGCGAACCAGCCAGCTCAGCAACGTGGCGCTTCGCGCCGCCGCCGAGCGCAGCGAGGTGATGGCGTGAACGGCCCCTTCGACTTCACCCTCGCTCTCGCCGACGACGCGTTGATCGCGGCCCAGCGGCTGGCCGAGTGGACCACCCGCGCGCCGGAGATGGAAGAGGACATCGCGCTGGCCAACATCGCCCTCGACCAGCTCGGCGCGGCGCGCCTGCTGCTGTCGTACGCGGGCGAGCTGGAGAGCGCCGGACGCGACGAGGACGCGCTGGCGTACCTGCGAGACGACCGCGAGTTCCGCAACGCGCTACTGGTCGAGCTGCCCAACGACGACTTCGCGGTGACGATGGCGAAGCTGCTCTTCCTGGCGGCGTACCAACTGCCGTTGTACACGGCGCTGGCCGGCTGCGCGGATGAGCGGTTGGCCGCGATCGGCGCGAAGGCGCGCAAGGAGTCGGCGTACCACCTGGATCACGGCGCGCTGTGGGTGAAGCGGCTCGGTGACGGCACCGAGGAGTCGCACCGCCGGATGCAGGCGGCCGTCGACCAGGTGTGGCCGTACGCCCATGAGCTGTTCGCCGCGGACCCGGCGGCGCCGGTCGACCCGGCCACCCTGCGCCCGGCGTTCGACCAGGTCGTCGGCCCGGTGCTGGCCGAGGCCACGCTCACCCAGCCGGACAGCGCCTGGGCCCCCGCCGGTGGGCGGGCCGGTGTGCACACCGAGCACCTGGCCTACCTGCTCGCCGAGATGCAGGTGCTGCACCGCGCCCACCCCGGAGCGAAATGGTGAGCGCGAGGAGTGCAGCGCAGCGGAGCCCCGCAGTCGCGAACGGCACCGGCAGGGCGAGCGCGCGGGAGGCCGCCGCTAGCGTCGTGGACCCGGAGATCCGGGTCATCACCATCGACGAGCTGGGCATCCTGCGGGCGGTCGAGGAGGATCCGGCCAGTGGCCGGGTCACCGTCACCATCACCCCGACCTACACCGGCTGCCCTGCGATGGACGTGATCCGGGCCGACATCCGCAGCGCGCTCACCGCCGCCGGCCACCCGGACGCGGACGTCGAGACCGTCTACAGCCCACCGTGGAGCACCGACTGGATCTCCGAGGGTGGGCGGGCCAAGCTCGCCGCCGCCGGGATCGCCCCGCCGGCCCCGGTGCCCGCCGACGGCGTCGTGTCGCTGACGCTCGCGGTCCGCTGCCCGCAGTGCGGCTCGCCGGAGACCGAGCAGGTCAGCCGGTTCGGCTCGACCGCGTGCAAGGCGTTGTGGCGGTGCCGTTCCTGCTCCGAACCCTTCGACCACCTGAAGGCGCTGTGACTGTCACCATCACCCGCCCGGTCCGCCGCCGGCCGGTCTTCCACCCGTTGTCCGTCGCCGCCGTCGACCGGCTCACCGACGACTCCGTGGCGGTGACCTTCGCCGTACCCGAGGAACTGCGGGAGACGTTCGCGTTCCGCGCCGGTCAGCACCTCACGGTCCGGCGAGTTGCCGAGGATGGCGCGGACGTGCGCCGGTCGTACTCGATCTGCTCCACCCCCGACGACCTGGTCCGGCACGGCCGGTTGCGGATCGGGGTGCGGGAGATTCCCGGCGGCGCCTTCTCGGCGTTCGCCTGTGGGGCGCTGCGCGGCGGCGACACGGTCGAGGTGCTGCCGCCGCTGGGCACCTTCACGACGGCCTTCGCGCCGGACCGGGTGCGGCACTACGGCGCTGTCGTCGCCGGCTCCGGCATCACCCCGGTGCTCGGGTTGGTCGCGACCGCCCTGGCCGTCGAGCCGGCCAGCACCTTCACCCTGGTGTACGGCAACCGCACGGCGAACACCGTGATGTTCGCCGAGGAGTTGGCCGACCTGAAGGACCGCCACCCCACCCGGCTGCACCTGGTGCACGTCCTCTCCCGGGAACAGGGCGAGTCGCCGCTGCTCTCCGGTCGGATCGACACCGAGCGGCTGGGCCGGTTGTTGGGCACCATCGTGCCGGGCGACCTGATCGAGGAGTGGTTCCTCTGCGGCCCGTACGACATGGTGGTCGACGTCCGGGACGTGCTGACCGCACGCGGGCTGCCCGAGTCGGCGGTGCACACCGAGCTGTTCCACGTCGACACGCCGCCGGAGCCGGTGCGCCGACCCGTCGATCAGGCGGGCGCCGGGGCCGAGGTGACAATCGTGCTGGACGGCCGGTCGTCGAGCTTCACGATGGGTCGCGAGGACCGGGTGCTGGACGCCGCGCTGAAGGTGCGGGGCGAGCTGCCGTACGCCTGCAAGGGTGGCGTCTGTTCGACCTGCAAGGCGAAGGTCGTCGACGGCGCTGTCACGATGGCCCGCAACTACGCGTTGGAGCCCGACGAGCTGGCGGCCGGCTACGTGCTGACCTGCCAGTCCAGCCCGACCACCGACAAGCTCACTGTCGACTACGACGCCTGACCGTCCGCCCGTCCGCCCCGATCGTGCAGTTTCGGTCGTCGATATGCACGGTATGCCCCGTGTGTCGCGACAGCAAATGCAAGATCGCGGAGAGGCAGGGGGGTGGCCCCGTTCGGCGCTGCCTTCAGCGCGATCCAGCCGTGTGCGGAGCGAATCACAGCCTTAAGCACCCCTCAGGGCCGAGGCGCGTGACCGGCGTAGGCTCGGGGTGTGACGGTGAGCCGGGAGATCGACGACATCCTGCAGCGCGGCGCGGACGGCGGGCGGATCACGCCCGAGGAGGCGCTGCTGCTCTACACCGAGGCGCCCTTCCACGCGTTGGGCGAGGCGGCGGACGCGGTGCGTCGGCGACGCTACCCGGACAACGTCGTCACCTACCTGATCGACCGCAACATCAACTACACGAACGTCTGCGTGACGGCGTGCAAGTTCTGCGCGTTCTACCGGGCGCCCAAGCACAAGGAAGGGTGGACCCACCCGACCGAGGAGATCCTGCGCCGGTGCGGCGAGGCGGTCGAGCTGGGCGCCACCCAGGTGATGCTCCAGGGCGGGCACCACCCGGACTACGGCGTGGAGTACTACGAGGAGCTGTTCTCCTCGGTCAAGCAGGCGTACCCGCAGCTGGTCATCCACTCGATCGGCCCCAGCGAGATCCTGCACATGGCCAAGGTCTCCGGGGTGAGCCTGGACGAGGCCATCGCCCGGATCAAGACCGCCGGTCTGGACTCGATCGCCGGCGCCGGCGCGGAGATGCTGCCCGAGCGGCCCCGCAAGGCCATCGCGCCCCTGAAGGAGTCGGGCGAGCGCTGGCTGGAGGTCATGGAGCTGGCCCACCGGCAGGGCATCGAGTCGACCGCCACCATGATGATGGGCACCGGCGAGACGCACGCCGAGCGGATCGAGCACCTGCGCATGATCCGCGACGTGCAGGACCGCACCCGCGGTTTCCGGTCGTTCATCCCGTGGACGTACCAGCCGGAGAACAACCACCTGAAGGGCCGCACCCAGGCGACCACGCTGGAATACCTGCGTCTGGTCGCTGTGGCCCGCCTCTTCTTCGAGACGGTGCCGCACCTCCAGGCGTCCTGGTTGACCACCGGCAAGGACGTCGGGCAGCTCTCGTTGCACATGGGCGTGGACGACCTCGGCTCGATCATGCTGGAGGAGAACGTCATCTCCTCCGCCGGTGCCCGGCACCGCTCCAACCTGCACGAGCTGATCGGCATGATCCGCTCGGCGGACCGGATCCCCGCGCAGCGCGACACCCTCTACAACCGGCTCGCCGTGCACGACACGCCGGCCGACGACCCGACCGACGAGCGGGTGGTCTCGCACTTCTCCTCGATCGCGCTTCCCGGCGGCGGCGCGGGGAAGTCCCTGCCGCTGGTGGACGTCAGCTGACTGTCGACACCCGGCCGTTCGGCTGATCGACGCTCATGCTCCCGCCGGATCACCCCGGCGGTACGGGTGGTCCCCGCCGCCGCAGCGTCAGCCTGTCCGGTGCGGGGCTGGTGGAGATGATCGTCGGCGGCTAGCGTCCCGGCTCATATTCGTCACCACCGTCGACCGACGGGGCTGTCCTCCATCGGCCCGCTGCGGGTCGTTCATATAACGCACGGCAGTACGGGCGGGATGGGTGACCATCCCGCCCGTACTGTCTGCGCAGCTCGGGCTGGACGGATGAAAACGGCTCCGCCTGCTGGCGTGGAAGATCGGCCTCCGCTAGCGTCCGCTCGTTCCGCAACCATTCTTCTTCCCTTCCCCCGGGGGACTGATGACGGCGTTCCACCGCTCGACGCTGGTGCGCGCCAGTGTCGTGGCGCTGCTCGCGGCCGGCGGCATCGCCGCCGTGGCCGCCCCAGTGCTGGCGGCCGAGGAGGCCGACCTGGCCCTGGTGCCGCTCAGCTACAACCTGGCCAAGGGTGTGACGGAGGCCAAGAGCAAGCCGTTCAAGTTCACTGTCGACAACACCCGGAGCAAGGAAGACGCCAAGGGTGTCAGTTACACAGTGGACACCAGCAGGCTGAAGACGAACAAGGTCCGGGTCGTGGTGCCCGACGGCTGCCGGGTGAACGGCAAGAAGTTCACCTGCCGACTCGGCGACCTGGCCGCCGGCACCAGCGAGGACTTCGGTATCCCGATCTTCTCCACCGGTGGCGAGGGCGCCGCCGGCACTCTGGTGGTCACCATCCGCTCGGCCACCGAGGACCCCAACGAGGAAGACAACAAGGTCGAGCACGACATCACCGTCACCGAGCCCGATTACGACCTGACCAGTTGGGTGCAGGACGTCAACGCGAACGTCGTGGTGAACGGCGTCAACGGAGACGACCCCGACCTGCGGCCGGTGCGGCCGGGCGAGACGGTGCCGGTCGACTGGGCGGTCTACAACGACGGCAGCCGCAAGGCCACCGGCCTCGCCTACGTGCTCACCCTCCCGGCGGGCGTCACCTTCGACACCCTGCCGGACACGTGCACCACGCAGACCTTCGGCGTCGCTCAGGCGCTCTGTCAGGACGACGGCGCTGTCATCCGGCCCGGTGACTACTACACGGCGGACATCAAGGTGACAGTCGGCAAGGACGTCACCGAGCCGGTGCTGCGGGTCGGCGAGCTGGTGGCACACGGTCTGGACGCGGCAGCCGGCAAGCCCGAGGAGCAGCCACGGCGGGCCAGCGCCGCTCAGCGGAAGGCCTTCACCGAGATCGACGAGGGTGACAACCAGGCGATCTACGACGTCTTCGTCGACCTGGCCGTCGACCCGACGCCGACGCCCACGCCGACGCCCACGCCCACGCCGACGCCCACGCCGACGGAATCGCCCACGCCGACCCCGACGGTCACTCCGACCGAATCACCGACCCCGACGCCGACGGTCACCCCAACCGATTCGCCGAGCCCAACGCCGACCCCGACGGAGACGCCAACGCCGACGGAGACGCCGACCCCGACGCCGACGGTCACCCCGACGCCGACGGTCACCCCGACTGAGACGCCGAGCCCGACGCCGACGGCCACTCCGACGGAGACGCCGACCCCGACGAAGACGCCGACCCCGACGCCGACGGTCACCCCGACTGAGTCGCCGACCCCGACGCCGACGGCCACGCCGACCCCGACGCCGACGGTCACCCCGACCGCGACGCCGACCGCGACGGCGACGCCGACGCCGACTGTCACGCCGACCGCGACATTCACCCCGACCGCGACCGCGACTGCCACTCCGACGCCGATCCCGAGCGGTACGACGACGCCGGGCGCGACGGTCTCGCCGGGTGCCGGTGGTGGCGCCACCGGTGGCGGCTCGGGAGGTGGCGGCCTGCCGGTGACCGGTGTGCAGGTCGGCCTGATCGGCGGCATTGGTGTGATCATCCTGCTGGTGGGCGGGGCGCTGCTGGTGCTCACCCGTCGCCGCAAGGTGGTCCTGGTCTCGCCGACCGACGAGAAGTCGACCGACTGACACCGGTGTCCTGACCAGCGGCGCGCACGAGCGGCGCGACCGCGACGGGTGCGATGGCGACGGGCGTCCTGACCGAGGTGTCATGGACGCGGGCACGATGCGAGGGTGGGGTGGGCGACCACCCCGCCCTTTCGCGTACGGAGGTGCGTGCCGCCCCCCACCCAGCGAACGTCGGTTGGCGGGCGGCTGGCAGAGTGGAGGGGTGAGCCGTACCCCGCAGGGCCAGCGCGCCAGTCTGGACAAGCAGCCGCACGAGGTCGCCGCGATGTTCGACGGTGTGGCAGAGCGTTACGACCTGACCAACACGGTGATCTCGCTGGGCCAGGACCGCTCCTGGCGGCGGGCCACCCGGGCGGCGCTCGGGCTGCGGCCGGGCGAGCGGGTGCTGGACGTGGGGGCGGGCACCGGCGTCTCGACGCGCGAGCTGGCCCAGTCCGGGGCGTACGCGGTCGGGGTCGACCTGTCGCTGGGCATGCTGCACACCGGCAAGCGGGCCCGGCCCGAGGTGCCGCTGCTGGCCGGAGACGCGCTGCGGTTGCCGTTCGCTGACGCCAGCTTCGACGCGGTGACCATCTCCTTCGCGCTGCGCAACGTCAACGACACCGACGCGGCGCTGCGTGAGCTGGCCCGGGTGACCCGGCCGGGCGGCCGGCTGGTGGTCTGCGAGTTCAGCACCCCGGTCAACCCGGTCTTCCGGACTGTCTACCTGTCGTACCTGATGCGGTCGCTGCCGGCGGTGGCCCGCACGGTGTCGAGCAACCCCGAGGCGTACGTCTATCTCGCCGAGTCGGTCCGGGCCTGGCCGGCGCAGTCCGCGCTGGCCGGCCGGGTGGCCGCGGCCGGGTGGGGGCGCGTGGCGTGGCGCAACCTGACCGGTGGTGTGGTGGCCCTGCACCGGGGAATCCGCGAGTAGCGGACGGCCACATCAGCCGGTACGGACATTATTCAGGTTTCGTTAATATCGGACTTTAGTCCACTTTGCCCGGTACGCTCGATCGCATGACCGGAGCAGACCCGGCGGACCCGGTGGCCGCCACCGACGACGACGCGGCCGAACTCATCGCCCAGTTGCGCGAGTTGGCCGGGGCCGACCCGGTGGAGGTCCGGCAGGTGGTCGCCGAGGTGTTGGCGGCACTGGACCGGGCGGCGGGCGGGGCGCTCCGCGAGCATCTACCGGAGACAATTCGGGTCGACGCGGGCCTGGACGCCGCCAGCCCGGCCTGACACCTGACTGCTGTGGACGGTGGTGAGCTGTCACATCGGCGAGTTAGGTACCCCTGATCCTGCGCTGGTATGACGCCGGTCATACACTCGTCCCGTCTGGCTTGTGAAGGATTTCACGAGCGTGCGGGAGGAGGCGCGAATGACCGCGGTTGAACATGACGCCGACGTCATTGTCGTGGGCGCCGGTCCCGGTGGATCAGCGACTGCGTACCACCTGGCCCGGCACGGCGTACGGGTGCTGTTGTTGGAGAAGACCGAGTTCCCCCGGGAGAAGGTCTGCGGCGACGGGTTGACCCCACGCGCGGTGCGCCAGCTCATCCGGATGGGTGTGGACACCTCGCCCGAGGCGGGCTGGCTGCACAACCGCGGCCTGCGGGTCATCGGCGGCGGGGTGCGCCTCGAACTGGACTGGCCGGAGCTGGCGAGCTTCCCCAACTACGGTCTGGTGCGTACGCGTCTGGACTTCGACGACCTGCTCGCCCAGCGGGCGGTGGCCGCCGGCGCGAAGCTGCGGACCAGCGTCAACGTGCTGGGCCCGGTGCTCGACGGCGACGGCCGCGTCACCGGAGTCGAGGCGGAGGTCGGGCCGGGCAAGGAGCCCACCACCTTCCACGCCCCGCTGGTCGTCGCGGCGGACGGCGTCTCCGGCCGGTTCCCGCTCGCGCTCGGGCTGGCCAAGCGGGAGGACCGGCCGATCGGTGTGGCCGTCCGCCGCTACTACAACTCGCCGGCCAAGCACGAGGACAACTACCTGGAGTCCTGGCTGGAGCTACGCAGCAAGGACAGCGGCGACAACCTGCTGCCCGGGTACGGCTGGATCTTCGGCCTCGGTGACGGACGGGTGAACGTCGGGCTCGGCGTGCTCAACTCGTCCTCGGCGTTCGGCAAGACCAACTACCGCCGGCTGCTCACCGACTGGCTCGCCAACACCCCGGAAGAGTGGGGGATGACCGACGAGACCAACGCCGACGGCCCGATCCTCGGTGCCGCGCTGCCGATGGGCTTCAACCGGGTGCCCCACTACACCCGGGGCGTGCTGCTGGTCGGCGACTCGGGCGGCATGGTCAACCCGTTCAACGGTGAGGGCATCGCGTACGCGATGGAGTCCGGCGAGCTGGCCGCCGAGGTCATGGTCCAGGCCCTCGCCCGGCCGGCCGGCCCGGAACGGGAGCGCGCTCTGCTGGCGTACCCGAACGAACTGAAGGCCCGGCTCGGTGGTTACTACCGGTTGGGCGGCATCTTCGTGAAACTGATCGGCCGCCCCGAGATCATGCGGATCGCCACCAAACACGGCATGCCGCACCCGACGCTGATGCGTTTCGTGCTCAAGCTGTTGGCCAACCTGACCGACCCGCGCGGCGGGGACGCGATGGATCGGGTCATCAACGCGATGACGAAGGCCGCCCCAGCCGTATAAGTAGGACGGCATCGGCGCTGGTCACGGCCCCGACGCTGACAAAGATCGACCCCCGCCGACTGCCACTGCGAGGGACGTGAATAGTGTGATTTTCGTCAAGCACCGAGGGCAGGGAAGGACGAGCAGGAGAAAACGATGTCGCTCTCGCCTTACGCACCGATCATCGGGCTGTTCGCCCTCGCCGCGGCGTTCTCGCTGTTTTCCGTTGGCGCCGCCCGCTTCGCCGGTCCCCGTCGCTACAACAAGGCCAAACTCGAGGCTTACGAGTGCGGCATCGAGCCCAGCCCGCAGCCGGTCGGCGGCGGGCGGTTCCCGATCAAGTTCTACCTGACGGCGATGCTCTTCATCGTCTTCGACATCGAGATCATCTTCCTCTACCCCTGGGCGGTCTCGTTCGACGCTCTGCCGATCTTCGGCTTCGTGGAGATGGTCCTGTTCATCGTCGCGGTCTTCGTTGCGTACGCCTACGTGTGGCGGCGCGGCGGCCTGGACTGGGACTGAGGAAGGAACGTCAGATGGGCATCGAGGAGAAGCTTCCCGCCGGCGTCCTGCTCACCTCGGTGGAGAAGCTGGTCAACTGGTCTCGGAAGTCGTCCGTGTGGGGCGCCACCTTCGGCCTGGCCTGCTGCGCCATCGAGATGATGGCCGCCGGTGGTCCGCACTACGACATGGGCCGCTGGGGCATGGAGGTCTTCCGGGCGTCGCCCCGGCAGGCCGACCTGATGATCGTGGCCGGCCGGGTGAGTCAGAAGATGGCCCCGGTGCTGCGCCAGATCTACGACCAGATGGCCGAGCCGCGCTGGGTGCTCTCGATGGGCGTCTGTGCCAGCAGCGGCGGCATGTTCAACAACTACGCGATCGTGCAGGGCGTCGACCACGTGGTGCCGGTCGACATGTACCTGCCCGGCTGCCCGCCCCGGCCAGAGATGCTCATCGACGCGATCCTCAAGCTCCGCGAGAAGATCATGTATGAGCCGCTGGGCCCGAACGGCCGCAAGATGCTGGCGGCCCGCCAGGAGCGCGGTGACGTTCCGATCGTGCCCTACGGCTCGATGCCCTCGTCGTACCGCAGCGACAAGGCCCGGCGCGCCGAGTGGACCCGGGCGGTCCGCGAGGGCCGCGAGGAGCAGCTGCGCATCGAGAACTGGATGAACGCTCAGAACCACCTCCACCCGCAGGCAGGCCCGAAATGACGTCACCCACGGACAAGCCAAACGACGGCGGAGTGCCGCTGCCGGTGGTGCCGGCCGGCGCCACCACTGGTGCCCCCGCCGAGTTCCCGCCGGCCAGCCCGGCCGGTCGCGGGATGTTCGGCAACCAGGGCACCGGCGACGTGTCCGGCTACGGCGGCCTGGTCCGCCAGCGCCAGCCCATCGAGGAGGCGTCCCGGCCGTACGGGGGCTACTTCGACGAGGTCCGCGACGCGCTGGAGGAGGCGTACCCGGCCTTCAACGACGCGATCGAGAAGGTAGTTGTCGACCGGGGTGAGCTGACCCTGCACGTACGCCCGGAGCGGATCGCCGAGGTCTGCCAGGTGATGCGGGACGACCTGGCGCTGCGGTTCGAGCTGTGCTCCTCGGTGTCCGGTGCGGACTACCTGGGCGCCGACGAGCGCCGGCTGCACGTGGTCTACCTGCTCACCTCGATGACGTACCGGCGGCGGGTCCGGCTGGAGGCCGCGGTCTCCGTCGAAGCCCCGCACCTGCCCAGCGTGACCGCCATCTACCCGACGGCGGACTGGCAGGAGCGCGAGGCGTACGACATGTTCGGCATCGTCTTCGACGGCCACCCCAACCTGACCCGGATCCTCATGCCGGACGACTGGGAGGGCCACCCGCAGCGCAAGGACTACCCGCTCGGCGGCGTCCCCGTCGAGTACAAGGGTGCGGAGATCCAGCCGCCGAACGAGCGGAGGTCGTACCAGTGACGACGTCGAACTACGCCAGCGAGCGCGAAACCGACGAGGGCCGGGTCTTCACCGTCACCGGTGGGGACTGGGACACGATCGTCGCGGGCACCGACCCGATCAACGACGAGCGGATCGTGGTCAACATGGGTCCGCAGCACCCGTCCACGCACGGGGTGCTGCGGCTGATCCTGGAGCTGGAGGGCGAGACGGTCCGCGAGGCCCGCTCGGTCATCGGCTACCTTCACACCGGCATCGAGAAGAACCTCGAATACCGCAACTGGGTCCAGGGCTCCACGTTCGTGACCCGGATGGACTACCTCGCCCCGATCTTCAACGAGACGGCGTACGCCCTCGCTGTCGAGAAGCTGCTTGGCATCACCGACGACATCACCGAGCGGGCCACCACGATCCGCGTGCTGATGATGGAGCTCAACCGGATCTCGTCGCACCTGGTCTGGTTGGCCACCACCGGCATGGAGCTGGGCGCGATCTCGATCATGCTGTACGGCTTCCGCGAGCGGGAGTACATCCTCGACATCTTCGAGACCATCACCGGCCTGCGGATGAACCACGCGTACGTGCGGCCGGGCGGTGTGGCACAGGACGTGCCGGACGACGCGATCGTCAAGATCCGTGAGTTCCTCAAGATGATGCCGAAGAAGCTCAAGGAGTACGAGGACCTCCTCTCCGGCCAGCCGATCTGGACCGAGCGGACGAAGAACGTCGCGGTGCTGGACGTCACCGGCTGCGTGGCGCTCGGCATCACCGGCCCGGTGCTGCGCTCCGCCGGCCTCGCCTGGGACCTGCGCAAGACCATGCCGTACTGCGGCTACGAGACGTACGAGTTCGACGTGCCGACCCACCCCGACGGTGACGTGTGGGGTCGCTACCAGGTCCGGCTCGCCGAGATCCGGGAGTCGATGAAGCTTGTCGAGCAGGCACTGGACCGGCTCCGTCCGGGCCCGGTGATGGTCGCCGACCGCAAGATCGCCTGGCCGGCGCAGCTCGCCATCGGCGTGGACGGCATGGGCAACTCGCTGGAGCACGTCGCGAAGATCATGGGTCAGTCGATGGAGTCGCTGATCCACCACTTCAAGCTGGTGACCGAGGGCTTCCGGGTCCCGCCCGGCCAGGTGTATGTCGCCATCGAGGCGCCCCGCGGCGAGCTGGGCGTCCACGCGGTCTCCGACGGTGGCACCCGGCCCTACCGGGTGCACTACCGGGAGCCGAGCTTCGTCAACCTCCAGGCCCTCCCGGCGATGGCCGAGGGCGGTCTGATCGCCGACGTGATCGCCGGCGGCGCCTCGTTGGACCCGGTGATGGGTGGTTGTGACCGATGAGTGTTTTCACTGACGAGACCCGGGAGCGGGCGCGCGAGATCATCGCCCGTTACCCGGCGGACCGGTCCCGCTCGGCGTTGCTGCCGCTGCTGCACCTGGTGCAGGCCGAGGAGGGGTACGTCTCCCCGGCCGGGGTCACGTTCTGCGCCGAGGTGCTGGGGCTGAACAAGGCCCAGGTCGGCGCGGTGGCCACCTTCTACACGATGTACAAGCGCAAGCCGACCGGTGACTTCCTGGTCAGCGTCTGCACCAACACGATGTGCAATGTGCTCGGTGGCCAGGAGGTCTACGACACCCTCGCCGAGCACCTGGGCGTCGGGCACGACGAGACCACAGCGGACGGCACGATCACGCTGGAGCACGCCGAGTGCCTGGCGGCGTGCGACTACGGCCCGGTGATGACCGTCAACTACGACTTCTTCGACGGCGTGGATGCCTCCACAGCTGTCGGTGTGGTCGACGAGCTGCGCGCCGGCGGCCGGCCGATGCCGACCCGGGGCGCCCGGCTCTGCACCCTCAAGGAAATGGCGGTGCAGCTCGCCGGTTTCGCCGACGAGCGCGACGGCGCGGTCGCCGACGGCGGGCCGGGCGAGCCCACCCTGCGCGGGCTGCGGCTGGCCCAGCAGCACGGCGTCTCGGTGCCGGGCTTCGACCCGAACACCCCGATCCGCAGCAAGGCCGAAGCCGACAAGGCCGCCGCCGAGGCGAAGGCGAAGGCGGAGGCCGCCAAGCCGGCGCCCGTCGAGGCCAGCGCGGCGCCGGTCAAGGGTGGCGACGGGGCGTCCGCCCCGACGGGGGCGGCCGGGGTCGCCGAGCAGGCGTTGCCGGGGGCCGCCACCAAGGTCCCGACGGACGGCACCGGCACCGCGCCCGAGGCTGGCGACGCGCGGTCGGCCGAGGCCGCCGGCGTGGCTGCCAACCCGCCGGCCAGCGACGGCAAGCCCGCCGGCGACGAGGCCGGGGCGCAGGAGCGCAACCTCACCGAAGCGAAGGCAGGCACGGACGCCGACGGCGCCGGACCGGCGGACGCGAACGAAACGGGGGCCCAGAAGTGACCACTCCCCGCCCGGAGACCGTGGCGAAGCTGACGCCGGTGCTGACCAAGCGCTGGCTGTCGCCGGACGCCTGGCGCATCGGCACGTACGAGCAGCTGGACGGCTACGCCGCGCTGCGCAAGGCGCTCAAGGCCCACCCGGACGACCTGATCCAGCTGATCAAGGACTCCGGGCTGCGCGGCCGGGGCGGCGCCGGCTTCCCCACCGGCCTCAAGTGGGGCTTCATCCCGCAGGGCGACGGCAAGCCGCACTACCTGGTGGTCAACGCCGACGAGGGCGAGCCGGGCACCTGCAAGGACCTGCCGCTGATGACCCACGACCCGCACGCGCTGGTCGAGGGCGTCATCATCGCGTCGTACGCGATCCGGGCCGCCCGCGCCTACATCTACATCCGGGGCGAGGCGGTGCACGCCGCGCGTCGGCTGCGCAACGCGGTCCAGGAGGCGTACGACAAGGGTTACCTGGGCCGGAACATCCTGCGCAGCGGCTACGACCTGGAGCTGGTGGTGCACTCCGGCGCCGGGGCATACATCTGCGGCGAGGAGACGGCGCTGCTGGACTCGCTGGAGGGGTTCCGGGGTCAGCCCCGGCTGCGCCCGCCGTTCCCGGCCACCCACGGCCTGTACGCGAGCCCGACGGTGGTGAACAACGTCGGCACCATCGCCAGCGTGCCGCCGATCGTGCTCGGTGGGGCCGACTGGTGGAAGAGCATGGGCACCGAGAAGTCCTCCGGGCCGATGATCTACTCGCTCTCCGGCCGGGTCGTCAACCCGGGCCAGTACGAGTGCTCGATGGGTGTCACGCTGCGCGAGCTGCTGGAGCTGGCCGGTGGCATGCAGCCCGGTCACAACCTGCGGTTCTGGACCCCGGGCGGCTCGTCCACCCCGCTGCTCGCCGCCGAGCACCTGGACGTGCCACTGGACTTCGAGGGGGTGGCGGCGGCCGGCTCGATCCTTGGCACCACGGCCACCCAGATCTTCTCCGACCAGGACTGCCCGGTCTACGCGACGTACCGGTGGCTGGAGTTCTACCACCACGAGTCGTGCGGCAAGTGCACCCCGTGCCGTGAGGGCAACTACTGGATGGTCCGGGTCTACCGGCGGATCCTCGCCGGTCAGGGCACCCACGAAGACCTGGACACCCTGCTGGACACCTGCGACAACATCCTCGGCCGCTCGTTCTGCGGTCTGGGTGACGGCGCGACCAGCTCGGTGACCTCCTCGCTGCAGTACTTCAAGCAGGACTACCTCGACTACATCGAGGGTCGGACCGCACCCAAGCTGTCGGAGAAGACCCTGGTAGGGGCGCACTGATGACCGACGTAGCCAAGCAGACCGAGACCGTCACCCTCACCATCGACGGCGTCGAGGTCACCGCCCCCAAGGGGACGCTGCTGATCCGGGTCGCCGAGCAGATGGGCACCGAGATCCCCCGGTTCTGCGACCACCCGCTGCTGGCCCCGGCCGGCGCGTGCCGGCAGTGCCTGGTCGAGGTGGAGGGCCAGCGCAAGCCGGTGGCCTCCTGCACCCAGGCCGTCGCCGACGGCATGGTCGTGCGTACCCAGATCACCTCCCCGGTGGCCAAGAAGGCGCAGGAGGGGGTGATGGAGCTGCTGCTGCTCAACCACCCGCTGGACTGCCCGATGTGTGACAAGGGCGGCGAGTGCCCGCTCCAGAACCAGGCGATGTCCACCGGCCGCACAGACTCGCGCTTCCACGAGCACAAGCGGGAGTACGAGAAGCCGATGGCGATCAGCAGCCAGGTGCTGCTGGACCGCGAGCGGTGCGTGCTCTGCCAGCGGTGCACCCGGTTCTCCGAGGAGATCGCCGGCGACAAGTTCATCGACCTGATGGGCCGGTCGTCCGCCGAGGAAATCAACATCTACCGGGACGACGCGTACGGCGAAGAGGGCGACGCCGGGGATGTCCCGTTCAACTCCTACTTCTCCGGCAACACCGTGCAGATCTGCCCGGTGGGTGCGCTGACGGGTGCCCAGTACCGCTTCCGCGCCCGCCCGTTCGACCTGGTCTCCAGCCCGAGCGTCTGCGAGCACTGCTCGGCCGGCTGCGGGCAGCGCACCGACTGGCGGCGCGGCAAGGTGCTGCGCCGGCTGGCCGGCGACGAGCCACAGGTCAACGAGGAGTGGAACTGCGACAAGGGCCGCTGGGGCTTCCAGTACACCCGGGCCGCCGACCGGCTCACCACTCCGCTGGTCCGCGACGAGCACACCGGTGAGCTGCGCGAGGCGTCCTGGAGCGAGGCGCTCACCGTCGCCGCCGAGGGGCTGCACATCGCCCGGGAGGGCGGGCAGGGCACTGCGGTACTCACCGGCGGCCGGCTGACCGTCGAGGACGCGTACGCGTACGCCAAGTTCGCCCGGGTCGCGTTGAACACCAACGACATCGACTTCCGGGCCCGGCCGGTCTCCCGCGAGGAGGCCGACTTCCTGGCCAGCTCGGTCGCCGGGGTCACCGACGTCACCTACACCGACGTGGAGAACGCGCCGGCGGTGGTGCTGGTCGGCCTGGAGCCCGAGGAGGAGTGCCCGATCCTCTTCCTGCGGCTGCGCAAGGCGTACCTGAAGAAGACCCTGACGGTGTACGCGCTGGCGCCCTTCGCCACCCGCGGCCTGGAGAAGCTCGGTGCCAAGCTGGCCCGGGTCGTGCCGGGCGAGGAGGCCAGCGTGCTCGCCGAGCACGCCACTGTCAGCGAGGCGCTGAGCGCACCGGGCGCGATCCTGATCGTCGGTGAGCGTCTGGCCAGCGTGCCGGGTGGGCTCTCCGCCGCGGCGGACGTGGCCCGGCGTACCGGCGCGAAGCTGGCCTGGGTGCCGCGGCGCGCGGGTGACCGCGGCGCTGTCGACGCGGGCTGCCTGCCCAACCTGCTCCCCGGTGGACGCCTGGTCACCGAGCCGGCCGCCCGGGCCGAGCTGGGTGAGGCGTGGGACATCCCGGCCGGGGTGATCCCGAGCCAGGCCGGCCGGGACACCGACGGCATCCTGGCCGCGGCCGCCAACGGGCAGCTCGGCGCGCTGGTCGTCGGCGGTGTCGACCCGGCCGACCTGGCCGACCCGCGACTGGCCGAGTCCGCCCTGGACGCGGTGCCGTTCCTGGTCAGCCTTGAGCTGCGCGCCAGCGCGGTGACCCGGCGGGCGAACGTGGTGCTGCCGGTCGCCCCGGTGGCCGAGAAGGCCGGCAGCTTCCTGGACTGGGAGGGCCGGCTGCGCCCGTTCGAGGCGGTACTGAACACCGCCGCGATGACCGACGGTCGCGTGCTCGACGCGCTGGCCGCGCTGCTCGACGTGCGGCTCGGCACGGCCGACGTGCCGAGCGTGCGTCGCGAGCTGGGCACGCTGCCGGCGACGCGGATGTCCCGGCCGGCCGCGCCGTCGGTCGCGCCGGGCCGGGTGCCGCAGCCGAACGCCGGGGAGGCCGTGCTGGCCACCTGGCACCAGCTGGTGGACCTCGGCACCCTGACCGAGGGCGACGAGAACCTTGCCGGGACCGCCCGCCCGCCGGTGGTCCGGCTGGGCAAGGGCACCGCCGAGGCGCTCGGTGTGGTCGACGGTGACGCGGTCACTGTCGGCACCGACCGGGGGGCGCTGACCCTGCCGGCGGAACTCACCGAGATGCCGGACGGCGTGGTCTGGCTGCCGACCAACTCACCCGGCTCGACAGTGCGGCGCAGCCTCGGGGCGACGTCCGGCGCTGTCGTCCGGATCTCCGTCCCCGCACCGAGTACGGCCATCCCGGCCGGACGCGTGGCGGCCGACGAGACCGGTCTCCCGGGTCCGCTCCTCAACTCCGGGGGTGCACAGTGACTCCGTCAATCCTGGCCCAGGACCCCACACTTGCCGACTTCGGCCGGGATCCGTGGTGGCTGGTTCTCGGCAAGATTGTCTTCGCGTTCGCCTTCGGTCTGCTGGCCACCCTGCTCGGCGTCTGGTTCGAACGGCGCGTGGTCGGTTACATGCAGGTGCGGCCCGGCCCCAACCAGGTCGGCCCGTTCGGCCTGCTGCAGACCCTCGCCGACGGCCTGAAGATGGCCTTCAAGGAGGACATCCTGCCGAAGGCGGCCGACAAGGTCGTCTACTTCTTCGCCCCGACCATCTCGGTGATCTGCGCGGTCACCGCCCTGTCGGTGGTGCCGTTCGGCCCGATGGTGAGCATCTTCGGTCACCACACGCCGTTGCAGGTCACCGATGTGCCGGTGGCGGTGCTGCTGCTGCTCGCCTGCTCCTCGATGGGCGTCTACGGCATCGTGCTGGGTGGCTGGGCCTCCGGCTCGACGTACCCGCTGCTGGGCGGTCTCCGGTCGAGCGCCCAGATGATCTCCTACGAGGTCGCCATGGGGCTCAGCATCGTGGCGGTCTTCATGACCGCCGGCACGATGAGCACCAGCGGGATCGTCGCCGCTCAGGGCGACGGCACCCAGCTGACCATCTGGGGCCAGCCCATCCCGGCGCCGGGCTGGTACGCGATCCTGCTGCTGCCGAGCTTCGTCATCTTCTTCATCGCCACTGTGGGTGAGACCAACCGAGCGCCGTTCGACCTGCCCGAGGCCGAGTCCGAGCTGGTCGCCGGCTTCATGACGGAATACAGCTCGCTGAAGTTCGCGCTCTTCATGCTCAGCGAGTACGTCGCGATGGTGACCATGTCCGCGGTCACCACCACGTTGTTCCTGGGCGGTTGGCGAGCACCCTGGCCGATCACCATCTGGGAGGGCGCCAACTCCGGTTGGTGGCCGATGCTCTGGTTCTTCGGCAAGGTGATCGCGCTGGTCTTCGTCTTCGTGTGGCTGCGTGGCACGCTGCCCCGGCTGCGGTACGACCAGTTCATGCGGCTCGGCTGGAAGGTGCTGCTGCCGATCAACCTGGTCTGGATCCTGGTCCTGTCGGGCCTGCGCTCCATCGAGGACTGGGACACCCGCGGCAAGGTGATCGCCGTCGGCATACCGGCCGGCATCCTGCTGATCGCCACGATCTTCTGGCCCAGCCGGAAGCCGAAGCCGACGCCGACGACGCAGGAACAGGTCGACAACCGGCCGCACGGGAGCTTCCCGCTGCCGCCGATGGATCTTCAGGTACCACCGAGCCCGCGTATCACGCGCGTGGTCGCCGAGCGGGAGCCGGCCAACATCGTTGCCGGCTCGGACTCCAGGGAGGTGTGACGTGGGCGCGATCACCGGAACGTTCAAGGGATTCGGTGTCACCTTCTCGCACATGTTCAGGAAGGTCGTCACCACCGACTACCCGTTCAAGCCGCCGGTGTCGGCGCCGCGCTACCACGGGCGGCACATCCTCAACCGGCACCCGGACGGCCTGGAGAAGTGCATCGGCTGCGAGCTGTGCGCCTGGGCCTGCCCGGCGGACGCGATCTACGTCGAGGGTGGCGACAACACCGACGAGCAGCGCTTCTCGCCGGGTGAGCGGTACGCCAGCATCTACCAGATCAACTACGCCCGCTGCATCTTCTGCGGGCTGTGCATCGAGGCCTGCCCGACCCGGTCGCTCACCATGAGCAACGAGTACGAGTTGGCCCGGGACAACCGGCAGGACCTGATCTTCACCAAGGAGCAGTTGCTCGCGCCGTTGCTGGAGGGCATGGAGCAGCCTCCGCACCCGATGCGGCTGGGTGACAGCGAGAAGGACTACTACGTCGGCGCGCTGGACAACCCGGGCACCTCCGCCGGTGCGGAGACGTCCCCGATGGGCCCCGGCCGCTACCAGGTCGAGGAGCACCCCGGCGTGACGTTCCCGGGCGCCGAGCAGGCCGCCCAGCGCGTGGCGGCCGGCAAGGGAGAGGAAGCATGACCACGTCTACGGTGCTCGCCGCGGCGAGTTCGGTCTCCACCGGCGAGGCGGTCACCTTCTGGATCCTCGCCCCGCTCGCGCTGATCGGCGGGATCGGGATGGTGGCCGCGCGCAACGCCGTGCACTCGGCGCTGTGGCTGGTGCTGACCATGCTCTGCCTGGGCGTGTTCTACGTGCTCCAGGCCGGTCCGTTCATCGGCATGGTGCAGATCATCGTCTACACCGGCGCGATCATGATGCTCTTCCTCTTCGTGCTGATGCTGGTCGGTCGGGACTCCACCGACTCGCTGATCGAGACGCTGCGCGGCCAGCGGGTCGCCGCGATCGTGCTCGGCCTGGGCTTCGCCGGCCTGGTCGGCACCGGCCTCTACCAGGCACTGGACCGGACCACCACTGTCGGTCTGGACCAGGTCAACGCCGAGGGGAACGTGCAGGGCATCGCCCGGCTGCTGTTCACCAAGTACGTCTTCGCGTTCGAGTTGACCTCGGCGCTGCTGATCACCGCGGCGGTCGGTGCCATGGTGCTGGCCCACGTCGAGCGACGGAAGCAGGACAAGGTCGACCAGGTGTCGACCATGAAGGCGCGCTTCGCCCCGGGCAACTACCCCGGCCCGAAGCCGGGCCCCGGAGTCTTCGCGACCTCCTCCTCGGTGGCCACCCCGGCCCGGCTGCCCGACGGCCGCCTGACCGACCGCAGCACCCCGGCGATCCTTCCGCAGCGCGAGCTGACCGCCGAGGAGACGGCGCTGAAGGGGACAAACAACTAATGGGAACGTTCTTCTCGGTCGAGCCGACCTACTACCTCGTCCTCGCCGCGGTGTTGTTCACCATCGGCGCCGCCGGGGTGCTGATCCGGCGCAACGCGATCGTGCTGTTCATGTGCGTGGAGCTGATGCTCAACGCCGCCAACCTGACGCTGGTCACCTTCAGCCGGATCAACGGTGACCTCAACGGTCAGATCATGGCGTTCTTCGTGATGGTGGTGGCGGCGGCCGAGGTCGTGGTCGGGCTCGCGATCATCATGTCCATCTTCCGGACGCGACGCTCGGCGAGTGTCGACGACGCCAACCTGCTCAAGTACTAGAGGGGTCCACCGGTGGAAGAGACTGTGGAATACGCCCAGGCCACGGGGCTGCTTGGGGGCGTCTGGCTGCTGGTGGCGATCCCGCTGGTCAGCGCGGCCATCCTGCTGCTGCTCGGCCGCCGGGCCGACCGCTGGGGGCACTGGTTGGGCGTCGCCGCCATCGGCGCCGCGTTCGTGCTCGGCCTGAGCTTCTTCTTCCAGCTGCGTGGCCTGGAAAACAAGTCGGTCGAGCTGAGCCTCTGGGACTTCATCGCGGTCGGTGACCTGCGCGTCGACTTCGGCCTGCTCTTCGACCCGCTGGCCGCGGTCTTCGTACTGCTGATCACCGGGGTGGGTTTCCTGATCCACCTGTACGCGGTGGAGTACATGTCGCACGACGCGGGCCGTCGTCGGTTCTTCGCGTACTTCAACCTGTTCGTCGCGGCGATGCTGCTGCTGGTGCTCGGCAACAACTACGTGATGCTGTACTTCGGCTGGGAGGGCGTCGGTCTGGCGTCATACCTGCTGATCTCCTTCTGGACCGAGCGGCCGAGCGCGGCCACCGCCGGCAAGAAGGCGTTCCTGATGAACCGGGTCGGCGACGCCGGCCTGGCCATCGGCATCTTCATCATGTTCGCCACCCTGGGCACCACCCAGTACGACGAGGTGTTCAACGGTGTCGGCGCGCTGACCGGCACCACGGTGCTGGTCCTCGGCCTGTTGCTGCTCCTCGGCGCGGCCGGTAAGTCCGGCCAGTTCCCGCTCCAGGCCTGGTTGCCGGACGCGATGGAGGGCCCGACGCCGGTGTCGGCGCTCATCCACGCCGCCACCATGGTCACCGCGGGCGTCTACCTGATCGCCCGGTCCAACCCGATCTTCTCCGCCAACTCGACGCTGCAACTCGTGGTGGTCAGCGTCGGCGCGCTCACCCTGCTGATCGGCTGCATCATCGGTGCCGCCAAGGACGACATCAAGCGGGTGCTCGCCTGGTCGACGGTGAGCCAGATCGGTTACATGTTCCTCGGTGTGGGCCTCGGCGGCGCGGCGTACGCACTGGCCATCGTGCACCTGCTGGCGCACGGCTTCTTCAAGGCCAACATGTTCCTCGGCGCCGGCTCGGTCATGCACGGAATGAAGGACCAGGTCGACATCCGCCGCTTCGGTGGGCTGTCCAAGTACATGAAGATCACCTGGCTGACCTTCATGATGGGCTGGCTGGCCATCATCGGCATGTTCCCGTTCTCCGGCTTCTTCTCCAAGGAGCCGATCATCGTGGCCGCCTTCGAGCGGGAGGACTGGACCGCCTGGCTCTTCGGCGGTGCGGCGCTGCTCGGCGCCGGGCTGACCGCGTTCTACATGACGCGGCTGTTCGTGCTCACCTTCCACGGTCCGAAGCGGTGGACCGAGGACATCGAGCACCCGCACGAGTCGCCGAAGCTGATGACCATCCCGCTGATCCTCCTGGCGGTCGGCTCGGTCGGCGCCGGCTTCCTGCTTGCCACGTCAGTTCCGGACTGGCTCACGGAGACCGCCGGGCTGGGCGGCGAGCACGCGGAGCACGAGGCGGTCCTCTCGCACACCGTGATCACCATCCTGTCGCTGCTGGTCACAGTGCTCGGCGCCGGGCTCGCCTGGTTCCTGTTCCGCGCCGGCACGGCCACCGCGCCGCAGCCGGCCGGGGTGCTGGTCACCGCCGCCCGACGCAACCTCTACACCGACACGGTCAACGAGGCGGTCTTCGAGAAGCCGGGCATCTTCCTCACCCGGGCGCTGGTGTACCTCGACAACCGGGGCATCGACGGGCTCGTCAACGGGCTCGCCGCCGCTGTCGGTGGGGGCTCCGGTCGGCTCCGGCGGATGCAGACCGGCTTTGTCCGCTCGTACGCCACCTCGATCCTGGCCGGTGCGCTGCTGGTGATGGCGGCGTTCCTGGCGGTGCAGGCGGGGTGGTTGGCGTGATCGACCTCAATACGCCCGCCCCCGCCGGCGGACCACGCATCCACGACGGAGGTAAGGCCGCATAATGTCCAACTTCCCGTTCCTCTCGGTGCTCACCGTGGCGCCGCTGGTGGGCGCCCTGGTGGTGGCCTTCCTGCCGCGTAGCCGGCCCGAACTGGCCAAGCAGGTGGCCTTCGTCTGGTCGCTGCTGGTGCTGGTGCTCGCGGTGCTGATGTGGGTCAGTTTCAACGCCGGCGGCAAGCGGTTCCAGTTCCACGAGTCGTACTCGTGGATCCCGAACTGGGGTGTCAGCTTCACCTTCGCCGCCGACGGCATCGCGCTGGTGATGCTGATGCTGATCGCGGTGCTGGTGCCGCTGGTGATCCTGGCGTCCTGGCACGACGCCGAGTCGTCGAAGCGGTCGGTGCCCGTCTACTTCGCGCTGCTGCTGGTCCTCGAATGCACGATGATCGGCGTCTTCGCGGCCGCCGACGTCTTCCTGTTCTACGTGTTCTTCGAGGTCATGCTGGTGCCGATGTACTTCCTCATCGGCAGCTACGGCGGCCACCAGCGGCAGTACGCGGCGGTGAAGTTCTTCCTCTACTCGCTCGTCGGCGGTCTGTTCATGCTGGCCGCGGTGATCGGCCTGTGGGTGGTCGGCGGGAAGACCTTCGACTGGCAGGCGCTCTCGCAGGTCGACATCAGCACCGGCACCGAGCGGTGGCTGTTCCTCGGCTTCTTCCTCGCGTTCGCCATCAAGGCGCCGTTCTTCCCGTTCCACACCTGGCTGCCCGATGCCGGTGGCGCCGCCCCGGCGGGCGCGGCGGCGCTGCTCGTCGGTGTGCTGGACAAGGTCGGCACGTTCGGCATCCTGCGCTACTGCCTGCCGCTGTTCCCCGAGGCGTCGAAGTGGTTCGCACCGTGGGCGCTGGCCCTGGGGGTGATCGGCATCGTTTACGCCGCGCTGCTGGCGGTCGGCCAGAACGACCTCAAGCGGCTGGTGTCGTACACCTCGATCGCGCACTTCGGCTTCATCGGGGTGGGCATCTTCGCCTTCACCACCCAGGCCGGCACCGGCGCGGTGCTCTACATGCTCAACCACGGGCTGGCCACCGGCCTGCTCTTCCTGGTGGTGGGCATGCTGATCTCCCGGCGTGGTTCGTCGCTGATCAGCGACTTCGGTGGCGCCGGCAAGCTGGTCCCGGTGCTCGCCGGGGTGCTCTTCTTCGCCGGTCTCGCCTCGCTCGCGCTGCCCGGTACGGCGCCGTTCATCTCCGAGTTCCTGGTGCTGATCGGCACCTTCACTGTGAACAAGCCGGTCGCGGTCATCGCCACGCTCGGCATCATCCTGGCCGCCGCGTACGTGCTGTGGATGGTGCAGCGCACCACCCAGGGGACCCTCAACCCGGCGCTGACCGAGGTCGACGGCATGCGCCGGGACCTCAACCTGCGCGAGAAGGTGGTGGTCGCCCCGCTGATCGCGCTGATCGTGCTGCTCGGCTTCTTCCCCAAGCCGGTCACTGACGTGATCAACCCCGCCGTCCAGGCGACCATGGACGACATCGGCAGAACCGACCCGGCGCCGTCCGTGGGCGGCACCGTCCAGGAGGCGGCAAAGTGACCGAGCTGGAATTGCCGTCGATCGACTACGCGGCGATCTCTCCGATCCTGATCATGCTGGGCACGGCGTTGCTCGGCGTGCTGGTCGAGGCGCTGGTGCCTCGTCGCTGGCGGCACGTGGTGCAGTTGACGCTGGCACTGCTCGCGGTGCTCGCGGCGTTAACAATGGTGGTCCTCAGCGCCGACGAGCGGATCATCACCGCCGGCCAGGCCCTCGCGATCGACGGGCCGACGCTCTTCCTCCAGGGCGCGATCCTGGTGCTGGCCGCGATGGCGCTGCTGCTGATCGGCGACCGCTCGGTCGAGCGGGGCGGGGCGTTCGTCGCCCAGGCCGCGGTGACCGCCGAGTCGGCCGACGACCGGCGGCAGGCCGAGGGGCGCAACGGTCTCACCGAGGTCTACCCGCTGACCACGTTCGCCATCGGCGGCATGCTGATCTTCGTGGCGGCGAACGACCTGCTGACCATGTTCATCGCGCTGGAGGTCTTCTCCCTGCCGCTCTACCTGCTCTGCGCGCTGGCCCGTCGCCGGCGTCTGCTGAGCCAGGAGGCGGCGATGAAGTACTTCCTGCTCGGCGCGTACGCCTCGGCGTTCTTCCTGTTCGGCGTGGCCTTGATCTACGGCTTCACCTCCGGCATCCCGGGCCGGACGGCCGGCGTCGACTTCGCCACCATCCACGCGGCGGTGGGCGAGTCGCCGGCCAGCCCGGTGCTGCTCTTCGCCGGCATGGCGCTGCTCGCCATCGGTCTGCTCTTCAAGGCCGCGGCGGCCCCGTTCCACGTCTGGACCCCGGACGTCTACCAGGGCGCTCCGACCCCGGTCACCGGGTTCATGGCGGCCTGCACGAAGGTCGCCGCGTTCGGTGCCCTGCTGCGCGTCTTCCAGGTCGCGTTCGCCGACGCCAACTGGGACTTCACCCCGGTCCTCGGCGCGGTGGCGGTGCTGACCATGCTGGTGGGTGCTGTGCTCGCGGTCACCCAGACCGACATCAAGCGGCTGCTCGCGTACTCCTCGATCGCCAACGCCGGCTACCTGCTGGTCGGTGTGTTGGCGCCGAGCCGCGACGGGCTCGCCGGCACGATGTTCTACCTGGTCGCGTACGGCTTCTCGGTGCTGGCCGCGTTCGCCGTGGTGACGTTGGTCCGCGACGAGGACGGCGAGGCCACCCACCTGTCCCGCTGGGCCGGGCTGGGCCGTCGGTCGCCGTTCTTCGCCGCGCTGTTCACGTTCATCCTGCTGGCCTTCGCCGGTATCCCGCTGACCAGCGGCTTCACCAGCAAGTTCGCCATCTTCGGGCCGGCGCTGGAGGGTGGCCAGGCCTGGCTGGTGATCGCCGGTGTGCTGACCAGCATGGTGCTCGCGTTCCCGTACCTGCGGGTCGTGGTGATGATGTGGCTCTCCGAGCCGGGCGAGTCCACCCCGACCGTCACAGTGCCCGGTGGGCTCACCGCCGCCGCGCTGACGATCGGTGTGCTGGCGACCCTGGTGTTGGGCGTCGCCCCGGCGCCGCTGCTCGACCTGGCTACCGGAGCCGCCGAATTCGTTCGATGACCAAAGGATCGATCACCGGGGGTCGGCGCGTGTTCACGTGCCGGCCCCCGGTGCGTATCCCCGGGCCGGAGCAGGTCGAACGGGTGTGGCATGGTTGATAGCGTGGTGAAACCGGCGGGCGAGCGTTCAGGTGCCTCCGGCTCCGGCGGTCGACGGGGTCGGGCGAGCACGAGTCAGTTCGGCGCGCTTGGCCTCAGCCTCTCCGATCCCCGTGTCGAGGCGTCTGTGCTGGGTGTGCTGGACACGGTCGAGGTCGAGTTGCGGGCCAGCGTGTCCAGTGCCGACCCGTTCGTCACCGAGGCCGCCCGGCACCTCGTCGAGGCCGGCGGGAAGCGTTTCCGGCCGTTGCTGGTGGCGCTCGGCGCCCAGTTCGGCGATCCGACCGGTGCGCAGGTGGTCCCGGCCGCCGTGGTGATGGAGCTCACTCACCTCGCCACCCTCTACCACGACGACGTGATGGACGAGGCTGCCGTCCGTCGGGGCGCGCCGAGCGCGAACTCCCGGTGGACCAACTCGGTCGCCATCCTGGTCGGTGACTACCTCTTCGCCCGCGCGGCGGACATCGCCGCCGACCTGGGCCCCGAGGCCGTCCGGTTGCAGGCGCGCACCTTCGCCCGGCTGGTGCACGGCCAGATCGCGGAGACGGTCGGGCCGCGCGCCGACGACGATCCGGTGGCCCACTACCTGAACGTGATCGCCGAGAAGACCGGCTCGCTGATCGCCACGTCTGCCCGCTTCGGTGGGATGTTCGGTGGTGCCGCCCCGGAGCACGTGGAGGCACTCGCCGGGTACGGCGAAACGATCGGTGTCGCCTTCCAGCTCTCCGACGACCTGCTGGACATCGCCTCCGAGTCGGTGCAGTCGGGCAAGACCCCCGGCACCGACCTGCGCGAGGGTGTCCCGACGCTGCCGGTGCTCTACGCCCGCGAGGCGGACGACTCCGACGCGTCGTCGGTGCGGCTGCGGGAGATCCTGGCGACCGGCCCGCTGACCGATGACGTGCTGCACGCCGAGGCGTTGGGGCTGCTCCGGGAGAGCCCGGCGCTCAAGCGGGCCCGGGAGACCGTGCGCAGCTACGCCGAGGAGGCCCGCGCGCAGCTCGCCCCGCTGCCGCACGGCCCGTCCCGCAGCGCGCTCGAGTCGCTCTGCGACTACATCGCCGACCGCACCAGCTGATCCACGCCCCGGGCCGCTACGGCGGCGCGGGTCAACAGCCGGCTGCCGACGAGCATGAGGGCGGCGGCGAGCAGCATCGCCACGGCCGCGATGGTCCACATCGCCGGGTAGCCGAGGTGGGCGGCGAGCGGGCCCAGGCTCAGTGGGCCGAGACAGCCGCCCGCGTACACCCCGGTCTGGGTGATCGAGGTGGCGGCGGCCGGTGACTGTGGGTGCAGCCGGACCACAGCGAAGTTCATCAGGCCGGGCCAGGCCCAGCCCAGGCCGAAGCCGAGCACCACGCCGACCACCAACGGCACCGAGCCGGTCAACGCGAGCAGGCCCAGCCCGACCGCGCCGACGAGCAGCATCGCGGCGATGAGGGCGACGTGGCCGGTCTCGCGGCGATCGGCCAACCAGCCGGCGCCCACCCGAGCCGCCACGCAGACCGCGCTACCCAGGGTCAGGGTGAGGCCGGCGAGGCCCGGCGACAGGCCCCGGGCCGCGGCGGAGTCCACCAGGAAGGTGCCCAGCGAGTTGGCCGCGCCCGAGGCCAACGTCGCCGCCGCGCCGATCACCACCAGCGCCGCCGTCGCCCGACCGGCGCGCGCGGCCCCGGCCCGGCGGGCCAGGCCGGGCAACTGGCGGGGCACGGCGGCCAACGTCGTCAACGCGGCCACGGCGGCGGCCACGAACGCCCAGCGCCAGCCGGCGGTGAGCGCGATGGTGGGCACCGCCACCCCGGCCAGCAGTGTGGAGACCGGGATGGCGGCCTGCTTGACACCGAACGACAGCCCCTGCCGCCGGGCCGGCACGTGCTGCGCCAGCGCGGCGTTGCTGGACAACTGGCCGAGCGCGTTCGCGGCGGCGCTGAGCGCCAGCAGGCCGACCAGCACCGGGTACGACCGGGCGAAGGCGGCCACGGCCAGCATCGACCCGGCGGCCAGCAGGATGCCGCAGCGGGCCACCACTGCCGGCCCGTACCGCTCGACCAACCGCCCGGAGGGCACCGAGGCCAGTGCGCTGACCCCGAAGTAGACGGAGACGGCCAGGCCCAGCCCGGCCGGCGAGAAGCCGAGGTCCGTGCCCATCTGCACGGCGAGACCGCCGAGCAGGAAGACGGGGAGTACGCAGGCCACTGTGGTGACGACTGCGCCGGTGCTGGCCCGGACCGGATGGGGTTGGGCAACTGCCAGATCGGGGGTATTGGAGGTGTCGGTCATCGTTCGGCAAACCTACGCGAGCGCCGCTCACAGCACTCCTGGTGACTGGCGGGGCACAAGCTGTGGATGGTGATCTGGCATCCTCGACCCGAACAGGCATTTCGCACCGGGCCTGTTTTTCATATGGTGTAAGTCCCCGGCGGCGGAGGTGGTTGTGCGCGACCCCTTGGCAGAACCTTCGGACCTGATTCGCAGCGTGTCCCGAGCGCTACGGGTGCTGGAGTCGGTCGGTCGCGCCCCGAAGGGCCTGACCGTCAAGCAGATCGCCCGGCGCTGCGAGCTGACAGTGGCCACCACGTACCACCTGGTTCGCACTCTCGCCTACGAGGGCTACGTGATCCGTCGCGAGGACGGCACGTACATCGTGGGGTTGGAGGTGGCCGACCGGTACCGGGAGTTGGTGACGGCGTTCCGGGGCCCGCCGGCGGTCGGTGAGACGCTGCGGCGGGCCGCCCTGGACACCGGCTACAGCCACTACCTCGGCCGGTTCGTCGGCGGCCAGGTGGCCCTCACGGCGGTCGCCGAGGGGCACCGCTCGCCCTACCTGGAGGATCTGGTCCCCGGCTTCGACGAGGGGGCGCACGCGACAGCTCTCGGCAAGTCGCTGCTCGCCACCCTCACGACCGACCAGCGCTACCGCTATCTGCGCGAGTACGGCATGCGCCCGTTCACCACCGCCACGCTGACCACCACCGAGACCTTCGAGGCCGACCTGGCCGCCGGCGACCGGCGCGGCATGCAACTGGAGATGGGGCAGTTCCGGCAGGGGGTGGCCTGCGCCGCTGTGCTCGTCGCGCCGGACAAGGACATGGAGCGCCGCGTCGTGTTGGCCTGCGCGTTGCCGGCCAGCGAGATGATGACCTCCGCCCGGGTGGTGCGCGCCAAGCTGCTCACCGTGGCCCGCAGCGTGGCCGACGGCATCGCCTCCGACAACTGACCGCCGAGAGGCCCTCTCCCGGGCTGGGAGAGGGCCTCTCGGGGCGGTCCAGCGCCGGACCGCCGGAGCAACGTCAGCGGCCGCTCGGCCGTGGGTACGACGTCAGCTGCCCACCGGGCCGCCGTCGAGGCGCCAGGTGACCACCACGCCCGGCTTGGCGTAGTCACCGTCCGGCCAGTTCGAGGCCGGGTTCTCCACCGAGGCCCCGGTGATCTCGCCCGGGTGCTGCACGGCGACGAAGACCGAGCGGTTGTCGCCGGTGATGAACGGGCCGCAGGTCTCCGCTCCGAGCGGCACCGTCAGGAACTGCTTGAGGTGACCCCGCTCCGGGCCCTCCACAGCGGTGGCGAACAGGCCGTCGTTGCTGCCCAGCGCGTTGCCGTCGGTGGATATCCAGAGGTTGCCGGTGGCGTCGAAGGCGACGTTGTCCGGGCAGGAGATCGGGGAGACCTTGGTCTTGTCGTACCCGGCGAAGAAGGTCGACGGGTCGGTCGGGTCGCCGCAGACGATCGGCAGCGACCAGGCGAAGGTCTCCGAGGTGTTGTCGTTGCGGTCCTCGACCAGCTCCAGGATCTGCCCGTGCTTGTTGGCGTTGCGCGGGTTGGCCTCGTCCGCCTTCGGGTTGCTGCCGACGCCCCGGTTGGTGTTGTTGGTCAGCGCCACGTACACCTTGCCGGTGAGCAGACTCGGCTCGACGTCCTCGGGGCGGTCCATCTTGGTCGCGCCGACCTTGTCACCGGCGAGCCGGGTGAAGGTGAGCACGTCCGCGGCGGTCATCCCGTCGACGAACGACCGGTTGCCGCTGACCAGCTTGATCCAGCGACCCCGGCCGTTGAACGCCCCGTCGGCGGGGAGCTTGCCCGAGCCGTCGATCTCGGCGGCGCTGGTCTGGTCGAGCTTCGCCACGTAGAGCGTGCCGGCTTCCAGCAGCGTCAGGTTGTGCTTGCGGGCAGCCCAGGAGTTGCCCTTCATGAACTTCTTGTCCGAGACGAACTTGTAGAGGTAGTCGAACCGCTCGTCGTCGCCCATGTACGCGACCACGTGGCCGTCCTTCGCGACGATCACGTTGGCGCCCTCGTGCTTGAACCGGCCCATCGCTGTGTGCTTGCGGGGGCGGCTCTCCGGGTCGAACGGGTCGATCTCGACGACCCAGCCGAACCGGTGTGCCTCGTTGGGGTGCTTCGCCAGGTCGAAGCGCTCGTCCGCGCGCTCCCACTTGCGGCTGCCGCTGGGGTAGCGGCTGGCGGTGCTGATGCCGTAACGGTCCAGCTTCGGCTTCAGCTCGGCCGGGGCGGCGTCGGCGCCAACGAAGTACTGGTTGAAGTTCTCCTCGCCGGAGAGCACAGTGCCCCACGGTGTCACGCCACCGGCGCAGTTGTTCAGCGTGCCGACGACAGTGCGGCCCTTGGGGTCGGCGGCGGTCTTCAGCCAGGCCGAGCCGGCGGCCGGGCCGGTCAGGTCGAACTTGGTGCTCAGAGCGGTGACCCGCCGGTTGTACGGCCGTGGACCCTTGCCGACCGGCTTCCACTGCCCGGTGCCCGCGACCCGCTCGAGCTCCACCACTGACATGCCGTGTGCGGCCATGGCGGTGCGCAGCTGCTCCACGGAGAGCCCGTCCAGGCCGGGGAAGCCCGGGAACATCAGGTCCTCGTTCGTGTACTCGTGGTTGACCACGAGCAGCGCCCGCTTGCCCTGCTTGTCCAGCGGCAGCACGCCCACGAAGTCGTTGTTGTAACCGAACTGCTTGGACTGCGCGGCGGCGGTCTGGTGGTGCAGGTTGAACTCCGGTGCGCCCGGCAGCACCGGGTCACCCCACTTGATCACCACGGCGTGGTCGTAGCCGTTCGGCACGACAAGGGTGTCCAGCTTGTTCGGTGGGATCGGCTTGAAGGTCAGCGCGCCGCTGCCGACCCCGGTGCTCGGACGACCGAACCCGAAGTTCTCCGGAACGTCCGGGGCGGCGGGGGCCGCCATGGCCGGGGCCGCCCCGGCGAGCGCGCCGGCTGCCGCGCCGCCGAAACCGAGCACCAGCGCGCCGACCGCGCCGGCCCGGACCACGCCACGCCGCGACACCTCGGCGTTCACCACGTCACCGAAGTACGCGTTGTCGGAGGTGTTCGGGACCGGGTGGTCACACGCGTTTCCGCACCGGTACAGACAGGTCATGGCATCACGGGTGCCATGGCGGGTGCCGTTCAACAGGGGGAGCAGCCGGGGACGGTCGCTCATGGGGGAAGCCTCCAGAGAAGTCGGTGACACGACAGGCGGCGTACCAGCCGGACGCTAGGAGGACGTGGTGAGCGCACGTCAGCCGCGATGTGAACCGGGCATGAACACCTTCGTCGGCGGCAACCACCACGCAACCGGTCTGACCTCGGGCTGAACCGATCGGCGTGACAGCACGTATTCCCGAGCGAACGCACCGCCGGACGCGCGCCGGAAGCGAGGAGACCGCCATCAGCGACCACGACGCCCAACTGCTGCGCGCGCTGCACGACGAGCACGCGGAGGCGCTGTACGCCCATGCCCTGCGGCTGGTCAACGGGGACCGGCAGCGGGCCGAGGACCTGGTGCAGGAGACGCTGCTGCGGGCCTGGCGACATCCGGAGTCACTCGACCCGAGGCGCGGATCGGTGCGGTCCTGGCTGTTCACCACCGCCCGCAACCTGGCCATCGACGCCTGGCGGCGGCGATCCACCCGGGTCGGCGAGGTGTTCACCGACGATCTGCCCGAACCGCCCGAGGTGATCGACGAGGCCGAACGGGCGGTGGAGGCGTGGACCGTCGCGGAGGCGCTGAACCGGCTCAGCCCGACCCACCGGGAAGTGCTGGTCGAGTGCTTCTACCAGGGGCGGTCGGTGGCCGAGGCGGCGTCCCGCCTGGGCGTACCGCCAGGGACCGTGAAATCCCGCACCCACTACGCGCTGCGGTCTCTACGGTTGGTCCTGGCCGAGATGGGGGTGACGGGATGACCCGGTGCGAGTTCGCGTACGACGACGGCGCGTACGTGCTGGGCGCCCTGGCCCCCGCCGAACGGGCGGCCTACGAGCGGCACCTCGGCGGCTGCGCCTCGTGTCGGGAGGCGGTCGCCGAGATCGCTGTCCTGCCCGGGTTGCTCGGGCGCCTCGACCCGGCGGGGTTGGAACAGATCCTGCCGCCGCCGGCCCCGCCCCGGGTGCCCGCGCTGCTCGACGAGGCCCGCCAGCGCCGTCGTCGGGAACGCGCCGTTGACCGGCGACGGTACGCACTGACCACACTGGCCGCCGCCGGGTTGGCGCTGGTGGTCGGTGTGGGCACCGCAGTGGCGCTGCCACGACCGGTCGACCCGTCGGTGCCGCAGGGCAAGCCGGCCCCGCAGGTGTCGATGGTGGCCATGCGACCGGTGGCCGCCGGGCCGGTGCACGCCGACCTCGGGCTCACCGGCACCAAGTGGGGCACCGAGGTGACAATGCGTTGCGGGTACGACGCGCGGACGAGCTACGGCAAGGCGTACCCGTTCCGGTTGGTGGCGCGTGGTCCGAATGGCGCCACCGAGCAGATCGGCTCCTGGCTGGCGGCGCCCGGCGACGACCTCAGCTTCACCGGCGCGACGAGGTTCACCGACGCCGAGCTGGTCAGCGTGGAGCTGCAGAAAGCCGACGGAACCCCCCTCCTCACCTACGCCGTCCCGTAGCTTCGCCCGCCCTGCTCGGCCCCGCCGCCCGGCCCCGCCATGTCCGCCCATCCGCGTCGATCAAGGAGTTGTGGTGGGTGGCAAATCGCCCGAACTAGTGCTGGGCGGGCACCACAACTCCATGATCGACCGCAGGTGGGGGTGGGGTGTGGCGGGCAGGGCGGGTGCGGCGGGAGGTTCGGACGGCGTCGGCGGTGAAGACGATCAGGGCCAGCCAGACCAGCGCGAAGCCGGCCAGCCGGGCCGGCGGCATCGGCTCGTGGAAGATCAGCACCCCGCAGCCGAGCTGAAGGATCGGCGCCAGGTACTGGACCATGCCGAGGCTGCTCAGGGGCAGGCGGTTGGCCGCCCCGGCGAACAACAGCAGCGGGATCGCCGTGGCCGCGCCGGCCAGCACCAGCAGCGCGGTGTGCCCGGCCGAGACATGCCCGAAGGTCAGGTCGGCCTTCGCCGTCAGCCAGGCCAGGTAGCCCAGCGCCGGCAACGCCAGCACCGCCGACTCGACGAAGAGCCCCTCCGCCGCCGGCAGCCCGAGCCGCTTCTTGACCAGGCCGTAGCCGGCGAAGCTGAACGCCAGGGTCAACGCCAGCCAGGGCAGCCGGCCGTAGTCCACGGCCAGCACCGCTACCGCCGACGCGCCGATCCCCAGCGCCACCCACTGCGCCGGGCGTAGCCGCTCCCGCAGCACCGTCACCCCGAGCAGCACCACCACCAGCGGGTTGATGAAGTAGCCGAGCGCGGTCTCCACCACCCGGTCGGAGTTGACCCCGTAGATGTAGGTGCCCCAGTTGACAGCGATCAGCGCGGCGGCGGCGACGATCCCCGCCACCGCCCAGGGGCGGCGCAGCAGCGCCCGCAGGAAGCCGATGTTGCGGAGCGCCCCCAGCAGCAGGGCCACGAAGAGCACCGACCAGACGATCCGGTGGGCCAGGATCTCCAGCGGGCCGGCGGGCCGCAGCAGCTTCAGGTAGAGCGGAAAGAAGCCCCAGAGCAGGTACGCGCCGAGGCCGTAGAGGTATCCCAGACGGAGTGGCGTCACGCCTCCACCGTAAGGGGCGTAGTGCTCCTTTGTTCCTTTCCGGTGATCGGGGTCACCGGTGGCCGCCGGTCGAGCTGCATCCAGCGTTGCGGCACGTCCAGCGGGGTGAAGCCCACCCGCTCGTACACCTGGTGCGCGTCGCTGGTGCAGAGCAGGATCCGGCGTACGCCCAGTTCGGCCAGGTGGTCGCGGACCGCACCGGCCAGCCACCCGCCCAGCCCGCGACCCCGGGCGGCCCGGTCGACGTACACGTCGCAGAGCCAGGCGAAGGTGACGCGGTCCGTGACGACCCGGGCCACCGCCACCTGGCGGCCGTCCTCCGGCCGGTAGATGCCGAACGGCAGCGAGCCGGCGAACGCCCGCTCGGTGGTTTCCCGGTCTCGTCCGAGCGCCCAGTACGCGTCGGTGGACAACCAGTGGTGCACCAGGTCCAGATCGATCCGCGCCGGATCGGTGCTGAGCAGGTGGCCGTCGGGGTAGGTCAGCGAGAACATGCCGCGACGCTAACCGCCGAGAAGGGCACTGCGGCCGGCCAATTCCCGAACTCTGGCCATCGGCCCGCCGGAGCCCCGGCCGAGGTCGGAGCCCCGGCGGACCGGGTCGGTGCTGGCTGGTCGCCGGTCAGTCCCGGTCGAGGACTGCGCCGAGGATCCAGGTCACGATGCTCACGAAGAGGGCGCCGAGCACGGCCGCCGGCCAGAAACCGTCCACCGAGAACGGCAGCCCGGCCTGGTCCGCGATCCAACTGGTGAACAGGAAGAGCAGCCCATTCACCACCAGGGCGATGAGACCCAGGGTCAGCAGGTAGAAGCCACAGCCGACGGTCTTGATGATCGGCTGGAGAACCGCGTTGACCACACCGAAGATCACCGCCACCAGGAGCAGCGTGGTCACCGTTTCGGTGGCCGAGTTCGAATCCAGGGAGATGCCCGGAATGAGGAGCGTGGCCAGCCAAAATGCCAGAGCTGTGCTGGCCAGCCGAATCAGCAGACCTTTCAGAAAACCCATGGCGGGGATCGTGCCACGGACATCGCACCGGCGTAACCCGGCAGCCGGCCGTCCCGGTGGATTCAGCCGCGCGTCGGTGGCCCGATCAGTTGCGCCTCGATCGGAGTGGGGGAGAGCAGCGCCCAGCGCAGCGCCCGACGGTTGACCACGGCCACCATGTCCTCCCGGATCCGGGTCAGCCACTCGGCCGAGCCGCCCAGCCCCAGCGCGGCGCCGGCCAGGGTGGCCTCGGTCGAGGTCAGCGGCTGGAGCAACGCCAGGTCGGCGCGGCTCAACGCGTCCACATCGGCCGTGGTCAGCTCGTCGCGTACCACCAGGGTGGCCCGCCACGGCGAGCCCGGCGCGGCCTCGGCCGCCACGGCGTCGACGATCAGGAGCAACGGACGCAGCGCGGTGCCCACCCCGTCGGCGACCGTCCGACCGGGCGGGAGCAACGGGATCGTGCCGCCCGGCGCGCCAACCCCTCGGATGAACGGCTCCCAGGCGCGTGGCCGGGCGGTCTGCACCACCACCAGGGCACCGAGCGCCAGGGCGCGCAGGGCCACCAGCTGGGCTGCCCGCACCCCGCCGACCAGCAGCACGCGGGTGCTCTCCGGCCGAAACAGTCGCACGGTGACGGCTCGGCCGTGCCGGTTGGTGCCGACCATCATTCCCGCGTCACCAAGGGGCAGCTCCCAGTCGTCCAGCGTTGGGCCGGGTCGCGCCCCGGGCACCGGTGGGCGGGGCTGTGCCCCGGGTGCCGTCAGCGCCAACGGCAGCGTGGCGGCCAGCCCTCTCAGGTGGGCGCCGTCGAGCCGTCGCAGCTTTCCGCCCAGGTCGGTCACCAGGCGGACCAGCGCCTCGGTGGCCGCCGTCAACTCGGTCGCCGTCGCGGCGGCCAGGCGTACGGTCAGCTCGGTCGGTGCTCCGCTGGCCGCCGGTGGACCCGACGGCGTCGACATCGTCGGCGACGGGCCTGAGCAGATCGACACCGTCGTGGCCGTCGCCGGCAGCGCGAGCAGGCGGGGCACCAGCCGGCGTCCAGCCGCAGCGCCCGCGTCGGGCCATTGGACCAGTCGGAACGTGGCCTGGAGCAGGGCGCCGGACCGGATCGCCGGCCAGGACTCGCGGACCGGTTCGCCGTCGTGGTGGGCCAGCTCGCCCAGGACGCGCAGCGCCGCCGGCACCCCGAGCGGCCGCGCGGCCAACGGCCCGAGCCGGCGGACGATCCGGCGGACCGTGCCGGCGAGAACCCGGCGCAGGTCCTCCTCGGACCAACCGTTCACCC
Source organism: Micromonospora sp. 050-3 (assembly GCF_046549335.1). NCBI lineage: Bacteria > Bacillati > Actinomycetota > Actinomycetes > Micromonosporales > Micromonosporaceae > Micromonospora > Micromonospora sp. 050-3. The sequence continues at coordinate 612,913 of NZ_JAJPVX010000002.1, forward strand.
GCAGCACCCGGACCGCCACCACCGCCCGTTCGCGCCCGGCCAGCCGTCCGTCGGTGAGCTGCCGGTACGACGTGCCGACCGTGCCACCGGCGCTCGGCACCGGTGCCGGTGCACCGGCGAGCAGCAGTTGGACCAGCAGCGGGGGCTGGTCCGGGCCGGTCGGGGGAAGCAACGCGGCCGGGGCGGGGATCGCCTGGGACACGTCGCCCAGCAGGTCGCCGGGGTCGCCCAGCTCCAGGAGCGCGACCATGCCGGTGGTGTCCTCCAGGACGGCTGCCGGCCCGCCGGTCAACTCGGTCGAGCGGACCACGGTGCCCGGGGCGACCAGGTCGAGCAGTTCGGCCGCGTCGGCCGGCCCGGTCAACGCCCGCCGGCGGGTGAGGTGCCCGATGGCGGTGCCCAGCCACTCGAAGAGCCACCGCCCCCGTACCGGCACCCAGGCGGCGGCCACCAGCAGCACGGCCACCAGTACGGCCGCCGCGACGACCGGTGCGGGTCGGCCGAGGGCGACGAGCACGAGCGCCGCCGCGACCTGTGCGGTGACCAGTTGGCCGGCTCGCGTTCCGGCGCCCACCCGACGGCCGAGCGCGACCCAGTTGGCCACCGGCGACCGGCGACGGGGGGCGCGCTGATCGACCGACAGCGGGCCACTGTCGGTGGATCGGCCCGGCCCGAGCACCCGTGGGGAGGCACCTGCCTCGGACCCGACAGGGGTCGGCTGGTGCGGCCCTCCGCTGGTGATCGCCGGCACCGTGCCTCCTCGACCAGTGGGGACCGGGTCGGGCGGCCGGCCGCCCTCCGGCGGCCCGTCACGCGCCGCGACGTGGCTGCGGCACATCGTAAGCGACCGATGGCCGCCTCGGTTGTCCACAGGGGAAGCCGGCGGGGTAGCAGAACCGCTACGAGGTCGCTACCGTCAGCCACGAAGTCCTTCGCTGACCCGTGTCTCAGTGCTCGACGACCGGGCCAAGCGACGACGCGTCGGCCACTGTGGGCGCGTCGACGGCCAGGCGCGATCCGAGAGACGAGGTGACGTCCGGATGTCCCAAACCAAGGCAGAAGCAGCGGTGATGCAGCAGACCGCCGCGAAGTTCGAGCAGGTGGACCAGTCGTTGCAGTCCATGCTGACCGGCCTGCTGGCCGAGCTGGAGGTTTTGCAGCAGGCCTGGCGTGGCGCTGGTGGCCGGTCGTTCGAGCAGGTCAAGCAGCAGTGGTCACAGGACCAGGCGGCGCTGCACCGCGCGCTGCGGGAGACCGCCGGTGCGATCCGCACCGCAGGTCGGCAGTACCACGCGTCCGACGACGAGGTTTCCAGCCGGGTGGCCGGCACCAACCGCGGCGGCATCCAACTGCCGCTCTGATCCCGCTGGGGAGGCAATCCGATGGACCATGGTGTGCTGGTCGTCAACTTCGCCGCGCTGCAGCAGGCCGGCGCTGACATTCAGAAGGCGTTGAACACCCTCGACGCGCAACTCGGCCAACTCGAACGCGACGCCGCCCCGCTGGTGGCGACCTGGACGGGCGAGGCGCGGCAGGCCTACGAGCAGCGGCAGGCGAAGTGGCGCTCGGCCTCGCAGGACCTCCAGGGGATGCTGCGTGACATCAGGTTGGCGGTGAACGACTCCGCCACCGACTACCTGGACACCGAGAAGAAGAACACCGGGCTGTTCCAGTGAGCGATGCGGGCCGGGAGCGCTGACCGTGTCCGGGCCAGCGCCCCGCCCGCAGCCGGTCGGCGGCCAGGGCAGCGCGCGGGCAGGCTCAGACCGTGTGTGGGCGGGCTCAGGCCGGGCCGGCCGGGCGCCAGCGTCGACGGGCGCCCCGGGGCACCACCAGGGCGAGCAGCGCCACGGTGACCGCCGTGATGCCGGCCACCGCGCCGACCAGCAGGGCTCGGTCCCGTGCTGCGGCCCGGCGGGCCTGGCGGGCGAGCTGCGCCGGGTCGGCCCGATCGTCGGCGAGCGCGGCGACCGGCCGTGCACCGGCCGCACGGCCGCCGCTGGTCTCGGTGACCGCCCGGTAGGGGTTCAACACCCCGGCGCCGTACCCGCCGCCCCGGCCCGCGCCCGGAGCTGGATCGGCGGTGGCGATGATCCGCTCCGCCACCTGCGCGGCGGTCAGCTCCGGCCGGTATTCGCGCAGCAACGCGGCGGTGGCGGCCACGAAGGGCGCCGCGTAACTGGTGCCTTCGACCCGATGGTGGCCTGCACCGGGTGCGGCGGTCAGCACCTCACTGCCCGGCGCCACCAGGTCGACGTACGGCCCGGTCTGCGAGAACGTCGCCCGCCCGCCGTCCGCCCCGATCGCGCCCACGCCGAGCACCCCGTCGTAGCCGGCGGGGAACGGTCGGGGGTCCCCGCTGTCGCGCAGATTGCCGGCGGCGGCCACCAGCACCACGTCCCGGTCGACCGCGTACCGCACTGCCGAGCGGACCTCCGGGTCGTCCGCGTACAGCACCACGGACAGGTTCACCACGTCGGCGTCATGGTCGACGGCCCATCGGATAGCCCGGGCGAACTCGTCGGCGCTGACCGTACGCCCCGACTCCCGCCCCTGCACCACCTGCTGCTCACTCACCCGCACCGGCAGGATTCGGGCACCCGGGGCCAGACCGCGGAAGGCGACGTCGGGGCGGGGTGCCGCGGCGATGATGCTCGCCACACCGGTGCCGTGCCCGGCGCAGTCCCGACCACCGTCCCCGCCGGGGTCGAGCAGGTCGGCGCCGGCCAGCACCCGCCCAGCCAGCTGCGGATGCACCCGGTCCACCCCGGAGTCGACCACCGCGACGGTCACCCCGGCGCCGGTGGCCAGCGGCGCGAGCCGCGCCGGGTCGTACCGTTGCTGCGGCCAGGGCCTGGCCGCGACCGGCCGGACAGGGGCGAGCGGGGTCGCGCAGGCCGGTGCCGCCCGGAGCCCGGCGGTGGCGGCGACGGTCGGAAGGGCCGGTACGGTCAACAGGCTGGCGGCCAGACCTGCGAGGACCGGGCGCGTGATCGATCGGGACATCGACACCCTCCGTATCGTGTCGGCTCCGGAACGGGATGTTATCGCCTCCTCCGCGCCCTGGCAGGCCGCCGCCGGCCAGCCATTGTGATCTTGGTACCACCTTGTAGGTTGTACGCGATACCTGTGGCCTGTTCTCGGAAGGGGAGGTGGCCGTGACCGCATGGGAGCCGGCCACGGAGGCCGAGGTGGCGATGCGCGACGCGCTGCGCGCCAATGACCAGGAGCTGTATTTCCGGCTCCTGTCCCGCACCGATGTGCTGCTGCCGGTCTCCGCGCCGACGCAGCCCGGCCAGCCACCCGCCGGATGGGGCACCTGGACCACCGGCGGCCGGACTCACGTCCTGGCCTTCACCTCCGCCGCCGCCCTGCGGGCCTGCCTCGGCGATCACGCCGGCAGCAACCGACGCATCCCCTTCGCCGACCTCGCGGCCAGCTGGCCCAACCACGAGTGGTGGCTCGCCGTCAATCCGGGTCTGCCGGTTGAGGGTTACCTGCCGGCCTGGTTCGTGTCGCAGCTGTCCCGAGGCGACGTGCGACTGCCCGGCCGTGCCATGGGTGCCCGCGCTCGGCTGGAGCGGGCCGAGACGTTGGCCCGCACCCGGCCCGGCGCGTCACCGCGGGACTCCGCGCCAGCCGCTGGGTCGCCTCCGGCGACGGGGGCGGCCTCGTCCGGGCCCGCGGCTGCTCCGCTGGCGCCCCGTAGGCCCGCGCGGAGCGCGGCCCCTCGGGTGGGTGCCCCGCCGGCGCCGGGTCCGGCGCCCCGGCCACCCGTCCCCGCCGAGCCACCGCGCCGACCCGGCGAGGAGGACCTGCCCGCCGCCGGTCAGCGGCACCCCGCCGAGCCGCCCCGGCCGGCGCCGGGCAACGGAGCCCTGCCCCGCACCGGCCGGCCGTCCCGGTTCACCCCGTTAGCGACCGCCGGCCCCACCATTGATCAGCCCGGGCCGAGCGTGGGCTGGCCGGCAGCGACCCGGCCGGGCGACGTCGACGGCCCTGCCCCAAGTAACGGCAACGGTGGCCCCCAGGCCGCACCTCGGCGCTCCTTCTTCGACCCCAGCCCGGCCCGCGACCCGGCCCCGAGCGGAGGACGCCCCGGTGACCGGGCGGCCCCGCCGACCCGGTTCGGGCGAGGCAGTCAGCCCTTCCCTCGCCGCCGCCCAGCCGACGCGCCGGTCGACGAGACCGTGACGCGAGCCTTTCCGATGGCGGCGGACCCGGCAGCCACCCAGCCGATACGACGGCCGGAGGGCGGCCTCGGCGCGTCCCGTGGGGCGGGCTCGCCCCCATCCGGTGAGGAGATCACCCAGCCGCTGCCGCCGCGCCGGCACAACCCGCTGGCCGAGGAGCCCACCCGAGCGTTCCGGCTGACCGGTGAGCCTCCCCTGGCCGATGCGCCTGGGCGGCCATCGGCGGAGGAGACGCAGGCGATTCCCCAGGACCGGCTGGGCCGGTTCGAGCCGGCGGAGGACCTGCCGGCGTCCGTCGCGGAACCGGTCTCCGGGCCGCCCGCGCCGCGCCGCGGCTTCACGCCCATCGTCATCGAGGGCACCATCATCGAGTCCCGCGACCTCACCGACCCGGTCGAGAGCAGCGCGCCGGTCGAGGCGCCCCGGCGGCCCAGCTCCGCCGAGGCCGCCCCGCCGCCGTTCGGCTCGACGCCCTCCGACCCGGGCCTGTTCGGTCCGTCGTCCTTCGGTCCCAACCCATCCGGGCCCGCGTCGTTCAGCCCCGGTCAGCCCGCTGCGAGCCCGTCCGTTCCGCACACGGTGACTCCGGCAGAGGCCGGCGCTGGCCTGGGCGACCCGGTTGTCGACCGCACCGACAGTGCTGGTTCGTCGGCCGGCCCGGTCGGTACGGACCCGGTCGGCGGCGAGAGCGCGATCGCGGGCGAGGTTCCGCACCCACCGGCCGACGAGCCGGCGCCGGTCGAGTTCGAGCCAGCCAACACGGTCGAGGAGGACCTGCTCAACGCCGCAGGCTCCGGCAGCACTGACACGTTCCTGTCCACCCTGCTGCTGGCCCGGGTGTTACTGCCGGCGGCACCGGACTCGGTGCGCGGAAGCCGCCCCGGGGATCCCGGTTTCATCTGGCGTACCGGGCAGCTCGACGGCGAGACATACGTGGTGGTCTACACGTCGCCGGAGCGCCTCGCCGACCATATCGAGGGGGACGTCGACACGGTCCGGGTGAAGTTCGCCCAACTGATCCGGCGCTGGCCCGACGAGGACTGGTCCTTTGCCGTCAACCCGGGCACGCCCGTCGGCGCCAAGTTGCCCGGCGAGCAGATCGTCGCGTTGGCCAACTGGGCCGCCGAGGTGGGGCTCGGGGACGACCTGGAAGTGGACCAGGTGGAAGCGCCGGCCGTGGCCGAACCTGCCGCCCGCCCCCGGTACGCTCCCGCGGCCGTCGACCCGACCCGGCCGACGGTCATGCAGAAGGCGATCGCGCCCAGCCAGCTCGCGTACTACCTGGATCGTGGGTACGACCGGGTGTCCGGGTTCGTGCACCGGGCCGGTGAGCTGTCCCACCTGACCACGCCGACTCAGCTGCACGAGGCGCTGGGCCTCAGCTACCCCGGCTCGCCGTTCGCCCCGGACGCCGAGGAGATCTACGTGCTGCGCTGGCCGGCCCACCGGCCGAGCCTCTACCGCATCCCCTACGGCGGTCAGAACGAGCCGGCGATGCGAGCCATGGAGGGCTGGGTCATCGAACGCCCGCCGTTCCGGGGCAACGGCTTCGCCCCGGGCGAGAGCAGCGACGTGGTTGCCGAGTTCAAAGTGGACAGCGCACGCCTGCCGCACGGCGCCCAACTTTGGCGCATCGGCGCGGACGGCAGTGAGCGGGTGGTCGCGGAACTGGACACCGACTCGGTCACCTGGCGACGGGTCGGGGAGGCGTGATGCGCGACGGTTACGTGGCCCGCTGGCAGGGCCGGGAATACCAGGCCAGCCCGGACGGCGACGACATCCGCCTCTATCAGCCCGAGCCGGGCGAGGGCTTCGACGAGGTCCGCGCGGGCCGCTACGTCCGGGTGCTGCCGGCGAGCGAGATCGAGGACCTGGCGTACGTGCGGACCACCTGCACCTGGCAGGGGCAGCCGTTCATCGTGCTCGGCAAGCACGACGCCTGGCTGCGGGTGGAGTACACCGGTGGCCGCTGGCCGGTGGCCGAGGCGATGCGGCTGGAGGTCTTCGACTTCGGTGTCTACCAGGGTTGGGCGCCGGCCGCTGAGGTCACCGACCTGCGGGAGCAGCGGGTCTGACCGGTCAGGTCTTCGCCCACCGCAGGATTTCGCCGAGCACCAGTTCCGGTGCCTCCAGGTGCGGGAAGTGCCCCACCCCGTCGAGTAGTCGCCACTCGTACGGGGCGACGACGTACCGGCCGGAACCCAGCGCGGTGCGGGGCAGGGAGGCGGTGTCCAGGGCACCGTGCAGTTGCAGGGTCGGGGTGGACAGCGGCTTCTGCATCAGGCGGACGAACCGGTAGCCGTGCAGCCGCAGCAGCGAGCGGAACGCCCAGCGGTAACCCTCCAGCGCGCAGAACGCGGCCTGTGGGATGCACATCGCCTCTCGGCACCGCTCGGCGTACGCCTCGAAGTCCGGCCCGGCCACCCACTGTGGGCCGCCCCAGCGGCGCATGATCTCGCCGACGGCCGCCGCGCCGTCGCGGGTCAGCACGTGCTCGTAGCGGGGTAGCTGGAACTTCAGCGCCGGAGTGGAGGCGGTGAACTGCCCGCGCGGGTCGGCGAAGATGGCGGCGCGCAGTCGCAGCGGGTGCGGTGCCCCGAGCACGACGAGGCGGCGGACCAGGGACGGGTGGAACGAGGCGACCGTCCAGGCCACCATGCCACCGAGGCCGCTGCCGACGATCGTCGTGGATCGTTCACCGAGCGCGCGGATCAGCCCGGCGACGTCGGCGGCGAGGGTGTAGCCGTCGTACCCCCGGGGTGGTTTGTCGCTGGCGCCGTAGCCGCGCAGGTCGACGGCGACCGCCCGGAAGCCGGCGTCGGCGATCGCCGGCAGCATCTGGTGCCAGGCCCACCAGTGCTCCGGGAAGCCGTGCAGGAAGAGCACCATCGGCCCGGTGCCGGCCTCGACCACGTGGAACCGGCTGCCGTTGGCGCCGACGAAACGGTGTGTCCACGGCCCCTCGGTGAGGACACAGGACTCGTCGACGGCCCCGCCGCGCTGGTCGGTCATGGCAGACAGCCTAGGACCCGGGGTCGCGGTGACGGCTGCCAAGGCCAGGTAGCCGACCTTCGGATGTGCCGATCGGTACCCCACCGGACGTGCGACGGTCCCGGACCGGTGGGCTGTCCGACGGTCCGGGATCGTCGGTCCGTCTACCGCGGGTAGGTGCTGATGACCCGGTTGGCCACCTGGTCTCCGACGCTCAGTCCGGCGTCGGCGTCCCACTGGTAGTGCACACCCAACCAGATCCGGCTACGGGCGTTCTCGACGGCTGCCGCGCTGAAGCTGGTGAAGGTGCGGGTGACGTTGAACGCCTGGGGATCTTCGGTCGTGGCGATGAACGTGACCGCGTCGGTGCCGTAATAGCGCTTCATGATGCCAGCCCAGGCGCCAGCGAAGATCGCGTGGCCGGACACGTACGCCGGGAACGGCGGTGAGAAGTGGACGCCGTTGCGGTCGATCGACAGCGGCTCCCACGCGGCGTTGGGCACGGTGGCGGCGTTGTTGTCGGTCTCGGGCTCGGCGATCGCGGTGTCCGGCCGCCACAGGTCGATGCTGGTGTTGTACTTGGCGTCCCATCCAGCGATGGCGGCGTCGGCCATCGCCATCGCCACGAGGGCGAACAGCTTGGCGGTGTCGCTGCCGAGCTGGGCCGCGATGATCTGGGTGTGCCGGAAGAGTTGGCCCGGCGGTTTGTAGGTGCCGTCGAGGTCGTTGGCCCAGAAGTACGCGGCCTGTGTCTGGTCGGCCGTGCGGTCGGTGGAGCTGGCGGTAGCCGAGCCGAGCTTCTTGACCTCGTTCACCTGTTCGGCGTACGCGCTGCTTTTGAGCATCGTGTCGGCGTTGGTGAAGCCACCCGGCAGCGGGGGACGGAACTGCGCACCGGAGGTGAGGGCGAACGGCTTGACCGCCCCCCAGTTGGGGCTGGCCGCCGCGCCTGAGCCGGTCGGTCGCCACTGGCCGGCGGTCAAGCTCGCGGTGTACGGGGCGTTGTTGGTCGAGCCGTCGTTGGCGCGGGCGTTGATCATGTTCCGCGCCGTGCCCTCGCCGACACTCGTGCTCCATCCCTCGGGTCCGGGATTGCCGATCGGCGGGTAGGAGCGGGAGCCGGCGAAGTCGTTGCCGAAGTCCCGGCTCGGCCAGATGGAGGCCAGGACAGTGACCGCCGCGACGTCCATGTTCCAGTTACGGTCGTAGCTGTAGTTGGGCATCTTGGCGACGCGGGCGATGTACGGGGTGCCGCTGGCACCGAACGACAGGCTGGTGTCGTACATCGCGAGGTGCATCATCGCGCCCGCCCGGGACAGCACCGTCGGCGGACCGCCCACTGCGCGGTATGTCTTCAGCAAGACGTTGTTCCAGTAGACGACGTGGTCGAAGCCTTCCGGGACGGCTTGGGCCGGCCGGGGTGCCGCGGTGATGGTGCCACCGACGGCGAGTGCGGTTACGAAGAGGGCGACGGTCTGCCGCAGTCCGATCCTTCGCAAGTGGGTCCTTCCCCCTGGACAAATCGCGCTCGAGGCGCGGTCACCGACGGGATCTCCATCGGCGTACGCCAATGATCGGAGATGCCGGAGGGTAGGGGCATGGCGAAGTGGTCGCAGTCCACAAGTTGCAAGATCAAATCCAACCGCGTTGGGCGGCAGCGATCCCAAGGGTCAGCCGGTTGGACGCGCCGAGCCGCTCGGAGAGGAGTTCGAAATGCCGGCGTACCCAGCGAGGGCTGCGCCCGAGACTGCGGGCGATGGCCTCGTCCTTGGCGCCGTGCGCGGCGAGCCGCAGAATCTGCAGCTGGACCTCCGACGGCGCGTCCCTGCCTGCCGCCGTCTCGGAGGCCAAGGGCTGCGCCAGCCGCCAGAGGCTGTCGAAGTAGTGGCCCGCCAGATCGACAAGCGCCGGCGCGCGCAGCACCCAGCCGACCGACCGGTGCGTGCCGGTCGGTGCGACCACGGCCATCTTCGCGGAGATCACCATCGAGATGGGGATGGCCGAGACGATCCGGGTCTGACCTTCCGGGTGGGTGGCTCCATCGGCACGGCTGAGTCCACCAGGAAGCTCGAGGAGTCGCCGGTCGAGGATCGTCCGGTGCCGTCGATCCGCGGGCAGGCCGGGCTCCGCGGCCGTCGGGTCCGGTGGCATCCCGAGCAGGACCCGCCAGTCGTCCGGCGCCTCGGCACTCAGCCGGCCGGCCAGTCGGGTGAACTCCGTCCAGTCCCGTACGACGTCGTCCGGGCCATGCGCGGTCGAACTCCGGTGCTCCTCCAGTCGTTCCAACTGGGCGTACTCGTCGATGAGTCGATGCTGGGCCCGGACCAGTTCCCGTTGTCGGGCGGCGAGCAGTAGTCGCAGCTCCACCGCCGACACCATGGCCGTGTCCAACGGGCTCGAATTCACCGTCCAGAGCGGGTCTGTGCCGCTGCCGTCCGTTTCCGACCAGATTCCACCTGACAAGCCTGACCACCCCCGTGGACGATGCCGAGGTGGCAGCCGGCAGGCCGGTCTGCGACGCCATCTACGCAGGGCGCCGGTCCACCATCAACATCGACGATCGTGCTTGTGGGGCGACTTTGTCGTCAAGTGGCCGTACCGCTGTTGACGACTAACCGCCGATGTGCTTGACCGTGCCCGGAACGCTACCGAGAGTCAAATCACGTCGTGCCGACGGTGGCGCGGACAAAGGGCGACGCCCGGGCAGGTCACCTGCCCGGGCGTCGCTATTGGTGCCGCAATCAGTGGTCAGCTGACCCGGATCTTCATCGAGGTGCCGTCCTGCTCCAGAACCTTGATCTTGACACCGGTCGCGGGGAGCTTGACGCCGTGGTTCGGCAGCTCCTCGTAGAAGTACTTCTTGGTGTCGTCGAACAGCGGCTCAGCGGCCTGGCCGCGGATGTACTGCGGCTGGCTGTTGAGGTGCAGGGTGAACGAGTCGGCCTTCTTCAGGCTGAACGGTGCGTCGTACACCTGGACGCGGGCCCGCCACGGAGCTCCCGTGAGGTTGTAGATCGGGCGCGGGTGCGCGTCGATGTACAGGTTGCGGCCCTCACCCGGGTGACCACCCGGGTTGGACTCCGGGTTGTACGGCGCGGTGTTGTTGTCCGACCAGCGGGTGTTCCAGTACGAGATGAGCAGGCCCTCCTGGTACGCGTAGTGGTCCACCCAGTCCGGGCGGGTGTTCGCGTAGCCGAAGAAGTACGGGCCGGTCTTCAGGTACTTGTCGTACGAGACGTACGACCGGTTGCCGGCGATGTAGAAGTTGTCGAACAGCCGGGTGTAGGTCGACCCGACCACCTGGAAGTTCTCCAGCGTCCAGCCGGCGTCGGCCTCGGCGCCGTCGCTGAACACGGTCTGGCCGTCGGCGGTCACGGTGATCGCGTCACCGAAGAAGCCGCCCAGGGAGACGCCGAGGTCGGTGACGTAGTGCAGGCGGACCTGCGCCACCTTCCCGGCAACCGAGGTCAGCGGGATGTTGATGTCCGTCCAGGCGCCCTCGCTGCTGCCGGAGATGGCGGGGCGGCCGTTGCCGTCCTCGCCGATCGGCGTGCCGTTGACGGTGCCGTCCAGGTCGGTCCAGGTCTTACCGCCGTCCGTGGACGCCTCGAAGTAGAGGTAGTCGTAACCGGGTTCGATGCTGTACTTGCCCTTGAGTGACAGCGCCGCCGAAGACTTCCCGGTGAGGTCGAACGTCCTCGTCATCCTGCTGTCGAGGCTGTCCTCGTTACCGGAGAAGTACTGCTTGGAGCCCTCGAACGGTGCGCCGTAGTCGAAGGTGTATTCCCGCTGCGGGAGCACGACCACAGCGGCCTGCGCCTTGTTGGAGTTGAACTCCTGCGGGCCGAGTTCCAGCGTGCGCTTCTGACCCGCCACGATGACCTCGTAGTCGAGCCAGCCGAGCTGGAGCTTGTTCCAGGCGCCGAGGTCGCCGCCCCGGTCGCCGATGCCGACGTCGTTCTTGGCGGCGAGCCGGCTCTGGGCCATCAGGGTCCAGTGTTCGTTGTTGTTGTCCGCCGGTCCGTAGTCGTCCGGCAGGCCCAGGTCGTGGCCGTACTCGTGGTAGAAGACGCTGCGGCCGCCGTTTTCCGGCTGGATCGTGTAGTCGCGGATCCAGACGCCGGTGTTGCCGATCTGGGTGCCGCCGCTCTGGTTGTATGCCGGACCGACCGGCGAGCTGTAGTAGGCCGACCACCGGTGGCTCCAGATGGCGTCCTCGCCCTGCTGCGGGTCACCGTCGGCCTGGTCGCCGCCGGAGTGGACGATCTGGAAGTGGTCGATGTAACCGTCCGACTCGTTGAAGTCGCCGTCACCGTCGTAGTCGAACCGGTCCCACTGGTCGAAGGCCTTCATCTCGGCGGCGATCTGCGCGTCCGTCCGGCCCTTGGCCTTCTGGTCGGCCACCCACTGGTTGGCGGCGTCGCGGACCAGCGCCCAGGTGTTGGAGCAGACGTTCTCGGGGCACACGGCCAGGTCGTCCCGCGGGTCCGGATCCTGGCCGGGCTTCGGGTCCGGGATCGGGTCGTCGGAGCGACCGTAACGGGCCTCGTTGTACCGGACCTTGACCCAGTCGGTCACCTCACCGTCGACGGTGTAGCGACCCGAGGACTGCGCCTCGTAGTACTGCTTGAGCGACTCGTCGCCGGGGTTGGTGCCGAAGTAGACCTGGCGGAAGTGCTCCGGGCTGAAGTCCGGCTGCCAGATGGTGGAGTTGTCCACGGCCCGGTTGGGCTCGGGGATCTTGTTGTGCAGCGGCCCCTCGAACGTCGTCGGTCCGGCGATGTCCGGGTCCATGTCCTTGTCCGGGTAGGACGGGTGCCGCTCGTCACCGAACTCGGCCAGGATCACGAAGATCTTGTCGGTCTGCTCACGCCTGAGCTCGACGTACTGGTCCTTGGCCTGCTTCGCGCCAGCGGTGGTGCGGGCGTTGGCGCCCGCTCCGGCCGCCTTGCCGACCTTGACCACCGTACTTCCGTTGCGCTCGATCGGCTTGCTCCGACCGCTCAGCACGTCGCTGAGCCCCTGCTCACGCAGTGCGCGGCGCTTCTCCTCGAGCTTGTCGGGGAGTTCGTCCTTCAGCGCCTGTGGTTCGGCAGCGGCCGGTGCTGCGGCCGGCAGTTTGGGCTGAGGCGCCGCCGAGGCGGACGGGCCGAAAGCCAGGCCTGTCGCCGTCAGTGAGAGCCCGAGCAGACCCACTGCGACTTTGCGCACGTGGTACCTCCGGTGTGAGGGAACCGGCCCAACGGGGGTACGGGCCGGTGGGAGATCGATCCCACTGGTGGGACCATTGGTGAACATAGTTACTGGCGGGACCGGTGGGAAGACGCGTGCGTCGATTTGTTGCAAGATTTTGTTGAGAATGGTTTCTGCCGTCACACCCCAGGTTTTCGCCAGGCATTGTGAGCTGGGCGCACTGCTCCCGATCCCGGGCGCAGTGTTGAGTGTCGATAAAGCAGCGGAAGCGGCGCGAAGGCAAATGTCGGCCCTTCGGGTTCGGCCACATTGCTCCGCGGACCGGTCTGTCCATCCACTGGTGTCGTCGCCCTTGACCGCCCGGCTTCGAGCTCGGACGGCCGCCGTCCTGCACCCCGCACGCGGAGTGCAGGACGGCTGATCATGCACGCACCGGCGGTAGCCGGGACCTGACCGAAAGCTACCAAGAGTGTTGACGGGCAAGATTGAATCGTCGAGGATCGATTCACCATCGCAGCGAGTCACGGGGGCTCTGCCGCGCGTAACTCCATATCGTCCTGGGCGGCATGCCCGGGGCGGGCCTCCGTGACCCATCTCTAGGAGGCCGAGTGGCCGCAGCGCCCGCAGATGTCACACCCCTACTACTGATCCTGGCGATCGCCGCCTTCGTCCTGGTAGTCGTACGCCGCAAGTCCACCTGGCCGGTCCGACTCGCCCTCACCGTGGGTGCGGGCCTGTGGATCGCCCTCGCCGGCGGGGCCATGTGGATGGTCAGCCAGGCCACCGCCGCTGGCACACTCCCGCCGAAGGCGGGTGCCCCGGTCAACCCGTGTGTTACCGGGGCGCCGGCGAAGGCGTTCAACGTCTCGATGATCAACCTGCCGATCTTCCTCAACCGGTTCGGGGACGTCGTCCCCGAGGGCAGGATGTACATCCTCGACTCGAACATCGCCACGGTGCGGGCCAACTTCAAAAGCGCCGCCGACCCGTCCAAGGCGAACCTCGACGATTTGATCGAGCCGCTCACGCTGCGGGTCAACAAGGGCGACTGCGTCACGGTCAATTTCACCAACCGGCTGAACGAGGCCGCGCCCACGCTGGACCGCACGGTCCGAGACTCGGCGATCTACACCCTGCCGGGGGAGATCAAGAAGGCCGCCGGTTCGAGCACGTTGGGCGCTCGGGAGTTCGCGCCGGCGCTCTCCGCGCCCAGGATCGACTTCGATCCGACCAAGGCGCCGAACGCCTCCATGCACTTCGACGGCCTGGACTACGACGTCAAGACCGGGGACGGGACCGTGGTGGGCGACAACCCGGACTCCACCGCAGCGCCGGGCGGAAAGATCACCTACCTGTTGCACGCGCAGGCCGAGGGTGAGTACCAATTCAAGGACGGCGCCGACTTCACCTCCCGGCAGACCCGGCCCGAAGATTCCACCGGCAAAGTGAAATTCATCGGCTCACACGCCTTCGGGGCGTTCGGTGCCATCGTGGTGGAGGCCAGCGACGCCACCTGGGTCGACTCTCGTACCGGTGGGGCGCTGGCGTCGGGCACTCGGGCGATCATCAAGCGCCCGAACAACAAGGACTTCCGCGAGCACGTGCTCTTCATGCACGACGAGGTGGAGGCCGAGCCGGGCATCCTGACCCGCTACTGCAGAGGGGCCTCGGAGGACAAGACTGGCTCGGAGTGCGTGACCCCGACCGCGGCCCAGACGGCGGTCATGACCAAGAACACCCTTCCTGGCCTCGGCGGCGGTGACGCCGACGCGATTGTGCAGTACCACGAGGAAGTGCCGGTCAAGCTCGAGTGGTTCGCCTTCAACTACCGCGCCGAGCCGACCTACAACCGCGAGGAGATCGGCTGCCCTGCGGCAACGGTGGCCGGGCAGGGCTACAAGGCGAACGAGTGCGTCGGTGAGGAAACCTCGTTGTCGTCGTGGATCTACGGCGACCCGGGCGGCGGTGACCTGGTCTTTCCGAACTACCGGGGCGAGCCGACCCAGGTGCGGCTGCTGCACCCGGCCGAGTTCGAAACCCACACCTTCCACTGGCATGTGAACCGGTGGGCGTACGACCCGCAGAACGAGGGTGGGCTGGACTCGATCAGCAGCCCCAACCACGTCACCGCCAAGACCAACATCCTTGACGTCCAGTCGGTGTCCCCGGGCACAAGTTACGACCTGGTGGTGCAGGGCGGTGCGGGCTCGTCGCACAAGACGAAGCAGGCCACCTTCGGCGACATCATCTTCCACTGCCACCTCTATCCGCACTTTGCGACTGGCATGTGGGGGTTGAACCGTACCCTCGACAAGCTCGAGGACGGCACCCGGAAGAACCCGGACGGCACGCCGATCCCGCGGCTGCAGCCACTGGCCGATTTCGATTACCAGACCTCGGTCACCGGGATCAACCCGCCTCCGTCGCCGGACGCGGACAAGACCGGCTTCCCGCACTTTGTACCCGGTGTCTTCGGGTACAAGGCGCCGAAGCCGCCGCTCGGAGTGTCGGAGCGCGCAACTTCCGGGACCTTCCCGCCCACCACGAAGGAGAAGGCCGCGGCCGACACCGGGGCACAGGTGCCGGGCGGCTTCTTCCAGAACCCCTGCCCGGCCGGCAGGCCGACGAAGACCTTCGACATCTCTGCCATCCAACTGAACCAGGTGTACAACCCGACAGCCAAGTGGCGAAATCCGCAGTCGCGCGTCTACGTGCTCAACTCGGAACGGGACGCGGTGCTGGCCGGCAAGAAGCCACAGCCCTTCTCGCCTCTGCTCAACGTGGGTGACTGCGTGGTCTACAACCTGACCAACCGACTACCCATGACGTACGGCGGCACCGTCTTCGACCGGCTCCAGACCACCAACGAGGTCGGCCTGCACCAGCACATGGTCCAGTTCGATGTGCTCTCCTCCGACGGCGCCGCCAACGGCTGGAACTACGACCAGGGCGCCGACGGTGCCGCCACCGGTGTCGGCCAGACCATCACCTACCGCGACTTCGTGCACGAGAACACATCCACGAACTCGTTCCACGACCACTTCTTCGCCAACGTCCACCAGGACGCGGGGCTCTTCGGCGGTGGCACCATCCACGACGCCGGATGCACTTTCCGCAGCCTGGCAACGGACCAGGCGGTCGCCGTCGGCACCATGGTCTCGGTGGTCTGCGACAGCACCACCGACTACAACGGCAAGGACACCGACGGGTACGACTACCGCAACGTGTCTCTCTTCATCGAGGATCACGTGCCGATGTTCAAGGACCCGGATCCGAGCACGACCAACGACGACCAGTTCGTCACTCCGTACGGGGTGCCGATCCAACCGGCACCATTCCCGTCCAGCCTCGACGACCAGGGCGTGATGGGTATCAACTACACCTTGGAGCCGTTCGAGGCGCGCCGAGACAGGGACCCGTCCCAGGTGTTCGCGGCGCAAGATGAGTCATACGGGAACCCATACACACCCATGCCAATGGCGTTCAAGGGTGACCGGATCAAGTGGCGGCTGTTCCAGCTCTCCCAGGAAGAGTCCCACGGTTTCAACATGGACGGCAGGTGGAAACAGGAGCCCAACGATCCGAACTCCAACGTCGTCTCCGCGCAGCACATCGGCATTCTCGAATACTTCGACATGCTGGTGAAACCGCAGACCGAGGGCCGCAAGAGTGGCGGGCCGGTGGACCGGGACGAGCTCTACTTCCTGGGCGGATCGGACGACATGTTCCTCGGCGCCTGGGGTTATCTACGGGTCATGCGCTGCCAGTACTGGGGAGCGTCCCCGGGCGGGGATCCCGACAATCCTCCTCCGCCCCCGAGATCGCTGCTGTATCCATTGCCGGACAACACCGCCAACGCACTGAACTGCATCGACGAGAAGCCGGAGGTCGGCGTGCCGCCTCCCGGCACACCCTGTCCCGCCGCGGCGCCGGTGAAGGCATTCAGTGTGGTCGCGATCAACCGGGACATCACCTACAACAAGGCCGGCGACCACGACCCGAACGGTCTTCAGTACGCGCTGGAATCCGACTGGACGAACGGCACCGTCAAGAACGAGCCGCTGGTCATGCGGGCCAACGCCGGTGACTGCGTGGAGGTCACCCTCAAGAACAGGCTCGATCCGGCCAAGATGGTGCCGAGTTGCTTCGAGGGCGTGGAACCGGGGCAGTTGGGCTACCGCACCAGTGTCCTGAGCTACCCGGGTTGCCTTGACCAACCGCCTAAGGACGAGGTCAACGTGCCCGGCTTCCGGCCGCTGCCGGTGAGCAACCGGGTGTCCATGCGACCCCAGTTGACCGACCACTGGAGCTACTCCGCGGGCGTGAACGTCGGCGCGACCCACGGTTACGACCGCACGGCGGGCCCGGGGGAGCAGGTCACCTACCGATGGTCCGTTCCGGTCCGCGGCATGGCGATGCTGCGTGACATGGCAGACCCGATGCATCACGCCTCGCACGGCCTGTACGGGGCCCTGATCATCGAGCCGGCCGGCAGCACGTACCTCAACCCCACCACGGGTGCACCGCTGGCCAGCGGTGTCAGCGCGGTGATTTCCAACCCGAACGGCGCCGACCACCGAGAAAACATCGTGCTGATGAACAGCGACCTGGCGCTGTTCCGCAAGGACACCAACGGCAACGTCGCCGACGACCAGCCGGTGCCGGACAATTTCGACCTGAGCCTGACGCCGAGCGATGTGGCCGATGACGCCGAGGACCAGGGCGAGTTTTCCATCAACTACAGCAACGAGCCCTTCGCGCATCGGTACGCCAACGACCAGAACATCACAAACATCTTCAGCTCGTACGTGCACGGGAATCCGTCGACGCCGATGTTCCAGGCGTACGGGGGCGACAAGACCGTGTTCCACGTCGGGCAGGCCGTCGGTGACCCGCGCTCGACGAGCTTCGCCCTGCACGACCACATCTGGCGGCGTGGGCCCAATGACCCCGACTCGCAGCTCGCAGCGAGCCAGGGGCAGTTCAATCCGGGTGTGTCGTATCAAATCGTGCTGGACCCGGCGGCCAATGGCGGCGCCGGCGGTCGACGGGGCGCCGCGGGTGACTACCTGTATCGCTCCGGCACTCTCGCCCGGCATCTGACGGGCGGTCAGTGGGGCGTCTTCCGGGTGTATGGGGCGGGTCGGAGCGGCCTGATCGCGCTCCCGGACCGGCCGATTGCCGGCAGTGGCCCGGCGGCGTAGGTGAGAGGAGGCACGTCCATGCAAGGTGACGAGTGGGCGCAAGCGGGGCGGCGGACGTGACCGCGCTCAGGGAGAGGTTGCGGCTCTCCGACGAGATGCTGGGCCGGTCGGCCTCCGCCGGCAGGCCGGTCCGAGCCGGAAAACCGGTCCGGCCCGGTCGGGGGCCTCGCAAACGGGGGCCGAACCGGTTCCGGCAGGGCATGCTCCTGGGGATCTGCATCGGGATGACGGCGGCACTGCTGGTCGGGGTGGTCGGCTTCCTGGCCACCCGGCCTCGGGTCGTCGTACCAACCGCTGCGGAGACTGCCCCAGCCGAACGGCATGGCCAGGGCAACGGGCAGCAGCCGCAGGCAGCGATCTCGATCGACAGTGAGCACCTGGGTGACCTCCAGGTGCGAATCGAGGCGAAGGTCAGCTCGCCGACCAGCTATGACCCGATAAGCAAGGGTCAGGTCGTGGCATACACCGACATGGTGGCCATGCCGATGGCGCACAAGTCGAGTCCGGTCGTGATGGCTGAGATGTCCGGGCAGCCGGGCGTCTACCAGGCCCTCGCCAACGTGCCCATGGCGGGCGAATACAACGTCATCGTCGAGGTGAAGCAGCCGATGGCATCCACCGCGAACCAGCGGTTGAACGTTGGCACAGTGGAGCAGAAGAAGTAGTAGTGATGGCAAGGCGATGGGCAGGCCCGGACGGGCCTGCCCATCGTTGTTCCAACCTCTGTGAGGGATGCCCTTCACCATCAGGCTTACGACAGTGGGGCCGGCAGCGTCTCCGCCACCGGCCCCACCATCAGTTGTCGATCTGTGAAACCGCTACTTCTTCGCCGGCGTCACGTAGATCATGGCCGACGAGTTGTCCCCGGCGGCCTTCTTGATCGTCAGCGAGACGCCGTAGTTCACGCCCTGGTCGCCGGGGTTGCCGGTGCCCAGCACGATCGCGCCACCGCCCAGGGTCACGCCGTAGAACTCCGGCGCCGGGCTGCCGTCCGGGTTGGTGACCCGGGTGGTGTACGGCGCGTTGTTACGCGACGGCAGGACCACCGACGCGTCGTTGTCCCGGGCGTAGGCAGCGCCATCGCGCATCTCGATGCCCGGGTACCAGCCCTTGGCGTCGGTGAACGCCTTGACCGGCGCCTGCCCCTTGAACTTCGTGCAGTAGGCGCTGTACGGCTCGTCCGCCGCCTCCAGGCACTCCGTGAAGGGGTACGTCCGCTGCAGCGTGAACGCCGCGTTGGACGACTGCGGGCGGCTGGGCAGGTTGTCCGTCACCGACGGGTCCTTCACAGCCGCCTCACCGGTGCGACGGAGCGGGTCGAAGTGCGAGTCGACGATCAGCAACCCGCCCTTCGCGCCGTAGCTGGGCAGCGCGGTCATCTGCCCGGTGACGTGGTTGACGTCGCCGAGCGCGGTGTCCCGGTACCAGACCAGCATGCCCGGAGCGTTGTAGGAGATCCGGTCGACCTTCCACGCCTCGTGCGAGTAGATGGTGTCGTACGCGTACTTCAGGCCCTTGTCGAAGCCGTCGAAGTTGCGCCACTCGGCCAGGTAGAACTGGGCGTGGACCTCGGTGCCGCTGGAGATCTTCCACCCGCCACCGGTGGTGTCGACGAAGGTGCCGCCGGTGGCCGTCCAGCCGTTGGCGCCGCCCTCGACGTCGTCACTCCACGTGGTGGCGCCGCCGCCGGTGACCGAGAAGTCGTCGACGAACCAGTTGCGCTCCTCGAACGCCTCGTCGGTGGCCTGACGCAACCGCAGCTGCACTGTCGTCCCGGCGTACGCCGACAGGTCGACGTAGTCGTGCCGCCAGCCGTCGGTGCTGCCGGTCAGGCCGTACTTCTTGCCGCCGAAGTCGTTCATGCGGCCGTTCGGGTCCGGGTAGCCGTCCGGCGTGGTGACCACCGTGCCGCCCTCGTCGTACACCTTCTGCTCGGTCCAGGTCGTACCGCCGTCGGTGGAGAGCTCGACGAAGCCGTAGTCCCAGTCCTCCTCGATGATGTAGTTGTTCCACATCCAGAACTTCGAGTCGGCGGCCGCCGGCACGTCGACCGAGCGGCTCAGCTTGACGTCGGCCCACTCCTGGTCGTTGTTGCTGTGCCACATCTTGGTGCCGCTGTGCGGGGTGGCCAGCGTCGTCACCTTGTCCGGCAGGTCGACCTTGATGCCGTCCTCGGAGTCGATCGGGGTGCGCGACGTCTGGCCGAGCTTCACCTCGCGCGGGTTCGACCCGGGGCGGATGGTCAGCGGGTCGGCCCAACCGAGCACCCACTTGTCCCAGATGCCCATGTGCGTCGGCAGTGCCTGGAAGATCTCACCGGAGTGCGAGCCCGAGGCCATCAGGTCCCAGAAGTCCACGTCGGAGTCGGCGTTGCCGGACGTGTCGTAGAGGTCCGGCAGGCCCAGGTCGTGGCCGAACTCGTGCGCGAACACGCCGACCCCGGCGTCCTCCGGCTGCACGATGTAGTTCGACGCCTTCAGGTTGGTGCCCGGGATGGTGTAGCCACCGGCGACCGTGGAGGAGTGCGCCCACACGGCGTACACGCCCTCGGCGCCGCCGCCGCGGGACTTGCCCTGGCCGGCGTGCACCAGCACGAGGTGGTCGATCACGCCGTCCGGCTCGAAGACGTTGCCGTCACCGTCGCGGTCGGCCTGGTCCTCGATGTCGTAGTCGGCCCACGGGAAGTTCGGGTCCTTCGCGACGAGCGCGTCGATCGCGTCGGTCGCTAGGCGACCCGCGCCGGCCGGGTTGTCCGGGTGGCCGTTCATCGACTGCTCACGGCCGGGAACCCACGCACCGGTCTCGTCCTGGAAGCAGCGGTTGGCCGCGTACCAGCCCTCCGAGTGCGGCACTGTGATCCACGGGCTGGCCTGCCCGTCCACCGTGTACGCGTTCTTGGACATCTCCAGGTACATGTTGTGCATGGTGCGACCGGACAGGTCGATGCCCTTCTTGCCGTCCGGGCCCTTCAGGTCCGTGCGGACCCGCTCGGTGATGCCCTTCTTGCTGTAGAGCATCTTGTTGTAGTGCTGCGGCGAGAAGTTCGGCACCCACATCGAGTTGTTGTCCTCGTGGGGCAGGCGCGCCGGGTCGGGGATCTTGTTGTGCTTCGGGCCGTTCTGGACCGTGCCGGGGACGCAGGTGCGGTCCTCGAACACCGTCTTGGGGACCATCACGCCGGTGAAGTCGTCGTTGGCCTTGTCGTTGAACTCCACCAGCAGCGTCAGCAGCTTCGCCGTCTGGGTGGTCGGCGCCTTCTTGAACTTGCGGGGGTTCTGGCCGGTCTTCAGCGACTTGGCCTCGTCCTTGGCCAGCTGCCGAGCGGTCACCGGGTTGCCCCGGGCGTGCTTCTGGTCGAACGCGCGCGCGGACTCCGCGGCAGGGGTGTAGATGCCACCCTTGCCCTTCACCTCACGGCCGGTGGTGTCCGGCTGCACCTCGGGCTCGGCGTAGTTGATGTAGTGCTCGTCGGCCCCGATCACCGCCTGGGGGGTGCCGGACGGCGACTGGGCCGCCGCGCTGCCACTCACGGTCAGTGACGTGGCCGCGAGGGCGATGGCGGGCAGCGCGACGAGTAGTCGTCGCCGCGCCCTGGACTGCGGTTTGTGGTTCATGCCGCTCCGTTTCTCGGGCATGGGGAGGTTGACGTTGGCGTGACCGACCATCGATGTGATGTGTGTCGAACTCTTCCAACCTGCGTGAACCTAAAGCACAACCGGCCGAAAGGACAGAGGTGATCTACGCCTGTGCCCGTTCAGCTTCTCCTGACTCCTCCGACCGACCGATGTGACAGTGGCGTTGCGGCGCGAACCAAAGCCGTAAGACATGACGGAGGGTGGCGGTCCGCACGGACCGCCACCCTCCAATGGGTACGCCTACCGTCAGTCTTCGTCGGACTTCGTACCGCTCATCCCCGAGGAGATCAGGTCCATCACCGAGGAGTCCTGCAACGTGGTCACGTCGCCCAGCGACCGGTTCTCCGCCACGTCCCGCAGCAACCGGCGCATGATCTTGCCGGAGCGGGTCTTCGGCAGCTCCGGCACCAGCATGATCTGCCGCGGCTTGGCGATCGGGCCGAGCGTCTTCGACACGTGGTTGCGCAGGTCGGCGATGAGCTGCTCGCCGGCTTCGCCGACGATGTCCGTGCTGCCCCGCGGGATGGCGAACGCGACGATCGCCTGACCGGTGGTCGGATCGGTCGCGCCGACCACCGCCGCCTCGGCCACCGACGGGTGCGACACCAGCGCCGACTCCACCTCGGTCGTCGAGATGTTGTGCCCGGACACCAGCATCACGTCGTCGACCCGGCCGAGCAGCCAGATGTGCCCGTCGTCGTCCTTCTTCGCACCGTCGCCGGCGAAGTACATGCCCTGGAAACGCGACCAGTACGTGTCGATGAACCTGTCGTCGTCACCCCAGATGGTGCGCAGCATCGACGGCCACGGCTCGCGCAGCACCAGGTAGCCGCCACCACCGTTCGGCACCGACTGGCCCTGGTCGTCCACCACGTCGGCCACGATGCCCGGCAGCGGTGCCATCGCCGAACCCGGCTTGGCAGCGGTCACGCCCGGCAACGGCGAGATCATGATGGCGCCCGTCTCGGTCTGCCACCAGGTGTCCACCACCGGCAGCTCGCCCCGGCCGATGTGCTCCCGGTACCACATCCAGGCTTCCGGGTTGATCGGCTCGCCGACGCTGCCCAGCAGGCGCAGCGAGGACAGGTCGAAACCGGCCGGGATGTCGTCGCCCCACTTCATCATCGTCCGGATCAGGGTGGGAGCGGTGTAGAGGATGCTCACCCCGTACTTGTCGATGATCTCCCAGAACCGGCCCTTGTGCGGCGTGTCCGGGGTGCCCTCGTACATCACCTGGGTGGCGCCGTTGGAGAGCGGGCCGTACACGATGTAGGAGTGCCCGGTGACCCAGCCGATGTCGGCAGTGCACCAGTAGACGTCCGTCTCCGGCTTCAGGTCAAACACCGCGTGCGTCGTGTACGACGCCTGGGTGAGGTAGCCGCCGGTGGTGTGCAGGATGCCCTTCGGACGGGCGGTGGTGCCGCTGGTGTACAGGATGAACAGCGGATGCTCGGCGTCGAACGGCTGCGCGGTGTGCTCGGCCGACGCGGTCTCCACCGTCTCGTGCCACCAGTGGTCCTTCTCCGACCACGCCACGTCTTCGCCGGTGCGGCGGACCACGAGCACGTGCTCCACCGACGGGGAGTTCGCCACCGCCTCGTCCACAGTGGGCTTCAACGCCGACGGCTTGCCCCGCCGGTAACCACCATCCGCGGTGATCACCACCTTGGCGCTGGCGTCCTGGATCCGGTTGCTCAACGAGTCCGCGGAGAAGCCACCGAAGACCACACTGTGCGCGGCGCCGATCCGGGCGCACGCCAACATGGCCACCGCCGCCTCCGGGATCATCGGCAGGTAGATCGCCACCCGGTCGCCGGCGGTCACCCCCAGGTCGGTGAGCGCGTTCGCCGCCCGGCAGGTCAGCTCGTGCAGGTCCGCGTACGTGATGGTGCGGGTGTCGCCCGGCTCACCCTCCCAGTGGATCGCCACCTTGTCGCCCCGGCCCGCCTCGACGTGCCGGTCCAGGCAGTTGTACGCGACGTTGAGCTGCCCACCCACGAACCACTTCGCGAACGGCGGGTTCGACCAGTCGAGCACCTCATCCCACTTCTTCGACCAGGCCAGCCGATCGGCCTGCTTCGCCCAGAAGGCCAGCCGGTCGGCCTCAGCCTCGGCGTACGCGTCGACGGTGACGTTGGCGTGCGCGGCGAGTTCGGCCGGCGGGGGGAACTGGCGCGTCTCGTTCAGCAGATTGGCCAATGCCTCGCTCATGCCGTGACTCCTCATCCTCGGGGTGACCTGGGTCTCGATGGCACGAGGGTAGTCGCGGGGCCTGCGACCGGCCACGGCTGCCCACTGCGTCGCGCCGAGTGGCCCCCGCCGCGCGCCCGACGGCCCGTCCCGCCCGTCCCCGCCGCGCGGGGCGCCCTGATCGACACGGGTTCATGAAAATCGCGGTCTCCAGGCCAGGCGGACACCCCAACGTCAATGAACCCGTGTTGACCTTGCCCGTGCCGGGTCGGGTCGGGTGGTCCCTGTCGCGTTGCGGGCGGGTGCGGCCCGCCGCGTCGGGTCGGGTCGTTAGCGTGGCGGGGTGACCACCGACCCGCTCGCCCCGCTGCTCGCGCTCGCCGACATCGCTGCCGCCGTCGAGCAGGCCCGCGAGCGGTTCGACCAGGCACTCGGGCACCGGGCGCTGCGGCGGCACGGTGGACAGGTCGCCGCCGAGGTCAGCCTCCGCTCCGCGGTGGCCAGCGCGGCCCTTGAGGGGGCCGGGCACGAGCGTGAGGCGGTCCGGGCCGGCACCGTCACCGACCCGGTGCTCCAGGGGGCGCTGCGGGTCGCCGGAGCGCTACCGGGCCTGAGTGAGCTGTGGCCGAAGGCGCCCCGCCAGGCGCTCGCGAAACTGCACGTGCTCGCCGCCCGGGACCTGGTGTCGGAGGCCGAGCTGGGCCGCCCGGTCCCCGACCCCGTCGTCGCCACCCGACTGGACGGGCTGGCCGGCCTCGTCGCCGGCGGCACGAAGGTCTCGCCGCTGGTGCTCGCCGCTGTCGTACACGGGGAGTTGTTGAACCTGCGCCCGTTCGCCGGGCCGTCCGGCGTGGTGGCCCGCGGTGCCGCCCGGCTGGTGCTGCTCGCCAGCGGCCTCGACCCGCGTGGCCTGCTCGCCGTCGACGTCGGGCACCACGAGCGGGAGCCCGAGTACGTCGGCGCGGCCGGTGCCTTCGCCACCGGCACCCCGGACGGGCTGCGCTCCTGGCTACGCCACTACATGGCCGCCGTCGAGGTCGGCGCCGACCAGCTCACCGCCATCGGAGACGAGATCCTCGCCGCCGCCTGAGCGGCCCGTCCTCGCGGCGTCGAAGCTCCCCGTCCTCGCGGCGTCGATCATGGAGTTGTGGTGCCCCGCAAAGGGCGCCAATTGGTCGAAGGCGCCCACCACAAGTCCAAGATCGACCTGAGCGTGGCGTGGCGTGGCGTGGCGGGAGAGGGTGGGGCGTGGCGGGAGAGGGCGGGGCCGTTAGGCGGTGGTGGCGGCTCGGGTGCGGCGGTGCCGGCCGTACCAGGCGATGCCGATGGCCACGCCCACCCCGACCCCCAGGGCCGCCGCGGCCACCGGAACCGCGGGTCGTTCCCGCAGGCGCCGGCCCAGCGGGATCGGGTGCCGGAACTCCAGCACCGGCCACGCGTTCTCCGAGGCCAGCTTGCGTAGCTGTCGGTCCGGGTTGACCACACTCGGGTGGCCCACGCACTCCAGGAGCGGGCGATCGCTGTACGAGTCGGAGTAGGCGTACGAATCAGCCAGGTCGTAGTCCCGAGCGGCGGCCAACTCGCTGACCGCCTCGACCTTGCTCGGGCCAGCCGCGTAGAACTCGACCTCGCCGCTGTACCGGCCGTCCCGCACCGTCATCCGGGTGGCGATCACGTCGGTCACCCCGAGCAGCTCGCCGATCGGCCGGACCATCTCCTCACCCGACGCCGACACCAGCACCACGTCCCGCCCAGCCGCTTGGTGCTCCACGATCAGGGCGGCGGCTTCGGCGTACACGTAGGGGTTGATCAGCTCGTGCAGCGTCTCCGCGACGATCTGGCGGACCTGCTCCACCTGCCAGCCCTTGCAGAGCGCAGCCAGGTAGTCCCGTGTTCGGGCCATGGTCTGCTCGTCGGTGCCGCCCAGCCGGAACATCAGCTGCGCGTACGCCGACTTGACCACGTCACGCCGGGTGATCAGCCCATCCCGGTAGAACGGCCGACCGAACGCCAGGGCGCTCGACTTGGCGATGACGGTCTTGTCCAGATCGAAGAAAGCGGCACTTCGGCCCACGGCGCGAAAGTCTAGCCGGATGGTCTATCGTCGGCGGGTGCCCGGGGTCATGCCACCCCTCAGACCTGCGGGCTCTCCGCTCCGCGTGATCACGCTCACACTCTGCGAGGAGATTTTCGCAGTGAGTGGAGGCAGCACCACTCGACGTGACGGGCCCGCTCAGGCAGACTTGTCCGTACGACGAGCTTTCACATCCTCGAAACAGGCAGACCCTCAGCGGTTGCACCCCCCGTGACCGCTGAGTGGTTCGGCTCGACCCCCCCGGAGCCGAACCTCCGACGACCCCCGTCTCCCCCCGACGGGGGTCGTCCCTTTTCCGTCAAAGTGCGCCACCGCTGCAAGCGCGCCGGCTGCCGGTCTCTGGTTGCAGGGCCCGATGCGCGACACAACTCCGCACCATGAGGCGCGCTCCTGGGCTGAAGCGGGGGCTGTCGATGAGCGGTGCCGCTCCGACGAGGTCCCCTCCCCAACTCGCCGTCAACGGTGCGCTCGCCGCGTGACGTGTAATTTGCCAAACGGGACGAGCTGAGGAGGAAACACGTGGCTTCTGGCGGCTTCTCGTCGAAACGGCTGGCTCGGCTGCAAGGGCTGCTTGAGCGCCACGTCGAGACCGGCTTCGTCCCGGGGATGGTGGTCGTCCTCGCCCGGCACGGCGAGGTGCACGTCGAGGCAACGGGTCATCTCGCGTTCGAGGGTCCCGGGTCACAGACGCCGATGGCGGTCGACACGATCTGTCGCCTGGGCTCGATGACGAAGCCGATCGTCGCCGCGTGTGCGATGACCCTCATCGAGGACTGCAACCTCCGCCTCGACGACCCGGTCGACAATCTCCTCCCGGAACTGGCGGGCATGACAGTGCTCGCCGATCCCCACGGCCCACTGGACGACACCGTCCCGGCGGAACGCCCGATAACGCTGCGGGACGTCCTGGACGGCACCCTTGGCACCGGCATGGTCCCCGCCGAGCCGGGAACGGTCCCGATCGCCGACGCGCTGAACGCACTCGAATATCCGTCGCCGGACGAGTGGATCCGCCAGCTCGGTGATCTTCCGCTCGTCCACCAGCCAGGTGATCGCTGGATGTACGACACCGCCGCCAACGTGACAGGTGTGCTCATCGCCCGGGCCACCGGCATGTCCTTCGGGGATGCCATCCGTGAGCGGGTCTGCAAGCCACTGGGGATGGCCGACACCGCCTTCAACGTGGGCAGCGAGAGCATCGGCCGGTTCGCGACGGCGTACGAGCAGGACAACGCCGCCACCGGCGAGCCGGTTGTCGAGGACGCTCCCGACGGGCGGTTCAGTCGACCGCGGATGTTCGAGTCCGGTGGCGGCGGGCTCGTCTCGACCGCCCAGGACTACCTCGCCTTCGCCTCGGCTCTGCTCGCGGGCGGTGCCCACCGCGGCGAGCGGGTGCTGTCGCGGCCGGCGGTGACGCTGATGACGAGCGACCACCTGACCCCGACGCAGAAGGCCATCTCCGGGTTCTGGCCCGGATACTTCGACGCCATCGGTTGGGGTTTCGGAATGTCGGTCCGGACCCGCCGCACACACCTCGGGCCCTCGGTCGGCAGCTACGGATGGCCCGGCTTCTATGGCACCGCCTGGTACAACGATCCCGCCGAGGACCTGACGACGATCGTGTTCATGCAGCGGGCCCACGCGGGCGACCAGCGGCTGCCGATGTGGCACGACTTCTGGACCACTGTCTACCAGGCGATCGACGACTGACCGCATCGCTCGTTCTCCCGGTGGGCGGCACCCGCCCTCGGCCGCGCGGTAATCCCGGGGCCCTCAGCGACACAAGCCACTGTGAGAGTCGCCGAGGCAATGGGGGTTCGGGTGGGTCCACCGAAGAGGCGGGACGAGGGCTGGTTCACCAGTCTCTACGCCGCCGAGTACGAGCACATAGTCCGATACGGCCTGCGCCGGCTCGCTGACCGGGATGCCTCGGTGGAGCTTGCCCAAGAGGTCTTCGTCGTCGCCTGGCGTCGCCGCGTCGAGGTGCCGGACCGCAGCCTGCCCTGGCTGTACGGGGTGGCCCGGCGCCTCCTGGCGAACCAGTGGCGGTCGCGACGTGCCGCCCCGGACCTCCTCTCGATCACCGATGTCGATTTCGAGCGACTGGCCGGATCGTCGGGTGCCGACACGAGCGTCGGGGTCGCCGACATCTGGGCCGCTCTGGCCACCCTCAACGACCTCGACCAGGAAATCCTCCGGCTGGTCGGCTGGGAGGAGCTGACCGTGTCCGAGGCGGCCAAGGTTCTCGGCTGCACCGGGGCGACCGCCGCAGTGCGCCTGCACCGCGCCCGCCGTCGTCTTGCCGAAGCGATGTCGGCCCGGCCCGCAAAGACCCGGCGCCGACCGGTGTTGGTGACCTTTCGAGAGGATCTGTGATG
Source organism: Micromonospora sp. 050-3 (assembly GCF_046549335.1). Lineage (NCBI taxonomy): Bacteria > Bacillati > Actinomycetota > Actinomycetes > Micromonosporales > Micromonosporaceae > Micromonospora > Micromonospora sp. 050-3. The sequence goes on from NZ_JAJPVX010000002.1 coordinate 640,792, forward strand.
TTCGGAGCAGAGCGAACCCGTACTCTTCTCGGCCCGGCCGACCCGGCCCGGAACGTCGCTGCCGGTCAACCGCTGGTCTCGGCGCGCGAGCTGATCGACCGCGCCGGCGCTACCGAGCTGGTCGCCGGGCGCCGTCGCGTACACCCGACTCGCCGGCTGGTCCTGGCGGCCGGCACGTTGGCGGTCGCGGTCGGTGCCGTGGCAGTGCTCCAGCCGTTCGACGGGCCCGCACCGGACGCCCCGGGTGGGCCTGGAACCGCAGCGGGGTTGGTGCTCGTGCCAGTCGCGTACCAGTTCGACGCGGATCCGCCGGCCGCCGGCCCGCAGCTGCGCATGCTGGCCGACAAGATCAAAGACGCGGCGTACGACCACCAGAGCGGCCGCTACATGTATCACCACACGAAGCTGTGGGGCGATCCGGTGATGACGTCCGCCGACGGCCGCCACCACGTGGCCTTCGCCAGCGAGACGAAGGTCTGGCAGGCCGCCGACGGGACCGGCAACCAGGTCAGCACCCAACTGGAGCCGCAGTACCCCGACCAGGAGTCTCGGGACTACTGGCAGCGCGAGAGCATTGGGCGACCAGCAGCCACCGGCACCCCCGCACCGGACGTCATTCCGCTGTCGCCCGAGGAGCTCAGGCCGCTGTCGGCCGACCCGTCGGAGCTCCGGGAGCGGCTGAAGGTCGAGTACGGCGCGGGGGCGGCGAGCAAGTGGGTCGGCACGCTCTACGGGCGGTACGTCGTGCCGCGTGCGACCCGAGCGGCGGTCCTGCGGGTTCTCGCCGACGTGCCCGGCTTCCGCTGGCGGGGGCAGGTCACGGACCGCGCCGGCCGGCACGGATTGGCCGTCACCTTCGACGACCGCGAGCACGACCAGCAATCTCTTCTGATCTTCGATCCGAAGACGGGCGAATTGCTCGCCGATGAGCTGTTGACGCTGTCGCCCGTGCGGATCAGCTCGTACCAGGTGATCCTCGATGCCGCTTGGACAAATCAGCCCGGCTGACCACCGACTCGCGGGGCCGCTCCTTTCGTGAGCGGCCCCGTTGTTTTCCCGTAGCGGCAGTAGCTGCGGCGTTACCCGCGTCCGTAACAGATCAACTGTGTCGGCGGGGGTTTTCCACAGGCCACCAGGTTGTCCACAGGCGACGACATCGGGGCGGCTCCTGGGGCGGATTCCGAGCACTGTCGGCGGCATACCAGAGCCCGACCGCTGGAGGCCGCGATGCCACCCCGTACCACGGTTCCGCCGATCCGCCGGCTCCCGCTGGTCGTCACCGGCGACGACGATCTGCTCGATGACGTGCTCCGGCTCGCCGCCGTCGGCGGCACCGAGGTGGAGCTCGCCCGCGACCCAGCGGCTGCCCGTACCCGTTGGCTTCCCGCGCCCCTGGTGCTGCTCGGCGCCGATCAGGCGCAGGCATGTCTGCGCGCCCGGTTGCCGCAGCGGCCCCGGCTGGTGTTGCTCGGCCGAACTGGTCAGCTCGACCCCGGCTGGCAGATCGCCGAGCTCATCGGGGCCGAGCACGTCGCCACGCTGCCGGCCGCGGAGCCGTGGCTGGTGGATCGGTTCGCCGAACATGACCCGGACCGTCCGGCTGGCATCGGTGCCCGGGTCGTCGCGGTCCTTGGTGGTCGGGGCGGTGCGGGCGCGAGTGTGCTCGCCGGTGGCCTTGCGGTGACCGCCGCCCGGGCCCGGCTGCGCACTCTCCTGGTCGATGCCGACCCGCTCGGTGGTGGCCTCGACCTCGTGCTGGGCTGGGAGCAGTTGGAAGGCCTGCGCTGGCCATCGCTCACCACCGCCGACGGGCGGGTGGACGCCCCGGCGCTGGTGCAGGCCCTGCCCAGCCGGGGTGATCTCGTGGTGCTCTCCTGGGACCGTGGCGAGATGCTGGCGCTGCCGGCGACGGCGATGGCGGCGACCGTCGACGCGGCCCGGCGTGGGCGGGACTTCGTGGTGATCGACCTGCCCCGACAGTTGGACGACGCGGCCGTGGTGGCGTTGCAAGCCGCCGACCAGGCGTTCGTCGTCGTGCCGGCCGAGTTGCGGGCCACCGCGGCGGCCACTCGGGTGGTGGCTGCGGCCGCTCCGCACTGCGCTGCGCTCTCGGTGGTGGTGCGCGGGCCTGCTCCGGGGCGGCTGCGGGCGACCGAGGTGGCACGCGCTCTCGGCCTCCCGCTGGCCGGCACGCTGCGACCCGAGCCGGGGCTCTGCCGTGGGCTGGAACGGGGTGAGGCGCCGGCCGCCGGGGGCAAGGGCCCACTGGCCGCGCTCTGCCAACGGATCGTCACCGACCTCACCGGCGTGCCGGCTACGGGTGCGGCATGACCGCCGGGCCGGAGGACGGCACGCTCGCCGCCCGGGTACGGCAGCGGATCGCCGCCGCCGCCACCCCGGTCACCGCGGCGGCCATCGTTTCCGCGGTACGGGCCGAGCCCGCCGCCGCAGTGCTCGGTGACACCGCCATGCTGCGGATCGCCGACCGGGTTCGCGACGACCTCGTCGGCGCCGGGCCGCTGGCGCCGCTGCTCGCCGACCCGGAGGTCACCGACGTCCTCGTCAACGGCGCGCGGGTCTGGGTCGACCGCGGGTCGGGGCTGCACCAGGTCGCCGTCCCGGTGGGCTCGGTGGAGGACGTTCGCCGGTTGGCGCAGCGACTGGTCGCCAGCGCGGGGCGCCGGCTCGACGACGGCTCCCCGTACGCGGACGCGCGGCTTGCCGACGGCACCCGACTGCACGCCGTGCTGCCGCCGGTGGCGACCGAAGGTCCCTACCTGTCCCTGCGGACCTTCCGACACCGGCCGTTCACCCTGGACGAGCTGGTGCGTCAGGGCACCGTGCCGCGACCGCTGGCACCACTACTCGCCGCAGTCGTCGCGGCCCGGCTGGCGTACCTGGTGACCGGGGGCACGGGGTCGGGCAAGACGACCCTGCTCAACACCCTGCTGGGGATGGTGCCGGCCACTGAACGGATCGTGCTGGTGGAGGACGCCGCCGAGCTGCGTCCGGGGCATCCGCACGTGGTGGGGCTCCAGGCGCGTACCGCCAATGTGGAGGGCACGGGCGTGGTCAGCCTGGCGGACCTGGTTCGGCAGGCGTTGCGGATGCGCCCGGACCGGCTGGTGGTCGGGGAGTGCCGGGGCGGTGAGGTGGTCGACCTGCTGGCCGCGCTCAACACAGGCCATGACGGGGGTGCCGGCACGCTGCACGCCAACACACCGTCGGACGTGCCGGCCCGGTTGGAGGCCCTGGGCATGTTGGGTGGGCTGCCTCGCGCCGCGCTGCACGCTCAGGTGGCCGCCGCGTTGCAGGTGCTGTTCCAGGTGCGACGTAGCGACCGGGGTCGCGTCCTGGAGTCGGTCTGCCTGCTGTTGCCCGAAGGGCCCGAACGGATGGTGACAGTGGTGCCCGCCTGGGTTCGTGGCAGTGGGCTCGGGCTCGCCGCCCGCGCCCTCGGGGCGCTGCTGCGGGAACGTGGGGTGGCGGTGCCGCCCATCCTCAGCGAGCCGTGGCCCGGATCGGCGGGTCCGGCATGACCGCCGAGGCGATGGTGGCGGCGGCGCTGCTCCTGGTCGCCGCTGCCCTGGTGGCGTGGCCCGTGCGGAGCATTCGGGCCCGTCGACGTCGCGTGCTGGCACCGGGACGGAGGGGCGGCGGTGTCGATCCGGATGACGCCCTGGTGCGATGGATCCGGGAACTCGGTCGCACGCCGGACGGGCCGGTTGACGGCACCGGCGCTGCCCCGACCCCGGGTCGTCCGGCCGGCATCGCGTTCGAGTCGGCAACTACTGCGGGTGCCGACGGAAGACGGACGGCACTCGGCTGGCCCGACCGGGACGTGACCCGTAGCCCGAGGTGGCCGGGAGTGGCAGGTGGATTCACGCGTCCGGAGGGCCCGACGCGCCCGCCGGCCCGTCGGGATCCCCGACGCCCGACCGGCACCGCCCGGCCGGAGGTGGCCCCCACAACGCTCGATGCCGGACAACTGCCCGGCGCATCGGTGGCCACGACCACGATCGGTGTCAGCGGTCTGGACGTGGACGGTCGGAACGACGTCTGGGGCCCGGCAACCCCTGCGCCGGTGCGCACCAAGCGATCGACGGCCCGTGTGCTGCCAGTGGTCGGTCTGCTGGGTGGCGGTGTGGGTGCCGTGGTCGGCGGTCCGGTGGCCGCGGTCGCGCTGGCCGGTTACGGCACGCTGGCCGTGCGCGCCGCGCTGCGTTGGCGAGCGAACCGGGGCGCCGAGCGGGACCGACGACGTGGGCTGGACCAGCTTTGCGGCCTTGCGGCAGATTTGCGGGCTGGCCTGCCCATCCCACACGCGCTCGACGTCACGGCCGTCGAGAGTGACGGGGCGAACCGCCTACGTCAGCTGACCTCGGCGGCGGTGCGGTTGGCCGACCGGACCGGCGCGCCGCTGGCGGAGCTCGTGGAGCGGATCGAGGCGGACGCTCGGGCGACCGACCGGGGTCTGGCCGCAGCGGCGGCTCAGGCGGCCGGCGCCCGGGCCACGGCCTGGCTACTGGCGGCGCTGCCGATTGGCGGGATCGGGCTCGGGTACGGCATCGGCGTCGACCCCATGGCTGTGCTCCTGCACAGCACGGTCGGTGGCGCCTGCGCGGTCGCCGCGGTCGCCCTTCAGGCCGTCGGCCTCCTCTGGGCGGAACGGCTGGGCGCGACACCGGGGCGGGCCGGATGACGGCCCGCGGCCCGGCCGGCCAGCCCAGCGCCGCCGGCCAACGCAACCCAGCTGGCCAACGCAGCCCAGCCGACCGGCCCAGCTCGGCGAGCCAAGCCAGTTCAGCGAGCCAGCCCAGCTCGGCGGGCCAGCCCAGCTCAACCAGGGGGCGGCGGCCCGATGCGATCCGGCTCGCGGCGGTGCTGGGTGGGCTCGCCGTGGCGATCGTCGTCGAGGGCTGGCTCGGGCTGCTCGGGGCTCTTCCGGCCGCGTTCCTGCTTGATGTCGTCCTGCGGCGGATCGAGTCGCCCGCCGTGCGTAAGCGGCGGCAGCAGGAAGCCGCCGACCTGCCACTCGCCGCCGACCTTCTGGCCGCTGCGATGCGGGCGGGTGCCCCGGTGGATCGTTCGGTGTTGGCCGTCGCCGAGGCGCTGGACGGGCCGCTCGCCGGCCGGTTGGCCCGGGTCGGCCGCACGTTGCTGCTTGGTGGTGGCCCAGCTGAGGCATGGTCCGTATTGGACGGAGTGCCCGGCGCGGAGCGCCTGACAGCGGCGGCGTTGCGCTCGGCCAACAGTGGTGCCGCCCTGGCCGGCGCACTGACCCGGCTCGCCGACGACCTGCGCGCCGACCGGGCCACCGCCGCCGAAGCATCGGCCCGTCGGGCGGGTGTGCTCATCGTCCTGCCGCTGGGGCTCTGCTTCCTGCCGGCGTTCATTCTCGCCGGACTCGTGCCGGTGATCGTCGCCGTTCTCGGCGATGTGCTCTGACCCATCGAGAAGGGAAACAGTCATGCGCAAACTCATCGCTCGCCTACGCGGCGATGCCGGAATGAACACGGCCGAATACGCCGTGGGCACCCTCGCCGCGGTCGCCTTCGCCGGCATCCTGTTGAAGGTGCTGACTTCCGGCAACGTCCAGTCGGCGCTGACCGCCGTCATCGACCGGGCACTGAAGTGATCGAGCGCCGGCAGGTCGGCCGCGACTCAGGGTCGAGCGTTCCCGGGCCGGCGGCACGCAACGGGCGGAGACTTCGCGTCCTTGCGCCAGCGGTTGGCGGTGACCGGGGGTCTTTCACCGCCGAACTGGCGGCCGGCCTGCCGGCGCTGCTCCTGCTCCTGCTGGCCGGCCTGACCGCGGTCAACGCCGTCAGCGCACAGGCGGGCTGCCTGCACGCGGCCCGGGAGGCGGCCCTCGCCGCTGCCCGGGGCGCGGACGGCAGCGCGGAGGGTGGTCGCGCGGCACCGCCGGGGGCAGCGGTGTCGGTGTCCGTCGATGGCGACCGGGTGCAGGCGACGGTACGGGCACCCGTCCGGACATTGGGCGGCCGGCTACCACGAATCACAGTGGTTGCCACCGCCGTCGCCGCCGTCGAACCGGGCGCTCACGAGGGGAGCTGGTAGTGCGACAAGCCGGCGGTCCATTACCCCGCTTCGGTCGCGAACCCGCTGTAGGAGGGCTCGTCGACGGACGGCCGGGTCCGGAGCGAGGTGGAGCGACGGTCCTGCTGCTGGCGATGGGGCTCGTCTTCGTGGTGTTCGGAACGTTCGGCGCCGCCATCGTCGCCGCCGGAATGGCGAGCCAACGGGCGGCGGTAGCAGCCGACCTCGGCGCGCTTGCCGGGGCAGCCCGGGCACTCGACGGCAACGCGGTGGCCTGCGCGTCCGCCGCGGACCTCGCCGGTCGCAACGATGGCCGGTTGGTCGGCTGTCACCTCGACGGGCTGGACGTGCTGGTGACGGTCGAGGTGGCGTTCACGCCACTACCCGGCCTGACCCGGGTGGCTGCGGCGAGCGCCCGTGCCGGCCCGGTGCGTGGCTGAGCTGCGCGGCTCGGCTGCGCGGCGGCGCTTCTGGTCACCACCGCCGCGGCGCCGGACGCGGCGAGAGAAGGACGCGGCCTGTGGAGTTCCCGGCCTGACCGGGTCCCGGGGCCGAGCGCGGATACGGGTCCGCTGCGTGGCTGAACGAGCCAGGCCCTCGTGGGATTGGTGGGCGCTGTGGAGCTGAATCGTTTACGACATCAGGCCTGATGCGTTTACGACATCAGCTTCAAAGGGGGAGCGGACCCCGCCCGGGGCCGGCTCACCAACGGCCTGCCGCCCACAAGGCGGTCCGACGGCCTGCCGCCCGAAAACGCGGTCCAACGGCCCGCCGGCCGAAGGTGCGGTCCTGCGGCCTGCCGCCCGGAAGTCGGGGCGCCTGCGGCCTGCCGGCCGGGACTGGTCGAGGTCCCGGCCGGCTGCCGAGGATTGGGTGGCCGCGACGGCGACCGCGGAGCGTCGCCGCGCTGCCCTGGTCCGGGCCGGGTGTGTCAGCGGGCCTGGAGCGCGTCGAGGGCGACGGCCATCGCGATGACCAGACGACGGTCGATCTGCGGGTTCTGCACCTCGACGATGTACTTGTCGCGCAGGCCCCACTTCTTGACCACGGTGAAGACCGGCTGGCCGTTCGCGGTGAAGTCGAAGTGGTACGGCAGCCAGGACAGCGAGTCGACGAATCGACGCAGCAGTGCCACCGGCATGCTTCGCTCCTGGCCCGTCACCTGCGGCAGGCCGCCCTGCTCCACGTGCCAGGTGGACCGCAGCAGCGACTGGGCGAAGTCCTTGCGGAACAGGCCGATCGGGTTGCCAGCCGCGTCGGTGACGTCGTACGTGGCACCGAGGTCGATGCGCTGGCGGGCCTTGAAGCCGAGCAGAGGTTGCTGCTTGGAATCGTCCGTGTAGATGGTCACCTGCTCCTTGAAGGCGAGCCGCTTCTGCTGCGCGAACGCCAGCAGCTCACCCTCGGTGCCGTCGGGGGCGACCGCCCGGACCTCGTACTGGTTGACCATCATGCGCAGTCGCTGGCGGATGTGGAACTGGTGCTGGCCCTGCAAGTTGTCGAGCTGCATCTGAACTCCTCTGGAGGTTGGTGCGCCGGAGTCTCGCACAGCCCGACAACCGTCACGCCCCCTGCTATCCATGATCAGTTGCTGCTGGGTAGCCGTCGAGGTCGCCGGACGACTACCCAGCACGGAGTGATCACTGGTGCCCTGGCAGGATCACTCCCGGGAGACCTCAGCGACTGTCGACGGAGGTCGCGGCCCGCAGCGCCCAGGTGTTCAGCACCTGGTGGATGCCGCGCAGCCGCTCGTTGATCTGTTCCAGCCGTTCCGCCTGGGCCAGGGCGGCCAGCGCCGACCCCAGCGCGATCTGCTGGTCGAGGGTGAGATTGTCCTGGTCGATGGTGTAGAGCAGGTCGACGGTCTCGGCGATGGTGTCGGCCACAGCTTCTCCTCGGGCACGGGGGGTCGATCAGCAACATTGGCATCGATGGAAGCGCTCCCACATCATTGTGCCCTGCGCCATGCCGATTCATGCAAGCCGCTCAGTCCGGCAGGTTCGTCAGCACCACGTCGAGCACCCGGATCGCGTCCGGCTTGGAGAGGGGGTTGTTGCCGTTGCCGCATTTCGGTGACTGCACGCAGGACGGGCAACCGGCCTCGCACCCGCACTCCGCGATCGCGTCCCGGGTGGCCCGCAGCCACGCCGCCGCCGTCCCGTACGCCCGCTCGGCGAACCCGGCGCCACCCGGATGCCCGTCGTAGACGAAGACGGTCGGCGCCTCGGTGTCCGGGTGCAGCGCGGTGGAGAGCCCGCCGATGTCCCACCTGTCGCAGGTGGCCATCAGCGGCAGCAGGCCGATCGCGGCGTGTTCGGCGGCGTGCAGCGCACCCGGCACATCGGCCGGCTGGACCCCGGCGAGGGCCAACGACTGCGGTGACAGGGTGAACCAGACCGCCACCGTGCGCAGCTCCCGGCTGGGCAGGTCGAGCGGCCGGGTGTCGATCACCTCGCCGGTGGCGATCCGCCGCCGCTGGTACGACACCACCTGACTGGTTACATCCACCTCGCCGAGGAACATGCCGACCGGCCCGGCGTCCACATAGGAGCGCACCGACACCACGGACAGGTCGGTGACGTCGCGGGCGTGGGTGGACCAGTCCGGCTCCTCGGCGCGCACCAGCGCGCAACCGTCGGCCAGGTCCAGCTGGTCGACCACGTACGAGACGCCCTGGTGCAGATAGACCGCGCCGGAGTGCAGAAGGAAGTGCGATGAGCTGCCGTCGACGGTGCCGAGCAGTCGGCCGGTCGACGACTCCACCACGGCGACCGGGGCGCCGCCCTCGCCGCGCAGGTCCACCTCGGGCCGCTCCCAGTGCCGCCAGTACCAACCGGTGGGCCGCTGCCGCAGCGCCCCCGCCGCGACCAGCTCGTCGACCGCCTCCTTCGCCCCCTCGCCGAAGAGCACCAGGTCGGCCGGGGTGAGCGGCGCCTCCACAGCGGCGCAGGCGAGCTGCGGTGCCAGCACGTACGGGTTGGCCGGGTCGAGCACCGTCGCCTCCACCGGCGCGCCGAAGATCGCCTCGGGGTGGTGCACCAGGTAGGTGTCCAGGGGGTCGTCCCGGGCCACCAGCACCGCGAGGGCCTCCTGCCCGGAACGCCCGGCGCGGCCGGCCTGCTGCCACAGCGACGCCCGGGTGCCCGGGTAGCCGCAGATCAGCACCGCGTCGAGCCCGACCAGGTCCACGCCCAGCTCCAGCGCGTTGGTGGAGGCCAGGCCGAGCAGGTCACCGTGCAGCAGGGCCCGTTCCAGCTCTCGCCGCTCCTCCCGCAGGTAGCCGCCCCGGTAGGCGGCCACCCGGTCGCCGAGCCCCGGAACGGCGTCGTCGAGCGCTCGACGCGCGTTGGCGGCCACCACCTCGGCGCCCTTGCGGGAGCGGACGAACGCGAGGGTGCGTACTCCCTCGGCGACCGTGTCGGCGAGCAGGTCCGCGGTCTCGCGCAGCGCCGACCGGCGGACCTGGTGAAGCTCGTCGTGCTCGCCGGTCGCCTGCGGGGGCACCTGGGAAGCGGCCGACGAGTCGGGTGGCAGCAGCGGCGGTTCCCAGAGCGCGAAGGTCACCCCGCCGCGGGGGGAGGCGTCCTCGGTGACAGCTGTCACCGGCAGGCCGGTCAGCCGTCCGGCCGCGGTGGCCGGGTCGCCGGAGGTTGCCGAGGCGAGCACGAACACCGGGGTGGCCCCGAACCGGGCGCACTGTCGACGCAGCCGGCGCAGCACGTGCGCGACGTGCGAGCCGAACACGCCCCGGTAGGTGTGGCACTCGTCGATCACCACGTACGCGAGTCGGCGCAGGAAGCCGGACCACTGGGCGTGCCCGGGCAGGATGCCGTGGTGCAGCATGTCCGGGTTGGTCAACACGAACCGGGAGTGCCGGCGGATCCACTCCCGCTCGGTGCGCGGAGTGTCCCCGTCGTAGCAGGCGGGGCGTACGCCCTCCAGCTCCAGCGCGGCGACGGCGCGCAACTGGTCCGCGGCGAGCGCCTTGGTCGGCGCCAGGTAGAGCACTGTGGCCCGGGGATCGGCGAGCAGGGTGGCCAGGGCGGGCAGCTGGTAGGCCAGTGACTTGCCGGACGCGGTGCCGGTGGCGACGATCACGTGCTGGCCCTCGTACGCCAGGTTGGCCGCCTCGGCCTGGTGCTGCCAGGGCGCGACCACGCCGCGCCGGGTGAACGCCGCGCGCAACTCCGCCGACGCCCACGACGGCCATGGCGCGGGCACCCCGGCGCGGGCCGGAACCCGCTCGACGTGGGTGACCGGGTCGGCGGCACCCCGGGCGCGTAGCCGGCGCAGCAGGTCGGCCGGCGCTGGCCCGGGGCCGGGACCAGCGGATACGGTGGCCGCGGACGACGACTCCAGGTCGCGGCGCGGCGTGTGGCGCGCGGAGCTGAAGTCGTCGGAGGTCACGTCCTGCACTCTCGCACTGGTGTTCGGAGATGAAAAGTCGGACACCGGGGTAAGGGGAAGCCTCCGCTGGCGTCCGCAGGCCGCCTCGGCGGTAGTGGTTAGATGCCCACGAGAGTTTACGGCTCTGGCGAGGAGGACCGATGGAGCTGTCACTGGCGACCCGCACCGTGGGCGAGCACACGGTGCTCGAGGTCGGTGGTGAGGTGGACGTCTACACCGCGCCCCGGCTCCGTGAACGACTTCTCGAACTGATCGACGGTGGCGCCCGTCACGTGGTGGTCGACCTCGGTCGGGTGGATTTCCTCGACTCCACCGGGCTGGGCGTGCTGGTCGGCGCGCTCAAGCGGCTCCGCTCGGCGAGCGGTTCGTTCGCGCTGGTCTGCGACAAGGAGCCGTTGCTCAAGATCTTCCGGATCACCGCGCTGGACCAGGTGTTTCCGCTGCACTCGACGGTCGACGCGGCGATCAGCGCCGACTCGGCGGGCGCCGGCGCGTGATGGCGACAGTCAAGCTCTCGTTCTCGCCCGCCCCGGTGCACGTGCGCACCGCTCGCCTGGTCGGCGTCGCCGTCGCCCGGCGGGCCGGCGTGCGGGAGGACCTGTTGGACGAGGTGCGCCTGGCCATCGGTGAGGCGTGCACGCGCGCCGTGGCCCTGCACCGGCAGTACGGCCTGGCCGACCCGGTACTGGTGGAGATGTCCGACGGTGGCTCGTACGCCGTGCGGGTGGTGGACCGGGCGCCGATCGAGGCGGGTATCGGTCTGAGCGCGCTGCCGCCGGACGAGCTGGCCAACGAGGCGCTGACCGACGAGGCGCTGACCACCGGCGTCGGCTTCGCGCTGCTCGCGGGCTTCGTCGAGGACCTTCAGGTGCGCCCGGTCGACGAGGGCATCGGCACCGAGGTACGGATGGTGTGGCCGGTCGGCCGCTGACCCAGTTCCGCTGCGTAGGCCGCGTCCCCTGCTGGGGATGCGGCCTTCTTCGCATGGATCGGGCCCTATATCAGATTTCGTTTCATAACACAGCGACGAAGATCATCGCGACACGGTGCCACCTGGGTGTGACCTCCAACACTGCGGAGGGCTACAGTACCCGGGTTGTCAGCAAGTGACCTATCCCGCAGCCAGCGGGTATGGGTGTTCATCGCTGGTCCGCTGGTGGGTTGGCGCGCGCTTGCGAGTCCGCATCCAGGCGTCGGTCAGTGCGTCTCCACTCACCGGCGCGATTGTTCGGTAACAGGAGGACACAGATGTCCGAGACCTTGGCCGCCGACGGCGGCGGGCTTTCCCTTACCGGAAGCAATGTCACCTACGTCGTCATCGCCGCGGTTGTCGCGCTGGTGGCACTCGGTTTCGCTGCCGCCCTGACAAAAACGGTGCTGGCCGCTGGTAAGGGCACCGAGAAAATGCAGGAGATCTCGGGGGCGGTCCAGGAGGGCGCCTCCGCCTACCTGCTCCGCCAGTTCCGCACCCTGGCGATCTTCGTCGTCGTCGCCGTCGTGCTGCTCTTCCTGCTTCCGGTGCACGACACCGACGGCAGTGAGCTGGCTGTGAAGATCGGCCGCTCGCTCTTCTTCGTGGTGGGCGCCCTGTTCAGCGCGTTCATCGGCGGTGCGGGCATGTGGCTGGCCACCCGAGCCAACCTGCGCGTGGCCGCCGCCGCACGGGAGCGAGCAGGCGGCCGCGAGGCGGCCATGAAGATCGCTTTCCGAACCGGTGGTGTCGTCGGCTTCCTCACCGTCGGCCTCGGCCTCTTCGGTGCGGCGCTGGTCGTCCTCGTCTACCGGGGTGACGCGCCGACCGTGCTGGAGGGCTTCGGCTTCGGCGCCGCGCTGCTCGCGATGTTCATGCGGGTCGGCGGCGGCATCTTCACCAAGGCCGCCGACGTCGGCGCCGACCTGGTCGGCAAGGTCGAGCAGGGCATCCCCGAGGACGACCCGCGCAACGCCGCCACCATCGCCGACAACGTCGGCGACAACGTCGGTGACTGCGCCGGCATGGCCGCCGACCTGTTCGAGTCGTACGCCGTGACGCTTGTCGCCGCGCTGATCCTCGGCCGCGCCGCGTTCGGCGAGGAGGGTCTGGTCTTCCCGCTGATCATCTCCACCATCGGCGTGCTGATCGCGATCGTCGGCGTCTTCATCACCCGGCTGCGCGCGTCCGACCGCAGCGGCCTGACCGCGATCAACCGGGCGTTCTACCTGTCCGCGGTGCTCTCCGCGGTGCTGGTGGCGATCGCCGCCTACGCGTACCTGCCGGCGACCTTCGGCGAGTTCGACGACGGCCTCACCGAGGCCTCCGGCAACCCGCGGTTGGTGGCCATCGGCGCGGTGGTGATCGGCATCGTGCTGGCCGCCGCGATCCAGGCGCTGACCGGCTACTTCACCGAGACCAACCGGCGGCCGGTGCAGGACATCGGCAAGAGCTCGCAGACCGGCGCGGCGACAGTGATCCTGGCCGGCATCAGCATCGGTCTGGAGTCGGCCGTCTACTCGGCGCTGCTGATCGCCGCAGGCGTCTTCGGCGCGTTCCTGCTCGGCGGCAGCTCCATCACGCTGTCGCTGTTCGCGGTGGCACTGGCCGGCACCGGCCTGCTCACCACGGTCGGCGTGATCGTCGCGATGGACACCTTCGGGCCCATCTCCGACAACGCCCAGGGCATCGCCGAGATGTCCGGCGACATCGACGAGCACGGCGCTCGCACGCTCACCGAGCTGGACGCGGTGGGCAACACCACCAAGGCGATCACCAAGGGCATCGCGATCGCCACGGCGGTCCTCGCCGCGACCGCGCTGTTCGGCTCGTACACCGACACGCTCACCAGCGCGTACGCGACGGCTGGCGTGAACGACGTCGGCAACGAGATCCTCAACGCGCTGAACGTGGCGAACCCGCGCAACCTGGTCGGCCTGATCATCGGGGCGGCGGTGGTCTTCCTCTTCTCCGGGCTGGCCATCAACGCGGTGTCCCGCTCGGCCGGTGCCGTGGTGATGGAGGTCCGCCGGCAGTTCCGTGAGCTGCCCGGCATCATGGACGGCACCCAGCGCCCGGAGTACGGCAAGGTCGTCGACATCTGCACCCGGGACGCGCAGCGCGAGCTGATCACCCCGGGCCTGCTCGCCATCCTGGCGCCGATCGCTGTCGGCTTCGGCCTCGGGCCCGGTGCACTCGCGGCGTACCTGGCCGGGGCGATCGGGGCCGGCACCCTGATGGCGGTCTTCCTGTCCAACTCCGGTGGTGCCTGGGACAACGCCAAGAAGATGGTCGAGGACGGCGCGTACGGCGGCAAGGGCTCCGAGGCGCACGCCGCCACTGTCATCGGAGACACCGTCGGCGACCCGTTCAAGGACACCGCCGGCCCGGCGATCAACCCGCTGATCAAGGTGATGAACCTGGTCTCGCTGCTGATCGCGCCCGCCGTGGTGGCCTGGAGCGTCGGCGACGAGCGCAACGTCGGCCTGCGGGTCGGCATCGCGCTGGTCGCGACGCTGATCATCGTGGCGTCGGTGGTGTTCAGCAAGCGCAAGGGCATCGCGATGTCCGACTCGGACGCCGATGGCAACACCGGCGCGGGCAGCACCGATCACCGCCCGGAGACGGTCAACGCCTGATCCAGCAACGGCCCGGGGTCCCCGGTCGACGTAGCCCGTCGACCGGGGACCCCGGCCGTCCGGCCCGATGCCACACCTGGCCAAAGGCCGTACGCTGCAACGCATGCGTACGTGCCGGGCGTCTGCCGCCGGAAAGCTCACGGTGGTCCTGGCCACGATCGTCGTCCTGGCCGGCTGCGGCGGAGGCCCCAGCCCACGGGCCTGGGCGGCCTCGGTCTGCGGCGCCCTCACCCCGTGGCGCTCCGAGATCAACAAGCTGACCAGCAGCACTGACGAGCAGATGACCGCGCAGACCACGCCGGCGCAGGCCAAGGAGAACCTGGTGCGGCTCTTCGATGGGGCGGAGCAGGCCAGTGAGGCCGCGCGCCGCAAGGTGGAGAAGGCGGGCATCCCGGAGGCGGAGAACGGCGAGGCCATCTCCGCGGGTTTCGGCAGCTCACTGGGGAAGATGCGGGACGCGTACGGTCGCGCCCGGGACACCATCGACGGCCTGGGCACCGGCGAGCCGACCGCCTTCTACGAAGGCGTGCGGGCCGCCGTGGAGACCCTCAACAAGGAGTACGACGCCAGCGCGCTGGACACCAGCAAGCTCAACTCCGAGGAGTTGAAACAGGCATTCGACGAGGTGCCGGAGTGTCGCTGAGCGGGCTCGGTGACACCGGGAAGGCGCAGCCACCCCCGGCGCTGTTTCCCGCGCCCGAGTCCGACACGCCCACTCCCGGGCGACGCCGCGGCGGCGCGTCACAGAACCGCCCGTCCCAGGACGGCTCGGTTCAGAACGGCCCGACCCAGACTGACGCTGCGGGCCGGCAACTTGTCTTCTTCGGCGCGGACGCGGCCGAACCGACAGTCGCCGACCTGGCCGGGCTGCTCGCCGGGCCGGGCGAGGTGGTCCGGATGGGCGGCACCGCCCGGCTCTCGGTGCAGGTGGACGCCGCTTGGCGGGTGCACGTGCTCGTCGCCGAACTGGCGTCGCGCGGGCTGGCAGCGAGCTGGGAGCCGACCGAAGGCGCGCGACACGCCGTTCGTACGTCGTACACCCGGGTCTTGAAGCCGCTCGCGGCCGCCTGGCTGCACGGTACGACGAAACGCCCGCCGGCCGCCTTCCACCTGACCGGCCGGCGGTTGCGGCTGTGGCTCGTTGCCGCCGGCACGCCGGAGCCTCCGGATGCTGTTCTGCTGCGGCTCGGCGCGGACGGCCAGGAGTGCTGGGAGCGGATCGGGGTGGCGCTTGCCGCCGCCGGGCTCGGGGGCACCCTGCTCAGTCCGCGAGACGGTGGCCCGGCCTGCCGGATCACCGGCCGTCGCCGGCTCGCCCGGCTGGCCGAGCTGATAGGCGAACCACCGCGAGCAGCACCCCCGGAAGCCTGGCCGACCTGACCCGCCGCGCCGCGCCGCGCCCTCCGCGCCGCGCCGCGCCGCGCCCTCCGCGCCGATCGTGGAGTTGTGGTGGTGGACGTACTTCTCGTCCAGGGTTAAAACGCCCACCACGAGTCCATGATCGACGCGGCCGGGGCGGCGGCTTCCGGTGTCCGGTGCCGGACAGCCGGCGGGTCGATCCAGGCGGAAAACGGGCGGGTCGCGCCTCGGTAGTGGGCCCGCCATCGTCACAGTGACCCGCTTCGAGCCCTACACACGGTGTACGGTGGCGCCGTCCGGCAGTGCCGAGCGCGGCGGGGCGGCGTCGACCGCCGCCTTGAAGCGGTTTGCGGCCCGCGAAACCCGAAACGCGGGCGGCGCGTTACGTTGGACATCCGGACCGCCGGTGCGACGGCGGGGTCGAAAGCGGTCGCTGTCCGGGCGCCGGCAGACCACGAGCAGGAGTGAGGTCGGGGAGAGACGTGCCGAGCAACGCTGGAACCACCCGTCTGGTCATCGTCGAGTCACCGGCGAAGGCCAAGACGATCTCGGGCTACCTCGGCCCGGGGTACGTCGTGGAGGCCAGCTTCGGTCACGTCCGCGACCTGCCGCGCAACGCCGCCGACGTGCCAGCAAAGTACAAGGGCGAGTCCTGGGCCCGGCTCGGGGTGGACGTGGACAACGGCTTCCAGGCGCTCTACGTGGTCTCCGCCGACCGCAAGCAGCAGATCAGCAAGCTGATCAAGCTGGCCAAGGAGGTCGACGAGATCTTCCTGGCGACGGATGAGGACCGCGAGGGTGAGGCGATCGCCTGGCACCTGGTCGAGACGCTGAAGCCCAAGGTCCCGGTCAAGCGGATGGTCTTCCACGAGATCACCAAGCCGGCGATCCAGGCGGCGGTGGCCAACCCCCGGGAGATCGACCGCGATCTGGTCGACGCCCAGGAGGCGCGCCGGATCCTCGACCGCCTGTACGGCTACGAGGTCTCGCCGGTGCTGTGGAAGAAGGTCATGCCGCGGCTCTCGGCGGGCCGGGTGCAGTCCGTGGCGACCCGCATCGTGGTCGAGCGGGAGCGGCAGCGGATGGCCTTCCGCACCGCCGAATACTGGGACATCCTGGCCACCCTCGCGGTGGCCAACGCCGGTGAGGGCCCGCGGGCGTTCAACGCCACCCTGATCGCTCTGAACGGCGACCGGATCGCCACCGGTAAGGACTTCGAGCCGACCACCGGTCGCGTCCGGGCCGGCGCTGGTGTCGTGCACCTCGACGAGAGTGGTGCCCGGGGTCTCGCGGCCCGGCTGGAAAGCCGGCCGTTCACCGTCACCCGGGTGGAGGAGAAGCCCTACCGCCGTCGCCCGTACGCGCCGTTCATCACCTCGACCCTCCAGCAGGAGGCGGCCCGCAAGCTGCGCCTGTCCTCGCAGCAGACGATGCGCACCGCGCAGCGCCTGTACGAGAACGGCTACATCACCTATATGCGTACCGACTCGGTCAACCTGTCGGAGACCGCCATCTCGGCGGCCCGCCGACAGATCGTCGAGCTGTACGGCGAGCGCAGCGTTCCACCGGAGCCGCGCCGCTACACCGGCAAGGTGAAGAACGCGCAGGAGGCGCACGAGGCGATCCGCCCGGCGGGGGACAACTTCCGTACCCCGGGCGAGGTGGCCAAGGAGTTGTCCGCCGAGGAGTTCAAGCTCTACGAGCTGATCTGGCGACGCACCATCGCCTCGCAGATGACCGATGCGGTCGGCTCCAGCGTGTCGGTGCGCATCCGGGCGGTCTCCACCTCGCAGGAGGAAGCCGACTTCGGCGCGACCGGCAAGACCATCACCGACCCGGGCTTCCTGCGCGCCTACGTCGAGTCCAGCGACGACGAGACCGCCGAGGCCGAGGACGCCGAGCGTCGGCTGCCCACCCTGGTCAAGGACCAGCCGCTGACCGCCGACGAGCTGGCCGCGCAGGGCCACCACACCCAGCCGCCGTCGCGCTACACCGAAGCGTCGCTGGTCAAGGCCCTGGAAGAGCTGGGCATCGGCCGCCCGTCCACCTACGCGTCGATCATGCAGACGATCCAGGACCGGGGGTACGTCACCAAGCGCGGGCAGGCGATGATCCCGACGTTCCTGGCCTTCGCGGTGATCGGGCTGATGGAGCGGCACTACCCCCGCCTGATCGACTACGACTTCACCGCCACCATGGAGAACGAGCTGGACGAGATCGCCGGCGGTGACCACGCGGCGGTCGACTTCCTCACGGCGTTCTACTTCGGCAGCTCCAACGGTGCCGGCGACCAGGACATCGCCCGTTCCGGCGGGCTCAAGAAGCTGGTCACCGAGAACCTCAGCGACATCGACGCCCGCAGCGTCAACTCCATCCCGCTTTTCACCGACGACGACGGCCGCGAGGTCGTCGTGCGGGTCGGCCGCTACGGGCCGTACCTGCAACGGGAGCTGCCCGGCGGCGAGCAGCCGGCACCGGCCGCGGCTTCGGGTGAGGGCGAGGAGGGTGGCACCCAGGGTGACCGGGCGCCGATCCCCGAGGGCCTGGCCCCGGACGAGCTGACCCCGGAGAAGGTGCACGAGCTGTTCCTGGGCGGCAGTGGCGAGCGCAAGCTCGGCGACGACCCCGGCACCGGCGAGCCGATCGTGCTCAAGTCCGGCCGGTTCGG
Source organism: Micromonospora sp. 050-3 (assembly GCF_046549335.1). Lineage (NCBI taxonomy): Bacteria > Bacillati > Actinomycetota > Actinomycetes > Micromonosporales > Micromonosporaceae > Micromonospora > Micromonospora sp. 050-3. The sequence goes on from NZ_JAJPVX010000002.1 coordinate 658,895, forward strand.
CCCGTACGTGTCCAGCGGCGAGCGGAAGTCGTCGCTGCTGCGTACGCAGACCCCGGACTCGCTGACCCTGGAGGAGGCGCTCAAGCTGCTCAGCCTTCCCCGGCTGATCGGTGTCGCGCCGGACGGCGTCGAGGTCTTCGCGAACAACGGTCGCTACGGCCCGTACGTCAAGCGGGGCGAGGAGTTCCGTTCGCTGGAGTCCGAGGACCAGATGTTCACTGTCGGTCTCGACGAGGCGCTGGCTCTGCTGGCCGCCCCGAAGGCCCGTGGACGGCGGGCCGCGGCACCGCCGTTGCGCGAGATGGGCGTGGACCCGGCGACCGAGAAGCCGTTGGTGATCAAGGACGGCCGGTTCGGCCCGTACGTGACCGACGGGGAGTTCAACGCCTCGCTGCGGCGCGGGCAGACGCCGGAGGCGCTGACCGTCGAGGAAGCGTCCGAGATGCTGGCTGAGAAGCGGGCTAAGGGTCCGGCGCCGCGGAAGAAGGCGGCGGCGAAGAAGGCGCCCGCGAAGAAGGCCACGGCCACCAAGAAGACGGCCGCCGCCAGCAAGTCCACGGCAGCGAAGAAAACCACCACGGCCAAGGCGACGGCGGCGAAGAAGGCTCCGGCGAAGAAGGCCGCCCCGCGCAAGGCTGCGACCAGCACGGAGTAGCCCCGCACGCTCTGCTCGCAATGATCATCGCGGCTTCCTTGAAACCGGGGTGTCCCGCTGTCGGCGACACCCCGGTTTTCAGGAAGTCGAGTCGGTAGACCGCACGCCGCACCGACGGAGGCCCGTCAGACCCCGAGGACGTGGTTCAGGTGGGCGTTGGTGAAGACGCGATGGGGGTCGAGCCGGTCGCGGACGGCCTGGAAGTCCGCGAAGCGGGGGTACGCAGTGGCCAGCGAGGCGGCGTCGCGGTAGTGCAGCTTGCCCCAGTGTGGGCGACCGCCCAGCCCCGCGGCCACCTGCTCGAAGGCCCGGAAGTACGGCTCGTACGGCATGCCGACGTACTGGTGCACGGCGATGTAGGCGTTGTCCCGGCCGTAGCCGTGCGACAGCCAGATGTCGTCGGCGGCGGTGAACCGCACCTCCACCGGGAAGAGCACCTTGAACGGCAGGCCGTCCACGATCCGCTGGAGCGCGGCGAGTGCCTCGGGCAACGCCTCGCGGGGCAGGCCGTACTCCATTTCCACGAAGCGGACCCGGCGCGGGGTGCAGAAGACCCGGTCGGAGCGGCCGGTGTACTGGCGTTCGGTGAGGGCACGGGCGGAGACCGCGCTGATGCCCGGGGCCAGCGCGGGCACGGCCCGGCCGAGTCGGCAGGCGCCGGCGAAGACCCGGTTGGACAGGAAGTCGTCGTCCACCCAGCCGCGCCAGCGGGACAGCGGCCGGTCGTTGGCCGGCACCCGGTCGTTGGCCTTGACCTGAACCCGGGACGTGTACGGGAACCAGTAGAACTCGACGTGGTCGTGCCGGCCGATCAGCTCGGGCAGTTCGCCGAGCACGTCGGCCAGCTCGGCCGGGCGTTCGTGGGCGCGCAGGACGAACGCGTCCACGCAGCGCAGGGTCACCTCGACCAGGACGCCGAGCGCGCCGAGTGACACCCGGGCAGCGGCGAGGACGTCGGGATGCTCGTCGGCGGAGCAACGCAGCACCTCGCCAGTGCCGGTGACCAGCGTGATCGCCTCGACGAAGGTGGAGAGGCACCCGTAGCCGGCTCCGGTGCCGTGGGTGCCGGTGGAGATCGCCCCGGCGACGGTCTGCGCGTCGATATCGCCAAGGTTGGGCAGCGCGAGGCCGTGCCGGGCGAGCAGGCCGTTGAGCGCATGCAGGGTCATTCCCGCCGGTACGGTGACCAGTCGGTGTGCGACATCCACGCTGACGATGGTGTCCAGTTCGGACAGGTCCATCCGACGGTCGTCGGCGAGCGCGACGGCGGTGAACGAGTGGCCGCTGCCCGTCACCCGGATCCGACCGCCGTCGGCGGCGACAGATCGGACGGCTTCTGCGACATCGGTCGGCGAGCCGGGGCGCAGGATCGCGCTGGCGCTGCCACGCTGGTTCCCGGCCCAGTTGGACCATCCAGCCCCGAGCGGTGCGGTGCGGACCATGCGCGCTCCTCATTCATGAATATGAACTGACTTCATATCAGGAACGTTCTAGCTGGTAAATACCGCAATTGCGATCCGCTCGTTGTACCGGTAGTCACGGACTCGTGACGTGGAGATATGTTCATCCGTCGAAGGGGGGTGGCGCAGAGTGTCCACACCAGCCGCCACGACCGGGCCGCTGCGCCGCGTACCGGTGCAAGGTCGAAGTGTCGCGCGGGTACAGCGCATGTTGGATGCCTGCGCCGAACTCGTCGACGAGGTGGGGTACGAGGGGCTGACCACCACCCTGCTCGCCGAGCGGGCCGAGGTGGCGATCGGGTCGGTCTACCAGTTCTTTCCGGACAAGCGGGCGATCGTGCAGGCGTTGACCCTGCGAACCATGGAGTCCTACCTCCAGCGCCTCGACGAGCGATTCGCCTCCGACGAGATGACGCACTGGTGGGACGGCGTCGACGCGGGCATCGACGAGTACATCACGATGCACCGCACCGTTCCCGGCTTCCGTACCCTGCACTTCGGCGACGTGGTCGACCTGCACCTGCTCGACGAGCAGCGGGACAACAACGGCGTGATCGCCGACCAGTTGGCCCGGGTGCTCACCGAGCGTTTCGGGCTCACCGACGTGCCAAAGCTGCGCTTCGTGCTGGAGATCGCGGTCGAGGCGGCGGACGCGCTGATCAAGCTCGCGTTCCGTCGGAAGTCCGACGGTGACGAGCGGGTGCTGCTGGAGGCGAAGGCGCTGATCCGGGAGTACCTGCACCGCCAGGTCGACGGCCCGGACAACGGCCGGTCCACAGTCGGCAAGCAGGCCGAGGCGCCCCAACCCGCCTGAGTCGGCGCGGCGGGCGGGCCTCGGCCGGCGGTGTAGGCGGCGGCTGTCCGGTCTCAGAGGAAGGCCTGCCCCTCACCCCGGTAGGTGGGGACGGTCGCCACGACCGCGTCCCCTTCGATCAGGTGCAGCTCGTTGACCCGTTCACACAGCTCACCTGCCTTGGCGTGCCGGAACCACACCCGGTCGCCGACGCGCAGCTCGGCCGCCGCCGCTCCGGACAGCGGAGTCTGCACCTCACCGGCACCCTCGGTGCCGACCAGCTTCAGCCCCGCCGGTAGCCACGGCCGGGGCAGTCGACTGTCGGCGGCCGGGCCGGAGGCGATCCAGCCAGCGCCGAGCACCGTCGCCAGCTCCGGCGTCGGTCGGCGGACCACCGCGCAGGCGAAGAACGCCGCCGGGGTGGGCCGCCAGGCGCGGTAGGCGTCGAACAGCGTCGGCCCGTACAGGCCCGATCCCGCGGTTATCTCGGTGACCGCGGGATCGGCGCTGGTCGCGGCCACGCTGCCGGTGCCGCCGCCGTTGACGAACTCCAGGTCGGCGTGCTCGCGTACCGCGGCGACCGCCGCGCCACGGCGGGCCAGCAACTCGCGGTACGACCCGCGCTGGGCCAGCCTGATCGCGCCCGCCAGCAGCGTCTTGCCCGGCGGCGCGTCGCCCAGGCCGGCGATCTGCGCCTCGTACGACATCAGCCCGACCAGCCGGAAGCCGGGCCGACCGGCGACGGCGGCGGCGAGCGCGCCGGCTGCCCGCGCGCTGTGCACCGGTGAGCGGCGGACGCCTACGTGCACCCGACCGCGCAGCGGCCGCCAGGAGGCGTCCAGATCCAGGCAGAGCCGTAGCTCGGCGCGTCGCCCCGGGGCCTCGATGGCGTCGATGAGGTCGAGTTGGCCGGTGCTGTCGATCATCAGGGTGATCGCGGCGGCGAGCGTGGGGTCGGCCCCCAGCTCGGCGATGGCGGCGCGGTCAGCGCTCGGGTACGCGACCAGCACGTCGTCGCTGACACCGGCGCGGACCAGCCAGATCGCCTCGGGCACTGTGAACGCCATCACGCCCTGCCAGCCGGGCCGGGCGAGGGCTCGACTGATCAACTTCCGGCTGCGGACCGACTTGCTGGCGAGGCGGACCGGTTTTCCGGCGGCGCGATCGGCCAGGGCGGCCGAATTGGCGTCGAAGGCGGTGAGGTCGACCACCGCGTACGGGGGGTCGAGGTGGGCAGTCGCCCGATCCAGGCGCTCGCGAAGTTTGTCGCTTTCGATGGCCACGTGTGCACGCTAACTGTCTGACGGAGAATGCGAAATACCCTCGCGTACGTCCGGGCTGCGGCCGGTACCTCCGGCGGCCTAGGCTCAGCGAGCAGGAGAATGTCGCCCGGGGGGTGGCCCCCACCGGGTCTAGAGTGTTGCACCGGAGGTGCCCAGCGATGGGCCGGCACGTGGAGGTACGGCCATCGAAAGCCAGAACAGCGGCGAGTCGCCCGGCGTGTCGCGCTCGGGTGACCAGTCGGACAACGCCGCCAAGCAGCCCAGCGGCGGTCAGGTCGATCCGTCCGGTTATGCCGCGATCCGGTCCGTGCTGCGCATCCGGCCGTTCCGCCGGCTCTGGATCGTGCTCGGCGCGGCCTCCTTCGGTGACTGGCTCGGCCTGCTGGCCACCGCCCTCTTCGCCGCCTCGCAGGTGCAGGGCAGCACCGCCCAGGGCGCCGCGTTCGGCGGGGTCACCGCGATCCGGCTGCTGCCCGCGCTGGTGCTCGGCCCGGTGGCCGGCGTCTTCGCCGACCGGTTCGACCGGCGCTGGACGATGGTCATCTGCGACCTGCTGCGCTTCGTGCTCTTCGCCTCCATTCCGCTCTACGCCCTCAGTGGCGCCGCAGGCGGCCTGGTGGTCGGCTGGGCGTTGATCGCCACCTTCCTCATCGAGTCGCTCACCCTGCTCTGGATCCCGGCCAAGGAGGCCGCGGTCCCCAACCTGATCCCGCGGGCCCGGCTGGAAGCGGCCAACCAGCTCACCCTGATCACCACGTACGGCCTCACCCCGGTCGCCGCCGCCATCGGCCTTGCCGTGCTCGACCGAGGCGTCCGTGAGGCCGTCGGGGGAGACCTGCCCTCCTGGGCCGAGCCGGCTCAGCTCGCGCTCTGGTTCAACTCCTTCTCCCGACTCGCCACCGCACTGGTGGTGGCGTTCGGGATCAAGGAGATCAGCGAGGCGCAACGCGGTGAGGCCGAGCGTGCCGAGCAGAGCATGTTCCGGCAGTTCTCCGAGGGCTGGAAGTACATCGGCCAGACCCCGCTCGTCCGCGGCCTGGTGCTGGGCATCTTCGGCGCGTTCGCTGGCGGCGGCATCGTGGTCGGCACTGCCAAGTTCTTCGCCAACTCGTTGGGCGCTGGCGACGCGGCGTTCTCACTACTCTTCGGTGCCATCTTCGTCGGCCTGGCGCTCGGCATCGGGCTCGGCCCGATGGTCGTCAAGGAGATGTCCCGGCGCCGCTGGTTCGGTATGAGCATCGTGCTGGCCAGCGCCGCGGTGATGACCCTCGCCTTCGCCATCCACCTGTCCATGGCGATCGTCGGCGCGGTGCTGGTCGGCGCCGGTGCCGGGATGGCCTTCCTGGCCGGCACCACGCTGCTGGGCGGCGAGGTGGCCGACGAGGTGCGCGGCCGGGTCTTCGCTGTGGTGCAGATCGGCACCCGGCTGGTGCTTATCCTGGCCATCGGCCTGAGCAGCGTGTTGGTCGGTGTCGGCGGCTCCCGCAAACTGACCATCGCCGACCTCGGCATCTCCGTCTCCTCCACCCGACTGCTGCTGCTCGCCGCCGGTGCCGCCGGCATCTTCGCCGGGATCAGCGCGTTCGGCCAGATGGACGACAAGAAGGGCGTACCGGTTCTCGCCGACCTCTGGGGCTCCATCCGGGGCCGTCCGCTGATGCCCTCCGAGCCGTTCGTCTCCGCCGGGCTCTTCGTGGTCTTCGAGGGCGGGGAGGGCGCGGGGAAGTCCACCCAGCTCACAGCGCTCTCCGAGCGGCTGCGCGGTCACGGCCGAGAGGTGGTGGTCACCCGCGAGCCGGGGGCCACCGGCGTCGGCCGGCGAATCCGGTCGCTGGTGCTGGACACCTCCGGCGACGACGCGCCCTCCCCTCGGGCCGAGGCGCTGCTCTACGCCGCCGACCGGGCGCACCACGTGGCCACCGTCGTCCGGCCCGCGCTGGTCCGGGGTGGCGTGGTGATCAGCGACCGGTACGTCGACTCGTCCCTGGCGTACCAGGGCGCCGGCCGGACACTGCCCGTCGACGAGGTCTCCTGGCTCTCCTCCTGGGCCACCGGCGGGCTCAAGCCCGACCTGGTGGTACTGCTGGACGTCGAACCGCGCACCGGCCTGTCCCGGGTGGCCTCGCGCAACACCGGCACCGACCGGCTGGAGGCCGAGTCGGTCGCCTTCCACGAGCGCGTCCGGTACGCGTTCCTCGACCTCGCCGCCGCCGACCCGAAGCGCTACCTGGTGCTCGACGCGTCCCGGCCGGCCGACGAGATCACCGGGCTGGTGGTCCGGCGGGTCGAGGAGATGCTCGGCAAGCCGGGCGGCATCGTTCACCCGCGGCCGGCGCAGGGCCCGGACACCTCGGTGCAGCCTGAGTTATCCGACGCGGAGCTGGTGACGATGGAGCACAAAACCTGATGTCGGACGTCTTCGCCGACCTGGTCGGTCAGGACGAGGCGGTGGTCGAGCTGCGGCGCGCCGCCGCCGCAGCTGCCGCCGTGCTGCGTGCTGGCGCGGCCGCGTTGGTCGCCGCCGGCCCGGTCAGCCGTGACGCGTCAGCGGCCGACGACGCCGTGACCGGCGCTGTGGACCCGTCCACCGGGATGACGCACGCGTGGATCTTCACCGGGCCACCCGGCTCCGGCCGCTCGGTCGCCGCACGGGCGTTCGCCGCCGCACTCCAGTGCGTGCACGGCACCGGCTGCGGTGAGTGCCCCGGTTGCCACACCACAATGGGCGGCACCAACGCCGACGTGCGGATGGTGGTGCCGGAAGGGCTCTCCATCGGCGTCGGCGAGATGCGCGCGCTGGTGCTTCGCGCGGCCAGCACCCCGTCCGGCGGGCGCTGGCAGGTGGTGGTCATCGAGGACGCCGACCGGCTCACCGAGGCCGCCGGCAACGCCCTGCTCAAGGCGATCGAGGAACCCCCGCCGAGGACGGTCTTCCTGCTTTGCGCCCCGTCCACCCACCCGGACGACATCTCGGTGACCATCCGGTCACGCTGTCGGGTCGTACCCCTGCGGCAGCCGCCGGCCGACGCGGTGGCCGAGGTGCTGGTTCGTCGGGACGGCATAGCCCTCGACGTGGCGCAGTGGGCGGCGGCGGCCGCGCAGGGCCACGTGGGTCGGGCCCGCCGGCTGGCCCGCGACCCGGAGGCCCGCAAACGGCGCGAGGCGGTGCTCGCGGTGCCCCGCCGGTTGACAGGTGTCGGCGCGGCGTTCGACGCGGCGTCCGCGCTGATCGAGGCGGCCGAGGCAGAGGCCGAGGCGTCGGTCACCGAGGCCGACGCGACCGAGCGGGCGGCACTGGAGACCGCGCTCGGCGCGGGCGGCACCGGCCGGGGCGCGGCCGGTGCCATGCGAGGCGCTGCCGGACAGCTCAAGGAGCTGGAGAAGCGGCAGAAGTCCCGGGCCACCCGGGCCCAGCGGGACGCACTGGACCGGGCGCTGGTCGACCTTGCGGGCTTCTATCGGGACGCGCTCACGATGGCGCTGAGCGCGCCCGTCGCCCCGGTGCACACCGACACGGCCGCGCTGGCCGGCGCCGGCGCGCAGAAGTGGGACGCCGAGGGATCGCTGCGCAGGTTGGAGGCCGTGCTCGCCTGCCGCGCGGCGATCGAGGCGAACGTCAAGCCGCGGATCGCGGTCGAGGCGATGATGCTCGCCCTCTGGAAGGGCTGACCCGCGCTTCCCGGCCGTTGTCCACAGGCATCGACAGGCCCGATTGCGGTGCGGTACGGTCCCTGTGCCGTGGTGACGGTGGCACCACACTGAGTGATGGATCACCCGGGAGGAGTCGGCCGATGCCGCGGGGGGAGATCGACGAAGCCTGGATCGAGGAGGCGGTACGACGCTACCGCCGGATCGAGTCCCTCCAGGCCGAGTTCGACCAGGCGGTGTCGACCGTCGAGGTGACCGTCCGCTCGCCGGACGGCCTGGTCGAGGTGGTGGTCACCGCAGGTGGACGGATCACCGACGTCCGGTTCCTCGGGCCGCTGCACACCCGCAGCCCGCGCGACGTGGCCGGCTCGGTGCAGGCCGCGGTAACCGCGGCGGCCGACGCCGCCGAATGGGCCCGGGAGAAGCTGCACAACGAGACGTTCGCCGCCTACCGACCGCTCGCGGGGGCCTGAGATGGACACACTGCGCGCGCTCTCCGCCCGACTGGACGAGGCGAGCGCCACGCTCACCGTCGTTTCGCACACCGTCACCGCCAGCGATCCGGCCCAGGCCGCGTTCGGCGCCGACGCACCGGGCCGACCGGGCGAGATCGGTCGGGCGCTGCACCGGCAGTGGGCCACCGCCACCGACGACCGGGCCCGGGAGGCCCGCGCCGCCGCCGGCCGACTGGCCGCCGCCGCAGCTGCGGTGCGGGAGGCCGCCGACCGCTACGCCGAGGTCGACCGGGCGGCCCGCCGCCGGCTCACCGGGGAACCGTGATGGACGCCCTGGACCGGCTCGCCGAACCCGGCCTCGACCTGCTCCGCCGGGTGGACACGCTGATCGCGGCCGGCGTCCCCGAGGGGCACCGGGTCTGGCCGCTGCTGCGCCGCATGCAGGTCCTGCCGGGCGACGCGGTTCGCAGCTTCCTCGACCTGCACCCGGTGCCGCTCGCCACCGCCGGCCACGCGGTGCGCCGGCTCGTCCGGGGGTACGACGACGTCTCCGCCGCGCTCACCGACTCGGTGCTCTGGTCCGGTCCGGCCGCCACGGCGTACGGGCAACAGCGGGCGGCGCTGCTCCGCCACCTCGACGAGGGGCCGGACAGCCTGGTCGGCCGACTCGAATCCACAGCCGGTTACGCCGACGCCCTCGCCGACTGGGTGGAGGGCAGCCGTCTCGCGCTGGCCCGCACGTTGGCCGACGTGCTCCGCTCGGCCGAAGCGGTCGCCGTTGTCGCCGCCACCGGTGCGTCGACGCGCCCCGGGCCGGTCGGCCCCGGTGTGGCCGACGCCGCCGAGATCGCCGCACGGGTGCTGGCGGTGCTCTGCGTCGCGTACGACGGTGCGGAGACGCTGCTGCGTCAGTGGGCGCCGAGCCTGGCCGAGACCGCGTGGGGTCCGCCAACGGACGGGCGCCCCCGCTACGACCAGCCCACCCGGGTCGGCTGGTAACCGAGCCCGGTCCTCCGGCAGTGGCCGCTCTGCCTCGGACACAGGCCACGGCGTCGCTCGCGGGCGCCTGGCCTGAGCCGGCGCCCACGGCGACGCCGTGGTCTTCCCCCTGCACCCCCCGCAGGTCTGCCTTCACTCAACGCCGCCGAGGCACGTCTTGTCTCCTGCCCGGCCCCGGATTCAACCGTCTGGGCGAGCAGCAACGGCACGACGGGACGCCCGGCAATAGGTCAAGTCGACGGTCATGAATGGCAGCGGGGCGTAGCCGGCCGCTGCGCTTCGCGGCGTGACCCGTCGTAGGGTGGGGGGATGGGCATGCTCTGCGCGGTCAGCTTCAACCGGTACGGGCGGCTCTACTACCTCGACCCGGGCGAGTTGCGTCCGCAGGTGGGCGACCGGGTGCTGGTGCCCACCGATGACGGGCCCGAGGTGGCGGAGTGCGTGTGGGCCGCGCAGTGGGTGACCGAGGAGACCGACGGCTTCCCCCGCCTGGTCGGGCTGGCCGGCGACGACGACCTCCGCCGGGACGAGGCGTTGCGTCGGCGCAAGGCCGAGGCGAAGGTTGCCGCGAAACGGCTGATCCGCTCGCACGGCCTGCCGATGAAGGTGGTGGCGGTCGACCATGTGCTCGGCTCCGCCGAGAGCGGCGGTGAGCGCAGCACCGTGTACTTCACCGCCCCGCACCGGGTGGACTTTCGCTCCCTGGTCCGCGACCTGGGCGCCACCCTGCACTGTCGGGTGGAGTTGCGCCAGCTCTCCGCACGCGACTCCGCGCGGGTGCAGGGCGGCATCGGCTCCTGCGGTCGGGACCTGTGCTGCGCCACGTTCCTCACCGACTTCGAGCCGGTGACCATCCGGATGGCGAAGGACCAGGACCTACCGCTCAACCCGCTGCGCATCTCCGGCGCGTGCGGTCGGCTGATGTGCTGCCTCAAGTACGAGCACCCGCTGTACCAGCGTTTTCAGGAGACCGCCCCGTCGGTCGGCAGTCGGGTCTCCACCCCCGAGGGTGATGGCCGGGTCGTCGGCCACAGCGTCCCCCGCGACGCGGTGACCGTACGCCTGGACGCCGACGGCTCTCGCTGCTCCTGCTCCCGAGCCTCCGTCTGCGCCCCCCGCCAAGCCCACGACCAGCACTACACCCCCTAACCCCCGCCCGTCCCCTGTCCCCATGCCCGTCCCACATTGATCATGAAGTTATTGCCGTCCGGAGCGGCGTGTCGGGGCAATAACCTCATGATCAACGGAGGGGTTGGTGGGGGTTAGTGCAGGACTGTGGGGGGTTCGGTTAGGTGGGGGGTCAGGGGAGACTTGGGGATCAGCCAGCTCTGCGTGGGGGACTGGTCGGGGTTCACCTGCCAGTCGCGGGAGACCCGGTCCACCCCCAGCGGGTAGATGGTCAACGTGCCGTCCGGGTCGATGCGCAGTCGCAGGAACGACTTGGAGTCCTCGATGCCCTGGCCGGCGAAGAGTTCGTTGACGTTCACGCCGAACGAGCCCGCCACCAGCAGGTACGCCGCCACCAGCTGGCTGGCGACCAGACCGATCACCGGGCCGTAGAGGACCGCCGCGGCGACCGCCGGCAGCGGCCACGGCCAGTCGTAGAACGGTAGCGCCAACCAGACCCAGGTGCCCGCCGCCGCCAGCGCCACCTGCGCCACGCCGTGGCCGACGCCGAGGATCCAGTGCCGCGCGTGGCGTTTGCCGCTCGCGCTCGGCGGCTTGGCGAACAGGGCCGCCGCGATCACCGTCACGAGCACCATCAGCACCAGCGGGACGCTGAACAGCCGCTGGTTCGTGCTGTCGGCCCAGTTCGCCGTCGCACCCGCCATGGCCAGCATCAGCAGGGTGTGCAAAGTGCCGAGCAACGTGGTGAAGCCGGGGTTGCGGAACGGCAACCGGGGGAAGATGCCCCAGCCGTAGCGGCGGGACCGTGCGGCGTCCGGGTAACGGGCCACCAGGTCGTACGGCTGGGCGGAGCTGGCCTTGCGGGCCAGCGTGTCCCGCGGTGGCACCTCGATGCGCTCCGGCAGCTTGTGCGTGGGGTAGAGGTACGCGCCACCCCCACCGCAGGTGATCAGCTGCCGGTCCGGCCCGGAGTAGCGGGCGTAGTGGTGCAGGTCGCCGGAGAGCAACAGCCGCACCCGTGCCCCGGTGGGGTCGATGATCGTACGGATGAAGTAGTCGATCGAGTCGTACGCCGTGGGGTTGTCCGCGGCCTTGACCCAGGTCGGCGCCGGCGCCGCGATGATCACCTTGGACTCCGGCCCGAGCCGCCGGGCCACCTCGTCGAAGTAGGCCAGCTGCGGGTCGTCAAGGTACGAGCCGGACTGGTCGTCCACGCCGAGCAGCCACCAGCCGGCCGGCAACTCCACAGCGAAGTACGACCGGGACTGCCCGGTGCCCCAGCCCGCGAAGTTGCGGTCCCGGGAGCGGACGAACAACCGCAGGAACGCGGTGAGGCCGTCGTACCAGTCGTGGTTGCCCGGCACCGCGAAGAGCGTCGGCTTCTCGGCCGGCGCCACCGGCAGGGCGGCCTGGTAGGGGCCCTTGCACCGGTCCTCGTACGCGGCGTAGGCCGCTGACGGGTACACCTGGTCGCCGCCCATCACCAGGGTCTGCGCCCGGGGCAGGCGGTGCCCGTCGACGGTCAGCTCGGGCTGCGCCAGCAGGTACGCCACCGAGTAGGTCGCGTTGAAGCCGTCACCGAGGTCGGCCACGTAGTCGAGCCACAGCCCGCCGTCCGGCCCGACCTGGCGGAAGACGCCGTCGCCGAACGCGTTCTGCAACTCGCGCTTGTCGAGGTACGCCCCGAAGAGCAAAGCCAGTAGCGTCCGGATGCCGGTGCTGATCAACAGGAACGGCGCCAGCCACGGCACCGGCTTGCGCGGCGTGAAGCCCAGCTCCAGCGGGTCGGTGCTGCGCGGCCGATGGGCGGCGCGTTCACCGGCCGGCGCACGGTCAGGGCGCTCGGTGGGCTCGTCCTGACGTTCGGGGTGGTCGCGTTCGTCGCTCACCCGCCGCAGCGTAGTCCCGGCCCCGATCATCCGCTGTCCGGTAAGCGTCCAGATGGCGGCCGATGTCCGGTTGGTGCTGGCGGGCTCGGCGGGGGTATCCCGTGCGGTCGGTGCCGCCGGGGTGCCGTACACTTGCTGATCGTTGCCGCCTTAGCTCAGTCGGCTAGAGCGACGCACTCGTAATGCGTAGGTCGACGGTTCGATTCCGTCAGGCGGCTCGGTACAGAAGCCCAGGTCATTGGCCTGGGCTTCTGCCGCTTCTCAAGGTCGGCAACCGCACCGGCCGGGAGGCCGGCCACCGCCGAATGGGCATAATGCGAGCCACTATGAGCGAACCGTTCGTCCTTCAGAGGTCTGGCGACCAGCGGTGGCTTGTTCGTCCTCCGCAAGATCCGTATGGCGACGGCTACGTCTACACGATCGCGACGGAGTTGCACGAGCTGGGCATGACAGCGTCGACGGTCGCGAAGGTCGATGGGCTCTACGCCCCCCTGGATACGACGCTGTCCGGTTTCGTGGAGAGCCTCGCTGCCGATTGGGAAGGTTGGAGCGGCACCCGTACCTGGACATCCTTGGAACGCGAGCTGGTGATCGACGCTCGGCACGACGGTCGAGGCCACGTGTCGCTGGGTGTGACTCTGCGGGCTCCCGGCCCCGATTGGGACGCCACGGCCTGGTCCGCCAGAGCGGTCTTCGTCCTCGAAGCAGGGGAGGAACTGACCCGCCTTGCCCGCGACCTCACACACTTCCTCCACACGTGGCAGCAGTCGCAGTAGATCGCTCTTACCGCAGCATGTCCGCGTCGCCCGTTTCCTGATCGACAGCCACCCGCAGCGGCCATCCGAAACTCACAACGTGGCAACGCCGCTCACCGGTCACGGTCACCACCTCCTCGGCGGTCACCCCCTGCACGCTCGGAAGTTCGCGCAGGTCCTGACGCTCGCCGAGGCGGTCGGCCAGGAATCGCATAGCGATCTGGACCGCCGCATCAGTGTCAATCACCAGACGAGAGTACGTAGTGGAGGTCCAACCCGGCCATCCATGGACCGCCGCCTCCGTCGTATTCCGGCGCGCAGGTGTGAGTCATCAGGTGGACCTTTGGGTGCCCGACGTCCTGTCGCTTGGGGGCACGGCAGTACCTGAGGAGCCGACCGGGATCGCCATGGCCATCATCGTCGACACCGCGTTGTCACTTGACCTCTGGCCGGAAGGCTTCACCCAGGGAGTCGGCGGGCGCACGTACCACTACAAGCCCAACGACTGATCCCGTTGGACGATGGACCGCGGGTGGGCGAACCCGTCAGGGCCCGCGCGATGGTCATATGTTCAGCGGGCCGCCGTTGCGCAGGGCGTCATCCTTGATCGCGATGAGATTTGCGGAGACGTACGGGATGTTGTGCGCCTTGTGCCATTCGCTCGGGAAGTAAGTGACCAGCCGCGACGCCTGAAACCGGCATGTGATTTCAGGTACGAACCGAGAGTACTTGGCGTCCGTGAAGTACCAGAACGAGTTTTCGTTGTAGAACGCCACGTGCGTCGGGTCCTGGTAGGCGCCTCGACCGTCGGTGCTGGGCGTCAGCGACAACAGCATCCCGTTCGGCGCGAGTAGTCGGTACAGCTCGTTGAACAGTGCGATCTTGTCCGGGATGTGTTCCAGGAAATCCACCGCCCGAATGACCCCGACGCTGTTGTCCGGCAGGTCGACACCCTTCGTTATGTCGCAGACGATGTCCACACCCGACCCGTCGTGGTAGTCCAGCCCTAGGTACCCTTCCGGCTTGTTGTGCGCGGCGCCCAGGTCGAGCGCCAGGAGCCCCTGCCGACGTGACCAGGCCAGCACATTATGTTGAATGTTCCGGTCGTAGATCTCCACCGTGCGCTGCTGGATACGAGCGTTGACTTCTGGAATGCGCTGCGTGTTCTTGGCGTGCATGCGTTGGAGGTACAGGCACTTCTGAATGTGATGGAACTCGCTCACCTGGTACATCCGAGCCATGAGATCGGCATCGTCTGCAACGTCGAGCGACTCGTCGTACCCGCCGACCTTCTCGTAGATGTCCCGGCGGAACGCCCGTACATGGTTCGGTGCGTACCAGATGTAACTCACGTTGTGTGGCGTCGGCGGCAGCGCCCGGCAGACCAGCACTTCGCGGCCGTCCACCTTGTCGTCGTAGTGCCGCCAGCCGAACGAACTCGCGAAACGGTCTTCAGAGCGGCCGCCGTCCTCCTGGATCTGTGCGGTGTCGCTGTAGACGAACCCCACCTCCGGGTTGGAGTCGAAGGCGTCGACGATCTCTTGCAAACAGTCACTGCTGAGCAGGTCGTCGTCGTCAAGCTCGACCAGGATGTCACCGGTAGCCTCGGCGCAGGCATAGCCCTTCACGGCGCCGACGCCGTTCAGGTCGTCCTGGACAATGAGCCGGATCCGATCGTCGTGCCTCTCGGGCCGCCAACGCGACCCCTGATTGAGGATGACCACCCATTCCCAGTCGGTGAAAGTCTGCGCCATGAGCGATTCGAAGCACTCATCGATGAAGCGGGTGCGGTTGCTTCCCGTGAAAACCGTTACGCGAGGTGTGCGCATTGAGCCAATCACCGACCCGCCGAAGTCGAAGACCGGGTGGTAGGAGTTGTGCGGTACTTCGCGGGGACGGCTGAGGTGAGCCCCTTGTCCAGACGGATCGCCGTCTTGAAGGCGTCCCGCGCTGCTGCGTCCTCACCGGACTGGGACAGCAACATGCCCAGTCGGAGGTAGGCGGTCGACGACTTGTCGTCGATCGACACGACCTTGCGGTAGATGTCTATCGCCGTCGTCGGTGCCTTGCCTTCCAGTGCTATGGCCTTGTTGTAAAGGGCCGGCTTGTAGTTGGCGTCGGCTGCCAGCGCCTTGTCGTAGTTGCTGATCGCCTCGTCGGCCTGGTTGCGCGACTGGGCGATGTAACCCAGGTTGAACCAGGCGAACTTGTTGTCGGCCTCGGCGTCCAGCAACTTCTCGAAGGTGACCTTCGCCGCGTCGAAGTTGCCGGCCTGGCCCTGCTCGACACCGAGCTTGAGCAGATCCTCCGGCGTAGTTTCGGTGCCGCCGTTCGACTTGTCGGTGTTGCCGGCGTTGTTCGTCTGCGGCTTCTCGGCAGGCTTGTCGCTGCATGCCGTGACTCCGGTCAGCAGGACCGCACCGCAGGCGAGCGACCCGAATATCTGACGCATGTCCATTACTCCTCCTCGACGGTAACGGGGCTGTCCGACCTGCTGTTCGGCCGGTTGGCATCGCTGCTGTTTGACGTTGCCCGGCCTGACGTGTTGGACGGAGCCGTCAATGCCAGCGGTGTGGCGAGTGAAATGCACGAGACCCAGATGTCAGCGCCTCCGCCAGTGAAGGTGAACTGATAGCCGCTGGTCGACAGTGGCTGGATGAGCACAGGGTTGACGCCTGCTCCCGAGAGCTGGTATCCGGTTCCGACAGCAATATCTCCGGCCTGGCAGCCGAAGTTGACAGGGGTGTCTGCGATCACGGTAAGCGGGCCCTGAATGTAGGCGGCCTCGATTCCGTTGCCCGCCACGCCCTGCGGGCCCTGGGCACCCGTGGCGCCCTGCGCACCTTGGGCGCCTTGGAAACCCTGGGCGCCGGTGGCGCCTTGAGCACCTGCGTCGCCTTGTGGGCCTTGGGCGCCGGTGGCGCCTTGGAAGCCTTGGGCACCTTGGGCACCCGCGTCGCCCTGGGGGCCTTGAGCACCTGCGTCGCCTTGCGGGCCTTGAGCGCCGGTGGCGCCTTGGAAGCCTTGAGCGCCTTGGGCACCCGCGTCACCTTGCGGGCCTTGGGCGCCGGTGGCGCCTTGGGCACCTGTGTCGCCCTGCGGGCCTTGAGCGCCGGTGTCGCCCTGCGCGCCGGTGGCGCCTTGGAAGCCTTGAGCGCCTTGAGCACCGGCGTCACCTTGCGGGCCTTGGGCGCCGGTGGCGCCTTGAGCACCCGCGTCGCCCTGGGGACCTTGGGCGCCGGTGGCGCCTTGAGCGCCCGCGTCACCTTGCGGGCCTTGAGCGCCGGTGGCGCCTTGGGCACCTGTGTCGCCCTGCGGGCCTTGAGCACCTGTGTCGCCCTGCGCGCCGGTGGCGCCTTGGAAGCCTTGAGCGCCTTGAGCACCGGCGTCACCTTGCGGGCCTTGGGCGCCGGTGGCGCCTTGAGCGCCTGTGTCGCCCTGGGGACCTTGGGCGCCGGTGGCGCCTTGAGCGCCCGCGTCACCTTGCGGGCCTTGAGCGCCGGTGGCGCCTTGGGCACCTGTGTCGCCTTGCGGGCCTTGAGCGCCTGCGTCGCCCTGCGCGCCGGTGGCGCCTTGGAAGCCTTGAGCGCCTTGAGCGCCTGTGTCGCCCTGCGCGCCTTGAGCGCCTTGAGCACCCGCGTCACCTTGCGGGCCTTGGGCGCCGGTGGCGCCTTGAGCGCCCGCGTCACCTTGCGGGCCTTGGGCGCCGGTGGCGCCTTGAGCACCCGCGTCACCTTGCGGGCCTTGAGCGCCGGTGGCGCCTTGAGCGCCTGTGTCGCCCTGCGCGCCGGTGGCGCCCTGGAAGCCTTGAGCACCTTGAGCACCGGCGTCGCCCTGTGGGCCTTGAGCGCCGGTGGCGCCTTGAGCACCCGCGTCACCCTGCGGGCCTTGAGCGCCGGTAGCGCCTTGAGCGCCCGCGTCGCCCTGCGCGCCGGTGGCGCCCTGGAAGCCTTGAGCACCTTGAGCACCGGCGTCACCTTGCGGGCCTTGGGCGCCGGTGGCGCCTTGAGCGCCTGTGTCGCCCTGCGCGCCGGTGGCGCCTTGGAAGCCTTGAGCGCCTTGAGCACCGGCGTCGCCCTGGGGACCTTGGGCGCCGGTGGCGCCTTGAGCACCCGCGTCACCCTGGGGACCTTGGGCGCCGGTGGCGCCTTGAGCACCCGCGTCACCCTGGGGACCTTGGGCGCCGGTGGCGCCTTGAGCGCCTGTGTCGCCCTGCGCGCCGGTGGCGCCTTGGAAGCCTTGAGCGCCTTGAGCACCGGCGTCGCCCTGGGGACCTTGGGCGCCGGTAGCGCCTTGAGCACCCGCGTCGCCCTGCGCGCCTTGAGCACCTGTGTCGCCCTGCGCGCCGGTGGCGCCTTGGAAGCCTTGAGCACCTTGAGCACCGGCGTAACCCTGCGAGCCTTGGGCGCCGGTGGCGCCTTGAGCACCCGCGTCACCCTGGGGACCTTGGGCGCCGGTGGCGCCTTGAGCACCCGCGTCGCCCTGCGCGCCTTGAGCGCCGGTGGCGCCTTGGGCACCTGCGTCGCCCTGCGCGCCGGTGGCGCCCTGGAAACCTTGAGCACCTTGAGCACCTTGAGCACCCGCGTCACCCTGCGAGCCCTGCGCGCCGGTGGCGCCTTGAGCACCCGCGTCGCCCTGCGCTCCTTGAACGCCGGTGGCGCCCTGGGCACCGGTGACACCTTGGAAGCCTTGCGCCCCTGCGTTGCCTTGCGCCCCTGCGTTGCCTTGCGCCCCTGCGTTGCCTTGCGCCCCTGCGTTGCCTTGCGCCCCTGCGTTGCCTTGCGCCCCTGCGTTGCCTTGCGCCCCTGCGTCGCCCTGCGCGCCTGCGTCGCCCTGAGCACCATGAGCGCCCGCGTCACCCTGGGCGCCTTGCGCACCCTGGGGGCCTTGGGCGCCATGCTTGTCGTGCTGGTAGTCCCCCTTGTCCTTGTCGTGCTTGTCCTTGTCCTTGTCGTGACCACCCCAGGGGCTCTGCCAGCCCTGCGGACCGTAGTCCGTTTGTCCGTCGGGGTACTGGTCCCACGAGTCGCCGGGTCCGTCGTCGTCTTGACGGACGCTTGACCAGGATGACGGCCACCCACCGCGTTGGCCCAGCGGACCGGGCGTACCGATGTGTACGTCCTGCGCGGACGGCTTCGTCTCCACCGGCTGCGCTGCGGCTGCAGGCCCACCCGTCATCCCGACTACCAGTAGGGCGGAGCTCAGCCCTGAAGCGGCCCGGCCATGGTTCAGGCTGCGCCGCAGCCGTCGGTTGTTACTCATGACCCCTCCAGAGCCACTCTGGATACACCCAGAGTTACCTACCCGTCACCCGACGTTATTCGTTGGGCGAGTCGTAGCGTATTCGACTGATTGGTCGGTCGAGAGGGGTTTTGAAAGTAGTTGGGTACATTTTGGAGAATGCGGAATTTCCTTACGATAAGGGCATAAGCCCTGGCCGCAGCGCTGCGAGCCACCGATCCAAGGACTTGTCACGTTCGACCGTGGATGGCCACCGCGACCCGGAGGTTCGTCCGGGGCAGCCGGTGGGTCCGCGGTAGGTGCGGCGCGCAAGCTGGGAAGCCGCCACCGTGCCTGTCGCGTTCGGCACGACGGCACGCGGAGACCTGGGGTGTCAGGCTCGCGGTTCGCGCCCCGGCGTTGTCTCCGCAAGTGCGGCGGCAACCCGGAGTGCCTCGCGTCGGCCCTGCTCGCGGGCTGCGGCCACGAGCGCGGGCACGACGGATCGGTCCATCACGCTGGTCCCCTGGGCTCGTTTGGAGGCCGGATCCCGGAGCAGCAACTCCACCCGGCGATCCGTTCCCAGCGCGGCTCGCTGCTTGTCGATGCGCGCCCAGGGTCCGATCGCGGCGGTGCTCGGCGCGAGGGCGATGACCGGGCCGTTTCCGGGGGCGAGGTCGAGGTTGAGGGTCGACCGCATGCCGCCGTCCATGTAGCGGCGACCGTCCATGCTGACCGGGGTCGCGGAGATCGGCATGGCGCAGCTTGCGGCGACGGCGTCGACCAGGGGGACGCCGTCGTGCCGGGTGATGGTGCGACTGACGCCGGACTCGGTGTCGACGACCACGATGCGGAGGTCCGCGTCGTCCGGCCAGACGTGGTTGGGCAGGCGGGCCTCGGATATCCGGCGCTGCCGGGACGGGTCGTCGATGCGTGCGGCGAGGGCGAGTCGACCGAGGCGGCGAG
Organism: Micromonospora sp. 050-3; assembly: GCF_046549335.1. Taxonomy (NCBI): domain Bacteria; kingdom Bacillati; phylum Actinomycetota; class Actinomycetes; order Micromonosporales; family Micromonosporaceae; genus Micromonospora; species Micromonospora sp. 050-3. The sequence continues at coordinate 678,146 of NZ_JAJPVX010000002.1, forward strand.
CGGCCTGCTCGGGGCTGCGCGCGAACAGTTGTGCCCGCGCGAGCCGAAGCAGGTGGAGAAGGCTCAGCGCGGGTGAGGTTTCGTGGGTGACGCCGCCGCGTTGGCGCTCGAAGAGTTCTACGAGTGGGGTGCCGCTGGCGAGCTGAGCGCCCACGACGGCGCCGGAGCTGGTGCCGATGAGGACTGCCTCTGGGGCCACTGTCACTCCCTCGTCGGCCAGCCCGGTGAGGATGCCGACCTCCCAGGCGATGCCGGCAACTCCACCACCGCCGAGCACCCAGACGGGCCGCGCGTCGTCCGTCATCAGTCGCCTCATTCGAAGTCGAATACTGCTAACGCTGTACGCAGTTTAGGGTAACGGCGGTGCCGGAGGATTGGCAACATGCGGTGCCGCTCAGGGCTCCCGTCGTCCGACGATGATCCCGCCGAGCCGGCTCTCCGCCGAGGTGACGGTGGTCTGCGAGTCGATCGTGAAGCCGCTCTGGCGTAGCCAGGCCGCCACCTGGGCTGGCTGCCGACGATGGACGCGCACGTTCATCGGGTGCCCGCCGTAGCCCTCGGTCTTGAGGGTCGTTTCGTCACCCACGTGGAAGCCGAGCAGCAGCGGGCCGCCGGGCCGCACCACCCGCCGGAAGTGGGCGAGCACGACGCCGATCTGGTCGTCGGGGATGTGGATGAGGGAGTACCAGGCGACCAGGCCGGCGACCGAGCCGTCGGCCAGATCGAGGTCGGTCATCGAGCCGACCTCGAACCTCAGCTCACTGTGGTCACGGCGGGCCACGTCGATCATTCCGGGTGAGAGATCGATCCCGAAGGCGTCGACGCCGAGCGTGTGCAGATGGGCGGTGATTCGCCCCGTCCCGCAGCCCACATCCGCGACCGGCCCGCCGCCGGCAGCCTGCACGAGCTCGGCGAACGATGCCAGGGCGGCTCGTTCGTACGGTGCCTCCGCCAGGAGGTCACGTACCAGGTGCGCGTAGCTGACCGCGACCGTGTCGTAGGAGGTGCGGGTCGCTGGCAACCAATCGTCGAGGTGCACCAGGCAACGCTAGAGCAGTGGTACGACGACCGGCCGATGTGGAGAGCCGACGGGGCTGGCGGTCCTGTCGTGGCGGCGGAAGTGTCGGCGGTGGTCGATATGGTCCGGCGGTGACCGTGACCACCGATGCCCCTGGGACGCTGCCCACCCCCGCCGACGAGGCCCGGCTGTGGGCACTCATCGAGGCGGCCTGGGCCGAGTTGGGCGCCGAGCCCCTGGCGCTGCGGCAGGCCCTCGTCGAGCGCGACCCCGCCGGCGACGACGGCGACGACGATGACGGCCCGTCCTACGCGATCGACGCCTGGCTTGATGCCTTCCTGGGCCACCTCGGGCAGTTGACCGTCGAGCTGACCGGGCAGGAGTTGACGGATCTCGACCGGGTGGTGGAGCGCAAGCTGCACGACATCGATCGGGAGGACATCCACGAGGTGACCGACGGGTCGGACGACGGCTTCCTCTACGCCCGAGGTTTCATAGTGGCCCTGGGGCGGTCGTACTACGAGGCGGTCCGCGCCGACCCCGCGATGGCGCTGCTGGACGCCGACTGCGAAGGCATGTGCTACTTCTTCGCGCACCTGCACAACGACCGGTTCGGATCGTGGCCGGAGACCGGCTCGGGGATCTCCCGGGAGTCGTTCGGCAACCCCGCCGGCTGGTCGGCCTGATCGTTGCCATCTGCATCAGCTCGGTTCGCGCTGCTGAGGTGGGGCTGCCTCCGTCGCCGGCAGTTCGATCCGGCGGAGGTTGACCTTCGAGACGCCAGGCGGAGTGCTGGTATACCGCTCCAGGTTCTCCAGCAGGCCCTCGTGCCGCGCGTGTGCCTTACAGACGCTGTCCAGATACTCCTGCCGGATCCGCGCGGTGCCCATCACGATGCCCTGGCGTGCCCGGTCGACCTGCTCCTGCCGCCCCGTGTAGATCCACACCACGTCGGGCACCACGGTGCCGGCCGGCACCGAAAGCCCGGTGGTGAGCACGGTGCGCTGGTAGTTGCCCTCGCGTTTGTCCAGCTCGACGAGTTGCTCGCCCCGTACGAGGATCAGGATTCCGTCGAGGGCCGCCGAGGCGTCAGCGTCCGGCTCGGCATTGAGGAACAGCACCTGGATCTCGGGTTCGTCACCGCTCGCCAGGTCCTGGTAGCGGATACGGCCCGGTCCGGTGTTGTCGGTGCAGACACTCCACGTCCGGCGCCAGCCGTCCAGGGTGGCCCGGCAGTAGTCGACGCCCTTCCGAGCGGGCCGACCTAGCAGGTCGCTGATCGTTTCGGGCGCGACCAGTGAGCCGTACGCGAAGATGCCGTACGTCGCCGGTTCGTCGAAGCGATCCCAGCCGCGCCAGTCGCGAGGCAGTCGGGTCAGGTCCGGTTCGATCGGCACCGCCCTACCCTCGTGGAAATCCTTGGCGAGCGCATAGCTCTGCTGGTCGTGGACGCTGATGTTCAACCCGGCGACCCTGGCCTCCACCACGACGAAGATGTGGTAGGTGCGGCTGTCGAGCTGCCGGCCCTGCACACTCGTCGCTCGCCCGTCGTGCAGAGGCGCCTTGAGCGGGATCCAGAGGGTCAGCGGCATGCACGAGTCGACCCGAGGCCACACCCGTTCCTCCACCTCGGTGGCCTCCGGGCTGAGCACCTGAAGCTGCTCGCGTTTAAAGAAGGTGCTGCCGTCGATGAGCGACGTGGAACGGAAGGCAAGGTAGGCCCGTGCCCGGATGTCGCTGAGCGTGACGCCGTGGATCTTCTTGTAGAAGCGGATCGCGATGATTCCGTCCGTGCTGACCTGCACCGGCCCGGCGGTGTCCGACCGCAGCTCGGCGAGGCTGGACAGACTTCCCTTGGCCCGCCAGGTGAAGAATTCGGTGGCGAAGACCCGGATCATGACGATGCCGATGATCGCGGCCGGGGTGACAGCGCCGAGAAGGCTCGCCAGTGTGGCGAGGAATTCGTGCCAGGTGTTCCCATCCTGCCGGGGAAAGTCCTCCGCGCCGAGGAGCGACCGAGCGGTCGCCAGCCAGGTCTGCGGGAAACCGTTCGGTCTGCCACTGTCGGTCCGCTCGGGGCCGGTGGTGAGCATCGCGGCCACTGTGAAGGCCGCCGAGACGGCCGCGACGAAGAGAACCAGCGCCGTCACCAGCTGCCAGGCGGAGGCACGAGCGACCCAAAACCTGCCGGCCCTGCGGATGACAGGGTGCGACCCAGGCCAGTTCGTCCTCATTGGACCCCCTCCCGTGGGGATCCAGCGTAGGCGTGCGAGCGTTATCGGTGACTGTCATTCAACAGACATACCGATTGCCACGACATCGCCGCGGGCCGTGCCCACCGCGCCACAGGTGATCGGGCGAAACCTCACGCCTTCTCAAGCACGATCAAGCGGTACTCCAACCAACGCCGTGACAATCCAGCCTGCAAGGCGGAACCGCCAATCATGTTGGCCCAGAATGGCACCTCGACAAGACGGTTGCGAAGCCGCGGAAGCAAGGCTGTGGCGCCGACAGTCAGCTTGATCACGCGGTCGCGGGGCCGCCCGAGGTGCAGGTATGGGGTGAGATCCAGGTCCTCGACCAGGCGCAAGCCAGCGCGCTCGGACATGGCGGCCAGCTCGGCCACGGTATGCAAGCTCCCGATCCGCCAGCCGGCGCGGAACTGGTCGAGACAACGCTCCCGAGCGGCGAGCCCGCGATCCTTCTCGGTCATCCAGTCGTCGCACAGGATGAGGCGCCCTCCAGGGCGCAGCCGCTCCACCAGGGACGGGATCAGGTTCTCCAGCGACGGCGAGTGGACGACCGCCTCCACGGCGAGCATGGCGTCGTAGTGGGGTTCCGCTGGCAGCTCGGCGAAGTCGGCACAGATCACGTCACAACGGCCGGTCAGTCCTTCGCGGGTGAACCGCTGCGCGGCGATCTCGGCCTGCACGCGGCTGATGGTCACCCCGGAGACGAACCCGTCCACCTCGCGGGCCAGGCGAACCATCGTCCCGCCGACACCACAGCCGAGGTCAAGCACCCTTGCGCTCCCCGCAGGGACCTGCCCGCGCAAGCGCTCGATGATCAGGCGGTTGACGGTGTCCATGGCCGCTGCCGTGTTCGCGACGTCCGGCGTCCACACACCGCGATGGATGGCGTCACTGCCTGGGCTCTCGGCAACCAGGAGGAACCGACGCGTGTTGTCGTCGTAGTAGTCAGCGACGCGATCAACGTGGCCAGACGCGCCTCGTTCAGGTGCCGAATTCATCGGCGAAAGCTATCAGGCCACCCCCGGGACCGTGACTATCGGTAACCGTAGGCCAACGCGGTTGATCACGCTCGATCTTCCTCTCGTGCAGCGGGATCAGACGTAGATCTTCGTGGCGTACGCCGGGCCGTAGTGCCGTTCCAGGTCTTCGAGGCTCTCCGTCGGGGCCTCGACCTCCTTGATCAGGCGTGCCCGGGACGGCAGTGCCTCGGGCTGCCAGGTCTCCGGCCGCCACAGTGCGGACCGCAGGAACGCCTTCGCGCAGTGGTAGAAGATCTGCTCGATCTCCACCACCACCGCGAGCACAGGTCGGTGCCCCTTGATCACCATGTCGTCGAACCAGGGCGCGTCGCTGACCAGGCGGGCCCGCCCGTTGATCCGCAGCGTGTCGGTCCGCCCGGGGATCAGGAAGAGCAACCCGATGTGTGGGTTGTCGAGGATGTTGCGGTAGCCGTCGGCCCGCTTGTTGCCGGGCCGCTCGGGCAGCGCGATGGTCGTGTCGTCCAGCACCAGGGCGAACCCGGCCGGGTCGCCCTTGGGTGAGACGTCGCAGCTGCCGTCCGCGCCGGCCGTGGCCATCAGACAGAACGGCGAGGCGCCGAGCCACTCGCGGTCCCGTTCGTGCAGCCGGGCGCGTTCCTTGTTGGCGGCCCGCGCGTTCGGCACGCCGAGCAGCTCGCGCAACTCCTCGTGCGACGTGATCTCCACCGTCACGTTGATCCTCCCTCAGCCGTTGACCCGGTGGCGGGCACCACCGTCGTCAGCGTAGGCCGCCCTGACCAGCGAGAGGTTTGTGCCTGGTTGCCGGGGGTACGGCCTCACCCGACGCGCTCGCTGCAAGCAGACCGTTCCGCAGGACGCCGACCAGTGGAGGCCGGGAGATGGAGAGCCGACTCAAGGTGCTGGGTCACCCAGTCCATCCGATGCTGGTCATGTTCCCGGTCGCGCTGCTGGCCACGGCGGTGCTGTTCGACGTGGTGGACACCGTCGGCGGTCCCGACTTCCTCGGCGAGGTCGCGTACTGGAACATCACTGTCGGCCTGATCGGCGGCCTGCTCGCCGCGGCTGCCGGCTCGTTCGACCTGTTGGCGATCCCGACCGGCACGCGTGCCAAGCGGGTGGGTCTGCTGCACGCGGGCGCCAACGTCGCGGTGATCCTGCTCTTCGCCGCCGTGTGGGCGGTGCGGCTCAACGCGGATTCCAGGGCCGCCGGTGGGGCGCTGGTCGCCATCGAGGTGGTCGCGCTGGCGATTCTCGGCATCAGCGCCTGGCTCGGTGGTGAACTGGTTGACCGGCTCGGTGTGGGCGTCGACCCCGACGCCGGCCTGGACGCGCCCAGCTCACTACGGCCGCCGACGGCCACTCAGCGGATCGGAGAGGTGTGATGAGCGAGCAGCAGTTTGGCGGCTTCGGCCGGGGGTGGCGCGGCAACCGGCAGCAGGGCTGGGACCCGATGGGGGAGTTGCAGTCGCTGCGCTCCGAGTTGAGTCGCCTGGTAGGTGGTCGCGGCGGGGCGTCCGACGTCGAGTTGACCGAGACCTCGGACGGCTGGGAGGTCGTCGTCCGGCTGCCCGGGGTGGCGCCGGAGGAGGTGGCCGTCGAGTTGGACGACCGCGAGTTGTGCGTGCGGGCCCGCTCGGAGGCGGAGGTCAACGCCGACCAGGGCATCCCCGGCGGCTTCGAGACGCGCGGCTTCGAGTACCGGGTCAACCTGCCGGCGCGGGTCGACCCGGACACCATCGACGCGCTGATGGATCACGGCCTGCTCCGGGTCCGGCTGCCGCGGGCGACCCGGCCCGCGCCGCGCACCATCACCGTCGGCCGCACTGGGCCGCGCTCCGGCGACCTCTCCACGGGTACGCCGATGCCAGCCGATCCCGCCGCGGACCGGGAGCTGCACCGCCCGGACACCGCTGGCGAGATCGACCGGCCGTAGCGGGCCGGGTGGTCACCCCGTCCGTGCTCGGCCCGACGGCCGAGCGCCTTCCCGACGTGCGGCGGATCGCCGTGCTGCGCGCCAACGCGCTCGGTGACTTCATCTTCGCCCTGCCGGCACTGGAGGCGTTGCGCAGCGCGTACCCCTCGGCGGAGATCGTGCTGCTCGGTGCGCCGTGGCACGCGAAGCTCTGGCGCGACCGGCCCGGCCCGGTGGACCGGGTGCTGGTGGTGCCGCCGGCAGCCGGCATCCGTACGCCGGAGGCGGGTGAGCCGGAGTCGTCGATCGACGACTTCGTGGCCGCTGCCGCAGGCGCGGAATTCGACCTGGCGGTGCAGATCCACGGCGGGGGTGCCAACTCCAACCCGCTGATCAGTCGGCTCGGTGCCCGGTTGACTGTGGGTCTGCGCGCCGACGACGCGCCGCCGCTTGACCGGTGGCTGCGCTACGTCTACTACCAGCACGAGGTGATCCGCTACCTGGAGGTGGTGGCGCTTGCGGGAGCGCCGGCCACCACCATCACGCCGACGCTGGCGGTGACCGACGCCGACCGGGCCGAGGCCGCTCAGGTGCTCGGCCCGGCGGGCCGTCCCCGGGTGGCGTTGCATCCGGGTGCCACCGACACCCGCCGCCGCTGGCCCGCCGAGCGCTTCGCCGAGGTGGCCCGTGCGCTGCACGAGGACGGCTACGAGGTGCTGGTCACCGGCACGCCCTCCGAGCAGGAGGTGGTGAACCGGGTCGTCGCTGCGGCGCAGGTGCCGGTGCGACAGCAGGTGGGCACGCTCAGCCTGGGTGGTTTGGTGGGCTGCTACGCCGACTGCGCGTTGGTCGTCTCGAACGACACCGGCCCGCTGCACCTGGCCGCCGCTGTGGGCGCGCCAACTGTGGGCATCTTCTGGGTCGGCAACCTGATCAACGGGGCCAGCCCGCTGCGGGCCCGGCATCGGCCGATCAGCTCGTGGACGGTGCACTGCCCGGTCTGCGGTGTCGACTGCACACCGGGCATCTACCCGCACCGGCCCGGCGACGGTGAGTGCCCGCACCGGGACTCGTTCGTGAGCGACGTACCGGTGATCGAGGTGCTGGAAGCCGCCCGCGAGCTGCTCACCCGGTAGTTCAGGCCGGCTGCGGGGTGTCCTCCTCGGCGAGGACGACCTCCCACGCCTCCACGTCCCGGTCGGTGACAGTGGTGGGGGACTCCAGGTGGTACGCGCCGCTGGGCAGGATGCCCGCGCCGCCGTAGCGGGCCAACACGGCGAGCTGCGCGGCCACGTCCTCGCCCTGGTGCTTCTCCTGCACCCGACGCCAGAAGTCGAAGCCACCGGCGTCGACGAGCTTGGCCCGGTCGTAGAGCACGCACCCGCCGATCCAGGAGACCTTGTACGCCCGCCACGCGCCCGGCGGCAGCGCCAACTGCTCGGTGATGTGCAGCAGGTTCGCGGCCGAATGGATCCGGGCCCGGTTCCACTCCGGGGTGCCGGGTCGGATCCGCTCCGGTGTGGGCGTGCCCGCCCACTCCTCGTAGTGGCCGTGCGATTCCGGCCGTACGTCATCGGTGTACGAGAGCCCGTGCACGCCGTTGCCGACGAACCCGCAGCCCAGCTCACCGATCGCGGTGACCAGTCGGTGCAGCGCACCGGCTTCCAGCCAGATGTCGTCGTCGAGGCTGAGGACGTAGCGGGCCGCCGAGGCGGCGAGCAGGTACGCCCGGTGTTCGGCCAACCCCCGTCGGGGCAGCCGGCGGGTCAGCAGCACCGGGTGACCCCGGTGGCGCAGCGCCCGGACCATGGTGGCCGCAGCGGGATGCGTGAACGCCGGATCCCCGTCGGACTGGTCGCTGACGACCACGCCGAAGCCGGGTACCCCGTCCTGGGCGGCGAGCCCGCCCAGGGTGACGGCCAACTCGGCGGGCCGGTTCCGGGTCGGGATCAGCACGTCGACCAGCCGATCGGCGCGGAACTCCTCCGGGGTGCCGAGGTCGAGGGGGCGGTTCACGACGCCTGGGTGCGGGTGCGCAGCGACGGGTCAGGCTCCCGGTCGTCGAGGTGTGGCGACGGGTCCTGGCTGTGCGACCGGATCCGCTCGATGATCGCGGAGGTGGACCGGTCCGGCACGTACCCCAGGGTGCGCACCTGGCCGCCCAGCCGGCGCACCAGCGGCGCCTCCGGCACCAGCTCCGGCGGATAGTCGCCGCCCTTGACGTACACGTCCGGTCGGACCGCCTCGATCAGCGCGGCGGGTGAGTCCTCCTCGAAGACCACCACGTGGTCCACGCAGGCGAGCGCGGCGAGCAGGGCACCCCGGTCCTCGACCGGGTTGACCGGCCGGTCCGGGCCCTTCAGCCGTCGTACGCTGCCGTCCGAGTTGACTGCCACGATGAGCAGGTCGCCCAACGCGCGGGCCTGCTCCAGGTAGCGCACATGCCCGCGATGCAGCACGTCGAAGCAGCCGTTGGTGAAGACCACCGACCGTCCCGCCTCGCGGTACTCGGCGACGATCGCGTTCAACTCGTCGCCGCCGACCAGCGCGGGGTGGCTCGTGGTGTCGGTCGGCTGGTCCAGTGCGGCGAGCAGGTCGTCCCGTCGGCACACGCAGGTGCCGGTGTCCGAGACGGTGATGGTGGCCGCCAGTTGGGCGAGTTGCGCGGCGGTGGGCAGGGGCGCGTCGGCGGCCAGGGCCAACGTCATCGCCGCCAGGTAGGCGTCACCGGCGCCCACGGCGTGGCTCGCCGGCACCGGGGTGCTGTGGCTGCGCCGCGGCTCCCCGTCGGCGCCGCCGACCACAGCGCCCTCGGTGTCCAGGGTCACCGCGACCACGTCGGCGCCGGTGTGCGCACGCAGTTCGGCCAGCCGCGACTCGGCCAGGACGGCCCGGTCGACGCCCTCCCCGGCCCGGGTGTTCACTGTGACGCCGGTGCCGGTGACGCTGAGCCCGTCGCCGGTGAGGGCCACCCGTCCCTCACCCGGGGTGGGCTCGCCGACCGGTCCCGGGCGGTCGGCCCGGGCCACCTCGGCGGCCGTGTCGTCGGCGCGTACCGCGCCCGGGGCCGCGCCGACGGTCATCTCGGAGGGCCCGTCGACCGGGTCGCCGTCCGGGTGTTCCAGGTGCAGTTCGGTCCCGCCGGTCGGTCGGGTCGTGCCGCCCGCGCGGGCCAGCAGCCGGGTCGCCTCGGCGAAGCTGGGGGTGACCACTGTCGGCGCGAGGCCCCGCCAGTCGGCCAGGTCGTGGGCGTCCAGCGCGACTGTGGCGTACCGCTGACGGTTCTCGACCAGCCACGCGCGGACCGGCGCGGGCAGCGCGCCCAGGCCGTAGTCGCAGACCACCAGGGTCGGCGCCTCTCCGCCGGCGGCGGCGCGCAACTCCCCGGTCGCGCAGCTCAGGGCGGTGAGCAGCCGGGTCACCCCGTCGTGGTCCAGGGCGTCCTCCGGGTCGCCGGAGTCCTCACGCAGCAGGATCTGGTTGCCGGCCAACATTCGCCGCTTGACCGGGGTGGGTCGCCCGGGCTGGTTGACGGTGCGGTCCCAGACGCTCGCGCGGTCCAGGCAGTCGTGCAGTTCGTCCCCGGCGACGTCCGCGCCGACCGGTGCCACCAGCACCGCCCGTCCGCCGAGGGCGGCGACGTTGACGGCCGTGTTCGCGGCCCCGCCGGCGGCGGAGATCCGCCGGCGCAGGGTGAGGACCGGTGCGGGCGCCTCCCGGCAGAGCCGGTCGGAGTCGGCGAACCGCCATTCGTCCAACATGGCGTCACCGACGATCAGCACTGGGCGTCCCAGCCAGCTCTCCACGACGGTGGCGAACCGGCGCTGTTCCGCTGCTGCTCCTGCCATGCCTCCCCGGGTCCCCAGCGGCCTGGGGGACAAACCTGCGCGCCGGCCGGCCCCGCCGCTGGCCAGGCGACCTTCGACGGCTCCTGACCGGTCCTCACCGGTCCGGACCGGTCCTCACCTGTCCGACCTGTTTCGGGCGTTCGAGGGCGGGAAGGGGATTGAGGTACCCCCCGGAAAGGAGATGTACCGAGATGGCAGCGACATTGCAGGGCAAGCGGATCGCCTTCCTGGCCGCCGACGGCGTCGAGGAGGTCGAGTACGTCCAACCACGCGAGGCGGTCGAGAACGCAGGCGCGACGGCCGAGCTGGTCTCGCTGAAGCCCGGTTCCATCCAGTCCTTCAACCACTTGGACCACTCCAAGACGTACGACGTGGACGTGACCGTCGACAAGGCCGACGCCGCCGGCTACGACGCGTTGGTGCTGCCCGGAGGGGTGGCGAACCCGGACTTCCTGCGGGGCGACCCGGACGCGGTGCGGTTCGTGAAGGCGTTCTTCGACGCGGGCAAGCCCGTCGGGGTGATCTGTCACGGCCCGTGGACGCTGATCGAGGCGGACGTGGTGCGCGGCCGGCGGATCACCTCCTGGCCCACCCTGCGTACCGACCTGACCAACGCCGGAGCCACCTGGGTGGACGAGGAGTGCGTTACCGACGGCAAGCTGACCAGCAGCCGCAAACCCGACGACCTCCCCGCTTTCTGTGCAGCAATCACCAAAACCTTCACCACCCCCTAACCCCCCACCCACCCCTACGTTGATCATGAAGTTATTGCCACCGCGCGCGGCGTGTCGTGGCAATAACTTCATGATCAACGCCAGGATGCGAGAGCGAGAGCGCGAGCCGGTGCGGTGCGGGTTGGTTTTTTGGGGGTTCGGCGCATGTTCTGCGGCTCGCGGGATAGAAGGGCACATGACCACCGAAGCCTCAGATGCGCCGGTGCTGAACCGGCAGCAGATCCGGCTGCTCATGTTCGGCCTGATGACCGGCATGCTGCTGGCCGCACTCGACCAGACCATCGTCGGTACGGCGCTGCCGACCATCGTGGGCGAGCTGGGCGGAATCAACCACTACTCCTGGGTGGTCACCGCGTACCTGCTCGCCTCGACCGCGTCGACGCCGCTCTACGGCAAGATGGCCGACCTGTACGGGCGCCGCCCGGTCTTCCTCTTCTCGATCGGCACGTTTCTGCTCGGGTCGTTGCTGGCCGGGCTGTCGCAGAACATGACCCAGCTGATCGTCACCCGGGGCATCCAGGGTCTCGGCGCCGGTGGTCTGTTGACGCTCGCGTTCACCATCATCTCGGACGTGGTGTCACCCCGGGAGCGTGGCCGCTACCAGGGGCTGTTCGGAGCGGTCTTCGGGATCTCGTCGGTCGCCGGGCCGCTGGTGGGCGGTTACTTCGCGGAAACCGACTGGCGGTGGATCTTCTACATCAACGTGCCGCTGGCGATCCTGGCGATCGTCGTCTGCTACCACGTGATGCGGTTGATCCCGTTCGAACGTCGGGACCACTCGATCGACTGGCTCGGCGCCGGCCTGCTGGTGGCCGGGGTGAGTTCCCTGCTGCTCGCGCTGAGCTGGGGCGGCAACGAGTACGCCTGGGGCTCCGGCGTGATCATCACGCTCTTCGTGGTCGGTGCGGTGCTGGGGGTGCTCTTCGTCCTCCAGGAGGCCCGGGTGGCCGAGCCGATTCTCCCGCTGCGGCTGTTCCGGAGCGCCACCTTCGCGTTGGCCAACTCGGCCCTGCTCATCATCGGTCTGGTGATGTTCGGTTCGATCATCTTCATCCCGCTGTACCTGCAGATCGTGAAGGGCGCCTCGCCGACCCGAAGCGGTCTGCTGATGCTGCCGATGATGGCCGGCATCATCATCACCTCGATCCTGACCGGCCGCGCGATGACCCGGATCGGTCGGTACAAGTGGTTCCCGGTGGCCGGTTCGGTGACCCTGCTGGTCGGCATGTTCCTCTTCACCCAGTTGGAGGTGGCCACCTCGCTCTGGGTCGCGTTCGGGTTCATGGTGGTGATCGGCGTCGGGTTGGGTCTCTGTATGCAGTCGCTGATCCTGGCGGTGCAGAACGCGGTCTCGGTACGCGACCTGGGTGCTGGCACCTCCTCGGCGACCTTCTTCCGGTCGCTCGGCGGTTCGTTCGGGGTGGCGATCCTCGGCACGGTGCTCTCGTCCCGGCTGACCGGCGGGCTCGCCGACCGGTTGCCCGGCGCGATCGCGCAGCTCCCGCCGCAGGAGCAGGCCGCTGTGGCGGCGAGTGGCGGCGCCAACATCTCGATCAACGACCCGGCCACCATCCTGGCCCTGCCGGGGCCGGTGCGCGCGGCCATCCAGGGCGCCTTCGTCGACGCGCTGGACATGGTCTTCCTGACCGCCGGCCTGATCGCGATCGTGGCGGTGGTGGTCACCCTGACGCTGCCCAACACGCAGCTGCGGGGTGCCGGCCCGCAGGGTGCCACAGGTGGCGCCGACCCGCTCGGTGGCGAGGCCCCGGCTCCGGGCGGTAAGCCGTTGACCCGCGAGTCCAAGGAGGAGGCGGCCGCCGACATGGAGGCCAAGTCCCAGACGATGATCTGAGTGTCCCGACGCCGACCGCCCCGGACCGCTCCGGGATCCGGCCGAGCGGCTGCTGCCCGACTTCGGGCCGGAGCAGCTGTGGTCAGGCGGGGCGGCGGTAGGCGCCGTACCACCAGGTCGCGGCCAACTCCCGGGCGGCCGCCGCGTCGGTATCGGGGTGGGCCGAGGTCGTGCTGACGTGGTCGGCGAGGAAGCGGTCGCCGCCGATCACGATCAGCCGGCTGGCCGCCGTCACGTCCAGGTCGGCGGGGGTACGTCCGGCCTGCTGCTCGATCCGGAGAGCGTCCACGGTGCGGGCCACGAACTGCTCCAGCCCGGTCGCCCAGTACTCCCGGACCGCCTCGTCGTAGGCGGCGACCTCGCTGACAGCGGCCAGCACCGGGGCGTACGTCCGGTATATCCGGATCACGTCGCCGAAGACCTCGGTGAGCCGGGCGAGCGGATCACCAGGGCCGCCCGGGTCCCAGTCGCCGGTGCGGTCGAACGAACTCTCCCGCATGGTGCCGGCGAGGCGCATGAGCAGCTCGGTCTTGTCCCGGAAGTGGGTGTAGAAGGTCGACCGCGCCACACCGGCCTCGGCGGCGATCCGCTGCACGCCGAGGTCGGTGAAGCGGATTCCCTCCTTCAGGAGCCGTTCGGTGGCCGCCAGCACCCGCGCTTCGACTGCCGCGCGTCCGTCGGGGTTGCGCGGGCGGCGGCGGGTGATCGAGGGCATAGCCGGAATCCTAGGTGGCTGGGGGTCGGGTGGGCGACGTACGCTCGTTGCCGGACACAGTGTCCGACATAGTGACCACGGAGTGCCTGACCTCGGCCTCCGACCCACCACGAGGAGCAACACACGTGAAGTACCGACTGTTGGGCACCACCGGGGTGTACGTCTCGGAGATCTCGCTCGGCGCGATGACCTTCGGCGGCAGCGGGCACCCGCTCTGGGGCACCCTGGGTGGGCTGGCGCTGCCCGAGGTGCAGCGGCTGGTGGACACCGCGCTGGACGCGGGCGTCAACTTCGTCGACACCGCCGACGGCTACAGCGACGGCGAGAGCGAGGAACTGCTCGGCAAGGCGCTCGGCAAGCGGCGTCGCGACGTCGTACTGGCGACGAAGGTGCACTCCCGCACCGGCCCCGGCCCGAACGACGTCGGCACCTCCCGGCTGCACATCATGCAGAACCTGGAGGACAGCCTGCGCCGGCTGGGCACCGATCACATCGACCTGTACCAGATCCACAACTTCGACCACATCACTCCCATGGAGGAGATGCTGCGCGCGCTCGACGACGCGGTCCGGCAGGGCAAGGTCCGCTACATCGGCGCCGCGAACTTCGCCGCCTGGCAGATCTCCAAGGCACTGGGCATCTCCGCTCGGGAAAAGCTGGCCGGGTTCGTCTCGGTGCAGGAGTACTACTCCCTGCTGGGTCGGGACGTGGAGCGCGACGTGGTGCCGATGGCGCTCAACGAGGGTGTCGGGGTGACCGTGTGGAGCCCGCTCGCCGGTGGTTTCCTCTCCGGCAAGGTCAGCCGGGACGGCGCCGTCGCCGACAGTGGCGCGCGTAGCGCACAGCCGGGTTACGCCAGCTTCACCCCGTTCGACCCCGAGCACGCCTTCGGCGTGGTCGACGTGCTCAAGGGCGTCGCCGAGCGGCACGAGGTCAGCCCGGCCCGGGTGGCTGTCGCCTGGCTGCTGTCCCGGCCGGCGGTGACCAGCGTGATCGTCGGTGCCCGCAAGCACGAGCAGTTGGTCGACAACATCGCCGCCTCGGACCTCACCCTGACCGCGGAGGATCTCACCGAGCTGGACGAGGCCACCAAGCTGCCGGTCGCGTACCCGAACTGGATCCAGGAAGGGTTCTTCGCCGGGCTCCGCCTGCCGCAGTGAGGCACGGCCCCGGGGCCGGTGGCCCCGGGGCCGACCTACTTGAGGATGAGCCGGTTGGTCTGCTCGAAGACGTCCAGGTCGGCCAGGGTCTCGATGACAGAGGTGGAGAGTGGGGCGGGGAACCGGTCGCGGGCGAAGAAGCCGGCGTCGGTGGTCTCGTCGGTGACCCGGGCCAACTGCCCGTCCCACTCCTCCACCTTGAACGCGGTGGTGAACACCTGGTACGTGTGGCCGTACATGTTGGTGCTCGTCCGGTCCGGGCCGGTGTAGAGAGCGAACGCGCAGACCCGCAGCGCACGCAGCCCGGTCTCCTCGCGGACCTCGCGGACCGCGCAGTCGGCGATCGACTCGCCCAGTTCCATCGCGCCGGCCGGCATGGCCCACTGGCCGTTGTCCGAGCGTTTGATCAGCAGGATGCGGCCGGCGTCGTCGTTGACCACGGCTCGGGCGCCGACGAACATCAGCGTCCGGTCCCCGGCGAGCGCGCGCAACTGCCCCACATATGAGTCGGCCCAGGAGATGCTCACCTGCGACAACTTACGGGGGTTCCCAACGTGTGACCGCCGACACTAGCTTGTTACCCATGCGTAGCACGATGATGGACGCCCCTCTGCAGATCTCCCGGATCCTCGACCACGGTGCACTGGTGCACGGCACGGCCGAGGTGGTCACCTGGACGGGCGCCGAACCCCGCCGGATGACGTACGCCGAGGTGGGCCGGGCGGCCGCTCGGTTGGCACACGGGCTGCGCGACGAGTGTGGGGTGACCGGCGACGAGCGGGTCGCCACCTTCATGTGGAACAACAACGAGCACCTGGTCGCCTACTTCGCGGTGCCGAGCATGGGCGCGGTGCTGCACACGCTCAACATCCGGCTCTTCCCCGACCAGGTCGTCTACATCGCCAACCACGCCGAGGACCGGGTGGTGCTTGTCGACAGCACGCTCATCCCGCTGCTGGCCCGGGTGATCGGTGAGCTGACCACGGTGCGGCACGTCGTGGTGGTCGGCGGCGGCGACCCGGCGCCGCTGGTGGCGGCGGCCGGCGACCGGATCACAGTGCACCACTGGGACGCGTTGCTCGCCGACCGGCCCGACACGTACGACTGGCCCGAGGTCGACGAGCGCGACGCCGCCGCGCTCTGCTACACCTCGGGCACCACCGGCAACCCGAAGGGCGTGGCCTACTCGCACCGGTCGATCTACCTGCACTCGTTGCAGGTCTGCATGCCGGAGGGTTTCGGTCTCGGGCCGACCGACCGCGAGTTGGCCATCGTGCCGATGTTCCACGCCATGTCCTGGGGCCTGCCGTACGCGGCCTTCCTCTCCGGCGCGTCGCTGATCATGCCGGACCGGTTCCTCCAGGCCGCGCCGATCGCCGAGATGATCGCCGCCGAGCGGCCCACACTGGCCGGCGCGGTGCCGACCATCTGGACCGACCTGCTGGCCTACCTGGACACGCACGACGTGGACACCTCCTCGCTCGGTGAGGTGATCGTCGGCGGCTCGGCGTGCCCGCCGGCACTGATGCACGCGTTCGACGAGCGGCACGGGATCGACGTCATCCACGCCTGGGGGATGACCGAGATGTCCCCGCTGGGGTCCGTCTCGCGCCCGCCCGCCGGTGCTACCGGTGAGCAGGCCTGGCGCTACCGCTACACCCAGGGGCGGGTGCCGGCGGGCGTGCAGGCGCGGATCGTCGGCCCGTCGGGCGACCCGATGCCCGCCGACGGCACGGCCGTGGGCGAGCTGGAGGTCCGTGGGCCGTGGGTGACCGCCCGGTACGTCGGTGACGACGCCCCGGACGAGGAAAAGTTCCGCGACGGCTGGCTGCGTACCGGCGACGTGGGCACCCTCTCGCCGGACGGGTACATCAACCTGACCGACCGCGCCAAGGACGTGATCAAGTCCGGTGGTGAGTGGATCTCGTCGGTGGAGTTGGAGAACGCGCTGATGGCCCACCCGGCGGTGCTGGAGGCGTGCGTGGTGGGGGTCCCGGACGAGCGATGGGACGAACGTCCGCTGGCCACCGTGGTGGTTCGGGAGGGCGCTTCGGTGACCGCCGAGGAGTTGCGGGACTTCCTGGCCGGGTCGGTGGCGCGCTGGCAGTTGCCCGAGCGCTGGGCGTTCATCGACACGGTGCCGAAGACCAGCGTCGGCAAGTTCGACAAGAAGGTCGTCCGTTCGCGGTACGCCGTGGGTGAGCTGACTGTCCGGGAGTTGACAGCCCCGTAACGTTTTCCTCGGCACTGTCGCCTGTTGAGGCGGGAGTACTCCTGATCCCTCCCCAGGGGCGGCCCCGGCGTTCGCACCGCGCCGGGGCCGCCCGCTCCACGCGGGGTGACCCGCACCGTCATTGTTGCGAAAGTTGTTCGCTTCTGTCCTGCTGACGGGGAAATCGGGTGGTCAGCGACCCGATCAGGCGTCGCTGGTGGTGATGAGCACCTTGCCCACCGTCGAGTCCTCCACCGCCTGGTGCGCCGCGGCCGCCTCGGCCAGGGGGTAGTAGTGCAGCGGTAGACCGGCGTCCGCGCCAACCCGGATGCCACCCTGGCTGGCCGCCGCCGCCACGTCCTTCACGCCCTGCGCCTTGGCCGCCTTCGGCTCGGTGTAGACCAGCACGAACTGCCAGCGGGCGTTCGGCGCCATCATCGCCCGGATCGGGATGCTCACCTCGTCCCCGCCGTTGTCGGCGTACATGCAGACCGCGCCGCCGTGCCGCAGCACCCGTGCGTCGACCGAGGCGTTGCGGGCGGGGGAGACCTCCACGATCGTGTGCACCCCGTCGGGGGCGATCTTGTGGACCTCCTCGACCACGTCCTGCTCCCGATAGTTGATCACGAAGGATGCGCCGGCCGAGGCTGCGAGCTGAGCCTTCTCCGCGCTGCTCACCGTGGCGATCACCGTGGCGTCGGCCCAGCGGGCGAGTTGGATCGCTGCGTTGCCGACAGCGCCCGCGCCGCCCTGCACCAGCACCGTGTGATCCGCCAGCGCGCCGGCCCGCAGCGTGTCCGGCATGAACTCGCCAGCGGTCAGACAGCGGTGCGCGGTGAGGAATGGGATGCCCAGGGCTGCGCCCAGCTCGAACGGAGCGGGGCCGAGGCGTACCGCCTGCCGGACCGGCACCAGCGTGTACTCCGCCGTCGTGCCCCACTGTCGCTGCCAGGCGGCCTCCCAGACCCACACCCGCTCACCGATCAGGTCGGGGTCGACCCCCTCGCCGACCGCCTCGACCACCCCCGCGCCGTCCTGCCCGGGGATCTGCCACCCGTTCGGCGGGGCGTTGCGGCGGGACTTCCAGTCGGTCGGGTTCACCCCGGAGACCGCCATCCGCACCAGTACCTCGCCCGCGCCCGGCTCCGGCACCGGCCGGTCGACCAGTTCCAGCACCGAAGGGTCGCCGTTGCGCTCGTACACGATGGCCTTCATCCGTGGTCTCTACCCGGCTCGACCCCTGTCAACCCAGCTCGTCCACCAGCTCGGGGGTCAGCTCACCGATCGCGTTCAGCGTCACCACGGCCAGCCCGGCGGCGTCCGGATCGAGCGGGTACGAGCCGTGCGGCACCGCCACCACCCGCATCCCCGCCGCCGCGGCGGAGCGCACGCCGTTGGACGAGTCCTCCACGGCCACACAGCGGGTCGGGTCGACGCCGAGGCGCTGCACCACGCTCAGGTACACGTCCGGTGCGGGCTTGCCCCGCTCGGTCTGCTCGGTGGAGAGGGTCGCGCCGAACGCGTCGGTCAGGCCGGTCGCCGCCAGCGCCGCCTCGATCAGCCGGGTCGGCGACGAACTGGCCAACCCGAGCGGCCACCGCGCGGCCAGCCGGCGAACGACCTGGTCGGCGCCGTCGATGAGAGGTACGTGGTCCCGGTAGCGTCGGGTCATCTCCTCGACCACCTCGACGGCGACCTGCTCGGCGGTGCGGCCGACGCCCAGCTCTCCGCTGAGGTAGTCGGCCCACTCACCGGTGCTCATCCCCATCAGACGGCGTTGCGTGTCCGGCTGCCACGTCCCGCCGTGCGCCGCCACGTACGCCCGGCGGACCTCCTCCCACACCGGCTCGGAATCCACGATCACGCCGTCCAGGTCGAAGACCACAGCATCAGTCACGGGCCCATCCTGCCCGACCGGTGGGTGCCCGGTCAGCTGGGCAACGCGGGCAGACCGAGCGGGCTGCCCTCGGGGAGCAGGGTGTGGCCGGACCGGGCGATCGGCTCCAGCAGCTCCCGGAGCCGGTCCGTGTCCTGGGCGCCGAGCGCCTGCCACGGGTGCGCGGCGGCCCGGTCGGTGGCATCCTCGATGGCCTGGAACTCGGCCCGGGCGTGCTCGGTGGCCGCGCCGTCCCCAGTCAGCCAACCCCGCTCGGTGAGCCGCTCACGGGCGGCCTGCCACTGCTCCTCGGACCAGCCGCGGCCCAGCAGGTACTGCGGCGACGAACCGTCCAGCGCGACCCGCCCGGTCAGCGTCTCCACCGGGTCCAGGCCGGCGGCCACCAGTGCGGCCACGTGCCCGTCCCCCCGGTGCTCGCGCAGCGTCGTGGCGGCCTGCCAGAGCCGCGCCAGCGGGTACTCGCCGGCCGGGAGGGCCGCGTTGGCGGCGCCGAGCACCCGGCCGGCGGTCTGCGCCGCCGCGGCGGCCCGCTCCAGCAGGTCGGCGGCCTCCACCAGGTGCGACTCCGGAAGCTCGTAGGTCAGCTCGGCGAGCGCCTGCACGGCACCGGTCAGACGGGCGCGCAGCGCCTCCTGCGGGGTGGCCAACCGCCACACCGCCGGCAGCGCGCGGGCCACCATCGGCGGCGCGAAGTTGAAGAAGGCGGCGATCACCGGGGCCGCCTCGGCGGCTCCCAGCGGTGCGGCACGGCCGGCGAAGTAACCGCGCCAGTAGCCGCGCAGCCCGACCGCCTCGTACGCGGCCCGGGCCCGGGGGTGCAGGTAGGTGACAGTGTGCACCGGCTCGAAGTACGCCCACATCGACCGGGCGGTCCGCCCAGGCTCGTCCAACGCCGTCACATGCACCTCCGCGTTCCGGTTCCGGATGCTGCTCACCCCGGGCGGCGAACCGCCCGGGGTGACGCCGAACCTACTGCCGCTGGGTGACGGGCCGGAAGCCCCATGTGAACAACTCCATCGCGTCCCGGCGACAACCGGGACGACCCGGACAGGTCACTGGGCGGCGAGCACGTCCACCACGAAGCGCAGCGGACCGGTCGGACGGCCACCGGCGGCGGCCTCGTCGTTGCCGTACCCAAGCTCGCCCGGGATGTCCAGCTGCACCCGGCTGCCCACTGTCACCCCGACCAGACCCTGGTCCCAGCCGGGAATGACCTGGCCGACGCCGATCGGGAAGGTGGCCGGCTGCCCGGCCTTCCAGGACGAGTCGAACTCCTTGCCGTCCTTGTAGAACACCCCCACGTAGTTGGTGGTGATGTTCTGGCCCTTCTGCACGGCCGGGCCCTTGCCCTTGATCAGCGGGGTGACCGTGAGCTTCTTGAGGTCACCGGTGCCCGGCGTCACCGTCGGCTTGGTGCCCAGCGCCGGGTCGGCGCCCTCGGGCAGCTGCGGAGCGGGGGGTGCGCCGGCCTCGTCGGGGGCCGGGGCGGAGGCGGACGGTGTCGCGTCGGCCTGGGTCTTGGGCTTGTCGTCGCCCCCGCCGATCGTCACGAAGACGCCGATCAGCACCCCGACCACGGCGACGGCGGCGAGGCCGCTGGCCCACGCGTTGCGCTTGCGCCTCGCGTCGGCGGCCTTCTTCTCCGCCAACTGGGCGGCCAGGCGGCGCCCCGACTTGGTTGCCGGGCTCTGGTCCGGGCCCGTCTGCTGCGTCCGCTCGCTCACGTCGTCGACTCCCTGCTGCGAAGTGTGGCCGGCACCCGGTGCCGGGGGGAAAGCCGACGCACACGGTACCCGCACCGCGGCCTACCGTGCCCGCCGCGGACGCCTCGGATCGCCCAGCGCGACACTTCCGGAGCTTTCTTGGGCGGTTATTCCGGGACGACCATGAAGTCGGTCACGAACGAGGTGACCCGGCCGTCGGCGGCACGGCCGATCCAGGTGCCGTAGCAGCCGTCGCCCCAACCCGTGGACACGGTGACGACGTTGGCGCCGGTGGCCTCGTCCAACACGGCGACGATCAGCCCCGGGACCGGGGACGAGGGCAGCTCGGCCGGGATGAAGACCTCCTCGACCCGGTCCTCGTCCCAGCCCTCCAGGACGGCGAGCGCGGTCGGGTCGGCGAAGGTGCCGACGCCGGCGTCCACGCCGTAGCCGAAGTAGTCGTCAGCGCCGAGCGTGGCGACGTCCTGGTCGCCCGCGACGGCCGGCTCCCAGCGGATTGTCGGCTCAGCCGAGACGACCAGCTCCAGCGCGGCGACCCGGCGGTCCACCTCGGCGTCCTCCCGGAGCACCACCGCCACCCAGGCGCGGGCGGGATGCCGCCCCGGCGGCACCGTCACAGTGAACGGCTCGGCCTCCGGGCAGACCAGCGGGTCGCAACCGACCACGCGGCCGGTCGGCAACACGATGTCGCCCGCCGGGTGAACCTCGATCAGGTATCCGCCGTGCTGGTCGGTGAAGCGGGCGCCGGGCGTCAGCAACCGGTCCAGATCAGGGGTGTACGGCATGGGGGCTCCTCCGGTCGCCAGCGGCCGGCGGAGCGTACCCGGCGGGGCGGACACCGCCGCCGCTGCCGTACGGTCAGGCGCTCTTGCGGGGTGCGGTCTTGCGCGCGGCCGTCTTCTTCGCCGGCTCCGCCTTCGTCGCGGCGGTCTTCTTGGCAGCGGTCTTCTTCGCCGGCTCGGCCGCCTTCTTCTCGGCCGTCTTCTTCGCCGCGGTCTTCTTCGCGGGCGCCTTGGCCGCCTTCTTCTCGGCTGCCTTCTGCGCCGACCGCGCCGACGAGATGGGCGTCGGCTCGCCACCACCACCGCCGCGGGCCGGCTGCTCGCCGCGAGCCGCCTTGGCGCGCTCCACCGAGGCCTTCAACGCCGCCATCAGGTCCACCGCAGCGGCCGGGGCCTCCTCGACCTCCTCCGGCTGGACGACCTCCCGACCCTCCACCTTGGCGTCGATGACCTCCTGCAACGCGGCCCGGTAGTCGTCGGTGAAGACGTCCGGCTCGAACTCGCCGGTCATCGAGTCGATCAGGGAGCTGGCCATGGCCAGCTCCGGCGGGCGCACCTTGAGGTCCTCGTCGAGGAAGCCGAAGTCCGGGGTGCGGATCTCGTCCGGCCAGAGCATGGTGTTGAGCAGCAGCACACCCTCGCGGACCCGCAGCGTGGCCAGCTGCTCCCGCTGGCGCAGCGCCACCTTGACGATGGCCACCCGCTCCGAGTCGATGAGCGCGTCGCGCAGCAGCACGTACGGCTTGGTCGCCGCGCCCTCCGGCTCGAGAAAGTACGCCTTGTTGTAGAGGATCGGGTCGACCTGCTCGGCCGGCACGAACTCCAGCACGTCGATGGCGCGGGAGCTGGTCAACGGCAGGTCGGCGAAGTCCTCGTCGGTGAGGATCACCATCTCGCCGCCGCCGATGTCGTAGCCCTTGGCGATGTCGTCGTAGGTGACCTCTTCGCCGCAGACCGAGCAGGTGCGCTTGTAGCGGATCCGACCGCCGTCCTCGCGGTGCACCTGGTGGAACCGAATGTCCTTCTCCTCGGT
This sequence comes from Micromonospora sp. 050-3, assembly GCF_046549335.1. NCBI lineage: Bacteria > Bacillati > Actinomycetota > Actinomycetes > Micromonosporales > Micromonosporaceae > Micromonospora > Micromonospora sp. 050-3. The sequence goes on from NZ_JAJPVX010000002.1 coordinate 700,286, forward strand.
CGCGGAGTAGAGCTTCACCCCGATCGAGACGAGCCCGAACGACACGGCTCCCTTCCAGATGGCACGCATCCTGCGCTCCCTTCCCCGGTATCGACCATGCTCGCATCCGAAAGAACCGGACGCGAGGTGTTCGGGCTGCTACTACAGTCGGGTCGTGCCCGGCGCGCCGCTCAAGCCGATGCTCGCGATGACCGGGCCGCTCCCGGCGGGTGACGGCTGGGCGTACGAGTTCAAGTGGGACGGCGTCCGCGCCCTGGCCGACATCTCAGGTGGCGGTCAGCACCTGTATGCCCGTTCCGGCGTGGAGATCACCGCCGCGTACCCGGAGTTGGCCACCCTTCCCGAGCAGGTCGACGACGCGCTGCTCGACGGTGAGGTGGTGCTGCTCGGCCAGGGCGGGCAGCCGTCCTTCACCGCGCTGGCCGAGCGGATGCACGTCCGGGACCGGGCCAAGGCCGCCCGGTTGGCCGCCGTCATGCCGGTGACGTACATGATCTTCGACCTGCTCCGGCTGAACGGCGACTACCTGACCGGCTGGCCGTACGAGCGCCGCCGGGAGGCGCTGGACGCGCTCGCGCTCGGCGGCCTCCGGTGGGCGGTGCCGCCGATGTTCACCGACGGGCCGGCCACCTACGAGGCGGCCGGAGAGCACGGCCTGGAGGGGGTGATGGCCAAGCGGGTCGGGGCCGTCTACCGCCCGGGGGTGCGCTCGCCGGACTGGGTGAAGGTCAAGCTGGAGGTGACCGGCGACTTCGTCATCGGCGGTTGGCGACCGGGCGCGCGCCGGGTCGGCGGGCTGCTGGTCGGGGTGCCCGGCCCGGACGGCCGACTGATCTACCGGGGTCGGGTCGGCGGTGGGATCGGCGCGGCCATCGAGCGGCAGCTCCTCGCCGAGCTGGAACCGCTGCGCTCCGGCGTGTCACCGTTCGCGCCGGGTGTGCCGCGCGAGGATGCGCGGGGCGCCATCTGGGTAACACCCCGGGTGGTGGTGGAGGTGAAGTACGGCCAGCGCACCCCCGACGGCCGGCTGCGTTTCCCCCGGGTGCTGCGCTTGCGCCCGGACAAGCCTCCGGAGGAGGTCGACGATGCCGGCTGAACGGCTACGGGTGGACGTCGAGGGCCGCGCGCTGGAGTTGTCCAACCTGGACAAGGTGCTCTACCCGGCGGCCGGGTTCACAAAGGGTGAGGTGATCGACTACTACACTCGGATCTCCCCGGTGCTGCTGCCGCACCTGCGGGACCGGCCGGTCACCCGGATCCGCTATCCCAACGGGGTGGACGACAAGTCGTTCTTCGAGAAGAACACGCCGGCCGCGACCCCGGACTGGGTGCGGGTGGAGAACCTCCCGGCGCCCGGCTCGACGAAGGGCCGGGAGACCATCGACTACGTGGTCGCCGACGACCTGCCCACCCTGGTCTGGCTGGCCAACCTGGCCGCGTTGGAGCTGCACACGCCGCAGTGGAAGGTGGGCGAACACCCGGACATGATGGTCGTCGACCTGGACCCGGGGCCGCCGGCCGGGCTCGCCCAGTGTTGCCCGGTGGCGGTCCTGATGCGCGACCGCCTCGCCGACGACGGCATCGAGTCGTACCCGAAGACCTCCGGCAAGAAGGGCATGCAGCTCTGCTGCCCGATCGCCGGCACCCAGTCGTCAGACCTCGTCTCCGACTACGCCCGACGGATCGCCCAGGAGTTGGAGAAGGCCCACCCGAAGCTGATCGTGTCGAAGATGGCGAAGAACCTTCGCCCGGGCAAGGTATTCATCGACTGGAGTCAGAACAACGCCGCGAAGACCACAGTGGCGCCGTACTCGCTGCGGGCCCAGTCGGTGCCGTCGGTGTCGACGCCGCTGACCTGGGACGAGGTCGAGGCCGGCGCGCGCGGCCGGAAGCCGGCCGTCCGCCAGTTCACCGCCGCCGAGGTCCTGGCCCGGGTCGAGGAGTACGACGACCTGCTCGGCCCCCTGCTCGACGGCGGCCCGGAGCTGCCCTCGGCCTGACAACCTTCGGTGACCCCGCCGCGTGTAAGGCGCGTGACCGACCAACAGAAACCACTGTCCGCGGCGGACCGGTCCTACGTCGCGTTCGTCGAGGTGGCGTGGCAGCGACACATCCGGCTGGCCATGCTGCTGAGCGGCGACCGGTGGCGGGCCGAGGAGTTGCTCCAGGACAGCCTGGTCAAGGTCTACGAGCGGTGGCGGCGGCTGTCCCGGCTCGGCGACCCGCACGCCTACCTGCGCCGGGCCCTGGTCAACAACCACACCTCGGCGTGGCGGCGGCGTCGTCGCGAAAGTCTCTTCGCGGACGTCCCCGATCGGGCCGCTGCGGTCGGCGGCGTGGGCCCGCTGCCGGCCGACAAGAGCCCGGGCGAGACGTACGGCCGGTACGGGCAGTACCCGGGGACGTACGACCGGCTCTCCCTCTACGGCGACGGGAACGGGGTGCTGGGTGCCGCCGAGCCCGACCCGGCTGCCCTGTTCGCGGCGCTCACGCGGCAGAACGCGACAGTCACCGAGAACCCGGACGACACGCTGCACTTCACCTACGCCGAGACCAGCAAGGACGGGTCGAGCAGCACGGCCGGCGACGTCACGCTGGATCGCGCCGGCCGGATCGCGACGGTGGCGCTCACCCTCACCTGGCAGTCGACGGCGAAGGGGCGGCTCGACACCGGAACGGCCAACTCGACGCTCGAACTGTTCGACTACGGCACCGCCGTGACTGTCGAACGCCCGACCGACGTCGTGATGATGAAGGACTAGACCCGACGCCGGGCCGGACGACGTTCGGTCGCCCGACGTGACTTCCGGTGGCGACCCAGCCGGACTGCTCAGCCCCTTTGCTCTGCTTCAACGGACGCACTACCGGCTTGACCTGCGGCTGCGTTCACGTCCTGAGGCCGACCTGCCGACGCTGTGGTGACGGAGCGTGTCTGTTGCGTCCGTTGAAGCAGAGCAAAGGGGTGGAAGTGGGTGGCGACCTGGCGGCTGGTCACGGTGCGCGATCGGCCCGGCGTCCACGGTCGTGGACGCCGGGCCGGGTCGGCTGACGGGTCAGCGGCGGCCGAAGACCTTGCGGCTGGAGCCGAGGTGCAGGAGCACCGTCTCGCCGGTGGCGTCCTTGACCCCGTCGTTGTCGGTGATCGCGTACACCTCGCCGTTGCCGGCGACAGTCAGGCCCTCCAGCTTCTCCTGCGTCCACCCGTTGGTGGCGCGCAGCGCGGGCAGCACGTCGACGGCGAGCGTCTTCGGCAGCACGGTCAGCGGGCCGGTCGCCGCCGCACCGGGCAGCGGCACCGTGTAGATCCGCTTGACAGTGGCGGCCGGGCCGTTCAGCTTGTCCCGTTCGATGACCGCGAGCCGGTCACCGACCACTGTGATCTCGGACAGACCCATCCAGTCGCCGGGCACTGTGGTGGCCCCCAACTGGTAGCCGAACCAACTCCAGGTGCCCGCTGCGACGTCGTAGCGGCCGAGCCGGACGATGCCGGCCGGGTCGGTGCTCAACTCCCGCTGTACGGCCACCCAGACGATCTCCCGGCCCTGCCGGTCGGTGGTCGCGGTGACGCCCTCCAGGCCCTGCTTGCCGAGGCCGGCGGCGACCTCGGCGGGCAGCGCGACGGTCTGCCGGGTCACCCCGACGGCGTCGAGCCGGACCAGTTTGTTCTCCGCACCCTTGGCGCCCTCCACGGCGAGCCAGAAGCCGCCCTGCGGACGGGCGAAGATGCCCTCCGCGTCGTACCCGACCGGAGCGCCGGCCGCGTCCCGCACCGGCAGCGCGCCGGTGATCACGGCCGGCGTCCGCTTCGCGTCGATGGTGAGGATGCGGGTCTGGCCGTACGCCGCGTCGGTGACGCTGTAGAGCTGGTCCCGCTTGCCCGGGACCGCGCTCAGCGCGCCGAGTGCGCCCCAACCGGTCGGGGTGCCGGCCCGGTCGGCGCCGGAGACGATGCTCGGGAACGCCGGGGTGGCCTTGCCGAGCTGGAAGAGTGACACCGAGGCCCGAACGTTTACCGAAGCGTCGTCCTCCTCACTGGAGACAGCGAGCAGCCCGCGCGACGGGATGGGCAGCAGCCCCTCCGGCCCGTTTGTGGTCGGCAGGACCTGCCGGAAGACCGGCCGGGTGGGGTCGCCCAGGTCGTAGACCGCGACGAAGTTGCTCCGCTCCGAGCCGACGAAGGCGTACCGGACGCCGTCGTACTCGGCGACGGCCACGCCCTCCGGCTCGGTGCCCTTCTTGGCGGCCCGGTCCTCGTTGTGCAGCCCGTACGTGACGGCGAGCCGCTCGAAAGTGTTGCCGGCGTCCCAGGCCACGCGTCCGCTGCGGCTGTCGAAGACCGACCAGCCACGGGTGCCGCCGTGCCAGTCGCCCTCGTTTGCCGTGGCGAGATAGCGGTCGTCGACCCAGGCCACCGCGTCCGGCTCACGCGGCACGTCGGTGATGCTGCCGGTCAGGTCGATGACACCGTCCTTCTTGGTGTCGATGCCGCTGATCGTGGCGGTGCCGGCGCTGAACACCTTGGTGAGCCGGCCGGTGGGCAGGTCGACCAGGGCGACGCCGTTGTTCTCCTGAAGCGTCACGGCCAACTGGTTGCGGCTGTTGATCGAGACGTACTCCGGCTCGGGGTCGGTCGGCGCGGCGAGGCCGGCCTGCGCCAGCGCGGGCAGCGCGCTGCCGTCGGCCCCGGTCAGCGCGACCGGCCGCAGCCGCCAACCGGCCGGAGACTTCCCGGCCAGGTCGACGATCTGCACGAAACCGGCGGGCGCCTGGGGCAGGTCGCCTTCCTCGCCGCCGGGCGGTGTGGCCTCCTCGTCGCGCTCGTTCTCGATCGCGATCGCGGCGTACCGCTTGTCAGTGCTGATCGCGATGGAGTCGGGCTGACCGCCGAGATCGAAGCTGGCCACCCGCTCGCGGCTGGCCAGCTCGATCACGTCGAGGCGACCGGACGGCTTGGTGTAGCTGGCGCTGGTGTTCACCACCACCAGCACGTACCTGCCGACCACGGCGACCGAGGTCGGCTCGTCCTCGGCGTTGCCGAGCTGGGCCAGGGAGAGCGTGCCGAGGCCGCGCGGCCGGTCGGCACGGGAGATGTCCAGGAAGCCGATGCGCCGGGCCAGCGCGTCGGTGTGGATCAGGGTGCGACCGTCCTCGCTGACCGCCGAGATCTCGGCGACCGTCGCGGTCGTCGGATCCTCGCCGGCCGGACGGTTCTGGAACACCGGGTACGTGGCGACCCGGTCGAAGGCGAGCGAGCTGCCTGGGTGGTGGTGCGCGCCGGCCGACGCGGGGGTGGCCCCGGTCAGGCTCGCGGCGGCGACACCGGCTGCGGTGAGCGCGGTGAATGCTCTTCTGAGTGTCAAGGACTTCCTCCGTTAGGTCGTACCCGCACGGAGGCTGACAGTTGTTGGGGAGCGTCAGCTTGCGCCGACATGAACAGTCGGCGAAGCACGACGCAGCCGCCACCAGGCGGCCCCGACCAGGGCGACCGTGACGACGGTGACCGCGACGTCGCCGGCCAGGGCCGCGGCCGGGCTCGCCGGGGAGTACGGCGGCACCAGGTACGCGAACGCGGCGGCGGTGACCAGGCCGGCCGTGCCCGCCGCGAGCACGTGCCGCTGCCCCCAACCGCTGCCCGACGACCAGTACGCGATCAGCCCTCCGACGGCGGCGACGAGTCCCAGCGCGATGGCCACCCCCGCCCAGCCCGGCGTCAGGTCGGCCCCGATTCGGACCAGGATGACGGGCAGACCGATCCAGAGCGGGTGCGGTGCCCGGCGGGTCCGGCGCGGGTGGGGGCGGCGCCAGCGAGGGAGCAGGGCCGTCGCGACGAGGGCAAGGACCAGCAACGCCGCGAAGGTCAGCTGGAGTGGGCTGGCCAGGAAGCCCTTGTCATCGTTGATGTCCGAGAAGATCAACAGGCTGCCGAGCAGGTAGATCACGCCCACCACGGCGAGACCGGGCCGGCCCAGCCACGGCCGCAGCCGCCGCTTCGACCCGAGGAACGACTCGATCAGCACGATCGGCGCGCAGATGGTCAGCACGATGTGGTTGCCGACGTAGTCGAACGCCTGCCGGAGGCTGAATTCGAGCCCCGGCACCAGCGTCGCCTCGGCGGCGGCCCGGGTGTCGGCGTACTGGGTGTCGTCGAGGTAGTCGGGGTTGAACAGCGACTGGTCGACCAGCCCGGCCTGTAGTACGCCGAACGCGGCCGCGAGCAGCACGATGGTCGGCCAGCCCGCGCCAAGGTGCCGGGCGGTCTCCCGGATGAGGATCGCCGCGCCGCCGTACATCGGGCCCAGGAAGATCAGCACCGGCAGGAAGTCGTCGATGGCGAAGCCACCCCACGAGCACTCGGCCGCCCACGGCGCGAGCAGCAGCAACGCGATCACCGGCAGGAGCCGCCGGCGCACTGGCAAACGGTCAGCGGCGACAGGGCGGTCGGCGGCGGGATGGTCGGCGGTGACGGGGTCGGGTCCGGTCGGCATGGGCGCTCCTCAACGGCGTTTCGGGGGTCACCTGCACCGTGCGCGGGCCACCCGGTCACCCGATACGGCCATCGGCCGACGACCGGTGCGACCAAAGTCGTTGAGTACTGTGGTGCCGACGTCGACCCGGGGAGCGTGGAGATGCAGCCAACCGTCACGGCCGACCTGACGGCCCGGCCCGTCGAGGCCGAGCGTCCGCTGCTCAGCTACCGCGACGAGGCGACCGGCGAGCGCGTCGACCTGACGGCACAGCAGGTCGGCCAGTGGGCGGCACGTAGCGCGAGCCTGCTGCGGGACGGCTGCCGGCTCGGCCCCGGCAGCCGCGTAGCGGTCCTGCTGCCGCCGCACTGGCGTACCGCCGCGGTGTTGTTGGGCGCCTGGGCCTCCGGCCTGGCGGTGTCGTTCCGACCGCGCGCCACAGCGGGCCTGGCGGTGCTCGAACCGGGCGGCGACCGACCGTTCGACGCGGTCTTCGTGACGCCGGAGCGGCAGGACGACTGGCTGGAGGACGTGCCGGACGCGCCGCACCGCTATCTCGTCGGCACCGGGCCGGGGCGGCTGGACGACGTGCCGTTGGGCTGGTTGGACTGGTCCGCCGAGGTGCTTCGGCACGGCGACGGCGCGCCCGACCACACCGCCATCCACCCGTCGGACCCGGCCACCGCTGACGGCACCACCTACGGTCAGTGGGGTGCGCTCGCCCAGGAGTTCGCCACCATGCTGGACCTGCGCGCCGGCGATCGCCTGCTGGTCGACGCCGCCGAGACCGAGCAGCCGCTGAAGTGGTTGCTCGCGCCGCTCTCGGCCGGCGCGTCCGTGGTGATCAGCGCCAACCTCGACAGAGCGCGGCGGGACGCGGTCGTCGCCGCCGAACAGGTGACCCGGGTCCTCTGAACTCCGCCGGAGCGGCCGAAACAGCGCTTGCCGATGCCGTCGGCGCAGTTGATCAACTAACTGTTCATCCCCGCTGCGTCCGTTTCTCATCAAGCTCGCCTGACGAGTTCGCCAGCGGCCGGCAGGGTCACTGAACGGTCGCGCCCACCGGCGTGCCACAGCACCTGTAGACCGGAGCGCTGGCATGCCCTCAACCGCACGGTGGCTTCGCCGCGTCACGGCGCGCCTCCTCGCGTCGGTGGCGTTCACCCTGACGTTGTTCGCCGCCGCCGTTCCCGCTGCGGCCCACCCGTACGGCTATCCGCAGACCGTGACCATCGCGGCGGACGCGACCCGCCCCGCGGTGGTCCGCCTGACGTGGAAGGCGGGCGGTGTCGACGAACTGACCCTGCTCGGCGTCCGGCTCGGCCTGCTGCCGCAGGACCGTGTACTGCTCGACGGCGCGATCTCCTTTCAGGCTTCGGACGCGACAGTGCTCGCCTCGTCCGCGCCATTCGCGAGTTACCTGCTCACGCAGATGACGGTCAGTAGCGGCGGACACGCGTGCGCCGGCACCGTCGACACGCCGAGCGATCTCGCGGGCTCTGGTGTGGACGTCGACTACCTCTGCGCGGGGCCGATCGGCGCGGCCCGCATCGAGCTTCGGATGTTGAGCGACCTCGACCCCGCGTACCAGACGGTGGCGACCGGCCCGTGGGGCCAGCGCCAGGTGTACGGCCCCGGCCGGTACACCCACGACTGGGCGCTCGGCGACGCACCCTCGGCGAGCGACGCGGGCGTTGCCGACCACGGCCGCGCAACCGCCTGGAAGGCCGCCGGGAGCATCGGCCCCCTGCTGCTCATCGCGGCAGTCGTCACGCTGCTGCGACGTCAGGTACGTCGCCGACGGGTCGCCCGCGCCCGACCGTCGTCCTGAGACCGGCCACCCGCTCTGGCCCCGTGCCCGCCGCGGTCGGCATTCCGGTGCCCGGCGTCGGCGGTTCTTCGCACCCAACAAAGGAGAAACCCCGCCATGACGCACGCACCACGTGCGCGTAGGAAGCGAACACGCGGACTCCTGTCCGCGGTGGCGCTCCTCCTCATCGCCGGACCGGCGACGACCCTCAGCCCCACCCTGGCAGGAGCGCAGACGGTCCCGACCAGCGGTAACACGCCGCTGATCAACCTGACCGACGGGCAGAACCTCGAAGGTAAGGTCCCCGTCGTCGTCGAGCCCGTCACCGAGAACGACTCGGTCACCACCCTCGCCGTCGACGGCGACCGGATCGGTGCCGACAGGACCGCCGGAACCGCCCACTTCGCCTTCGAGATGGGCGGCAACGGCACCGAGGCCCGCTACCGCAACTACATCACCGTCAACGGCCACACCGCCGACGCCGACCGGGTGTACCTCCCGGACATTCCGGGCGGGCAGGTCGGCACTCTCGACTTCCCCGGTGACTGGCTGCAGCCCGGCACGAACACCGTCACCGTCCAAGCCGGCGCCAACTGGGTCGACTCGACCACCAAGACCGCCGTGGGCTACGAGGAGTTGCCGAACGGTGAGGGTGGCCGCTGCCCCAACTACGACGACTACGCGTTGAGCAGCATCAGCCTCAGCCTGCTCGGCGTGGTCGCCGACGGCGAGCAGAACCTGTTCAGCTACAGCTTCGGCGACGGCACCTGCGGCAGCTCCGCGAAGCTGCTCAAGCAGGCCCTGACCTTCGTCATCTCCGGCGAGCCGGGCAGCACGTCCGGCCTGCGCACCGACCTGGACACCACAAGGCTCACCAACGGCACGCACACGGTCAGCGCGACGACCCAGTCGGGCGCGAAGACATCAGTGACTGTCGACGTCAACAACTCGCCGGCCGGCGCGGCGGTCGTCACCCCCGGTGACGGTGCCCGCATCCGGGGCACGCGACCGGTCATCGCCGCGCTGCCCACCGGTGGCAAGGACCCCGTCGAGTCGCTGGCCATAGACGACAAGCCCGCCGAGAACGCCGAGGCGCTGGCCACCGGCACCGCCACCCTCGGCCTCCGGGTCGAGGCCGGCAACTCCATCGAGGCCCGCTACCAGAACTACGCGCTGGTCAACGGCCACCGGGTCGATCTCGGCGGCGACTACGGCGCCACCGGTGCCGAGGACGTCAGGCTGGCGTTCCCGACCCGTTTCCTGCACCTCGGTGACAACGTCGTCGAGGTCCGGACCGGCGACTACAACGGCACCCTGAACGGCGCGACCTGCGCCAACCACGACGACTTCACCCTGACTCGGGAGGCGACGAGCCTCACCCTGAGCACGGCGGGCACGGTGGCGGCCGGCGCCACGTACGTCGTCACCACCAGCGGCACGACCGTGACGAAGGCGGAGACGACCGCCGCCACGCTGGCGCTGGGCGACAGCACCTGCGCGGCAAACAGGGACGCCGAACTTCACTTCACCATCGGCGGCGCCCCGACGACCCGTACGGTCGACACCCTCGGCAGCGGCGGCGACGCGCACCTGAAGGTGTTCGTCGGCGGCAACGGCAGCGACAACGGGTACGACAACAAGGTGCTGATCAACGGCATCCCGCTGGAGATCGGCATGTGGGAGAAGGAGGTCGCCGACCTCGCCTTCCCGAACGAGTGGCTGGTGCCGGGCGTCAACGCCGTGGAGTTCGTCGCGGGCAACGACCACGGCAGCGCCAAGCCCGGCGGCTGCGACAACTTCGACGACTTCACGCTGCGGGACTTCCAGCTGCTGCCGACCGATGCGAAGGCGACCCAGCTGACCCGCTCGATCGCGCAGACCACTGTCACCATCGGCTCGGCGAGCTACCCCGCCGGTTCGCAGGTGACCACGTACCTCGGCGACGGCACCTGTGGCAGCAGCTACAACTCGGTGCTGACCAAGATGGTCCTGTTCGACGTCACGGCACCCGACGGCGCGGCGCTGCCGGCGCTGGGCAAGCGCGCCGACGTCGACACGACGACGATCGCGGACGGCGCCCACACCATCAAGGCGGTCGTCGGGGACAGGACCTCGACGCGGCGCTTCACCACTGACAACACCGCCCCGGAGGTCGAGAGCAGCGTCCCGGCGGCCGGGCAGCGGCTGACCTCGACCGTCGCGCTCAACGTCAAGATAAAGGACGCCTCCGGGGTCCTCGGTACGCCGGCCATCGCCCTCGACGGCGTGGCCGTCAAGCAGGGCGATCAGATCGGCCACGGTCTGCCGGCCGGCGAGCACACGATCGCCCTGACGGCGACCGACGCGCTCGGCAACACCGCCACCCGCGAGGTGCGCTTCAGCAGCGCGAGCATCCCAGACGTTCCGACCGAGCTGAACTCGACAGTCAAGAGCACCGACCCGCTCTCGGCCGAGCTGTCCGCCCGGATCCCCGGCGCCGAGGGCGTCGGGCTGACCGCCACCTTCACCAAGGCGGACGTGGTCCTGCCGACGGGCGGCTACCAGGGCGAGGCGGCCGACGTGCCGACCACGCTCGACGTTCAGCACGACAAGAACGTCAACGTCGCCTCGCTGCGTCCGCTCGACGGCGCGACGATCGACACCCCGTCCAGCCGTGGGGTGATCTTCCAGCGGTACGACCTGCCGCTGGGCGCGACCAGGCAGGAGCCGACACTGCGTTGGTCGGGCACCATCGACCCGGCCCGGATCGTGGCGCTGCGGGCGTGGGACCCGGCCACCAGGAAGTGGGTCGTGCTGACGAGTTCGCGGGGGCAGGCCGGGCAGGACACCGTTCTGACCGCGCAGATCGAGGCCGGCTACCGCGACGGCGGCGTGGTGCACGTGCTGGTCACCGGCGAGGATCCGTTCGCCGACGACCTGTCGCCGCACGACGCGTCGGCGCAGAACGACAAGGACCGCTTCGAGGATCCCGCGTCGTACGACTTCTCGCTGGCGCACTTCACCGACACCCAGTACGTCACCGAGGGTGCGGCCGGTGGTACGTACGACGACTTCGACGGCAACGCCGAGCCCTCGGACGTCGAGACGGCCGAGGAGCAGGCGATCTGGTCGGCCGCGTACCGCGACCAGATGCAGTGGATCGCCGACAACGCGGCCAGCCGCAAGATCGCGTACGCCGCGCACACCGGCGACGTCATCGAGAACGACTACTACGACCCGCTGGCCAAGAACCCGGACGGCTCGCTGAAGCGGCCCGGTCTGCACGAGCAGGTCGAGAAGGAGCTCGCCACCGCCTCGGGCTTCCAGAAGATCCTCGACGACAACGGCGTCGTCAACCAGGTCATCGCGGGCAACCACGACGACCAGTTGGGCGCCGAGACGGGCCCCACGTCCCGGTTCAGCCGGACCTTCAGTGCCGACCGGTACTACGGGACGGCGAAGGGCTGGCCGAAGGGCACCGAGTACCACGCGTGGGACGAGGTGACCAACGCCGACGGGTCCGTCACGCCGGGCAAGGACAACCAGAACAACTACCTGCTCTTCTCCGCCGGTGGCCTGGACTTCGTCGCGGTCGGCCTGTCGTACGGCGTCACGCCGGCCGAGGCCAAGTGGGCTGACTCGATCTTCAAGCGGTACCGGGACCGCAACGGGATCCTGCTCTCCCACGACTACCTGAAGCCGTCAGCCAACCCTGACGGTCGCGGGGCGGACTTCTCCGCACCGGACGGCTCGCCGCTGTTCAAGCAGGTCGTCGAGGTCAACCCGAACGTCTTCCTGGTCCTCGCCGGACACGAACACGGTGTCGGCACCAACCTGAAGTCGAAGATCGGCGTCACGGTCAGCCACGACGTCGTGGAGCTGCTCGCGGACTACCAGTTCTACACGGTCACCGCCGCCGAGCTGTGGCCGACGCGGGTCGCCCCGGACGGCACCATCGACGTCAACGGCGACGGCACCCCGGACCACAAGGCCACCGACCGGCTGCAGTTCGGCGCGAGCTTCCTGCGCCTGCTCCAGTTCGACGTGGACCGGGCCGAGATGCACATCGACACGTACTCGCCGTTCCTCAAGAACTTCGGAGCGACCGAGTACGACATCCGCCAGGACGGCAGCCAGCCGAAGCCGCGGTACAACGGCTCGGAGGACAACCTGACGCTGCCGGTGGATCTCAGCACCCGCAAGACGTCGTTCACCACCGACTCGCTCGCCGCGTACGTGCCGTCCGGCACGATCGGCACCGACGAGGTGACCTCGAACGGCGTCGCCACCACGACCTGGGGCAAGCTCCTGCCGGGCACCTCGTACGGCTGGATCGTCTCCGCGAAGAGTGCCGACGGCGGCGAGGCGGTGGCCCAGCCGGCCGTGTTCACGATCGCCAAGCAGGTCCCGACGATGACCGTCACCGCAGCCCCGACCGCCTGGGGCACCGCGGCGACGGTGACCGTGCGGGTCGCGGCCGGCAGCACGCCGGTCACCGGCACGGTGGAGCTGCGCGAGGGTACGACCGTCCGCGGTTCGACCACTGTGACAAACGCGACGGCGACGTTCACCCTCCCGGTGGGCCTCGCGGGCGGCCAGCACACGCTCACCGCTTCGTACGCGGGCGACGACCACCTCACGCCGGCGCAGGCCACCGCCGTCCTGGCGGTGAACCTGCCGGCCGAGTGGAGTTCGTCGACCGTCTACAACGACGGGGACCGGGTCACCTACCAGGGCCGGGTCTTCCGGGCCTCCTGGTACACGAAGAACCAGAAGCCGGGCGCCGACGCCAACGGCGCGTGGCAGGAACTCGCCATGACCGAGGACGGTACGACGATCTGGACCGCGTCGCGGATCTTCAACTCTGGTGACGTCGCGATGTACGACGGCCGGAAGTGGCGGGCCCAGTGGTACACCCGCAACCAGAAGCCGGGTGACCGAAACGGCTCCTGGGAGGAGATCGCCCCGACCCCACCGGACAACAGCCCGGCGGCCTGGACGCTCACGAAGGTCTACAACGCCGGTGACCGGGTGTCCTTCAAGGGCCACGTGTACGAGGCGAAGTGGTGGACGCGCGGCCAGGAGCCCGGTGACAAGAACGGCCCCTGGAAGCTAATCAAGTAGTCAGGTTCGCGTGACGCCGGCCCGGGATCGCTTCTGGTCCCGGGCCGGTGCGCGTCTCGTCACCCGTCCGGTGGAGCCCACACGTTCCGCCGTCTCTCACGTTTTCCTGCCTCCTAGGCTCCGCCGAAGGCCGGTATGGGTGGCGGAGGGCGATTGTGGTGTCGAGGCGTACACGTCGGATGGTGGTGTCGGCCGTGGCCGGCGGTCTGTTCGCCCTCGGTGTGGTCGCGCCTGGTCCGGCGGCGGCGCCGCTGCCCCGCGCGGCCCAGGCCGACGGCCCTACCGTTCCCGAACCGCGCGAGCCGCGCCCACCGCTGCTCCCCGCCGACTTCCAGGGCACCGGCCGGTACATCGTGCGGGACCTCGGCATCGACGTGCCGTTCTCGTGGCAGGGCCGGGACGGCAACAGCCAGATGACCGCCGGCGGCCCGGACCACCCCATCTGGTTCACGAACCTGATCTACGAGAACACCCTCTACACGCTCACCTACAAGTGGCCGAACATCCCGCTGTTCCCGCCCCGCGCGTGCAGCAAGGTCCCGGGGTTCTTCAACCGCCAGATCTTCAACGACAAGCTGAAGACCGCCCGTTACGTGGGGCCGGAGATCCTCCAGGGTGACCAGGACCGGCACGTCGACCACTGGCGGGTCGGGGTGGTCGGGGGTTCCACAGTGCCGGGGGAGTTCTTCCGGTTCCCGCTCGCGCTCGGCGACATCTACGTCGACCAGCACGACCCGAGCCGGTGGTGGCAGGTGTTGCAGTTCGGCCTGCAGAACCTCTTCGACCCGGAGTTGGACGAATGGTTCACCATGGACACCTTCGACCACCGTCCCGGCGAGGTCACCCTCCCCGACCGCTGCCCACCCCCCACGTCGTAACCCGGCCTGCCGCCGCCCACCCCGCGCGTTGATCGACTCGGCTTTCATGAAACCGGGGCATCAGCCTGCGTCGGACACCGCGACTTCCAGGAAGTCGAGTCGATCAAGGCGGGCGCGCCCCGGCCGGGTCGGGGCCGAGTCTGGTTACAGGGCGAACAGCAGGGCGGCGTCGAGGAGGACGACGAGGGCGGTGGCGAAATGGATGCCGAAGGCGACGGCCTTCGTTCCGCCGTTCCGTAGCACGATGACGGTGTCGCCCAGCGGGACGAGCGCGACGACCAGCATGAACCACGCGACCGCGTCGGCTGTCGTGAAGGCGATCAGGGCGAGGCCGAGCAGCCCGAACGTGAGGTCTTTCAGCCCTTTGACCGTCAGGTAGGCGGAATCACCGTCCGGCCTGGCCGGTACGCCGTACCCGGCGGCCGCGGCCTGCGGCACCAGCAGGAACCGCGCGCCGATGAAGGCGACGAAGAGGCTGAGTACGACGGCGAGCCCGTAGGCGAGGGGTGCCAGCATGAGTCTGCTCCAATTCCTAGCGCTGCTAGATATATGAGCGACGCTAGCAGAGCACCGGCAGGATAGCTAGCGGTGCTAGAGTTGCTGTCATGTCGACACAGGCGCGCCGGCAGCGTGAGCGGGCTGAGCGGGAGCAGGCGATCATCAGCGCGGCACGGGACCTGGCGTTGGCCGAAGGCTGGGACGCGGTAACCACCCGACGGCTCGCCGCCGAGATCGAGTACAGCCAGCCCGTCCTCTACAGCCACTTCAAGGGCAAGGACGCCATCATGGCGGCGGTCGCCGTCGAGGGCTTCGCCGAGCTGGCAACCGCACTGGTCTCGGCCCGGGCCTCCGCCGCCGACCCCCGGCAGGCGGTCGCCGACGTCGCGGCGGCATATGTCGCCTTCGCCGAACAGCGTCCCGCGATCTACGACGCGATGTTCACCCTCGCCGTGGACCTGCCGTTCGCCAGCCAGGACGTGCCAACCGACCTGGCCCGGGGCTTCGCCGAACTGTCCGAGACGGTGCGCCCGGTCGCCGCGGCCGACGACCTGGAGACGGTCACCGAAACCTTCTGGGCCGGCCTGCACGGGCTGGTCACGCTGATGCGCAGCGGCCGGCTCCGCCGCGCCGACCACGACCGCCGGCTCGCGGTCCTGGTGGACCGCTTCTCCCCGTGATGATCGACTCGGCTTTCAGGAAACCGGGGCATCAAAGCGCCCCGGACACCGCGACTTCCTGGAAACCGAGTCGATCAAGGCCGCGCGGGTCAGTCGACGGTCGGTAGCTTCGGGCCGAGGACGTCGTCGGCGTCGACGATCGTGTACGCGTACCCCTGCTCGGCGAGGAAGCGCTGCCGGTGCGCCGCGTACTCCGTGTCGATCGTGTCCCGGGACACCACAGTGTAGAAGTGCGCCTGTCGGCCGTCGGCCTTCGGCCGGAGCACCCGACCGAGCCGCTGCGCCTCCTCCTGGCGCGAGCCGAACGTCCCCGACACCTGGATCGCCACCGCGGCCTCGGGCAGGTCGATGGAGAAGTTGCCGACCTTCGAGATGACCAAGGTTCGCAGCGAGCCGGACCGGAACGCGTCGAACAGCCGCTCCCGCTCCTTGTTCGTGGTCGAGCCCTGGATGATCGGCGCGTCGAGGTACTCGCCGAGTTGGTGCAACTGGTCGATGTACGCCCCGATCACCAGCACCTGGTCGTCCGGGTGCCGGTCGACAAGCGCCTTGACCACCGGCAGCTTGGTTCGGGCGGTCGCCGCCATCCGGTAGCGCTCCTCGGCCTCCGCCGTCGCGTACGACATCCGCTCCGCGTCGGTCAGGGTCACCCGGACCTCGGTGCACTCGGCCGGGGCGATCCAGCCCTGCGACTCGATGTCCTTCCACGGCGCGTCGTACCGCTTCGGACCGATGAGGCTGAACACGTCACCCTCGCGGCCGTCCTCGCGTACCAGAGTCGCGGTGAGGCCCAGCCGACGGCGGGCCTGGAGGTCCGCGGTGAACCGGAAGATCGGCGCGGGCAGCAGGTGCACCTCGTCGTAGACGACCAGGCCCCAGTCGCGGGCCCCGAAGAGGTCCAGGTGGGTGAACGCGCCGCCGCGCCGCGAGGTGAGCACCTGGTACGTGGCGATGGTGACCGGGCGGATCTCCTTGCGCTCGCCCGAGTACTCGCCGATCTCCTCCTCGGTCAGCGAGGTGCGGGCGATCAGCTCCCGCTTCCACTGCCGGCCGGCGACAGTGTTGGTGACCAGGATCAGTGTGGTCGCCTTCGCCTCGGCCATCGCCGCCGCGCCGACCAGGGTCTTGCCGGCGCCGCAGGGCAGCACCACCACCCCCGACCCGCCGGCCCAGAAGGCTTCGACGGCCTCCCGCTGGTACGAGCGCAGCGTCCACGGCTTGCGCCCGTCCTTGCCGGCCTCGGCCAGCTCGATCGGGTGCGCCTCACCGTCGACGTAACCGGCCAGGTCCTCCGCCGGCCAACCCAGCTTGAGCAGCGCCTGCTTGAGCCGGCCACGCTCGGACGGGTGCACCCGGATGGTGTCGTCGTCGATCTTGTCGCCGAGCATTCCGGCGAGCTTCTTGCTCTTGGCCACCTCGATCAGCACCAGCCGGTCCAGTGCGCGCAGCACCAGCCCGTACGCCGGGTCGTTGGCGAGCTGAAGCCGGCCGTACCGGTCCATCGTCTCGGCCACATCCACCAGCAGCGCGTGCGGCACCGGGTAGCGGGAGTACTTGAGCAGCGAATCCACGACACCCTCGGCGTCGTGGCCCGCCGCGCGGGCGTTCCACAGACCCAGCGGGGTCAGCCGGTAGGTGTGCACGTGCTCCGGCGAGCGTTCCAGCTCCGCGAACGGCGCGATCGCCATCCGGCAGGCCTGCGCGTCGGGGTGGTCGATCTCCAGCAGCAGGGTCTTGTCCGACTGCACGATCAGTGGTCCACCGCTCACGCCAGCGTCCTCTCCTCGGTTGGCCGACCGGCCGGAACGGGTCGCATACCCGCTGCTGGCCGACCATCCAGTGTTGCACGACGCGGGACGGCGAAAGAAAGATGCTCACCGGGCGCAACCGTGATGGCACTCACGAACGTCTAGTAAAGGGACGACTGTCTGGGGAGGTTCCATGAAGCATGTCCGGATAACTTCCCGGCTGGTCGCCCTCGTGGTGGTCGTGCTGGTCGGCGCGGGAGCGTGCGCGTTCGATCCGCAGTCCGGCGGGAGTGGTGGCGGGGGAGCCGCCCCAGCCGGTGCGGCGGAACAGGCAACGGGGGCGGGCGACACGCCCGGGCCCGACCAGCACGGCCGGCCCACGCCGACCGCGCCCACCCCGAAACCCTCCCGGAAACCCACGCCGAAGCCGACCCGCCCGGCGCCCACCACGACCCCCGGCACCGGTACGCCGACCGTCGTCGGCTGCCCCCAGGGCCAGCACCAGCGCGCGGTGGAGACCTACCTGGCCCGGTTGGGCGGGTTCGGGGCGGTGACAGTGGACGGCCGGCAGTCCGCCGCCGACTGCGCGGCGATCAAGAAGTTCCAGAAGAGGTACGGCATTCGCCCCGTCGAGGGTCGCGCCGGACCAACCACCCTCGACGTGGCCCAGCGCCTCGCCACCACCGACACGACCCGCTGCAAGGCCGGCACCGGCACCACGTTCTGCGTCGACCTGACCCGGCAGACCGTCTGGGCGCTCCGCGGCGGCAAGGTGATCATGGCGCCGACGGTGACCCGCACCGGCATGTCCGGCTACCGCACCCCGGCCGGCACGTACGCCGTCAACTACCGCAACCCCAAGGAATGGTCGGACCCGTACGAGGTGTGGCTGCCGTACTGGCAGCACTTCACGCAGGGGATGGGCTTCCACGAGACCACCACCTACCTGCACGAGAAGTCGATCGGCTCGCACGGGTGCGTCAACCTGCTGCACGCCGACGCCGTCCGGATGTGGGAGCTCGGCAAGGTCGGCACCCGGGTGGTGCTGATCGGCCGGCGCCCCGGCACCTGAGCGACACGGAGCGAATCGCGGCGGTAACCCCCTGTCCGGCCGGACTAACGAGTGTCACCCTTGGAGTCCAGGGCCGGACCGGGCGGGGAGGCTGGGCATGACGGTCGACAGTGACGTATTCGCGGAGCACGAGCAAGCACCACCCGACGAGGTGTCCCGAGCGACGGTGATCGCGTACGCCGTCGCGGCGACGCTCCTCCTCGGGTGGTTTCTCTTCGGCTGGCTGGTGCTCCAGCAGGGCTTCGTCGACTCGGTCGGGGAATCCGCCGGCGCCGGCTTCGCGCTGCTGCTGATCATCTCGGTGGTCGGCACCGTACGTCGCAGCCGCCGCTGACCGACAGCGCCCGCGCGGTGGCGCCGTCGGTCAGTCCGCCACCACCGCCGCGGTGATGCGGTGCAGCGCGAACGTGTGCAGCATCTCGGTCCGTTCGTCCTCGGCCCGCAGGTAGCCGGCACCGATCGAAACCGGCTTGAGCAGGCGTGACGCCGTCGCCCCGTGCGCGTCGACGTAACCCACCCAGACCAGCGCCTTGTCCCGGACCGCCTGCTGGAGCACCGCCAGGGCCTCGCTGTGGGTGTGCGCCGGCACCGGGCCGCCGCCCAGCCCGGGCGCCCCGCCACGGACCACCGCCGGGGCCCGCCGGGCGGCACGCGCCGCCGCGTCACCTCGTCGGATGTGCTCCACCACGCCGAGCAGCCGGGGCATGGGCAGCTTCGGGGCGGCCAGCGGGTCGATCGTCCGGGTGGTGACCGACACCCGGGGCGGAGCCCGCCGGATTCGCGGCCGGGCCAGCACCGTGCTGCCGGTGCCGTCCTCCTGCACCGGGGCGTACCCCGCGTCGCGCAGCGCGCCCAGCAGCCGACCAACCTGGTACTGCGTGCACAGCACCGTCGGCGCGAGCCGGCGCAGCGCCAACGACTCCAGCCGCCGGTCTGCCAACACCTCGCTGATCAGCGTCTCGTCGTCGCTGCGCAGGTACGCCCCGGCCAGGCCGACCCGCAACCCGCCGTGCTTACGGGCCACGTCGTCGATCAGGTAGGTGAGCCCCTGCGGCACCGGTGTACGTGACCGGCGCCGGAACACGTCGTGCAGGTCGTCGGCCGTGTAGCCGGAATCCAGGGCACGCCGCACGCTCGCCGTGGTGACCCGGTGCACGCTGGCCCCGCCGGCCGACTCGAGCTCGGTCATCGCCTCCAGTTCGACGGCGAGCGCCGGCTCGGGTGGGCCGGGCACCACAACGGTCAGGTCGGCCTGCACCAGGAAGTGATCGACCGGTGCGGGCAGCAGGGCGTCCAGCGCCCTCGCGGCACCGGACGGGTCGCCGCTCTCGACGTCCGCGTGCACGCCCAGCGGGTCGTCACCCCGCTCGGTCGACGTCAGGTCCCCCAGCAGCAGCCGACCGTACGAGGTGAGCGCCCCCAGCCCCGTCACGCCCAGCTGTGCGGCCTCGGCCAGCACCTCCCGGTGGGCGGCGTCCCGGCCCCGGCTGCGACGCGGAGCCCGCCAGTCCAGCAGGTCCTGCACCTCCTCCGGGGTGGGCGCCGTCGCCGGCTCCAGATCGGCGAGTACGCCGAACACCGCCCGTCGGGTGGCCGGCACGCTGGCCCGCTCGGCCTCGGCGGAGAGCGCGGTGATCGGTCGGTCCCGGTCGTCGCGGCGGCCCACCAGCCCCACCTGCCGGGTCATGGTCAGCCACGCTCGGGCGAGCTGCTCCCACCGTTGGGCCAGCGAGGCGGCCCGCCACACCTCGTACCCGCCGGTCGGCAGCACCTGCTGATCCGCCCCGTACCGGCCGGTGGTCGTACCGGGCATCTCCAGCTCACCGAGGAGCCCCGCCGCGTACGCCACCTCCAGCAGCAGCGCGGTGGTCGGTTCGTCCAGCCCGGTGGCACGCGCCAACCGGCGCAGGTCCCGCACCCCGATGCCACCGGAACGCAGCACCGGTGCAGGCTCGTCGGCGAGTTGCTCCAGCAGCCCTTCGGTGTGCCGGACGACCTCCATGGTCTGCCCGGCCCCGGCCGAGTCGACAGCCTTCGGCTCGCGCGGCGCGGCGGCCACCGGCGGTGGGCTGGTGCGCAGCGCCCCGAGCGGGCCACTGTCGCGGCGCAGCAGCAGGCCGACCTCGCGGGGCAGTTCCACAGTTCCGCTGGCCGTGGACGAGCCGGTCGTCACCGGGACCAACAGCCGGTTGTCGACGAGCCACCGCACCGGGGAGCCGGTCGGCGCGCCACCGTTTGTCGGGTCGGAGAGGACCGGGTCGGCCGCGCCGAGCGGCGGCGCCTGCAACGCCCCCGGCGGCACGCTGCCCACCGGCGGGCCGGCCGCCAACCGGTCCAGGATCGCCCGGGCCGAGGGCGGGGCGGCGAGCACCGTCCGTCGGAGCTTCGCCGGGTCCGCGCAGAGCGCGGCCGTGCGCGGGTCCAGCTCCGCGGCCGGCCGGCCGAGCCCAGCGGGGTACGGGGCGACTTCGTCGACGGCGGGCACCACCTGGAGCGCGTGCTCCGGGCCGTACAGCAGGAAGAGCGCACGCAGTCGGCCCACGGCGGCCCGGACGGCCGTCGGAGCCGGCGGTTGTGGCCCCGAGGTCGCCATCGCGAGCACTGTGTCGGTGGCCGTGGTGGCGTCGTCCGGGTTCCGGGTGAGGCGGGCGGCGTCGAGGATCTGGAGGGTGAACTGGTCCAGACCGTCCAGCGCGCGGGCCACGGAGACCCGGGACTGGGCCCGGATGGCCAGGGCGGAGACGTCGGCTGGCACGGGCACGACGAGGTCGGGCCGCAGCTGGAGGAGCGCGGCCAGTGACTCGTCGGGCAGCGACCGCAGGTGGTCGGCGAGTGAGGTGGTCATCGTCTTTCCACGCTAGCCCGGCACCGGGCTTCCGCGCCCCTCGGACGTCCGGCCGACTGGGAGTAGCCGGTACGTTTCTCGACATGCCCGCACTGACCGTCGGATTCGACCTCGACATGACCCTGGTGGATTCCCGCCCCGGCATCGCCGCGGCGTACCGGGCGCTGACTGCGAGAACCGGTGTGCCGGTCGACGCCGAACTGGCGGTGTCCCGGCTCGGGCCGCCGCTGCGTACCGAGATCGCGCACTGGTTCCCGCCGGAGCAGGTCGAGTCGGCTGTTCTGGTGTATCGCGAGCTCTACCCGGCGTACGCGATCACCCCGACGCTCCTGCTGCCCGGCGCGCGGGAGGCGATCGACGCCACCCGTTCGCGGGGTGGCCGGGTGCTGGTCGTCACGTCCAAGATCGGCCGGCTGGCCCGGTTGCACCTGGACCACCTCGGTCTCGCGGTCGACGAGTTGGCCGGCGACCTGTTCGCCGAGCAGAAGGCGACCGCTCTGCGGGAGCACGGCGCGACCCACTACGTCGGTGACCATGTCGCGGACATGGTGGCGGCGGCAGCGGCCGGAGTGCCCGGCATCGGTGTGGCGACCGGCCCGTGCTCCTCCGATGAACTGCGCGCGGCCGGGGCGGAAGTGGTGCTGGACGAGCTCACCGAATTCCCAGCGGCGCTCGACCGGATGATCCAGCTAGCCTTGGAGCAGTAGCGGCTCAAGTGAAGCAGGGGTTTTCAGGTGCCTACGGGTCGAGTGAAGTGGTACGACACGGCCAAGGGATACGGCTTCGTCACGAGTGACGAGGGCGGCGACGTGTTCCTGCCCAAGGGGGCGCTGCCGGCGGGTGTCACCGACCTCAAGGGTGGCCAGCGGGTCGACTTCAGCGTGGTGGACAGCCGCCGGGGCGCGCAGGCCATGGGGGTCAAGCTGCTGGACGCGCCGCCGTCGATGTCGGAGCTGCGCCGTCGGCCGGCCGAGGAACTGCACGGCCTGGTCGAAGACATGATCAAGGTGCTGGAGGCGAAGGTCCAGCCGGACCTGCGCCGGGGTCGGTACCCGGACAAGAAGGCCGCGCAGAAGATCGCTCAGCTGGTCCACGCGGTGGCCCGCGAGCTGGAGGTCTGAGGCACCAGGCCGGCGGTGGCGGCCCGGTCGAGCAGTGCCGCCACCGCGGCGAAACCGGCCTCGCCCAGGTCCGCGGTGAACTCGTTCACGTAGAGGCCGATGTGCCGGTCGACGACGTCGAGTTCCATCTCCTGGGCGTGCGCCAGCACGTACTCCCGGCTGGCCGCCGGGTCCGCCCAGGCCTGCCGGACCGACTCGCGGACCCAGCCGGCCGCGGCCTCCGGGTCGACCGCCCCACGTCGGGCCAGGATCGCGCCGAGAGGAATGGGCAGGCCGGTGTCGGCCTCCCACCACTCGCCGAGGTCGACAAGGGCGCTCAGCCCGTGCCGGTGGTAGGTGAACCGCGCCTCGTGGATGACCAGCCCAGCGTCGTAGCGCCCAGCCGCCACGCCCGGCATGATCTCGTGGAACGGGACCACCTCGATCCGGGCCGGCGGTCGCCCGGCTGACCAGAGCCGGAACAGCAGGTACGCGGTGGTCCGATCGCCCGGCACCGCCACCGTGGCGCCGGTCAGGTCGGTGCGGTCCGGCCCGCCGTCACGGTCGCCCCGGGTGAGAACCAGTGGGCCGCAACCGCGACCGAGGGCGCCGCCGCAGGGCAGCAGGTGGTAGTCGTCGAGCAGCCAGGGCAGCGCCGCGAAGCTCACCTTCACCAGGTCGAACGCGCCCCGCTCGGCAGCCGTGTTGGTGACGTCCACGTCGGCGTACGTCACCTCGACCGGCGGCGCCCCGGGCACCCGCCCGTGCACCAGCGCGTGGAAGACGAACGTGTCGTTGGGGCAGGGCGAGATCGCCAGGGAGAGCGCCACACCCTCACGGTAGCCCCGCCCTCCGCACGGGGTCCGTGCCCACCCCACGACTGTGATCCGCGACTGGCCCAGCAGGGGCGAGCACCCACCTCCCAGTCCCCCTTTGGAGCTGATGTCGTCAACGAATCGCCCAGCGTCGCTGCCCGTGGTCCGGAGTTGAGGGCCCCGAGATGGTGGTGATGCCGCAAACGATTCAGCTCCAAAGGGATCGCGGGAGTAGGCCGTCCACCGGTTGGAGAGGTTTTCCACAGCGTTATCCACAGGTTGGCGCGGGGTGTTGATAGCTCGTCGACCGGCCGGGAACATCGGCCTGTGACCGAGGCGAGTGACCACACCGACGAGGCCGGCGGTTGGGGCTCGGGCGTCGGCTGGTCTCCGCACTGGTGATCGGGATGCGTGAGGCAGGCATCGACGACGCGGCAGCTGTCGCCGAGGGATCCGGCACCGACCTGCTGCTGGCGTGCGGCTTCGAGATCGAGGCACGCCGCCCAACCGCACTGCGTCTGGGCCACCCTGGCAAACGCTGTTGCTCCTGAACGTCGCCCGGGTCAGCGCAGTGCCGGGGCTGCTGCGGTCAGGGCGGCCAGGGCTTCGCGCAGCCGCCAGGCGTCCCGGTCGCGGGGGCCGATCGGGTTGGAGATGGTGCGCAGTTCGGCGAAGGGCACCCCGGCCTGCGCCGCGGCGACCGCCACGCCGTACCCCTCCATGGCCTCGGCGACCGCTTCCGGATGCCTCCGGCGCAGTTCGTCGGTGCTGGCCGTGGTGCCGGTGACGGTGCTGACCGTGAGCACCGGGCCGGCCGTGGCCGTCGGGAGGGCAGCTCGCAGTGCCGCCAGCAGGCCCGGGTCCGCCGGCACCCTGCTGCCGGCACCGAGCAACGCGGACGGCATGCCCAGCTCGTCGACCGGGATGAAGCCGTCGGGCGACTCCGCGCCCAGGTCGGCGGCGATGCTGGCGGTGCCGAGCACCGTGTCGCCGACCTCGGCCCGCCCGGTGAAGCCGCCGGCCACACCGGCGCTGACCACCGCACGGTACGGGCGGCCTGCGGCCTCTGCCAGCGCCAGCAGCCGGGCGGTGGCGGCACCGGCGACGGCCGGGCCCACACCGATCGGGGTGACTGTCACGCTGCGGTCGGTCAGCCCGGCGCGGACCGCGTCCGCCTCGGCGGGGACCGCCGTCACCACCAGCAGACCGGTCACGAGAGTGAGCCGGGGGACTCGCGGCGGGTGTCGTCGTCGGCTCCGCCACCCGGGCCGCCAACTGCCGACGACGGGCGGTAGATGTGGTAGCCCGGCGGGGCGAGGCTCGGGTCGTCGTACTGCGGTGAGCTGGTCTGGGCCGGTGCCGGTGAGGTGGGCGCGGGGTCGCCGGGCTCGTCCGCCGGCTCGTCCTCGGTCAACTCGTCGTCACCGAGTGGTCGGCCGGCCAGCTTCTCGCCGCGAAGCCGGGCGGCGGCCAGCACACCCCGGATCGCGGCCAGTACGCCGACCCCGGCGGCCACGGCGATGCCCATCCGACCATCGAACGGCACCAGCCCGAGCCCGCCGCCGGCGACGAAGGCGAGCATCAGCGCCGTCTCGGAGTGGGCGAAGGAACTGGCCCGCAGCCGTTCCGGGATGCGCTCCTGGATCGAGGCGTCCACTGCCAGCTTCGCTATCCCGCTCGCCAGCGCGGCGACCAGGCAGAGCAGGGCAACCATCAGCAGCGAGAACTGGATGACGGCGAGCACCGCCACCCCGGCCACGATGATCATGCTGCTGGACTGGATGGCGGTCGGCCGGTGGATGCGCAGTCGGGTGCCGATGGCGGTGGCCAGGAAGGTGCCGACCGCGAGCGCGCCGCCGACCACGCCCAACGCCCACTCGGCGCCCAGTTCCCGGCCGAACACCACTGTGGTCAGGTCGCCCTTCTTGATGGCGAAGGCGAGGAAGAGCAGCAGGAAGCCGTAGAGCGCGCGTAGCGTCGCCGCGCCGATCAGGGTGGCGATCACCAGCCGGCCGGACGGTCGGCCCCGACCCAAGGGGCGATCACCACGGCGGCGGCCCAGCGCGCGCAGTGGCCGGGGGACCCGCTCCGGTGGCTCCGAGTCGGCCTTCGGTGGCAGCCGCAGCGAGATCACCATGCCGACCAGGAAGATCACCGACGCGACCCGGAGCGGCCACTGCGGCCCGAACCAGAACGCGGCCAACCCGATCGGCGCCACCAGCGCGCCCGCGACCGTGCCGTAGACGCTGGCCCGGGCACCCACCTGGGACAGGCCGAGGCCCTCCGGCAGCAACCGGGGCACCGCCGCGGAGCGGGCCACGCCGTACGCCCGGGAGAGCGCGAGCACCCCGAACGCGGCCGGATAGAGCCCGAAGCCGTGGATGTAGTCGGAGATCAGCCAAGCCAGGAAGGCGCGGCCGAGCATCGTCGCGGCCAGGGCGTACCGCCGGCCGTGCCGGAAGTGATCCAGCAGCGGGCCCACCACCGGGGCGAGCATCGCGAACGGCACCATGGTCACCAGCAGGTAGAGCGCGACCTTGCTGCGGGCCTCGCCGAGCGGCACGTTGAAGAAGATCGTGCCGGCCAGCCCGATGGCGATCAGAGTGTCACCGGCACAGGACACCGCGTGCAGGTCGAAAAGGCGAACCATGCCGACCTCGCCGCCGGCGCCCCGGGCGCGGGCCCGACCGGCCCGGCGGGTCACCCAGCGGCCGCTGCCCACCGAACCGCGCAGTAGCAGACGGATAGCGCGAATGCCGGTGCCGACGGTCCGCCCGAGGACGGATCGCCCGGAGCGGGAGTACGACGGCATGTGCACCATCCTCGCCCATCTGATCCGGGTACGCCGCACCACTGCTGGGAAAGGTTCCCCGGGAGTCCCTGTCACCCCTGCGAGGCGCATGGGGAACAATGGTGAGGTGACCAGGCCCGTCTCCACCCGTGCCGCCCGTCTCGACCAGGTCTGCGCCGCCGCCGTCGAGGTGGCCCGCGCCGGCATCACCGAGGTGGACGCCGACGATGTCGGCGACCACCTGCAGGTCGTTGCCGAGGGCGATCGGCTGGTCACCCACTACTTCGAATGTCGCCTCGCCGGCTACAACGGCTGGCGCTGGGCGGTCACCGTCACCCGGGTGCCGCGCAGCAAGACGGTGACGATCTGCGAGACGGTCCTGCTGCCCGGCCCGGACGCGCTGCTCGCGCCCGGCTGGCTGCCCTGGCAGGAGCGGCTGAAGCCGGGCGACCTGGGTCCGGGTGACCTGCTCCCGACCTCGCCCGACGACGATCGACTGGTCCCCGGTTACCTGCTCTCCGACGACCCGGCGGTCGAGGAGACGGCGTGGGAGCTGGGCCTCGGGCGCGCCCGGGTGCTCTCCCGGGAGGGCCGCATCGACACGGCGCAGCGCTGGTACGAAGGTGACCACGGCCCCGCCGCGGCCATCTCGTCCGCCGCTCCGTCCGCCGCGCGCTGCGGCACCTGCGGCTTCTACCTGCCGCTGGCCGGTGCGATGCGGCAGGCATTCGGGGCGTGCGGCAACTTCTACGCCCCCGACGACGGCCGGGTGGTGAGCGCCGACCACGGTTGCGGCGCCCACTCCGAGACGTTGATCGAGGCGGCCGAGACCGCTGTCGAAGAGCTGCCCACTGTGTACGACGACAGCGCGGTGGAGGCCATGTCGGTCAGCCGGGCCCCGGGCTCGGTCGAGGCGGCTGAGGCGGCTGAGCCGGCGGAGCCGTACGGGCACTCCTGATCGTCCGTGCCGGAGTGCTCTGGCGCGGCGGCCAGCTCACCTGACGCGGCGGCGGCGTCGGTTGGCGTCGTGGCGCATCATCACGGCGAGGCCCGGGAAACCCCACAGGAAACCGGCGAGGCAGGTCCAGAGCCAGTTCTGGTGACCGTGGTCGGTCAGCCAGCCCCGGAAGAAGATCAGCAGGACCAGCCCGGCCACCGCCCACGCGATCAACCCGGCGAGGGCGAACGGCACCATCGGCGGATCCAGTGGTGCGGGCCGCGGTGGCTGCTCGTTCGGCATTCGGCAAGCGTACGGGATCTACTTCCCCTGCCCACCGACGATCTGGGACGATGCGCGCGACAACTGGAAGATCACCTGCGAGGACCTGATGGCCGTAGCGCCGCCCGAGAACGGCACACCTCCCAACCCCGCTCATCCGCGTAACGGTTTCGACCGTTTCTTCGAGATCTCCGCCCGTGGCTCGACGTTGAGCCGTGAGGTACGCGGTGGCCTGGCGACCTTCTTCACGATGGCGTACATCGTGGTGCTCAACCCCCTGATCCTGGGCGGCGCCGTCGACGGTGACGGCAAGAGCCTCCCAATTCCCGCGCTGGCTGCCGCGACCGCGCTGGTCGCCGGCCTGATGACCATCCTGATGGGTGTGGTCGGCCGGTTCCCGCTGGCGCTCGCCGCCGGTCTGGGCGTCAACGCGCTGGTGGCGTACGAGATCGCCCCCGAGATGACCTGGGCCGACGCGATGGGCCTTGTGGTGATCGAGGGTCTGATCATCGCGGTGCTGGTGCTCACCGGTCTGCGGACCGCGGTGTTCCGCTCGGTGCCAACCCAGATGAAGAGCGCGATCGGGGTCGGCATCGGTCTGTTCCTGACCATCATCGGCCTGGTGGACGCCGGCTTCGTCCGACGCATCCCGGATGATGCCAACACCACAGTTCCGGTCGGCCTGGGCATCGGCGGCAAGCTGGTGAGCTGGCCGATGCTGGTCTTCGTGGTGGGCCTGCTGATCACGCTGGTGCTGGTGGTCCGTCGGGTGAAGGGCGCGATCCTGATCGGCATCCTCGCCTCGACGGTGCTCGCGGTGATCGTGGAGGCGGTCGGCAACATCGGCCCGTCGTTCGTCAACGGTCAGCCCAACCCGAAGGGCTGGTCGCTGAACGTGCCGGAGCTGCCGAAGTCGGTGGTGGACCTGCCGGACCTGTCGCTGCTCGGCAAGTTCAACGTGTTCGACTCGTGGGGCCGGGCCGGTTGGCTGGTCGTGCTGATGTTCATCTTCACGCTGTTGATCACGGACTTCTTCGACACCATGGGCACGATGGTCGCGGTCGGCCAGGAGGGCGGCCTGCTCGACGAGCAGGGCACCCCGCCGAAGGCCAAGGAGATCCTGCTGGTCGACTCGATCGCGGCGGCGGCCGGCGGTGCGGCCAGCACCTCCAGCAACACGTCGTACATCGAGAGCGCCGCCGGTGTCGCGGAGGGCGCCCGGACCGGTGTGGCCAACCTGGTCACCGGCGCGCTCTTCCTGCTCGCGATGTTTCTGGCGCCGTTGGTCGTGATCGTGCCGTTCGAGGCGGCGTCGACGGCCCTGGTGGTGGTCGGCTTCCTGATGATGACAGCGGTGCGGACGATCGACTGGTCCGACTACGAGATCGCCATTCCGGCGTTCCTCACCATCGTGCTGATGCCGTTCACCTACTCGATCTCGAACGGGATCGGCGCTGGCCTGATCACCTTCGTGGTGGTCAAGTTGGCGCGGGGCAAGGCCCGGGAGATCCACCCGTTGCTGTACGGGGTGGCCGCGCTGTTCGTGCTGTACTTCCTGCGTGGGCCGATCGAGTCCCTGGTGCTCTGAGGCACATCCGGGCGGGGAGTCGATCAGGATTCCCCGCCCGTACCATCTGAATCCCCTCGTGAGCCTGGTCATAACGGATGTCGTTAGCCATGCTCATTAGTTAAGCTAACTACTGTGACGGAGCGGACGGTGACGGCGGAACGCGTGCCACCGGCGCAGCTGGCTCCCCAGCTGCGTGATGCGATCACCCGACTCAACCGGCGGGTCCGACAGGCCCGACCGGTCGGCGACCTCACGGTCACCCAGGTCTCCGCGCTCACCAGCCTGCGGCTGGCGGGCGCGATGACACCCCGGGAGCTGGCCGACGTTGAGCGGGTGCAGCCGCCGACGATGACCAAGATCGTCGGGAAGTTGGAGGACCGCGGCCTCGTGCGGCGGACACCCCATCCGACCGACGGGCGGCAGGTCATCCTCGCGGCGACCGAAGGAGGGCAGGCCGTGCTCGACCAGTTCGAGCGGGCCCGCGACGAGTGGCTGGCCCACCGGCTGGCCGCACTCGACGAAGACGAACGGGAGACCCTGCAGAGGGCCGCCGAGATTCTTCAGCAGCTCGCTCGCGCCTGAGCCGCACCCGCGCCACCGGGTCCGTGCCGTCACCTGTCGATGACGCGTACGTCCGGAGGAGGCGCACCAAGAGTGCAGGCGAAGCTGAGCACGATGTTCCAGTCCCTACAGGTCCGCAACTACCGCCTCTTCGCATCCGGGCAGCTGATCAAGTTGATCGGCGTCTGGATGATGTTCATCGCCCAGGACTGGCTCGTCCTCGAGCTTTCCAACAACTCGGCGACCGCGCTCGGCGTGGTGACCGCCTGCCAGTTCACCCCGGTGCTCCTGCTCACCCTGCTCTCCGGTCGGCTCGCCGACCGGTACGACAAGCGGGTGCTGCTCTTCGCCGCCAACGCCTTCTGGAGCCTGCTGGCGCTCGGCATGGCGGTGCTGGTCCTCACCGACCTGGTGCAGCTCTGGCACGTCTTCGCCTTCGCCGCGCTGCTCGGCACGGCCAACGCTGTGGAGACCCCGGTCCGGCAGGCGTTCGTCTCCGAACTGGTCGGCACGCCGCTGTTGCCCAACGCGCTGTCGCTGAACGCCGCCGTGTTCAACTCCGCCCGGATCGTCGGCCCGGCCGTCGCCGGCCTGGCCATCGCCGCGTTCGACGTGGGCCCGGTCTTCCTCTTCACCGCCCTCAGCTCGGTCGCGCCCCTGGTCAACGTGGTACGGATGCGGACGACCGAACTGCAGCGCGACGCCCTGCTGCCCCGCGACGAGCGGGCGTCCGCCCGGGTCGTCGACGGGCTGCGGTACGTGTGGCGGCGCCCCGACCTGCTGCTGCCGATGGCGATCATGTCGGTGATCGGCATGTCGCTGTTCAACTTCCAGCTCACCCTGGCCGCGTTGGCGAAGACGGTCTTCCACACCGGCGCCGCCTCCTTCGGCCTGTTCAGCACGGCGCTGGCCGTCGGCGCGCTCGGCGGCGCCCTCAGTGGCACCGGTCGGCGTAGCCGCCCGTCGGTGTGGCTGGTGCTGGGCGCGGCGATCGCCTGCGCCAGCTTCGGCACCCTGGTCGGCCTCTCCTCGGCGTACTGGCTGGTGGTGGCACTGCTGGTGCCGACCGGCTTCTGCATGGTCTTCTTCGCCCAGGCCGCCAACCAGCGGATCCAGATGGGCGTCGACGCGGCCTTCCGGGGACGGGTGATGGCCCTGTGGGTGCTGGTGTTCCTGGGCACCAACCCGGTCGGCGCGCCGCTGATCGGCTGGGTCGCGGAGCACTACGGTGCCGGTGCCAGCATCTGGATGGGCGGGCTCATCTCGCTGGCCGCCGCGCTGGTCGCGCTCACCTGGCAGCTGCGCCACTCCGGTGCCCGGCTGCGGTTCCGGGTGCTGCCGATGCCCCGCTTCTACGTGACCTCCACCGACTGCTGAGGTTTGAGGCGGGCCGGTCCGCGTCCGGTTGCGCGCTTTGCGCGGATGCGGCCAAACCGCTGGCGAGGTGGCACGGTGGGGCTTAGCGTCGATACGTGGGAGTCGGACGCGCGCTGATGCTGGCCCTGGCGTTCCTCGCCGTGGCCATTCTGCCGGCGGCATTCGCCCTGCTCTTCTGCTACGACGAGATCGTCGACCGGGCGGTCTGCGGCTGGTCCGAGTGGCGTGACCGCCGCCGGGAGAAGCGCACGATCGCCCGTCTCGACCGGGCCATCGAGGCCGACGCGTTGACCCGGGACATCGACCTCAGCGAGTTCGACAGCGCTGACCGCCGACCGCTCGAGCAGCTCGCCGCCGACCTGCGCCGCCTCGGCGGCCAGCGGGTCGGCGGCACCGGTCGCTCGATGGTCTGGCACACCGCACTGCTCCAGGCGTACGACGACCGGCTTCGACTCGCCTGCCGCGCCCTCGGCATCGCCGAACACCTCGCCGAGCTGGAGGGCGTCGATCAGGAGATCGAGCGGGTCCGGGTGGAGGGCGTGCTGCACGCCGCCGGGCTGGCCCTTCCGGCGGCCCGCGCTGGGCTTCGGCAGCGACACCGCTGAGCTTCCGGCCGCATCTGACCGTCGCCCGGCCCGGCGATCGGATGGACCTGGCCGACGTCGAGGCCGACCGGGCCAGCCTGGACGGGTACGAAGGGCCATCGTGGCCGGCGTCGGAACTGCTGCTGGTGCGTAGCCACCTCGGCGGCCGACCGCGCTACGACCGGGTTGCCGCCTGGTCGCTGTGACCCGGCGGCACGTGGCTGGTCGCTGTGGACGGCCTGCTGCGGAGAAGCTCGCGGGCCTGTTCGGCGGCGCGGGTGATGCTTTCGCTCATGAAGTCGAGGAAGCGGGCGATGTTCTCCAGACGGGCGGCGGCGGGGGTGTGCGCGCCGAGGAGGGCGACGCCCTGCCGAGCGGCCGCGACGAGATGATCGTTGGCCCGGGCACTGGCGATCGTCGCCTGGAAGAAGAGCTCGTCGTCGACGACGTAGCGGTCGCGGCGGCGCTCGTCGCGTTCGCGGCGGACGAGGCTCTGGCTCTCCAGGAAGGTGATCGCCTTGGAGATCGACGCCGGGCTGACCTGGAGGCGCTGGGCGAGTTCAGCCGCGGTGAGACTGCCCGAGTCGGTGAGGAACAGTTTGGTCAACACCCGGGCCCCCATCTTGTTCAGACCGGAGGCCATGAGGACGGTGGCGAACGCCTCCTCGTAGTCGTTCACGGCCTGGGCGTCGCGTCCGTCCGGTCGGCGGGCCGCCTCGGGCCCAAGGGAGGGGGCGGGCTTGCGCCGGTGGGCGCGGCGCTCGGTCGCGTGGTGGGCCAGATCGGCGCGGTAGCCGGTGGGGCCGCCGTTGCGCATCACCTCGCGCGTGATCGTCGAGGTGGGACGGTCGAGGCGTCGGGCGATCTCGGCGTAGGGGAGGCTGTCCGCCAGCCCCAGCGCGATCTGCTGGCGTTCCTGCTGGGTGAGCCTGCCTCCCGGCATCGCAATCTCCCTCGTGGTCCCGTAAGGCCGCAGCCCCAGACTCCGCCACCATAGCGTTAACCTACAGACCATTGCAACGATGGCTGGTGTCGTGTTGCATTAGATTCAGGGCTGTTGCAACAGTTTTACGAGCGAGAGCAGCGAAAACGCACCTTCACTGCAACATGGGTGTTGCAAAAAATGGAAAGCAACGTAGCGTTTCCCGTATCGGAAACAAGCACCAACCTGGGAGAGCACGATGCAGACGTTCGACACACCCGCCCCCATCTCCGCCGTCCTGGACATCCCCGCCGGACGCATCCAGCTCATCGCCGCGGACCGCGCCGACACCACAGTCGAGGTCGTCCCGGCCGACCCCGCCAAGAGCCGCGACACCAGGGCCGCCGAGCAGACCACAGTCGCCTACGCCGACGGCGTCCTGCGAATCACGACCGCACGTCCCATCAACAAGCTCTTCGGCCCCTCCGGCTCTCTGGAGGTCACCGTCCGGGTTCCCGCCGACTCCCGTGTCGAGGCCAGGGCCGCCAGCGCCGAGTTTCGGGGCGTCGGCCGCCTCGGCGACGTCACCGTCGACGGGGCGTACCGGGAAATCAAGATCGACGAGGCCGCGAGTGTGCGCCTCACCGCCATCGACGGCGATGTCGAGATCGGCCGGCTCAACGGGCCCGCCGAGATCAGCACCGCCCGGGGTGACATCACTGTCGCCGAGGCCATGCGCGGCACTGTCGTTCTCCGTACCCAGTCCGGCGACATCTCGGTCGCGGCGGCGGCCGGCGTCTCGGCCGCCCTGGACGCCGGCACCGGCCACGGCCGCGTCAGCAACGCCCTCAAGAACGACGGCACCGTCCAACTCGACATCCACGCCAGCACCCTGCAGGGCGACATCAACGCCCGCAGCCTCTGAGAGGACGGAACGAGATGACGAACAACAGCCTGCCCTCGACCAACTCACAGTGGACCGGCATGGTGTCGGTCGACGACACGGCCCTGGCCGTCACCGACACCGGCGGTTCCGGCATCCCAGTGGTCTACCTCAACGGCCAGTTCGCCACCCAGGGTTACTGGCGGCGGGTCATCGCCGAGCTGGGCACCGAATTCCGGCACATCACCTACGACGAGCGGGCTCGCGGCAGGAAGTCGAAGCGCTCAGCCGACTACTCGTTCGAGGCGGCCGTCCGGGACGTCGACGCCGTTCTCGCCGCCCGAGGCGTGCACCAGGCGGTGCTGGTGGGCTGGTCCTACGGAGCGGTGGTCGGGGCGCACTGGGCCAACCGGAACCCGGAGCGGGCCCTGGGCGCGGTCCTGGTCGACGGCGCGTTCCCGCACGACTGGCTCGACGAGGCCATGGCGCAGCGGATCCGCAAGATGTTCCGACGGATGAACCTGTTCATGCCGCTGCTCCGCCCGACCGGCCTTACCCCACGGATGAACGCCGACCAGATGGCGGACAGCAACATCGAACTCGGCGAACTCTCCCGCGAGCGCGAACTGGGCCCGGTGCTGGACGCCATCACCGTCCCGGTGCGGTACGTGGTCGCCTCGGGAACGTCACTCGGCAGTCGGGGGGACGAGCAGGAGCAGATCCGCGCCAGCCTCGACGCGGTGACCGCCCGCAACCCGCACATCACCATCGGGGCGAAGGTCGCCAGCAACCACGGTGCGATCCTCAAGAAGGACTTCCGCGCCGTCGCCGAGGCCGTACGCGGGGTCGCCGCCCCTCATCGCGAAGAGGCCGGAGACATTCGGTGAGGTCCGAACGCTCGCGCTGACGGGTGACGCACTGTCACCCGTCAACGCGAAGCGTCAGGAAGATTCGCGGGCGGCCGGGCCGCTGCCGAAGAGCACGTCGTCCCAGCTCGGCAGCCGCTTGCGTGGCTTGCCGTTGGCGTCGGTGGACTCGCCGGCGGCCGCCGCAGCGCCCGTCCGGCGGGGCCGCAGCACCGCCAGCGACGGCACGGCCGGCACCTCCTTGGGCGCGTCCGAATCATCGTCGAAGGCCGAGCCCTGGCCACCGCCGAGCAGCGCGGCGGCACCCCCACCGACGGGCCGTTGCCGAGGAGCGTCCGACCCGGCAAGGGCAGCCGGGGTACGCGGCTCAAGCCCGCGACCCGACGAGCCGCCGAGCGGGCGGTCCAGTGAGGCGAGCAGCGCGTCCCGGCCAGCCCGGATCGGATCGCGGCCAGGGCGCGGGTGCTCGGACGCGGCAGGCAACCCGTGCCCACCACGACTCGGCTCACCACGCGACGGACCGGGCAGGGCGTGCCCGGTCCGTTCCGGTGCCGGCTCCTGACCGAGGATCGGCGTGGGCCGCTCGGCGCACAGGTACTGCGCCATGTCGTCGTGCGGCGTGACCACCTGCCGGGCCTTGTCCATGTCCCAGATGGCCTGCGCGGTGGCCTTTCCGGACGGCCAGGTGGCGATGATCCGCCAGGTGCCGTCGTCGCGCCGGTAGGCGTCCCAGGAGATCTTCTCGGTGTCGATTCCGTGCTGGCTCAGCCGACCGTTTACCACCTCGGCGAGGGGGGTGGGCTTCTCCGCGCCCTTGAGGCGGGTGCGACGGGCGTGCTGGGCGAGCATCGCCCGCTCCTGGAGCACCGGCCCGGCATAGCGCAGCACCCGGTCGACCGGCACCCCGGCGATGCGGGCGACATCCTCGGCGGACTCACCCGAGCGGATGCGGGCCTGAATGTCGCGAGGAGACAGTGAGGGAATCGGATCGACGGTGGTCGGTGCCACCGCGAGCGGCGGGGCACCCGGCTCGGGGTGCATCACGCCGGCGATGCGTTCGTCGATCGGCAGGGCGAGAAGTCGCCCCACCTCGTCGGCGAGCACCAGGGCCTGGCCGTCCTCGGAGAGGGCGACGAAGCGTACTGGGCGCATAGCGTTGCCTCCGTCCCGCTTCGCTGACCGCACGCCACGAGTCGGCCACCCAGGCGTCTCGGACCA
The DNA here is from genome assembly GCF_046549335.1 of Micromonospora sp. 050-3. Taxonomy (NCBI): domain Bacteria; kingdom Bacillati; phylum Actinomycetota; class Actinomycetes; order Micromonosporales; family Micromonosporaceae; genus Micromonospora; species Micromonospora sp. 050-3. The sequence continues at coordinate 735,290 of NZ_JAJPVX010000002.1, forward strand.
CCGTACGCGCATCTGCCTCGGGGTGGGGGAAGCGACACCCCGCATGTCGTGACTGAGCTGCGGCGATGATCACGGTCGGTGTCCGTGGAGGCCCCAACGGACACCGACCGTGACGAACGTCAGAGTCGCTCGACCACGTAGTCGATGGACGCCGTCAGCGCCTCGACATCGGCCGGCTCGACGGCCGGGAACAGCGCCACCCGCAGCTGGTTGCGACCAAGCTTGCGGTAGGGCTCAGTGTCCACGATGCCGTTGGCACGCAGCGCCTTGGCGATCGCTGTGGCGTCCACCCCGTCGGCGAAGTCGATGGTGGCGACCACGTTGGAGCGCAGCGCCGGGTCGGTGACGAACGGGGTGGCCACGCTGGACCGCTCGGCCCAGCCGTAGACAGCGGCGGCGCTCTCGGCGGTGCGCTTCGCCGCCCAGGACAGGCCGCCCTGCGCGTTCATCCAGTCGGTCTGCTCGGCGGCCAGGAAGATGGTGGCCAACGCCGGGGTGTTGTAGGTCTGCTCCAGCCGCGAGTTGTCGATCGCGGTGACCAGATCGAGGAAGGCGGGGATGTAGCGCCCGGACGCCTTGATCTCGGCGGCCCGGTCCAGTGCGGCCGGGGACATCAGGGCCAGCCAGAGACCGCCGTCGGAGCCGAAGCACTTCTGCGGGGCGAAGTAGTAGACGTCGGTCTCACCGACGTTGACCTCCAGGCCACCCGCGCCGGAGGTCGCGTCGACAAGCAGCAGCGCGCCCTCGTCGGCACCGGCCACTCGGCTGATCGGGACGGCCACACCGGTCGAGGTCTCGTTCTGCGGCGTCGCGTACGCGTCCACGCCGGACTCGGCGACCAGGGCCGGCGCGCTGCCCGCGTCGGACTTGCGGACGGTCGGCTCACCCAGGAACGGGGCGTCCTTGACCGACTTCGCGAACTTGGCGCCGAACTCGCCGAAGCTGGCGAACTGGGCCCGGTCGCGAATCAGGCCGAAGGTGGCGACCTCCCAGAACGCGGTGGTGCCACCGTTGCCGATCACCACCTCGTAGCCCTCGGGCAGCGAGAAGAACTCGGCGATGCCGGAACGCAGCCGGGCCACCTGGTCACGGACCGTCTTCTGCCGGTGCGAGGTGCCGAGGTAGGTGGTCGCGACCTCGGCGAGAGCGGACACCGCCGCCGGGCGGACCTTGGACGGGCCGCAGCCGAAGCGTCCGTCGGCGGGCTTGATCTCATCGGGAATCCGGATGATCGGTGCGTCAGCCACGGTCTTGAAGATCCTTCCGCAAGGGCGAGGGCGGGCCCGGCGACACTGCCGGCCCTCATCCTCGCACCCGGGTCGGGCGGCGATGGGCGGGGTCCCGGCGGTCGGTCTGAGTCCTTCGCCACAGTCGGCCCCGGTAACCAACGAGAAGGGCCCCTCCTCGACGCCTGACGTCGGGGAGGGGCCCTTTCCTAGCAGCTCAGACGCCGTGCGGGATGGCCGCCCAGCCCTCGACGTCGGACGGCTTGCGGGTCTCCGGGCCCATGTAGAGGGCGGACGGGCGGACCAGCCGCTGGAGACGCTTCTGCTCCAGGATGTGCGCGCTCCAGCCGCCCATCCGTGCGCAGGTGAACATCGAGGTGAACATGTGCGCCGGCACCTCGGCGAAGTCCAGCACCACTGCCGACCAGAACTCGACGTTGGTGGCCAGCACCCGGTCCGGGCGGCGGGCCTGAAGCTCGGCGAGGGCGGCCTTCTCCAGCGCCTCGGCGATCTCGAAGCGCGGCGCGCCCAGCTCCTTGGCCGTACGCCGGAGCACTCGGGCGCGCGGGTCCTCGGCACGGTAGACGCGGTGGCCGAAGCCCATCAACCGCTCGCCGCGGTCGAGGACGCCCTTGACGTAGCCCTCCGCGTCGCCGCTGCGCTCCACCGCCTCCAGCATGCTCAGCACCCGGGATGGGGCGCCGCCGTGCAGCGGGCCGGAGAGGGCGCCGATGCCCGACGAGATGCAGGCAGCCGCGTCGGCCCCGGTGGAGGCGACGATGCGAGCGGTGAAGGTGGAGGCGTTCAGGCCGTGCTCGGCGGCCGAGATGAAGTACGCGTCGACGGCCTTGACGTGCCGCGGGTCGGGCTCGCCACGCCAGCGCTTCATGAAGCGCTCGACGATGGTCTGCGCCTTGTCGATCTCCTTCTGCGGCACCGCCGGCAGGCCGAGGCCGCGGGCGGACTGTGCGACGAAGGAGAGCGCGGTCACCGAGACCCGGGCGAGATCCTCACGGGCCTGCTCGTCGGAGATGTCCAGCAGTTGGTTGAGACCCCAGTACGGGGCCAGCATGGCGACCGCGGACTGCACGTCGACGCGGATGTCACCGGAGTGCACCGGCACCGGGAACGGCTCCGCCGGCGGCAGGCCCGGCCCGAACCGGCCGTCGACCAGCAGTGCCCACACGTTGCCGAACGACACCTGGCCGATCAGATCCTCGATGTCGACTCCGCGATAGCGCAGCGCACCGCCCTCACGGTCAGGTTCGGCGATCTCGGTCTCGAAGGCGACGACGCCCTCCAGCCCGGGTTTGAAATCAGCCATGTCGCTCTCCTGGATCTGGTCGGTGCGCCGGATCGCTCATCCGGCCCGATCGGCCGAGCGCCTTAGGCGACCCTCAGGGATGTGTTCGGAACATACTGCCTGCTGAGTAAGGGATACGCGACCCGCTGCGACTGTGCTGCACGCGACATCCCCGGACGCGCATTCTCCGCCCGGCTCAGTGAGACTGGGCGGGGCGGGCTGGTCAGCGCGGGAGGGTGCTGGCGGGGCCTGCGAAAAGGAGTGGGGACGTGACGGGTGACACACCCGCCCCGGCCGCGATGCGTAACGAGTACGCCGCGGACCTGGGCCTGACCGAGGCTGACCTGGCCGCCGACTGGCACACCCAGTTCGACAGGTGGTTCGCCGACGCGGTGGCCTTCGGGCTACCCGAACCGAACGCCATGGTGGTGGGCACCGCCGACTCGGCCGGCCGGCCGAGCGGGCGGACGGTGCTGCTGAAGGGGTACGACCCGGAGGGCTTCGTCTTCTTCACCAACCACCTGTCGCGCAAGGGCGTCGAGGCGACCGCCAACCCGTACGCCAGCCTGGTCTTTCCGTGGTTTCCCATGCAGCGTCAGGTGGTGGTCGCCGGGCGGGTCGCGCACGTCGACCGCGCGACGAGCGAGGCGTACTTCGCCAGCCGGCCGCGCGGCTCCCAACTGGGTGCCTGGGCCAGCCCGCAGTCCCAGGTGGTGTCGGGTCGGGCGGCGCTGGAGCAGCGGTACCAGGAGGTGGCCGAGCGGTTCGCCGACCAGGCCGAGATCCCGACCCCGTCGCACTGGGGCGGGCTGCGGGTCCAACCCGAGTCGGTGGAGTTCTGGCAGGGCCGCGCCGGTCGGTTGCACGACCGGCTCCGCTTCCGTCGCCTCGACGAGGGTGGCTGGGCCGTCGAGCGGTTGGCGCCGTGACCGGTGTGCGGGAGACCCGGCCGCGCGCGGCGCGCCGCTGGGCGATCGACGTACGTCCGCTGCGGGTTCCGGCGTACCGACGGCTCTGGCTCGGCAACACCGTGGCGATGTTCGGCTTCCAGTTCACCGCCGTCGCGGTGCCGGTGGAGATGTACGCCCTGACCCGGGACTCGTTCTGGGTGGGCCTGCTGGGAGTGGCCGCCTTCGTACCGTTGCTGGTCTTCGGGCTCTGGGGCGGCGCGATCGCCGACGCCCGCGACCGACGTGCGGTGTTGCTCGGCGGCTCATTGTTGCTCTGGGCATCCACTCTCGGGCTGTTGCTCCAGGCGGTGCTGGACGTGCGCAGCCCGGTGCTGCTGCTGGCGTTGATGGCGTTGCAGTCGGTGGCGTTCGCGATCAGCTCGCCGGCCCGCAGCGCCATGCTGCCCCGGCTGGTGCCGGAAGACCTGGTGGCGTCCGCCACCACCCTGAACTACACGACCTTCACCGCCGCCTCGGTCGCCGGCCCGCTCGCCGCCGGCCTGATCCTCGCCGCCTCGCCGGACACCACTGTGGTCCTGCCGATCGCCTACGGGTTGGACGCGGTGCTGTTCACAGCGATGCTCTGGGCCGCGCTGCGGCTGCCCTCGCTCCCGCCCGAGCCCACCGCCGACGGCCAGGCCCGGCGTGCGGGTCTGGCCAGCGTCGTCGACGGGTTCCGCTACCTGGCCACCACCCCGGTCCTGCTGCTGTCCTTCGGGGTGGACCTGATCGCGATGATCCTCGCCATGCCCCGGGCCCTCTTCCCGGAGATCGCGCACGAGCGGTTCGGTGGCGGTGGCGCTGTCGGTCTGCTCTACAGCGCCATCGCGATCGGCTCGATGATCGGTGGGTTGACCTCCGGTTGGATCGGCCGGCTCCGCCGCCAAGGGCTCGGCCTGGTGCTCGCCGTGGTCGGCTGGGGTCTCGCGATCGCCGCGGCGGGGTTGGCCCACCAGCTCTGGCTGATGGTCGTGCTGCTCGCCGTGGCCGGCGCCGCCGACCTGATCAGCGCGGTGCTGCGTCAGTCGATGCTGCTGGTCTACGCACCGGACCGGATGCGCGGCCGACTCCAGGGCGTCAACACTGTCGTGGTGGCGGGTGGTCCACGCCTGGGCGACCTGCGTGCCGGCACCATGGCCGCCGGGTTCGGTGGCGGGGTGGCCTGGGTGGCCGGTGGGCTCGCCTCCGCGGTGCTCGTGGTGGTGCTCGCTGTCGCCTTCCCGGCGCTGCTGCGCTATCGGGCGGCGACGGCGTCGAGCGACGACCGGACCTGACCGGTTAGGGTCGCCGGCATGGAAAGCCCCGATCCGCGCCCGTTCTCCGGCGCCCAGTGGACCATCTCCGCCGCCGGCCACGAGGCCGTCATCGTGGAGGTCGGCGGTGGGCTCCGGACGTACCGGCACGACGGTGTCGACCTGCTCGACGGGTACCAGACCGATGAGGTCTGCCCCGGTTGCACCGGGCAGGTGCTGGCGCCCTGGCCGAACCGGATCCGCGATGGTCGCTACTCGTTCGACGGGCGGACGCACCAGCTTTCGCTGACCGAGCCGGAGCGGCACGTGGCCATCCACGGGCTGGTCAACTGGGTGCCGTGGCAGCTGCTGGAGCAGTCGGCCGACGCCGTGACTGTCGGCTACGACCTGCCGCCGCAGCCCGGCTACCAGTGGCCGCTGCGGCTGCGCAGCCGGTGGAGCGTCGACGCGGACGGGCTGCGTGCCGAGCACGAGGTGACAAACATCGGCGGGGAGCTGGCCCCGTTCGGCTTCTCCGTGCACCCGTACCTGCAACTGCCGGGCGTCGCGGTCGACGACCTGGTGTTGCGGCTGCCCACCCGGAGCCGGGTGCTGGTGGACGGTCGGCTGCTGCCGGTGGGGGTGACGCCGGTGGCCGGCACCGAGTACGACTGGACCAGCCCTCGCCGGATCGGCTCGGCCGTGCTGGACTCCTGCTTCGGCGAGGTGATCCGGGACGCCGACGGCGGTTCGTCGGTGAGCCTCGCCGCGCCGGACGGTTCGGCCGGGGTGAGCATCTGGGCGGATGCCGAGTTCGGTTGGTGGCAGGTGTTCACCGGGGACGCCCTCACCGGCGAGCGGCACCGTCGCTCGGTGGCGGTCGAGCCGATGACCTGCCCACCGGACGCGTTCCGGTCGGGCAAGGATCTGCTCACGCTCAAGCCCGGCACGACCTGGCGAGGTGCCTGGGGCATCCGCCCCGGTGCCTGATGGAGTTCGCCGAGGTCGTCCGCCGTCGGCGGATGGTGCGCAACTACGACCCGGACCGTCCGGTCCCGCCCGACGTGGTGGACCGGCTGCTCGACCACGCGGTTCGCGCGCCGTCGGCCGGCTTCGCCCAGGGCTGGGGTTTCCTGGTGTTGGAGGAGCCGGCCGATCGGGAACGGTTCTGGGCCGCCACCACCCCCGATGGCGGTGGGCGGGAGCGCTGGCTCGCGGGCATGCGCCGGGCACCCCTGATCGTGGTGCCGCACGCCAACGAGTCGGCCTACCTGCGGCGGTACGCGGAGCCGGACAAGGGTTGGACTGATCAGTCCACGGAGCGGTGGCCGGTGCCGTACTGGCACGTGGACGCCGGCTTCGCGGCGTTGCTGATGCTGCTCACCGCGGTGGACGAGGGGCTGGGGGCGTGCTTCTTCGGCATTCCATCGCTGCGGCTCGCCGCCTACCGGGACGCGTTCGGCGTGCCGGCGGAGTATCAACCCATCGGTGCCGTCACAATCGGTTACCGCGCAGCTGACCATCGGTCACCATCGTTGCGCCGTGGGCGTCGCCCGATGGACGAAGTCGTGCGGCGCGGCCGGTGGAACTGAGGCGGACGTCCCGTTCGTCCGGTTGAGGATCGGACGAGCGGTAGCGAAACTGACATCAGGGAGCAGAACGTAGCGTGCGCTGGGCGGCTAGGCTGGCACGGTCAATCGGTGCCGCGCCGCGCGGTGCCCGCCGCGGCCCGGCTCGGCGCCGTCGGTCGGCCCGGCCACGGGGAGGGGAGCGTGCCGTCGTGATCTTCAGAGCGGTCCGGGACGGGCGTCCCTATCCGGAGCACAATCTGACGCTCAAGCAGTGGGCGGAGATCCCGCCGCGGCCACTGCGCCTGGATCAGATGATCACCACCAAGCGCGAGCTGGCGCTGGACAAGCTCCTCGCCGAGGATTCCACCTTCTACGGTGACCTGTTCCCGCATGTCGTGCAGTGGAATGGCGGGCTCTACCTGGAGGACGGGCTGCACCGGGCGCTGCGCGCCGCCCTCCAGCAGCGCAACCAGATCCACGCGCGAGTGCTGGTGCTCTCCGAGCCGATCGAGTGACGAGCCCTTCTTTCGAACGCTGAACCTTCGTTAGGGTGGCGTTCATGACCGCTGCGCTGGACCTGCTCGACCTGGACCCGTCGCTCAGCGAGGAGGAGCGGCAGATCCGCGACGTCGTCCGCCACCTCGTCGACGACCGGGTGCGACCCCACGTCGCCGACTGGTACGAGGACGGCCGGGTGCCCGCCCGGGAGCTGGCCCGCGAGTTCGGCAAGCTCGGCCTGCTCGGCATGCACCTGACCGGCTACGGCTGCGCCGGCGCCTCCGCGGTCGCCTACGGGCTGGCCTGCCAGGAGTTGGAAGCCGGCGACTCCGGCCTCCGCTCCCTGGTCTCCGTGCAGGGATCGCTCGCCATGTACGCCATCTGGCGCTACGGCAGCGAGGAGCAGAAGCAACGCTGGCTGCCGTCGATGGCCACCGGTGAGGCCATCGGCTGCTTCGGCCTGACCGAGCCGGACCACGGCTCCGACCCCGCCTCGATGGCCACCCGGGCCCGCCGCGACGGCGACGACTGGGTGCTCACCGGCGGGAAGATGTGGATCACCAACGCCCCGATCGCGGATGTCGCGGTGATCTGGGCCCGCACCGACGAGGGTGTACGGGGTTTCGCGGTACCCATGGACACGCCCGGCGTCACGGCCCGGGAGATCCGCCGCAAGATGTCGCTGCGCGCGTCGGTGACCGGCGAGATCGTGCTCGACGACGTCCGGCTCCCGGCCGACGCCCAACTGCCCGAGGCGGTAGGGCTCAAGGCGCCGCTGAGCTGCCTCACCGAGGCCCGCTACGGCATCGTCTGGGGCGCGATCGGCGCGGCCCGCGACTGCCTGGAGACCACCCTGGCGTACGCGACCACCCGCACCCAGTTCGGTCGCCCACTGGCCGGCTTTCAGCTCACCCAGGCGAAGCTCGCCGACATGGCCGTCGAGTTGGTGAAGGGGCAACTGCTCGCGCTGCACCTGGGCCGGCTCGCCGACGCCAAGCGGCTGCGGCCCGAGCAGGTCAGCGTGGGCAAGCTGAACAACGTGCGGGAGGCGCTGGCCATCGCCCGGCAGTGCCGCACCATCCTCGGCGCCAACGGTGTCTCCGGTGAGTACCCGGTGATGCGGCACGCCAACAACCTGGAGAGCGTGCTGACCTACGAGGGCACCTCCGAAATCCACCAACTGGTCATCGGGCAGCGGCTCACCGGGCTCTCCGCGTTCGCCTGACCTGCCCGTTTGTCGCTTCCTGGCGCTCGCCGCGCGACTGTCGTATCGGGGCCGTACCGTCATTGACAGACGACGTGTCTGACGAGGACGGTGAGGGTGATGGCCCGCGACGCTGGCAGCAACGAGCCCACGAGAGAGTTCCCCGGTTACCCGACCGGTGACGATCTCAAGGCGCGGTCGAGCGCGACACCCGAGTGGAGCACTGATACGCCGGGTGACCCCGGCGGGCCTGGTGGTCCCGCTGGTCCCACTGGTCCCGGTGGGCCGGGTGGCCCGACGAGCGGTGGCGATGGCCCCGGTGGTGGCGGTGGCGGTGGGGCGGCCCGCGGTCTGCTCCTGCTGCTCGGCGCCGCCGCGCTGGCCGTGGTCGTGCTGCTCGGCATCCAGGCGACCGGCATCCTGCCGGAGTTCCGCAACCCGTTCGCCAAGGAGCAGACCGACCGCAGTCAGCCACCGCTGCTGAAGTCGATCCAGGACCTCAGCCGCTACGTGGCCGCGGAAGGCAACTTCCAGGTCGTGGTCGACACGCAGAACGACCGGCGTAACGTTCCAGACTTCCTGCTCAACGAGCGCACCCTGTTCGTCGGGGCCGGCAGCGTCGAGGCGTACGTCGACTTCACCAAGATCGCTGAGGGCGCCATCGTCCAGTCCGCCGACGGCAAGTCGGTCGAGATCAAGCTGCCCGCGCCGCAGCTCGGCGAGACCAACCTCGACATGGAGAAGAGCTACGTCTTCGCCGAGCAGCGCGGGCTGCTCAACCGACTCGGTGACCTGGTCGGCAACGACCCCAACCGGCAGCAGCAGGTCTACAAGCTCGCCGAGGACCGGATCACCGCCGCCGCCCGGGACAGCGGTCTCTCCGCCCGAGCCGAGGAGAACACGCGCAAGATGCTGGAGGGGCTGCTCCGCTCACTCGGCTACCAGCAGATCACTGTCACCTACGTGGCTCCCTGACCTGCCCCTCGTACGCCGAAGCGCCCGCTCCGACTCTCGTCGGAGCGGGCGCTTCCGTCTTGCCCCTCGGTCCTCTGCGATTAGGTCAGGTGCGCGGGGCGGGTCAGTGGCCGGTGGAGGCGAGGTAGCGGTCCTCGTTCGGCACCAGCACCCACAGGATCAGGTAGACGATCACCTGCGTGCCGGGCAGCAGCAGCGACAGCAGGAACAGCAGCCGGACCATTCCGGCCGACATGCCGAACCGCCGTCCGAGGCCGGCGCAGACACCGGCGATCATGCGCCCCTCGCGGGGCCGGACCAGTTTGCGACTCATCGTCGTACTCCCACTCTGCGGCGGTGCGCCGCGTCTGCAATCCACGGTAGAAAGGGATGGCCACCTCGCCCTCGGTCCCGAGGAGGATCGGCAACCCGTGGACCCGTAGGTGCTTTACCCGGGCAGCCCCCCGCTGACGCCTCCCCGAACCGCCCGGCCGCGCGGGTGGGAGACGGTGGTCGGGTGTTCACGTCCCGGCCCGGGTGGGCGGTGAGCTGGGCGGGTAGGCTGGCTGATCGGCCTTCCACACCCCGGAGGGCCGGCACCCCATACCCCGGACGGTCACGAGCGGGGCCGCCAGACCGGCGGTCACGACCCGGCCGGGTCCCGTACGCCGGGACGACGGCGAGGAAGCGCAGCCATGATCAGTGTTTTCGACCTCTTCAGCGTCGGTATCGGGCCGTCCAGCTCGCACACGGTGGGGCCGATGCGGGCCGCGCGTACGTTCGTCGGCGGGCTGAAGGCCGACGGGCTGCTCACGGACACGGCGCGGGTGCAGGCCGAGCTGTTCGGCTCGCTGGGGGCCACCGGGCACGGCCACGGCAGCGGTCCGGCGGTGCTGCTCGGGTTGGCCGGCGAGTCGCCGGAGACGGTCGACACTGACACCGTCGGTCCTCGGGTCGAGCGGATCCGGGCCGAGCGGCGGATCAACATCCTCGACGCGCACGAGATCGACTTTGACCCGGATCGGGACCTGACGCTGCACCGCCGCCGGTCGTTGCCGTACCACCCGAACGGGATGACCTTCGTGGCGTACGACGGGGACGGCGCCGAGCTGCGCAGCCGCACCTACTACTCCGTCGGTGGCGGGTTCGTGGTGGACGAGGCGGCGGCCGGGGCGGACCGGATCAAGCCGGACAGCACAGCGGTGCGGTACCCCTTCCTGACCGGGGCGCAGCTGCTCGACGTCACCACCCGCACCGGGCTGTCGATCAGCGAGGTGATGTTGGCCAACGAGCGTTCCTGGCGCAGCGAGGCGGACATCCGGGCCGGTCTGCTGGAGATCTGGCGGGTGATGCAGGAGTGCGTGCAGCGCGGCTGCGAGCGGGACGGCGTACTCCCTGGGGGGTTGAAGGTTCGGCGGCGCGCGGCCGAGCTGCGGCGCGGTCTGGAGGCGGAGGCCGGGTCGGTCGACCCGCTGCACGTGATGGACTGGGTGACGCTGTTCGCGCTCGCTGTCAACGAGGAGAACGCCGCTGGCGGCCGGGTGGTCACCGCGCCGACAAACGGCGCGGCCGGGATCATTCCGGCGGTGCTGCACTACTACACCCGGTTCGTTCCGGGCGCCGATGACGAGGGTGTGGTGCGGTTCCTGCTGACGGCGGGAGCGATAGGTGTGCTGTTCAAGGAGAACGCCTCGATCTCGGGCGCCGAGGTGGGCTGCCAGGGTGAGGTCGGTTCGGCGTGCTCGATGGCGGCGGCAGGGCTGGCGGAGGCGCTCGGTGGCACCCCGGAGCAGGTGGAGAACGCTGCCGAGATCGGGATGGAGCACAACCTCGGGTTGACCTGTGACCCGGTGGGTGGCCTGGTGCAGATCCCCTGCATCGAGCGGAACGCGGTGGCTAGCATCAAGGCGATCACGGCCGCCCGGCTGGCGCTGCGCGGCGACGGGGTGCACAAGGTGTCGCTGGACAAGGTCATCAAGACCATGCGGGAGACGGGCGCCGACATGAAGGTCAAGTACAAGGAGACGGCGCGTGGCGGTTTGGCCGTCAACGTGATCGAGTGCTGAGTCCGGTCGATTCGGGGCAATCGTTCACCGACTGCTAACCTGTCGTCCGTTTCGGGAGGCGGGAGGCTGCGGTGACCTCTGGCGTCGCGGCGTTGTGGTCGCACCGCAACTCGCTGCGCATCCTGGTCAGGCGGGATCTGGCGGTCAAGTACCAGCAGTCGGTGCTGGGCTACTTCTGGTCGTTGATCGAGCCGCTCGGCATGGGCGCCATCTACTGGTTCGTCTTCGGGGTGCTCTACTCCCGGGACACCGGTCGGCACCTCGGTGAGGCCGCCGGGTCGTACCCGTTGTTCCTGATCACCGGCATCTTCGCCTGGATGTGGACCAGTTCGGCGCTGAGTGAGGCGACGAACGCGCTGACCGGCCAGTCCCGGCTGATCACCACTATGAACGTGCCGCGTCAGGTCTTTCCGATCGGCCGGGTCACCGGCCGGTTCGCCGAGTACGCGGCCGGCCTGCCGATCCTGATCGCCATCGCGGTGATCTACGCGGTGCACGGTCGGATCCACCCAGGCTGGTCGCTGCTCTCCCTGCCGCTGGCGGTGGCCGTCCAGGCCGTCCTGTTGACCGGGCTCGCCCTGCTGCTCTCCGCGTGGAACGTGCTGATGCGCGACGTGGAACGCCTGATGCGGTTGATCATCCGGGTGCTCTTCTACGCCACGCCGATCATCTACCCGCTCAGCCTGGTCCGGGAGTCGGGGCTGCCGGGCTGGTTGAAGGTGGTGTACGAGCTGAACCCGCTGGTAGGGATCTTCCAGCTGCACCACGCGATCTGGTACCCGGACGAGTTCCCGGACGCCCGGCTGCTCGCCACCACGGTCGTCGGCAGTGTGCTGGTGCTGGCCGCCGGCTGGTGGTCGTTCCGCCGGTTGGAGCCAGCCGTGCTCAAGGAGCTCTGACGTGGCCGCTCCGATCATCGAGGCGGACGGCCTGGGCATCCGGTTCGTCCGTAACCGTCGCCGCCAGCTTCGGCTGCGGGAGTTGTTCATCCACCGGGGCGGCCGTGGCGCGTTGCCCGGCCAGTTCTGGCCGTTGCGGGACGTGTCGTTCACTGTGCAGCCCGGCGAGACCGTCGGGGTGATCGGGCGCAACGGCACCGGCAAGAGCACCCTGCTGCGGCTGATCGCCGGTGTGCTCATTCCGGATGAGGGCGGCATCCGGGTGCACGGCGCCGTGGCGCCGTTGCTGGAGTTGTCCGCCGGTTTCTCCAACGACCTGACCGGGCGGGAGAACCTGCACCTGGTCGGTGGGCTGCACGGACTGTCGACGGGCTACCTGAAGCGGCACTTCGACGAGATCGTCGAGTTCGCCGGTGAGCAGGTGGAACGGGCCATCGACACGTCGGTGCGGCACTACTCGTCGGGGATGAAGGTACGGCTGGGCTTCGCGATCATCTCGCACCTGCCGCACCCGATCCTGCTGATGGACGAGGTGACAGCGGTCGGGGACGCGGAGTTCCGCAAGAAGTGTTACGCGACGATTGATCGTCTGCTCGGGGAGGGGCGCACGCTCGTGCTGGTGTCACACAACGAAAAGGACCTGACCCGGTTCTGTCGTCGGGGGTTGTACCTCGACGCGGGCCGGTTGACGCTCGACGGCACCATCGCCGAGGCGCTCGACGCGTACCACGCCGCGGTCCCGCGGTGACGCTCGCGATCGTGCTCGCCGCCGGGACGCCCGCGGCGGGCCTGACCACCGCGACCGGTGAGCCGCTGGCCGACCGGCTGGCCGCCCAGTTGCGCCTGGCCGGGGCGGACGAGGTGCGCTTCGCCGCCACCCTCGACGAGTTGACCGACCTGGTCACCACAGCGACCGCGCCGGTGCTGATCACCGGCACGGACCTGGTCGCGCACACCGCCGTACTGCGGCACCTGGCCACCAGCCCGGTGGGGCCCACTGTGGCGCTCGTGCTCGGTGACCCGCCGGTCCCCGGTCGGACGGCAGTGCGGGAGGAGCGCGGTCAGGTGGTCGACGCAGGCGCGCTGGACTCCCTCGACGGCACCGCCACCGGCGTGTTCGGCGGCGCGCTGCGGGTCGGCGTGGACGATCTGCCGACCCTCGCGGCCGCCGCCCGGGCCGCCGCGTCGGGGATGCTCCCCGTCGCCGCCCCGATCGGCCCGGCCGGCGACGTGGCGCCGCTGCCGGCGACCGGCGGGGCCGGGCCCGGGGGTTCGGTCGCTGCCGGTGGCCCCGGGGCCGCCGTGGACCGGCTCTTCGCGGGTCTCACGGCGCTCGGCACCCTGGTCTTCGCCCAGCGGGTACGCCTGCTCGTCGCCCACCGGGTCGAGGACCAGGCCGGGCTGACCGCTGCCGAGGCGGCGGTGACAGCTGTCGACGAGGACCGGGCCGAGCTGCGGTTGTCGGTGAAGGAGAAGGACGACTTCTTCTCCACCTACTTCGTCAGCACCTGGTCGCCGTACGTGGTCCGGCTCTCGGCCCGGCTCCGGCTCACCCCGACCGGGGTGACGGTGATCTCGGTTCTCTTCGCGCTGGGCGCGGCGGTGCTGTTCGGGGTCGGTGGGCGGCCCGCGCTGGTCGGTGGCGCGGTGTTGCTCTACCTGGGCTTCGTGCTGGACTGCGTGGATGGCCAGTTGGCCCGCTACACCCGGCACTTCAGCGCCTGGGGTGGCTGGCTGGACACGATGGCGGACCGGGCCAAGGAGTATCTGGTCTACGCCGGGCTGGGCTTCGGGGTGAGCCACGCCGGGCTGGGCAACGGGTGGGCGCTGGCGATCGCCGCGATGACGTTGCAGACCGTCCGGCACATGACCGACACCTGGTACGGGGTGCTGCACGACGAGGCGGCCCGCCGCCCGCGTACGGCGACGAACGCCAGCGGCGGGATCGGTGACCGGCTCAACGCGGCGTCGACCAGGGTGCAGGCGGACACCGGCTCGGTGTCGTACTGGCTGAAGCGGACAGTGGTCTTCCCGATCGGTGAGCGGTGGGCGCTGATCGCGCTGACAGTGGCGCTGTTCAACCCGCTGGTCAGCCTGATCGCCGTGCTGGTCTGGGGGGTGCTGGCGTTCGCGTACACCGGGGCGCTGCGGACGCTGCGGGCCCGCTGGATGTGGGTGCCGGTGCTGGACACCGTCGATGCCACACTGCACCGCGACGACGGGCCGTTGGCCCGCTGGTTGCCGGTGGTCCGTCCGATGGGGCCGCTGACCCTGGCGGTGATCTCCGCGCTCGGCCCGGCGGCGCTGCTGGTCGGGGCGCTGCTGAGTGACGCGCCCGACGGGCTGCGCTGGGCGGTGCCGGTGGCGCTGCTGGTGCTGCTGGTCGGTGGCCTGGGCGCCGGGGCGGCGCACAACGGTCCGCTGGACTGGCTGGTGCCCGCCGCTTTGCGGGCCGCCGAGTACCTGTTCGCCATCGCGGTCGGGGTGGTCGGTGCGGTGCCCGGCTGGCTGATCTTCGGGTACGTCTTCGTGCTCACCGTGCACCACTACGACCTGACCGCCCGGCTGGAGAAGCGGCAGACGGCACCGCCGCTGCACGCGGCGACGCTGGGCTGGGAGGGGCGCTCGGTGCTGCTGGCCCTCGCAGCGATCGCCGGAATTGCGGGTATCGGACTGGCTACACTCGGTGCGTACCTTCTCGTGGTTTTCGTGGTGAGCGTCGTCCTGGCCTGGTTCGTGCGACCGGCCCGTAGCGCGCGGGCGTCGGTGGCGCCGGCGGGCGCTGGAGGTGCCGCGCCGCGCTGACGGAGGGCGGCCGGATGACCCTGATCAGCTTCGTGGTGCCGGCCTTCCGGGTGCAGGGATACCTGCGGGAGTGCCTGGACTCCATCCTCGGTCAGCCGGAGACCGACATCGAGGTGATCGCCGTCGACGACTGCTCGCCGGACGCCAGCGGCGACATCATCGACGAGTACGCGGCCCGCGACCGGCGGGTCCAGTCGGTCCGGCTGCCGGAGAACGTCGGCCTCGGTCCGGCCCGCAACATCGGGCTGGACCGGGCCGTCGGCGAGTACGTGTGGTTCCTCGACGGCGACGACTGGCTGGCTCCGGAGTGCCTGACCGAGGTCGCCGAGCGCTTGCGGGTCACCCGTCCGGACGTCCTGCTGGTCGACCATGTCCGCACCCACTGGAACGACACCGCCACCCGCAGCGCGATGGCCGAGGTGTTTCCGGAGTCGCCGGGCCCGGACACCTTCCGGTTGCGGGACCGGCCGCAGGCGATGCACCTGCTGCACACCGCGTGGAACCGGCTGGTCCGTCGGGAGTTCCTCGCCGACCTGGGGCTGCGCTTCGCGCCCGGCTGGTACGAGGACGTCTCGTTCAGCTACCCGGTGCTGATGGCCGCGCACCGGATCGGCGTGCTGGATCGGGTCTGCGTCAACTACCGCCAACGCCGTGCCGGCGCGATCACCCGGACCCGGGGTGACAGGCACTTCGAGGTCTTCCCGCAGTGGCACCGGGTCTTCCACCTGATGGATTCATGGGGGTCGGCGACGGAGGCCCTGCGACCGGCGGTCTTCGAACGGATGATCTGGCACTACCTGACAGTGCTCGGCAACGGTCAGCGGATCGCGCCGGAGCTGCGGGAGGCGTTCTTCGCGCAGATCACCGCCGATTACGAGCGCTGGCTGCCGCCCGGCGGCTATCCGGTGCCGGACGGGGTCGAGGGGATCAAGCACAAGCTGGTCGCCTCGGGTCGGTGGCGCACCTTCAGCGCGTTGCGGGCCGCCAGCCGGGCCCGCGACGCCGCCCGCCGGCACACCCGCACCGCCCGGCGCACTGTCGGCCCGGTCGCCCGGCGCGGTGCCCGGCTGACCCGCGACGGGCTGCTGCGCGAGTACTACCGGGCCGAGATGCGGCGGCCGGTCGATCCGACGCTCGCGGTCTTCGCGGCGTACTGGTACCGGGGTTACTCCTGCAACCCGGCGGCCATCTACGAGGTCGCCCGCCGGTTGGCGCCGGGGGTGCGCGGGGTGTGGGTGGTGCGACGGGACCGGGTGGACACCGTGCCGGCCGGGGTGGAGTACGTGGTGGCCGGCACGCCGGCGTACTACCGGGTGCTCGCCCGCGCCCGGTGGTTGGTCAACAACGTCAACTTTCCGGACTTCGTCCGCAAGCGACCGGAACAGGTACACGTGCAGACCCACCACGGCACGCCGGTCAAGGTGATGGGGCTGGATCAGCAGCGCTACCCGATCGGCGCGGGCCGGATGAACTTCGCCGGGCTGCTGCGCCGGGTGGACCGCTGGGACTACAGCGTCAGCGCCAACAGCTTCTCCACCCAGATGTGGGACCGGGCGTACCCGGCCACGTACACCACGCTGGAGGTGGGGTACCCGCGCAACGACCGCCTGGTCACCGCCGGCCCGGACGAGGTGCGCCGACTCCGCGCGGAGTTCGGCCTCGACCCCGACGAGCAGGTCGTCCTGTACGCCCCGACGCACCGCGAGCACCTGCCCGGCTACCGGCCGCCGTTCGACCCGGACCGGTTCGTCCAGGCGCTGGGTGACTCGGGCCGGCTGTTGATGCGCAGCCACTACTTCCACGACCGTGATCGACGTCCTGGCCAGCCGAAGGACTGGGAGCGGGTCCGTGACGTCAGCGGCCATCAGCGGGTGGAGGATCTCTACCTGATGGCGGACGTGCTGGTCACCGACTATTCGTCGGCCATGTTCGACTATGCCGTTCTGGACCGGCCGATCGTGCTCTACACCCCGGACTGGGAGGCGTACCGGCTGGCCCGGGGGGTCTACTTCGACCTCACCGCCGAACCGCCGGGCGCGGTGGCCTCCACTTTCGCCGATCTGCTCGACCTGTTCCGTACCGACGGGGTGCGCTCGGACGCGGCGGCGAAGGCCCGCGAGCATTTCCGGGCCCGGTTCTGCACGTTGGACGACGGTCGGGCGGCGGAGCGGGTGGTGCGGCAGGTTTTCCTCGGTGAGCCGGGCGAGCGGTCCACGCGCTGCTGATCGCCGCTTCTGTCGTGTAATAGCAGCGTCATCGATCGAACATAAGACGTTTACCCGATGTCACAAACCCATGATCCTGGTCACAGTCTTGTGGGGTTCGGCCGACGCGCTGAGGGGGAAGACGGTGAGCACCGTCACGCTCAAGGATGTGACCAAGG
Source organism: Micromonospora sp. 050-3 (assembly GCF_046549335.1). Lineage (NCBI taxonomy): Bacteria > Bacillati > Actinomycetota > Actinomycetes > Micromonosporales > Micromonosporaceae > Micromonospora > Micromonospora sp. 050-3. The sequence continues at coordinate 752,381 of NZ_JAJPVX010000002.1, forward strand.
TTTTCCGGGATGGCACGCTGGCCGTCGACAGCATCAATCTCGATGTGAACGACGGCGAGTTCATGGTGCTGCTTGGGCCGTCCGGGTGCGGCAAGTCGACAGTGCTGCGAATGATCGCCGGGTTGGAGGAACCGACCACCGGAGCGGTAATGCTCGACGGGGAGTTGGCGAACGACCTCCCACCACGGGACCGCAAGATCGCCATGGTCTTCCAGGACTTTGCCCTCTACCCGCACATGACAGTCGGCGACAACATCGCGTTTCCGCTGCGCCTGGCCGGGATCGAGCCCGAGCCGCGGGGCGAGCGGGTCAGCGACGTGGCGAGCGCGCTGGGCATCGGTGACGTGCTGGCCCGCAAGCCGGGTCAGCTCTCCGGCGGGCAGCGGCAGCGGGTGGCAATGGGCCGCGCGATCGTCCGCCGGCCGGGCCTGTTCCTGATGGACGAGCCGCTGTCCAACCTGGACAGCGGCCTGCGGGCCGAGTTGCGCGCGGAGATCTCCGGCCTGACCCGCGAGCTGGGCGTCACCACTGTCTACGTCACGCACGACCAGGCCGAGGCGCTCACCATGGCCGACCGGGTGGCCATCATGCGCCGTGGAGTGCTCCAGGACGTGGGCACACCGACCCAGGTGTACGGCCGACCGGCGACGCTCTACGTGGCGGCGTTCCTGGGCAGCCCACGGATGAACCTGCTGGAGGCGTCGGTCTACGTTCATCTCGACCGGTACGTCACGCTCAACCTCGGTGACCAGTCGCTCTACCTGCCCTGGAACGACATCCGCAGTCGGGCTGTGGCGCACTACCACGGTGAGCGGATCGTGGTCGGCATGCGGGCCGAGGCGCTCACCCCTGTCGCACCGGACAGCCCCGGCGACGTGCTGCGCGGGCGGATCCGCTACCTGGAGCATCACGGGCACGAGTCGTTGGCGTTCCTCGACATCGGCGCGACAGCGATCGTGGTCGACGAGATGGGCGCGCCCCAGGAAACGCCGCCGGTCGGTCAGCGCGGCCTGCGCCGGTTCGGCTCGGTGATGCAGCGGCTCACCGGCAAGCCGGTGGACGCGCAGGAGGCCCCGGCCAATGGCGTCCAGACCAGCGTGCTCCCCGATCCGGGCCGGCACCACCGCCGCCCGGCGGAGCTGGCGGTACGGCTGGCACCGTACCCGGCGGTCAGCGCCGGCCACCCGCTCGCCGTCTCGGTACGGATGGACGCCCTGCACTTCTTCGACGAGCGCGGCGACCGGATCGACGTGGGTTGGCGCTGACGACGTGCCCGGACGGGGTGGCGGGCCCACTGTCCGGTGCCCTACCGTCTGCGCACCAGTCCACAGTGAAACACCACCGAGAGGGGTGCACCCGTGTCGGGTGACCGTCCCAGCCCGCTCGTCATCGAGCGCATCCTGCGGGATCGCGAGGGCATCTGGCAGCAGATCGTGGCCGAGCGTGACCTCAACGCCCTGACCGGGCGGATGCTGACCAGCTCCGCCATCGCGTTGGCCTGCTACGGGGGGGTGCTGGGCTTCTTCCACAGCCCGCTGATGGCGTTGACCTCGGCGTTGAAGCTGCCGCTGCTGTTCCTGGTCACGTTGGTCATCTGCCTGCCCACGCTCTACCTGTTCAACCTGGTCTTCGGTGCCCGGCTCTCGGTGCGCCAGTCGTTGGCGCTGGTGATGGTGGCGATCACGGTCACCTCGATGCTCGCTGTGGCGTTCGCGCCGATCAGCCTGTTCTTCCTGATCACCGCCAACGACTACGGGTTCTTCAAGCTGCTCAACGTGGCGATCCTGACCCTGTCGGCGCTGGTCGGGTTGCGCTTCCTGACCAGCGGTATGCAGGTGCTCAACGACCACGGCCTTCTCGCGCCGGTGGCCGCCAACGCTACTGTCGACGAGCAGGTCGGCGCGCCGGCGCCGGTCCAGGCCGTGCCGGCCGCGGTGCCCGTCGGGGCGACGCCGGCCGCCGCGCCGGTCGCTGGTCAGAGCGCCGAGCCGGTTGCCGTGCCGGCTGGGGCCGCGGTGGCCGAGTCGACTCCGAACGGTGCCGTGACCACCGCGCCGGCTCCGGCTCAGGTGCCGGCGCAGTGGCCCGGGCAGCCGGCCGGTGCCTCCTTCCCACCCGGCATGCTGCCGCCCGGCTACGTGGCGCAACGCCCGTGGGACGGCCGTTCGGTTCGACGCGGGGAGCCGACGCAGCGGCCGGCCAGCATGACACTGCTGTACATCTGGATCCTGCTCTTCGGTTTCGTCGGCACCCAGCTGGCCTGGACGCTGCGCCCGTTCTTCGGCGACCCGGGCCAGGATTTCGCCTTCTTCCGCAGCATCGACGGCAACTTCTACGCGGAGATCCTGCGCACCATCGCCAACCTCTGAGCGGGCCCCCGTCGGCGACGTCACTGGTTGCCGGCCTGGTTACCGGTTAGTAACGTCAGGCCATGACTATCGACTCCCGCCAGGTGGCGGCCCACATGCTGCAAGCGGTGCCGTTCGCTCGTACGCTCGGCATCGAGTTCGTCGAGGTGGCGCCCGAGGCGGAGGGCGGCGTGCGGGCGGTCGTCCGGCTGCCCGACTCGGCGGCCACCCACAACCACATCGGCGGGCCGCACGCCGGTGCCATGTTCACCCTCGGCGAGACGGCCTCCGGCGCGGTCGTGCTGGCTGCCTTCGGGCAGCTGCTCGACCGGGCCGTGCCGTTGGCCGTACGGGCCGAGATCGCCTACCGGAAACTCGCCATGGGTCCGGTGCTCGCCACCGCGCGACTCGGCCGGCCGGCGGCCGAGGTGACCGAGGAACTGGCCGCCGGTCGGCGCCCGGAATTCCCCGTCGCGGTCCAGATCGCTACCGAGGACGGCAAGCCGACCTCGGAGATGACGGTGATCTGGACGCTGCGACCGAACTGAAACGCCTCAGGGCTGCCGAAATGGGTTTGCGGGCCCAGCAGTGTGGATAGATTCGTACCGTGCTGGGCCTACCTGCTCACGTGACCGCCTGTCTCTTCGATCTGGACGGTGTGCTGACGCAGACCGCCCGCGTACACAACGCCGCCTGGACGCAGACGTTCGACGAGTTTCTCCGCCAGCGCGCCACGGTCTCCGGCGAGCCGTTCCAACCGTTCGATCCAGGCCCGGACTACAACCGCTACGTCGACGGCCGCCCCCGGGCCGACGGCGTCCGGTCATTCCTCGCCTCCCGGGGGATCGTGCTGCCCGAGGGCGGCCCGGACGACCCGCCGGAGGCCGAGACCGTCAACGGCCTGGGCAACCGCAAGAACGTCCTGCTGCTGCAACGTCTGCGTACCGCCGGCGTCGAGGTCTACCCGGGCTCGGTGCGGTATCTGGAGGCGGCGACCGCCGCCGGGCTCCGCCGAGCCGTGGTCACCGCCAGCGCGAACGGGGCTGAGGTGGTCGCCGCCGCCGGGTTCGAGCCACTGCTGGAGGCCCGCGTGGACGGGCTGGTCGCCCGTGCGCAGGGGCTGCGCGGCAAACCACACCCCGACACGTTCCTCGCCGGGGCCAGGCTGCTCGGCGTCGACCCGACGCAGGCCGCCGTCTTCGAGGACGCGCTCTCCGGGGTGGCTGCCGGCCGCGCCGGTGGCTTCGGCTACGTGGTCGGCGTCGACCGGGTCGGGCAGGCCGACGAGTTGCTCGCCCACGGCGCCGACATCGTGTTGACGGACCTCGCCGACCTGCTCGACAGCGCGGACCCACCGGCACCGCACCGCACCGCTACCGACCCGCTCGCCGCCCAACGAGGCTCCGGATGATCCGGGAGCGCGCCTATCCGGTAGAGCCGTGGCACGTCCGGGAGACCCGGCTGGACATGGACGTGCTGGCCCAGTCGGAGTCGGTCTTCGCGCTCTCCAACGGGCACGTCGGCCTGCGGGGCAACCTCGACGAGGGCGAACCGCACGGCCTGCCCGGCACCTACCTCAACTCGTTCTACGAACTGCGTCCGTTGCCGTACGCGGAGGCGGGCTACGGCTTCCCCGAGTCCGGGCAGACCGTCGTCAACGTCACAAACGGCAAACTGATCCGGCTACTGGTCGACGACGAACCGCTCGACGTGCGCTACGGCGAGCTGATCGCCCACGAGCGGATCCTCGACCTGCGCGCCGGCACGCTGCACCGGGAGCTGCACTGGCGCTCGCCCGCCGGCCGGGAGGTCAAGGTCCGCAGCACCCGTCTCGTCTCGTTCACCCAGCGGTCCGTGGCCGCCATCAGCTACGAGGTGGAGGCCGTCGGCGGCCCGCTGCGGCTGATCGTGCAGTCCGAGTTGGTGGCGAACGAGTCGCTGCCCGCGCAGAGCAAGGACCCCCGGGTCGCGGCCGTGCTGGAGTCGCCGCTCCAGGCCGAGGAGGAGCTGACCACCCCCGACGGCGGGCAGTTGATCCACCGCACCAAGGTCTCCGGTCTGCGGGTCGCCGCCGCCATGGAACACGAGGTGCACGGCCCGGACCACACCACCATCGAGTCCGAGGGATACCAGGACTGGGTGCGTACCACAATCGCCTGCGTGCTCCAGCCCGGCGAGAAGCTGCGCGTGATCAAGTATCTGACGTACAGCTGGTCGAGTCGCCGGTCCCTGCCGGCGCTGCGCGACCAGGTCGGTGCGGCGCTGGCCGGTGCCCGGCTCGACGGGTGGGACGGGCTGCACCGGGAGCAGCGCAACTACCTCGACGCGTTCTGGGATGCCTCCGACGTGCTGGTCGAGGGCGACCCGGAGGTGCAGCAGGCGGTCCGGTTCGGGCTCTTCCACGTGTTGCAGGCCGGCGCGCGGGCCGAGCAGCGGCCGATCTCGGCGAAGGGACTGACCGGCCCCGGTTACGACGGTCACGCCTTCTGGGACACCGAGATGTTCGTCCTGCCGGTGCTCACGTACACCCAGCCGAGCGCGGTGCGCAGCGCGTTGCAGTGGCGGCACAGCACGCTGGACTCGGCGCGGGAACGCGCCGAGACGCTCAACCTCCGGGGCGCCGCCTTCCCCTGGCGGACGATCGGAGGCCCGGAATCATCCGGGTACTGGCCGGCCGGGACGGCAGCCTTCCACATCGCCGCCGACATCGCCGACGCTGTGCGCCGCTACGTGATGGTCACCGGGGACACCCAGTTGGAACGGGAGATCGGGCTGGAGTTGCTGGTGGAGACCGCCCGGCTGTGGCGCTCGATCGGCCACCACGACCGGCACGGGCAGTTCCACATCGACGGTGTCACCGGCCCGGACGAGTACACCGCAGTGAAGAACGACAACATCTACACCAACCTGATGGCGCAGCGGAACCTGCTCGCCGCCGCCGACGTGGTCATGCGCTACCGGGACGAGGCGTTCCACCTCGGGGTCACCGACGAGGAGGCCGCGAGCTGGCGGGACGCCGCCACCTCCATGCACGTCCCGTACGACGAGGAACTCGAGGTCCATCAGCAGGTGGAGGGCTTCACCCGACTCCAGGAATGGGACTTCCCGCACACCCCGGCGGAGAAGTACCCGCTGCTGCTGCACTACCCGTACTTCGAGCTGTACCGCAAGCAGGTGGTGAAGCAGGCCGACCTGGTCCTCGCCATGCACTGGCGGGGGGACGCCTTCACCCCCGAGGAGAAGGTGCGCAACTTCCTCTACTACGAGCGCCGCACCGTACGCGACTCGTCGTTGTCGGCCTGCACACAGTCGGTGCTCGCCGCCGAGGTGGGCCATCCCGAGCTCGCGCACACCTACCTGCGTGAGGCCGCTCTGATGGATCTGCACGACCTCAATGAGAACACCCGCGACGGCGTACACATGGCGTCGTTGGCCGGCGCGTGGCTCGCCCTGGTCAGCGGGCTCGGCGGTCTGCGGGACCACGACGGCGAGCTGTCCTTCGCCCCCCGGCTCTCCAGCCGACTCAGCCGGTTGGAGTTCTCGCTCCAGTGGCGGGGGTTGGCGCTGCGGGTGGATGTCCGGCCGCACCAGACGACGTACTCGCTGCGCCACGGCGGCCCGGACGACGTGGTGGAGCTGCGCCACCACGACCAGATGCTGCGGGTGACCTGCGACGAACCGGTGACGGTGCCGGTGCCGCCGGCCGAGCCGTCCGGCCCGCCGCCCGAGCAGCCACCGGGCCGGTCTCCGCTGATGCGGTTGCCCGAACGCGAACAGTGACGGGCGGGGCGGGAGTCGTCCCGCCCCGCCCGCCCGCGCCGCTGGTCAGACCGGCTCGCCGGTTGACGGTCGTCCGATCGCGTCCCGGGGCGCCGCCGCCTTCGGGTCGTCGGGCAGCCGGGCCGAAGCGGCCTGGTCCCCGAAATCCTGGTCCCCGACGTCCTGGTTGCGCTCGGCGTCCTGTTCACGCTGGGTCCGCTCGGTCAGCTGCTGCTGCCGGGAGATCTGCTGCTTGGCCATGACGATCCTCGCGATCCGTCGGGGCGCGGCTGCGCCGACACGGTCTGCGGTCGCTCGTCGCGTACCCGACGCCCCAGTGGGCAAACGCCGCCCGGCGGGGGCCCACGACCCGGAGGTGGCGCCGTCGCGGCGTGCGTGCCCGGCGGCGGGCGGGGTACCCGGACCACCGGCGAGCACGCGGAGGTGGGGCATGGACGAGCAGCGCAGCGTGACCATTCCGATCGGGGACGCCCAACTCCCCGCCGATCTGACGCTGCCCACCCGGCCGGTCGGCGTGGTGCTGTTCGCGCACGGCAGCGGCAGTTCCCGGCACAGCCCGCGCAACGTGGCGGTGGCCCGGACGCTGAACGACAGTGGGCTCGGCACTGTGCTGGCGGACCTGCTCACCCCGGCCGAGGACGAGGTGGACGCGCGAACAGCCGAACTGCGCTTCGACATCGGGTTGCTGGCCAGCCGACTGGCCGGCATCGTCGACTGGCTGGCCGTCGAGCGTCCCGCCGGCGACGTGCCGATCGGCCTGTTCGGCGCCAGCACTGGTGCTGCCGCTGCCCTGGTCGCGGCGTCGTCCCGCGCCGATCGGGTGGCCGCCGTGGTCAGCCGGGGTGGTCGGCCGGACCTGGCCGGAAACGCGCTGGCACAGGTGCGTACCCCGACGTTGCTCCTGGTCGGCGGGCTGGACGAAGAGGTGATCACGCTCAACGAGCGGGCGCTGGCCGAGTTGGGGGAGGTCGGCGAGCTGCGGGTGATCCCCGGCGCCACTCATCTCTTCGAGGAGCCCGGCACCCTTGAGCAGGTCGCCGATCAGGCTGGCTCCTGGTTCACCACGCACCTCGGTCGGTGATCAGTCCGCGGGCAGGAGAGCCGAGGCTGAGCGACGCTGTTGGACGGTGTCGATGACGCGCCAGAGGACGGCGGTGATCGGGACGCTGACGAAGGCGCCAGCGATGCCCGCGATCAGCGTGCCCGCGGTGACCGCCACCAGGATCACCGCCGGATGCAGTCGGACCTGCCGTTTCATGACCAGCGGCTCCAGCAGGTTGCCCTCGATCTGCTGCACGGCGATCACCGCCGCGAGGGTGAGCAGCGCCGTGGTGGGACCGTTCGCGGCCAGCGCCACCAGCACCGCCACCGCTCCGGCCACCGTCGCTCCGATGATCGGCACGAACCCGCCGAGGAACGTGATCAACGCCAGCGGCAGGGCGAGTGGCACCCGCAGCACCACGAGAGCCAGCCCGATGCCCAGCGCGTCGATCGCGGCGATGAACATGGTGCCCCGGCTGTACGCCCCCAACGTCTGCCAACCGTTCCTGCCGGCCTCAGCCATCACCGGCTGGGTCGGGCCGGACACCCGGGACAGCACCCAGTGCCACATCGACCGGCCATCCTTGAGCAGGAAGAACAGCAGCACCAGAGCCAGCAGCGCGGAGCCGAACACCTCGGTGGCGGTCCGGGCGCCGGCCACCGGGTCCGGAGAGCTGCCACTAAGCCCCTCCCGGGCCTGGTCGACCAGCCGGTCCAGCTGTGCCTCGCTGACCGGCAGGGTGGACGTCACGAAGTCCCGGCTGCGTTCGACCCCCTGCGTCAACTCCTGGCTGAGCTGGTCGAACTGGTTGGCGGTCAGGTTCCACACCAGGGCGCCGACGCCGACCAGGATGCCGAGCAGCAGCAGTACGGTGCAGAGCGCGGCCAGCGCCGCAGGCAGGCGCAACCGGCGCAGCAGCAGCAGGACCGGGTCGAGCAGCGCGGCGAGGAAGACGGTGACGGCCAGCGCGATGGCCAGCGGCGCCAGCAGCACGGCGATCCGGCCGAGCAGGTAGAGCCCCGCGGCGATCACCACCAGACAGGCGCTCCACAACACCGCGGTCCGGACCAGCCACGGCAACGCCGCCCAGGTCTGGCGCGGCGCGGGGCCGCCTGTCGGTCCGGGTTCCTCTGCGGCCATGTCGGTCCTCCTCGATGTCGACGAGGTCGGTACCCGGTCGGTCGTGCCCCGACACCCGAATCGTCGGCCGACACCCGCGCGGATCGTACGTCGGCCGGTGCGACGTGGGTGGGTGTTCGCGAATCACATCCGGAGCGGCGGCGTTTGCGTGGTCCGGCCGAGGGAACGCGAAGGGGACGGACCGGACTGAGGAGGAACACAGTGGGTGACTTCATGGACAAGGCCAAGGACTTCGCGGACAAGCATGACAAGCAGGTCGACCAGGGTGCGGAGAAGGCCGGCGACATGGCCGACAAGCGCACCGGCGGCAAGTACGGCGATCAGGTCGACAAGGGCGTGGACCAGGCCCAGGCGCGCACCGGTGAGGGCGACCAGGTCCGCTGACACACCGCGCTCCTCCCGGGCCGCCGAACCGTCGGCGACCCGGGAGTGCCCGGTCCGGATGGTATGTGGATCAGCCCTTGTCGCGTAGCTCGTCCATCGAGGTGGGCCGGCCGCTCAACGCGTCGCGCAACCGGTCGACCAGACCGATGCCGGGGGCGAGCAGCTTGTTGGCCGGCGGGTGCTCCGGGCTCCCCGGATGTGGCCGCGTCGGCCCGATCTTCTTGATCGCCGTAACCCGGGCGGCAATCTCGACCAGCTCCTCCCGGGCCGCCGCCGCGCGAAGCCGGGGGAAGAGTTCCTTCTCCTCTTCCGCCACGTGGTGTCGGACGGTGCTGGTCAGTTGGGCGAGCAGCTCGTCGAAGCGGGGGTCGGCCGGGTCGGCGGACTCCAACTCCTTCATGGTCCGCTCGGCGTCGGAGTGTTCCGCGATCTCCCGGTCGGCGATCTCGTCGCCGTCGGGCAGCACCTTGCGGGCGATCGGATACACGTACGCCTCCTCGGCCACCGAGTGGCGGACGAGTTCGGCGATCACCACGTCGGCGAGGCCTCTGCGGTGCTCGGGGGTGCCCTGCCGGGTCGCCAACTCGACGAGGACTGCCTCGATCTCACGATGATCGGAGACCAGGACGTCGACGGCGTCGTGGTCGTCGGTGGTCGGTGGATTGGTCATGTCACGGCCCCTTACCGGTTGCGGATCGGTGGGAGGTGTGTGGCTCTGGTACCCCCACGGGGCTGCACAAACCCATGGTTGGCGATGCGTTCGACGGTGTCGGTGGTGCCAATGGTGGCGGTGGGGCCCGGCCACCACGATTGCCCTGCCGCCGCCGGGGTAACCGCCGCCATGGCCGACGACCGCCCACCCGCCGACCGCGATCAGTCGCGGTTCGACGAGACCGCCGAGCGGACGGTCCGGCGGGTGCGGCACCGTGGTGGGCAGGCCGGCCGGATCCGGGCCCGGCAGTGGGAGGTCACGCTGGTGATCTCCATCCAGGCCGGGCTGGCCGCGGCGATCGCCGCCCTGCTCGCCAAGAACCTGCTCGGCCCCGGATCGCACGTCTTCGCGCCCGCCGCCGCCGTCGGTACGATCGCCACCGCCATCGGGCAGCGGGCCCGCCGGACCTTCGAGCTGTTGGGCGGCGTGGCCCTGGGCATCATCATCGGGGACACGCTGCGGTTCCTGCTCGGCTCGGGCCCGTGGCAGACCGGCGTGGTGGTCGCGCTGGCCATCGCCGCCGCGTTGCTGGTGGCCGGGAAGGGTGGTCCGCTTGTCGGTCAGGCCGGCGGTACCGCCGTGCTGATCGCCACGCTGGCCCCGATGGAGCGTGGCCTGGAGGTCCCCCGGATCTTCGACGCGCTCGTCGGCGGGGCGGTCGGCCTGGTGGTGGTCGCGCTGTTGTTGCCGATCAACCCGATGCGGGTGCTGGACCGCGCCGCGACACCGATCTTCGCGATCCTCTGCGAGCAACTCGCCGAGTTGGCGCGAGCACTGCGCGAGCGCGACGGCGCCGGGACCATGGGCGTCCTGGAGCGGCTCCGCAGCACCGAGGACGACCTGGGCCGTTTGCACGACGCGCTCAGCGGCGCCGAGGAGGTGGTGACGATCGCCCCGGTGCGCTGGCACCGCCGGCAGCAGTACCACCGTTACGCCCGCAGCGCGGGTCACCTGGAACGGTTGCTGCTGGACAGTCGCGCCATGGCCCGTTGGTCGAGCACGGCGTTGCAGTACGACGAGCCGATCCCGCCGGAGCTGCCGGACGCAATGGGCCGGTTGGGCCAGGCGGTGGCGGAGATGCGGGTGGAGTGCAAGGTCACTGACGACCCTCGGCGCACCCGCCGGTTGGTCGAGCAGTGCGCCGAGTTGGCCGGGCGGGCCGCCGCGACCGGGGTCAAGTCGTTCGGCGAATCCCTCGTCACCGGACTGCGTACCGCGGCCAGCGACCTGCTCCGGGCCGCCGGTTCCGAACCCGACGACGCGAACCGGATCGTGCGCCGGGCGGCCGGCGCCGGCGAGAGGGAGATCCAACCGCCGGTCCGCCGACAACTGCACCGGGCCCGACCGACCCGAGCCGCCCGAGCCCGGCGACGCGCCCACCTCGCCGCCCGGGCCCGTAACGACGGTCGGACCGGCCTCCCCGCACGGGAGAGGCCGGCCCGGTGAACCGTTCGGATCAGGAGGAGTAGCCGCGCTCGGCGATCCAGTTGGCGACCTTCGGCAGGCTCATCCAGTACTCGCCCAACGCCGGGTCGGCCGGGTCGGCGACCCGGATCGTGTCACCACCGTCGCGGTAGCCGACGAGGGTCAGGTAGTGGCCGCCCTCGTACGAGTGCGGGTTGCCGTCAGTGTCCACCGTCGTGCCCTTGATGTTTGCCACCACCGGACGGCCGGCGTCCACCGCTGCCAGCACGTCACGACGCAGCTGCTCGACCTGGTCGGGGCGAGCCACCGAATCACGGATCTCGGTGGTCCGGTACTTGCCGCCGGTCAGCTCGTTCAGCACCCGCGTGGTGTCCAGGGCCGAGGGGGTACCCGCCTCGGTGGTGCCGAGCAGTCGGGCCACCTCGTCCTGGGAGAGCGCCTTGCCCTGAGCGGACAACGCGATCCGGGTCGCGGCCGGGCCGCAGTAGTAGAAGTTCGGCTGGGCCTGGTAGTCGACGCCGAGGATCCGTTCGGCGTGCCGGTCGTTCTGGCTCGACGAGGCCGGGGCGGCCTGCGTCGGGGCGGCCTGCGCGGCCACCGCCGGGCCGAGGGCGCAGCCGCCGGCGACGAGCAGGCCGACGACGGAAAGGCCGCTCTTCTGGACGATCGGGTTCATGGTCGAGTCTCCGTTCGAGGGTTGGCGCCTCCGGCCAGCGGAGGGCGGCAGCACCGGGAATGGCGCTCGGCGCAACACGGGGGCCGACCATCGGTGGTCTCGGCCCTGGGCGTACCGAGGGCGTAACCGCTCTGCTCCACGGAGAATTCCGCCGGCTGCGGGCACCGGAGTCGCGCGACATCCCGGCCCGACCCGAACCGGTCATCGGGGACGAACGGTCAGCTCAGAGGCTGCCCAGCAGCCTGGTCACCGTGATCTCGAGGACCACCCGCTCCGGATTCGGGCGCGGTGTCCGATACCGCTCGGCGTACCGCCGCTCCGCCTCCGCCACGGCGGCCGGATCCGACCGCAGCACCGCGCGACCCTCGATCGTCAACCAGCGGCGGCCATCCACGTGACACACCGCCACCGCCGCGCCCGCCGCGCCGGCCGCCGCCACCTGACGGGCCTTGCGGGAGGCGCCGGAGGTGATGACCCGGGCCAGTCCGGCCGCCGGGTCGAGAGTCACACCGACCGGTACGACATGCGGGGTGCCGTCCGCCCGCACTGTGGTCAGCGTCGCCAGGTGTCGTTCGGCGCAGAAGGCGACAACCCGCTCATCGTGCACGTCCAACCGATGATCGCCCGCCATGCCCGTCCCCTGTCCGCCGATCCGACCTCGATCATGGCACGCGGCGGCGCACCTGGCCCCGATCCGGCGGGGCGTCCGGCTGACCGGGCAGCTGGCGACCAGCCGCGCGACGTTGGTGCACCAGCCGGGTCAGGTAGATCAGGGCGGCGGCCAGGACACCCATGTCGTCCAGGTAGATCGGGTCCGGCAGCACGTCGACCGGGAAGATCGTGTAGATCAGCGCCCCGTAGAAGGCGACCTTGCCGCCCGCGCCGAGCCCGGTCAGCATCCGCCGGGTACGTACCACCCGCACCGCCAGCACCACGGCACCGACCAGTGTGGCGAGCGCCAGGATGCTGGCGATCACCACGAGGACCCACGCCTGTCGGGACATGCCGTCACGCTAACCCACCCGAGCCCGCGCGGCTCAGAACGCGGGCACCGTCGCACGGCCGCGCGCGGTCACCTTGTTCTCCCGGGTCTGCTCGACGTTCTCCCGAGGCTGTGCGCCCACCGGTCGGCCAACCTCGCTCAGCGGCAGCACCGACGCCGACTCGGTGACCCGTCGGCCGGTCGCTGCGTACGCCTCCTCGCGCAGACTGCGAGCCGCGGCCACCGCCAACTCCGCCGCCCGCCACGCGGCCTGCTCCCGCTCGCGGGCTGCGGCGTGCCGGGCCGCCAGGTTGTCCCGGATCGCCCGCTGGAGCACCAACTCCTGCTCGACCGGGTGCAGTCGCGGGTTCCAGCCGTCGCGGTGTCCAAAGACGTCGCTGAGCTGCTCCACCGACAGCTCCCGTCGCCAGTACGCGTCCAGCGCGGCCCGGTGCAGGTAGCGCTCGCGGTCCGCGTACTCGGCGGGGGTCCGTGCGGTGTGCGGCAGCGGCATCGCGGCCGCCGCGTCGAGCCGCCGTACGCCAGCCTCGGCCGCCTCGTACGCCTGCCAGACCGCCTCGACCGCCTCCTGCGCGGCCTCCCACTCCGCCCGGCGGCGCCGCACCGTGGTGGTCGCCCGCTCCGCGGCCACAGCGACCTCCTGCGCGTAGCGGCTCTGCTCCCGCTCCTCCTGCGCCTGCTCGAGTTGGCTCGGCATGGCGGCGCGGCGGATCCGGGCGCCCGGGTCGAAGCGGAGCCGGCCGGGCCGCAGCAGCAGAGCGGAGACGGCGACGGCGACCACCCCGAGCAGGCTCAGCCAGATGACGGCGGCCCGGGAAAGGTCTGGCAGTACGGCGGAGAGGATGGTTTGCATGATCAGCACCTCGCGGTCGAAGGCGGGTCGACGGGCGGCAGGGAAGGCGCGGCAGCACCGGTCGGCGGGGTCGTCCCGGCGACGGCGAACTCAGGTGCCGTGCGGGAGGATCAGCCGGGAGCGGGCCCCGGGGAGCGCCGGGCCGGGCTCAGCGGGCGGGCGGGCCGCGTCGTGCAGGAGTGCCACGGCCGGGATCGATGGCCGGGATGTGCACCGGGCCCGCCGCGACCGGACCGGTCGCCCTGGCGGTATCGAGCGTGCCCGCCGGCGGGGCCTCAGCGGGCTGACCGGCCCGCTCGTTGGCCGGGCCGGCGTCGGGGCGGACACTTGCCACCCGGCTGCTCACGGCACTGGGCCGCAGCTGCGTGGAGGCGGGCGGCGGGGTCGCGGCGAGAGCGGCACTGAGGCCGACCGCGAGCACCAGCGCGGTGACTGCCAGGCGGGTCAGGTCCCGCAGTGACCGCAGCACAGCCCACCTGGCTGGGCGGACAGACGCTGCGGAGGACACCCGACCAACCTATCGCCCGTCCTGGCCCAGCGCAGCACGGCGAAGGACCGCACGGGCGTGACCGCCACCACCACGCGCACTGTGGACGCCGTCGACCGGAGCCCGGGAACGGCGGTGCCCCCGACCGGATCGGGTCCGATCGGGGGCACCGCTCGCTGTCTTGGTGGCACCACCGGTGGTGCGCGCGTGCCGGCTTTGGGCCGTGGTCAGTCGCCGCTGCCGAGCACCGGGGGCGCGGGCTTGTCGTCGCCCTGCCACACCATCTCGTCCTCGGTCAACCAGGTCAGCCGCTCGTCGGTGTCGTCGTCCTGGGCTGCACCGCGCCCGCCGAGCACACCGGGACGGCCGCCGCCGGACCCCGGCCGGGCGTTGCCACCGGTCATGGCAGGGCGTCCGCCGCTCCCGCCGCTCCCACCGCGCTGGCCGTCGATGCTGCGCCCGACCCCGTTGGCGGCGCGATTCTCCGCCGGGGGCGCACCACCGCCGGTCGGTCGAGCCGAGGCGGGGGGCGCGTTGCCCGAGCCCGCGAGCGCGCCGCTGCGCAACACCCCGCCGGCCGGTGCCCCGCCCTGTGCTCCGTAGAGCAGGCCGGGACCGGTGCTCGACGCAGCGGGCCCGCCGGCCGGCCCGGACAGCCCGGCCAGCCCGGCGGCACCCCCGCCGAGCAGAGCGCCGCCGACCAGTGGGTCCGCTCCGGCGAGGGAGGTGCCGCTGCCAACGAGGCCGCTGCCAGCGCCGATCGGAGCGGTGCCGACAGCCGGGCTGCCACCGGTGCCCGAGCCGACCTCGCCCGGAGTCGAACCGTCGCCCGGCAGTTGAGCGACGCGGTCCGGCGACGAGATGGTCGCGTCGCCGGTGCGCGCGGTGTCCGCGCCGGTGTTGGGACCGCCGGACACCCTGGCGATGGCCGAGACGCTCTGTGGCGTCGTCGGATCCTTGCGGGCGGTGGTCGGAGTATCCGGGTCGGGCGGGGGCGGTTCGACCACCCGGTCGTAGGCGGAGATCTCGTAACTGTTGGCCAGGCCGGCCACCAGGTTCACCATCCGCTGGTGGGCCTTCTCCTGCTCGGCCTTGTCCTGCTGGTGACCCGCGATGCCCCCGACGATCAGACCGGTCAGACCGAAGACGGCGCCACCCTTGATCGCACCGCCGATCGCCTTGTCGTTGTCGTCGGTCTCCTCCGGGCTCTCGGCCTGCTTGTGGGCGGCGCGCAGATGGTCGGCCATCATGGTCAACCCCTGCTTGATGCCGGCCATCCCCTCACCCAACGCGTCGGTGTGGGCGACGATGAAGCTGAGTCGCCGGTGAAACTCCCGACCCGCCGAACCCGTCCACGTGTTGCTGAGCTTGTCGAGGTCGCCGCTCAGCTCCCGGCCGAGGCCGTCGAGGATGCCCTTGAGCTCGGCCCACTGGGTGGCCACGCCCTCGATCTGCTCCGGCTTGCCCGCCATCAGGCCGTCGTACAGCTGCTGGTGGCTGTTGCCCTGGTAGCGCTGGGTGTATTCAGACACGCCCGTCCTCCTTCGGCTGCAACACGCGGTCGACCGGGGTCAGCGCGGCAGTGACGTCGTCGGCGTTGGCCGCGTTACGCGCCTCGGCGGTGCGGTAGTTGCTCAGGATCGTGCTGGTGGCCTGCTGTGCCGCCAGCACCGCCTGCCGGATGCGTTCGGCCTGGTCGACATAGGACTGGTGCACCTCGCTGTAGCGACGCGCCTTGTCGGTGGCGTCGAAGAACGAGCCCAGGGCCGGAGGACGGCACTGCATCTCGGTGTTGAGCTTGCGCAACACCGACTCGGCCTGGCTCAACCGCGACGCCAGGTGCTCGTGGAAGTCCTCAAGGGACAACAGGTCGACTTCGGTACGCCCGGCCATGGCAACATCCCCGTCGTTCTGGTTGACAACCGTCAGCGACATCCAGGTTAGTCCACCAGTGCGACTCCGGGCGACCCGTCGAAGCTGCTCAGCCGTCGGCGCCGGTCGATTCCGTGGAGCCCCCGCCGGTCCCGCCGCTCGACGGGGTGCCACTGGCCGGACTCGACGGTGTCGACCCCGACGGTGGCGCGGCGGACGACGACCCCGACGGTGGCGCGGCGGACGGCGTGCCCGAGGGCGGCGCCGCGGATGGTGAACCCGACCTCGGTGCGGCCGACGGTGATGCGGCCGGCGCCGGCCCGTCGGGAGCGAAGACGGTGAACGCGTCCTCGCGGTCCAGGGTCGGCCCGGTCGGGATCAGTGCGAGCAGGGAGCCGGGCACCGCCAGCGGGGTGATCCCGCCGTAGCCGAGCACGTCCAGGGTCGCCGCCGAGCCGAGCGGATACCGGATGCCCTGCGGGCTGATCAGGTAGATCGTCGACCCGGCGGCACCGGACCCGCTGGTCCCGGCACCGGGCGAAGCCTGCGCGATGACACCCTTGCCGCCGGGCAGCAGCACCGCCTCGGCGGTGCGTACGGCGTCGCGCCTGGTCTGGCGCACCGGCATCAGGCCCGGGTCGCTGTCGGTCAACTCGCTCGGCACCCGGTCGAAGACCTCCAGGGTGGTGGTCGGCGGGCCGCCCGCGCTGCCCTGACGGTACGTCGCGCACAGCGTGGTCTGACCGGGCTGGGCCGGGTAGAGGGCGGGCATCGTCGGGGGCACCCCCTCCTCCTCGATCCGCCGCTCCTCGAACGCCTCGCTGGCCTGATTCGGGGTGATGTCGGTGATCCGACCGCCGTTGCTGACGAGCAGCAGAGCGGTGATCTCACTGATCGAGACGAGAGCGTCCCGGGTCAGCACGTAGTGCCGCCCGGCGGCCTTGAACACCGAACCGACGCTGTGGATCTGCCCGGCCACGTTGCGGCTGCTGGGCTCGCCCTCACCGGGCAGCGACGGCCGGCGCAGCGGTGGCCCGGCCGGCACGGCGTTGAGCAGTTGCTGCCCGACCTGGAGCCGCTCGGTGCCGGCCATCCGCAGCGCCGTGATCGTGCGGGACGGGTCGAGCAGTTGGAGTCGAGTGTTGTTGGTGACCAGGTACCGCTGGTCGTTCACCGAGACCAGCACCGCCCGGTCACCCAGCGGCGTGCCGCCGGGCAGGGCCCGGTCGATCACCAGCCGGGTGCTGGACCGCTGCCGGTCGACCGGGTCGGGCACGTCGCAGACCGACCAGGGCAGCCCGGTCAGCGACTTGCGGTCCGGCAGGGCGTCCGGTGCCCCGACGATGCCGACGGTGACGCCGCGGGGCCGGTCCCGCAGTGAGGCCTGGGACATCGTCCGCACCTGAGCACCTGCATCGTTCACGATGAGCCGCGCCGAGGTGTAGTTCAGCGTCGGGTGCAGCTTGCCCTGGATGAACACGTACGTCGCGCCGGTCTCCCGTTCGATGACCAGGGTCTGGTCGTCCAGCGGCGCCGCGCCACCGGTCAACTGGCCGTAGGCACCCACCCCACCGAGCACGATGGCCGCGGTGAGGACGCTGCCGAAGACGGCCATGCCGAGCCGTCGCATCGGCAGGTTGGTGGTCTCCGGATCGCCCGACAGCAAGGCGGAGACGATGCGGCGGGTGACGAAGCGGTACGCCTGCACCTGATCGCGGCGGGTCCGCATGACTTACCTCCGGCGGGATGGATCCGCGACGATCAGGGTCGGGGTGCCGTCGCGGACTTCCCTACGATAAGGGGCCGACGGTGGTTCCTTGGGACCACCGCTCGTGGCCGGCACCGGACCGACCCGGCGCAGAGCCGTACCGTGCAGGAGGGACAGTCAGCGATGACGCAGGTTCAGGCGCCACCCGCCCGAGCGGTCACGGACCCTGTCGACGTTCCGACCCGGCCGGTGCCCCCGGCCGAGCGGCCCGGCCGTGGGCGGGTCGGCCCCGTGCTGGTCGGGCAACTCATCGTGCTGGAGTTGTGCGTGGTCGGTGTCTGGGCCGCCACGGCCGGACCCAGCTGGGTGCTCGCCGCGGTGGGCGCGGCGGCGCTACTGGTCGTCCTGGCGGCCTTCGCCCGTCGAGGTGGCCGCTGGTGGTTCGAGGACCTGCTGCTGCGTCGGCGGCTGCGGCGACGCGGTGAGCGGGCGTCGGCGGCGCTGGCCAGCGGCACGGCGACCGACCCGAGGTTGGCTGCGCTCGCCCCTGAGCTGAGCGTCATCGAGCTGACCGACAGAGGCACCCGGCTCGGCATCGGGCGTGACGACCAGGGCTGGTTCGCCGCCGTCGCGTTGCAGTCCGCGACCGGTGCGGCCGTCGGCTCGGTCGACGCCGCCGCTGTGGACCGCGCGCTGCGGGTGCTCACGGACTTCAGCGCCCCGGTCTCCCGGACCCAGGTCGTCGCGCACACGTTGGTCTGGTACCCGGCACCCGGTGCGCCGCCGGCGGCACACCGGACCGTCTGGGTGGCGGTGCGCCTCACCGTCCGGGACGCTCGGGTCGAGGCGGTGAGCCGGGGCGGCGGGCTGACCGGCGTACACCGGACGGTGGCGGCCGGGATCGGCCGGCTCGGCAAGGCGCTGACCTCGGCTGGCCTGGCCCATCGTCCGCTGGGCCGGGAGGAACTACGCGCGGCCATCGTTTCGGCCGCCGGTCTGGACCTGGTGCCCGAGGCGCCGGCGGAGAGTTGGCGTGGGTTGCGCGGCGGCGGCTGGACGCACCGCTGCATGGCTCTGCGGGGCCGCTTCGACGCGCCGCTCGGTCCGCTCGTGGACGCGATCACCGCGACCTCGGCACCGTCGCACACCGTGGCCGTGACCGTCTCGTCGGACGGTCGGGTGGCGGCACCGCTGCTGCGGGTCGCGGCGATGGACAACCACGTCGAGGCCCTGGTCAAGGTGGTTCGCGAGGTCGCCGGCCGGGTGGGGGCGTCCAGCCGGCCGATGGACGGTCAGCATGCTCCGGGCGTCTACGCCACCGCTCCGGTCGCGTCGGCGCTGGGCGTCTCCACCGGTCCGCGGTCGCGCTGACCGGTGCGGCAGCGGCACACGGTCAGGGTCGGAGGTTGACGATCCAGCCGTAGAGGCCGCAGACCCAGAAGGCGAGCGGCACCAGCGAGATGATGAGCAGGATCTCGGCGATGTCGAGCAGGCGGCCCCAGACCGGCGAGATGCGCTTGCCGGCGACGGTCAGACCGTAGATCAGGCTGATCACCGCGGCGAGCACCAGCCCGCCCAGGATCAGGCCGAGCCGGACCGGCAGCGACCCACCGGCGAAGGTGGTAGCGGCGGCCAGGCCCAGACCCACGGTGCCGGCCAGCAGCACCGGGGTGCGCTGGGCCCGGCCCAGGAGGGGGCGGGCCCGCAGCAGCGCCAGCAGGGCCAGCACCAGGCACAGCAGCACCGCGGGCAGGCGTCCGTCCAGGGCCAGTACGAGTTGCGCGCCCAGCACCAGCAGCGAGACGGTCCACAGCAGACCGGTCAGGAACTGGTCGGCGCGCTCACTCTGCTGGAGCACCTGCCGGCCGTCCACCGACTCGCTGTCGGTCTTCAGGTCCTCGGGACCGGTCGGGATCGACGGCACCGGCAGCCGGGCCAGCCGGTAGGCCATCATCGGCAGCGCCGGCACCACGCCGAACGCGACAGCCGCGACCACCGCTGCGGAGGCCGCCGCGTCGAGGCCCAGGGCCAGGCAGAGCACCGCGCCCAGGCCGGTCGCTGCGGCGACCCCGATCGCGGCGAAGAAGAGGGGGTACCGGTCGCCGACCGCCAGCACTGCCACCGCGCCGGCCACCACCGCGGCGGTCGCCGCGAGCAGGACATGCGGACTGGCCAGGTCGGTCAGCGATCGATCGCCGGCGAGCAGCAGCAGGCCGCCCGTGGCCGCGTGCACGAGGCCGACCAGGGCCAGCACCGCGCCGATGCCGCTGTCACCGGCGGCCCTGGACAGCACCGCGGCGCCCACCAGCAGCGCCACCGCGACAAGCAGCGCGGCCAGCGCGCCGGGCAGGTGCGGCGGACCGGCGAAGAGGGCGGCCAGCGCGCCGGCGCCGAACGCCGCGGCTGCGAAGACCACAGCGAAGGAGCGGGTCGCGCCGACCTGCCAGGCGCCGGGGCGTTGGTTGGTAGCGGTGGCGACCGCGTCCACCACGTCGTCGAAGACGATCTCCGGTGCGGCGTCGGACCGGGGGTTGAAGTAGAGCACCTCACCGTCGCGGACGCTGAGCTGCGCCGCGGTACGACCACCGTCGAGGGGCGCACCGCCCAACCGGGACAGTGCCCAGCCGCCGTGCCGCGCGCCCTCGTCGGCCATGTCCTCGCCGGCGTAGCGCAGCAGGGTGGGGAGCAGGTCGGCCATCGGCACGTCCGACGGCAGCGCCAGATCCATCCGGGTACGTGGAGCCACGATGGTGATCCGGCTCAGACCACCGGTCGCCGTCTTCGTCGCCACAGTGGCCTCCAGGTGTGCGTCTGTGATCGGCTGGCTGTGATGCTGCGGTCCGGGTCCACCGCGCACACGGCAGATTACCTACGATGACGGCACGTACGATGCCCACCCGCGGGCGGTGTTCCACGGGCCGCACGTCATCAGGGCCGCTTCTGGGGAGGAGACAGCCGTGAGCACTGTGGTGTTCCGCCGGCTCACGCGTCAGCCGGGGCCGGCCTTACCGCGCGGCGAGGTGCTGCTGGAGTCGCCTCCCGAGCTGCCCGAGCCGACGCCCCGCGGGATGGGGCAGCTGCTCATGATCCTGCCGATGTTCTGCGGGGTCGGCGCCATGGCGTTCCTCTACGCCGGCAAGGGCGGCGGCATGATGACCTACGTCGCCGGCGGTCTGTTCGGTGTCTCGATGCTCGGCATGGCGATCGGCTCGCTGGCCAACAGCGGTGGCAAGGACAAGGCCGAGCTGAACGCCGATCGCCGCGACTACATGCGCTACCTGGCGCAGATGCGCAAGCGCACCCGGCGCGCCGCCGAGCAGCAGCGGGCCGCGATGGCCTGGCGGCACCCGGAGCCCGACGCGCTCTGGTCGATCGCCGCGTCCCGGCGACTCTGGGAGCGGCGGATCACCGAGGACGACTTCGGCGAGACCCGGATCGCGCTCGGCCCGCAGCGGCTCGCCGTGGAGATCGTTCCACCGGAGACGAAGCCGGTGGAGGACCTGGAGCCGATGAGCGCCATCGCGCTTCGCCGGTTCGTCCGGGCACACTCCACGGTGCCCGACCTGCCGACGGCGCTGTCGGTGCGCGCGTTCAGTCGGGTGGTGCTGCGCGGCGACCGCGAGCCGGTGCTCGACCTGACCCGGGCGGCACTGGGCCAGCTGGCCACCTTCCACGCACCGGACGACCTGGTGATCGCCGTGGTCGCCGCACCCGATCGGCAGTCGTCCTGGGGCTGGGTGAAGTGGCTGCCACACGCCCACCACAGCGGTCGTACGGACGCTGCCGGCGCGCGCCGGCTGGTCTTCGCCAGCCTGGCCGAGGCCGAGGCGTCGCTCGCCGCCGAGCTGGGCGGGCGGCCTCGGTTCGCGCCGGAGGCCAAGCCGCTGACCACCGCCCCGCACCTGGTCGTGGTGATCGACGGCGGAGAGGTCTCACCGACCTGCCAGCTGGTCGGTCCGGGGCTGCTCGGCGCCACCGTGATCGACCTCTCCGGCACGGTGCCGCGCGACGCCGGCCGCTGGCTGCTCTGCCTCGACGTGGGCGATGGAAGTTCACTCGACCTGGTCCGGGGCAGCTCGTCGTCGACGCTGGGTCGGCCCGACCGGCTCAGCGCGGAGGCCGCCGAGGGGCTGGCCCGACAGATCGCCCCCTTCCGGCTCTCCCAGCAGCAGACCGGCGGCGACGAGCCGCTGGCCCGCAGCACGGAGCTGCCGGATCTGCTCGGCGTCGGTGACGCCGCGGCGGTGGACGTGCAGAACACCTGGCGCCCGCGTGGGCACCGGGACCGGCTGCGCATCCCGCTCGGCGTCGGCCCGGACGGCAACGTGGTCGAGCTCGACTTCAAGGAGTCGGCGCACGAGGGCATGGGCCCGCACGGTCTGGTGATCGGCGCGACCGGTTCCGGCAAGAGCGAGCTGCTGCGTACCGTGGTGGCCGCGTTGGCGGTGACCCACTCGTCGGAGGAACTGAACTTCGTCCTGGTCGACTTCAAGGGCGGCGCCACCTTCGCCTCACTGGAGGCGCTGCCACACACCAGCGCGGTGATCACCAACCTGGCCGACGAGCTGCCGTTGGTCGACCGGATGCGGGATGCGCTCGCCGGCGAGATGGTGCGCCGGCAGGAGCTGCTGCGGGCGGCCGGCAACTACGTCTCCCGCTTCGAGTACGAGAAGGCGCGCGCGGCCGGTGAGGCGCTGGCGCCGATGCCCAGCTTGTTGATCATCTGCGACGAGTTCAGCGAACTGCTCGCCGCCAAACCGGACTTCATCGACCTGTTCGTGATGATCGGCCGGTTGGGTCGGTCCCTCGGCGTGCACCTGCTGCTGGCCAGCCAGCGCCTCGAGGAGGGCAAGCTGCGGGGCCTCGACACGCACCTGTCGTACCGGATCGGTCTGCGGACGTTCTCCGCCGTGGAGAGCCGGATCGTGCTCGGCGTTCCGGACGCGTACGAGCTGCCGAACGCGCCGGGCCACGGCTACCTGAAGACGGACACCAGCACCATGCTGCGGTTCCGGGCCGCGTACGTGTCGGGGGCGTACCGGGCACCGGGGCAGCAGGCCTCCGCCTCGCAGGCGTTGGTGCAGCGGCGGATCGTGCCCTACGGTCTCGACTTCGTTCCGGTGCAGGTCCCGCAGGTGCCGGTGGCCACCGCCCCGGAGCCGGAGCAGCCGGCCGACGGCAAGGCCGTGGCGATGCTCGACGTGCTGATTGACCAGCTCAAGGGTCGGGGCCGCCCGGCGCACCAGGTGTGGCTGCCGCCGCTTGCCGACCCGCCGGGCCTGGGTGAGCTGCTCGGCCCGCTGGCGGTCGACCCGACCTACGGGCTGTGCACCGCCTCCTGGCCCGGGCGCGGGCGACTGACAGTGCCGGTCGGCGTGGTGGACCGCCCCTACGAGCAGCGCCGGGACCCGATGATGGTCGAGCTGGCCGGGGCCGGCGGCAACGTGGTCATCGTCGGTCGGTCGATGAGTGGCAAGAGCACGATGCTGCGTACGCTGCTGGCCTCGCTGGCGCTCACGCACACGCCGCGGGAGGTGCAGTTCTTCTGCCTGGACTTCGGCGGGGGCGCGCTGCGCAGCATGGAGCGGTTACCGCACCTGGCCGGGGTGGCTGGTCGGCGCGACGTCGAGGCGGTCCGCCGGACGGTGGCCGAGGTGGTCGCCATCCTGGACGAGCGGGAGGGTCGTTTCGCCCAGCACGGCATCGACTCGGTGGCGAGCTACCGCCGTCGCCGTGCCGCTGGTGAGTTCGCGGACGACCCGTTCGGCGACGTGTTCCTGGTGGTGGACGGGTGGAACACCCTGCGCCAGGAGTACGAGGAGCTGGAGCAGACCATCACCACGTTGGCCAACCGGGGCCTGGGCTTCGGGGTGCACGTGGTGCTCACCGCCGTACGGTGGGCGGAGATCCGGATCAACATGCGGGATCTGCTCGGCACCAAGTTGGAGCTGCGCCTCGGCGACGCGTCGGAGTCCGAGATCGACCGCCGCGCGGCGAACAACGTGCCGGAGAAGTCGCCCGGTCGCGGCCTGACCAGGGACAAGCTGCATTTCCTCACGGCCATCTCGCGGATCGACGGTCGGCGCGACATCGACGACCTGAGCGAGGCCTCGCTGTCCCTGGCCGGGCACGTGGCGGCGAACTGGCCGGGTCGCCCGGCGCCGAAGGTGCGGTTGCTGCCGCGCCGGCTGCCGGTGGCGGAGCTGGCCCGGATCATCGACCGCTCGGCACCCGGGCTCCCGATCGGTGTCAACGAGTCGGCACTCGCGCCGGTCTACCTGGACCTGACCAACGAGCCGCACCTGACGGTCTTCGGCGACGCGGAGTGCGGCAAGACCAACCTGCTGCGCCTGATCGCCCGGGGGATCACCGAGCGGTACACGCCGGCGCAGGCCCGGCTGGTGATCGCCGACTACAGGCGTGGCCTGCTGGGGGCGGTGGAGGGTGATCACCTGCTCGACTACGCCCCGTCGAACCAGGCGTTCGCGCAGGGGCTCGGGTCGATCCGCAGCGCGCTCTCCAACCGACTGCCCGGCCCGGACGTAACCACCGCCCAGCTGCGTGATCGGAGCTGGTGGAAGGGTCCGGATCTGTACATCCTGGTGGACGACTACGACCTGGTGGCCTCCGGCGGCAGCAACCCGCTGAGCGCCCTCCACGAGCTGTTGCCGCAGGCCCGCGACATCGGTCTGCACCTGATCGTCACGCGCCGGGTCGGTGGTGTGTCCAGGGCGCTGTACGAGCCGGTGCTGCAACGGCTGCGCGAATTGGACTCGCCGGGCCTGCTGATGTCCGGAAACCGGGAGGAGGGCGCGGTCTTCGGCACGTTGCGGCCGAGCCCGCAACCGCCCGGCCGCGGCACACTGGTTCGCCGTCGTGATGGTCAGCAGCTGATTCAGACCGCCTGGTCCGAGCCGACCTGAGCACTCTCGGTAGTTCGGTAGGGGGTGGTGGGCCGTTCCGGTCCGATTCACCACCATCCATCGAACGTCACCGGTCAGGGCTGCGAGGGCTGGACAGGTTCCGCTACGGTCTTCACAGGAGTGTCCGTCGGTGGGGTGTTGCTGCCTTGCCGCGGGGGAGGGTGCGGCGAAGCCGCCACCACAACAGACGGAAGGGTGTGAAGCATGGCGTTCGAGGTCGAAGCTGCGACTCTGCATACCGCCGCGAGTGACGTGCGGTCCACGCGCAGCGAGGTCGACGGCGAGCTGAAGAAGCTGTGGAACGTTGTCGACGACCTGGCCATCGCGTGGAAGGGTCAGGCGTCCACGGGCTTCCAGTCGCTGATGACGCGCTGGAACGAGGACACCGTCAAACTGCTGACGGCGATGGACAGCATCGCTGACCTGCTCGACAAGTCGGGTACGACGCACCAGGTCAACGACGAAGAGCAGCAGCAGATGCTGGACAAGTTCCACTCTGCTCTCAACCCGTGATCCGTAGCCGGCAGAGGAGGAAATCGTGACGATCAAAGTTGACTATGCGGTCCTCGAGAGCAGCAACCAGCAGATGCAGGCCATCTCGAAGACCCTCGAGGAAAAGCTTGACACGCTGCGGTCGATGCTGACCAAGCTGCACTGGGACGGCGAGGACCGGGTTGCCTACGAGCAGCACCAGGCGAAGTGGGACGCGGCGGTCCGGGACATCAACCGGATCCTGAACGAGATCGGCGGTGCCGTGGGCATCGCCCGCGAAAACTACCTCACCACGGAGATGAGCAACTCCAAGGTGTGGAGCTGAGGGATTCGCACGAGCGGCTCCGGTCCGGTTCGCCCGGCCCGGAGCCGCTCTGTGTGTGGCGTAGGTAAGCGTAGGCGTCGGGCTGCGGTGCGCCGCTCAGCCGGCAGTTGGTGCGTCGGTGCGTCGGCCGGGGCGCCAGTCACGTCGGCGGCCCAGGGTCATGATCGGTCGCGCGACCAGCAGCAGCGCGGCGAGTAGCCCGCCGATGACCGCAGCCCAGATCGCGGTGGGGCGCTGCCAGCTCAGCGGGTCGTCCCGCACGGCGGGCGCCGGGAGCGCGCCGGCGGGCGGGTTCGCCCGGGTGCCGAGCAGGCTCGACACCGCCCGGTAAGGGTTGACCATCCCGTGCCCGATGTCGGCGTTCTGACCCTCGGGTGGGTTGTCCGCGGTGCGTTTCAGCCGATCCGCGACCTGCTGCGGGTCGAGGCTCGGGTAGGCCGCCCGGACCAACGCGGCCACTCCCGACACGTACGCGGCCGCGTAGCTGGTGCCGCCCTCCGGCACGGTGCGGTAGCCGGTGTTTCCGGGCGCCGGCCCGACGATGTTCATCCCCGGTGCGGCGATGTCGACGTAGTCGCCGCTGATCGAGGTGCCCACGTGGCCGCCCTGCTCGTCCACCCCGCCGACCGCGATCACCCCGGGGTACGCGGCCGGGTATCCCGGCAGGTTCTGCGAATCTTCCGACCGGTTGCCCGCGGCGGCGACCAGCACCACCCCTTTGGCCAGCGCGCGCTCGACGGCCGCCGTCAGCTCGGGGCGGGGAATTGTGGTCAGGGACAGGTTGATCACATCGGCGCCCTGCGCTACCGCCCAGTCGATGGCCGCCGCGATCTGTGCGGGAAGCTGCGGGTTGTTGACCGCCCCGAGCTGCGGCAGAACCCGGATCGGCAGGATGCGGGCGGCCGGGGCGATGCCGCTGAAGGGGACGACAGTGCCCTCCCGGCCCGCGATGATGCCGGCGATCAGTGTGCCGTGCCCGGCCTCGTCGCACTGGCCCTGTCGGGCCGGCAGGCCGTTGAAGTCGCGACCCTCGAGCACCTGCCCCTTGAGGAGTGGGTGGGCGGCGGAGACACCGGAGTCGATCACGGCCACCGTGATCCCGGCGCCCCGGGACAGCGGCCACGCCGAGGACGGCTCCAGCCGGCGGAGCGCCCACGGCATCTGGGTCAGGCTGTCGGTGCCGGTGGGACCGCAGAGGGGCGGCGCGGCGGTCGCGGGGGAGGGTGCCACCAGGCCGGCGCCGAGCAGGACCGCCAGCGTTCCACTGAGGACGCCGCGAAGGGCACGGCGGGACGGGGTCGCGCTCAACGGCGGGCATTCGCGCACCCGCAAAGGTTACCGCCGTGACCGTCGGTCAGCGGCCCCCCGGTGACCAGGGTCAGGCCTGGGGCTGTGCCTTCGCGGCGGGATCGTCGGCGAACAGCGCGAGCAGGTCGCCGACCTGCCGGTCGGCCTCGGCGGGATGCCGGAACCGGCCGGCCGGGTTGAGGGTGTACTCGTTGCGTCGCCCGACCCGGGTGCGGTGCAGGTAACCGCCCGCCTCCAGGTCGGCGACGATCGCCTGCGCGGCCCGTTCGGTCACCCCGACCTCGGCCGCGACGTCGCGCAGCCGGGCGGTCGGATCGCGGGCGATCGCCAGCAGGACGTGCCCGTGGTTGGTGAGGAACGTCCAGTTCCGCCCGCCGCCGGTGTCGTCCGTCACCGTGCTCGCCATCGTGCGACCGCCTTTCCGGATGTCCGCCTGCCCTCGCGAGAGTCTGGTCCGCCCTGCGCCGGGAAGGTTGCCCAGGGGGTGGCCGGAGTCAACGTATGAAATCTAAATCACGCATACCTTGACGCATCTTACGGTGCGTGTGACGGTGGAGCACGAGCCAGCGCCCGCCCGCTCGGCCGGCGGAAAGCCGGCTTGACCAGGGCAGATGCGTCGAGACGAGGTGCGGGATGAGTCATACCGGGAGCTCCGGCGGCCAGCCGGGTCCGCAGCGGACCACCGACCGGGCCACCGCGCTCAACGAGCCGACCCGGGCGTATGCCGAGCTGGTCGCCGGCAACCGGCGCTTCGTCGATGGCGCACCACGCCACCCCAACCAGGACGCCGGGCACCGGGCCGCCGTGGCCGACGGACAACATCCGTTCGCGGTGATCGTCGGCTGCTCCGACTCACGGCTGGCCGCCGAGATCATCTTCGACCGGGGTCTGGGCGACCTGTTCGTGATTCGCACCGCCGGGCACACCGCCGGTCCTGAGGTGCTCGGCAGCGTCGAGTACGCGGTGACAGTGCTCGGCACCCCGCTGGTGGTGGTGCTCGGCCACGACTCGTGCGGTGCGGTGCAGGCCGCCCGGGAGTCCGCCGCGACCGGTACCGCACCGAGTGGCCATCTGCGCGCTGTGGTCGACGCCGTGCTGCCCAGCCTGCGCCGGGCCGAGGCCGAGGGCGTGGACGACATCGACGGCATCGTCGACATCCACATCGCCCAGACCGTCGAGACGTTGCTCGGGCAGTCCCCGGTGCTGGCCGACGAGGTGGAGCGGGGGCGGTGCGCGGTGGTGGGGGTGTCCTACCGACTCGCCGCCGGAGCGGTGCGCCCGGTGGCCGCTGTGCCAGCTGGCTTCGCGACGTTGGAGACCCCGGCCGGATCGCCCGAGTCGACCGACCAGGCCGCGGCTGCCACCGTCTGACGCGACGAGGGCCGCTCCGCGTCACGCGGAACGGCCCTCGACGGAGATCGTGCGGGTCAGAGCAGCGACATGTGGACGTGGTCGGTGTGGTTCGACGGCCCGCTGTACGAACTCCAGCCGGTGGCCGGGAACCAGATCTGCCGGTTCCAGATCACGTAGTAGATGCCGAGCCGGTCGGCGTTACGGATGAGGAACGCGGCGACGTTGTTGCCGTACGTCCTGGTGTCGTTGTTGTGCCACGGGGCGAACCCGCTCTTCTGTAGCGACCAGTCGCAGGCGCGGCCCTTCGGGTGCTCCCACGGCCCGCCGGAGCGGTAGCAGCCCACGAACCGGTTGAAGCCGGCCGCCTTGACCTCCTTGTACGCGTGCAGCGTGCGGGCGGTGACGCAGCCGGACGTGGTGGGGTCCTTTTCGCTGCACGACTGGGGCTTCCAGTCACCGTCGGCCGTGCGACCCGGGCCGATCTTCGCGACCTTGGAGGTGGCGTCCACCAGGCCGCCGGTGAAGCCCTTCCCGCCGACGAGGGAGAGCGCCTTGTCGGCCTCGCTCTTGCGCTTCGCCATCAGGGCGGTCTGTTTCTGCTGCTCGCGGACCTCGGTGTCGAGGGCCAGCTTGGCCTGCTCGGCGCGGGCCTTCACCTCGTTGACCTCGGAGAGCTTCTTCTCGTTGACCATGTTCATCTCGTCGAGCATCCCGGCGCGCTGGACGAACGAGTCGGGCGCATCGCTCTCCAGCAGCATCGCGACCGCGCCGATCCGGCCGGTCCGGTACGCCTGGGCGGCGATCTGCCCGACCTGCGGGGCCAACGCGTCCAGGTCGGCCTTGGCCCGGTTGACCTCCGCGGCCAACTCGCCCTGCCGCTTCTTGGACTTGTCCAGCTTGGACTTTGCGGCGGAATAGTCGCGGTTGGCCTGCTCGATGACGTCGTTGAGCAGCTTGGGCTCGCCGTCCTCCTCGTGCCCCGAGGGTGTGGGGTTCGTCGGGGCGGCGTGCGCCGGCAGCGGCCCGGCGAGCACTGTCAGTGCGGCGATCACGGCCACCACGGGAGTCAACCAGCGGCGTAGGGGTGCCGTCACAATGTTCCCTTCCGTCGACCGCCGACCGGGTTAGCTGACGGGTTCGGGGCGGAAGTGGCCCCTACCGCTGACGCGGATTCACCCCAGGTACCTGGGTCCCCGGCTCGCCGGTTGGCGATTGGGCGGTGGCACCGCAGGCGCCGCTTCGCGCCTTCATCGGTAACCGGCAGCGAGGTTACCCGAGAGTCGACCAGGTGAGCTACGCCTGGATGCCGACCAAAAGCGTCATTTCGCCATAGCGTTGAGTGACCAGTGACGCGGTTCTCAGGGTGGATGCCCGATCTGGTCACGCTGAGGAGTGTCACCATGCCGTATCCGTGCTCCTGTTCGACTCCGGCCACCGGTCGGTGGCCTTGGATGGGGGTGCGGTCCGCGTCTGGTCCGGCTCGTCGGAGCCGGCCGTTCGCGGTGAGATGAGTGCGGCCAGTGCCTCGCTGCGGTCCGGCTCGGGCCGGGACGCCGGAGCGTCGGTGGACGCCGTGGCAGCCGTGGCAGCCGTACGCCCGGCGGCGGTCACCACAGCGGCCAGCCCGGTGGTCAGCGGCACGGCGGCGATCAGGCCGAGGGTGGCGACCGCGCTGCGGACGATCTCCTGCGCGAGGAACTCACTGGTGAGGATCTGCCCGATCGGCCGCGCGTCGGCGGTGAGCAGGAGCAGCAGGGGCAGTGACGCGCCCGCGTACGCCAGCACGATGGTGTTGACAGTGGAGGCGATGTGCGCGCGGCCGACCCGGGTGGCCGCCCGGTACAGCTGCAAGCGCGTCAGCCCGGGGTTGGCGTTCGCCAGTTCGGTGACGGTGGCCGCCTGGGTGACCGTCACGTCGTCGAGCACCCCGAGCGAGCCGATGATGATCCCGGCGAGCAGCAGACCGTGCAGGTCCACGTCGCCCTGGAACATCGACAGGGTGGTGGCGTCCTCGCTGCCGAAGCCGGTGAGGTGGGTCGCGGCCGTGGCGAT
This sequence comes from Micromonospora sp. 050-3, assembly GCF_046549335.1. Classification (NCBI taxonomy): domain Bacteria; kingdom Bacillati; phylum Actinomycetota; class Actinomycetes; order Micromonosporales; family Micromonosporaceae; genus Micromonospora; species Micromonospora sp. 050-3. Next base: position 782,264 of record NZ_JAJPVX010000002.1, read on the forward strand.
GGTGGCGAGCACGCCGGTCAGCACCAGGCTGCCCAGGGTGCCGAGCACCGCGACCGAGGTCTGTGCGGTGACCCCGTGGGTCAGATAGAGCACCACGAACATGATCAGGGCCGCGCCGACCACCGCCACCAGCAGCGGTGACCTGCCGGCGCTGATGCCCGGCAGCACGAAGCTGAGCAGGATGGCGAAGCTGGCTGCCAGCCCGGCGAGCGCGGCCAGACCTCGCCACCGACCGAACGCGACGATCGCGGCCGCGAAGATCACCGCCAGCCACACCATCGGGGTGCCGCGTTGGTGCTCGGCGATGTTCCAGTTGCTGGTGGTGGGATCGGTCGGGTCGGCCAGCTCGACCAGGATGACCTCGTCGCCGACCTCGACCCGGGGTGCGCCGGGCCCGTCGGGCACCGGTGTCCGTACCTGCTGGCCGGCGGTCGGCCCGTCGTCCACCAGGACGTCGACAGTGCCGCACCGCCCGTCGCCGACCCTCGGTGTGCCCTCGGGGGCCGACGGCACCGGCGGGCACGGCTCGCTCACCACCCGGGTGACCGTCCCGGGGTAACGCGGCACGTCCGCACCACCATCGGTCTGCGGTGACCCGCCGCGTGGCCAGAGCAGCACTGCGGCCAGCACGGTCGCGACGAAGAGGGGTACCACCGTCACGACGAGGATCCGTCGCACCCGTGGTGGGGCGGACGGAGCAGGGTGACTGTGGTCGGCGGCCAAGGCGAGACTCCCAACGATCCGGTGCGGGATACGGGTCAGCGGGCCGGGCGGTTCACCGTTGCGGGGGAAACGCTGCGGACGGTGCGGCGGATCGCTGCCTGACGACCACTTGATCACGGACGGTCAGTGCTCGGCCCGGTCGGCCGGGGGCGACGCCACGAGGTGGCGGCGCCGGTGCGCGACTGTGCAGCGGCATACGGAGAGCCATCGTGGGAGATGCTAGCCAGCCCTCCTGGGGGTTGCAGGTCGTGGCGGAGTGTCGGGTACTCGAACCGCCCGCGTGGCGGCCCGGCGGTCAGCCGCGCTTCATGAGCCGGCCGACCGCCGCCATCATCTCGGTGGCCATCTCGTCGGCCCGACCTTCGGCGGCGCCCTCGTGCATGCAGTGCCGGGCGTGACCGTCGAGCAACCCGAGGGCCACCTTGTCGAGGGCGGCCTGGATGGCGGAGATCTGGGTGAGCACGTCGATGCAGTAGCGGTCGTCGTCGACCATCTTCTCGATGCCCCGGACCTGCCCCTCGACGCGGCGGAGCCGCGCGAGCAGCTGGTCCTTGCTGGCGGTGTATCCGCGGATCGGGGTGGGTGCGGTCATGTCGACCAGGATAGCTTACCCCCAGGGGGTATGGTACGGTCGTGTTCTGGTGGGATACCCCCACCGGGTACCGGTACCGCAAAGGAGACGATTCAATGGTCGACACGACGTACCAGGTGCAGGGCATGACCTGCGGGCACTGCGTCAGCGCGGTCAGCGCCGAGGTCGGCGCCATCGCGGGGGTGCGCGACGTCCAGGTCGACCTCGCGGCCGGCCGGGTCACGGTCAGCAGCGATCAGCCGCTGGACACCGCTGTTGTCCGGGCCGCGGTTGACGAGGCCGGCTACGACCTCGTCGACGCGTGATCGGCGGGCCGGCGTGCGTACTGTGACGAGACTGGCCGGGTTCGCCGTCGGCCTCGCGGCGGTCTTCGGCACGACGTACGGGATCGGCCGGGTCGTCGACCGCGCCCCGGTGGTCGAGGGCCGGCACGACGGCGACGCCGCCCACGCGACGGGCGAGCACGACGAGACGGCCGCCCGGCTTCCCGGCGGGCTGCTCGTCTCCGACCGGGGCTACACCCTCGAACCGCTCGACGCCCCTGCCGACGAGTTCGCCTTCCGGATCGCCGGGCCGGACGGTCAACCGGTCACCCGGTACGACGTGGCGCACGACAAGCAGATGCACCTGATCGTCGCCCGACGGGACCTCTCCGGCTTCCGTCACGTCCACCCCGAGTTGGCTCCGGACGGCACCTGGCGGGTCGACACCCCGCTGACCGGCCCCGGGCAGTGGCGGGCGTTCGCCGACTTCGCCCCGACCGGTGGCGAGCCACTGACCCTCGGCGTGGACGTGACAGTCCCCGGCGAGCTGACCGAACGGCCGTTGCCCGCCCCGGCGACCAGCACCACCGTCGACGGCTACACGGTCACCCTGACCGGTGTGCCGCAGCCCGGCCGCACGTCGTCGCTGACCCTGACCGTCAGCCGGGGCGGGCAGCCGGTTACCGACCTGGAGCCCTACCTGGGCGCGTACGGGCACCTGGTGGCGCTGCGCCGGGGCGATCTGGCCTACCTGCACGTGCACCCGGACGGGACGCCCGGCGATGGGCGCACCCGGCCCGGTCCGGCCGTCACCTTCCTCGCCGAGGTGCCCTCGGCCGGCAGCTACCGCCTCTACCTCGACTTTCAACACGGCGGCCGGGTGCACACCGCCGAGTTCACAGTGGTCGCCGGCGCTGCCCCGACCGGAGACGCCCCCACCCCGAGCGGACCCGCACCGACCGGCGGGGCCGACCACGGCACCCCCGGGCACGGACACAACTGACGGGACCAGACGATGACCACCACCAGCAGCAGACCGCTGCCCGAGGCGCCGAACCGGATCGAACTGGCGATCGGCGGGATGACCTGCGCCGCGTGCGCCGCCCGGATCGAGAAGAAGCTCAACCGGATGGACGGGGTGAGCGCCACCGTCAACTACGCCACCGAGAAGGCGACCGTCCGGTACGCCGACGGCGTCACACCGGACGACCTGATCGGGACGGTGCAGAAGACCGGTTACACAGCGGCGTTGCCGGCCCCGCCCAGCACGGAACCTCCGGTGGACCCGTTGCGGGGGCCGCGTACCCGGCTCTGGGTGTCGGTGGTCCTGAGCGTGCCGGTGGTCCTGCTGGCCATGGTCCCGGCCTGGCAGTTCGACTACTGGCAGTGGCTGTCGCTGACCCTGGCCGCCCCGGTGGTGGTCTGGGGTGGGCTGCCGTTCCACCGCGCCGCCTGGACCAACCTGCGGCACGGCGCAGCCACCATGGACACGCTGGTGTCGCTCGGCACCCTGGCCGCGTTCGGCTGGTCGCTCTGGGCGCTCTTCCTCGGTGACGCGGGGATGCCCGGGATGACGCACCCGTTCCGCTTCGACATCACCCGGACCGACGGCGCCGGCAACATCTACCTGGAGGCGGCCGCCGGGGTCACCGTGTTCATCCTGGCCGGCCGCTATTTCGAGGCCAGGTCCAAGCGGACCGCCGGCGCCGCCCTGCGCGCCCTGCTCGACCTCGGCGCCAAGGACGTGGCGGTGCTGCGCGACGGCGTGGAGACGCTGATTTCCGTGGACCAGCTCGCCGTCGGTGACCGGTTCGTGGTCCGCCCCGGGGAGAAGATCGCCACCGACGGGGTGGTCGACGAGGGGACCTCCGCTGTCGACGCCAGCATGCTCACCGGTGAGTCGGTGCCGGTCGAGGTCGCTCCGGGTGACGGCGTGGTTGGCGCCACGATCAACGCGGGCGGGCGGCTGATCGTCACCGCCACCCGGGTCGGCGCGGACACCCAGCTCGCCCGGATGGCCGACCTGGTGGAGCAGGCGCAGAGCGGCAAGGCGGCCGTACAGCGGCTGGCGGACCGGATCTCCGGGGTCTTCGTGCCGATCGTCATCACCCTCGCGGTCGGCACGCTCGGCTGGTGGCTTGGCACCGGGGCCGGCCCGACCGCCGCGTTCACCGCCGCCGTGGCCGTGCTGATCATCGCCTGTCCGTGTGCGCTCGGCCTGGCCACCCCGACCGCGCTGCTGGTCGGCACCGGCCGGGGCGCCCAGCTCGGCGTGCTGATCAAGGGCCCGGAGGTGCTGGAGTCGACCCGTCGGGTGGACACCGTCGTGCTCGACAAGACCGGCACCGTCACGACCGGCCGGATGACACTGGTGGACGTGGTGCCGGCGAGCGGTGTGGACCGGGCCGAGCTGCTCCGGCTCGCCGGGGCGGTGGAGGCCGCCTCCGAGCACCCGATCGCCCGTGCGGTCGCCGCCGCTGCCACCGAGGCAGGCGCGTTGCCGCCGGTGACCGCCTTCGGCAACCTCGAAGGGCTCGGGGTGACCGGCACTGTCGACGGGCGTGCCGTGCTGGTCGGCCGGGTCCGGCTGCTGCGCGAGCACGAGATCGACGTACCGCCGGAGGTCGAGTGGGCAGTGCGCGACGCGGAGGCCGCCGGCCGTACGGCGATCGTCGCCGGCTGGGACGGACGGGCCCGCGGCGTGCTCACTGTCGCTGACGTGGTCCGGCCGACCAGCCGGGCGGCGGTGGCCCGGCTGCGCGGGCTGGGGCTGACCCCGGTCCTGCTGACCGGGGACAACACCACTGTGGCTCGCGCGGTCGCCGCCGAGGTGGGTGTCGACGAGGTGATCGCCGAGGTGCTGCCGGCCGGGAAGGTCGACGTGATCAAGCGACTCCAGGCCGAGGGGCGGTCGGTGGCAATGGTCGGTGACGGGGTCAACGACGCCCCGGCGCTGGCCCAGGCCGACCTGGGGTTGGCCATGGGCACCGGCACCGACGTGGCGATCGAGGCGGCCGACCTCACCCTCGTCCGGGGCGACCTGGACGCCGCTGTGGACGCCATCCGGTTGTCCCGACGCACGCTCGCCATCATCCGGGGCAACCTGTTCTGGGCGTTCGGCTACAACGTGGCGGCCCTGCCGTTGGCCGCCGCCGGGCTGCTCAACCCGATGATCGCCGGCGCCACGATGGCGCTGTCCTCGGTCTTCGTGGTGGCCAACAGTCTGCGGCTGCGTCGCTTCCGTCCGGCCGCCGCCGATCTGTGACGGGGGTAATGGTTGGGCCGGTGACGACGGGGGTACCTCTGTGGTTGTAGCGACGCTTGCAATGGAGGTTGGCAATGGGTATCGACGACAAGATCAACAACGCCACCGAGGACGCGACCGGCAAGCTGAAGGAAGGCGCCGGTCGGGCCACCGACAACGAGCAGCTGGAGGCGGAGGGTCGCGCTGACCAGTCCACCGCCAAGCTCAAGCAGGCGGGCGAGAAGATCAAGGACGCCTTCAAGAGCTGACGTACGACGTAACCCGCACGCCGGGCCGGTGATCATCACCGGCCCGGCGTGCTGTGCGTCGGGTGGCGCGTACGACCACGTCGTGCAGCGGAGCCTCCCGGCCCGGCATCGTGCGGCGGTTCTCCTCGGCGGTGCTGATCTCCCAGGTGCTGCTGTCCAGGCCGGCGGTGATGTCCGCGAGGGTGACCGATGCCTCGTCCGGCGGGTGGTGCCCGTGTCCGTGTCCGTGTCCGTGCCCCGGCTCGGTGGCGTCCGAGGTGTGCAGATGACCGACGATCAGGAGGGTGCCGCCGGGGGCCACCCAGTCGGCGATGCGGTCGTAGAAGGCCAGCTGCGGCATCGCGGGGTGCGCGTAGTGCGTCGTGACCAGGTCGAACCGGGTTTCCGGGGCCCAGGCCGTCAGGTCCGCCTCCACCCACCGCACGCGCTCGGACACCCCGCTCTCCGTCGCGCGTTCGGCGGCCCGGGCGAGGGCGACGGGTGCGATGTCGACTGCGGTGACCTGCCAGCCGTGGGCGGCGAGCCAGATCGCCTCGGCGCCGGCGCCGCAGCCGGCGTCCAGCGCCGAGCCCGGCGCCAGAGCGCCGATCTCCTGGGCCAGGTACGGGTGCGCGGGGCTCGTGCTCATCGCGCCGGGGCGGTCGTGGTGCGCCTGGTGCCAGTGCCGCTCCCAGTAGTCCTTGTCGAACTCGTGCTGCTCGGTCATCTGTCCTGCTCCTTCGCGGGTTGCCCACGACTGTGACCGGCGACCGGGTAAATACGCAAAGATTGTTGCCAAAATGGCAACGCGGCGTCGCTCACCACTGCCCGGTCAGCCGGGCCGCCCGTACCTCCAGGTAGCGCTGCTCGGGCCGGCTCGTGGTGCCCCGCGCCGCCGCCAGGTACGCCTCCCGCGCCGCGCCGACGTCCCCGGCCAACTCCAACAGGTGAGCCCGGACGGCGGCCAGCCGGTGGTGCCCGGCCGTGCGGTCGTCGGCGTCCAACGGGGTGAGCAGGGCGAGCCCGGCCCGGGGCCCGTCGACCATGGCCACCGCCACCGCCTGATTGAGGGTGACCATCGGATTCGGCGCGATCCGGGCCAGCAGTCGGTAGAGCGCGACGATCTGCCGCCAGTCCGTCTCCGCCGCCGTCGACGCCTCGGCGTGCACAGCGGCGATCGCCGCCTGGAGTTGGTACGGGCCGGGCGGCGACCAGGTCAATGCCTCGGTGATCAGCGCGATCCCCTCCGCGATGGCGGCGGCGTCCCACCGGGAACGGTCCTGCTCCGCCAGCGGCACCAACTCCCCGTCCGGCCCCACCCGGGCCGCCCGGTGCGCGTCGGTCAGCAGCATCAGCGCCAGCAGCCCGGCCACCTCGCCGTCGTCGGGCAGCAGCCCGCGCAGGATGCGAGCCAGCCGGATCGCCTCGCCGGTCAGCTCGGCCCGGCGCAGGTCCGGGCCACTGGACGCGGTGTAGCCCTCGTTGAAGATCAGGTACAGCACCCGCAGCACAGTTCCGAGCCGCTCGCCCCGCTCGGCCGGCCCGGGCATTGTGAACCGGGCCCCGGCGGCCTCGATCCGCTGCTTGGCCCGCCGGATCCGTTGACTCATCGTCGCCTCGGGCACCAGGTGCGCCCGGGCGATCTGGGCGGTGCTGAGACCGCCGACCGCTCGCAGGGTGAGCGCCACCTGCGCCGATCCGGGCAGCGCCGGGTGGCAGCAGAGGAACAGCAGCGTGAGGGTGTCGTCGTCGGCCGCAACGGCGGGCTCCGCGTCCGCCGCGGGCGCCACCCCGGCGTACGCCGGCTCGCGCCGCGCCACCGCCACCTCGCGGTCCCGGCGTGCACTCTCGCTGCGCCACTCGTCGGTGAGCCGACGGGTGGCCACTGTGAGCAGCCAGGCGCGCGGATTGTCCGGAACGCCCTGCCCGGGCCACTGCGTCGCGGCGGCGAGCAGCGCCTCCTGGACCGCGTCCTCGCACCTGTCGAACTGTCCGTGCCGACGGACCAGCAGGCCGAGGACCTGCGGCGCGAACGTGCGCAGCAGATCCTCGACCGTCCGGTCCTCGGTCACATCTCCGTCCCGGCCTCGTCCATGATCGGGCGGACCTCCATCGCGCCGCCGTACCGGACGTCCGGCCAGCGGGCGGCGATCTCGGCAGCCCGCTGCGGGCTGTCGCAGTCGACCGCCAGGTAACCGGCGAACTGCTCCTTGCTCTCCATGAACGGGCCGTCGAGGACCTCGGGGCTGCCGTCCACGAGCCGGACCGTCAGCGACTGCGACGGATTGGCCAACGCCTGGCCGCCGATCAGCTCGCCGGTCTCGGTCAGCTCCTTCATGATCTCGTCGACCTCACCGAAGAGGGCGGTGCGCTCCTGCTCGCTCAACTCCTCGGTGAAGCCGGGCCGGTTCCAGATCAGCAGCATGTACTTCACGGCGATGCTCCTCAGGCTCTGGTCGCACCCCGATCGGGGCGCGGCTCACCGGAGGGTCGGAGCCGTTCCCCCGATCCCTACCGCGTACCGAAGAAAATCGCAGAAACGTCCGTCGGGGGCGGTCCCACGCCGGATGATTCAGCGCGGATCGGGTCGGCCGGGCACCTGTCGGGGCTTCCGGGCGCCGCCGACGTCCAGCGAAGCCCGGTCGGCGGCCGAGGTGCCGGACGACCAGCCCTCGGCGTCGCGCACGCTGAGCCGGTGCCGGGTGACGCCGGGGAAGAGCGTGTCCAACCGCTCCCGGACCGCCTCGCCCCGCGCCGCGAGCACCGGCAACAGCCGTTCCGCCCCGGCCGTCTCGGCCGTCGCCTGGTCCGCCGCTTCGGTCGCCGCCTCGGTGGCCGTCCGCAGCCGCTCGCCGATCCGCAGCGCGAACGCGTTGAGGAAGGACTCGTCCCAGACCTTCGTCCGCCGCCCCGACCCCGCCCGGCGCTCGGCACGCCCCCGCAGCATCGCCGCCGTGGCCTGGACCAGCAGCGACGTGTAGAGCAACTCCACCGCCACCAGATCGGCCGGCCAGCCCAGCACTGTGGCGAAGCCGAGATCGTCGGACCAGACTGCCTCGCACCGGTTCGCCGCCGCCACCTCCTGCACCAGCAGCGCCTTCGCGCCCGCGTACGGGGTGTCGGTGCTCAGGCGTACGCCGCCGGGCAGGTCCCCGCGCTCCGACCCGGCCGCCAGCAGCGCCTCGTCGATGCTGTGCCGGGCGATCAGCTCCTGGGCCTTCCCGGTCAGCGCCTCCGCCTCCGCAGGGAAGGTGGTCGACTCGGCCTTCGCCAGCAGCGCCCGTACCCGATCCAGCATCGGCGACCCGCTGCGCGACCTACCGGCCGTCCGGGCGGTCGCCGCGCCGGCCGTGCCCGGCGGTGGGCGCAGCACCGCGATCGGCGGCAGGCTCTCCACCAGCGCGAGGGTGTCCACGGCCGCGCGGAGCGCGTCGGCCCGGTCCAGACCCTCCCGGCTGGCCCAGCCGGTCAACTCGCTGCCGTCGGCGCCGCCCTCGGTGGCCGCCAGCTCGCGTAGCTGGTCGTCCCACCAGACCGGGACCGGCTCGGCCTGGTCGCGCCGCTGGACGGCCATCGCGGCGCGGATCAGCCGGGCCGCGCGGGCGTCGAGCCGTCGACTGGTGATCCGGTCCACGTCGACCGGCTGCCAACCGCGCGGCCAGAGCCAGCTCAGGCCGCGGACCAGGCGACGCAGCAGAGCGGCGTCCACCGCCGTGGTGCCGTCCGCGGCGCCGGTGCCGACCATCAGTTGGTCCAGCTGCCGTTCGGCCTGCCGTACGTCAGTGCCGCGCACCGCCGCGAGCGCGTTGGCGACGAGTTCGTCCGCGTCCGGCACGGGCACCTCCTTCTCGGGATCTGGCTGTCGCTCTTCTGAGGCTCTGGCGGTCGCTGCCCCTCCAGGCTCCATGATCATGCCGTCAGTGGCCCGGGAGTCACGAAACGGGGATGTGCCACCGGCCCGTTGGGGCGTTCCCGCCGCTTTGACCTGGCATGTTTCATGCGGTTCGGGGTATTTGCGACCTGATCCGAGCTGACTGCGAGGTGTGTGGTGGTCGATTCGAGCCTGCCGAGGACCCGTACCGCCGACGTTCGTTCCTCCACCCTCGTCGGCGTCCTGATCGGCATCGCGATCATGGCCGCGGTGGACGAGATCGTCTTTCACCAACTCCTCGCCTGGCACCACTTCTACGACCGTTCCACCCCCTCGGTGGCGCTGCTCTCGGACGGGCTGCTGCACGCCGCCGAGGTGATCGCCCTGGTCGGCGGGTTCTTCTGGTTCGCCGACCTGCGTCGACGGCGTGCCCTGTCGAGCCGGCTGGCCTGGGGTGGCTTCCTGCTCGGCGCCGGAGGATTCCAGCTCTTCGACGGGCTCGTCGACCACAAGGTGCTCCGGCTGCACCAGATCCGCTACGGCGTACACCTGGTGCCGTACGACGTGGTCTGGAACGTGGCCGGCGCGGTGCTGCTGCTGGCCGGCGTCGCCGTCCTGTGGCGGGCCCGGTCCCGCCGGCCCGGCGCCCGATGACGGTGGCCGGGCCGCTGGCGCACGCCGGGCACGGCGCGGCCGGGCCGACCTGGCTCCCGCTGTTTCCGATCGCGTTGTTGGCGGCCGGCTACGTGCTGGCCGCCGTCCGAGACTCGCGGGGCTGGGACCACCGGCGCACCGCCTCCTGGCTGGTCGGCTGCGCCCTGCTGGCGGTCGCCGTCGGGCCGCTGGCCCAACTCCCCGACAACCCGCGCGGGCACATGGCGCAGCACCTGCTGCTCGGCATGCTGGCCCCGCTGGGGCTGGTGCTCGCCGCCCCGGTGACGCTGCTGCTGCGGGTCGCGCCGCCGCCGGTACGCCGAGCTGTCGGCCGGCTGTTGCGCGCCCGCCCGCTGCACCTGCTCGCCCACCCGTTCACCGCCGCGCTGCTGACCACCGGCGGGTTGGCTTTGGTGCTGCTCACCCCGCTGTACGCGGCGGCCGAACGGCAGCCCGTCCTGCACCACGCCGTACACCTGCACTACCTGGCCGCCGGGTACCTCTTCGCCTGGTCGTTGGCCGGGCCCGACCCGGCGCCGCGTCGCCCCGGACTGGCGGTACGGACCGGCGCGTTACTGGCCGCGTCGGCCGGCCACGCCGTGCTGGCCAAGTACCTGTACGCCCGGGCCGAAACCCTCCCGCCCGGTCTCAGCGACCGGGACCCGGAAGCGTTCCGCTCGGCCGCCCAACTCATGTACTACGGCGGCGACCTGGCCGAACTACTCCTGGCAGCAGCCCTCTTTGCGACCTGGTACCACTCCCGCCGCCCCCGTCCGTCCCCGTCTCCGTCCCCACCTCCGTTGATCAAGAAGTTCGCGTCACCGGAAAGCGGTTCCTTGACGCAAACCTCTTGATCAGCTCAGAGGTGGGGTGGGCAGTGCGGCGGAGAGTCGGCGGAAGAGCGAGGGGATCTCGTCCTCACTGCCAGTTGGTGAGGATGTCCTCGACGGGTAGGACGTCCTGCTCCGGGTCGGGTGCCGGGGTTGGTCGGTCGGTCGGGGTGCGGTCGAAGCGGGGTGCGGGGGCCGGCTGGATCTCGCCGCCCACCTCGACGAACGTGCCCCGGGCCGCGTTGTGCGGGTGTGCGTGCGCCTCGCCGGGGGCGAGCACCGGCGCGACACAGGCGTCCAGGTCGGCGAAGACCGCCGTCCACTCGTCCCGGGAGCGCTCGGCGAACCGCTCGGTGAACCGGCGGCGCAGCTCGTCCCAGCCGCTCGGGTCGTACTGGGCGGGCAGGTCCGGGTCGTCGGCGAGGTCGAGGCCGGTGAGCAGTACGGCGTAGAAGGCCGGTTCCATTGCGCCGACGGCCATGTAGCCACCGTCGGCGGTGGCGTACGTGTCGTAGAACGGCGCCCCGCCGTCGAACATGTTGCGCCCACGCGGGGCGGCCCACAGGCCGGTGCCGAGCAGCCCGTGCAGGAACGAGGTGAGCAGCGCCGAACCGTCCACCATCGCCGCGTCGACCACCTGGCCGAAGCCGGAGCGCTCCCGCTCCAGCAGCGCGGCCAGCACCCCGACGGCGAGCAGCATGCCGCCGCCGCCGAAGTCGCCGAGCAGGTTCATCGGCGCGTACGGGCGTTCGCCGGCCCGTCCCAGCGGCTCCAACGCCCCGGCCACCGCGATGTAGTCGATGTCGTGCCCTGCTCGGGCTGCCAGCGGGCCGTCCTGACCCCAGCCGGTCATCCGCGCGTACACCAGTCGGGGATTGCGGGCCTGGCACACCTCCGGCCCGATGCCGAGCCGCTCGGCCACCCCGGGCCGGTACGCCTCGACCAGCACGTCCGCGCGTTCGGCGATTCGCAGCAGATCCGCCACCCCGGCCGGGGACTTCAGGTCCAGCGCGGTGACCCGCCGGCCGCGTTGCAACGGCCCGCTGGTCGGTGCGGCCAGCCGGCCCGCTCCCGGGGCGCCCGGCCGGTCCACCCGCACCACGTCCGCCCCGAGGTCGGCGAGCACCATGCAGCCGAACGGCGCTGGGGCGAGGCTGGCCAGCTCGACCACCCGCACCCCGGCCAGCGGCCCGCCGCGTGCCGCCGTCACGCGACGTCCACCGGTTCGGCCCGAGGGGCGGCGAGCCGGTCGGCCAGGTCGGCGGGGGGCGTGAACCGGTCGCCGTAGCGGCCGGCCAACTCGGCGGCACGGGCCGCGAAGCCGACCGGGCCGCCCGCGTACTGCCGGACGTAGCGGATCACTCCTCCCGTCCACGCCGGGAAGCCGATGCCGAAGATCGAGCCGATGTTGGCGTCGGTCTCGGTGCGCAGCACCCCCTCGTCGAGGCAGCGCAGCGCGTCCAGCGCCTCGGCGAAGAGCATCCGCTCCTGGAGGTCGGTGAACGGCACCGCCCGACCCGCGTCGGTGGTCAGGTCGGCGAGACCGGGCCACAGCCGGCCCCGGGTGCCGTCGTCGTAGGAGTAGAAGCCGCGTCCGGCGGCGCGCCCCGGCCGGTCGTACGCGTCGACCAACTCGTCCACCAGGCGGTGCGCCGGCAGCGGTCGGAACTCCTCGCTGGCCGCCTCGAACTGGCGGCGGATCCGCTGGATCAGCGTGAGACTGACCTCGTCGGCCAGCGCCAGCGGCCCGGTCGGGTAGCCGGCCTGAAGGGCGGCCTGCTCCACCGATGCGGCCGGCACCCCCTCGGCGACCATGCCGACCGCCTCGTCGATGAACTTGCCGATCACCCGGCTGGTGAAGAAACCCCGGCCGTCGTTGACCACGATCGGGGTCTTGCCGATCCGCCGGCCCAGGTCGAACGCCCGAGCCAGCGCCACGTCACCGGTCTGCTCGCCGACCACGATCTCCAGCAACGGCATCCGGTCCACCGGGGAGAAGAAGTGCATGCCGATGAAGTCCACCGGCCGGTCCACGCCCTCGGCCAGCCCGGTGATCGGCAGGGTCGAGGTGTTGGAGGCGATCAGCGCGTCGGGCGCCAGCACGGGCAGCACCTCGGCGAAGACCTGCTGTTTCAGCGCCGGGTCCTCGAAGACCGCCTCGATGACCGCGTCGCAGCCAGCCAGCGCGTCCACCTGGTCGGTGGTGGTGATCCGATCCAGTACGGCGCGGGCGTCCGCCTCGGTCGTGCGACCCTTGCGTACCGCGCGGGCCAGCAACCGCTCGGCGTGCTCCCGGGCCCGGCCGGCGGCCTCCGGTGTGACGTCCTTGACCACGACGTCCAGCCCGGCGCTGGCGCAGGCGTACGCGATGCCCGCGCCCATCATGCCCGCGCCGAGCACCGCCACCCGGCGTACCGGTGCAGCGTCCACATCGGCCGGTCGGGCCGCGCCACCGTTGACGGCCTTCAGGTCGAAGAAGAACGCGCCGATCATGTTCTTGGCGACCTGCCCGGTGAGCAGGCCGATCAGGTGCCGGGTCTCCACGGTCAGGGCGGTCTCCAGGTCGACCTGTGCGCCCTCGACGGCGGCGGCCAGGATCGCCTCGGGCGCGGGCAGCCGGGCACCCTTGAGCTGCTTGCGCAGCGTCGCCGGGAAGGCGGGCAGTTGAGCGGCCAGCGAGCGGCTGGCCGGGGTGCCGCCGGGCATCCGATAATCCGGCCGGTCCCACGGCTGCGCCGGGTGCGGGTTCGCCGCGATCCAGGCCCGGGCGTGCTCGAACAGTTCGGTGGGCGTGGCGACCACCTCGTCGACCAGCCCGGCGGACAGGGCGTCGGCCGGGCGCATCCGCCGGCCGGTGAGCAGCACTGTGGTCAGCGCGCCGGCCAGGCCGAGCATCCGTACGGTCCGGGTGACGCCGCCCGCCCCGGGCAGCAGGCCCAGGGTCACCTCGGGCAGCCCGAGCCGGCTGCCCGGCGCGTCCAGCGCGATCCGGTGGTGGCAGGCGAGCGCGATCTCGAGGCCACCGCCGAGCGCGGAGCCGTTGACCGCGGCGACCACCGGCCGGCCCAGCGTCTCCAGCCGGCGCAGGTCCCGCTTGATGGTGCCGAGCAGGTCGGCCAGGTCGGGCGCGTCGGCGCGGGTGGCCCGGATCATCTCGGGCAGGTCGCCGCCGGCGAAGAAGGTCGACTTCGCGCTGGTCACGATGACGCCGACGAGATCCTGCTCTGCCTCCAGCCGGTCCAGCGTGGCGCTCATCGAGGCGGCGTACGCCCGGTTCATGGTGTTGGTGGACTGGGTGGGGTCGTCAAGGGTGAGCGTGACGATGCCGTCGGCGCCGCGGTCGTACCGGATGGTGTTGGTCATTGTCGTCCTCCGGGTCAGCAGCGCTCGAGAACTGTGGCGACGCCCATGCCGCCGCCGATGCAGAGGGTCACCACGGCGCGGCGCAGGTCGCGGCGCTCCAACTCGTCCAACGCCGTACCGAGCAGCATCGCTCCGGTCGCGCCGAGCGGGTGGCCGAGCGCTATCGCGCCGCCGTTGACGTTCACCCGGTCGGGGTCGAGGCCCAGGTCACTGACGTACTTGAGCACCACCGCGGCGAACGCCTCGTTGATCTCGAACAGGTCGATGTCGTCGACTGTCAGCCCGGCGACGGCGAGCGCCTTGTGGGTGGCCGGGATCGGGCCGGTCAACATCAGCGTCGGGTCGGCGCCGGTGACCGCCGCGCCGACGATCCGGGCGCGCGGGGTGAGGCCGAGATCCCGACCAACCTGCTCCGAACCGATCAGCACCAGCGCCGCGCCGTCCACGATGCCGGACGAGTTGCCCGCGTGGTGGACGTGCTCGATGGCCTCCAGCCAGTGGAACTTTTGCAACGCGACAGCGTCGAAGCCGGCCGCCTCACCCATCGTGGCGAAGGACGGGGTGAGCTTGGCCAGCGCCTCCCGGGTGGTCTCCGGGCGCGGGTGCTCGTCGACGGTGAGGATGTCCAGCCCGCTGCCGTCGCGGACCGGCACCACAGAGCGGGCGAAGTATCCGCCGGCCCACGCCTTGGCGGCCCGCTCCTGCGACCGCAGCGCGTAGCCGTCCACGTCGTCGCGGGTGAAGCCCTCCAGGGTGGCGATCAGATCCGCGCTGACGCCCTGCGGCACGAACGACGTGGCCAGCGCGGTCTGCGGATCGGTGGCCCAGGCCGCGCCGTCGGAGCCCATCGGCACCCGGGACATCGACTCGACCCCGCCGGCGAGCAGCAGATGCTCCCAGCCGGAGCGGATCCGTGCGGCGGCGGAGTTGACCGCCTCCAACCCGGAGGCGCAGAACCGGTTGAGCTGCACCCCACCCACCTGGTCGGGCAGCCCGGCCAACAGCGCGGCGGCCCGGGCCAGGTCGCCGCCCTGCTCGCCGACCGGGGTCACGATGCCGAGCAGCAGATCCTCCAGCCGGCCGACGTCCAGGCCGGGGTTGCGCTCCCGCAACGCGTCGATCAGGCCGACCACCAGGGAGATGGGCTTGACCCCGTGCAGCGCGCCGGTGTCCCGGCCGCGTCCGCGCGGGGTACGGACCGCGTCATAGACGTACGCCTCAGAGGGCACGGGCGATCAACTCCTTCATGATCTCGTTGGTGCCGCCGTAGATCTTCTGGACGCGGGCGTCGGCGTACATCCGGGCGATCGGGTACTCCGTCGTGTAGCCGTAGCCGCCGAAGAGCTGGAGGCACCGGTCGACGACCTCACACTGCCCGTCGGTGAGCCATGACTTCGCCATCGCCGCGGTGGCCACGTCCAGGTCACCACGTGTGTGTCGGACGATGCAGTCGTCCAGGAAGACCCGGCTGACCCGCGCGTGGGTGGCGCACTCGGCGAGCACCATCCGGGTGTTCTGGTGACCCATCAGGGTCTTGCCGAAGGCGGTGCGCTCCTTGGCGTACGCGACGGTCAGCGCGACCGCCCGTTCCATGGCCGCGACCGCGCCGACGCCGATGACCAGCCGTTCCTGCGGGAGCTGCTGCATGAGCTGGATGAAGCCCAGCCCTTCGGCGCCGCCGAGCAGGTTGGCCGCCGGCACCCGGAACTCGTCGAAGAACAACTCCGCCGTGTCGTTGGCGTGCAGGCCGATCTTGGACAGCAGTCGGCCCCGGCGGAAGCCCTCCGGGTCCCCACCCACCTCGCAGACCAGCAGCGAGACGCCGGACGCCCGCTGCTCGGGGTCGGTCTTCACGGCCACGATGACCAGATCGGCCAGACCACCGTTGGTGATGAACGTCTTCGCGCCGGTCACCAGGTAGTCGTCGCCGTCGCGGACAGCCCGGGTGCGCATCGCCTGAAGATCGGAGCCGCCGTCCGGCTCGGTCATCGCGATCGCGCCCACCAGCTCACCGCTGCACAGGCCGGGCAGCCAGCGCCGCTTCTGCTCCTCGCTGCCGTACGCCACCAAATAGCCGGTGATGATGCCACTGTGCACGGCCAGGCCGAGGCTGCTCTCCCCGGCGTACGCCTGCTCGTGCAGCAGCACCGCCTCGTGGGTGAACCCGCCGCCCCCGCCGCCGTACTCCTCCGGGACCGACAGGCCGAGCAGCCCCAGCTCACCGGCGCGCCGGTAGTGCTCGCGGTCCGGGTGGCCCTGCTCCTGAAGGCGGTCGGCGTGCGGCAACACCTCCTTGGTGAAGAAGGCGCGGGCCAGCTCGGCCAGGTCGTCGTGCTCCGGCTCGCGCCAGGGTGAGGGGGAGCCGTCGGGCGGGGGGGTCGGCATGTGCACCACCCTCGCGCGCTGTTGGCAGCATGTCAATAAGTCGTGATCAGCTCTCAGGCCCCCGGTGGCCGGGCATACGTCGGGACGTCTGGTCCGCAGCCCGGCACCGCTGGGCGGGATTCGCCAGGGCTGACTGGGGTTACGGCAGCACGAGATCGCCGGCCCTGGCCTGGACGTCGTCGATCATGGAGTTGTGGTGCTTCATAAAGAGGGAACGCGCGGCCATATCGCCCACCACAACTCCATGATCGACGGTGGTTCGGGCGGCACGCGGGCCAGGAAGGCTGCGCGCCGACGGGGAGGCATCGATTGCCGCGGTTGTGTACGCGGAGATCTTGGACAGTTTCCGTTACGAGCTAACGGAAACTGTCCAAGATTGCGGGAGCCTGCCCCGCCCCGAGGCATGCGTGGTGCGGGGCGCGGGGTTGTGGAGGTGCATCAATCGCGCGAACCCGCTGTTGTCAGACACTACGGGCGGGCGGCGAGTGGGCGGGCGCGATGCGGGCGGGCGAACTACTCGGCCTCGTCGCCGTCGGTGGGGCGCGGCGGGCGGTGCTCGGCGATCCACGCCTCCACATCAGCACGCAGCCACACCGTCGTGCCGTGCAGCCGTTGGAACGGCGGGGGGAAGGTCGGGTAGCGGATGAGCTGGCGCATGCGGGTCCGGCTCACGCCGAGCAGGTCTTGCAGCTCGTGAGGACCGACCAGCGGACCCGGGACTTCACCCATCACTTGACGGTAGGGCGATCGGGCATGCCCAATTACGTCTACCTGTTTGCGCAGCCCTCTCGAGTGGGTGAGGGTAAACGGGACGGTCCGGCTGCTGCTCGGGCCGCCCCTGGCAGTGATCGCGAGCGTTGGGAGGGGTACCCGGTGGATCAGGTGACTGAGTTGGCGTGGTTGCGGGAGCGGGTCGGGGGCCTGGAGGCAGCGCTGCACTGTGCGCGCAGGGAGTTGTTCGATCTCCGGTGTCGGCTGACGTTGATCGGCCGGGTGGTTCAGGACGTTGACCGGGTGCAGCGAGCGCCCGGGGTGGCCCTGGGTGCGATCAACGCGGCGCTCTACTCCGAGGCGTTCAATCTGCGCCACGTGGGACGACACGTGATCCGGCGTCGCCGGGGCCTGCGGTGATCACTTGATGCTGAGTAGCTCAGCGGCAGCTCTTACGACTGATCAGCATCAAGTGATCAAGGTGAGGAACGGCGGCCGGCCGGTGAGCTGTCGATAGGGTCGGGCAGATGAGTGTCGAGACGGCTCCGCGCCGCCGCCGTTTGGAGCCGGACGCCCGGCGTGGGCAGATCCTGGCCTGCGCGGTCCGGCTGTTCGGCGAGCGCCCGTACGCGGACGTGTCGACCACCGACGTCGCCCGTGAGGCAGGTGTCGCTCGCGGCCTGGTCAACCACTACTTCGGGGCGAAGAAGGACCTCTACCTGGAGGTCGTCCGGGTCATGGTGACCATCCCCGAGGTTGCCCTCGAGCGGCTGCCCAAGGGTGATCTCCGGACCCGGGTCGACGCCAGCGTCACCTGGTTCCTCGACGTGGTGTCCCGGCACAGCACCTCGTGGCTGGCGGCGGTCACCGCCCGGGGGATGGGCGGCGACGCCGACGTGGAGCGGGTCCTCGCCGAGGCCGAGGAGGTCGCCGCGGACCGCATGCTGGTCGCCGTCGGGCTGGCCGGCGAGGCGGAGCACCGCGAGGAGTTGCGCGGGATGGTCCGGGCGTACGGGGGTCTGGCCACCTCGACCGCCCGCGAATGGCTTCAGCGTGGCGCGCTGACCCGCGACCAGGTGCACCTGCTGCTCACCACGACCCTGCTGACCATCGTCGAACAGGTCATCCCGCAGGTCCTCGCCGACCGCGAACCGACGCGACCAGAGCGCTGAACGCCGGGGCCGCTCAGGCGGCGCGTCGGTCGCCGGCCTGGCCGGTACGAGCCGCCGGTGCGGCCTGGCCGGCATGCGCCGCCGGTGCGGCGTACCGGTCGGCCGCCTGCGCTGGGTAGGACTCGGGGCCCACCACCCGCAGCGGCCGGTCCACCTCGTCGGCCCCGAACCGCCAGCGGGACGGCGTCGGCTGCCGCTGTGGTGCCGGGCCACCCGGGCGCAGCCCGGGCCGGGACAGCAGCACGGTGATCAGGTAGCCGACCACCAGGAAGCCGTGGCTGATCAGCCGTTCCCCGCCCACTGAACCGGTGGCCAGGTCGTTGACGGACAGCAGCAGCAACGTGCCGACGAACGCGCTGAGCATCGGCAGCAGCCCGGCGGGTGGGCTGCGGCGCAGCGCCACGAAGAGGAAGCCCGCGCCCACTGCCACGTTCCACGCCGCCGACTCGTGCCACAGGTGCTGGCCGGTGGGGTGCAGGTGGTCGGCGGTCGCGCCCCGGCCCACCTGGGCCAGGCCGAGCACCAGTTGCACCGCGCCGAGCAGCCCGAGCGCCGACCGCAGGCCGGCGACGAGCGGGCCCCGGCCGTTCGAACGCCGCCACCGCGACCGGCGGGCCGGGGCCGCGCTGGCGGCGGCAAGGATCGCCGCCGTCCGGTCGGGCACCTCAACCACCAGTCGGGTACGAACCCGACGGGTCACCGCTGCCGCCGCCGTGAACCAGGCCCGGCACTCGGCACACCCGTCCAGGTGCCCCTGCACCGCCGTCAGTTCGGCGGCGGTCTCCTCCCCGTCCAGCTGCGCGGACAGGACCTCCCGCCACTGCTCACACCCCATGTATCGGTAGTCGCTCCGGCAGCCGCTCCGGTTCCCGGCGACCGTGACTGGTTGTGGAATACTCGCCGGATCATGACGCGTTACGGCCTGCTGATCCTGCCCGCAACCAACCGGGTGTACGCCCGCGCCGCCGTCGACCTCACCCGAGCCGAGCTGGAGATCTTCGGCCGCTCGGCGCTGGACGGCCGGATCGGCGAGCTGGACACCGAGGTCGTCGGAGGGGCGTCCTACATCACGTTCACCAGCGACGGGCTGACCGAGCGTGACCTGGCCGTCCTGGGCAACCTCTCCGCCGGGTACGCGTTGTTCGAGATCGTCGGCGAGCTCTTGCGGCCGATCGAGTGGAGCCGTCTGGACCGCTACGACGATGATCTGCTCACCATCCAGAAGTACCCGGGCAAGACCAACGAGCAGTTCACCAAGCTGCTGCTCAACGTCACCCTGCTCGCCTCGGACTGGGCCGCCGAGATGACCAGCCGCCGGTTTCGGGTGCTCGACCCGCTCTGTGGTCGGGGCACCACCCTCAACCAGGCGCTGATGTACGGCTTCGACGCCGCCGGAATCGAGCGCGACCAGAAGGACGTCGAGGCGTACCGGGCGTTCATCACCACCTGGCTGAAGCAGAAGCGGGTCAAGCACCGGGTGCTGGAGTCGGGGCCGGTGCGGCGGGAGCGCAAGGTGGTCGGCCGACGGGTGCGGATCGAGCTGGCACCGACCCGCGAGGAGCACAAGGCCGGCCAGACCCAGCTGCTGGACGTGGTCAACGCCGACACCGCCCGCTCGGCGGAGTTCTTCCGCCCGGAGACCGTGGACCTGGTCGTCGCCGACGCGCCGTACGGCGTGCAGCACGGCAGTCGTACCGCTGGGCAGGGGTTGACCCGCGACCCGCTCGCGCTGCTCGCGGACGCCGCGCCGGTCTGGGCCCGGTTGTTGCGCCCCGGCGGTGCGCTCGGGATCTCCTGGAACACCCACGTCGCGAGCCGCGACGACGCGGCGGCGGCGCTGGCCGACGCCGGTCTGACAGTGGTCGACTCCGAGCCCTACCGCGCGCTGCGCCACCGGGTGGATCAGTCGATCATGCGGGACGTGCTGGTGGCCCGCCGCCCGGCCTGACCGGGCCTCGCACCTCTCACCGCCCAGCGCCGCGCCGCCGCCCAGCGACGCCGCCCGGGCCGCGCCCGGCCTCTCTCCATCCTTTGCTCTGCTTCAACCCACGCAACGGTTCGGGCGCCTCTCTGTTGCGCCCGTTGAAGCAGAGCAAAGGACGCGCAACTGACCCTGGCCGCCCCGCGGACCACCGAGGGTCTGTGCCGCATTTCACCTGTTCAGTGGGTAGGTGTGAAAACCACGTCAAGAAAAGGTTCGCCCCCGTCATGGTCGCGTTATGACCCCTGCCGTTCGGCGGGTGGTGGGGCTTTGATTGCCCGGCGCGACCGGAAGGCGGTCGCGACGAACCTTTCCGGCTGAGGAGTCAGCGTGTCTGACGTGGTGTTCGTGGTCCTGACGGTGGCGCTGTTCGCAGTGCTCGCCCTGGTGGTCCGGGCGGTGGAGAAGCTGTGAACGCTGTCAACGCCGTCGGTCTGGTGCTCGCGGTCGTCCTGGGCGCGTTCCTGGTGTTCGCCCTGCTGTTCCCGGAGCGCTTCTGATGACCATGACAACAGCGGGCGTCATCTTCGTGTTGACGCTGGTGGCGGCCCTGGTCGCCGTCTATAAGCCGTTCGGCGACTACATGTTCCGGGCGGTCTCCGGCACGAAGCAGTCGCGGGTCGAGCGGGGCATCTTCCGACTGGTCGGGGTCAATCCGGCCGCCGAGCAGACCTGGGGCGTGTACGCCCGCAGCGTGCTGGCGTTCTCCGCGGTCTCGATCCTGTTCCTGTATCTGTTCCAGCGCGTGCAGAACCACCTGTGGTTGTCGCTGGGGTTCGACCCGGTGGTGCCGCACGGCGCGTGGAACACGGCCGTGTCGTTCGTGACCAACACGAACTGGCAGTCGTACTCGGGTGAGTCGACGATGGGCCACCTGGTGCAGATGGCCGGCCTGGCCGTGCAGAACTTCGTCTCGGCGGCGGTCGGCATCGCGGTGGCGGTCGCGTTGGTACGCGGCTTCGCCCGCAGCCGCACCGGGCAGCTCGGCAACTTCTGGGTCGACCTGACCCGGATCACGCTGCGGATCCTGCTGCCGATCGCTGTGCTCGGCGCCATCGCGTTGATGATCGGCGGGGCCGTGCAGAACCTGTCCGCCGGCACCGACGTGAGCACGCTGACCGGCGGCACCCAGACCATCACCGGTGGTCCGGTCGCCAGCCAGGAAGTGATCAAGGAGCTGGGCACCAACGGTGGCGGCTTCTACAACGTCAACAGCGCGCACCCGTTCGAGAACCCCACCACCTGGACGAACTGGCTGGAGATCTTCCTGATCTTCCTGATCCCGTTCAGCCTGCCCCGGGTCTTCGGCCGGATGGTCGGGCAGAACCGGCAGGGCTACGCCATCGCCGCGGTGATGGGCATCCTCGCGTTCCTCAGCGTCGCCATCACCAACATCTTCGAGCTGGCCGGCCACGGCACGGTTCCGCAGGCGGTCGGCGCGGCGATGGAGGGCAAGGAGGTGCGGTTCGACGTGTCGAACTCGGCCACCTTCGCCGCCGCCACCACGCTCACCTCGACCGGCGCGGTGAACTCGTTCCACGATTCGTTCACCTCGCTCGGCGGCATGATGACGATGGTCAACATGATGCTCGGCGAGGTTGCGCCGGGCGGCACCGGTTCGGGGCTGTACGGCCTGCTCATCCTCGCGGTGATCACGGTCTTCGTGGCCGGGCTGATGGTGGGCCGCACTCCCGAGTACCTGGGTAAGAAGATCGGGTCGCGCGAGATCAAGTTCGCCTCGCTCTACTTCCTGATCACGCCGATCCTGGTGCTCGTCGGTACGGCTGCGGCGTTCGGCACCGGCAACAACTCCACGGCGCTCAACGTCGGCCCGCACGGCCTCTCCGAGGTGCTGTACGCGTTCACCTCGGCCAGCAACAACAACGGCTCGGCCTTCGGCGGCATCACCGTCAACACGACCTGGTGGGACACCGCGCTCGGGTTGTGCATGCTGCTGGGCCGGTTCCTGCCGCTGATCTTCGTGCTCGCGCTGGCCGGCTCGCTGGCCCGCCAGGCACCCACCCCCGCGTCCGAGGGCACCCTGCCGACCCACCGACCGCTGTTCATCGGCATGGTCGTCGGCGTCACAGTGGTCCTCGTCGCACTGACCTTCCTGCCCGCGCTCGCGCTCGGTCCGCTGGCAGAGGGGCTCTGACCATCATGAGGAACGAGGACATGTCCGTCACGTCCGCCCCAACAGAGCAACTCCCCGGCACACCCGCCACCCAGGGCAACCGGATCGGCGGGGGCCTGCTCGACCCCAAGCAGTTGATCCGGTCCCTGCCGGACGCGGTACGCAAGCTCGACCCCCGCACGCTGTGGCGCAACCCGGTGATGCTGATCGTTGAGGTCGGCGCGGCCTTCACCACGGTCCTGGCGGTGATCGACCCGTCGGTGTTCGCCTGGGCGATCACCATCTGGCTGTGGCTGACAGTGGTCTTCGCCAACCTGGCCGAGGCGGTCGCCGAGGGTCGGGGCAAGGCCCAGGCGGCGACCCTGCGGCAGGCGAAGAAGGACACCATCGCCACCCGGCTGATCGACTGGAAGCCGGGCGCTCGGGCCAACACCTACCGCGATGAGGCGGTGCCGGCGCCGGACCTGCGTCAGGGCGACGTCGTGCTCGTCGAGGCGGGCGGCATCATCCCCGGCGACGGCGACATCGTCGAGGGCATCGCCAGCGTTGACGAGTCGGCCATCACCGGCGAGTCGGCCCCGGTCATCCGGGAGTCCGGTGGCGACCGCAGCGCTGTCACCGGCGGCACCAAGGTGCTCTCCGACCGGATCATCGTGAAGATCACCCAGAAGCCGGGGGAGAGCTTCATCGACCGGATGATCGCTCTGGTCGAGGGGGCCAACCGGCAGAAGACGCCGAACGAGATCGCGCTGAACATCCTGCTCGCCGCGCTCACTGTCATCTTCCTGCTGGCAGTTGTCACCCTCCAGCCGCTGGCCATCTTCTCCAAGGCGTACCAGGCGGCCGCGCCGAACAGCGGGGCGATCACCGACTCCGGCGTCACCGGAGTGGTGCTGATCTCGCTGCTGGTCTGCCTGATCCCCACCACCATCGGCGCGCTGCTCTCCGCCATCGGTATCGCCGGCATGGACCGGCTGGTGCAGCGCAACGTCCTGGCCATGAGCGGCCGGGCCGTCGAGGCGGCCGGCGACGTCAACACCCTGCTGCTGGACAAGACCGGCACCATCACGCTGGGCAACCGGCAGGCCGCCGAGTTCGTGCCGGTCGAGGGGGTCGACCCCGCGGCGCTGGCCGACGCCGCGCAGCTGTCCAGCCTTGCCGACGAGACCCCGGAGGGGCGCTCGGTGGTCGTCCTGGCGAAGAACGAGTTCGGGCTGCGCGAGCGCGAGCCCGGCGTGATGCCGCACGCCACCTTCGTACCGTTCACCGCGCAGACCCGGATGAGCGGCGTCGACCTCACCCCGGACGCCAGCGTGGACGCCGGCGCGGTGGGCACGGCCCGCCGGGTCCGCAAGGGCGCCGCCGCCGCGGTGATGAAGTGGGTACGGGAGAACGGCGGCCACCCGACCGAGCAGGTCGGCGAGATCGTGGACGCTATCAGCGGCACCGGCGGCACCCCGCTTGTCGTCGCCGAGCACGTCGACGGTCAGCCCGCCCGCGCGTTGGGCGTCATCCACCTCAAGGACGTGGTCAAGTCCGGCATGCGGGAGCGGTTCGACGAGATGCGCCGGATGGGCATCCGAACCGTGATGATCACCGGCGACAACCCGCGTACCGCGAAGGCGATCGCCGACGAGGCCGGGGTGGACGACTTCCTGGCCGAGGCGACACCGGAGGACAAGCTCGCGCTGATCAAGCGGGAGCAGGAGGGTGGCCGCCTGGTCGCGATGACCGGTGACGGCACCAACGACGCGCCGGCGCTCGCACAGGCCGACGTCGGGGTGGCCATGAACACTGGCACGTCGGCCGCCAAGGAGGCCGGCAACATGGTCGACCTCGACTCCGACCCGACCAAGCTGATCGAGATCGTCGAGATCGGCAAGCAGTTGCTGATCACCCGTGGCGCGCTGACCACCTTCAGCATCGCCAACGACATCGCGAAGTACTTCGCGATCATCCCGGCCATGTTCGCCGGCCTCTACCCGAGCCTGGACGCGCTGAACATCATGCGGTTGTCCAGCCCGGAGTCGGCGATCCTGTCCGCTGTCATCTTCAACGCCCTGGTGATCATCGCGCTGATCCCGCTCGCCCTGCGGGGCGTACGGTACCGGCCGGCCGCCGCGTCGAAGCTGCTCAGCCGCAACCTGCTGGTGTACGGGCTGGGCGGCATCATCGTGCCGTTCATCGGGATCAAGCTCATCGACCTGCTCATCCAGTTCATCCCGGGGATTTCGTGATGCGCCTACCCACCTGGATCGCCCAACACCTCGCCGCGCTGCGCGCCGTGCTCGTCTTCACTGTGCTGCTCGGCCTGGTCTACCCGCTGGCCCTGGTAGCTGTTGGTCAGCTACCCGGCCTTAACCACAAGACCGACGGCTCGCTGATCTCCTCGGGCGGGACGACTGTCGGCAGCGCGCTGATCGGTCAGTCCTTCACCGACGCGGACGGCAACCCCGTCGCCCGGTACTTCCAGTCCCGCCCCTCCGCCGCCGGCGACGGCTACGACCCGACCTCCACCTCGGCCAGCAACCTGGGCCCGGAGAGCGTTGTCGACACCATCGCCACCGACCCGGAGGAGTCCAGCGAGAGCCTGCTCACCCAGGTGTGCGGGCGCAGCAAGTCCGTCGGCGAGCTCGACGGCGTCGACGGCCGCCGCCCGTACTGCACCGACGACGGGGTGGGCGCCGTGCTCGCGGTCTTCCGCGCCGACGGTCTGACCGGCCCGGTCACCCGGGTGGTCAGCGTCAACCAGGCCGCCCCGGCCACCCCGTTCGTCAGCTCGTACGAGGGGGTGTCGGTGGAGCTGGCCCAGCCCGGCGAGGACTACGTGGCCGCCGGTGGGGTGGTCACCCCGATCCGGGGCGACGCGCCCGCCGACCCGGCGGTGCCCGCCGACGCGGTCACCGCCAGCGCCAGCGGCCTCGACCCGCAGATCAGCCCGGCGTACGCCGAGTTGCAGGTGAACCGGGTCGCGCGGGAGCGCGGCGCGGACCCGGCGGCGGTCCGCAAGCTGGTCAAGGAGCACACCGGCGGGCGTGGGCTGGGATTCATGGGTGAGCCCGGCGTCAACGTGCTGGAGCTCAACCTCGCGCTCGACAAGCAGTTCGCCGCACGCTGAGCACCTTCGCGGGCGGGGCCGTGCCGACCGGGCGCGGCCCCGCCCGCCGATCTGACCAGGGAGGATGGTCCCCGTGCCACGCGGAGAACTGCGCATCTATCTGGGGGCCGCCCCCGGCGTCGGTAAGACGTACGCCATGTTGGAGGAGGCCCAGCGGCGGGCCGCGCGCGGCACCGACGTGGTGATCGGTTTCGTGGAGACCCACGGCCGCCAACACACCGCCGCCATGCTCGGCGACCTGGAGCAGGTGCCCCGCCGGAGCATGGACTACCGCGGCGCGGCGTTCACCGAGATGGACCTGGACGCGGTGCTGGCCCGCCGGCCACAGATCGCTGTGGTCGACGAGTTGGCGCACAGCAACGTGCCCGGTTCCCGGCACGACAAGCGCTGGCAGGACGTTCAGGAGTTGCTCGACGCGGGGATCGACGTGCTGTCCACCGTCAACGTGCAGCACCTCGAGTCGGTGAACGACGTCGTCGCGCAGATCACCGGCACCACCCAGCGGGAGACCGTGCCGGACGAGATCGTCCGCGCCGCCGAGCAGGTCGAGCTGGTCGACATGACCCCGGAGGCGCTGCGCCGGCGGATGGCGCACGGCAACATCTACCGGCCCGACAAGATCGACGCCGCGTTGGGCAACTACTTCCGGGTCGGCAACCTCACCGCGCTGCGCGAGCTGGCGCTGCTCTGGCTGGCCGACAAGGTCGACGAGCAGCTCGACCGCTACCGCAGCCAGCAGGGGATCGCGGCCACCTGGGAGGCCCGGGAACGGGTAGTGGTCGCGCTGACCGGTGGCCCGGAGGGCGAGACGCTGATCCGCCGCGCGGCCCGGGTCGCGGCCCGCAGCAAGGGCGCCGACCTGCTCGCCGTGCACGTGGCCCGCAGCGACGGCCTGGCCGGCGCCGACCCGGCCCAACTGGCCCGGCAACGAGTGCTGGTGGAGAGCCTCGGCGGCACGTACCACCAGGTGCTCGGCACCGACGTGCCGGCCGCGCTGCTGGACTTCGCCCAGGGCGTGAACGCCACCCAGTTGGTGCTCGGGGCCAGCCGGCGTGGCCGCTTCGCGCAGATCTTCGCCAGAGGTGTCGGGGTGACCACCACAGCGCTCTCCGGCTCGATCGACGTGCACCTGGTCACCCACAAGCAGGCCGGCAAGGGTCGCCGGGCGGCGGCAGTGCCGGCGGCGCTGTCCCGCCGCCGCCGGCTGCTCGGCTTCGGCCTGGCGGTGCTGGGCATGCCGCTGCTCACAGTGCTGCTGAAGACCCTGCCCGACCTGACGTTGACAAACGACATCCTGCTGTTCCTCGCCGGGGTGGTCGGGGTCGCGCTGGTCGGCGGGGTGTGGCCGGCCCTGGTCGCCGCGCTCGGCGGATCGCTGCTGCTCAACTGGTTCTTCACCCCGCCCTTCCGCACGCTGACCATCGCCGAGGCGGACAATCTGCTCGCCCTGGCCGTCTTCGTCGGCGTGGGATTGGCGGTGAGCTGGATCGTCGACGTGGCCGCACGGCGTACCCGGGAGGCCGCCCGCGCCGCCGCCGACGCGCAGACCCTCGCCGCCGTTGCCGGTGGGGTGCTGCGCGGCGAACGCCCGCTGCCCGCCCTGCTGGAGCAGCTTCGGGAGACCTTCGGGCTGCGCGCGGTGAGCGTGCTGGAGTTGGCAGAGGAGGCCAGTGGTCGCCCGGAGCGAGCCCACGAGGAGCACGCCTGGTGCGTCGTGGCCAGCGTCGGCGAGCAGCCCGCCTGCACGCCCGACGGCGGTGAGACGGCGGTCCCTGTCGACGACCGCATCACCGTCGTGCTCAGCGGCCGACGGTTGGAGGCCGCCGACCGGCGGATCGTCGAGGCGTTCGCCGCCCAGGCCGCCGTCGCGCTGCGCCAGGAACGGCTCGCCGAGGAGGCCGCCACCGCCCGGCCCCTCGCCGCCGCCGACCGGATGCGCACCGCGCTGCTCGCCGCGGTCAGCCACGACCTGCGTACCCCGCTGGCGTCGGCGAAGGCAGCGGTGACCAGCTTACGCAGCCACGACGTCGAGTTCGACGAGTCCGACCGTGAGGAGTTGCTGGAGACCGCCGAGGAGTCGCTGGACCGCCTCGCCCGGCTGGTCGGCAACCTGCTGGACATGAGCCGGCTCCAGGCGGGCGTGCTGGGCATCTCGGCGACCGCGATCGGCCTGGAGGATGCCGTACCCCTGGCGTTGGACGAACTTGGCCCGGCGGCCGCGACGGTCGGCACTGACATCCCGGCCGACCTGCCGGCCGCCACCGCCGACCCGGGCCTGCTGGAACGGGTGCTGGTCAACATCGTCGCGAACGCGCTGCGCTACAGCCCGCCGGACCAGCCCCCCATGATCACCGCCAGCGCCCACGCCGGCCAGGTCGAGCTGCGGGTGATCGACCGGGGGCCGGGCATCCCGGAGGACCAGTGGGAGCACGTCTTCCTGCCGTTCCAACGCCTCGGTGACCGGGACAACCAGACCGGCGTCGGTCTCGGTCTTGCCCTGTCCCGGGGGTTGGCCGAGGCGATGGGTGGCAGCATCACCCCGGAGACCACCCCCGGCGGTGGGCTCACCATGGTGCTGCGGTTGCCGGCCGCGCCGATCACCTCGGAGGGGCCGCAGGAATGACGCGCATCCTGGTCGTCGACGACGAACCGCAGATCCTGCGTGCCCTGCGCATCAACCTGCGTGCCCGCCGGTACGACGTGGACGTCGCCGGCACCGGGGCCGCCGCGTTGAAGGCCGCCGCCAGCCACCCGCCCGACCTGGTGGTGCTGGACCTCGGCCTGCCCGACATCGACGGCGTGGAGGTGATCCGGGGCCTGCGCGGGTGGACCACAGTGCCGATCATCGTGCTCTCCGGCCGGGCCGGCAGCGAGGACAAGGTCGCCGCGCTGGACGCGGGCGCTGACGACTACGTCACCAAGCCGTTCGGGGTGGAGGAGTTGCTGGCCCGCATCCGCGCGGTGACCCGCCGCCTCGGCGCGCCCAGCGAAGCGGTGCCGGCCTTGCGCATCGGCCAGCACACAGTCGACCTGGCCGACCACAGCGTGCTGCGGGACGACGGCACCGAGGTCAAGCTGACCCCCACCCAGTGGAGCGTGCTGGAGAAGCTGCTGCGTCACCCCGGCAAGCTGGTCAGCCAACGTCAGCTCCTCCAGGACGTGTGGGGGCCGGAATACCAGAACGAGACCAACTACCTGCGGCAGTACCTGGCCCAGCTGCGGCGCAAGCTGGAGGACGATCCGGCTCGCCCCCGCCACCTCATCACCGAGCCGGGAATGGGTTACCGCTACCGGCCGTGAACCGTTGACACCCGACGGCAGAGATTGAAGAATCTCGTTCGCAGTGGCAGCGGCGTGCTTCTGTAACCGTCCCCTTCACCGGTTACCCCTCGGGAGCTCGCCGTGTCCGTGCCCCTGCCCCTGTCCCGTCGTCGGCTGCTGGTCGCCGGCGGTGCCGGCCTCGTCCTTGCCGGTCTCACCGACCCGTTCCGGGCCGACCCCGCCCGAGCCGCCGTCACCACCGCCGACCTGGTCGTCTACGGCGCCACCTCCGGCGGGCTGGCCGCCGCGATCACCATGCGCCGGCTCGGCCGCACCGCAGTGGTGGTGGAGCCCACCGGCCACGTCGGTGGGTTGAGCACCGCCGGGCTGGGCGCCACCGACACCGGCGTCCAGGCGTCTATCGGCGGGCTGGCCGCCGAGTTCTACCGCCGGGTGTACGTGAAGTACCACGGCGGAACCCTCACGCCGACGTCGCCGCTGCGGATGACCTTCGAACCGCGCGTCGCCACCGCCGTCTTCGCCGAGATGCTGGCCGAGGCGGGCGTGCCGGTGGTCGTCGACGCCCGGCTGGTCGGCCTCGGCCGGACCGGGAACCGGATCACCGAGCTGCGCACCGAGGACGGGGCGATCTACCGGGGCGGGGTGTTCGTCGACGCCACCTACGAGGGCGATCTGCTGGCCATGGCCGGGGTGGGGTTCACCGTCGGGCGGGAGTCCAACGACACCTACGGCGAGACGATCAACGGGGTGCAGTCGCGCAACACCCACCAGTTCGCCTACCCCGTCGACCCGTACGTGACGGCCGGGTCGCCCGCCAGCGGGCTGCTGCCGGGCATCTCCGCCACCCCGCTCGCCCCGCAGGGCAGCGGCGACGACAAGATCCAGGCGTACTGCTTCCGGATGTGCCTGACCCAGGCGTCCAACCGCATCCCGTTCGGCAAGCCGTCCGGTTACGACCCGATCCGCTACGAGCTGCTGCTGCGGCACATCCAGGCCGGCTACACAGGGCCGTACTTCACCACCCACTCGGTCGGCGGCGGGAAGACCGACTCCAACAACAACGGTGCGGTGTCGACAGACAACATCGGCTTCAACTACGCGTACCCGACGGCGAGCTGGGCCACGCGGGAGAGCATCATCGCCGAGCACCGCACCTACCAGCAGGGGCTGATGTGGTTCCTGGCCAACGACCCCCGACTGCCGGCGTCGGTCCGCGACTCGACGGCCCGGTGGGGGCTGCCGGTGGACGAGTTCACCGGCACGGGCGGCTGGCCGCCGATGCTCTACATCCGTGAGGCACGCCGGATGATCTCCTCGTACGTGATGACCGAGGCCGACTGTCGGGGCCGGGTCCGCGCCACCGACTCGGTGGGCCTGGCCAGCTACACAATGGATTCGCACAACTGTCAGCGGGTGGTCGTCGACGGCAAGGTGCGCAACGAGGGGGACGTGCAGATCGGCGTGCCGGCGCCGTACCCGGTGAGCTACCGCGCGATAGTGCCGCACCAGGCGCAGTGCGCCAACCTGCTGGTGCCGGTCTGCCTCTCGGCGAGTCACATCGCGTACGGCTCGATCCGGATGGAACCCGTGTTCATGATCCTCGGGCAGGCCGCAGCCACCGCGGCGTCGATGGCGCTCGCCGGGAACCTCGCCGTGCAGGCCGTCTCCGTGCCTGCCCTCCAGACCCGGCTGCGCCAGGACGGCGCGGTGCTGGAGTGGGGCTCCACCAGCGAGGTGATCCTGGACAACGCCGCGTCCAGCGGCATCACCCGGGCCGGGACGTGGCTGCGCAGCACCAGCATCGGCGGCTACTACGGCCCGGACTACGAGCACGACGGCAACACCGCCAAGGGCGTCAACCGGCTGCGGTTCCGCCCGACACTGCCCGCCACCGGGTCGTGGACCGTGCAGTTGCGCTGGACCGCGGACCCGAACCGCGCGACGAACGTGCCGGTGGACATCGCGTACTCCGGGGGGTTGGTCACCCGGACGGTCAACCAGCGACAGGCCGGCGGCCAGTGGGTGCCGTTGGGCACCTATCCCTTCAGTGCGGGCAGCGACGGAAGCGTGCTGATCCGCACCGAGGACACCGACGGCCACGTGGTCGCTGACGCGGTGCGCTTCGTGCGCGCCTGACCGGAGGCGGGTGCCGGGTCGACCCGGTCAAGTGGCGGGGCCACCAGCAGCGGGTCGACCTGGATCACCTCGATGCCGAGCGGGCGCAGCATGCCCCGCAGTGCCGGCTCGCACAGCTCTTCCCAGTGCTGGTCCGCGCCCATCGCGGCGACCAGCAACTCGGGCCGGGTGAAGGCGATGCCCACCCGTTGCCCCTGCGGCGAGCGGCCGGTCCGCACCGTCCGCACCAGCCGTCCCGGCAGGTCGCGCACCGGGACGGCGAAGATTATCGGGGCCTCGTCCATGGTCGGGTGTGTCCTCTCTCTGCCCGCTGAAGCGGCGGTTGTCGGCTCTGTCGCGGCAGCGGCGGTCATCGGCTGAATCGTTCGAGGTCGCGGGCGAAGCTGCGGATCGTCGCGGCCCGTGCCCAGGTCGGCGCGGGCACCGCGACAACCGGCACTGCCGCACGGGTCACGCAGTACCGGGTGACGTGGCCACGGGACCGGCCGAACCGGCCGCGATCCGGGCTGCCGACGACCAGCAGATCGGTTTCCCGGTGCGCGTGGTCGACCAGCACCTGCCCGGCGTACCCCTGGGTCGCCACCAGCCGCACTGTCACGTCCCGGGGCAGGCCACCGAGCGCCGCGTCGAAGACGCCGCGCAGGTAGACCAGGGCCGCCCGGTCGCACTCGTCCTGCCACCGCCAGGTCAGGGTGCCGGGCCGCCACGTCGGCGCGAAGACCCACGCGCGGACCGCGTCCAGTTGCGCGCCGTCGCGGCGGGCCAGCTCCATCGCCCGGCGCAGCGCCTGCATCCCGGCGAACGAGCGGTCGACTCCCACAACGATCCGGTGGGCACCGGTGCGGCGGTTCATGCGGCGGACCCCACCCAGGCCGGGCTCCCCTTCGCGGTACGCGGGTCGGCCGGGGTGGTCAGGTCGAGCGCGCGCAGGATGTAGTTGGCCTCCGCCACCTCCACCCCGGCGCGCAGGCGCAGGTCGGCCACGGCGCGGTGCAGCACTGTGATGCTGTCGGCGGAGAGGCGGACCACGGCGTCGACGTCGGCGGCGATCCACCACGCCGCGACCGCGCACGGCTCGTGCCGCAGGTACTCCACCAGGTGACTGCCGGGCGCGGACGGGCCGAGTCGGACGCTGACCAGGGCCTCGTGCCGCCGACCCGGCTCGTCCGCTCTGGTCGCGGGCTCGCCGGGGTCGCTGGCCGTGTCGATGCCGGGTGGCGGCTCGCCGCGTTCCCAGCGTGTCATCCGCCAAGGACTCATGGACCCATCGTCACCACCGCGCGACGACGGAGCACCACTCGATACGCGGTTTCGACGGGCCACCGCCATTTCTTGACGCCGCGTTCACGCGGCTGGCCGCCGGGGGCACCGATACGGCGAGTAACGTTCCGAACGGACCAAGATCGGCGTACGAGGAGGCACGGTGCTGACGACGACGGTGGACATCCCGACCAGTGACGGAGTGGCGGACGCGAGTCTGACCCGACCGGACGGCGACGGCCCGTTCCCGGCGGTGCTGCTCTTCATGGACGCCTTCGGGCCGCGCCCGCGCCTGGTCGAGATGGCCGAGCGGATCGCCGCACGGGGCTACCTCGTGCTGACGCCCCACCTGTTCTACCGGGCCGGCCGGGCACCCCTGTTCGACCTGTCCCGGCTGGGCGAGGCCGATCAGCGCGGTGCGCTCTTCGAGAAGATCATGCCGTTGGTCGGCGCGTTGACCCCCGAGGTGATCAGCCGGGACACCGCCGCGTTCCTCGACTTCCTGGCCGCCCGCGACGACGTCCGGCCGGGCCCGGTCGCCATCACCGGTTACTGCATGGGCGGCACGAACGCGCTGCGGGCCATCGAGGCGCACCCGGACCGCATCGCCGCGGTGGCGAGCTTCCACGGCGGGCGGATCGTCACCGAGGCACCGGACAGCCCGCACCGGGGCGTCGCCTCGATCACCGGCGAGCTGTACTTCGGGCACGCCGACGCCGACCAGTCGATGACGCCCGAGCAGATCGCCGCGCTGGAGGAGGCGCTGGACGCCGCCGGGGTGCGCTACCGCTCCGAGGTGTACACCGGGGCGCACCACGGCTACACCATGGCCGACACCCCGGCGTACGACGAGCAGGCCACCGAACGCCACTGGGCGGCCCTGTTCGACCTTCTGGACCGCACCCTGCCGACCTGAGCACGGCGGGAGCGCCGGTGCTCAGCGGCGCAGCAGCACCGGGCCGGCGTCGATGCGGGTGCGGAACAGCGCGTACGGCTTGCGCCGCAGGTCCTTGCCCCGCTGGTACTGCGGCTGCCGGTGCAGTTGATTGGCGGTGACGTAGAGGTACCCGTCCGTGGCCACCGACATGGTGTCCGGCCAGAGCAGTCGTGGGTCGTGCACCAGCGTTTCGTACTCGCCGTCGGGCAGTCGACGCAGCACCGCGTTGTGCTCGTACGAGGTGAGGTAGAGCCGCCCGGCGTCGTCGCTCTCCAACCCGTCCGAGGCGGTGCCCCTGTCGCCCTCGTCGACCACTGTTGCGGCGGCCGCCTCCTGGGTGACGCCCGGGTCGGCCAGCGCCTCGGCGGAGACGCTGTGCAGGCGCCGGGACGCCAGCGGGCAGTAGTAGAGCCGAGTGCCGTCGGCGGAGATGGCGATGCCGTCGGAGCCCATGGTCAGCGGCTTCGGCGGGCCGTCGGCCGGCCGTTCGAGGAACGGCCGGCCCTCCACCACCGGCCGGAACGACGTCAGCGGCTCCGCCTTGGTGGACGGGTGGTCGTGCAGCCGCCGCCAGGAGGCCCCGCTGGCCAGGTCCACCACGATGATCCCGTTCGGCCCGGAAGCCGCCGAGTCGGTGATGTACGCGACCCCCGCCTCGCCCCGCCGCAGGTCGAAGCGGACGTCGTTGAGGTACGTCGTCGGCAGCGCCACGTCCGCCGGGAAGGTGATCACCTGGGCGACCGTGTCGGTGTCCAGGTCGATCCGGACCAGCTTCGGGCCGCCCGGCTTCGTGGGCTGGAACATCGGGCTGCCGGTGTCCAGCACCCAGAGCCGGTCGGCCGGGTCCACCACGATGCTCTGCACCGACACGAACGCGCCCGCGTCGTCGTCGCCGGACGGGTCGTTCCAGGCCTGGTCGGGGTAGGGCACCTCCCGGCCGTCGCGCAGCTCGACGACGGTGGCCGGCACCTCGTCGCCCCACTTCGGGAAGTTGACGAAGATCCGGCCCCGGTGCGAGACGCTCACCCCGGTCGGCATCGGGCCGGTGAAGGTGTGCACCAGCTCCAGCTCGCCCATCGGCTCGTCGCCGACCGGCCCGTTCACGACGTCCGCCCCACGGTGCTCATCGGCTCGCTCCCTACCGGTCGGCTGTTACCGCGGTTGTTCCCGCACTGGCGTCCGGTATGCCTCCGATCAGCTCGCCGGCGCGCCGGCCCGCGCGGCGGGCAGGCCGGGCACCGCGACGTCCACCGCGAGCAGCGCGCCGTCCTGCGGGCCCGCCGTGTCCAGCCCCACCCGGGCGGTGCCGATGAAGAGCCGCCGCAGGTCGGGGCCGCCCAGGCAGATGCCGGCCGGCTGCTTGGCCGGCAGCCGGATCTCCCGGTCGAGGGTGCCGTCGGGCCGGTAGCGGCGTACCGCGGAGCCGCCCCACAGCGCGATCCACAGGTGGTCGGCCGCGTCGAGCGTCATGCCGTCCGGGCCGCCGTCGGCGGGTGACAGCCGCAGGAACGGCTCCCGCCCGCGCAGGGCCCCGGTGGCGGGGTCGACGGTGAACCGGTCGATCTCTCCGCGCGGGGTGTCGGCCAGGTACATGGTGGTGCCGGTCGCGTCGAACGCCGGCCCGTTCGGGATGGTCAGCCCGGTCACCGCGGGGACCGGCTCGGCGCCGGGGGTGAGGCGGAACAGCGTGCCCCCGCCGGGCACCATCGCGTACGTCATGCTGCCGGCCCAGAAGCGGCCGTGCGGGTCGGCGACCGCGTCGTTCATCCGGGTCGGCTCGGGCGCGTCGGCGACCAGATCGGCGACCGGTCGGGGGTCGCCGGTGGCGGGCAGCACCGTGACGCCGGTCCCGGCGGCGGCCAGCCATTCGCCGGGTCGGTCGGCCACCGGAGCGACAGCGCCGAGCGGCACGTCGAGGCGGCGTAGCTCCCGCAGCGGGGTCGGGGCGTCGCCGTCGGTCTCCAACAGTCGCCCGGCCAGCAGGTCGACCAGGATCAGCCGGTCGTCGACCCAGCGCAGGCCCTCACCCAACTCCAGCCGGTCGGTGCTCCAGACGGTCGGCTCGGTCAGCTCCATGGTGCTCCTCCAAAGGATCGTCAGCGGACCGTACCGCCGGTGCCGTGGTCGAGCAGCGCCAGCTCGGCACGGTCGGGCAGGCCCTCCCAGTCGCCCCGGGTGGCGACCGCGAACGCGCCGGTGGTGACGGCCCGGTCCAGTCGCGCTGACGCGTCGACGCCGTCGAGCCAGCCGGAGAGCAGCCCGGCGACGAAGGCGTCGCCCGCGCCGACGGTGTCCACCACCGGAACCGTCCGGGCTGGACGATGGATGGCGCCGGTCGCGGTGTGGCTGGTCGCGCCACCGGCGCCGTGCTTGACCACGACCTCGGTGACGCCGGCCGAGAGTAACGCCGAGGCTGGGTCGGTCGCGTCGGTCAGCACGGCCAGCTCGTCGTCGGAGGCGACCACCAGGTCGATCGAGGGCAGCAGCGGGCGCAGCGCGGCGGCGGCCCCCGCGACCGACCAGAGACTGTTGCGGTGGTTGACGTCCAGGCAGATCGTGCTGCCGGCGACGCGGGCGCGCCGCACGGCCTCCACCACCGCCTGGTACGGCTCGACGCCGAGCGCGCAGGTGATGCCGGTGACGTGCAGCAGCCGGGGTGGTGGCCCGGGCGCGTCGAAGGCCCGGGTCACGTCGGCAGTGCCCAGCCGGGAGCCGGCCGACCCGGCGCGGTGGTAGGTGACCCGGTTGATGTCGGCGACCCGGTTCTCGAAGAGGATCAGCCCGGTGGGGGCTGTCACGTCGACCCGGGACCAGGTCAGGTCGACACCCTCGGCGCGCAACGTACGGCGGACCAGCTCGCCCGGCTCGTCGGCGCCGGTGACACCGACCCAGGCGGCCCGGTGGCCGAGCCGGGCCAGGCCGATCGCCACGTTCGACTCGGAGCCGGCGACGGAGATCCCGGCGGTGCCGCCCAGTCGCAGTGGGCCGGTGGTGCGGAACGCCGCCATCGTCTCGCCGAGTGTGAGCAGGTCGTTCATGGCCGGACCGCCGCGAGGAAGGCAGCGGCGCGCTCCCGCAGCGCCTTCGTGTCGCCGCCTCGGATGGCGTCGCCGAGCAGCGGGGAACCGACGCCGACAGCTGTCGCGCCCCGGTCTAGGTAGCGCCGCGCACCGTCCGCGTCGACCCCACCGACCGGCACGAACGCGATACCGGGAAACGGGTCGCGCAGGGCGGCGAGGTAGTCGGGCCCGCCGAGCGAGGCCGGGAAGAGTTTGATCGCGGCGGCCCCGCCGTCGACGGCCTGCACCACCTCGGTGGGGGTGAGGGCGCCGGCGAGCACCGGCAGCCCGAGCCGGCCACCCTCGGCGAGGCTCGGTGCGATCGCCGGGGTGACAAGGAAACCGGCGCCCGCGTCGGCCGCCGCGCGGGCGTCCTCGGCGCTGAGCACGGTGCCCGCGCCCAGGGCGAAGTCGGGCCCGAGGGCGGCACGGGCGCGGCGGATGATGCCGAGCGCGTCGGCGCTCGTCATCGAGACCTCGACCAGGGCGACGCCGCTCTCGGCCACTGTGAGCACGGCGGCCAGCGCGGCGGCCGGGTCCGGGCCGCGCACGATGGCCAACAGTCGATGGGTACGCAGCTCGTCGAGCAGGTTCATTCCGGTGTCCTCAGTGGTTGCGGTGGGCGGAGATGGTGAGTCGCCAGGTGACCTCGCCGGTTTGCGGGACGACCGCCGCGTCGGAGGGGCCGGCGTCGGCCAGGTCGAAGGCCGCGCCGAGCATCGGTTCGATCCCGACGCTGCGGTAGGGGCCGTTCGCCGGCCAGCCGCCCAGGTTGCGCCAGAGCGCGGTGCTGCGGGGCTGGTCGGCGCATCCCAGCTCCAGAGTCAGCCGGTCGGCTCCGTCGATCACCTGGACCCGGGCGCAGTCGAGCAGCACCGCGCCGAGCGCGGTCCCGTCGTCCGGCCCGAACATGTCCAGGGTCAGCCCGGCCACTGCCAACCCGGCCGGAGCCGGCCACGGCCCGGTCAACCACGGGTCACCGGTGGGCCAGCTGCCCGGCGGCAGGAGCGCGGCGGCCTCCGGGTGCAGCCGGGTCGGGGTGCCGGCGGGCGCGTCGAGGCGGGCGGCGGGGGAGAGGTCGAGCAGGGCGTGCGCGGCCCAGACGAACCGGTGCCCCGGGTCGGCGGCCAGCCGGTAGTCGGCCACCACCACGCCGCGCTCGTCGGTGATCCGGCGGGTGAGGGTGAACGTCGGCCGCTCGATGAGAACGGTGCCGGGCCCGGCGCTGCGCCACGGTCGCGACCACACCTCGCCGTGGTCGGGCTCGCCGCGCACTGTGGGCAGGCACTCCTCCAGTCCGCCGGCGTCGACGAACGCGTCGTCGGGGCGTACCTCGTGCCGGCCGGGTTCCGGGCCACGCCAGAGCCACTCCCGGCCGCCGCCGCGCAGACTCGTCCACCGGCCGCCGTGCGCCGCGTCGTACGCCACCCGCAGCGCCACCGGCCGCACGCCGGTCACCACTCGGCGAAGGACCCGTCGGCGTGCTGCCAGACCGGGTTGCGCCAGGTGTGTGGGGTCTGGGCGGCCTTGCGGACCGCCGTCTCGTCGACGGTGATGCCCAACCCGGGTCGGTCGAGGCGGGCGATGTGCCCGTCCACGAACCGGAACGGCTCGGGGTCGATGAGGTAGTCCAGCAACTCCGAGCCGGCGTTGTAGTGGATGCCGATGCTCTGCTCCTGGATCAGGAAGTTCGGCGTCGCGAAGGCCACCTGGAGACTGGCCGCCAGGGAGATCGGGCCGAGCGGGCAGTGCGGGGCGAGCAGCGCGCCGTATGTCTCGGCCAGCGCGGCGATCCGGCGGACCTCGGAGATGCCACCGGCGTGCGACAGGTCCGGTTGGACCACGGCGACCCCGGCCTGCAACGGGCCGAGGAACTCGGACCGGCCATAGAGCCGCTCGCCGGTGGCCACCGGGATCGGCGTGCCG
Organism: Micromonospora sp. 050-3; assembly: GCF_046549335.1. Taxonomy (NCBI): domain Bacteria; kingdom Bacillati; phylum Actinomycetota; class Actinomycetes; order Micromonosporales; family Micromonosporaceae; genus Micromonospora; species Micromonospora sp. 050-3. The sequence goes on from NZ_JAJPVX010000002.1 coordinate 820,153, forward strand.
GCCACGATGTCGCGCAGGTGGTGAGCCTGATCGGGCAGGACCGGCTCCTCCACGAAGAACGGGCGCAGGGCGGCCAGTTCGGGCAGGATCCGGCGGACAGCGGCCATTCCGGCGCGACCGTGGAAGTCCACGGCGATGTCCCGGTCGGGGCCGAGCACCTCGCGGGCGGCGGCCACCCGGCCGATGACCGCGTCCACCTCGGCCGAGGTGGGGATCGGCGAGAGCCGCCCGCAGGCGTTCATCTTGACCCCGGTGAGGCCGGCGGCGACCTGCGCGGCGGCGGCGTCGGCCACCTCGCCGGGTTCGTCCCCGCCGATCCACGAGTAGATCCGCACCCGGTCGCGCACGTGCCCGCCGAGCAGCGCGTGCACCGGCGCGCCGTACGCCTGCCCGGCGATGTCCCAGAGCGCCTGGTCGAGGCCGGCGACCGCGCTGGAGAGGATCGGGCCGCCCCGGTAGAAGCCGCCCTTGGTGAGCACCTGCCAGTGTTGCTCGATGCGCAGGGGGTCCGCACCGATCAGATGTTCGGAGAGCACCTCGACCGCGCTGCGCACCACCTCGGCGCGGCCCTCGACCACCGGCTCACCCCACCCGACCAGCCCGTCGTCGGTCTCCACCCGGCAGAACAACCACCGTGGCGCGACCAGGAAGGTCTCGATCCGCGCGATCTTCACTGACTGCCCCTTCGTCCCCGTGCCTTCTCGACGTCGCGGACGGCCTTGTCCAGCAACTGACGCATCGCGGTCTCGGCCGCCGTCTCGTCCCGGTCGCGCAGCGCGTCGACCACCGCGCGGTGGCTGGGCACTGGGTCGTCGTGCGCGGTGCCGCCGTGCACCAGCCGGTCCCGTTCGGCGAGCCCGGTCTCCATCACCACCTCCATCCGCTCCAGCAGCTCGTTGTGGGTGGCGGTGAGCAGCGCGCGGTGGAAGGCGAGGTCGGCGACGATGGCGGCGGCGGGATCACCGTTGGCCTGGGCCATCTCGGCCAGTGCCCGGTCGAGAGCGGTCAGGTCGTCCTCGGTGGCGCGGGTGGCGGCCAGCCGTGCGGCGGCCGGCTCGATGATGGCGCGCACCTCGTGCAGTTGGTCGAGCAACCGCTGGTCGGTGCCCTCGGCGAACTGCCAGCGGATCACGTCGCCGTCGAGCAGGTTCCAGTCTGCGCGGGGTCGGACGAAGGTGCCGCGCTTCTGTCGGGCGTCGACGATGCCCTTGGCGGAGAGGACCTTCAGCGCCTCGCGGAGCGCCGTGAGGCTGACGTCGAACTCCTCCTGCAACGCGACGATGTTCAGGGTCGCGCCGGCGGCGATCTCGCCGGTGAGGATGCGACGGGCGATCGCTTCGACGGTCTGCCCGTGGACGCCGCGGCGTGCGTACTGTGCCAATGCTCCTGGCCTTTTCGCTGGTCGGTATCGATCTCTCAGGCCGAGGCTTTCACCGCTGTCCAGCCACCGTCCACCACGAGGCTCGCGCCGGTGATGTAGGCGGCGTCCGGCGAGGCGAGGAAGGCGACGGTGGCGGCCACCTCGTCCGGTGTGCCGAAGCGCTTCGCGACGGTCTCCGCGATGCTGCGTTGGCGGTCCTCTTCGGACACGTCGGCCCAGGCGGCGGTGAGGATCGGCCCGGGCAGCACTGTGTTGACCCGGACCTGCGGGCCGTACTCGACGGCGAGCTGGCGGCCGAGCGCGACCAGGCCGCCCTTGGCCGCGGCGTACGCGGGCCGGCCGGGCAACCCGACCAGCGCGTGCACCGAGGAGATCAGCACCACCGCGCCGGAGCGTGCCCGCAGGTCGTCCAGGCAGGCGCGGACGCCGAGGAAGGAGCCGGTGAGGCTGACGCCGAGCTGGTGGTCCCAGGACTGCCGGCTGGTCTCGTGCGCCGGCGCGACCCGCACGGCGTACGCGGTGCTGACCAGGATGTCGACCGGGCCGAGGCGGTCCCGTACGGCGCTCACGGCGGCCGTCCAGTCGGCCTCGTCGCTGACATCGCCCACTACGGACAGTGCGCGGTCGCCCCGCGCGGTCAGTTCGTCGGCCAGTGGGGCCGGATCGGCCACGTCGAGCAGCGCAACCGCTGCCCCCTCGGCGGCGAGCCGCCGGGCGATGGCTGCGCCGATCCCGCCCATCGCACCGGTGACCAGCGCGTTTTTGCCTTCAAGCCGGCGCATAGGCTGATCCACCTGACCCTCGCCTTGGTCTCGTCTAATCATTAATTACGAAGATATCTTGACAGCCGGCGAGGGTCGATGCAACCTTCTGGTCACAGCATTCACATGGACGACACATCGCGTGGTGACGCTGAGTGTCGTAAAGGAAGGGATACCTCCGTGAGCGACTTCGACCCCGGTCGCCGGCGATTCCTTGGCCACCTTGGGCTCGCCGGCATGGGCGCGCTCGGCGCCAGCTCGTTCCTCAGCGCGTGCGCCAGCTCCGCCAGCGGGCCGACCACGAGCAACGGCTCGGGCGCGGTCACCATCCAGTCCAACCTCTCCTCGCCGCAGGCCAAGGCGGCGATGGAGAAGCTGATCGAGACCTTCAACGCGCAGGGCAAGGGCACGGCGAGCCTCAACACGATCGCCTCGGAGACCTTCCGGACCCAACTGCCGACCTACCTGACCTCGGCCAACCCGCCGGACCTCTACACCTGGTACGCGGGCTCGGTCGCCAACGACTACGCCAGCAAGAACCTGCTGCTGGACGTGTCCGAGGTGTGGAAGTCACTGGACGACTACCCCCAGTCGTTGCGGACCCTCTCCACCGACGCCAGCGGCAAGCAGATCTTCGTGCCGATGAACAACTACTGGTGGGGCTTCTTTTACCGCAAGTCCAACTTCGCCAAGTGGGGCGTGCAGGAGCCGAAGACCTGGACCGAGTTCCTGGCGCTGTGCGAGACGCTGAAGAGCAAGGGCATCCCGCCGATCGGCATCGGCCTCGGCGACACCCCGTGGGTGGCCTCGGCCTGGTTCGACTACCTGAACATCCGGATCAACGGCGCGCCGTTCCACCGCGAGCTGCTCGCCGGCAAGCAGCGCTTCGACGACCCGAAGGTCAAGGCGGTCTTCACCCGCTGGCGCGAGGCCCTGCCCTACTTCGACCCCAAGGGCAAGGCGTACCCGTTCCAGGAGGCGACCACAGCGCTGCTGGCCGGCAAGACCGGCATGTTCCTGATCGGCACGTTCTTCGCCGACGCGGCACCCAAGGACGCGCTCGGCGACCTGGACTTCTTCCGGTTCCCGATCATCGATCCGGCGGTGCCGCTGGCCGAGGAGGCCCCGACCGACGGCTTCTTCGCCAGCGCGAAGACCGCCAACCCGACCGGCACCAAGGCCCTGCTGAGCTACCTGGCCGGGGTGGAGGCCCAGGAGGCGTACGTCAAGGCCAGCTCCGGCATCGTGCTGCCGGCCAACCCCAAGGCCAAGGCGTCGGACTCGCCCCTGGTGGTCAAGGGCAAGGCGATGCTGAACGAGGCCAAGGAGCTGACCCAGTTCTTCAACCGCGACTCGAGCGACGCGCTCCAGCCGACCGCGGACACCGCGCTGACCAAGTTCATCGACAAGCCGGACCAGATCGACGCGATCCTGCGGGAGTGGCAGGCCGGCGCCGAGAAGGTCTTCAAGGGCTGACGTGACAGCAACGATCTCCACGACTTCGGTCACCCCCACCCGGCGGCGGCGACGGTCGGCTCGACTGTCGCCGCTGCTGGTGGCGTTCGTCCTCGTGCCGTTCGCGGTCGAGAGCGTCTGGGTCTTCTGGCCGGCGATCCAGGGCTTCTGGTTCTCCCTCACCCGCTGGGACGGGATGACACCGCCGACCTTCGTCGGCACCGACAACTACGTCGAGCTGGCCGGCGACGCCACGTTCCGGGGTGCGCTGGTCAACACGGTGATCTGGCTGGTGCTCTTCGGCGGCCTCTCCGTGCTGGGTGGCTTCGGGATGGCACTCGTCCTCCAGAAGGAGCGGCGCGGTGTCGGCTTCTACCGGGCCGCACTGTTCACCCCGGTGGTGTTCTCGCTGGTGGTGACCGCGCTGGTCTGGCGGGTCTTCTACCAGCCCGACGGCATCGCCGACACGTTGCTGCGGGCGGTCGGTCTGGAACATCTGATCCGGCCCTGGCTCGCCGACCCGCAGACAGCCCTGTACGCGGTGATCCTGCCCGCGTTGTGGCGGCAGATCGGGTACGTGATGGTGCTGTTCCTGGCCGGGTTGAAGGCGATCGACCCGGCGTTGCACGAGGCGGCGCGGATGGACGGAGCCAACTCCTGGCAGCGGCTGTGGCACGTCACCATCCCCCAGATGAAGGGGGTCAACGCCGTCGTGCTGTCGGTCATCGTGATCGACTCGCTGCGCTCGTTCGACATCGTCTGGTCGCTGACCAAGGGTGGGCCGTACCACTCGTCGGAGCTGCTCAGCACCTACATGTACTCGACAGCGTTCCAGAGCCTGCGGCTCGGTTACGCCTCGGCGATCGCTGTCGTGATCTTCGTGCTCGCGCTGGCCGTCATCCTCGGCTACCTGGTCCGCGCGTTCCGGGAGGAAGCGTCATGAACAAGCTCCGTACCGGGGCCTTCCACACCGGCATGATCCTGCTCTCGCTGCTCTGGCTGGGCCCGGTGCTCTGGGTGGTGGTGATGTCCACCCGGTCGTTCGACGACATCGCCGCGCACGGCGTGGGCAGCCTGCCCCGGTCGTTCACACTGGACACCTACCGGCAGGCGTGGACCGACGGTGGCGAGCTGCGCGCACTGATCAACAGCATGTTGGTCACCGTCCCGTCGGTCGCGCTGAGCCTGGGGCTGGCCGCGATGGCCGCGTTCGCGCTGAGTCGCTTCCGGATCCCCGGGCGGCGCACGATCCTGCTGCTGATGCTCGCCGGCAACCTGCTCCCACCGCAGATCCTGCTCATCCCGGTGGCCAAGTTCACCGAGCTGACCGGCCTGTACGACACGCTCTGGGCGTTGATCGCGGTGCAGGTCGGCTTCGGGCTCGGCTTCTACACGTTCGTCCTGCACGGCTTCATGCGAGACCTGCCCGGCGAGATCCAGGAGGCCGCCACCATCGACGGCGCCGGCACGGCGCAGATCTTCACCAAGGTGATGCTGCCGCTGACCCGACCCGCGCTGGCCGCTCTCGGGGCGCTCTCCTTCACCTGGATCTTCAACGACCTGCTCTGGGCGATCACAGTGCTGCGTACCGATGACAACATGCCGGTCACGCCGGCGCTGCTCGCCCTCCAGGGCCAGTTCGTCTCGTCCTGGAACGTGATCGCCGCCGGTACTGTCATCGCGGCCGTGCCCACCGTCGCGGTGTTCCTCCGCTTCCAACGGCACTTCGTCTCCGGTCTGGCGCTCGGAGCGGTCAAGTGACCGCCGAGGCCGGGCAGCGCTGGACGCTGCGCGGCACGCACACCGAGTACACGGTGCGGGTGCCCGCGCACGGCCGCTGGCTGGAACTCGTCGCGTGGGGGCCGCACGGCGTCTCCGACGGGCCCTCGCCGGTCGCCTACGACGGCCCGGTCCCGTTTCTCACCGCCGGGGACGCGGCCCCCATCGAGTACGCCACCGACGCCGACCGCCCGTTCACCGGCTCCGACCTGGTGATCGAGACGGCGAACGGGCAGCGCCGGGTGGGCTTCGTGCACACCGACGCGCGGATCGACGCCGACCAGCGGGAGCTGGTCGTCGAGTTCGCCGACCCGGTCACCGGGCTGCGCGCCACAGTGCACTACCGGGTGCCCGTCGGCACCGACGTGGTGCAGCGGTGGGTCGACCTGGTCAACGACGGCACCGACGCGCTGCGGGTCGTCCGGGCCGGATCGGGCGGGTTCTGCGTACCGACGCCGCACGGCGCCCTGCTCAGCCACCAGTGGGGTCAGTGGGCGCAGGAGTTCCAGCTCTCCCACGTCGAGCTGGGCCATGGCGCTTTCAGCATCGGCAGCTCCCAGGGCGTACCCGGGCACCTGCACGTGCCCTGGCTGGCCGTGCGCGACACCGCCGAGCCGGCCGGCCCGGCCTGGGGGATGGCGCTGGCCTGGACCGGCTCGTGGGAGATCAGCGCAGAGCGGGACACCGGCGGTCTGACCCGGGTCCGGGTCGGCCGTCAACTGGTCGACGGCCCGCTGGAGTTGGCCGCAGGCGAGCGGCTGACACTGCCGGTGGCCACCGGGGCGTACAGCCCGGACGGCCTGGACGGGCTGGCGCGGGTCTGGCACACCCACCAGCGGATGCTGGCCGGGGAGCGGCTCAACCCTCGCCCGGTGCTCTACAACTCCTGGGAGGCGACCTACTTCGCCGTCGAGGCGCAGAGTCAGCTCGCGCTCGCCCGGATCGCCGCCGAGTTGGGCGTGGAGACCTTCGTCGTGGACGACGGTTGGTTCGTCGGCCGCATCGACGACACCGCCGGGCTGGGCGACTGGACGCCCGACCCGGCGAAGTTCCCGGCCGGGTTCGACGCGTTCATCGCCGACGTCCGCGCGCTCGGGCTGAACTTCGGGCTCTGGGTCGAGCCGGAGTGCGTCAACCCGAAGTCCTCCCTGTACGCCGAGCACCCGGACTGGGTCTATGCCGTCGACGGCCGGCCGCTCACCCCGGTCCGTAACCAGTACCTGCTCGACCTGGGCCGGCCGGAGGTCGCCGAGTTCGTCCACTCCACAGTCGACGGCCTGCTGCGCCGGTACGACATCGACTACCTGAAGTGGGACTTCAACCGGCCGCGTACCGAGCCGGGGCGGCCCGGTGGGGTGGGTCCGCTCGACCTGGACGGCGCGCACGTCGCCAATCTGCATCGGATCTACGAGCGGTTGCGCCGGGACCATCCCGGGGTGCTCATCGAGGCGTGCGCCGGCGGAGGCGGGCGGACCGACCTGGCGATGGCCGAACGGGCCGACGTCTTCTGGCCCAGCGACAACACCGGCCCACTGGACCGGCTGGCCATCCAGTACGGCTTCCTGCACGCCAACGCCCCGCACCTGCTCAGCTCCTGGGTCACCGACGCGCCCGGCCTGTTCGACAGTCGCCCCCGAACGCTGGCGTTCCGGTTCGTCCTGGCGATGGCCGGTGTGCTCGGCATCGGCGCGGACATCCGGGCGTGGACCCCCACCGAGCGGGCCGAGGCGGCCGACTGGATCGCCCGCTACAAGGAGATCCGGGACGTCGTCACGCACGGCGAGGTGCACCTGATCGGCGGCCCCGACCAAGCCCGCTGCGCGGTGCAGTACACCGCGCCGGACGAGAACCAGGTGGTCGTCCTGGCCTGGCACACCGGCCGGCTCGACGGCGCCGGGCTGCTCCCGTCCCGCCCGGTCCGGTTGCCAGTGCGCGGCCTCGACCCGGCGGCCCGTTACTCGCACGGGGATCGGCACTACTCCGGCAGCCACCTCGCCACCGTCGGCCTGCCCGTGCAGTGGAGCGCGACCCACGACGCCGACCTCATCGTGCTGACCCGCGGCTGAGATCGGAGCACCACCACCCCCACCCCCGAGGGACAGGAGTACCTCCATGCGCCTGAACCGACAGCTGACCGCTGCCCTGGCCGTGCTCGGCCTGGGCCTGGCCAGCCCGATGCCGGCGATGGCCGGCCCACCCCACGCCGACCCACCACAGGCCGGCCACGGGCCCGGCCGCCCCGGTCACGCCCCGACGGCCACCGGCGCGGAGGACCAGGGCGCGCCGACCTTCTTCAACAGCGGGCTCGCCCCGACGCCCTACCAGGGCTGGAACACCTACTTCGGTCTCGGTGGTGACCCCACCGAGGCCGAAGTACGGTCGGTCACCGACCACATGGTCCGCAGTGGCCTGCGGGACGCCGGCTACACCTACGTCTGGATCGACGGCAACTGGGCCGCGCCCACCCCGCGCAACGAGGCCGGTCAGCTCGTCGCCGACCCGGCCCGCTTCCCCGGCGGGATGGCCGCGCTGGCCGCGTACATCCACAGCAAGGGGATGAAGGCCGGCATCTACACCGACGCGGGCCCGTACCTGCCGGGGCAGTGTGGGCTCGGCAGCAACGGCCACTACCGGGCGGACATCGCCCAGTTCGCCGGCTGGGGCTTCGACGCGCTGAAGGCCGACTGGCTCTGCGGCCGGGCCGCCGGCCTCGACCCGGAGACCACCTTCCGGGAGTTGGCCGAGGCGGTACGCCAGTCGCCCCGACCGATGCTGCTCAACATCTGCAACCCGGTCAGCTCGGACTGGGGCGGCGGCCCGTACACCCCGGAACAGCTCTCCACCTGGAGCTACACGTACGCGCCCACCATCGCCGACTCCTGGCGGACCTACACCGACGTGGGGCTCACCGACCCGAGCCCGCAGTGGGCGTACCAGTGGGTGCTGCGCAACATGGACGTCAACGCGTACCACCCGGCGGCCACCGGGCCGGGGCACTACAACGACCCGGACTACCTGCTGCCGATGCGCCCGCTGCCCGACGGCGGGTACGAGTTAAGCCTTGACGAGTCCAAGACGCAGCTCGGCATGTGGGCCATCATGGCCGCGCCGCTGGTGATCGGCTCCGACCCGCGTGGCCTGCCGAAGGAGATGATCTCCGCGCTGACCAACCCGGAGATCATCGCTGTGGACCAGGACCCGCTGGTCCGACAGGGTGTCAAGGTCGCCGACACCGGCACCGACGCGCAGGTGTGGAGCAAGGTCCTCGCCGGCTCCGGCAAGCGGGCCGTCGCGCTGCTCAACCGGCACGACAGCGCCCAGCAGATCACCGTGAACTTCGCCGACGTCGCCCTCGGCGGGTCGGTCAAGGTCCGTGACCTGTGGTCCCGCACCACTGCGGACGCCCAGCCGAACACCCCGGGGGCGCAGCCGTTCACCGGCTCGTACAGCGTCGAGGTGCCGGCGCACGGGGTGGCCATGCTCGGCCTGACCGGCACCGACCAGGTCGCCGGCGCCGACCTCGGTGGCAGCGCCAGCGCCAGCCCGGCGCTGGTCCGGGTGGACGACACCCACGCCACCGCCTTCGTCCGCGACGCTTCCGGTGCGCTGGCCGTCAACACCCGCACCGGTACGACGTGGGGCACGCACTGGACCTCCCTCGGCGGCCCGGTCGGCGGCCGGATCCTCGGCCAGCCGGCGGCGTACGGCTCCGCCGACGGGCGGCTCGACGTCTTCGTCCGCGGCACCGACAACGGCGCCTGGCAGCGCAGTTACGTGGCCGGCAGCTGGGGACCGTGGCGCAGCCTCGGTGGCACGCTGACCGACGCGCCCACTGTTGCCTGGACCAACCCGACGCAGTGGACCCTCGTCGCCCGCGGCGCCGACGGCAAGCTCTGGTCGCGTACGCCGAACGCCGGCTGGACCGGCGTCGGGGCTCCCGAGAACCGGCCGTTCTACGGCCGGCCGAGCGCTGTCGTCGACGACGCCGGTGTGCTGCACGTGGCGGTCCGCAGCCGCACCGACGAGGTGTGGTGGAGCAGCCGGGCCGGCGCCACCTGGTCGGCCTGGACTAACCTGGGCGGCACCACCAGCGGCAGCCCGACAGTGCTCGCCACCTCCGGCCGGGTCTACCTGTTCGCGCTGGCCGCCGACAACCGGCTCTGGCAGCGCAACCTGGCCGACGGCGCCTGGGGCGGCTGGTTCCGACGCGGTGAATTCGCCACCGACGCGTTCCGGGGTGCGCCCGGCGCCGCCGCCGGTGCCAACGGCAGCGCCTGGCTGGCGGTACGCGGCGTCGACGACCGGGTGCACCAGGTCACCCTCTGATCCAGAGGTGGCGGGCCGTCCTGACGGCCCGCCACCCCGTCAGCGTGTGGCTCAGGCCGGGACGAGTTCCCGGCATCGGCGTAGGGCGGCCAGGGCCAGCGGCGCGTCCCGGCCCGCGATCCCGGCCTCCAACTCGGCCACCGCTCCCGCGGCCCGCCCCGGATCACCGGCTGCGGCTGCTGCCTCGGCCAGCACCAACACGGCCTCGGCGGCCCACGCCACGATGCCCTTTCCGCGTACCAGCGACAGCGCGTCCGCCGCGTGCCGGACGGCCTCGTCCGGACGCCCGGCCACTGTGAGCCGGGCCAGCGCCGAGAGCGCCTGCACCAGCGGCCAGATCGCACCGACCCGCCGGGCGTCGGCCACCACCTCCCGCAGCGCCCGTTCGGCCGCCTCCACGTCGCCGCGCCCCTCGGCACTGCCGGCGCATTCCTCGGCGTTGTCGCCGCCTGCGGTGCCGGCGGTACGGGCCAGCACTGTCGCCAGTTCGACCCGCGCGTCCAGCAGGGTGACCGGCATCCGCTCGGCACTGGCGACCAACCGGCTGAGCCGTTCGGCGAGCCCGTCCAGTCGGCCGGCGGCCCGGTCCAGTGACAGTTCGGTCGCCTCCACGAGGGAGGCCAGCCGCTCGTACCCGGTCTCGTCGACCAGCGCCCGACCGGCCGCCAGCAGCGCGTCGGCCTGCTCCGGGTGGCCGGCGTGCAGCGCGCCCTGCGCCCAGTTCAGGCAGGCCCGCGCATGCTCGCGGGGCCGGTCGGCCAACTCGGCGGACGCGCGCAACTCGGAGATGATCGCCCAGGCCGCCGGGTCCCCCAACTCCAGCAGCAGCGAGGCTCGGGCGATGCGGACCGCGAGGTGCGCCGCCGGATCCCCGCTGGCCGCGGCGGCGATCTCCGCCTGCGCGCAGCGGGCCAGGTGGTCGTCGACGTGCCGGCCGACGACGGTGTCGGGGGCCGCCAGCACCGCGAGCGCCTGGGCCTTGCGGCGCGGCGCGCGCAGGTACGGCACGGCACGCTCGATCTCGGTGTACCCGCGCAGCGCCTCGCCCTGCTGGCGCAGCATCCGCCCGAGCACCAGACCCAGCTCACCTCGGGCGCCCGGCGGCAGCCTTCGGTCGGCGAGCAGCCGTTCCAGCACCGGGATCGCCTCGGCCTGGCTGAGCCCGTCGATGGCCGACCGGCCCAACTTCGCGGCGAGCCGAACCCGTACCGGTCGGGGCAGCTCGGCGATGTCCATCGTCTGGAGCAGGAAACTGGCGGCGGTCGCGTCGTCGCCGCGCTCGGTGGCCAGGTCGGCGGCCGCCTCCGCGTTGCGGACGAAGTCGGCCCCGCTGCCGGCCCGACGGTAGTGGTGCGCCAGCTGGGCCACCGGCCTCGGTAGCTCCTGCTCCAACACTCGCGCCACCCGTAGGTGCAGCCACTCCCGGCTCTCCCGGGGCACCAGGTCGTACACCACCTGTCGGGCCAGGTCGTGGCGGAACCGCAGGCCGTCCCCGGCGTCATGCAGCAGGCCCGCCCGGTGCGCGGCGGTCAACGCCGCGACGATCGCCACCCGGTCCAGGCCGAGCACCGAGGCGAGGATGCGCTGATCGGGCGTCATCCCCAGTACGGCCGCCGCGCCGAGCACCTCCCGGGTGGCCTCGTCGAGGGGGCGCAGCCGCCAGAGCAGCACGTCCCGGAGGACGAACGGGACACTGTCGTCCGCCAACGGGTCGCCGCCCCGCTCGGCGAGCGTCCGCAGCACCTCCTCGACCACGAACGGGATGCCGGCGGTGCGGTCGAGCAGGGTGGCGGTCAGCTGCTGCGGCGGGTCGTCGAGCCGCAGGGTGCGGGCCGCCAGGCGGCGTACGTCGTCGGCGTCCAGCGGGCTGAGCGCAACGCGCGTGACGCTCCACGGGGGAGTCCGCGCCAGGGCGTCGTGGATCGGCGTACTGCTCCCCGGCGTCGCCGTACGCGCGGTCAGCACCACTGCCAGCCCTTCCACCGGGTGCGTGCTGAGGTAGGCGAGGAGTTCGCAGGTCGCCGGGTCCGCCCAGTGCAGATCCTCCAGCAACAGCGTGGCCGGGCTCAGCGCGGCGAGCACCGCCGCGACGGCGCGGAGCAGGCGATGTCGCTCGGCCGCCGGGTCGACCAACGGGGGCGGCGCGTCCGGCAGTACGTCGGCGAGTTCCGGCAGGAGCGGCGCGAGTGCGCCGGCCACCGGGCTGAGCGGACCGAGCCGGTCGGCGCTGCCGCGGATCGCGTCCAGCAGCACGCCGAGCGGAAAGGGCTCGGGCACGTCGTCGCACTCGCCGATGAGGTGCCGCCCTGGGAGTTCGGCGAGCAGTTCGGCGACGAGTCGACTCTTGCCGATCCCCGGCTCACCCTCCAACAGGATCAGGCAGGGCGGGTTTGCGACGAGCCGGCGTAACCGGGCCAGCTCCGCCGCGCGGCCGACGAACTCGACGGGCCCGCGCAGACGTTCGGGGCGGACGGGAGCTGGGCTCCCGCCGCCCCGTGTCGTGTCCTCGCCGCCGTCGATCACCGTGGGCCGAGCAGATCACCTCTGCCCCGCGCGACGGTGGGCCGGCGGACCGGCGGTGACCTGGGTCACACGCCGTCCCGCCGGCCTGCAGGCACGGTCAGGACTGGACGGTGACCGGCACGGTCTTCAGCGAGCCGTCACCGTTGCGGAACTCCAGCACCCCGAGGTAGCGCTGCCCCGGGGCGAGACCGAACCAGCGCAGTGTCAGGTTCGCCGTCGCGCCCGGCCGCACGCTGCGCTGCTTCGGGTCGATGGTGAACCGGCCGGTGGAGGTCCCCGGCGCGCCCGGCAGGTAGCTGGTCACGGTGTACGCGTTCGCGCCGTCCTTGATGTTCTCGGTGAACTCCTGCTCGACGACCACTATGTAGTCCCCGGCGCCGTCCGGCAGGGTCACCTTGGCGCCGTCCCGGCCGCTGACCGTGGCGGTGACGAACTTCCCGAACTTGTCATAGACGTTGAGGCTGAACTCGGTGCACTCCATCACCCCCTCCTCGTCGTCCCAGTCGATGTGGGAGCAGGTGGGCCGCTGCGACGTCACCTGGACGAGTGGGCTGCGGGTCCCGGCCGGCACGTGCAGGGTCGTCCTGCTGATCGACGCGGGCAGCGGCACCGGCAGGTTGTTCGACGTGCTCCAGTCCCAGCTCGGTCCGTCGCCCTTGAGGGTGACCACGTTGCTGGTGCCCGAGGTCAGGCCGGAAAGCTGGGAGATCAGCTGACCCTGGTAGCCGACCTCGGCGGCGATCCGGACGCTGCCGAAGGTGCCCTTGCCGGTGATGGCGTCGGGGGCGACCAACCCGGAGTTGTGCACTACCAGCGGGCTGCGTACCGCGTGCTTGAACTGGTCGCGCCAGGTCAGCGAACCGTCGGCCCAGGTGTCGAACGCGCCACCGGTGTTGGTGACCTCAACTGTAAAGCGAGCGCTCTTGCCCGGACGGATCTGCAGCTTCTTCGGGGTGACAGTGACCTTGTAGCCCGGCGGTGCCTGCACCGACGAGGAGTAGGTGCTGGTCTTGTCGCTGACGTTGGTGACCGTACGGGTCACCGTCTGCTTGCCCACCATCCGGCCCAGCGAGATCGACGGGTAGTTGAGCTGCGCCGTGTCGATCGCCCCGACCGTGTCGCAGCCGTCCAGGTCGCCGAGCCCGTAGTCGCCGCCACGGTCGGCGGACACCCCGCACAGGTACTGGATCCAGTCCTGCTGGTTGGAGTCGTAGACCAGACCCGGGTCGAAGGCGCTGCCCGGCTCGACCTGGCCGGCACCGTAGTTCAGCGGAGTCGCGTCGTACGTGCCGATCTTGATGGGGTTGCCCTTGTCGGTCTTGTCCACCGCGCTGGTCATCAGTGCCGAGCGGACCGCCGCCGGCGACCAGCCGGGGTGCTTGGCCAGCAGCAGGGCGGCGATACCGGCGATGTGCGGCGCCGCCATCGAGGTGCCCGACTCCAGCGCGAAGTCGTTGCCGCCGATCGACGGGGAGAACGCGGCGACGATGTCCTGACCGGGCGCGCTGATGTCCGGCTTGAGCAGTTCACCGGCGTTCAGGTTCGACGGGCCCGCCGAGGAGAACGCGGCGACCGAGGGCGCCTCGACCGTCTCCAGCTTGCTCGGCGAGATGGTCGCCGTGGCGTTGCCCGTGGCGACGTACGCGGTGACCGTGGCCAGGTCGACCTCGTTGATGTGCACGGTCGGCACTGCCTGCACGTCGGCGTTCAGGGAGTTCAGCTCGTCGTTGTACAGCACCATGCCGACGCCGCCAGCCCGCGCCACCTCGATGCTCTTGTCGGTACGCGGGATCTCGCCCCGCAGGCAGAGCACGATCGCGCCCTTGACCTTTGCCGGATCCAAGGTGTCGTCGGCGCAGAGGCCGGCACCGTAGGCGCCGTCGGGGTCGATCGCGCTGTCCTTGGCGAAGACCAGTCGGGCCGGCCCGACGCCGGCCTCGCCCATGCCCACACCGGCGATGGTGGTGCCGTTGCCGAGGGTGAGCTTCCGAGTGTTCTGCCGGTTGGTAGTGCTCGCGGCCACAGTGGTCAACCAGGGCGTCGAGTTGTCGACGGTGTTGGCGAACGGGCCGGAGTTGCCGGCGGCGGCGGCGACGAACACCCCGGCGGCGGCCGCGTTGAAGAACGTCGCGTCGACAGCCCCGAACCGCTCGGTGTCGTCACCGATCGAGTAGTTGATCACGTCGACGCCGTCCGCGACCGCGTCGTCGATGGCGTGCACGATGTCGATGTCGGTGCCGGTCGCGCCGCCCGCACCGTTGTCGTACAGCGCCTTGTAGATCGCCAACCGCGCGGCCGGCGCCATGCCGGAGATCATGCCCAGGTCCTGGGTGCCCGACGTGGCCCGCACGCCGTGGATGCCGGCCGCGGTGCTGGCGGTGTGGGTGCCGTGGCCGTTGCGGTCGCGCGGCGAGGAGTAGTCGTCCGGGAACGCCTCGGCGATGCCGCTGTCGTTGTACCAGCGCGCCCCGATCACCTTGTTGTTGCAGGTGACCGGCGCTTCGACGCCGACGTCGCAGGTGCCCTTCCACTTGGCGTCGATGACGGCCTGGTCGGGGCGCGGGCTGGGCAGCGGCGCGAAGCTCGCGCTCTCCGGCCAGTAACCGCTGTCGATGACCCCGATGATCACGCCCTCACCGGCGTGGGAGTCTCCCCCGAACTCCTTCTTCCACACCCCGCCCTTGCCGGTCAGGCCCAGGTAGTCGGGGGTGTGGGAGGTGGCGGCGTGCACCTTCTGGCTCTCGTACACAGCGCGGACACCGCCGGTGGCGCGCAGCCGGGCGGCCTGCGGCCCGGTCAGGTCGGCGGCGAAGCCGTTGAACGCGGTCTCCATGGTGACGCGGGTGCGCTCGGCCGGCACACCGACGTGGTCCAGCACCGACTTACGCTGCCGGCGCAGGTGCTCCCGGTACGCGTTGGCACTGCCGGACGTGCGGTTCAGCTTGGCCCCGTCGGCCGGCTTGGTCGCCGCGATCCCGGGAACCCCGCCGGTGTACGTGGCCAGCGGTTCCTCGGCGAGCTGGACGAGGTAGCGGGCGGTCGGCCCGCTGCTCGCCGGCGCGGCGCTGGCGCTGGCGGGCAGGCTGGTCAGGCCGGCCGCGGTCAGCGCCACGGCGGCCAGCATGCTGACCCCGTACCTGGCCCGTCCGGTCCGATGTGCGTTCGGTTGTGGCACGTCGTTGCCTCCACGTTCGGTGCCGGCCGCCACGACTGATGACGGTGGCCGAAACCTAGGATCGGTATCGATCATCGAGAAGCACCCGTAACCTGGCTGTCATCTTGGAAACAAGCTCGTAACACAACGGGTACTTTGCGCGTCATTTGGGAGCGCCGACATGGGGGATCCGTGCCATTTGGTGGGTTACCTGTGCCGTCGGTCGAGTCGGCCTTCGTGGTCTTCGACGCCCAGGGCTCCGGATGCCTGTCCTACGGCGTCGAGGAGGCGGGTCGCCGCCGGCCTCGTCGCGGTCGAGCTCTACGACGGCTGCTTCCTGTACGACTTCGCCGCCAGCCGGATGCGGCTGATCGACCTCGACGAGGACCGCCCCGGTCCCTTCGTGCTTGCGAGGGATCGGCTGCCAGGTTCACGTCGCTACATGGCGCCGGAGGAGTTCACCCGCGGCTCGGTCATCGACGCACGGACCACTGTGCACGCCCTCGGCCGTACCCTGCACCACCTGCTCGATTCGCCGGCTGGCCGGCGCGGTCCTCGGGATGGTCGGCAGGGTTCATCAACGGCCTGGCGGGGCACCAGCGAGCAGCGCCGGATCGTGGAACGAGCAACGAGACAGGCGCCGGCCGCCCGGTATCCCGACGTGCCGGCACTGGTCCACGCCTGGCGGCTGGCGACACCCTGAAGCAGGCAGGGCGGTGCCCGCGTCCCGTCGAGCGGGCGAAGCGCAGCGCCAGCCCGGCCCGCTACCAGGAGCAAGTCCGGTCGCCCAGAGCCACGCGCGAATGTGGTTGCCCGGCTTGAAGGGCTGCTCGGGCGGCCGCCTGCCTCTACGTTCGTCGGTGGTAGTGGTTGCGGCGGGGGAGTTGTTCGGGGTCGAGCCAGGCGGGTGGGACGAATTCGGGGTGGCCGTCGCCGGCCAGCCGCACTGTCCAGTGCGTGATGAAACACGGCGGCGGGTGCGGCGAGGGTTCGCGGCCAGGAAGAGTTGCCGAACCGGGGTTGCCGCGCGCCTAAGTGGCGGCAGGGGCGCCGGTCCGGCCGTGGGCCGTAGCGTCAGTCGCGCCGGACGAGGCCCGGGCCGGCGATGATGTCGATGTCGCCGTCCGCGATCTCGTGGCCGGCGGCGCAGCGGAGCACTGCGCGGATCGGTTCGCCGCAGTCGTGGTGGGTGGCGATGACGGACGGGCCGGTGTCGGCGGCGGCCCAGGTGTCGCCCCAGTTGCGCAGTGCGGTGATGACGGGCAGGAGTTCGCGGCCCTTGCGGGTGAGTTGGTACTCGTGGCGGGTGCGCTGCCCGGGCTCCCGGTAGGGGATTCGTTCGAGCAGTTCGGCGGCGACCATCTCCTTGAGGCGGGCGGCCATCGCGGGTTCGCCGACGCCGACGCGGCGGACGAAGTCGTCGAAGCGGCGCGTGCCGAGCAGGGCCTCGCGCATGATCAGGACCGTTGACCTGCTGCCCACGATGTCCATCGCCCGGGCCACCGAGCAGTTCTCGCTCGTCCAGGAATCACGATCGTCTCGTAGGTCCTCCATGCCGTCCAGCCTACCTGACTTGCATTAAGGCTAGCCAGGTGCTTCACTGGGTCGCGCTGACTTCAGCATACGCAAGTCAGATCACCAGCCTGAAGGATCTTCAGTGACCACCAGCGCCACGGCCCCGACCCCACCCGGAGCGACCCCACCCGGCAAGATCCCACCCGGAGCGGTGGCACCCGGGCCGGCCGCCACCGCCCGCTCCTCCTTGCGCGGCTCCCGCCCGGTGACCCTGATCGCCATGTGCCTGGGCGCGATGATCACGTTCCTGCAGATCACCGCGACGGTTTCCGCGCTGACCACGATCCAGCGGGACCTGGGGGTCGACCCGACCACACTGGTCTGGATCCCCAGCGCCTACACCCTGATGGTGGCGAGCGTCGTGCTGTCTGCGGCCACCCTGGGCAGCCGCTACGGGCGTAAGCGCATGTTCGGCGCCGGGGTCGTCGCGATGATCGTCGGCGCAGCCGTCGTGGCTGGCGCTCCGACCGTCGCGTGGGTGATCGTCGGGCAGTTGGTCGCCGGCCTGGGTGGGGCCCTGATCCTGCCGAACAGCCTGGCGATCCTCGGCGCGACCTTCACCGACCCGCACCGACGGACCGAGGTCATCACCGCGTGGTCGGCGGCGTCCGGCATCGGGCTCGCGATCGGCCCGCTCATCGCCGGCACCCTGCTGCGGCACTACCAGTGGCACAGCGTCTACCTGTCGACGATCGCGCTGGGTCTGGTCACTCTCGTCGTCGCCGTCGTCGGGGTGGCCGAGTCCCGGCCGAGCGCCGCCCGACTCGACGTGCCCGGCCTGCTGCTGGGCACCGTCGCCATCGCGGCCGCGGTCTACGCGCTGATCCAGGGCGGCAAGGTCGGCTACACCAGCCCGCTGGTGTCGACGGCCTGGGTCGTCGCGGTCGTCGCCCTTGTCGCGTTCGTGCTGGTCGAGCTGCGGACCAGCGCGCCAATGCTCGACGTGCGGCTGTTCCGGTCCGCGTCGTTCAGCGCTGTCATGGTCGTCGGCGCGGTGTCGCTGTTCGGTTTCACCGGCGTGGCGATCCTGCTGGTCCTCTTCCACGAACGTGCGCAGGCGCTCAGCCCGCTGGACACCGGCTGGCGGATGCTTGTGCTCTTCGGCGCGTACGTGCTGGTCGCCTTCGGTGCCGGGCGCGCGATTCGTCGTACCGGATTCAAAGCGCCCTTGACCCTCGGCCTGGTCCTCGGTGCAGTGGCCAGCTTCGCGCTGGCGAACCAGGGGCCGACCACGTCGTTCGGTGACCGGTGGGCGCTGTTCGCGTTGTTCGGCGCGGCCAGCGGTCTGGTGGTGGCCCCGGCGACGGCGGCGGCGTTGGCCAGCGTCGCGCCCGCCCAGGCCGGCATGGCCTCCGGCGCGGTCAACGCCGCCCGCCAGGTCGGCTCGGTGCTCGGCTCGTCCCTGCTTGGCACGCTCCTCACCACCACGATGGTGGCCGACCTGCCGGACCGGCTCGCCGCGCACCAGATCGGCGAACCCACCCGTGCCGCAGTGCAGGCGGCGGTGGCCTCCGGCGCCAACGGCGGCCAACCGCTGCCCGACCCGGTCCGGGCGGCGATCGCCGAGGCACTGACCTCCGGTGTGCAGGCCGGGTTGCGGATCAACGGCGTCGTCTTCCTGGTCACCGCCGTGCTGGCGCTCACCCTGATCCGCAACAGGCCGCACCAGCACTAGGGCGTAAGAGCGTCCAACTCCTCGATGGCGTCGGTCGGCAGTTGCAGGTCGGCCGCCGCCATGTTCTCCCGCAGGTGCGCCAGGCTGGAGGTGCCGGGGATCAGCACGGTGGTGGGGGAGCGCTGGAGCAGCCAGGCGAGGGCGACCTGCTGCGGTGAGGCACCCAGTCGGGCGGCCACGCCGTCGAGCGTGTCGGACTGCAACGGCGTGAACCCGCCGAGCGGGAAGAACGACGCGAACGCGATGTTCTCCTCCGCGCACCGGTCGACCAGGGCGTCGTCCTGCCTGTTGGCGAGGTTGTAGAGGTTCTGCACGGTGACCACCGGCGCGATGGCCTGGGCCTCGGTGAGCTGGTCGAGCGTGACGTTGCTGAGCCCGAGGTGCCGGATCAGGCCCTCCTGCCGCAGCTCCGCCAGGGCGGTGAACTGCGCTCCGAGCGGCGCGTCGCCGGTGCCCTCCGCCACGCCTACCCGCAGGTTGACCACGTCGAGCACGTCCAGGCCGAGGTGTTCCAGGTTCTCCCGTACCTGGGCCTTGAGGTCGTCCGGCTCCAACGCCGGGATCCAGGAGCGGTCGGCACCGCGGCGCGCGCCGACCTTGGTGACCAGGTGCAAACCCTGGGGGTACGGGTGGAGCGCCTCGCGGATCAGCTCGTTGACCACGACGGGCCCGTAGAAGTCGCTGGTGTCGATGTGTCGGACGCCCAGGTCGACGGCCTCGCGGAGCACGGCGAGCGCCTGCTCGCGGTCGCGGGGCGGGCCGAAGACACCCGGGCCGGCCAACTGCATCGCCCCGTAGCCCATCCGGCTCAGGGTGAGGCCGTCAGCGGGGGTGAGGGCACCGCCGGGAAGGTTCTCGCTCATCTCGTCCTCTATCCGTGATCGCAGTGGGTACCCGACGACTGTCCGCCGGCAGCCGGCCGGGCGGCAGGGCGAGCTGTTCCTGGTAGTGACACAGCCAGTCACCGGGCCGTCCGGCGATCTACCGTCGGTGGCATGGACGCAACGAACCCGCTCGGCGACTTCCTGCGCGCCCGTCGGGAGCAGACCCGGCCCGAGGACGTCGGGCTCGGCCCGGGCGTGGGCCTGCGCCGGGTTCCGGGGCTGCGGCGTGAGGAGGTGGCGATGCTGGCCGGCATCAGCGCCGACTACTACCTCCGATTGGAGCAGGGTCGCGAGCGGCACCCCTCCGTGCAGGTCCTTGATGCCCTCGCCGGAGTGCTGCGGCTGGATCCGGAGGCGACCGCGTACATGATCGGGCTGAGCCGTGCGCGGTCGCGCCGGGCGGCTCGACCGGCCGCCGAGCGGGTGCCGGCCAGCATCCTGCACCTGCTGCGGCAGCTCTCGATGCCGGCCTTCGTGCAGAATCGCTACCTTGACATCCTGGCCTCGAACCCGATGGCGAGGGCGCTCTCGCCGAATCTCGCCCCGGGCGCCAACCGACTCCGCGCGGTGTTCCTGGACCAGGCCGAGCGGGAGCTGTTCCGCGACTGGCGGCAGGCGATGCAGAGCGTGGTGGGGCAGATGCGTGCCGACTCGGGCGGGGCCACCGACGACCCACGGTTGACGGCGCTGGTGGGGGAGTTGTCACTCAAGAGCGACTGCTTTCGGAAACTGTGGGCGCGCCACGAGGTGCGTCGGCGGGAGGGCATCGTCAGCCGGCTGCACCACCCCGAGGTGGGCGACCTCGACCTGTACTGCGACAAGCTCTCGGTGGCGGGCGCCGACGGGCAGCTGCTGGTGATCTACCACGCCGAGCCCGATACGGAGTCCGCCCGCTCGTTGGCGCTGCTCGGCTCGATCGCCGCGAGCAGTGCGGACGACGTGCCGGACAGCCTCCGACCCGGCGACCCGGCCCGCCTCTATCCGCTGGAGTGAGCCCCTCCGGGCCGTTACGGGATCGCCCGGGTGGGGAGGTGCTCGGCGGACAGATGGACGGGCGACGGGCTTGACGACCCTTGTTTGTGAGTGCACACTTACAAACATGCGATCCACCGCCGAGGCCCGCCGGGTCACCGTCCTGAACACCGCAGTGTCGGTGTTCGCGCGCGCCGGCTTCCACGCCACACCGGTCACCGCCGTGGCCGCCGCCGCCGGCATCTCCGAGGCGTACGTCTTCCGGCTCTTCTCCGGAAAGCTCGGCTTGTTCGTGGCGGCGGCCGGGGCGTGTTTCGACCGGATCGCCGACGCGATCGAGGCGGGTGCGGAGCGTGCCGAGGGTGACAGCCCGGAGGAGATCCTCGACGCCATGGGCGGTGCCTATGCGGAGTTGATTGCCGATCGCGACCTGCTGCTCTTCCAGGTGCAGGCGCAGGCCGTCACGGACATCCCGGAGGTCGCCGAGGCGGTGCGGGCCGGCTACCGAAGGGTCGCGACCTTCGTGCAGAGTCGGGCCGGCGCGAGCGACGCGCAGGTGCAGCAGTTCTTCGCGTACGGCCAGCTCTGCCACCTGATCGTGACCGCCGGCCTGGAGCAGGTCCCGGAGCCCTGGGCCCGTGCCCTGACCGCAGGCATTCGCCACCCCTGACCGACCCCGATTGTCGGGCCGCTTCGGCGGCCCACTTTTTCAGCCCGCCAAGTGTGTGAGTGCACACTTACAAACAAGGGAGAACCCCGATGAGCACCGACACGACGATCACCGAAGTGGTACTGCCCGGCGTGGTGGAGCCCGACGGCCTCCTGCTGCACCGACGCGCGATGCCCGTCCCCGCCCCGGGGCAGGCGCTCGTCCAGGTCGAGGCCACCGGCATCTCGTTCGCCGAGCAGCAGATGCGCCACGCGCTCTACCCCGGGCAGCCGAAGTTTCCGTTCGTGCCCGGCTACGACCTCGTCGGCACCGTCCGGGCGGTCGGTCCCGGCGGCGACGATGCGCTGGTCGGCACCCGGGTGGCGGCGGTCACCAAGACCGGTGCCTGGGCCACGCACGCGCTTGTCGACATCGACGCCCTGGCCCCCGTACCCGAAGGCCTGGACCCCGCCGCTGCCGAGACCGTCGTCGTCAACGGGGTGACCGCCTGGCAGATGCTGCGGGACGCCGACCTGACGGCCGGGCAGACCATCCTCGTGCACGGCGCGAACGGCGGCGTCGGGAGCGTGCTCGTCCAACTCGGCCGACACCTCGGCCTGCGGGTCATCGGCACCGCCGCCGCACGGCACCACGCCGGGCTGCGCGAACTCGGCGTCGAACCGCTTGACTACCGGGACCCGGACATGGCGGCGCGGGTCCGCGAGCTGTCGCCGGGTGGCGTCGACGCCGTCTTCGACCCGGTCGCCGGCCCGGGCGTACGCACCTCGTACGCCCTGCTCGCCCCCGGCGGCAAGCTGGTCGTCTACGGCAATGCCGCCGCCGTCGGCACCGGGCAGTCGGTCGTCTGGGTCTTCGTGAAGCTGCTGACCCGCCTCTACACCTGGAACGCGCTCCCCAACGGCCACCGGGCCGGTTTCTACAACTTCTGGGCCGGTCAGCTCACCCGGCGGGCCGCGTTCCGCCGTCGCCTGCGCACCGACCTCGGCATCGTGCTCGACCTGCTGCGGCAGGGAGTGATCGTGCCGCAGATCGCCGCCCGTTACCCGCTCAGCGAGGTCTCCGCGGCACTGGTGTTCGCCGAGAACCGCAGCCGGGCTGGCAAGGTGGTGCTGGAGCCCTGATCATCGACTAGGTCGAGGGCATTGGTGGTTCGGGCGCCCGCCCATGGGCCCGGATGCTGTCGGTGACGGCGACCCCGGCGAGTACCAGGGTTGCGGCGAAGCCGGCCACCAGGGCGGGGGTGAGACTCAGGACGGGTCCCGCGACCGCCAACGCGAGCAGCGCGAGCAGTCGAGACGGCGACACGCGGCTGAACACCTCGTACTCGAACCTGGCGCGTCCAAGCAGGAACAACGCCGGCCCGCCGAGAAGGACGCCGATCAACCACGGCGACGCCTCCTCGGCGGGGTGGGCGATGACGGCTTCGAAGCCCGCGGAGGCGGCCACGATGCCGGCCACCATGAGTAGGTGGGTGTTGGGCGCGGACCGCACGAACCTGCCCGGGTCCCGGGAGGTCTCGATGGCGGCTTTCAGCAGAGCCCCGGCGCGGTGGACGTAGATCTGCCACAGCAGTACGGCAGCGGCGAACCCGACCAGGAGTGCCGCCGTCCGGTCGATGGTCAGGTCGTGGGCGGCGTAGGTCAGAGTGATGACGAGGATGAGATCGCCGAGGGCGAGCGTGAAGATCTGCTGGTAGCGCTCGGCCAGGTGGTCGGCCGCCACCGCGTAGTCAGGTGTGGGTAGACGGCCGATTAGCGGCGTCGGGTGACGGAGCCAGGCGGCTCCGTAGTCGATGGCGAGCGCGGCGGTCCACAGCAGGCCCCGCGCCGAACCACCCACCAGAGCGCCAGCTAGCCACGGCACGGCGGACACGGCGAACCAGAACATGAGCCGACCTGAGCGTTGCTGCTCCATGTGGCCGCCCAGCGCGGCGACGAGGAAGGTGCCACGTCCCACCTGAATCGCCACGTACGCGCCCGCGAAGACGAGGCCGTGCTCGGCGAAGGCTCCGGGCAGCGAACCCGCCATCAGGATCGTCCCGAACATGACCCAGACCGTGATGGCGAAGATCAGGCGCCGGCCGGGGCGGTGGAGTTCGGTTGCCAGCGCGTTGGCTGCCCAGACCCACCAGATGGCCATCAGCAGCACCGCGGCCTCGAAGGCCCCGACCCAGTCGAGGCGCTGCGCCAGGGTTTGTGACGTCAGAGCGAGTGCGGCGACGAACACCAGATCGAGGAACAGTTCCAACAGGGTCGCCCTCTGGGGCCCCTCATCCTCGCGGGTCAGGCCCACCGCTTGGTCGGTCGTCATCAGGTGCCCGCCTACGCGACTCTGGGCCCTCAATGCTAGTGAGATGTTGACTGCAAATCGGACAAAGCGGCGGAGTTGGCTTCGTCGGGTGGGTCGGTCGGCGCCGCTGTAGGGCACATTCCGAAAGGCCCGGCTTCCGGTGCGTGTGCAGCCCGATGCCCCGAGGGCGTACGGTGGACACGTCGCCCGGGACCCCGGTGGCCGTCAGATGCCGTCGCCACCAGCCCCATCAGGGGCGTTATCGATCGTCATCCCCATCGCCGCCACCTGCTGGTCGTGCTGTTTGATCGCCGACCACGTTTCGGCTGTCGGATTCGCCGTTCAACCCGGCTGGGACGGCTGAAGGTCCGGATGCGACCTGCGCGTTCACGCCACTGTCCGTGCGAATGATCGTTTTGAACACCTTAACCAGGGGAGTACCAGATGAGGATCGCCAGGGACCGGATCGTTACCGCACTACGCGACCGGGGCCAGCAGGCCCGGGCCGACTGGGTCGAGCGCGAGCTGCCGGAGCGCGTGGACCCGGCCAAGCACTCAGGGCTGCTCGCCACCCTGAATCTCAACCCAGCTGATCTCGTCGACGCGTCGTCCCCTTGAGGGTTGCGCTGCTCGGACCGGTCGCCTGGCGTACGCCCCCGCACCACTACGGCCCGTGGGAACAGGTGACCGGCTTGCTCGCCGAGGGGCTGGTCAGCCGCGGGATCGACGTGACGCTCTTCGCGACACTGGACTCCGTCACGTCCGCCCAGCTCGAGGGAGTCTGCCCACGGGGGTACGCGGACGACCCGGACCTGGACGGTCGGGTGTGGGAGGCGATGCACGTCTCCCACGCGATGGCCCGCTCGGCGGAGTTCGACCTGGTGCACAGTCACCTGGACTGGCTGCCCCTGGCGTTCGCGGAACACTGCCGCGCGCCGCTGCTGACCACAGTGCACGGTTTCTCCGGCGCGGGGATCCTGCCCGCCTATGGCCGAGCCCGCTCGTCGTACGTGTCGATCTCCGACGCCGACCGGGCGCCGGAGCTCGACTACGTGGCCACGGTCTACCACGGCGTCGATGTCGCCGGACTGCCGTTCACCAACGAGGCCGGTCCTGGGCTGGCCGCCTTCGGCCGGATTCACCCGGACAAGGGCACCCAAACCGCGATCGAGATCGCCCGCCGCGCCGGCCGGCCCCTGACCATCTGCGGGATCGTGCAGGACGAGCGGTACTTCGCCGAACAGGTTGCCCCGCACATCGACGGCGATCAGGTCGTCTTCCTCGGGTCGGTGGGTCCGCGGCGGCGAGCCGAGGTATTGGGTGACAGCACCGCACTGCTGCACCCGATCGCCTTCGACGAGCCGTTCGGGCTGTCGGTAGTGGAATCGATGGTCTGTGGCACCCCGGTCGTCGCCTACAAGCGAGGGTCCATGGCCGAGGTCGTCGACGAAGGGGTTACGGGCCTCCTCGTCTCCACCGTCGACCAGGCCGTCGAAGCGATCACCCGGGCCGCCGGCCTCGATCGGGTGGAGTGTCGGGCGCGGGCTCTGAAGCGCTTCAGCGCGGACCGGATGGTCACCGACTATCTCGCCGTCTACGACAAGCTCGCCCGCAACTGACTGAACTTCACCGCTCTCCGTTCCGCCGGTCACACACGCTGACCGGGCGTGCGCCGTTCCCGCGTGAGGCTCACCCGTACTCCTGCGGTGGCCGACAATCGGAAGGCCCGACGTTCATGCCCAGCTACGGATTCCTCAGCACCCACCCACCGACCCGGTGCGGACTGGCCACCTTCAACGCGGCCCTCGCCGCCCAGTTGACCGCCGACGGCACCCGCAGCGGCATTGTCCGGGTCACCGATCACGGCGACGACCAGCGGCCCGGACCCGGGGTGGTGCACACCTGGTCGGCGCGCAACCCGGCCGGATGGCGGGAGGCGGCGGCCGCTCTGAACGCGTACGACGTGGCGATCGTTCAGCACGAGTACGGCATCTACCCCGGCACCGACGGCGAGGAGGTCCTGCCGTTGCTGCGGCGGCTCGGCGTGCCGAGCATCGTGGTGTTGCACACGGTGCTCAGCCAGCCGTCGGTCCGGCAGAAGTCCCTGTTGGAGCAGATCGTGGCGATCGCCGGGGCGGTTGTCACGATGACCGACACAGCCCGTGACCGGCTGCTCGTCGGGTACGCCGTGCCAGCGGGCAAGGTGACGGTGATCCCGCACGGCGCGGCCGAGCTTGCCGGTGTACCCGCCGACAGGCGTACTCGCCCGCACCTGCTGACCTGGGGGCTGCTCGGGCCGGGCAAGGGCATCGAGTGGTCGTTGCGGGCCCTCGCGCGGTTGCAGGATCTGGAACCGACTCCGACCTACACGGTGGCGGGGCGGACCCACCCGAAGGTGATCGAGCACCACGGTGAGGCGTACCGGGCGGGGCTGCACCAGCTCGGTGCCCAGCTGGGCGTCGCGCACGCCGTCGACTACCAGGACGTCTACCACGACCAGGAGGCGTTGGGCCGGTTGATCCGCTCCGCCGACGTGGTCGTCCTGCCCTACGACTCCCGCGAACAGGTCACCTCGGGGGTACTCATCGAAGCGGTGGCCGCCGGAGTGCCCGTCGTGGCGACGGCGTTCCCGCACGCCGTCGAGCTGCTGACCGGTGGGCCCGGTCTGGTCGTACCCCACCAGAATCCGGCGGCACTGGCCAAGGCGATCCGGCGGGTCCTGATCGAACCGGGCCTGGCCGCCCGGTTGGCCGGACGGGTCCGCCCGCTGGCCGCGCACCTGCGTTGGCCTGCGGTGGCGGCCCGCTACGACACCCTGGCCGGAGAGCTTCTCGACGCCCGCTCACCCGCCGTCAGCGCCGTGCCGGCGTGACGGCGACCACCGGACGCCCTCGGACGTCGACGCGTGGGCGATGGGTGACGGCGCCCGCGCCGAGCTTCGCGCACCTGGCTCGGCTCAGCGATGACACAGGTCTGTTCGAGCACGCACGGCACGCCATCGTCCGGCGTGAGCATGGTTACTGCACCGACGACGTGGCCCGTGGCCTGCTGGTCGTCAGCCGCGAGCCGGAGCCGAGCGAGGAGCTGCTCCGGCTGGCGGAGCGATACCTGGCGTTCCTGACCCACGCGCAGGACGCCGGCGGCGCGTTCCACAACCGGCTCGGGCACGACCGACGCTGGGTCGACGGGCCAGGCCTCGGCGACTGGTGGGGTCGAGCTCTGTGGGGCCTGGGCACTGCCGTCGCGCGCAGCCCCGCCCCATGGGTACGCGAGGAGGCGCTGGTCGCCTTCAGCCGGGGCGCCAGCCGCCGGGCCAAGGCCCCGCACACGATGGCCTTCGCCGGTCTGGGCGCGGCTGAGGTGCTTCGCCGTCACCCGGGCCACGTCGCCGCCGCGTCCCTGCTGGCTGACGCGGCCAGCACGATCGGCCCGCCGGCCTCCGATGCGGGGTGGCCGTGGCCACGGCAGGAGCTGACGTACGCCAATGCCGCCCTCGCCGAAGTGGTCATCGCCGCGAGTCAGCTTCGCGAGGGCGGCCCACCTCTCGACGATGGCCTGCGCATGTTGACCTGGCTGCGCGGTGTTCAACTCCGCGATGGGCGGCTGTCGGTCGTACCCGCCGCGGGTTGGCGGCGCGGCGCCGTACGGCTGCACCACGACCAGCAGCCGATCGAGGTCGCCGCCCTCGCCGATGCCTGCGCCACGGCGGCCACTGTCACCGGCGACCCGGAGTGGGACAACGGGGTGCGGCAGGCGGTCGGG
Source organism: Micromonospora sp. 050-3 (assembly GCF_046549335.1). NCBI lineage: Bacteria > Bacillati > Actinomycetota > Actinomycetes > Micromonosporales > Micromonosporaceae > Micromonospora > Micromonospora sp. 050-3. Next base: position 847,359 of record NZ_JAJPVX010000002.1, read on the forward strand.
TGGTTCCTCGGTGACAACGACCTCGGCACGCCGATGTGGGACCCGGCGACCGGCGGTGGCTACGACGGGCTGACCGCGCACGGGCCCAACCTCAACCAGGGCGCCGAGTCCACCCTCGCGCTCATCTCCACGCTTCAGCACGCCCGGCGGTGGTCGTGACAGGGAGTCTGGCCGTCCGGCAGGACGTCACTCTCACCCCGGATCCACGCCGCGTCATCGTCAAGCTCTTCGTGCCGGGTGAGGACGCCGCCGTAGTACGGACCCGCGCGCAGGCGCTGATCGACCGGGTCGCGCACCTCGACGACGAGGAGACCGCACGGCTGCTGCGGGAAACCCTCGACCGGTTCGGCGCCCGGCACCGCGACCTGGCCGGCACCTTCCACCACCACTACGAGCTGGTCCGGCACCGCGCCGCGCGGGCCCGGGATCTCTCACCGAACAGCCGGCTGCTGGTCGGCGCCTACTTCAGCCACGAGTACGCCGTCGAGGCCGCCGCCCTGTGCAACCCGTCGATGGTGGCCCACCCGGACCAGAGTGGTCTCGGCTCGGGGCAGCTGCGTGTCGCCATCAGCCTGCGCCAGGTCGGTGAGGGCCACGTGTCCTCGATCGGTTTCGCCACCGCGATCGTCGGCCCAGGGGAACAGCTCACGGTCGCCGACCGGGCCGGGCCGTTGGCCGTCGGGCAGCGGATGGGCGTACGGCACCGTCGGGACCTGCTCGCTGCCGGACTGGCCGAGGAGGGCTGCGACAACGAGGTCGCGGCCACGGTGCTGGACGCGCTGCCCGAGTGGTACGAGGAGGCCGCCTTCGAGCGGGTGCTCGGCAACCTGCCACCCGATCTGCTCTCCCGCAGCACCGGGTTGGGGACCGTCGAACAACTGCGTCGAACCAACGCCGGTAGCTACGCCACGGGCTTCCCGGAGGACACGGTCCTGCACCAGCGGGTGCTGTGGCCAGCGACCCCGGCGGAGAGCAACGGCATGGAGGATGCCCGGTTCGTCCGCTTCGTCGACGAATCCGGACCGGTGTACCGGGCCACCTACACCGCCTACGACGGTCGGAACATCGCCACCCGCGCGCTGGCCAGCGACGACCTGCGCCGGTTCGAGATGACCCCGATGCGCGGACCGGGCGCCCGCAACAAGGGGCTCGCGCTGTTCCCGCGCACCGTCGGCGGACGGCACCTGGCACTCTGCCGTGCCGACGGCGAGACCATCGGCCTGACCGCCCTGGACGGCGAGAGCCGCTGGCAAGCCCCGACCCCGTTGCACGCACCGGGCGAGAGCTGGGAATTGATCCAGGTCGGAAACTGTGGATCACCGATCGAGACCGACGCCGGCTGGCTCGTGCTCACCCACGGTGTCGGGCCGATGCGTCGCTACGCGATCGGTGCGCTCCTGCTCGACCTGCGCAGACCGGAGCGGGTCGTCGCCCACCTCCCTGGTGCGCTCCTCGCACCCGACGAGGACGACCGGGACGGGTACGTGCCGAACGTCGTCTACTCCTGCGGTGGGCTCGTGCACGACGGTGAGCTGTGGGTGCCGTACGGGGCGAGTGACGCGCGAGTGGGATTCGCCACCGTGCCGCTGTCCGCGCTCCTCAGCGCGATGGTCGGGGCGGGCGGAGAATGCGCTGGGGCGGGGTAGCCTCACCGCTGGACAGGGGGAGGTGGAGCGTGGCCGACATCGGCGAGGTGGTGCGGTGGTTGCAGCTCAACGCGCCCCGGGGCGGCCCGGACGAGGTCTCGCAACTGGTCGCCCGTGCGGCGCCCGCCATCGACGCCAGCGAAATCGTGATCTATCTGGCCGACTACACGCAGACCCTCCTCGTGCCGCTGCTCGGCGCGGGACTCGACCGGGACCAGTTGCCGATCGAGACGACGCTCGCCGGCCGGGCCTTCACCACCCTCGACATCCAGCGCGCGCCCGACAACCCGGACCGGGTCTGGGTGCCACTGCTGCTCGGGTGTGAGCGGATGGGCGTACTGGAGATCGTCTCCCCGGCCGCCGCCGACGAGACGATGGACGGTCCGGCGTGGGAGGTGGCGGTCAACGTCGCCCAGATCCTGGTCAACCGCCGGCTCTACGGTGACGTGGTCGAGCGGATGCGGCGGCGGATGCCGATGCAGGTCGCGGCCGAGATCGTGTGGGGGCTGCTCCCACCGCTGACCTTCGCCACCGACGACCTGGTGGTCACCGCCATCCTCGAACCGTGCTACGACGTCGGCGGCGACATCTTCGACTACGCGTTGAACGACGACGTGCTCAGCGTCGGGCTCTTCGACACCTGTGGGCACGGCATCAAAGCGAGCACCCTGGCCTCACTGGTGGTCAGCGCGTACCGCAACGCCCGTCGCTGTGGCCTCGACCTGGTCGACACGGCGATCAGCATCGACCGGTGGGTGCGGTCCGAGCACCCGAACTTCTTCGCGACCGGGTTGCTCATCGAGTTGGACCGCCAGACCGGCCGGCTCAGCATGATCAACGCGGGTCACCCCGGTGCGATGTTGCTGCGTGACGGCAAGGCCATCCGAGAGCTCCCGGGGCCGACCGCGTTGCCCCTCGGCTTGGGTCACCTGACTCCCCGCCGACCGCGGGTACACGTCGAGGACCTGCACCCGGGCGACCGCATCCTCGCCTACACCGACGGCATCACCGACGCCCGTAGCGCGGAGGGGGAGCAGTTCGGGCTGGACCGGCTCGTCGACTTCGTCAACCGCGCTCTCAACGACGGTTTGCCCAGCCCGGAGACGATGCGTCGCCTGGTCCGCGCGGTCGTCGGCTACCAGGACGACCAGCTCGAGGACGACGCGACAGCCCTGTTCGTGGAGTGGCGGCCGCCGCACCTGCCGCTCGCGCACCTGCGCGACCTCGCGAAGCTCCGACCCTGACCGAGCGCAGCCGCGCTCCCGACCCTGACCGCGCGCAGTGGGATTTTGCACTCGCAGTGCACTTGTCTCCGATTGCGAGGCTGTCTAGCGTCACCTCATGGCTGACTCATGGACCTTCGCCGTGGCGCGTGACGACCTCGGGCAGACCACGCTCGTCGATGGCTCCACGCCCGCCCTGGCCGACGGCGAGGCACTGCTGCGCGTGGATCGCGTCGGCCTCACCGCCAACAACGTGACCTACGCGGTGCTTGGCGACTCGATGCGCTACTGGCAGTTCTTTCCGCCGGCGGCCCAGGGACTCGGGTCGCAGTGGGGCCTGCCGCCGCTCTGGGGCTTCGCCGAGGTGGTCGCCTCGGCGGCGGCGGGGGTCGAGGTGGGGCAACGGATCTACGGCTACCTCCCGCCCGCCGGTCACCTCGTGGTGCGACCGGACCGGGTGGACGCGTCCGGGTTCCGCGAGGCGAGCCCGCACCGGGCCGAGTTGCCGTCGCCGTACAACGCCTACCGGTCGACCACCGGCGACCCGGCGTACCAACGCGACCAGGAGGATCTCCTGATCCTGTTCCGGCCGCTGTTCTTCACCTCGTTCATGCTGGCCGACCAGGTCGTCGACAACGACTTCTACGGTGCCGAGGCGCTGCTGGTGTCGTCGGCGTCGAGCAAGACCGCGTACGCCGCCGCGTTCGAGCTGCACCGGCGCGGGCCGCGCCTGGTCGGTCTCACCTCACCCGGCAACCTGGCGTTCACCCGGTCGCTCGGCTGCTACGACGAGGTCGTGTCGTACGACGACATCGACGCCCTCGACGTGGTCCCGACGGTCTACCTCGACCTGTCCGGCGCGCCCTCGACCCGCGCCGCACTGCGCCGGCGCCTCGGCGACCGGCTGGTCCGGGACGTCGCTGTCGGGCTCACCAACCAGACGCCGAACGCCGACGCCGCCGAGGAGGTGTTCTTCGCTCCGGTGCAGATGCGCAAGCGCAGCCACGACTGGGGCCGCGACGGGCTCGACCAGCGGTTCACCGAGGCCTGGCAACGCTTCGCCGCAGTGGTGAGCGGGTGGCTGGACGTTCGGGTGGGTGCCGGGCCGGAGGCGCTGCAACACGCGTGGCTCGACGTTCTCGCCGGTCGGACGCCGCCACGGGTGGGCCACGTCATCCAACTCTGATCAGGCTCAGGCTGCGATGTCGGGATTGAGCTGGTGACGCAGCGCGGCCAGCGAGCGGGTGATCAGCCGGGACACGTGCATCTGTGAGACGCCGATCCGGTCGGCGATCTGCGCCTGGGTCAGGTTGCCGTGGAAGCGCAGGCTCAGGATCTCGCGCTCGCGTTCCGGCAGCGTGGCGAGGGCCGGGCCGAGGGCGACCCGGATCTCGACGAGATCGAACTCGTGGTCGTCGCCGCCGAGGGTGTCCCCGAGCTCGCGGCTGCCGTCAGCCCCGGTCGGGGTGGACAGCGACGTGGCCCGGTAGGCGCGCGCACCCTCCAGCCCCTCCAGGACGGTCTCCTCGGTCACGTCGAGGTAGGACGCGATGTCGGCGACGGTCGGCGAGCGGCCGAGGTTCTGAGTCAAGGCGCTGTTCGCCGCGCTGATCGACAGGCGCAGCTCCTGGAGGCGGCGCGGCACGCGCACCGCCCAGGTGCGGTCCCGGAAGTAGCGCTTGATCTCACCGATGATTGTGGGAATGGCGTACCCGCTGAAGTCGACACCTCGGTCGTGGTCGAAGTTGTCCACGGCCTTGATGAGCCCGACGAAGGCGGTCTGGGCCAGGTCGTCGTCGGGTGCGCCACGTCCGCCGTAGCGACGCGCCAGGTGCCGGGCGAGCGGCAGCCACGCCTCGATGGCGCGGTCCCGCACTGCCGGACGGCGGGGATCGTCCGCCGGGGTCGCCGCCAGGGCGGCGAGAAGGTCGTCCGGGCTCTGCTCGCTGCTCCGCGGATCGATGCCGGCGCTGGTGGTGTTGTCGACGATGGTGGCCATCTGGGTGGTCCTTCCCGCAGGCCCGTCGATCGAGTCGACCGGAAGGGTCTCCGAACCGGCTACCGCCGGGGCGCACGTACGGGCGAAGGTGCGCTGTCGCAAGGCCACGAGCACGGGCCTCGCCACCGCGTCATGTCGTTCACTTGATGACCCGGACACTACCCGAAAGGCCGACTATTTTCTAGCCGAAAGTATGAGTCAAGGCGTTTAGGGAGCGAGCGGGCGGGGATCAGCCGCGCTGATCCGAGGCGTCGACAGCTGTCGCGGCCGGCTGGGCCGGCTTCACCGCGAACGGGTGGCGCAGGCGCCGCATGGCCTCCTCGCTGCTGTCGAAGCTCACCGCCGGTCCGTCCAGCACGTCACCGTGCGACGTGGCGAGGAACAGGGCGGGCCGACCGTTGTCGTTCGATGTCATGCAGGGATCCTGTCTCTACGAAAGGGGTGCGTCTGGGGCCTCGGCAACGTCGGCCGTGCGACCTGGTGACGCTTCGGCGCACACGCTGGCGCCCGAATGCTGGTGTCCTGTGCACGGGCGAGCGCCCGGCGACACCGACACCCCGCACCATACCCGGCGCCGCCACCACATATGCGCCGCCGACGGACCCGTCTCGCTTGTGGCCAACCGGCCGCCCGGGAATTCTGTAATCCCACCCGCTGCCGCGAGTCTCCGATCTTGAGGGCGGTCAGCACACCCAGCGTGGGCGCCGCGCGGATGAGCACCCGAGGAGTGAGACCCATGTCGTCAGCCGGTCGAGCACTGCCCGATGTCGGGTTGGTCGTCGCGGCCCGGCAGGGCGACCAGCGCGCTCTCGACGACGTCGTCGCGGCCTCGCTCCCGCTGGTCTACAACATCGTCGGGCGTGCGCTGCGCGGGCACGCCGACGTCGACGACGTGGTCCAGGAGACGTTGGTACGGGTGATCCGGTACCTGCCCTCGCTCAACGACCCGGCGGCGTACCGGTCCTGGCTGGTGGCGATCACCATCCGCCAGGTGCGTGACTGGGAGACGCGCCGCCGTGTCGCGCTCAACCGCGATGCCGGGCTGGACGCGATCCACAACGTGCCCGACCCCGCCTCCGACTTCGCGGGAATGACAATCCTCCGGCTCGGCCTCACCGACCAACGACGCGAGGTCGCCGAGGCGACCCGCTGGCTCGACCCGGACGACCAGGAACTGCTCTCGCTGTGGTGGCTGGAGGAGACTGGCGAGATCACCCGGAACGAGGTCGCCGATGCGCTCGGGTTGTCACCCGGGCACGTCGCGGTGCGGATCCACCGGATGAAGGAGCAGATCCAGAGCGCCCGTGGTGTCGTACGCGCGCTCCGCGCCCGCCCCGGCTGCCCGGACCTGGGCGCCGTGAGCGCCGAGTGGGACGGCGCGCCCAGCTCGCTGTGGCGCAAGCGACTGGCTCGACACGTCCGCGACTGCGCGTTCTGTGGACGGCTGGGCACCACACTCCTGCCGATCGACCGGCTGCTCGCCGGTATGCCGTTGCTGCCGCTGCCGGCGGGTCTCGGCGCTCACCTGCCGAGCGCTGCCGCCCCGGCCGCCGCCGCGCAGGCCGTCGCGCCGCCTGGCCCGACGGCCGGACCCGCCGCCGGGCCGACCCCACAGGGGGCGGTGCACACCCCCGATGCGGGCGGCGGCCCGAGCGTCGTCGACCTCGCTGTGAACCGGCCCCGTGGCCTCGTACCGTCCCTCGCCGCTGGTGTGGCCGCCGCCGTCCTGGCCATCACCATGGCGGTGGTGATCCTGCCGGACGAGCCGTCCGCACCCTCGTGGGCGGCGCCGCCGTCTGCCGCGCCCACCGCCGTCGCCGCCCCGAGCGTTGCGCCCTCGCCGAGCGCGCGGCCCTCGTCGAAAGCTCCGGTGGCGCCGGCGGTCAGCTCCGCCCGCAAGGGCGTAGGGGTGTGGAACTTCGCCGGGGCGAGCCAGGCGTTGGCGAACTCCAAGGCCAGCTGGTACTACACCTGGGGCACCCAGCACCCGGGGATCAGCACGCCGCGCGGTGCGACGTTCGTGCCGATGATCCGCAGCGCGGAGAACGTCACCGCCGCCGAGCTGGCTCGGGCCAAGGCCGCCGGGCCGTACCTGCTCACCTTCAACGAGCCGGACATGCCCGAGCAGGCGAACATGACCGTCGAGCAGGCGTTGGACCTGTGGCCGCAGCTGATGGCGACGGGCAGCAAACTGGGCAGCCCGGCGGTCGCCTGGGGCGGGCCGGACCCGCAGGGTTGGCTGGACAGGTTCATGACCGGCGCGCAGGCCCGCGGCCACCGGGTGGACTTCATCACGCTGCACTGGTTCGGCGCCGACTTCACGACCGCCACCGCCGTGGCCCAACTCCGGCAGTACCTCCAGGCCGTCTACCAGCGATACCGGAAGCCGATCTGGCTGACCGAGTTCGCGCTGATCCGCTTCGCCGGGGGCGGTTCGCAATTTCCCAGTCAGCAGCAGCAGGCGGCCTTCCTCACGGCGGCCACCGCCATGCTCGGCCAACTGCCCTACCTCCAGCGCTACGCCTGGTTCGGGCTACCCGCCACGGACAAGGACCGGTCCGGTTTGTTCAGCGACGGGACCGAGGCGACAGTGGTCGGCCGCGCGTTCCAAGCCGCCCGCTGAGCACTGGCGAACGAATGGACGAGCAGATCATGGTGGAGCGCCGAGGGCTTCGCGTACGGGCCGGGCGGCTGGTCGGCGTCGTCGCGACCCTGGTAGCTACGGCATTGGCCGTGGGGCTCACCCAGGGTTGGGGCCGCACCAACCGGGAACCTGCAGCGTCGTCGGTGACAGCGTCGCCGGCCGCTGCGGCGCCGACCGCGCCGGTGGTGCTCAACGGCACCGACGACGCCTTCATCCAACTGCTGATCCCGATGAACGAGGGCGCGCTCGCGCTGATCGACCAGCTCGACGCCCGCCCGGCGGATCCGTCGCTGCGGGCCCTCCTCGGCGAGGTCCGGCAGGCCCATCAGACGGAGTTGCGGGACCTGCGTGGGCTGTTGGCCGCGGGCAACGTGCCGGAGCTGAACATCCACGAGGGGCATCAGATGCCCGGCATGGTCACCGATGCCCGCCTCGCTGAGCTCCGTGCCGCGTCCGACGCGGAGGTGTCGTCGCGGGCGGCTGCTCTGATCCGGGCGCACCTCGCGCAGACCGTGGTGCTGTGCCGAGGCGAGCAGACCGCCGGGGGGAGCCCGGAGCTGAAGGCGCTCGCCGGCCGGATCCAGCAGGCGCGGGCCGCCGAGCTGAACACGCTGGACAACCGGCCCGGCGCGCCGACAGCCGCACCGGGCGGCTGAGCATGCGGCCCAGAGGACCGGCCGATGCGGACTTCTGACCTGCACGCCGACGTCCATCCCCCGTCCCGGGCGTCCCGCCCCGCCCACCGCGCCGTCACGACGGACGCCGCCCGCCCGGTGCGGCGCGCGACGCACCGGACCCGGAGCGCGTCACCGCCCGACGCGGTCGCCCCGGTGCCGGCGGCAGGTTGGCGCGGTGGCCACCGACGCGCCGCCGGCCGGGCCACCATCGTCGCCTCGGTACTGACGGTCAGTCTCGGGTGGCTGCTCGCGATCCTGGTAGCGCCGCACGTCACCCTCTCTCCGGGCGCGCGGATGGTCGCCCTCTTTTGTCACCTGACCTGCCTCGTGGTGGGCTTCGGCGCGGTGCTGACTGTGGACTGGTTCAGTCTCCGCTGGCTGCTGCGTCGGGAACCGCTCGGCACCGTGCTGACCGCTGCCCGCGGCGCGCACCTGCTCATCTGGCTGGGTCTGGTGGGACTGCTCGCCAGTGGGGCAGCCCTCGGGCCGGACACGTCGTCCGGGCTGGTCTGGGTCAAGTTGCTCGCGGTGCTGGTGGTCGGCATCAACGGGCTGTTCCTCGGCCGGGTCCGGGATCGACTTGTGGCCGTGCGGGGCCGCCCATCCTGGTCCGCCCTGCTGCCCGGTGTCGCCGCCGCCACGATCTCGCAGATCGCCTGGTGGACCGCGACCCTTGTCGGCTTCTGGAACGCCAACGGCTGACGGTCAGGCTGGCGTCGGGTGTCTCGCCGTGAACCGGGCGCGGGTCAGGAACGCGAGTTGGGCCCGCTTGTCCGGCATGTCGATCTCGGAGTCGAAGGTGAAGCCCTCGATCTCCAACCGGCGTAGGGCGAGATGGTTGCGGATGTCCGGCTCGACCACGATCCGCTGCGCGGCCGGGTCGCGGAACAGGAAGCGGGCGACGGCCGGGCCGACCGCGTTGGTGAGGCTGCGGGCGAGGCGTCGGTCGGGGCTGAGCAGCAGGTGCATCCCGACGTCGCCGGGCTGGACGGGGTAGCGCTCGCCGACCGGGTCCGCCTCGGGCTGATAGCTCTGGAAGAGGCCTACCGGCTCCCCGTCAACAGTGATCAGGTACGCGTGGTGCGTGGGCAGACCATCCACAAAGGCGTAGATCTCGCGGACCTCTTCGAGGGTGTGCGATCCCATGCCCCAGAAGGAGTTGCGGGGCAGGGTCACCCAACCGTGCAGGAGCGCGGCGTCCCGGTCGGGGTCCACGGTCACCAACGACAGCTCGCCGAGACCGGCGATCTTCTCCTGGTAGGTCATCGGGCGCTGTCCTCTGTTCCATCCGGGGCGCGACTTAGGTTAACCTCCCCTAACCAAGGATGACCTTACCTGGAGGGGTGCGTGAAACGGAACTGGGAGGCCCTGGTCCTCAAGGCCATGGGAGGGCGGGACTTTCAGTTGACCGTCCTGAGCACCGAGTCAATCGACGGGCACTACCAGCGGCTCCTCCTGGACGGGGGCGGCCTGCTGGAGACGTGCGGGGTGCACCCCACGATGTGGATCCGGCTGTGGTTCGACAACGACGGCCGGGCCCACCAGCGCGCGTACACGCTGGTGGACCCCGACCCGGCCACCGGCCGATTCACACTCGAATTCGCCATCCACGACGGCTGTGCGGCCCGCTGGGCCACCACGGCCAAGGTCGGCGACACCATCAGCGCGACAATGCAAGGCAGTGCGTTCGAGCTGCCCGACCCCGCGCCCGAACACCTCTACCTGGTCGGCGACGCGGCCTCCCTGCCGGCGGTGAACAGCCTGCTCGACGCCGGTGCCGACATCCCGGCGACGGTCTGGCTGGAGTACGCCCACGAGGGCGACAAGGCGCTCGCGCTGCGGGCCCGGGCGCACCACGACGTCACCTGGGTGCCACGGCGCGACGCGGGTCAACATCTCGTCGACACGGTCTGTGGCGCCCTGCCGACCAGCGGCGCGGGCCACTACTGGGTGGCCTGCGAGGCGGCCACCACCCGGGGCATCACCCGGCACCTCCGCAAGACGCTGGGCGTCGACAAGGACCGGTTGACCTCCCTCGGTTACTGGAAAGCGGCATGAAGGGCCGGCTCGGCACCCTGACCGCGCTGTACGTCACCCAGTACCTCGGCGTCGGCTTCATCACCGTCGGGCTCACCGCCATCCTGCGCGACGGCGGCACCTCGCTGGACACGCTGGCGATGTTGCAGATCGTCGGCCTGATCTGGCCCATCAAGTTCCTCTGGGCGCCGATCCTCGACCGGTACGGCTCACGGCACCGCGGCCACTACCGCTCCTGGCTGCTCGTGCTCCAGACCGCCCTGGTGCTCGCCCTGCTGGCGCTGCTGCCGTTCGCCAGCCCGGCCGACGCGCTCGGCCCGATCATCGCGATCTGCGCCGCGTACGTGTTCTTCTCGGCCACCCAGGACATCGCCGTGGACGCCGTCGCGGTCCGGATGCTCGCCGACTCGGCCCGGGGGACCGGCAACGGCATCCAGATCGCAGCGAGCTACCTCGGCAACCTGCTCGGCGGCGGAGCCTGCGTCCTGGTCTACGACCAGTTCGGCTGGGCGCCGGCGATCGGCCTGCTGGCCGCGATGACGGCGGTCGGCCTGCTGGTGGTGTGGCGGTTCCGTGAGCCTCCCCGTACCGATCGGGTGGAACGGGTCGGCGCGGCCTACCGGGCGTTGCTGTCGGTGTTCGGCCAGCCGGGCTGCCGGTGGTGGACCTTCGGTGTGGTGCCGCTGGTCTACGTCGGCGCGGGCATGGCGTACGCCCTGGTCACTCCGGCTCTGGTCGACGCCGGGTGGTCGTTGGGTCGGATCGGCGTCGTCACCGGCGTGGTGATCAGTGCCCCGGCCATCGTGGCGGGTCTGGTCGCGGGGCTCGGGATCGGGCGGTTCGGGCGCGGTGGCGTGCTCGTGGTCGGCGGTGTGGCGTTGACGGTGTCGACGTTGCTGCTGCTGCCGCTGATGAACGGCCGTGCGCCGCTGGGCGGAACGGTCGCCGCGCTCTGCTTCTTCATGGTGGCGTACACCATCGCCAACGTCGTGCTCTACACGGTCAACATGGACTACTCCCGGCCCGACACCGGCGGCACCGACTTCACAGTGCTGTCGTCGTTCGGCCTGGTCTGCTCGTTCGTGGCGGCGTCCATCGGTCTCGCGGCGGCTGACCGGGTCGGCTATCCGGCGGTAGCGGTCGCGGCCATCGTGCTGGTGGCCGCCGGGGTCGCCCTCGGCCTCGCCCATCAGCGGCGATTCCCGCACCGGCCCGGCCCCGCCGTCGACCCGACGGCCGAGCAGCCCACCGAGCAGCCCGCAGTGGACGGCGTCAAGGCGGTGGCGTGACCACAGTCCAGCCGGCCACCGACACCGCAACATCGGCACGACTGCCACAGCGATGGCTCATCCTGGCCGTGCTGTGCGTCGCGCAACTGGTAGTGGTGTTGGACAACACAGTGCTGACCGTGGCGGTGCCGGTGCTCACCACCGAGTTGGGTGCCAGCACCGCCGAGGTGCAATGGATGATCAACGCGTACGCGCTGGTCCTGTCCGGGTTGCTGCTCACCGCCGGTAGCGCCGCCGACCGGTACGGCCGCCGCCGGATGCTGCTCGCCGGGCTCGTCCTGTTCGGGGTCGGCTCGCTGGCCGCCGGTCTGGCCAGCACCAGCGGGCAGTTGATCGCCGCGCGGGCCGGGATGGGCGTCGGTGGCGCGTTGCTGGTCACCGCGACTCTCGCGGTGGCGATGCAGGTCTTCGACGCCGCCGAGCGGTCCCGGGCGATCGGCATCTGGGCCGCCACCAGCGCGTTGGGCTTCGCCATCGGGCCACCGATCGGCGGCACGATCCTCGCGCATCTGCCGTGGGGCGCGATCTTCCTGATGAACGTGCCGATCGTGCTGGTCTGCCTGCTCGTCGGTCGCGCGCTGGTCCCCGAGTCCCGCGGGCCGGCTGGTGGCCGACTCGACGTGCTCGGCGCCGTGCTCTCCACCGCCGGCCTGACCGCTGTCGTCTGGGCGATCATCTCCGGGCCGGAGCGCGGGTGGGCGTCGACCGAGGTGATGGGCGCGGCGGTTGTCGGTGTACTCCTGCTCGGGATCTTCGTGCGGTGGGAGCGACGGATCGCGCACCCGATGCTGGACATGCGCTTCTTCCGGGACCGGCGCTTCGTCGGTGCGATCTCCGGCGTCGTGCTGATCACGTTCGGCGCCACCGGCGCGCTGTTCCTGCTCACCCAGCACCTCCAGTTCGTCAGGGGTTATCCCGCCTGGGAGGCCGGTCTGCGGATGGCGCCGTTCGCGCTGTCCATCGTGCTGCTCAACGTCAGCGGCGTCGTCGCGAGCGTGATCCGTCGGCTCGGCCTGGCGGTCGCCATCGCCGTTGGCATGACGCTGCTCGCGGCTGGTCTCGCGTTGGTCACCCTCATTCCGTCCGACGGGTACGGGGTGCTGCTGGTCGGGCTGCTCGTCATGGGTGTCGGTTGCGCGCTGGCCAACCCGGCCATCGTCGAGGCGGTGATGAGCGCGATCCCGGCGGCGAAGGCCGGCGCGGGCGCGGGTGTCGACGGCACCATGACCGAGGTCGGCAGCAGCCTCGGCATCGCGGTGCTGGGCGCCGTGCTGAACGCCCGGTTCGCGGCGCTGCTGCCGGCGGCCCTGGCCGGTGCCGGGTCGTTTCCCGCCGCTCTCGCCGCCGCCGGTGAAGGGGCGGAACGGGAGGCCGTGACTGACGCCTTCGCCTCGGCGCTGGAGACGGGGCAGCTGGTGGGTGCGGCTGCGGTGTTGATCGGTGGCCTGGTGGCCGCCGGGTTGCTACACCGGGCAGACCGCATCAAAACCGTCTAATTAGGGTAGGCTACCCTAATAGTGACATCGTGGTAGTCGACGGAGGCGGTATGCGGCTCTACCTGACCGCGCTCAACCCCACCGACGCCGTCCTGGACGGGTTCCTCCCGGCGGCGGCGGCGCTCGGGCTGTCGGCGACTGTGCTGACCGACCGGCCCGCCGAATGGCCGGCGGACGTGCGTGTGGCGCGCTGCGCGGTCCGTGACCCGGCCGCTGTGGTCGCGGCGGCGGCACCCTCCCGACCGGTGGCGCTACTGTCCAATAGCGACCATCTCCAGGAGGCCACCGCGATCGCCGCCCGAAAGCTCGGCCTACCCGGCAAGGACCCGGACGCCGCCCGTCTCTGCAAGGACAAGGCCGCGGCCCGCCGGGCGATCGCCGCTGCGGGCCTCGATCTGGTACGCACCGTCACCGTCGACCCCGGCGCCGCGCCAGAGGTGCCGACCGGGATGTTCCCGGCGGTCGTCAAACCCCGCGAGGGGGTGGCCAGTGAGGACGCGTACCTGGTGGTCGACCACGCCGAGCTGGTCGCCCGGGTCGCCGAGATCCGTGGTCGGCGGCCGGACGTGGCACTGGTGGTCGAGGAGTACCTCGCCGGCGAGCTGCGGACCTTCGAGACCGTCGGCGACGGCACCGAGCTGGCCTCCCTCGGCGGCTGGCGCACCGGCCTCGGCCCGCCACCGACCTTCACCGAGGAGAGCCTCGCCTGGTCGCCCCCGGCGGAGCCGGCGCGCACCCAGCTGCGGGCACGGCTCGACGCGCTAGGGGTCGGCTTCGGCGCCTGCCACACCGAGTACGTCGTCTCCGACGGCCGGGTCCGGCTGATCGAGGTGAACTACCGCCTCATCGGCGACCGGATGGACCTGATCCTCGCCGAACTGCTCGGTGTGCCGTTGTTCGAGTACGTCATCCGGCTGCACCTCGGCGAGCCGCTGACCGCCCTCGGCCTGCCCGACACTGTCGACAGCTACGCCCGGGTCGAGTACGTCTGCGCGGACCGGTCCGGCCGCCTCGTCGCGGCACCCGGCCCACTCGACACCGTTCACGGCGACGTCCGGCTGGGCTGCCGTCCGCTGCGCGAGGTGGGCCGCACCGCCGAGCACACCGGCACGAACCGCGACTACCTCGCCGTGCTGCACGGAATCGGCCCCGACGAGGGCACCGTCCGGCAGTCGCTGGTCGCCCTCCGCAGTGACCTCCAGTGGACCATCGTCGAGTGAGCGACGACTGCGAGCGGGAGGTCTTCGCCCGGGTGCTCGACGCCCTGCTGCGCGAGGACCACCTCGGTCTGCGCAGCGCCGGCCGACCGGACGGGCCCGACTGGTGGCAGGTGCCACACCCCGCCGGTCTGCTGCGCATTCCGGTCCGCGCCGACGGGTTCCAGCAGGCCCTGCGCAGCGCCGCGCCGATGGTGCTGTTGGTGACCCGCGTCGGCGAGCCGCAGCGTACGGAGACACTGGACGGGCTGTTGACGCTGCTCGCCCCGCACGGCAACGCCGAGGCCGAGGCCGGCTGGCGGGACTTCGGCGTCGAGTGCCACGCCGACCTGCGGGCCCGACGGCTCGCCGCCCGCAACCGGGCACTGGTGCTCACCGAGGTGGCCGCCGAACGCGCGCACACCCCGACCGGCCTGCCGGCGGCGCTCCTGGACGACGTGCTCGCCGCCCACCACGGCCACCCCGTCTACCCCACCGACCGGTGCCGGCACGGTCTTCGCGACGACGAACTGCTCCGGTACGCCCCGGAGCACGCCCCACGTTTCACGCTGCGCTGGTACGCCGCCCCGGCCGAGGACGTCCGGCTCGCGGGCGAGCTGCCGTCGTGGTGGCCCCGCGCGCCGCGACCGGATCAGCTGCTGCTGCCGGCGCATCCGATCACGGTGGCCCGCGACGCGCTTCCGGTGGTCGACCTGCCGGTGACCCCGGTGCGACCCACCCTCTCCATGCGGACGGTGGCGCTCGACCACGACCCGTACCTGCATCTCAAACTGCCGCTGCCGACCGCGAGTCTCGGCGCGCGCAACCGGCGCACGCTGCAACCGGGCTCGCTCGCCGACGGCGCGGCCGTCGCCGCACTGCTCGACCGGATCGCCACCGCCGAACCCCGCTTCGCCGGTCGGATCCGGCACGCCGACGAGAGCACCTGGGCGCACGTCGACGGCGACGAGCGGCGCGGTTTCCTGCTGCGCCGATTTCCGCGCGACCTGGCCGGCGTCCAGGTGGTGCCGGTCGCGGCCCTCGCCGCCGCCGACCCGGTGGCGGGCACGGTCCTCGAACGGATCAGCCCGCGGCGGCCCGTCGCGCTGCTGGAGTCCTACCTGGACCTGCTGCTCGACTGGCACGTCTTCCTCTGGCTTCGCCACGGGATCGCCCTGGAGGCGCACCCGCAGAACATCCAGCTGCTGGTGCACCCGGACGGCACTGTCGGCCTGCTCTACAAGGACAACGACGGCGCCCGGCTCGACAGGCGGCACGACGGCCCGAGCGGGCTCGCCCTGCACGACGACCGGATGTGGGCGCGCGACCCGCACGAGTTGGCCGACGTGTTCATCACCATCACCCTGCACCTGGCCGCGGCCGCGCCACTGGTCGCCCTGGCCGCCCGAGGGCTGCCCGTGCCGTCACCCGCCGAGGCGCTGGTGCCCCGGCTCGCCGCCGCCCGCGACCGGTGGGGCGACGGACCGGCGGCGCGGACGTTCACCGAGCGGGTCCTGCATGCCACCCAGCTGCCCATCAAGGCGATGCTCACCGCCGGCACCCTGCTGCCCAAACAGCGGCTGGGCTGCGCCGACATCAACAAGTACTACCTGCGTACCGGCCCGAACTACCTCCGGGAGACACGATGACGAGCGCGCAGTTGCGCTCCCGGCCGGCCACCGACACCGGTCAGCGCGCTGACCTGGCCGCCGCCCACGCCGTCTTCGGCTGCCTGCTGCGCGAACTGGCCCCGCCCGACGGCACCCCGACAGTGGTCGACGGCGCCGTCCGGCTGCTGCTGCGGCACCTCGACGTCACAGTCCGTTGCGAGGTCGCGCGAGCCTCGCCGCTCGGCGCGCACCGCTACACGGGCCCGGTCCAACGCAGCTCCGGCGGCGGACGATGGGAAGACCTGGACGCGGACGGGTTGGCAGCCTTGGTCGCGGCGGAACTCACCACCCGTACCGGCCTGGTCAACGACGAGTTCGCCGAGCAGGTCCGGGCCAGCCGGGACACAGTGGCCCGGCTGCTGGCCGACCGACCGGCCGAGGATCCGACCCCCACCGGTGAGCCCGCCATCGACGCGTACGTCGACTCCGAGCAGTCGCTGGTCTTCGGCCACCCACACCACCCCACCCCGAAGTGGCGCAGCGGTGACCCGGACAGCTGGCGGGCGTACGCCCCGGAGCTGCGCACCGCGTTCCGGCTGCACTGGCTGGCCGTACCGGACGACCTGACCGCCGAGGCGGGGCCGTTCGATCCGCTGGTGGCCGCCCTCGACCCGCCACGGCCCCCGCGCGGGCACCGCGTCCTGCCGGTGCACCCCTGGCAGCTGTCGCTGATTCCGCCCACTCACCCACGGCTGCGCGACCTGGGGGCGGCCGGTGTGCCGGTGCGACCGACGGCGAGCGTCCGTACCCTCTACGCCCCCGAGGCCGACCTGTTCGTGAAGACCAGCCTGCACGTGCGGATCACCAACTGCCTGCGCAAGAACGCCCGCTACGAACTCACCGGCGCGGTGGCGCTGACCGACCTGCTGGCCCGGGTGCCGCTGCCGGACGGGGTGGGGCTGCTCGCCGAGCCCGCCTACCGCACTGTCGACGTTCCCGGCCCGGACGAGGCGTACGGGACGATCCTGCGCGGCGGTCTGCGCCCGCACCTGCGTCCCGGCGACACGCCGGTGCTGGCGGCGGCGCTGGCCGCAACGCCGCTGGTGACAGCGGATCCGGTGGACTGGTGGCGCGCGTACGTCGGCCTGCTGGTGCCGGCGGTGCTCCGCAGCTGGCTCAGCCACGGCGTCGTGCACGAGGCGCACCTGCAGAACGTGGTCGTCGTGCTCGACCGGGATCGCCACCCGGTACGCATGCTGCTGCGCGACCTGGAGGGGGTGAAGCTGGACGCCGATCGGTGGGGCGCCTGGCCGGACGGCGTTCCGGCGCAGGTCCGCTACGGTCCCCCGGCCGCCCACCGCCGGATCGTCTACTGCCTGTTCGTCAACCATCTCGGTGGGATCAGCGGGGCCCTCGCCGACGGGCGGCCGGGAATCGAACGGCGGCTGTGGCAGGAGCTGCGCGCCGTCGTCGAGGCGGTGGCCGCCGACCTCGGTGAGCCGGCGGAGCTGCTCGCGCTGCTGACCGGGGAGCCGCTGCTGGCCAAGGCGAACCTGCTGGTCCGGTGGCGGCGTGACGCCGACCGGGCCGCACCGTTCGTGCCGGTGCCGAACCCGATGGGTGGGCCACGATGACCCGACCGGTCTACGTCCACGACCTCGACGCGCTGGCCGGGCAGGCCAGGGCCATCCGAGCGGCGTTGCCCCGGCCGGTCGAGCTGCTCTACGCGGTGAAGGCCAACCCGGATCCCGGTGTGCTGCGAACCCTCACTCCGATCGTCGACGGGTTCGAGGCCGCCAGCCGGGGCGAGCTGCGGAGGCTGGCCGAGGTGCTGCCGGGACGCGCGCCGGCCGCGTACGCCGGGCCGGGCAAGACCGACGCGGACCTCGCCGCCGCCCTCGCCGCCGGGGTGCACCGCATCCACGTCGAGTCGCCCACCGAGCTTGCGCGACTCGGCGCGCTGGCCACCGCCGCCGGCCGCTCGGCCCAGGTGCTGCTGCGGGTGAACCTGCCGGTCGACGTGCCGGGCGCGAGCCTGGTCATGGGCGGCGGGCCCAGCCCGTTCGGCATGGATCCGGCCGACGCTGTCGCGTGCGCCCGCCGCCCGCCCGCCGGCATCGACGTACGCGGAATCCACGCCCACCTGGCCAGCGGGCTGGACGCACCGCTCGCCGCGACGGTCGCCGCTGCCGTGGTCGGCTGGGCGGTGGCCGAGGTCGACGCCGCCGAGGTCGATGTCGGCGGAGGCATGACAGTCGACTACACCGACCCGGACGCGCGGTTCGACTGGGAGGGCTACGGCCAGGCCCTGGCGGACGTCCTCGACAGGCATCCGGGCGTGCGGCTGCGCATCGAGCCGGGCCGGTCGGTCACCGCCCACTGCGGGGCGTACCTCACCGAGGTCATCGACGTGAAGCGCTCCTACGGCGAGTGGTTCGTGGTGGTGGCCGGCGGGACGCACCACCTACGGACTCCGGCGGCGAAGGGGCACGCGCAGCCGTTCACCGTGCACCCGCGACGCGGTGCCGGCGGCCCCCGCACCGACGGCGGCCCGGTCACAGTGGTCGGGCAACTCTGCACACCGAAGGACGTGCTGTCCCGGTCGGCCACCGCGGGGCCGATCGGCGTGGGCGACGTGCTGGCCTTCGCCATGGCCGGCGCGTACGCCTGGAACATCAGCCACCGCGACTTCCTGCTGCACGAGCCACCACTCTTTCGTAACGGTAATCCGAGCGGGATTGCTACCGAGTGGGCGGAACGGGAGCTGCGGGCTGATTTGAGTGGCGAAAGCGCACGAACCGCCTAATAACTCCACATTGGATTGCCGGGCGAATAATCGATGCCGCTCGTCGTTACGATAACGCGAAACGGAGTCGATCAAGGCTCCGTCAAGTGGAGGTAACCGTCCAAATGAAGCGCATCGGATCAGCGATGCTGGCATCCGTGGTGGGTGTCGCCGCCGTCGTTCTGGCCACCAGCCAGCCGGCCCTCGCCGCCACCTCGGTCAATCTACCTCTGTCGAGCTGGGCCTATCTCGATTCGCAGAGCCCCAAGACAAAGTTCGTCAACCCCGCGGTCGCGCCGCCCGTCGGCACCCTGCTCGACGACGCGAACAAGGCGCACACCTACCGCTCCTACTTCACCTACGACCTGACCCAGCTCAAGGGCACTGTGGTGCACAACTCGTACCTGTACACGTACGAGGACACGGTTACCGACTGCTCCACCGCCGCGACGATCGAGTTGTGGCGGACGGCCCCGGTCAAGACCAGCACGACCTGGAACAACCCGCCCGCCGAGCTCGACAAGCTGATCTCCGTCAACCGCGGGGAAGGTGCGTACTACTGTCCCAGCTACCTGGGCATCGACATGGTGTCGACGCTCAACGCGGCGCTCGCCCGGCACGAGAAGTCGATCACCATCGAATACCGGATCACGGCAGCTCAGGAGGCGGACCCGCGGGCCGGCCGGACCTTCCAGCAGCCGACGCTGAGCTCCACGTCCAACCACCCGCCGACCGTGACCGAACTACGCCTCGAGAGCCCGACCCGGCCGTGCGGCACCGTCGACAAGCCTTCGCCGGCGGCGGCGTCGACACTGTTCAAGGCCACAGTGAACGACCCCGACGAGGGTGATTCACCGTCGATTCTCTACGCGATCTGGCCGGTCGACCACCCGGACCAGCGCCGCGAGTTCTCCAGCTACAACTACGGCACGGACCTCAACCAGTACGCCGACGGCGAGCTTCTTGCCTGGCAGGCACAGGCCCGCGACTACTACGACGCCGGCCCGTGGAGCAAGGTCTGCTACCTCGTCATGGACAAGACGGCACCGGCGAACCCGCCGGCCGTGGCCTCGAAGCTCTACCCCGAGGGCACCACGCCGGGCGGGGGCACCGGCCTCAAGGGGAAGTTCCGCCTCGACGCGGGCGGCGACCTCGACGTGGTGGGGTTCGCGTGGCGTGACTCGAGCGGTTACTACGGACAGGTCAAGGCGCGGCAGCCGGGCGGCACGGCGGTCCTCGAATACACCCCGAAGCGGGACCGGTTCGAGGAGTTGACCATCCGCTCGGTCGACGCCGTGGGCAACCAGGGGCCGGAGAAGCGCTACCGCTTCAACATCGCCGACACCGCACCGAGCGCGCAGATCGAACTGGGCGGGGTCGGGCTTCCGAGCACGCTCGCCCTCACCGCGCGGAAGCCCGAGACGACAGCTTTCGGCTATCAGATCAAGGGTGGGCCGGAAACCCGGGTGCCGGCCGTCGACGGTGGAGCCACCGGTCAGCTGACGTTCACCGCGACCGGCGAGGTCGAGGTCGTCGTCAGCAGCTACGTGAAGAACAAGCTCATCGGTCAGGACACCCTGCGGGTCTATGTCACCGACGCTCCCGGGGTGGAGTCGGCCGAGTTCAACTTCGACACCGACCAGATCGCCGGCAAGACCGGATCGTTCACGTTCAGGCCGCGCAACAGTGACGTCGTCGCCTACGAGTACGTTCTGGACGGCGTCGCGCAGACCGTCCAGGCGGCCGCGGACAAGACCGCTGTCGTATCGTGGACGGCGACCGCAGGCTGGCACGACATGGTCGTGCGGTCGGTACGGGCGGACGGCGAGAAGTCGATGGAGACGTACCACCAGTTCCACGTCATCGACCCGGTGCCGCACCTGTACTCGGAGACTCTTCAACATCTGGACCGGATCGACGGTGTCGGCCTGCCGGTGGAGTTCTACGTCAGCAGCCGGCTGCCAGACGTGACCGGGTTCGCCTACCGGTTCGACGGCGGCCCGGAGGTCGCGATCGACGGCGGCGGGAGCAGCGCGGAGTTCACCGTGACGCCGACGCACATCGGTGACAACACGCTGATCGTCCAGGCGCTGCTGGCCGATGGCACGCGGTCGCCGGAGAAGACCTTCACCTGGCAACCGTTCGAGGCGCCGCTGGTCACCACCGACCCGGCGAACGGCGGTGCGGAAGGTCAGCCGATGACGCTGACGTTCCGCTCGGTGCTGCGGGACACCAAGGAGTTCCGCTACTCGCTGGACTTCAGCGAGTATCAGACCGTCGCGGCGCGGCCGGATGGCACGGCGACCGTCTCGTTCACACCGCAGTCCGGAGGCGGCTGGTTCTCGGCCAGGGTCACCGGTGTCGCTCAGGACGGAACGACGTCGCCGGAGCGCGCGATGACGGTCCCGGTCCGTGACACGCGGGTCTCGGTGTGGAGCGAGTTCTCCGAGTGGAGCCCGAGGGGTGGCATCGGCGTGCCCGGCGACTTCAGCTTCAGCACCTCATGGACTCCCGAGGTGGTGGAGTACCGCTACCGGCTCAACGACGGCCCGGAACTGACAGTGCCCATGGGGGACAGCTGGAACACCCTGGTAACGGTCGTGCCGGACCGGAACGGGCTCAACATGCTCACAGTGCAGGGCCGTACCGAGGACGGCCGGCTCTCGCCGGTCACCGAATACCCGTTCCAGGTCGGCACCGCGCCGTACGTCTTCTCCGAGGAGTATCCGCAGAGCACCCCCGGCGGTGGAGTGGGCCTCGAGGGCCGGTTCGAGTTCAGCGGCGGGACGGCCGGAATCACGTCGTTCGAGTACACCATCGGCGGCGTCCCCGGGACTGTCGAGGCCAACGCCGAGGGCCGCGCGTCGATCACCTGGACGCCGACCGAGGCAACCGGCACCTACCTGGTCGTCAAGGGCCTTAAGGCCGACGGCAGCACCACCGACGAGGTCTGGTATTTCGTCGTGGTGAAGTCGGACTGATCGACCCACGCTTATTCAGCAGCTGTCGAGTGACGCCCCGCAGGCCGATGAGCGCCTGCGGGGCGTCGCTTATTCGGCGCACGATCGCCCCGCCGGACGGTCGATCTGGATCAGCATGTTATCGATAACATGCTATCTTTCATCCGGGAGTGAAGGGCACGCTCCCGGTCACCCGAGCCAGCCGGCGAAGACGCGCCGAGGGGCCCCGCCTCTCCCGCCGCTTCTCGGTCGGTGACCAGTCCGGGCCCCCGTCAATGCCAGGCGACCATTGTTGGTCGTCGAACGGCAAGGAGCCCAAGCAATGCTCAGACGTAGGTTCTTCCTCCCATCCATCGCGGCCGCGGCGCTTCTCCTCGCGGCCACCACCGGCGGCGTGTTGAGCGGCGGCCTCGGTGCGACGGCGGTGGCCGCCACCAACGGCACCCTCGCGGCGACCGCCGGCTGCGGCAAGGCCCCCACCCTCGCCAGCGGGACGCGGACGATTCAGAGCAGCGGACAGAGTCGTACGTACAACCTGCGGATTCCGGACGGGTACGACCGGAACCACCCCTACCGACTGATCTTCGGCTTCCACTGGTTGAACGGCTCGGCCAACAACGTCACATCGGCCGGTTACTACGGGCTCCAGTCACTGTCGAACAACAGCACCATCTTCGTCGCTCCGCAGGGCCTCAACGCCGGTTGGGCCAACACCAACGGTCGGGACCTGACTCTCTTCGACGACATCTCCCGGCAGATCGAGAACGACCTCTGCGTGGACACCACCCAGCGCTTCGCCCTGGGCTGGAGCTACGGCGGGGCGATGAGCTACGCGGTGGCCTGTGCCCGGCCCACGATCATCCGCGCGGTCACCGTCATATCCGGCGCCAACCTCAGCGGATGCAACGGGGGCACCCAGCCCGTCGCCTACTTCGGCATCCACGGCATCTACGACAGCGTGCTGAACATCTCCCAGGGTCGGCAGTTGCGCGACACGTTCGTGCGGAACAACGGCTGCACCGCACAGAGCCCACGCGAGCCGAGCCGTGGCAGCCTCACCCACATCACCACCGCCTACGCGGGCTGCCGCGCCGGCTACCCGGTGCAGTGGGCGGCGTTCGACGGGGACCACACCCCCAGCCCGGTGGACGGGTCGGGCAGCCCGAACGACTCGCGGACCTGGACCTCGGGTGAGATCTGGCGGTTCTTCAGCCAGTTCGAGTCGACAACGCCTCCAACGACCCCGCCGCCGACCGACCCGCCCACGGATCCACCGACGACCCCGCCGCCGACCGGAGAGCCCGGCACCTGCGCCGCCACCTACCGGACGCTGAACACCTGGCCCGGCGGCTTCCAGGCCGAGGTGACAGTGGCCAACAACTCCACAGCGCCCCTGAACGGCTGGACGGTGGGCCTGACCCTGGCCAGTGGTCAGGCCATCAGCAGCCTCTGGAGCGGCACCAACACGGGCACCACAGGCAGCGTCACCGTCAGGAACGCCCCCTACAACGGCACGGTCGGCCCGAACGCGTCGACGACGTTCGGGTTCACCGCCACCGGCAACGGTGCCACAGCACCCGGCAACGTCACCTGCACCAGCCCTTGACCGGGGCAGGGTGAGGGCCCGGAGCCAACTGGCTCCGGGCCCGCTGGCGACGTCCGCTGGCGGCGGTTGCCGCCGGCGCCACCGGCTCACGCTGCGCTCAGGCTTCGCTCTCCAGCAGGTCGCGTAGGGCGTCGAGGGCAGCGATTTCCTCCTCGAACGTCTTGCCGACGACCGGGCCGAGGAAGCGCGACAGCCCGCTCGGCTGCCACGCCAGCTTCAGCGTGAGCTGAGTCCCGCCGCCACCGGCCGGCGTGAGTGTGTATTCGCCCTGGGTGCGTACCACGCTGCCGGTGGCCTGGAACGCCAGTCGCCGGCCCGGCTCGAACCCGGTCACCTCGTAGTCGGCCGGGATGCGGCTCCCACCGGGGCCCTTGAGTCCCTGTTTGTAGCGAGCGCCGACCCCCTCGCCGGAGACGCGCGCGACGTCGAGCACGTTGGGGCGCCAGCGCGCGTCGTTCTCGCCACGAGCGAGAAAGGCGAACACGACCTCAGGAGTCCGTCCGATCTGCACAGTCTTCTCTGCCGAGGGCACAAGAAACCTTTCTCAGGGGTCAGGGAACGATCTTCATCTGTGCCATCATCCCACTCGCGGAATGGTCGATCATGTGGCAATGGTAGACATACCGGCCAAGGTACGGCCCGAATGTCGCCTGGAGTCGGACCGTCTCGCCCGGCCCCACCGAGATCGTGTCCTTCACCCCGGCTTCGCCCGGCGCCGGCGGCTGGCCGTTGCGGGCCAGCACCCGGAACTGGACCAGGTGGGGGTGGAAGTTGTGTGGGATGCCGAAGAGCGTGTCGCCGTTGGTCACCGTCCACACCTCGGTCGTGTTGCGCTTGATCTCGGTGTCCACCCGATCGGCGTCGAACTGCTGCCCGTTGATGAGGAACTGCCCGGTCGACGGGTTGAAGTTGAGCGTGAACGCCCGCTCCTTCGTGGCCGCTGGCAGCGCGGGGATCGTGCTCAGCCGGTCGGGCACCCGGCTGGCGTCGGCGGCGGCTCGGTTGACGTCGAAGCGCAGCACCGGCCCCGCCACGGCGTCGTCGAGGAAGACCTGGCTGCCGACCGGGAACGCGCCGAAGTCGACGACGATCTCGATCCGCTCGCCGGGCGTCAGGCTCCACGAGCGGATCGGCGTCGGCCCGGCGAGCAGCCCGCCGTCACTAGCGATCTGGGTGACCTCGGCGTCGTTGCCGAGCCGCAGGGTGAACGTTCGGAGGTTGGACGCGTTGACGAAGCGCAGCCGGTACTTCCGAGCGGCAACCTGGAAGTAGGGCTGCGGCTTGCCGTTGACGAGGATCGTGTTGCGGAACTGGAAGTCGTCGTGCTCGAAGATCAGGCTCGCGTCGTCGGCGAACCGCGCGTCGCGCAACATGATCGGGATGTCGTAGTTGCCGGAGGGCAACCGGAGTTCGGCCTGGGCTGGGTCGTCGATCAGGAAGAAGCCGGCGAGCCCGCGGAACACGTGCTCGGCCTCCATGTGATGGGCATGGTCGTGATACCAGAGCGTCGCCGCCCGCTGCTTGTTGGGATAGCTGTAGATCCGGCTCTTGCCCGGGTCGAGCACGTCGGTCGGGAACCCGTCGCTGCTCGACGGTGTGTGGCCTCCGTGCACGTGTACCGCGGTCGGCATGTCGAGGTGGTTGCTGTGCGCGATGACCGCGAGCCGGCCCGTCTTGACCCGGAACGTCGGGCCGGGAAAGTGCCCGTCGTAGGTCAACACTTCGGTACGCGTTCCGGGCAGGATCTCCGCTTGAGCCTTACGGGTGGAAACGACGTAGAAGTCGGTGTTGGCTACCGAGGCGATCGGCTGCTGCACTGGCGGTATCGGCATCCGGACAGCGAACGGGGCGGTGACGGCCGCGACGTGTGCCGTCTTCCCGTGGCCGGTGTGGGTGCCGTGCGCCGGTGTCGCGGACGGGGTGGAACCGCGGGCCGCTGCCGCCGCGGTGGCCGTGACCAGCGCGGCTGCTCCCGCGGTGGCACCGGCCTTCATGACGTTGCGTCTGCTCACCATTGGTCGCTCCACTCCTGGTGGTCGAGGTCTCGGGTGAACTGTCAGCTAGGTCCCTCGACGCGCCGTCGAAAACTGGTCGCGGCCAAATATGGATTTCACCTTAAGTTTTGGTGTGACTACCAAAAGCTAAGCTTCGATGCTTCCAACGGCGCGCGGTGAGACCGTAGACTCGTGCGAGTAGTCGGCCGTGACAACTCGTAGAAGGCCGATCCGATCTGAGTGCTTTGTCGCCCACGACGGGGGGAGTCGGCGGCACGGCGGGCAGCCGGCGCTGGGGAGAGCCGTTCGTGCCCGCACCTGGGGAGCAATAGGGCACACACCGGGGGATCCGCAATGGTTGTTGGGAAAAACGATGCGCTGCGGAGGACCGCTGCCGAGGTTCTCGAACGCAGGCGTCAACCGATTCTTGCCGCCTACCGTCAGCGTCTTGCCGCTGCGAGTGACGACTTCGCCGGGGCCGCTGACCTGATCGACAGCTACCCGGCATCAGCCGACGCCCTGCTCCGGGAGACGATGGCCGAGATTCGTCGCGGGGCGGACGATCCACTGTCGACACCGCCGCCGGCGGCGTCCACCGAGGGCGTCGAGCTTCACCCACGCGAGTGCTTCCGTGCCGTCGTCGTGCTGGCCGACATCGTGTTGGCCGACGCGTTGGAGCAGTTGGCTGGCCAGCCCGACCAGGGCGCGATCCTGGCGCTGATCGCCGACGCGCTCACCCGTACGACACTGACCCGGCTGGTCGACGCGAGTTCGCGCTATGCCGCCGGCCTGATGAACGAGGTCCACCAGGCGCAGATCGCCGAGCGTTCGCTGATCGCGCGTGAGCTGCACGACCGGCTGGGCCACAGCCTCAGCGCGGCGTACCGCAACCTGGAGGCCCATGAGCTCGCGCAGGAACGACGCCACGACGACGTGGACCGCCGCGTGGTCATCGCCCGGGAGTCGCTCCACGACGCGGTGGGCTATCTGCGTGTGCTCATCGCCGACCTTCGGCTCTCTCAGCCGCTCGGGTCACTCGATGAGGCGCTGGCCAATTTCCTGTCGACTGTCGAGACGGGCGAGACACGTCTGCACACCGAGATCAACGGCGACGAGTCGTGGGTTCCGCCCGAGGTGCTCGACGAGGTGTTCCTGGTCGTCCGCGAAGCGTTGCGCAACGCGGTGGCCCACGCCGGCGCTCGGGTGATCCATGCGGTCATCGACATCACCCCGCACGAGCTGCGGGCGACCGTCGCCGACGACGGGGTGGGCTTCGACCTCGCGACGGTGCGCGACGGCTCCGGCCTGCGCGCGATGGCTGAGCGCGCGGCCGTCGTCGGTGGTCGCCTCGCTGTGCGCGCGGCGGGCGACCAGGGCGCTTCGGTCGAGCTCGTCGTGCCGCTGCTCGCCGTCGGGGCGGGGGCCGGCCGGTGACCGTCACGATGATCGAGCCGACCCGCATCGTGCTGGTCGACGACCACGTCGTGGTGCGTGACGGCCTCCGGGAGATCCTCGACGCCCAGCGCGACCTCGTGGTCGTCGGCGAGGCCGGCGACAGCGGCGCCGCGATCAACGAGATCCGAATCCGTCAGCCCGACATCGTGCTGCTCGACGTGCAGATCCCCGGCGACGGGGTGACCACCACGGTCCGCCGGATCCGTGACGTCGCGCCGGCGAGCCGGGTCATCATCCTCAGCATGTTCGACGGCCCGACGCTGTTGCGCGAGTTGTTGACCCTTGGCATCTGCGGCTACCTGCTGAAGAACTCGACGCGCCAGGAGTTGGTGGCGGCGATCCGTGGCGCCCGCGCCGATGACGCGCCGGTGATGCTGGCGGTGTCGCGGGAGAGCCTGACCCAGGTGCAAGGGCCGGTGCACAGCACACTGTCGGACCGTGAGCGCGAGGTCCTGCAGTTGGTCGGTCAGGCGATGAGCAACGCTCAGATCGCCGGCCGGCTCTGCCTGTCAGAGGCGACGGTCAAGCGCCACCTGCGCAACATCTTCGCCAAACTCGGTGCGGTGTCCCGGATCGACGCGGTCAACAGGGCCATCGCGGCCTCGCTGATCGTCCTGCCGAGGCTCTGCGATCCGACGTTCCACGGATAGCGGGCCGCTCAAGGATTGCTCTGGGTAACTTGCCCGCAAACGGGCACTCGTGTTGGACTAATGCCGTGAATAGCACTCGCCTGTTCGTACTCGGAGCGCTCGCGCGTGGGGGCCCCATGCATGGGCACCAGATCCGCCGGGCGGCCCAGGTCGACCGTACCGAGCTGTGGAGCGACGTCAAGCCGGGGTCGCTCTACGGCGCGCTGCACCGGATGCAGGTCGAGGGCGTCATCGAAGCGGTCCGGACCGAGCAGGAGGGCAACCGGCCCGCCCGCACGATCTACGCGCTCACCTCGGCCGGCGCGGCGGAGCTGATCGACCACCGTGACGAGGCGCTGCGTGACACCAAGCTCCGTCACGACCCGGTCGACCTGGCCTTGCAGAACGTGATCGACCTCGGAGAGGACGAGCTGCGCGCGATCATCGTGGCGCGCCGGAAGGCCCTCGCCGCGCAGCTCGACTCGTGGCTCGCGCTCCGAGAGCTGGCGGCGCCGCACATCCGTGGTCTGGAGTGGACGACCTTCCGTCATACCGAGCTTCGCCTCCGTACCGAGCTCGCCTGGCACGACGAGCTGCTCGACCAGTTGCCCAAGCTGATGTCCAACCAACCGACATCGATGACCACGTCGTGACGGTGCCAGCCCCGGCCCCGGTGGCATCTCCGGGGCCAGGGCTGGCGGCATGTCACTGAGCGGGCTCGGGCTGGGTGGTCACGTTCCAATCAGGCTTGCTCGCCTCGGCCCAGGGCTCTTCGGGCCGGCGGGGCAGCAGGTAGACGAGAAGGAACGTGAGGATCACCCCGACCAGGACGGCGCCGACGGTCCACTGGACCGCTCGGTTGAAGTTGGTCTCCAGCGCCGAGGTGGCCGCGCTGTCGAAGGCCTCGCCGACCGGACCCGGCGCCGAGTCCGCACAGCCGGGCGGCGTGGCCGTCGGATCCGACGCGCGCGACTGGCGGATGAAACAGTCGGCGAAGGTGGTCGTCGCCGCGCTCGCCTCGGCCGGCGGCAGGCCCGCGGCCACGAGCGATGCCTGGAGCTCCGGGCTCGCCTTCTCGGCGGCCGTCCCCGAGTAGGAGCCGAGCGTCCCGAAGAGGACCACGCCGGCCACCGCGACGCCGATCGCCTGGCCGAGACGCTGGGCGGTGCCGAGCACGCCGCTGGCCGCGCCCGCGTCCTGCCAGGGCACGCCGGCCAGCACGATCTCGACGCTCGGCGCGATCACCAGGCCCGAGCCGAAGCCGGCGAAGAGCAGGGCCGGCAGTAGCTCCAGGCCCGAGCCCCACCAGTGGATCGTGGCGATGATGCCCACCATGCCGACGATCACGATGCCGGCGCCGAGCATCAGGACACCGCGCCCGAGCGCCCGGGCGACGTTGTCGGA
Organism: Micromonospora sp. 050-3; assembly: GCF_046549335.1. NCBI lineage: Bacteria > Bacillati > Actinomycetota > Actinomycetes > Micromonosporales > Micromonosporaceae > Micromonospora > Micromonospora sp. 050-3. The sequence goes on from NZ_JAJPVX010000002.1 coordinate 876,009, forward strand.
GATGGCCGCGCCGACCAGTGTGCCGAACGAGAACGGCAGCAGGATCAGGCCCGTCGTCAGTGCGGACTTCTCCAGGCCGATCTGCAGGTGCAGCGAGAGTGCGAAGAGCAGGCCGATGAAGCCCGCGAAGTAGCAGAGGCTGATGCCGACGCCGGCGGAGAACGAGCGGTGCGCGAAAAGGCGCATGCTCACCAGCGGGACCTGGGCCCGTCGGGCGCGGCGCAACTCCCACACCGCGAAGACGGCCAGCGCGGGCAGCGCCGCTGCCATCGAGGCGAACGTCCATGCCGGCCAACCCAGGCGCTGGCCCTCGACCAGTGGGACGGCCAGCAGCAGAACGGCCGCCGAGACGAGCAGCATGCCGATCACGTCGAGCCCACCGCGGCGGCCTCGCGACTCGGGCACCAGGATCAGCGCGGCGACGAACGTGGCCAGGCCGATCGGCACGTTGAGCAGGAACACCGGTCGCCAGTCCCAGCCGTTGAGGTCCCACGCGATCAGCAGGCCGCCGAGGAGCGGGCCGCTGGCGGTCGCGATACCGCCGATCGCGCCGTAGATCCCGTACGCCTTGCCGGTCTCCTTCGCCGGAAACGTGGTCTGGATGAGCGCCAGCACCGGCGGGTTGAGGATGCCGGCCATCATGCCCTGCACCACCTGGAACGCGATCAGCTGACCGGGTGTGTCCGCGAGCGCCGACGCCGCCGACGCGAGCGTGAACCCCGCGACGCCGATGAGGAACAGCTTGCGGTGGCCGAAGCGGTCGCCGATCCGACCGGCGGGGATGAGCAAGAGGCCGTAGCCGAGCGCGTAGCCAGCGATGACCCACTCCATGGCCGTGTAGGTCGACTGGAGGTCGCGCTGGATCGGTGCGACCGCCACATTGACGATCGTCGTGGCCAGCAGAATCATGAATGCCCCGGCCAGAATGACGGCCAGGATCAGCCATCGGCGCGGATTGGGTGGGGCGGCGCTGCGTTCGTCGGTCCAGCTCTCCGTCATCGCGTTCCTCCTGAAGTCGGACGGGGGTCGACAGCGGACCCACCCTTCGACTACACGCCGTCGCGCACGAATAGTCAAGTACGGCTATTTGCGTATGACCTGTACGGCACATGAGGAGGGCCCGGGTCAGGAGCTGACCCGGGCCCGGTGACGCAGAGGTGGCTACGACCAGTCGGAGGAACCCGAACCCCACTCGGAGGAACCGGAGCCCCACGCGGACGTCGCCGGCCACGCCAGGTCAAAGGGGAAGTCGTTGGCGCGAAGCTCCAGCGTGCTCTCCAGCACGGCGTCGGTCAGCCGGTCGACGTCGGCGTCGCTGTGGGCGCCTCCGGCGAAGAACATCGGCATGCCGAGCGTGTAGATGCCGCGCTTGCGCAGCAGCAGCGTGAGGATGAACGTCGCCGGGTTGAGCGCCCGCGAGTAGTCCCGGTAGTCGGTGTAGGAGTCTTCGGGAAGGAACTGGAAGCACCCGACGTAGTCGCCGAACCCCACCATGCGCAGCGGGATCCCCTCAGCCGCCCGGAACGCGGCCAGCCGCGCCTGGACCCGGTCGACCTTGGCCCGCAGTTCGGTGTAGTAGGCCGGCCCCTTGTCCCGGAGCAGCTGGAGCGTGGCCAGCGACGCGGCCACCGACAGGTAGTTGCCGGTGTGGCTGCCCTGTAGGCCGGTCTTCTGGCCGAAGTCGGTCCAGGACTGCCCACTGGTCTGCGAGATGTCGAGGATGTCGGCCCGACCACCGATCGCCGACAGCGGCAGCCCGAGCCCGCTGATCACCTTGCCGTAGGTGACGAGGTCGGTCGGGATGTCGAACTTCTGCGCGGCGCCGCCGAGCCCCGAACGGAAGCCCGTCAGCACCTCGTCGAGGATGAACGGCACCCCGAGCCGCCGGGCGGCCACCGCCACCTCGCGGATCATCGGGATCGTCGTCTCCTCGAACGGGAACGACGAAGCGGCCGGCTCGGCCAGGATGCAGGCCAACTCGCCCGCGTGGCGCTCGATCAGCTCGACCGCGAGCGCAGTGTCGTTGGGCAGGATCAGCAGGTCGCGGGGCTCGGCCGGGGTGACGCCGGCGAACGCCGAAACCAGCGGGATGCCGTCCTTGCCGATCTCCGGGAACGGCACCGCGGGATGCCCGTGATACCAGGGCGCGGTGTTGTGGACGGCGAGGTCGTGGGACCCGTGCAGGGTGCCCTCGAACTTGGCGACCATCCGCCGCCCGGTGTGCGCACGGCAGAGCCGGATCGCCGACTGGGTGGCGCCAGTACCCGAGTGCTGGAAGGCGAACTTCTCGTTGTGCGGGAGGATCTCCCGCAGCAGCGTCGCCAGCTCCAGCTCCAACGCGTTGGTGTAACCGTTGCCGGTGCCCTTGCCGAGGTGCTCGCGGACGAAGTCGACGACCGGCGCCGGGTTGTGCCCGTGCAGCGCCTGAGCGCCGTATCCCATGTGGCAGTCGAGGTAGTCGTTGCCGTCGATGTCGGTCAACGTCGACCCGCTCGCGGTGGCCGCGATGACCGGAAACGGCGGTGCCTGGAACGGCCAGAACACGTGCGCGGCGGCGTCGACCGCCCTCAGTTGCTCGACGTGCGCGGCCGAGGCACCCTGGCGCGCGCCGATCTCGCCGAACAGCTCGTAGACCCACTTCTGCTGCATGAGGTCCTGAATGACCTCGATCGCTCCGCGCTCCTGGTGGCTGGCGCCCATCGTGTCCCCTTCGCATGGCGGCCGTGACAGGCGCAGCCTGCGCCCGCCCACTCGAACCCGGCTGGAGAACCGGTCGATCGACGCGGCTTCGAGCCGGTCTCGAGCGCCGTCGTCGAAGCTCGCCGCCATGACGGAAAATCGGGTCAATCTCTACTCGCTGACCGACACGATCACGCCGTGGGCAGTGCGGGCCGCGGCGACGCTCGGCCTCGCCGACCTGATCGCCGCGGGCACCACCACGCTCGACGAGCTCGCCGCGGCGACGAAGGCCAATCCCGACGCGCTGCACCGGCTGCTGCGCTACCTCTCGGTCCGCGGCGTCTTCAAGGAGACCGAGCCGCGGGTGTACGCCCTGACGGAAGCCGCCGAGTTCCTCAAGACCGACCACCCCGCCGCCCAACGCCCCTGGCTCGACGTCGACTCGATGGCCGGCCGGATCGAGGGCACGTTCAGCTCGCTGACCCACTCGATCCGCACCGGCGACGCGGCGTACCCCGTGCGTTACGGCATCGAGTTCTGGGACGACCTGTCCACCAACCCCGACCGGGCCACGTCGTTCGGCGCGCTGATGGCCACCCACGCGAGCTACTTCGACCAGGTCGTCCAGGGTTACGACTGGAGCACCGTCAACCACGTCATCGACGTCGGCGGCGGCACCGGCGCCCTGCTCACCGAGATCCTCAAGGCCCAGCCGCACCTGCGCGGCACGGTGGTCGACCTGCCGGGCGTCGTCGAGCAGGGCCGGGCCCGGTTCGAGGCGGCGGGCATCGCCGACCGCGCCGAGGTGGTCAGCGGGAGCATCTTCGACCCGCTCCCGGCCGGCGCCGACGTCTACATCTTGTCGAACGTCCTGCACGACTGGAACGACAGCGCCGCCGAGAAGATCCTCCAGCGGGCGGCGGACGCGATCGGCACTACCGGAAAGGTGCTGATCGTGCAGATCCTGGTGAAGGACGAGAACGACAACTTCCCCGACGACCCGGCCCGGCTGATGTTCATCACCCAGATGGACCTGCGCCTCCTCTCGCTCATGGCGGGCAAGGCCAGGACCTGGCGCGAGTACGCCGAACTGGGTGAGAAGGCCGGGCTCCAGGTGGACGGCAGCACTGTGATCCCCACTGGGCAGACCCTGCTCTCTCTCCGCCGCGGCTGAGCCGACGGGCCCCTTGCTGACGGTTTCCGTTTGGGAAGGGGCCCTCGCTAACGGACCGTGCGCGCGTCGTACCGTTGCGGACATGAACCCGGCCATCCGACGAATCGCGATCGATGCCCTCATCGCTGTCGTCGTAGCGGCCGTCGTGGCGGTGGCGATCCGAGTCGCCGATGAGCCCGGCGCCCGGCCGCCGGACGCGCGCGCCTACGCGATCGGCGCGGTGATCGGGCTCCTGCTGGTCTTCCGGCGCCGCTGGCCGCTGCTGGTGCTGGTCGGCTCGGTCACCGCGCTGATGATCTACTACGCGCTCGAGTACCCGGGCATCCCGCCCGCCCTCCCGCTGGCCGCCGCCCTCTTCTCCGTCGCGGCCGCCGGCCGGTTCACCTGGGCGCTCATCGTCGCCGGGTTCTTCGTCGTCCTTGAGCTGATCATGCGGTACACGCTGCTCGGCGAGGGTTTCTTCCCCGCCTTTTCGGCCACCCTCGAAGAGGGCTCGCTGCTCGCGGCCGTGGTGCTGCTCGCCGAGACGATCCGCACCCGCCGGGTCCGGCTGGCCGAGGCGCAGCAGCGCCTCGCCGTGATGCGCCAGGAGCGTCAACACGAGGTCGCCCAGGAGCGGCTCCGCATCGCCCGCGAGGTCCACGACGTACTCGGTCACACGATCGCCGCGATCAGTGTGCAGGCGAGCCTCGCCGACGACATCTTCGACAGCAAGCCGGCCGAGGCGCGGGCCGCGCTGCGGAGCATCCGGGGCGCGGCACGCGACGCCATGCACGAGGTCCGCTCGGCGATCGGCATGCTCCGCGACGCCGGGGAGGTGCCCGATCTGGCCCGCGTCTTCGCGGTCGCCGAACAGGCCGGTGTGAAGGTGCGGTCGGGGATCGCCGGCATCCCGCGTCCGATCCCGCCGGAGGTGGCGCTCTCGGTCTACCGGATCGTGCAGGAGTCGATCACCAACACTGTCAAACACGCCGAAGCGACGACCGTCGACGTCACCATCGCCTACGCGGGTGACGCCGTCACTGTTGAGATCGTCGACGACGGGGTCGGGGCCGGTGCGGGCCGGAGGGGGCACGGGGTGGCCGGCATGCGGGAACGGGCCACGGCCGCCGGTGGGTCGCTCGAGGCTGGGCCCCGGCCGCAGGGCGGGGGGTTCCGAGTGGCCGCGCGGCTGCCGGTCGAGGTGGAGGAGACAGCGTGACGATCCGGATGGTGCTGGCGGACGACCAGACGCTCGTGCGGGCCGGTTTCCGGGGCCTGCTCGACCACAGCGACGACCTGGAGGTGGTCGGTGAGGCGTCCAACGGCGCGCAGGCTGTCGAGATGGTCGCCGCGACCCGGCCGGACATTGTGCTGATGGACGTGCGAATGCCGGTGCTCGACGGCGTGCGGGCCACGGCCGCGATCGTCGAGCGGTTCCCGGCCGTGCGGGTCATCGTCCTGACCACCTTCGAGCTCGACGAGTACGTCTTCGAGGCGCTGCGCGCCGGCGCGAGCGGGTTCCTGCTCAAGGACATCGAGCCCGACGAGCTGCGCCAGGCGGTGCGGGTGGTGGCCGGCGGCGACATGTTGATCTCGCCACGGGTGACGAGCCGGCTGGTGAGCGCGTTCGTCAGCAAGGTCGCGCCGACGCCTGTCGACGGCGGCCGGCTGGCGGTGTTGACCGACCGCGAGCGCGAGGTGATGAGCCTGGTGGCCAGCGGGCTGACGAACGAGGAGATCGGGCGTCGACTGTCGATGAGCCCGGCCACGGCCCGTACCCACGTGCACCGGGCCATGGTCAAGCTCCGCGTCCGCGACCGCGCGCAACTCGTCGTGCTCGCCTACCAGACAGGGCTCGTCGCACCCGGCAGCTAGCCGGCTACGGCAGTTGTGTCGCACGCCGTACCGGCTACGGCGATCGCCGTACAACCTGGCCGGTCGTCACCGGATGCCGGATGGTGCGCATCCTTCGTATGTTGAGGTCATGTTTGAGGTCGGAGAGAACGCCGATGGGATCCTGGCCGGGGTCCTGTTCCTGATCTGGCTGTCCGCGGCGATCCTCGCCACGCGGCTGGCCTGGCGGCCGACGCCCGAGGCGCTGCGGAAGAGCGCCCGTCGGCTGCTACGTCTGCTCGTTGCCGCGCTGGTGGTGCTGGTCGTCAAGTGCGTCGCGATCGGGCTGATGCTCGCCGTCGACTGGATCTTTGCCGACAACCGCGTGATCGTGCAGATGCCGCTCCTGCTGCTGCCGATGCTGGCCGTCGCCGTCTGGACAGTGCCGGGCCTGCGCGCCCTGGCCAGCCGCGATGACGCACCGGTCGACGTCGAGACGCGTTCCGCCGCCGCCAATCCCCGATTCGTCGTGCCGGTCCAGGTGACGGCCGTGGCGACGGTCGTCGGCGTCTATTTCGCGTACGTGTCCCGTCCGGTCCCGTCCTACCTCGACGACATCGCGACCCACGCCGCGCCGATCCTCCTGTCGGTGCTGGTGCTGTGGTTCTGGCAGGGGCGTCGCCTGCGGGTCGTCACCGCTACCGACTTCGCGCGTCGGGGCCGGCGTGCCAGCGTGCTGCGCGCCACCGCGCAGGCCGCCGTGGTGGTGCTGGTCGTCGCCGCCGGCATCACCTACGTGGCCCAGAGCAGCAGGCTGCCCGACCGCATGACAATGACGTCCCACGACAACGTCGACTACGGCGGCGGCCCTTCGTTCGGTCACGGCGGTCACGGCGGGGTCTCCGTCGACGACCTGCGCGGGCCGCGGACAGGCAAGCCCAACAAGGCTTTCACCCTGACCGCGAAGAACGCAACGGTACGGCTCTCGTCGGGCGCCGAGATCAAGGCGCTGACGTACAACGGACAGTCGCCCGGGCCGGAGCTGCGGGTCCGCGAGGGAGACCTCGTCGAGGTGACACTGCACAACGAGATTCCCGACGAGAACGTGACCATCCACTGGCACGGCCTCGACGTCCCCAACGGTGAGGACGGCGTGGCCGGCGCGACGCAGAACGCTGTGGAGCCGGGCGGCACCTTCACCTACCGGTTCATCGCCGAGCAGGTCGGCACCTTCTGGTACCACACCCACCAGAACCCGCTGGAGGCGATCCGGCGGGGTCTGTTCGGTGCGCTGATCGTCGAGCCGCGCGACGGCCCACCACCCGGCGAGCGGGACTTCGTCGTGCAGGCCCACGAGTGGCGTACGCCGGACGACAACATCGTCTCGTTCGGCACGAGTGACACGCTGGAACGCCAGGAGGTCGCCCCGGGCACGCCGGTGCGACTGCGCCTGATCAACACCGACAACAACCCGTCCACCGACAGTCGTCCGCGGGCCCTGACGGTCAACGGCACGCCGGTGCGGGTGGCGGCGATCGACGGGGTCGACGTCAACGGCCCGACCCCGCTGACCGACCCGCGGTTCGGCTTGGCGACCGGTGGACGCTACGACGTGACGTTCACGATGCCGGCGGGCCCGGTGCGCCTGACCGATCTCGCCAACCGCGACGGCGGGCTGGTCCTGGCGCCACCGGGTGACGCCTCGACGCCGGAGATCGTCGACGACGGGGACCACTTCGACCCGCTCTCGTACGGCTCTGGCGGCTCCCGGCCCTTCGACGCGGGCTCGTCGTACGACCGCTCGTTCACCCAGCTCCTCGACGACCGGTTGTCCTTCTACAACGGAGGGCTTCACCTGGTGCCGATCATCAACGGGCACAGCTTCCCCAACACGCCGACGTTGATGGTCCGGATGGACGACGTGGTCAAGGTGCGGATCGTCAACCGCAGCCACCAGAACCACCCGATGCATCTGCACGGTCATCACGCGTTGGTGCTGTCCCGCAACGGGGTCCGCGCGACCGGGTCACCGTGGTGGATCGACAGCCTCGACGTGATCCCCGGTGAGATCTACGAAATCGGCTTCAAGGCGGACAATCCTGGGCTCTGGATGGACCACTGCCACAACCTCGACCACGCGGCCAACGGCATGGTGATGCACCTCGCCTACGAGGGCGTGTCATCCCCCTATGAGCTGGGGCGCGGCACCCCCAATCAGCCGGAGTAGGCGGGCCTGTCGAGCCTTCCTCCACCGGGCCTCGAGGCAACGCCGGCAGCGTCGTTCGCATCCGAACCCCTCTTGCTGAGGAGAACCCATGCTCGACGCGATGCGACGAACGTTGTCGCTGGCTGTGCCGCTGGTACTGGTGGCCGGCATTGCCGCGCCCGCCACTGCGGCCACCTCGACCACTGGGCGACTGACCGTCGTCGCCCGCAACCTCGACAACCCGCGCGGTGTCGCCATCGACCGGGCCGGCATCGTCTACGTCGCCGAGGCCGGGCTCGGCGGCGACGACGTATGCATCCCCGGCACGTTCGGCACCAACCTCTGCTACGGCTCGACCGGTGCGATCACGGCGGTCCGTCACGGCTGGCAGAAGCGAGTCGTGACGGGTCTGCCGTCGCTGCGTAGCACCGGTGGCGGCTTCTCCGTCTACGGTGCCCACGACCTGGCCTTCGATCGGCAGGGGAAGCTGCTGGTGGCGATGGGCTACAGCACCGACCCGGTCTCGCGCGACCTGCTCGGCGCGGCCGGGGCCACTATGGGAACCATCCTCCGGGTCGAGGGGAAGCGCCGCTGGTCGGTCGTCGGCGACCTCTCCGCCTTCGAGGGGCAGAACAACCCGGACGGGGTCATTCCGGAGAGCCAGCCGTACGCCGTCGTCGCCGACGGGCGTGACGTCTACGCGCTCGACGCGGCCGCGAACGACGTGCTCCGGATCGACCGTCGTGGCGTGGTCACTGCCGAACACGTCTGGCCGCAGGAGCAGGTTCCGGCGCCGCCGGAGTGGGGCCTGCCGCCCGGTTCGACCACGCCGATCCAGTTCGTGCCGGTCACCATCACCCGCGGGCCGGACGGTGCCTTCTACATCGGGCAGCTGACCGGGCATCCCTTCCCGAACGGCGGCGCCCGGGTGTGGCGGCTGGTGCCCGGGCAGGAGCCGACGATCTTCGCGACCGGCTTCACCAACATCATCGACATCGCGTTCGACAAGCGGGGTCGACTGGTCGTGCTGGAGATCGCGAAGAACGGGCTCAGCTCGGGGGATTCCACAGGTGCGTTGATCCGGGTGGAGCGCGACGGCAGCCACCGGGAGCTGGCGAGCACCGGCCTGGACTCCCCGATGTCGTTCGCCATCGCCTCCGACGGCAGCTTCTACATCGCCAACAAGGGCCTCGGCATCGGCGAGTTGGTCCGTCTGTCCACACGAGACTGACAGAATCGCACGGCGATCGTGGCGTTCTTCGTGTCGGGAGGACGCCACGATAGCTGTGGTGTCACACGTCCGCGATACGGTGCCAATCATGTGCACGCTGGCGGCGGGGGACGGGGTCTGGGGGTTAGGTTGACGCGGTCCGACGGCGGGTCTTCCGCCGGCGCCACCACCATCCTCATCGTCGACGACCACGCTCTCGTTCGCGAGGGGCTGCGCTGGGTGCTCGAGGTGCACGCCGACCTCGACGTGGTCGACGAGGCCGGCGACTCGGCCACCGCGGTCGCCAAGGCGGCGTCGGAGCGTCCCGACGTGGTGTTGCTCGACGTCGAGATTCCCGGCGACGACCCTGTGGTCACGGTGCGCCGCATCCGTGAGGTGTCGCCCGACAGTGCAGTCGTCATCCTCAGCATGTACGACAGCCCTGACCTGCTGCGCCGACTGATCGCCGCCGGGGTGCGCGCCTACCTGCTCAAGAGCGTGGGTCGTGAGGAGCTGGTCGCCGCGATCCGCAAGGCGCGCGACGGCAGCGGCTCGGTGCTGCTCTCGGTCTCCGGTCAGAGCCTGGTGCAGGTGCAGAACGCGGAGTCCGCCATTCTGTCCCCCGTCGAGCTGGAGATCCTCCAGCTCGCGGCCGAGGCGATGACCAATGCCCAGATCGCGCGCCGACTCGACCTGACCGAGGCCACCGTGAAGAGTCACCTGCGTCGCATCTTCGCGAAGCTTGGCGCGGTCTCCCGCATCGACGCGGTCAACAAGGCGGTGGCAGCGTCACTGGTGACGCTGCCACACGACCGGTTGGTGCCGCGCCCTCGCCGCCCGCCGTTCTAGCGATCGGCGACGTTCCTCAGCAAGCGGCCTTGAGGTCGGCGGCGCGGTCCGTGCGCTCCCAGGTCAGGTCCGGGAGTTCACGACCGAAGTGGCCGTAGGCGGCCGTCTGCTGGTAGATCGGACGCAGGAGGTCCAGGTCGCGGATGATCGCCGCCGGACGCAGGTCGAAGACCTCACCGATCGCCTTCTCGATCCGATCGAGAGGCACCGTCTCCGTGCCGAACGTCTCCACGAAAAGGCTCACCGGGTGGGCCTTGCCGATCGCGTAGGCCACCTGCGCCTCACACCGTTCGGCCAGGCCCGCGGCGACCACGTTCTTCGCCACCCACCGCATCGCGTACGCCGCCGAGCGGTCGACCTTCGACGGGTCCTTCCCCGAGAACGCGCCACCACCGTGCCGGGCATACCCGCCGTAGGTGTCGACGATGATCTTCCGTCCGGTCAGGCCGGCGTCGCCCATCGGACCACCGATCTCGAACCGCCCCGTCGGGTTGACCAGCAGCCGGTATCCCTCGGTGTCGAGGTCGAGCGCCTCCAGCTCCGGCGTGATCACGTGGTTCCGGACGTCGGGGGTGAGCAGTTCGTCGAGGGAGATGTGGGCGGCGTGCTGCGTGGAGACCACGACGGTGTCGAGCCGGACCGGGCGTAGGCCGTCGTACTCGACGGTCACCTGGGTCTTGCCGTCCGGCCGCAGGTAGGGCACCGTGCCGTCCTTGCGGACGGCGGCCAGCCGACGGGCCAGCCGATGGGCCAGTGCGATCGGCAGCGGCATCAGCTCCGGGGTCTCCGAGCAGGCGAAGCCGAACATCATGCCCTGGTCGCCGGCGCCCTGGGCGTCGAGCCCGCCGCCGGACGAACCGTCGCGCAGCTCGATCGCCGTGTCGACACCCTGCGCGATGTCGGGCGACTGGGCGCCGATCGAGATGCTGACGCCGCAGGAGGCGCCGTCGAAGCCCTTCTTCGACGAGTCGTACCCGATGCCCAGGACGGTTTCCCGCACGATGCGTGGGATGTCGGCGTAGGCCTGCGTGGTGACCTCGCCCGCGACGTGGACCTGGCCGGTGGTGATCAGGCTTTCGACGGCGACCCGGCTGTGCGGGTCCTGCGCCAGTAACGCGTCGAGGATCCCGTCGCTGATCTGATCGGCGATCTTGTCGGGATGACCTTCGGTGACCGACTCGGAGGTGAAGAGGCGGCGCGACATGTGTGACTCCTAACCCGAGGGGGCGTGGGGGCCCGGCGAGTCTTCCCGCCCCCGGTGGAGGTTGCGTGGAGGAAGCATCGAGCGATCGAAGGGGTATCCGCCGTACAACTTTCGACACGCATCGATCCTCGGAAGAACCCGCGATGTCGCTACCTGCGGTCGTTCCGACACGCCCCGCTCATCCATAGCTTGAGAGCGTCTCGACGAGTGCTATGGGGAATGGGGGACCACTGTGGTCAGGTACGAGATCCTCGGATCGCTGGAAGTGATCCACGAGGGCCGGATCTGCACGCCGACGCCGCCGAAGGTGCGGACCGTGTTGGCGCTGCTGGTGATGCGGGCCAATCGGGTCGTTCTGGTCGACTCGATAATCCGGGAGCTGTGGGGTGACGATCCGGCGCGCAGCGCCGTCACCACAGTGCAGACCTACATCTACCACCTGCGCAAGCTCTTCGCGAAAGAGGGCATAGAGACCCCGGACCGGACAGTGCTGGAGAGCCGTGCCCGCGGCTACCTGCTCAAGGTAGAGCCGGGCCAGCTCGACGCCGAGGTGTTCGAGACGATGCTCGACCAGGGTCGCTCGCACATCGAGTCGGACCGGCCCGAGGAGGGCGCCGAGGTGCTGCGGCGGGCGCTGGCCATGTGGACGGGGCCGGTGGGCGCCAACGTGACGTTCGGGCCGGCGTTGGAGGCGCACGCGATCCACCTCCAGGAGCAGTGGATCCGGGCGTTGGAGTTGCGCATCCAGGCCGACATCACCCTCGGCCGCCACCGCGAGCTGATCGGCGAGCTTCGCTATCTCGTGGGCACGTACCCGCTCAACGAGTGGTTCCACCGCCAGCTCATCGTGGCGCTCAGCCGCTCCGGGCGCCGTGGTGAGGCGTTGCAGGCGTACCACCACCTGCGCCGGGTGCTCAGTGAGGAGTTGGGCCTGGACCCTTCGCCTGACCTCCAGCGGCTCCAGCGGGAGGTGTTGGCCGCCGGCGGGCCACTGCGCCCGGGGCTTGCCAGGGCCTCGTGACAGGCCCTCGACCAACGCTCCAGCGCCGTTCGACCGGCCGTCCCTAGCTTTCACACGGACATCGCGGCCAGGAGGTCTTCCATGACGAGCACATCCGACCGTCGGGTGGTCATCACCGGGATTGGCGTCATCGCCCCCGGTGGACTGGGCACCAAGGCGTTCTGGGAACTGTTGACCGCTGGCCGCACGGCCACCCGTACCCTGTCGTTCTTCGACGCCACCCCCTTCCGGTCGCGGGTGGCCGCGGAGGCCGACTTCGACCCGGTCGCCGAGGGCCTGTCGCCGCAGGAGGTCCGCCGGATGGACCGGGCGGCCCAGATGGCAGTGGTCTGCACCCGGGAGGCGCTGGCCGACAGCGGCTTCGAGGTCGTCGACCCGACCCGGGTCGGCGTCAGCGTCGGCACCGCTGTCGGGGCCACGATGAGCCTCGAAAAGGAGTACGTCGTGGTCAGCGACGGCGGCCGGAAGTGGCTGACCGACCACCGGTACGCCACTCCGCACCTCTACGACTATCTGGTGCCGAGCTCGTTCGCCCGCGAGGTGGCGTGGTCGGTCGGGGCGGAAGGTCCGGCGACGGTGGTCTCCACCGGTTGCACGTCGGGTCTCGACTCGGTCGGCCACGCCCGGGAGCTGATCCGGGAGGGCTCGGCCGACGTGATGATCGCCGGCGCCACCGACGCCCCGATCTCGCCGATCACTGTGGCCTGCTTCGACGCGATCAAGGCGACCACGGCCCGCAACGACGACCCGACGCACGCGTCGCGGCCGTTCGACAACAGTCGCGACGGGTTCGTCCTCGGCGAGGGTTCGGCGATGTTCGTCCTCGAAGAGCTCGAGCACGCCCGCCGGCGAGGAGCGCAGATCTACGCCGAGCTGGTCGGGTTCGCCTCGCGCTCCAACGCGTTCCACATGACCGGTCTGCGGCCCGACGGGCGGGAGATGGCAGAGGCGATCCGGGTCGCGCTCGCCGACGCCCAGCTGCCCGGCGACGCCGTCGACTACATCAACGCGCACGGCTCGGGTACGAAGCAGAACGACAGGCACGAGACGGCGGCGTTCAAGCGGAGCCTCGGCGACCACGCGTACCGCACCCCGGTCAGCTCGATCAAGTCGATGATCGGTCACTCGCTCGGCGCCATCGGCTCGATCGAGATCGCGGCGTCGGCCCTGGCGATCAAGCACGGTGCGGTGCCGCCGACGGCCAACCTGCACGATCGCGACCCGGAGTGCGACCTCGACTACGTGCCGCTCACCGCCCGCGAGCAGCAGACCGACGTGGTGTTGAGCGTGGGCAGCGGGTTCGGCGGCTTTCAGAGCGCGATGCTCCTGGCGCGTGTGGCATGACCACTGTCGTCACCGGGGTCGGAGTGGCCGCTCCCAACGGGTTGGGCCGCGACGCCTTCTGGGAGGCCACCGTCGCCGGGGTGGGCGGCATCGGGCCGATCAGCCGGTTCGACCCCTCGGGTTACCCCGCCCAGTTGGCCGGCGAGGTTCCCGGCTACGAGGCGGCCGATCACATTCCGAGCCGGTTGATGGCGCAGACCGACCACATGACCCGGCTGTCGTTGACGGCGGCGCAGTGGGCGCTGGCCGATGCGTCGGTCGACCCTTCGGCGCTGCCCGAGTTCGGCATGGGTGTCGTCACGGCCAGCGCGTCGGGCGGCTTCGAGTTCGGCCATCGTGAGCTGGAGAAGCTCTGGAGCAAGGGCTCCGAGCACGTCAGCGCCTACCAGTCGTTCGCCTGGTTCTACGCAGTCAACACCGGCCAGATCTCGATCCGTCACGGGATGCGTGGGCCGACCGGCGTGCTCGTCACCGAGCAGGCGGGTGGGCTCGACGCGGTGGCGCAGGCCCGACGCCAGGTGCGCAAGGGCGTGCAGCTCGTGATGACCGGCGGCGTCGACGCATCGCTCTGCCCGTGGGGCTGGACGGCCCAGCTCGCCAACGGCCTCCTCAGTACGGGGCGCGATCCGGCCACGGCGTTCCTGCCGTTCGACGCCAACGCGTCGGGCTACGTGCCGGGCGAGGGCGGGGCGATCCTCGTGTTGGAGGACGAACTCGCCGCTGCCCGGCGCGGGGCCGCCGTCTACGGGGTGATCGCCGGATACGGCGCGACGTTCGACCCCCGGCCCGGCTCCGGCCGTCCGCCGGGTCTGCGTCGGGCGGCCGAGATGGCACTGTCCGACGCCGGTCTCACGCCGGCCGACATCGACGTCGTGTTCGCCGACGGCGCCGGTGTCGCGGAGCTCGACCGCGTCGAGGCCGAGGCGATCACAGCGGTCTTCGGCCCACGCGGGGTGCCGGTGACAGCGCCCAAGACGATGACCGGCCGGCTCTACTCGGGCGGGGCGGCGCTCGACCTCGTCTCCGCGCTGCTGTCGATCCAGCACGGTGTCATCCCGCCCACCACCAACATCCGCCAGCCGGCCGAGGGCCTGCACCTCGACCTGGTGCGCGACGTCGCGCGGGAGACACCCGTACGCGCGGCGCTCGTGCTCGCCAGGGGCTACGGCGGGTTCAACGCGGCCATGGTCGTGACCGACGAAAGGAATGGACGATGACCGACGCCAGCCTCGCCGCCGTCGCGAACTTCGACGAGCAGCAGGCACTTGACCTGCGTGAACGGCAGATCGCGGTGCTGGGAAGCGCCAAACAGATCGCCAACGTGATCTACGTGGTCACCGAGCTCGGCGTCGCCGACCTGCTCGTCGACGGTCCGGTGCCTGTCGCCCAACTGGCGGCGGCGACCGAGTCGCACGAGGACGCGCTGCGGCGGATCCTCCGCGCGGCCTCCGCGGTCGGCATCTTCGACGAGCAGGAGGACGGGTCGTTCGCGCTGACGCCGCTCGGCGAGGGGCTGACGTCGGCCCGGATCGGCGGGCTGCGACCGATGGTGCAGTTCAGCGGCGCCGACTTCAACCGCCTTCCGTACGCGGAGATCCTGCACAGCGTCCGCACCGGCGAGCCGGCCTTCAACAAGGTCTTCGGCATGGGCTTCTACGACTACCTCCAGGCCCACCCCGAGGCCAACCGGTTCTTCGAGGGCTTCATGGCCCACTGGAGCCGGCGGCTCGCCGACCGGTTCGCGGCGGAGTTGGCGCCCGAGCGGTTCGGCCGGATCGCCGACATCGGCGGCAGCAACGGCTACTTCCTGGCCAAGATGCTCCAACGCCATCCCGAGGGCACCGGTGTCCTCTTCGATCTGCCCGAGGTCGTGGCCGACGCCGAGCCGCTGCTCAAGGAGCACGGCGTCACCGAGCGGGTCGAGGTGCGGGGCGGCGACTTCTTCACCGACGAGCTGCCGGCCGGCGCCGACGCGTACATCCTGAAGTCGATCGTGCACAACTGGCCGGACGACACCTGCGTCACGCTGCTGCGGCGGATCCGCGCGGCGATCGGCGACGCCGACTCCCGCCTCATCGCGATCGACCAGATCGTGCCGCCGCGCAACCAGTGGGACCACGCCAAGATCATCGACATCGACATGCTGGTGCTCTTCGGCGGCAAGGAGCGCGACCTCCGCGAATGGCAGGCGCTGTTCACCGCGTCCGGTTTCGAGCTGGTCAACACCCCCGCGTCCCGCGGCTGGGCCCTGCTCGAAGCGCGTCCGATCTAGGAAAGGAAGCCCGCAATGGCACACATCGGCATCGACCAGCCGGTCGTGACGATGGTCAACGTCTTCACCGTCGAGCCGGCCAACCAGCAGAAGCTCGTCGACATCCTGATCGAGGCGACCGACGCGGTGATGTCCAAGGTCGACGGGTTCGTGTCGGCGAACATTCACGCCAGCCTCGACGGGACCCGGGTCGTCAACTACGCGCAGTGGAAGAGCGAAGAGCACTTCACAGCGATGCTCCAGAACCCCGAGGTCCACCCCCACTTCGGCGAGGTACGCGCGATCGCCACGCCGGAACGCCACCTCTACAAAGTCGTCTACACGGAGGACGCTCATGTCTGACGGAAGCACCGACGTCCTGATCGTCGGCGGCGGCCCGGTCGGCCTGTCGACCGCGCTCTTCCTGGCCCGCAAGGGGATCCGGCCGATCCTGGTCGAACGTCGGCCCCGACTGTCGACGATCCCCCGCGCGACCGGTCTGCACGCCCGCACTGTGGAGATCTTCCGCACCGTCGGCCTGGAGCCGGCGGTGCAGCAGGCCGGCATGAAGATCGTCGGGCCGGGCGCCGAACTCGACCTCGTCCGCGCCGGCCGCGCCACGCCACTGGTCATGCTCGGCGCCCAGTCGCTGGCCGACCTCCACAAGTCCTTCGTCATGGAGGCGCACGACGTCGACTACGACAAGTTCACGCCGAGCTGGCCGATCTGGTGCGGCCAGGACCACTACGAGCCGCTGCTCTACGACGCCGCCGTCGAAGCGGGCGCGGAGATCCGCTTCCAGAACGAGCTGATCGGGCTGACCCAGGATGAGGACGGGGTGACCGCGACCGTCTCCGACAACGGCACGACACGCACGATCCGGGCGCGCTACGTCGTCGCGGCCGACGGCGTGAAGAGCCCCGTCCGGAACATGCTCCAGATCGGAGACCGCAGCAACGGTGTCGCCGGGAACTTCGTCAGCATCATCTTCCGCGCCAAGGTCGACCTGCCCGACACCGCGCCACGGTTCACGCTGATCTACCTGATGAACCAACTGGCCCAGGGTCTGCTGCTCTTCATCGAGCCGGGGCGGTGGATGTTCGGCGTCAACTACTACCCCGAGCGGGGGCAGTCGCCGGCCGACTTCACCCCGGAACGCTGCGTCGAGCTGGCCCGGATCGCTGCCGGTGACCCCGAGCTGGAGGTCGAGGTCGAGTCGGCCCAGCCCTGGGACGCGCGGCACATGGTCGCCGACGCGTACCAGGCAGGGCGGGTCTTCCTCGCCGGCGACGCCTGCCACGCCCACCCGCCGGCCGGCGGCTTCGGCGTCAACGCCGGAATCCAGGACGCGCACAACCTGGCGTGGAAGCTCGCCGACGTGCTTCAGGGGCGGGCTGACGAGAGCCTGCTCGACTCCTACGAAGCCGAGCGTCGTCCGGTCGGCGCGGCGACGGCCGACCAGGCGTGGATGCTCTTCCGCACCCGCGGTCAGCTCGCCGACGAGGACAAGGCCGCCTATCGGGACTTCGTCATCGTGACGATGGGCTACCGGTACACCTCGAACGCGATCGTCGGCGCGCCCGCCGACACCGAGCTGCTGCCCCGCGAGCTGACCTTCACCGGCCAACCCGGATCGCGTGCCCCACACGGCTGGGTCGACCAGGACGGCGCTCGGGTCTCCACGATCGACGTGCTGACCGAGGGCTGGACGTTGGCCACGGCTCCCGGCGACGACGCGTGGCTCGCGGCGGCCGAGGCGGTCTCCGCGGAGACCGGGCTTCCGATCAAGGCGCTGACCGCCGGCCCCGACGGTGACCTCGCCGACGACGGTTCGTGGCTGGCGAGCTGTGGAGTCGGCCCCGGCGGGGCGCTGCTGGTGCGCCCCGACGGCATCGTCGCCTTCCGCAGTGCCGGCCCGGTCGACGACCAGGCAAAGACCCTCGCCGCCGCCCTGGCCACGATCCTGCGGGGAGCGTGAGCACATGTCCTACCGCGCCCTCATGGTCATGCGGATGGCCCCCGGTCACGCCGACGCGGTCGCCGAGCTCTTCGCCGAGCACGACAAGGGCGACATGCCCTACGTCGTCGGCATCTCGCGGCGCACGCTCTTCCAATACCAGGACCTCTACATGCACCTGCTCGAGGCCGACACCGACGTCTTCGACAAGCTCCTCGCGGCCCGAGCCCGCGCGGACTTCCAGGAGGTCAACCGGCGCCTCTCGGCCTACCTGCAGCGCTACGCGCCGGACAGCATGACCGAGTTGCAGGACTCGAAGGCCACGCCCTTCTACACCTGGAGCCCCGAGACAGGGAGCATCACGTGACGCTGACCCGCCGCGACATCAACGACATGATGCAGGCATACAAGAAGACGAGCCTGCTGCGCACCGGGGTCGAGCTGGGCGTGTTCGACGCGCTCGCCGCGGGCCCGGCCACTGCCAACGGGCTCGCTCCGAAGCTCGGCATCCACCCGCGGGGCGCGCGCATCCTGCTCGACGCGCTCACCGCGATCCGTCTCACCGACCGGACCGGCGAGCACTTCTCGCTCACCCCGGCGGCCGCCGACCACCTGGTCAGCACCCGTCCCGACTACCTGGGCGGAATGGTCAAGGTGATGTCGAGCGACTGGGAGTGGGACGCGCTGCGCGACCTCAGCGCCGCCGTCCGGGCCGGCGGCACCGTCCTCGACGTGCACGCCGAGACCCCGGAGTACACCTACTGGGAGGACTTCGCCGCCTACGCGACGAAGGTCGCCCAGCCGACCGCCGAGGTGATGGCCGAAGCGCTCGCGCCGTGGACGAAGGAGCGCGCCGAGCTCGACATCCTCGACGTCGCCTGCGGTCACGGCGTCTACGGCTACACGCTCGCGCAGCACAACCCGCAGGCGGCGGTGACCTCGCTGGACTGGCCCAACGTTCTCGCCGTGACGGAGAAGCACGCCGAGCGGCTCGGCGTACGCGACCGGGCGTCGTTCCTGCCGGGTGACATGTTCACCACCGATCTCGGCGGCCCCTACGACGTCGTGCTGCTCACCAACGTCACCCACCACTTCTCCGAGGAGCGGGTGCACGAGCTGGTGACCCGGCTCGGTTCCGTCGTCAAGCCGGGGGGGCGCCTGGTCATCGTCGGCTTCACCACGGGCGACGAGTCGCCGGCACTGGACCCGGCGCCTTACCTCTTCTCGGTGCTGATGTTGGTCTGGACCTTCGAAGGGGAGTCGCACTCCGTCGCCGCCTACAACCGGGCCCTCGCCGCGGCGGGCTTCGGCCCGGCCACCGTCCACCCGACGGACCTGCCGTTCCGAGTGCTCGTCGCAGAGAAGGGATGACAATGCATCGGCAACCGATCGTGAAGGTCGCCGCCACCGACGTGCCCGGCATCAACCGGATCGGCGGGGAGGTGCGGATCCTGCTCAGCCCGAAGACCGTCGACGCGACGGAGGGCTTCATGGGCACTGTCCGCCTGGAGCCGGGCGAGTTCCTGGCGGAGCAGTACAACCCGTACTCGGACAAGTTCTGTTATCTGGTGCGCGGCGAGGTCGTGATCCGGGTCGACGGCGCGGAGGTCAAGCTCGCGGCCGACGAAGCTCTCATGGTCCGTCGCGGCCAGCGGCACCGCATCGTCAACGCCGGTGGCGAGACCGCGCTGATCGTGTTCCAGATCAGTCCGCTCGCGCCGCGCCCCGAGCTGGGCCACGTCGACACCGAGGAGGTCCCGCACCCCGAGTCGCCGGTGCCGCAGGTCGGTGGCGTGCGCGACGGGTGGCAGCGACCGACGGGAGGAAACTCATGAGCCAGCTGACCCTCGACGACCTGCGTCGGATCCTGGAGACCAGTTCCGGTGTGGTCGAGCAGACCGACTGGGCCGATCCGGCGACGCTCGACGCGCCGTTCGACGACCTCGGCTACGACTCGCTCGCGCTGTTGGAGCTGGCGGCGCGGGTGCAGCAGGAGTACGAGGTCCGCATTCCCGACGACGCCGTGTCGATCATGAAGACGCCGCGGCTCGCCGTCGACTACGTCAACCAACGACTCGCGGATCGGTGACCCCATGGCCGGACACACGGACAACGCGGTAGTCATCAACGCATCGTTCGACCTCGTCTGGGACCTGACCAACGACATCCCCAACTGGCCCTCCCTGTTCAGCGAGTACGCCAGCACCGAGGTCCTCTCGACGTCCGCCGACGGGGCCGTCGTCTTCCGCCTGACCATGCACCCCGACCCGGCCGGCCGCGTCTGGAGCTGGGTCTCCGAGCGGGTGCCCGACCGCGGCGACCGGGTCGTGCGGGCACGGCGGCTGGAGACCGGCGCCTTCAAGTACATGAACCTGTTCTGGGAATACACCGAGATCCCGGACGGCGGCGTGCGGATGCGGTGGGTACAGGACTTCGAGATGCGGCCGGGCGGGCACGCCGACGACGAGGGCATGACCGCCCACCTCAACCGGACCACACGTGAGCAGCAGGCACGCATCCGGGAGATCGTGGAGAAGGCCGCGGCCGAACGCGGGCAGTCATGACCGCCACCGTCAACGCGCCCGTCGGCAAGAGCTGGCTGATCTGCCCGGGCTGCCGGGCGTTGCTCTACCAGCGCCGGGTCGAGCGCAACCTGGGCGTCTGCCCGGAGTGCGACCACCACGACCAGGTCACCGCACACCAGCGGATCGAGCAGCTCTTCGATCTCGACTCGGTCGAGGAACTGCCACCGGTCGGCGCCTTCGGCGATCCGCTGGGGTTCGTCGACACCAAGCCATACCCGCAACGGATCGAGACCGCCCGCCGGCGTACAGGGCTCGACGAGGCGGTCGTCTGTGTCCGGGGCACTGTCGAGGGGCAGCCGTTGATCGCGGCGGTCATGGACTTCCGGTTCCTCGGCGGCAGCCTCGGCACGGGCGTCGGCGAGCGGATCACCCGGGCGGCCGAGTTGGCGCTCGAGACCCGTACACCGCTGCTGATCGTCAGCGCCTCCGGCGGTGCCCGGATGCAGGAGGGCGTGCTGTCGCTCATGCAGATGGCCAAGACGAGCGCGGCACTCGGGGCCCTCGACGAGGCCGGGGTGTTGACGATCTCGCTGGTCAGTGACCCGACCTACGGTGGCGTCGCGGCATCGTTCGCGACGCTCTGCGACGTCATCCTCGCCGAGCCGGGGGCCCGCCTCGGCTTCGCCGGGCCGAGGGTCATCCAGCAGACGCTGCGTCAGCCGCTGCCGGCCGGCTTCCAGACCGCCGAGTACCTCTTCGCCCGCGGCATGCTCGACGACCTGGTGCCCCGGTCGAACCTGCGGCCGACCATCGGCCGGCTGCTGGCCTTCGCAGGGGCCGACAGGTCCGCGCCGGATCCTTACCCGGTACGGGCGACCGCGGCACCCGAGCCGGCGGACCCGTGGGCGGTCGTGGCGCTGTCCCGCGACCTCGGCCGACCCTCCACACTCGACTACATCGGCAACTTCGTCGACGGTTTCGTGGAGCTGCACGGCGATCGGCTGGCGGGTGACTGCCCGGCGATCGTCGGCGGCGTCGGCCTGATCGACGGCCGGCCCACAGTGGTGATCGGCCACCAGAAGGGGCACACGGTCGCCGAGGTGGCCAGCCGCAACTTCGGCATGGCGACACCGGCCGGCTACCGCAAGGCGGCCCGGCTGATGCGCCTGGCCGAGAAGCTCGGCACGCCGATCGTGACGCTCATCGACACGCCCGGCGCGTACCACGGCATCTCGGCGGAGGAGAACGGGCAGGCCATAGCCATCGCCGACAGCATCCGGCTGATGGCCGGTCTGACGGTCCCGGTCGTCGCGATCGTGACCGGCGAGGGTGGCAGCGGAGGCGCGCTCGCCCTCGGCGTCGGCAACCGGGTGCTGATGCTCGCCAACGCGACGTACTCGGTGATCAGCCCGGAAGGCTGCGCCGCGATCCTCTGGAACGACTCCGGTCGGGCCGACGAGGCCGCCGCGCAGCTCAAGCTCCAGGCCAACGACCTGCTGGCGCTCGGCATCGTCGACGGGGTGGTTCCCGAACCGCCCGGCGGGGCACCGGCCGATCCCGGGGCGACCGCGTCGGCCGTACATCGGGCGGTCGTCGACGCGTTCGCGGAGTTGGCCGGTCTCACCCGCGAGGAGGTGCGGGCCCAGCGCCGGGCCCGCTTCCGACAGATCGGAGGTTTGACGAATGCCGGAGGGTAACGCCGACCCGCTGGATGCCGCGGTCCGCAGTCTCGCGCGGCTGATCGGGTCGACGCCAGGTCCGGTTCGCCGTGCCCGGCTGCAACACGGCGACCTGGTGGTCGAGGTGGAGTGGCCGGACGGCGCACCCGTGGTGGCGATGGTCCCGGCGGCCCCGCCGGTGGACGCCGACGCCGGTCTGCACTACGTGTGCGCGCCGATGGTCGCGACGCTCTACCTCGCGCCGTCGCCCGGCGCTGACCCGTTCGTCCGTGAGGGCGACCAGGTCGTGCCCGGCCAGCAGGTCGCGATCCTCGAAGCGATGAAGATGATGATCCCGGTCGAAGCCGACCGCGCGGGCGAGGTCGTGAAGGTGCTGGTGCCCAACGCGACCCCGGTCGAGTACGGCGAACGGCTGATCGCCTTAGCTGTGTCGGAGGGCTGACCCAGTGTTCGAGTCGGTGCTGATCGCCAACCGGGGCGAGATCGCGGTCCGGATCGCCCGGACCTGCCGGGAGATGGGGCTGCGTACCGTGGCGGTCTACTCGACAGTCGACCGCGACTCGGCGGTGGTGCGGCTGGCCGACGAAGCCGTCCAGATCGGGCCGGGTCCGAGTCGGCGCAGCTACCTGAGCGCACCGGCCATCATCGAGGCGGCCCGCCGCACGGGGGCCGACGCGATCCATCCGGGCTACGGATTCCTCTCCGAGGACCCGGACTTCGCCGAAATCTGCGAGGCCGACGGGATCACGTTCATCGGGCCACCGCCCGCCGTGATGGCCGCGCTGGGCGACAAGGCCCGGACGCGGGGCATCATGGCGGGCCTCGGCCTGCCCGTGCTCCCCGGCACCACCGACGCCGTCGAGTCGGCGGCCGACGCCCGGGCGGTCGCCGAGGAGATCGGCTTCCCGTTGATCATCAAAGCGGTCGCCGGTGGCGGCGGTCGGGGCGTACGGGTGGTCCGCGATCCGGCCTCGTTCCTGGGCGAGTTCGCCTCCGCGCGGGCGGAGGCGCAGCTGCTCTTCGGTGACAACCGGGTCTACATCGAGCGCTATCTCGAGTCGGCCCGCCACGTCGAGGTGCAGGTGCTCACCGACCGCTACGGCAACGGCATCCACCTCGGCGAGCGCGACTGTTCGGTACAGCGGCGTCACCAGAAGCTGATCGAGGAGTCACCTGCGCCCGGGCTGCCGCAACACATGGTCGACCGGATGACCGCCGCAGCGGTCACCGGCGCGCTCGGTGTCGGCTACGTGGGCGCGGGCACCTTCGAGTTCCTGGTCGGCGGTGGGGACGACTTCCACCTCATGGAGGTCAACTGCCGGCTCCAGGTCGAACACCCGGTCTCCGAGCTGGTGACCGGCGTCGACCTGGTGCGGCAACAGATCCTCGTCGCGGCCGGCGAACGGCTCGCGCTGACCCAGGCCGACGTGACGCCACGCGGCACAGCGATCGAGTGTCGCCTCAACGTCGAGGACCCGGCGCGCGGCTTCGTACCGACGCCGGGTGAGCTGACCCGCTTCGACCTGCCCGCCGGCCCGTTCGTCCGCGTCGACACGCACGGGTACGCCGGCTACCGGGTGCCGGCCGACTACGACTCCCTCCTCGCGAAGGTGGTCGTCTGGGCGCCCGACCGCACCCAGGCCCTGGCCCGGATGGCCCGCGCCCTCGACGAGTGCGCAGTGGAAGGGCCAGGTGTGGCCACAACCCGCGACTTCCTCCGATCGACGCTCGACCACCCGCTGTTCCGCGCCGCGAAACACGACACCTCGCTGGTCGACGCCATGCTCACCGGCCTCCAGCCGGACACCACCGAAGCTCCAGGGCGCCACTAGCCGAAGGGTTCACACTGCTGCCGGTTCGCGGGTTTGCGGCCCGTGCGTCCACGCGGGCGCCCGCGGACGGAAGGTGGCCGACATGGCAATTGACAACGCTTCTCGAGGTGTCAGCCGACGGCGATTACTGGCCGGAGTCGGCGCGGGGGCGCTCGTGGCCGGCACCGGGGGAGTCCTGCTCGACGCGACGCCGGCGGCGGCCGCGTTCTCCAACCGGTTCGGTCGGATGTTCCCGTCGCTGCCGGCGTTCGGATCCGCGACGACCCAGATGCGGAACGCGCTGATCGACCTGTCGCGCGTCGGCGGCCCGATGGACGCGCGCGACCCGCTCAGCGTCGGCGCGGAGGCGCTCGCCGACCAGCAGCAGCACAGCATCAACAACCCCGACAACTTCTCGATCCCGCAGGGCATGACGTACTTCGGGCAGTTCATCGACCACGACCTGGCCTTCGAGACGACGGCGCCGCTGGGCACGCCGGTCGACCCGACCACTGTGCCGAACCCCCGGACGCCGGCCCTCGACCTCGACTCGCTCTACGGTGGCGGGCCGACCGGGAACCCGGAGCTGTACAACTCGGCCGATCCCGCCAAACTCAAGATTGAGTCCGGTGGGCGCTTCGAGGACCTGCCGCGCAACTCCAATGGCAGGGCGATCATCTTCGACGTCCGCAACGACGAGAACCTGCCGATCGCGCAGATCACGGCCGCGTTCATCCTCTTCCACAACCGGGTGGTCGACCTGGTGCGCGCACAGGGCACACCGGCGGCGCAGGTCTTCGGCGCCGCCCGGCAACTCGTCACCTGGCACTACCAGTGGATCGTGCTCAACGAGTTCCTTCCGCTGATCGCCGGGCCGGGCACTGTCTTCACAGTGCTCAACGGAGGCCGCCGTTTCTACAAGCCGGAGCCGAACGCGACGTTCATCCCGGTCGAGTTCACCGCGGCGGCGTTCCGCTTCGGCCACAGCCAGCCCCGACCGGCCTACCTGGTCAACCGCACCGGCAACGGCGGCGACGAGTTCTACGCCATGCTCTTCGACCCGGCGATGAGCGGCGCCGACCCGGCCGACCTGCGCGGCGGGAAGCGGGCCACCCGCCGCTACCTCGACTACCAGTTCTGGTTCCAGTTCTTCGACGGCCAGGTGCACTGGAGCAAATGGATCGACGTCCGCAACTCGACGCCGCTGTTCGGCTTCCCGCTGCCACCGCCGCCGTCCGGCTCGCCGTCGGCCAACCTGCTCGGACGCGACCTGCTCCGTCAGCTCACCTTCGGCATCCCGTCGGGCCAGCGGATCGCCGCCCACATCGGGGCGCCCGCACTCGGCAGCTTCAACTTCCCGGAGCTCAGTGGGTACGGCCTCGGCCTGGACTCCAACACCCCGCTCTTCTACTACATCCTCAAGGAGGCACAGCTCCAGGCCGGCGGCGGCTCGTTGGGCGCGGTAGGTGGGCGAATCGTGGCAGAGGTGCTCATCGGCATCGCTCAGCTCGACCCGGCGAGCTACCTGAAGGTGCAGCCCAACTGGCGTCCGACCCTGCCCGCCCGCTTCTCGGGCCAGTTCACGATGGCCGACCTGCTCACGTACGCCCGGGTCGACCCGGCCAGCCGCAACTCCTGACGGCGCTTGCTCCGCACCCGGGCCGGGTTGGCCCGGTGTGCGGAGCAGGGCCCGGTTGAACGGGACTCCAACGGTCCTCGACGCGGGTGGGGGAGGGTGCGGGCATGACTGGCGACTTCAGCGATTTCAAGGTGGCAGATCTGTCGTTGGCGGCCTTCGGGCGTAAGGAGATCGAGCTGGCCGAGCATGAGATGCCGGGTCTGATGTCGATCCGGAGGGAGTTCGCCTCGCGGCAGCCGTTGAAGGGTGCGCGGATCACCGGCTCGCTGCACATGACGATCCAGACGGCCGTGTTGATCGAGACGCTGGTGGCGCTCGGCGCGCAGGTCCGCTGGGCGTCCTGCAACATCTTCTCCACCCAGGACCACGCGGCGGCGGCGGTAGCGGTCGGCCCGACCGGCACCCCTGATGCCCCGGCGGGTGTCCCGGTCTACGCCTGGAAGGGCGAGTCCCTCGACGAGTACTGGTGGTGCACCCAGCAGGTGCTGCTCTGGCCGGACGGGCAGGGCCCGAACATGATCCTCGACGATGGTGGTGACGCCACGCTGCTGGTGCACAAGGGCGCCGAGTTCGAGGCGATCGGCGCGGTCCCGTCACCGGAGAGCGCGGACTCCGAGGAGTACGAGGTCATCCTCGGTGTGTTGACGCGGTCGCTGCGGGAGGACAACCGCCGCTGGACGCGGGTCGCCGCCGGGATCAAGGGAGTGACCGAGGAGACCACGACCGGCGTGCACCGCCTGTACGAGATGCAGCAGGCCGGAAACCTGCTGTTCCCGGCGATCAACGTGAACGACTCGGTGACCAAGAGCAAGTTCGACAACAAGTACGGCTGCCGGCACTCGCTGATCGACGGGATCAACCGGGCCACCGACGTGCTGATCGGCGGGAAGGTCGCCGTCGTGTTCGGCTACGGCGACGTCGGCAAGGGCTGCGCCGAGAGTCTGCGCGGTCAGGGTGCGCGGGTCATCGTGACCGAGGTGGACCCGATCTGTGCCCTCCAGGCGGCGATGGACGGCTACCAGGTCGCGACCATCGATGACGTTGTCGAGACCGCCGACATCTTCGTGACCGCGACGGGCTGCTTCAGCGTGATCACCAACGAGCACATGGCGCGGATGAAGCACCAGGCGATCGTGGGCAACATCGGCCACTTCGACAACGAGATCGACATGGCCGGTCTCGCGAAGCGCGGGGACGTCGAGCGGATCACCGTGAAGCCGCAGGTGGATGAGTGGCGGTTCGCGGACGGGCACTCGATCATCGTGCTGTCCGAGGGGCGACTGCTGAACCTGGGCAACGCCACCGGGCACCCGAGCTTCGTGATGTCGAACAGCTTCGCCAACCAGACCATCGCGCAGATCGAGCTGTTCACCAGCACCGACCAGTACCCGATCGGTGTCCACACCCTCCCGAAGCACCTGGACGAGAAGGTGGCCCGACTCCACCTCGCCGCGCTGGGTGTCCGCCTCACCGAACTGACCAAGGAGCAGGCCAACTACCTTGGCGTCCCGGTCGAAGGGCCCTACAAGCCCGACCACTACCGCTACTGAGAGGGCCCGTCCGCATGATCGCCGTATCCGGCTCGATCGCGACCGACCATCTGATGCGCTTCCCAGGTCGGTTCGCCGAGCAACTCATCGCCGGCAGCCTCGACACCGTCTCACTCTCGTTCCTCGTCGACGACCTCGTCGTCCGACGCGGCGGGGTCGCGGCCAACATCGCCTTCGGGCTCGCCCAACTCGGGCACCGGCCGGTGCTGCTCGGCGCGGTCGGTGGTGACTTCGGGGACTACCGCAGCTGGCTGGAGCGGCACGGGGTCGACTGCTCGGAGGTGCAGGTCAGCTCCGTCGCACACACCGCCCGGTTCATCTGCACCACCGACACCGACCTCTGCCAGATCGCGTCGTTCTATCCCGGTGCGATGGGCGAGCCCGACCGGATCAGCCTCGACGGTGTCGCAGCCCGGGCCGGTGGGCTTGGGCTCGTCATCCTCGCCGCGGAGAACCCGGACACGATGCTCGCCCGCGCCGCCGCCTGCCGCCGACTGGGCCTGCCCTTCGCCGCCGACCCGTCACAGCAACTGGCCCGGATGCCGTCGGCCGACATCGAGGCGATGATCAACGGCGCTCGCTACCTGTTGACGAACGAGTACGAGGCGGCGCTGCTGGAGTCGAAGACCGGGCTGAGTGAAGACGACATCCTGCGCCGCGTGGGCGTGCGGGTCGTGACCCTGGGCGCCAGCGGGGCACGGATCACCGGGCAGGACGGCGACTTCCTGGTGCCGGCGGCACAGGTGGGTGCCATCGTCGACCCGACCGGTGTCGGCGACGGCTTCCGGGCCGGCTTCTTCGCAGCGCTCGCCGCCGACCTGCCCATCGAGCGGGCAGCGCAGGTGGGCTGCGTCCTGGCGGCGCACGTGCTGGAGGTCGAGGGCCCGCAGGAATACACGATCGACGCCGACGCCTTCGAGCGCCGCATCGCTGAGTCGTACGGCAGCCACGTCGCGGTCGATGTGCGCGCGCTGGGGCTGGCCCGGGTCTGACCGGGCGAGCCGGCGTGCTCGACCGTCCCTGGTGAGGACCCCGATTTTCCGGGGCCGTTACCGGCCGGGCGCCCCGCGCACCACCAGTCCCGCCGTGTCGGCCGCCCTGGTCAACAGGTTGCCCTCGATCCGCTCGACCGCGGCCTGGTAGATCCCACGTCGCCCGGGGGACAGGGTCGGGTCCGCCAACGCCCGCTCCAGATCGACCAGACGGATTTTCGGGTTCAGATCGACGAAGGTGGGGATCGCTTCGATGGCCACCACTTTCCACCTTTTCGGCTCGCTCGCCGGACCAAACGTCACCCGGGTCATCGCGCCGTCACGGTTGGCGTTGATGGGCTTCTCGTGCCGGGCGATCTGGTTGCCCATCCCGTAGACGATCCAGGTGTCGCCGATCCGCTCCACCGGCTGAACGACGTGCGCGTGATGCCCGAAGACGACGTCCACGGCGTCGATTGCGGCGATCTGACGCGCCCAGGTCTGCTGGTCGGCGTTCGGCTCGTGCTCGTACTCGGTGCCCCAGTGCAGGCTGACCACCACGATCTCTGCGCCCGCCGCCCGAGCTGCCGCCGCGTCCCGCCGGATAGTCTTCACGTCGATCAGGCTCGCCACCCACTCCTTGCCGGCCGGCGGGTGCAGGCCGTTGAAGCTGCTGGTGAGGCTGATGTGCCCGATCTTCACGCCCTTGGCCTGATAGATCTTGACGATGTCGGAGTCACGCTTGGTCCGGTAGCTGCCGGCGTGCCCCAGACCCGCCTTGTCCATCGCGTCGAGGGTCCGCTTGACGCCGTCGTACCCATGATCGAGGGTGTGGTTCGAGGCGGTGGAGCAACCGTCGTACCCGATGCTCTTGAGGCCCTTGAGCACCTCCTGCGGCACACTGAAATTCGGATAGCCGATGTACGGGCCCCCCGGCGGTGCCAGCGGAGTCTCCAGGTGGCACAGGGCCAGATCGGCGTTGGAAACGGTCTCGCTCACCGGTGCCAGCATCGGGCCGAAGTCCAACGTGCCGCCGCCATCGGTCCGGGCCTGCTCCCACAGCTTGGGGTGCAGCAGGATGTCCCCCGCACCGAGCACGGAGACCGTACGGTCGGCGACCGCCACCGGGTTGGGCGGGTCAGCCCACACAGGCGATTCAGCCGGCGCGGGCGAGTCCGCCGACCAAGGGCCGAGGACGTAGATCGCGCCCGCCCCGACCGCTAGTGCGACCACGCAACCGAGGATCGCCCGTAGCGTGCGGGAGCGCTCGGCGCTTAGCTGAAAATTACTCGCCACCGCGACAGGCTAGCCGCCCTGGTCACGCCCCGTAGCGTCCCGGCGTTGTGCGGGGTCCGCCTCGCCCCCCAGGCGCGGGCATCTGTCTCATCGATGAGTGTTCACACCTTGGCAGCGGTGCGCGCCTCCGCTAACGTCCATGGGAACGCTCCCATGAACTTAGATACATCTATGTGATCTGGAGGCAATACGTCGTGGCTATCCTCTCCTCGCTCCGCCGCAGATCGGCGGCCATCAGCGTGGCGGCCGTCGCGGGCGCCACCGCCGTCGGCGTCTGCCTCGCCGTCAGCAGTGCCTCCGCCGGCACGCTGTCCGGGTCGCTCTACCGCGACCCGAGTTCGGCCGTCGTCCGCTGGGTGGCCGCCAACCCCGGCGACTCCCGTACGGCCGTCATCCGCGACAAGATCGCGAGTCAGCCGCAGGCGCGCTGGTTCGCCAACTTCAATCCCTCGACAGTGCAGTCCGAGGTCTCCGGGTTCATCGGCGCCGCCAACGCGGCGCAGCAGATTCCGGTGCTGGCCGTCTACGAGATCACCAACCGGGACTGTGGCGGGGCCAGCGCCGGTGGCGCGCCGGACCTCAACCAGTACCAGACGTGGGTGTCCAACTTCGCCAGGGGACTGGGCAACCAGACCGTCATCATCATCCTGGAAACCGACTCGCTCGCCCTGCTGACGTGCCTGAGCGGCGCCGAGATCAACGCGCGCAACGAGGCGATCTCGACGGCCACCCGGACCATCAAGTCGGGCAACCCCAACGCCAAGGTGTACCTCGACGGCGGCCACTCCACCTGGAACAGCGCGGGTGAGACGGCCAACCGGCTCCGGGCAGCCGGCGTGCAGTACGCCGACGGCTTCTTCACCAACGTGTCGAACTACAACTCCACCTCCAGCGAGGCGAACTTCGGTCGGGCGGTCATCTCCTCCCTCAACGGCATGGGGATCTCGGGCAAGCGCCAGGTCATCGACACCAGCCGTAACGGGGGCGCCAGCGGGGACTGGTGCGGCGACGACAACACCGACCGGCGCATCGGGCAGTACCCGACGACCAACACCGGCGACGGCAACATCGACGCGTATCTGTGGGTGAAGCCGCCGGGGGAGGCCGACGGCTGCCGCTTCACGGCCGGTTCGTTCCAGCCCGACCTGGCCTTCAGCCTGGCCAACGGCGCGCCCAACCCGCCCACGACCACCCCGCCGACGACTCCGCCGCCGACGACCACCCCGCCGACGACTCCGCCGCCGACGACCACGCCGCCGACCACCCCTCCGCCGAACACCACGCCGCCGGCCGGTGACGGCTGCTACGCGTCGATAGCGGTCAACCAGTGGGCTGGCGGCTTCACCGCCAGCGTGACGGTCACCGCCGGCAAGTCGGACATCAACGGCTGGACCGTGACGGTCGCGCTGCCCGGCGGCGCGGTCACCAGCGCCTGGAACGCCCAGGTCAGCGGCACCAGCGGCACCGTCGGGTTCACCAACGTGAGCTACAACGGGCGGGTCCTGGGCCGGCAGTCGACCAACTTCGGCTTCCAGGGCACCGGCACCGGCCCGGGCGTGTCGGCCGACTGCGTGACCAGCTGACCCCAACCGCTGCGGCGGGCCCGGCGTGGAGGACCACTCTCCGCGCCGGGCCCGCCCCCGTGCCCGCGGAACGAGCCGGGCTGCCCCATCTACGTCTGCACGCTGGTGGCCTGTGGCTTCCCGGCATCGCGGCTGTGGGTCTGTCGCACCGACCAACTGCTGTGGTCAGGCTTGTGGTCGCTCCCTCTCTTGCGGGACATCTCGTGGCCGGCGAGCAACGCGATCGCCACGGCCGTCAGCAGGCCACCGAACAACGGGATGACGCGCACCCCGGCCGTCGCGAGCAGGCCCGCGCCGATGAACGAGCCGGCAGCGAGGCCGAAGTTGAACGCGACGCTGAGGCTGGCCGACGCCATCTCGGTGGTCGACGGGGCCACCTGCATGACGCGGTGCTGGATTCCCGCGATCAGCGAGCTGAACGACATCCCCGCCACGGCGAGCAACGGGATCGTCAACACCTTGCTTGCGCCAACTCCATAGAGGCCGAGCATCGCGGCGGTGAGGAACCCGAGTAGGACCAGTACGACACCGAGTGGAAACCGGTCCAGGAACCGGCCGGCCGCCCAGGTGCCGGCCACGCCGAACGAGCCTTGCACGAAGAGCAACAGGCCGAGAGATGCTGCGGCGAACCCGCTGACGTCCAGGAGGAAGACGGTCATGTAGGTGAATGCGCCCATGGCGCCGGTGACCGCGAGGATGGTGGCGATCAGGAGCACGACGAAGCGGTGCCGGTCCGGCATCGGCCCGACGTCGCCCGCACTCTGTTGCGGTGTGACGCTCGGCAGGAGCAGGGCGACAGCCACGCAGGTGACGAAGCCGAAGATGGCCATCGCGACGAAGGCGGCCCGCCATCCGGCCTGCCCGCCCAGCCAGGTGCCCAGCGGTACGCCGAGGACGGGGCCGAGAGCGTTGCCGATCGACAGCCGAGCCACGATGCGGCCTCGGATGTTCGGAGGGAACATCGATATCGCTACCGGGAACACCACCGCCCAGAAGACACCGTTGGTGGTGGCGGACACCAGCCGGGCGGCGAGCAACACCTCGTAGGAGGTGGCGAAGGCCGACACCGCCGTCGCCGCGGCGAACACACCGAGGGCGCCGGCGAGCAGTGGGCGCCGGGGCACACGCCGAGTGACCCGGGTCAGCGGGAGCGCCACAACCATGACCACCGCGGCGTACCCGGTCACCAGCAGGCCGGCTTCGGACCGGGAGCGTCCCAGGTCCGGCGCGATCAGGGTGAGCAACCCGATCGGAAGCACCTCGGTGGTGACGTAACAGAACGTGGCGGCGGACAACGCGGCGAGGGCATGGACCGCGCGTCGTCGGTGCACCATGAGCTACCTCCCAGATCCTGGACGAGGTGTAGCAAGCAGCCGTGACGCACGAGCCACTGTGATCCCGGCTAACCAGGTTTTGAAGGTAGCATAGGTTGCCGTGTATCCCTCGCTGTCTTCGCACTGCGACGCCGCAGTCGCACGCCAGTTGGTGTGCAGGGCGGCACAGTGGAGGCCGGTGCAGTCAGGGAAGTCGCCACAATTGATCGCTTGGCAAGAGGATGGCACGAGGCATGCCGGGTCCACAGCGTGTCGGAACGCAGGCGCGAGGAGCGGCGTGGGTCATAACCCCCTCCACGTATCTAGGTGGTAGCATCGCCGCATGTCAATCGACGTGAGCCAGCTACCGATGGTCGGCGGACACCCGGCACTCGAACTGGCCAACACCCTCGAACGAGGTGGCGAGTCGCCGCACGACTTCCTGACCGACAGTTCCGCTTTGCTGCGCTGGTCGGTCCGGGTGAGCGTGGTCAGCGACGCGGAGGCCGACCAGGTGGGCCGGGCCTGGCGCGACGAGCCTGCGGCGGCGCACGCGGGACTGGCCGCCGTGCGGGACATCCGCGAGAGTCTCTATCTCGTGCTGCTCGCGGCGATCACCGAGGCGGACGGTAGTACGGCGGGCGACCCCATCGCCGCCGGTGCCGCGCTGGTCGCACTACAGCAGCGCTGGTCCGGCGCGGCCGCCCGAGCAAGATTCGTGCTCGACTCGTCGCAGGTGCGGCTGGTCTACGGCACGGTGCCGGCCATGCTGGTGCCCGACCGGATCGCCGAGGCTGCCCTCGACGTCATGCTGACGGCCGACCTGACCCGGGTGCGCCGCTGCCCGGTGCTCGAAGGGGGCTGTGGCTGGCTGTTCCTCGATCAGAGCCGCAACGGTTCCCGCCGCTGGTGTCGCATGGCCGACTGCGGCAACGCGGTGAAGGCGCGACGGCTCACCGAGCGTCGCCGTGCCGCCCGTTCCTCCAGTTCGTAGCCGGTCGACTGTGTCGTCGTCGCCGTTTGGTCGCCGGTCGGGGGGCGATTCGCGGGTTCAACGCAGGTCAACGAGGGCCACTCCCTGCCAGCGCGGGTCAACCCGCAGGTCGTTACACTGACCACTCGCGCCCCCGTAGCTCAGGGGATAGAGCATCGGTTTCCTAAACCGTGTGTCGCAGGTTCGAATCCTGCCGGGGGCACCTCGAAGGCTGGCAGCCGTGGTGGTTCCTTGTCGGTCCTCTGCGTCATTTCCCGCGAATCCGATGGGGAATCGGGAATCCGGGCAGCCTGGTCACGGAGTCGATCCCGGCAATGCGACTGCGCGCCGACGATCCCTGAGTGTCAAAAGCCAGGAAGGTGAGTCAACGTTCAGTTTGCTGGCGACTCCCAGTATTGAAGCGCATATCGCGCCAGTCGGGTCGCGACGCCCCCGGCGTAACGGGTCTCGCATTCCCCGGCTTCGATGCTAGGCTCCCGGAGTCAGCTCGATGCTTGTCGGGGAACCTCGATGCTTGACAGGGGAAAAGGATGAGTTCTGCGCACCCGTTGATCTCCGCCACGAACAAAGGCGATGAAAGGTCAGTGTCGGTGGCCATCGCTGATATCCATCCGCTGTTGTCCGGGATGTTGAACAAACTGTTCTCGCAGCAGTGGAATGTCGATGTCGTGGCGCACGTCACATCGATGGCCGAATTGATCGACGGGAATGCCTGGGCCGGACGGTCTGTGGGCGTCCTGATCTTGCATGTCGCGCAGGTGGACTGCGCGATCGAAACCGCAGTGCGAGACGTCACCGCCGGTTCTGCCACCCACGTGATGGTGGTGTCTGGATCGGAGAGCGATGACGAGATGGTCCGGTGCCTGCGGTCTGGGGCTCGGGGCTACTTCGGCAACAGCGCTGATTTCGACTCGTTGTGTCTGGCCCTCGGTCTCGTGGCACGCGGCGGCACTGGAATCACCGGTTCGGCGGCACCACGCCTGGCCGCACTGGCGGGGCAGGAGAGGAATTCCGCGCCGCCGTCCGCAGAGGGCCTACTGGACTCGCTGACCAACCGGGAGCGTGAGGTGGTTGCGTTATTGGCAGATGGTCAGAACAATCGCGGTATTGCGCGGAGATTGAACATTTCAGAGCGCACGGTCCGAAATCACCTCAGCCGAATTTTCTTCAAGCTCGGCGTGCAGGATCGGCTTCGTGCGGCGCTGGTGGCACGTAGATTGATGAGTCTCTCCGGGGACCTTGCATAGAAGGGGCGTTCGTGCACCCGAAGGGAGCGGTAGAAGGTGCCCGGCTGCCGGTTCGGCCGCTGACCCACAGTGAGTTGGTCGCCGTCGACATCGTCGTCGCCGGACTGCTCGCCACGGTCTACCTGACAGCCCTGCCCCGGTCGAGCACGCTTCCCGACTGGCTACACGGCGTGCTGGTCTCCCTGATCGCGCTCCCCGTCGCAGTCCGCAGGGTCTGGCCAATGCCAGTCTTCGCGAGCGTCGCCCTCGCATCGATCGTCAGCGTGTCACTGGGGGTCCTGCCGGACCCTCTCCTCGCGGCGGCCCTCACCGCTTACACGGCTGCGGCCACCGATGGTCAGCGGAGCCGTCGCAGTTGGCTGGTGATCGTGTCGTCCAGCGTGGTTCTGACGTTTCTGGCCGTCGCCACCGGGTCGCCGCAACCGTGGCCGAGTCGATTCGGAACACTGCTGCCCGGCCTCGCCCTGGTGGGCGCCTCCTGGGCCGCGGGAATCGCGGTTGCGCAGCGGCGGGCGTACGCGGTCTGGCGGGCTGCCGACCGGGTTGAGCGAGCGGTCTCCGACGAACGGCTGCGAATTGCCCGCGAGGTGCATGACATCGTGACGCACAACCTGGGGGTGATCGCGGTCAAGGCAGCGGTGACCCGACACCTGGCTCGGGACCGGCCGGCCGAGACGCTGGCCTCGCTCGCAGTGATCGAGCAGGTCAGCCGAGAGGCGCTCGCCGAGATGCGGCAAGCCCTCCGGCTTCTCCGGGACAGCGACGAACCTCGTGGACCGGCCCCTGGTCTGCCCGACGTCCCCACGCTGGTGCGCCGTGCCGAGAAGGCGGGCCTGACCGTCCGGAGCGAACTGCCGGAGCAGGACGACGTCCCGCCGGGCGTGTCGTTGACGGCTTATCGGATCGTTCAAGAGGCGCTGACCAACGTCATCAAGCACGCTGGGCCGACCCGCTGCAGCCTGACGGTCCGGAGCACTGGGAGTGAGCTCCTCGTCGAGGTCGCGGACGACGGGCCGGTGGGCGGCCGGCCGGTCCGCCCTTCCGCAGCGGAGGGTTTCGGCCTGGCCGGTATGCGGGAGCGGGTGGAGATGCACAACGGTGAAATGACGGCCGGGCCGCTTGCGGCCGGCGGCTTCCAGGTCCACGTGAAGATCCCGTACGCGCCAATGGGTGGTAGGCAGTGATCCGGGTCGCGATCGCCGACGACGAGCCCATGTTGCGCGAGAGCTTCCGCCTGCTGGTGAGCTCGGATCCGGAGTGCACGGTCGTCGGGGAGGCGGCCGACGGCGCGGCCGCGGTCCGGCTGGCGAAGAGCAGGCGGCCGGACGTCATGCTCATGGACGTGCGCATGCCGCACACCGACGGCCTTGAGGCCACTCGCCTGATCACCGGCGACCAGGCCACCACGGACGTCCGAATCTTGATTCTGACCATGTTCGACCTGGATCCGTACGTCTATTCGGCCCTGCGCGCGGGTGCCAGTGGGTTCCTGCTCAAGGACATCGCCCCCGCCGACCTGCTGGCAGCCGTTCATGTAGTGGCCGGCGGGCACGCGCTGTTCGCGCCCAGCGTCACCCGACGGATGATCGCTCGATTCAGTGCGGCCGAGGCCATTGCCGAAACGGGTCGCCTGGATGTCCTGACTAACCGGGAGCGGGAGATCCTGACGCTCGTCGCCAACGGCCTGTCGAACACGCAGATCTGCGACCGCGAGCACATCAGCATGGCCACCGTGAAGACGCACCTCAACCGGATTCTGGCCAAGCTCAGTCTCCGCGACCGCGCTCAACTGGTGATCGCCGCCTACGAGAACGGGCTGGTCAGCGCCGGGGCGCAGGCCGAGGTCAGCCAGCATCGCCGAGGGCTTCTCTGACCGAGGTCGAGTCCGCGTCCGTCACCTCTCCGTTCACCTTGACCGTGGGGGTACCGATCACACCGGCGCGGGCAGCCCGCTCACTGACGTGTGCGGCCCAACTGCGATACGTCCCGTCGCGGACGCACTGGGCGAAGCTTTCGGTGAGTCCGGCGTCCCGGCCGAGAGTGATGAGCCGGTCGTCGCTGAGCCCAGGTGTTTGTTCTGCCGGCTGGTGCTGAAACAGCATCCGCGAGTACTCGGTGAACCGACCGCCGTCAGCGGCACATCCAACAGCGGCCACAGCCCGGGTGGAGTACTTCTCGCCCTGGCTCATGCGGTCCAGGAACGCCACGGGGTGGGTGACCACCGTGACTCGACCGGCCGTCACCGCTTCGTCGAGCGTGGTCGCCGTCGAATCTTCGAATTGCTTGCAGTTGGGGCACATGAAGTCGGCGTACACGTCGATGGTGACAGGTCCGCTGCCGCGGGCCACGCCGGTGCCGCCATAGGCGGCTGTTCCCGCGGGGTACCGGACCGGCTCGGCCGACTGGCTTTGAAAACGCTGGTAGCCCACCGTGCCGGCGGCGGTGAGCGCGGCCACGACGATCACGGCCGACCACACCGTGCGCCGCCGGCGGCGATCGGCCGCGAACTGTGCGGCCACCGCCGCGCTGGGTGTTGGAGTGCGACTGGTGGTTGTCATGAGACCTCCGCTCGGCCGGCAGCCATGGGAGTGGCCTGCAGCCAGTTGTCGATCGCCAGCCGGCCGGCCGGCCGAGCTGTCAGGAAGCCAGCGAGCAGCAGGAAGAAGCCGTCGCGCAGCAGGTCGAGGAGATAGGTCGGCCTCTGGTTGGCGGCCAGCTCGCCGCCGCCCCCGAAGCAACCGCAGTCGATCCGGTAGCCGTGTGCCCAGACCCAGGCGATTCCCACGACGAAGCCGATCAGCAGTACGGCCGAGATCCCGGCGGCCAGGCGCGTTCCGAGCCCGAGCAGCAGTAACATCCCCAATGCCAGCTCGATGAACGGCAGCATCGCGCCAAACGCGGTGGCCGCTTCGTACGGCAGGATGCGGTAGGCGTTGACCGTGCGGCCGGATGCGGCCAAATCGCCGATCTTGGTCGCACCAGCGAGGAGCCACACTGCGGCCAACCCAGCGCGCGCCACGGTGGTGAACCAGGCAGAACCGATCATTGCTGGGCCTTGGCGAAGCGGTTGGCGGCCACTGCGAGGGTGCCCAGGGCCAGTGTGGTGATCATTAGCAGCTCGGCCCAGACTGGCGGCGTCCAGCCCCAGAGTTGCGGCGACTGTGACATGCCGTCGAGAAAGAAGTCACCGGGCAGGACCCGGCGGGTCGCGTCGATCGCGTACGTCAGCGGGTTGATCAGTACCAGCGTGCCTAGCCAGCCGGGCAGTCCGTTCGGTGGGAACACCGCACCGGACAGGAAGAGCAGAGGCGTCAGCGCCAGGCTGACCACGACCTCGAACGTATCGACCGACCGGATCGTCACCGCGGCCAGAATTCCCAACGCGGTGAACGTGAAGGCGATGAGCGCGGCCACGGCCAAACCAAGCAGCAGGCGCGGGCTGTAGCTCATGCCGGCGTACGGAGCGACGAGTAGCACCAGGAACGCGTAGAGCGCACCGGCCGTGGCGCCGCCCAGGCAGAGACCGATCAGCAGGCTGATCCGTCGGACCGGGGCAGCGAGAGTCTGCCGGAGGAAACCGCTCTGCCGGTCCCAGACGATGGAGATGCCGACACCCATCGCGGGCGACTGGACAGCCATCATCAGCATTCCGGGAAAAAGGAAGGTGCGGTAATGCTCCATGACCACCGCATCGCCACCGACCGCCTCGAGTCCGGTGCCCAACACGACGATGAACATCAGCGGAGTCACCAGGCCCATCACGACGCGAAGCCGGTTGCGTGTCAGCCGGATGACCTCGCGGCGCCAGAGCATGCCAATCGCCCCGAGGTTGCGGCGCATGCCGGCTGTCGGGGTGTCGAGCGGCTGGGCCGGGGTGAACGCGACGGGCATCTGGTCCGCTTGGGTGATCGTCATTTCCGCGGCCCTTCCTCTTCGCGAATGGTGCGGCCGGTGTAGTGCAGGAACGCGTCATCGAGGCTTGGCGACCGGACGGTCACCGACATCACCGGCACCGGAATCGCCGCGCACAACCGGGGCACCAGGGCGGCCCCGTTGTGAACCCGCATGCGGAGGTTCGAGGCCCCAACGGCGACATCCAGGTCGAACTGCGTGCGGATGCTGGTTGCGGCGGCATCGTCGTCCTCCGTGCGCATCTCCACCAGGTCATCCCCAACCACGGCCTTGAGTTCGGCCGGCGTGCCCTCGGTGACCAGTTCGCCGTGATCCATGATCGCGATCCGATCGCAGTGCTCGGCCTCCTCGAGGTGATGCGTGGTCATGAAGACGGTCAGGTCGTACTCGGAGCGGAAGCGCCGCAGCTGGTCCCAGATCAGGATGCGGGTCTGTGGATCGAGTCCAGTCGTAGGCTCGTCCAGGATCAGGACCTTCGGCGCGTGCAGCAAGGCCCGCGCGATCTCGAGCCGGCGGCGCATCCCTCCGGAGAAGGTCCGGACCGGCGAGTTCCGACGATCCTGCAGATCCATCAGCGTGAGCAGATCGGCAATGGTGCCCCGCACGGCGCGGCCGCCGATGCCGAAGAGGCTGGCGTAGAAGCGCAGATTTTCCTCGGCAGACAGGTCCGGGTCCAGCGTGGACTCCTGAAAGACGATACCGATCGACCGCCGCACGTCGTCCGGTCGCCGACAGATGTCGAAGCCGGCCACCTCGGCGGTACCGGCGGTCGGCCGCAGCAGCGTCGCGAGCATGCTGATGGTGGTGGTCTTACCCGCACCGTTGGGACCGAGGAAGCCGAAGATCGAGCCCGTCGGGACGTCCAAGTTGAGATCAGCGACCGCCGCGATGCGGTCCGAATACCACTTCGCGAGATTCCGCACACTGATCGCGCTCACGTCGCTCTCCCTTCCGGGCATCGCACGGCCAGCACGGTCACGAAACGTGCCACGTCGGCGGGCTCGCCGACCGGACGGCCGTCCACCTCGACCCACGCATGAGCCCCGAACGGGTTGGTCCGGAAGCCGGTACACCAGTCCGGCCATCGGCCACGCAGTCGGCAGATCAGTGCCGTCGCCACCGATCGCTGCAGGCAACCGAGCCCCGCGCAGCGGGTGCTGACGGTCACGGTCGCCGACCGGGCATGCAGGGTCTCCTCGAATCGGCCGGGAGCCGCGCCCGTGCTGAGCAGCCGCAGCGCCTGACGTAACCGGCGCGGAGGTAGCGCCGCGAGTGGTCGGGCCACACCAACCGCCGCCAGCGCGATGACACGCTGCCCGACGGTGAGCCGCACGCCTCGCTCCGCGGTGACCGGCATGCTCATGAGGTCACCAACTTGGCTCGCCTGAGGCCGTTGACGAACTCCTGCACGTCCGCAGTGACCCGGTTTCGGAATTCGTCGTCGACAGGTGGGCCACCGGCTGAACCGGCCGTCAGCCGGTGCGCGGTCTCGGCCGGCGAGTGCCCAGCGAGAAGGTCACGCAGCATCTGCTCGGCAGTGCTGTTGAGATGCCAGTAGCGGCCGGTTCTTTCATCCAGCAGAACAAGCCCGTCATCCACCTCGTTGAGCACGACGTCACGGCGCAGTGACAGGGTCATCGCAAGGCTCCAGTCTTCCGTCCCGACCAAGCGGACGCCACGGCCGAGGATCGCAGCCAGCTCTCGCAGGCAAGGGTGTTCTGCAGAATGGTGAGGTGATGGGCGACCGGCCCTGGGTTCAGCAGACGGGCGCGGAGCGCGGCCACGTCGATGAGGCCAAGTTCGCCCAGCTTGGATCCGTCACACAACTCCAGCAGGGTCTGCCGGTTGCGGCGCAGTCCCTCGTGCATCTCGGCGCTGAACTCGCCCTTGTCCGGACGGTTCAGGATCGCGTCCGGCACGAGGCCGCGCATGGCGGTGGTGAGCAGCGGCTTGTACTGCCCGGGAGCGTTCCGCTCGGCAAGCCGGACCGACAGCGCTGCCTCGACGACCTGGTGGTCCAGCATCGGTGCGTCCCATTCCATGCCAGGTCCGGTGGCCGCACGAATCTGGCGCAGCAGTGCGCCTTCGAACGCCATCGCCTCCAGGACCTGGTGGCGTACCCGGTCGGGATCCAGGGGCTGCGGATCGGAGGCCGCAGCCGAACGCAGGGCGTTTCGCACGGTCTCCGCTGCGGCTCCCGTCGCCCATGGCGGGATTCGTGCCGCTGGCACCCAGCCCAGGTCCAGGTGGGGTGGACGTGGGGGTGGCGCATCGATCTGCGCGGGCAGCGCGGCGATGGCCTGCGCGAACGTGGACCGGTCGGTGAGCCCGCGCAGGCAGTCAGACCAGGACCAGCGATTGAGTAATCGGGATCGTCGGATCGTCGGCAGGGCGCGCAGCGGATGCTGGCGTGCCAACGACCACAGGTGTGCGGGCATCGCCCCGAAAAGCGTGTCACCGCCGAACCCCATCAGGTGCAGGTCTGAACCCTCAGCCGTCGCGCGTCGCTCCAGGTCCGCAAGGTGTGCCCAGCCGCCGATCCAGAGTTGTGGCCCCTCCCACTGTCCCGCGCCGGTGCCCTGCTCGACGTCGACCTGAAACAGGTTCGCCGGACGGCTGCGCGGTACGACCCGGTGGCGTGCGCCGGGTAGTGCCGCGGCGGCCCGTTCTGCCCAGACGGTGTCGGTGTTCGCCGGATCCAGCGGCTGCACGTGAAAGGTGGTCAGGTCGGCGCCAGCCGCTGCCGCTAGAAACGCGACGCTGGTCGAGTCGAGTCCACCGGAGAGGTCAGCGGTCACCATCCGGCCGCCCGGCACGCGGCTGGCGACTGCTCGGAACAAGGACTCGCGCACCTCGGCTGCGGCCTCCTGCAGCGACCTGACCGGCTCGGGAGGATGCCACCACCGGTGTGTCCGTGCCGATCCGTCGCGGTCGACCGCCAGCCAGTGACCAACTGGTACCGCCTGTATGCCGGTCCAGAACGTCCGTTGCGAGAGCGGCCATGGCGCGCCGAGCGGCGACAGCAGTCGTAACGCCAGTGCTTCCTGGTCGATCGTGGCACCGGCGAGTCGGCCCAGCCGGGCGATGGAGGACGAGGCCACTGTGAAGCCATCGACGGTTGTGTAGAAAATCTGTCGTACGGTCGACACCGTTCCCTGCGAACGGGTGGCGCCGTCCTGTGAAAGGAGGAGGTGGACTGCTCCCGGAATCCGCCGGGCCAGCTTGTCCAGGTCGGACGGCGACGTGATGGCGGCCAGTGCCCGGGTTACCTCCGGCTCCCGAATCTCCGTCCGGCCGGCGATGGCGAGCCGAGTGTTTCCGGCGGTCAGGACGGTGATTTCGCCAGAATTCCATTGCCCGACAATCCATGGCCGACCGGAGGCGTGCACTACCACTCTTTCCGGCGTTAACTGGAGCTTCTCCGAAACGAATTCCCGATCTGGCAGGACGACGAATTCCACGAGGCGAGACGCCCTTTCTCCCGCAATGACCGACACGTCGGCGGCCGGCCGAAAGTGAGCCGGCCGCCGACGGACTGCTACCTGCTCACGTCACCTCAGCTGCTCGTTCTGCAGTTGCGGTGCCGACTTTGTGATCAGATGCAGATCGGCGCACGGGCGCAACCGAGGAAGTCGCGGCAGTCGCCCCACGGGGTGCACAGGGTCAGCTCGGTGAAGTCGCCCAGGTCGGTGATCGCAGGCGTGACGTACTCGGTCTGGTTCATTTTCTCTCCCTCGTAATGCTGGATTTTTCCGCCGGCGGCGGGCCTCAGCGAAGGCCCGGGTTAGACGCTACGAGCGACACGCGTCCGGCGAAATGGGAAAGAGGACTCAGCCGTCATGCGTCAGTGCGGAGGGGGCATCTGTCATGCATCACGGCGACGGATCAACCAGTACCCGACCGCTGCGGCCGTGACCGTCCAGAGCAGAAGCACGAGGATCCCCTGCCCGGCGGTCAGTTCGCCCGAGTCGGCCGTCACCTGCATCGCGCGCATGCCGGCCTGGTCCGGTAGGAACTGCGCCACCGGCTTGGTGCCGGAGATCGTGCCGAGCGCCGGCCCCACCACGAAGAACAGCGGCATGAGGATGCCCAATGTCAGCGCGGTGCTGCGTAGCAGTGCCGCGACTGCTGCGGAGAAGACGTTGATCAGTACGACGTACGCGACTCCGCCGAGCACGGCCCGCATGGCCCCAGGGTCGGACAGGCTCGCCCCATGTGGTCCCAACGCGCTCTGGGTGATCAGAAACGACGCGATCACGGCTGTCCCGCCGACGATCAGCGCAACTGCCGCCACGACCAACAGCTTGGCCAGGTAGAACAGGCCCCGGGTGGGCACCGCTGCCAGCGAGGCGCGGATCATCCCGCTCGTGTACTCGGAACTGAACACGAGCACCGCGAACACGACGAAGGCCAGATTGCCGTAGAGAAGGGCGTTGAACCCCGAGTTGATGGGGTTGAAGTCCGACGCCAGCATGTTGCTGCCGCTGTCGATGGCGTTTCGAGTGGACAAGCCACCAGCCAGTGCCAGACCGAGACTGATGACCAGCGCCAGTGGCAGCGTCACCAGACTGCCCACCGTTGACCGTGCCTTGATCCATTCCGAGTGCAGGACTGCGGGTACCGCGTTGCTGCTCACCGGCTTGCCTCCGTGATCCCACCGCGATACTCGACGGCATCGGCTGTCAACTTGATGAACGCGTCCTCCAGCGAGGCAGTGCAGGGTGTGAGCTCGGTGATTATCACGCCTTCGTCCCGACCAACCGCGCCGATCTGCTCCAGCTCGGCGCCCAGCGCGTGCAGTGTGCCGTCCCCCGCCTCGGTCACCTGGATCCCACGGGCGGTCAAGGCGCTGCGCAGGCGCGCAGCCTCAGGTGAGCGCAGCCGGATGTACGAACCCGCATGCTGGGCCACAAAATCCCTTGTCGGGATGTCGGCGAGCATCCGCCCCCGGCCGATGATGATCAGATGATCGGCGGTGGCCGCCATCTCGGTCATCAGGTGGCTGGACAGCAGCACCGTGCGCCCCTCAGCCGCCAACCCCGTCAACAGCTGCCGGATCCACCGGACCCCCTCCGGGTCGAGCCCGTTGATCGGCTCGTCCAGCAGCAGCACCGGCGGATCGCCGAGCAGCGCGGCGGCCAACCCGAGCCGCTGTGTCATGCCCAGCGAGAACCCTCGAACTCGCTTGCCGGCGACGCTCTCCAGCCCGACCATCTCGATCACCTGGCGCACTCGCTGCCGCGAGATGCGGTTGCTGGCCGCCAGGCTGAGCAGATGGTTGTACGCGGATCGCCCAGGGTGCGCCGCCCGGCTCTCCAGCAGCGCACCGACCTGCCGTAGGGGCTCGGTCAGTTCGCCGTACTCCTTGCCGTTGATTCTGACGTGCCCCGACGTGGGCCGGTCCAGTTGCAGCATGAGCCGCATGGTGGTGGACTTCCCGGCCCCGTTGGGACCGAGAAAGCCGGTGACCCGCCCTGGCGTCACCGTGAACGTGAGCCCGTCGACGGCGGTTTTGGCACCGTAGTGCTTGGTCAGCTCAGTCGCCTCGATCATGCCCTCAGCCTGCCAACGTGCCCTGTACGCCGCGTCAGACCACGGTTTGACAATGCCCATGGCTGAGCGGCTGCGCGGGATCCGCAAGAAGTGGTGCTCCGCGCCGCGAGCCCTCATCAGCCCTGAAGGGCTCGCGGCGCGGAGGGCGACTCAGGCGGCGTAGATGAGCTTGACGCCGTCCAGTCCCAAGGCGGCTGCCCGCGTGCCGCGGACCCCGCTGTTCAGGTTGCGCCAGCTGTTGTTGCTGGCGGCTTCGTGCACCCACCCGTCGACGACGTTGTAGATGTGCTTCACCCCGTTGACGTTGAGCGCGGCCAGCGAGGTGCCCTGCGCGCCGTAGATGCCGGTCCACAGGTTGGCCCAGCCGGCGTTGCTGGCGGCCTCGTGGATCCGGCCGCCGTTGAGGGTGTAAAGGATCTTCGTGGATCCCACTGTGAT
The DNA here is from genome assembly GCF_046549335.1 of Micromonospora sp. 050-3. NCBI lineage: Bacteria > Bacillati > Actinomycetota > Actinomycetes > Micromonosporales > Micromonosporaceae > Micromonospora > Micromonospora sp. 050-3. The sequence continues at coordinate 920,230 of NZ_JAJPVX010000002.1, forward strand.
CGCCGCTACCGCCGAGGCCGGGATGCCCGTGTTCAGGTTCCGCCAGGCGTTGGCGCTGTGCGCCTCGTGTACGTAACCGCCGACGATGCTGTAGACGTACTTGACGCCGTTCAGCACGATCACCGAGATCGAGGACGAGCTGGCGCCGCCGATGCCGGTGTTGAGGTTGCGCCAACTGTTGTTGCTGGCGGCCTCGTGCACGTACCCGTCGACGACGTTGTAGACCAGCTTCACCCCGCCGAGGTTGATCGCGGCCAGGGCGGTGCCCTGTGCGCCGTGGATGCCGGTCCACAGGTTGGTCCAGCCGGCGTTGCTGGCGGCCTCGTGGATCCGGCCGCCGTTGACTGTGTAGAGGATCTTCGTTGATCCCACTGCGATCGCTGTCGCCGCCGTGCCGGTGACCGCACCCGCGCTGCCGGCGACCGGTAGGGCGCGCCAGCCGGCGTTGCTGGCCGCCTCGAACACCTGACGGGGCTGGTCGGCGGGGTTCTGCTGGATGAAGGCCAGCGGGTTGATCCGGGTGCCGGACGGGTCGATCATGTGCCAGTGCAGGTGCGGGCCCGTCGAGCTGCCCGAGCCGGGTGCGCCGGCCGCGCCGCCGGAGCGGCCCACGATCGTGCCCGCGCCCACGCTGGTCCCGTTGGCGAGCAGGAACTGCGACAGGTGCAGGTACTGGCTGCGGTACCCGTCCGCGTGCTGGATCGTGACGGTGTGCCCGCCCGTGCCGTTGTTCGGGATGTTCTGGATGGTGCCGGCGCCGCAGGCCGGCAACGCCGTGCCCACCCCCATCCCGAAGTCGATGCCGCCGAGTGATCCGCGGCTGAGGTGACCCTCCCAGGTGTCGGTGATCGGGTAGGCGCTGAACGGGTTGTAGATCGCCGGCGCGGCCTGTGCGGCCTTGGGGACCAGCAGGCCACCGGTGCTGATGGTGCCCGCACCCAGCACCGCCGCGCGCAACATCGTGCGGCGACTCACGGCGGAGGTGGTCGTGTCGCCGCCGCAGCAGCTGCCTTCGTAACCGTCCGTCATTCCCACTCCTTCTGCGCCCGCCAAGATATCCACGGAGGCTAATGGGTGGGGTGGTCCGGCGGTACCGGTGCCACCAGACGTTGATCAGAGCGTTGGCAGCTGTTCGGCTCGGGTGACCACCTGGTCGATGAGGCCGTACTCCCGGGCCTGCTCGGCGGTGAACCACCGGTCCCGGTCCCAGTCCTGCTGGATCTCGTCGAGGGTCCGTCCACTGTGCTGGGCGATCAACTCCTGCATCGTCCGCTTCACGTGCAGCATGTTCTCCGCCTGGATGGTGATGTCGGCGGCGGTTCCGCCCATCCCGCCGGACGGCTGGTGCATCATGATCCGTGAGTGTGGCAGCGCGTACCGCTTGCCGGCCGCGCCCGCGCAGAGCAGGAACTGCCCCATCGAGCCGGCGAACCCGAGCGCCAGCGTCGCCACGTCGTTGCGGACGTAGCGCATCGTGTCGTAGACCGCCATCCCTGCGCTCACCGAACCGCCCGGCGAGTTGATGTAGAGGTAGATGTCCCGGTCGTCGTTCTCGGCGGCGAGCAGCAGGATCTGAGCACAAATCTGGTTGGCCGACTCCTCGGTCACCTCGGTGCCGAGGAAGACGATCCGCTCCCGCAGCAGCCGCTCGAACACATGGTCACCGAAGGACGGCTGCCCGCCCTCCAGCATCCGCACGTCGTACCCGATCATGTGCCGCCGCCTTCCACCGCGCCGGCGGGCGGTGGGGACCGCCCGGTGGACCGGCCCCTTCAGCGTGCGGGCGACGGCGGTGGCTGGCCCAGTGATTCTGCCGCCGGCAGATCCGCCGACGGCAGAACCCACGCGGCCTACGCGACGGTCAGCCGCCGCAGGCCCAGCCGGGTCTGTGCGCAGTCAGCCAGGGCGGCGGTACGCGGACCGGGGCGCGAGCCACCAGCGGAGGCTCTTTCGTCGACGCTGAGGGTCGGCTCGTTCGCCACCGGCCCGCGGTGCAGGACGAACCCGCTGACACGTGGACCCACCAGCAGTGTGGCGTTGCCGATCTCCCGCCGAGTCGCGTCGACCCGCTCCAGGTGGGTCAGCGCGGCGCGCGGCGCGGCCGGGAGGCGGGGCTCGACCCGGCGCATGTCGTCGCGGGCCTCGCCGAGCAGGTCGGCGAGGCTGATGCCGAGCGCTCGGCAGATCGCGGCCAGCACCTCCGACGAGGCCTCCTTTCGGCCCCGCTCGACCTCCGAGAGGTAGGGCACGGAGACGTCGGCCGACGCGGCGACCTCGCGCAGCGTGCGGCCCTGACGCTGGCGGTGGCGGCGCAGCACCCCGCCGATCACTCGTCGCAGTAACGACATGCCGGCCTCACTTTCGCGGTCGTCGTCGGGAACACTCTCATCATGCCCGTCCTTGGCCGTCCGGACCGACCCGTCCGGCCCGCGCCGCTCCGACGTAGCGGGCCCTGGGCTCGGGTGCGGGCGCGACGTCGGTTGTCCGCCGCAACCCGGACGTGCGGTCGACGGTGTACCCGCTATGTTGTGGGCGTGCAGGCGACGGCGGGGGAGCAGGTTCGACGGTGATCCATTTTCCCGCGCAGCGCCGGGGCCCACTGAGCGCGCTGAGCCTTCGGCTCGCCGCCGCCCTGGGCCTGGTCTTCGCCGTGGTCGCCGCGGTCTACCTGGGCCGGGACGGCTACCGCGATGTCAACGAGGACGGCCTCACCCTCCTCGACTGCTTCTACTACGCGGTCGTGTCGCTCTCGACCACCGGCTACGGGGACATCACCCCGGCCGCGCCGTCGGCCCGGCTGGTCAACGTCCTCTTCATCACCCCGGCCCGAGTGATCTTCCTTATCATCCTGGTCGGCACCACCCTGGAAGTTCTGACCGAGCAGTACCGGACCGGCCGTCGCCTGTCGCGGTGGAGGAGAGCCGTGAAGGACCACGTCATCATCTGCGGCTACGGCACCAAGGGGCGCAGCGCTGTCTCCGCTCTGATGGAAAACGGTCTGGACCGCTCGCGGATCGTGGTGGTGGAGCGCAGCGCCGCAGCCCTGCGGCAGGCCACCTCCGCTGGGCTGGTGGCGATCGAGGGCTCGGCGACCCGCTCGTCGGTGCTGAACGAGGCGCACGTCAAGAACGCGAAGGCCGTGATCATCGCGACCGACAGTGACGACGCGTCGGTGCTGGTCGCGCTGACGGTACGGCAGCTCACCGCCGGGCAGGTCCGCATCATCGCGGCGGCCCGGGAGGCGGAGAACGCCCCGCTGCTCAAGCAGAGCGGGGCGCACCATGTGATCGTCTCCTCGGCCACGGCGGGCCGGCTGCTCGGCCTGTCCACCTCGGCGCCGCCGCTGATCGACGTGGTGGAGGATCTGCTCACTCCCGGCCAGGGCATGGCGCTGGCGATGCGTTCAGCGGAGCGGAACGAGGTGGGTCGCTCGCCGCGCGAGCTGGAGTCGTTGGTGATCGCCCTGGTGCGGCGGGGCAAGGTGGTCAGCCTGGCCGACCGGGCCGGCGCGGTGATCGAGACCGGCGACATGCTGGTGCACGTACGCGACGACCGCCCCCAGTCGGCCACCACCGCCTGATCGTCCCGCCGCTGCCGGCCGGTGTGTGACCGCTGGCGTGACGCCGCCGCCGTTGTGGTGAGGCGGCGTCAGCAGGTCTCGTCGGCGGCGCAGATCGCCTCGGTGCAGTTGGCCGCCGTGCCCGCGGAGGCCCGGCTGAGCAGCTTGTAGAGCGTCTCCCGCTCGGCGGGATCCAGCGCGCCCAGCACCTCGTCCTCGGCACCGGCCAGGGCGCATTCGGCCTCGCTGAGGCGTTTCGCACCATCTTCGGTGAGTTCGACGACGTGTCGGCGGCGATCCTCGGCTGAGCGCCGACGCTCGATCAGCTGCTTCGCCTCCAGGTCGTTGAGCAGCCCGACGATGTTGGTGCTGTCCATTTCCAGGATGGCGGCGAGCGCCTGTTGCCCGGTGCCGCCGCCGGCGCGCAGCACTGTGAGCGCGACCAGATGCCGGGGGCGTAGCCCCAGCGGCGCCAGCACCGACTCCGACCGCAGTCGCATCCGCCGGGCCAGATGGTCCAGGAGTGCGCCCGAGCGGTGCTCGGAGGAGTCGAGCGGCTGCGCGGACATGTGACCCAGTCTACCGACCGGACGGAACATCGGCCTGCTATAAATAGTTGGTGCTTCACAGACGATTCCTGAGGGAGGAATAATGCATCTGCTGCATATTGACTCGAGCATCCGCGGTGACTGGTCGGTCAGCCGGCGGCTCACCGCCCGCGCGGTCGACGCATGGCGTGCGGCCCACCCGGACGGCACCGTGGCCTACCGGGACCTGGGCGCCGAGCCGCTGCCGCACCTGGACGCGGAGGGTGGCCTGGCGCGGATGACCCCTCCGGACCAGCACACGCCGGCCCAGCGCGAGTCCTGGGAGCTCAGCGAGCGGCTGGTCGACGAGGTGAAGCAGGCCGACGTGGTGCTGCTCGGCCTGCCGCTCTACAACTTCGGCGCGCCCAGCAGCGTCAAGTCCTGGGTCGACCACCTGATCGTTCCCGGGCTGGCGTACGACCCGACGACGCAGGAGGGCCTGCTCGGCGGACGCGAGTTCGTGGTGCTGGCCACCCGGGGCGGCGGCTACGGCGAGGGCACCCCTCGCTACGGCTGGGACCACGCCGAGCCGTGGCTCCCGCACGGCCTGTCGATGACCGGTATGCAGCCGCGCTTCATCAGCGCCGAGCTGACCCTGGCGCCGTCGGTGCCGGCGATGGCCGAGCTGATCCCGCTGCACGAGGCGAGCCTCACGGCGGCCGAGAAGGAGATCGACAACCTCTGGCTGCCGGCCGGCGCCGCCCGCTGACCAGTCGCCCCTCGTCCCTCGTCGCCCGGAGGGCGGCCGCTCCACACCGGAACGGCCACCCCTCCGGGGCGGGACATCCAGTTTCTGCGCACCAGGCGGCGGGAGCCGCAACCCGTCCGGATGAGTCGCGGCTGCGCTGACCCCGTTGGTTCGTCGCGGTCTGGTTGCGGATCATGGAAAAACCTCGTTACCGGGCAGCTTCCCGAACGAACCCTTGCTACGGTGTCCCGGCTTAGAGCTGTCAATGGGTGTCGCTGCCGGGGCTCGCCGGTGCAGCGTCGTTGGCGCAGGCACGACGGGGAAATCTTTCTAGAGCCGGGCGTACTCGCCCTGGTGTGGTTTGTCGTTCACCCGTCGCGTCCCACGCAGGTCATCCCGGGCAGTTCCGAGTGCCTCGTTAATCGAACGACGGGAAGCAATCAGTGGCTGAAGTGGCAACATCCGCAGGAGCCCGCCGGCGGTGGTACGCCGGCGTCATGGCGGGCCTCGCTCTCACGGGCGTGGCGGCCGTGGCACCCACGACCAGTGCTCAAGCCGCCCCCGCTGGCGGCGGCGCGTACGACGTGGCGAGCAGCGAGCGACCGGACCGGTCGAGCAAGCTGCCGAACCTGCACAAGGGGAAGCTCACGCTTCCCAAGCCGGGTGCCCAGGGCCGGGCCTTCCAGTCCGGCACCGGTGCCTCTCCCAAGGTCTTCCAGGGGACCCTGGCGAGCGCCTCCGAGTTTCCGTACATCGTGGGTATCGTCACCACTCTCCAGGACAGCGACCAGTACTACTGGTGCACCGGCACGATCATCGCCCCCAACAAGGTGCTGACGGCCGCGCACTGCACCGCCGACGGGCCCGGCAGCACTCGGGTCATCGCCGGCAACGACCGGCTGGTCGACAGTAACGGCCAGATCGTCGGTGGCAGCGGGTTCGTCGCCGAGGTCAGTTCGACCTGGACCCACCCGGGCTGGAACATCGCCCAGCAGTACGAAGACCCCTACGCGCCGATCGTCGACGACGTCTCGGTCCTCACGCTGAAGCAGAACCTGCCCAGCGTGTACAAGCCGGTGTCGTTGAGCGCCCAGGGTGACCAGACTCCGTACGTGGCTGGCACGCAGGCCCAGATCGCGGGCTACGGCGTCACCGCGTCCGACGAGGAGAACCCGGACAGCCGGCTGCGCAAGGCGACTGTTCCGATGCGGTCCGACGAGGACTGCAACATCGAGGGGCTCTACCTCGCCGACCGGATGATCTGCGCTGGCGCGGGCACCGACGCCACGCCGAGCAGCGACACCTGCGGGGGTGACTCCGGCGGTCCGCTGCTCGTCAACGGGGTCCAGGTCGGCATCACCGACTGGGGCTTCGCGCCGTGTGGTTCGTCGCCCGGCTACTACGAGCGGTTGAGCTACTACAACAACTCCATCAAGGCGGACCTCACCCGTCCGTCGCTGGTCAACGCGGACTGGACGGGCGACGGTCACACCGACCTGCTCGCCCGCGACGCCGCCGGCAACCTGGCGTTGTGGTACGGCAGTGGCTTCTCCAACGACGGGTACGGCGGCTTCTACGGGGTTCAGCAAATCGGCGCGGGCTGGAACATCTACAGCCGGGTCTTCCGCGTCTACAACTGGAACGGCGACAAGAAGCCGTCCATCATGGCGATGAAGCCCAACGGTGAGCTGTTCATCTACAACACCGATGGCAAGGGCAACTTCGTCGGTGGCGCGAAGAAGATCGGCACCGGGTGGCAGGGCTTCACCGCGCTCATGGTGACGAACAACTGGCTGGGCAACAACCGGCCGAGCCTTCTGGTGCGCAAGTCCAACGGCGACCTGATCCGCTACACCAGCAACGGTAATGGTGGCTGGGAGAACCCGCTGGGTACCAAGATCGGCAACGGCTGGAACGGTTTCAACCTGTTCCTCACCCCGGGGGCCTGGAAGGGCGACGGGCGTGAGGTGCTGATCGGTCGTACCTCGACCGGCGACCTGAAGATGTACCAGTCCGACAGCAAGGGCGGCTGGACCAACCCGCTCGGCACCAAGATCGGTGGCGGCTGGCAGGGCTTCAAGAACATCATGGTTCCGGGCGACTGGAGCGGCGACAACATGATGGACATGCTCGGCGTCGACGGCAATGGCCGGATGCGGCTCTACACGACCAACGGCTACGGCCAGTGGATCGACTCGAGCGGCGCGGTCATCGGCACCGGCTGGGGAGTCTTCAACCTGGTCTTCTGATCAGGCTGTCCGCAGCAGTAACGGGAAGGGCCCGCAACCGAACGGTTGCGGGCCCTGTCCCATTTCCGAGCGTCAGACGATCGTCCAGGTGTCGCCGCTGCCCAGCAGGCCGGCGAGCTGCTGCTCGGGGGTCTCGGTGACAGTCGCCTTGGCGGCCGCGAGCTGAGCCTGCACCACGCTGTCGTAGGACGGTCGGTCCACCGATCGGAACACCCCGATCGGAGTGTTGCGCAGGTCCAGGCCGGGCAGCCGGGACAGCGCGAAGGCGTACGCCGGGTCGGCCACCGTCGCGTCGTGCACGACGATCTCCTCCGGGCGGACCGAGCTGGTGTCCCGGACCTCCAGGCCAAAGCCGCCCGGCGGGTGCACCACGCAGAACCGCCCGTCGGCGCCGAAGGTGATCGGCTGCCCGTGCTCCAGGCGGATCAGGTAGTCGTCCCGGGTGGACGGGTCCTTGAGCTGCTCGAACGCCCCATCGTTGAAGATGTTGCAGTTCTGGTAGATCTCCACGAAGGCCGAGCCCTCGTGCTCCGCGGCGGCCCGCAGCACCGACTGGAGGTGCTTGCGGTCGGAGTCGATGGTGCGGCCGACGAAGCTGGCCTCCGCGCCGAGAGCGAGCGAGAGCGGGTTGAACGGGGCGTCCGCCGAGCCGGCCGGTGTCGACTTGGTGATCTTGCCGACCTCGGACGTCGGAGAATACTGACCCTTGGTCAGACCGTAGATCCGGTTGTTGAACAGCAGGATCTTGAGGTTGACGTTGCGCCGCAGCGCGTGGATCAGGTGGTTGCCACCGATGGAGAGCGCGTCGCCGTCGCCGGTGACGACCCAGACCGACAGGTCCGGCCGGGACACCGACAGGCCGGTCGCGATCGCCGGGGCCCGACCGTGGATCGAGTGCATTCCGTACGTGTTCATGTAGTACGGGAAGCGGGACGAGCAGCCGATCCCGGAGACGAAGACGGTGCGCTCCCGGGGGATGTTCAGCTCCGGCATGAACTGCTGGATGGCTGCCAGGATCGCGTAGTCACCGCAGCCGGGGCACCAGCGCACCTCCTGGTCGGACTTGAAGTCCTTCGCGGTGAGCTTGACGGCGACGGGCTCAGACATTCTTCAGCACCTCTTCCAGCGTCGTCTCCAGCTCGGCGGCCGTGAACGGAAGGCCGCGGACCTGGTTGTAGCTGATCGCGTCGACCAGGTAGCGGGCCCGGATGACGTGGGCCAACTGGCCCAGGTTCATCTCCGGGATGACCACCTTGTCGTACGAGCGGAGCACCTCACCGAGGTTGGCCGGCATCGGCGCCAGGTGCCGCAGGTGCGCCTGGGCGATGGAGAGGCCGCGCTGGCGGACCCCGCGGCACGCCGCGCCGATCGGCCCGTACGTCGAGCCCCAGCCGAGGACCAGCACCCGGGCGTCGCCGTCCGGGTCCTCCACCTCGATGTCCGGCACTCCGATGGTCTCGATCCGGGCGGCCCGGGTGCGCACCATGAAGTCGTGGTTGGCCGGGTCGTAGGAGATGTCCCCGGTCTTGTCGGCCTTCTCCAGACCGCCGATCCGGTGCTCCAGGCCCGCGGTGCCCGGGATCGCCCACGGCCGGGCCAGGGTCTCCGGGTCACGCAGGTAGGGCAGGAAGGTGGTGCCGTCCTCGCCGTTGGGCTTGGTGGCGAACTCGACCCGCAGGTCGGGCAGCGACTCCACGTCCGGCAGCAGCCACGGCTCGGAGCCGTTGGCGACGTAGTTGTCGGACAGCAGGATCACCGGGGTGCGGTAGGTCAGCGCGATCCGGGCCGCCTCCAGCGCCGCGAAGAAGCAGTCCGACGGTGACCGGGGCGCGATCACCGCGACCGGCGCCTCACCGTGCCGACCGTAGAGCGCCATGTTGAGGTCGGCCTGCTCGGTCTTGGTCGGCATGCCGGTCGACGGGCCGGCGCGCTGCACGTCCACGATCACCAGTGGCAGCTCCAGCGCCACAGCGAGCGAGATGGTCTCGCTCTTGAGTGCCACGCCGGGGCCGCTGGTGGTGGTCACGCCGAGCGACCCGCCGTAGGAGGCGCCGAGCGCGGCGCCGACGGCGGCGATCTCGTCCTCGGCCTGCACGGTGATGACGCCGAAGCGCTTGTGCTTGCTCAGCTCGTGCAGGATGTCCGACGCGGGCGTGATCGGGTACGCGCCGAGGAACACCGGCAGCCCGGAGCGGACCCCGGCGGCGACCAACCCCAGCGAGAGCGCCGCGTTGCCGGTGATGTTGCGGTACGTGCCCGGCTTCATCTTGGCCGGCTTGACCTCGTAGCGGACCGCGAAGTCCTCGGTGGTCTCGCCGAAGTTCCAACCGGCCCTGAAGGCGGCGACGTTAGCGGCGACCAGCTCCGGACGGGCCGCGAACTTGCGCTCCAGGAAGCGCAGCGTCGACTCGTAGGGCCGGGAGTACATCCAGGAGAGCAGGCCGAGGGCGAACATGTTCTTCGACCGCTCGGCGTCCTTCTTGGACACCTGGTGGGCGGCGAGCGCGCCGACCGTCATCGAGGTCAGCGCCACCGGGTGCACGACGTAACCGGCCAGCGAGTCGTCGTCCAGTGGGCTGGCCTGGTAGCCGACCTTGGCGAGGTTGCGCTTGGTGAACTCGTCGGTGTTGACGATGATGTCCGCACCGCGCGGCAGGTCGGCCAGGTTGGCCTTCAGCGCCGCCGGGTTCATCGCCACCAGCACGTTGGGCGCGTCGCCCGGCGTGAGGATGTCGTAGTCGGCGAAGTGCACCTGGAAGCTCGACACGCCGGGCAGGGTGCCGGCGGGAGCCCGGATCTCGGCGGGAAAGTTTGGCAGCGTGGAGATATCGTTGCCGAGCTGCGCCGTCTCCGAGGTGAACCGGTCGCCGGTCAGCTGCATGCCGTCGCCGGAGTCACCGGCGAACCGGATGACCACCCGGTCGAGTTGACGGATCTGCTTGGTCACTGTGCCACCTTCGTTCGCGACTGCGGGGCTTGCCCGGCCACGGAACCTCCTTGACGCAACGCTTCACCGCACCGCCCCAGGCTGGTCCGGCCGCTGTCGTTCCTCACCTGAGAGCCTACGTCTAAGGGAGCCCTAACCATCCCGGGAGGTCCGCCGACTGGGACCCGATGTGGGCGCGAAACGCCCACATTTGCGGTGTTACACCCCGCCCGCCGTAATTCAGATCACCACCGGTTGCGCCGACGACCCCGGCCACCCGCCGCCGGGGTCGTCCGTCGATCAGTCGGCCGGGTTGGGCGCGGCCTCGGGCGGCGGACCGCCGAACCGGCGGCGCAGCGAGGTCGTGGCCAGCGTGAGAGCCAACACCACCAGCAGCGTGGAGACCGCGATCAGGATGACCGCGGTGCGCTGCGCCGAGGTCAACCCGTCGTCGCCGGTCGTGGCACCGGCGGGCAGTACGCCCTGCGAGCCGGTCGGCGCGGGCGGAGAGACCACCGGCGTGGCCAGGGCGGCCGCCGCGGTGATCCGGAAGCTCATCTGCACCCGACGGGTCGGGCCGCTGCGTGGATCGAGTTGACCGATCACGGCCCCGGACAGCGGCGCTTCCCGCTGCGCCTGCGGCGTCGCCTCCACCGGCAGCTGCACCTCGGCTGTCGTGCCGGCCAGCACCAGGCCGGCGTCGCAGCGGGTACGGGTCGGGTCGACCGCCACGCAGCCCAGCGGTGGGGTCGGCACTGTCACCCCGGCCGGCAGGACGACCTCGACCCGGCCGGCGGCGTCCACCGCGCCGGTGTTGCCCAGCCGCAGCGTGAGGGTGCTGGGGCCGCCGCTGATGTCGAAGGCCACCTCGTCGGCGGCGAGCGCGATCCCGGGCACCGGCGGGCCGGGCGGGAAGAGCACAGCGAAGCCCTGGTCGTCGGTCGCCTCTCCGGTCGCTCCCGGCGCGTCCGCGATGACCTGGACGGAGCCGCTGAGCGGCATCTGCTTCCACGCCGTGCCAGCGACCCGCAGCCGCAGCACGGTGCTGAACCGAACGCCCGCTCCGGCCGTCCAGGCCCCACAGCGGTACGTCCCACCACCGGCGGCGGCGCAGCCCTTCGTGCCGGCGTCGGTCAGCCCGGCGGGCAGCGTGTACGAGAGTCGGATCTGTTCCGTGGTGGTACCGGTGTTGTGCACGGTGACCTGGAGGGTGACGGCCGTGCTCGGCGTGTTCCAGTACGCCTCGGTGAGGGTGACGTCGCCGGTGGTGACCTGCACGCCCAGCGGGCTCTGCGGCGGCGGCGCCGAACCCGGCGCGGGCGGGCGGACCGTCGGCGCCGGGGGTGTCGGCGGGGCCGGGGGCACCGTCGGTGGCACCGGGGGAGCCGGGCTGGGCGGTCGGGTGGTGCCGCCCGGCGCGGGCGCGCTGGTGGTCGGCACCGGCGGGACCTCCGGGGCGGTGGTCACCGGCGCCGGTGGCGTCGTCTCCGGTGGTGGCGCGCTGGTCTCTGGTGCGGGGTCGGTCGGCTCCGGTTCACCGCCCGGGTCCTCGGTCGGGGTGGGCTCCTCCGCCGGTGTGGTCGGGCCCGGCTCGTTGATCGGCTCGGCCGAGGTCGCGACCGGGTCCGCGTCCGGCGTGGCCGCGCTGGCCCAGGCCGGCCCCACGGCGAGCGCCGTGAGTAGGCCGAGCGCGAGCGCGGTCGCCAGCAGGGGCGTGGAACGCCGCCCCTCCGCCCGGTTACCGGGCGATGCCTTCACGCGGGCCATCTGTCCTCCGGTGACATGGGTGGGTGTCCAATATTCGGTAACAGTTGCCCCTGTGCACTAGTCCCATCCGGAAACAAATCCGTAACGTGTTTGGGACGACCCGTCCGGGCGGACGGTAGGCTGCCGACTGTGACCGGATACCTGGGCTCGTACGCGACGCTCGGGCTCCTGCTGCTCGCCAGCGTTCTCTTCTTCGTTACGGCGTTCTCGGCCAACCGGGTGTTACGCCCGGCGCGTCCGGCCGACCCGCCGGGCAAGCGGGCCAGCTACGAGTGTGGGCTCGACCCGGTCGGTGCCGACTGGGCACAGATGCAGATCCGCTACTACGTGTACGCCTACCTGTACGTGCTGTTCGCGGTCGAGGCGGTGTTCCTCTTCCCCTGGGCGGTGGTCTTCGACCGGCCAGGCTTCGGTCTGGTGACGGTGGTGGAGATGGCGGTGTTCGTGGCGGTGCTCGCGCTCGGCATCCTCTACGCCTGGCGTAGGAACATCCTCCGCTGGACCTGAGCGCCACGGCCTCCGGCGATCGTGTCGGTCCGTCCGGCCGTTCGCTGTCGGTTACGGCGACGACCGGTCAGGCGAGTCCCCGACGGGTCGCCGTCGGCGGGTGGTCGCCTCGGATCGAGGCCACCATGTCCAGCACCCGGCGGGTCGGGCCGACCTGGTGGGCCCGGAAGACCCGGGCGCCCAACCAGGCCGAGACGGCCGTCGCGGCGAGCGTCCCCTCCAGCCGTTCGGACACCGGCAGGCCCAACGTCTCACCGATGAAGTCCTTGTTGGAAAGTGCCACCAGCACCGGCCAGCCGGTTCCGGTCAGCTCGTCCAGTCGGCGGGTGATCTCCAGCGAGTGCCGGGTGTTCTTGCCGAAGTCGTGCGCCGGGTCGATGAGGATGCCGTCGGGGCGTACCCCTGCCGCCACCGCGCGCTCGGCGAGCCCGGTCACCGTCGCGACCACGTCGGCGACCACGTCGGTGAAGGCGGCCCGGTGCGGCCTGGTCCGCGGCGTCAGCCCGCCGGCGTGCGAACAGACCAGGCCGGCGCCGGTCCGCGCGGCCACCCGGACCAACGCCGGGTCGGCGCCCGACCAGGTGTCGTTGAGGAGGTCGGCGCCGGCCGCCACGGCCTCCGTCGCCACCTCGGCACGCCAGGTGTCGATGGAGATCACCACCTCCGGAAACGCGGCTCGGACGGCGGCGATGGTGTCCACCGTGCGCCGGATCTCCTCGGCGACGTCCACCTCCGCGCCGGGCCCGGCCTTGACCCCGCCGATGTCGATGATGGCAGCGCCCTCGTCCACCGCCCGTTCCACAGCGCGCAGGGCGCTGTCGGCGGCGTAGGTGGCCCCCCGGTCGAAGAACGAGTCCGGCGTGCGGTTGATGATCGCCATCACCACCAGCTCGCCGGGGGCGAACGTGTGCCCACCCAGCCGAAGCGCCCCGGCCATGCCCGCCTCCTGGAAGTTCGCGCCGTCGCCGCCGCGTCGGCCGGTCCCGACGCTAGTCGGTCGCTCGTCCACCATTCCGGGCGGGCGTCGGCACCGATCGTGATCGAGGCGGGTGGCGGGGTCGCTCCCGGCCGGCCGTCATGCCACGATCAGTACATGGGTCAGCTTCTGCTCCTCCTGGTCGTGGCGTTGACCGTCGCGGCGGTGATATTCGGCGTGACGGTGCTGGTCAGCGGCCGTGATCCCGGCCTGGTGCCGGCCGCGCCGGATTCGCGGGCCGTGGCGTTGCCGGGCACCCGCCCGTTGCGCGAATCCGACGTGGGGACGGTCCGTTTCGACACCGGGTTGCGCGGGTACCGGATGGACCAGGTCGATCAGGCGTTGCGCCGTGCCGCCTACGACATTGGTTACAAGTCCGAGCTGATCGGCGTACTGGAGTCGGAGGTCATCGCCTTGCGTGAGGGGCGCACCGACGATGCGGACGTGCTGCGGCAGGCCCGCGAGCAGTCCGCCAGCAAGGTGACCACCACCGAGGCGGCGGAGCCGGCCGAGGCGGTCGAGCCGGGCAAGGCAGTGGAGCCGGGCACAGACGCGCCGCTGACCGGCGAGGCGGGCTCGGCCCCGGTCGGCTCGACGACCCCCGGCCCGGTTCCCACCGCTACCTCGTCCCCGGCCGATTCCGATGGGGTGGCGCCTGCCGCCGCGCCCGTCGACGACGAGTCGGCCGATCGTGAGCAGACCGGTGGCGCCTCCGCCGACGGCACCGAGCAGCGCGACGCGGTGGTTCGGTCGGAGTCGGCGTGACCGAGCCGGGGGGCGCCGACGATCTTCGGGAGGCGGCCCGACCCGGTGCCGGTGAGGTGACCGCCACGGTGATCGTCGACGCCCCGGCGGAGCGGGTGTTCGCCGCGCTGCTCGCCTGGGAACGTCAGTCCGACTGGATCCCGTTCACCCGCGTGCGGGTGGTCGAGGGCGACGGGCGCGAGGGCAGCCGGATCGAGGCGGTGACCGCGCTCGGCCGTGCGACGCTGCGCGACGAGATGCTGGTGGTCCGGGTCGACGAGCCGTACGAGATCGGCGTCGTGCACCACGGCCAACTGCTGCGCGGCCCGGGGGTGCTGCGCTGCACCCAGCTGGGCCGGGACCGCACCCAGGTCGTCTGGCACGAGTGGTTCCACCTGCCGGGCGGTCGGGCCGGTCGACTGGCGTGGCCTGTGCTCTGGCCCGGCTCCAAGCTCGGCCTCACCCAGGCGCTGAAGAGGTTTGCCCGTCTGGTCGAGCAGGGCCGACTGCCCTGACCGGGGAGCCCGGTGCCGGCTGCCAGCCGGGCGCGCGGAAGAGATGCCCGACCCGGTGCCGCCAGGTCACTGCGGCGCGTAGGTCCCGGGCGATCGAGGCGTACTCGTGGAAGGCCACCCGGACCGGGTTGTAGCTGCCGACGTTCTTGGTCAGGCCGTACACGCAACGCTCCCGTTCCGGCGCGAACGACCTGAAGAGCCGGTCCCAGACGATCAGGATGCCGCCGAAGTTGCGGTCCAGGTAGCTGCCCTGCGACGCGTGGTGCACCCGGTGGTGCGACGGGGTGTTGAACACCGCCTCGTACCAGCGCGGCATCTTGTCGATCCGCTCGGTGTGGATCCAGAACTGGTAGAGCAGGTTGACCGAGCCGCAGAACGCGACAACGGCCGGGTGGACGCCGGCCAGTATCAGCGGGATGTAGAACACCCAACTGGTCAGGCCGGTCCACGGCTGGCGCAGCGCTGTGGAGAGGTTGAACCGCTGCGACGAGTGGTGTACCACGTGCGAGGCCCAGAGGATGCGGATCACGTGGTGGCCGCGGTGCGACCAGTAGTAGCAGAAGTCCTGCGCGAGCAGGATCAGCGGCCAGGTCCACCACAGCTCGGCGACCCGCAGCGGGGTGAGCGCGTAGAGCAGCGCGTACGCGGCGGCGATCGGCACCTTCCAGAGCAGGTCGGCGACGATGCTCCCCAGCCCCATCGTCATGCTGGTCGCGGTGTCGGCACCGCCGTAGCCGACCTCGTCGTCGTCGCGGTGCAGCAGGTAGGAGACCCGCTCCAGCACGATGAGCAGCACGAAGGCCGGGATCGACCAGGCGATGACGTCAGGGAATTCCTTCACCGCGCGGCCTCCGCTCGCCGTCACCGGTCGGGGCGCACCGTCGGGGGACCCTGACCTACCGGTCGGTAACAAGCACCATAGGCAGCCGGGCGGCCGGTGGCAATGGGCTGTCGGACGGATGCCCTAGCGTGTACGAGGTGACTGACCTGGTGATCGGCGCCGATGGGCTGGCTCGCTGCGCCTGGGGGTCGAGCACCCCCGACTACGCCATCTACCACGACACCGAGTGGGGGCGGCCGCTGCGCGGCGACGACGCGCTCTACGAGCGGATGACGCTGGAGGCGTTCCAGTCGGGGTTGTCCTGGCTGACAATCCTGCGCAAGCGTCCGGCGTTCCGGCTGGCCTTCGACGAGTTCCACATCCCGACCGTCGCCAGCTACGACGACGCCGACGTGACCCGGCTGCTCGCCGACGCCGGCATCGTCCGCAACCGGGCCAAGATCGAGGCGGCGATCGCCAACGCCCGCGCCGCACTGGAGCTGCCGGAGGGCCTGTCCACGCTGCTCTGGTCCTTCGCGCCGGAGCCCCGGCCAGCTCGCCCCGCCTCGTTCGCCGAGCTGGCGCCGATCACACCGGAGTCGACGGCGATGGCCAAGGCTCTCAAGAAGCGCGGCTTCCGGTTCGTCGGCCCGACCACCGCGTACGCGCTGATGCAAGCCACCGGGATGGTCGACGATCACATCGTCGGCTGTCACGTCACCCTCCCACCGACGGCGTGATGAGATGGCAGGCATGACGACCGAGACCGCGCACCGGGCCGGTGCGGCCGGCAACGCCGACGGGGTGGGCACCTGGGCGGTGCTGCTGCCCGCCGAACGGTACGAGGCCGAGCGGCTCGTGCACCACGACACGCTGGAGCTGACCGGGCTGACCGACGTTTCGCGGCCAGGGCCGGGGGACCAGGTGGCCGTGCTGGTCGACGCGCCGCCACGGCTGGTGGCCCTCGGCCGGGTCACCGCGCCGGGTCGACGCCACCGCGAAGACCCGGACGACCCGCAGTCCCCGGTCGAGCCGGGCACGCTCGTCGTCGCGTACACCCGACGGGCCTTCGACGAGCCGGTGCCGGCCGACCTGCTGACGCTCGACGGGCCGGTCACCGCGGTGGAGCCGGCGGCCTTCCGGGCGCTGGCCGACCAGCTCGGCCCGCCCCCGGCGCGGCGCACCTGGCTGGTCAGCCTCGACCTGCCGATCGAGGCCGCCACGCCGGCCGAGGCGGTTCGGCTGTTCTGGTCCTATGTGCAGGAGCTGGGCCCGCGTGAGCTGCCCGCCTTCGTCTCGCCGGCCGGCGACGAGCTGGCCATGCAGGCGTTCGTGCTGGGCGAGCAGGCCAACCAGGACCCGGAAGAGGACGACTAGAAGAGCTTGTCCACTCGTCCCCGCCAGTCGGCGAGGACCGGGCCCGGGTCGGTGTCCAGCACCCGCTCCAGCAGCGTGGCGTAGACGTCCCGGAAGTCGGTGGTGTATTTCAGGTCGCCGTCGTCGAGGTCGGTGAGGCTCGGTGGTGCCCCGTGCCAGCCGCCCCGCACGCCCGCGCCGAGCAGCAGCACGTCCGAGGCGGTGCCGTGGTCGGTGCCGTCCGAGGCGTTGGCCCGTACCCGGCGGCCGAACTCGGAGTAGACCGCCACCACCACCTTCCGGCCCGCCTCGGTGCGACTCATCCGGTCGGCGAACCCGGTCAACGCCCGGTCCAGCTGACCCAGGAGCACTGCCTGCAACTGCTTCTCATCGGCGTGCGTGTCGAAGCCGCCCAGCGACACCGAGAAGACCCGGGTGGACACTCCCGCCTCGACGCACTGCGCGACAAGGTCGAGCTGCGCGTCCAGCGGGGTGCGGGCCCCGCCGGTGGCCGTCGCAGGGGCCTGCTCGCCGTCCGGGTCCGCCGTGTCCGGGTCGGCGGAGTCGCGTACCTGGCGGATCATCTCGTCCACCGACCGTAGGTCGGCGAAGCAGGCGGCGGCGCGACCCCGGGCCGCCGACTCGCCCGCCTCGGCGGCGGCGAACGCGGTGAGCGTCGCCGCGGGCAACCCCTTGGCGGCCTTCCGGTCGGTCACCGGCACGGCCGCACCGGCGCTCTGCGCCCCGGCCAGCAGCGGCGGCAGGGCCGGCTCGAAGGAGACGGCCAGCCGGGGGTCGCCACCGGCGCGGTCCAGCCACCGCCCGAGCCAGCCGGTGGTGCCGGGCCGGTCCGGTTGCGCGGTGTGCCAGATGTCCATCGACCGGAAGTGGCTACGGTCCGGCTTCGGGTAGCCGACTCCGCGCACGATCGCCAGCCCACCGCTGGACCAGCGCTGGTGCAGGCCGGCCAGCGCTGGGTTGAGGCCGAAGTCGTCGTCCAACCGCCGCACCTCCCCGTCCGGGTACGCCAGCTCCGGGCGCGCCGCCCGGTAGGCCGGGTCGCCGTACGGGATGACCGTGTTGAGCCCGTCATTGCCGCCGTAGAGGGTCACCAGCACCAGCGTGTGGGACTGCGGGTCGCGGTCCCCGCTGGTGTCCAGCAGGTCCCGCAGGCTGTACGCGCCGGCCCCGGCGGCCAGCGCGCCCGCGCCGACCACCCCACTGGTGAGCAGGAACCTGCGTCGGGTCACTGTGTCCATGTCGACTCCTCCGCTCAGCTGACTGTGTATTCGGGGCTGACCAGGCCGGCGGCCAGCAGCTTGCGGGGCTCACCGGCCAGCGGGGTGAGAGCCGCCCGGGTGCGTGCGCCCCAGCCGTCGACCACCAGCAGTCGGGCCAGCGCGTCCGGCCGGCCGGCGGTGGGCGCGGCGGTCAGCCGGGCCAGCACCGCCGGTGCCGTGGCGGCGGCGAGCACCCCGGCCGTCCGCAGCCGGGCCTGCAACGACGAGGTGGTCAGCCAGGCGGCCCCGGCCGGCCAACCGCCCACGCTCGGTGGGCGCAACGGCACCTGGTCGAGCGCGTTCAGACCGGCGAGCAGTTGTTTGCGTTGCTGCTCGGGCAGCGCGGACGGTCGGATGCCGAGCTGCCGCAGCGCACCGACGAGCCACTCCACCGGCTGCTTCACCAGCGTGCCCCGGGTCTGCGCGAAGGCCGGTGCGGAGAAGAGCGCGCGCACTGTCGCCGTGGTGTCGGCACCGGCCAGGCCATCCGGCGCCGGGGTCTCGGTGCCGGCGTAGCGGAACCAGAGCCGGCCGGCCACGAAGGTCGCCGCCGCCGGTTGGGCCGCGAGCAGACCGGCGTACGCCTCGGCGTCGAACCGGCCGCTCTGCCCGAGGATGCTCTTCTCGCCAGGGTCGTGCCGCTTGGTCTCGAAGCGGACCGCGCCGGTACGCCGGTCGACCACCCAGCCGGTCAGGGCCCGCGCGCCGGCCTTCACGTCGGCCTCGCTGTAGGCGCCGATGCCGAGGGTGAACAACTCCATCAGCTCGCGGGCCAGATTCTCGTTCGGCGCCTTGCGGGTGTTCTTCTGCCCGTCCAGCCAGACGATCAGGGCGGGGTCGCGCACCATCGCGGCGACCAGCGGGCCCAGCGGCCCACGACCGTGCCGGCGCAGCGTCTCCAGCTGGCCCACCATCAGCCGCGCCGACTTGACCTTCTGCGCGCTGGTGGCCCAGTGCCCGTGCCAGAAGAAGAGCAACTTCTCGGTCAGCCCGTCCTCGGCGGCCACCATCCGGTCCAGCCACCACTCGGTGACCTGCTGGAGTTGCTTGCGGCGCTCCGCATTGGCCTGCTGCCGCTGCTCGCGGGTGGAGTCCTTGGTCAGCCCGGCGTACGGGTCGGGGGGCAGCGTCGGGACGGGCGTTGCCGCCGCACCCCGGTCCGTGGCGGGCGGCTTGAGCAGCCGGTCCAGTGTCGCCGCCGGCCCGGCCCGCTCGGCCGCGTCCACCTCGTCGGCGGTCGGCCCAAAGGTGGCCCGGCGCAGCAGGTGTGCCACCGCTTCACGATCGCTCATACCGGCCGACGCTAGGCGGCCCGTGTTCGAGGACGGTAAGGGCGGCGTCCGGATCGCGTTCAGCGTCCCTCGAAGACCGGTTTCTGCTTGCCGACGAAGGCGAGGGTGGCCGCCCGGTGGTCGGCGGTGGCACCGCAGATCGACTGGGCCTGCGCCTCGGCGGCGAGGGCGTCGGCGAGGGTGCCGGCGTCGGCGATGGAGAGCTGTCGCTTGATCGCCCCGTACGCGACGGTCGGGCCGGCGGCGAGGCGGGCGGCCAACTCCTGGGCGACGGGCAACACCTGCTCGTCGTCGTCCGTCAACCGGTTGAGCAGGCCCAACCGGCATGCCTCCTCGGCGCGGACCGGCTCGGCCAGCAGCAGCAGCTCCACCGCCTTGGCGTGGCCGACCAGTCGGGGCAGCGTCCAGGAAGCGCCGGTGTCGGCGGCGAGACCGACCTTGGCGAAGGCCATCAGGAAACTGGTGGTCGGGCCGCCGATGCGGATGTCGGCCAGGAACGCCAGCGACGCGCCCGCCCCGGCGGCCATTCCACGGACCGCGGCGATCACCGGCTTGGGCAGGTTGGCGAGCCGGGCGGCGATCGGGTTGTAGTGCGCCCGCACGGTGCCCAGCGGGTCACTGGCGGAGTTTTCCAGGGTGGCCACGTGCTCGCGCAGGTCCTGACCGGCGCTGAACGAGCCGCCGGCCCCGGCCAGGACGACCGCGCGGCAGGACCTGTCGGTCTCCAGCTCCGCGAGGGCGTCCCGCAGCGCCTCCTTGAGCGCCACGTCGAGCGCGTTCATCGCGTTCGGCCGGTTCAGTGTGAGGGTGACGACGGCATCGGTCCGGTCGACCAGCAGCGGCTCGGTCACGTGTCTAACGACCCTTCTGTCGGACGATGCGGTTGCCGGCGTCGAGGCACTGTTCGACGTACCGGTCGGCGGCCGGACGCAGGCGGGCTGCGTGCCGGTCGAAGAAACTGGCCGCGGCGGTGCCAGGCCACCGCTCGGGCAGCAGCGCCGGGGGCAGCTGCGGATCTTGGAAGAGGAACGTACGCCACGCGTGCACGAGGCGGAACCGCGTCGCGTACGCCTCCTCGTCGCTGCTGCGCACTGTGACCGCGGCGAGCAGCGGACGTTGGTCCGCGACGAACCGCTCGTAGGCGCGGCCGATCTCGGCCAGGTTCCAGGCGCGTCGGACCACGCCCATCGCGCCGGGGGTGCCGGAGAAGTGCGAGGCGGTGAACCGCTCGAACCGGATGCCGGTCTCGGCGAGGAGCAGGTCGACGTCCTCGGCGGGGCGGGTGGCGACCCAGGTCTGCTCGTCGAGCGTCCCGTAGCCGAGGAAGCTCAGGTTGGCGGCGAGCCGCTGGCGGTCCCGCCGGGAGCCCGGAGCCTCCAACACCAGCAAATCGAACCGGCCGTCCCAGGTGACCCGGCCGGTCCGGTAGATCCGGGCCGCTGCCTCGTCGAGTCGGCGGGCAGCTTTCGGTGTGATCGAATATCCCGGTCCGGAGACCAACCGGAGGGGTTCGAGCCAGCCCTGACGCACCATCCGGGAGACGGCGGTGCGAACTGCCGGCGGTGCGATTCCCAGCGGCGCCAGTAGCTTGACCAGGGCAGCAACCGGTGCCCGGCCACCCCTCGGACGGAGGTGGTCGCCGTACAGGTCGAAGAGTGCCGACCGTGCCTGCATGACCGCACATTGTGACAGGCCTTCTCAAGATAAGCTAGATGCTGTTACATCAATGCTGCTCCGGTTTGGGTCCGGCGGTGTTCATCAGGGAAAATCGTTGTTGACACCCCCGTGACCGTTGCGGGTGGTCGTGACGAAGTGGCTGTGGGGCAACCCACCGACCCTGGTGTAGGTCTGAGGGGAGACAACATGGCGGCGATGAAGCCGCGGACGGGCGACGGTCCGCTGGAAGTCACCAAGGAGGGGCGGGGCATCGTCATGCGGGTCCCGCTGGAGGGCGGTGGCCGGCTCGTCGTCGAGATGACTCCCGACGAGGCCAACGCGCTCGGTGACGCACTGAAGGCAGCGGCCGGCTGAGTAAGGAGTGCTCCGGGCGGCTCGCGCCGCCCGGAACGTTCTTCAGGCCCTGAGCCACCGGAACCACCGGTGGCTCAGGGTCTTCAACGCTGTGGGCAGGTGGCTTCGCCGCCGGCCCGCGACACTTTCCTGGAGGTGCGGTTCCGCGTGCTCGCCATCCGTCTGATCGCCGAGCCCGACCGGCTCGACGTCCTCGTCCTGCCCGTCCGCCCCGCCGATTCGACGGCGGAAGGTGACACCTCGGCCGAGCCCGTGTCGACCGCCGTGGCGAGCCCGGACGGCACGGCCGACGAGGCGGCAGCGCTGGCGTCAGCCGCCCGACTGACGGGCCGAGCCGGCGAGATCCACACCCAGTTGCGCCCCGGGCGTACCCCCGGCAGGCTGCTGCTGCTCGGCATCGGTGACGGCGGCGAGGCGGCCTGGCGGACGGCAGGCGCGGCCCTGGCCCGCTCAGCTTCGGCTGAGACGCATATCACCATCGCGCTGCCGGCCGAGGTCACCTCGGCCGCGGTTCGCGGACTGACCGAGGGGCTGCTGCTCGCCCCGTACCGGTTCCGACTCACCGAGGCCGGCGACCGACCGTCGCTCACCGACGTCGACCTGCTGCTCCACGACCCGACCGGGTACGAGGACATCGTCGCCACGGCCCGCACCACGGCCGCGATGACCCACCTCGCCCGGGACCTGACCAACACCCCCTCCTCGGTGAAGACCCCGCAGTGGTTCGCCGACCAGGTGGCCTCCGCCGCAGCCGACCTTCCGGACCTGCGGCTGCGGGTCCGTGGCCCGGCCGAACTCGCCACCGAGGGCTTCGGCGGGATCCTCGCCGTGGGCGGTGGCTCCGCCAGCGGACCCCGGCTCGTCGAACTGGACTGGCACCCCGCCAACGCGCGCACCCACGTGGTGCTGATCGGCAAGGGCATCACCTTCGACACCGGCGGCATCTCGATCAAGCCGGTGGCGTCGATGAAGCTGATGCGCAAGGACATGGCCGGCGCGGCCGCTGTCGTCGCCGCCACCCTGGGCGCCGCCGCGCTGCGGCTGCCGGTCCGGATCACCACGTTGGCCCCGCTGGCCGAGAACATGGTCAGCGGCTCGGCGTTCCGCCCCGGCGACGTCATCCGGCACTACGGCGGTACGACCAGCGAGACGACCAACTCCGACGCCGAGGGTCGGCTGGTCCTCGCCGACGCGCTGGCGTACGCGGTGCAGCAGCTCGAGCCGGACCTGCTGCTCGACCTGGCCACGCTCACCGGCGCGAACTCGGTGGCGCTGGGCAAGCGCACCGCCGCCCTGTACAGCGAGAACGACGAACTGGCCGCCGGCGTGCTGGCAGCGGCCGAGGCGGCCGGCGAGTCGGCGTGGCGGATGCCGCTGCACACCGACTACGTCGAGTACCTCGGCAGCGAGATCGCCGACCTCTACAGCGCACCGACGCAGGGTGCCGGCTCGGTGCTGGCAGCGCTCTACCTGCGCGAGTTCACCGGCGACCTACGGGACCGCTGGCTGCACCTGGACATGTCCGCCCCGTCCTGGGCCGACGGCGACCAGGCCGAGGTCAGCCGCGGCGCCACCGGCTGGGGCGTCCGCTCGTTGCTGCGCTGGCTCGCCGACGTCAACTAGGGCGCGTTTCAGAGCCTCGGGGCGACCGGGGCTCTGACCCGTTCCGGGCTCGGATCAGCACTTCACCGCGGCGAGCAGCCCGTGCCCGACCGGAAGCAGCGCGGGAATCCAGTGCTCCGACTCCCGGACCGCCTTGATCGTCTCGCGAACCGTCACCGTCTCCGCGTCCCGGGCGGACGGGTCACCGATCCGGTCATTGGCCAGCACGCCGTTGAGCGCCAGCACGCCCCCCGGGCGCAACAGCCGCAGTGCCGCCTCCACACAGGCATGGAAGCCGGTCGCCTCCGCGTCCACGAAGACCAGGTCGTACGCACCGTCGGCGAGCCGGGGCAGCACGTCGAGCGCCCGACCGGTGATGATCCGGGTGCGCCCGGCCGCGAAACCCGCCTCGGCGAAGATCCGCCGGGCGATCCGCTGGTGCTCCACCTCCACGTCGATGGTGGTGAGTACGCCGTCGGCGCGCATGCCGCGCAGCAACCAGACGCCGCTGACCCCGGTGCCTGTGCCGATCTCCACCACCGCACGGGCACTGCCGGCGGCGGCCAGCAGCCGCAGCGCCGCCCCCGCGCCGGGGGTGACCGCGTCGAGGCCCACCTCCCGGGCCAGGCTGCGGGCGGTACGCAGAACGAGATCCTCGGTGACGTACGACTCGGCGAAATGCTGGGCCTGTGTCGTCGAACTGCCGGAACCGGCGACCGTGGCGATGGGGCACCTCCGGGGGCGGTGCGTGGTGCGGGGGCGGGTTGGCACTGTGAGCGTAGAGGCGACCGTCGTGGGGCGCAGCCGCGCCTCCGCCGGAAGCGATCACCGGGGCAACCGCTGACTGCACCGCGTCCATCCGTGCAATCCTGGAGGCGGTATCCCGTCAGCCGCGACCAGACCGGCCCGTGGCCGGGCGACGCGGCGCGGGATCCGGGGACGGACTGGGAGGCACCGACGTGACCGACGGCTGGGACTGGCGCCGGGGCGGTGAGACTCCGGCTCCGGCGCGACCGCCCGGGGCAGGAGCCCCGTCGGTGGGGCCGCCGACCATGCCGGGGTCTGACCCCGCACCCCTCGCCTCGCCAGGCAGCGGACCGACACCGGGCTGGCCGGCGCCTCCCGGCGGACAGACACCGAGTTGGCCGGCGTCTTCTGGCGGGCCGGCACCGAGTTGGCCGGCGTCTTCTGGCGGGCCGGCACCGAGTTGGCCGGTGCCGGCTGCGGGCGGGCCCACCTCGGCCGACGCGTCGGCCTGGTGGTCGGACGCGCTCGCCGACCCCTGGCGCGACCCGGCGGCCCCGACCGCGGTGGTGGTGCCCGGGGTGGTGGCACCCGGCACCGAGCCCGAGCCGGTCACCGACCCCGATGCGCCGGGCCGTCCGACACTGCGCCACCTGTTGCTCATTCCCGTGATCACCGCGCTGCTGGCCGGCACCCTCGGCGGTGCGCTGGGCTACGCGTTCGCGGTCCGCGGTGGCGCTGGTGCGGCGGTCCTCGGTGGTGCGCCCGCGGAGGTGCCGGCGCTGGCGCAGCGCAAACCGGAGTCGCTGGCGGGCGTCGCCGAACGGGTCCTGCCCAGCGTGGTCACCGTCCGGGTGAGCAGCCTCGGTGGGACCAGTGAGGGCTCCGGGTTCATCGCCACCGCCGACGGCCATGTGATCACCAATGACCATGTGGTGGCCGGCGGCACCGGCAAGGCCTCGGTGGTCTTCAACGACGGCAGCACCGCGCCGGCGACCATCGTGGGTCAGGACGCGGAGTCGGACATCGCGGTGATCAAGGTGAGTCGTCCCGGGTTGCGACCTGTGGAGTTCGGCGACTCCGACGCGCTGGCGGTCGGCGACCCGGTGCTCGCCATCGGCTCGCCGTTGTCGCTGGCCAACACGGTCACCGCCGGCATCGTGAGTGCGCTGGACCGGACGATGCAGGCCGGTGAGCCGGGCGGCCCGGTGCGTTACTACGCCGCCATCCAGACCGACGCCGCGGTCAACCACGGCAACTCGGGCGGCCCACTGGTCGACGGCGCCGGTCGGGTGGTCGGAGTGAACTCCACAATCAAGTCACTCGTAGCCGAGGGGCACGAGGCGGGCAACATCGGGCTCGCCTTCGCCATCCCGATCAACCAGGCCAAGCGGGTGACCCAGGACATCATCGGCACCGGCAAGGCCCGGCGTACGGTGATCGGCGCCCGGGCGGACGGCCCGACCGGGGTCGTCGGGGGTGGCCTGCGGTTGGCCGAGGTGGAGCCGTCCGGCCCCGCGGACGGCGCCGGGCTGAAGGTCGGCGACGTGATCCTCAAGATCAATGGTCGGCCGATGACCGAGCCGACGGATCTGACCGCGTTGGTCCGCAAGTACGCGCCGGGCTCGGTCGTGACAGTCGAGTATCGGCGGGGCTCCACCCGGCAGAACACCTCGGTAACTCTCGCCGCGGACGCGAAGTGAACAGCGGCGCACCCCTTGCCCGAAAGCCGTTCGGCGTGCGTAGTCTTGCTGCTGACGCCGAGAGGAGGCCCGCGGGATGCTCGACAACCTGAACTGGTGGGAGATCGGTGCGCTGCTGCTTTTGGCGCTGCTGATCTTCGGCGACCGGCTCCCCGCCGTGATCACCGACGGCCTGCGGTTGGTGCGCAACCTGCGCAACATGGCCCGCAACGCCACCGGCGACCTGAGCCGCGAGCTGGGCACCGACATCCAGCTGGAAGACCTGCACCCGAAGGCGTTCATCCGCAAGCACCTCCTCAGCGAGGAGGACGAGGCGGCGATCCGCAAGCCGTTGCAGGGTGTCTACGACAACCTGCGCGCGGACGTCAGCGGTGTGCACAACGACCTGAAGGACGTGGCCAACGCCGCCGACCTGCGGTCGAAGGAGGCCCGGTCCGGCACGGCCACCAGCAGCCCCTTGGCGCCGGCCCCCCGCGCCAGCTACGACGACGCCACCTGACCGACCCGCACCCCGACCGGCTGGTGCCCGCGAGCGGCCAGTCCCGCCCTGCCCGGACTCGGCCGGATCGCCCGCCTGGGCCCGGCGCCGGCTTGATCGACTCCGGTTCCCGGAGGTCGCGGTGTCCCACGCCGTTCGAGCGGCCGACTTCCTGAAACCCGAGTTGACCATGCCGGCCACGTCGCGGCGGCCTGGCTGGACCAGCCACCGACGTGACTCAGCCCGCCGGCCAACAGTGGCCGACGGGCTGACGGTGGTTCGCGGTGGTCAGCGGCCAGCGGGCTTGAGACCGAGCGGCTTGCCGAGCAGTGAGTCGCGGCGCAGGGCGAGCCGGTCGGCGATCGTGCCGAGCGCCTGCGCGGCCGGGGAGTTTGGCTCGGCCAGCACGATCGGGTTGCCGGCGTCGCCGGCCTCGCGGACCCGGGTGTCCAGTGGGATCTGACCGAGCAGCGGCACCTGCGCACCGATGGTCCGGCTCAGCGACTCGGCAACCGCCTCACCACCGCCGGCGCCGAAGATCTCCATCCGGGAGCCGTCCGGCAGCTCCAGCCAGGACATGTTCTCGATGACGCCGACCACCCGCTGGTGGGTCTGCAGGGCGATCGACCCGGCCCGCTCCGCGACCTCGGCGGCGGCGGTCTGCGGGGTGGTGACGATCAGGATCTCTGAGTTGGGCAGCAACTGGGCCAGCGAGATGGCCACGTCACCAGTGCCCGGCGGCAGGTCGAGCAGGAGCACGTCCAGGTCGCCCCAGTAGACGTCGGCCAGGAACTGCTGCAATGCCCGGTGCAGCATCGGGCCACGCCACACGACTGCGGCGTTGCCGGAGGTGAACATGCCGATGGAGATCACCTTCACGCCGTGCGACTGCGGCGGCATGATCATGTCTTCGACCCGGGTGGGCCGGGCCTCGGTGCCGAGCATTCGGGGCACCGAGTGGCCGTAGATGTCGGCGTCGACGACCCCGACGGAGAGCCCACGGGCGGCGAGCGCCGCCGCCAGGTTGACAGTGACGCTGGACTTGCCGACGCCACCCTTGCCGCTGGCCACCGCGTACACGCGGGTGCGTGAGCCGGGCTGCGCGAACGGGATGACGGGCTCCTCGGTGGCGCCGCCGCCACCGCGCAGCTGCGACTGCAACGACTGCCGCTGCTCGGGGGTCATCACCCCGAAGTCGATCTCCACGCCGGTGACGCCGGGCACCGCGGCGACGGCGGCGGTGATGTCGTTACGCAGCTTGTCCTTCAGCGGGCAGCCGGCGACGGTGAGCAGCAGCTCGACGCGGACGACACCACTGGCACCGATCGTGGCGGAGCGGACCATGCCCAGCTCGGTGATGGGCCGGCGGATCTCCGGGTCGTTGACGGTGGCCAGGGCGGCCTGGATCGCGTCCTCGACGGTGCTCACGGGTGCTGACATGCCCGCAATGCTACGTCGCGGGGCATCCGTTGCCGCCGCTGCCCGGGGCGGTGTGAGCCAATCGATGAGCCGTCAGTCAGCTCTCTGACCGCGCGGGCCGGTGCCGTCCGGCCGGGCGTCCCGGGTGAAGTCGCCATCCAGGTCGTCGCGGGGTTCTTCCAGGCCGACGCCGTCGGTCGGCCGCTGGCCGCGCCGCTCCTGCCGGCTGTCCTTCTCCTGCTGGCGGCGCTCCAGTCGCTGCCGGCGTTGCCCCACCTCGTCCAGTTCTTCGGCCAGCCGGGCCAGCTCGGAGCGGAGGAAGTCGCGGGTGGCGACCTCACCCAGAGCGATCCGCAGGGCGGCGATCTCCCGGGCCAGGTACTCGGTGTCCGCCTTCTGCGCGGTGGCCCGCCGCCGGTCCTCCTCCAGGGCAACCCGGTCCCGGTCGGCCTGCCGGTTCTGGGCCAGCAGGATCAGCGGGGCCGCGTAGCTGGCCTGCAACGAGAGCACCAGGGTCAGGAACGTGAAGGTGTACGGGTCGAAGCGCAGGTCCGCCGGGGCCAGGGTGTTCCAGACGAACCAGATCGCGATCACCACCGTCATGACGACGATGAAGTTCGCGGTGCCCATGCCCCGGGCGATGCCCTCGGACCACCGACCGAACGCCTCCGCGTCGAACCGGGGCAGCTTGACGCCCCGGGGCTCGCGTGGCTGGTCGAGACGCTCCGTCCGACGCTGGTCAGCCATCTGCGCCGTCCAGCGCAGGGTCGGTGGTGCCCGGGGCGGCCAGGGCGTCGCGGTCGCGCCAGTCCCGGGGCAGCGAATGGTCCAGCACGTCGTCGACAGTGACGGCGCCGACCAGCCGGTTGTTGCGGTCGATCACCGGCATGGCGACCAGGTCGTAGGTGGCCATCCGGCGGGTGATCTCCGGCAGCGGCGTGGTGGGGCGCAGCGGGTCGATGTCGTTGACCACCACCTTGCCCAGCAGGTCGGCAGGGGGTTCGCGCAGCAGCGCCTGGAAGTGCACCATGCCCAGGTAGCGGCCGGTCGGCGTGTTCTGCGGCGCCCGGGTCACGAAGACCTGCGCGGCGACGGCGGGCGAGAGCTGCGGCTCCCGGATCCGGGCCAGCGCCTCGGCGACTGTGGCGTCCGGCGGCAGGATGACCGGCTCCGAGGTCATCACACTGCCCGCCGTGCCGGGGGTGTACTTCAGCAGTTGGCGTACCGGGTCGGCCTCGTCCGGCTCCATCAGGTCCAGCAGCACGTCCTGCTCGGGTGGGGGCAGTTCGTTGAGCAGGTCCGCCGCGTCGTCCGGGTCCATCTCCTCCAGGACGTCGGCCGCCCGCTCCCGGTCGAGGGCGGCGAGGATCTCCACCTGGTCGTGCTCCGGCAGCTCGCTGAGCACGTCGGCCAGTCGCTCGTCGTCCAGCGCGGCCGCTACCTCGTTGCGTCGCGCGTCGGGCAGATCCTGCAACGCGTTGGCCAGGTCGGCGGGGCGCATGTCCTCCAGAACGGCGAGCAGGTTCGCCGTACCCCGGTTGTCGGCGATGCCGCTGAGCCCGCGCACCCGGTCCCACTCGACCTGGTGCAGGTGGCCGCGGCGGCTGAGCCGACCGGTCTGCTCGCGTACGGCGACACGGGTCAGCGACCACTCGCCACCCCGGGTGCACTCCATCGCGACGTCAACGACCGCGCCGGGCTGACCGCCCGGGTCGAGTTGCACCCGCCGGTCGAGCAGCTCCTGGAGCACCAGCAGCTCGTTCTGGCGTTTCTCGAACCGGCGCAGGTTGAGGGTGCCGGAGCCGAGCACGACGGCGTCCGCGTCGATGGAGGTGATCCGGTTGATGGACAGGAAGATCCGACGACGCATCGGCATCTCGGCGACGAGGCCCACCACCTCCGGTGGACGCTTCGTCGCCCGCAGCCGTGCCACGGCGTCACGAACCCGCCCCACCTGATCGCCGTTCGGATCGAAGACGGCGACTCCGGCGAGACGGGCGATGTAGACCCGGGTCGGCGTACTCACGGGCACCAGCCTAAGCGCCTAGTGTTTATCAACATGTCGACCTTGGCCTACGAGATCGTGGACGTCTTCACCGACCGCCCCTTCGCCGGCAACCCGCTGGCAGTGGTGTTCGGCGCGGAGGCGCTGGCCACCGAGCAGATGCAGGCGCTCGCGTTGGAGTTCAACCTGTCCGAGACGGTGTTCGTGCTGCCTCCGACCCAGGCCGGCGTCACCTACCGGGCCAGGATCTTCACTCCGGTGGAGGAGTTGCCGTTCGCCGGGCACCCCAGCGTCGGCGCGGCGGTCACCGCCTGCCGGCGGGGGATGTTCGGTGTGGGGCAGGTCACCCAGGAGTGCCGGGCCGGTGTGCTGCCGATCGAGGTGACCGCGTCCGGGGCGACGCTGACCGGCGGCGCCCCGACCCTCGGGCCGGAACTGGACCCGGAGCCGTTGCTGGAGATCGCCGGGTTGGTCGCCGACGACCACATCGGGCCCGCCCCACGGGTCGCCGGCTGCGGGCTGGAGTTCCCGTACCTGCCGGTGCGGCCGGAGTCGGTGGCCCGCGCCCGGGTGGACCCGGCGGCGGCGCAGCGGTACGGGGTGTCGCACGTCAGCGTCTTCTCCTGGGACGAGGCCGCGCAAACCGCGCACGCCCGGGTCTTCGTGCCGGGGATCGGCGTTCCGGAGGACCCGGCGACCGGTTCGGCGGCGCTCGGCCTCGGTGTCTGGCTGGTGGCGAGCGGTCTGCTGCCCGGCGAGGGGCGGTCGGAGTACGCGGTCCGTCAGGGCGTGGAGATGAACCGTCCGTCCGCGTTGGCCTGCACGGTCACCGCGGCGAACGGGGTGGCGGTCGGCGCGACGGTCGCCGGCCAGGTGGTGCCGGTGGCCCGCGGCGAGATCGCCGTGCCGCCGTTCGTGGGCTGAGCGGAGGCGCGGATGCGGGAGGATGCGGGTGTGACGGACGAGGACGCCCCCGAGGGCACCCCACTGGTCGACGAGGCGATGAAGAAGGCCGCCGTGGCCTGGGTCAGCGTTGCCGGCGGGCCGGCGCTCGCGCTCTGGTGCGCCCCCCTGGAGGGCGCGCTGCTGGTGGTCAGCGGGCCGGGCGAGCAGGCCGCACCGGGTCTGGCCGACGCGACCGAGGCCCAGGTCACCCTGCGCGGCGACCACGGCGGTCGGATCGTCACCTGGCCGGCCCGGGTGAGCCGGTTGCAGCCGGGCACCGAGGCGTGGGACGTCACCGCGCCGCTGGTGGCGGCGAAGCGCCTCAACGCGCCGGGTCCGACCGCCGACCTGGTGGCCCGTTGGGCCGCCGACGGATGCGCGGTGAACCGGCTCGCCCCGGCCGGCGCGCCGCTGGCCGGGGCCGAGTTGCCGGCCGACGCGCAGGCCGAGCCACCCCGGGCGACTCCCGCGGTCCGGGCCACCCGCAAGCCGTTCCGGCTGCACCGGGTCCGCCGACGCTGATCGGTTGATCAGCCGGCTCGCCCGCCGACGCCTGCCACCGCGGCGTCGGCGTCGACGAGGGCGAGCACCTCGTCCAGGGTGCCGAGCGTGGGGCCGCGCCAGTCCTGGTCGGCGTTGAAGACCATGTGCGTGGCCAGATCCGGTGCGGCGAGCCGGACGGCGGTCATCCCGGCCCGCTCGGCGCCGGTCAACTCCTGGCTGCCGCCGTCACCGACGTAGAGGCAGTCGCCCGGCGCGAGCCCGAGCCGGTGGCAGGCAGTCAGGTAGAGCGTCGGATCCGGTTTGCACCGCCCGACCTGCACCGAGAAGACCCGTACGTCGAGCAGGGGAGCGACCGCGAGCTGCGGAAGGAAGGCCGGCAGTTCGTGCGTACAGTCGCTGATCACGCCGGTGCGCAGGCCGCGCTGGCGCAGGGCCGCCAGCACCGGCACCGCGTCGGCCCGTAGCCAGGTGTCGGCGCGGACCGCCCGGTGCCGGGACGCCACCGCCGCCCGTACCGCCTGGTCGCTGGGGTGTACGCCGGCCTGTGCGCACACCCAGCGCAGGGTCGCCTCCGCGTCGCCGAGCCGGCCGCTGGCCCGCTCGTAGTAGGTGCGGTTCAGCACCTCGGTCAAGATCTCGGTGGGACACCCGAGCAGTTCGGCGGTGCCGACGTGCGCGACACCGCGTTGTACCGAACGGGTCAGGGTGCCGAAGAAGTCGAACAGCACCGCCTGGTAGCTGGGCATGAGGGGAGCGCCTCCGGGCGGTCGAGGGTCGTCGGCGCGAACCCGCGTGATCGTAACGGAGTGATGACCCTCCGTGCTGACCGTCATACGTGTGAGGATTACGTCCCGTGCCCCCACCTTCACCCCGGCCGTCCCTGGACCCGCTGACCACCGGCGCGGTCGGGCTGGCAGTGGTCGCCGTGTCGTCGTCCGCGCCGCTGATCGCGTACGCCGCCGCCCCCGCGCTGGCGATCGCGTTCTGGCGCAACCTGCTCGCGGTGGCGGTGCTGAGCCCCTTCGCGCTGGCCCGACGCCGCGCCGAGTTCCGCAGACTGACAGTGGTCGCCGGCCGGCGGGAGGGCCTGTTCTGCGTTCTGTCCGGGGTCGCACTGGCCGGGCACTTCGCAACCTGGGTGCCGAGCGCCCAGCTCACCTCGGTCGCCACGTCCACCGCCCTGGTCGCCACCCAGCCGGTCTGGCAGGGGCTGATCGCCCGGGCCCAGGGGCGTCCGCTGCCCCGGGTGGTGTGGATCGGCATCGCGGTGGCGGTCGGCGGCGCGGCGGTCGCCACCGGGGTGGACGTGGGGGTCTCCGGCCGGGCCGTCCTCGGTGACGTGCTGGCGCTGATCGGCGCCATGTTCGCCGCCGTCTACACCGCCTTCGGGGAACGGGCCCGGGTCAGCATCAGCACCACCACCTACACCACCATCTGCTACGGGATCTGCGCGCTGATCCTGCTGGCACTGTGCCTGGTCGGCGGCGTACGGCTGACCGGCTTCGACGGGCGTACCTGGCTGGCCATCCTGGCCCTGGTGGCCGGCGCTCAACTGCTCGGGCACTCGATGTTCAACTACGCCCTGCGGAAGATCCCCGCTACCACTGTGAGCGTGCTGATCCTGCTGGAGGCGCCCGGCGCGGCCCTGCTCGGCTGGGCCTGGCTGGGTCAGCTGCCCCGCCCGTACGCGCTGCTCGGCATGGCGTTGCTGCTGGCCGGCGTGGCGGTGGTGGTGCTGGGCGGCCGGCGGAGCGAACCCACCGCCCTGCCGGCCGACCCGACCCCGCTGGCCGACTGATCGCCCGGCACGGTGCTGACACGACGTGAGGAACATGGACACTGGTTCCCTCCGCGGCGAGCCCGCCCGGCGTCTGTCCGGTTGAGGAGGGCGATCCGTTGACGACTGAGGACCGCGCCCGGGACGGCTTCGCCGATTTCGTCCGGGCCGAGACCGCCGGGCTGACCCGGTTCGCGTACCTGCTGACCGGTGACCGGCACCATGCGGAGGATCTGGTCCAGGTGGCGCTGGCTCGTGTCGCGGTGCGCTGGGAGCGGATCGAGGACCCGCCCGCCTATCTGCGTCGGGTGCTCTTTACCCAGGCCGCCAGCTGGTGGCGCTGGCGGCGGGCTCGCCCGGCGGAGCGGCTGGGCGTGGCGCTGCCGGAACGGTCCGGTCCGGGTGACGACCACGATCTGCGGCTGGTGCTGTCGGCGGCGTTGGCCCGGCTGACCGTGCGGCAGCGCGCGGTCCTCGTGTTGCGCTACTACGAGGACCGCACCGAGACGGAGACGGCGGAACTGCTCGGCTGCCGGGTCGGCACCGTGAAGAGTCAGACCCGTCACGCCCTCGGCCGACTCCGCGTCCTCGCCCCCGAACTGGCCGAACTTGTCGGCCGTGACCCGCAGGAGGTGGCCCGGTGACCGCCCGGCTCTCCGAAGCGCTGCGGCGCCTCGCCGACGACGTGCCGCCCGCGCGCGTACCGGAGGGGTTCTTCGACGCGGCGCGGACCCGGCACCGCCGTCGCCGGGCCGCCGTCGCCGGCGCGCTCGCCGTCCTGGTCCTGCTCCTGGGCACCGGGTACGCGCTGCACCCGGTCGCCCTGCCGATCCCCGCCGGCCCGCGGCACGACGCCCCCGGCCTGCCCACCCGACTCGTCGACCCGCCGCTGCGAACCGCCTCGGTGCGGGCCTCGGCACCTGGCTCGGCGGCGATGCTCTTCGGCGGTCCGGCCGTGCGCACCGATTGGTTCGAGACCCGGATGGGTGTGCTCGCCGCGGACGCCGACCGCTACCGGGTGCTGGACGCCGGTTCGGCCGTCGCGGGCTTCGAGGCGATGCTGTCCCCGGACGGCCGGTACGCCTCGATCGGTACGACACTGCTCGACCTGCGGACCGGGAAGCTCACCCCGCATCGCACGGGCGGCTACCCGCTCGCCTTCGCGCCGAACGGGAAGCGTCTCGTCTACGCCGAGGACGACACGACGTTCACCCCGCCCAACAGCTACGGCACTCCGTACGTCGGTGTCTACGACCGGGAACGCGGGGCGGACGTGCTGCGGGTGCGGGTCGGCACGGCCTGGGTTCCGCCCGGACGCACGGCCGCGCTCTCGCCCGACGGCGGGGAGTTGGCCCTCGAGGTCCGCGACGAGGTCTGGCTCATCCGGGTGGCCGACGCGGGCGCCGAGCGGGTCGCCGAGCCGTACCGGAAGTTGCCGCTCGCCGGCGGCCGGCTCGCCGGGGCCGGGTCCTGGCTGCCGGACGGTCGAACGGTGGCGGTCCTGGACCGGTCCACCTGCGCCGATTGTCCGGTGCCGTCCTTCCGGCGCACCTGGACGCTGGCGTTGCGGTCCACCGTCGACGGTTCGCCGTTGGCCGGTGCGGCGTTCCCCCCGCTGCCCTCCCGCACGTTCGTGCAACTGCTCGGCTGGCGCTCGGCGGACGAGGCCGTCGCCTTGGTCGGCGTGCCGGGTCCGGTGGCGGTGGACCGCCCGGACGACCATGACGTGGCCTGGGGGCCGTTCCACGAGCCCGGAACCGAGGCGGTGGAAGTCGTGACGCTGCGCCGAGGCGCACCCGCGCCGGAGGTGCTCTTCCGCACCCCGGCCGGCGTTACCGATCTGTCGGTCGCTGCCGACCTGGCGATCGACGGGGCGGTACGCGAATCCGGTCGCCCCGATTACGGGCCGCTGCCGTTCTGGGCGCTCGCGGTGGGGTTCGTCCTGGCGGTCCTGGTCGCGGTGCCCGTGCTGGCGTGGTTGCGCCGCTGGAGCGGTTGGCGTCGCCGCCCGCGCACCCGGACCGTGCCCTAGCTCTGGTGCACCTCGATGACCCGGGTCGTCGGCGCGCGTTCGCCGAGGGCGGTACGCAGGGCCGCCCGGTCCGGGTCGACGAGGAACGACTCGTAGCCGGCCCGCCCGTCGAAACGGATCACGTGCACCTCGGCCTGCCCGTCGGTGCCGCGCAGTCGCCGCTCCAACCGGCCGCCGTGCCGTTCGAGCAGGGCCAGCACGGCGTCCTCGTAGCGCTGCCCGGCGGCCTCGGCCCCGACGGCGAACTCGACGATCGCGACGAGTGTCAGCACACCGTCCCGCTCAGTCATCGAGACCGACCGCCTTGGCGCTCGCCGCCCACAGCCGGGCGGCGAGCTGCGGATCAGCCGCCTTCCGGAACGGCCGACGGGGCCGACGGTCGACGTAGTAACCCCCGTTGATCAGCCGGGAACGCTCCTGGTTGGCCAACCACACCAAGGTCTCGGCGCCCTTCTCCGGGCTGCGGAACGGCATGAACCGCATGCCGAACGCGACCAGTTTGCTGTCGTTGGCGAACCGGGTACGGACCACCCCGGGGTGGAAGCTGTACGCGGCAACGTCCGGCCAGCGCCGGGCGGCCTCGGCGGTGAACAGGACGTTCGCCTGCTTGCTGGTGCCGTACGCGCCCATCGGCCGGTAGCCACGCAGCGGCTTGTTCAGGTCGTCCGGGTCGAGTGCGCCGAAGCGGTGCGCGCCGGAGGCGGTCACCACGACCCGGCCCACCCGGTCGGCGAGCAGGTTGGTCAGCAGGAACGGGGCCAGGTGGTTGGCCTGGATCGACATCTCGAAACCGTCGACGGTGCTCAGTGGTTGCAGCGCGATCGCGCCGGCATTGTTGGCGAGCACGTCGATCCGGTCGTACGCGGACCGGAGCTGCTCGGCCAACCGGCGTACGTCGTCGAGGACCGCGAAGTCGGCCCGGAACAGCTCCGGACGTTCACCGGAGTTCTCCCGTACCCGTTCGGCCGCGGCCTGGAGGCGGGCCGGGTCCCGCCCGACCAGCACCACCTGGTCGCCCCGGCAGGCCAGGTGCACGGCGGCGGCCAGCCCGATGCCGGAGCTGGCCCCGGTCACCACCACCAGTCGACGCCCAGTGACATCTTCCACAGGTCCATTCACCCCGGTCATGGCGCGAGGTTACCGTGGCGTCACAACGCCCTTTGGGATCGTTAAGGTCTCGGATCTGTCGTCAGGTGGCGTCGGCATGCCCGCCGGACGCTGGAAGGAGCGCATCCATGGCCGCAGTCGGTCGCCCTCGCAGGTCCTGCCTCGCCGTGCCGGGTTCCAGCGTGAAGATGCTCGGCAAGGCCCAGGGGCTCCCGGCCGACCAGGTCTTCCTCGACCTGGAGGACGCCGTCGCCCCACTGGCCAAGCCGGATGCGCGCAAGAACATCGTGGCCGCCCTCAACGAGGGTGACTGGGCCGGCAAGACCCGTGTGGTCCGGGTCAACGACCTGACCACACCGTGGACCTACCGGGACGTCATCGAGGTCGTCGAGGGCGCCGGCGCCAACCTGGACTGCATCATGCTGCCGAAGGTGCAGACCGCGGCCCAGGTGCAGTGGCTGGACCTGACGCTCACCCAGATCGAGAAGACGATCGGCCTGGAGGTCGGTCGGATCGGCATCGAGGCGCAGATCGAGAACGCCGCCGGTCTGGTCAACGTGGACGCGATCGCCGCCGCCTCACCGCGCGTGGAGACCATCATCTTCGGCCCGGCCGACTTCATGGCGTCGATCAACATGAAGTCGATGGTGGTCGGCGGCCTGATCCCGGACTACCCGGGCGACCCGTACCACTACATCCTGATGCGGATCCTGATGGCCGCGCGCATGCACGACAAGCAGGCCATCGACGGCCCCTTCCTACAGATCCGCGACGTCGACGCGTTCCGCGAGGTGGCCAAGCGCTCGGCCGCGCTGGGCTTCGACGGCAAGTGGGTGCTGCACCCGGGCCAGATCGACGCCGCCAACGAGGTCTACCAGCCGGCGCAGGCCGACTACGACCACGCCGAGCTGATCCTCGACGCGTACGAGCACTACACCTCCGAGGCCGGCGGCCGGCTCGGCGCCGTGATGCTCGGCGACGAGATGATCGACGAGGCGTCCCGCAAGATGGCGCTGGTGGTCGCCGCCAAGGGCCGGGCCGCCGGGATGAGCCGTACCTCGTCGTTCACCCCACCGGCGCAGTGACCGGCCGGGCCGGGACGACCACCGCCGGCTGTCGGTCCGGCCCGACAATCGGCGGTACGCCGGCCCGCCCGCCGGTCAGTAGCTACTGCTGCTGTTGTCGCTCGTCGCGATCGCGTAGATGATCGCGGCGGCGTAGATGGCGATCACCAACACCAGGAACCCGGTGAGAATCCAGCCGACGATGATGGCGGCCTTCGCCATCCCCGCACCGCCCTCGCCGCTGAGCCGGATCTGCTTCTGCGCCACGTGTCCGAGGATCGCGCCGATCGGCGCGGTGATGCAGGATGTGAAACCGATAAGGGCCAGCACGAACGCCGCGATGGCCAGCCCGTTGGTCTTCGGCGGCTGCGGATAGCCGTAGCCGGGGTACTGCGGCGGGTAACCGGGCGGGGCGTATCCGGGCATCGGCTGGGTCGCTGGCTGCTTCGCGCCGGCGTACGGGTCGACCGGGGCGTACGGGTCCGGGGCGTAGGGGGCCGGGGCGTACGGGGCGGGGGCGTACGGGTCGACCGGGCCAGGTTGTGCGGGCACCGGCTGACCGGCCACCACTGTCGGATCCGGTGCGGGGCTCGACGGCTGGGCCGACCACGTGGGGTCGCTCCAGTTGCCGGGCGGCGGGGGATTGGTCATGCGAACTCTCCGTCAGGTTGGGGTGCGGAGACAGGGTAGCCAGCGCCGCCCAAACCCGACGCCCCTGCTTCCGGGTGCCGCGTTGCTCGGGCCGGTCGTAACGGGCAGGATCCCTGACATGGCATACGACGCGCGCGCCGCGGACCGCTCCGGCAGTCGACCCCGACGGGACGTCAGCCGCCCGGGCGCGGCCCGTCGCGCCCGGGCGGCCGCCCCGGCGGGCAGCCCAGGCCCCGACGAGCCGGTCGCGCTCACCGACCCGGTCACCATGCGCCTCGACGGGCGGGTCGCCCTGGTCACCGGGGCGGGCAGCCCGGACGGCATCGGGTACGCCACTGCCCGGCGACTCGCCGACCTGGGCGCGCGGGTGGCCATCGTCTCCACCACCCGACGCATCCACGAGCGGGCGACCGAGCTGGGCGTGACCGGCTTCGTCGCCGACCTGACCGACGAGTCCGAGGTCGGCGCGTTGGCCGATGCTGTCGCCGAGCAGTTGGGCGACGTCGAGGTGCTGGTCAACAACGCCGGTCTGGCCAGTCGCGCCAGCCAGGGGGTGCTGCGGCCGGTAGCCCAGCTGACCTACGACGAGTGGCGCGGTGAGATCGACCGCAACCTCTCCACAGCGTTCCTCTGCAGCCGGGCGTTCATCGGGGGGATGGCCGAGCGGGGTTGGGGTCGGATCGTCAACCTGTCGGCCACGGCAGGCCCGGTCAACGCCCTGCCCACCGAAGCCGCGTACGCCGCGGCGAAGGCGGGGGTCGTCGGGCTGACCCGGGCGCTGGCCATGGAGATGATCGCCGACGGGGTGACAGTCAACGCGGTGGCGCCCGGCACCATCTACACCGCGGCGTCCACCATGGCCGAGATCAAGCAGGGGTTGGGCACCCCGGTGGGGCGACCGGGCACGCCGGACGAGGTCGCCGCGGCGATCAGCTTCCTCTGCTCGCCGGCCGCCTCGTACATCACCGGGCAGATGCTGGTGGTGGACGGCGGCAACAGCGTCCGCGAGGCCCGCTTCCGCTGACCGCGACGGGCCACGTCGGCCCGTTCGTCAGTAGCCGCCGCTGTCGCCGTTGTTGCTGAAGGCCACCAGCGCCAGCCAGCCACAGCAGGCCAGCACGGTGAGCCCGGTGAAGACGTAGCCCAGGATCAGCCCCCAGGTCGCGAGCTGGTCGCCCTCCTCGCCGCTGGTGCGGATCTGCCGCTTGGCCACGTGGCCGAGGACGGCGCCGGCCGGCGGGAAGACGAAGGCGAACACCAGCGACAGGATCGCCAACACGTTGGTGCCCCGACCCGGCCCGCCCGGCGGGGGGCCGTACTGGCCGTAGGGGCCCTGCGGGGGGTACGGCGGTTGCTGGCTCCAGTGCGCCGACTGCTGCGGCCCCTGGTGGCCGTACGGCGGCGGTTCGCCCGCCGATGGCCCGTACGGTGAGCGTTCCGCTGGCAGCTCGTACGCCGGCTGGTCCGGCTGCGGCGCGTACGGCGGCTGGCCGGCCGGCGGTGGCGCGTACGGCGACTGGTCCTTCGGTGGCTCGTAGGGTGACGGCGGCGGCTCGTCCTCGGGCGGTCCCGACGGCGGCGGGTAGCTCACAGCTGTCCTCCTCCTGCCGGTGCCGGAAAAGTCCCTCTTGCCGGACGCTACCCGCAGCGGTGAACCTTTTCACAGCGGTTGTGTGGACTGGTCACCTTGGCCTCGTCGACCCGAGGGGCCGATACTGACCCAGCGTTCAGTTACCCATGAGTAGTGCGCGGATCCCCGGAGGCTGAGATGGCCCGACTCGCCCAGACGCCCGGCCTGACCGATGTGCAACAGTCGATCCTGGAGACCGTTCGGGACTTCGCCGACAAGGAGATCATCCCGCACGCGCAGCGGTTGGAGCACGCCGACGAGTACCCCACCGACATCCTCGACGGCATGCGCGAGATGGGGCTGTTCGGCCTCACCATCGACGAGGAGTACGGCGGCCTCGGCGAATCACTGCTCACCTACGCGCTGGTGGTGGAGCAGCTGTCCCGAGGCTGGATGTCGATCTCTGGCATCGTCAACACCCACTTCATCGTGGCGTACCTGATCTCTCAGCACGGCTCCACCGAGCAGAAGGCCCGGCTGCTCCCGCGAATGGCCACCGGCGAGGTACGCGGCGCGT
The DNA here is from genome assembly GCF_046549335.1 of Micromonospora sp. 050-3. Lineage (NCBI taxonomy): Bacteria > Bacillati > Actinomycetota > Actinomycetes > Micromonosporales > Micromonosporaceae > Micromonospora > Micromonospora sp. 050-3. The sequence goes on from NZ_JAJPVX010000002.1 coordinate 959,705, forward strand.
TTTCCATGTCCGAGCCCGAGACCGGCTCCGACGTCTCCGCGATCAAGTCCCGGGCCGTCCGCGACGGCGACAGCTACGTGCTCAACGGGCAGAAGATGTGGCTCACCAACGGGGCGTACTCCTCGGTGGTCGCCACCCTGGTCAAGACCGACACCGGCGCCGAGTCCGTCTACGGCAACATGAGCACCTTCCTGCTGGAGAAGGAGCCGGGCTTCGGCGAGACCGCGCCCGGCCTCACCATCCCCGGCAAGATCGAGAAGATGGGTTACAAGGGCGTCGAGACCACCGAGATGGTGCTCGACGGCGTGACAGTGCCCGACTCCGCGATCCTCGGTGGCGCCGACCAGGTGGGTCGCGGCTTCTACCAGATGATGGACGGCATCGAGGTGGGCCGGGTCAACGTGGCCGCCCGCGCCTGCGGCATCTCCATCCGCGCCTTCGAACTGGCGGTGAGCTACGCCCAGCAGCGCAAGACCTTCGGCCAGCCCCTCGCCAAGCACCAGGCGATCGCCTTCAAGCTCGCCGAGATGGGCACGAAGATCGAGGCTTCGCACGCCCTCATGGTCAACGCCGCCCGGCTCAAGGACGCCGGCCAGCGCAACGACGTCGAGGCCGGGATGGCCAAGCTGCTCGCCTCGGAATACTGCGCCGAGGTCGTCCAGGAGGCGTTCCGCATCCACGGCGGCTACGGCTACTCCAAGGAGTACGAGATCGAGCGGCTGATGCGGGAAGCCCCGTTCCTGCTCATCGGCGAGGGCACCTCGGAGATCCAGAAGACCATCATCTCCCGAGGTCTCCTGAAAGAATACAAGCTCTAACCCACCCCCGGCCCCCGCGATCTTGCACTTTCGGTTGCCCGATAAACCCTTATGCCGGTTACGTCGGGACAGTAAGTGCAAGATCGCGAGGGTGGGGAGGTGGGTCGGGTTAGGTCAGGCGGGTCAGGTTGGCGGCGGCGCGTTCGACGATGAGGCAGCGATCTTCGACGTAGTCCATGCCGGCCTCCTCGGCGATCCGCCGCGCCTCGGCCGAGACGATGCCCAGTTGGAGCCAGACAGCGGGGGCGCCGATCGCCGCCGCGTCCCGGACCACCTGCACGGCGTCGGCCGCCGGTCGGAACACGTCCACCAGGTCGACGGGGTGCGGAATGTCGGCGAGGGTCTTGTAGGCCCGTTCCCCGAACAGTTCGTCGACGGTGGGGTTGACCGGGATGATGCGCCAGCCGTACTGCTGCATCTGCAACGGCACGCCGTGCGCGGCCTTGAACGGGTCGCGCGACGCGCCCACGACGGCGATCACGGCGGAGTCGGCGAGGATCTGCTGAGCGGTACGCACCCGCCGACTGTAGCTCCGACTAGAGCAGCGTCAGCTGCTCGGCCGCCGGTGGCGGAGACTCTGGCAGGCTGCGGTTGTCGCCCCGCTCCCCGCGGTGCAGCCCGTGCCGACGGGCGGCGATCCGCACCCGCGCGGTCAACTCCCGCTGGTACGCCTGCGGGGAGTACGCGCCGGCCCGGTAGAGCTCGCGGTAGCGGGGCACGAGGTGCGGGTGCTCGCGGGCGAGCCAGTGCGCGTACCACTCCCGGGCACCGGGACGCAGGTGTAGGGGCAGGGCGGTCACGCTCGTCGCACCGGCGGCGGCGATCGCCGAGACGGTGGCGTCGATCGACTCGTCGCTGTCGCTGAGGCCGGGCAGGATCGGGGCCATGAGCACACCGACGGAGAAGCCGGCGTCGGCGAGTGCCCGGACGGCGTCCAGCCGGCGGCGTGGGTGTGGTGTGCCCGGCTCGACGCTGCGCCAGAGGTGCTCGTCGACGAACCCCACCGAGAAGGAGATGCCCACCGCGGTCACCTCGGCGGCCTCGCGCAGCAGCGGCAGGTCGCGCAGGATCAGCGTGCCCTTGGTGAGGATCGAGAACGGGTTGGCGAAGTCACGCAGGGCGCCGATGATCTGCGGCATCAGCCGGTAACGACCCTCGGCGCGCTGGTAGCAGTCCACGTTGGTCCCCATCGCCACGTGCGCGCCCCGCCAGCGCGGCGCGGCCAGCTCCCGCCGGACCAGCTCACCGGCGTTGACCTTGACGATCACCTTCCGGTCGAAGTCCGCGCCGGCATCGAGATCGAGATAAGTGTGAGTATTTCTCGCGAAACAGTAAACACAGGCATGAGAACAGCCTCGGTACGGGTTGATCGTCCACTCGAACGGGACGCGGGACTGCCCGGGCACCCGGTTGAGGATGGACTTGGCCTGCACCTCGTAGAAGGTCATTCCGGCGAACTCGGGGGTGTCGAAGGTGCGGGCGACGGCGCCGGGCAGCGCCAGCGGCAGGGGTGGCGTCGCTGGCGCTGCCCGCTCGGGGTCTCCCTCGACCGGGGGAGCGGTGAGGTTGTCCCAGCGCATGGCCATTATTCGAACACGTGTACGAGGCAAGCGCAAGTGACCCGCCGTACACCGGTGGGCGTTCGGATGGTCGGAGAGGGGAGGATGGACTCATGGAGACGTCGACCTTCGTCTACGACGGGGACTGCGCGTTCTGCACGAGCTGTGCGGAGTTCATCGAGCGTCGCATCCCCACCGCGGCCCGGGTGGTGCCCTGGCAGTTCGCCGACCTGGACGCGCTCGGCCTCAGCGTGGCCGAGTGCGAGGAGGCCGTGCAGTGGGTCGGCGCGGACGGCTCGCGCGCGGCCGGTCCGGACGCCATCGCGACGCTTCTCGCCGCGAGTGGTCCGCTCTGGCGGGTCGCCGGCGCCGGCCTGCGGATTCCTCCGGTGCGTGTTGCGGCCTGGCCGTTGTACCGCTGGGTGGCGCGCAACCGGCACCGGCTTCCCGGTGGCACGGCTGCCTGCTCCCTGCCGCAGGAGGCCCGGGAACGGCTCTACGGGCCGGCCGGCCGCCCGACCACCGGCGCCTGATCGTCGAGCGTCCGCTTCGCGCCGGCGGCCACCGGATCCTGGTCGGCCGGCACCGGGCCGACGTCGGTCGGGCGCGGTTCCGGGGTGTCCGTCGTCGCCGCCTCGGAGGGGCCGCGGCCGATGAGCCGGCGGGCCCAGACCAGCGGGCGTACCCGCTCCAGGGGTAGGAAGCTGGTCATCGCGGCCAGGTGCGGCGCGAACGAGATCGTGATGGTCGCGATGGTGACCGCGTGGAACGAGTAGAAGAAGCCGACCATGGCGAGTCGCCAGCGGGGTGGCAGCAGGAAGACCACCGGGCTCAACAGCTCGAACGCCACGATGCCGAACTGGGCGACGATCAGCAGGTGCGGCACCTGGGCGATGAGGTCCGCCAGGTCGGTGCCGCGCCGGATGATCGCGCGGGCCAGGACCGAGCCGGTCAGCCAGTCCAGACCGCCGAAGCGCAGCTTGGCGAAGGCGGCCAGGAAGTACGTGCAGATGACCGCGATCTGGGTGACGCGCAGGGCCCAGCCGCCGGCCTCGGTGCGGGTGGTGTCGCCGTGTCGGGCGCGACCGGCGGTGGGCAGCACGGCCAGTGCGACGAGCAGCCCGAACCGGTCGTGGTCGACCTTCCCGTAGCTCATCGCGATGATCATCCATTCCAGGTACAGCGCGCACACCGCCCAGCCGAGCAGCCGGGGCGCCCGTCCGGTGGCGGCGAGGAGGGCGAGCAGCAGCAGCGCCCAGAAGATCACCGTCACCAGCGTCTCGGTTGGCGTCGGGAGTGGGAGCAGGCGGCCGATCAGGAGTGGTCGGTACAGGTCGCCGGGCACGCTGACCCGGGTGCGTACCCAGGGGGTGAAGATCACCAGGTCGGCGGCGACGAACAGGTAGATCAGGGTGCGGAACGCGGCCACCCGGCCCCGGGGTACGGCCTCGGTCAGCCAGCGGTTCATCGGGTGGCCTGCCAGCGGACGATGGTCTGGTCGGTGTGCTGCCCGGTCGGCCGGCCGGCGCGGATGCCGTGCCAGCGGATGACGATGCGGACCTCGACCAGCGCGGGAGCGTCCGGGTGGCGTTCGGCGTACGCGTCGGCGACCTCGGTGAGCAGCGTCGGGTCGGCGGCGTATCGGGCCTGCTGGCCCTCGATCTCGGCGCGGCGGATGCCTGTCGCGTTCTGGTCGAGGTCGATCACCGTCCCGGAGCTGTTCACCCCCTCGACGCGGGTGTCGGGTGCGGGTGCGTTCGGCGGGTTGGAGGTGGAGTACATCCGGAACGGGCCGAACGGGAAGTCGTCGTCGCTGCCCCAGAAGGTGCCGACGACGAGCAGGACGAGACCCAGTGCGGTCGCGCCCAGCCGGGTCACGCGCCCGCGGGTGGTCAGGTTCTCCATCGGGTCGTGACGATACGGGATGTACCGACGGCCTCGGGTCCCTCCGACGGCCAGTTCGGCCTGACCAGGCAGGTGATCATGCGGAAGTTGGTGGGGGTACGACGAAGGCCGGGCCCGCATCGGGCCCGGCCTCGTGTGTCGTCGTCGGGACGACTCAGTGGTTGTGCTCGGCCAGCTGCTTGCGAACGTCGTCCATGTCCAGCGCCTCGACCTGCTCGATCAGGTTCTCCAGCGCGGACTCGGGAAGGGCGCCCGGCTGGGCGAAGACGATGACGCCGTCACGGATCGCCATGATCGTCGGGATCGAGCGGATGTCGAACTTGGCGCCCAGCTCCTGCTGAGCCTCCGTGTCGACCTTGCCGAAGACGATGTTCTGGTGCTTCTCCGAGGAGCGCTCGTAGACCGGGGCGAACCGCTTGCACGGACCACACCAGTCGGCCCAGAAGTCGACCAGGACGATGCCGTCGTTGCCGGTCACCTCGTCGAAGTTCGTCGAGGTCAGCTCAACGGTTGCCATTGCACTCTCCGATCACCGCGGTTTATCTACGTCCCGTAGAACCAGGGCTGACCGTATCGAATTCCCGGGCGATGGGGCACGAAACGTGCTCGGGGCTGCCGGGGGGTGCCGCAGGTCATCGACGCGCATCTGTTCACACCCGACCTGCGGATCGCAAGTGCATGACGCACTTGCGTGACCTGCCGTAATGGGAGCGTTTCCAGGGAGATCCACGCGATTGAGCACTACGAATCGGTAACTTGGGCCTTGACGAGGAGGTATCCGGCCTGCGGAGATCGCTGATCAACCTCCGCTTCGTCACGGACAGTAGTGTTACAAAAAGATAAATGTGACCGGGGTCTCTGTTGAACCTACGCAGGCGTAGGGCAGAATTCCTCACATCAGAGCGTGGGCGGCGGGTGCCGGGGAGGGCCCCGCCGCTCATTGCGTCTCCCCCCAGGCAAGTGACCGGTGTGACATTTCCGCCGCCGTCGCGCCCCGCCGGTCGCCTTAACCATCGGTAAGGCATGCTGTGCCGAACTCCATCGCCGCCCGTCGAAGGGACCAGCATGCAGTTCGGTCGCTACTACGAGGAGTTCGAGGTCGGCGCGGTCTACCGGCACTGGCCGGGCAAGACCGTCACCGAGTACGACGACCACCTCTTCTGCCTGCTCACCATGAACCACCACCCGCTGCACATGGACGCGCACTACGCCGCGACGGCCAGCCAGTTCAAGCGCAACGTCGTGGTCGGCAACTACATCTATTCGCTGCTGCTCGGCATGTCGGTGCCCGACGTGAGTGGCAAGGCGATCGCCAACCTGGAGGTCGAGTCGCTGCGGCACGTCGCGCCGACCTTCCACGGCGACACCATCTACGGCGAGACCACGGTGCTGGACAAGCGTGAGTCCGGCTCGAAACCCGACCGGGGCGTCGTGTCGGTGGAAACCCGCGGCTACAACCAGGACGGCACGATGGTCTGCGTCTTCCGGCGCAAGGTCATGGTCCCCAAGCGGGAGTACGCGGCCGCCGCGGTGCCCGACGGCGTGGATCCGGAGCGGCCGAGCTTCCCCGAGCCGCGCTGACCGTCGCGGCGGGCTCGACCGTCGACGAACACGGGGCCCCTTCCTCACCGCGGGTCTGCTGGGGAAGGGGCCCTGTTCCCGTCTCGGGGCATATGCTGACGCCGGAGGTTCCGATGAGCCACTCCGTAGCGGGAGAGCCGTCCTCTGCCGGCCGCCGAGCCGCACCCTTGACCACAGCTGTCTACTCCGCCGCCGAGTGGGATCTGCTCACCAGCCTGCCCGGTCGGGTTCTCGTGGCCGCCGCGGCGCCCGGTCCTGGCCGGACGGAGCGTGGAGTGTTGGCCAGCCTGGCCGGCCTGGATGCCGTGGCTGCGGGCCGAGCCTCCGACAGCGACCTGGTCCGCGCGGTGGTCGCCACGATCTACGCCCGCCACGACGGCACCCCGCAACCCGCCGAGCGGCTCACCGACCTGGTGGACCTGCTGGCCGCCTGCCGGGCGGCGAGCCGGGTCCTCCGGCGGCGGGCCGACCCCGCCGACTCGGCCGCGTACCGCCAGTGGGTGCAGTCGGTCGCGGCCCGGGTCTGTCGCGCGGTGCCCGGCGCCGGCGCGCGCCGGGTGGACCCACCGGCCAGCCCGGCGGATCGGCGCTTCCTGGACCGGCTCGGTGCGGGCCTCGACCTGGGCTGACCGGCAGGTCGTCGCGGCCGGTGCCGACGCGGTCCGTACCCTCTGATGACCGTGACCGACGACCAGCTTGAGGTGGGCGTGGGCCCCTGGCCGGGGGACCCACCGGACGACCCCCGTTACGACCCGCAACTGCTGGCGGAGGGGGACCGGCGCAACGTCGTCGACCGCTACCGCTACTGGCGGCACGAGGCGATCGTGGCCGACCTGGACCGGCACCGGCACGGCTTCCACGTCGCGATCGAGAACTGGCAGCACGATTTCAACATCGGCACTGTGGTGCGCAACGCCAACGCGTTCAACGCCGCCGAGGTGCACATCGTCGGACGGCGACGGTGGAACCGGCGCGGCGCGATGGTGACCGATCGGTACCAGCACGTACGGCACCACGAGACGATCGAGGAGTTCGTCGCCTGGGCGGCCGAGCGGCAGCTGCCGGTGTTCGGCATCGACAACCTGCCCGGGTCGCGTCCGCTGGAGACCGGCACCCTGCCGCGGGACTGCGTGCTGCTGTTCGGCCAGGAGGGGCCCGGCCTCTCCGCGCCGGCCCGCGCCGCCTGCGACCAGCTCTACTCCATCGCCCAGTACGGCTCGACGAGGTCGATCAACGCGGGCGTGGCCAGCGGAATCGCCATGCACGCCTGGATCCGTGCGCACGCCGGTACGCCGCCGGACTGACCCACGTACGGTGCCGAATCGGACGTTCCGGCTTGACGTGCCGCCGCTCCGGGGAGACGGTGGGGATGTGAGTGTCGCGGTGAGTTGTCCGAGATGCGGGGGCCCGGTACGGGCGCCGGATCTGATGAACACCGACTCGAGGTGTGTGCGCTGCGGCCCGGTGCCGCCGCTGCACGTGCCGGAGCACATCGGAGCGGACATCGTGGCGAGCGTTGTGGAACGGATCACCGCGACCGGCGATCCGCCGGTGACACCGTTGTGGTGCCCGTGGCCGCTGCCGCCCGGTTGGACACTCACCGGTGTGGCGTACGCCGGGGACGACCGGACGGGCGTACGGGCGACAGTGGTGGCCTGCGCAGGCCCGGCCCCGCTCGGTGGCGGCCCGGCCGATCTGGTCTTCGTGGCCGAGGAACCCGGTGTCGGCCTGGGCACCAGGCTCGCCGGTCTGGCCGGCCCGGATCCGGGACCGGAGTTGGTGGACGCGCTGACCGACCCGGGGTCGGGTCACCCTGACCATGTCGGACAGGCGAAGATCAAGGTCGGCGGGCACCCTACTCCACTGTGGTTGGTGAATTCACCAACGGATCGAAGCGCGTACGCCGGCGAAGCTCGGGGAATGTGGCTCCATGCGATAGCCTGGCCGGCGAGTGCGGGTCACCTGCTCGCGGAAGACGTCGTGCTACACGACCTGACCGAGTGGACTCCGCCCGAGCTCGTGTACGGCGCACCGTCCCCGTATCTACCCGGTAGAGCTTGACAACTCTTCCGGATTGACGGAGAACGGACGCAGATATTCACTGTACGACACCACACTGATACTCTGGGTGCCGCTGCGGTAATGGGACCCGGCGCCGCGCGAGAGGATGGCCCGCCATGGTCAAGAAGGTCCTCACCTGGGCCGGAATCGCATTCTTGATCTTCTTCGTCGCCTACCGGCCAAACTCTGCGGCGGACGTGTTCAAGTCGCTCGGCGGCGGGATCATGGATATCGCCCAGGGGTTTGGCGACTTCTTCACCAGCCTCGTCGCCTAGCCGCCGATGGGCAGCCCCTCCGGACCACCCTTCGACCCGGACGACCCTGACCGGGAGCGCCGCGAGCGCGACACCGAGCCGATCCCGCGGATCGGGCCTGATGACGGCCCGGGCTACGGGGCCGGTCCCGGCCTGTCCGACGGTCCGTCCCTTTCGGACGACGTCGGCTATGGCGACGGGCCCGGCTATGCCGGCCAGGGTCGTTCCGGTCGGGGGTGGGTCCGTGATCCGGAGGCCAGCTACCAGCCGCCGCAGATCTCCGAGGACGAGCTGGCCGGGTTGCGCGCCGACGCGACCGGCTCGACCCCCCGGCGGGTGCTGCCACTGGAGGACGAGCCCAGTTCGCTGGTGGCTCGCTACCTCTTCCCCACCGAGCGCTACCGGGGTGAGTGGAAGCGACACTGGATCCACCTCACCAACCCGCTGTTGATCGGCGTCGCGGCGACCTTCGTGCTCGGCTACCTCTCCGGCTTCCTCGCCGGCCAGGACGTCGGCGTGCTGACCACCATCGCCGTGCTGCTGTGGTTCGCGGTGATGGGCTGGGTGGCGTGGAAGATCGCCGACTGGTGGTATGACCGGTTCATCCTGACCAACAAGCGGGTCATGGTGGTCAACGGCATCGTCACCCGCAAGGTGGCGATGATGCCGCTGGTCCGGGTCACCGACATGAAGTACGAGCAGACCCCGACCGGTCGCGCGCTCAACTACGGCACCTTCGTGCTGGAGTCCGCCGGCCAGGAGCAGGCGCTCCGCGAGATCAAGAACCTGCCCAACCCGAACGAGCTCTACCTGCGCGTCGTCGAGGAGATGTACGAGCCGCAGGCGGTCGAGGCGCGGCTCGGCAAGGAGGCCGACGAGGCCAAGGCCGACGACGGGGCGTGAAGGTTTTCGACCGAACATCGGAGCAAGTGCGCACCTTTCGTCATGGACCAGAGCGCCCCTGACGTGGCACTCTGCCAGGACGGCAGGGGTGTGGAGGTGGGCGGTGGCGAGCAAGGACTCGTTGGAGGAGCAGTTCCGCGAGTTCGTCGCGGCCCGCTCCGCCGCGCTCCTACGCACCGCTTATCTGCTCACCGGGGACTGGGCCACGGCCGAGGATCTGCTCCAGACGGCGCTGACCAAGACCTACCTCGCATGGAAGCGGCTCGGCGGAATCGAGGCGGTCGAGCCGTACGCCCGGCGTGTGATGGTCAACACGTCGACCAGTTGGTGGCGGCGACGCTGGCACGGTGAACGCCCGACCGAGGTGCTGCCCGAGCGGGCGGGCGTCGACGAGATCGAGCAGCAACTGGACCGTGATCTGCTCTGGCGGCATCTCCGGGAGTTGCCCAACCGGCAGCGGGCAGTGCTGGTGCTGCGCTACTACGAGGACATGTCGGAGGCGCAGACCGCCGCGATGCTGGACATCTCACCGGGCACTGTGAAGAGCCAGGCGTCCCGGGCACTCGCCACGCTGCGTCGACGGCTCGGCGCGGACGCACCGGAGCTCGCGGCCACCGCCGGCATCGCCGCCCGGCCGGCCGCTGCCGCCGGGACCGCGACCGGTGCCGCCGGCCGGACCACGGGCTCGGGTTCCCGGACCGGGCGGGTCCCGACCGGTGCCGCCGCACCCCGGCCCGGACGGACGGCCAGCCAACCCGTGCCCCGCCCGGCCGCGTCGCGCCCCGCCGTGCCGCGTGCGATCACCCCGCAGGTCGTGCTGCCCACCGCCCCGGCGGCCGTGCCCGTCGGCACGGGCTCCGGGGATCAGCAGTGAGTCAGTTCCCAGGCCGGCGCGACAACCTGACGGCCGGCCCGCAGCGTTCATACCAGGTGCGGCCAGACGAGCTGGAAGGTGCGGTGCGGGAGACACTCTCGCACCAGGTCGCCCTTGGCCGCCCACTGCGCGTCGATCCGGCCGGCCAGGCCATCCGCCGCGCGAACCGCATCCGGCGTCGACGCACCGCCGCCGGCCTCGCCCTCGCGGCGGTCACCACAGTGCTGCTCAGCGCCGGCATGGCCCAGCTCGGTGCCGAAACCAGGCGGGACGGCTCACCCATCGTGGTGATCGGCGACCCGGACCCGACCAACCGACCACTCCCGACGGCCAGCATTCCCGGCCCGGCCCCCTCTCCCACGACGTTGTCCTCCCACCTCGTCGGTGAGACGCTGGTCAACGCCGACGGGCGGCGGCTGGTGCTGCCCGACGTCGGGCCGGCCGAACGCGTCCAGCCGCTGCCCAGCGGTGGCGGTTGGCTGGTGATCGGTGCGCCGAGCATCGCAGGACGCTCGCTGTCGGTGGTGCAGGACGACGGCCTGGTGCAGGTGCTGCTGGCCGGGGCCGGCGCGATCGTCCTGGCCCCGGACGGCCGCCAGGTCGCCTGGCTCGAAGGGGACGATCTGCTGGTGGCAGGCGTGGTCGGCACCCAACTCATCGGGGCGGTGCGCACCCCGGTGCCCGCGTCGGCGGAGCCCGTCCGGTTCGTCGCTGACAGCGTGCTGGTCCGACTCGACACGGCCAGCGCCGGTCACACGCTCTGGCGGCCCGGTGCGGGGCCGTTGCCCGACGCCTTCGACCGGAAGAGCCTCAACGTCTACGGGGGGCTGCCCGACGGGCGACTCGTCGGCCAGGTCACCACGACCGACCCGGGCCGGACCTGCCTCGCCATCCTCGCCCCGACACGTCACCTCGACCCGGTACGCACCGGCTGCCCTCCAGACCTGAGCCAGGACGGCGTCGGCGGGGTCTCGCCGGACGGGCGGTGGCTGTTGGTCAACGGGGGGAGCGGCAAGGCCGGTCGGTCCCTGCTGGTCGACCTCCAGCGGCTCGGGCCGGGTGCGACAGCCGTTGCGGCCGGTCCGCCGATGACCGGGGCGATCGTGTGGAGCGACGAGAACCAGGCCTCCTACCTCGACGGCACCGGCGAACTGGTCCGGGTCGACGTCGGCCAGGTGCGGGCGGGAGAGCCCGCCAGCCCCGCTGCCGTGCCCGGCGTGCCAACCGGAGAGCGGCCGATCCTGGTGAAGGGCTTCTGACCCCGGGTGACCTGGGCGACCCATGTGAGCCGAGCTCACTGTTTCCTCGGTAGCGTCGGGCGGTGACCTCGCGTACCGGCCCCGCCCCCCGGATCGACCTGCACGCCCACTCGACGGCCAGCGACGGCACGCTGACCCCGGCCGAGCTGGTCGGCGCGGCCTCCGACGCCGGGCTGGATGTGGTGGCGATCACCGATCACGACACCACGGCCGGCTGGGCGCCGGCCGTCGGCGCGCTGCCGTCAGGTCTGCGTCTGATCCGGGGTGCGGAGTTGTCGTGCCGCTGGTCCGGTGCGCAGCCGGCAGTGCCGCTGCACCTGCTCGCGTACCTGTTCGACAGGGACCACCCGGAGCTGGTGGCCGAGCTGGCGCGGGTCCGGGCCGCCCGGGAAGAGCGCGGCGAACGGATGGTCGACCTCCTGCGGGCCGACGGCATCGATGTGAACTGGCCGGACATCCTGGCCGGCGCGGGTGGCGGCACCGTGGGACGCCCGCACCTCGCGCAGGCACTCATCCGCGCCGGCCTGGTCGGCAGCGTCCGGGAGGCGTTCGGCCCGGACTGGCTGGGCGAGCGGTACCGGCTGCCCAAGGAGGACATCGACGTGTTCCGGGCCGTTCGACTGGTCCGGGCGGCCGGAGGCGTGCCGGTCTTCGCCCACCCGCGGGCGACCCGACGCGGCCGGGTGGTGCCCGACGAGCTGATCGCCGAGCTGGCCGCCGCCGGGCTCGCCGGGCTCGAGGCCGACCACGAGGACCACAGCCCGGCCGAGCGGGAACACGTACGGGCGCTCGCCGCCGAGCTGGGTCTGCTCGTCACCGGCTCCTCGGATTTTCACGGCACCCACAAGACCGTCCAACTCGGCGCGTTCAGCACCAGCGTCGAGGCGTACGAGCGGATCGTCGCCGAGGGGGTGACCGAGGTCGCTTCGGGCTGATCCGGGTATTTCGCCCATCGCGGCGCGGCTAGGTTGATCACGTGGATCTGAAGCTGTTCGGCGAGGTCTTCGTGACCCTGCTGGTGATCACCGACCCGCCGGGCATGATGCCGATCTTCCTGGCGCTGACCGGCCCGCTGCCCGCCCGCGACCGCAACCGGGCAGCCTGGCAGGCCGTCGCGTTGGCGCTCGGCGTCATCGTGATCTTCGCGGTGGCGGGGCAGACCCTGCTCGACTATCTGCACGTGGACCTGCCGGCGTTGCAGGCGGCCGGTGGGCTGCTGCTCGTGCTCGTCGCGCTGGAGCTGCTGACCGGCAAAGCCGACGACCCGAGCCAGCAGGTCACCTCCAACATCGCGCTGGTGCCGCTGGGCACGCCGCTGCTGGCCGGCCCGGGCGCCATCGTCGCCACCATGCTCTTCGTCCAGCAGGCCGACGGGCTGGGAGAGTTCAGCGCCATCGCCGTGGCGATCCTCGCCGTGATGGTCGCCGTCTGGATCGTCCTGCGCTTCTCCGGCGGCATCGTGAAGATCCTCCGGCCGGGCGGGATCGAGGTGTTGACCCGGATCGCCGGCCTGCTGCTGGCCGCGATCGCCGTGCAGCTCATCGCCGACGCGGTGGCCGCCTTCGTCACGCAGTACGTCAACATGGCCTGACGGCACGCGCGCGATGTCGGGGGCGGATGGCAGGATCGCAGGCGTGCGACGATCCTCATCAGCAGGGCGGCCGGCCGCCGGCGGTCGGGCCCCTCGGCAGCGCGCCGGCGACGCCGAGCAGCTCGGCTTCGAGGGCATGCCGGAGCGGCTGTTCGTCTGCACCCCGAGCAAGCTCGGCGCGTACGCGGACTGCCCGCGTCGCTACCGCTACTCCTACGTCGACCGGCCCGCCCCACCCAAGGGCCCGCCGTGGGCGCACAACTCGCTCGGTGCCAGCGTGCACACCGCCCTGAAGAACTGGTATGCGCTGCCCGCCGACCGGCGGCGCCCCGAGGCGCTGGCCACGCTGCTCAAGGGCACCTGGGTCCGCGAGGGCTACCGCGACGACGAGCAGGAGCGGGCCGCCTACCGGCGGGCGTTGGGGTGGCTGGAGGCGTACGTCGAGACGCTGGAGCCGGATTCCGACCCGCTCGGTGTGGAGCGGGTGGTGGCGGTCAAGACCGCGGTGTTGGCGTTCAACGGCCGCGCCGACCGGATCGACTCGCGGCCGGGCCCGGAGGGGCCGGAGCTGGTCATCGTCGACTACAAGACCGGTCGCACCGGGCTGGACACGGACGACGCCCGGGGTTCGCAGGCGCTGGCGCTCTACGCGTACGCCGCCGAGCGGGTGTTCCGTCGCCCGTGCCGCCGGGTGGAGCTGCACCACCTGCCGACCGGCACGGTCGCCGGTCACGACCACACCGTCGAGTCACTGGCCCGACAACTGACCCGTGCGGAAGAGACAGCCCGCGACATCATGGCCGCCGAGCGGGCAGTCGCCGACGGCGCCGACGCGGACGAGGCTTTCCCGGTGGCACCCGGCCCGCGCTGTGGCTGGTGCGACTTCCGACGGCACTGCCCGACGGGCTCGCAGGTCCCGGGCAAGGAGCCGTGGGCGGCCATGGACCGGCCCGCCGACGGCTGACCCCCCGCCGAGGGCCGGGTCAGCCGGCCAGCGAGGCGGCGGCGTGCCGCGCGGCCCGCTCCTTGGCTGCCTGTATCAACGGCCCCTCCAGGTAGCGGCGGGGGACTGCGGCGAACGCGAGCCGCAGCGCGCGCACTGTCAGGTCCGCCGACAGGGCCGTGGTCGGTAGACCGAGACCTCCGTACATCCGGTGTGCCCACGTCGGCAGCAGCGCGAACGCGGTGCTGGCGATCCCCAGGTACGCCCAGCGTGGCGGGCCCAGCGTGAGCCCCAACCGGACCGGCAGGCTGAGCTTCCACGGCAGCGGCGGGGCGGTGAGGAACACCGCCGTCTCGGCGGCCTCCCGGGTCATCCGCAACTGTGGCCGTACGGCCTTGTAGTAGTCCGCGACCTCGGCGGCGGTCCCCGGGACGGTGGCCGGGTCCAGGCCGACCAGAGCGGCGGCGCGGCGCTGCTCGGTGTAGTAGCCGTCCACCTCGTCGTCGCTCAGCGGCAGCCCGGCGCGTCGGGCCGTGCTCAGGAACGACTCGACCTCGGTCACGTGCACCCAGCGCAGCAGGTCCGGTTCGTCGATCCGGAACTGCTCACCGGTGCGCGTGTCGGTGGCCCGTAGCCGGTCGTGCAGGCGGCGCAGCCGGGCCCCGGCGGCCTCCGCCTCGGCGGTGGTCCCGTAGACGGTGGTCGCCACGTAGGTGGCGGTGCGGATCAGTCGGCCCCAGGCATCGGTGCGGTAGTTGCTGTTCTGCGCGACCCCGGCCATGGCCCGGGGGTGCAACGCCTGGAGGTAGAGCGAGCGTAGGCCGGCGACGATCAGGATCGGCTCGTCGTGCACCTTCCACGTGACCGAACCCGGACCGAAGAGGCCGAGGTCATCGGAGTCCACCGTCCAAGAGTGCCACGGTCGGGCCGGCCTCGCCGATCACCGCCGCCGCTGCCGTGCCTGAACCGCGGCGTCGCTGGTCAGACGTCGGCGGAACGGCGGGCCCGGCAGCCCGGGCAAAGGCCCCAGAAGGTCACCTCGGCCTCGTCCACCTCGAAGCCGTGGGCGCTGTTCGGTTCCAGGCACGGGGCGCTGCCCACCGCGCAGTCGATGTCGGCGATCTCGCCGCAGCCCCGGCAGACCACGTGGTGGTGGTTGTCGCCCACCCGCGCCTCATAGCGGGCGGGACTGCCCGCCGGCTCGATCCGGCGCGACAGCCCGGCCCGGGACAGCGCGCCCAGCACGTCGTAGACCGCCTGGGTGGAGACCGAGTCGAGGCGTTCGCGGACCCTGCGGGTGATCTCGTCGACCTCCAGATGGCCGCCGCCGGCCAGCACGTCGAGCACCGCGACGCGTGGCCGCGTGACACGCAGGCCCCTCGACCGCAGCAGCTCCTCGGCACCGGACACCGGCCAATGACAGCACGCCCGGTCCGCATCGACAACCGTCGCCCGCTCCGGGTGGCCACCGACACAGCCAGGCAAGATCGGGAGTACGGCCCAGCGGATGAACCCGATCGACGCGGCGCGCGTGTCACCGGTCGAGAGCCTGGGGACGATCGGCGGACCATAGGCTGACCACCCCTGACCATGATCCACCTGGAGGGTTCGATGTTCGAGGAGATCCTGGGTCTACCGGTGCACGTCCTGGTAATCCACGCGGTCGTCGTGTTCGTACCGCTGCTGGCGGTGCTGGCCATCGCGTACGTGGGGCTGCCGCGGTGGCGGCACCGGCTGGACTGGGCCCTGGGCCTCCTCGCCGTGGCCGCGCCGGTGACCGCCTACGTCGCGGTCAAGTCGGGTGAGGCACTCACCGACGCGCTGGTGGCCCGGGGGTTCCAGGGGCCGATCCTCGATCAGATCTTCGAGCACTCCCGTTACGGCGACATCCTGTTCCGCATCGTGGTGCCGCTCGGGATCGTGGCCATCCTGCTGCTCGTGGCGACAAGTGGGCACCCCCGGGTGCCGCAACTGCCCGCGCTGGTCATCCCGGTGCTGGCGGTAGCGACAGTGGGCCTTGCCATCGCCGCCCTGATCTACGTCTACCTGACCGGACACTCCGGCGCCGAGACCGTCTGGGGCACCACCCTCTGAGCTGCTGCTTCCTGCTGTGGCCCGGGGGTGGGCATCAGAAGATCACTCGCGAGCAGAGCAGACAGAGCAGGACCAGCAGCACCACGCCTGCCGCCGCGCCGAAGCCGTAGGTGACCCGCTGCGAACGCTGCTCGGCCGCGTCCAGGCTGGCCATGTCCTGCGGTGGTAGCTGTCGCGGTGGCGCCGGCTGCAGATGTACGGGTGGACGCCAACCCGCCGGCGGCGGCACGCTCGGCGGCGGGCCGGAGTACCCGCTGGCAGTGCGCCCCGTCGACGCTGGGCCGGTCTGCCCGGTCGGTGGTGCGGGCGCGGGCGCGGCGGGAGGTTGGTCCGCCACCGAGTCGCCACCGGTGTCGGGCCGTCGCCAGTAGTCGTCCGGGGTGCTGCCACCGCTGGGGGTCGTCACGCCGTCCGACGCTACCAACGCGACCGGCGGCCCGGTCGCTTCTGGCCGGCGCGCCCACGGTCGGCGGTTCGGTCGGTTCTGGCCGACGCGCCCGCCGTCGATGGCCCGGTCCACCGTCGTCGGCTGCGCTAGTCTTGCCGCTCGTGAGCACCGAGGACCCCGGCACGCACGGCGCACGTGGCGACGACGACCGCGCCGTCGACCTGAGCGAAGACTTCGTGGTGCTGCCCGAGCAGACCACTGACGACACCGACAGTGGTTGGGGCGAGCGGTCGGGCGGCAACGACGACTGGCTGCTCGCGGAACGCCCCCCGCACTGGGACTGACCCCCGGCGGCGCGCCAGGGCCTCACGACGTCGATCCGATATTCGACAGTGGGATGACCGGGGCCGGACGATCTCGCAGCGGAACCTGCCCCGTCGTGGTCGTACCCGTCGGTGAGCGGGTCAGCGCCCTCGGGTTCCGGCCCCCGCTGACGGCGGTGGAATCTGTGCTGGCGGGGTTCGGTCTGGCATCGAGGGTGCGTCGGAGGGAACGGCGGCCGGCGGGCATCCGGCCGGGGTGTGCAGGACTGCGGCGGCCAGGCCGAGAAGCGCGGCGACCAGACCGGCCCGGAGCAGGGCGCGCCCGCCGGGCCGAGTGAGCTGGCGCAGCGGGCGCAACGCCCGCGCGGAATCCGGATCGAGCATCGCCTCTGCCGCCTCCCGTCCCCGAGCGCCGCAGTGGCACCCCTGAACGGCAGGCTAGGCAGTTCCAACCGCCTCGGCCGATCCTCTGGCCGACGCCTGTGGACAACCGCGCGGCCTGTGGATAACGCCCGTCCGTCGGTGCCATCTGCTACGGCACCCGCCTCGATCGGCTCGCGATCGAAGAATCTGGGCGGTCAGAGCGGCGGGGACAGGCCGACTTCCTGGAACCCGAGTTGATCGAGGCCCGACCCGAGGTGGGGTCGGGCCTTCGGCGATCAGGACGTGGAGCTTGCCGCCGCCTTGCCGCCGCCCGATCCACCTGAGGACGAACCGGAGGACGACCCCGAGGAGGACGACGAGCCCGAGGAGGACCCGGACGAGGACGAGGACCCCGAAGAGGACGACGAGGAGGACGAGGACGAGCTGTCACCGGAGGACGACTCGGACTTCGCCGGCTTGGTGGCCGTGCCGCCGGCCGTCGTCTCGGAAGCGGACGCCCGGGAGTCGGTGCGGTAGAAGCCCGAACCCTTGAAGACGATGCCGACCGAGTTGAAGACCTTGCGCAGCCGCCCCTGACACGCCGGGCACTCGGTCAGCGGCTCGTCAGAGAAGGACTGCACCGCCTCGAGCTGGTGACCGCACGTGGTGCAGGCGTACTGGTACGTGGGCACGTTCTCCTCCGGATCTGGGCTCGGCCAGTTGGCACTCGACGTATTCGAGTGCCAATGGTGCGTCATTCGGCCTGGGTTCGTCCAGCGGACGTGTGGGGCGCGACACCGTGCGCCGCATCCGGGCCGCCGTCAAGCGTACGCACCCCGTCGGCGGGGGTGACGACCGCGCGCACCCGACGGTCGTGTGGCTCCGCCGGCAGCGCCTCGACCAGCTCACCGTCGTGCAGCGGCACCACAGTCAGGGCTGCCTCGGGTACCCGGGCGAGTGCGCGGTCGTACGAGCCGCCACCGCGCCCGAGCCGCCGACCGTGGTGGTCGACCGCGAGAGCCGGTACGACCACCAGCTCCGCGTGAGCCACGGCGGTCACGCCGAGACGGGCACCGACTGGTTCTCGGATACCCCGACCCGCGGCGATCAAGGCAGCCGGCCCGGTATACGCCGCCCAGTCCAGATCCAGGTCGGCGAGGAGCACCGGCAGCAGCAACTCGGCGTCCGCGGGCAGGGCCGCCCGCAGTACCTCGGGCAGGTTGGCTCCGCCCGGTTCGGAGCCGACCGGCACGTACGCCGTCATCCGGTGTGGGCGCAGCCGGCGTACCAGGGCGATCAGTTCGGCCTGCACGCGCCCGGCGGCGGCTGCCCGGGTCTCGGCGGGCAGCGACCGGCGGCGAGCGAGCAGTTCGACACGGGTGTCCCGCTTCGCCATTCGGGTCACTTCCGCTTCATCAGAAAATTCCGGCACGCAACACTCCTGACGCAACGCCTCTCTCACGGTTGCTCTGTGTCAGCATCGCAAGCAACGGAGGCGGAACTTCCGGGGGGACCGAGTGACGCTACGCGGGCGGTTGACGGCAGCCTTCCTCGTGGTGGTGCTCGGGCCGGTCCTGCTCGGCGCGCTCTTCGTCGCCTCCACCGTCGCGGCGGTCGACCGCAGCCGCTCCACCGAGCGTCTGGCGGTGGCGGCGTCCACCGTGCGGACCTCGGTCGACGCGCTCTGCCAGCAGCTACGCGCCACCGCCGACGCGGTGGCGCTCACCGCCGATCCGGCCGTCGCCGCCGCGCAACTGGTCGGCCGGGGTCTGGCCGCCGCGGTGCTGATCACCGACGTGGCCGGCCAGATCACCTACGTCTCGCCCGGTGCGCCGTCGACCCCGTGGCAGGACTGCGCCGGCTCGACCGAGGGCTCGAACGGGGGCTCGAACGGAGGCTCGGACCCAGGCCCGCCCGGCCCGGTCCGTGCGCTGGCCGCTCAGGTCGACCTGCACGATCGGGCCGGCACCCGGCTGGGCACTGTGACCGCCGCGCAACTGGTCGACAGTGCCTTCGTGGCCCGACTGGCGGCGGTGACCGGGGTGGCGGTCACCCTGCTCGACAGTGGGGCGAGCGCCGCGCAGGTCACCCACACGACCGAGTCCCGCAACGTCCGCGACGCGGTGCTGGCCGCCGCCGTAGGCGTCCGGGGCGAGCAGGTCACCGAGACCAACGAGGGCCGGTACGTGCGCCGGCTCGGGCCCACCGACGCGCAGCCGCTGGCACTGGTGCTCTCCGTGCCCAGTGAACGGCCACCGGGGCTGCACGCCACGCTGGTCGGGGTGGTCGTGCTGGCCGGGCTGCTCGCCGTGCTGACCGCCTGGAGACTGGCCCGGGTGACCACCCGGCCGCTGGCGGAGTTGGCCGGTGCTGTCGACCGGGTGGCCCAGGGCGACCTGACCGCCCGGGTGCCGGTACGCAGTCGCGACGAGTTGGGACGGTTGGCCGCCGCTTTCAATCGGATGACCCGGGAGACCGGCTCCTACGTCGCGGCGTTGACCAGCAACCGGGATCAGCTGCGCGGGCACCTCGCGGTGCTCGGCGACACCCTGGCCAGCACGCACGACCTGCAACGCATCCTGCGGGTGATCCTGCGCAGTGCCATCGGGGCCACCGGCGCCCGTGCCGGCGCCGTGCTGCTGGTGGAGACCGGCGGGGTGCTCGTCGCGCAGTGCACCGAGGGGTTGGACGGGCGCTGGCCGGCCGAGGCGGCCGACGGGTCGCAGACGCTCCGGGTGCCGGTCGGCGTCGGCGTGGTCGGTGAGGTCGCGGCTACCGGGGAACCGCAGCGGGGCAGGGCGGAGCCGACCGAGGCGCCAACGGGTGAGCCACGCTGCCGCACCTACGTCGCGGTTCCGTTCGCCGCCCCGCCCGGCGGTGCCACAGCCAACCTCGGCGGGCCCTCAGGGCCGGTCGACGAGGCGGGCGCGGCGGCCGCGCTCGGCGTTCTGGCTCTCTACGACCGGCTGGGCGCCGACGAGTTCGACGACGACGACCTGGCCACCCTGCGCACCTTCGCCGGCCACGCGGCCGTGGCGGTCGACAACGTCCGGGTGCACGAGGAGGCGCAGCGGCTCTCCCTCACCGACCCGCTCACCGGGCTGTGGAACTACAGGTACCTGCGCGAGTCGATCCGGCGGGAGGTGGAACGGGCCAGCCGCTTCGGGCGGATGCTCAGCGTCCTCGCGTTGGACCTGGACCGGTTCAAGGACGTCAACGACACCTACGGGCACGCAGCGGGGGACACCGTGCTGGCCGAGTTCGCCCGCCGGGTGCGCGGGGAGATCCGTGAGGTCGACCTGGCCTTCCGCCAGGGTGGTGAGGAGTTCGTGCTGCTGCTGCCGGAGACCGATGCGCGGGGCGCGGCGATCGTGGCTGAGCGGCTCGGCGCGGCGGTGCGCGACACGCCCATCGCCGTCGAGGCGTACGCCGGGCCGGTCCTGGTCACCGTGTCGGTGGGCATCGCCGTTTTCCCTGACCACGGCAGCACCGGGCGCGAGGTGCTGGAGGCCGCCGACGACGCGCTCTACGCGGCCAAGGCGGCGGGCCGCGACACGTACCGGGTCGCCGAGGTGCGCTCGGATCTGCCGACCCGGGAGATACCGGTGCTCGCGTGTGCGGTGAGCCCACCCGACGGGCTGCCGCGCGCCGGCCAGCCGGTGCAGGCCAGTCGGGAGCCGGGCGGGCCCGCCCGGTCCGACCCGGCGGTGGGCGTACCGGAATCATCGCTGGCGGGCCCGGCGCACGCCCGACCGGATTCGGCCGACGACACGGCGGACAGCGCGACGGGCGCGGCGCGGGCCGGCCCGGACGCGGCCCGGCCGGGGCCGGGTGGCGGCGCGTCTTCTGGGCCACACCCGCCGCGGCAGAGCCGTGGCCGATAGTCTCGCGGCATGTCGGAGCACTCAGCGAACCCCTCATCGACGGTCGCCGCAAACGGCCGTCCCCTGGCGGTCAAGGCCGTCATCCCGGCCGCCGGACTGGCCACCCGGTTCCTGCCGGCCACCAAGGCGGTGCCCAAGGAGCTGCTGCCGGTGGTGGATCGGCCGGTGTTGCAGTACATCGTCGAGGAGGCCACGCAGGCTGGCATCGGTGACGTGTTGCTGATCACCGGTCGGGGTAAGACGTCGATGGTGGACCACTTCGACCGTCGCCCGGACCTGGAGACCAGGTTGGAGGAGAAGGGCGACTCCGAGCGGTTGGCCGCCGTGCGTCGGCCCAGCGAGCTGGCCGAGATCTACACAGTGCGGCAGCCCGAGCAGCTCGGGCTCGGCCACGCCATCGGGTACGCCGAGTCGCACGTCGGCGACCAGCCCTTCGCGGTGCTGCTCGGCGACGAGTTCGTCAAGCCGTCGGAGCCGCTGCTGCCGGCGATGTTGGAGTTGCAGGCCCGCACCGGCGGTGTGGTGCTCGCCTTTTTCGAGGTCGACCCCTCCGAGACCAAGCGGTACGGGATCGCCTCGGTCGAGCCGGCCGAGTCGGAGCTGACCGACATCGGCGAGGTCGTCAAGGTGACCGGGATGGTGGAGAAGCCGCAGCCCGAGGACGCCCCGAGCAACCTCGCGGTGCTCGGCCGCTACGTGTTGCCCGGCAAGATCTTCGACGCGATCCGGCGGACCAAGCCGGGCAGCGGCGGCGAGATCCAGCTGACCGACGCGATGGAACTGCTGCGTACGGAGGGCATCCCTGTGCACGCGATCGTCTACCGGGGCACCCGCTACGACACCGGCATGCCGCTGGGCTACCTCCAGACTGTGGTGCAGATCGCCGCCGAGCGCGACGACCTGGGCGCCGAGTTCCGGTCCTGGCTGGCCGACTTCGTCAAGGCCGACGCGGCAGGCGGATCTGGTACATGACCGCGACGGCCGACGCCGAGGCGGCCGCGAACGAGTTGACGCCGCTCGCCGACTACCTGGGCAGCGTGCTGCGCAGGTTGCGCGCGCTGCCGCCACTCGACCTCGACCTCACCCAGGCGCACGGCAACGTCCTCGCCGAGGACGTCGTCGCGCCGCACGCCTTCCCGGCCTTCGACCAGGCGGCCGTGGACGGCTACGCCGCGCGCTGGGAGGACATTTCCGGAGGGGGTCGGGGGCCGAGCTACGTCCCGGCCCCCTCCGGCACTCCCGGTGGCCGCACCATCCGGCTCAACGTGGTCGGCGATCTCGGCGCCGCGAGCTGGCGGCCGGTCCGGCTCACCCCCGGCTCGTGTTTCTCTGTGGCCGCCGGGGCGCCGCTGCCGGTCGCCGCGGACGTCGTGGTCCCGGTGGAGTGGACCGACCAGGGCATGGCCGCGGTGGAGATCTTCCGTACCCCCAAACGGGGGTACGGGGTACGCCGAGCCGGTGAGGAACTGCCCGCCGGCACCCTGCTCGCTCGGGCCGGCACCTACGTGTCCCCGGCCCTGGTCGCCGTCTTCGCGGCGACCGGCATCGGGCACGTGGTGGTCCGGCCCAGTCCACGGGTGGTCATCGTGGCCACTGGCGACGAACTTGTCGACGTGGGCCGGGGCAGTCAGCCCGGTCAGGTGGTGGACGCGAACTCGCACGCGCTGACCGCCGCCGCAGCCGAGGTGGGTGCACTGGCGTACCGGGTGGGTATCTGCGACGACGACCCGGAGGGGCTGCGCGGGCTGCTGGAGGACCAGACGCTGCGCGCCGATCTGATCATCACCACCGGTGGCACCGGCACCGGCCCCGGGGACATGGTGCGCCGGATCCTCTCCCGCCGCGAGGGCGGTCGCGCCGGGCCGGTCACCTTCACCGACGTGGCGCTCTATCCCGGCACCGCGCTCGGGTTCGGCACTGTCGGCGCCGAGGAGGTGCCGGTGGTCTGTCTGCCCGGCGACCCTGGCGCTGCGTTGATCGGCTTCGAGGTGCTGGCCCGCCCCGCCATCCAACTGCTCGCCGGCGCCGAGCCGGTGTTCCGACCCAGTGTGCGGGCACACCTGCTGGAGACCGTGTCGTCGCCGACGGGCCTGCGCGAGTTCCGGCCGGCGCACGTCGCCGAGCGGCGCGGCGGCGGGTACACGGTCCAGCCGCTCAGCGGCGGGCCGTTCACCCTCTCCGGGTTGGCCGAGGCCAACGGGTTGCTGGTGCTCGGGGAGCGGGTCACCACGGCCGCGGCCGGCTCCACAGTGGATGTCCTGCTGCTGGACCGCCGCCGGTGAGGCGTCCCGGCCGGTCCGCTCGCGGCCCGCGTCGGGCGCTCGTCGGATCTGTGCGGTGAACGCGGTGGGGCCACTTGTGCGCGACACGGTCCCGCGCGGGAGACTGTGCGGGTGAGTCTCTTCGGACCCGCGCGGGCACCGGGCTGGCCGATGGAGCTGGCCGACGGCCCGGTGCTGCTGCGGCCCTACCGGCGCTCCGACGCGGCGGCGTGGTCGGAGGTGCGGCGGGCCAACCGGGCCTGGTTGGCGCCCTGGGAGTCGTCGCTGCCCGGCGGTTGGGACGAGATGAACTCGCCGGCCGCGTTCCGTTGGGTGCACCGTGACCAGCGACGTTCGGCCCGCGAGGGTGAGGGGATGCCGTTCGCGGTCTGCCTGCGTGAGGCCGACCGGGACCGGCTGGTTGGGCACATCAACGTGGGCAGCATCGTGCGGCGGGCGCTCTGCTCCGGCTACGTCGGCTACTGGGTGGACGCGCGGGTCGCCGGCCGTGGTGTGATCCCGACGGCGCTCGCGCTCGCCGTGGACCATGCGTTCGGCCCGGGCGGGCTGCACCGGGTGGAGGTGAACATCCGTCCGGAGAACCGGCCGTCCCGGCGGGTGGTGGAGAAGTTGGGCTTCCGCGAGGAGTCGTACCACGTGCGCTACATGCACATCGACGGCGCGTGGCGGGACCACATCGGATACGCGATGACGAGTGAGGAAATCACCGCCGAGGGTGGGCTGCTGGCCCGCTGGCACCGGGTACGCGCCAACGCGCGGTAGGAGGATTTCCCGAGATCCGCCCACTCGTCCCACGGACGGGATCGGCGCGGCGCGGTGGCATCCCGGTCGGCGCGCCGTAACCTCAAGTAACTGCAAGCTGCGGCAAGCGCTCCCCGGCCGGACGATCCGCGCGCCCAGGCGCGATCGGTGGAAGATCCTGCGGCCGGACGGCGGTTGCTTCGAATTCGGTGACGGGAGGGGTGAGGGTGCCGACCTCGGTGCTCCTCGCCGTCCTCGCCGCCGCCGGCCTGCTCGCCCTGGCTCCGGCGTTGGTTCGCCGGTACGACGCCACCGAGCGGCTGGTGGCGGAGCGGGCGCAGTCGACGGCGCGGGTGCTCCAGCGCCGCCGGCGACGCCGC
Source organism: Micromonospora sp. 050-3 (assembly GCF_046549335.1). Classification (NCBI taxonomy): domain Bacteria; kingdom Bacillati; phylum Actinomycetota; class Actinomycetes; order Micromonosporales; family Micromonosporaceae; genus Micromonospora; species Micromonospora sp. 050-3. Next base: position 983,908 of record NZ_JAJPVX010000002.1, read on the forward strand.
ACTGTGCCGGGACGGCGACCCGTCCATCCTCCGCGCTCATTGATAGTCACCCTCAGTGAAGATGCGACTACTGGCGCGTTGAGCGCGCCGGTCTCCGCGCCCCCGGCCGGCCGCCGCTCCGGTCGGCTGCGCGCCGTGCCCGCCGCGTCCAAGCGGTCCCGTCGCCGCCCGCCACCGCGCCGACAGCACACCCCCGCCGTGTACCGGCGTCGCCGGGTGCTCGCCGCCCTGCTGCTCCTCAACGTCGTCGAGCTGATCGGCGTGCTGTTCGTCAGCCCCGGCTTCTGGGTCGGCTTCGGGGTCACCTTCCTGCTCCTGTCCCTGTACGTCGTCCACCTGCGGGGGCAGGCCCTCGCCGGGCGTCGCCGCCGCCGCGCCCGAGCCCGGGAGGCTGCCTGGTTGGCCGACCGGCAGGCCGAGGTGCGCCGGGAGCAGGCCCGTCGGGCTGCGGCTCGCCGGGAGGCACAGCGCCGCCTGGCCGCCCAGCGCGAGGGGGTACGCCGAGCCGCCATGGGCCTGGACCGGCCGGGCGACCTGCCGGCGGCGGTCAACGGCGGATCGGTCTCGTACCGGCGGTCGGGCGGCCTGCGTGGCCGCCCCTACGAGGCCGGCCGAGGCGCCTGACCCGGTCCCGCCGGCCGTGCCCTGGTCGCGGCCGGCTACCGGCCTGGGCCGGTCGCGCCCGGCTGGCTTGATCGACTCGGGTTCCTGAAAGTCGGGTGGTCGCGGCGTCCGGGATGCCCCGATTTCAAGGAACCCGAGTCGATCTTCGCGTAGGCCGGAGCGCCGGGCGGGGGGCGGATTCGCGGTGAGGGCCGGCGACCTGTTAACCTTGCTGCCGGCCCGCCCGGTGTAAGCCGGGTGGGACCGAAGCCGGTTCGCCGGCGGGGGGCTGTGGCGCAGACTGGTAGCGCACCTCGTTCGCATCGAGGGGGTCAGGGGTTCAAATCCCCTCAGCTCCACCCCAGCTAAAAAGGCCGTCTCCCGTGTGGGAGGCGGCCTTTTTCGATCTTGTGTGGCGGCAGGGGCGACCTGTCCCGAACGGGCCCGTACTGGCCCGAACGGTCCCGAACAGCCTTTCTGCCGGAAACGGCGATCATCGATGCTCTACTCGATCTCGCGGCGGGTCGTCGCAGTCCTGATCGGACGGTTGGGGACTGCGGCCGACGGCATGCGCGCGGGTCCTTGACCAGCGGCGACCACCGCAGCTCATACGGCCGCGCCGCGTACCAGTGCGTTCGCGAAGCCGTTCCTGTCTCGAGGATCGTCAAGGGGGAGTTGCATGCTCAGGTTCCTACCAAGGGCGGGTGGCCGACGACGTGCCACCGGAGTCGCGCTGGGTGTCCTACTGGTGTCCGCGTCCGGTGTGGTGGTCGTGCCGGCGCACGCCGCGCCACAGCAGGCGGCTGCGAAGCCCGCCTCGGCCTCGCCGTCCCAGCCCGCGTCGCCCGGCTCGCCAGAACAGCGAGCGCTCGGACCGTCGAACGCTCCGGTCAGCCAGCTCGACGGGCCGATCTCGGTCCCGATCGGCACCGGGCCGGTCCGCAACGGAACGTTCAGCACGTTCCAACTGACCGACCGGTTGACCGCCCAGGTCAACACCGGCTCGGGAAACTTGCTCATCCGCAGCACCGACCTGGCCCTGCCGGGCATCGCGGACAACCTCGTGCTGGGCTCGGCGTACAACAGCCTTCTCACAGGCAGCGAGGTGCCGACCGGCTCGCTCGGCTACAGCTGGCGTACGCGGGCCGGTGTGGACGTCAGGCTGATCAAGGCGGACGACAACTCGGTCACGTACGTCGCGTCGGACGGCGTCATCGGGCGGTTCACCCCGAGCGGTTCCGGCTACACCGCCGCGAAGGAGTTCAAGGCGACGCTCTCCGCAGACGGCTCCGGATGGAAGCTGGTCGAGCACGACAGCGCCCGGAAGCTCTTCTTCACCTCCGCCGGGCAACTGGACCGCAGCCAGGACCGCAACGAGGGCGTGACCGACTACAGCTACGACGGCAGCGGCCGGTTGACCACTGTGACCTCCAACCGAGGCGCCACGGGCGTCCGCACCGCGAAGGTGCTCTACGGCTCGAACGGCTACCTCTCGGCGATCGAGCAGACCGTCGCCGGTGGGCAGTACCGCAGCGTCAAGTACAGCTACGCCAGCAACGGCAACCTGACTCAGATCCGCTCCGCCACCGGAACGGACACCCGGTTCGAATACGACTCGTCCCGCCGAGTCACCAAGATCTCGGGCGGCATCCAGGGTTCCAATCTCGGGAACGCCACCACGATCACCTATGACGCGGCGCACCGGGTGACCTCGTTGACCCGGGCCTTCCAGCCGCAGAACCCGTCGGTGGGCGCCACCACCCGGTGGGCGTACCCGTCGGCCACCCAGACGCTCGTCGCCGACGCCAACACCAACCAGTCGCAGCCGGTCACCTCGGTGCCGCGCAGCACGTACACGGTCAACGCCGACAAGCGGGTGACCGGCCTGGTCGACCCCGACGGCAAGGCCCGCAGCATCTCCTACACGCCCAGCCTCGACGTGGCGTCGACGCAGAGCGGCACCGGCGGCGTCACCAGCATCTCGTACGAGGCGAACGGTGGGCAGTCGCCGACCCTGGTCGTCGCGCCGACCGGCGCGAAGTCCTCCCTCGCCTATGCGAACGTGGCGACACCGACCAACCCGACGGCGAACTTCCAGCCGTCGTCCGGCGCGGACACCCAGGGGAACGCCAGCCTCTACACCTACAACGGGGCGGGTAACCGGTTGTCGGCGACGGACGCCCTTGCCGCCGAGGCGAAGGTCGAGTACAACACCGACGGCACGATCGCCTCGTCGACCGACCCCGGCAACGGCACGAACAGGACCACCTACCAGTACGACGCCAACAAGCAGCTGACCTCGATCACCCCACCGACGGGGACGACGCTCGGCACCCGTCAGTTCACCTACGACGAGTTCGGCCGGGTACGCACGACGACCGACGGCACCGGACGGACCCAGGAGTACGAGTACGACCTGGACGACCGGGTCACCCGGATCAAGTACCCGGACATCCCCGATGTCGCCTACGAGTACGACGGCGGCGGCAACGTCTACGCCCGCATCGACGGCAACGCGTACCAGAACTTCTTCTACGACCGGCTGAACCGGCTCACCGGCCGGCGGACCGGCAGCGTGGGCGGGCTGTGGTACGTCTACGACCCGGTCGGCAACCTCATCGAGCAGCAGGACGAGCGGGGCAGCTCCTTCTACACCTACAACGCCCGCAACCTGCTCACCAAGCTGGTCGCCGCCAACGGCACCTACACCTTCGGCTACGACGACGAGGGTCGGCGCACCTCCACCACGTTGGCCGTCTCCTCGGTCAAGGTGGCCGAGACCGTCAACACCCTCGACCAGTCCGGCCGGATCAGCCGAACGACCAGCAAGCGGTGGCAGGGCGGCACGGCCAGCACCGTCTTCGACGTGTCCTACTGCTACGCCAAGCGGGTCGGCACCGCCGCCTGCTCGACGACCAAGGCCGACGACACCGGCCTGCGGCAGTGGCAGACCGACCACCACCGCGGCGGCGCGGTCAGCCTCTACAGCTACGACAAGGGCAACCGGCTCACCAAGGCCACCGACATCGACGGCAAGACCTACGACTACACGTACGACAGCAACGGCAACCGCACCTCGGAGAAGGTGAACGGAGTCACCAGGCAGACGCTGACGTACAACCCGGGCAACCAGATCACCAGTTCGGGCTACCAGTACGACGGTGCCGGTAACCAGGTTGGCGGTTCGGCGCTGCGCGACTTCGAGTACAACTCCGCCGGTCAGCTGATGCGCGGCTTCACCGCCGGGGGTGCGGAGCTGGGTTGGGCGTACAACGGGGCCGACCAGATCGAGCTGGGCTGGAAGGGCACGCCCCGGTTCGAGTACGAGTACTTCTTCGGCCGCAACGACCAGAACGGTCAGAGCGTGGTGCAGAGCTACACGGTGCCGGGCACCTACGGCCGGCACTACATCGAGCGCGACCAGCTCGGCACGCCGCTCGGCTTCCGGGGCAAGACCGGGAGCACCTTCCACCACTACTTCTACGTGTTCGACGGGCTGGGTTCGGTGGTCGCCCTGATCAAGTACGACGGGTCGCTGTCCGGCTCCTACACCTACGACCCGTACGGCAAGGTGGTCAAGACGGTCGGCAGCAACAACGAGATCATCGACAACGCCATCGGTTTCGCCAGCGGCACCCGTCACGACGACCTGACCAAGTTCGGTCGCCGCTGGTACGACCCGAACACCGGGCGCTTCACCCAGCAGGACGCCGTTGAACTCCTGGGGGACGTGAACGAGGGCAACCGCTACGCCTACGCCGCCGACAATCCGGTCAACAACGTCGATCCCACCGGCCTGTCCTGTGAGAGCACGGTGCTCATGGCGGTCGCCGCAGCCGGACTGACGGTGGCCGCTGTCGTGACAGCCGTTCCGACCGCCGGGACAAGCGTCGCGGCGGCCATCGCTTATCTGTCCGGTATTGGGGCCATTGCCCAGGCATCAGATATCGAAGACGACTGTTGATCGCTGCTGCTGTCCGTCGTGGAAGGGCGGCTCGGGAGTACTTGGCGGCACCGAGGTAATTGATGGATCCTGAAGAGGGCGGTGGATTCTCACCGCCCTCTTCAGCGTTAGGAGAAGCGTTCGGTCGTCACCGGTATCAGACCGTGCTCGCGCAGGACGTTGGTCAGGTCGGTCAGGGTCGAGCCCACCGCGTCGGCGGCCTCGGTGCTCAACAGCGCGGTCAGGTCGAGACCCCAGGCGAGGCTGCCGCCGACCCGCCGCAGGTCCCAGGTGATCTGGTCGCCACCCATCTCGAGACGGCCGCTCGCGGCGGCCGTACTCGTGCCGCCCGCCGGTTTCCGCCAGGCCGTCCGGAGGCTCGCCACCTGCTCGGCGCGGAGATCCCCGGCGAAGAGGACGCGATACACCCGCCGCTCGTGGAAGCCGGCCGGTGGCTGCGCGGGGCCGAGCCGCAGCGGCGGGGCGCTGGCGATCGGTTGGTGGTCGAAAAAGTGCGTACGCAGCACCGACTCGTCCGGCAGTTGCCCACCACCGAGCGCGCGGTAGACGTTCTCGGCCTCGCGGCGTGAGGTGGATACCACCCGCACCAGCATCTCGGGGTCGGTGCGCATGCCGCGGCTCAGCGCGGCGGAACTGCACCAGCCGACCCCCGGCGTCCAACCAGCGCTGTCCAGCCCTGTCGTGGTGAAGTCGTGGTGACGGGCGAACTCCTCGATCACGATCCGCTCCACAGTGGTGGCCGAGTCACGATCGCCGAGATGAGGTAGGACCAGGTAGTAGTCCAGGCGCGGTCCCGCGTCGGGCACCAGCACGGGGACAGCGCGCAACGGGTCGGTGCTCATCGACACAACCGTAGCGAAGAAGAACGGTTAGCATCCGGACCTCTACGTGAGGAGCCCAGATGACTTCGGTGGCCCAGACCCGGTTCGGCATCGTCGGCAGCGGTTGGCGAGGTGAGTTCTTCCTTCGCCTGGCCCGGCTGCTCCCCGAGCGGTTCCGGGTGACCGGGGTGGTGACGCGTACCGAGTCGCGGGGAGCTGCCGTGGCGGCCGACTGGGGCGTGCCGACCTTCCGCACGACGGCGGAGTTGCTCGCCCACGAGCGGCCGGACTTCGTCATCGTGTCGGTGCCGTGGCCGGTGACGCCCGAGGTGACCCGGGAGTTGGTGGCGGCCGGCGTACCGGTGCTCGCCGAGACGCCGCCCGCCCCCGACCTGGCGGGTCTGCGCTCGCTCTGGACCGACGTCGGGGGCAGCGGCCTGGTGCAGGTCGCCGAGCAGTACCTGCTGATGCCCGGGCATGCTGCGCGTCTGGCGTTGGTCAGCGCCGGTGTGCTCGGTGAGCCGACCTCGGTGCAGATCTCCTCGACCCACCTGTACCACGCGGTCTCACTGATCCGGGGTCTGCTCGGCGTCGGTCACGAGAGCGCCGAGGTGAGCGCGCGCGCCTTCGTCGCGCCGCTGGCCAACCCGCTCTCGCCGGCCGGCTGGAGCGGCGACGACACCCCGCAGCAGCTCACCACCACCCTCGCGACGATCGACTTCGGCGGGCGGATGGGGTTGTACGACTTCACCGACAACCAGTGGTGGAACCCGCTGCGTACCCGTCGTTTGGTGGTCCGGGGCTCGCGCGGTGAGCTGGTGGACGACCTGGTGGTCCGCCTGGTCGACCCGACCACGCCGGTGGAGTCATCGCTCGTGCGACGCCAGACGGGTCTCGACCTCAACCTGGAGGGGCTCGACCTGAAGCACATCAGCTTCGACGGCGACGTGGTCTACCGCAACCCGTTCGTCGGCAGTGGGATGTCTGACGACGACATCGCGGTGGCCGACATCGTCGATCGCGCCGGGGCGTGGGCGCGGGAGGAGGGTCCTGCGCCGTATTCGCTCGCCGAGGCCTGCCAGGACCACCTGATCAGCCTCGCCGTCGAAGAATCGGTACGCACCGGCCGGCCGGTCGTCACCGCCACCGAGGCGTGGGGGCGGTAGCTCGCCCGCTACGCCTACTGACGACGCCGGAGGCGGGGCGGGCCCATCCGGGCCAGCCCGCCTCCCGTACGTTCACGGCTTCCAGGAACCGGCGGTCTGGAAATGGTCCTGGTACTCCAAGGCGCCCGAGGTGTCGTGCACGTCGAACACCACGCTGCCGGTGCGTCTGGTGCCGGCGGTCAGGTCGTCGACGGCCGGCATCGGTTTGCCGCAGCCGGAGAAGGCCCCACCGATCGCTGTGGTCTTGCTGCCGTCGGCGGAGACCCACTGAAAGTAGAGCGGGTTCGTCGACGCGGTGCCCTTGGTGACGGCCACCGTCACGTCGGCGATCACGTACATGCCCTCGCCGGGCTTCAGTCCGTGGGACTTGCAGGGTTTGGTGGCGCTGCTGAACTTCGTCACGGTGATCTCGACGGTGCCGGCCTCGCTGTTGACGACCAGCGTGTCGCCCGGCGACATGCCACGGGTGTCGCCGCCCGTCGACTCTGGCGTCGGCGGTGTGGCCCGCGCCTCGCTCACAGTGGTCGAGGTGCCTTTGGTGCCGATGACGACCGCCACGATGCCACCGGCGCAGAAGAGCAGGGTGAGTACGGCCGCGGTGACCGCGACGACCACGACTGACCTCTTGGCGCGCTCGGTCTGCACCGGCGGTGGTGCGATGATCGGGTAGCCGGCGCCACCGGGCGCCCGATATCCGCCGCCAGCGTCCGCGTACCCGCTGGCCTCCGGGTACGCAGCCCCCGAGAACGGCGGCTGCGGTGTCGCCGCGAACGAGCGGGTCGGCGGCTGCCGGTTCGGCTGTCGGGGGTCGTGCGGCCTGACGGGGGGCTGGGGGTGGGTCACCGTACTCCTTGACGCTTCGGTACGTGCGGTGCGGGAACTCTTCGACGTTACCGTGGGTGGCGGAACGTCCAGCCGCCACGGCAGAGTGCTTCCCACCACGAGGGTGCGAATCCCCTCTGGCCAGCGTGGACGGTGTTCACACGGTCACCGAACGCCAATGTGGATCGGTATTCCATTCATGGCTATGAGTAACCAGGGGAGGTCAACGTGCCGGAAGCGCGGCGGCGGTGCGGACCAGCCCGTCGGTGATCACAAATCGGCCGCTGATCGATGCCGGCGGGTCGTCGACCCCCGCCGCGTCGACCCGGGCCGGTGCGATCCGGGCGGTGAACGTGCCGGCATCCGGATCGATGTCGAGTCGGGCGTCGTGAAAGTCCAACCAGCCACGGACGATCGGGTACCACACCTTGTAGACGGTCTCCTTCGCACTGAACAGCACGACCGGCCAGCAGGTGCCGGTGGGCAACCGTGCGCAGATGGCCTCCTCCTCGGGCAGCAGCACGAGTCTGCGTACTCCCGGATTGACCTCGCGGTGCTGCTCGGCATCCATCCCGACGGACCGGATGTCGGTGGTGTGCGCCGCCGCGGCGGCGCAGTAGCCGGCGGTGTGGGTGATGCTGCCGACCACCCCGGCCGGCCAGACCGGCGCGCGGTCGGCGGCGGCCGGCACGGCGGTCTCCGGCAGGCCGAGTTCCCGCAATGCCCTGCGGGCGCAAATCCTCCCCGCGGCAAAGTCCCGCCGACGGGTCTGCACCGCTCGTTCGCCGAGACATGCCTGCTCAGCGGGGAGTAACTCGCCCGTATAGTCCGCGGGCCCGGCGACGGCGACGGCGACCGTTGATGGCAGCAGGTCACGCATTCCGCTGACCTACTGGTCGGTAGGAATGACGCATCGAGTTAACCGTCAAATTTCCGACTCCCACGACTGCCGAAGGTACCGCAAAGATGTAACACCGGAGGGACGCGCAGCGCCCTCCCTGATGGCTCCGGGGGGACCACCATCAATGCTGGCCGGCACGGCAGCCGCCAGTCCCGTGGACATCTGGAAGGACGTGCGATGACCGATGGCCTGGATCGGCCGGGGGTGCGGGCTGACGAACACGCCCCGAAGACCCCCTGCTGGAGCTGCGGCTCCTGCGGTGACGAGTGGCCGTGCGCGACGAAGCGCACCCGGCTGCTGGCGGAGTACGGAGGTGACCGCGCCATGCTCAGCGTCTATCTGGGCTCCTGCCTCGCCGCCGCCACCGAGGACCTGCGCGCCGCCCCGGTGATGTCGCTCCAGGACCGGTTCATCGGCTGGATGCCGCGCGGCACCCGGCGTAGCTGAGCCTCTGGTGGCCCCGCCACTGGGCGGGGCCACCAGAGGGGGCATCTCAGCGACGTCGAGGCCGCCGGGTCACCGCGAAGCCGAAGACGCCAGCCACCGCGGCGAGCGCGCCGCCGATGCCGGTCCAGACCCAGCGCGAGCCCAGATCCGGCAACCAGCCCGTCAGCGAGCCGCTCTCGTCGTCGGCCTCCGCGTCCACCGGGGGTACGGCGTTGAGCACCGTGCCGGCCTTGGTGTTCGGCACCAGCGGGGCGGCCAACTCGCCGTCGTCAGCCGAGGCGCCGCGGTCGGCGACGGTGCCGACCAGCAGGTCGACGTCGATCGGCGCACCCAGATCCGGCTCGGGCAGCTCGATCACGGAGAGTCGGACGACGTACGTGCCGGGCAGTGGGTCGGCCGACCAGGGCTCCGCCCACGGCCGCACCTCGCGCAGCGTGCAGCCCAGCACCACGTTCGACGCCTTCGCGTCCACTGTCGGGGTCTGGGCTCCCGCCGTGCACGCCTGGCGTCGGCGCAGCCCGTCGAAAACGTCCACCGTCCACGTCGAGGCGCCACTGCGCCCCTTCGGGAAGGTGACGGTGGCGTTGATCTCGTGCACCTGGCCGGCCGTCGCCGGGAACGACCAGTAGAGGTGGTCGCCGATCGACGCGTCCACGCGTACCGGTTGTCCGGCGGTGATCGGGGTGGCGGTGAGGAACGACGTGCCGGCACGGTTCACCGGCGTGGCGCCCGGGGAGGGGGTCGGTGCGGCGACGGCCGCAGCGGGGAGCAGAGCGGCCCCGCCGGCGGCGAGCAGCGCCGCCATCGACCGGAAGAGTGCGGTACGCATCAGTTCTCCCTCCAGGTGGCGACCCACCAGCGGGTGAGCAGACCGGCGAGCAGACCGGTGATCAGCCCGGCGATGGTGAGCAGGGCGAGCAGCACCCAGCCCCGGCCGAGGTCCGGTCCGTCCGGTGCGGGTGCGGCGGCGACCACGTCGATGGTCAACTCCACGGGCATGCCCGGGGTGGCCGCGGTGCCGGGACGCGGGGCGAACGAGTTGCTGACCACCAGGCAGACGGTCGTGGGTTCGATGACCGGCGCCGCGCTCTCCTCGGTCTCGGCGGCATCCTCGTCGTCAGCGGCGGCCGACCAGCGCAGCCCGGCGGAGAGCACGTCGGCTCGTCCGCTGCCGGCATCGGCGCCCCGGACGAGTTCCCGGCCGTCGGCCGCGGTGGCCCGCAGCAGCACCCCGTAGTCCCGGTTGACGGCCCGGTCCAACGCCATGCTCACCGAGGCCCGCAGCTCCTGCCCGGGGCGGATCGGCACCCGGTAGTAGCGATGCTCGGAGAACGCCTCCCGGTCGGCGTAGACGCCGGGGGCGAGCAGTGGCGCCGAGTCGCACGCGTTGGTGCCGCCGACAACGGTCGGGGCCCGGGTGTGCGTGTCGGCGGCCCGCTCGACGAGCTGTTTGATCCGGTCGGTCAGCTCCTCGGCGCTCTCCGCGGCGGTGTAGGTCCCGCCGGTCGCGCTGGCGATGCAGAGCAGTTGCCGGCGAACCTTCTCGTCGGGTGCCAGGCCGAGGGTGTCGACGACCAGGCTGGTGCCCTGGGCGGCCAGTTCCCGGGCCACCTCGCACGGGTCCGGCGGAGCGCAGGTGTCCTCGCCGTCGGTGATCAGCACGATTCGCCGGGTGGTGGCCCCGGTGCCCAGGTCCTGCGCGGCGGAGCGCAGCGCCAGCCCGACCGGAGTGAACCCGGTCGGCCGAAGTGTCGCCACCGCCGCCTTGGCGGCGGACCGGTCCACCGGGCCGACCGGGACGATCTGCTGGGTGTCCTGGCAGCCGACCTTCTTGTCCTTGCCGCGGTAGGTCGCGCCGAGCACCCGGATGCCGAGCTGTGTCTCCTCGGGCAGCGCGTCCACGACCTCGTTGAAGGCCTGCTGGGCGACCGCGATCCGGGTGCGTCCGTCGATGTCGGCGGCGCGCATCGACCCGCTGACGTCGAGCACCAGCTCGACCCGGGGCGGCTCGGGCGCCGGCTCCTCGTCGGCCTGCGCCGGCCCGGTCAGCGCGGTGGTCGCCAGCAGTCCGAGAAGGACCGCCGTCGATCGTCTGAAGTTGATCACGATCCGCAGTGTAGTGAGATCCACTTTGGATGATCGTTTGGGTGGAGGGGTCCGAAACCGCGGCTCCAGCCGGGTCGGGGACCGCCTCTGACCGGCCGCGCCCGCGCTCAGGGTCCACGGCGGGTCACCCTCGGTCAACTGCGCGAGGGGAGGTGCCGGTTCGGCCAGCATCCGTCGGAAATCTGACCCAAGTCGACCCGTTGTGCCGGTGGTGCGCGGTGGTTAAGCTCTTCATGCGCGCCCCAATCGCCCGCTTCCCCCGTGGCAGGCGATCGGGGCGCGCGTCTTTGTCAAGAAGGGCCCGCACGCTTCGGCGTGCGGGCCCTTCTTCCGTCGCGCTACGCGGCGCGTCGCCTGTCGATGCTTATATCCACCGACCGTCGAGCCACATCCGGGACAGCCAGTCCGAGTACGGAATCACCCGGCCGACGAAGATCGGATAGAAGTACGCGAAGCAGAGCGCCACCAGCAGCACGTATGCCCCCGCCGCGATGCTGCCCACCAGTCGGCGCTCATAACTCGGGTCACCGGGCACCAGCGGCGCCACCGCACCCACGTCACCCCCGGCGGGCGCGATCAGCGCGCCCAGCACATACACCACGGCCAGCACCAGGAACGGCACCACCGGCGCGGCGTAGAACGAGAACATCGTTCGGCCGTCGAGGGCGAACCAGAACCACGGCAGCAGCCCGGCGGCCACCGTCAGCAGGATCGCGCCGGCCCGCCAGTCCCGACGGGCCACACCCAGCCAGGCCAGCGCCACCAGGGCGGGCAGGAACGACCACCAGAGCAGCGGGGTGCCGAGCAGCAGAATCTCGGAGGCGCAGGTCGGCGCGCCGCAGACGCCGTTGCTGGCGTAGTGGAACGCCACCGGCCGGCCCAACAGCAGCCACTGCCACGGCCACGACTGGTACTTGTGCGCGTCGTCGAGCTGGGCGTGGAAGCCGTACGCCGCGCGATGGTATTCGAAGAGATTGATCAGCGGGCCGATCACCGGGCGGTCGCTGAGCGGGGCGCCGGGATGGGCCGACGCGAGCCGGTAGTAACCGTCGTCGGTGAGCAGCCAGCCCGACCAGGTGGCGAGGTAGGTGCCCACCATGACCACGCCGGCGAGCACCAGCCAGGGCAGCTCGTCGACGAGCGTGTCCCGCCAGGGCCGGCGGACCCCCGCCGAGCGGCGGACGCCGACCTCCCAGAAGAGCACCAGCAGCGCGAAGGCCGGCACGAAGTACAGGGCGCTCCACTTCACCGCACAGGCGCAGCCGATCAGCACCCCGGCCGCCAGCCGCCACCACGGCCAGGTGCGCCAACCGGTCGGCGGGCGGCCGGCCCGGCCCGGCTGGCTCGGATCGAGCCCGTCGTTTAGAGCCCGAGCCCAGCGCCGACGGCGGGCGTCCCGATCGAGCACCAGCGCACCGAACGCCGCCAGCACGAAGAAGAGCAGGAAGATGTCGAGCAGGGCCGCGCGGGACAGCACCAGGTGGAAGCCGTCCAGGGCGAGCAGCAGGCCGGCCGCGCAGCCGAGCACCGTCGAGCGGAACATCCGCCGACCGATGCGGACCAGCAGCAGCACCGACAGGGTGCCGATCACCGCCGCCGAGAATCGCCAGCCGAACTCCGGCGCGGTGGTCATCAGGTGGCCCGGGACGGTGACCTTGGATTCCGCGTCCTGATAGCCGAAGGCCCACTCGCCGACGCCGATCAACCACTTGCCCAGTGGCGGGTGCACCACGTACGACGCGACGTTGTCCTTGTAGTTCCACTCCACGCCACGGGAGATCAGCCCGTAGGCGTCCTTGGCGTAGTACGTCTCGTCGAAGATCTTGCCCTTCGGGCTGGACAGCCCGACGAAGCGCACGATCGCCGCGATGGCCACCACCACTGCCGTGGCCAACCAGGAGAACCGGTCCACCTGGGTGTCGACGGTGGCGAACCGTCGCCGGACCATGGCGGCCACCCCGCCGCCCTCGGCACTCGGTGCTGTCGGCTCCTGGGTGGCACTGGGCTCGCCCGTCACCTGGATCATCTTGTCCGGATCCGCGCTCGGGCTCTGCGCTGTCGACGCACTCGTCACCCGGCGATCGTAGGCTGCCAAGGTGTCCGGTGGCGTCCGTCGTCCCTGATACCGGTATTCCCAGCAATGAAGGAGACGAATCCGTGGGTGAAATGTCCGAAGTTGGGCGCCTGATTCTGCTCGGTGCTCCACTCGGCAACCCCTCCGACGCGTCGGCCCGGCTGCGGGAGGTGCTGATCAGCGCCGACGTGGTCGCCGCCGAGGACACCCGCCGGCTCACCCGGCTGGCCCGCGACCTCGACCTCACCGTCGGCGGTCGCATCGTCTCCTACTTCGAGGGCAACGAGGAGCGGCGCACCCCCGAGCTGGTCGAGGCCATCCTCGGCGGGTACGTGGTGGCGCTGGTCACCGACGGCGGGATGCCCAGCGTCTCCGACCCCGGCTACCGCCTGGTCCGTGCCACGTTGGATGTCGGGGCGCCGGTCACCGTCGCCCCCGGGCCCAGCGCGGTCACCACAGCGCTGGCCGTCTCCGGGCTGCCCTGCGACCGGTTCTGCTTCGAGGGCTTCCTGCCCCGCAGCCCCGGCGGGCGTCGATCCCGGCTGCGCGCGCTCGCCGCCGAGGAGCGCACCCTGGTCTTCTTCGAGGCGCCGCACCGGATCGGGGCGATGCTCACCGACCTGGCCGACACGTTCGGGGCGGACCGGCCGGCCGCGCTCTGCCGCGAACTCACGAAGACCTACGAGGAGGTGCTCCGCCGCCCCATCGGCGAGTTGGCCCGGTGGGCCACCGAAGGGGACCCGCGCGGAGAGATCACCCTGGTGGTGGCCGGAGCCCCGGTGACCGCGGCCGAACGCCCCGACGACGACACACTGCGCGCCGCCGTCGCCGAGCGGGAGGCCGCCGGCCGGTCCCGCCGGGACGCCATCACCGACGTCGCCACCGAGTACGAGATGCGCCGCCGGGACGTCTACACGATCGTGCACAGCTGACACCTGTGGTCCGGCTCGCCGGACGGCGGGTTCACCACGCGGCGGCCAGGAAGCCGACGGTGATCAGCGTGGGGCCGGCGACGGCGGCGGCCACCGCCCAGCGACGGTGCTGGCGACCGGGCAGTCGGGCCGAGCCGGTCCACCGGACGATGCCGACGGTGCAGGCCAGCACCACCAGCAGACCGGGCAGCCACAGCAGGTGCCGGCCCACGCCGACGTCCGCGTACGCGGTGCCGCTGTCCGGGCCGGTCATCCGCGCTGGCAGCGAGGTGCCGGCCGCGCTCCCCTCGTCGGGCACGCCGCTGACCCGGATCCCATGGGCGATGAACCGCCCGTTCTCGGCTGTGAAGATCCCCCGGCACCGTTGGGTGAGCCCGCCGCCGGAGCAGTCGTCGATCACTACGGTGCCCGTCCGGGCGTGCCCGACCGCGAGCCAGAACGGGCCGGCGCTGACCCAGGCGAAGAAGGCCGCGACAAGGCTCAGCACCACCAGCGCGGCGAGCCCGGGCAGCGGATCCGGCGGTGGGGGCGTGCGGCTGGGTGCCCGGCGCCGCGCCAGTCGGAAGCCGCGAAGCCGCGCCGGTGCCGCGTCCTTGCGGACCGGGGTGCCGTCCCAGTGCACCTGCTCGATCGGGGCCCAGAAGGCGCCGCCGTCGTCGTCCGGCGGGTCGCCGTCGGGCCCATGGTCCCGCTGCCGGCGACCCTGCTGCCGGACCGGCACCCGACGCGGCACCGCGTCCACCGGCGCGCCGGTGGTCGGCTCCACCTCGACGGGCTCCGCGCCGGCGGGTGCCGCGCCGGCCGGCTGGCCCGACGAGCCGGGCCGCACCGGGCTGGGTACGGGTGCCCCCGGGGTCGGACGGGTCGGGGTGGGCGACGGCGCCGCCGGCGTGGGGCGGGCCGGGGCGGCGGACCTCCCCGCCGGGGTGGGCCGCTGCGCACCCGGGTCGGCGCTGGGCACCAGCCGGGGCTGCGGCGCGACCCCGGCGACCCGGGGCGCGGCGGGCTCGGGCCCCGGGTCGTCGCCGACCGCCGGCCCGGTGGGACGGTCCTCGTGGTCCCGCGCCGCTCCTCTGCCCGTCACGACGTTCATTGCACACCGCACCAGGAGGTGAAACGGGCAGCTGAGCCGCGTGTCGACGACAAATCGGACCAACGGGCGACGTGGTTGACCCGGTCCGCCGGTCGGGCACCCCCCATTGGTTCGCGGACGCGCCGGACAGGTCACTAGGCTCACTGCTCATGAGTCACGTTCTCGCGGCAGTGGCCTGGCCGTACGCCAACGGCCCCCGCCACATCGGCCACGTCTCCGGTTTCGGCGTTCCCTCCGACGTCTTCGCCCGGTACATGCGGATGGCCGGCCACGACGTGCTCATGGTCTCCGGCACCGACGAGCACGGCACCCCGATCCAGGTGCAGGCCGACGCCGACGGGGTGACCCCGCGCGAGCTGGCCGACCGGTACAACAGGGTGATCGTCGAGGACCTGCACGGCCTCGGTCTCTCCTACGACCTGTTCACCCGCACCACCACCCGTAACCACTACGCGGTGGTGCAGGAGTTGTTCGAGGGGATGTACCGCAACGGCTACATCGTGCCGAAGACCACCATGGGCGCGATCTCCCCGTCCACCGGGCGCACCCTGCCCGACCGCTACATCGAGGGCACCTGCCCGATCTGCGGGTACGACAGCGCCCGCGGTGACCAGTGCGACAACTGCGGCAACCAGCTCGACCCGATCGACCTGATCAACCCGAAGTCGCGGATAAACGGGGAGACCCCGAAGTTCGTCGAGACTGAGCACTTCTTCCTGGACCTGCCGGCCCTGGCCGAGGTGCTGCGGCAGTGGCTGGACACCCGCGAGGGGTGGCGGCCCAACGTGCTGCGGTTCTCCCGCAACCTGCTCGACGACCTCCAGCCCCGGGCGATCACCCGTGACCTGGAGTGGGGCGTGCCGATCCCGCTCGACGGTTGGCGCGACCGGTCGGACAAGCGGATCTACGTGTGGTTCGACGCCGTGATCGGCTACCTGTCCGCCTCGATCGAATGGGCCCGTCGCTCCGGCGACCCGGACGCGTGGCGGAAGTACTGGTCCGCCGACGGTGCGGGGAAGGACGCCCAGTCCTACTACTTCATGGGTAAGGACAACATCGTCTTCCACTCGGTGATCTGGCCGGCGCTGCTCTCCGGCTACTCCGGCGAGGGCTCCCGCGACGGTGAGCCGGGCGAGCTGGGTCGGCTCAACCTGCCCACCGAGGTGGTTTCGAGCGAGTACCTGACCATGGAGGGGCGCAAGTTCTCCTCGTCCCGCAAGGTGGTCATCTACGTTCGCGACTTCCTGGAGCGCTACGACGCCGACGCGCTGCGCTACTTCATCGCCGCCGCCGGCCCGGAGAGCAACGACACCGACTTCACCTGGGCCGAGTTCCTGCGCCGCAACAACGACGAGTTGGTCGCCGGCTGGGGCAACCTGGTCAACCGGTGCGTCTCGATGGCCGCGAAGAACTTCGGGGCGATCCCACCGGTCGACCCGGCCGGGCTCACCGAGGCCGACGAGGCGCTGCTCGCTGTCTCCCGGACCGGCTTCACCACGGTGGGCAACCTGATCGGCCGGCACCGGCAGAAGCAGGCGATCGGCGAGGCCATGAAGGTGGTCGCCGAGGCCAACAGGTACCTCTCCGAGCAGGCGCCCTGGAAGCTCAAGGACGAGGCGGACAAGCCCCGGATGGGCACCATCCTGCACGTCGCCCTTCAGGTGATCAGCGATGCCAACACGCTGCTCACCCCGTTCCTGCCGCACTCCGCGCAGCAGGTGCACGAGCTGCTCGGGGGCACCGGCGTGCACGCGCCGATGCCGGTGATCGAGCAGGTCGACGACCTGGACGGCGGCCCGGCGTACCCGGTGCTCACCGGGGACTACACCGTCGGCGCGCGCTGGGAGTCGGTGTCGATCGAGGCGGGCCGCCCGCTGGCCGCGCCGAAGCCGGTGTTCCGCAAGCTCGACCCGTCGATCGTCGACGAGGAACTGGCCCGGCTCGCCGACTGAGCACACCACGACGCGCGGCGGCGGGGTGCCCTGCCGCCGCGCGTCGTCACATCGCGTACCGGGTGTCCATCACCTGGTCGTCGGTCACCTCGGCGCCCGGTGCCCAGGCCTCGTAGACGCCACGTTCCTGACACTGTGCGCCGGTCGTGACCATGGCGTCCGGGTTCGGGTAGCGCAGGCGCACCCGCAGCCAGCCGGCCTCCTCCCGCAGCACCAGGCACGGCACCCCCCGCCACTGGGCGAAGCGGACCCGGCGGGCCACCGCGTCCACCGGGTAACGGGCCGCCCGGGTCATCGCCAGCACCCGGAACCCACCGGGTAGGTCGGCGACGGCCTCGTACTCGCTGTCGCCGTACATGCCGACCAACTGGGTGGAGCGGGGTGCGTCGGCGTTCGGCACGTACTCCTGGTCCGGGGAGAGGCCCGGCACCGCGGCCAACAGGTGCCGCCACTGCGGGCCCACCATCCGCAGCCACCCGCGCTGCTCGGCCTGGTAGGTGTACAGCACCACCTCCACCCCCTCGGCCGGGTACGCGATGAGGGCGGCGTTCGCCGGCATCGGCAGGTCGGCGAAGTCCCGGGTGATGAACTCCGGGATGAGCTGACCGTTGCTGGGCACGAAGCCGGTGCCGAGCACCGGGGCGCCGAGCCGGTCCCGGGAGGCCAGAGCGGTCAGGCCGCGGTGTGCCGGGCCTACCGGCACGTCGTAGTCACCCGGGTCGGACGCGCGCCAGCGCAGCGCGTACGCGACGTCCGGGCCGTCCCGGCCAGCGTCACCATCAGTACGCAGCACCGTCGTCGTCGCCGGCGTACGCAGGTGCGCCACATCGTGCTCGCGGTAGCAGAAGCCGTGCGGCAGCCAACCCCGTACGAAGCCGGCGAGCTGCTGGGCCGAGAGCACCTTCATCATCCGGGTGCCCCGCCGGACCACCGCCGACGCGCGCGCCACCGCCAGCATCGGGTCGCCCGCCGCCGCCGGCTGCTGGCTGAGCTGGTGCAGGTACGCCCAACCCCGCTCGCGGTGGGCGGGCATCAGCAGCGGCGTCTCCGGCTCGTCGGCCGGCTCGGTCGCCCCGTGCACAGCCGTCACCTCGGTGACGTGCACGAACCGGCGCCACGGCAGGGCGCTACCCGGGCGGGGCGCCCACTCGAAGCCGGCCACCTCGTCGGCGCTGAACAACTCGTACGCGGCGCCTCGGGCGATCTCCTCGGCCGGGTACACGCCGCCGTCGAACGCCACGTGCAGTCCGGTCCGTTCACCGGCGCTGCCGCCGGCCTGGGGGGTGACGCTCACGCCGTCGCCTCCCTGCTCCGTGGGATGGGTCGCACGCTGTCGCGTCCGCTCGTGAGCGACCGTAGAGTCGCGCGACGTAGTCGAGGTGAACGTCGGGTGGCGGGCAGATGGACAGGCCCGGTGTGTGATGCTGTCGCTGATGAGCGAGCCCACTGAAACCCGCCGCGAGCGTGCCGCCCGGCGGGCCGGAGAGTTCCCGCCCGCCCCCGAGTCGTTGCCCCGGGCGGTGCTGGACAGCCACACCCACCTGGACATCACTGTCAGCGAGGCCGGTGTGCCCGGCGGCGGGCCGGCCGACGACCCGGTCGCCGTGGCCATCGCGTTGGCCACGAAGGTCGGCGTGGACCGGCTGGTCCAGGTGGGCGTGGATGTCGCCTCCTCCCGGTGGGGCGCGGACACCGCCGACCGGTACCCCGCCGTGCTGGCCACCGTGGCGCTGCACCCCAACGAGGCGCCCCGGCTGAGCGACCTCGACGAGGCGTTGCGGGAGATCGAGTCACTCGCCGCCCGCGACCGGGTCCGGGGGATCGGCGAGACCGGAATGGACTTCTTCCGGACCGGCGACGAGGGGCGCGCCGCGCAGGAGCAGAGTTTCCGGGCGCACATCGCCATCGCCAAGCGGTACGGCAAGACGCTGGTCATCCACGACCGCGACGCGCACGCCGACGTGCTGCGGATCCTCGACGACGAGGGCGCTCCCGACCGGGTGGTGCTGCACTGCTTCTCCGGCGACGCCGACTTCGCCCGCGAGTGCGTCCGCCGCGGCTACCTGCTGAGCTTCGCCGGCACCGTCACCTTCGGCAGCGCGACGGCGCTGCGCGAGGCCGCCGCGCTCACCCCGGTGGACCAGATGCTGGTGGAGACCGACGCCCCGTACCTCACTCCGATGCCGTACCGGGGCCGGCCGAACGCGTCGTACCTGATTCCGCTCACCGTCCGCGCGCTCGCCGAGACCACCGGCAGCGACCTGGACGAGCTGTGCGCGGCCATCTCCGCCACCGGCGACCGGGCCTTCGGCCCATGGTGAGCCCGGCCCGACGGTCGGCACCGACCCCGTCGCTACGCTGCCAGCCATGACCGGTCTCCTCGGCCCGGCGGAGATCCGGGAACTCGCTGCCCGGCTGGGCGTCGCGCCCACAAAGAAGCTGGGCCAGAACTTCGTGCACGACCCGAACACAGTGCGCCGGATCGTGACCGCCGCCGGCCTGACCCCCGACGACGTGGCCCTGGAGGTGGGGCCCGGGCTCGGCTCGCTGACCCTGGGTCTGCTGCCGGTCGCCGGGCACGTGCACGCCGTGGAGATCGATCCGGTGCTCGCCGGGGCCCTACCGGAGACCGTCGCGCGGCACGCCGGGGCCGACGCCGCCCGGCTCACGGTGCACCGCGCGGACGCGTTGCGTATCGCCGCCGCCGAGCTGGCCGACCCGGCACCGACAGCGCTGGTGGCGAACCTGCCCTACAACGTCGCCGTGCCCGTGGTGCTGCACCTGCTCGCCGTGCTGCCCACCCTGCGACACGGCCTGGTGATGGTGCAGAAGGAGGTCGCCGACCGGCTCGTCGCGGGTCCCGGCTCCAAGGTGTACGGCATTCCGTCGGTGAAGCTCGCCTGGTACGCCCAGGCCCGGGGCGCCGGCAAGGTGCCGCCGAACGTGTTCTGGCCGGTGCCCAACGTCGACTCCGGCCTGGTCTCCTTCACCTGCCACGAGCCACCCCGCACCGATGTACCGCGGGAGCAGGTCTTCGCCGTGGTGGACGCGGCGTTCGCGCAGCGGCGCAAGACGCTGCGCGCCGCGCTGGCCGGCTGGGCCGGTGGCGCGGACCGGGCCGCCGCGGCGCTCACCGCCGCCGGCGTCGACCCCGGCGCCCGCGGGGAGTCACTGACCGTTCAGCAGTTCGCCGCCATCGCCGCGTCGGCTCCGGTCGGTACGCCGGCCGGGAAGTAGGCTGACGCCGTGCCCGCCCAGGACGCTGAGGAGCTGATCGTGGCCAAGCCGTTCGACATCCGTCTGCGCGTCCGGGACATCACCCCGTGACCGAGGCCTGGCGACCGGACGACGACGAGCGACGCGGGGCCATCGGCCCGGTGCGGGTGCGGGTGCCCGCGAAGGTCAACCTGCACCTCGGGGTGGGCCCGCTGCGCCGGGACGGCTACCACGAGCTGAACACGATCTACCACGCCATCTCGATCTACGACGAGCTGACGGCCCGCCGGGGCGACACCCTCGCCCTGACCATGGAGGGTGAGGGCACCGGCGAGCTGGCCCTGGACGACACCAACCTGGTGATCCGCGCCGCGCACGCCCTCGCCGGTTACGCGGGGGTGCTGCCGCACGCCCGACTGCACCTGCGCAAGCAGATCCCGCTCGCCGGCGGGTTGGCCGGTGGCAGCGCCGACGCGGCCGCCGCGCTGGTGGCCTGCGACGCGCTCTGGGGCACCGGGCTGTCCCGCGACGAGTTGGCCGGCATCGCCGCCGACCTCGGCTCCGACGTGCCGTTCCTGATCTACGGTGGCACCGCGCTGGGCACCGGCCGGGGTGAGGCGATCAGCCCCGTGCTGGCCCGCCCCACCTCCTGGCACTGGGTGGTGGCGATCGCCGACGGCGGCCTGTCCACCCCGACCGCGTACCGGGAGCTGGATCGGCTCCGCGACTCCGGTGCCGCCGGGGCCCCGCTGGGCAGCACCGATGCCCTGCTGGGCGCGCTGCGCCAGCGTGACCCCCGGGTGCTCGCCCGTACGCTCGGCAACGACCTCCAGGACGCCGCGCTGGCCATGCGCCCGGCGCTGGCCGACACGCTCAAGGCCGGCGAGGCGGCCGGCGCGCTCACCGGCATCGTCTCCGGCTCCGGCCCGACCTGCGTGTTCCTCGCCGCCAACGCGGCCGACGCGGAGCGGATCGCGGCCGAGTTGACCGCCGCGGGCGTCTGCCGGGAGGCGCGGGTCGCGCACGGTCCGGTAGCCGGCGCTCGCGTCGGCTGACGACGCGTTCCACCGGAGCTGCTGGCGCGCGGCGCGGGCGTTCGGGGCTTCCGCGTACCCTTGGGACAGGCGTCCAGGTGCCCGCCGGCACCGGGACGCCTTGATCATGAAGGGTGGAACGTGGCGAACATCGTCAATCTGGACCGGGTGTCCAAGGGGTACGGCGCCGCCGGGCGGCTGCTCACGGACGTCTCGCTCGGCCTGGACGACGCCGACCGGATCGGCGTGGTCGGCCTCAACGGCGCCGGCAAGTCCACCCTGTTGCGGCTGCTCACCAAGCAGGAGGACCCCGACGACGGTCGGGTGACCCACCGCCGTGACCTGCGTGTGCTCTGGCTGCCGCAGCAGCTCACCCTCGCCCCCGAGGCCACCGTCCGGGACGTGGTGCTCGGCACCGCCTGGCTCGCCGAGGGCATGGGCGCCGAGCACGAGTGGGCCGGCGACTCCGGGGTGCGGGCCATCCTCGACGGCCTGGGCATGCCGCACCTCGGCCTCGACCAGCCGGTCGGCCCGATGTCCGGTGGCGAACGCCGCCGGGTGGCGCTCGCCGCGCTGCTCGTCCGCGACTCCGACCTGCTCATCCTCGACGAGCCCACCAACCACCTGGACGTCGGCGGGGTCGACTGGCTGGCCCGGCACCTGGTCGGCCGCAAGGGCGCCCTGGTCGTGGTCACCCACGACCGGTGGTTCCTGGACGCGGTCTGCACCAACACCTGGGAGGTCGCCGACCAGACCGTTCGCGCCTACGAGGGTGGCTTCGCCGCCTGGACCCTCGCCCGCGCCGAGCGCGAGCGGGTCGCCGCCGCCACCGAGGCCCGCCGGCAGAACCTGCTCCGCAAGGAGATCGCCTGGCTGCGCCGTGGCCCGCCCGCGCGGACCTCCAAGCCGCAGTTCCGCATCGACGCCGCGAACGCGTTGATCGCCGACGTGCCGCCGGCGCGCGACACCATGTCGTTGCAGCGGATGGCCACGTCCCGGCTGGGCAAGCAGGTGTACGACCTGGAGAACGTCGAGCTGCACGCCGGCCCGAAGGAGATCCTTCGCGACGTCACCTGGCTGGTCGGCCCCGGCGACCGGATCGCCATCCTCGGTGCGAACGGCGCCGGCAAGACCACGCTGCTACGGATGCTCGCCGGCATCACCCGCCCCGATGGCGGCCGCCTCGGCACCGGCTCCACGGTGCGGCCCGCCTTCCTCTCCCAGGAGCTCACCGAGCTGCCCGGGCACCTGCGGGTGTTGGAGGCGGTGGAGGAGGTCGCCCGCCGGGTTCAGTTGGGCGACCGGGAGGTCTCCGCTTCGCAGCTCGCCGAGGTGTTCGGCTTCGACGACCGCCGCCTCTGGACCCCGGTCAGTGACCTCTCCGGTGGGGAACGCCGCCGGTTGCAGATGCTGCGGCTGCTGGCCGGCGAGCCCAACGTGCTGCTCTTCGACGAGCCCACGAACGACCTGGACACGGACACCCTCGCCTCGTTGGAGGACCTGCTCGACTCGTGGCCCGGCACGATCATCGTGGCCAGCCACGACAGGTACCTGATCGAGCGGGTCACCGACACGGCGTACGGGATGTTCGGCGACGGTCGGCTGGTGCACCTGCCGGGCGGTGTGGACGAGTACCTCGCGCGGACCGCGGAGCGGGCCGGCTCTCCTCGGGCGGGTGTCACCTCGACCTCCGCACCCGCTGCCACCTCGGGAGGTGGCATGTCCGCCGCCGAGGTCCGTCAGGCCCGCAAGGAGCTGACCCGGCTGGAGCGGCAACTCAGCAAGCTCGACCAGCGGGAGACCACGCTGCTCGATCAGCTCGCGGCGGACGCCACCGACTACGCCCGGGTCGCCGAGTTGGACACCCAGCTCAAGGATCTGCGCGCCGAACGGGAGCGGATCGAGGAGAGCTGGATGACCCTCGCCGAGGACCTGCCCGAGAGCTGACCGGTCGGGCGCGCCGGCCCGGGCCCCGTGTGCGGCGTCACACCACCACATGCGAGACAATCGTCGGCGACACCTACCCCACGGCGTTGGAGACACAGACATGGCACACACCCCCGTCAACCACCCCGCGCGGCCGATCTACCGGGCGATCGGCGGGCTGACCGGTCTGTACCTGGTCGTCTTCGGTGTGCTCGGCATCATCGCGAGCACCGGCAACGAGATCCTCGCCCAGGACGACACCCGCGTCCTCGGTCAGGGCACCAACCTCGGCTTCTCGCTGCTCAGCGTGCTGCTCGGGATCGTCGTGCTGGTCGGCACCGCGCTCGGCCGCAACATCGACGTAGC
This sequence comes from Micromonospora sp. 050-3, assembly GCF_046549335.1. Classification (NCBI taxonomy): domain Bacteria; kingdom Bacillati; phylum Actinomycetota; class Actinomycetes; order Micromonosporales; family Micromonosporaceae; genus Micromonospora; species Micromonospora sp. 050-3. The sequence continues at coordinate 1,007,331 of NZ_JAJPVX010000002.1, forward strand.
GATCAACCAGTGGCTGGCGTACAGCCTCATGGTGGTCAGCCTGGCCGGTCTCGCGTTCATCCGGACTGACGCCAACATCTTCAACTTCAGCATCACCACTGTGGTCGTGGTGATGACGGCCGCCCTGGTGCTGCTCATGGTCGGCATGTACGGCAAGGTCGGCACTGAGGATGAGGCGGAGGCGTTCCACAAGGCTCGTCTCGTTCTCTGATCTTCTTCTGCGGTTGCGGCCGTTGGTTTTCGCCGGAGCCCGAGCAGCTCCGGGCGGTCAGGCTTGATCCCTGCGCAGCTCGGGCTCCGGCGAAAACCTGACCTGGTCCAGCCTCTCGGCGGACCCCGTCGGCATCGTGGTTCTCCGGACAGCCAGCTCTGCTCTGGGCGACAATTCCCCTGAAACGGTCACATCAGGGGGTCTGGGCATGCCGCATTTTCCGGTCAACCATCCGGCACGGCCGCTCTACCGGGTCCTCTCCGGGCTGATCGGCGTCTACATCCTGGTCTTCGGCGTCTGGGGCGTCGCCGAGACGATCGGGGATCCGCTCTTTGCCCGCAACAGCACCTGGGCCCTCGGGCTCCGGACCAACCTGGCCTTCTCGCTCGCCTCGGTGGTCTTCGGGGTCGTCCTGATCTTCGGGGCCTCGCGGCGTACCAACCTCGGCCACTACATAAACCTGACAGCGGGCGTGGTGTTCCTGGTGACCAGCATCCTGATGATGTCGGTGCTGCAGACCGGAGCGAACTTTCTCAACTTCTCGATGTCGACAGTGGTCGTGTCGATGCTGTTCGGCCTGATCCTGCTCGGCACCGGCCTCTACGACAAGGTCGGCCCACCGGAATCCGCCGAGGCGGAGTTGGAGCACCGCAAGCACCCGGTGGCCGACGTGCACCGCAGCTGATCGGGGTCAGGTGCGCCGCGCGGTGATCAGCGTCGGCTTCGCCTCCAGGTGTGACAACCCGTTCCAGGCCAGGTTGACGAGGTGCGCCGCCACCGTCTCCTTGCGCGGCTTGCGCACCTCCAGCCACCAGCGGCCTGTCAACGCCACCATTCCGACCAGCGCCTGTGAGTACAGCTCGGCGAGCTTTGGGTCGTACCCGCGGCTCTTGTACTCGGCGCCCAGGATGTGCTCGACCTGGTGCGCCACGTCGTTCATGACGCTGCTGAAGGTGGCCGTGCCGGACATCAGCGGCGACTCGCGGACCAGCACCCGGAAGCCGCTGGTCTCCTCCTCGATGTAGGTCAGCAGGGCGAGCGCCGCCTGTTCCAGCAGCTCCCTCGGATGCCCGGCGGTCAATGCCGTGGTGATCCGGTCCAACAGGGCACGGACCTCCCGGTCCACCACCACCGCGTAGAGCCCTTCCTTGCCACCGAAGTGTTCGTACACCACCGGCTTGGAGACCTTGGCGCGGGCCGCCACCTCCTCGATGGAGGTGGCGTCGAAACCGCGTTCGGCGAAGAGTTGCCGGCCGGTCGCGATCAACTGCTCCCGGCGTTGGGCGGCCGACATGCGGACCCGGGAGGGGGCTTTGGCTTTCGGTGCCGCCGCCGTCGGCGACGCTCGTCGGCCGCCGACAGCTGCCGACGCGTCGTCGCTGACCTCGGGCATGTCGCCGCCTCGCTGGCGCTCGGTGACGCCCTGCCGTGGAATGGTTCCTCCGCTGTGCCCGTTCACGTCGTCGCCTCACTGTCGGGCGGTCCGACCACCCTGACGTGCCGTTCGACCGTACCCGGATCGGGCTCGGCTCCCCGTCCGCCGAGCCGCCTGGTCCCCCCGCATGGCTCGGTCACCCGGCCATCCTGCCAGGCGGCATGGTCGTGCACCGCCCGGTTTCAGCGGGGCGCGACCGGCTTCACCAGCTTGGCGGCGAGGCGCTCGGGCTTTGGCCAGCGCACCTGCGTTGCCGCGCCGGTCTTCTCGAACAACCAGATCACCCGCGCGGAGATGTCCACCTGACCGCGCAGCACGCCGTGCCGGGCGCTGGTCGGGTCGGCGTGGTGCAGGTTGTGCCAGCTCTCGCCGAACGACAGGATCGCCAGCGGCCAGAAGTTCGAGGCGCGGTCGCCCTGGCGCATCGCGAACGGACGCTCACCGTAGACGTGGCACACCGAGTTGATCGCCCAGGTGACGTGGTGCAGGAGGCCGATCCGGACCAGCCCGGCCCAGAAGAACGCGGTCAGCGCGCCCTGCCAGGACCAGGTCACCAGGCCGCCGATCAGCGCCGGGCCGAGCAGCGAGATGGCCACCAGCGCGGGGAAGAGCCGATCGACCCGGCTGATGTCCCGGTCGGCGATGAGGTCCGGTGCGAAACGCCCGCGGTTGGACAGCTCCCGGCGGAACAGCCAGCCCACGTGTGCGTGGAACAGGCCCCGGGTCAACGCCCAGAAGCTGGTGCCGAAACGCCACGGCGAGTGCGGGTCGCCTTCCAGGTCGGAGAACGCGTGGTGGCGCCGGTGGTCGGCGACCCACTGAATGATCTCGCCCTGCACCGCCAGCGAACCTGCGACCGCCAGAGTCACCCGCAGCCACCGCTTGGCCTTGAACGAGCCGTGCGTGAAGTAGCGGTGGAAGCCGACGGTGATGCCGAGCCCGGAGACGACGTACCAGACCAGGCCGATGATCACGTCGGTCCAGCCCAGCCAGCCGCCCCACGCCACCGGCACGGCGACCAGCAGGGCGACGAAGGGAATCACCACGAAGGCCCAGAGGGCGGCCAGGATGCCGGGGGACTGGCTGCCGTCGGTGAGTGGTTTGGGGCCGGGTCCGGCGGTGTTGGGATCGAGCAGAGCAGTGGACATGGGACCTCGCAGGGGGATGGTAACGATCACAAAGCTACGCCTACGTCACCGTAACTTACGGCACCGTAGATCGCACGGGGAAGTTTTGAATCGCCTTCGCGTAACTGCCCGAAGTGGCAGGTCAGCCGGTTCGGTGGCGGCTACCTGACCGACCCGGGAGGGGGGCGGCCGAGGTGCGGGCCGGTCACCCCCGGAAGGTCGAGGCATCGATCGCTCGCCGTGCGGCGGGATGAGCGCTGGCGTCCGACGGCCGGGGCGCTAAGGTGTAGCGGCGGGATGTCCATCCCTCATGCGACGTGCTCGCGTCGCTGATCGGCCGTGGTGTAATTGGCAACACCCGGGTCTTTGGTACCCGTATTTCAGGTTCGAACCCTGGCGGCCGAGCTGCCCACCTACGTCCGCTTTGCGGTCCGGTGGGGGTAAGAGGGGAACGTGCCGGGCCTCGCGGCTAGCATGGCCGCGAGAGTGTCCGCCGTCCCGACGGGAGCCACGTCGTGCCCCAGCCCCACCTCCGTACCGTCGTCGTACTTGCCGCCGGTGAGGGCAAGCGGATGAAGTCGACACTGCCCAAGGTGCTGCACCCCCTGCTCGGTCGGACACTCCTCGGTCACGTGCTGAGCGCCGCCGCCCCGTTGGGCGCCGACCGCACCGTCGTCGTGGTGGGGCACGGCGCCGACCAGGTGCGGGCGCACCTGTCCGAGGTCGCCCCGGACGCCACGCCGGTGCTCCAGGCCGAGCAGCTCGGCACCGGGCACGCCGTGCGGATCGCGCTGGAGGCCGTACCGGACGGTGCCGGCACGGTCGTGGTGATCAACGGTGACGTGCCCCTGCTGCGACCCGAGACGGTGGGCGCACTGGTGACCGCCCACGAGGAGGCCGCCGCGGCGGCCACAGTGCTGGCCGCCGAGGTGCCCGACCCGACCGGCCTCGGGCGGATCGTCCGGGACGCCGACGGCCACCTGGAGCAGATCGTCGAGGAACGCGACGCCGACACGACGCAGCGCGCGATTCGGGAGATCAACGCCGGCATCTACGCGTTCGACGCGGTGCGGCTGCGCGAGGCGCTGGGCAAGCTGTCCACCGACAACGACCAGGGCGAGGAGTACCTGACCGACGTCTTCGGTCTGCTCCGTTCCGCCGGCGAGCCGGTGGCGGTGCACGTCGCCGTGGACCATGTCGAGACGCTGGGCTGCAACGACCGGGTGGAGTTGGCCACGCTGCGCCGGCTGCTGCGCGACCGGATCAACGAGGCGTGGATGCGCACCGGGGTGAGCCTGCTCGACCCCGCCACCACCTGGATCGACGTGACTGTCGCGCTGGACCGGGACGCGGTGGTCGACCAGAACACCCAGTTGCGCGGCGGCACCGTGGTCGGCGCGGGCGCGCAGATCGGGCCGGACGTCACCCTGATCGACACGATCGTCGGCCCCGCCGCGTCGGTGGTCCGCAGCCACGCCGTCGGCGCCGAGGTGGGCGCGGGCGCGACGGTCGGGCCGTACGCGTACCTCCGGCCGGCCGCCCAGTTGGCGGAGAAGGCGAAGGTCGGCACGTTCGTCGAGGTGAAGAACTCGCAGATCGGCGCCGGCGCCAAGGTGCCGCACCTGACGTACGTCGGCGACGCGACGATCGGCGAGCAGACCAACATCGGTGCCGCGTCGGTCTTCGTGAACTACGACGGGGTCAACAAGCACCGCACGGTGATCGGCAGCCACGCGCGGACGGGTGCTGACAACATGTTCGTGGCACCGGTCGAGGTGGGTGACGGGGCGTACACGGCGGCCGGTTCGGTGATCGTCGACGACGTGCCGCCAGGGGCGATGGGCGTTGCCCGGGCGCGCCAGCGCAACATCGAGGGCTGGGTGGTCAAGCGGCGCGCCGGCACTGCCGCGGCGGAGGCGGCGCAGCGGGCCCGCGACGCGAAGGGTGCGTCCGGTACGACTGGTGCCGCAAGCCACAGTGAGGCAATCCACGGGGCGACCGAGACGGTGGGCGGCGCATCCGGCGCGGGAGATACTGCAACCGAATAGTCCCTGACCCACCACCACCGGGTCGGGTACCGCCGACATAACGGGAGCAGACGGGCCCATGGGCAGCATCGTCGCCGAAAACCGCAAAAGCCTGATGCTCTTTTCCGGACGTGGCTTTCCGGAGTTGGCCAAGGAGATCGGCGAGGTGCTCGGCGTCGCGCCGACGCCGGCCGACGCGTACGAGTTCGCCAACGGCGAGATCTTCGTACGGTTCAAGGACTCGGTACGTGGTTCGGACGCCTTCGTGGTGCAGTCCGTCACGCACGGGGTGAACACCTGGGTCATGGAGACCCTGATCATGGTGGACGCGCTGAAGCGGGGGTCGGCCAAGCGGATCACCGTGGTGCTGCCGTTCTACCCGTACGCCCGCCAGGACAAGAAGCACCGCGGTCGGGAGCCGATCTCGGCCCGACTGGTGGCGGACCTGCTGAAGACCGCTGGCGCCAACCGCATCCTCACCGTCGACCTGCACACCGCGCAGATCCAGGGCTTCTTCGACGGCCCGGTGGACCACCTCTTCGCGATGGACATCCTGGCCGAGTACGTGGAGCACAAGTACGCCGGCCGGCCGATGACAGTGGTGGCGCCGGATTCGGGCCGGGTGCGGGTGGCCGAGCGGTGGACCGACCGGCTGGGCGGCTGCCCGCTGGCGTTCATCCACAAGACCCGTGACCCGATGAAGCCGAACCAGGTCGTTGCCAACCGGGTGGTCGGCGAGGTGGAGGGCCGGGTCTGTCTGATCGTCGACGACATGATCGACACCGGGGGCACCATCGCCAAGGCCGCCGACATCCTCAAGGAGTCGGGCGCTGCGGAGATCGTGGTCGCGTCCACCCACGCGCTGCTGTCCGACCCGGCCACCGAGCGGCTGAAGAACAGCTCGATCAGCGAGATCGTGGTGACGAACACCCTGCCGCTCCCGCCGGAGAAGCAGCTGGACAAGCTCACCGTGCTGTCGATCGCGCCGCTGCTGGCGCGGGCGATCCGGGAGGTCTTCGACGACGGCTCGGTGACCACCCTCTTCGGTGGCCTGAGCTGATCCCGAGCCCCGTTTCCGCCACTCGACACGCTGGCGGGGCGGGGCTGGCAAACTGGTGGAAACGGGGCCGGCACGCTGGTGGGAGCACCACCGACGCGCCGGTCTTGAGCCGTGATCGGGGACTGCCGGAAACCCTGGAAACAGCTCGGGTAGACTGGTGCGGTTGCCACGGCGAGGGTGCCCGGCGGGCCGCTGAAAAGCGCCGCACGGAGGCACCGTCATCGACGCGGTGCTCCGGGCAGTCGTTCATGACGCATGAGCCCCAGCGAGCCCCTCGCCCCAGCACCGTTAGACGACAAGCCGCCGCAGCGAAAAGCATCAGGAGTTTCCCCGTGTCCGAGGTAAAGATCAGCGCCGAGCCCCGTACCGAGTTCGGCAAGGGTGGTGCCCGCCGTACCCGCCGGGCCGGCAAGGTGCCCGCCGTGCTGTACGGCCACGGCGAGAAGCCCAAGCACATCGCGCTGCCGTCGCGGGAGTTCGCGGCCGCGATCCGCAAGGGCGGTGCCAACCAGCTCTTCGCGATCGACATCACCGACGGCACCCAGGTGCTGGCGCTGCCGAAGGCGATCCAGCGTGACCCGATCCGCGACACCTTCGAGCACGTCGACCTCATCCTGGTCCGCCGGGGCGAGAAGGTCACCGTCGACGTTCCGGTCCAGCTGACCGGCGAGGCCGCACGGGACACCCTGATCGTGCACGACCACGACACTCTCTCGGTGACCGCGGACGCCACCAAGGTTCCGGACCACCTCGACGCGTCGATCGAGGGCCTGGAGGCGGGCACCCAGGTGACCGCCGGTGACGTCGAGCTGCCGGCCGGCGTCGAGCTGGCCGTTGACTCGGAGCTGACCGTCGCTTCGATCACCGCCGCCCCGACCGCTGAGCAGCTCGAGGCGACGCTGCCCGAGATCGAGACCGCCACCGACGAGGCCGAGGCCGAGGTCGGCGAGACCACCGAGGGCTCCGAGGGCGCGGACACCGAGGCGGCCGCCGAGGCCACCGAGGGGCGCACCGAGGCCTGATCGGTTCGTACTGTGCGACAGGCGCCCCCGAACGTTCGGGGGCGCCTGTCGGCATATCGGGAGTCGGTGGGATGGGCGTCGGAAGGGACGGGTCGTGACGGACGAGGCGGGGCCGTGGCTGGTGGTCGGCCTGGGCAACCCGGGTCGGGAGTACGCCGGCAACCGGCACAACGTCGGGTTCATGGTGGCCGAGCTGCTGGCCGGGCGGGTGAGCGCGCGTTTCGGCCGGCACAAGCGGGCGGTGGCCGAGGTGGCCGAGGCGCGGCTGGGGTTCGGTGGGCCGAAGCTGGTGCTGGTGAAGCCACTGACGTACATGAACCTGTCCGGCGGACCGGTAGCGGCCTTGGCACAGTTCTACAAGGTGCCGACGACGCAGGTGATCGCGGTGCATGACGAGCTGGACATCGACTTCGGTCAGGTGCGGATCAAGTTCGGCGGCGGCGAGGGCGGGCACAACGGCCTGCGCTCGATGTCGAAGTCGTTGGGGACGAAGGACTACGCCAGGGTGCGGTTCGGCGTTGGCCGCCCGCCGGGGCGGCAGGATCCGGCGGATTACGTGCTGTCGGATTTTGGCGCGGCCGAGCGCAAGGAGCTCGATTTCCTGGTGGATCGGGCCGCCGACGTGGTGGAGTCGGTGATCACCAAGGGCGTGGAGCCGACCCAGAACCTCTACCACGGCAGCTGAGCCGGGCGGGGCGTACCCGAATCGGAAACGGCGGGCCGGTAGTCTGCGCCTTTCAGCGTGCCGCGACCGGCGACGCGAGTCGCGGCGGATCGGCCCGTGCGGGCAGCGCGGCGAGGCGACGGGAGCGGACAGATGAGCAGTCCTCCGATGATCGATGGCGCGTTCGCCCGATGGTTGGCGTCCCGGGCCGGGCAGGCGTTGCTCGACCTGCGCACGGAGATGGGGTTCGCCGACGCCGGCGCGCTGAAGTCGGCCGGGGACAAGGTGTCGCACGACCTGATCCGCACGGAGCTGGCGAAGTGGCGTCCGGGTGACGCGGTGCTCTCCGAGGAGGACGAGGGGTCGCGGCTGGCCTGGGCGGCGGAGGTGAACACCGGAGCGGTGTCGCGGTTGAACGCGGACCGGGTGTGGATCGTCGACCCGTTGGACGGCACCCGGGAGTTCTCCGAGGAGGGCCGCTCGGACTGGGCGGTGCACGTGGCGCTCTGGGCGCGCAACGCGCCGAGCCCGCACGGGCTGGTCGCCGGGGCGGTGGGGTTGCCGGCGCAGGACCGGGTGCTGGGCACGGACTACCCGCCGGCGTACCCGCCGATGACTGTGGAGGCGGCGACGGCCGGCGAGCGGAAGATCCGCCTGGCCGCGAGCCGGAGCCGGCCGCCGGTGTTCCTGACCGATCTGGCCGAGGACGTCGGGGCGCACCTGGTGCCGATGGGCTCGGCCGGAGCGAAAATCGCCGCCGTGGTCACCGGCGAGGTGGACGCGTACATCCACGCAGGTGGGCAGTACGAGTGGGATTCGGCGGCCCCGATCGCTGTGGCGACGGCCACCGGACTGCACGCTTCCCGGATCGACGGTTCTGCGCTGAGATACAACGAGGCGGATCCGCGGCTGCCCGACCTCCTGGTCTGCCGCGAGGATCTCGCCACCCGGTTGCTTGCAGCGCTGCAAAAACATTCCGGGTAGCCTGAGCGAACTTTCTTGACATGCCCGACCGGAAAGGTCTGGAAATCGGATGAGCGAGCGAATCGAGCCGGTGTCATGACCACCCCCGCGGCGTACCAGGTCTCCCACCTGGACGCCTTGGAAGCGGAGAGCATCTTCGTGATGCGCGAGGTGGTCGCCGAGATGGAACGCCCGGTGATGCTCTTCTCCGGTGGCAAGGACTCGATCGTCATGCTGCGGCTCGCGCAGAAGGCGTTCGCCCCGGCCAACGTCCCCTTCCCGGTCATGCACGTCGACACCGGGCACAACTTCCCCGAGGTCCTGGAATACCGCGACCAACGGGTCGCCGAGCTGGGGTTGCAGCTCGTGGTGGCGAGCGTGCCGGAGGCCCTGGCCAGCGGCATGGTCCGGGAGTCCGGTGACGGTATGCGTAACCGGATCCAGACGCCGGTGCTGCTGGACGCGGTGGAGAAGCACCGCTTCGACGCGCTGTTCGGAGGCGCCCGCCGGGACGAGGAGAAGGCCCGGGCGAAGGAGCGGGTGTTCAGCTTCCGCGACGAGTTCGGTCAGTGGGACCCGAAGAACCAGCGGCCGGAGCTGTGGTCGCTGTACAACGGCCGACACCACCCGGGCGAGTCGATCCGGGTCTTCCCGCTGTCCAACTGGACCGAGCTGGACGTCTGGCACTACATCGCCCGCGAACGCATCCCGCTGCCGTCGATCTACTACGCGCACGAGCGCGAGGTGATCGAGCGCGACGGCATGTTCTACGCCGTCAACGAGTTCTTCCGCCCCCGCGCGGGTGAGGAGCGGTTCAAGGCGCAGGTGCGCTACCGCACCGTCGGCGACGCCTCCTGCACCGCCGCGGTCCGTTCCGACGCGGACACCGTGGAAAAGGTCATCGAGGAGGTGGCGGCCACCCGGATCACCGAGCGCGGCGCCACCCGCGGTGACGACCGGGTCAGCGAGGCCGCCATGGAGGACCGCAAGCGGGAGGGCTACTTCTGATGAGCACCGAGATCGTGGCCCCGGCCCCCGAGGCCCGGCCGATGGACCTGCTGCGGTTCGCCACCGCCGGCAGCGTGGACGACGGGAAGTCGACTCTGATCGGGCGGCTGCTCTACGACACCAAGTCGCTCTTCACCGACCAGTTGGCCGCTGTGGAGGCGGTCAGCGCGGCCCGCGGTGACGAATACACCAACCTGGCGTTGCTCACCGACGGCCTGCGTGCCGAGCGGGAACAGGGCATCACCATCGACGTGGCATACCGGTATTTCGCCACCCCCCGGCGCAAGTTCATCATCGCCGACACCCCGGGGCACATCCAGTACACCCGCAACATGGTCACCGGCGCATCGACCGCTGACCTGGCGCTGATCCTGGTGGACGCGCGCAAGGGCCTTGTCGAGCAGTCCCGCCGGCACGCGTTCCTCTGCTCCCTGCTGCGGGTGCCGCACCTGGTCCTCTGTGTCAACAAGATGGACCTGGTCGACTGGTCGCAGGAGGTCTACGAGCGGATCGCCGACGAGTTCACCGCGTTCGCGGCGAAGCTCGACGCACCGGACCTGACAGTGGTGCCGGTCTCCGCGTTGCGCGGCGACAACATCGTCACCCGGTCGGAGAACATGCCCTGGTACGAGGGTCCGTCGCTGCTGCACCACCTGGAGCGGGTGCACATCGCCAGCGACCGCAACCTGGTCGACGTCCGGTTTCCGGTGCAGTACGTGATCCGTCCGCAGTCCACCACTGTCACCGACTACCGCGGTTACGCCGGCCAGGTCGCCTCCGGCGTGCTGAAGCCGGGCGACGAGGTGATGGTGCTGCCGTCCGGCTTCACCAGCCGGATCGCCGCCGTGGAGACCGCCGACGGGCCGGTCCCGGAGGCGTTCCCGCCGATGTCGGTGACGGTACGACTGGCCGACGAGATCGACATCTCGCGTGGTGACCTGATCTGCCGGCCGAACAACGCGCCGGCGGTGGCCCAGGACATCGAGGCGATGGTCTGCTGGATGGACGAGACGGCCCCCCTGCGGGTCGGCGGCCGGTACGCGATCAAGCACACCACGCGGTCGGCACGGGCGATCGTGCGCGGGCTGCACTACCGGCTGGACATCAACTCCCTGCACCGCGACGAGTCCGCCGACGAACTGCGGCTCAACGAGATCGGCCGGGTGCGACTGCGCACCACTGTGCCGTTGCTGGCCGACGAGTACCGCCGCAACCGCACCACCGGCGGCTTCGTCATCATCGACGAGGCCACCAACCGCACGGTAGGCGCCGCCATGATCGTCGAAGCCAGCTAGCCCAACCTGTCGCCGGCCCCGCAAGATCGCGCTAGTTCCAGGAAGTAGTGGCCTCGCCCGTTGGGCGAGGCCACTACTTCCATGAACAAGCACGATCTCCACCCCCGGGTGGGTGGGGAGCGGTCGGGTCAGGGCAGGCGGGTGGCGCCGGGGGAGGGGAGGACCGTCACGGTGGCGGGTGCGGTGAAACCTCGTTGCGCGTACGCGGCGGTCACGGCGGTGGCTACCGCGTCGGCACTGTCGGCCTCGATCAGCGCGAGCACACAACCGCCGAAGCCGCCGCCGGTCATCCGGGCGCCCAGCGCGCCGGCCGCCAACGCCGCCTCGACCGCGGTGTCGATCTCCGGCACGGTGATCTCGAAGTCGTCGCGCATCGAGACGTGGGAGGCGGTCAGCAGCGGGCCGATGTCGCGGACCCGGGCGGCGCGCAGCAGCGCCACAGTGTCCAGTACGCGCTGGTCCTCGGTCACCACGTGCCGGACCCGTCGCCGGGTCTCCTCGTCGTCGAGTTGTGCCAACGCGGCGTCGAGTTGGTCGACGCCCACGTCGCGCAGGGCGGCAACGCCGAGCGCGCTGGCCCCGGCCTCGCAGGAGCGACGGCGGGCCGCGTACTCCCCGTCGGCGTGGCGGTGCGGCGCCCGGCTGTCGATGACCAGCACAGCCAGCCCGTCAGCGTCCAGGTCGAACGGGATGTGCTCGACCGACTCGTCGCGACAGTCGAGGAAGAGGGCGTGCCCAGCGCGGCAACGGATCGCCGCGGACTGGTCCATGATGCCGGTCGGCGCGCCCACGTAGACGTTCTCCGCCCGTTGCGCCAGCCGGGGTTGTAGTTCCGGGGCGAGCTCCAGCCCGCCGAGGTCCAGCAGGGCAGCCAGCACTGCCGACTCCAGCGCGGCCGAGGAGGAGAGCCCGGCGCCCAGCGGCACGTCGGAGGCGATCGCCAGCCGGGCACCCGGCACCCGGTGGCCGGCCTCGCGCAGCGCCCAGACCACACCCGCGACGTACGCGCCCCAGCCGGTGACTCGACCCGGTTCGGCGACGTCGTCCGCGCCGAACGTGATCGCCTCGCCGGAGAGCTCGGACCAGGCAGTCCAGTGCTCCCCGTCCTGCCGGTCGGCAGCGACGACGGTGCGCATCGGGAGCGCGAACGGCAGCACGAACCCTTCGTTGTAGTCGGTGTGCTCACCGATCAGGTTGACCCGGCCCGGGGCCGCCCAGCGGCCGGCAGCCTCGCCACCGAACTGCGCGGAGAAGGCGGCGGCGGCCCGCTCGGCGACGTCACCACTCGGGTCGGTCATGACTGCCCCAGGATGTGCGTGCGGTAGAACGCCCAGGCATCCCCGACCATGTCGTGCAGGGTCGGCTTCTGCGGCACCCAGCCCAGCTCCTCGCGGGCCAGCGCGGAGGACGCGACCAACTCGGCCGGGTCGCCCTCGCGGCGCGGCGCGACCTCGACGGGCAGTTGGTGCCCGGTGACCTCGCGGACCACGTCGACGACCTGGCGGTTGGTGAAACCGTTGCCGTTGCCCAGGTTGTAGATCCGGTGCTGGCCGCTGGTGGCCGCTTCCAGCGCCAGCAGATGCGCGCGGGCCAGGTCGGCGACGTGGATGTAGTCGCGGACGCAGGTGCCGTCAACTGTGGGGTAGTCGTCTCCGAAGAGCTGGAGCTTCTCCCGCCGGCCGGCGGCGACGTCCAGCGCGATCGGGATCAGGTGCGTCTCCGGGTCGTGCCGCTCGCCGAGCGTGATGTCGCCGTCGAGGTGGGCGCCGGCCACGTTGAAGTAGCGCAGCGACACGGCGGCCAGCCCGTGCGCGATCGCCTCGGAGGTGAGTGCCATGTCGGCGGCGAGCTTGGTGGCACCGTACGTGTTTGTGGGTGCCTTGACCGCGTTTTCGGTGATGGGCAGCTCGGTGGGGTTGCCGTAGACGGCGGCGGTGGAGGAGAAGACCATCCGGGGCACCCCGGCGGCCCGGACCGCGTCGATCAGGGCGAGCGTTCCGATGGTGTTGTTCTGCCAGTACAGCTCCGGCTTGACCATCGACTCGCCGGCGGCGATCAGGGCGGCGAAGTGCAGCACCCCGTCGAACCCGGCGGCCGCGGTGATGACCTGGGCGGCGTCGTGGATGGACGCCTCCACGTGGGTGGCGTCCGGGGCGAGGGCCTCGCGGTGGCCGGTGCGCAGGTCGTCCAGGATGACCACCTGGTGACCCGCGTCCAGCAGCATCCGGGTCACCACGCTCCCGATGAAGCCGGCGCCCCCGGTGACGAGCAGTTTCACGTCGTTGCCTCCTGCCTGGCCCGCCCGGGACGTGGCCCTTCGGTGATCACACTAGGGCGGTGGTCGGCGCTCTCGCCGCTGCCACCGTCAACCCCATTCCATCATAATCTCTCATGATTAAACAGAGCCGAACATCTGCCCGCCGCTCCGCGTGATCCCCGGTGCGGTGGGCCCACGGTGTCTACCATCTCTGTCATGCGGGAAGCGGCCCGTACCGGGCTCCGGCGACACGCGCGGGCACACCCCCGCCGCGACCCTGGCCCGCTCGCCCGGGCCGTCGCCCGGGTGCTGGTTCGCGCCGCGGATGGCGCCACCCGACTCGTCACCGATCTGCTCGGGACCGGTCCGACGGCCGGCCGGGAGCACATCTCCGAGGCCGATCTGCGGGATCTGGTCGCGGCGAACAGGGTTCTCGACCCGGACGAGCGGCGGATCATCGACGAGGTCCTGGTGGCCGGTGCCAGTCTGATCCGCGAGGTGATGATGCCGCGCACCGAGGTGGTCTTCCTCCCGGCGCGGCTGACCATCGTCGAAGCCGCCCGACTGGTCCGCGCCGAGACGCACACCCGCTACCCGGTCACCGACGGCACGCACGACGACGTGATCGGCTTCGTGCACCTGCGTGACGTGCTGCTGCGCCCCGACGCCGACCCGTGCGTCACCGTCGGCGAGTTGGCCCGGGAGGTGAAGCGGCTCCCGGGCAGCAAACGGGTGCTCGCCGCGCTGACCGAGATGCGCCGGGAGGGCCAGCACCTCGCGGTGGTGGTCGACGAGTACGGCGGCACGGCCGGGATCGTCACCCTGGAGGATCTCATCGAGGAGTTGATCGGCGAGATCCACGACGAGTACGACGCCACTCCGGACCCGGTTCACGCCGGCCTGCCCGCCGTGGTGGACGGCCGTCTCAACCTCGCTGACTTCGCCGAGCGGACCGGTGTGGCACTACCCGCCGGACCGTACGAGACGGTGGGCGGGTTCGTCATGGCCGCGCTGGGTCGGCTCCCGGTGACCGGCGACGAGGTGCCGGTGCCGGGTGAGCCCGCCGAGGTCGGCGCGCCCGATCCGGCCGAGCTTCCGGCCGGCTGGCTGCTGCGGGTGCTCACGTTGGACGGCCGCCGGGTGGCCCAACTGGCCGTCTCCGCAGCCCGCACCACCGAACAGAGCACCGGGCGGCGCCGCGAGTACGACGCCGCGTCGGCCTCGGCGGGCGGCCACGAGCAGGTCCGAAAGCCGATGGCGGGGCAGCACCGCCGGGTCGCTGTCGGGCCGACGCGCCGGGTCGGCGCGGGCGAACCACGCGAGGTCAGCACCCCGGCACCGGCGGGCCGGAGCCGACCCGCCGGCCCGTCATGACGGACCGGGTTGCTTGCTGACAGAATTATCGCCATGTCCGACGTTCCCGCCCGGCCCCGCGTCTTCTCCGGCATCCAGCCGACAGCCGACTCGTTCCACCTCGGCAACTATCTCGGCGCGGTGCGGCACTGGGTGGCGCTACAGGACACCCACGACGCGTTCTACTGCGTGGTGGATCTGCACGCCATCACCGCAGGGCACGATCCGGCACTGCTGCGCCAGCGGACCCGGGTGGCGGCGGCCCAGCTCTTCGCGGTCGGGCTCGACCCGGAACGCAGCACCCTGTTCGTCCAGTCGCAGGTGCCCGAGCACCCGCAGCTGGCCTGGGTGCTCGGCTGCATCACCGGCTTCGGCGAGGCCAGCCGGATGACCCAGTTCAAGGACAAGTCGCAGAAGCAGGGTAACGAGCGGGCCAGCGTCGGGCTGTTCACCTACCCGGTCCTCCAGGCCGCCGACATCCTGCTCTACCAGGCCAACGCGGTGCCGGTCGGCGAGGACCAGCGCCAGCATCTGGAGCTCTCCCGGGATCTTGCCCAGCGCTTCAACTCGCTGTTCGGCGCGACGTTCACGGTGCCCGCGCCGCACATCGTCAAGGACACTGCCAAGATCACCGACCTCCAGGACCCGACCGCGAAGATGTCGAAGTCGTCGTCCTCACCGGCCGGCATCATCGACCTGCTGGACGATCCGGCTCGGTCCGCGAAGAAGATCCGTTCGGCGGTGACCGACACCGGTCGCGAGATCGTCTTCGACGCCGAGACCAAGCCGGGTGTGTCCAACCTGTTGACCATTTATTCGGCGCTCAGCGGTCGCGGCATCGACGAGCTGGTGGCCGCTTACGCGGGCCGCGGCTACGGCGATCTGAAGAAGGAACTGGCCGAGGTGGTGACGGACTTCGTCCGGCCGATCCAGGAGCGCACCCGCGCCTACCTCGACGATCCGGCGCAGTTGGACAAGCTGCTCGCGGCCGGCGCGGAGAAGGCCCGTGCGGTGGCCGCGACGACCCTGCGGTCCGCGTACGAGCGGGTCGGGTTCTTCCCGCCCGTGCGCGGCGAGTAGCTGCGCGGTACAGGTGGACGGCTCGGTGGTCGGAGGGGCGGCGCGAAGCGTGGATCGCAGTGGCGGGGTGCCGCCGACCGGCGACACCATCCAGATCGGCATCGCGGTGGACATCCCCGAGCCGTGGGGTGCCCTCCTCACCCGGCGGCGGGTCGAGGCCGGTGACCCGTTGGCGGTGCCCGCGCACGTGACGTTGCTCGGGCCCACCGAGATCCGGACGGCCAACCTGCCGGCGGTCGAGCGGCACCTGGCCGCCGTCGCCGCCTCGCACCTGCCGTTCACGCTGCACCTGCGGGGCACCGGCACGTTCCGTCCGGTCACCCAGGTGGTGTTCGTCGCGGTGGCGGCCGGGATCAGCGAGTGCGAGCTGCTGGCCGCGGCCATCGCCGCGGCGCCGGGCCTGCACCGCGAACTCCGGTTCCCGTACCATCCGCACGTCACAGTGGCTCAGGACGTGGCACCGGAGGCCCTGGACAAGGTGTACGAGGATCTGGCCGACTTCTCCGCGATGTTCGAGGTCGACGGGTTCACCCTCTTCTCGCACAGCGGGCAGGCCAGGTGGCAGCCGCGTCGGGACTTCTGCCTCGGCAACTGAAGCGCCGGCAACCAGACCGCCGGCAACCGAACCGCCAGCACCTGAAGCGTCGGCGACGCGCCGGCCGGCGAGCATCGGGAGCCGGTTGCCACTACAGCGGTGGGAGATCGGCGAGGATGATCGCGTGAACGTGATCGGCCAGATCGAGGCGGGCATCGACCGCTGGGTGAGCGCCGCGCGCCACCGGTCGGGGCTCTTCGATCATGTGTGGCGGGCCGGCGTGTTGTACGGCGAGGTGCTGGCCGGCCGGTTGGCCGCCGCGATCGCCTACTACGGCTTCTTCGCGGTGTTCGCCCTCGCCCTGGTGGCGTTCTCCATCTTCGGCGCGATCCTGGAGGACAACGACGAGGTCAGCGCGGCGGCGGCCGACTTCCTCAAGGAGAATCTGCCGTTCCTGGACGCCGAGCAGATCGCCAACTCCAGCGGCACTGTCGGTGTGGTCGGCCTGGTCATCCTCGTCTTCACCGGGATCGGCTGGGTGGAGGCCATCCGGTCCTCGCAGCGGTTGATGTACAAGCTCAACCAGCAGCCGGGCAATCTGGTGGTGCGGCGGCTCGTCGACCTGGGCGTGATGATCGGCGTCTTCGTGCTGCTCGGCGTCTCGGTCGCGGCGGTGGACGCGCTGGAGTCGTTGCTGCGTTTCCTGCTGCGCAGCACCGGGTCGGTGGGTCTGACCACCATCAGCGCGGTACTCAGCGTGGTGGTCAACACAGTGCTCGCCACCGCGTTGCTGCTGGCCGTGCCCCGGCTGCGGATGAGCCGGTCCCGGCTGCGCCCGGTGGTGGTGCTGGTGGCGGTCGGTATCACGCTGCTGAACACAGTAGGGCGGTACTACGTGGTGCGGACCGAGCGGAACCCCGCGTACACCGTGGTGGCCGGCGCCGTCGGTCTGCTGCTCTACCTCTACCTGCTCAACCAGTTGGTGCTGTTCGGCGCGGCGCTCCTGGCGACCAGCACCAACGGCCGAGTGGTGGACCTGGCGGAAACCCCAGCGCCACCGAAGGATGTCGACGAGGGCATCGACCCCGGTACGCCGGGCGGTGGAGGCTGATGACGGAAGGCGCGCAGGTGCTGATCTCGGTCGACTCGGACTCGTCGGTGCCCCCGTACGAGCAGGTGCGCGTGCAGCTCGCCGAGCTGATCGGCGACGGGCGGTTGCCGGTGGGCAGCCGACTGCCGACCGTCCGGCAGCTCGCCGCCGACCTGCGGTTGGCCGCGAACACCGTGGCCCGCGCCTACCGGGAGTTGGAGGCGGCCGGGCTGCTGGAGACCCGGGGGCGCAACGGCACCTTCGTCGCCCCCGGACGGGACGACGCCGTCGACCGGTTGCAGCGCGCGGCGGCCGGCTACGCGGCGGAGGCGGCCCGGCTCGGCGTGCCGACGGCCACCGCACTCGCGCTGGTTCGCGCCGCCCTGGACGCCGTCCGCCCCGGCTGACCGGCCGCCGATCGACAGTCGGACGGGCGATAACTGAGCAGAACGGCGTCGGCGCTCGCGTTCGCGGACCATGATGAGCCGGTGGGCGCACTCATGACACTGGACCTGCCGGCGGACTCACCGCTCCTCGGCCTGCCGTGGATCATCACCTTCGGTCCGCTCGGTGATCTCGACGAGTGGGAGCCGGTGGTCTGCGGGCCGTACGAGCGACCGCACGCGTTGGCCCTGGCCGAGGCGGTGGTGGCTGAGGAGCAACTGATGGCCGTGGTGGAGCCGTTGCTGCCGGCGCTGTCCGCCGACGAGATCCGCAGCGAGATCGCCGCCGCGCAGGTTGCCGCCGAGGACGAGGCCCGTCAGGTGGAGGGGGCCGACCTGTACGGGGACTTCGAGGACGTGATCGACGAGGAGTTGGACGCGGCAGCCGACGAGGCCGGCCACGGTGAGCCCGCCGAACCGCCGGACGAGGCCGAGGTACGCGCCGGTTTCACCCGGATCGCGGCGTTGCTCACCGCGAAGTGACGACCTGGGTTGCTGTACACGGACACCGGCGCCACGCGGAGCGGACTCCGCGCGGCGCCGGTGGCACCTCACCCCCCACCACAAGGGGTCGGTAGCCCAGTCGCCCGTCGGCGCGGGGCACGACGAACGACCAGGTCGAGAACGAGTTACCCGTTCAGGGCCGTTCCAACCAGACTGCCGCGTCAATTGGCAGCAGCTGACCGGAGCCCTGTTCGGTGAGCTCGTCGCTGGAAACGAGCGGCTGACCGTACCCGTCGATCACTACCGGAGCGCCGCTGAAGTTGACCACGCAGGTCAGCACTGTCGCGCCGGCGGAGCGGGAGAAGGCCAGCACGCCCGGCTCGCTCTCCCGCCAGGTGACCTCGTCGGCGTCGAGGGCGAGCGCGGGATGAACGCGGCGGATCCGCAGGGCGGCCCGGTACAGCTCCAGGGTCGAGCCGGGCACATCGGTCTGCGCGGTGACGGACAGCGCCTGCCAAACCGCCGGGGCAGGTAGCCAGCTCAGCTCGCTGCCGGCCGGCCCGAAGCCGTACGGGGCCAGCTCGCCGCTCCACGGGATGGGCACCCGGCAGCCGTCGCGGCTCTCGCCGGTGCGCAGGAACGCCGGATCCTGGCGCAGTTCGTCGGGGAGGTCGAGGACCTCCGGCAGGCCCAGTTCCTCGCCCTGGTAGAGGTAGGCGCAGCCGGGCAGGGCGAGCATCAGCAGGCTGGCGGCCCGGGCCCGGCGCAGCCCTTCGACGCCGTCGCCGTAACGGGTGACGTGCCGCTGCTTGTCGTGGTTGGACAGCACCCAGGTGGTCGGCGCCCCGACCACTGTCGCCTCGGCCAACGCGGTGTCGATCACCTTGCGGAACGAGTCGGCCGACCAGGTGGCGTCGAGGAAGTCGAAGCTGAACGCCTGATGCAGCTCGTCCGGGCCGATGTAGCGGGCCAGGCGCTGTGGCGTCTCGGCCCACGCCTCGGCGACCGCCATCCGACCGCCCGGGTAGCTGTCCAGGATGGGCCGCCAGGCCCGGTAGATTTCGTGCACCTCGTCCTGGTCGAAGTACGGCAGCCGGCCCTTGCCGAGCAGTTCGACCTGGCGCTGGCCGGTAGTGGCCGAGCTGAAGCCGACGTCCGGCAGCCCTTCCGCCTTGATCATGCCGTGCGCCACGTCGACGCGGAATCCGTCGACGCCCCGGTCCAGCCAGAACCGCAGCACGTCCTCGAACTCGGAGCGGACCTCCGGGTGGCGCCAGTTCAGGTCCGGCTGCGACCTGTCGAACAGGTGCAGATACCACTGACCGTCAGCGATCCGGGTCCAGGCGGGGCCGCCGAAGATGCTCTCCCAGTCGTTCGGAGGCAACTCGCCGTGCGCGCCCCGGCCGTCGGCGAAGAGGTAGCGGGCCCGCTCCGGTGAGCCGGGGCCGGCGGCGAGCGCGGCGGTGAACCAGTGGTGCGCGCTGGAGGTGTGGTTGGGCACCAGGTCGACGATGATCCGCAGGCCGTGGGCGTGCGCGTCGCTGATCATCGCGTCGAAGTCGGCGAGGGTGCCGAACATCGGGTCGACGTCGCGGTAGTCGGCCACGTCGTACCCGCCGTCGATCATCGGCGACGTGTAGAAGGGGGTCAGCCAGAGCGCGTCCACCCCGAGGTCGCGCAGGTACGGCAGGCGCTGCCGGATGCCCTGGAGGTCGCCGGTGCCGTCGCCGTCGCTGTCGGCGAAGCTGCGGACGTACACCTGGTAGACGACCGCGGAGCGCCACCAGTCGTCGTCGGTGGCGTGCGGCGGGGTGGCGGTGCTGATCATTCGAGCAATATGCCGGCCCGCCGCTGCAAGAGTCAAGCAGATCTTGCGTAAGACAGGCGGGCGGAACTCGGCGCGACAGCTGTGGAACCGCGCACCACCAGCTCCGGGCGGAACAGGTACTCCGAGTGCGGGGCGCCGTGCCCGTTGATCTCGTCCACCAGAGCGCGGACGGCGGCCACCGCCATCGCCGTGACAGGTTGCCGCATCGTGGTCAGCGGCGGGTCGGTGAAGGCCATCAGCGGGGAGTCGTCGTAGCCGACCACGGAGAGGCCGTCGGGGACGTTGAGGCCGCGTTGGCGGGCGGCCCGGATCGCGCCGAGCGCCATCAGGTCCGAGCCGCAGACCACGCCGGTGACGCCGCGGTCCAGCAGGCGGCCGGCCGCCGCCTCGCCACCCTCCACTCCGAACAGTGACAGCTCGGCCAGCGGACCCAGGTCAGCCTCGGCGACGCCGGCCAGTCGGGTCATCGCGGAGCGCCAGCCGGCCACCTTGCGCTGCACCGGAACGAACCGGTCCGGGCCGGTGATCAGGCCGATCCGCCGGTGCCCGAGCGCGACCAGGTGGGCGACGGCCAGCTCGGCCGCCTCCCGGTCGTCGCAGGAGACGAAGGGCGCGCCGATGCCGGGTACGTACCCGTTGATCATCACGACCGGCAACGGCCGGGCGAGCAGCGCCCGGTAGCGGTCGTGGTTGGCGGCCGTGTCGGCGTGCAGGCCGGAGACGAAGACGATCCCGGAGACCTGCCGGTCCAGCAGCATCTCCACGTACTCGTCCTCGGTCACGCCGCCGGCGGTCTGGGTGCAGAGCACCGGTGTGAACCCGCTCTGCGCCAGTGTGGACTCGATGACCTGGGCGAAGGCGGGGAAGATCGGGTTGTCCAGCTCCGGCACCACCAGGCCGACCAGCCCGGCGCTGCGCTTGCGCAGCCGGGCCGGGCGCTCGTACCCGAGCACGTCGAGGGCGGTGAGGACGGCCTGCCGGGTCTCCGGGGCCACGCCGGGGCGGTCGTTGAGCACCCGCGACACCGTGGCCTCGCTGACTTCGGCCTGCTGGGCGATGTCGGACAGTCGAGCGCGCATGGCGGCACTTTAGCCCACCGGCAAGTTCTTGCGGGGTGCTCTGCAAGCCCTTCCATTACTTGCAACGTCTTGCTAACGTCCCCGCAACATGCGAGAGCAGCGGCGCAGCATCCGTGCGCCGGATGGCAAGAACTTCCAGAGGTTTCCACTGGCGGCCCGTCCTTCCCCCGGCGGACCGCCATGACGACAGGAGCACCGATGCGCATCCGTACCGCGGGTGTGGTCGCCCTCTTCGCCCTGGCGCTCGCCGCCTCGGGCTGCGGTGGCGACAGCGACGAGCCGGCCGCGAAGGACACCCCCAAGGCCGCCGGCGGCAAACTGGTGATCTGGGCGGACGACAAGCGGACCGCCGCCCTCAAGCCGTTCGCCGAGAAGTTCGGCCAGGAGAACGGCGTCACCGTCGAGGTCCAGGCCGTCAGCAAGGACCTCCAGACCAACTTCGTCACCGCGTCCCAGCAGGGCAGCGGGCCGGACGTGGTGGTCGGCGCGCACGACTGGATCGGCAACCTGGTGCAGAACGGCGCCATCGACCCGGTGCAGCTCGCCGCCGAGCAGAAGAGCGCCTTCAACGCGACAGCCATCAAGGCGGTCACCTTCAACGGCCAGCTCTACGGAGTTCCGTACGCGCAGGAGAACCTGGCGTTGATCCGCAACACCGAGCTGGCCCCGGAGGCGCCGAAGACCATCGAGGACCTGGTCGCCACCGGCAGGACGCTCAAGGCGTCGAAGAAGGCCACCGAGACGCTCTGCCTCCAGGTCGGCCAGAACGGCGACGCGTACCACATCTACCCGCTGTACACCTCGGCCGGCGGTTACCTCTTCGGGACCGGCCCCAACGGGGACTACGACCCGAAGGACCTGGGCGTGGGCAAGCCCGAGTCGATCGAAGCCTTCAAGAAGATCGGCGCGCTCGGCGAGAAGGGCGCGGGCGTGCTCAAGCGCTCCATCGCCGACACCAACTCGATCGCCACCTTCACCGGCAAGAAGTGCGCGTACCTGGTCTCCGGGCCGTGGGCCGTGGCCGACGTGAAGAAGGCCAACATCAAGTACGACATCTCGGCGATCCCCGGCTTCGCCGGCGGCAAGGAGGCCCAGCCGTTCGTGGGCGTGCAGGCGTTCTACGTCGCCGCCAAGGGCAAGAACAAGGCGCTGGCCCAGGAGTTCGTGGCCAACTACACCACCACTCCCGAGCTGGCCGTCGCGCTGTACAACGCCGAGCCCCGGCCGCCGGCGCTGACCGCCGCCCTCGACCAGGTCAAGGGCACCGACCCGGACCTGGCCAAGTTCCAGGAGGCGGGCAAGAACGGGCAGGTGCTTCCGGCCATCCCGGCGATGGCGGCGATCTGGGACCCGTTCGGCAAGGCCGAGGCAGCCGTCATCGGCGGGGCAGACCCGACCAGCACCATCACCGCGGCCGGCAAGACCATCTCCGGCCAGATCAAGTAATGAGTACGCCGCTGTCCGGCCCGGGGTCTGCCACGCAGACCCCGGGCCGGGAGCCCGCCGGCTCCCGCCCCCCGCGCTCTCGTCCGTCGCGAACCCGCGACGACGCGCCGATCACAGTGACCGGGCTCGCCGGCAAGGTGCTCCTGCTCGGCCTGACCGCCGGTGTCGCGGTCTGGGCGGCGTTCCCGCTCATCTCCGCCGGCATGTGGCCCGGCCTGGCACTGCTGGCGGCGTCCACCGCCGGGCTGTTCTACCTGTACCTCACCCGCCGGCACATCCCGGCCAAGTATCTGGTCCCGGGAACCCTGTTCCTGATCGCCTTCCAGGTCTTCCCGGTGCTCTACACCGCCAGCACCGCCTTCACCAACTTCGGCGACGGGCACCGGGGCAGCAAGGACGACGCGATCGTCGCCATCGGGTCCTCGTCGGTCACCCAGGTACCCGGGTCCGCCGAATACGCCCTGTCCATCGCCACCAAAGGCGACCCGGCCACCGGTGCGCTGGTCTTCCTGGTCACCGACCCGGGCACCGGCGCTGTCTCCGTCGGCGACACCGACGGGCTGCGCCGACTCGACCCCGCCGACGTCACTGTCGCCACCGGTGGCCGGGTCACCGCCGCCGACGGGTACACAGTGCTGACCGTCGGCCAGGCCAGCTCCCGCAGCAAGGAGATCACCGACCTGGTGGTGCCCACCCCGGGCGGCGCGGTGCGCTCCAGCGGACTGTCCCGCGCGTACGAGGGCAAGGCGGTGCGGGCGTACGACGCCGGCTGCGACTGCGTCCGGGACGCCGAGACCGGCCAGACCTGGACCGCCGACGCCGAGGCGGGCGCCTTCGTCGCCGCCGACGGTGAGCGGCTGGCCCAGGGCTGGAAGGTCAACGTCGGGCTGACCAACTTCACCCGGGTGCTCACCGACGAGAACATCTCCGGCCCGTTCCTGAGCAGTCTCATCTGGAACTTCGCCTTCGCCATCGGCTCCACCGGCGGAACGTTCCTGCTCGGCATGCTGATCGCCCTGGTCCTGCACTCGCCCCGGATGCGCGGCACCAACTTCTACCGGGTGCTGCTCGTCCTGCCGTACGCCATGCCGTCGTTCGCGATGCTGCTGGCCTGGCGGGACATGTTCAACGCCGACTTTGGGCTGATCAATAACCTGTTCGGGGTGAATGTGGACTGGTTCGGGCAGGCGTGGACGGCCCGCTTCGCGGTAATCCTCGTGCAGCTCTGGCTCGGCTACCCGTACATGTTCCTGGTCGCCACCGGCGCGTTGCAGGCCATCCCGCGTGAGCTGACCGAGGCCACAGCGGTCGACGGGGCCTCGCCCTGGCAGTCCTTCCGCGCGGTCACCCTGCCGCTGCTGCTGGTCGCGCTCTCCCCGCTGCTGATCTCGTCGTTCGCGTTCAACTTCAACAACTTCAACGCGATCTACCTGACCACCGAGGGTGCGCCCTTCCCCGCCGACAACCCGGCCAACGGCGCCACCGACCTGCTCATCACGTACACCTACCGGCTGGCCTTCGGCGGGCAGGGCGCGCAGTTCGGCTTCGCCGCCGCGATCTCACTGTTCATCTTCGCCATCGTCGCGGTGGTCTCCGCGGTGAGCTTCCGGCGGACCCGCCAACAGGAAGAGGTGTACGCGTGAGCGCGGTCAACCGCAACCTCAACCGGACCGGCCGGCGGCGTGGTCGCTGGTTCGCCCAGGTCGGCTGGCGGCATCTGGTGGCCCTGCTCGGCGTCCTGTTCAGCCTCTTCCCGATTGTGTTCGTGCTCTCCGCCGCACTGAACCCGCTCGGCACGTTGTCCACCACCGAGTTGGTGCCGACCGGCGGGGTGTCGCTCGGCAACTTCGGTGGACTGTTCGAGCGAACCGCGTTCGGGCAGTGGTTCCTCAACTCGCTGCTGATCGCCGGGGTGGCGTCGTTCGCGTCGGTGTTCCTCTCGGCGCTCGCCGCGTACGCGTTCTCCCGGATGCGGTTCCGTGGCCGCCGGGTGGGGCTGCTCTCGCTGCTGCTGATCCAGATGTTCCCGCAGTTCCTGGCGATCGTGGCGATCTACCTGATCTTCGGCACGATCACCGACCTGTGGCCGTCGATCGGCTTCAACACTCCCTGGGGCCTGCTGCTGCTCTACCTGGGTGGCGCACTCGGGGTGAACACCTGGTTGATGAAGGGTTTCTTCGACACGCTGCCCCGGGAGCTGGACGAGTCGGCGACCATGGACGGCGCCTCGCACGCCCAGGTCTTCTTCCGGATCATGCTGCCGCTGGTGGCGCCGATCCTGGCGGTCGCCGGGCTGCTGGCCTTCATCGGCACCATCAACGAGTTCCTGATGGCCAACGTCTTCCTCACCAGCACGGACTCCAAGACCCTGGCGGTCGGGATGTACGGCCTGTTGGAGGGCAATGAGCGCAACAACAACTTCGGCATCTTCGCGGCCGGCACCCTGCTGACCGCGATACCGACGGTACTGGTCTTCCAGTTCCTCCAGCGGTACATCGTCTCCGGGCTGACCTCGGGCGCCGTCAAGGGTTGAGGCCGGGGGGCGGTCGATCTCCGGTGGCGCGAGGTAGGGTGCTTCGGCACCGCCACGACGCTGCTCAGCGAGAGCGGGCCAGCGAACGTGTGGCGCGCCTGCTTCACTAGCCGCTGGCGGCTTCGCCGCCTCTTCATCCGCCGTCCGGTGCGGTTCCCGGGGAGAACTCTCGTGCAATTGTCGATCTTGATGCCGGTCTACAACGAAGCGGAACGCGTCGCGGAGGCCCTGAAGCAGGCCCTCGCCGTGCGGTACCCGTGCGAGATTGAGATCGTGGTGGTCGACGACGGTAGTACTGACGCAACTGCGGAGATCCTCGGTCGGTTGGATGACGCGCGGCTGCGGGTAGTGACGCACCCGCGTAACGCGGGCAAGGGCGCGGCGATCAAGACGGCCGTGGACAGCGCCCGCGGCGAGTACATGGTGATCCTGGACGCCGACCTGGAGTACGACCCACAGGACATTCCGAGGCTGCTGGCACCGGTCCTGGAAGGGCACGCGACAGTCGTCTACGGCAACCGCACCTTCGGCAGCCACAGCGCCTACAGCTTCTGGTACGTGGTCGGAAACCGAGGGGTCACCACGGCGGCGAACGTCCTGTTCAACTCCTACATCGGTGACCTGGAGACGTGCTTCAAGCTGATGCCGGTGGAGCTGTACCGGTCGCTGAACATCCGCTCCCGCGGGTTCGGCATGGAGGCCGAGGTGACTGGCAAACTGCTGCGGCGCCGGATCCGCCCCTACGACGTGCCGATCACCTACCGGGCGCGGGGCCGGGACGAGGGCAAGAAGATCACCTGGCGGGACGGGGTCGAGGCGTTGTGGATCCTGGGCCGGGAACGGGCCCGGCGTCGTCCCCACGACATCCCCGCCAAGACGCTCGCTGACCGATGACGACCACGAAACACCGGAACCCGACCACTATCGCCCGGATCGTCGTGGCGCTCGTCGGGGTGGGCTGCCTGCTCCTGACCGCCCAGGGCGCGGTGCAGGCCACCGGCCGCGGTGCTGCCCTGATGAGTGACCGGGAACACGACCTTCCCGCACTTCAGCACCAGGTGGACCTGGAGACGCTCTGGGGCCAGTTCGTCGAGCAGGTGCCCACGGGCAGCCGGATCTCGCTCACCCCGGCCCGGGCCAACAAGGACCTGTGGCGTCAGCGGTTGAGTGAGCTGGCAGTGCTGCGCGGATGTGTGGTCGTCGAGGGGGCGCCGCGGGACTACACGGTGGGCGTCGCCTCGGTGCAACGGAAGCGGCCGACCAGCGCCGGCGTGCGGCTGGTCGTACGGAAGGTCGACTGACGACATGGATCCCACCCCGGTGCTCGCCGTACTCGCCCTCCTCGTCGCCGGCTTCCCGCTGGCCTTCGCGATACTGCGCAGTCCCTTTCTCGCCCTGCTCCTCGCGCCCCTGGTGGCGGCGTTGCTGAGCACTGTCGCGGTGGTCCTGATGCTGGTCGTCGGCGGTCCACTGCCGCTCTGGCTCGCCCTGGTGGTGGCCGCCGGGGCGGTCGGCGCCTGGTGGCTGTTGCGCCGCCCCGGCGAGCCCGCACCCTACGGGCGGTGGTCGCACGCGCTGTTGATCGCGCTGCCACTGCTCCCGCCGTGCCTCATGATCTTCGAACCGGCCCACCAGTGGGACGCGCACTCGATCTGGTGGCTGCACGCCGGCTACTTCGCCAACGGGAGCGAGTACGCGCGGGCGACGATCGGCAGCCCCGCCTTCGTCTTCTCGCACACCGACTACCCGCCACTCGCCTCCGCGCCCGTCGCGGCCGTGTGGAGCGTCGTCGAGCCGGACTTCCGTACCGCCCAGCTCGTTGGCGCGCTGGTCACCGTCTCCGCGGTCGCGATGCTGGTCTACCTGGTCCGGCGGGCGCTGGGCCGGGTGTCCGCGCGGGTGGCCTGGGCGCTGGCCATCGCTGTGGGCCTGGCGACCTGGTCGGGCGTCCCGTACGCGGTGACCGGCGGGCTCGCCGACGCGCTCTGGTCCGCCGCCTTCGCCGGAGCTGTGGTGGCCCTGCTGCTCAGTGCGGAACCGCTGCGCCGACCCCTGTTGCCGCTGTTGCTGTTGACCGTCGCGGCGCTCAGTAAGAACGAGGGGCTGATCGCCGCAGCGGGCCTGGCCGTGCTGGTCACCGTGCGGGCCCGCGCCGACCTGCGGCGAGCCGCGCTGGTCTGGCTGCCGGTGCTGGCCGGGGGCGCCTGGGCGGTGCTGGCCCGCCTGTTGGACGCCCAGTCGGACATCACCAACGGCGGCTCGGGTGACCGGGGCGCGGAGGTGGTGGAGCGGTTCCAGTTCACCACCGCGGCGCTGTGGGACGTGGTCGGTCCGGTGCTGGTGGGTGCTGCCGTGGTGGCGCTGCTCGGCACGCTGTTCCTGCGAGGGCGACGGCGTGCCGCCGGGCTGGCGGCGGACGGCTGGGTGTGGGCGGCCAACGGCTACTACCTGGCTGTTCTGGTCGGGACGTACCTGTCCGGCCCGAACGACATCGAGTGGTGGCTGGCGACCTCGGTGCACCGGGTGACGCTGCCGGTGCTGCTCCTGGCTGCGGTGAGCCTCGCCGGATGGGTCGCCGTCGCGTTCGGCGGTGACAGCCGGGCGGAGTCGCAGCCGGTGCTCGACCAGCCGCGCGAGCCGGCCCTGTCGAGTGCCACCCCCACAGCGACCGGTTGATCGACTGATCCGTGCCCGTCGGCGGTTCCCACTACTACGATCCGTCGTTCATAGGGAAGTATGGCGTCCGTGGAAGCTCTCAGACTCATCCTTCTCTACGTCCATCTGATCGGGTTCGCCCTGCTGCTCGGTGGCTCGATCGCCCAGTACGCCAGTGGTCGGCTACGCATCAACCCGGCCATGCTGTGGGGCGCGGTGATCCAGTTGCTGACCGGGCTGGGCTTGTCCGCGCCGCTGCGCGACGGCGACGAGCCGGCACCGGCAAAACTTGTGACGAAGTTGGTGATCGCGCTGCTGATCTTCGTCATGGTCTTCTTCTCCCGGAAGCGGGACGTGGTCAACCGCGGTCATTTCCTCGCGATTGTTGGTCTGACCCTGGTCAACGCGGCGGTCGCGGTCTTTTGGCGGTAACGTCCGAGGAGGAAAACGCCTCCAGAAAACGGACGTTGCGGACGCCACGGCGCTCAGTTACCAGCACGAAGAGTGACTTGCCCCACGCAAGGGTTACACCCGGGTAACAGGCGCTCAACAGTCGTGCACGATTGTCGGCCGGTGGGTGGACGCGGGCGTACGCTCCCGTCCGTAACGTGGGACAGCCGGCGGCACACCCGCAGGTCGGCTGATGGCTGCCACCGCACAAGGCGCGGTGTGCAATGGGAAGGAGACGTCTTGCGCTCGGTGCGTGGGATGCGGATCGCCTCGATCTTCGCGGTGGGTGGGCTCGCGCTCACCGCCGCCGCTTGTGGCGAGGCCCCCAAGGATGACAACAACGCCGGCAGTGGCGCCAAGAAGTTCAGCGCCTGCATGGTGACCGACGTCGGCGGCATCGACGACAAGTCGTTCAACACCTCGGCCTGGAAGGGTCTGCAGGAGGCCAAGGCCGCCAACGACAACATCGACATCAAGTTCGTCGCGTCCAAGGCCGAGGCCGACTACGAGCCGAACCTGACGCAGTACGTCAACCAGAAGTGCGACTTCATCCTGGCGGTCGGTGGCCTGATGGCCAACGCCACCTCGAAGATCGCCAAGGCGAACCCGAACCAGGAGTTCGGCATCGTCGACGCGAACCCGGGTGACGCCAACGTCTACCCGATGCAGTTCGACACCGCCCAGGCCGCGTTCCAGGCCGGCTACCTCGCCGCTGGGATGAGCAAGACCGGCAAGGTGGGCACCTACGGTGGTCTGCCGATCCCGCCGGTCACCATCTTCATGGACGGCTTCGTCGACGGTGTGACGTACTACAACACCACCAAGAAGAAGAACGTCCAGGCGCTGGGTTGGAACAAGCAGACCCAGAAGGGGTCGTTCACCAACGACTTCGCCAAGCAGGACGAGGGCAAGAAGGTCTCCGACGCGCTGGTCGCCCAGGGCGCGGACATCATCATGCCGGTCGCCGGCGGCTCCGGCCTCGGCACCACCGCCGCGGCCAAGGCCTCGGGCGGCAAGTACAGCACCATCTGGGTGGACGTCGACGGCTGCGAGAGCACCCCGGACTGCGCGGCGATCATCACCACCGTGGTCAAGAACATCCCGGAGGCCGTCAAGGAGGCCGTGGTCAAGGCTGCCGCTGGCGACAAGTTGCCGGCCAACCCGGGCTTCGTCGGCACCCTGGCCAACAGCGGTGTCTCGATCGCCCCGTACCACGACTTCGACAGCAAGGTTCCGGCCGAGCTGAAGGCCGAGGTCGACAAGATCAAGGCGGACATCGCCGCCGGCACCATCACCGTCACCTCGAAGGCCCAGCCGACCAAGTGACAACCGGCCGGCCCCTCCGGTGAGATCATCGGGGGGATCGGCGGGGGACAGGTACGACCGATCGGCCGCTCCGGCTCTGCGGGTACCCCGCGGGGGTCGGAGCGGCCGATCGCGCACCACGGCGGCCGGCCCGGTCCGGCCGGTCCACGGCAGCTAGGCTGCACCATCGCTCGCACTCCAGGAGGTTGCGCTGAGACTCGAACTGCGCGGCATCACCAAGCGGTTCGGTGATCTGGTCGCCAACGATCACATCGACCTGACGGTGGAGCCTGGAGAGATTCACGCCCTCCTCGGCGAGAACGGCGCGGGCAAGTCGACCCTGATGAACGTGCTCTACGGGCTCTACCAGCCCGACGAGGGCGAGATCCTGGTCGACGGCAAGCCGCTGAAGCTGAAGGGCCCGTCCGACGCGATCGGGGCCGGGATCGGCATGGTGCACCAGCACTTCATGCTGGTGCCGGTCTTCACCGTCGCCGAAAACATCATGCTCGGCGCCGAGCAGGTCCGCGGCGGCATCGCCGGCTTCCTGGACCGGCGTCGGGCCCGACGCGAGGTCACCGAGGTGTCCGAGCGCTACAACCTGCGGGTCGATCCGGACGCGGTGATCGAGGACCTGCCGGTCGGCATCCAGCAACGAGTCGAGATCGTCAAGGCGCTCACCCGCGACGTCGATCTGCTCATCCTGGACGAGCCCACCGCGGTGCTCACCCCGCAGGAGACCGAGGAACTGCTGACGGTCATGCGGTCGCTGAAGGCGGCCGGCAAGTCGATCGTCTTCATCACCCACAAGCTCGGCGAGGTCAAGGCCATCGCCGACCGGATCACGGTGATCCGACGCGGCAAGACCGTCGGCACCGCCTCACCCGAGGCCAGCCGGGACGAACTGGCCGCGTTGATGGTCGGGCGCAACGTCCGGCTCACAGTGGACAAGACCCCGGCCACGCCGGGCGAGCCCGTGCTGGAGGTTGCCGGGCTCGTTGTCGACGACGACCGGCAGATCCGCGCGGTCGACGGTGTGGACCTGACCGTGCGCGCGGGTGAGGTGCTCGGTGTGGCGGGCGTACAGGGCAACGGTCAGACCGAGCTGATCGAGGCGGTCATGGGCCTGCGCCCGGTGCTCGCCGGCACGATCAGCCTCGCCGGCGACCGGATCGACGGCTGGAAGCCGAAGAAGGTGCTCCGGGCGGGCGTCGGCTACGTGCCCGAGGACCGCAGCGTGGACGGCCTGGTCAAGGAGTTCAGCGTCGCGGAGAACCTGGTGCTGGACATCTACGACCGACCGCCGTTCGGTGCCGGGCTCGCGCTGAAGCCGGACGCGATCGCCGCCTCGGCGAAGGAGCGGATCGAGCAGTTCGACGTCCGCACCTCATCGGCCGACGCGGCGGTGGGCACCCTCTCCGGCGGCAATCAGCAGAAGGTGATCGTGGCCCGGGAGCTGTCCCGGCCGCTGAAGCTTTTCATCGCCGCCCAGCCGACCCGTGGCGTCGACGTCGGGTCGATCGAGTTCATCCACAGTCAGATCATCCACGAACGGGACATCGGCACCGCCGTCATGGTGGTCTCCAGCGAACTCGACGAGGTGATCGGGTTGGCCGACCGGATCGCTGTGATGTACCGCGGTCGGATCATCGGCATCGTCGGCCCGGACACCCCGCGTGAGGAGATCGGTCTGCTGATGGCCGGCATCAGCCCGGACGCGGCCCACGACGCCACCGAGGCACCCGCCGCCGATCAGCCCGGAACGGCCGACGGGCGCCCGGCGAGCGATGCAGGCTCCGCGAGCGAGGACAAGGCATGACCAACCCCAATCCGCAGTCTGGCTCGCCGGACAAGGAGCCGGCGAGCGAGGCGCAGGCCGCGCAGAACGCGCTCGGCAACACCGAACGGGCCGAGGTGGCGACCGAGCCGGACCGCTCGGTGGCGAAGCCGGGCCCGGAGCCCGAGCCGAAGCCGAGCCTGGGCCGGTTGTTCCTGGACAACCTCTGGGCGGCCAACACGTTCACCGTGACGCTGCTGTCGTTGGTGCTGGCGATCGTGGTCGGCGCGGTGCTGATGATCATTTCTGATCCCGAGGTGCTCTCCACCTACTCGTACATCACCTCGCGCCCGTCCGACGCGATCAACTCCAGTTGGACGCTCGTCAGCGAGGCGTACGCGAACCTGTTCAAGGGCTCGGTCTTCGACCCCGAGGCGTTCTCCGGCTGGCTGGACGGCGCCAACGGCTGGCAGGCAGTGCTCGCGCCGATCTCGGAGACGCTGACCTACGCGGCGCCGCTGGTCTTCACCGGTCTGTCGGTGGCGCTGGCCTTCCGCGGCGGCCTGTTCAACATCGGCGCCCAGGGCCAGGCCACCATCGGTGTGATCATGGCGGCGCTGGCCGGTTTCCTGCTGCCGCTGCCGCCCGGCCTGCACCTGCTGGTGGCGGTGCTGGCCGGCGCGCTGGGTGGAGCGATCTGGGGTTTCATCCCCGGCATCCTCAAGGCCCGTGCCGGCGCGCACGAGGTGATCAATACGATCATGCTCAACTACGTCGCCACGTACTTCCTCACCTGGTTGATCGTGCAGAACGGCGTGCAGGACCCGAACCGTACCGACGCGATCAGCAAGGCGGTGGACAGCTCCGCCCAGCTGCCCCGACTGCTCGGCGACAACCTGCGGGTGCACGCCGGCATCCTGCTCGCCGTGCTGGCCACCTGGGCGGTCGCCTGGCTGCTCAACCGCTCGACGCTCGGCTTCGAGCTGCGCGCGGTCGGCGCCAACCCGGACGCCGCCCGGACCGCCGGCATCAGCGTCACCCGGACGTACATCCTGATCATGGTCTTCGCCGGGATCCTGGCCGGCCTCGGCGGCTCGAACATGGTGCTCGGCTCCACCGCCAGCGCGTTGACTCCGCTGGTGGTCGCGCAGATCGGCTTCGACGGGATCCTGGTGGCGCTGCTCGGGCGGGTGAAGCCCTGGGGGGTGCTGCTGGCCGCGCTGCTGTTCGGTGCGCTTCAGGCCGGTGGTAACCGGATGCAGTCGTACTCCGGGATCTCGCTGGAGCTGGTGACAGTGCTCCAGGCGCTGATCGTCATCTTCATCGCCGCACCGGCCCTGGTGAAGGCGATCTTCCAGCTCCGGGCCGCGCGCGCCGCCCGGTTGCAGACGAGCCTGGCGAAGGGCTGGTAACTCATGTCCACCATGGCTGTCCCCGACATCGCGGTCGCCCCGGTCGACGAGGGCTTCTGGACCCGCAGCCGGAAAGTCGGTCTCACGCTGCTGGCGCTCGGCCTGCTGTCCGCTGTGCTCTTCGGCGCGCTCGCCACCGACCAGCAGGCCCGGTTCACACTCAGCGACGACGCGGCCGGTGCCGCGTTGGAGATCAACGGGACGATCGGCGCGATCCTGTTCGGGATCATCACGATCGCGGCCGGCGCGGCGCTGCTCGCCGGGGTGCCGAAGCGGTGGTTCCTCCCCGTGCTCGGCGTCGGGCTGGTCGCCTTCGTGCTGTCGTTCCTCTGCTGGCAGGTCTCCGCCGCGCCGGCCGGGCAGAACTTCATGCCGCTGGTCAACATCATCCGGGGCACGTTCATCCTGGCCCTGCCATTGATCTTCGGCGCGCTCGCCGGGGTGCTCTGCGAGCGGTCCGGCGTGGTCAACGTGGCCATCGAGGGCCAGTTGCTGATGGGCGCGTTCAGCGGCGCACTCTTCGGCAGCATCTCCGGCAGCGTCTGGGTGGGCCTGGTCGCCGCCGCGATCGGCGGCGCGTTCATCTCGCTGCTGCTGGCCGTCTTCGCCATCCGCTATCTGGTCGACCAGGTCGTCATGGGCATCGTGCTGAACCTGTTGGCCGTCGGCGTCACCGGCTTCCTCTACGAGCGGCTGATGCAGACCGACGCCGCGAAGTACAACAGCGCGCCCCGCTTCAGCAACTGGGAGATCCCGCTGCTGAAGGACATCCCGGTGCTCGGGCCGGCGTTGTTCCGCGGCAACATCTTCCTGTACCTCGGGCTGCTCCTGGTGCTGGTGATCCACATCGGGCTGTTCCGCACCCGGTGGGGGCTGCGGACCCGCTCGGTCGGCGAGCACCCGATCGCCGCCGACACGCTCGGCGTCAAGGTGCTGCGGGTCCGCTACCGCAACGTGCTGCTGGCCGGCGTGGTCGCCGGCATCGGCGGGGCGTCCTACACGCTGGCGCTCTACTCGTTCACCAAGAACATGATCGGCGGTAAGGGCTTCATCGCCCTGGCCGCGCTGATCTTCGGCCGCTGGAACCCGACCGGCGCGCTGCTCGCCGCGCTCTTCTTCGGCTTCGCCGACCAGCTCGCCACCTACCTGGGCGCCATCAACAGCGTCATCCCCAGCCAGTTCCTGGCCATGTTGCCGTACCTGGCGACCATCCTGGCGGTCGCCGGGCTGGTCGGCAGGGTCCGGGCACCGGCCGCCGACGGCAAGCCGTACATCAAGGGCTGACCAACCACTGGTCCGTCGATCATGGAGTTGTGGTGCCACACAAAAATCGCAAAGTTGCACCTGTCGCCCACCACAACTGCATGATCGACGAGGCAGATGGGCCGGCGCGAGCCAGGAGGATGGTGGCATGACCGACATTGACTGGGCGCGGCTGCGCGCCGCTGCCACCGACGCGATGCGGCACGCGTACGCGCCGTACTCGACGTTCCCGGTCGGCGCGGCCGCGCTGGTCGACGACGGCCGCATCGTGGTCGGATGCAACGTGGAGAACGCCGCGTACGGGGTGACGCTCTGCGCCGAGTGCGGGGTGGTTTCCAGCCTGCACGCCACCGGCGGCGGTCGCCTCGTCGCGCTCTCCTGCGTCGACGCCACCGGCGAACCGCTGATGCCGTGCGGCCGGTGCCGGCAGCTGCTCTGGGAGCACGGCGGGCCGGAGTGCCTGATCGAGAGCAAGACCCAGCCACTGCGGATGGCCGAGCTGCTGCCGCACGCCTTCGGCGTGGAGGATCTGGAGGCCGTCACCGGGGAGACGCCGGTGCCGGTGGTCCCGGAGCGGCTCGCTGCCTGGCGCGGGCGCGGCACCGTCTTCGTACATCCGGACATGTCCGCTGGTCAGCAGGTCTGGACCGCGTACTGGGAGCGGTCGGCCGGCGACGACGCCGGCGCCGAGACCGGGGTACTGGAGGAGGCCCCGAGCTGGGACGACCCGGCTGAGGCGATCACCTGGGGCCTGGCCCGGACACCGCGGGTGGTGGTGGTCGACGCGACCGGCACCATCTTCTGGGCCGGCGAGGGTGAGCCGCCGCTGGAGATCCCGGTCCGCTGGTCTTGACTGTGGTTCCGCTTGGGGGATTGGGCCGACCGTGCCCGGCTCCGGGCGGTCAGGCTTGATCCCTCCGCCGGGCACGGTCGGCCCAATCCCTCGGCGCTCGCTGTCCGCGGGTCGGGATCTCCATACGACTATGAAAGATCATTTGATGAGTGGTTTTGCTGCTGTTGACGTTATTCGGGTCAAGCGGGATGGGGGTGTGCTGTCGGACGCGCAGATCGACTGGGTGGTCGACGCGTACACCCGGGGGGTTGTCGCCGACGAGCAGATGTCCGCGCTGGCGATGGCGATCCTGCTCAACGGCATGACCGGCCCGGAGATCGCCCGGTGGACCGCCGCGATGATCGCCAGCGGTGAGCGGCTGGACCTGTCGGCGGTACGCCGGCCGACCGTCGACAAGCACTCCACCGGCGGCGTCGGCGACAAGATTACTCTGCCGCTCACCCCGCTGGTGGCGGCGTGTGGCGCGGCCGTACCGCAACTGAGCGGCCGGGGTCTCGGGCACACCGGCGGCACGCTGGACAAGTTGGAGTCCATCCCGGGCTGGCGGGCCACGGTGAGCAACGACGAGTTCATCGCCCAGCTCGACGAGGTCGGCGCGGTGATCTGCGCGGCCGGTGCCGGGCTGGCCCCCGCCGACCGCAAGCTGTACGCGTTGCGCGACGTGACAGGCACCGTCGAGGCGATCCCGCTGATCGCCAGCTCGATCATGAGCAAGAAGATCGCCGAGGGCACCGGGGCGCTCGTCCTCGACGTCAAGGTTGGGTCGGGCGCCTTCATGAAGTCCGTCGACCAGGCCCGCGAGTTGGCGCGCACCATGGTCGAGCTGGGCGGCGCGCACGGGGTGCGGACTGTCGCCCTGCTCACCGACATGTCCACCCCGCTCGGCCTGGCGATCGGCAACGCTGTCGAGGTGACCGAGTCGGTCGAGGTGCTGGCCGGTGGTGGACCGGCCGACGTGGTGGAGCTGACCCTCGCCCTGGCGCGGGAGATGCTCGACGCCGCCGGTCTGCCGGACGCCGACCCGGCGGCGGCGCTGCGCGACGGCCGTGCCATGGACTCCTGGCGGGCGATGATCCAGGCGCAGGGCGGCGACCCGGACGCGCCGATGCCAGCGGCCGCCGAGGTGGAGGTGGTCCGCGCCGAGCGGGACGGGTACGTCGCGGCCATCGACGCGTACGCCATGGGGGTTGCGGCGTGGCGGCTCGGCGCGGGTCGGGCGCGCAAGGAGGACCCGGTCAGCGTGCCTGCCGGTGTGGTGTTGCACAAGCGGCCGGGTGACGAGGTGCGGGCCGGTGACCCGCTCTACGAGCTGCGTGCCGACGACGCGACGCGGATTCCGGCCGCGCTCACCGAGGCCGCCAACGCGGTGCGGATCGCGTCGACGGCCCCGGCGGCGACGTCGTTGGTCATCGAACGCATCGGCTGATCGATCCGGCGTCGCCCTGGCGTGGTGCCGGTCACCTGGGAGCGCTATTGTCGCAGGCCAAGGGGGGACAACCGGCCTTGCGCCGGCGCGAGCAGACAGGAAGATCCGCCGTGACCGTTGCTGCCCCCGACCCACGTGAGGTGCGCGAGGCGAGCCTGGACGAGCTGTCCCGGCTCGGCCTGCCGTTGCCGCCGGCCCAGTTTCCCCTCGTCTGGGAGCCGGGTGACCACATCGATCTGCGCCCGACCGTGGAGATCGAGGCGCGGATCGCGGTGCTGCACCTGATCCTGGCCCGCTGTTTCGGGATGCCCCCGCAGGCGGCGATGAGCTGGCTGCTCGGCTCGCACCTGGTCGACATGGTCACCCCGCCGGAGTGGCAGTTCGTGATGGGCGGCAAGGGTGACCACCGGTCGTTTGTGCTGCACCACGACGCGCTGTTCGCGCTGGCGTGGGTGCTCGGGCTGAGCAAGCAGCTCGACCCGACGCTGGCCGTCGACGAGCGGCTGGTCGAGCGGCTGCCGCACATCGCCGAGGGGGAGACCTTCCCGCACTGGCGATCCCGGATCCTCACCGCGCCGCAGCACCCGGCCGACGCGGCAGCCCTGCTGGATCTGCACTACTGCCTGGACTGGGCGTACCTGGAGACCGAGCGCGGCGGCCGGCGTGCGCCGGGCCTGGTCGACGCGAACGCGATCGGGCAGCGGCGTTGGGCGCTGGAGTGGGCGGTGATCCTGCGCGGGCCGTACCACGACGAGCCGCCCGGCTGGGAAGAGGTCGACCTCTCCACCTGAGGTCAGCGAGGTCGCAGGACGTCGAGCCGGACCGCCACCGTGACCCGGACCGGTTCGGGTAGCGCGGCCAGCCGGGCGGCGAGCGCGCCCGCGTCGGTGTGCCAGGCGCTGGGGCCCATCCCGACCACTGTGGCGACCTCCGGCCGGGTCAGCGCCAGCTCCGCCCGGTGCACGGCGGAGCTGACCGGCGTGAAGTGCCCGCCCAGACTGCCGGCCACCCGGTCGGCCTTGTCCGGGTCCACCCGCAGCAGGTCGAGGGCGCCCACCAACTCGGCGAGGTGGTCGGTGTCGGGCGTGACCACCAGCAACGTGCCGGCCGGGTCGAGCACCCGGTGGAACTCCGGGCCGTTGCGCGGGGCGAAGACGTTCAGCAGCACGGCGGTCGAGGCGTCGGCGAGCGGCAGCCGCTGCCAGGTGTCGGCGAGCGCTGCGGCGGCCCGGGGATGCGCGCGGGCCGCGCGGCGCAGCGCCGGCTTGGACACGTCCAGGGCCAGACCCACGGCGTCCGGCAGCGCCGCCAGCACCGCGCCGAGGTATCGGCCGGTGCCGGCGCCGGCATCCACCACCAGGGGGTACGCCTCGACGTCGGGCGTCGGCGTCGCGTGGAGCCGACCGACGGCTTCCGTCGCGGCGTCGCAGAGGGCGGCCGAGATGCTGTCGTAGTGCCCGGCGGCGAGGAAGTCTGCCCGGGCGGCCACCATCTCGGCGCTGTCGCCGACGTGCGGGGCGCGCCCGGCGAGGAGGTTGACGTACCCCTGCCGGGCGATGTCGAAGCTGTGCCGGCGCGGGCAGCGCAGCGTACTGGTGGTGCCGGCGGTCGCCTCGGCCAGCGGCTCGCCGCAGACCGGGCAGCGCAGTCGGTCGAGGATGCGGGGGTCCACGTCAGGCCTCCGCTGCGGGCTGCGGCCGGGTGGCCCGCAGGCCCGGGTCGGCGAGGTTTTCGACCACCCGGTGGGTGAGCGCGCCGAGTGCGTCGACCTCCGCGGGGGTGAGCAGGTCGATCAGGTGCCGGCGGACGGCGGCCACGTGACCGGGTGCGGCGGACTCGATGGCCTGCCGGCCCGCCGGGGTGAGCACGACGATCGAGCCGCGGGCATCGTCGGCGCACTCCTCGCGGGTCACCAGGCCACGCTGCTGCATCCGGCTCAGGTGGTGGGAGAGCCGGCTGCGCGACCAGAGCATGCGGTCTGCCAGCTCCCGCAGGCGCAGCCGCCCCTGCGGTGTCTCGGAGAGGTCGGAGAGCACGTCGTAGTCGGCCTCGGAGAGGCCGGCGTCCTGGGTCAGCTCCCGGGCCAGCTCCAGGTCGAGCAGACGACGCATCCGGCGGTAGCCGCGCCACGCGCGGTTCTCCCGTTCGTCCAACCACCGGGTTGCGTCCATTCGACAAGTCTAGCGGTTGGTTGACACGTCATCGATTCGCCACGTAGGTTCGATGACATGTCAACAAAATCTCCGCACGGTGACTCCGTCGCACTCCGCCTTAACGTGATCGTCGCGAGCACCCGCCCCGGCCGGACCGGTCGGCTCATCGGTGACTGGTTCACCGACGCCGCCAGCAGCCACGGCGGCTTCGACGACGTCCGGCTGGTCGATCTCGCCGAGGTCGGGCTGCCGTTTCACAACGAGCCGCACCACCCGTCCGAGGGCCGCTACCTCTATCGGCACACCCAGCAGTGGAGCGCGACGACCGCCGAGGCCGACGCGTTCGTGTTCGTGATGCCGGAATACAACTACGGCTTCAGCGCACCCCTCAAGAACGCGATCGACTACCTCTACCACGAGTGGCAGCACAAGCCGGTGGGCTTCGTGAGCTACGGAATGACCTCGGGTGGCCTGCGGGCCGTTCAAATGATCAAACAGGTGGTGACCACGCTCAACATGGTCCCGGTCAATGACGCGGTGACCATCTTCCTGCGGCAGGCGCTGGACGGTGCCGGCCGGCTGGTGCCGGACCCGGGGCGGGACGCTGCCGCTGACGCGATGCTCCACCAGCTCGGCCGGCTGGCCGCCGCGCTCGCGCCGCTGCGGGTGCCGGCGTGAGCGACCGACTGTGGGAGCTGTTCGGTCAGCGGGGGCGCGGGGTGCTGGTCACAGTGCGCCGGGACGGGCGGCCCCAGCTGTCCAACCTCGACTACCTGGCCGAGCCGGGGTTGATCCGCTGCTCCACCGCCGAGGGTCGGGCGAAGGTGCGCAACCTGCGCCGCGATCCCCGGGCGAGCTTCCACGTGACCACGCCGGACGGCGGCGCGTACGCGGTCGCCGAAGGGACCGTGACGCTCACCGAGCCGGCCGTGGCCACCACCGACGAGACTGTCGACGAGCTGGTCGAGGTCTACCGCCGTATTCGCGGCGACCATCCGGACTGGGCGGACTACCGCGCCGCCATGGTTGCCGACGGGAGGCTCGTGATCCGCCTCGACGTGCACCGGGTGTACGGGTGGCGGCCATGACGTCCGGCCGGTCCCGTACCGGTCCGCCCAGGCCGCTGACTAGGGTCTGAGCATGGTCGCAACTATCCGGTACGAGGACATCGTCAAGGTCCCGAAGGCGCTGCTGCACGACCACCTCGACGGCGGGCTGCGGCCGGCGACGATCGTCGACCTGGCCGCCGAGGTGGGCCACGAACTGCCCACCACCGACCCGGAGGCGCTCGGACGCTGGTTCGCGGACGCGGCGGACTCCGGTTCCCTGGAGCGCTACCTCGAGACGTTCGCACACACCGTGGCGGTCATGCAGACCGCGCCCGCGCTGCGTCGGGTGGCCCGCGAGTGCGCCCTGGACCTGGCCGCCGACGGAGTGGTCTACGCCGAGGTGCGCTTCGCCCCGGAGCAGCACCTCGAACGGGACCTCAGCCTGGACGAGGTGGTCGAGGCTGTGCTGGCCGGGTTCGCCGAGGGCACCGCCCAGGCGGTCGAGGCGGGCCTGACCATCCGGGTGGGCACCCTGCTCACCGCGATGCGGCACGCCGCCCGCTCCCAGGAGATCGCCGAGCTGGCCGTGCGGCACCGGGACGCCGGGGTGGTCGGCTTCGACATCGCCGGCGCCGAGGCGGGCTTTCCGCCCACCCGGCACCTGGACGCCTTCGAGTACCTCCAACGGGAGAACTTCCACTTCACGATCCACGCCGGCGAGGCGTTCGGTCTGCCGTCGATCTGGCAGGCGATCCAGTGGTGCGGAGCGGACCGGCTCGGCCACGGGGTTCGGATCGTCGACGACATCGCCCCCGACGGCTCGCTCGGCCGGTTGGCCGCGTACGTCCGGGACAAGCGGATCCCCCTGGAGCTGTGCCCCTCGTCGAACGTGCAGACCGGCGCGGTGGCCTCGATCGCGGACCACCCGATCGGCCTGCTGAGGGACCTGCGCTTCCGGGCCACCGTCAACACCGACAACCGGCTGATGAGCGGCACCTCGATGTCGCGGGAGATGTCGCTGCTGGTGGAGACGTTCGGCTACGGCTGGAAAGAGTTGCAGTGGTTCACCATCAACGCGATGAAGAGCGCCTTCATCCCGTTCGACGAGCGGCTGCGGATCATCGATGACGTGATCAAGCCGGCGTACGCGAAGTTGCTGGCCTGAGCTCAGCCATGCGGGTGGCCGGCGAGCAGCCCGGCCACCCGGCGCAGCACCTCCCGAGCCCGGGCCGCCTCCGCGCCGAGGCCCATCTGCCGACGCAGCACAGCGGGCTCGGCCCGCAGCAGCGCCACCCCGCGCCGAATCAGCACCCGAGGCGCCTTGCGCTGCTCAGCCAGGTCACGGGCGAGCCGGCGCAGGAAGGTGGCCCCGCGCGGGCGGCGCAGCGCGTACGCCCCGGCGAGCAGGCCACGGCGACGGCACTCCTCGACGATCTCGGCGGCGAAGATCCCTTCGGCCACGAAAAGTGGCGATCCGGCGACATCAAATGGCCGGGTGGCTACCCGTCGATCTGCGCCGATCGCATAAACCGGCACATCGGCTCGGCCCTCGCGGGCAAGTTGGGCAATGATTTCCACCGCACTGAGGGCGTCCCAGGAGTGCGGCGATTCCCAATCCACCTGGCCGTTTCGTCTCGGCAACGTAGGGTCATCGCCGTCTTTGTAGAAGTCGTCCAAGCAAAGCACCGGCAAGCCGGTTTGCTGCGCTATGTACGACTTTCCGGACCCCGATGGGCCGGCCAGTAGGACAACTCGGTGCGGATGTTTCATTACCTTCAGTCACTCCGGCCAGACAGACTGCTATCAAATCGCATCAACATCTCATCACACCTTCGGTTGGGGACAACCTGGGCTTTCTTCTTGTCGACCGGCGTGATGGAATCTCGGGGGTCCGACCCGCCGGGTCGGTCGCTGGGCGTTGCCCGGGGCAACGCGTTCAAGCTGTAATCGCGAGGGCGGTGACGTGAGCAAACGGCCAAAGACGGCGGGCTCCTTCCTGTCGCGGCTGCGCCGGCCGGCCAGCCGGCTCCGGGACATGCCGATCTGGTCCAAGCTCGGTCTCATCATGATCGTGCCGACCATCGCCACGGTCGTGGTGGGCACCAGTGGTCTTGTCGACCACGTGGAGACGCTCAACAATGCCAACCGAGCTGGCGACCTGGCCAACCTGTCGAGCTACTCAGGTGACCTGGTCGACACCCTTCAGGACGAGCGGACCGCCGCCGTGCTGCTGCTGGGTGCGGACGGGACGCAGCCGACGGCGCAGTACCAGGAGGCCTACAACCGGGTGAACTCCCGGGTGGACCAGGCAGCGGCGCCCTACCGGCAGCAGCGGACCGAGATCGAGGACCTGCCGAGCAGCCTGGAAAGTCTGCTCGACGGCATCGACCAGAACCTTCAGGACCTGTCGGGCGTCCGCAGTCAGGTGTTCAATGGGAAGCTCGCGCTCACCGAGACCGTGCAGGCGTACGAGGGTCTGATCACTGACCTGCTCGCCATCCGCGACTCGTCCACCCAGCTCGCCGGTGACAACCAGCTGAGCGACCGGATGCGCGCCGCCGCGGCTGTCGCCCGGGAGAAGGAGTTCCTCGCCGTACGCCGGGTCGTGGTGCACCGCGCGCTGGGCGTGAAGGGCGGGCAACGCCTGACCCCGGCACTGCGCAGGGACTACGTCGCCAGTGACACCGGCCAGCAGCAGGCCCTGCAGAGCTTCAAGGCCGTCGCCACCCCGGACGACGCCAAGTTCCACGACCAGACGGTCGCGGGCGGCGACCGCCGGCAGGCACAGAACTACACCGGCTGGATCGACGGCAACACCACCGGCAACATGCGCGGTGCGCCGTTCGGCCCGGACCAGTGGGAAGCCGCCATGACGGCCAACGCCAAGCTGATCCGCACCGTCGAGACGAAGCTCGACAGTGAAGTGGTCAACCAGGCCGACACGCTCCGCTCGGACGTCCAGCGCCAGGTCTTCCTGGAGACCGGCCTGCTGCTCAGCATGCTGTTGCTGGCCATCCTCTTCGCCTACCTGGTGGCCCGCTCGATGGCCCGCTCACTGCGTGAGCTGCGGCAGGGCGCGCTCTCCGTGGCCCAGTACGGTCTGCCGCAGGCGGTGGCCCGTCTGCGCGACCCGCAGGTCGTCGGGCAGCTCTCGCCGGTGCAGCTGGCCAACCAGATCGCCGAACCGCTTCCGGTGCGCAGCAAGGACGAGTTCGGCCAGGTGACCGAGGCGTTCAACGCCGTCCACCTGGAAGCCGTCCGCACGGCCGCCGAGCAGGCGGCACTGCGTGCCTCCGTCGCGACCATGTTCGTCAACCTGGCCCGCCGTTCCCAGATCCTGGTCGACCGCCTCATCGGGCACCTCGACCGGCTGGAGCGCGGCGAGGAAGACCCGGACCGGCTGGCCGAGCTGTTCCAGCTCGACCACCTGGCCACCCGGATGCGCCGTAACGACGAGAACCTGCTGGTGCTCGCCGGTGCCGACTCCACCCGTGTGCAGCGTGAGCCGGCCGCTCTCATCGACGTGCTGCGCGCCGCGCAGTCCGAGGTCGAGCACTACACCCGGATCGAGTTCGGTGTCATCGACCGCGACATCGAGGTCGCCGCGCACGCGGTCAACGACCTGGTGCACCTCGTCGCGGAGCTGTTCGACAACGCCACAGCGTTCTCTCCGCCCGACTCGCAGGTCATGGTCGAGGCTCGCCGGGTCGGCGACCGCTCCTCGCTGTACGTCGAGGACCGCGGCATCGGCATCAGCGCCGAGCAGTTGCACGACCTCAACGAGCGGCTCGCGACGCCGCCGCAGGTGGACGTGGCCGTGTCCCGGATGATGGGCCTGGTCGTGGTCGCCCGGCTGGCGTCCCGGCACGGTGTCCGGGTCGAACTGCGCCCCGGCAACGATCGCGGCACTGTCGCCGACGTGACCCTGCCCACCTCGGTGCTGGTGCCCCGGGCGCTGTCCGGTCGGGTGCAGCAGCCTCCGGCTCTGCCGGCGGCCGGTGCTCCCCAGTTCGGTGGTCCGCAGTCCGGTGGGCCCGTGCCGGTGTTCGGCGCGCTGCCCGCGCTGGGCAACGGCCCTCGCCCGAGCGAGTCCGGCAACCAGGTCACCCTGGGCGGTCGTCCGTTCGACCCCGCGACGCGCAACGGTGCCGGCGCCCCCGCCAACGGTGGCGCGTACCGGTCGATGCCGGCCTGGTCCGATCTGACCGGCGCGGCCGGGACGAACGGCGGCGACGGGTTCACCCCCCGGTCGGCTAACGGTCCGGGGAACGACCCGCTGCCGCAGCGCCGGGCCGGGGACGAGACCCCGACCACCGGCCAGCAGCCGTCCATCCCGCGTCAGCTGCCGAGCAGCCCTGAGACGCACCCGTACTCGGCGCCGCCGGTCTCCGCGCAGCCCTACTCCGGCGCGCCGGTCTCCGCTTCGCCGGCCTCCGGGCAGCCGTACTCCGGGCAGCCGTACTCCGGGCAGCCCTACTCGGGTGCGCCATACGGCGGCGCGCCGGTGTCCGCCGCCCCGGCCTCCGGGCAGCCGTACGCCGGTCCGCCGGTTTCCGCGTCGCCGGTCTCGGCCTCGCCGGCGTCCGGTCAGCCGTACTCGAACCAGCCGTACTCGGCGCCGCCGGCCTCCAGCCAGTCGTTCAGCGGCTTCGCGCCCCGATCCGCCCCGCCCGCGCAGGCACCCAGCGCCCCGGCGCCGCCGGCCTGGCCGCCAGTGCCGGGTAGCGAGCGGGACACTGCCACTCCGCCGGTGCCCGAGCGGCTCGCCGCCGCGCTGGACATGACCACGGAGCTGCCGCGGGTGCCGCGACCGGGCGAGCAGCCGGCCGCAGCCCAGCCTCCGGCTCCCGCGCCGACTCAGGCCGCAGCGCAGGCCCCGGCTCGGCCGGCTCCGCAGGCACGGCCGGCGCCGCAGCAGCCGCAGGCGCAAAACCGTCAGCGGTACGCGGATGAGACGATGGAGCTTCCGATCTTCCGGGAGCTCGAGTCGGCCTGGTTCCGTACCCGTCGCCCGGGCTCCGAGGAGACCGCGGCCGGCGCACAGCCAGCGACGAACGGCGACTCCGCGACCCAGCAGTTCGCCACGGTCGAGGCCACCGGTCGGGCAGTCCACAAGACACCACCCGGGACGACAGGTAACACACCGATGGCAGACACTCCGACGGTCGGAGGAGCGCCGCGGGACAACGGCTCCACAGCGAGCGAGGGCACTCGCCCCAGCCTCGCCGAGAGCCTGCCGAACCGCCGGCCCCAATCGCAGAGCAACGGCTGGCAGACCGCCGCCGACGACGGCTGGCGTGCTGCCACTGCCGCGGCCGGCGCGACGCCGGTGAGCGAGACCACCACGACCGGTCTGCCGAAGCGCAAGCCGATGGCGCAGCTGGTGCCCGGTGCGGTAGAGAAGCCCACCACCTCGGTCCAGCGGCGTTCCCCGGAGGCGGTTCGTGGCCTGCTCTCCGCCTACCACCGGGGCGTGCAGCGAGGGCGTAGCACCTCGGACAACCCGACCAGCCCGGAGGCGACTCCGGGAGGGCAATCCTCGCAGTCTGGCTCAGGCCCGGTGGCCGGGAGCGGGCAGAAGGAGCAAGAAGGATGACAACTACGCAGGATCTTGGTTGGCTGCTGGCCAACTTCGCCGAC
Organism: Micromonospora sp. 050-3; assembly: GCF_046549335.1. Lineage (NCBI taxonomy): Bacteria > Bacillati > Actinomycetota > Actinomycetes > Micromonosporales > Micromonosporaceae > Micromonospora > Micromonospora sp. 050-3. Next base: position 1,052,214 of record NZ_JAJPVX010000002.1, read on the forward strand.
CGGGTGCCCGGCGTCGCGCATGCGGTCGCCGTATCGGCGGACGGCCTACTCCTCGCGTCGTCACGGGATCTGCCGCGCGACCGGGCAGACCAGCTCGCCGCGATCTCATCGGGTCTGGTCAGCCTGACCCAGGGGGCAGCACGCTGCTTCGAGGGAGGCGCGGTGTTGCAGACCGTCGTGGAGATGGACAATGGCTTCCTGTTCCTGATGTCCATCTCGGACGGCTCCTCCTTCGCCGTGCTGGCAGCCCGCAGCTCCGACGTGGGCCAGGTTGGCTACGAGATGGCGCTGCTGGTCGACCGGGTGGGCGACGCGCTGACCCCGCAGCCGCGTGCGGCTGCGGGCATGCTGGGCTGACGTTTCGCCGATCGTGAGGTCGGCGCGACTGCAACAACGACAACGACGGGTTTCACCGGTGGGAGCCGGTAACGGGTGCGAAGGAGGTGAGCGGCGAGATGGCCGATCGTGACGAACCGACCGGAGCGTTGGTCCGTCCATACGCCGTGACCCGTGGTCGCACCCGTCCCCGGCTCGACATCGCGCTGGAGGCGCTCGTCGAGACGACGGTGCGCGGCCGTACCGCTGCCAATGGCAACGGTGGTGGCCGCGAACACCAGTACATCGCCGCGCTGTGTGACGGACGCGTGCAATCGCTCGCAGAGATCGCGGCGCGGATGCAGCTCCCGCTCGGTGTGGCCCGGGTGCTCATCGCCGACATGGCGACGGACGGCCTGGTCGCGGTCCACGAGCCGACCATTTTGGACGACTCCGACGACGCGGTGGGCACTGAACTGCTGGAGAGGGTGCTGAGTGGACTTCGCAGGCTCTGACATGTCGCACCGCCCGCCGAACCCGAGCGGCCGCGTGACGTCGGCGAAGATCGTTATCGCCGGTGGATTCGGCGTCGGTAAGACGACGCTGGTCGGCTCGGTCTCGGAGATCACGCCGCTGACCACCGAGGCCATCATGACCTCCGCTGGCGTGGGCGTCGACGACACCCGGCAGGTGCCGGGCAAGACGACGACCACGGTGGCCATGGACTTCGGCCGGATCTCGATCGACCGTGACCTGATCCTGTACCTGTTCGGTACGCCGGGTCAGACCCGTTTCTGGTTCATGTGGGACGAACTGGTGCGGGGCGCGATCGGTGCGGTCGTGCTGGTGGACACCCGCCGGCTGGCCGACTGCTTCGCGGCGATCGACTTCTTCGAGCACCGACGCCTCCCGTACCTGGTGGCGATCAACTGCTTCGACGGGATGCAGTACCACGACCCGCAGGACGTCCGGGACGCCTTGGCGATCTCGAGCGACGTGCCGGTGGTGGCCTGCGACGCCCGTAACCGGGAGTCGACGAAGCACGTGCTGATCTCGCTGGTCGAGTACGTGCTGACCATGCGCCGTACGCGCGCCGTCGCCCCGGCCTGATCCGGGACGCTGCACGCCCCGGTGGTGGCTCCGGCCGCCACCGGGCGTAGCACCATGCCCGCTGCGCCGTCGTGCGCCAGCGCGTCCGTCACGCCGCCTCCTGGACGATCATGGAAGCTACCGGCCCTGGGGCCGTTCTTCGCCGATCGTCGAGGAGGCGGCGTCGTCGTGTCCGGGGTTCTCCGGCATACGTGAGAGCGCCCTCAGTCAGCTGACTGAGGGCGCTCTCACGTATGTACAAGGATCAGGACTGGTAGCCCGCCGAGCGGTACTCGTACTCCCGGTCGTCGTCGCGGTCCCCGTGGTCGCGGCTGAAGTCCCAGCCGCCGGCCGCCTCACGACCGGGCCGACCACCCACCGCGAAACCGCCGATCTCCTGGCCCCGACGCCAGCCACGGAAGTAGCCGGTCGTGTTCTCCGCGAGGCTTGCCGCATCACGCACTATCCGCAATGGGCGCTCCTCGCGCAGCGGCGAACCCGGCACCAGGTTGGCCTGCGGCACGCGCTTCGGCAGCCCGGCATTGGTCTCGGCGCCCACCGCCGGGCGGGCGGCCTGCTCGGCGGCCTGCCAGCCGGTGTCGGCAGTGGTCGACCAGTCCAGGTCGGACTCCTCCTCGGCCTGCCCGACGAACCAGGCCGACTTGGCCTGCGCGAAGATCAGCAGATCGCCGTCGCCCTCGTCGGCGACCGGCGGCGGCCGGTGCTCCAACGGCGGCGGCCGGTGCTCCATCGGCGGCGGCCGGTGCTCCATCGGCGGCGGCCGGTGCTCCATCGGCGGCGGCCGGTGCTCGACCGGGGGCGCCGGCCGGTGCTCGACGGCACGCTCGGTGCGGGCGGCCGCCCGACCGTTGCGAGCTGCCTGCTCGCGGTCGACCAGGCGCAGCGGTGGCGTCTCCAGGTGCTGGTCCACGGGAGGGTTGAGCCCCTCGCGCAGCGCCCTGTCGGCCAGCGGCGGCGGCTCCACCAGCCGCAGCATCGGCGGCTCCGGTGGCAGGTCGTCCGCCAACCACGGCGGGGTGACCCGACCGTCGGACCGGCCTGGATCGGTCGGGGCGTCGACACCGCGGCCGCCGCCGTACGAGTAGGCCACCGGGTTGTTCGGTGAGCTGTCGGACGGGTCCTCCGGGTTGTTGACCAGCGGCCAGTTGGCACGGGAGCCGGGCGGTGCGGCCTCCTGCCCGGGTCGGGGGGTCGGCACCGGAATGCTGAGATCGGTGGCGCTGAACCCGCCGGTGGGTGGCTCGTCGACCGGGCGTTGCAGGTGGCTCGGCCGGGGCTCGCCGTTGGTCTTGGGGCGGGGCGGAATGACAGTGCGCTGCCGTTCGGCCCGCGCGTTGTTAATCGCGGCAGTCGTCAGCGTCGGCCGGAACGGCTCGCCGGCCTCGGCCGGAGGCACCATGCCGCGCTGTGCCGGCGCGATCGGGGTGATCCCGGGCGGAGGAGGCGGCGGCGAGGAGACGGGCCGGTTGGTCGGGCCGTCGATCCGGCTGGGGAGCGGCTCGCTGCGACTGGGCAGCGTGGAGGCCGGCGGACCAGCCATTGCCGCCGGCGTCATCGGCGCGGGTGCGACCGGTGGGGGCGTGACCGGCGCCGGGGCGACCGGCGGTGGCCCGAGCGGGCGCGGCGACGCCAACGGCGCGTTACCGGGGACCGGCTCGGGACGGCTGCGCCGCCCGACAGCGGGTGCCGGGTCGGCGGCCGGCGGGGTGGGTCGGACCGACCGCAACCCGGCGTTGGTGCCGGCGAGGCCGGTCATCCCGGCGTTGGTGCCGGCGAGGCCGGTCATCCCGGCGTTGGTGCCGGCCAGGCCGGTCAACTCGCCGACGGACTCCCCACGGCGGGCCGCGGCCCGGCGGCCGGGTGCCTGGACAGGCGTGCTGACCCGTGAGCTGAGCGCGCTGACCAGCGCCTCACACCCGGCGTCGCAGGCCCGTACGGAGGCGACGGCCTGGCGGACAGTCTCGGCCACCGCGGACGTGAGTGCCCGGTTGACCGCAGCCCGTCGGGGTGTCTCGGAAATGGCGACCCGCAGGGCGGTGACCGCCTCGTTGATCTCCTCGGCGTCGGCGACCCCGTCCGCGGCGAGGTGCGCGGCGATGGCATCCGCCGCGACCGAAACCTCACGGCCCCGGGCCACAGTGCCACCGAGCATGCCCGGCTCGGGCAGGGCGTCCAGCACGGCCAGAGAGACCGGCTCGGCCGGGTCCGGGTAGGCGCGCAGGGCCGCCGGGTAGAGCTCCCGCAGAACCTCGCGCAGCGCCACGGCGGCGGAGTGCCGCCCACTGGCCAAAGCGGCGTGCGCGGAGAGCACCTGCTTGTAGCCGGCGAGGTCCCGGGGTGCCGGCAGGGTGACGGCGGAGAGTGCCCCCGCCTGCAACGCGCGGGCGAGGCCGACCGCCCGTCGTTCGGCCGGAGGGGACTGCATCTCCTCGAGGGAGTCGTCGTCGGCGAACCGCTCGGCGAAGTCGTCCACCGAGTCGTCGTCGGCGATCGCCAGGGGTCGCCCCGCCGCGCTCAGCAGCGAGGTGACCGTGTGGTCGTCGCTGTCGGCGGCGATGGCCGCACCGCTCGGCCCGCCCGACCGCTCCACGAGCAGCGCGACGAGCTGGGCGTAGCCAGCGGCGTCATCGCTGATCTCGCAGACATGCAGCAGACGGCCTGCGTCGTCGACCACAGCGGACGTCAGCGTCGAACCGGCGGAGGCCGGTCGGTCAGCCGGATCCGCCGAGGCCAGACCGCAGTAAACGCGCACGAGCGCCACGGCGTCGTCCTCCTCCCGGGACAGGTCTTTCCTCTGCCAGCAACTGATGCTCCCCGGTACGGGTCAGTCGCGCCAGTCCACCACCGCAGAGATCTTGCCGACAATGGTGCGCCAACCCAAACTTGCGGTCTGCGCACCGATCTTCTTCAGCCGTCGCCGACCCATGAACGCGCCGATCCCGCCGTTGGCGGTGGCACGCAGCGCCTCGTCCAGGTCGTCGAGGCTGGAGCCGGCGGAGAGCATGTCGAGTACTGCAGGCAGCCGCAATGCGTACGAGAGGTCACGTGCGGCCTCGCCCGCCTCGATCAGCAGGGTCGAATCCCACGTGTCGTGCCCGCCGCGCAGGTTCTCCACGACCAGGTCGAGCTCGTAGGTGTCCTCGTCCAGCGGAGCGATATCTGCCGGCTCCACCCGTTCGGACAATTCATTCCAGCTGTCCAGTTGGGACAGATCGTTTGGCGCACCGGATCGGATGAAACTGACAAGCGACTCGGGGGTCTTGAACAGCAGCAGCTTGCCTTGGTTGCTGAGGAAGACCGGCACCTCCTCGTCGTCCGCCTCGTCCGTGACGGCCTCGTCCGACTCGTCGTCGGTGTCGGTGGCGGAGCCGTCCCGGCGACGCTTCGACTCGTCGTCGTCCTCGGCGAACTCCTGGGCCAGCTCCTCGTCGAGGATGACGACGGTCTCGTCGTCCTCCTCCTCCTCGATCGCCTGGCGGCGGGCGAGGAACGGGTCGTCCTGGTCGCGCTCGGTCACGTCGGTCGGAGTCAGCGAGCTGGCCGGTCGGTACGCCCGGAGCGTGAAGCCGGTGCCGGCGGGCAGGGCGATCTCCACTGGGTCGATGCGCAGCTCGTCCCAGAGTGAACGGTCGATCGACGCCGACGGTCGGTCGGTCTCGGTCTCGTCTGGCTCGGCCGCGCCGGTGGTGTCGTCGAGCTCGGGCTCGTCGGCGTCGGGCCGTTGGGGCGACTGGCGGGCCACGCTGACCTCCGTGTGCTTCGGGTTGCCCACCCACCGGGGTCTCTGACCGGCGAGTGACTCTGGGCACATACCCTAGTCGGCGGCCCTGGGTGACCGATGCCCGCACCCCGGTGGCCGGTTGGCGCACGGGTCCGACCTGCTGGTCGTCACCGCTGGCGAAGCGGCGGTTCGACAAGTAGCGTAGCTACGTATGAAGGCCCAGGCGCTGCACGGCCATCTCGACGCTCTGCTGCTCGCCGTGCTCGAACAGGGCGCGCTGCACGGCTACGCGATCATCGAGGCGCTGCGCGCCCGCAGTGACGGCAATCTTGATCTGCCCACCGGCACCATCTATCCGGCGCTCCGTCGCCTGGAACGCGCCGGTCACGTGGCGAGCACCTGGAGCACTGTCAGCGGCCGGGAACGGCGGACGTACCAGCTCACCGACTCCGGCCGGCGGGCGCTGGCCGGGGAGCGGGCCGGTTGGCGCGAGTTCCAACTGACCGTCGGCCGGTTCCTCGATCCCGGCAGCCCGCCCACCCCGGCCTGACCCGCTCGGATCCGCCGCCGATCAGCGGGTGGTGGCCAGCAGCCAGCCGCGCGCCGCGCGGGTCAGCGAGAAGTAGGCGCCGCCCACCAACACCGCCCCGATGATCATCGGGGGCCAGTGCAACGCCGCGTCCCAGAGGTTCAGCGACCAGGTAAAGAGGGCGCTGCCAGCCACCATGCCGAGGATCAGGACGCCGGTCAGGCCGGCGCCCACCGCACGCTGGGCCAGAGCCAGGCCCGGCCGGGGCGCCCGCGCGCTCGCCCAGACCACCAGCAGACCGGCCACCGAGAGCAGCAACGCGCTCATCCAGATCCAGTCGACCGAGTTGGAGAGCAGCAGGTAGCCGGCCGGGGGACGTGGGCCGCCACTCCAGCTCGACCCCCGCCAGGTCAGATCACCGGCGACCACCCCCACCCCGGCGATCGCCAGCATCCGCAGGGAGAGCCCACGCAGGGCGCCCACCGCCAGCTCGGCCTGCCAGGACGGGAGCACCTGCGCCGGCGAGCCGAACTCCACCACCGCCCGACGCTGCGCCTCGGTGGGTGGCACCCCGCTCTCGCGGTACGCCTCGACGGCGTCCAGCAACCCGTGCCGGGCCTCGGTCAGCAGGTCGGACTTGAGTCGCGCCGGCCCCTGCAACCGAGCGGCCAGCTCCCGCAGGTGCTCGTCGACCATCACGTCCTCACCGCGCGCCATGGCACCACAGTGCCACGGACTCCCGCCGGTCGACGTCCGGGAGAACCCTGGTCCGCCCCCGAGTCGGGTCAGGGAGCGAGCGCCAGGTAACCCCGTTCGGCGGCGGCCTGGAGAAGCCACTGGTCCCGGTACCAGCCCGGGGTCGCGACCAACTCGGCGTGCCGACCGCGCTGGATCACCCGGCCGCCGTCCAGGACCACGATCTCGTCCAGCTCGGCCAGCCCGCTGAGCCGGTGGCTGATCAGCAGCACCGAGTGCCCGGCGGGGGTGGCGGCGAGGGCGGACGCGAGCACCGCGTCCGCGGCGGTCGGGTCCAGACCCTCGGTGGGCTCGTCGAGCACCAGCACCGGCGGCGCGGCGAGCAGTGCGCGGGCGAGCGCCAGCCGCTGCCGCTGCCCGCCGGAGAGCTGCCCGCCCTCCTCGCCGACCAGCGTGTCCCAGCCCGCCGGCTGGGCGCGGACCCAGTCCAGCAGGCCGGCGGCGGCGGTGGCCGCGGTCAGCTCCTCCTCGTCCGCCGCGGCCCGCCCGAGCAGCAGGTTCTCCCGCACCGTGGCATGGAAGACGTACGCCTCGGCCAGCAGCCCGCCGACCGCGCGGGGCAGCGCCTCCTCGGCGTACGTCGAGAGGTCGTGACCGTCCAGGGTGACCCGGCCGGACGCGGGCCGGACGGTGCCGGTCAGCACGGCGGCCAGGGTGCTCTTGCCGGCGCCGCTCGGGCCGACGACAGCGATTCGGCGTCCGGCCGGCAGGTCCAGGCTGACCCCGTCCAGGGCGGGCGCCGCACCGGCCCGGTACCGCACTGTCACGTCGACGAAGCGCAGCTCGTGCGGACCGCTCAGGTCCGTTGGACCGGTCGCGGTCGGCGCGGTCGGCGGGTCGGCGTCGAGGAGATCTGCCACCCGGGTCAGGCCGGGCCGCAGCTGTGTCCACTGCCGGGCCGCCGCGACCAACGCCAGCGTCACCTCGACGGCTGCCAGTGTGCCGACGGCCAGGACGCCCACCAGCACTCCCGGCACGTCGGCGGCGAGCGCGACCAGCACCACAGCTGCGGCGGTCACGCCGGCCGCCAGCACACCGGCTGCGTCGACGGCGAACCCGGTGGCGGCCAGCCGACGTTCCAGCCGGGCCAGTCGGTGGGCGCGCTGCTCGGCGGCGCGCAGCGTGACGTCGGTCGCGCCGAACGCGGCCAGGTCGGCGGCGCCGTGGGTGAGGTCGATCGCGTCGGTGGCCAGCGCGCCCCGCAGGGGGGCCACCTCGGCCGCGCTGCGGCGGGTGACCGCGGTGGCCAACGCGGGTAGCGCCACCCCGGCGACCAGCAGCCCGACGGCGAGCGCGCCGGCGGCCGGTGGCGAGATCAGCGCCGCCACGGCGACCGCCGACAATCCGACCACTGCCGCCGCCGAAGCGGGCACCAGCACCCGCAGCAGCAGATCCTGAACGGCCTCCACGTCGGAGACCAGGCGGCTCAGCACGTCCCCCGAGCGGTGCGCCGTGCCACGGCGGGCCGCCAGGGTGGCGAAGACCCGGGCCCGGACGTCGGTGATCATGCGGAGCACCGCGTCGTGCCCGGCGAGCCGTTCGGTGTAGCGGAACACGCCCCGGCTGATCGCCAGCGCCCGGACCGCGACGATCGCCACTGTGAGGCGGTCCAGCGGAGGCTGACCGGCGGCGCTCATCAGCAGCCAGGTGGCGGTGGCCATCAGGGCGAGCCCGGCGAACTCGGTGGCTGCCGCCAGCAGCCCGGCTCCGACCAGGCGGCCCAGGTACGGCCGGGCCAGTCGCAGCACGGCCCGTTCGGCGGCGGCCCGCCCGGCCGGTGCCGCGTCGGCCACCGCCGGCCCGTGTTCCCCGGTCATCGGGTGGCCTTCCCGGTCGATTCGGGCGTCAACTCGGTGACCCGACCGTCCTCGATGCGCAGGATCCGGTCGGCGTCGGCCAGCAACGCCGGCCGGTGCGCGACCAGCAGCGCCGTCCGCCCGGCGACCAGGCGACGGGTGGCGTCGAGCACCACCGCCTCCGCCGCCGTGTCGAGTCGGGCGGTGGGTTCGTCGAGCAACACCACCGGGGCGGCACGCAGGAACGCCCGGGCCAGTGCCACCCGCTGCCGCTGCCCGCTGGACAGCCCGTGACCGCGCTCGCCCAGCAGGGTGTCGAGCCCGTCGGGCAGGCCGGCCACCACGTCGTCAAGGGCGGCGTCGTGCACGGCGGCGGTGAGTGCGTCGGCCGGGGTGTCCGGCGCGCCGAGGCGGATGTTGTCGGCCAGCGAGGCGGCGAAGAGGTGCGCCCGCTGCGGCACCCAGGCGAGCTGCCGACGCCAGGCGTCCGGGTCGGCAGTGGCGAGGTCGACCCCGTCCACTGTGATCCGGCCGCTGGTCGGCACCACGAAGCCCAGCAGCAGGCCGAGCAGTGTGCTCTTGCCGGCGCCGCTGGGCCCGATGATGGCGATCCGCTCACCGGGCCGGATGGTCAGTGTCACGTCGCGCAGCGCTGTGGTCCGCTCGTACGCCACTGTCACCCCCTCGAACCGGATCTCGGCCCGCGCGTCCGGGACGGAGGCGCCCTCGGCGGCCCGGGGCGCGGTGGGTGCGGCGGAGACGGTCAACGCCTCGTCCAGCGCGGCCAGCCCTTCCATGCTTGCGTGGAAGCGGCTGCCGGCGGCCCGCAGCGGCAGGTACGCCTCCGGGGTCAGCAGCAGCACCAGCAGCGCGGTCTGCAGGGCCAGCCCGCCGCCGAGCAGGCGGATGCCGACCGGCACCGCTACCAGCGCCACTGAGAGGGTGGCGACCAACTCGAGGACCAGCGCGGAGAGGAACGCGATCCGCAGCGTCTTCATGGTGGCGACGCGGTGACCGTCGGCCATCCGGCGCACCACGTCGGTCTGCGCCCGGGCCCGCCCGAACGCGCGCAGCGTGGGCAGCCCGGCGACCATGTCGAGGAAGTGCCCGCCGAGCAGTGCGAGCCGCCGCCACTGCCGTTCGGTGGCGGCCTGCGCCTGCCAGCCGAGCAGCGCTCCGAAGACCGGGATCAGCGGCAGGGTCAGCGCGATGATCACCGCCGAACTCCAGTCGGCGAAGACCACCCGCGCCAGCACCGCCAGTGGCACCGTCACGCTGAGCACCAGTTGCGGCAGGTAGCCGGTGAAGTACGCGTCCAGCGCGTCCAACCCACGCCCGGCCAGGGTGGCGATCTCACCGGCCCGCTGCCCGGCCACCCAGCCGGGCCCGTGCCGGCCCACAGCGCCGAGCAGGTCGGCCCGCAGCGTGGCCTTGACCGTGGCGGCGACCCGCGCCGAGACCGTGCCCTGCGCCCAGACCAGTGCCGAGCGGGCGGCGACCGCGACCACGAAGCCGGCCAGCGCCGGTCGATCCAGCCGGCCGTCGATCGCCGTGGCCAGCAGCGACGCGAGCGCGGTGGCCTGCGCCACGATCAACCCGGCGGCCAGCACCCCCAGGAGCGCGAGCACGGCAAGATCGCCCCGGGCCGCAGGGACCCGGCGCAGCAGACGCGGGTCGAACGGACGGCGGCTCACCAGTACACCGGTGCCCTACCGTCGGTCCGTCCTCGGAAAACCCACCAGCACATCGCCTGGAAGCCTAGTAGGGCCGGAAGTAGCGGCAGCGCCACCCAGCCCAGCAGCCGCAGTGTCGGCGCGCTGGCGGCGGCGTCGGCCACCCGCAACGAGGCGTCCGGGTCGGTCGTGGACACCAGAACGTAGGGCCAGAGAGCGGCTCCGACCAGCACCACCGGCAGCGCCAGGGCCGCGCCGGTGGCGACCAGAGCCCATCCTGGCCGCCGCCGGGTCAGCGCCGCGCGGGCCGCCAGCAGCGCCGCCACGAGCAGCACCGGCAGGAGTAGGGCCACCGCCGGCCGCTGCACGGCGTCGCGTACCCGGGCGGAGAGCAGGCCCACGACGGTGGCCAGGGCGACGGCGGTGAGCGCCACCGGGACCAGCCGACGGGCCGTGCGGCCGACCGCGGCGGCGGCCTCGGCCGACAGCCGCAGGGTGAGGAAGGTCGCCCCGTGCACCGCTACCAGTGTGACCATGGTCAGCCCGGCGGCGGCCGCGAACGGGGTGGCCAGGTGCGTCACCCCGGCGACGTGCCCGTCGGCCTGCAGCGGTACGCCCTGCAACAGCGCGGCGAGCAGCGCACCCCAGCCCAGCGCGGCGAGGGCGCTGCCGATCACCACGACGCGGTCCCAGCGGGCGCGGATCCGCTCGTGGCTGGGTCGGCTGCGCAGCTGCACCCCGACGGTGACCAGGATGACGCCGACCAGGGCGCCGACGACGACCGGATAGCAGCCGGCCAGCAACTCGCCCTCCAGGAGGGGGAACGCGCCGAAGAGGATGCCCATGGCGGCCACCAGCCAGACCTCGTTGCCGAGGAAGAACGGGCCGAGCGCGGTGAGCGCCTCCCGCCGCCCGGCCGGGCCGACGCCGCGGGCGAGCAGCAGCCCGACGCCGTAGTCGTAGCCGGCGAGCACCAGGTAGCTGGCGAAGAAGAGGCCGAGCAGGGCGTACCAGGCGAGGTCCACTGTCTACTCCTCAGATGAGGGCGGGTTCGGGGTGGGCCGGCTCGCTGGGCGGTGCCGGTGGGCGGCCGAGCGCCGGGTCGGCCGCGCCGCGCCTGGCGTGCCGGGCGAGCAGCACCCAGTTGGTGACGGCGAGGGTGCCCAGCAGCAGGCTGAACCCGATCAGCGAGGTGAGCATCAGCGGTGCGCTGACCGGGGAGACGGCCTGCTCGGTGGGGAGCAGCCCGTACGCCACCCAGGGTTGACGGCCGACCTCCCGGGAGATCCAGCCGAGGATCACCGCGATGAACGGCAGCGGCAGGGCGAGCAGGATCAGCCAGAGTGGGAAGCGCAGTCGGATGATCCAGTCCCGGAAGAGCAGGGGCAGCAGGAGCCAGACGCAGCCGAGGGTGAAGCCGATCAGGATCATGAAGCCCAACCCGACGCTGGCCAGCACCGGTGGGGTGTAGTCGCCGGGGCCGAACCGGGTGGTCCACTCCGCGATCAGCGCCTGGCTCTCCAGGCTGTCGCCGCCGAACTTGGTCGGCTGCACCGAGCCCACCGGGCCGAACTGGGCGAAACCGAAGCCCTGCACCATCGTGATGGCCAGTGCCGCGGTGACCAGGCCGATCCGCAGCGAGGTGCGGAAAAGCGCGAAGTCCGGGGTACGCCGGATCAGGTGCCCGGCGCTGACCGCCGCCATCAGCATCCCGCCGACCAGCAGCGCCGCCGAGACAACGTGCCCGAAGGCCATGCCGAGGCTGGGGTTGGTGAGCAGCGCGCCGAAGTCGGTGAGGTGGGCGATCCCGTCGCGGACCTCGTACCCGACCGGGTTCTGGAGCCAGGAGTTGGCCACCATGATCCAGAACGCCGAGGCGTACGCGGTGATCGCCACGCCCCAGAGCAGCGCGAGGTGGACGCCCTTGCCGAGCCGGTGCCAGCCGAAGATCCACATGCCGAGGAACGTGGACTCCAGGAAGAACGCCACAAGCGTCTCGATGGCCAGGGGCGCCCCGAAGACGTTGCCGACGTAGCGCGACAGGCCACTCCAGTTCAGCCCGAACTGGAACTCCATCACGATCCCGGTGGCGATGCCGAGCACATAGTTGATCACGTAGAGCTGGCCCCAGTAGCGGGTCAGCCGCTCCCACTTCGGGTTGCCGGTGAGCACCCAGGCGGTCTGCATGCCGACCAGCAGGGTGACCAGCCCGAGCGTGACGACGACGAACAGGAAGTGGATCGACGTGGTAGTGGCGAACTGCAGGCGGGCGAGGAGCAGGGTGTCCATGACCAGCCCTCCATAGCGTTGGCTGCCTTGTCGTAGCCACCCTACACGTAGCTAGCCTACATAAAAACTCTACTACGTCCTGTCGTAGTCAATGTTACGACGAGGCGTAGTAGCTGCGTTTGCTGGGGAGGTGCGGCGAGGCAGCGGCAGACGAGGGGGCCGCCTACCCCGCCTTGCCGCCTTTGCTCTGCTTCAATCCACGCGAGGGTTTTGCCGCGCATGTGGTGCGTGGGTTGAAGCAGAGCAAAGGGAGCTTCGCCCACCTGCCCACCCGGCCGGCGACACGCCGTCACCCGGGCAGTGGCGTGGGGCGGGGTTGGCCCGTCAGCTCAGGAAGAGGGTGACCGGGAGGGCGACCAGCGTGGTGGCGACCGCGAGGGCGGTGGCGCCCAGCACCCGGGGCGGCCGGTCGCTGACCAGCAGGCGCTGCACCCGTACGTCGAGATCCCGGTCGCCCATGCCGAGAGCGCCGGCCGGGGTGATCCGGTGCCCGGCGGCGGCGAACCGGCGTAGCGCCCCCGCCAGCGGGGCCTCGGCGTGCAGCTCGCGGGCCTTGTCGTCGGCGCGCATCTCGACCAGCAGGGCGACCCGCTCGTGCGCGTCGCGCACCCAGCCGAACCACGGCAGCGCCCGGCACAGCGCGGTGAACGGCAGCAGCACCAGGTCGTGCCGCTCGTGGGCGTGCGCACGCTCGTGACTGAGCACCGCGGCCAGCTCGGCCCGGTCCAACAGGCTCAGGGTGCCGGCGCTGACCACCACCTGTGGCTTCACGCCCGGCAGGCAGTACGCGGCGGCGCTCGGATGATCCAGCACCAGTGCGCCCGGCGCGGCCGGGTCGTTCCGGGCGACAAGGGAGAGCAGGTCCCGGTGGCGACGCTGGGCGCGTACGGTGCCGTGGATGCTGCGCACTGTCGTCGTGACCAGCACCGCTCCGATGCCGAAGCCCACGCCGACGCCGGCCAGGTGGAACGTGCCCACCCCGATCGGCAGGGCGCCGTGGGCGAGGTCGTTGGCCAGGGCGAGCAGTGCGCTACCTGTCGGCCGGTCGTACGCGCTCAGCCCGAGCGCCATCGGCAGGCCCATCGCCGAGAGGCCCAACGCCAGCCCGACGGCCTGCCAGCAGAGGATCGCCACCCGGGGGCTGCGCCATGTCCAGGTGGAGCGGGCCAATACCTGGGCGGTCAGATAGCAGGCCAGCATCGTGGCGGCGAAGTGCACGGCGTAGGCCATGGTGTGCGCCCTACCGCTCCGCTGCTTCGCCGGCGGGTCGTCGGCCCGCCGGCCCGTCCACCCGATCGGTCAGGGTGTCGGCCCCGCCCGCGTCGCCGCCGGTGGAGCCCGGCCCGGTCAGGCCGGCCTCGCTGCCCAGGGCTGCTCGCAGCACCTCGGCTTCGGTGCCGGTCACCGAGCGGGCGAACCGCACCAGCGCGGCGTCCCGGCTGCCGCCCAGGTCGAGGGCGTCGAGCATGAGTTGAGCGATGTGCGCCTCGCGGCTGGCCGCCGGACGGTACCGCCAGGCCCGGCCCTCCCGCTCCCGCTGCACCATGCCCTTGCCGGCGAGCCGGTCCAGCACTGTCATCACAGTGGTGTACGCCAGCTCGCGGCCATCGAGCGCGTCGGCCACCTCGCGCACGGTCACCCCGTCCGACGTGCCGGGAACCACGTCCCACAGCACGTCCATCACCGCACGCTCAAGATCGCCCAACCGAGTCACGAACCAATCCTACCCCCGGTAGTAGACCCCCCACCCACCCCACCGGGCCGATCATGAGGTTGACCGACCCCCAGGAGATCAACACCCCCGCCAACCCCATGATCACCGCACTTGAGGTCCGAGGGCGGGCCGCCCAACCCGAGGCAGAACCCCTGAGCTGACCCACCCGACGAACCCGGCCCACGTCAGGTTTTCCGGGGGAGCCCCGCCCGCGCAGGGATCAAGCCTGACCGCCCGGAGCGGGCGGGGCTCCCCCGGAAAACCCAGAAGGCCGAGCAAAAACGATCACACCCCCTTGGGGTGCCACACCGTCTTCGTCTCCAACAGCGCGGTCATCGGCGCCACCCCCGGGTCACCGGTCCAGTCGTGGTCGGCCGGGGCCGGTCGGAGCACCCGCTTGAGGTTCTCCGCCGCCTTGACCTCAAGGTCGGTGGCGAGCGCGGCGTCGGTGACCCCGGTCAGGTCGATCGCGTTGACGTCCATGTGCGCGGCCAACGTCGGCGCGGTCTCGGTGATCGCGCCGGTGAGGATGTTGACCACACCGCCGGGCAGGTCGGAGGTGGCCAGCACCTCGGCCAGCGTCACCGCCGCCAGCGGCTCGCTCGGGGAGGCCGCCACCACCACCGTGTTGCCGGTGATGATCGCCGGGGCGATCACGCTGACCAGGCCGAGCAGCGCCGGGCGTTCCGGGGCGACCACAGCGACCACGCCGGTCGGCTCGGGCGCGGAGATGTTGAAGTACGGGCCGGCGACCGGGTTGGCGCCGCCGTACACCTGGGCGAGCTTGTCGGCCCAGCCGGCGTACCAGACCCAGCGGTCGATCGCGGCGTCCACCTCGTCGCCGGGGATGCCCAGGGCGACGAACTGTTCGCGGCGGCCCTCCAGCATCTCGGCGGCCCGGTAGAGGATCTGACCCCGGTTGTACGCGGTCGCGCCGGCCCAGCCCTTGACGGCGGCGCGGGCGGCGACCACAGCGTCCCGGGCGTCCTTGCGGGAGGCCAGTGACACATTCGAGGACTGCACGAGATACGACCGTCCCGACTCGCTGCGCGGGAACTTCCCGCCGATGAAGAGCTTGTACGTCTTGCGTACCGCGACCCGCTCAGACATTGAGGTAGCCCTCCAGCCCGTGCCGGCCGCCCTCGCGACCGTAGCCCGACTCCTTGTACCCACCGAACGGCGAGGTGGGGTCGAACTTGTTGAAGGTGTTGGCCCAGACGACGCCGGCGCGCAGCCGGTCGGCCATCCACAGGATCCGGGAGCCCTTGTCGGTCCAGATCCCGGCCGACAGCCCGAACGGCGTGTTGTTGGCCTTCTCCACGGCCTCGGCCGGGGTGCGGAAGGTGAGCACCGACAGCACCGGGCCGAAGATCTCCTCGCGGGCGATCCGGTGAGCCTGGGTGACGCCGGTGAAGATGGTCGGCGCGAACCAGAAGCCCCGGTCGGGCAGGTCACACGGCGGTGACCAGCGCTCGGCGCCCTCGGCCGACCCGGCGTCGGACAGTTCGCGGATCCGCTCCAGCTGGGCGGCCGAGTTGATCGCGCCGACGTCGGTGTTCTTGTCCAGCGGGTCGCCGACCCGGAGCTGAGCCATCCGTCGCTTCAGCGACTCCAGCACCCGGTCGGCCACGTTCTCCTGGACCAGCAGTCGGGAGCCGGCGCAGCAGACGTGCCCCTGGTTGAAGAAGATGCCGTTGACGATGCCCTCGACGGCCTGGTCGATGGGTGCGTCGTCGAAGACGATGTTGGCGGCCTTGCCGCCCAGCTCCAGGGTGAGTTTCTTGCGGGTGCCGGCGATCGACCGGGCGATGGCCCGGCCCACGTCGGTGGAGCCGGTGAAGGCGACCTTGTCCACGCCGGGGTGCTCGACCAGCGCGCGGCCAGTGTCGCCGGCGCCGGTGAGGATGTTGACCACACCGGCCGGCAGCTCGGCCTGCTGGCAGATCTCGGCGAAGAGCAGCGCGGTCAGCGGGGTGGTCTCGGCCGGCTTCAGCACCACGGTGTTGCCCGCGGCGAGCGCCGGAGCGATCTTCCAGGCCAGCATGAGCAGCGGGAAGTTCCACGGGATGACCTGCGCCGCAACCCCAAGGGGTTGCGGGTTCGCCCCACTGTGCTGGCTCGTCGGCCTCCGGCCGAACCCGGCGTGCTCCAGCTTGTCGGCCCAGCCCGCGTAGTAGAAGAAGTGCGCGGCTACCAGCGGCAGGTCGACGTCGCGGGACTCGCGGATCGGCTTGCCGTTGTCCAGCGATTCGAGGACGGCCAGCTCGCGGGAGCGCTCCTGGATGAGCCGGGCGATCCGGTACAGGTACTTCGCCCGGTCCCGGCCCGACATCGGGCCCCAGACCTTGTCGTACGCCTTCCGGGCGGCGCGGACCGCGCGTTCCACGTCCTGGGCGCCGGCCTCGGCGACCTCGGCCAGCACCTCCTCGGAGGCGGGGTTGATCGACTTGAAGCTGCCACCGTCGGTCGGGTCGACGAACGTGCCGTCGATGAACAGCCCGTACGAGGGCTTGAGGTCCACCACCGAGCGGGACTCGGGGGCGGGGGCGTATTCGAACATCGGCTATCAGTCCAGGGTGAAGTAGTCGGGACCGGAGTAGGTGCCGGTCGTCAGCTTGGTGCGCTGCATCAGCAGGTCGTTGAGCAGGCTGGAGGCGCCGAAGCGGAACCAGTCCGGGTCGAGCCAGTCCGGGCCGACGGTTTCGTTGACCATCACCAGGTACTTGATCGCGTCCTTGGTGGTCTTGATGCCACCGGCGGGCTTCACGCCCACCTGACGCCCGGTCGCCTCGCGGAAGTCGCGGACCGCTTCCAGCATGACCAGGGTCACCGGCATCGTCGCCGCGACCGGGACCTTGCCGGTGGAGGTCTTGATGAAGTCGCCGCCGGCCAGCATGGCCAGCCAGGAGGCCCGCCGAACGTTGTCGTAGGTGGCCAGCTCGCCGGTCTCCAGGATCACCTTGAGGTGGGCATCCCCGGAGGCTTCCTTGGTGGCCACGATCTCGTCGTAGACCTCCTTGTACCGCCCGGCCAGGAACGCACCCCGGTTGATCACCATGTCGATTTCGTCGGCGCCGGCCGCGACGGCGGCCCGGGTGTCGGCCAGCTTGATCTCCAACGGCGCCTGACCCGACGGGAACGCGGTCGCCACGCTGGCCAGGTGCACAATGCCAAGTCCGGCCGGCGCGGCGCCGCCCGCATGTCCCGGTTCGCCGGATGGCCGCCCGGACCCGGCACCACTTCCGCGCAGCACCTCCGCCACGTGGGGAACCATCGCCGGGTAGACGCAGACCGCGCCGACGTGCGGGCAGGACGGGTCGGCCGGGTCCGGGCGCAGGGCCTTCGCGGCGAGCGCGCGCACCTTGCCCGGGGTGTCCGCCCCTTCCAGGGTGGTCAGGTCGACCATCCGGATCGCCAGGTCGATCGCCCGGGCCTTGGCGGTGGTCTTGATGGAGCGGGTGCCGAGCTGTGCCGCCCGCTGCTCCGCGCCGACCTGGTCCACGCCGGGCAGGCCGTGCAGGAAGGTCCGCAGAGCGGTCTCGGATCGTCCCAGCTCGGAGAGCTCCGACCGGGCCGACGTCGTTGTCGCCGTCATGCCGAGAAGTCTACGCACCGGACCGCCGAGTGATCTTGCTCACGAGCGCTCGGTGACCTGCCGACGTGAGCGGCGTCCCTGGTCCGACCGCACCCGCACCGCCGCGCGGTACGGACCGGTAGGTTGAGCGATCGTGGACGTACACGTCATTGACCACCCGCTGGCCCAGTCCAGGTTGACTGCCATGCGGGACGCGCGCACCGATTCCTCGACGTTCCGGGCGGCGCTGCACGAACTGACCACCATGCTGGTGTACGAGGCGGCGCGCACCTTCCCCGTCGAGCGGTACCCGGTGCAGACGCCGGTCACCGGCACCGAGGGCACCCGGCTGGCCAACCCGCCGCTGCTGGTCCCGGTGCTGCGCGCCGGTCTGGGCATGGCGGACGCCGCGTTGGGCCTTCTGCCCGAGTCGTCGATGGGTTTCGTGGGCCTGGCCCGCGACGAGGTGACCTACGAGCCTCGCGCGTACATGGAGTCGCTGCCCCGCGACCTGGCCGGGCTGCCGGTGCTGGTGCTCGACCCGATGCTGGCCACCGGTGGTTCGCTGGAGCACTCCTGTCGGCTGCTGGCCGATCGGGGCTGCACCGACATCACAGTGCTCTGCGTGCTCGCCGCCCCGGTCGGCATCGACCGGCTGGAGCGCTCCGGCCTGCCGTTGCGCCTGGTCACGGCCTCGATCGACGAGGGGCTCAACGACAGCATGTTCATCGTCCCCGGCCTCGGTGACGCCGGTGACCGCCAGTTCGGTGGCATGCCCCGCTTCTGAGGGGACACCCGGTCGGTGCCGGGTCCGGCGGGTCCGTGCGCGCGGTGCGCGGACCCGCTACCGTCTCCGGCCATGACTGGTGTTGCGCTCGCCGAGGAATTGCTGCTCCTCGCCTACGACGACACGACCGGCAAGGCGACCATGCCACGGATCAGCCTGGACCTGGGCATGGCCGCCGCGGTGCTGGTCGAGCTGGCTCTGGCCGGCCGGATCGCGTACGCCGACGGGTCCCTGACGGTGATCGACCCGACGCCGACCGGCGAGCCGTTCAGCGACGATGTCCTCAGCCGGATCACCGCCGATACCCCGCACACCCCGGCGTCCTGGGTGCAGCGTCTGCGGCACGGCCTGCGCGACCGGATCCTCGCCGACCTGTGCCGGCAGGGCGTCGTCCGGGACGTCGACGAGACCGAGTTGGGCTTCATCCACGTGCACCGTTACCCGGTCGTGGACACCTCCGTCGAGGCGGAGACCCGGCAGCGGCTGGCCGAGGCGCTGACCGGCGCGGCAGCCCCGGACGAGCGGACCGCCGCGCTGGCCACCCTGGTAGTGGTGCTCCGGATGGAGTCCGCGCTCGGGGTGAGCGGCGAGGCCGCCGCCGACGCCCGCCGCCGGTTGACGGAGATCGCCACCGGCGCCGGGTTCTCCGGCGAGGTGAGCACCGACGACTCGGTGGTCCGGCCGTCGGTCGGCCTGGTCGTCGCCGCCCTGGCCAAGGCCGTCGACCAGGCACTCGGCCCGCGCCGCTGACCCCGCGCGCCGGTCAGAGCCCCAGAGCTGCGGCGATCTCGCCGCGCAGGGCGGCGACGGCCTGCGCCGCCCTGCTGCGGGCCGTCTGGACGTCACCGTCCACTACCGGTTCCACCACCTCGAGGTACGCCTTGAGCTTCGGCTCGGTCCCGGACGGGCGGATCACCACCCGGGCCACAGCGGTCCGCAGGATCACCACGTCCGACTCGGGCAGCAGGTCCCGGACACTGTCCACCGGCTGCCCGAGCAGGGTGGCCGGGGTGGCCGCCCGGATCCGGGCCATCGCGTCCGAGATGACCCGCAGGTCGTCCACCCGGGCGGAGAGCTGGTCGGTGTGGTGTACGCCGAACTCGGCGGCCAGCTCGTCCAGCCGGTCGGTCAACGTACGACCCTGCGTCTTCAGGCCGGCGGCCAACTCGGCCACTGTCAGCGCGGCGGTGATCCCGTCCTTGTCCCGGACGTGTTCCGGGGCGACGCAGTAACCGAGCGCCTCCTCGTAGCCGAAGACCAGCGGCGCGCTCCCGCCGCCGGCCCGCACGATCCACTTGAAGCCGGTCAGCGTCTCGTCGTAGGGCAGGCCCCGGGCAGCGCACATCGCCCGCAGCAGCGACGACGACACGATGGTGGTGGCGTAGAGGCCGGTCACCCCCCGGCGCATCAGGTGGTCGGCGAGCAGGACACCCACCTCGTCGCCGCGCAGCATCCGCCAGCCGTCGCGGTCGTCCCGGACGACCACAGCGCAACGGTCGGCGTCCGGGTCGTTGGCGATGGCGAGGTCCGCGCCGGTGGAGTCGGCCAGGGCGATCAGCCGGTCCACAGCACCGGGCTCCTCAGGGTTGGGGAACGACACGGTGGGGAACGCCGGGTCCGGCTCGGCCTGGTCGGGCACCACCCCGGGGGTCGGGAAGCCAGCGCGGGCGAAGGCGGCGGTGAGCACCGCCGCTCCCACCCCGTGCAGCGGCGTGTACGCCACCGTCAGGTCCCGTGGCCCGTCCGGGTCGATCACCGCGGTGGCCCGTTCGACGTACGAGGCGACCAGGTCGTCGCCGAGCACCTGGCCGGGCTCGCCCAACGGCACCTGGGCCAGCGGCCCGACCGATCGGATGGCCGCCTCGATACCGGCGTCGGCGGGTGGCACGATCTGCGCGCCAGCGCCCAACTCGCCGCCCAGCTCAGCGCCGAGGTAGACCTTGTAGCCGTTGTCCTGCGGCGGGTTGTGGCTGGCCGTGACCATCACGCCGGCGACACCGCCGAGGTGCCGCACCGCGTACGCCAGCACCGGGGTGGGCAGCGGGTGGGGCAGCAGCAGGGCCGGGCGGCCCGCGCCGGTGGCCACCTGGGCGGTGCGCTCCGCGAACTGCCGGGAGCCGTACCGGGCGTCGTACCCGATCACCAGCGGGCCGGTGCCTCCCTGGGCCGCGAGCCAGGTGACCAGGCCGGCAGCGGCCTGGGTGACCACGGCGAGGTTCATGCCGTTCGGGCCGGCGCGCAGCGGGCCGCGCAGGCCCGCCGTGCCGAAGGTCAGCGGGCCGGCGAACCGGTCAGCCAGCTCCGGGGCGCTCGCCGGCAGCCCGTCGAGCACCGCCGTCAGCTCGTCCCGGCTGACCGGGTCGGGGTCGTCGGCCAGCCAACGCCGGGCTTGCTCGCGAATGTCGTCGATGTCAGTGGTGTCCGCCGCCATGCCCCTTGATAGCACGGCGACGGATCACCCCTGTGGGTTCCCTCCGGCTCAGCCGTTTCCGGTGAGCTGGAACGTCCGCGTCATCTCCTCGAAGATCGGCTTGCTCTCCGCGAACTTGGCGTCGGTGGCGGTGAGGTAGAACGAGTACGCCTTGCCGTCCTGCGCCACGCCCCGCCAGACGCCGTGCCGCATCGCGTCACCCTCACCGCAGGTGTACTCGAATTCCGCTGCCGGCTTGCTGGCCAGCTCGGTCTCGGTGGAGGAGATCTGGTTGTACGGCTTGACGCAGGAGGTGCTCCGGGTCTTGAGGCCGTTCTCGGCCGTCTCGGCCCATCGGGTGGAGCTGCTGCTCCACTTCTCGGTGATGATGCGGACCTTGCGGCCGCTGTCCGTCGGGTCGACGTAGTCGGTGTACGAACCGCCGGTGGTCTTCTTCCACCCCTTCGGCACCATGACCTGGATTCCGCGGGCCGTGTGCTCCTGCATCTCGACAGTGGGAGCCGCCGGGGCGGACGACGCGGTGGGCTGCGCCGCCGGGGTGTTCGGCGGCGGGTCGTCGCCGCTGGAGAGCGCGACAGCGGTGAGCAGCAACACGACGACCAGACCGCCGGCCGCGGCGAGCTGCACCTTGCGCGGCCAGCCCTTGACCGTGGTGACGAGCTGACCACCGGTGGCCCGGACCTTGTCCAACGCGCTGCCGCCCGAAGCGGCGGGTGTGGTCGCCCAGGGCTGACCGGTGCCCGGCACCGACCACTGGTTGCCGCCGCCGTAGGTGCCGCCGACGCGCTGGGTGGCCTCCGGTGCTGCGCCGCCGTACCCGACCTGCTGGGTGGCATCGGCCGGGCTGCCGTAGCTGACCCGCTGGGTGGCGTCGGGGTGCCCGCCGGCGTCCACCCGCTGGGTGGCGTCCGCGTTGCCACCGTAGGTGCGCCCGGCCGCCGGTCGGCCGGGGGTCGGCATCGCGCCGGTCGGCGTGTGCAGCGGGCCGGCCAACGCGTCGGCGCTGGTCTCGTCGAGACCGCCGGTTGCGCCGGCCGCGCGAGCTGCCTGCGGGCGCTCGCCCCGGCGCATCGAGGCCAGCCGGTCGGTCAGGGACTCACCCGGGGCCAGCATCGCCGGGCCACCGATCTGGCTGTCCGGCTTCGGCTCCGGCTGGGCCGGCGGAAGGACGGGGATGGGGCGCTGCTGCACCGGCACCACGGCGTACGGGTCGGTGACCGAGTGCACAGCCGTCGCCGTGCTGCCCAGCGGGCCGGCGAGCAGCTCGCGCAGCATGGCCCGGGAGGTGTGCACGTCGAGTCGGCGCGCCGGGTCCTTCTCCAACAGACCCATCAGCACCCGGGTCAGCGGGCCGCTGCGCTGCGGCGGGGCGGGTGGGTCCTCCACCACGGCGTGCATGGTCTCGATCGGGTCGCCCTTGTCGAACGGGGGTCGCCCCTCGACAGCCGTGTAGAGCGTCACACCCAGCGAGAAGAGGTCACTGGGCGGGCCGAACTCCTGGCCCATGGCCCGCTCGGGCGAGATGAAGTGCGGCGAGCCGAGCACCATGCCGGGGGTGGTGAGCTGCACGTCGGTGGGCATCCGAGCGACACCGAAGTCGGTCAGCACGCAGCGCCCGTCGGTGCAGATCAGCACGTTTGCGGGTTTGACGTCGCGGTGCAGCACGCCGATCGCGTGCGCGACCTCCAACGCGCCGAGCAGCGCGATACCGATCTTGGCGACGGCGCGGGGCGCGACCGGCCCGTCCTCGATCACCATGTCGGCGAGGCTGCGGGCGTCCAGCAGCTCCATCACGATCCACGGCCGGCCGGCCTCGGTGACCACGTCGTACACCTGCACCACAGCGGGGTGCTGGATGGCGGCGGCGGCGCGGGCCTCGCGCAGGGTGCGTTCGTACATCGCGTCGCGGTCGCTGGGGGCCAGCCCCGGGGGCAGGACGACCTCCTTCACCGCCACGTCACGGCGCAGCAGGGTGTCTGTGGCGCGCCACACCGTGCCCATGCCGCCGTTGCCCACCGAGGACCGCAGCGAGTACCGGCCACCAATGGTGGTGCCGGGCGCCGCTCGTCCGTTGGCGGGACTAACTGGTCCGCCGCTCCACGTCGGGATCTGAGTCACAGAAAAGCCACCGGGGGAAATCGAGGGGGGCTGGGACACAACCCCCCTATCTTGCTGGTTCCGACGCCCGATGCGAAAGCCGACGCGACGGACGTTTATCGAAGTCGACAGAACGTGCCCTGTCGTTCACCTGGTGTCGACCGGTCGGGACGCACTGTGCGGTATCCCTCACCCGACGACGTGGCCAGGCGTCCTACCATCCGGGGATGAACCAACGGCGGTCAAGTGAGTCCGGTTTCCCGATCAACGGCGTCTACACGGAGGCCGACCTTCCGGAGGACCTGGACTCCCGGCTCGGCAGCCCGGGCGAGTTCCCGTACACCAGGGGTGTCTACCCCACCATGTACACCTCCCGCCCGTGGACCATGCGCCAGTACGCCGGCTTCGGCACCGCCACCGAGTCCAACGCGCGGTACCACCAGCTGTTGCGGGCCGGCACGATGGGCCTGTCGGTCGCGTTCGACCTGCCCACCCAGATGGGCTACGACTCCGACGAGCCGATCGCGCACGGCGAGGTCGGCAAGGTGGGTGTCGCTATCGACTCCATCGAGGACATGCGGCTGCTCTTCGCCGACATCCCCCTGGACAAGGTGTCCACCTCGATGACGATCAACGCGCCCGGCTCGGTGCTGCTGCTGCTCTACCAACTCGTCGCCGAGGAGAACGGGGTGCCGGGCACGGCGCTCAACGGCACCATCCAGAACGACATCCTCAAGGAGTACATCGCCCGGGGGACGTACATCTTCCCGCCGAAGCCGTCGCTGCGCCTGGTGGCCGACACGTTCGCGTACTGCCGCAGCGAGGTGCCGAAGTGGAACACCATTTCCATCTCCGGCTACCACATGGCGGAGGCCGGCGCGACGCCCGCGCAGGAGATCGCGTTCACCCTGGCCAACGGGGTGGAGTACGTACGGGCGGCGCTGGCCGCCGGGCTCGCCGTCGACGACTTCGCGCCCCGTCTGTCGTTCTTCTTCGTGGCCCGCACCACGCTGCTGGAGGAGGTGGCGAAGTTCCGCGCCGCCCGGCGGATCTGGGCCCGGCTGATGCGGGACGACTTCGGCGCCAAGGATCCGAAGTCGTTGATGCTGCGGTTCCACACCCAGACCGCTGGCGTGCAGCTCACCGCCCAGCAGCCGGAGGTGAACCTCGTTCGGGTGGCGGTGCAGGGGTTGGCCGCCGTGCTCGGTGGCACCCAGTCGTTGCACACCAACAGCTTCGACGAGGCGATCGCTCTGCCCACCGAGAAGGCGGCCCGGCTCGCGCTGCGTACCCAGCAGGTGCTGGCCTACGAGACGGACCTGACCGCCACCGTCGACCCGTTCGCCGGGTCGTACGTGGTGGAGGCGATGACCGCCGAGATCGAGGCCGCCGCCGTCGAGTTGATGGAGCGGGTGGCCGACCACGGCTCGGCGGTGGACGCGATCGAGGCCGGGTTCCAGAAGCGGGAGATCGAGCAGTCCGCGTACCGGATCGCCCAGGAGATCGACTCGGGGGAGCGGGTGGTGGTCGGGCTCAACCGGTTCACAGTTGACGAGGAGGAGCCCTACGAGCCGCTGCGGGTCGACCCGACGATCGAGGCGGCCCAGGCCGACCGGCTGGCCCGGCTGCGCTCCGAGCGGGACGCCGACGCGGTGGCGCGGGCGCTCGCCGATCTTCGGGCCGCCGCCGAGGGCACGGAGAACGTGTTGTACCCGATGAAGGAGGCGCTGCGGGCCCGGGCGACGGTGGGCGAGGTCTGCGGGACGCTGCGTGAGGTGTGGGGGTTGTACCGGCCCACCGACCGCTTCTGAGCGCTCCGGCCACGACTGCGGCTGAGCGCCTGGCCGTGACTGCGGCCTCGGGGCGGTGTGTCAAGCGCTGTCAACGGGTATCCGGTCGGTTGAGCCGGGACGCACACCCTGTGCGCCCACGGTGGGTGGGTGCGTGTGAGCGTCCTTATCCGGCTCGTTGCGGAGTGTGGTCGGCTAATTGTCGGAGTGTCAGTTCATCACCCCGACTAATGCGACAATTTGGCAACGGGGCTCCGACTGGCGCCGGGATTCGTGACAGCCCGGATCGGTTACGCGTTGTAGGAGGTGAGGGGCTGATGACGGCATTCGACCGTGATCTACCTGCTGTCCCCCGCCTTGACGAGCGCCCCCAGCAGGGCATACGTGACTCTGCGCGGTCCGATCATTACCGTAACGAGGTTGCGCAGCGTCACCGTCGGAGGTCTAGGCTGTCTGCTGTCTCCGATGATCCATCCATTCCTAGTGATCGAGAATTCGACGTGACGAGTGCGTTGACGCTGCCCACGAATGGCCAGCTGGCGTCGTCCTGGCCGGAAACGCCACCGGGATCCCAGCCCCTGCCCCGCGAGCTGGACCACCTTCTCGCGCTCCGGGCACCGGGGCTGATCGCTACGCGCCGTCACCTCCACTCGCACCCTGAGCTCTCCGGCAACGAGTTCGAGACGGCCGCGCTGATCGCCCGGGAGCTGTCGCTGGCCGGGCTGACCCCGCGCCTGCTGCCCAAGGGCAACGGCGTGATCTGCGACGTCAACGGCAGGCCGGACGGCCCGGTCGTGGCGCTGCGCGCCGACATCGACGCCCTGCCGCTGGACGACCCCAAGGACGTCCCGTACCGGTCGACGGTGGAGGGCGTCTGCCACGCCTGTGGGCACGACGTGCACACCTCGATCCTGCTCGGCGTCGGCATGCTGCTGGCCCAGCTCGCCGACCTCGGTGAGCTGGACGGCCGGGTCCGGCTCATCTTCCAGCCGGCCGAGGAGATCCTGCCCTGCGGTTCGCTGGAGGTCATCGAGGCCGGTGGCCTGGACGACGTGGTGCAGATCTTCGCGCTGCACTGCGACCCGAACCTGCCGGTGGGCCAGGTCGGCCTGCGGGTCGGCCCGATCACCGCGGCAGCAGACAACGTGACAGTCCGGCTCTCCGGCCCGGGCGGGCACACCGCCCGCCCGCACCTGACAGTGGACATGGTCGACGCCCTCGGCCGGCTGATCACCGAGGTGCCCGCCCTGGTCAGCCGCCGGGTGCCGGCCAACAGCGGCCTGCTGCTGGTCTTCGGCCACGCCTCGGCCGGCACCCGCTACAACGTCATCCCGTCCGAGGCGAGCGCCTCCGGCACCCTCCGCGTGATGGACCGCGACACCTGGGAGCAGGCTCCCAAGATCGTTGCTCAGGTGGTGCGGGACGTGATCGCACCGACCGGTGCCACCGTCGACCTGGAATACCTACGCGGCCGACCGCCGGTGTGCAACGACGCCCGCGCCATCCAGGTGCTGACCGCCGCCACCGCCGCCGCACTCGGCCCGGGCGGGATCGCCGAGACACCGCAGAGCATGGGCGGCGAGGACTTCTCCTGGTACCTGGAGTACGTCCCTGGCGCCCTCGCCCGGCTCGGCGTGGGTCGCTCCGGCCCCAACGTCGACCTGCACCGGGCGAGCTTCGACGTGGACGAGCGGGCCATCCCGGTCGGCGTCCGCGTCATGGTGCAGACCGCGCTGAAGGCACTGGCGGCGGCGCGCTGACCGGCGCGACCAGAGCCGGGGCCTTGCGCCGCCGGCGCAGCAGCACCAACAGCACCACCAGCGGTACGCCGAACGCCACCAGCCAGGGCAGCAACGCGCCCAGCACCGTGAGCAGAACGGTCATCGAGACGACGAACGCCTTCCAGCCGCCCCTGAGCCCGACCAGGAAGCCGGTATCGGCCTCCTCCTCGGTGTCCTTCGCCGCCGGGCCCGCCAGCGACACGGTGATCGTGGAGAGGGCGGTCAGGTCGGCCAGGCGTCGCTTCTTGGCCTCCAGCGAGGCCAGGTCGGCCTCCCGTCGACCCAACTCGTTCTCCAACGACACCAGGTCGGTGATCGAGGAGGCTCGGGCCAGCAACCGGCGGGCGCTCTCCACCCGCGCGCGCTGACTGGTGATCCGGGCGTCCAGGTCGACGGTCTCCTCGGTGACGTCCTGAGTGTTGATTTCCCGGCTCTGCTGCCGACCCAGCTTGGCGATCTCCTCGACCACCTCGGTGAACTTCGCCGCCGGTACGCGTAGCTCCAGTTCCGCCACCGCGTCGTCGTCGTCGGCACTGCGCCGCTCGTCGCCACCGACGAAGCCGCCGACCCGGGTGGCCACGGTGGTCGCCTCGCGGGCGGCCGAGTCCACATCGTCCACTTGCACCCGCATCGTTCCGGTGTAGATGATCGCCCGCTGGTCGACCCGCAGATCCGGCGCTCCGGCGCCGGCCCCCTCCGGCGCGCCCGCGGCGGCGTCCCGGCCCGCCTCGCCGCCGTTGGCGGCTGGCGCCTCGGCCGCCGTGCCCGCGCTGTCCTGCGCCCCGCTGTCGCCGGCACCGCACCCCGTCAGCGCCAGCGCCGCCGCGAGTGTCGTCGCCGCCAGCAGCGCACTGCGGCGTCGTCCCACCTGTCCGTCCATCCCCGCTCCCATCGTCGTCAACCGGTGTGGCGATAGCTCGGACGCGACGCGCACGCCGGCTGGTTCCGGCAGACTGCGCTGAGGACGTCACGATTCGATAATCGAGGAGTCACGATGCGGCTCACCAAGTACGCCCACTCCTGCCTTCGGGTGGAACACGACGGGGGAGTGCTGGTCGTCGACCCCGGGGTGTTCAGTGACGCCGCGTCGGCGCTGGACGGTGCTGACGCGGTGCTGATCACCCACAAGCACCCCGACCACCTCGACCTGGCGGCGATGCGGCGGCAGCTCGACCGGCGGTCGATCCCGATCCACGGGCCCGCCTCGCTCGCCGAGACTTTGGGCGACACGGCCGAGGTGTTGCACCCGGTCACGCCCGGTGAGTCGTTCACCGCCGCCGGTGTCGCCGTCCGGGCGTACGGGGGGCGACACGCAGTGATCCACCCCGACATCCCCGTGATCGACAATCTCGGTTACCTGATCAACGACGTGGTCTACCACCCGGGCGACTCGCTGGTGGTGCCCGACGAGACACCTGTCGACACGCTCTTCGCGCCGATCCACGCCCCTTGGTCGAAGTTCTCCGAGGTGCTCGACTTCATCCGCGCTGTCGCGCCCCGGCGGGCGTACGCCCTACACGACGCGTTGCTCAACGACAACGGGCTGGGCGTGCTGAACGGGCAGTACACAGCGCTGTCCGGCACCGAATACCAGCGGCTGGAGCCCGGTAGCCGGGTGGACGTCTGACCCGATGCCCGGCCTCTCCGCTGAGCTGGTGCAGCAGCTCTACCGCACCCCACCGGACCGGTTCGTGGCCGCCCGGGACGCCGCCGTGGCCGAGGCCCGCCAGGCCGGCGACCCGACCACCGCCCGGCAGCTGGCCCGGCTGCGTCGCCCGACGGTGGCCGCCTGGTTGGTGAACCTGCTCGCCATCCGACGCCCGGAGCTGGTCGCCGATCTGGTGCAGCTCGCCGACGCCCTGCGGGTAGCCCAGCGGGAGCTGCGCGGGCCCCGACTGCGGGAGCTGTCCGCGCAGCGCCGGGCGGTGGTCGGCGCCCTGGTCGCCGAGGTGCGCAAGCTCGCCGCGGCCGAGCCGGACGCGCCACCGGCGAGCCGGCTGCCACTGGCCGAGGTGGAGGCGACGCTGAACGCGGCGTTCTCCGACGCCGAGGTCGCCGAGCAGGTGCGGGCCGGCCGGTTGCTGCGGGCGGCCAGCTACGCCGGCTTCGGTGAGGTGCCCCGGCCGCAACTGCGGCTGGTCACCGGCGAGGACGAGGAGCACGAGGAGGAACGCCCGGCCCGCCGACCCGGCCCCCAACGGGGCCGTGCGGAGGCGGCACCCCGCACGGACCGGGCGTCCGAACGTGCCGAGCAGGCCGAACGGGCCGCACAGCGGGCGGCCCGAGCCGAGCGGGCCCGGCAGCGCCGCGCCCTGGACCGGGAGTTGGCAAAGGCCCAGACCGACCAGGAGCGGGCCGAGGCCGAGCTGGCCGAGGCGACCGGGCAGGAGCGCGACGGTGCGGCCGCACTCGATCGCCTTGAGGCCGAGCTGGCCGAGCTGGAGCGGCGGCGCGCGGTCGCCGAGCAGGACCTCAGCCGGGCCAAGCTCGCCCGGCGTGCCGCCGAGCGGGCGGTCACCGTGGCCCGGCGACGCGCGGGTGAGGTCGAGGCGGCGGTCGAGGCACTGGCGGCCGAAGAGGGGAATGCGGACGCGGGCGGTGGCGCGGCAGACTGACCATCGATGGACGACGACGAGTGTGCGGGCCGTACACGGCGAGTGGCCCCGGGTCGGGGCGTGGTCGTGGTCGCCGGGTCCGGTTGCCCGAGCGGGGCACCGCGGTGACTCCGGAGCAGGTCGCGGCCGCCAGTAAGCCCGTCGTGCTCGACCTGGGCGACGCCTTCAGCCGGGACCCGACCACGTTGCGCCGGGCCCGACTGCTCGGCATCTCCGGCTGGGCCTTCTACATCAGCGGCCGGGCCGGCGCGCTCGGCGACGTGCGGGCCGAGACGGCCGCCGCCGCCCTCGGGTTCATCGCCCCGGACGCGGTCGCCGACGGCTGGGACGCCGCCGCCCGGGTTGTTCGGCCGTTCGAGGTGGCCGCCGCGAGCCTCGCCGAATGCTGCCGGTGGGGGGCCCAGCAACTCGGCCCCCTGCCCGGCACCGAGCGCCTGTCGGCGCTCGTCGAGCGGGCCGTGGTGGCCGCGGAGACCAGTGCGATGCCGCTCTTCGCCGCGTGGCGGGCCATGCCGCTTCCGGATCTCTCTCCCGGGGCCCGCAGCGCCGCCGGGCTGCGGCTGCTCCGGGAACACTTCACCGGCGCCTACCTGCTGGCGGTACGCGCCGCCGGGATGACCCCGCTGGAGGCCGTGCTCGCCGGGCCGGAGGGCGAGGCCGGGGCGGTGGCCTGTGGCTGGCCGCCGCCGTACCCGCCGATCGGGCCGCTGGTGCGCCGCCGACTCTGGGCGGAGGCGGTGACCAACCGGCTGGCCGCGCCGGCGTTCACGGCCCTCGGCCCCGCCGACGGCGCGGAGTTGGTGGAGTTGCTGCACCGCACACGGGTCGACCTCGGCTGAGCCTCCCGCCGGCCGGAAAATGGGCGGCGCCGCAGCGGATCGGCTGCCAGGATGTCCTGCCGTGACCCTTCCCGCTGGTTGGACGACGCGCCGGCCCACCCTCGACGACGTGCCGGCGATCCTCGCGGTGGTGCACGCCGCCGACACCTTCACCATCGGCCATCCCGACTTCGACGCCGAGGATGTCGCCGCGTCACTGACCGCCCCCCACTTCGACCCGACCCGGGACTCCTGGCTGGCGGTCGACCCGGAGGGCGACGTGGTCGGCTGGGCGACGGTGGACAACCCCACCGGCGTCGGCCGGGAGTTCGTGGAGATCTACGTCGACCCGGTACGCGCCGCGACCGTTCGGGCGTCGCTGCTGACTCGACAACTGGACCGGGTCGCCGAGCGCGCCGCCGAGCGGGGGCTGCCATCGCTCACCGTCCGTTGCGCGGTCTTCGCGCCGGAACGCGACTGGGAACGAACCCTGCGCGAAGTCGGGTTCACCCTGGTCAAGAGGTACGTCCGGATGAGCGGGCCGCTGGACGACCTGCCCGACGAGCCGGCCGGTCCATCGGCAGTGACGGTGCGGCCGGTCCGCCCCGACGACGAGGCCGACCTGCGGGAGTTCCACCGGATCACCGATACCGCCTTCGCCGACACCGCCGATCACGAGCCGCTGTCGTACGAGCGGTGGCGGGCCCGGATCGGGGACCTGGCCGCCTGGGACGAGTGGTTCGTCGCCGAGGTGGACGGGGTGCCGGTCGGCGCGTTGCGGTCCTCGGACCAGGCGGTCGACCAGCAGTCGGGCTGGGTGAAGAGTTTGTCGGTGCTGTCCGCGTACCGTCGCAGGGGTGTGGGTGCGGCGCTGCTGCGCCGCGCCTTCGCCCGCTACGCCGAGAAGGGGCGGCGGTCCGCCGGTCTCGGCGTGGACCTCACCAACCCGACCGCCCCGCTGTCGCTGTACGAGTCGGTGGGCCTGCGGGAAACCCTGTGGGCCGACATGTACGAGCTTTCCGTCTCGGCCGCCGGTGTGTGATTGGCGACCCCGGCCCGGCCCGCCCGGCGTTCCGGTCGACAGCGGTAGCACACTGGAGGGGTGCGATACGCGCTGCTACGGCGAGGCGGTGCCGGTGGGGCGGGCCCGCAGCTCGGCGACGTAGTCGTCCGGGGCGCCCGCCTTCTCGGCGGCGTTCGCGATCTCCGACAGATACCAAGAGGTCGGCAGGCCACCCTCGTACCCGTTGAAGACGTAGATCCACGCGGTCACGTCGCCCTCGAGGGTGGAGACCCGCACGTGCAGCTTGCGGTACGTGCCGGCGGTCACCCCCTCGATCTCGTCGAGCTGCCCCGCGTCGTACGGGTGGATGTCGTAGAGCGCCACGAAGACCCGGTCACCGGGAGACTCGACCAGGGTGCTCAC
This sequence comes from Micromonospora sp. 050-3, assembly GCF_046549335.1. NCBI lineage: Bacteria > Bacillati > Actinomycetota > Actinomycetes > Micromonosporales > Micromonosporaceae > Micromonospora > Micromonospora sp. 050-3. The sequence goes on from NZ_JAJPVX010000002.1 coordinate 1,083,436, forward strand.
CGCACCCTCCCAGCCGATCACGTCCGCCCCGGCGAAGGTCAGCCGCCAGCCCTCCAGCCAGCCGGTGCCCACCATCGGCGAATGCGGACAATAGGCGCGCATCCGGGCGGGGTCGAGATTTGAGCCGTAGGCGGCGTGATGACGCACGGCGATGACGATAGCCCGGCCGACGGGTGGGGGAGAATACGACAGTGCGTGTCGAATGCGCTCGGGAGAAGAAAGTCACTGTGAGCATGGACGAAGGGCGAACGCTGTGAGCCGGATCGTGATCATCGGTGGGGGGCCGGCCGGGTACGAGGCGGCTCTGGTCGCCGCCCAGCTGGACGCCGATGTCACAGTGGTGGAGGCCGATGGCGCGGGCGGCGCCTGCGTGCTCTCCGACTGCGTACCGTCGAAGACCTTCATCGCCAGCTCGCAGGTGGTCACCGGCTACCGCGACACCGAGGAGTTCGGGGTGCACTCGGACGGCCTGGAGGCGGTCACCGTCGACGCCCGGGCGGTGCACGGGCGGGTCAAGCGGCTGGCCCTGGCGCAGTCTGCGGACATCCACGCCAAGCTGCTGAAGGCGGGGGTCACCTTCGTGGCCGGCACCGCCCGGCTCGGCGAGGACTCCCTCGGGCACACCCACCGGGTCGTCGTCACTCCCTCCGACGGTGGCGAGGAGTACTCGATCGACGCGTCCACCGTGCTGGTGGCCACCGGCTCGACGCCCCGCCAGCTGCCCACCGCCGTACCGGACGGTGAGCGCATCCTGACCTGGCGACAGGTGTACGACCTGCCGGAGCTGCCCGAGCACCTGATCGTTGTCGGGTCCGGCGTCACCGGCGCGGAGTTCGCCAGCGCGTACCTGGCGATGGGGGTCGAGGTGACCCTGGTCTCCAGCCGGGACCGGGTGATGCCGCACGAGGACGCCGACGCCGCCTCCGCCATCGAGCGGGTGTTCCGCAACCGGGGCATGGAGATCCTCAACAACTCCCGGGCCGACGCGGTCCGGCGTACCGCCGACGGCGTCGAGGTGGAGCTCTCCGACGGTCGTAAGGTGACCGGCTCGCATGCGCTGATCACCGTCGGTTCGATCCCCAACACGGCCAACCTGGGCCTGACCGAGTACGGGGTGGAGCTGGGCCGAGGCGGCTACCTGACAGTCGACCGGGCTTCCCGGACCAACGTGCCCGGCATCTACGCCGCCGGCGACTGCACGGGCGTGCTGCTGCTGGCCAGCGTCGCCGCCATGCAGGGCCGGATCGCCATGTGGCACGCGCTCGGCGAGGCGGTCCGCCCGCTGCGGCTGCGTACCGTCGCGGCGAACGTCTTCACCGACCCGGAGCTGGCCACCGTGGGTGTCTCGCAGGACGAGGTGGACGCGGGCAAGGTGCCGGCCCGGCAGGTGATGCTGCCGCTGTCCGGCAACGCGCGGGCCAAGATGGACGACCTCTCCGACGGTTTCGTGAAGCTGTTCTGCCGTCCCGCGAGCGGTCAGGTGATCGGCGGTGTCGTGGTCGCTCCAAAGGCCAGTGAGCTGATCCTGCCCATCACCATGGCGGTGGAGAACAACCTCACCGTCAACGAGCTGGCCCAGACCATCACCATCTACCCGTCGCTGTCCGGCTCCATCACCGAGGCTGCCCGCCAGCTCATGCTGCACGAGCTGGAGTGACCGGTCTTCTCGTCGATCAAGGAGTTGTGGTGGCCGGTTCAGGCCGCAATGCCGCTTTGGTGAGGCGCCACAACTCCTTGATCGACCGCTCGGCGGGTCTGGAGCACCGCGACCGTGGTCAGAACCCCGACCTCGGTGAGGATCAGGAGGCGTTCGGCCAGGCCGATGAGCATCCGGTCGCCGGGGTAGGCGGACCAGATCATCGCCGCCGCCAGGGCCAGGCTCAGCAGGACCAGGGTGCGTAGCGTCCGGGCGGCGGGCGTCAGGTCAGGTCGGCGGGCGAGCAGCCAACCGGCCGCCGGCAACGCCAGGAAGGCGATCACCGACGCGTACCGGTGCAGGTAGGCGGCGGTGGTCATGGCGGTGCCCGGCTCGTTCGTCGGCACCACGGCGGCCAGCAGCAGCCCACCCACCCATGCGCCGAGCAGTAGCTCGGCCGTTCGTCCGGAGCGCGGCCGGGGTGGGCCGGCGCGGCGCAGTCCGTAGAGCAACGCCACTGTGGCGAGCGCGAGCACCACCATGGCGATGTCGATGACGCCGCCCCGGTCGGAGACCGCGAAGTCGCTGATGGTCAACGCCCACGGGTTGAGGTCGTCGTTGACTTCGAGGTGGCCGATAACGGTGAGCAGCGCCGCCAGGGCGATCCCGCCCAGGGCCAGCAGGCCGGTACTCCGGGTAACAGGCATGCCTCAGCCTGTCGCCGCGGGCACCCCAGCCGAATCCGGGACAGCCACCGAAATCAACCCCCGGGACCACCCCTAGAGGCCTTCCGGCAACCCCGAGATCGTGCGTTCTCGGTCGTTCGAATGTGCGGCATGCCCCAATTGCCGGGACAGTAAGTGCAAGCTCGCGAAGGCCGGGGGCGACACTCAGTCGATGGGGACGTCGACCGCGGCGGCGGCGGTGGCGGCGGTGGCGGTGGCGGCGGCGCGGGCGTGGCGGGCGCTGACCACTGTCATCGCCCATCCGGCCGCGGCGAATCCGGCCGCCGCGGCGGTGGCGATGATGGCCAGCCGCCAGGCCGACTCGGTCAGTGCGGTGCCGCCCAGGTGCCCGACCAGCGCGCCGTAGGTGGCCCAGCCCAGCGCGGCGACGGCCTCGTAGAGCACGAACAGGCGGTACGGGTAGCGGCTACGCCCGGCCGAGAAGCAGGCCGCCATCCGGCCGCCGGGCACGAACCGGCAGAGCAGGATGACCAGCGGCCCGGGTTGTCGCAGCCCCTGGGTGACCCGGCTGGCCACCCGGCGGGCGCGGCTCAGCTCGGCGTGCCGGGGTGGCCGCCGGTCCGGTGCGCTGCGCCCCAGCAGGTAGCAGGCCAGGTCGCCGGCGAATACGCCGAGCGCGCCGACGGCGATGGTGACCGGCAGGCTGAGCCCGCCGTAGACGGTGAGCGCACCACTGGTGATCATGACGATCTGGGTGGGGATCACCGGCACGAAGGCGTCCGCGATCAGCAGCGCGAGCAGCACCAGGTACGCCCACGTCGGCGACGCGACGTCAGTCAGAAGTTCGGGCACGCCTGCCACCTCGCCGGATGCGGCCGATTGGGTGTCTTGAGCCTGACGTCGTGTCCGGCGTCACGGTGGACGGCCCCGGCCCGTCGTGACCGTCGACACGACTGGGCCACCCAGCTACAACGAGGCCGATCGCTGCCGGGTGACGGGTTCGGAGGCCGTTCCACCCGTCCGAGGCGGGCGGCAGAACGGCGCTCGTCGGCGTACCGTTGTCGGCGCGGCCATGCCCGTCGGGTCCCCCGTTCCTGACGATTCGGCCGCCAGGGCCGCCGGCGGGTCCCGCGCCGGCGGCCCACCTATCCGCCGCAAATCCGGGTGCATTCCCGAACGTCGCGCGGCTACGGTCGCCGTATGCGCAGCGCGGTAGTGATGACCACGACGCCGGGTGTCCCCGGCGAGCCGCTCTGACGTAACCGTCGTCGACCAGGCCCCGGGGCGATCCGCCCCCGAGGGCAGCGCGCCGTTCGGAGCTCAGGTCGCCTCCGGGTCGTACCCGATCCAGGAGCCCGACATGATCGACCACCGTAGGCTCGGCCGCGAGCTGGACCTCTTCGTCTCCGACCCGCTGGCCGGCGCCGGCCTGCCGATCTGGCTGCCGGCCGGCGCCACCGCCCGGCACGCCGTCGAGGAGTACGTCCGGGAGTTGGAGCGCCGCTCCGGCCACCAGCACGTCTACTCGCCGCCGCTGGGCAAGCGGGAACTCTTCGAACTCTCCGGCCATCTCGGCTACTTCGCCGACGACATGTTTCCGCCGATGCGGCTGAGCGCCGACGACGAGTTCGTGCTCCGGCCGGCGCTCTGCCCGCACCACGCGTTGGTCTTCCGGGCGCGGGGCCGTTCCTACCGGGAGCTGCCGTTGCGGATAGCGGAGCTGGGCGGGATGTACCGCTCGGAGCGCTCCGGCGTGCTCGGCGGGCTGTCCCGGGTACGCGCCATCTCGCTCAACGACGCGCACACCTTCTGCGCCCCCGAGCAGGTCGGCGCGGAGGTCGTCGAGATCCTCGGGCTGATCCGTGCCGCTCACGCCGCGCTCGGTGTCCGGCCGGCCGGGTTCCGGCTGTCGCTGCGCGGACCGGGCGAGAAGTACGTCGGCGACGACGCCCAGTGGGCCCGCGCCGAGGAGTTGCTCCGGGAGGCGCTGGCCGGGGTGGAGTACGTCGAGGCACCGGGGGAGGCCGCCTTCTACGGCCCGAAGATCGACATTCAGATCGTCGACGCCGCCGGCCGGGAGTCGACCATTTCCACCATCCAGCTGGACTTCGACAAGCCGGAACGGTTCGACCTGTCGTACACCGACTCGGACGGCAGCCGGCGTCGGCCCGTCATGGTGCACCGCAGCCTGGTGGGCAGCATGGAGCGGCTGTTCGCGTACCTCATCGAGGTGCACGAGGGCGCGTTCCCGGCCTGGTACGCGCCGGTCCAGTTGGTGTTGCTGCCGGTCGACGACGGCCAGGCCGACGCGGCGGCCGACCTGGCCCGACGGGCGGGCGACACCGGCCTGCGGGTCGAGGTCGACGCCTCCGGCTCGCTGGGCGCCCGGGTCCGGGACGCGGCCCGCCGCCGCGTCCCGTACCTCGGGGTGCTGGGTGCCCGGGAGGTGGCCGACGGGCACCTGGCGCTGCGCCTGCGCGGCGGCCGTGCCCTGGCCCCGATGCCCGCCGACGCCGCGCTCGCCCTGATCGACGGGCAGGTCGCCGCCCGCGCGACCGACCTGCTGCCGCCGGACTGACACGCCCACCGATCGTCTCGCGCGCACGGCCGCCCGACCTCAGACCGACGCCGGTTGGGCGGCCGGTTCCTCGTCGACCACCGCGCCGGTGAACTGTGAGCGGTAGAGCCGGTGGTACGCGCCCTGGGCGGCGAGCAACTGCTCGTGGGTGCCCTGCTCGACGATCCGACCGTTCTCCATCATCAGGATCAGGTCGGCGTCGCGGATGGTGGAGAGCCGGTGCGCGATCACGAAGCTGGTCCGGTCCGAGCGTAGCGCGGCCATCGCCCGTTGCAGCAACACCTCGGTGCGGGTGTCCACCGAGCTGGTGGCCTCGTCGAGGATCAGCAGTGACGGCTCGGCGAGGAACGCCCGCGCGATGGTGATGAGCTGCTTCTCGCCGGCGCTGACGTTGCTGCCCTCCTCGTCGATGACGGTGTCGTAGCCGTCGGGCAGGCTGCGCACGAACCGGTCCACGAAGGTGGCCCGGGCGGCGGTGAGGATCTCCTCCTCGGTCGCGTCCGGCCGCCCGTAGGCGATGTTGTCCCGGATGGTGCCGCCGAACAGCCAGGTGTCCTGGAGCACCATCCCGATCCGGCCCCGCAGGTCGTCGCGGCGCATCGTCGTGATGTCCACCCCGTCGAGGGTGATCCGGCCGGCGTCCAGCTCGTAGAACCGCATCACCAGGTTGACCAGCGTGGTCTTGCCGGCGCCGGTCGGGCCGACGATGGCCACCGTGTGCCCCGGTTCGGCCACCAGCGACAGGTCGTCGATCAGCGGCTTGTCCGGCTCGTAGCGGAACGAGACGTGCTCGAACTCGACCCGACCGTGCGGGTCGGTCACCCTGGCCGGCTCGACCGGGTCGGGGGTCTGCTCGTCCGCGTCGAGCACCGCGAAGACCCGCTCGGCCGACGCCACCCCGGACTGGAGCAGGTTGGCCATCGAGGCGAGTTGGGTGAGCGGCTGGGTGAACTGGCGGGAGTACTGGATGAACGCCTGCACGTCGCCGAGGCTCATCGTGCCGGAGGCGACCCGCAGCCCGCCGACCACGGCGATCGCTACGTAGCTCAGGTTTCCGATGAACATCATCGACGGCATGATGATCCCGGAGATGAACTGTGCCCCGAAGCTGGCCCGGAACAGCTCCTCGTTCTTCGCGTGGAACGCGGCCTCGACCTCACGCTGCCGGCCGAAGACCTTCACCAGCTCATGACCGGTGTACGCCTCCTCGATCTGGCCGTTCAGCTCGCCGGTGTGCGTCCACTGGGCGATGAACTGCTTCTGCGAGCGCTTGGCGATGCGCTGGGTGACCAGCACCGATAACGGCACCGCGACCAGCGCCACCAGGGCCAGCACCGGCGAGATCCAGAACATCACTGCCAGCACGCCGACGACGGTCAGCAGCGAGGTGAGCAGCTGGCTGAGGGTCTGCTGGAGGCTGGTGGAGATGTTGTCGATGTCGTTGGTGACCCGGCTGAGCAACTCACCGCGCGGTTGCCGGTCGAAGTAGGGCAGCGGCAGCCGGTTGAGCTTCTCCTCCACCTCGGCGCGCAGCCGCAGCACGGTGCGCTGGACCACCCCGTTGAGCAGCCAACCCTGCCACCAGGACAGCAGGCTCGCCGCCAGGTAGAGCCCGAGCGCCAGCAGCAGCACCCGACGTAGGGCGCTGAAGTCGATGCCCACCCCGGGCACCACATCCATGCGGGCCAGCATGTCGGCGAAGCTGTCGTTGCCGCTGGCCCGGGCCGCCGCGACGGCCTGCTCGGCGGTGGTGCCGGCGGGCAGTTGCCGACCGATCACCCCGGTGAAGATCAGGTCGGTGGCGTGGCCGAGGATCTTCGGCCCGGCCACGCTGAACCCGACGCTCACCAGGGCCAATGTGATGATCGCGGCCAGGTGCAGTCGGTGCGAGCGCAGCCGGCCGAGCAACCGTCGGGCCGACGGCCCGAAGTTCATCGACTTCTCGGCGGGCATCCCGGCGCTCATCCATCCCGGGCCACCGCGCTGACCGCCGGGCGGCAGCCGCTTCGGCGTCGCCGCGCCACCGCCGGTCTGCTGCGCGGTCTCATCCGGCGTCCGTCCGTCGCCGGCCGGCTTCTGACTGGGTACGGCCGCGGTGCGCGGCTCGTCACGCTCGCTCATGCCGCCACCTCCGTGGTCTGCTGCGAGGCCACGATCTCGGCGTACGTCGGGCAGGTTTCCAACAACTCCGCATGTCGTCCCACTCCGACGACGCCTCCGTTTTCCAGGACGATGATCTGATCGGCGTCGATGATCGTGGAGACCCGCTGGGCCACGATGACCACCGCCGCCTGCGCGGTGACCGGCCGCAGTGCCGCTCGCAGCCGCGCGTCGGTGCCCAGGTCGAGCGCGGAGAACGAGTCGTCGAAGAGGTAGATCTCCGGTTGCCGGACCAGAGCCCGGGCGATGGCCAGGCGTTGCCGCTGCCCACCGGAGACGGTGGTGCCGCCCTGCGCGACCGGGGCGTCCAGCCCGCCGGGCATCTGGGCCACGAAGTCCCGGGCCTGGGCGATCTCCAGCGCCGTCCACAGTTCCTCGTCGGTGGCGTCCGGGTTGCCGTAGCGCAGGTTGCTGGCGACCGTCCCGGTGAACAGGTACGGCCGCTGCGGCACCAGGCCGATGCGTCGCCACAGCTCGTCCGGCGCCAACTCCCGCACGTCCACCCCGTCGACCAGCACCGCGCCGGCGGTGACGTCGACCAGGCGGGGGATCAGCGACAGCAGCGTCGTCTTGCCCGCGCCGGTGCTGCCGATGATCGCCGTGGTGGTGCCCGGGGTCGCCCGGAAGGAGATGTCGCGCAGCACCGGCTCCACAGCGCCCGGGTACTGGAAGCGCACCCCGCGCAGCTCCAGCTCGGCTCGGGTGGGCAGCTCGGTGACCGGCGCGGCGGCCGGGACCACCGAGGAGTCGGTGTCCAGCACCTCGACGATCCGCTCGGCGCAGACTGCAGCCCTCGGCACCATCATCAGCATGAAGGTGGCCATCATGACCGCCATCAGGATCTGCATCAGGTACTGAAGGAACGCGGTGAGCGCGCCGATCTGGATCGCGCCGGCGTCCACCCGCTGCGCGCCGAACCAGAGCACCGCCACGCTGGAGACGTTCAGCACCAGCATGACCACCGGAAAGATCAACGCCAGCAACCGACCGGTACGCAGAGCGGTGGCGGTCAGGTCGGCGTTGGCGACGCCGAAGCGGTCCGTCTCGTACGGCTCGCGGACGAACGCGCGGACCACCCGGATGCCGGTGATCTGCTCCCGCAGCACCCGGTTGACGGTGTCGATGCGGGTCTGCATCAGCCGGAAGCCCGGCACCATCCGACGGATGATCGCGCCGAGGGCGATGGCCAGCACCGGCACGCTGACCAGCATCAGCCAGGAGAGCCCGACGTCCTCACGCAGCGCCATGAACACGCCGCCGACGCTCATGATCGGTGCGGCGACGAGCATCGTGCAGCTCATCAGCACGAGCATCTGCACCTGCTGCACGTCGTTGGTGTTGCGGGTGATCAGCGACGGCGCCCCGAACCGGGCCACCTCGCGGGCGGAGAAGCGGTTGACGTGCCCGAACAGTTCGGCGCGTACGTCGCGGCCGAAGCCCATCGCGACCCGGGCGCCCAGGTAGACGGCGGCGATCGAGCAGACGATCTGGATCAGGCTGACCAGCAGCATCCAGCCGCCGGTGCGCACGATGTAGTCGGTGTCGCCCCGGGCCACGCCCTGGTCGATGATGTCCGCGTTGAGGCTGGGCAGGTAGAGCGAGGCCATGGTGCCCACGAACTGGAGCAGCACGACCGCCAGCAACGGTCTCTGATAGGTGCGCAGTTGGCCGCGCAGGAGTCGGATCAGCACGCCGGGTCCTTCGTTTCGGTAGGGCGTCCGGTCATCCGCGGGTCGTCTCCGCTGCCGATGACCTCAAGCAGGAACTCCCGGATCACCTGGGCCTTCGCCGGGTCGGCGTCGACCGAGGTGAGGGGCCGTCCGGAGTGCATGAGCGCGCCGAGCGCGGCCACCCGTTCCCGCCCGGCGGGGGTGATGGCGAGTCGGATGCTGCGTCGGTCGTTGTCGTCGCGCTGCCGCTCGACCAGACCGTCGCGCTCGAGCGTGTCGACGATGCCGGTCAGCGTCGCCGGGCGGACGAACCCCTTCTCGGCGACCGCCCGGTGCGGCAACTCGCCGTGTCGGGCGAGCGTCATCAGGGTGATCATGCCGGCCTGGGTGAGGCCGTGCTCCTCGGCGAGGTAGCGGTTCCACCGCTGCCCGACCAGGTGCCCGGCCACCACCAGCAGCCGGCCGAGCGGCACGTCCTGGAGGGTCACGAGTTCCACGACAGGTAGGTTAGCTCCCTGATAGTCAGGGGCCAAACGAAATTGCCGCAGCGGTGGCCACGAACACGATCTGCAGGGCGGTGCGCTGCGCCAGCGGGGTGACCGGGCGACCGGCGAGGGTCAGATCGCGCCGACACGCGTCGATCATGGAGTTGTGGTGGGCAATTCGCCCATCGCTGCCCCTTTTGTGAGGCACCACAACTCCATGATCGACGCGGTGGAGGGCGCCTTACCAGCTGGTGGGGAGGGGCATTCCTTCGGTGAAGCCGGCGGCGCTCTGCACGCCGACGATGGCCCGCTCGTGGAACTGGGTCAGGTCCCGCGCACCGGCGTAGGTGAAGGCGCTGCGCACCCCGGCGATGATCTCGTCGATCAGGTCCTCGACACCGGGGCGGGCGGGGTCCAGGTGCATCCGGGCCGAGGAGATGCCCTCCTCGAACACCGCCTTGCGGGCCCGGTCGTACGGGCTGTCGTCGGCGGTTCGGGCGCTGACCGCCCGAGCCGAGGCCATTCCGAAGCTCTCCTTGTACCGCCGGCCGTCCGCGTCGGTGTAGAGGTCACCGGGGGACTCGTAGGTGCCGGCGAACCAGGAGCCGATCATCACGTTCGAGGCGCCGGCGGCGAGTGCGAGCGCCACGTCCCGGGGGTGCCGCACCCCGCCGTCGGCCCACACGTGCCGGCCCAGTTGGCGGGCGGCGGCCGCGCAGTCGAGCACGGCGGAGAACTGCGGTCGACCCACGCCGGTCATCATCCGGGTGGTGCACATCGCGCCGGGGCCGACGCCGACCTTGATGATGTCCGCTCCCGCCTCCACCAGGTCGCGTACGCCCTCGGCGGTGACCACGTTGCCGGCCGCAACCGGCACCCCCGGGTCGAGCTTCCGGACCGCCTGAAGTGCGGAGATCATCCGTGCCTGGTGGCCGTGCGCGGTGTCCACGACCAACGTGTCCACCCCCGCCTCCAGCAGCGCCGCGGCCTTGCCGGTCACGTCCCCGTTGATCCCGACGGCCGCCGCGATCCGCAGCCGGCCCCGGTCATCCACGGCCGGCGTGTAGAGGGTGGCGCGCAACGCGCCCTGTCGGGTCAGCACCCCGACCAGCCGACCCTCGGCGTCCACCACCGGGGCGAGTCGGCGGCGGCCCGCCGAGAGCAGGTCGAAGCCGGTACGCGGATCCGCGTCCGCCGGGACTGTGTGCAGCTCGGTGGACATCACGTGCCGCAACTGCGCGAAGCGGTCCACGCCCGTGGTGTCCGCCTCGGTGACCACACCCATCGGCCGGCCGGCGTCGTCGACCACGATCACCGCGCCGTGCGAGCGCTTGGGCAGCAGGTGGATGGCATCGCCCACGGTCTCGGTCGGGCCCAGCGTGATGGGCGTGTCGTAGACCAGGTGGCGCTGCTTGACCCAGGCGACGACATTCGCCACCACCTCGATCGGAATGTCCTGCGGAATCACCGTGATGGCACCCCGGCGGGCGACCGTCTCCGCCATCCGCCGTCCGGCGACAGCGGTCATGTTCGATACCACCAACGGAATGGTGGTGCCGGTGCCGTCGCCGGTGGAGAGGTCGACGTCGAGCCGGGAGGCCAGGTCGGAGCGGGCCGGGGCCATGAAGACGTCGGTATAGGTCAGGTCGTGCGCGGGAGCCGCGCCGTGAAGGAAACGCACCCGGCAATCATTCCCGCTCACGGCCAGTTCCACCGCCGGTGGTCGCGGAAAACACTCGCATCGTCGTTGGGCCTGGTCTCGGCAGCGGCGTCGGTGCTCGCCGTGGGAGCCGGTCAGCCCAGCAGGAGTGCCACGGCGAGCCCGGCCATCACGACGGCGATGACCGCGTCCAGCACCCGCCAGGCCATGGCGCGGGCGAGCAGCGGCGCGAGACGCTGTGCGCCGACGCCGAGCGCGGTGAACCAGACCACACTGGCCAGGACGGCGCCCGCGCCGAAGACCCACCGGTGCGGGTGTTGTTGGGCCACGCTGCCGAGGAGCAGGACGGTGTCCAGGTAGACGTGCGGGTTCAGGTAGGTGAAGGCGGCGCAGGCGAGCAGGGTCGTCCCCAACGTGGCCGGCGGACGCTCAGTGGGTAGCAGGGCGCCGGGACGTAGGGCGCGGCGGGCGGCGAGCCCCGCATAGCAGAGCAGGAAGGCCGCGCCGCCCCACCGGATCGCCATCAGTAGGCCCGGTCGGCCGGTCACCAACGAACCGACCCCGGCCACCCCCGCCATGATCAGCAGCGCGTCCGAGGCGGCGCAGGTCAGCACCACGGCTACGACGTGCTCGCGTCGCAGACCCTGACGCAGGACGAAGGCGTTCTGGGCGCCGATGGCGACGATGAGCGCGATGGAGATCGAGAAGCCGGCGACGGCGGAGGTGAGCACGGAGTCGACGCTAGGGCCGCCGACGGCCACCAGTCCAACTAAAGATTCTGACGCAACTTAAGCTCAGCTAATGAATGGTCTCGACTCGGCGCAGCTACGGACCCTCGCGGCGGTGGTGGCGGAGGGCAGCTTCGACGCGGCGGCCCGGCTGCTGCACGTCACGCCGTCGGCGGTGAGCCAACGCATCAAGGCGCTGGAGGAGACCGTCGGCCAGGTGCTGGTCCGCCGCGCCCGTCCGTGCGCGGCAACCGACGCCGGCCGCCCGCTGCTGCGCCTGGCCGGCCAGCTCGCGCTGCTCGAACGGGAGGCGCTGGCCGACGCCCGCGGCCCGCTGGCCGGCGGTGGCCGGATCCGGGTCGCCGTGGTGGTCAACGCGGACTCGCTGGCCACCTGGTTTCCCGCCGCGCTGGCCCGGTTGCCGCAGCGGGCCGGGCTCTCGTTCGACCTGCGGCAGGACGACCAGGACCACACCGCCGAGCTGCTTCGCGACGGTTCGGTGACGGCGGCGGTCACCGCCCAGCGGGAGGCCGTGCAGGGCTGCCGGGTGCTGCGGCTCGGGTCGATGCGCTACCGCGCGTTGGCCACAGCGGAATTCGCGGCGTCCCACTTCGCCGGCGGATTCACCGCCGCCGCGCTGGCGAGCGCCCCGCTGGTGGTCTTCGACCGGAAGGACCGGGTGCAACACCGGTTCATCCGGGCGGTGGCCGGTCGACCGCTCGACCCGCCGGTGCACTACATACCGTCGGTGCCGGCGATCAGCGAGGCGATCCGGCTCGGGTTGGGCTGGAGCATGGTGCCGGAACAGATCGCCCAGGCCGACCTGACCGCCGATCGCTGTGTCGACCTCGCGCCGGGCCGACACCTCGACGTCCCGCTGTACTGGCAGCACTGGCGGCTGGAGTCGGACGTGCTGAACGCCCTGACCGCCGCCGTCCGCGCGGTCGCCGCCGAAACCCTGCGCTGACCGCCCGCCGGGCGGCTCAGGCGATGGTGCAGATGGGGGCGCCGGCGGTGATCACGGCGCCGACCTCGGCGCTGAGACCGCTGACCGTACCCGCCTTGTGTGCGTGCAGCGGCTGCTCCATCTTCATCGCCTCCAGCACCACGACCAGGTCGCCCTCGGCCACTGTGTCGCCGTCCGCCACCGCGATCTTGACGATGGTGCCCTGCATCGGCGAGGTGAGAGCGTCGCCGCCGACCGGAGCGCCGGCCTTGGCACCGCCACCGCGCCGGCTCGCCTTGCGGGAGGCGGGTGCCGCGGTGGTCGTACTCCCGCCGAAGCCGGCGGGGAGGCTGACCTCGAGGCGCTTGCCGCCCACCTCGACCACGACGGTGTCGCGTTCGGCCGGCGCCTCGGCGGCGCCGGCGGCGGCGGTGAACGGCGGCACTGTGTTGTGGAACTCGGTCTCGATCCACCGCGTGTGCACTGTGAACGGCTCGGCGGTGAACGCCTCGTCCCGCACGACGAGCCGGTGGAACGGCAGCGCGGTGGCCATCCCGTCGAGGACCATCTCGTCCAGCGCGCGGCGGGCGCGCTCCAGCGCCTCGGTCCGCGTCTCACCCGTGATGATCACCTTGGCGAGCAGCGAGTCGAAGTTGCCGCCGATCACGTCGCCGGCCGAGATGCCGGTGTCGACCCGCACACCCGGCCCGCTGGGCAGGCGCAGCGCTGTGACAGTGCCGGGGGCGGGCAGGAAGTTGCGGCCCGGGTCCTCGCCGTTGATCCGGAACTCGATCGCGTGCCCGCGCGGCGTCGGGTCCTCGGTGATCCGCAGCTTCTCGCCGTCGGCGATCCGGAACTGCTCGCGGACCAGGTCGATGCCGGCGGTCTCCTCGGTGACCGGGTGCTCGACCTGGAGTCGGGTGTTGACCTCCAGGAAGGAGATGGTGCCGTCGACGCCGACCAGGTATTCCACGGTGCCGGCGCCGTGGTAGCCGGCTTCGCGGCAGATCGCCTTGGCGCTCTCGTGGATCTGCGCGCGCTGGGCATCGGTGAGGAACGGCGCGGGCGCCTCCTCGACGAGCTTCTGGTGACGTCGCTGCAACGAGCAGTCCCGGGTGCCCACCACGATGACGTTGCCGTGCTGGTCGGCGAGGACCTGCGCCTCGACGTGCCGGGGCTGGTCGAGGTACCGCTCGACGAAGCACTCGCCCCGACCGAACGCCGCGACCGCCTCCCGGGTGGCCGACTCGAACAGCTGGGGGATCTCCTCCATCGTGCGGGCGACCTTGAGGCCCCGCCCACCGCCACCGAAGGCGGCCTTGATGGCGACCGGCAGGCCGTGGTCGACGGCGAAGGCCATCACCTCGTCCGGGCTGGCCACCGGGTCCGGGGTGCCGGGGACCAGCGGTGCGCCGGCCCGCTGGGCGATGTGCCGGGCGGTGACCTTGTCGCCCAGGTCGCGGATCGCCTGCGGGGTGGGGCCGATCCAGGTCAGCCCGGCGTCGATGACGGCCTGGGCGAAGTCGGCGTTCTCACTGAGGAAGCCATAACCAGGGTGTACGGCGTCGGCGCCGGCGCGAGCGGCGACGTCGAGCAGCTTGTCGATGCGCAGGTAGGTCTCGGTAGCGCTGTCCCCGCCGAGGGCGTACGCCTCGTCCGCGAGGGTGGCGTGCAGGGCGTCGCGGTCGGAGTCCGCGTACACGGCGACGCTGCCCAGGCCAGCGTCGCGGCACGCGCGGATCACCCGGACGGCGATCTCGCCGCGGTTGGCGATGAGTACCTTGCGCACCTTCGTGGCTCCTCCCGGGCAGGTTACTGACGGGGAGTGTATCGGCCGCCCACTGCGGCCCTAACGATCGCTCAGTGTGGGATGCCGCACTGCACCCGCCACGGCTTAGTCAAACTTGGCTATTACGCTTATCGGGTGTCTTCGACTCGGATGATGATTCTCGGTCTGGTGCGGTGGATGCAGCCCGTGCACGGCTACGACGTGCGCCGCGAGCTGCTGAGCTGGAGCGCCGACAAGTGGGCGAACGTGCAGCCCGGATCGATCTATCACGCCCTGCGCAAGCTCACCGAGGAAGGGCTGCTTCGCGCCGTCGCGACCGAGCAGGTCGGCGCCCGTCCGGCGCGCACCACGTACGAGGTGACCGTCAAGGGGGAGGACGAGTTCGAGACGTTGCTGCGCAACCTGTGGTGGAACATCAGCGAGCCCGCCGACCCGTTCGCGGCGGCCTTCTCCTTCCTGCCGGCGATGCCCCGGGACGAGGCGGCCGCCGCCCTGCGCAACCGGGCCAACCTGCTGCGTGCCGGCGTCGAGTCGATGCGCGCCTCGCTCGATTCGGACTGGGTGCGCAACCGAAAGCCGGCGCACGTGGGCTGGATGCTCGAGCTGTGGTCGGCACGGGCTGAGGCGGAGATGAGCTGGTGCGAGCGCATCGCCGAGCGGATCGATTCCGGAGTGTCGTACCTGCCTGCTGAGCTGGATGAAGCGCAGGGTTGGTCGGGGTGGAGGGACGGCGCGGAGTCGCCCGGCACCAACGCGGAATAATCAACGTTGACTAAAAAAGCTATATCGCGTTAGCCTGCTGGCGGCACAGCGGGGGAGTGCGCCGTCCGGCGTCGTCCCACTCGACGGCCGGCCTGACCGGCCCGAACGACCAGGAGCAGAAATGATCGAGACCAGGGGGCTGCGGAAGTCGTTCCGCTCCCGCGCGGGTCGAGAGACGAAGACGGTGGACGCCGTGCGGGGCGTCGACCTTGACGTTGCCAAGGGCGAGATCTTCGGCTTTCTTGGCCCGAACGGCGCCGGCAAGACCACCACGCTGCGGATGCTCGCCACGCTGATCGAGCCGGACGGCGGCGAGGCCACCATCGCGGGCGCCGACCTGCGCAAGGACCCGGCCGAGGTGCGCCGCCGCATCGGGTACGTCCCGCAGGGCGGCAGCACCTGGGACGAGTCCACCGCCCGCGAGGAACTGGTGCTGCACGCCCGGATGTACGGCATCAGCAAGGCCGACGCGCAACGGCGCGCCGCCCGCGCCCTGGACGCCTTCCAGCTCACCGAGTACGCCGACCGCAAGTGCAAGACCTACTCCGGCGGCCAGCGTCGCCGGGTGGAGATCGCCCTCGGCATCATCCACGAGCCGAAAATCGTCTTCCTGGACGAGCCGACCACCGGCCTCGACCCGCAGAGCCGCGCCCACATGTGGGACGAGATCCGGCGGCTCCGCGCCGACGGGATGACCGTCTTCATCACCACGCACTACCTGGACGAGGCCGACGCGCTCTGCGACCGGATCGCGATCATGGACAACGGCGAGGTGGTGGCCGAGGGCACGCCAACCGAGCTCAAGCGGGAGATCTCCGGCGACGTGGTGCTGGTCGGCCTCGACCTGGCCGCCACCCCGCAGGCCGCCCAGACGCTCGACGGCGAGCCGTACGTCAACAAGCTGGAGACGGTCGACGAGGGCGGCCTGCGCCTCTACGTCGACGAGGGCGCCACCGCCATCCCGCAGGTGCTGCGCCGACTCGACCACGCCGGGCTGGAGCTGCGCTCGATCGAGCTGCACCGACCCAGCCTGGACGACGTCTTCCTCACCAAGACCGGCCGCTCGCTGCGCGAGTCCTGACCACCGGAGACGACTCTCATGAAATTCGCCCGTGACACGTGGCTGATCTTTCAGCGCCAGATCCAACTCCTGCTACGCAACCCGGTCTGGGTCTTCGTCGGCGTGTTCCAGCCGGTCATGTACCTGCTGCTCTTCGCCCCGCTGCTCAAGCCCGCACTGAACGCGCCCACCCAGGCGGCCGCCTACAAGATCTTCGTACCGGGTCTGCTGGTGCTGCTGGCCATCTTCGGTGGCCTGTTCCAGGGCTTCGGCCTGATCGCCGAGCTGCGAGCCGGCGTCATCGAACGCTCCCGGGTCACCCCGATCAGCCGGCTCGCCCTGCTGCTCGGGCGCTCGCTGCGCGACGTGGTCTCGCTTCTGGTGCAGGCAGTCATCATCACGCTCTTGGCGCTCATCTTCGACCTGCGCGTGTTCATCGGGGACCTGCTGCTGGCGTACCTGATGCTCGCCCTGATCGCCCTCATGACCTCGGCCGTCTCCTACGGAGTCGCCCTCAAGGTCAAGAGCGAGGACGCGCTGGCCCCGCTGATGAACACAGTGGCGCAGCCGGTGCTGCTGCTCTCCGGCATCCTGCTGCCGCTGACCTTCGCACCCGGCTGGTTGCAGGGCATCGCCAACTGGAACCCGTTCTCCTGGGCCGTCGACGGCACCCGGGCACTGTTCGCCGGTGACCTGGGCAGCGACAAGGTCTGGCAGGGCCTCAGCATCACCGCGGTCCTCGCCGCGCTGGGCGTCTACTGGGCCGCCCGCCAGTTCGCCCGCAGCGTCCGCTGACGCCGGCTTTAGCTGTTCCTTCATGGTGGGGTGTCCCCTGGTGGGGACACCCCACCATCAGTGTTCGGCGGTTGTCGACGGTCAGCGGTTGTCCACGGTCAGCGGACCCGGGCGAGGGTCAGGCCGTCCGCGATCGGCAGCATCACCGGGTCCACCCGTACGTCCGCGAGAACCTCGTCGTTGAACGCGGCGATTGCCCGGTCATTGGCGTCCTGCGGGGCGATGACCCGCCCACCACGCAAGACGTTGTCGACGGCGATCACCCCACCCGGACGCATCCGGGGCACCAGCTCCGCCCAGTAGATCGGGTAGCCGGTCTTGTCCGCGTCGATGAACGCGAAGTCCAGGTGCCGCTCGTGGGGCAACTCCCGTAGCCCGTCCGCGGCCGGGCCGATGCGCAGGTCGATCGAATCCTGGACTCCGGCCCGCGCCCAGTAGCGCCGGGCGATACCGGTGAACTCTTCCGAGATGTCGAAGCAGGTCAGTCGCCCACCCTCGGGCAACCCGCGGGCGATCGCCAGCGACGAGAGCCCGGTGAACGTGCCGACCTCGACGGCCTGCCGCACGCCGAGCAACCGGGTGAGGAACGTCAGGAACGCGGCCTGCTCCGGAGCCACCTGCATGGTGGCGTGCTCCGGCAGCACCGACCGGGTCTCCTCGGCGAGGTCACGGATGATCTCGTCCGGCGGGGAGCCGTGTGCGACCAGATAGGCGTGCAGCTCGTTGGTGAGCGGGATCGACTTGGTGGTCATGACCGGACGTTACCGAGCGGCTCGACAGTTTGGCCGCCCGGCGCGACAGTCGTCCACAGGTCGGTGATCCGCAGATCCAGCTCGGCGAGGAGCCGGCGCAGCAGCGGCATCGACAGTCCGACCACAGTCCCCGGGTCACCCTCGATCCGTTCCACGAACGGCCCACCCAGCCCGTCGATCGTGAACGCGCCGGCCACCGCAAGCGGCTCACCGGTGGCAACGTAAGCGGCGATCTCGTCGTCACTGATGTCAGCGAAGTGGACCGTGGTGGACGCGACCGCCTCCGCGCGCCGCCCTGCGGCAACGTCGACCAGGCAGTGCCCGCTGTGCAGGACGCCGCTGTGCCCCCGCATACGCAGCCACCGCCGGGTCGCGTCGGCCGCATCCGCCGGCTTGCCGAGAATTTCCCCGTCGAAGGCGAGCACCGAGTCACAGCCGATCACCAACGTCCGCTGATCGGCGGTCGGGTTGAGCCGGGTCAACACCGCCTGCGCCTTCAGGCGAGCCAACTCCAAACACAACTCCTCGGCCCGCTCGGTCACCACCAGGGACTCGTCCACCCCGCTGACCAGCACCTCCGGCTCGATACCAGCAGCCTGGAGCAACTTACGACGGGCAGGGCTCGCCGAAGCGAGCACGAGGCGGAGCGGCAAAGTCTCAGACACCACCCCGACGTTACCGCCCATCCCCCCACCAAGACCGACACCCCGCCCAGCACCCACCACCCGGCCGCCGGGTGTCCGGTGGCCCGGTGGTCGGCGGCTCGGTTCTCGGGCGGCCGGGCGGTCCGGGCGGCCTTGATCCACTCGACTTTCAGAAAAACGCGCTATCCCGTCGCCCCGGACACCGCGATTTCCTGAAAGTCGAGTGGATCACCGCTTAGTTGATCGTTCAGCGACTGATTCTGGGTGGTGGATCATCGCCGCGCCGGCGTCGCCGCGCTATCGCGGCCCAGCCAACCCCGGCAGCCACGAGCACCCCGAGAGTGGCCAGCCCACGCGCGGTCGCGCTATCGCTCTCGTCACCCGGCTGAGCGCCAGCCGTCGTGGTCGGGCCAGCACCGGCCGGAGCGCTCACCGATTCAAACCCGAGCGGCGGTACGTCTGCCGTCAGCGCCGCCACAAGATCGATCACTCCATAGCCGTACTCGTCGTCACGCCCAGGAGGGCCCTTGTCGACGGCGGTAGCCGTGAGTCGGTGCGCTACCTCTCGGGCCGGCAGGTATGGGTACTTGGACCTGATCAACGCAGCCGCGCCCGCAACGATCGCCGTCGCGCTCGATGTGCCAGTTCCCTTCGAGTATTTCCCGCCGTAGCTGGTGCTATAGATGTCAACCGCAGGAGCGACCACATCGATGTTCGGGCCGGTGACCGAGATGGCAGCATGTTGTCCAGCGCGATCGACACCCCCGACCGCGATGACACCCTCTTCGCTGGCCGGATACGCAGTTGGGCTGTGGGGTGAATTACCCACTGATGCCACAACTATGATGTTTGCTGCGAGGGCGCTTTTGATTGCCCGGACTAGGCGCGGTGTCGATGCGCCCCCGCTTGAGATGCTAATGATTTGAGCGCCGTTGGCTATCGCAAATTCGACGGCTGCAGCGAGGTCATCGGCTTCGCCGAAATTGTCCGCGCTAGCCGCCTTTATCGGGAGGATTTTAGACTTAGGTGCAATGCCGAGTGCGCCTGAGCTTATGCCCCTGCCGTGCGCCGCAATTAACCCTGCCATGCTCGTGCCGTGGCTGTTCGAGTCCTGCTGACCATCTCCCGTGCCACCCGCTACGGTGTCTGTGCCCTCGAGTAGATTCTCCCTAAGGTCCGGGTGAGGATCGACCCCGGTGTCCGGAACCGCGACAATTACTCCCTCACCCTGGCTGATCGTCTTTGCACGGGCGACGTTCAGGAAGCGAAGGTGCCACTGGTCGTCTCGAATGCGCTCGGCTTGGTCGGGCCCTACCGTGCCGTGTACCGGATGCGGGCGATCCTTCGTGGTCGTCCCGAGGCCCGCGATTGGCAGGACCATTGTGACCAGGATGGCTCGGGTAATGAGTAGCATTACCGCGAGAAGCCGATAGCCGGGCCTGGATCAATGGGTCCTTCGTCGTCGGGTGGCCGGACTACCGGAGTCACCCCCTTTTCGATCTCCCACGGGTTATCGGGGTCCCAGTGGCGTGAGCTGTTATCGGTCTGTCTGCATGCGCTCGGCCGCGCAGGGTTTGACTGCATATAACCGGGACTCGTTATGCCGGGGCCACCGCCGATCGGTGGGATGCTCTGTGCCGCTGAAAAGCTGCGACCCACGCCAGGTCGAGAACCAGCTCCTCCGCTAGGTCCTGTGCCCGCACCCCCACCCCCAATCACGCCGCCAATCGGGTTGACGCGGCGGGCCGAGTTCGGCGCTGACCCGGGCTGGCCCAAACCGATTGATGGTGGACCTCCGATGATGCCTCCCGGTGGCATGGCTTTATTGGAAACGGGAGGCGTCGATCGATGGCTAGGGCTTTCGGCCCCAGCCTGCGGCCTGCCAATTGACCCTGGTGGTACGTGGGGGGCCAACTCGCCAACGGGCCGCATTGAGATGCCGGGCGGCGGGCCTACGGGCGCGCCGGGGGACGCAGGCGGAGGGCTCGCCAACCCGGCTGGACTTGGGTTTGGCGTGCTTGGCGTTAAGGCCGTACCCACTCCACCCAGTACGGGCCCGACGCTCGGGGAAGTCAGGGCAGGGGCAGGTCCTGCAGGAGTTGTCTTCGGAGTTTGCGATGACGGGGCTGGTGCCATCGGCACTGCGACGACCGGGGGGATGATCGGAATCTGCGCGCTCGTGTCATAAACGTCAGGATCATTTGGCTGATGGCCGGGTCGACGTGGTGGCGGGGGTGGTTTTTGGAGAGTTGCTTGGGCTTGTTGGAGTTCGCCGCTCAGGTTGAACATCATGGATCGGGCCTGCACGTTGAGCCGTTCCAGATCCCCGTCAGCAACAGGCGGCGTGGCTGCCCGGTTGCCCATCACCGCTTTCGGGTCGGCGACCATCGACTCGTACGCCTGCTTCTGCTGGAACTTGGTCGCGTACTCCTCGTAGATCTTGCGGAGTGCGGCGCGGGTGGTGCCGATGGCCTGGGTTGCGGCGGACAGCGCGGTGTAGTTCGCGGCGGCGGCGTCGTGGGTGCGCTGCACCTTGTCGATGAGTTCGTCGAGTTCGGCGAGGTACGTGCGGGAGGCGGCGCTGGTTTCGGGGGGCCATGCCTCGGCGAGTCCGTGTCGGTACTGCTGGAGGCGGCCGAGGTGGATTTGCGCCAGGTCGCAGACCTTGCGCCAGCCGGCGACCTGTTTCCAGTGGTTGGCGGTGTCGTGGTCCTGCAGGCAGGCCCACATGCTGTTGACGTCCATGAGGTGCCAGTCGGTGAGGCCGGAGGTGCGGCCGGTGCCCCGTTCGATCATGGCAGCACCACCGGCCCTGCGGCGTCGGGGCTGGTCGGGTCGGTCAGGGTCGGCGTCGGGCCGCCGGGGAGGACGCTGGCCGGGTTGGCGAGGGCTCGCTGCACGTCGACCACGCGGGCGGCGGTGAAGGCGTCGCTGTCGGCGTAGTGGGTGGCGACCTGGTCGGCGGCGGCGGCCAGGTGGCCGGTGGCGCCTCGGACGGCGTACACCATGTCGGCGGTGGCCTGCTGCGTCTCGTGGTGCGCGTGCAGGAACGTGACCAGCTCGATGAAGGCGTCGCACGGGTTGGGCAGCTTCGCGGACATGTCTTCGGCGATGTACGACAGGTGCGGCGCGTAGTTGCTCTCGACTTCCGCGGCGAGCCGGTCGGCGAACTCTCTGAGCTGGCTGATGTCGGCTTCGATGCCGCCGTAACCGCGTAGCCAGGGTGCTGGCCGGTCCTCTTCGGGGATCATGGATCCTCCCTACCCGTAACGGCACCGTTTCCCTGAGTGAGGTTAACGGCTCAACGCCACCCTGACAGCCCCCACACGGCGGTTCTCGGGGTCAGCGGGGCAGGCCGCCGGCACGCCACCCACGGGAGTTGCCCGGTCGACCGCTGCGCGCCCAGGCGGACGCGGTCGCCTCCGCGGGGGCGGCGGTCGGACGGGACCGGATGATGATCGCCCCCACCAGAGCGGCCAACTCCTCGGCGGTGGGCACGCCGCGGACGACCCGGAACAGCGGCTCTTCGGCAGACATGCCGCCAGGGTACGCGGCGCGAAGTTACTCGAAGCGCACAGTGGCGTGCCGGCGGTGTGAGCGTCAGCGGGTCCGGGTACCGTCTCACCGATGTCGAACGCGCTTCCCCAACTCGTCGCTGACCGATACCGGCTTCTGTCGCCGCTCGGCCAGGGTGGCATGGGCCGGGTGTGGAAGGCGCGCGACGAGGTGCTGCATCGGGATGTCGCCATCAAGGAGTTGGTGCCGCCGCCCGGTCTCACCGATGAGGAACGCCGCGAGATGCGCGAGCGCTCGTTGCGGGAGGCGCGGGCCATCGCCCGGCTCAACCACGCCAACGTCGTCCGCATCTTCGACGTGCTGCGCACCGACGGCGATCCGTGGATCGTCATGGAGTACGTGGCGTCGAAGTCGTTGCAGGACACTCTCGCCGAGGACGGCCCCGTTTCGGTGGCCCAAACTGTGGAGATCGGCCTGGGCGTGCTGGGCGCGCTCAGCGCCGCGCACAAGGCGGGTGTCATGCACCGCGACGTGAAGCCCGGCAACGTGTTGCTCGGCGACGATGGCCGCGTGGTGCTGACCGATTTCGGTCTCGCCACGATCCCCGGCGACCCCAACGTGACCCGCACCGGCATGGTGCTCGGCTCGCCCGCGTACATCTCGCCGGAGCGGGCTCGGGACGGCTCGGCCGGGCCGGAGGCCGACCTGTGGTCGCTGGGCGCGACGCTCTACGCGGCGGTCGAGGGCAAGTCGCCGTACGCCCGGCCGTCGGCGATCGGCACCCTTGCCGCGCTGGCCACCGAGCCGATTCCGCCGCCGAAGAATGCCGGTCCGCTCAAGGCCGTGCTCAACGGGCTGCTGCGCAAGGACCCGAACGAGCGGATCACCGCCGAGGTGGCGGAGCGGTTGCTGCGCCGCGCCGGCGGCAAGCGGTCGCGCGGAATCTCGCTGCTTGATGGCGTACGCCGGCCTGGGCCGAACGGTCCGCGTGAGCCGCGCCTGCCGGTGGTGCCGGCACCGCGACCGGCCGAGAGTGCCGACCGGCCGGTGTCGCCGCCGCCGTCCGCCGCCGCGACCACCTCCGCCGCCACCTCTGCTGGCGCCGCGACCCCCGCCGCCGATGCCACACCGACGGCCGTCTTTTCCTCCGGTGCGGTCGCCGACCCGACAGCGGTCGTGCCAGCCGAGCCGACCGCAGCGGCGCCGGCCGAGCCGACCGCCCCGATCGACCGTCCGTCCGATGCCGACCCGTCCGAGGCCGAGCCGACCGCGAAGGTCACGGCCGCGCCCGACACGAGCGGCGACGGTACGACGAACGTCGACGACGAGCCGACTGTTGTCGATGGTCCGCCGGTGGCTCCGGAGCAGCGCAAGCCGACCACGCCGACGTCGCTCATGCCGCCGATGAGTCCGGCCGGTCGTGCGGCGGTGCCGCTCTCGGATGGCACGAAGCCGAACAACACCCGACGTAACCTGCTGATCGGGGCCGTGGTCGCCCTGCTGCTGATCGGCCTCGTGGTGGTCGTGCCGATGCTGACGAAGGACGACGACAAGACCCCGCAGGCCAACCCGACCGGTGCCGCCGCGACGTCGGTGCCCGCGCCGACCTCCGCTGCCGCGCCGCCGGCGCCCACCAGCGGTGCGCCCAGCCCGTCGGCCTCGGCCACCCCCTCGGTCGACCCGAACGCGCTGCCGGCGGGCTGGAAGCTGCACCGGGACCCGACCGGCTTCGCCCTGCCGATGCCCGACGGTTGGGTGCGTAGCCAGGTCAACGGCAACACGGTCGTCTTCAACCAGTCCGACGCGCCGGGGAAGCTGCTCGTGCAGTGGACCCCCACCCCGAAGAAAAATGCGGTCGCGGACTGGCGGGAGCAGGAGCCAAACCGCAAAAGGCTCGTCAAGGAATACAAGTACCTCAGCATCGAGGAATGCACCTTCTGGAAGGTCTGCGGCGACTGGGAGTGGCTGGAGACCCGTGACAACACCCGGATCCACGTCCGTAACCGGGGGTTCGTGACGGCCAAGGACCGGGGGTACGCCCTGCGGTGGGAGATCGCGGAGAAGGACTGGCAGGCCAACCTGCCGAACTTCGACCGGATCGCCAAGGGCTTCGTGCCCGACCGCAAGGACTGAAACTCATTCGCATGACCTGCCATCGTCGTGGGTAATTGACCTTCGACGACGGAAGGAGGCACGACATGGGTTACCGACGGAGGGACGCTCGGCCCCGGCTGGCACTGTGGATGCTCGTCGCGCTCGGCGATGCGATCCTGCTGCTGGTCAGCGCGGGGGTTTCGGTGCTCGTCGCACTGCTCGGCGTCGTGATCGTTGCTGGCTTTGGCGTGGCTGCCTGGCGGTTGACCCGCAGGGGCGCGCTGGCTCGTGAGGATGCTGTGGTGCCGGCCCTGAGCCGGCGGCGGGCTTGACCTGTGCCCGGTGGTGCGGCGGCAGCCGGACCGATTGTCGACAGTGATGGCGACCGTCGATCCCGCTGCCGCCAACGGCCCGGTCAGGTGTTGTTGGCCAACGCGATCAGGCGGCTCCGGTCGCCGTTCCAGTAGTTGCGGTCCACGTTGCCACTGATCCCGGAGACCGCGCCGGTGCTGGTGTACTGCCAGAAGCTCCACACCGACGCGCCGGCCGGCAGGGCCCCAGGCGTGCTCGACCAGCGGGCCAGCCAGAGCGGGTGGTTCGCCCAGGGGCCGGTCCAGCTGCCGGTGCACTGGTTCCACCAGCTCGTGGTGGTGTAGATGACCGCGTACCGGCCGGTGCGGGAGCGGTAGGTGTTCAGGAAGTCCTGCACCCAGTTGCGCATCCCGGTCGTGCTGAGCCCGTAGCAGTAGCCGCCGCTGTACGGGTTGCCCTCGATGTCCAGCGCGGCCGGCAGGGTACGGCTGTCCGCGGACCAGGCGCCGCCGTTGGAGGCCAGGTAGTTGGCCTGGGTCGAGCCGGCGGAGATGTTCGGGCGGGCGAAGTGGTACGCCCCGCGGATCACCCCGGCGTTGTACGAGTTGACGTAGTTGGCGTTGAAGTTCGGGTCCTTGTAGCTGGTGCCCTCGGTCGCCTTGATGAAGGCGAACTGGATGCCCGCGTTGCGGACGCTGGTCCAGTTGATGGTGCCCTGGTAGCGGGACACGTCGACACCGGGTGTGGTGGCGGCGGCCGCCGGTCCAGCGGTCGCGACCAGGGCCGCCGCCGCGGTGGCGAGGACGGTGAGGCCGGCCGCGAGCGCGCGGCGCAGCGATGATCGGGTACGGGCCATGAGTGCCTCCAAGGACGTCGCTCTATCGACATTCATCTTTGGAGGTAAGTGCCCTAGATCACAAGGGTGACCGGAAAAAAGCTTCATCGACGCGTCAAGCGGGACCGCTGGCCGAGGTCGGACGGATCAGCGCAGTGTGGCCGGGTCGAGCTGCCAGCGGAACGGCTCGACGACGCTCAGCGTCTCGCCGGGCTTGGCCACCTGATCCTCGACGTAGTGCTCACCGTCCAGCCGGAACAGCCGCAACGAGTGAGCGTCCCCATCCTGCTCGACCAGCAGGTACCAGGGGATTCGCGCAATGGCGTATAGCTGCATCTTGACCAGCCGGTCGGCAGCGGCGTTCCCGGGCGAGACGATCTCGCAGACGAGCACCACCTCGGCGGCCTCTACCGCCGTGCCCTCGTCGTCGGTGTCCGCGACGACCACATCGGGGATGACGATCCGATCCACCCCGAGCCGCACGTTGACCGCCTCGAAGACGAGGAGAGGTTGTGGTCGTACCGCTCGACGCAGGCTGTAGACGAGTTCCCACGACACCAACTGGTGCCGCTTGCTCGGGGCAGGGCTCACGATCAGGCTCCCGTCGAGCAGCTCGATCCGGTCCGGGGTTTCACCCAGGGCGAAGTAGTCGGCCTCGGTCCAGAGCCCGACGTGGTGTCCCAGGGGTTCCGCACTCATCCGCGCTCACCTCCCGCTTCACTCGCCACCCGATCAGTTTCACAGGATACGAGCCGGTGCCTCGGGAGCGACACGGAACGCCGCCGGTAGGCTCGCGCCCCATGATGTCGATCGACGGGCTGGGCGACCTGTGGGACACGTTGTTCGGCGCGCAGCCGGACCCGCCCGCGCTGCTGGTGCTGATCACCGGGGCCGTCGCGCTGGTGGTGGTCTCCACCCGGCTGCCGTGGCGGATCGCCCGTAACGCCATCACCATCGCGCACGAGGGTGGGCACGCCTTGGTCGCCCTGCTCACCGGCCGCAAGCTGCACGGCATCCGGTTGCACTCGGACACGTCCGGGCTGACGCTCTCCGCCGGCCGCCCCACCGGACCGGGCATGATCCTCACCCTGCTCGCCGGATATGTCGCACCGCCGTTGGTCGGGCTGGCCGGCGCCTGGCTGCTCGGTGGTAACCGGATCACCCTGCTGCTCTGGGTGGCAGTGGCGCTGCTGCTGGCCATGCTCGTCATGATCCGCAACGCCTTCGGCGTGGTGTCGTTGCTGATCACCGGGGCGCTGGTGTTCGCCGTCTCGTGGTACGCGACGCCGCAGGTCCAGGCCGCCTTCGCGTACGCCGGGGTGTGGTTTCTGCTGCTCGGTGGGGTGCGGCCGGTGGTCGAGCTGCAACGGTTGCGCTCGCGGGGCCGGATGCCCGCCTCCGACGCCGACCAACTCGCCGGGCTCACCCCGTTCCCGCCGCTGTTCTGGGTTGGCGTCTTCGCCCTCGTCAACCTGGCGGCGCTGATCGCCGGTGCGCTCCTGCTCGCCGGCCCGTTCCTCAGCGACGCCGGCCTGACGCTCTAACCCCGCCTCCGCCCGGTCGATCAAGGAGTTGTTGTGGGCCGCGAAAGCCGCAATACCCCCGCAGCCAGGCACCACAACTCCATGATCGGCGGCGGGAGAGGCGGCGGCGGGCAGAATGAGGCAATGCGATACGTGATCATCGGGGCGGGTGCGGTAGGCGGGACCATCGGCGTACGGCTGGCTGACGCCGACCGGGACGTGACACTGGTGGCCCGCGGTGCCCACCTGGACGCGATCCGCGCGCGGGGTCTGACCCTGCGGCAGCCCGACGGTGAGGTCACCGCCCGGCTCGCGGCGGTGGACCGGCCCACCGACCAGCCGCTGCCAGCGGACACCGTGCTGATCCTCACCGTGAAGTCGCAGGACACCGCCGGCGCGCTTGCCGCCTGGGTGGACGCGCCGGTGGTCGGCGGCGGCACGGCGGGCGAACGTCTGCCGCTGGTGACAGCGCAGAACGGGGTGGCCAACGAGCGGGCCGCGCTGCGGCTCTTCGCCGACGTGCACCCGGTCTGCGTCTGGCTGCCGGCCACCCACCTCGACCCGGGTGTGGTGGTCGCCAACGGGTACCCGCATCCCGGGATGCTCCACATCGGGCGGTACCCCGGGGGCGCCGACGACACCGACCGGGCTATCGCCGCCGACCTGACCGACGCCGGCTTCGTCGCCCCGGTCCGCACCGACGTGTTGCGCTGGAAGTACGGCAAGCTGCTCAGCAACCTCGGCAACGGCCTGCAGGCGCTGCTCGGCCGGGACATCCCGGACGCGCTGGTCGAGCGGGTACGCGCCGAGGGCATCGCCGCGCTCGCCGCCGCCGGCATCGGGCACACCTCACCGGACGAGGAAAAGGCCGAACGCGGTGACCTGGTCGGACAGCGCCCGGTCGACGGCGAGGCCCGCTCCGGCGGCTCCACCTGGCAGAGCCTGGCCCGGGGCACCGGCTCGACCGAGGTCGACCACCTCAACGGCGAGATCGCGCTGCTCGGCCGGTTGCACGGCGTACCGACACCGGTCAACGTCGCCGTGCAGCGGGCCGTACGCCGGGCGGTCCGGGAGCGAATCGGGGCCGGCGCGTTCCCGCTCACCGAGCTGGAAAAGATGATCGCCTGATCGGGGCAACCGACGACCCGGCCCGGTGCGTGTTCCCAGCGACCGACACGGGGAGGTAGCGGGTGCCGGACGTCGACGGGTTCGACGAGTTCTACCGGGGGAGTCGGCAACGACTCCTCGGGTTCGTCTACGCCCTCACCGGCGATCGGGGCGAGGCGCAGGACGCCGTGCAGGAGGCGTACATCCGGGCGTGGCAGCGCTGGTCGACGGTCAGCGGGTACGACGACCCGGAGGCGTGGCTGCGGGTGGTGGCCAGCCGGATCGCGGTCAGCCGGTGGCGCAGTCTGCGGAGCCGGGCCCGCGCGTACCTGCGGCACGGTGCTACCGAGACGGTTCCCGGGCCGGGCACCGACACCGTCGAGGTGGTCGCCGCGCTGCGTCGACTGCCCGAGGAGCAACGCGTCGCTATCGCCCTGTACTACCTGATGGGCATGCCGGTCGCCGACGTGGCGCGGGAGACCGCAGCCCCGGTGGGCACGGTCAAGGCTCGACTCTCCCGGGGGCGTGCCGCGCTCGCCGGTCTGCTCGCCGTCTCTGACCTGGAGGAGGCAACCGATGCGTGACGACCCGACGTTCGTCGAACAGATCCAGCGGGACCTGCGGGACGTGCGATGGCCGGAGCCGGGGGAGATCCGCGCCCGTGCCCGCCGTCGTAGCAGGCGTGCCGCGCTGGCGGCGACGGTCGTGCTGACGCTGGCCGGGGCAGCCACCGCCGTCGCCCTCGGCGGAGTCGGTCGAGGGGTGCCGTCGGTTCCGGCGGCCGCCTCGGTATCCCCCAGCGCCCCTGTCCGTGGCGAGATCGCCACGGAGTCCCTGGTGCAGGCGGCCGACCTGGCCCAGCCGGTGCGGGTGGAGCTCAGCCAGTCCGGGTTCGGGGAGCCCATCATCGTGCAGGCGATGTTGGGCTACTGCCGGAAGAGCCAGCGGCTCACCCCGGTCTGGTCGACGTCTCGCTGGTCGCGGTCACAGACCCTGCTGCGGGAAACCCCGGTGGCTGGCGTCGAGGCCGCCCCTGGTGACGTGCTGCTCAGCCAGGACCTGTACCGGTTGACGCCGGGGGAGGCCGACTCGTTCTTCGGCGGCCTCGACCAGTTGGTGGCGCCCTGCGCAGAGTGGCGCAGCGTCGGGGCGTACGAGTTGAGGGGAGTCACGGGCACCGGGACGGCGTTGCATCGCTGGGCGGTGGTCCAGCGGGGCTTCGCCGGTGACGAGGCCGCACTGCTGCGCCACACCGTCTCGCAGGCCGTGGACCAGAAGACCGGAGAACCCCTTGACGGCGTGGGTCAGCCGACCAGCACCGCCGTGGTCCGGGTTGGCGACCTGGTCACCGTGCTCAGTCTGGGACAGACCGGCACTGAGCCGGAGTTGCGCCGCCTGGCGGCTGTCGCCGCCCGACGAATGTGCGTCGCCGCCAACCCAGCCTGCTGACCCCGGCTCGGGGCCAGCAGGCAGCGGCGAGATCAGAGCGGGATGTTGCCGTGCTTCTTGGGCGGCAGGGTCTCCCGCTTGGTGCGCAGGACGCGCAGCGCCCGGACGATCTGGGTGCGCGTCTCGTGCGGCGGGATCACCGAGTCGATGTACCCGCGCTCGGCGGCTACGTACGGGTTGGCCAGGGTGTCCTCGTACTCGGCGATCTTCTCCGCCCGGACCGCCGCCGGGTCCTCGGCGCCGGCCAGCTCGGAGCGGTAGAGGATGTTCACAGCGCCCTGCGCGCCCATGACCGCGATCTGCGCGGTCGGCCAGGCGAAGTTCAGGTCCGCGCCGAGGTGCTTGGAGCCCATCACGTCGTACGCCCCGCCGTACGCCTTGCGGGTGATCACGGTGACCTTGGGGACGGTCGCCTCGGCGTACGCGTAGATGAGCTTGGCGCCCCGGCGGATGATGCCGTCCCACTCCTGACCGGTGCCGGGCAGGAAGCCGGGCACGTCCACGAAGGTCAGCACCGGGATGTTGAACGCGTCGCAGGTGCGAACGAACCGGGCGGCCTTCTCCGAGGCGGCGATGTCCAGGGTGCCCGCGAAGTGCATCGGCTGGTTGGCCACCACACCGACCGGTCGCCCCTCGACCCGGCCGTAGCCGACCACGATGTTCTGCGCGTAGAGCGGCTGGACCTCCAGGAACTCCCCGTCGTCGAGGACGTGTTCGAGGACGGTGTGCATGTCGTACGGCTGGTTGGCGGAGTCCGGGATCAGGGTGTCCAACTCCCGGTCCTCGTCGCTGATCGCCAGCTCGGCGGGGGCGTCGACGACGACCGGCTCGTCGAGGTTGTTCGACGGCAGGTACGACAGCAGCGCCTTGACGTAGTCGACAGCGTCCTCCTCGTCGCTGGCGAGGTAGTGCGCGTTGCCGCTGCGGGAGTTGTGCGTACGCGCGCCGCCCAGCTCCTCCATGCCGACGTCCTCGCCGGTCACCGTCTTGATCACGTCCGGGCCGGTGATGAACATGTGTGAGGTCTTGTCGACCATCACGGTGAAGTCGGTGACCGCCGGGGAGTAGACCGCGCCGCCGGCACAGGGCCCCATCACCAGTGAGATCTGCGGGATGACGCCGGAGGCCCGCACGTTGCGGAAGAAGATCTCGCCATAGAGGCCGAGCGAGACGACGCCCTCCTGGATGCGCGCGCCGCCGGAGTCGTTGATGCCGACCACCGGGCAGCCGATCTTCATGGCCAGGTCCATCACCTTGACGATCTTCTCGCCGAAGACCTCGCCGAGCGAGCCACCGAAGACCGTGAAGTCCTGCGCGAAGACGCACACCTGCCGGCCGTCCACCGTGCCGTAGCCGGTGACCACGCCGTCGCCGTACGGGCGGTTCCGCTCCAGCCCGAAGGCCGTGGACCGGTGTCGGGCCAGTTCGTCGAGTTCGACGAAGGAGCCCTCGTCGAGGAGCATCTCGATCCGCTCGCGGGCGGTCTTCTTGCCGCGCGCGTGCTGCTTCTCCACGGCGCGAGCCGACCCGGCGTGCACCGCCTCGTCGACCCGGCGCTCCAGGTCCGCCAGCTTGCCCGCGGTGCTGTGGATGTTGGTCCCGGTCTCGGTAGTCACCCAGGGAATATAACGATGGTTCAGGTGGGTGCCGCTGTGCAGTACGCCTCAGTGTCGGCCGGAGCACCGCCGTAGGCTGGCGGAATGTCGGGCTCCCCGTACACCGATCTGGACCGGCCGCCGCTGTCGGCGGCCCGGCTGCGCCGCGCGTTGATCGCGCCGAACGGGCCGTGGGCCCGGCTGGAGCTGCGTGCCGAGACCGGCTCCACAAACGCCGACGTGGCCGAGGCCGCCCGGGCCGACGAGCCCGAGGGTCTGGTGGTGGTCGCCGAGCGGCAGACCGCGGGGCGGGGCCGGCGCGGTCGGGTCTGGCAGTCGCCGGCGCGGGCCGGCATCGCGACGAGCGTGCTGCTGCGGCCCGGCGAGGCCGTGCCGGAGCGCGGCTGGCTGCCGGCGACACCCACGGGGTACGGGTGGCTGCCGTTGCTGGCCGGCGTGGCGCTGGTCGAGACGGTGGCCCGGCTGGCCGAGCTGGAGGCCACCCTCAAGTGGCCGAACGACCTGCTGATCGACGACGCGAAGTGCGCGGGCGTCCTGGCCGAGGCGGTGCCCGGACGCGCGCCGGACCAACCGCCGGCCATCGTGCTGGGCGTCGGGCTCAACGTGACGTTGCGCGCCGACGAGCTGCCGGTGAATCCGACCGGGCTGCCGGCCACCTCGCTCCAGTTGGCCGGCGCGGTGGCCACCGATCGGGATCCGCTGCTGCGGGCGCTGCTGCGGGCGGTCGCCGACTGGTACGACCGTTGGCGTTCGGCGGGCGGCGACGCGGTGGCCAGCGGCCTGCGCGACGCCTACCTGGCGGCCTGCGCGACGATCGGCCGTGAGGTACGCGTCCTGCTCCCCAACGGCGATTCCCTGACCGGCACCGCCACCGGTGTGGACCCGGACGGTCAACTGATGGTCACCACGTCCACCGGCGCCCGAACCCTGGCCGCCGGCGACGTCCTGCACCTCCGCTGAGGACAGGCAAGATCACGAAGAGCCGAGTGGGCCCGCGCGGCGGATGTTGTGGTGGGGCTTGGGGGGTTTACCGTCTGCGCGTCTAGAAAATCGCGTTGGAGGTTCCCGTGGCGTTTCCTGAAGACGTGCTCACCGAGGACGAGCACGTCGTGCTGCACCTGCACCCGCACTGGAAGGCGCTGATCCGGCCGATCGCGGTGCTGGTGCTGGCCATCGCCGCGGTGGTGGTCGGCGTGCTCCTGTTGCCCGAGAGCGGCGGCGGTTCGATCGCGCTGGCCGTGATCGGGGCGATCGCCCTGGTCGCGGTGCTCTGGCTCGGCCTGTGGCCGTTCCTGGTCTGGCGCACCACCCACTACCTGTTCACGAACGAGCGAGTCCTGCTCCAGCAGGGTGTGTTCTCCCGGGACCGGCGGGACCTCCCGCTCGCCCGGGTCAACGACCACTCGATGAACCAGCGTTTCGTCGAGCGCCTGCTCGGCTGCGGGACGCTCACCATCGAGTCGGCCGGTGAGCGCGGCCAGTCGGTGCTCGCCGACGTGCCGGACGTCGGCAAGGTGCAGACCACCTTGTACGAGTTGGTCGAGGCACAGCACGACAAGCACTCGCTGGGCGATGGCGAGATGCGCGACATGCTCGCCGACATGCAGGACGGCAAGCCGCTGCGCGACACCACTACCTGAACCGGACGGGTGGGGACCCGCCCCTGCCGCACTGTCGGGGGTGGGTCAGTCGGGTCGGTGGGCCTCGGGTGAGTCGCTGCTCTCCGTCGGGTCGCCGTCGGACGACCCGACGGTGGACGGGTCCGCTACGGTCGGGCCACTGTCGGGCTGGTCGACTGCGGGCTGGTCCGCGTCGGTCGGCGCGGCTTCGGAGGCTTCGGTTTCGGGGGCTTTGGCCTCGGCGGGGTCGGCCTCGACCGGTCGCACGGCGAACCAGCCACGGAAGCGGGTCCGCAGCACCTCCTGCTCGGGCCGGTCGTCCGGGCCGAGGCGCAGCATGGTGCCGGTGAGGCTCACGGTGCCGAGCCCGGGGCGGGCGGTCGACGGCCGGGCACCCATCACGTCGACCCGGACCGCGAGCCGGTCGCCGGCCCGCACGGGCGCGAGCCAGCGCAGCTCCTCCAGGCCGGGGGACGCGTCCGCGGCGGCCCGGGACAGCAGGTGGTCGACGTACGCGCGCATGAACAGGCTGACGGTGTAGAAGCCGCTGGCGATCAGACCGCCGTGTCGGCTCGCGGCGGCCAGGTCGGGGTCGACGTGGTACCACTGCGGGTCGAAGCGGCGGGCGAAGGCGACCATCTCGTCGGCGTCCACGGTGACCACGCCCAGGTCGACGGTGAGCCCCGGGACGAGATCCTCGAAGAACAGCTCGGCCGGTCGCCCCGTGCCGGAGCGGGCGTCGGGCGTCGTCACCGGCGGGGCGCGCGGCGGGTGCTGACGTGCAGCTCCGCGGCAAGTTCCGCGTCCAGGTCGACGGCGGGGCTGACGCTCAGCCGCGGGGGCCGACCCTGAGTGGGTGTGCCGTTTGGGGAGTCGAGGCGTTGTGCGGCCTCCGCCTCCTCCAGCTCGGACACGGATTCCGCCAACTCGGCGACCGGGTCCATCTCCGCCATCGTGTCCCACTCGTCGCGCGGAATGTCGTGCCAGGTGGACTCGGGCTTCGCGGCCTCGTCCTCGGCCGGTGCGACGGGTTGGAAGACGAAAGTGCGGTATGACCAGAACCGGAACAGGGTGGCCAGCATGACGCCGACGGTCTTGGCCAGATTCAGCGCCAGCAGGCCGTGTACGCCCAGGCCGTACTTGGCCGCCGCGACGGCGCCCAGTTCAATGAGCAGGCCAGCGCCGTTGAAAAGGAAGAAAAGGAGATATTCCCGGCGAAGCGCTGACTTCGGGCGATCGCGGTACGTCCAGTGCCGATTCATGAGGTACGACGTGATGGTGGCGACGATGGTCGCGATCACTGTCGCCTTCAACTGACCATTGACGAAAACGGTCAGTGCAAGGGCATTGAACACCGCGTAATTGATGACGGTGTTGATGCCGCCGACGATGCCGAACTTGAGCGCCTCGTGGATGAACTTCTGCCAGCGCTCAGGCAGCAGGCGGACAAGACGCATGCGAAACACCTTAGGGCAGTCGGTGCGGCCGGCGATCACCGGCCGAACGAGATGGGCGGCAGGTCACGCCCCGTGGTCACGGTCGGGATTCACCTGCGGAACGGTCGGGGTTCCCGCTTCGACGAAGACGAACCGCCGGTACGACCAGAATCGGAACAGCGTGGCGAACCCCGTGCCGACGATGTAGCTGGCGAGGTTGTCCGCCAGGCGCGTCTGGAACACCGCCGGCCAGATGGCGCCGAGCCCGTAGCGGCTGAGCGCGAGGCAGGCCACAGTGATGCCGAGACCGACAGCGTTGAAGAAGAAGAAGAGCGCGTACTCGCGGGCCGCGTTGTTGCGCTGGCGGTGCCGCCAGGTCCAGAACCGGTTGCCCACGAAGGCGACGGACGCGGCGATCACGGTGGAGATCGTCTTCGCCGTCAGCTCCTCGACGCCGTGCTTGCTCGTCATGTAGTTGAAGAGCGCGAAGTCGACGAGGAAGGCGAAGCCGCCCACAGTGGCGAACTTGCTCATCTCGCGGATGAGGTGACCGAAGCGGTCGAGAAGCATGCCGACGAGACCCCCGCGGGTCTGCCGGGGACCCGGTTGTTCCCCGGTCATCGTGGCGGCCACGGAGGGAGCCTACCGGCTGCCGGCCAGTCGGAGGGGTAGCAACGGCAAGCGGGCGTGGTCTCCCGGAGGGGCCCAGCACCGTGTGCGCGACCACTGCACGGAGCGTAGCCAATTGGGAGGACTGAGCCGCCACGGAACGGGAATCCCCGCACCGGTCGGCGGGGCACGTCCACGGCCCGACCGCAACAAGCGTCCGCCGGGGTGCACAACAAGATTTGCGTGAAACTGCGCGGGAAAGCGGGTATCAGCTCGTGATGCCGCAGCGAGGCCGTAGCTTGTGCAGTTCTTCACAACCTGTCCCACTGACTCGGAAGGCTGCCCGGTTTACGCTGAGGCCAATCCCAGGTTTCCACGAAGGCGACGCATCGCGCCGCCGAGTCTCGTGCATCCCATAGATCGGTCAGCGTCGACCACAAGGAGATGTGTCATGGTTGCTCCGGCTGTTGTGCGGGGTATTGATCAGGCCCCGACGTCCCATCCGAAACTGCTCGCCTGGGTCCGTGAGGTCGCGGAACTGACCACCCCCGACCGTGTCGTCTGGGTGGACGGGTCCGACGAGGAGTGGCGCCGCCTCACCGATGAGCTGGTCGAGGCCGGCACCCTGATCCGGCTCAACCCCGAGAAGAAGCCCAACTCTTTCTACGCCCGCACCGACCCGACGGATGTCGCCCGGGTCGAGGAGCGCACCTACATCTGTTCCGTCGACGAGGCGGACGCCGGCCCTACCAACAACTGGATGGCGCCGGCCGAGATGAAGCGGACGATGACGGATTTGTACCGGGGCTCCATGCGCGGTCGCACCATGTACGTCATCCCGTTCGTCATGGGCCCGGTCGAGGCCGAGTCCCCCATGTTCGGTGTCGAGATCACCGACAGCCCGTACGTGGTCGCCTCGATGCGCATCATGACGCGGATGGGCACCCGGGTCCTCGAGGCCCTGGGCAACGACGCGGACTTCGTGCACGCGCTGCACTCGATCGGCGCCCCGCTCGCCCCCGGCCAGCAGGATGTCGCCTGGCCCTGCAACGACACCAAGTACATCTCGCACTTCCCGGAGAGCCGGGAGATCTGGTCGTACGGCTCGGGTTACGGCGGCAACTCGCTGCTGGGCAAGAAGTGCTACTCGCTGCGGATCGCCAGCGTGATGGGCCGGGACGAGGGCTGGCTCGCCGAGCACATGCTGATCCTCAAGATCACCTCCCCGGAGGGTCGGGTCTACCACATCGCCGGCGCGTTCCCGTCCGCCTGCGGCAAGACCAACCTCGCCATGGTGGAGCCGACGATTCCGGGCTGGAAGGTCGAGACCATCGGCGACGACATCGCCTGGATGCGGTTCGGCCCGGACGGCCGCCTCTACGCGGTCAACCCCGAGTACGGCCTGTTCGGCGTCGCGCCCGGCACCGACTGGAAGACCAACGCCAACGCCATGCGCACCCTGGACCGGGGCAACTCCGTCTTCACCAACGTGGGCCTCACCGACGACGGCGACGTCTGGTGGGAGGGCATGGGTGAGCCGCCGGCGCACCTGATCGACTGGAAGGGCAACGACTGGACGCCGGAGAGCGACAGCCTGTCCTCGCACGCCAACAGCCGGTTCTGCACCCCGATCACCCAGTGCCCGATCCTCGCCGACGAGTACTTCGACCCGAACGGCGTGCCGATCGACGCGATCCTCTTCGGCGGCCGCCGCAAGGACACCGTCCCGCTGGTGACCGAGGCCCGCGACTGGGTGCACGGCGTCTACATGGGTGCCACTCTCTCCTCGGAGACCACCGCCGCCGCGTCCGGCGCCGTCGGCGTGGTCCGGCGGGACCCGATGGCGATGCTGCCGTTCATCGGCTACCACGCCGGCGACTACTTCCGGCACTGGATCGAGATGGGCAAGGGCGCCGACGGCGACGAGGCGAAGCTGCCGAAGATCTACTACGTCAACTGGTTCCGCAAGGACCCGGACGGCTCGTTCCTCTGGCCGGGCTTCGGGGAGAACTCCCGGGTGCTCAAGTGGGTCGTCGAGCGACTCGAGGGCACTGCCGACGCGGTGGAGACCCCGGTCGGCATGGTCCCCGCGCCGGACGCCCTGGACGTCGAGGGCCTGGACATGACCCCGGAGGATGTTCGGATCGCGCTGAAGGTCGACCCGGACGAGTGGCGTAACGAGCTGCCGATGATCACCGAGTGGTTCGAGAAGTTCGGTGACAAGCTGCCCGGCGTGCTCTGGGCCGAGCTGGACGCGCTGCGCGCCCGCCTCGACGCCGCGCAACCGCAGCGGTAGGTGTGAACGAGACCTTTCGCGGGCAACATCGGATTTCATGAGGACGGCCGCCGAGACCCAGGTCCGGCGGCCGTCCGCCGTCCGGGTGCTCACCACCTTGCTGGCGACGACGGCGGCGGCCACCGTCGTGGTCGAGCTGCTCAACTGGTGGTACGCCCCGGAGCAGGGTTTCGGGCTGGCCGTACGGACCGGGTGGGCCATGCTGCGCTCGTTCGGCTTCCTGCTGCTGATCGGGCACGTTCGACGGGGTCGTACGGTGGCCCGCCCGTTCGGGCTGATCCTCGCTGTCACCACGATCTTCGCGGTCGGCCGGCTCATCGTGCCCCGGCAGGGGGTGCCGCCACTGCCCGGCCTGATCGGCTTCGCCATTCTCACGGCGCTCTGCGTCGCGGTGGTGTGGTTGCTCTACCGCTCGTCGGCGTTGGCCGGGCACCTGGTCAGGCACCGTCCACGCCTCGTCATCGACTCCGACGGCATCTCCTGGCGGGAGACCCCTCCACGCCGACCCCAGGCCAGCGCCTGGTTGTTGACCAGCCGGGTGGCGGCCTTCACCTACAGCCCGTTGATGCTGGTGCCGGCCCTGGTGGCCGGGAGTTCCATCCTGGATGGTCGACTGACCGCGGTGCCGGCGGTGCTGTTCTGGTTCGGTGCCGGCATCACTGCCAGCTACGCGGTGCTGTTCTGCACCGCGTTCCTGATGCGAGGCAAGGACTGGGCGCGTGGCCTGCTGGTCGTCGTCACGGTCGCCGTACTCGCCATAGATCTGCCCCTGTGCTGGTGGCTGCTGGGCGTGGACGGCCTGATCCGCGACGGCGCCCCCCTGCTAGCGGCGGCCGGCCTGGCCCTCCACGGCCTACGCCGCGCCGCCCGCGCCGAAGACCCCACCCCAGCCTGACCCCCACCCCACCCCCACCCCACCCCACCCCCACCCGTGTCGATCATGGAGTTGTGGTGCCCGGCGCACTCCGGTTTGCCGCTTGCGCGACCCACCACAACTCCATGATCGACGGCGTGGGGCCGGACGGCGCGCTGTGCGGGAGCGGCCCGCGCGAGCCGGTAGGGGGCAGGATGGCGGGGTGGCGGGGTGGCGTCGGTCACAACGGTCGGCGTGGGCGGCGCAGGTGGATCGTCGGGGCGATGCAGGAGCAGTCGCGTCGGCCGGAGGGAGGCGCGCGGTGGGCGACGAGTTCGACGTGGTGGTGGTGGGGGCGGGGCCGGCCGGGGCGGCAGCCGCGTTGACGGCGCGCCGGGCCGGTGCCAGCGTGCTGCTGCTGGACCGGGCCGACTTTCCCCGGGACAAGGCATGTGGTGACGGGATCGCCGCGCACTCGGTGGACGTGCTCGCCGAGCTGGGGGTGACCGAGGCGGTGGCGGGTTACGCCCCGCTGCCGGCGTTACGCATGATCTCGCCGGGTGGCGGCGCGGTGGCCCGGGCGCTACCCCGACCCGCGTACACAGTGCCCCGGGAGGTCTTCGACGCGCGGCTGGTGGCGGCCGCGGTGGCCGCCGGCGCGCAACTGCGCCGGCACACAGTGCGCCAGGTCGAGCCGCGCGCCGATCGCGTGGTGCTCGACGGGCAGGTGTCCGGCCGGGTGGTGATCGGCGCGGACGGCGCCGGCTCGGTGGTGCGTCGGGCGCTCGGCCATCCGCAGAACCCCGACCGGCATCTCGCGCTGGCCATCCGGGGGTACGCCCCGGCTCTGCCCGGCCCGTCCGAGCAGCTCATCGTCACCTCGAAGGCGCGCTGGCCGGCATACGCCTGGTCGTTTCCGATCGGTGACGGACGGGCGAACGTCGGGTACGGGGAGGTCCTGCGCGGTGAGCCACTGAGCCGCGCGTACCTGCTGGACCGACTGGCCGCGCTGCTGCCCGGGACCGATCTGGCGACTGTGACCGCGTTGCGCGCGCATCACCTGCCGCTCTCTACCCACCGGCCGTCGCCGGGGCGAGGGCGCACCCTGCTGGCCGGGGACGCGCTGTCACTGATCAATCCGTTCACCGGGGAGGGGATCTTCTACGCGTTGCTCTCCGGCGCGCTCGCCGGGGCGGCGGCGGCCGGTTCGCCCGAGGGCGCGGCTGGCCGCTACGCCGACGGGTTGCGTCGCCGCCTCGGCACCCACCTGCGGCACAGTTCGGTCGCGGCCTGGCTGGCCCGGCGACGTCGGGTGGTGGACGCAGCGGTCCGGGCCGCCCGTCGGGACGACCGGGTCTTCTACGACGTGGTCGAGTTGGGACTGGGTGACGGACGCCTCACCGCTCGTACGCTCGCACTGATCGGCGCGGGTCTGGGCGGCGGGGATGGGGCTCCGAGGCAGTGAACTGGCTGAAGGGTCGCTACGCTGCTAGGTGATGACGCTGCGGAACCTTATCTACTCCGTGTACGAGCGCCGGCTCACGGCGAAGCTCGCGGGTAAGCCGGTGCCCCGGCATGTCGGGGTGATGTGCGACGGCAACCGCCGATGGGCGAGGGAGATGGGCTTCGTCGACCCGAACGACGGGCACCGGGTCGGCGCCGCGAAGATCAAGCATGTCCTCGGCTGGTGTGACCAGGCCGGCGTCGGGCACGTGACCCTCTACCTGCTGGCCACCGACAACCTGCGCCGTCCGGCCGCTGAGCTGGACCCGCTCCTCAAGATCATTGAGGATCTGGTGGTGGAGCTCTCCGAGGAGGGCAACCCCTGGCGGCTGCGCATCGTCGGGGCGCTCGACCTGCTGCCGGCGCAGACCGCGGCGGCGCTCAAGGGCGCCGAGGAGCGCACCCGCGAGCGCACCGGCGGCGCGGAGGTCAACATCGCAGTGGGCTACGGCGGTCGCCGGGAGATCACCGACGCGGTCCGTTCGCTGCTGCTGGAACACGCCGCCACCGGCGGCACGATCGAGGAGTTGGCCGAGGTGCTGGACGTGGAGCACATCGCCGAGCACCTCTACACCCGGGGCCAGCCCGACCCGGACCTGGTCATCCGCACCAGCGGCGAGCAGCGGCTGTCCGGTTTCATGCTCTGGCAGTCCGCGCACTCGGAGTTCTACTTCTGCGAGCTCAACTGGCCCGATTTCCGGCACATCGACTTTCTACGGGCCCTGCGCTCGTACGCCACCAGACAACGCCGTTACGGCGCCTGACCCGGCGGCGACGCCGTCGGTCGCCGCTCGGGCAGGTCAGGGCAGGTGGGTCAGTGCCCGGGTGAGGAAGTCGCCCAGGGCGGCCGGCGACTCGATGGTCAGGTCGGCAGCGTTGGCCACCTCGTGTCCGGTCTCCGGGTTGGCCACCGCCACGCAGACGCCGAGGAAATCCGGGTCGGCGGCGGCGCGAGCGCGCAGGGCGGCGAAGGCCTTGATGTCGGAGACGTCGTCGCCGAAGTACCAGGCGCCGGTGGCACCCCTGATCGCCTCGCCGATCACCATGCCCTTGTCCCGGTCGACCGGCGGCTTGAGCTCCAGCACCATCCGCCCGGCCTGCGAGCGCAACCCCAGACGGTCGGCCTGCGCCTGCCCCCACTGCTGCACTGTCGCGCCGAGTTGCGGGGCGGTACGCCAGTGCAGCGCGACCGAGAGCCGCTTGTACTCCACGAGCGTGCCGGGCGGCAGCTCCGCCCGAGCCAGGTCGGCCAGCTCCGCCATCGTCGGCACCCAGGGCAGCGCGGCCGGTTCGGTGACTGTCTCCCCACCGGAGTGGCTGTGCTCCAGCCCGTACAGGCCGTAGAGGTCCACGCCGGCGAGCCCGCCGAGCTGATCCCGAAGGAACTCGACGGGTCGGGCGGAGACGATCGCGACCCGCTGCACGACCGGGGCGAGCGCCTCGATCGCGGCCAGCGCCTTGGGCGCCGGGCGTACCGCGGTCGGATCGTCGTCGACGGGCGCGAGCGTGCCGTCGAAGTCGAAGAAGAGCACGGTCCCGGCCGCCCGGCTGGCGGTTATCCGCCAGGCCTGGTCGGCGTTCAACGGGGTTTTCGGCTGCTGATTGCCCAGATTCAACGGCGGCACGCGCGTCAGCGTACCCCGGCGATCCAGGCTCATTCCTGGCCGAGCGAACCCATTGAGCGGTACGCGATCAGCGTTCGGCGGCTCCTCGTCCGCGCCGGCCGAACGGCACCACTGCCGCCTCCTGGCCGTGGCTCAACAGGTAGCCCTCCACGAACCCGGTGTTGCGATCGCCGGTGTGGTTCTCAATTTCGTTGAGCCGGGCCACCAGGAACTCGGTGAGCGCGCTGATTCGGTTGTTCAGACGCTCGTGCAGCTCGGCGACGACGGCCAGGACGACCGCGGTGCCGGCGGTGATGAGCGCAAAGAGGTTGACGAGCAGCGGCAGCTGCCCGCCGTCGACCGCCAGGGTCACTGTGTTGCCGGTCGCCCACAGTGTCACCGACACCGTTGCGACCACGACTGCCAACCACTTCAGGGTCATGGACAGACCCCTCCTTCTGTCCCGCAGGGCTGGGTTCGGCCTTGTCCCGTCCCCCCGCCGATGACGAGCCCAAGCAGTACGAATAGGGACGCTAGCGTGCCCGTTCCAGCCCCGGAGGCAAACGAATGAACCTGACCAGGCGTTCTTTCGCTATCTGAGGAACTAGCCTGCCTGATTGCCCCTTTTTCGGACATCGACCGGCAACGTTGGGCGGTATGCGAGGTATCTAATGGTTTCCCGGATGTGGAACTTCTCCGCGTCCGACACCTGCGGATCGACCAGGCGGCGCAGCAACGCCTCCACGTCGGGGTCCATCGGAGGGGCCGCCTGGCCGGTGCGGGGGCCGGCCGCAGTGCGGTCCCAGCCCAGCGCCGCGAAGGCGGCGGCCGGGTTCAACCCCAGGCCCTCGCAGAAGGCGACCACCCGCTCGGCCTCCGGGTCGCTGGCCCAGTCGCCCCGGACCCAGCGGTTGATGGTCTGCCGGGAGACGCCGGTGCGCCGGGACACCTCGGTGCCGCTCCAGGCTCGGGTTGCCCGCGCCTCGTCCAGAGCCCGCCGGACGAAGGTGGCGAAGGCGATCTTCCGCGCATTGGCCGTCTCGGTCACTCCGTGACGGTACGGCCAGCCGGCCGCGAGTGCGTGCCCCGGCTCGCCACTGTCACGCAGACGTGACGAGGAGTTCGGATTTCCGGTAAACGAGTCAGTGCCACTGTTGAGGGGTGTCACGCGGGCAGAATAGATGAACGTAGTGGCAAACGTAAGCGGACGAAAAGCTGATACTGTCACGCCCATGGGACAATCTACGGTGTGTCACGTGCATGAGACGATTGGTGCTCACATGCGTCACGCCCCCGGTGCCAGGGGGTCGTGGTGACCGAGCTTGCCACCCGCGCCCAGGCCTTCGGGCTGATCGCCGAGGGGGTCGCCGCAGGGCTGACCGCCCCCTGGCGCCTCTACCTGGCCCGAGGCTGCCGCTACCTGTCGCTGAGCGTCGGTGATCGTGCCGAGTGGAACGCCTGGCGTACCCATCTCGGCTGCCCGGAGCTGAGCGTCCGGGTCTACGACGCCGGCGGCGAGATCCGCCGGTCCTCGGTGGCCGAAGTCGTGCTGGACGGCTGCCGGATCAGCGTCGAGCTGGTCGAGGAGGTCAGCACCGACGACCTGGACCGGCTGCTCGTCGCCGACCCCACCACGATCGAGCCGGAGGAGCGATGACCTGGCGTCCCGGCTGGGCCGGAGCTGCCCGATGAGCCCGTTTCTCGCGGTGTTCCTCGTCCTGGTGCTCGGTGCCACCAGTTACGCGGCCGGCCGGCTGCACGGGCAGCTCAGCTACCGCATCGGCTACCGCTTCGGTTACCGCCAGGGCTACTTCGACGGTGACCGGGGCGCCTGGAACCGGCGTCGTCGGGACGCCCAGGCGGCGATCGCCTCGGCCCTGTCGGTCTCGCCCGCGGGCGTGGTCCGCTCCGCCGGTGCCGTCGAACGCCCCGGCACCACGTACACCGGCTCGTCGTTCAGTGCGCCGGCCGCCCCGATCACCGGGCGGCACCCGACCGGCACGCTCGTCCGACGTACCGGTTGAGGTCGGTCGGCGGGGCCACCCCGCCGACCGGCGCCACGAACGCGGTGCGTCGTCCGCGGCGGACACGCACCGTCGGGGCCACGTCAGACCGGTGACGGTGGCCCCACCGGCCGGGATGCGCGCAGGGGGCATGCATCCCGGCCGGTTCCGCCGCGCCCGCGACAATGCCTTTCGGCTGGTGCGGGCGTCGACGGAGCGCTGTTCACGAGCGCGTCTTGGGAGATCCACGTTCGGCC
Organism: Micromonospora sp. 050-3; assembly: GCF_046549335.1. NCBI lineage: Bacteria > Bacillati > Actinomycetota > Actinomycetes > Micromonosporales > Micromonosporaceae > Micromonospora > Micromonospora sp. 050-3. The sequence goes on from NZ_JAJPVX010000002.1 coordinate 1,126,419, forward strand.
TCTAGCCGGGAAGGTCCGGCGGGGCTAGCGTCTAGGCATGGCACGGGGTTCTCCCGAGCCAGCCGGTCCGCCCGGATCTGCGACCTCGCGCATGGGGTTCCGCATCCGACCCCGTGTCCCCGGGCACCGGAGGAGGCGGAACACGGGTGGCGGGTGCCCATCCGTCGGAGCAGGCCTGTGACGACTCGCCGTACCATCGCCGGTGCCGACCAGACCCCGGCCGCGACTGCCACGCCCCGCCGAGCCACCAGGAGCCGCCGTTCGGCAGCCGCCGCGCCGGCCGACCCCAAGGAGCCACGACCAGCCGGCCAGGCCTTTGTCCTGGACACGTCGGTGCTTCTCTCCGATCCGGCAGCGTTCCACCGGTTCGCGGAGCACGAGGTGGTGCTACCTCTGGTGGTCATCACCGAGCTGGAAGGCAAGCGGCACCATCCGGAGCTGGGCTGGTTCGCCCGGCAGTCGCTGCGGATGCTCGACGACCTGCGGGTTCGGCACGGCCGACTCGACCGCCCGGTGCCCGCCAACGACGTCGGCGGCACCCTGCGGGTGGAGCTCAACCACACCGACGACGGCGTCCTGCCGCCCGGGTTCCGCACCGAGAGCAATGACGCCCGGATCCTCTCCGTCGCGCTCAACCTCGCCGCCGAGGGGCGGGAGGTGACCCTGGTCAGCAAGGACATGCCGTTGCGGGTCAAGGCGGCCTCGGTGGGTCTGCGTGCCGACGAGTACCGCCACGGCCAGGCCAGCGACCCGACCTGGACCGGCATGTCGGAGATGGAGTTGAGCGAGGAGCAGATCGGCCAGCTGTACGCCGGCGAGACACTCGACGTCGACGAGGCGGCCGGGCTGCCCTGCCACACCGGTCTGGTGCTGCACTCGGTGCGTGGGTCCGCGCTCGGTCGGGTGCTGCCGGACAAGTCGGTGCGTCTGGTCCGGGGCGACCGGGAGGCGTTCGGGCTGCACGGCCGCTCGGCCGAGCAGCGGATCGCTCTCGACCTGCTGTTGGACGAGTCGATCGGGATCGTCTCGCTGGGTGGCCGGGCCGGCACCGGCAAGTCGGCGCTGGCGCTCTGCGCCGGGTTGGAGGCGGTGATGGAGCGCCGCCGGCACAAGAAGGTGATCGTGTTCCGCCCGCTGTACGCCGTCGGTGGCCAGGAGTTGGGCTACCTGCCGGGCTCGGAGTCGGAGAAGATGTCGCCGTGGGCCCAGGCGGTCTTCGACACGCTCGGCGCTGTGGTGCACGAGAACGTGCTGGAGGAGGTCACCTCGCGGGGCATCCTGGAGGTGCTGCCGCTGACCCACATCCGCGGGCGCAGCCTGCACGACGCCTACGTGATCGTGGACGAGGCCCAGTCGCTGGAGCGCGGGGTGCTGTTGACGGTGCTGTCCCGGATCGGGCAGGGCTCCCGGGTGGTGCTCACCCACGACGTGGCCCAGCGGGACAATCTGCGGGTCGGCCGGCACGACGGGGTGACGGCTGTCATCGAAGCGCTCAAGGGCCATCCGCTCTTCGCGCACGTCACCCTCAGCCGGTCGGAGCGGTCGCCGATCGCCGCTATGGTCACGGACCTCCTGGAGGACATCCCGATCTGACGGGGCTTATGCGGGTTTTTGTCCGCATTTTAGGTGTGGCGCAGATCACAAACTGCCTGGTTGGTTTCCCATCAGCCTCACTGTGCGCAATCGTGTCCCACGAGCGTCCATGCACCACCGGAATCGTTGGCGATCGTTCGTCCCGAGACGGACGGCATCGGCGAAGGTCGGTGCGTCGGCGCGACCGGCAACCGGTCGGGGCGCTCGTGGCACGGCTGACGGCCCACCTGTGGTCTGCGCCGCGCCGCGTCCTTGCTCCCGACGAAGGGACCACTTCGTGAGTCGGCTGTGGAGCCGGTTGGGCGCCCGTACGGCTGCTGTAGCGCTGCTCTCCGTGGGCGTTGCCGGTGGCTTCTACCTGGGCGAAGACCGGGAAACCCAGCAACAGGGTCTGACCGAGCAGGTCAGTCTCGAAGTCGACCGGGCCGACCTCGCGTACCAGCGCGAGCGGCAGGCCGCCCACCAGGTGCAGTTCTCCAAGCAGCGGGCCGTCGAGTACCAGGCCAAGCTGCGGGCCGCGCAGGCCGCCAAGGAAGCCGCCGAGCGGGCCCGCCGGGCCGAGGCCGCCGCGGCGTCCCGAAAGCGCGACCGTGCCGCCGCCAACGCGCCCGCCAAGCCGTACGACGGGCCGATCCCGGCGTCCTGCGCCGAGTACAGCGGCAACCGCAAGACCGGCTGCGCCCTGATGATCAGCGCGGGTTTCGGCATCGCCGAGTTCCCCTGCCTGGAGAAGCTCTGGACCAAGGAGAGCGGCTGGAACCACAAGGCCAGCAACTCCTCGTCCGGTGCGTACGGCATCCCGCAGTCTCTGCCGGGCAGCAAGATGGGCTCCGTCGCGTCGGACTGGCGGACCAACCCGGCCACGCAGATCAAGTGGGGGTTGGGCTACATCAAGGGCAGGTACAAGACGCCCTGCGGTGCCTGGACCTACTTCCAGAACAACGGGCACTACTGACGGCTCTCGAAGGCGGGGCGGGTGGCTCTCCACCCGCCCCGCCTTCGCGTACTTTGGACGGGACGTGAGTGGCGGTCGGCCGCTTTTGCTGATAGCAGTTGTGGAGTGACCCTGCACCCGTCAAGCGGCGACCCCTACCGGTTCGGCACCGAGGCGTTCTACGCCGCGCTCGGCCGGGCGTTCGTCGCCATGTGCGCGGTGGTGCCGTTCCTCTTCCTCATCGAGGCCGTCGACCAGGGGCTCGCGTTCGGCCTGGACGCCACCGCCGGCATCATCCCGCAGCGCATCGACGGGCTGGACGGGGTCTTCTTCTCCCCGTTCCTGCACCACGGCTTCGACCACCTCTACAGCAACAGCATCCCGCTGATCCTGCTGGGCACCTTCGTCCTCGCCGCCGGCGCCCGCCGGTTCCTCTGGTCGACCCTGGTCATCATCCTGGTCAGCGGGCTCGGCGTGTGGTTCACCGGCTCACCCAACTCGGTGGTCGTCGGCGCCAGCGGCGTCATCTTCGGCTACCTGGGCATCCTGCTCACCCGGGGCATCGTCGAGCGCAGCTGGTGGAACTTCGCGGTCTTCCTCCTGGTCGGTCTGCTCTACGGCTGGCAGTTGGTCGGCATCCTCCCCACCGACGAGCGGATCTCCTGGCAGGGGCACCTGTTCGGCCTGCTCGGCGGGGTGGTGGCGGCGATCCTGTTCCGTCGGCGGCGACCCGCTGTAGACGGCCCGGACTACTCGGGCTCCACGCTCAGCCTGCCCTGAGGCGATTCTCCGGCGCGCCTCTGGGACGTGCTTGCCCGACCGTCGCCGCCCGCTTACGGTCGAGATCAGCACGCGTTGATCCGTGAGCGGAAAGCGACGGTACGCCATGCGCGAGGTCGATGTCGCCGTGATCGGGGCCGGTCCGGCCGGTCTCTTCGCCGCGTACTACGCCGGGTTCCGGGGGCTGTCGGTGGCGGTGATCGACGCGTTGCCCGAGCCGGGCGGTCAGATCACCGCCATGTACCCGGAGAAGCTGATCCTCGACGTCGCTGGCTTCCCCGCGGTCAAGGGCCGCGACCTGGTCGCCAACCTGGTGGCCCAGGCCGCCCCGTTCGGCCCGCAGTACCTGCTCGGCACCCGGGCCGAGAAGCTCGCGTACGCCGACGGTCGTCCGGTGCTCGGCCTGGCCGGTGGCGAGCAGCTCGCGTGCGGCGCGATAGTGGTCACCGGCGGGCTCGGCAGCTTCAGCCCTCGGCCGTTGCCGTGCGCCGACGGCGCCCCCGGCTCGGGGATCGTCTACTTCGTGACCGAGCCGACCGAGCTGACCGATCGGGACGTGCTGATCGTCGGCGGCGGTGACTCCGCCTTCGACTGGGCGCTGGCGCTGCAACCACTGGCCCGGTCGGTGACCCTGGTGCACCGTCGGGAGAAGTTCCGGGCCCACGCCTCGACGGTCGCCCGGGTGCTCTCGCTGCCGGTGCGGGTGGTGGTCAACGCCGAGGTCACCAGGCTTATCGGGGACGGCGCGGTGACCGGTGCCGAGGTGACTGTGCGCGGCGGCGCGACCGAGACGTTGCCGGTGGACACCGTGGTGGCAGCCCTCGGCTTCACCGCCGACCTGGGCCCGCTCGCCGAGTGGGGGCTACGGCTGGACCGCCGGCACATCCTGGTCGACAGCGCTATGGCCACGAACCTGCCCCGGGTCTTCGCGGCGGGTGACATCACCGAATACCCGGGCAAGGTCCGGCTGATCGCCACCGGCTTCGGTGAGGCGGCGACGGCGGTCAACAACGCGGCCGTTGCCATCGACCCGAGCGCACACCTCTTCCCCGGGCACTCCTCCGACGCCGGCTGAGTGTCGGTATCGGACCCAGACCGACCTGAGTCCGGATCGAGACGGCTCGACCGGATCCTGAGGGGATGACGGGTTCCGAGACACAGCGGGACGGTGCACCCACCACGCTGTCCTGGCTCTGCCACCCCGCCACAGTGATCGCGCTGGTCCTGCTGCTGGTCAACGACCATGTGCTGAAGGCGACCTCTCCCGGCCTGGTGACCGGCAAGCTGAGCGACATCGCCGGCTTGGTGCTCGCCCCGCCGCTGGTCGCGGTGCTGCTGACTCTCCTGGTGCCACGGCTGCCGTCCCGGGCCGCCGCGGTGGCCGGCCTGGTCGCGGTGGGCGCCGGGTTCGCGGTCGTCAAATCCAGCGGGTACGCCGCCGAACTCGCCTCCTCCGCCTGGACCGTGCTGGCCGGGCCGTCGCTGGTCCGGGCCGACTGGACCGACCTGCTCACCCTGCCGGCGCTCGGCCTGGCCTGGTGGAGTTGGACGCGGTCACGTCGCCGCCCGGTGCGCCAACGGACCGCCCGGCTGGTCCGGCTGCTGGTGGTGCTGCCACCGGCGGTGTTGGCGGTGGCAGCGACCAGCGCGGTCTACTACCCGTACGCAGTGGCCACCGCGGTGGTCGACGGTCACCCGGCGATCTCGGTCGGCAGCGGCTACAGCACGTCGGACTGGCCTGCCAATCCGATGGACGGGCAGTGGGCAATCAGCGAGGACGGCGCGACCACCTGGCGGGCGGCCAGCGAGGAGGAGCAGCGGCGACTGTCCCGCCAGGAGCTCGGGCAGCAGCAGGCGTGCGCTTCGGATGAGCCCCGGCGGTGCTACCGGATTGTCACCGGGCACCTACGGGTCGAGGAGAGTGACGACGCCGGTGCGACCTGGCGGGTGGCCTGGGAGGTGCCCGACGGGCAGCGGGAGGAGTTGGCCCGCCGGTCGCCGAACCCGGGCGATGTCCAGCGACATTTCGCCTCCCGCGATCTGGTCGTCTATCCCCACGCCGGGGGTGGTCACGAGGTGCTCGTCGCCAACGGGCGGGACGGGTTTGTCCGCCGCCTGCCCGACGGTGGGTGGCAGCGTGACGGGTTCCTCTTCGAGGAGGGGCGGCTCGGCACGTCGTGGATGGAACCGCCCCAGCTGGGCGGTGGCGGACCCGGCGACCGCGAGATGGACCTGTTGCTCGCCGTCGCGCTGGCGCTGACTCTCGGCTGCGCGGTCGCCGCGTTGGCCGGTCATCTCGCGATCCGCCGTGGTGGGGGTCCGCGCTGGTGGGGGGTCGTCAGCACTGCGTCGATGCTGGTCGCGGGGATCGTGTTGGCCGCGGCCTGGGCGCGCGACGACGACACCCTGGCGTTCATGGCCGTGCCGTTCGTGCTGGCGGTGGGCGTCCTCACCGCGGTGGCCATGATCGTTCGAGCTTCCTACCAGGGCGCTCTGCGGCGCTGGATCGGGTGGGTGTTCGCCGGGATCCTGCTCACCGCGCTCCTGGCTGGGCTGCCGCTGGTCGGTTGGCTGTACGGCATCCCGTCGCGAACCCGGTTCGCGGTGGCGCTCGCCCTGCTGGCCACGGTGCCGGGAGTGCTGCTGGCCATCCGGATCGCACGGCTGGTGGACCCGGCCCGTGGGTTCGAGCAACGGTACCTGCCGCGCCCGCCCTATCCGCCGCACGTGCCTTATCCGCCTCCGCCCTACCCTGCGCACCCACCGACGGTGCCCGATCCGCCGTACCCGTCGCAAACGCCGCCGCAGTGAACCTCGGCGTGCGGGCGGTCAGCGGCGGGCGGGTGGCGCCAGCGCGGCGATCAGCACCGCCACCATGGTCAGCGCCGCCCCGAGCAGGGTGTTCACACCGGGGTGCGAGGCCGCCGTGGGAAGGACCAGGTCCAGCAGGACAGCGCCCACGATCTGCCCGGCGATGGTGGCCAGGCCGAGCAGCAGCACACCTGTGAAGCGCACGATCGCGGCGGCGATCGCGATGAACACGATGCCGATCGGGCCGCCCAGGTAGAACCACGGCTCGGTCGGCAGGTTGCCGCCGGGCCAGCCGCGTACGGCGATGTCGATCGCGAACGCGACGAGCAGTGTGACGGTGCCGACGGCGAAGTTGACGAGCGTGGCGGTCAACGCGCTGTCGGCCGCCGCCCGGACCCGGCCGTTGACGGCCTGCTGCCAGGCGATGCCCACCCCGGCGAGCAGCGGCAGCAGGGCCAGCGCCAGCGCTCCCGGGTCGCCGAGTCGGTCGCCGACCGCCAGGCCGACCGCCAGCACGGTGAGCACCGCGCCGGCCAGCCGCTGCCGGGTGACCGGCTGCCGGCCGGTCGGCCCGATCCCGGCCCGGTCCACGGCGAGGCTGCTGCCGGTCTGGCCGGCGACCACCGCCACTGTGAAGACCGCCACGCCCAACGTGCCGATGGTGAGCCCCTGGGTGGCCACCAGGAACGCCCCGCACATCCCACCGAGGCACTGCCACGGCCGTAGCGTGCCCGTGCGCAGGGCCTTCCGCGTCGCGACCAGCCCTCGCCGACCACCGGGGGTGGCGGGCACCAGCACCAGCAGCACCAGCAGGCCGATGCCGAACGAGACGACCGCGGCGGCGAAACCGTCGTCGAGGCGTACCCCCAGCTCGCCGTTGATGCGCGACTGCACCGCCACAGCGACCCCGGAGGCCGACGCCAGCGCGACGCCGGTGATCCGGCGGGCGGCCGACAGGGTCTGCGGGGTCGCCGTGTCGGCGGCTGTCACTCCTGCTCGGCCAGCGGACGACCATCGAAGTCGACCGCCGAGTAGAGCGCCAGCTTCTCCAGCCGGTGGTACGAGTCGATCACCCGGATGGTGCCGCTCTTCGAGCGCATCACGATCGACTGGGTGTACGCGCCGCCGGCCCGGTAACGCACTCCACGCAGCAGGTCGCCGGAGGTGACCCCGGTCGCCACGAAGAAGCAGTTGTCGCCGGTGACCAGATCATCGGTGCCCAGCACCCGGTCCAGGTCGTGCCCGGCGGCGATCGCCTTCTCCCGCTCCTGCTCGTCGCGCGGCCAGAGCTTGGCCTGCATCGCACCGCCCATGCACTTCAGCGCGCACGCGGAGATGATGCCCTCCGGGGTGCCGCCGATGCCCATCAGCACGTCCACGTCCGACTCGCCCCGGGCCGCCGCGATGGAGCCCGCGATGTCGCCGTCGGAGATGAACCGGATCCCCGCCCCGGTCCGGCGGATCTGCGTGACCAGGTCGTCGTGGCGGCTCCGGTCCAGCACGCAGACCGTCACCTCGGAGATGTCGGTGCCCTTGACCTTGGCGATCCGGCGCAGGTTCTCCGCCACACCGGCGTTGATGTCGATCACGTCGGCGTACGCCGGCCCGACGGCGAGCTTCTCCATGTAGAACACGGCGCTGGGGTCGAACATGGCACCCCGCTCGGAGACGGCGAGCACCGCCACCGCGTTCGGCATGCCCTTGCTCATCAGGGTGGTGCCGTCGACCGGGTCGACGGCGACGTCCACCTCCGGGCCAGTGCCGTCGCCGACCTGTTCGCCGTTGAAGAGCATCGGGGCGTTGTCCTTCTCGCCCTCGCCGATCACCACCACACCGCGCATCTGGATCGAGTTGATCAGCTTGCGCATCGCGTCGACAGCGGCCCCGTCCCCGCCCTCCTTGTCGCCCCGACCGACCCACCGGCCGGCGGCCATCGCCGCGGCCTCGGTGACCCGGACCAGGTCGAGGGCAAGGTTTCGGTCGAGATCCTGTGGGATCCGCGTCCTGGTGTTCGTCATGACGGCTACTCCTCCTCGCGACGGTGCGGGGACGACCGGCGGCGGGGAGGCCCCCACTGCCGGCTTTGTCGCTGATCCTCACACGATGGCCGACCGGGCGTCGGCGCGGGGCGGTGATGGCCCGGATACCGCCGGTCGGGCGGCTGCGAAGATAGCGGGGTGGAACCCGCACAGCCAGCCGACCGCGTACCCGCCGACCGCACGCCGCCCGACGGTCAGCCGCCGGCCGACGTCCCCGCCGGCCGCGGTGGTGAGCCCGCCGCGACCGATCCGACCCCACCGCCACCGGCGGCGTCCGGCAAGTCCGAGCGGTCGCCGAAGGACATGGCGATCTCACTGCTGGTGCTGCTCGTCCCGATCGCGCTGCTGCTGGCGTTCTACCGGGGATTCCTCGGCGGCGACCAGGCCACCACAGTCGATCCGGCGCCCGCCATCGAGCAGGCCCGCTCGGCGAACGTCTTTCCGGTGACCCAGCCGCAGGGGCTCGGCTCCGACTGGACGACGGTCAGCGCCCGCTACCAGACCGTCGAGGGCGGTGCGAACCTGCGACTCGGCTACCTCACCCCGGAGGGGCGGGGCGTCCAACTGTTGCAGAGCAGCGTCCCGGCGGACCGTCTGCTCCCCGCCGAGCTGACCAGTCAGAGCCAGCCGCAGGGCCCCACCGAGCTGGCCGGGCGCACCTGGCAGCTCTACACGGCCCGGGGAAACCAGCAGGCGCTGGTCCTGCTGGAACCGACCCGCACGGTGATCGTCGTGGGCGACGCCCGGGACAACGAACTCCGCGAACTGGCCGGCTCGCTGCGCTGACCGGACCCGGTGGTCGCTGACTCCGCTGAGACCGAATCTGGGCAACCGGGCCGAAGGGTGATTGTCCGACGCGTCGACAGGGAACAAGGAGGGGGTGATCCGGGCGCGCTGCTCGGCCCGGATCGCGCGACGCAGCCGACGGTGCTGCTGCGTCGCCCGGTTTCCGGCGCCGTCCAGGTCGTCGGGTGACCCCCTTGGGAGACACGTATGACTGTTCGACGACTTGGCGCCGGCCTGGTAGCCGCCGCTCTGATCACGCCCGCACTGGCCGCCTGCGCCAGCGGAACCGGCACCACCGGATCGACGCCGTCCCCGACGGTGAGCGCGTCCGGCACGGCGAGCCCGTCCGGAGCCCCGGTGGCGGGCGACGCCAAGCAGGCCCTGCTCGACTCCACCAAGGAGATCAGCAACGGGAACTTCCGGTTCACCCTGGCCGGCGCCGGCTCGACGGCGGAAGGGCTGGTGCACCAGCCGAGCCAGAGCGCGGCGATGAAGATCTCGATCGGTGGCCCCTCGTCCGACCTGGCGATGAAGCTCGACGTGGTCCACTACAAGCCGGACAGCTGGGTCAAGCTGGAGCTGGCCGGCCCCACCGCCGACAGCCTGCCCGCCATCAAGCAGCTCAACCTCGGCAAGTACCAGCACCTCGACCAGAACCGGATCAAGGGCAACCGCAACCTCGGCTTCGACTTCGAGAAGGTCGACCCGGCCGGTAGCGCGGTGCTCACCCAGGGCATCACCGAGGTCCGCAGCACCGGCACCGGCGCGTACGCCGGCACCATCGACGTCACCAAGGCCGCCGAGGCGGGCTCGCTGAACGCCGCCACGATCGCCGCGCTGGGCACCCAGGCGAAGACCGTCCCGTTCACCGCGAAGGTGGACCCGCAGGGCCGGCTCAGCGAGCTGGTGTTGCAGTTGCCGGCCGCCGGGCAGACCGCCGCCCAGGAGATCAAGATGACCTACTCCGACTACGGTGCCGCCACCGCAGCCCAGAAGCCGCCGGCGGCCCAGGTCGTCGAGGCGCCGGCCGAGCTGTACAGCCTGTTCAACTGACGTACCCGGGTGGGGCGGCTCCGGCCGCCCCACCGGCGGTCGGTCAGGAAGCGGGCTCCTGTCGGGCGGCGTCGATCCGCGCCCGCGCACCATCCAGCCAGCGTTGACAGATCACCGCCAGCGCCTCGCCGCGCTCCCAGAGTGCCAGCGACTCCTCCAGGGACGTGCCGCCGGCCTCCAGCCGCTCCACCACCGAGGCCAGCTCGGCGCGGGCCTGCTCGTAACTGAGCCGTTGGTCCGGCCCGGCCTTCGTGTCGTCAGTCATCGCGTTCATCTCAGCACATCACTCCCCACCGCGCCGCGTCGCCACTCAGCCATCGACAGTGGCGGCCAACTCGCCGTCGGCCAGTCGTACCCGCAGCGGGTCGCCCTTGCCGACCTCCCCCGCCGCGCGGACCACGTGGCCGTCCGCGCGCTGCACGATCGCGTACCCCCGGTCGAGGGTGGCGGCGGGGGAGAGGGCGCGCAGCCGCGCGAGAGTGTGCCGCAGGTCATCCTCGGCGGCGGCGAGCCGATGCTCCAGACAGCGGCCGGCCCGCTGACGCAACGCGGTCAGCTCGGTCGCCCGATGCTCCACCATCACCTGGGGCCGGGCCAGCACCGGCCGGGAACGCAGACCGTCGAGCCGGTGCGTCTCCCGGTCGACCAGGTTGCGCACCGCCCGTTCGAGACGGTGCCGGGCCTGCCCGATGAGGCGTACCTCCTCGGTGAGGTCGGGGACCACCCGCTTCGCCGCGTCGGTCGGGGTGGAGGCGCGAACGTCGGCGACGTAGTCGATCAGTGGCGCGTCCGTCTCGTGGCCGATCGCGCTGACCACCGGGGTACGACAGCCGAACACCGCCCGGCAGAGCGCCTCGTCGGAGAAGGGCAGCAGGTCCTCGATGCCGCCGCCGCCCCGGGCGATGATGATCACGTCGACGCTCGGGTCGGCGTCCAGCACCTTGAGCGCGTCGACGATCTGTGGCACCGCGGACGGGCCCTGCACTGCCACGTTGACAGTCCGGAACTCCACCGCCGGCCAGCGCCGACGGGCATTGGTCAGCACGTCCCGCTCCGCCGCCGACGCGCGACCGGTGATGAGCCCGATCCGGCCGGGCAGGAACGGCAGCCGACGCTTGCGGGCGCGGTCGAAGAGCCCTTCGGCGGCGAGCAGCTTCTTGAGCTTCTCCAGTCGGGCCAGCAGCTCCCCGAGCCCAACCTGGCGAATCTCGTCGGCCCGCAGGCTCAGCGTGCCTCGGGCGGCGTAGAACTCCGGCTTGGCGTGCAGCACCACACGGGCGCCCTCACGGAGCTCCGGCGCACCGGCGTCCAGGACGTCCCGGTTGGTGGTGACGGTCAGGCTCAGGTCGGCCGACGGGTCACGCAGGGTGAGGAAGACAGTGCTGGCTCCGGGGCGGCGGCTGATCTGCGCCACCTGCCCGTCCACCCACACCCAGCCCAGCTTGGCGATCCAGGCTCCCACCTTCTGGCTGACGACCCGTACCGGCCAAGGCTCCTCAGCGCTACTGGCCCCGCCGCCCCCGCCGCCCCCGCCGCTTCCCACCCGCCCACCCTCGCTCACCCGCCCACCCTACGGACCTCCCCGGTGATCAAGAGGTTTGCGTCGGCGCTGGGCGCGTTTCTGACGCAAACCTCTTGATCACCGGGGGTTGGGGGTGGGGTTGCGGCCCGGTGGCGGGTGGAGGGGTGGCACGTACGATGGGGTGGTGACTGAGGCTCAGGCGACTCACCGGACCGGCAAGCGCGTGCTCCTGGCCAAGCCCCGCGGCTACTGCGCGGGTGTCGACCGCGCGGTGCAGACCGTGGAGGAGGCGCTGAAGCTCTACGGCGCCCCGATCTACGTGCGCAAGCAGATCGTGCACAACAAGCACGTGGTGCAGACCCTGGAGGCCCAGGGCGCGATCTTCGTGGAAGAGAACGAGGAGGTGCCGGAGGGCGCCACCGTCATCTTCTCCGCGCACGGTGTGGCGCCGGAGGTCTACGAGCAGGCCAAGGCGCGTTCGCTGAAGGCGATCGACGCGACCTGTCCGCTGGTCACCAAGGTGCACCACGAGGCGCGGCGCTTCGCTGCCGAGGACTACGACATCCTGCTCATCGGCCACGAGGGGCACGAAGAGGTCATCGGCACCGCCGGTGAGGCCCCCGCGCACATCCAACTGGTGGACGGCCCGGACGGTGCCGACAAGATCACCGTACGTGATCCGGAGAAGGTGGTCTGGCTCTCCCAGACCACGCTCTCGGTCGACGAGACGCTGGAGACGGTGGCCCGGCTCAAGCAGCGGCTGCCGCTGTTGCAGTCCCCGCCCAGCGACGACATCTGCTACGCCACCTCCAACCGGCAGCACGTGGTCAAGGAGATCGCCGCCGACTGTGACGTGGTGATCGTGGTCGGCTCGACGAACTCCTCCAACTCGGTCCGCCTGGTCGAGGTCGCCCTGGACGCCGGCGCCCGCGCCGGTCACCTGGTCGACTTCGCGCACGAGATCGACGACGCCTGGCTGGAAGGGGCCACCACGGTCGGCCTGACCTCGGGCGCGAGCGTCCCGGACGACCTGGTCCAGGAGGTGCTGGTCCACCTCGCCGCCCGCGGCTTCGCCGACGTCGAGGAGATCACCACGGCCAACGAGCGGCTCACGTTCTCGCTTCCGCAGGAGCTGAGGCGGGACATGAAGGCCGCCGCAGCGCGCGGCTGAGGCGCGGGAACGAACCCGGGTCGGCGTACGTCAGATTCGGCATGAGGACTCTTCGGCTCGCCGTTCCCGCGCTGGCCGTCTGCGTGGCGCTGAGCGCCTGCGGCGGCCAGGGTGTCGGGGGCGGCACACCCACCCCGACACCGACGGGAGCGCAGCCGGTGACCAGCCAGCCCACGCCCGATCCGACCGCCTCGCCGACGACCGGCACCCCCTCCGCGCCGTCCGGGGTGAAGACTCCGAAGCCGGGCGGCCCGAGCACACCGCCGGGCGTCGGGGCCACCACCCTGAGCGGCACCCTCCAGGGCGGCGTGGAGCCCGGTTGCGTACTGCTCGACGGTTACCTGCTGCTCGGCGGCCCGCGTGACGTGCTGACGCCGGGCGCGCGGGTCGAGGTCACCGGTCGGGTGGAGCCCGGCATGATGACCACCTGCCAGCAGGGCACCCCGTTCGTCGTCACGGCCGCCCACCGGTCCTGACCACTCACGCCTGACACGCGGGAGCCCGCCCCCGAACGTGGGGACGGGCTCCTGCCGGTGTTACGAGCGGATCAGTTCACGGCACCGATGGTGACGTTGCCGCGACCCACGATCGCACCCTCGGTGGTGACGATCGCCAGTTCACCGGAGAGCTGACGCCCGTCGGCCGGAACGGCCACCGCGGTCACCGTGCCGGTGATGGTGGCCGACTCGCCGTGCATCAGCGGCACCGCGACGGCCGGAGCAGTGATCGTGCCCAGCGACGCGGACGCGAACGCGTCGTAGTAGTCGTAGGCGGTGCTGGTCCCCGGCCCGTCGACCCCGTACGGCTCCACCACGACGCGGTAGGTGCCGGCGGGCGGGTTGGTCAGCGTGACCGCCTCCTCCGAGTCACCGTCCGCGGCCCGACCGACCTCGGTGGTGCCCCGGTAGACGAACAGGTCCAAGTCGGCGCCCGCGTTGGCGGGGTTGCCGATCCGGGCGGTGAACGTCGACGTGCCCGCCGGGATCTCGACGGTCCACTCCTGGTTGGGGCCGCCCTCGGTGATGGTCGGACGCTCGGTACGCACACCGGTCAGCGCGCCACTGCGGCCGCTGACCGAGACCGGGCCGAAGGCGTTTGTGACGTTCCAGCTCACCGGGGTCGGCTCGCCGGCCTCGACACTGGGCAGCTCGACCAGCGCCGGCTCGACGGTCAGACCCTGCACCCGCGCCTGGAGCTTGAACGGGTTGTTCAGCGCCGGCGACGTCCGCCGCGACTCCACCTCGATCTCCCAGACCCCGGGAAGCGGGTTCTGGTAGTCACGCTCCTGCGGCTTGCAGACGTTGACGTCGGAGAAGTTGGTGTAGCAGACGGTGCTGGTGGTGGCCTCCACCGGCACACCCAACGGGTTGATCGCGATGAACCGGGTCTGCGAACCGGTGGCGATCCCGGAGAGGTTCACCTGGAGTGCCTTGGCGCCCTCCGGCACCGTGACGAAGTACGACGTGAAGCCGTTCCGGTCGACCGAGCCCTCGTTGGCGTACGAGAAGTTGGGCTTCTTCACGTCGTTCGAGGCCACCACCACTGTGGACACCTCGAAGTCGACCACGTTGGTGGCCGGATCGTCGATCCGCACGATCGCGCCGTGTGCGCCCTCGGTGGCCGGCTTGGCGGTGACGCTGATGGTGACGGCCTTGTTGAGCGGCAACGCGACGGTCTTCGGCGCCTTGAAGGTGCCGTCGTTGCCCTGGAGCGTGACGTCGTGCTTGATGGTGCCGGCCGGGCCGCTGGTGCGGGTCAGCTTGACCGGGTAGGTCTTGCTCTGGCCGACCTTGTGGCCGCCCTCGGCCGAGGTGCAGCGGTTGTAGACACCGGTGCCCCGACCCGGGTTCGGCACGAACTTCACACCGTTCCAGATGGTCAGCTGCTCCGCGAGGGGGCTGCAGACCGGCGCGTCGGAGACGTACGACCGGGTTTCGACGCCCTGGCGCAGCAGCTGCCAGGCGCCCGGAACGTTGACCATGCCGTAGCCCTGCGCGTACGTCGGCACGTCCGCGATCGGCTTGGCGGAGCTGAACAGCGCCCGCCGCAACGCGGCCGGGCTGACGCCCCGGTCGGTGGCCTTGGCGGCCGACAGCAGCAACGCGCCCGCGCCGGCGGTCTGCGGAGACGCCATCGAGGTGCCGTTCAGCATCGCGTAGCCCGGGGGCAGCGCGTATCCGGCCTCGGGGACCGGGGCGCCGAGCTGCCAGGTCGGTGCGGTGGAGATGGCCGAGCCGGGGGCGGCGATGTTCGGCTTGAAGCCGCCGTCCTCGCGCGGGCCGCGGGAGGAGAAGTTGAACAGGGCGTTCTTCTTCTTGACGACCGAGCCGTAGTTGGACAGCCAGGTGTCCTTGCTGATGTTGGCGGCAACGCTGATCACGTTGCTGGCGACGGACGGGTCGCCGACGGTGTTGAGACCCGGGCCGGAGTTGCCGGCCGAGATGACCAACTGCACGCCGTACGTCTCGATCAGTTCGTTGTAGAGGTTCGTCCGTGCGTTGTTGCCGTCGTTCAGGCCCGGAAGGCCACCGATCGACATGTTGACGATGTCGACGCCACGGTTGGCCACCAGGTCGATCATGCCGGTGGTGAGGGCCGCGGCGGTGCAGCCGCCGCCCCAGGAGCAGGCGCGGGCGGAGACCAGTTTGGCGCCGGGCGCGGCACCGTCGAAGGCCCCGTTGCCGAGCATGTCGTTGGCGGCGGTGATGCCGGCGACGTGGGTGCCGTGGGTGCTCTCGACGATGCCGATGTTGACGTAGTCGTAGGTGCCCGGCAGCCCGATCGGCGTGGTGTTCACGTTCTTGCGGAACTCGACGACGAAGGGCTGCCGCTCGGCGACCGGCGTGGCCGGGTTGTCGGTGCCGAAGTAGCCGATGTCGTACTTCTCCTTGTACGGCCGCAGGACCGGGTCGTCGGTGAAGTTGAGGTTCTGGTTGGCGTCCACCCGGATGTTGTTGGTGGCCGGGTCGAAGAGCACACCCCAGGTGTCGGTCGTGTCGCCGTCGCGGTTGACGTCACCCCGGGCGTCGCTCGCGGTGGTGACCGACTCGCTGAACAGGTTGAACCGGTACGTGCCGGCCGGTGCCGTCCAGGTGCCGCCGGCGATGGTGAACGACGGGCCGGCGACCTCGGCCTGCATCCGCCGCCACGTGCCGTCCTCGAGCGGGTCGGTCGCGGTGACCCAGTCGACGATCTTGCGCTCGCCGGTGGTGGTCTGCTGCAACGCCGGGTGGGCCAGGTCCACACCGGAGTCCATGATGCCGATCGTGACGCCCCGGCCGTCCCACGCGGGGTGGGCCGCGGTGAACGCCACCGCTCCGGTCTCGTTCGTCGGCATGTAGGGGTTGTCGGCCGGGGTGGTCTCGCCCGGCGCCGCGACGGCGGCCTGCCGCGCGCCGGCGGTGCCGGCGGGGGTGCGTTCCGGGGCCGGGTCCGGCAGTTGGATGACCTCGTCCAGGTCGACAGCCGAGACGCCGGGCAGGCGTGCCGCCTTGAGGACCCGGTCGGTCGGGACCTTGGCCAGCACGAAACCGACCCGGTCCTGCCGCTGGCTGACGGTGCCGCCGAGTTTGGTGAGGCTGTCGGCGACGTCCCCTGCCTCGCCCTTCTCGGTGGCGACGATCAACGTGACGGTCGGTGCCTTCTTGGCGCGGGCTTCGCTG
The DNA here is from genome assembly GCF_046549335.1 of Micromonospora sp. 050-3. Classification (NCBI taxonomy): domain Bacteria; kingdom Bacillati; phylum Actinomycetota; class Actinomycetes; order Micromonosporales; family Micromonosporaceae; genus Micromonospora; species Micromonospora sp. 050-3. Next base: position 1,142,770 of record NZ_JAJPVX010000002.1, read on the forward strand.
AGCAGTTTGGCGTCGTGGGCGCCCAGCGTCTCGGCGGCGGTGGCCGGGGAAGCGTCCGGTGTGGTGGCGGGAGCGGCGGCCGCGGTGGCGGCACCTCCCGTTGTCGTCATGGCGCTCGCCGCCAGGACCGACGCGAAGAGCGCGGCTGAGGTGCGCCGGCTCAGGTTTCGGAGTCTGCTCACGTTCTCTTTACCTCCAGAGAACAGGGCCCTTCAGAGAAGGGCGCTCGGGTGAGCAGAATCTTTCGGGGTTTCGACGAGCACTGTCACTAGTGGCCAGTTCGTTGTGACCACTTCGTGACATGCAGGCATACGCACTGTCACATAGATGGCTGGCGGGCCGAGACCTCGTCGGCCGGGTCGGCCAGCTCGGGCGCCTGCGGCTGCCGGGGCGTCAACTCGACCTGGGCCGGCGTGGCCAACTCGTCGTCCGAGACGCCCATCTCGGCGAGCTTGCGAGCGCTGACCAACACCCGGGCCTCCAGTGAGCCGACCGCCCGGTTGTAGGCGGTCACCGCACCGGCCAGCGAGGACCCGAGCTTGCCCACGTGGTCGCCCAGTGTGGACAGCCGGCCGTACAGCTCACGGGCGAGGGTGTGCACGGCGAGCGCGTTGCGGGCCAGTGCCTCCTGCCGCCAGGAGTAGGCGACAGTGCGGAGCAGGGCGACCAGCGTGGCCGGCGTGGCGAGCACCACGTTGCGGGTGAAGGCGTGCTCCAGCAGCGTCGGGTCTCGCTGGAGCGCGACGTCGAGGAACGGGTCGGCGGGGACGAACAGCACCACGAACTCGGGTGAGTTGTCGAACGCCGACCAGTACGACTTGGCGGCCAGGGCGTCGACGTGCCCGCGCAGATGCCGCGCGTGCGCGTCGAGGTGGGTGTCCCGGCCGCGCTCGTCGCGGGCCTCCATGGCTGTCAGGTACGCGTCGAACGGGGCCTTGGCGTCCACCACCACCGAGCGACCACCGTGCAGACGGACCACGAGGTCCGGTCGGACGACCTGCTGGTCGGTGGCGGCGGTGACCTGCTCGGAGAAGTCGCAGTGCTCCAGCATGCCGGCAGCCTCGACGATCCGGCGCAGCTGGTGCTCGCCCCAGCGGCCCCGCACCTGCGGTGCGCGCAGCGCCGCCACCAACTGCTTGGTCTCGGTGCGCAGCTCACCGGAGACCGCGTTCATCGAGCGGACCTGCTCACGCAGTTCGGCGTACGCGTCGACGCGGTCGTGCTCCAGCTCGGCGACCCGCTGCTCGTAGCGGCGCAGGGTGTCGTGCAGCGGCGCGACCGCCCGGGCCACCGCCTCCTGGGACTGCGCGGTGGCCTCGTAGCTCAACGCCCGCATGGACTGCTCCAGCCGACCCTCACCCTCCCGGGTGGCGGCCAGGGTGGCATCCAGGCGGGCGATGTCGACCGCCGACCGGGACCGGGCCGCGAGCCAGCCCACCGCCCCGCCGGCGCCGAGGCACACGATCACCAGGAGCAGTGTCGAGACGTCCATCACCGGAGCTTGCCAGACGGATACGACGTGCGAGCCGGGGGTACGTTCGATGACATGGAACTTGTGCTCTGCCTCGCCGTTGTGCTGGTCGGCGCGCTGGGCGCCGCCGCGCTCATCCGCGCTCAGGCCGGTGCCCGTCGGCGCACCGAGCTCGGCGACGCCCGCGCGGAGGCGCAGCGGTGGTACGAGCGCCTCGGCGGCCAGTTGATGAACCTGCAAGGCGAGGAACCAGCGGTACGCCAGGCGCTGGCCGACGCCGGTGAGCGGTACAACGCGGCGGGCTCCCAGCTGGAGCAGGCGTCCACGCCGCACCAGTTCGGGCTGGCCCGGGAGACCGCGCTGGAGGGTCTGGCGTACATCCGGGCGGCCCGCACGGCGCTGGGCATCGATCCGGGTCCCGAGGTGCCGACCCTGGCCGCCGCCCGCGGCGCGGGGCAGCTCACCAAGGAGCGTGAGGTCGATGTGCAGGGGCAGACCTTCCGGGCCGGGCCGCAACCCGGCCGGGAAACGCCCTACTACTACCCCGGTGGGCGGTATCAGGGTCGACCGGTGCCCGCCGGCTGGTATTCGACGCCCTGGTGGAAGACGGCGCTGGGTGCCGGCGCCGGTGTGCTCGGCGGCATCCTGATCGCCGACGCGCTCTTCTCGCCCGCCTTCGCCGACCCGGGGTACGGCTACGACGCCGGCTACCAGGAGGGCTTCGGTGACGGTGTCGACCAGGGCGGCGACGGCGGTGACCAGGGCGGCGGCGACCAGGGCGGGGACGTCGGCGGCGGCGACTACGCCGGTGGGGACTTCGGCGGCGGCGACTTCGGTGGTGGCGGCTTCGGCGGTGGCGACTTCGGGGGCGGCGACTTCGGCGGCGGCGACTTCTGACAGCCGTTCCGACCCACTACGAAACGGGCCCCGGTCGCAGCGACCGGGGCCCGTTTCCGTACCTGTTGATCAGCCGGTGTTGCGCATCCCGGCGGCGATGCCGTTCACAGTGGTGAGCAGCGCGCGTTCCAGGGCGGTGCCGTCGCTCGGCGCGCGTCGGCCGCCCGGGGCGGTGGCGATCGCCCGCCCGGCGGCGCCCGACTCCCGGTACTGCCGCAGCAGCGCCACCTGGAGATGGTGCAGCGGCTCCAGGTAGGTGTCGCGGACGGCCAGGGTGCGCTGGAGCACCGGCGAGTTCTCCAGCAGGGCCGGTGACGCGGTCACCGCCAGCACCTCCCGCTTGGTCAGCTCGTACTCCTGCTCGATCTGCTCGAAGATCGGGTGCAGCTTCTTCGGCACCAGCGTCTCGACGTACCGGCGGGCGATGCTCAGGTCGGTCTTGGTCAGCATCATCTCGACGTTCGACAGGAACGTGCGGAAGAAGTGCCAGTTGCGGTGCATCTCGGCCAGCACGTCCGCCAGCCCCGCCTCGCGGGCGGCGGCCAGCCCGGAGCCGACGCCGAACCAGCCCGGCACGATCTGCCGGGTCTGCGTCCAGCCGAACACCCACGGGATGGCCCGCAGCCCGGACAGCCCGGCACCGGTGTTCGGGCGCTTCGCCGGCCGGGAGCCGATGTTCAGCGCGCCGAGCAGCTCGGTGGGGGTGGACGCCCAGAAGTACGCGGGCAGGTCCGGGTCCTCGACGAGCGACCGGTAGGACCGGAACGCCGACTCGGAGACCACGTCCATCGTCGCGTCCCAGCGCTCCAACATCTCGGCCGGCTGCCGGGGTGCTGTGTGCAGCAGGGTCGCCTGGAGCACCGCGGCGAGGGTCAGCTCCAGGTTCTCCCGGGCCAGCGAGGGCAGGGTGTACTTGTCGGAGATCACCTCACCCTGCTCGGTCACCTTGATCGCGCCGTCCATGGTGCCGTACGGCTGCGCCAGGATCGCCTCGTGCGTCGGCCCGCCGCCGCGCCCGACCGTGCCGCCCCGGCCATGGAAGAGCCGCAGGTGCACACCGTGCCGGGCGGCCACGTCGCGCAGCGCGCGCTGCGCCCGGTGGATCGACCACTGGCTGGTGGTGATCCCCGCTTCCTTGTTCGAGTCGGAGTAGCCGAGCATGACCTCCTGCACGTCACCCCGGGCCGTCACCAGCGCCCGGTACGCGGGCAGCGACAGCAGCTCGTCGAGGAGTTCGCCGCCGGAGTTCAGCTCGGCCGGGGTCTCCAGGAGCGGCACGAACCCGACCCGGGCCCGCCCGCTGTGCACGTCCACCAGGCCGGCCTCGCGGGCCAGCACCACGGCGGCCAGCACGTCGTCGACACCCAGGGTCATCGAGATGATGTACGACTCAATCACCTCGGAGCCGAACCGGTCCTGTGCCTCCCGGATGGTGCTGAACACGTCGAACGTCTTGCGGGCCGGCTCGGACAGCGACGTGTCCACCGTCGACAGCGGACGGCGGCCGGTCAGCTCGTCGGCGAGCAGCTTGGTGCGTTCCAGCCGGGTCAGCGCCGGGTAGTCGGAGACTTCGCCGACCGCCTCGTAGAGCTGCGCGAGCACCGCGTGGTGCGCCTCGGCGTGCTCCCGGACGTCCATGGTGGCCAGGTGCAGGCCGAACGCGGAGACCGTGCGGATGGTGGAGGCCAGCCGGCCGACCGCGGTGAGCTGCCCGGAGTTGCGGGCCAGCGAGGCGCGCAGCAGGTCCAGGTCGGCGATCAGCTCGGCGGAGCCCCGGTAGTCCCGGCCCGGTACGTGCGCGGTGCCCTGACGCAACCGCAGCCGGGTGTTGGCGAGCTTCGCCTTCACGCAGCGCGCCTTGAGCCGGTACGGCTCCTCCGCGTTGACCCGGCGGAAGCGCTGCGCCACCTCGGGCAGCGCGTCCAGGTCGGCGGCGAGGCTGGCGGAGAGGTCCAGGGACACCCCGCGCAGTCGGCGGGACACCGAGACCTCGTTGATCAGGTGGTCCATCGCCTTCTCGGTGGCCGCGATGCCGTGCTCGTGCTGGATGGTCAGCACCTCGCGGGTGACCGCCGGGGTGACGAACGGGTTGCCGTCGCGGTCGCCGCCGATCCAGGTGCCGAAGCTCAGTGGCCGGGCCGTCGGTGAGGTTTCCACGCCGAGCGTGCGCAACGTGTCGGCGAGGTCGTCGAGCACCTGCGGTGCGGCCTCGGCGTACAGGTCGCGCAGGTAGTAGATCGCGTTGCGGGCCTCGTCGGTCGGGTCCGGCCGGTCGAGCCGCAGCTCGTCGGTCTGCCACATCAGGTCCAGCAACTCGGCCAGCCGGCGGTTGGCCGGGCCCTCGTCGCTGGCGCCGTAGAGGATGGCGTTGGCGGTCTCGGTGTCCAACTCGTCGGCGATCGCGCGCAGCTTGGACAGGATCGAGCGACGGGCCGCCTCGGTCGGGTGGGCGGTGAAGACCGGTCGCACCGCCAGCCGGCGAGCCGCGTTGGCGATCTCCTCGGCCGGCACCCCGCGCTCGGCGATCATCTTGGCGGCCTGGTCCAGCCAGCCGCCCTGCACCGCGCGGCGGCGGCGCAGATCCCGCGCCCGGTGCACCTGCTCGGTGATGTTTGCCAGGTGGAAGTAGGTGGAGAAGGCACGGGCCAGCTTGGTGCCGGTGGTGACGTCGAGCCCGCCGAGGCGCTGGGCGGCCGCTGGGGCGTCGGAGCGGACCTGGGCGCGGATCTCCTCGACGAGGTCGAGCAGCGGGCGACCCTCCTGGCGGGCCAGGGTCTGGCCGAGCAGGGTGCCGAGTCGGCGAATGTCGGCGCGCAGTGCGGCGTCGGGGCCGTCATGGTCGTGCTGGTCGGTCACGATGCGCTCCCTTACGTGGATACGAAGGACAGCGCTGTCCGACTTACTGGATGGTATCCGCGCGCAGGGGATGTCTGGAGGGCCCCCTGGTGATCCACTGCCTTCGGGAGGGTGTTTTCCGGGGTGATCTCAACCACCGTCGCGGTCCGGCGAAGGGCCGGAGCGGGTCGTCCCGGGGCCGGAGGGTGCGGCCCGGCGACCCCGGACCAGGCTCGCGCTGATCAACCCGAGCCCTCCGAGCACGGTCCAGATCCCGAGGGCGGCAGCCGGCCAGCCGGCCGACCGCCAGTCGAAGTACACAGCGGCCTTGGTCAGGTCGTTGGCGAGCCCGGGGATGTTCCAGCGGTGCATGCCGCGCAGCACCCCCGGCAGGAACTCGGGCGCGTAGATGCCGCCGGAGCCCGGGTTGCCGAGCACCACCAGCAGCAGGATGACCAGCGCGGTGCCCGCGACACCGAGCCAGCCCTGGACGGCGCTGGCGAACATGGCGGCGGCGAAGACGGCCAGCGCGCCGATGGCGGCGATCGTCGGTACGTGGTGGTGCCAGATGTCCAGGACGGGTCCGACCACCACCGCGCCGGCGATGCCGAGCAGCACGCTGTAGACCGCCAGGGCGGCGATGCGCAGTCCGGCCCGTCGCGCCGTACGGGGGGTGGTGCCGGCGGATATCCCGAGCACTGTCGAGGCGAGGTAGCCGCCGAGCACGTACCCGACGTTCAGGTAGAAGGGCACCACCCCGCGCGGGTCGGACGGGGTGACCGGCACCTTGTCGACGATCTGGAGCGGAGTGCCGGTGCGGGTGGTGGCGGTGCCGAGGACCTCCTTGATCGCGCTGGTGGCGGAGGGGCCGGAGGCGCTCGCCACGGTCAGGAGGAGGCCGTTGTCCGGTCCGGTGCTGAGGACGGCGTACACAGCGCGGCTGAGCAGTCCGTGCTCGGCGGCGGCCGGGTCGTCGTACCCGACGGGTTTGAGGATTGTGGTCTGGCCGCGCACGGCGTCGAGCGTCGCCTGGGCGCGTTGGTCGCCGGAGACGACGCCGATCGGCAGGTCGCGGGGTGTGGGCTGGTGCAACGCGCCGACGTAGGCCGCGATGAACGCCGTGGCCAGCACGAGGGTGCCGAGGAGCAGTCCGATGCTGCGTGGCGCCCAGTCGCGAACTGTGCCATGCGATTCTTTGTCCACGTTGCTAGCCTATGGTCCGTTTTGTGGACAGCCGTGCGGAACCAGTCGGCCGGGCGGCTGGCGGGGAACGCCACGGAGGCCGGCCGTGCGTCGACGGCGTCGCGGATGACGTCAGGCGTCGACGACGGCGAAGGCGCGAACCGGAAAGGTGCCCATGCCGGCCACCATCGGCGGGGCCGCGGTGAACCGGAACCCGCTCGGCGGCAACGCGTCCAGGCCGGTCAGGTGCTCGACGATCGGGATGCCGGCGGCGAGCAGCGTGCTGTGCGCGGGGCGTACTCCGGCGGCCGTCGGGCTCATGTCGTCGATGTTGATCGAGTCGATGCCGATCAGGGCCGCCCCCGCGTCGACCAGCGCCTGGGCGGCGTCCCCGGTCAGGTACGGCGCTTCCGGCGCGCCGTACCGCTCGGTGCCGAAGTGCGCATCCCACCCGGTGTGCAGCAACACCGCCCGGCCGTCCACCTCGTACGGGGCCAGCATCAGCCGGTCCACGGCGCGGATGCCGGCCGGCACCCGGACCACCACCCCCGGTAGGTCGGCGAGGCGGTCCAGCGACACCCCGGTCAAATCGTCCAGGCCGGCCCAGCGGTGGGCGGGCGTGTCCAGGTACGTGCCGGTGTTGGCGATCATGTCGATTCGGGCCACGTGGAACTCGGTGCCCGGGGCGTACCGCTCGCGGGATGCCGCGAAGGTCAGCCAGTCGGTGATCCGAGGCCCCGGCCAACCCGGCAGGGTGGTCATGCCGTCACTGATCACGTGGCTCAGCTCGACCAGCCGACGATCGGCGCCCGAGCCGTCGACAGCGACACCCCGGCCGCCCTTGTGCGGCTCCTCGATGATCGTTCTGGCGCTGATCTGTACGTCGGCGACCATCAGCAGCCCGAGGTGCCGGACGAACAACGCCGCCAGGTCGTCGTCGGTGATCTCCCGACCGGGAATGTCCAGCCGGAACCCCTCGGTACGCAGCCCGCCGCCGTTGGCGAAGCTCACCTCCGCGTCGAACTGTGCCCGCCACTGCTCACCCATACCGAAACCCGACCACGCCTGCCGGCGGCGGTCAAGATCCCCTGACAGCGGCCGGGCTCGATCCCAAGATCTTCAGGGATGCGGGGTGACGCGCGCGGCGCGGACCTGGGCGGAAGGGGGTGGCTGTCGGTCGACGGGGCTAGGCTTGTTGTCGTGCACCCCCCGTCCGGCTGGACGAGGGGCCGCCGTCGTGTGCGTCGACTCCCCGAAAGGTTTCCCTTGCTCACCGGTCTGTTCACCGCCGCACTGGCCGACCCCGGGCTGACCCGGGCGCGTGACCTGGCGCGCTCCGGTGCCGCCCAGGTCGACGGCCTCGACATCACCGCTCCGGCGGCGCTGCGCCCCTTCGCCGTCGCGGCGGTCGCCGCGGACAACGACGGCGCCGGGCGACCGGTGCTGGCGGTGACCGCCACCACCCGGGAGGCCGACGACCTGGCCGCCGCGCTGGGCGGGTTGCTGCCGGCCGAGCAGGTGGTTGTCTTCCCCTCCTGGGAGACGCTGCCGCACGAGCGACTGTCCCCCCGCTCCGACACTGTCGGCCGGCGGCTGGCCGTGCTGCGCCGGCTGGCCCACCCGGAGGCGTCCGACGCGCACGGCGGCACCGGGCCACTGCGTGTGGTGGTGGCCCCGGTCCGTTCGCTGCTCCAGCCGCAGCTCAAGGGGCTCGGTGACCTGGAGCCGGTGCAGCTCGCCGCCGGCGAGGAGGCGGACCTGGAAGAGGTCGCCCGCCGGCTGATCGACATGGCGTACGCCCGGGTCGACCTGGTCACCAAGCGCGGCGAGTTCGCGGTACGAGGCGGCATCCTGGACGTCTTCCCGCCCACCGACGAGCATCCGTCCCGGGTCGAGTTCTGGGGCGACGAGGTGGAGGAGATCCGCACCTTCGCCGTCGCCGACCAGCGCACCATCGAGCAGGTTCCGCTGCTCTGGGCGCCGCCCTGTCGGGAACTGCTGCTCACCCCGGCGGTCCGCGACCGGGCCGCCGCGCTCGCCGAGCAGCACCCCGAGTTGGCCGAGATCCTCGACAAGCTGGCCGAGGGCATCCCGGTGGAGGGGATGGAGTCGCTGGCCCCGGTGCTGGTCGGCCCCGACTCGCTGGAGCTGCTGCTGGACGCCATGCCGGCCGGCACCCACGTCCTGCTCTGCGACCCGGAGCGGATCCGCACCCGGGCGCACGACCTGGTGCGTACCTCTGAGGAGTTCTTGCAGGCCAGCTGGGCCGCCGCCGCGGTCGGCGGCCAGGCACCGGTCGACGTCGGCGCCGCCGCCTTCCGCACCCTCGGTGAGGTACGCGCCGCCGCGGGCAAGCTCGGCCAGCCGTGGTGGACGCTGTCCCCGTTCGGCCTCGTCGAGGGGGAGACCGCCGAGACGCGGCAGCCCTGGGAGGACGCGCCGGAGCAGGCCGCCGTCACCCCGGACGACGCCATCGCTGTCACCCTGTCCGCCCAACCGGCGCCGCTCTATCACGGCGAGACCTCGCGGGTGGTCGAGGACCTCAAGCGCTGGGCTGGCGAGGGTTGGTCGATCGCGCTGGTCTTCGAGGGGCACGGCCCTGCCCAGCGGGCTGTGGAGGTGCTGCGCGACGCCGGCCTGGGTGCCCGGTTGACCGAGGAGGTGCCGACCGCGCCCGTCCCCGGCGAGCTGGTGGTCACCTGTGGCGCGCTGGGCAGCGGGTTCGTCGACGAGGCGTCCCGCTTCGTGCTGCTCACCGGCAATGACGTGACCGGCGGTCGGGGCACCTCGACGCGGGACATGCGCAAGATGCCGAGCCGTCGGCGCAACACCATCGACCCGCTGGAGTTGAAGACCGGCGACCACGTGGTGCACGAGCAGCACGGCATCGGCCGCTACGTCGAGCTGGTGCAGCGCACCGTCAACGGCGCCAGCCGGGAATACCTCGTCATCGAGTACGCGGCCAGCAAGCGGGGCCAGCCCGGCGACCGGTTGTTCGTTCCGACCGACCAGCTCGACCAGCTCTCCCGCTACGTGGGCGGCGAGCAGCCGACCCTGCACAAGATGGGCGGCTCGGACTGGCAGAAGTCCAAGGCCCGGGCCCGCAAGGCGGTCCGGGAGATCGCCGCACAGCTCATCCAGCTCTACGCCGCCCGAAAGGCGTCCAAGGGCCACTCGTTCGGCCCGGACACGCCGTGGCAGCGGGAGCTGGAGGACGCCTTCCCCTGGCAGGAGACGCCGGACCAGCTCGCCGCTATCGACGAGGTCAAGCGGGACATGGAGCAGACCGTCCCGATGGACCGGCTGATCTGCGGTGATGTCGGCTATGGCAAGACCGAGATCGCGGTTCGGGCGGCGTTCAAGGCGGTGCAGGACGGTAAGCAGGTGGCGGTGCTGGTGCCGACCACCCTGCTGGTGCAGCAGCACTACAACACGTTCGCCGAGCGGATGAGCCAGTTCCCGGTCGAGATCCGGCAGCTGTCTCGGTTCCAGACGCCGAAGGAGACCGAGCGGACGCTGGAAATGGTCGCCGACGGCACCGTCGACATCGTCATCGGCACGCACCGGCTGTTGCAGACGGCGACCCGCTTCAAGCAGCTGGGTCTGGTGATCGTCGACGAGGAGCAGCGCTTCGGTGTCGAGCACAAGGAGCACCTGAAGACGCTGCGCGCGTCGGTCGACGTGCTCAGCATGTCGGCCACCCCGATCCCGCGCACCCTGGAGATGGCGATCACCGGCATCCGGGAGATGTCCACCATCGCCACCCCGCCGGAGGAGCGGCACCCGGTGCTCACCTTCGTCGGCGCGCAGGACGACCGGCAGGTGGCCGCGTCCATCCACCGTGAGCTGCTCCGCGACGGGCAGGTCTTCTACCTGCACAACCGGGTCGAGTCGATCGACCGGGCGGCACGGCGGCTGCGAGAGTTGGTGCCCGAGGCGCGGGTGGCGGTGGCGCACGGCCAGATGGGCGAGGACGCCCTGGAGAAGGTCATGGTCGGCTTCTGGGAGAAGGAGTTCGACGTCCTGGTCTGCACCACGATCGTCGAGTCGGGCATCGACATCCCGAACGCCAACACGCTGATCGTGGAGCGGGCCGACCTGCTCGGCCTGTCCCAGCTGCACCAGATCCGGGGCCGGGTCGGCCGGGGCCGGGAGCGGGCGTACGCCTACTTCCTGTACCCGCCGGAGAAGCCGCTCACCGAGCACGCCCACGAGCGGTTGGCGACCATCGCCCAGCACACCGAGTTGGGCGCCGGCATGTACGTGGCGATGAAGGACCTGGAGATTCGGGGCGCCGGCAACCTGCTCGGCGGCGAGCAGTCCGGGCACATCGAGGGCGTCGGCTTCGACCTGTACGTGCGCATGGTCGGCGAGGCGGTTTCCGCGTTCAAGGGTGAGCGGCCCGAGGAGGAGGCCGACGTCAAGATCGACCTGCCGGTCGACGCGCACCTGCCACACGACTATGTGAGCGTGGAGCGGCTGCGCCTGGAGATGTACCGCAAGCTGGCCGAGGCGCGCGACGAGGAGCGGCTGGGCGAGGTGATCGCCGAAATGACCGACCGGTACGGCGAGCCGCCGGCCCCGGTGCAGAACCTGGTGGAGGTGGCCCGGTTCCGTCTGCTGGCCCGCCGCTACGGCCTGTCCGACGTGTCCATGCAGGGCAAGCACGTACGGTTCGGCCCGCTGCCCCTACCGGATTCGAAGCAGTTGCGGCTCAAGCGCTACCACCCGGATGCCGTCTACAAGCAGGCCACCGACCAGGTCAGCGTGCCCCGACCGGCCACCCGCCGGATCGGTGGCGAGCCGCTGCGTGACCAGGCGCTGCTCCAGTGGTGCGCGCAACTGCTCTCCGATGTGCTCGGTGCCCCCGCCCCACTTGCCGTCGCGGCGGGCGCGAACGCCTAGCCTGCGGTGTGCTCTGGACCAGGGGCGGTCGCGCGTCGACGCCGCCCCTGGTCGGGGGATCGGCGAAGGTGGGGGGCGTCACAACCCCGGGTGACGGCGTGAGAGAGTGACGGCTATGCGTGCTCGCCGTCTTGCCGCCGTCGCCACTGTGGCGCTCGGCCTCGTCGCCCTCTCCGGTTGCCGTGCTGAGCCTGGTATCGCCGCTTACGTCGGTGACCAGCGCATCACCGACGTTCAGGTCACCGCCGCGATGAAGGACCTGCGGACGAAGAACCCGGCGCCGGAGTCCGCCGCCGCCAGCGGGCAGCCCGCGGCGCCGCAGCCGACCCTGCCCAAGGTGGCGGACGTGGTTCGGGCCATGGTGCTGACCAAGGTGTGCGAGAAGCTCTCCGCCGAGAAGAACTACCAGCCGCGCGGCCAGGTGACGGCCGAGCAGGCCGCCCAGCAGCTCGACCTCGACCCGGAGACCGGGCACGTGCGGGAGGTGGCGAAGTTCTTCACCTGCCTGTCCGGGTTGCCGGCCGAGCCGGTTGAGCCGACCAAGGAGGAGCTCGCCGACGTGATCGCCGCCGGGCGTGCGGCCGGCAAGATCCCGGCCGAGGTGACCGACGAGGCCGCTGTCCAGCAGCTCGACGGCGAGCAGCTGCGCGGCGCGCTGGCGACCAAGAGGATCCTGGCCGAGGCGGTCGGTCGTTATGACGTCACAGTCAGCCCTCGGTACCGTCCGCTTGAGTTCCCGCTGCTCAGCTTCAGCGATGACGTGCCTGCGGTGAGCGTGCCGTTGGGTGAGCCGGGCTCCGACGCGGTCACCGACATTTCCACCCCGGAGGGGCCGACCGCGACGCCGGAGGCCGAGGGCACGGCCAGCTGAGCATGACCGCACGGATCGTCCTCCTGGTCACCTCACCCCGGTTGCCCGCCGGTCTGTTGACCTCCGCGGCCTGGGATGTCGTACGCCAGCACCCGGTGTTCACCGGCGCGGCCAGCGAGTTGACCACGGCCATCCGTCAAGCGGGCGCCGAGGTCACAGTGGTGGACGGCCCGGCGACGCAGCCGTTGCTGGACGCGGTGGCGACGCACGGCACCGTGGTGTGGCTGGCCGGTCCGGCGGGTGACGAGGCGCTGGCTCGGGAGTTGGGTCTGCGGCTGGCCCGGCAGCCGGGGTTGGCCGAGATGGAGTTGATGTACGGCTCGTGGGATCCGCCGGGTGCCCGGCTGCTCGACGCGGTGGCAGTGCTGGATCGACTGGCCTCTCCGGGTGGCGATCCGTGGAAGCGGGCGCAGACGCACCGCAGCCTCGCCGGTTACCTGCTGGAGGAGAGCTACGAGGCGTACGACGCCATCAGCGCCGACGACACCGACGCGCTGCGCGAGGAGTTGGGCGACGTGTTGTTGCAGGTGGTGCTGCACGCGCGGCTCGCCGAGGAGTTGCCCGAGGATGAGCGGTGGACCATCGACGACGTGGCTGGTGGCCTGGTCGACAAGATGATCCGGCGTAATCCGCACGTCTTCGCCGGCGCCGAGGCGGGCACCCTGGAGGAGATCACCGAGAACTGGGAGCGGATCAAGCGCGCGGAGAAGGCGCGGCACTCGGCGTTGGACGGTGTGGCCCTGAGCCAGCCCGCGCTGGCCCTGGCAACGCAGATCCTGGACCGCGCCGCCCGCAGAGGCATCGACGTCCCGCTCCCACCGGCCGACACCCAGGCGGATGCCGAGGCAAGGCTGGGCGCCGACCTGCTGGCAACGGTCGCGGCAGCCCGCGAGGCGGGCATAGACCCCGAAGCAGCCCTCCGCCGCATCACCCTGGCCCACGCCGAAGCCATCCGCAACGCCGAACCCCCACCCACCAGCCCGTGTTGATCATGAAGTTATTGCCCCGACACGCCGAGGTGGATGGCAACAACTTCATGATCGACGGAGTGGGCGGAACCGGCGGCGGGGCGCACGGCGGTCGGTAGGGTGGGGCGGTGGAAGCGTTTGAGGTGCTGGCTGAGCGGGTTGTCGAGGCTTTACTGGAGTCACGGCCGGGGGTTGCCACCGCCGCCGGGGACCACCGGTTCGACGACCGGCTGCCGGACCTGTCCGCCGACGGGTTGACCGCCGATCGGGCGATGCTCTCCGACGCGGCCAACGCACTGTCCGAACTGGACCCGGACTCGCTCGACGTCGACGAGCAGGTCGACCATGCGCTGCTCGCCTCATTCGTGGATCGGGAGCTGTTTGAGCTGACCGAGATCCGGTCGCACGAGTGGGATCCGCTGCGCCACAACCCCGGCCCGCTGCTGCACCCGCTGCTGGCCCGTCCGTACGCCCCCGCGGAAGTGCGGCTGACCCAACTCGCCGGCCGGCTCGCCGCCGTACCGGACGCCCTCGCCACCGCCCGTGCGACGCTGCGGGACATGCCGCGAATTCACGCGGAGACGGCGGTCGGGCAGTTCACCGGCACCGCCGCGCTGATCCGCGACGAGCTGCCACCGTTGCTCGCCCAGGCGCCGGGCCACCTCGACCGGGTCGAGCCGGCGGCCACCGCCGCGATCGCCGCGCTGGAGGAGTTCGTCGCCTGGCTGCGCACCGGCCTGGCCGCCGATGCCGGCCCCGGCCGTGACCCGAGACTGGGCCGGCGCCGCTGGGAGGCCCGGCTCTGGCACACCCTCGACACCGAGTTGGGCGCCGCCGAGATCCAGCGTCGCGCCTGGGCCAACCTGGATCGGGTCACAGCGGAAATCCGCGAGGCGGCCGTCGAGCTGGTCGGTGGTCCGGCCGACGACGCGACAGTACGTCGGGCGCTGGACCTGCTCGCCGCCGAGCACCCGAACGACGCGACGATCGTCGAGCTGGCCGGGGTGACACTGGACGAGGCGACCGACTTCGTCCGCGCACACGACCTGGTCACTCTGGTCGACGACCGGTGCGTGATCCAGGAGATGCCGGAGTTCGCCAGGGGGGTCGCTGTGGCGTACTGCGACGCGCCCGGCCCGCTGGAGACCGCCGCCCTGCCGACCTTCTACTGCATCGCGCCCACCCCGTCGGACTGGTCGGCGCAGCGGGTCGAGTCGTTCTACCGGGAATACAACGACCACATGATCCGCAACCTCACGGTGCACGAGGCGATGCCCGGGCACTTCCTCCAGCTCGCCCACGCCCGCCGCTACGTCGGTGGGACGCGGGTCCGCGCGCTGGCCGAGTCCGGCCCGTTCATCGAGGGCTGGGCGGTCTACGCGGAGGAGGTGATGACGGGGCTCGGCTTCGGCGGTCTGCCGGTGCGGTTGCAGCAGCTCAAGATGCAACTGCGGATGACCATCAACGCGCTGCTCGACCAGTTGGTGCACGCCGAGGACCTGCCCGAGGCCGAGGCGATGGCGTTGATGACCGGGCGGGGCTTCCAGGAGGACGGCGAGGCGGCCGGCAAATGGCGGCGCGCGCAACTCACCTCCACCCAGCTCTCCACCTACTTCGTCGGATACAGCGAGGTGGCCGAGATCGCCGCCGCCCGCCCGGACGGGGTGTCGGTCCGCGACTGGCACGACGCGATGCTCGCCCACGACTGCCCGCCCCCGCGCCACCTGCGCACCCTGCTCGGTCTCTGAGGAGAAACGCCGGCCGCGCGGGTTCAGCGCCGCCCGGCGCTCACCGTCGCGTCGATGAGCCAGCGTGAGATGGAGTACGCGGGCGGCAGTTGCGCCGGTAGCGCATCGAGGCCGAACCACTGAGCCCTGGTCAGCTCCCGCCCGTCGACCACCGGTTCGGCCTGCGGGTCGACGGCACGGGCGGTGAAGCCGGCCACCAGCGCCCACAGCCCGGTCGGACCGGTGGCGTGCCGGACCAGCAGCAGCTCGTCAGCGTGCCCGGGCGGGCCGGGCCGTGCGATCGCCACCAGCACGGCGGCGGAGAGCTGCATCGGCACGTACAGGCCGCAGTCGGGGCACTGGCGGGCGGTCTCGCCGGGCCGGTCGGTCAGCTCCGCTCGGCAGGCGCCCGCCGGGCGGCGCTTCGGACGCGGACCTGCCGGGCGGCGCGGCCGGCGGGTCGGTCACGAGCCGCCGGGGCGGCGGTCGACGACGGCGGCGCCGGCGGGCGGTCCGAACGCGCCCTCGTCGACGGTCGCGGAGTAGTTGCTCAGTGCCAGCTCCATCGGCTTGCCGTCGACCGGCCCGGTGAAGCTGCCGAGCACGCCCTCGGTGGTCACGCAGGCGGTGAAGTCGCCGGACGACGAGCTCTGCACCGCGACGCAGGCGGCGTGGTGCCCCGCGACCGTGGTGTCACTCTGCTTGATGACCGCCTGTGGGTCGAGCGCGGCGGCGGTGAGCAGCCCGACCACCACCGGCGGCGTGACGAGGCCCTGCTGGTTGGCCTCGCCGAACAGCGTCACCGTGGGCTTGCTGCCCGGGGTGGGCGGGGTGATCAGCGTGCACTGCGGGCGGGCGCCGGTCGTCGTGCACCGGGTGATGGCCTCCGGGGTGACGGTGAGTTGCCCGCCCGGATAGGTGTACGTGGATCGCGCCGGGTCCTGCGCCTGCACGATCGCGGCGCGCTGGCCGCCGGGCAACTGGTAGTCGGCCGAGTAGGTCAACTCCAGTGCCCGATCGAGCCGGGCGGCGAGGTCGTTGACGAGTTCCGAGCGGCCCATGGCGACTCCGGCGTCCTCGAATGTCTGACAGCCGGTGACCGTGAGCGACGCGATGACCGACACGGCGAGCATGCGGAGGGTGGTCGAGGCGGCGGGCATGGCGACCAGCCTGGTGGATCTGGTCCGTGCAGCGCAAACCCGTTGCCGGTTGACGCCCGGAAATCCGGGAATGTCCGTCAGTGCGGGGTGACCCGGGTGCGCGGGCGACGCCGTGCCCGTTCGCGTCGCCCGATACGCTGCGTTCAACACCTGCCTCAGCCGCACCGTCGCGGCCCACCCACGGACGTGATCACAACAACGAGGAGCGACTTAGTGGCAACCATCGAGGGAATCGTCGCCAGGGAGATTCTCGACTCGCGGGGCAACCCGACGGTCGAGGTCGAGGTCGGTCTGGACGACGGCACGGTAGCCCGCGCCGCCGTGCCGTCCGGCGCCTCCACCGGCGCCTTCGAGGCGATCGAGCTGCGCGACGGTGACGCCGACCGCTACCAGGGCAAGGGCGTGGAGAAGGCGGTCTCCAACGTCGAAGACAAGATCGTCGACCAGATCATCGGGTACGAGGCCAGCGAGCAGCGGCTGATCGACCAGAAGATGCTCGACATCGACGGCACGGAGAGCAAGTCGGAGCTGGGCGCGAACGCCATCCTCGGGGTCTCCCTGGCCGTGGCGAAGGCCGCTGCCGGCAGCGCCGAGCTGAGCCTCTTCCGCTACCTGGGCGGTCCGAACGCGCACCTCCTGCCCGTGCCGATGATGAACATCCTCAACGGTGGCGCGCACGCCGACTCGAACGTCGACATCCAGGAGTTCATGATCGCGCCGATCGGCGCGCCCACCTTCCGTGAGGCGCTGCGCTCGGGCGCGGAGGTCTACCACGCGCTGAAGTCGGTGCTGAAGAAGAAGGGCCTCTCCACCGGGCTCGGCGACGAGGGTGGCTTCGCGCCGAACCTGCCGACGAACGCGGCGGCCCTGGACCTGATCGCCGAGGCTGTCGAGAAGGCCGGTTACCGGCTCGGCAGCGACATCGTGTTCGCGCTCGACGTGGCCGCCACGGAGTTCTTCGACAACGGCACCTACACGTTCGAGGGCGCCGCGAAGTCCGCCGAGGACATGAGCACCTACTACACGAAGCTGGCCGACGAGTACCCGATCGTGTCGATCGAGGACCCGCTGGCCGAGGACGACTGGAGCGGCTGGCAGACGCTGACCGCCTCGATCGGCGACCGGGTGCAGATCGTCGGTGACGACCTGTTCGTGACCAACCCGCAGCGCATCGCCCGCGGCATCGCGGAAAAGTCGGCGAACGCGGTTCTCGTCAAGGTCAACCAGATCGGCTCGCTGACCGAGACCCTGGACGCGGTGGACCTGGCCCACCGGGCCGGCTTCAAGTGCATGATGAGCCACCGCTCCGGCGAGACCGAGGACACCACCATCGCCGACCTGGCGGTTGCCACCGGCTGCGGCCAGATCAAGACCGGCGCCCCGGCCCGTTCGGACCGTGTCGCCAAGTACAACCAGCTGCTCCGGATCGAGGAGGAGCTGGCCGACGCGGCGCGCTACGCCGGCGCTGGCGCGTTCCCGCGCTACCGTTCGGCCTGAGACGCACGAAGCCTCGGGGGAGGGGTGTGACGATGCAGCAGCGCCGCACACCGGGTGGTCAGCGTCCCGCCCGCCGGCCGGGTCAGTCCGGTCGGCCGGGCGGCGGGCGCGCCACGCGGGGATCGGTCCGGGAGGCCGGCGTACGCGCCGAGCCGCGCGCCGCCGGTCGCGCGCCGGGTGCTGCCCGGGGCGCCGAAGGCGTGCGCTCCGCGAATCGTCCCGCCGCCGCTCGGCGTACCGCCGCCGCTGGTGCAGTGAAGCGGCTCGCCGCACCCAACCCCCGTCGCTTCACCGGTCGGGCCACAGTGCTGTTCGCGGTCCTGATCGCGCTCGCTCTGGCCTACACCTACCCGGTCCGGGTCTACCTGGACCAGCAGGCCGACATCGAGCGGATGGAGGCGGCCCAGGCGGTGCAGGAGCGGGAGATCGCCAAGCTCGCCGCCGAGGCCGCCAACTGGAAAGACCCCGAGTACATCAAGACGCAGGCCCGGGAGCGTTTCTTCATGGGCCGGCCCGGGGAGAAGATGATGGTGGTGCTGCACGACCCGGAGGGCGCCGCCCGGGACGCCGGGAAGTCGGCCGGTTCGGCCCCGCCGGCCGGGCCTGTGACCTGGTACGACACGCTCTGGTCGAGCGTGCGGGCTGCCGACAGTCAGCAGCCGGGCCAGTGATCCACCGACCAGCACACCAGGAGAGATGGGCACCGTGACTGTCGTACCACCGTCGGAGCCGGCGGCGGATTCCGTTCCCCTGCCGCAGCGCGAGCCTGCCACCGAGGCCGACCTGGCCGCGGTGGCCGCGCAGCTCGGCCGGACGCCCCGGGGCACCCGCGCGGTGGCCCATCGGTGCCCGTGTGGCCTTCCCGACGTGGTGGAGACGACCCCCCGCCTCGCCGACGGCACCCCGTTTCCGACGCTCTACTACCTGACCTGCCCCCGGGCCACCGCGGCGTGCAGCCGACTGGAGTCGGCGGGGCTGATGAAGGAAATGGCGGACCGGCTGACGACGGACCCGGAGTTGGCCGCCCACTACCGTGCCGCGCACGAGGACTACCTCACCCGCCGGGAGGCGATCGGTGAGGTTCCGGAAATCGCCGGCATCTCGGCCGGCGGGATGCCGGGCCGTGTGAAGTGTCTGCATGTGCACCTGGGCCACGCGCTGGGCGCGGGCCCCGGGGTGAACCCGTTCGGCGACGAGACGTTGGAGCTGGTCGAGCGCTGGTGGGCGGCGGGGCCGTGCGTGGACGTGCCGGCGGGCGAATGAGCGCGCACATCGGGTCCTCGGCACCCGAGAGTCAGATCCTCGTGCGGCGGGCCCGCACCGGGGACGTGTGGAGCATCCGGCGACTCGTCGACACCTACACCGATGACCGGCGGCTGCTGAGCAAGGCCACCGTCACCCTCTTCGAGGACGTGCAGGAGTTCCGGGTCGCGGTCCGGGCCGAGGACGACGTCGTGGTGGGCTGCGGAGCACTGCACGTCATGTGGGAGGACCTGGCCGAGATCCGCACGGTGGCGGTGGACCCGTCCTGCCAGGGCCAGCGCATCGGTCACCGGCTGGTCGGTGAGCTGATCGACGCGGCCCGGGAGTTGGGCGTGGCGCGGATCTTCGTACTCACCTTCGAGACCCGGTTCTTCGGCTCGTTCGGTTTCCGCGAGATCGACGGCGCTCCGGTGCCGCAGCCGGTCTACGAGCAGCTGCTGCGCTCGTACGACGAGGGTGTCGCGCAGTTCCTGGACCTGGAGCGGGTCAAGCCGAACACGCTGGGCAACACCCGGATGCTGCTGCGCCTGTAATCAGGCCTTGCGGGGGTGAGCGGTGAAGAACTCCCACATCAGGTCGGTGGCGGACAGCCCCGCGGAGGACGCGGCGAGTTGGCCCGTCGTCGCTCCCGGCCAGCTGTGGCCCATGCCGGCGATCGTGTAGACGCTGACCTCGCTGCCGTCCGCGCAGCCCGCCACCGTGTGCGTCACACCCGGCACCCCGGACGCCTTCGGGCTCGGCCGGCAGTTGAGCCGCTGCTGCCAGGTCCGCATTCCGTCCTGGAAGGTCGAGGCGTACCGGTCCTGGCCGCCGATGAAGGTGATCACGGAGACCGGGCTCTTCGGCACGTAACTGTCGGCCGTGGTCAACTTTCCGCTGTAACCACCGCTGACCACCCCGATCGCGGCGAACGTGCCAGTGCTCTCCACCGCAGCTCGGAAGCTCATGTCGCCGCCATTCGAGATGCCGGTGAGGAACACCCGGTTCGGGTCGGCGTGCCAGGTCTGCACCAGATGGTCGGTGAGGGCGTTGAGGAAGCCGACGTCGTCCGCGCTGCCGCAGCAGATCAGCGCGTTGAAACCGCCGCCCTGCCCATCGGGGTAGGCGACCAGCGCGTTGTCCTTGTCGGCCTTGGCGTCCAGGCCCGCCAACTCCCACATCGAGGAACCGGTGCCGGGATAGAAGTGCAGCGCGATGACCAGCGCGGAGGGTCTGGCCGGGTCATACCCGGGCGGCGCGTGCAGCAGGTAGGTGCGGTCGAGCCCGTTGTGCTTCAGAGTGAGCTGGTGGTCGCCGGCCGCCGGTCGTTCGCTCGACGCGGACGGTGTGGCTGGCGGGGCCGACGAGGGTTGCCCCCGCTCACCACAAGCTGCGGCCACGACGATGAGGCAGAGCCCCGTCAACACTGCCAACGTTCGCCGCACGCCGGTCACCCCCCGTCGACCCCGACGTCCACACTGGAGATCAATCAGGTGTGGATCAACCCTTTCGGTCCTGGCCGAAGGCAGGCAGGCTGTTGCCATGCTTCGCCTCCAGCTCGGGTCGGCCGACCTGTGCCGGGTGCGGTTCGCCGATCGGCTCCATCCGGTCGGGATCGCGCTGCTGGCCGGTCAGTGGCTGCGCGATCCCACTGTCGCGGCGATGGCGCCGACATTGGCCGAGCGGGCGGCGGCGGCCGAGGGCACGGCTGCCGCCCAGGCTGCCACCGCGGTCCTGCGGCACCTGCTGCCCGACCGGGGGCGCCTGCCGGACTTCGTCACGCCCTTCGACGGCCTGGAGTCGGTGCAGGCCGGTCTGGAGGCGATTCGGGCCACCCCGGCGCGGCGGGTCCGCGCCGAGGTCACCCTGGCGTACGCGGACACGTCGGCCAGCCCGCTGCGGCGGCGGTTCGCGGCGGCCGATCCGGAGGTGCTGGACCTGTTCGGCGGCGCCGTGCGGACCTGGTTCGACGCGGTGCTCGAACCGCACTGGGTCGAGCTGGTGTCCGCGTACCGTCAGCAGGTGACGGCTGCCAGCCAGCGGCTGGCGCAGCATGGCCTGGCCAGCCTCTTCGCCGGTCTGCATCCGGGAATCCGGTGGCGGGAGCCGGTGCTGGAGATACGGACGTGGTGGGACGGCGATCTTCCCGGCACCGGCCACGGGCTCATCCTGCTGCCCTCCCCGTTGGCCGGGCCGCGGCCCCGGGTGCTGGTCGAGCCGGGTTACCCGATCCTGCTCGTCTACCCGGTGGTGATGCCCGCGGGGAGGCCTCCCGCTGACGACGATGCCCTCGGTCGGCTGCTCGGCGTCACCCGGGCGCTGGTGCTGCGCCGACTGGCGGCCGACGGTGGGTTGACCACCACAGTGTTGTCCCGGGCGGTCGGGATCAGTCTCTCCTCGGCCTCGGAGCACGCCCGCGCACTGCGGACCGCCGGTCTGGTGACGAGCGACCGGGAGGGCGGCGCGGTCCGACATCACCTGACCGGCCTCGGGGCGGGGTTGTTGCGGGGCTCGTCGGGCGACCCGGGCGAGTCGTGGCCCACTGCCAACCAAGCCGCCGGGTGGCCGCCCGTCCTGCCGTAAGGTTGCTGCCGTGACGACGCGTGTGGCGGCCATCGACTGCGGGACCAACTCGATCCGACTGCTGGTCGCGGACCTGCCCGACGCCTCGGCCGGGCCGCAGGCGCCGCTGGTCGACCTGACCCGGCGGATGGAGATCGTCCGGTTGGGGCAGGGCGTGGACCGCACCGGCCAACTGGCGCCGGAGGCGATCGAGCGGACCCGGGTGGCGTTGGCGTCGTACGCCGCCGACATCGAGAAGCTGGGTGCGCAGCGGGTGCGGATGTGTGCCACCTCGGCCTCCCGCGACGCCGCCAACGCCGCCGACTTCACCGAGATGGTGCAGGCCACCCTCGGTGTCGCGCCCGAGGTGGTCAGCGGCGACGAAGAGGCCCGGCTGTCGTTCACCGGCGCGGTGCGCGGGCTGCCCGCCGACGCGAAGGAGCCGTTCCTGGTCGTCGACATCGGTGGTGGTTCCACCGAGTTCGTGGTCGGTGACCGGGCCGCCGGGGTGCGGTCGGCGATCTCGGTGGACATCGGCTGCGTCCGGATGACCGAGCGGCACCTGCCCGGCGACCCGCCGACGCCCGAGCAGGTCGCGGCGGCGCAGGCCGACATCGCGGTGGCGGTGGACCGGGCGCTCGCCGTGGTGCCCGGTCGCGAGGCGGCCACCCTGGTCGGCCTCGCCGGGTCGGTCACCACAGTGGTCGCCCTGGCGCAGGGCCTGCGGGAGTACGACCCGGAGCGCATCCACCACGCCCGGGTGTCCTACGACGAGGTCGCCCGGGTGACCGCGGAGCTGCTGGGTCAGACCCGTGCGCAGCGGCTGGCGAACCCGGTGATGCACCCGGGCCGGGCCGACGTGATCGGCGCGGGCGCGCTGGTGCTTCGCGTGATCATGGAGCGGGCCGGGATGCCGTCGGTGGTCGCCTCGGAGCACGACATCCTCGACGGCATCGCCTGGAGCCTCCAGCCAGCCAGCGAGCGCTAGCGGGCTTGATCAACTCGCCTTCATTGAAACCGCGCTGTCCGGGTGCCTCGGATGCCCCGACTTACTGAAAACCGAGTCGATCACCGCCCCGCGCGCTGGGACCCTCGCGCCCCGCGCGCGAGCCCGGCCCGGCGTGTTGCGGCTGATTCGTTGACGCTACTTCGCATTACGCAGTAGTGTGCAATGCGTGGACACCACACAGTTGCTGAAGGGCGTGCTCGATCTGGCCGTCCTGGCCGTGCTCCGAGAGGAGGACGGTTACGGATACGACATCCTGCGCCGGCTGCGCGAGGCCGGCCTGGAGGAGGTCGGTGACGCCTCGGTCTACGGGACCCTGCGCCGCCTCTTCGCCGCCGGCCTGCTCACCACCTACGTCGTGCCGAGCGAATCCGGGCCGCACCGCAAGTACTACTCACTCAATGCCGCGGGGCGGGACCAGCTGACCCGCTCCGGCAAGCTCTGGCGCTCGTTCGCCACCACAATGGACAGTCTGCTCGACGATCGGGGGATGGCGGCATGACCGTCGCGGAGCAGGAGATCACCGACTATGTGGCGCGGGTCCGGGCCGCTCTGGCCGACCTACCGCCCGGGCAACGCGACGAGCTGACGGAGGATCTCGCCGACCACCTCACCGAGGTCGCCGCCGAGTCCGAGGGCACCCTTGTCGAGCGGTTGGGCGAGCCCGAGACGTACGCCGCCGAGCTGCGCGCCGCAGCCGGCGCCGCGCCGGGCAGCGGGCGCAACCTCGACCAGCGGGTGGCGAGCGCGATGGCCCGGGTTCGCGGCCGGCTGCGCACCATGGACACCCGTCTCGGCCCACCCCTGGGGTACGAGACGGCCAGCGACTTCCTCCGACTGTTGCGCCCGGCCTGGTGGGTGCTGCGCGGTTATCTGGCGGCGATGCTGGTCACGGTGGTCACCACCGGTGGCGAGTTCGGGCTACTACCGAGGTTCGGCGGTGAGCTGCTCGCCGGCCTGATCATGCTGATCGGCTTCGTGCTCGGCTCCATCTGGATCGGTCGCCGTTCGGCCCAGCTGACCCGCTGGCCGCGCTCGGTGGTGCAGGTCGCCAGCGTGGTGCTGGTGGTCTTCGCGTTCGCCGCGCTGATGCAGGCCGAGGATCGGATGCGTTACGGCGACTACGGCTACGACCAGACCTCGGTCGACAGCCCGTACGACGGGGTCCGGGACGTCTTCGTCTACGACAGCGAGGGGCGCCTGGTGGAGAACGCCCGGCTCTTCGACCAGAACGGCAACCCGATCCGGCTCGGCTACCCGGACTGCCTGGACGGCGCCTATGTGAAGCAGACGCTGCGGGCGTACCCGTACTGCCCGGACCAGGCGCCCTTCGTGCCCCGCGCACCGGGCGCGCCCCTCCCACCTGTGTCGCCGACCAGCGAGCCGGACCCGAGCGGCACGCCGGACCCGGCCAGCACGCCGGACCCGAGCGGCACACCCGGGGAGACCGGTACCCCGCTGCCGACCGGTACGGCCACCGGCCTGCCGCCGAGCGCAACGCCAACCGCCACCCCGACGCGCTGAACCACAGTGTGTGAACTGGATCATGCAGTTGAAGCTGGGAAATAGCTGAACGGACGAGGCGAGCGGGACGGCACCGTAAATCAATGATCGTTACGGTGTCGTCTGCTCATCAACCCCTCGGAAGGAACCCCAGTGCCAGAGCAGGTCGCACCGCCCCCCGCGCCCGACGCCGCAACCCCTGAGCCGGCCGTCGAGACGCCGCAAGCGGCCGAGCCGCAGCCTGCCGCGCAGCAGCAGTCGGCCGAGCAGCAGCCTGCCGCCGAGCAGCAGCAGCCTGCCGGGCAGCAGTCGGCCGAGCCCCAGCCGGCCGAGCCGAAGGCGGAGAAGTCCGGTGCGAAGAAGGCCCTCGCCATCGTCGGGGCGATCCTCGTCGTCGTCGTCATCGCCGGCCTGAAGTTCGGCGTCGTCTCGGCTATCGGCAACTACTTCAACAAGGACGAGACCGCGGCCGCCAAGACCGGCGACTGCATCGCCGAGCTGCCCGAGGTCACCGGCACCGAGCAGGAGGAGGTCGACGGCGCCAAGGTCGTCGAGTGCACCTCCACCGACGCGGCGTACAACGTGGTCGGTCGGTTGGACGGCCAGAGCGAGGCTCAGGCCAAGGCCGACACCACCTGCACCCAGTTCTTCAAGGAGAGCGAGGAGGGGTACGTCTTCTCCAGCATCGAGCCGGGCAAGACGGGCTACGTGCTCTGCCTGACCAAGAAGGTCTGACCGCAGCGACAGCGCGGTATCGACGGCGGCGGGAACAGACCCCGCCGCCGTCGGCGTACCCGGAGTCACCGGGGGGCGAACAGGAGGTGAATGCCACTGTTCCGGCGTCTTCCCGACGGCCGCGTGGCGTGGCAGGCTACCGGCACGTAGGACCACTGGGCGACCAGCCAACGATGACTGACCGCTAGGAGGACGGCCCATGGGCGAAATGGTGAGCTACCGCAGCAACGGGGGCACGAGCGAGGGGTATCTCGCGATACCCGCCAGCGGCACGGCCAGCCCCGCCGTCATCGTCATTCAGGAATGGTGGGGCCTGGTCCCGCACATCCGGTCGGTGGCGGACCGGTTCGCCGAGGCCGGTTTCGTCGCCCTCGCCCCGGACTTCTACCACGGTGAGACGACCAGCGAGCCGGACGAGGCGCAGCGGCTCCTGCTGGCGATGCGGATGGACGAGGCGGCGAAGGACATCGCCGGCGCGGCCGACTATCTCGCCGGGCGACCCGAGGTCACCGGTAAGGTCGGTGCCGTGGGCTTCTGCGCCGGCGGCAGCCTGGCCCTCTGGTCGGCCACCATCTCCGAGCGGATCGTCGCGACCGCCGGTTTCTATCCCGTGCTGCCCTGGGAGTCGATGCGCCCCGACTGGGCCGACTACGCCGGCAAGGCAGCGGTCATCCACTGCTCCGAAGAGGACGGCACCTCGGCCAACGAGGGCGTACAGACCGCGCGTCGGGCCATCGAGGAGGCCGGCGGCGACTGCCACCTCTACGACTACCCGGGCACCTCGCACGCCTTCTTCAACGACGACCGGCCGGAGGCGTTCGACCAGCGCGCCGCCGCCAGCGCCTGGGCCCGCACCCTGGAACTCTTCCGGGCCAAGCTTGGCTGAGACGCGTACCCCCGCACAGGTGGTCGCCCGCGCAGCGCGGGCGACCGACCTGGCCGACCTCGACGCGGCGGTGAGCGACTGTTTCGCCTGCCCACGGCTGGTCCAATGGCGGGAGGAGGTCGCCCGCACCCGCCGCGCCGCCTTCCGCGACCAGGAGTACTGGGGGCGGCCGGTGCCGGGCCTCGGCACCGGTGACGCCCGGATCGCCATCCTCGGGCTGGCACCCGCCGCTCACGGTGGCAACCGCACCGGCCGGATCTTCACCGGTGACCGGTCGGGTGACGTGCTGTTCGCCGCGCTGCACCGGGCCGGGTTGGCCAACCAGCCGACCAGCGTCGCCGCCGACGACGGGCTCACACTGCGCGACCTGCGGATCTTCTCGGCCGTCCGGTGTGCGCCTCCGGACAACAAGCCGACGCCACTGGAACGGGACACCTGTGCACCCTGGCTGCACCGCGAGGTCACACTGATCCGGCCCACGCTGCGGGTCGTGGTCGCGCTGGGCGCGTTCGCCTGGGCCGCGTGGTGGCCGGTGCTCCGAGCGGTGTACGGGCAGCGCCCGCCCAGCCCGCGACCGGCGTTCGGTCATGGGGCACACTGGTCCGGCACGAACGCTCCGGACTTGCTGGGCTGCTACCACGTCAGTCAGCAGAACACCTTCACCGGGCGGTTGACACCAGAGATGTTGGACGACGTCTTCGGCCAGGCTAAACAGCTGGCCGGAGTGGACTGAGACGACGCGTGGGGTGGTGGCGATGACAGACGGAACGCGCCCGCCCACACCGGTACCGTCCGCCGAGCCGGGTGTGCTGCGGCCGGTGCTCGGCCTGTTCCGCCGGTGGTGGCCGGTCGGCGCGGTCGCCGCCCTGCTCGCCGGTGCCGCGCTGGCGTCCGCGCACTCGTCGATCGGGGCCAGCCGGATTCCGCCGGCCGCGGACAACGTGCCCTGGGTTCCCGAGTACCCGACCGTCGAGCCATCGCCGTCAATCCCGATCGAGCCACGCGACGCCGGCGAGGCCACCCAGGCGCACATCCCGCAGTGGGTCGGCACTGTGGCGGTGGTCCTGCTCGGGCTGGCCATCCTCGCCGCGCTCGGCTACCTCTGCTGGGTCCTGATCCGGGGCGCGCTGCGTCGCACCACCCGGGCACTACCCGCGCAGCGGGCCCGCCGTACCGCCGAGGGCACCGCCCGCGAGGTGGTCGCCGCCCTCGACGCCGGCCTGGTGGAGCTCGACGACCGGGACACCGACCCCCGGGTGGCGGTGATCGCCTGCTGGGTACGCCTGGAGGAGACCGCCGCCGCGGCCGGTGTGCCGAAGCTCGCCGGAGACACCCCCACCGACCTGGTCAGCCGACTGTTGCAGGGTGACCCCGAGGCGGGCGTGCCGGCCATCGCCAGCACCGACGTGCTGGCCGAGTTCGCGCACGTCTACCGGGAGGCCCGGTACGCCACCCACCCGGTCGGCGAACGCACCCGGGACCAGGCCCGCGCCGCGCTCGGCCGGCTGCGCGGCGAGCTCACAGCGGTGGTGACCTCATGAGCAGCACCAGCATCGACGATCTGCTCGCGTTCGAGGAGGAGGCGGCGCCGGTCGGTCCGCAGGCGCGCGACTCCCGATGGCGTCCGGTGCTGCGCTCGCTCGCGTGGGCCGCCGCGCTGGTCGCGGTCCTGCTGGTCGGCCTCCGCGCGGTGGGCCTCCAGGTCTCGCTGCCCGTACTGATCGCCGGGGTGCTCGCCGTGCTGGCGGTCCGTCGGGTCACCGCCCTGCTCGCGCCGCCGCCCCCGCCGCACGGCGGTGGTCGGGTCGGCACGGGCGAGGAGGACGGCAGCTACAACTGGGGTGCCCGGGACGCGCTGCGCAGCGCGATCAACCGGTGGGAATGGCCCCTGGACTGGTCCTCGACCCGACCCGAACGATTCACCGGGACGGTGCTGCCCCGGATCGGTGAACTGGCCGACGAGCGGATGCGGCTGAAACACGGCGTCACCCGTGAGTCGGATCCCGCCCGCGCTCGCGTCCTGCTGGGTGACCGCCTGTGGACGTTCCTGGAGACCCCGCCTCGCCGCACCCCGTCGCCGCGCGACCTCGCGGTGATCGTCGCCGAACTGGAGAGCATCTGATGAACGACGTGGACCGGAGCATTGCCCCCGCCGAGGTTGGGCACCTGGCCCGGGCGGTCCTGGACGCGGTCGGCACCGTCGTGGTCGGCAAGCGGGACTCGTTGGAACTGGTCCTCGCCGGCATCCTCGCGGGCGGGCACGTGCTCCTGGAGGACCTGCCGGGGCTCGGTAAGACGCTCACCGCCCGCTCGTTCGCCCAGGCCCTCGGGTTGGACTTCCGTCGGTTGCAGTTCACCCCCGACCTGCTGCCCGCCGACGTCACCGGCTCCTTCCTGTACGACCAGCGCAACGGTGACTTCACCTTCCGGGCCGGCCCGGTCTTCACCAACCTGCTCCTCGCCGACGAGATCAACCGGACGCCGCCGAAGACCCAGTCCGCGCTGCTGGAGGCCATGCAGGAGAAGCAGGTGTCGGTCGAGGGTGTGACCTACAAGCTCGACGAGCCGTTCCACGTGCTGGCCACCGCCAACCCCATCGAGTACGAGGGCACCTACCCGCTGCCCGAGGCGCAGCTGGACCGGTTCCTGCTGCGGGTCTCGTTCGGCTACCCGCAGCACGAAGAGGAGTGGGAGGTGCTGCGCCGTCGGATGAGCCGTCGCCGAGAGGAGGCGGACATCAAGGCGGTGGTCGACGCGGCGACGCTGCGGGCCATGCAGGCCGCCCTGGAGGACGTGGTGGTGGAGGACTCCATCGGCCGCTACATCGTGTCGCTCACCTCGGCCACCCGGGAGCACCCGTCGGTGCTGGTCGGCGCCTCACCTCGCGGTTCGTTGGCGCTGTTGCTGCTGGCCCGGGTCCGCGCGGTGTTCGGCGGACGGGACTACGTGGTGCCGGAGGACGTCAAGTCGGTGGCGGCGCCCGCCCTGGCCCACCGGATCACCCTGCGTCCGGAGATGTGGTTGCGCCGGGTCGACCCGGCGTTCGTGGTGGGCGAGGTGCTGGAGGCGACTCCCGCCCCGGCCAGTGGCGCGCTGCCCAGCTACGCCGCCGGCGGGCCCCGGCACTGATGACCGGACCGACAGTGCCGACGGCCACCGGAGCGGAACCGGCTGCCGGCTGGGCGCCCACCCCGGCGCTCGGCCGCGCGGTGCTGCTCGCCGGCCTGCTGCTGGTGGCCGGCGTGCTGCTGGGTCGGGTGGACCTGATCGTGCTCGCCGCCCCGTTCGCGTTGGGCACCGCGTACGCGCTGCGCCGGCGGCCCACGGCGCTGCCACAAGTGTGGATCACCCAGGATGACGGCGGGCCGCTGGTCGAGGGCGGTGACGTGGCGGCGGCGGTGAGCGTCGGTAACCCGGACACTGTCGACTACGACCTGGTGGTGATGCGGTCCCGGGTGTCGCCGTGGCTGCGGATCGACCGGGCCGGCTTCGCAGGCGACGAGGTCGTCGACGCCGGGAAGCCGAGCGCCGTCCCGGCGACCGGTGCGCCGGCGCAGGGCAACGGCGGGCGCCGTTCCGTCGCGGACCGGCCGTTCGTGACCTCGGTGCCGATCGGCGCCGCTGTGGACCTGGAGTTGGCCGGCAAGGCCCTGCGCTGGGGCCGGCACCCGATCGGCCCCGCCGGTGCCCGGGTCGCTACGGCCGGCGGTCTGCTGGTCTCCCGCGCGGTGATCACCGAGCCGGTCCGGGTGCGGGTGTACCCGCGTACCGAGCCGTTCGAGGCGGTCGAGGCGATGCCCCGCGCGGCCGGCCTGGTCGGGGCGCACCACTCTCGCCGACCCGGTGAGGGCGGCGAGTTGGCCGGCGTACGCGTCTTCGCCCCGGGGGACCGGCTGCGCCGGATCGACTGGCGGGTCTCGTTGCGGGCAAGGCAGCTGCACGTGGCCGCCACCCTCTCCGACCGGGACGCGGAGGTGGTGGTGCTGCTCGACGTGCTCGCCGAGGCGGGCCGCTCCGGCGGGGTGGACGGTGCCGCCTCGGTGCTGGACACCACCGTCCGGGCCACCGCCGCGATCGCTGAGCACTACCTGCACCGAGGTGATCGGGTCTCGCTGCTGGAGTACGGGCCGGCCGCCCGCCGGCTCCGGCCGGCCGCCGGGCGACGGCAGTACCTGACCGTCCTGGAGTGGTTGCTCGACGTCCGGGTCCACGCGTCCGCGCACGAGCCGTACGACCAGGTCTTCGGCCCGCAGTTGCTCTCCTCGGACGCGTTGGTGGTGGTGCTCACCCCGCTGTTGGACGAACGGTCGGCGCAGATGCTCGCCCGGCTGGCCCGCGGCGGGCGGTTCGTGGTGGCGGTCGACACGTTGCCGACCGACCTGGCGTCGCCGAAGGACCAGGGTTGGGCCGAGGTGGCGTACCGACTGTGGCGCCTGGATCGGGAGATCATGATCGGGCAGCTCCGGGAGCACGGCGTACCTGTGGTGCGCTGGGCCGGCGCCGGCAGCCTGGACCAGGTGTTGCGGGACGTGGCCCGGTTGGCGACGGCCCCAAGGGTGGGTGGCCGGTGAGCGCGAGGAGTGAGCTTGCGAGCCCCGCAGTCGCGAACGAAAGGCGGGTGCGGTGAGCGCTTTCGTGGAGCGGGTTCGGGCGGCGCAGTACGCGGTCACGCGCATCAGTGCGGCCCCGCTGCTGGTTCGGGCGGGGATCTTCGTCATCGTGTTTGCCGGGTTCGCCCTGGCGTTCCCCGCGGAGGTGCTTTCCGGCCGGCCGATCCTCTTCCTGGCGGTGGCCGCCCTGTTGCCCGCGATCGGGCCGCGCAAGGTCTGGGCAACCTTCACGGCGTTGGTAACTGTCGGCGGCTGGCTGCTCGCCACCGACGGGTACGGCCGTCCGGTCGCCCTTTGGCGGCTGCTCGCCGTCGCGGCCCTGCTCTACCTGGGGCACACCCTCTGCGCGCTGGCCGCGTTGTTGCCCTACGACGCGATGGTGGACCCCGAGTTGATCACCCGTTGGTTGATGCGGTCGGCCGCCGTGCTGTTGGGTGCCGCCGTGCTCGGCGTGCTGTTGTTGCAGGCGGCGGGGACGGGTGGGGGTGCCGGATACCAGTGGGTGACGGTGCTGGGGCTGCTGGTGGCGGTGGGGTTGTCAGCGTTGCTGGGCTGGCTGCTGCGACGCCGGTGACCACTGCGAAGTGAGGGTTACGCAGGTCACATGGGTTGTGCTCCGTCACAGATGGGGGGCGCGAGCGGGATTACCTGAGCCGGCCGGGGAATGATAGACAACGTGAATCCGAAGCGGATCCTTGTGGTTGGTGCCGGGCACGTCGGTCTGTACGCGGCCCTGCGCCTGTCGAAGAAGCTCAGCTCCCGTGAGGCTGAGGTCATGGTGGTTGACCCCCAACCCCACATGACCTATCAGCCGTTCCTGCCTGAGGCGGCGGCGGGCAACATCTCCCCGCGGCACTCAGTGGTGCCGCTGCGGCGGGAGTTGCGCCGGTGCAAAATGGTGGCCGGCACGGTCACGCGGATCGAGCACGACCGCAAGGTGGCCACTGTGCAGCCGATCAGCGGCCCGGCCCGGGAGATCACCTACGACCACGTGATCGTGGCCCCGGGTTCGGTCTCCCGCACCCTGCCGATTCCGGGCCTGCACGAGCAGGGCATCGGGTTCAAGACCATCGGCGAGGCGATCTACCTGCGCAACCACGTGCTGGATCGGCTCGACGTGGCGGCTGCCACGCCGGATCCGGACGTCCGCCGTTCGGCGCTGACCTTCACCTTCGTCGGCGGTGGGTACGCCGGCATCGAGGCGCTCGCCGAGATGGAGGACATGGCTCGCGACGCCCTGCGTTACTACCCGGAGCTCAAGCAGGACGAGGTCCGCTGGGTGCTGGTCGAGGCCACCCAGCGGGTGCTGCCCGAGGTCGACCGGGACATGGGTGCCTACACCGTGCAGCAGCTGCTGAAGCGGAACATGGACATCCGGCTGGACACCCGCCTGGAGTCCTGCGTCGACGGGGTGGTCAAGCTCTCCGATGGTGACAGCTTCCGCTCCGACACGATCGTCTGGACGGCCGGTGTGAAGCCGTCGCCGATGCTGGACTCGACGGACTTCCCGCGTGACGACCGTCGCCGGATCACCTGCCTGCCCACGCTTCAGGTGGTCGACGGTGACCAGGTGCTCGAGGGTGCCTGGAGCGCCGGCGACTGCGCCGCCGTACCGGACCTGACCAAGGAGCCGGGCAACTTCTGCTCGCCGAGCGCTCAGCACGCGGTGCGCCAGGCCGCCCGGATGGCCGACAACATCACGGCCGTGATCCGGGGTCGCGAGCCGGTGAACTACAAGCACAAGCACGTCGGCAGCGTGGCGAGCCTCGGCCTGCACAAGGGCGTGGCCCAGGTGTACGGGATCAAGATGACCGGTTGGCCGGCCTGGGTGATGCACCGGACGTACCACATGAGCCGGATCCCGTCGTTCAACCGGAAGGTCCGCGTGGTGGTGGACTGGTCCCTGGCGTTCTTCCTCAAGCGTGAGGTGGTCGCCCTGGGCCAGCTGCACGACCCGCGCGAGGAGTTCGTCGAGGCCTCCCAGCCGGTAGGCGCGCCCCGCGTCTGACCAGAACCGACGCTGACCCCGTCGATCTTGCACTTCCGGATGTCGTAATGCGTCTTCTGGTGCGTCTTGTTCGGACGCAAAGTGCAAGATCGGCGGGGTCTTCGTTGGTCTAGACCCGCCACGTCCAGGCGTCGGCGATGCGGGTGGGTGGGCCGTAGAGCTGCTCCAGGGTTGCGCGCAGGCTTTCCGCGTGGGGGGCGTCGTCGGTAAGCGCCACGCAGGAGGCGCCCCAGAAGTCGGCGTCGCGGACGGCTTGGCGGCGCTGCTCGTCGCCGATGGCCGGTTGGTCGCCGCGCCGGGCGACGTCGGCCAGTAGCGCTGAGGTGGGCTGCTTGAAGGTGCCCATCGCCGCCGTGCCGCCCCTTCCGTACGGGCCGATGAAGAAGCCTTCCGGCAGCCCGAAACCGGCGTCGGCGGCGGTCGCCCAGCGCATCGGCCAGGGATCCTTCGGGGTGGGCAGCGGCACCGGGACCAGCACTCCGCCCGGCGGTACGCACTGCCGCCAGTGGCCACCGGTGATGAATTCCGGCACGGCAGGTCGTCCGGCGGTCGGCAGCGGCGTCGGGAAGATCGGCAGCAGCGCCACGCCGACGGCCAGGGGCACCAGCCGCCGTGCGTGACCTGAGCTGCGCACTGCCCGGTCGACAGCGAGCACCAGCAGCGTCGCGACGATCGGCAGCAACGCCAGCGCGAACCGCATCGGCAACGCCCCGTCCACCACCGGCAGCCCTCCGATCAGGGCGTACGGACCGGGGATCGCCGTCCTGGTGCCGCCGAGCACCACCTCCGGGCCGAGCGAGAGCGCCCCCATCACCAGGCCCGCCACGACGCAGGCGAAAACCAGCCGGCGTCGCCCGGCCCAGATCGCGCAGACCGCGGCGACCAGCAGCAGTGGCCAGCCGAGGAAGGTGTTGTACTCGGCGGGGCCGGTGGTCAGCCGGGCGGATTCGTCGCTGCCGGCCACCGACAGTGGGGAGAGCGTCCACCAACTGCTCAGGTCGGCGGAGAAGTAGGCCGGGGTGAACATCCCGTCGGCGACTCCCTGTGGCCCGGCGAACTGGAACCACAGCGGATAGCCGAGCACCAGCAGGGCGAGCCCGGCGGCGATCGCCAACCCGCCGGCGAACCCGGGGAGTGCCCGGCGGGCGAGGTCCCGGTCCGCCACGGCGTAGCTGATAGCCATCACCAGCAGCGTGATCGCGGCGAGGAAGAGCACCTCCTCGCCGATGAAGACCTGCGCGGTGACCGCGCCGGCCAGCCCCGCCGCGGAGGTGAAGAGCCGACGGCGGTTCGGGCCGGTGGCTCGGGTACGGCCGGCCTCGTCGGGGGTGCCGGGCCCCGGGTCGGCCGCCCGCAGCAGCCGGACCACCAGCCAGACGATCACCGGCACCAGCCACTGGGCGGTCATGTGCAGGTGGCTGTTGGTCTGCGAGACCATGCCGGGTCCGAATCCGCACAGCCCTCCGCCGAGTGCGGCGGCCACCCGGCGGACGCGCAGCGTCCGGTGGAAGAGCAGGTACCAGGCGAGTGCGGTGCCGGCGAGGTTGGCGGCGGCGAGCAGCGCGAAGGTGACCGGGGCGCCCAGCAGCAGGGTGACCGGCGCGAAGAGGACGCCGAGGGCGATCACCGTGGTGTTGGCCATCAGGTTGACGCCGTCGGGGGCGTTGAGCCGGTCGGTGAGCAGGTCGAAGTCGCCGAGCAGCGCGCGGGCGTCCACCGCCAGGAACCACTCGTAGAGGGCCTGGTCCTCCGGGTTGAGCGCCAGGATGCGGCCGCCCGGGTCGGGCCACAGCCCGTGGGTGAGCCAGCCGGCCAGCACCGCGAAGAGCAGAGCGGCCAGCAGGTCCGCACGGTGGCGGCGGACGGCGGCCAGCAGCCGGGTGGCCCGGGGTCGGCGGTTGACCTGATCGGCGAGGCGGAATGCCTGCTCAGGGGCGGCGTCGGGGGCCGTGGGGGCTGCGCTGCTCACGGCATCGACCCTAATGTGGCCAGGCCGGCGGGGTACGCCGGGTCACCGTAGACCGGCTACGGTGACACTGCACCAGGCGTGTCGGCGCGCCGGTGCCACTCGCCCGGGTGGTGGAAAGGCAGACACGGCCGCCTTAAAAGCGGCTGCCGAAAGGCGTGCGGGTTCGACCCCCGCCCCGGGCACCGGTCGACTCACACATTCTCATTCGTGATCTCCAGGACTTGGCTCTGCCGTTTACTCTTGGAGGGCACGTTCACGTGCAAACGACCCCCTGAGGGAGGCCAGACAGTGAAGACCTCGAACCCGGTGCTCGCCCGGCTCGGCCAAGCGGCCGAGCGGGAGCGCTCCGCCGGGTACGCCCCGGCCGGGCCGTACGGACAGCCCGGCATTCCCCAGCAGTACCCGTCCCAGGCCGACTACCCGGCCGCGCCGCCGACCGTGGCGCCGATGACCGTCGACGACGTGGTCGTCAAGACTGTCGCTCTGCTCGGCATCCTTGGCATCACCGCCGCGGCCGCCTGGGTGCTCGTGCCCGACGCGCTGGTCGGTACCGCCTGGATCGGCGCGGCGGTGGTCGGCCTGGTCCTCGGCTTGATCATCTCGTTCTCCCGGATGGCCAACCCGGCGCTCGTGATCGCGTACGCGGTCGTCGAGGGTGTTTTCGTCGGCATGGTCAGCAAGGCGTTCGAGACGGCCTACGACGGCATCGTGCTCCAGGCCGCCGCGGCCAGCTTCGGCATCTTCTTCCTGATGGCGATGCTCTACCGGGCGAAGGTCATCCGGGCCACCCCGGCTTTCGTCAAGGGCATGATCGCCGTGATGGTCGGCCTCTTCGCCGTCATGATGATCAACCTGGTGCTGGCGCTGTTCGGCGTCAACACCGGCCTGCGCGACGGCAGCCCGCTCGCCATCGGCTTCAGCCTGGTCTGCATCGTGGTGGCCTCGCTGAGCTTCGTGCTCAGCTTCAAGGAGATCGAGGACGGCGTCCGGATGGGCCTGCCCCAGCGCTACTCCTGGGTGGCCGCGTTCGGCATCCTGGTCAGCCTGGTCTGGCTCTACATCGAGATCCTGCGCCTGCTGAGCTACTTCCAGGGCGACGACTGACCTCGTCCGCACTGCCGACCGGCGCCCGTCCCCACTCCGGTGGGGGCGGGCGCCGTCGTCCGCGCCGTTTGCCCGCCGCCGCCGGTCCGCCCGAGGCAGAGTGACTTCGGGAGGTACGCGGGCGAAGGAGGCGGCGGTGCGCAGCAACAACCCGGTGCTCAACCGGCTGGACGAGACCGGCCGGGTGGAGGCCCGGGTGCTCGGCGCCCGTGACGTCGAGCCGATGACCGTCGACGACGTGGTGGTCCGTACCGTCGGGTTGCTGCTGGTGACCGGCGCGGCCGCGGCGGTGTCCTGGGCGGTGATCCCCGACGCGGTGTGGCTGGGCGCCGCGCTGGCCGGCAGCGCGCTCGCCTCGATCGCGCTGGTCCTGGTCATCTCGTTGCGGGGGATCACCAATCCGGTGCCGATCGTCGGATACGCCATCCTCCAAGGGCTGCTGCTGGGGGTGGCGAGCCGCACCTTCGAGCAGGTCTATCCGGGCATCGTGGTGCAGGCGGTGGCCGGCACCTTCGGCGTCTTCCTCGGCATGGCGGCGCTCTACCGGGCCCGGGTGATCCGGGCGACGCCTCGGCTGGCCCGCCTGGTGATCGGCACCCTGCTCGGCATCGCCGTGCTCAGCGTCGTCAACCTGGTGTCGTACCTGATCACCGGGCGATCGGGCCTGGCGGTCTACAGCGTCAGCGGGGATGTCGGCTGGCTGCCGTACGCCTTCTCGGTGGTGGCCATCATCGCCGGGGCGTTCAGCTTCATCCTCGACTTCGATCTCGTCGAGCGCTCGGTGCGCGACGGACGAGCCCGTCGGTACGCGTGGTTGAGCGCGTTCGGCCTGCTCACCGGGTTGGTCTTCCTCTACTGGCAGCTGCTGCGGCTGCTCAGTTACCTGCGCCGCTGACCGGCCCGACCCGGCGCGGTCGGTGTCGGCCGTAGACTCGGCGGCGATGAGCGCAGCGGAGTTGGACAAGGCCGTGCAGTTGCTGGTCCGTCAGATCGCGCACTGGCAGCAGCCCCGGTGGGCGGCGGCCGCGACCGCCGGCAACGTGTCCCGCGCCGACCTGGTGCACCGTCTGGTGCAGGAGATCGCCAACCTGGCCGCCGACGCCGAGGGGGAGCCCCGTCGGGTGGTGCCCCGGCTCGACAACGACCTGGCCCTGCCCGACCAGTTGCGGGTTGTCGCGGCGGACCTGCTGGCCGCCGACCCGGGGGACGAGGCGCTGACCCGGGCCGCCGCCGAGGTGACGGCGACCCGCAGCGCGCTCTGAGGGCAGCTCGGCTCAGCTGAGCCGTTCCAGCACCATGGCCATGCCCTGGCCACCGCCCACGCACATGGTCTCCAGACCGATGGTCTTGTCGTGCCACTCCAGCGCGTTGAGCAGGGTGCCGGTGATCCGGGCGCCGGTCATGCCGAAGGGGTGACCGACCGCGATGGCCCCGCCCATCACGTTCAGCTTCTCCTCCGGGATGCCCAACTGGCGGTAGGAGGGGATGACCTGCGCGGCGAACGCCTCGTTGATCTCGACGAGGTCGACGTCGTCGATGGTCATGCCGGCCCGGCGCAGCGCCTGCCGGGACGCCTCGACCGGCCCGAGACCCATGATCTCCGGCGACAGGGCTGTCACACCGGTCGAGACGATCCGGGCCAGCGGGGTGAGCCCGAGCTCCTCGGCCCGCTGGGCGCTCATCACCACCACGGCGGCCGCGCCGTCGTTGAGCGGGCAGCAGTTGCCGGCGGTGATCCGACCGTCCGGGCGGAACACCGGCTTCAGGCCGGAGACCGCGTCGAGGGTGACGCCGGCCCGGGGCCCGTCGTCGGTGCTCACCACGGTGCCGTCCGGCGTGGTGACCGGGGTGATCTCCCGGGCCCAGAAACCGTCGGCGATGGCCTTCTCGGCGAGGTTCTGGCTGCGTACGCCGAACTCGTCCATGTCGGCGCGGGTGACGTCGTGCACCTGGGCCAGGTTCTCCGCGGTCTGCCCCATGGTCAGGTAGATGTCGGGCAGCTCGCCGGCCTCACGCGGGTCGGTCCACACCTCGGCGCCGCCCTGCGCGCGGCGCTTCGAGCGCTCGCCGGCCGACCCGAAGCGGGGGTTCTCCCAGCCGCCACCGACCACTGCCTGCGCCTCGGGCGGCAGCCCGTCGGAGCTGCCCCGGGCGTAGCGGGAGACCATCTCCACCCCGGCGGAGACGAACACGTCGCCCTCGCCGGCCCGGATCGCGTGCATCGCCATCCGGGTGGTCTGCAACGAGGAGGCGCAGTAGCGGGTCAGCGTGGCGCCGGGGACAGTGTCCAGACCGAGGAGGGTGGACACCACCCGGGCCATGTTGAAGCCCTGCTCGCCGCCGGGCAGGCCGCACCCGAGGTAGAGGTCGTCGATAGTGGTCGGATCGAGAGCGGGGATCTTGTCCAGCGCGGCCTGGACGATGGTCGCGGCGAGGTCGTCGGAACGGACGTCGCGCAGGGACCCCTTGTGCGCCCGGCCGATGGGGGAGCGGGCGGTGGCGACGATGACGGCGTCGCGGGACGACTCAATCGGCATGGACCAACGTTAACCCGCCGGTAACATGGCGCGGAAGAAGCGGGCGCGGCGGGAAATGTCACCCTGGCCGGGGACGATCTAGCGCCGGGTCGTGGCCGCCGCCGCGGCGACGATGGCGGGCAGCAGCGCGTGTGCCCACACCCGGTAGCCGTCGGCGGAGGGGTGGAAGCCGTCCTGGCAGAGCGTCCCGGCGTCGGCCCGGAACACCGGCCCGGTCTCGGTGGCCAGGTCGACCACCGAGCCGCCCGCCTCCAGCGCAGCCGTGGTCTGCGCGCGGGCCACCCGGCGCCCGGACCAGCCGACCACCTGGCGCAGCGGAGGCGCGATCGCACGCACCGCGCCGAGGTCGGGGCAGGTGCCCACCACCACCTCGACGCGCGCCTCCCGCAGCCGGTGCACCGCAGCGCCGAGATAGGCCGCCGCGTCGGAGGGTCGACGCAACCCGGTGGCGTCGTTCGCGCCGATCAGGATCAACGCCACGTCGGGCCGCTCACCGAGCAGGGCCCGGGCCACCTGGGTGGCGAGGTCCGTCGAGCGGGACCCGGAGACACCGACGCTGGACAGGTGCACCCGGCGGCCGGTCGGGCCCTCGGCGAGCAGGTTGGCCAACTGCCCTCCGATGGTGTCTTCAAGACGGTCGACACCGACGCCCAGTGCCGACGAGTCGCCCAGCAGCACCAGTCGCAGCGGGGAAGCGCCCGCCCGGCCGATCGTGGCGCGCAGGGCCAGGCCCAGCTCCGGTTGGGCGTAGCGCCGGTGTCGGGCCACGAACGCCTCACCAGCGAGGACGGCGGCGCCCCCGACGGTGCCGGCGAACAGCGAGATCGCCGCCGCCCGACCCAGTCGGCCGGCGAGGCCGACGGTCACACTCCGCGCGCTGCGCTCGTTCATGCCAGTCCCTCCACTGTCGAGGTGTCCGAGGCGGACCCGTGCTGCGGCACCGCGCCGACACCGAAGAACGCCCGTCGGCGCAGCTGCGCCCACCGGCCGGCCGGCCCTCGGTCGCGGCCCCGGACCTGGACGCCGCTGACCTCCGTGCCGGCGTGTCGAGCCGCCTCCTGCGCTGCCTCCGGCAGCGACCGTACGCCGTCGCCGCGCGTCGGTGTGGCCCGTCGTTCCGGGGTCGCGCCGAGGGCGGAGAGCATCGTCGGTAGGAGCGCGGCAGCGGCCATCGCGTACCCCTCGGCGGAGGGATGGAACCGGTCCCAGGCGAACATCCGGGTCGGCTCGGCCACGAACCGTGGGCCGAGCAGGTCACCGAGGGAAACAGTCCAGCCGCCCGCCTCGACCACGGCCACCGTCTGGGCGGCCGCGAGCTGGCGGCTCCAACGGTGCGCCAGCCAGCGCAGAGGTGGCTGGATCGGGCGGATCGCGCCCAGGTCGGGGCAGGTGCCGACGACCACCTCGCACCCCGCGTCGCGCAGGGTGTGCACCGCCTCTACCAGGTAGCGCACCGCCAGGCCGCGCGGCGTGCGGTTGGTAATGTCGTTGCCGCCGATGAGGATCACCGCGATGTCGGGTCGGCACTCCAGCGCCGCCTCCACCTGGTGGCGCAGCGCGACCGAGATGGCGCCGACCACAGCGAAACGGTGCAACTGCACCGGCCGGTGCAGTCGACGGGACAGGCCGGTGGCGAGCAGCGCCCCGGGCGTCTCCCGACGGCGGTGCACCCCGTAGCCGGCCGCCGACGAGTCACCGAGCACGACCATTGTGAGCGCCGGACCGGGGAACTTCCCGCCGTACATCCCGTCGCAGCGGGGCGGCGGCGCCTCGGCCATCGGGATGGTCCGTCGAGCCTGGCGGGCCTGGCCGACCAGCACCCCGCCGGTCGCCACCGCGGCGGCCGCAGTGGCGCCGGTGCCGATGGCGGCCAGCCGGACGAACCGCCGGGCCTGCCGCCAGCGCTCACCACCGGGTACGACGGAACCTGCCACCCCCATACCGCGACATTATCGCGCTGGCCCGACACACCGCTGTCGTCGTGACGGCACGCGGGTGCCTGGAAACCGACGCGACGGGGTACCTGGGTTCCAGAGGCCGGCCGACTTGCGCCGACCCGCCACGCTGATCCGGCGGAGAGGAGCGCGACGATGAGTAAGACACTGAAGCGCAGCGCGGCGTTCACGGCCCTGGCGCGGGCCCTGGCGGCCGGGGCGCGCAACGGGCCGTCGATCGGCACGCGGTTGGCCGCGCTGCCCCGGATGATCCGAGCAACCACCAAGGGGGAGTACGACGGTGGCCTTCGCCTGGCCCTGATGACCGCGGCGACGGCGTACATCGTCTCGCCGATCGACCTGCTCCCGGAGATCCCGCTGGCGATCTTCGGGCTGGCCGACGACGCGGTCATGGTCACCTGGTTGGCCGGCAGCGTGCTCGCCGAGACCGACCGGTTCCTGGAGTGGGAGGCCCGCCGCAGCTCGGTCATCCCCGGAGGGCTGGTGCCCTGACGACACGTACGCTGGGCGGTGAGCAAACGTCTTCCCGGCCGCCCACCGCCGGCGCCGCAACGAAGGGCACACAGTGCAGTACTACGACAACGTCGTCGACATGATCGGCAACACCCCGCTGGTGCGTCTGCGTAACGTCACCGAGGGCATCCAGGCCACAGTGCTGGCCAAGGTGGAGTACGTCAACCCGGGCGGCTCGGTGAAGGACCGGATCGCGCTGCGGATGGTGGAGGACGCCGAGGCCGCCGGCCTGCTCAAGCCCGGCGGCACCATCGTCGAGCCGACCAGCGGCAACACCGGCGTCGGGTTGGCCCTGGTTGCCCAGCTCAAGGGCTACAAG
The DNA here is from genome assembly GCF_046549335.1 of Micromonospora sp. 050-3. Lineage (NCBI taxonomy): Bacteria > Bacillati > Actinomycetota > Actinomycetes > Micromonosporales > Micromonosporaceae > Micromonospora > Micromonospora sp. 050-3. Next base: position 1,183,232 of record NZ_JAJPVX010000002.1, read on the forward strand.
TGCGTCTTCGTCTGCCCCGACAAGGTCAGCCAGGACAAGCAGGACGTGCTCCGGGCGTACGGTGCCGAGGTGGTGGTCTGCCCGACCGCCGTCGCGCCGGAGGACCCGCGCTCGTACTACAACGTCTCCGACCGGCTGACCCGGGAGATCCCCGGCGCCTGGAAGCCCAACCAGTACAGCAACCCGGCCAACCCGCGCTCGCACTACGAGACGACCGGCCCGGAGCTGTGGAAGCAGACCGACGGCGAGCTCACCCACTTCGTGACCGGTGTCGGCACCGGCGGCACCATCTCCGGCATCGGCCGGTACCTCAAGGAGGCGTCCGAGGGCCGCGTGCGGATCGTCGGGGCCGACCCGGAGGGCTCGGTCTACTCCGGCGGCACCGGCCGGCCGTACCTGGTGGAGGGCGTCGGCGAGGACTTCTGGCCGGAGACGTACGACCGGGATGTCGCCGACGAGATCGTGGAGGTCTCCGACAAGGCGTCCTTCGAGATGACCCGGCGACTGGCCCGCGAGGAGGGGCTGCTGGTCGGCGGTTCCTGCGGCATGGCGGTGGTCGCCGCCCTGGAGGTCGCCCGCCGGGCCGGCCCGGACGACGTGGTGGTGGTGCTGCTGCCCGACGGCGGCCGAGGCTACCTCTCCAAGATCTTCAACGACTCGTGGATGGCTCGGTACGGCTTCCTCGACAACTCCGGTGCCGAGCCGACGGTGGCCGACGCACTGGCCAGCAAGCCGGGCGGGCTGCCCGAGCTGGTGCACGTGCACCCGACCGAGACCGTCCGCGACGCGATCGACTACATGCGCGAGTACGGCGTCTCGCAGCTTCCGGTGCTCAAGGCCGAGCCGCCCGTGGTGACCGGTGAGGTCGCCGGCTCGATCGCCGAGCGGGACCTGCTCGACGCGTTGTTCACCGGCCAGGCCCACCTGCACGACACGATCGAGCGGCACATGGGCGACCCGCTGCCGATGATCGGTGGTGGCCAGCCGGTGAGCGAGGCGGTGGGCCTGCTGGAGAAGTCCGACGCCGCCCTGGTCCTGGTCGACGGCAAGCCCAAGGGCGTACTAACCCGCCAAGACCTCCTGTCCCACCTAGGCGCCCACTAGCCCCCACCCCACCCCACCCCACTCACCCCACCCCACCCCACCTCACCCCGGCTCACGTCGATCATGGAGTTGTGGTGGTGCGCAAAGCAGGCAGCCGTGCCCAAAGCCCCCACCACAAGTCCTTGATCGACCGGGTCAGGGGCGGGGCGGGGCGGGGACGGCGGGACGGGGGCGGGACGGGGTTAGAAAACGCGGGCGTAGCGGAGCTGTCGGGTCGGGGCCGACCCGATTGCCTCATCTCGTTCGTCGCCCGTGGGGGTCCAGCCGCCGCGCTCGTAGAAAGAGCGGGCGTGGGCGTTGTCTCGCAGTACCCAGAGCACGGCACGCCGCCAGCCCTGCGCCCGCATGGCGTCCAGCGCGTCCACCATCAGGGTTCGGCCGACGCCGCGGCCCTGCTCGGCCGGGTCGAGGTGGATCGCGTTGAGCAGCCCGGTGGCGGGGTCGTCCTCGTCGTCCGGGCCCAGGTGGCTGAACCCGACCAGCGCCCCAGCCCGCTCGGCCACTGTCATCCGGTGGGTGTCCCGCTCCCAGATCCACCGCTCGACCCAGTACCGCCCCATGGCCTCCGGTGTCGGGTCGGCCAGCGCCTCGGCCGGCAGGAAGGCGGAGTACGCGGCGACCCGGGAGCGCTGGTGCAGGGCACCCACCGCCATCAGGTCGCCTTCGGTCGCGGGGCGGAGCGTGACGGTCACCCGGCCGAGGCTACCCGGCGGGGCGGAAGCTGCACCGTGGTCAGATCATCGGCGATGATCAGATCGCCGTCGAAGTGCGCGCGCGCCTCGTCGTGGAACCGTCGCGGGTCGGGGTAGCGCTGGGAGAAATGGGTGAGCACGAGTCGGCGTACCCCGGATTCGGTCGCCACCCGGGCGGCCTGCGCCGCGGTCAGGTGGCCGACCTCGGCGGCGAGCGCGGCCTCCGACTCCAGGAACGTCGACTCGATGACCAGCAGGTCGGCGTGCTCGGCGAGGGCGTACACGCCGTCGCAGAGGCCGGTGTCCATCACGAACGCGAACCGCTGACCCGGCCGGGGCACGCTCACCTCGGCCCTGGTGACGCGGCGTCCGTCGAGGTCCAGGTGCCCGACGCGGATCAGCTCGCCGACTGCCGGCCCGGCGATGCCGTACGCGGCCAGCTTCTCCGGCAGCATCCGGTGCCCGTCCGGCTCGACCAGCCGGTAGCCGTACGTCTCGATGGGGTGGCGGAGCCGGCGTGCCTCCAGCGTGCCGCAGCGCAGGGCGATCTGCTGCCCGTCGGCCTCGATGGGCTCGACCCGCAGTTCGGCGGTCTCGTGGAACGAGGTGGCGTACCGCAGCCGGGCGAAGTATTCGGCGCCGCCGGCGGGGAAGTGCACGGCGACCGGGTGGGCCACCCGGTCCAGGGAGAGTCGCTGGATGGTGCCGGGCAGGCCCAGGCAGTGGTCGCCGTGGAAGTGGGTGACGCAGATCCGGGTCAGGTCGGTGGCGGTGACAGTGGTGTGCAGGAGCTGACGCTGGCTGCCCTCACCCGGGTCGAAGAGGATCACCTCGTCGTCCCAGCGCAGCACGTACCCGTTGTGGTTGCGCTGACGGGTCGGCGCCTGGCTGGCCGTCCCCAGCACCACCAGCTCGCGCATGGACATCGCCACTCCCGCGGATAAGGAGCGACCCCCGGGGCGCTCCGCGCATGTGCGCGGGCCGGCTGGACTTGGCCGGCACCCCGGGGGTCGGGTGGCTGTCGTGGATTCGCCGCACCGCTGCCACACGGTCTCGACGATGGTGCTTTTGCCCGCCTCGCGGCAGGCCGATCACTGTCGAGGACAGCGGCTAGCTGACAGCCACCTCACGAGTCCGATTGCTATACAAGTCTGGACCACCTCCTTTCACGTGTACGGCCACGTTATCGAGTTCTCGTCGGGCTCGGCAACGGATTTCGATCACAGGGCCGGACGGGAATGCCCGGCCACCTCCTGGGTGGCCGGGCATCACACGTGTGCGGGTGGCGGTTGTCAGCCGCCGACTCGGGCCACCCCGACCGGGCAGCTCAGTCCGTTCGGGCCGTGGTTGCAGTACCCGTTCGGGTTCTTGGTCGGCGCCAGGTACTGCTGGTGGTAGTCCTCGGCGAAGTAGTAGCTGCCGAGCGGGGCGATCTCGGTGGTGATCTCACCCTTGCCGGCCCGCGTCACGATCGGCTGGAACGCGTCCCGGGACGAATCCGCGATGGTCCGCTGCTCGTCGGTGGTCGTGTAGATCGCCGAGCGGTACTGGGTGCCCACGTCGTTGCCCTGGCGCATGCCCTGGGTCGGGTCGTGGTTCTCCCAGAAGACCTTCAGCAGGTCCTCATAGTTGATCTTGCTGGGGTCGTACACCACCTGGACGACCTCGGCGTGCCCGGTCCGGCCGGAGCACGTCTCCTCGTACGTCGGGTTCTTGGTGATGCCACCCGCGTAGCCGGCGGAGGTGGTGTAGACGCCGGGCAGCGTCCAGAACAGCCGCTCGGCACCCCAGAAACAGCCCATGCCGAAGACCGCGACCTGAAGGCCCTCAGGAAACGGGCCCTTCAACGGGGTGCCCAGCACCTCGTGGCGGTCGGCGACCGGCATGGCGATCGGGCGGCCCGGCAGGGCCTGGTCGGGCGAGACCATATCGGCGTTCATACGGCGCAAAAACACGGTGGGGATCTCCTCTCGTACCTCTCCCAGCGTGTAACACCGGAGGGTTCACCTTCCTTACCCGCGTGACAGTGAGTCAGGCCCCACCGGGGAGCGCCGTCGCGATCCGGTCCGCGTACGTCTGGGCCTCGGTGTCCTCCCCGTACCGGGTGCGCGGCCAGAAGAAGCCGCGCAACCCGTCGCCCTTGGTACGCGGGACCACGTGGGTGTGCAGGTGGGGCACCGATTGGGACACCTTGTTGTTCATCGCCACGAACGTCCCACCGGCGCCGAGAGCGGTCTCCACCGCCACCGCCATCCGCTGAACCATGGTGAAGTAGCCGGGCAGCAGGTCGGCCGGCAACTCCGCCAGGGTGACCAGGTGCACCCGGGGCACCACCAGCACATGCCCTTTGAACACCGGACGGGTGTCCAGGAACGCCACCCCGTCCGGGGTGTCGGCCACCCGGAACGCCGGCACCTCGCCCGCCACGATCCCGCAGAACACGCAACCGCTCATCGGGCCAGGCTATGCCGGCGGCCCCGGACGGTACGGCTCCCGCCCGGGAGCACGGGTTCCGTTCCAGCCCTCGGGACGGGGCACTAGCCTCACCAGAATGAGTCACGGCTTCGAGACGCTCGCCATCCACGCCGGTCAGGACCCCGAGGCCCGCACCGGCGCGGTGATCCCACCGATCTACCAGACCAGCACGTACGCCCAGGACGCCGTCGGTGCACCTCGCCTCGGCTACGAGTACAGCCGCTCCGGCAACCCGACCCGTGACGCGCTCCAGGAGTGCCTGGCAGCGCTGGAGGGCGGGCCGGTGGGGCTCGCCTTCGCCAGCGGCCTGGCGGCCGAGGACACCCTGCTGCGGGCCGTGTGCCAGCCCGGCGACCACGTGGTGATCCCGGACGACGCGTACGGCGGCACGTACCGGCTCTTCGCCCGGGTCGCCCAGCGCTGGGGCCTGGAGTTCAGCCCCGCCAAGGTCTCCGACCCGGCCTCGATCCGGGCGGCCGTGCAGCCCGGCCGCACGAAGATCGTCTGGGTGGAGACGCCGACCAACCCGCTGCTCGGCATCGCCGACATCGCCGCCCTGGCCGCCGTGGCACACGACGCGGGCGCCCTGCTGGTGGTGGACAACACCTTCGCCTCGCCGTACCTCCAGCAGCCGATCGCCTTCGGCGCGGACGTGGTGGTGCACTCCACCACCAAGTACATCGGCGGGCACTCCGACGTGGTCGGTGGCGCGCTCGTCGTCGCCGACGCCGGGCTCGGCGAGGAGTTGCGCTACCACCAGAACGCGATGGGCGCGATCAACGGCCCGTTCGACGCCTGGCTCACCCTGCGCGGCATCAAGACCCTCGGGGTACGCATGGACCGGCACTGCGACAACGCCGAGCGGCTCGCCGCGTACCTCGACGGGCACGCCAAGGTCGCCCAGGTGATCTATCCGGGGCTGCCTTCGCACCCCGGTCACGAGGTGGCCGCCAAGCAGATGCGCCGGTTCGGCGGCATGATCTCGTTCCGTGCCGCCGGTGGTGAGGACCACGCCGTGGACATCTGCAACCGGGCCAAGCTCTTCGTGCTCGCCGAGTCGCTGGGCGGTGTGGAATCCCTGATCGAGCACCCGGGTCGGATGACACACGCAAGTGCTGCCGGCTCGCCGCTTGAAGTTCCCGGCGATCTCGTGCGACTGTCTGTCGGCATCGAGACGGTCGACGACCTACTCGCCGATCTGGAGCAGGCGCTGGGCTGACCGCTGGGGGAGGATGGCCGTGCAGGACATCATGGCGACCTGGGTCGGAGCGACCGCCAAGCAGATCGCCCGGGGCGTACGCCGAGGTGACGTTTCGGCGACCCAGGTCGTCGCCGACCACCTCGAGTACATCTCCCGAGCCGACCGTGAGCTGGCCGCGTTCCGCGCCGTTCGCGGCGGTGAGGCGATCACCGAGGCGGAGAAGGTCGACGAGCAGGAGGACCTGGCCAACTTGCCGCTGGCCGGGGTTCCGGTGGCGGTCAAGGAGAACACCCCGGTCGCCGGCCTGCCCACCTGGAACGGGTCGGCCGCCGCCCGCACCGACGTGGCGGAGGCCGACCACGAGGTGGTGCGTCGGTTACGTGGCGCCGGGGCGGTGATCCTCGGCGTGACCCGGATGCCGGAGCTGGGGCTGTGGGCACTGACCGACGACGACAGCGCGGTGACCCGTAACCCGTGGGACAGCACGCGTACCCCCGGTGGGTCCTCGGGTGGTGCCGCCGCGGCGGTCGCCGCCGGGCTGGTGCCGATCGCGCACGCCAACGACGGTCTCGGCTCGATCCGGATTCCCGCTGCCTGCTGCGGACTCGTCGGGCTCAAGCCCGGTCGGGGCGTGGTCCCCTGCCAACTCGGGGCGGACGACTGGTTCGGCCTCACCGAGCACGGCATGTTGACCAGCACTGTCGCCGACGCGGCGGTCGGCTTCTCGGTGCTCGCCGGCCGGCGTCCCGAGAAGCTGGTCCCCCCGCAGCGGCTGCGGGTGGGTGTCTCGCTGCGCTCCCCGGTGCGCGGTGTCGCACCGGACGCCCCCAACCGGGACGCGGTCGCCGCCGCCGGTCGGCTCCTCGCCACTGCCGGGCACGACACGGTGCCGGCCGATCCGGTCTACCCGACCGCGCTCGGCCTCCAGGGCATCGCCACCTGGTTCGCCGCAGCCGCCGCCGACGTCCGGGCCTCCGGTATGGACCGGCGTGGGCTGCAACGGCGTACCCGGCGGCACGTCGCGTTGGGCGAGTGGGCGCAGCGTCGCGGCTACGTGCGGGAGGCGGACCGGGCCGCCTGGCGGCAACGGTCGGTCGACTTCTTCACCGACCACGCGGTCGACCTGCTGCTCACCCCGGCGCTGGCCAGCGCGCCACCGGAGGCGGCTCGCTGGTCGGAGCGCTCCTGGCGGGCGAACATGACAGCCAACATCCGGTACGCCCCGTACGCCGCGCCCTGGAACATCGCCGGCCTGCCGGCGGTCGTCGTGCCGGTCGGTCGCCGCCCGGACGGCCTGCCGGTCGCCGTGCAACTGGTCGGTCCGCCCGGCTCGGAACTGCTGCTGCTCGGTGTGGCCGGTCAGTTCGAGATGGCCGCCCCGTGGACGCGCCACGCCCCCGGCTATCCCCGCGTCGGCACAGGGTCACCGGCCACCGCATGATCGTCTAGGGTGTGCGCGCATCGTCGCGCGGACCCGGGGAACACCTATGCGCTGCCAGACCTGCGGGGACGCCACGTCCCCCGAGCACCACGAATGCCAGCGTTGCCACACACCGCTCGGCCAGCCCGCCGTCACGCCGGGGCTGCCGACCTATCGGGTCCGCGGGATCGGTCTGGCCGTCCGCATCGCGGTCGGCGCGACCGCCGTGCTCTACCTGGCAGTGGCGCTCTCGCCGCTGGTGGGAATGGCCCTGGCTCGGCAGGCCCGCGTCGACAACGAGCATGAGCTGCTGCTCGCTGCGGTGATCGTGCAGGTGGTGCTGTCGCTGCCCATGGTGGTCGCGTACCTCACCGCCGCCGTACTAACGATCATTTGGACCTGGCGGGCGCGGAAGAACATCGAGGCGTTCCCGGGTGCCCTGCCGACGCTCGGTACGGGTTGGGCGATCGCCGGTTGGCTGGTGCCCTTCGCCAATCTCGTGGTGCCGGCCCGGGTTGTCGCCAACGTGGCCCGCGACAGCCTCTGGCGGCGGTTCACCCCGACCCTGGTGGCCGTCTGGTGGAGTGCCTGGCTGGTCTTCAGCGTCGGCGAGCGGGTGGTCAGTCGCCTCGACACCCGGGCGTACGACAGTCTGCCGGAGACACCATTGACCGACGGCGACTACCAGGCGTACAGCGACTACTACCGCGACTCTCTTCTGCGCAACACAGTGCCCGCGGTGGCCTGCGTGATCGCCGCGGTGGCGCTGTACCTGCTGATCCAGCGGATCTCCGCGGCTCAGGAAGGCCGCATCGCCCGCGCGCTGCCAGCCTGGCCGACCGCCGCGGTCTGGCCGGCTCCCCCCGTCTGGCCGGCTGGGCCGGTTCCGGGTGGGGATCCCGTCGGCGGTGCCGGGCCGTTGGCCTCCGGGCCGGGCGGGGAGGCGTCGGTCGCTGCGGGTCTGCCGCTGCCGGCGGTTCCCGCGCCGGCCGTGACCCCGCCGGCACACCAGTCGAGGCCGGTGTCGCCGCCGAGTGCTCCGGAGTCGGGTGGCACGATCGGGGCATGACGGAACTGGTCGGTCTCGACGACGTGCGGGCCGCACGGGAGTTGCTCGCTGGCGTCATCCGCACCACCCCGTTGGAGCCCTCCCGGCCGCTCAGCGCGGCACTGGGCGGGCCGACGTGGCTCAAGTGCGAGAACGTGCAGCGCGCCGGCTCGTACAAGGTGCGGGGCGCGTACGTGCGGATCTCCCGGTTGTCGGCGGCGGAGCGGGAGCGCGGCGTGGTCGCGGCGAGCGCGGGTAACCACGCGCAGGGCGTGGCTCTCGCCGCCGGCCTGGTCGGCACGCACGCCACAGTCTTCATGCCGGTCAACGCGCCGCTGCCGAAGGTGGCGGCCACGAAGGGGTACGGCGCGCAGGTCGAGCTGGCCGGGAACACCGTGGACGAGTCGCTGGTCGCCGCGCACACGTACGCCGAGCTCACCGGGGCGGTGCTGATCCACCCGTTCGACCACCCCGATGTGATCGCCGGGCAGGGCACTGTGGCGCTGGAGATCCTCGAACAGTGCCCGGACGTGAAGACGATCATCACCGGGGTGGGTGGGGGCGGTCTGATCTCGGGCATGGCGGTGGCCGTGAAGGCATTGCGGCCGGACGTCCGGATCATCGGCGTGCAGGCGGCCGGGGCGGCGGCGTTCCCGCCCTCACTGGTGGCCGGGGAACCGGTACGGCTGCCCATCTTCTCCACCATCGCCGACGGCATCGCTGTCGGCCGGCCGGGAGAGATCACCTTCAACCACGTGCGCAAGCTGGTCGACGAGATCGTCACGGTCTCCGAGGAGGACATCTCCCGGGCCCTGCTGATGCTGCTGGAGCGGGGCAAGCAGGTGGTCGAGCCGGCCGGGGCGGTCGGTGTGGCCGCGCTGCTGGCTGGCGTGGTCGAGGTGCAGACCCCGGTGGTCGCGGTGCTCTCCGGCGGCAACATCGACCCGTTGCTGATGCTGCGGGTGATCGAGCACGGGTTGGCCGCAGCGGGTCGCTACCTGCGGGTGACCGTCCGCTGTTCGGATCGGCCGGGGCAGCTCGCGTCGCTGCTCAGCCAGATCGCCGAGCACCGGGCCAACGTGGTGGACGTGGAGCACCAGCGGGCCAACCCGCACCTCAGCCTCGGCGAGGTGGAGGTGGCGCTGTCGGTGGAGACCCGGGGCGTCGAGCACTCGGACACCCTGATCAGCGCCCTGCGGGCCAGCGGCTACCAGGTGGTCTTCGCGGCCGAGGCGTGACACCGGTGGGTGCCACGCCTCGGATGCGCGGTGCTGAGACAGCGGGTGCCGGCGTCGGTCGACCCGGCCGGTAGCGGGTAGCGCGATCGGCGACGGTCAGCCGGAGAACGGCTCGAAGCTGACCACTGTCACCTTGATGTCGGCGCCGCTGGGCGCCGTGTAGGTGCAGGTCTGCCCGGCTCGGCCACCCAGGATCGCCCTGCCCAGCGCGGACTCCGGGCTGTAGACGGTCAGGTCGGTGGTGGCCGCGATCTCCCGGGAACCGAGCAGGAAGGTCTCGGTGTCGTTGGTGTCGTCGTCGAAGTAGATCGTCACCACCATGCCCGGCGACACCGCGTCGGCCGTCGGCGCCGTGCCGACCTTCGCGGTGCGCAGCAGCTCCTGCAGGTAGCGGATGCGACCCTCGGCCTTGCCCTGCTCCTCGCGGGCGGCGTGGTAGCCGCCGTTCTCCTTGAGGTCGCCCTCCTCGCGCCGAGCGTTGATCTCAGCTGCGATCGCCGGACGGTTGGCGATGTGCTCGTCGAGCTCGGCCTGGAGGCGGTCGTGCGCGTCCTGCGACAGCCAGGTGGCGGGCGCCTCGTTGCCAGTGGACACAGGCGTTCTCCTCAGTTGTGCGTGGCTGGCTGACAGGTGAGTTACCAAGTTACCAGTGCGGTACGACACAGCGTGTCGGCCATCACCGCCGGTGTCCGGATCCGACACCGGGGGTAGGCGCCCCGCCAGCCCCGCTTCTGGTGCTGTTCGCGCAGCTCAGGACGGTGGTCGGCAGCGCAGAACCTCACCGATGAACGGCCGCGCGGTGGTGGTCAGGCGGTGCTGGTTCGTCACGTGCCGATCCCCGGGATCGGCGGTCACGGTGACCTGTTCGCGGCCCACCTCGGCACCGGCACGGTCCCGGGCGCGCAGCACGCAGACCGCTGATCCACCCGGCGGGACCGTCACCCGAAAGTCGACAAGCACCTGCTTGTCCGTGATGTCGGTGTACGTGATCACCTGGGCGTCGTAGACCGGGTCGCCGTACTGGCGGTAGAGCCGGACCGAGATCACGGTCAGCGTGGCCACGAGCGCCAACAGCGCCAGCGCGGCCAGCAGCGTACGGCGGCGCTTTCCGCCCGGTGCCCGACGGCGGCCGTAGCGCCCGGCCGGGAATACCGGCGCGCCTGGTGAAATTGTGGCGTGCGTCTCGGTCACCGGCGGGTATCTCCTGGCGTTGTTGTCGGCGGCATCGGCAAGAATGACAGAGCCCCATCCTCCCACCCGGTCCAGCGGCAGGAATGGCAGGTCATGCCCGGCGCTGGTGGCCGGCGACAGGGTATGGCGAGGAAAGATCCCGGCAGGTCAGCCGGTCGAGCCCGGTCGGGTCCACCGTCCGGCACAGACGAGGAGCGCCGAAGTTGGCAGAGCAACTGCGTCTCATGGCCGTGCACGCGCACCCGGACGACGAGTCGAGCAAGGGCGCGGCGACGACGGCGAAGTATGTCGCTCAGGGGGTGGACGTCCTGGTCGTGACGTGCACCGGTGGCGAGCGCGGGAGCGTGCTCAACCCCAAGCTCGACCGCCCCGACGTGTGGGCCAACATCGGCGAGATCCGGCGTGCCGAGATGGACGCCGCCCGGGCCATCCTCGGTGTCGACCAGGCCTGGCTGGGCTTCGTCGACTCGGGTCTGCCCGAGGGCGATCCGCTGCCGCCGCTGCCCGAGGGCTGTTTCGCCCTCCAGGACGTCGAGGTCGCCGCGGGCCCGCTGGTGCGGCTGATGCGTGAGTTCCGTCCGCACGTGGTGACCACGTACGACGAGGAGGGTGGCTACCCGCACCCGGACCACATCATGTGCCACAACGTGAGCGTGGCCGCGTTCGAGGCCGCCGGTGACCCGGAGCGCTACCCGGAGCTGGGCGCGCCCTGGCAGCCGCTGAAGCTCTACTACGACATCGGCTTCTCCAAGGGCAAGATCATGGCCTTGCACGAGGGCATGCTGGCCGCCGGTCTGGAATCGCCCTACGAGGAGTGGCTCAAGCGGTGGGAGGATCGCCCCGACAAGGGCCCGCGGATCACCACCCGGGTCGAGTGCGCCGAATACTTCCCGGTCCGCGATGACGCGCTGCGCGCTCACGCCACCCAGGTCGACCCGGACGGCTTCTGGTTCCACGTGCCGATGGAGCTCCAGCAGAGCGCCTGGCCGACCGAGGACTACGAGTTGGCCCGCTCGATGGTCGACAGCCCGCTGCCCGAGTCCGATCTCTTCGCCGGGGTGCGGGAGACGGCGCACGCGCGCTGATTCCCGGCGGGGCTACCCTGGTTACCAACCGCACATCGGAGGAACGCCATGCTGACCGCTGCCCAGGTGCTCGCGGAGAACAACTTCGGGGACACCCGCACGGGTGGTCTGGCCGGGCCGATGGGCCTCTTCCTCATCCTGCTGCTGGCCACCGCGACCATCCTGCTGATCCGCAACATGAACGCTCGGCTGCGCCGTCTGCCGGACCGTTTCCCCCAGCAGTCCGGGTCGACCGACCCGACCAGGGCCGATGCGGCAGTCGTCGATCCGACAGACGGGACCGGGGGGCGTGATTCATCCACGCCCGCTCCCAATGGGCACCAGCAGCACCTGAACGGGTAGTCCGCGCGTGAATCACGCCGAACCGGGTGGTCGCCCCCTGTTGCGGCCACCCGGTTTGGCTTAGCCTTCCGCCGGGGGGACCAAAAGTCCCCGAGCCGTGTGCGGGAGGGGGCGCCGATGACCAGCACAGCACCGGCCGCCCGCCGCGACACCGGTCGGTCGGCTGACGGGGGAGGTCGATGACCTCCGATCCGGCCGACGACCCGTTCGATCGGCTCGGGGTGCGTGGCACGCCGGGCCGGCTGCTCGTGCTCACCGCCGCCGTCACGCTGACCGCCCTGGCCGCCGCCGCGGTCGGGTTGACCCTCCCGGTCCGGCTGCCGGCCGACGACTCCCTCGGCGGTCCGGCCCGCTTCGGCATCGCCGTCGCCGTCCTGGCCCTCGCCCAGCTCGCCCGGCTGCGATTCCGCTCGGCCGCGGGCATGGTCAGCATCACCTGGGGCGAGGCGGCCCTGATCGTCTGCCTCTACCTGACCCCGGCCGGCTGGCTCCCGTCCGCCACGTTGCTCGGCACCGGGCTGGCCTGGACGATGCTGTCACTGCACAACGACCGCCGCCCCGCCCTGGAGATCGTCCGGATCGCCGCGTCGCTGGCCGCCGCGTCGGCACTGGCCGTCTCCGTGACCACCGCGCTCGGGCGGCCGCTGCTCTCGCCACCCACCCCGATGCTGGCGCTCGCCGTGATCGCCGGGTCGGTGACGTACCTCCTGGTGACCGCCTGGCTGGGCGGCGTGACGCTGGGCCTGCGGCACGGGCTGCCGATCGGCCCGCCGCTGCTCGCCGCGCTGCGCGGCAAGCTGCTGATGTTCGTCGGCAACGTGGCGGTCGGCCTCGTCGTGGTCGCTCTGCTGGAACTCGACCCGCGCTGGTTGCTGTTGCTGCCGCCGCTGCTGTGGCTATTGCAGCAGACCTACCGTTACCGGCTGCGCTCCGATCAGGAGCGCCGCACCTGGCGTGCCTTCGCCGAGGCCACCGCGGCCCTCAACCAGCTCGACGAGCGGGGCGTGGCCAGCGCCGCCGTCACCGGGGCGCTGACGCTGTTCAACGCCGAACTGGTGGACGTCGACGTGGCCCGGGCCGACGGCCGGTGGCACCGCTACCGGGGCGACGCCAGCGGTCAGCTGGTCGACCGGGAGACCGGCCCACCGGACAAGTCGGAGCCGGACGAGCACGAGCTGAGCCGGGCGCTGTCGGTCGGCGCCGCGCCGGTCGGTCGGCTGCGGGTGCGGTTCCCCCGCTCGGCCCCGCCCACGGCCCGGGAACATGACGCGGTGGCCGCGTTCGGCGACGCGCTCGCCGCCGCGCTGCACGACGCCGCGACCCACCACGAGCTGCGGTTGGTGACCGCCCGTTCGTCGTACGAGGCGGTGCACGACCCGCTCACCGGGCTCGCCAACCGCGCGGCGATGCTGAGCAAGGGCGACCAGTCGCTGCGACAGCTCAGCCACGACCACCCGGTGGCGCTGCTGCTGTTGGACATCAACCAGTTCAAGGAAGTCAACGACACCCTCGGCCACGCGGCGGGTGACCAGCTGCTGCGGCTGACCGCGAACCGCCTCAACGCGCTGGTCCGCCCCGGCGACCTGCTCGGCCGACTCGGCGGCGACGAGTTCGCCCTGCTGCTCACGGCGGTGCCGGTGCTCGGCGACCGGGCCGCCCCGATGGCCCACGCGTTGCGTCAGGCCCGCGAGATCGCCGAGCGGCTGGCCGCGCCGACCGAGGTGGCCGGCGTACGGATGTCCATCGAGGTCTCGGTCGGGGTGGTGGTGGCCGCCGCGGGCACCGCGGACCTGACCGAGCTGCTGCGTCGGGCCGACATCGCGATGTACCAGGCCAAGGAGGGCGGCGGCAACGTCGCCGCGTACGACGGCGCGCGCGACGCGGCCAGCACCGACCAGCTCGCCCTGCTCGCCGAGCTGCGTGAGGCGTTGAAGGTCGACGATCAGCTGGTGCTGGCGTTGCAGCCGGCTGTCGACCTGGCCACTGGCGCGCCCACCGGGGTGGAGGCGCTGATCCGTTGGCAGCACCCCCGGCGTGGGTGGCTGAACCCGGCCGACTTCATCCGGCCGGTGGAGAACAGCGAGCAGCTCGGCGCCTTCACCCGCTACGTGCTGAACAAGGCGCTCAGCGTGGCCGCCAGTTGGGCCCGTGAGGGGCTGGACGTCCCGATCTCGGTCAACCTCTCGGCACGCAGCCTGCTCGACCCCCGGTTGCCGGCGGAGATCGCCGACGCGTTGCGCCGCCACCAGGTGCCGCCGCACCGGCTCGTTCTGGAGATCACCGAGACGGTGGTGATGAGCGAGCTGGAGGTCATCGACGAGGTGCTGGCGACGCTCCGGTCGATGGGCGTGCAGCTCGCTGTCGACGACTTCGGCACCGGCTTCTCGTCGCTGACCTTCCTCACCCGGATCGCTGTGGACGAGTTGAAGGTGGACCGCTCCTTCGTCATCCGGATGGCCGACTCGCCGGAGGCCGCCGCGATCGTCCGGACGACCGTCGGCCTCGCTCACGAGTTGGGGTTGCGGGTGGTCGCCGAAGGGGTGGAGACAGCCGAGCAGCGGATGGCCCTGGCCGAGTTGGGTTGCACCTCCGCGCAGGGATACCACTTCTTCAAGCCGATGCCGGCGGACAAGATCGGCGCGGTGCTGGGGTCGCTGCGCGACTCGGCAGAGTCGAACGTGTTCCGGCTCCGCGCCGACGGCGCGTCCTGACCGTCCGGGTGGAGCCCGCGCGGTCCGCGCCGGGGCTGGCTATGGTCGTCAGGTGAACCGACTCGCCGACGCCACAAGTCCGTACCTGCTCCAGCACGCCGACAACCCGGTCGACTGGTGGCCCTGGTCGGACGAGGCGTTCGCCGAGGCGAAGCGGCGGGACGTTCCGGTGCTCATCTCGGTGGGCTACGCGGCCTGCCACTGGTGCCACGTCATGGCACACGAGTCGTTCGAGAACGCGCAGGTCGGCGCCCTGATGAACGACAACTTCGTGTCGATCAAGGTGGATCGTGAGGAGCGCCCGGACGTGGACGCGGTCTACATGACCGCCACCCAGGCGATGACCGGCCAGGGCGGTTGGCCGATGACTGTCTTCGCCACACCGGACGGCACCCCGTTCTTCTGCGGCACCTACTTCCCGCGACCCAACTTCGTCCAGCTGCTCCAGTCGGTCGCCACCGCCTGGCGTGAGCAGCGCGAGGCGGTGCTGGGCCAGGGCGCCGCCGTGGTCGAGGCGATCGGCGGCGCGCAGGCCGTGGGTGGCCCCACCGCGCCGCTGGACGGCCCGCTGCTCGACGCGGCGGCCGCCAAGCTGGCCAGCGAGTACGACGCCACGAACGGCGGGTTCGGTGGCGCCCCGAAGTTCCCGCCGCACATGAACCTGCTCTTCCTGCTGCGCCACCACCAGCGCACCGGTGATTCCGGCAGCCTGGAGATCACCCGGCACACCGCCGAGGCGATGGCCCGGGGCGGCATCTACGACCAGCTCGCGGGCGGCTTCGCCCGCTATTCGGTGGACGCGCACTGGACGGTGCCGCACTTCGAGAAGATGCTCTACGACAACGCGCTGCTGCTGCGGGTCTACACCCAGCTGTGGCGACTCACCGGTGACCCGCTGGCCCGCCGGGTGGCCCGGGACACCGCCCGGTTCCTCGCCGACGAGCTGCACCGGCCGGGGCAGGGATTCGCGTCCGCACTGGACGCCGACACCGAGGGCGTCGAGGGGCTCACCTACGCCTGGACGCCCGCCCAACTCGTCGAGGCGTTGGGCGAGGAGGACGGCCGGTTCGCCGCCGACCTGTTCACCGTCACGGACGAGGGCACCTTCGAACACAGCATGAGCGTGCTCAAGCTCGCCCGCGACGTGGACGATGCCGCGCCCGAGGTACGCGCCCGCTGGCAGCAGGTGGTCGGGCGGCTGCTCGCCGCCCGGGACACCCGCCCGCAGCCGGCCCTCGACGACAAGGTGGTGGCCGCCTGGAACGGCCTGGCGATCACCGCCATCGCCGAGTTCCAGCAGGTCGCCGCCGTCTACGCGTCCCCGCAGGACTCGGACGCCAACCTGATGGACGGCGTCACCATCGTCGCCGACGGTGCGATGCGCCAGGCCGCCGAGCACCTGGCCACCGTGCACCTGGTGGACGGCCGGCTGCGCCGGGTCTCCCGGGACGGCAAGGTCGGCGAGCCGGCTGGTGTCCTGGAGGACTACGGCTGTGTGGCCGAGGCCTTCTGCGCGTTGCACCAGCTCACCGGGGAGGGCCGCTGGCTCACACTGGCCGGCGAGCTGCTGGACACCGCCCTGGCGCATTTCGCCGCGCCCGGTGGCGCCTTCTACGACACCGCCGACGACGCGGAGCGGCTCGTCGCCCGGCCGGCCGACCCGACCGACAACGCCACCCCGTCCGGCCGGTCGGCGTTGATCGCCGGGCTGGTGGCGTACTCGGCGCTGACCGGGGAGACGCGCTACCGGGAAGCAGCCGAAGCGGCCCTCGGCACTGTCGCGCCGATCGTCGGTAAGCACCCCCGGTTCACCGGGTACGCGGCAATGGTCGGCGAGGCGTTGCTCTCCGGGCCGTACGAGATCGCCGTGGTCACCGACGACCCGGCCGGCGACCCCCTGGTGGCCGCCGCCCGCCGGCACGCCCCGCCCGGAGCTGTGGTCGTCGCGGGGCGTCCGGACCAGCCGGGTGTGCCGCTGCTCGCCGACCGCCCGCTGGTCGAGGGGCGGTCCGCCGCGTACGTCTGCCGGGGTTTCGTCTGCCAGCGGCCGGTCACCTCGGTCGAGGACCTGGTAGCCGAGCTGGGCTGAGCGCACGGCCACGCCCGGTAGTCGCCCGCGCCGCCCGTCGGGTGGTCCCGCCAGCGCTTCCGAGGCGGGTCGCCAGCCCTCCCGGTGGGCCCGTCGGCGGCCCGGATAGGCTGGCCGCGCTATGGATTCCCGTACCGGTCTGCCAGTTGTCGGCATGGTGGGTGGCGGCCAGTTGGCCCGGATGACCCACCAGGCCGCGATCGCCCTCGGCCAGTCACTGCGTGTGCTCGCGACCGCCCCCGACGACGGCGCGGCGCTGGTCGCCGCCGACGTCCAGTACGGCGACCACACCGACCTGGCCGCCCTGCGTACCTTCGCCAAGGGCTGCGACGTCGTCACCTTCGACCACGAGCACGTGCCTTCCGAGCACATCCGCACGCTGGCGGCGGAAGGGGTGGCTCTCTACCCGCCGGCGGACGCGCTGTTGCACGCCCAGGACAAGCAGGTCATGCGGGAACGCCTGACCGAGCTGGGTGCGCCCAACCCGGCCTGGCGGCCGGTCGGGGAGCCCGCCGACCTGGTCGGCTTCGGCGAGCAGGTCGGCTGGCCGGTGGTGCTCAAGGCGGCCCGGGGTGGGTACGACGGCCGGGGCGTCTGGATGGTCGACGACGCCGCGCAGGCCACCGAGTTGGCGACCACGCTGCTCGCTGGCGGCACCCGGCTGATCGTCGAGGAGCGGGTGCCGCTGCGGCGGGAGTTGGCCGTGCAGGTGGCCCGTTCGCCGTTCGGTCAGGTGGCCGCGTACCCGGTGGTCGAGACGGTGCAGCGCGACGGCATCAACGTGGAGGTGCTGGCCCCGGCGCCCGGCCTGGACGAGGAGCTGGCGGTCTCCGCTCAGCAGCTCGCCATCGATCTGGCCACCGCGCTCGGTGTGATCGGCCTGCTGGCCGTCGAGCTGTTCGAGGTGCGCGACGACGCCGGCCGGCCGGCGATCGTGGTCAACGAGCTGGCGATGCGTCCGCACAACTCCGGGCACTGGACCATCGAGGGTGCCCGGACCTCGCAGTTCGAGCAGCACCTGCGGGCCGTGCTCGACTACCCGATGGGTGATACCGCGTTGACCGCCCCGGTGGTGGTGTCGGCGAACGTGCTCGGCGGTGAGCCGGGCGGGATGTCGATCGACGAGCGGTTGCACCACCTCTTCGCCGCCGAGCCGGGTGCCAAGGTGCACCTGTACGGCAAGCAGGTGCGACCCGGCCGCAAGATCGGGCACGTCACGGTGCTCGGTGACGACCTGGACGACCTGCGGGCCCGGGCCGCGCGGGCCGCGCGCTGGCTGCGCGAGGGCCACGAGTGAGTGACGGTTTCGGCAACGAGGAGAGGGCCGCAGTGAGCACGGTTGGCTTGATCATGGGCAGCGACTCGGACTGGCCGACCATGCGGGCCGCGTCCGAGGTGTTGGACGACTTCGGCGTGGCGTACGAGGTCCGGGTGATCTCGGCGCACCGGACTCCGGTCGCGATGATCGAGTACGGGCGCGACGCCGCCGACCGGGGCCTCAAGGTGATCATCGCGGGGGCGGGGGGTGCCGCCGCGCTGCCCGGCATGGTGGCCTCGGTGACGCCGCTGCCGGTGATCGGTGTGCCGGTGCCGCTGAAGCACCTCGACGGCATGGATTCGCTGCTGTCCATCGTGCAGATGCCGGCCGGGATCCCGGTCGCCACCGTGTCGATCGGCAACGCCCGCAACGCCGGCCTGCTCGCCGTACGGATCCTCGGTGCCGCCGACGAGGGACTGCGCGCCAAGATGACGACGTACCAGCAGGACCTGGAAAAGCTGGTAGCGACAAAGGAAGCGGCCCTCCAAGCCACCCTGCTCTAGTCCCCGCCCCGCCCTCAACCGGCGTCGATCATGTAGCCATGGTGCCCGAAAAGGGGGTGCAATTAGCCCTTTGTCCCCCACCGCAACTCGATGATCGACGCGGCCGGCCCACTCGCCGCGCCCACTCACCCGCGCCGCAGGGACCCTCCGGTTTATCTCATGCCGCGTAGGGCGGTCTGTAGGCGTTCCTGGGCGCGGCGGCGGCGCTCGTTGCTCGCGCCGAGCACCAGCAGCAGGATGCCCACCGGGATCAGCGCCAGCCACGGGCCCAGGCTGAACAGGGCGTGGATCGCCGTGATCGCGGTGACCGACGCGCCGACGATCACCGGCGCCTGCTGCCGACTGGACGACCCGAAGATCAGCACCGCGACCGCGCCGAGCAGCAGCAGCATCTGCCGCACCGTGCTGGATTCGGTGGCCAGCACGATCGCCAGCGTCGGCACGAAGGCCGTGACCAGCGCCGGCCCGTATGCCACCCAACTGCTCATGTCGGGTCGGTGGCGCAGCTCCAGAACTCCGACGAGGAGGGCCAACACGGCGAACGGCAGCGTGTACGCCTCGGGCAGCGCCACGTCGGCGACTCGCATCAGGATCCACCACGCGGTGATCTCACAGACCACCACCGCCCAGAACAGGATCCGGCGTTCCACCGGCCGACGGCCGGGTCGGGTCGCCGCCACCCCGAGGACAGCGCCCCAGGCGGCCAGCAGGGCGGCGATGTGGCGGGGCGAGTCGAAGGCGAGGGCCAACGCGATCAGCGCGGCAGCGTACCCGGTCCATTCCACAGTGGAGGCTTCCCGCTGCGCCTCGGGGCGGCGCAGCCGGGGCAGGGTCGCGGCGAGCACCTGGAGGACCGCTCCGACGGCGAGCACCCCGAACGCGGACCAGACCGCCGCCAGCCCGGCGACCAGGCCGGCGGTGAGCACGAAGAGCTGCGCCATGAGTGAGGCGAAGAGCCAGCCGAGGATGCGTGCCCGCTGGGTGGTGCCGAACAGCGCCGCCACCGCGCCCACCCCGACCGCGCTGCCGAGGGTGAGCAGGGTCATCTGCCGGTCGGCCAGGCTGCCGGCGAGCCCGGCGCTGCCGCCGGCCAGCCCGATGGCGAACACCAGCACCCGGGCTAGCCGCAGCGAGCGGGCCCGCTCGACCAGCGGCGGCGGTGGGGTCAGTGCGAGACCAAGCATCGCGATGGTGAAGACGGAGAGCGCGGCGACGGTGCTGGCTGGCCAGCCCTGGCCCAGCGCGAGGGGTGCGATCAGCAGCGTGACGGCCGCCCCGGGCAGCACCACCGGCACGGCCCGGGACCGTCGCCCGCCGCTGAAGCCGGTGGCGGCCAGCGCTGCGGTCGCGGTGAGCAGCAACGCCGTCAGCACATGGGTCGGGTTGACCACGTCCGGTGGCGGGGTGAGCAGCTCCGGCGGCGGGCCCTGCCAGATCCGGGTCAGTGTGCGGTGCGGCTCGACCAGGGCGGTGACCAGCGCGGGTGCGATGGAGGCGAGTGCCAGAGCGGTCGGAAGCGCCGCCGCGGCCAACGCGCCCGCGGCCGGGTTGACCCGCCACCGTCGTCGCTCCGGGTCGTCCGGCAGCCGCCGTAGGGCGCCGTCGAGTCGTACCGCCCAGCGCCGCACCGGCTGGGCCGCGCCGGTGGGCGGCACGGTGGCCGCGCGGATCAACTCGGCCAGTACGCCGAGCAGGGCGGCGGCGGCCGCGTAGACGCCGGCGGCGAGGCCGGTGGGAATGGCGGCGAGGGCGCTGATGGTGGCCCCGCCGACCACCGCCACGCTGACCCAGGGCAGATATTGCGGAACCTGCCGGCGGACCGCGGCCACGGCGGCCAGGCCGAGGCTGGTCGCGGCCAGCGCGGCGGTCAGCACCACCTGCGCCGAGTGTTCGAACTCGGCGGACAGCGCCGCCACGGCACCGGGGAGGGCCAACAGCGCGGCACCGGTGGCCGCGCCGCCGATCTGCGCCAGGTGTGGCGGCATCCCCTCGGTCTCGATGTCGGTGACCTGTGGGCCGGCGAGGACGCGGGCCAGCAGGGCCACCACCACGCCGATCAGCGCGATGCTGCCCAGCGCCAGGGCCGTGGTCCACGGGCGGACGAGTCCGGCTCCGGCGGCGTGCAGCGCGACGACCCCGGCCACAGTGGCCCGGGACAACCCGGCGCGCGCCTCCTCAGTGGCCACCGCGGCCATGCCGAACACGGTGGCGACCATTCCGCCGACCAGGACCGGCGACCACCAGGCCAGATCGAATGCGGCAGGCGCGCCGATCGTGGCGAGCACCACCGCCACGCCGGACACGTCCCAGCGCCACGGCGGCGGAAGCAGGATGCCGGCGGCGAGGGCCAGCAGCGCCAGCGCGACGGGCGCCTGCCAGGTGGCACCGCCGACCGGGGCCGCCGGCCAGTCGCTCAGGTCACCCCTCCAGATCGGGCCGGGGGTGGCCAGCACGCCGACTCCACCGCGCACCGCCGACCAGCCGGCGAGGACGCCGATGAGGACACCGCCGACGGTGAGGCCGAGGATCGGCCCGCGTCGCCACTCCTCCGGCATGCTGCGGGCGCCCACGGCGACCACCAGGAGCAGGGCGGCGGCCACCGCCAGCTGCCCGCCCGGGGCGAGTACCGCCCCGATTCGTACCAGCGTGGCGATCAGGGCGGTGGTGACCGCCGCGGCGGCCAGGTCCGAGCCGTCGAGGGTGAGGTCGGCTCGACGGCCGGCGTCGATGGAGGGGGCCAGGAAGAGCAGCACCGCCGCGACCAGCAGGAGCGCGCCCACCCACGCGTCGGCGACTGTCGCGCCGGGCGCCCCGAACGCGGCGGCGGTGACCATCAACGCGCCCAGCCCGGTGCCGACCGACAGCGGCGCGGGGATGTGGCGCTGGGAGACCTGTACGACGGCGGCGTAGCCGAGGGTTACGCAGACCGCCAGGAAGCTGGCCGCCAGGACCGGGACGGTCACCTCGCGGAGGCTCGCCGGGGTGGGGGTCGGGTCGGTGGGCATGGTCGCGGCCACGAACGCCGCCACCGCCCCGGGCAGCGCGAACGCGGCGCCGCCGGCGGCCCAGGCGGTGACCGTGTCGGAGGCGGCCGAGGCGATCCGGATCCGGGGCGCCAGCGCGACCAGCGTGCCGGCCACGAACAGGGTGATCAGGACCGCGGCCGTGAGGGTGGGGCTGGCCAGGCTGGCGCCCGCGCCGAACAGGCCGACCACTGCCGCCCCGATGGCGTGCGCCACAGCGGCTCGGCCGGTGCGGGCGGAGAGCCCGATCACCCCGATGCCGATCGCGGTGATCACCATTGGCCAGGGTGCCATCGACCAGCCGAGACCGAACGAGGCCGGGACGGCGAGTGCGGTCAACGCCGCGCCGGCGACCGCGAACTCCCGGCGGATCTCGGCGGGCAGGGCCAGCACCGCCGCGATGGTGAGCAGGAACGCGGCGACCGCGAGCTGCCAGGTGGTCGGCCCGACGGCGGCGGCCAACTCGCCCGGGTACTGGTTCAAGTCGGGGTTCCAGGCGGGCAGGGCCGCCCGGACCGGTGCCACCCCGGCGCGTAGCGCGCCGCCGGCGACCACCAGACCACTGACGGTCAGCGCCACCGCTGAGGCGATCTGTGGACCACGTCGGGCCGCCTCCGGGACCGCCCGCACCGCCAGCCCGGTCACCGTGATCACCGCCGCGATCAGCAGCAGCGCCTGGCCGGGGAGTGCCACCGACGCGATTCGGCTGAGTGAGCCGATCACCGCCAGGGTGACGATGCCGGCCGCGACGTCGGGCAGTGGCGGCCGACGCAGCACCAACGCGCCGGCCAGCCCGATCATGGCGGCCAGCAGCAGCACCACCCCGGCGCCGGTCGCTGTCGGCACGGTGTCAGCCCGCAGCAGGGCGGTGACCGCGTACGCCAGCGAGACGGCGACCGCCAGGGCGTGCAGCAACCAGGTCAGCTCACGTAGGCCGGGCACCGGGCGGGTCGGCTGGGGGTCGGCGGGGCCGGCGGTGGCGTCGATCAGCTCGGCGGCCTCCTCCGGGTCGCCCTCCGGCCGGCTCTCCGCGTCGCGTTGGCGGGCCGCGGACGGCGTGCCCGGCGACGGCAGGTCCTGCCGGACGGTGCGCTCGACGGTCACGCCGGAGCGGGCCAGGCCGAGGTTGACGAGGGCGACCAGGGCCAGCACCAGCGCCCAGCCGCCCGGGCCGGTGATCTGGTCGTACGCCAGCAGGGGCAGCACCGGCTGCGCGGCCAGCACTGTGGCGAAGCGGGGCGCGCGCAGACCGGTCCAACCTGCGTACCCGAATGCGACGGCGGCGGTGACCGCGAAGATCACCCCGGCGAAGACCGTGCCGGAGCCGCCGCCGGCGCCGATCCGGTCCACCGCCCAGAGGGCGTTGCCGGCGAGCGGCACCAGCAGCAGGCCGACCGCGGCGATGGTCTCGGCGGTCGAGGTGAGCCCACGCCGGGCCAGTGCCGGTGGGGCGATCAGCATCAGCACGGTGGCCAGGAGCAGGATGCCGAGCCGGGCCAGCGCGTCCATCGAGCTGGTGGCCACCGCGGCGAAGACCACAGCGGCCACGCCGAGCAGCAGCGCGCCCAGCCCGAGCGGGATGTTCTGCACCTCGCGCGAGGACGCCTCCGGCGGATGCTCCGGGTCGTCCACGTCCAGCCAGGCGGCCCGGGGCGGGGGCGGCGGCGGATCCTCCGGGGCGGGCGGAGTGCCCTGGCGGGGCACCCGGGGCGGCGCGCCCATGGTGGCGGTCGGTGGCCGCCGGCCGGGACGGCGGCGCAGCACCCGGCGTGGCCGGGTGGCCTGCTTGATCCGCTCCTCGCCGGCGTGGGCGAGGATGTCCCGCTGGAAGAGCGCGGCCTGCATCTTGGCGGCAATCTGCCGCTGCTCGCGGGCGATGGCGGCGTCGCGCGCCTTCATCTCCGCGATCGAACGCTCAATGTCGGCCAGGTGCTCGACCCACTGTGGTTGATCTGCCCCACAGTGCGGGCATCGGACGGCCGGCTTGATCTCCCGGCCGCACGAGGAGCATTGAAAGGTCGCCACGACACCCCTCCACCCGCACTGTGGACTCCCACTGTCGCAGCATGCCCAAAGCTGGCGCGGATTTCGACTCTTGTCGGCGGGTCCGGGGCAAACAAAAACACCGGCCGGCCATCGAGATGCTCGATGACCGGCCGGTGGCGCGTCGGTCTCGTCAGGGGCGACCCATGCCCCGGTACTCCCAGCCCGCCTGGGTCCACAGTGCCGGGTCGAGGCAGTTGCGGCCGTCGACGACCTTGCGACCCTTGACCAACTCGCCGAGGGCGACCGGGTCGGCGTTGCGGAAGTCGGCCCACTCGGTGAGGACGCAGACCAGGTCGGCGTCGTTGACCGCCTCGTTGATGCTGCTCTCGTAGGTCAACTCGGGAACCGCGCGGCGGGCGTTCTCGGTGCCCTGCGGGTCGTACACGTGCACGTCGGCGCCGGCCTTGTGCAGCAGCGCGGCGACGGCGAGCGCCGGCGCGTCGCGGACGTCGTCGGTGTTGGGCTTGAAGGTGGCACCGAGCACGGCGATCCGGGTGCCGGAGAAGTCCGGGCCGGCCGGGCCGGAGCGGCGGCCGAGCAGGTCCGCGGCGAGCTGGAGCACCCGGGTGCGCCGACGCAGGTTGATCAGGTCGACCTCGTGCAGGAAGCGCAGCGCCTCGCCGGCGCCCAACTCCTGGGCGCGGGCCTGGAAGGCGCGGATGTCCTTGGGCAGGCAGGCGCCTCCGAAGCCGAGGCCGGCCTGGAGGAACCGGTTGCCGATCCGCGGGTCGTAGCCGATCGCGCGGGCGAGCTGGGTGACGTCGCCGCCAGAGGCCTCGCAGACCTCGGCCATCGCGTTGATGAAGGAGATCTTGGTGGCCAGGAAGGCGTTCGCGGCGACCTTGACCAGCTCGGCGGTGGAGAAGTCGGTGACCACCAGGGGCACCTCGCGGTCCTCCGTGGCGGCCAGGTCGAACACGCCCTTGTGCGCGGCGTAGAGCATGCCGTTGGCCCACTCGCTCTTGACGCCGACCACGATCCGGTTGGGCCGCAGGACGTCGTCGACGGCGAAGCCCTCCTGAAGGAACTCGGGGCTCCACGCCACCTCGACGTCCAGGTCGTTCGGGGTGTGCTTCCCGACGAGCTGCTCGACCCACTCGGCGGTGCCGACCGGCACGGTGGACTTGCCGACGATCAACGCCTTGCGGGTCAGGTGCTGCGCGAGGCTGGTGACGGACGCCTCGACGTACGACAGGTCGGCGCCCATGCCGTCGGCCCGCTGGGGGGTGCCGACGCAGATGAAGTGCACGTCACCGAAGTCGGCGGTCTCGGCGATGTCGGTGCTGAACCGGAGGCGGCCGGCGGCGAGGTTGCGCCGGAGCAGCTCGTCCAGGCCGGGCTCGTGAATCGGCACCTGACCGGCGTTCAGCATCGCGATCTTGTCGGCGTCGACGTCGAACCCGAGGACCTCGTAGCCCAGTTCGGCGTAGCAGATGGCGTACGTCGCACCGAGGTAACCCGTCCCTAGGAACGTCACCCGCGGCCGGGGTGCGCCCGAGGGCGGAGTCACCGCGGCGATGGCGGGGGTCGGCTGGATGGTGGGGTAGGGGATCGTCACGCCTGTCTTCTCCGCTCGCGCTGGCGCCGCGTCGTCGCGTCGCATTCTGCTGCGGCGCCTGGGCGGGGCACCGGAGGGTGGCTCACTGTTTCAATCTCCATCATCGCTGAGCGCGTTAGGTGCACCATCTTGCCCATACCTACGCGCCGGTAACATCACCTGAACTGCAGTCGCTAGTCTTCAGTCTGCGCGGTCGGCGGTCAGGAGTCGTCACAGACTGCGCATGATAGTGGTGAAGGGGAGGGCCGAGATGGCCGCAGGGGAGTCGTTCGACGTCTACCGGTTGCCCGAGGAGCACCAGGCGATCCGGGAAGCCGTGCGAGAGGTCTGCGCCGCGAAGGTGGCTCCGCACGCCGCGGAGGCCGACGAGACCGGGGAGTTTCCCAAGGCGTCCTACGACGCGCTGCGAGCTGCCGACTTCCACGCACCGCACATCCCCGAGGAGTACGGCGGCGCGGGCGCGGACGCGCTGGCCACCGCCATCGTCATCGAAGAGGTGGCCCGCGCCTGCGCGTCCTCCTCGCTGATCCCGGCGGTGAACAAACTCGGCACCATGCCGCTGTTGCTGTCCGGTTCGGCCGACCTGAAGAGCCGTTACCTGACGCCGGTCGCCGCCGGTGACGCGATGTTCTCGTACTGCCTCTCCGAGCCGGAGGCGGGCAGCGACGCGGCGTCGATGACCACCAGGGCCGTACGTGACGGGGATCACTGGGTGCTCAACGGCGTGAAGCGCTGGATCACGAACGCCGGGGTGTCCGAGTTCTACACCGTCTTCGCCGTCACCGACCCGTCCGCCCGGTCCCGGGGCATCTCGGCCTTCGTGGTCGAGAAGTCCGATGCCGGGGTGAGCTTCGGCGCGCCGGAGAAGAAGCTCGGCATCAAGGGCTCGCCCACCCGCGAGGTCTACCTCGACAACGTGCGGATCCCGGCCGACCGGATGATCGGCGCGGAGGGCACCGGCTTCGCGACGGCGATGAAGACCCTGGATCACACCCGGGTCACCATCGCCGCGCAGGCCGTCGGGATCGCGCAGGGCGCGCTCGACTACGCGAAGGGGTACGTGGCCGAGCGCCGGCAGTTCGGCAAGGCCGTCGCCGAGTTCCAGGGGATCCAGTTCATGCTTGCCGACATGGGCATGAAGCTCGAGGCGGCCCGGCAGCTCACGTACGCGGCCGCCGGCAAGTCGGAGCGTGGCGACGCGGATCTCACCTACTTCGGGGCGGCGGCCAAGTGCTTCGCCTCCGACGCGGCCATGGAGATCACCACCGATGCGGTGCAGTTGCTCGGTGGCTACGGCTACACGCGGGACTACCCGGTCGAGCGGATGATGCGGGACGCCAAGATTACTCAGATCTACGAGGGCACCAACCAGGTGCAGCGGATCGTCATGGCGCGGCAGTTGCTGGCCGACGTCTAGGTCGGTTTCCGGTGCTCCGGGATCCCGGAGCACCGGAGCGTCAGTCACCGGTCGGGGGCGGTCTCGCTCACCGGCCGCACGGGGCAACCCCGCAGGGCGTACGCGAGCAGACCGGTCACCGCCAGGACGGCGGCGCAGGTGGTGGCGGCGGTGGTCCCGGCGGGTTGGATCAGCCAGCCGGCGACCTGCATCTTCAGATCCGGGCTGGGCCCCATCATCGGCAGCACCGCGATGAGGGTCCAGGTCAGCGGGGCGATCCAGGCCAGGGCGGCACCCAGCAGTGTGGCGCCGAGCGCGGTGAGGCCGAGCAGTCCCGCGGTGTTGCGCAGCATGAGGGCGAACGGCTCGTAGCGCGTGTCGGTGATCATGCTGAGGGACAGCAGCGCGGTGATCGCTGCGGCGGCGAGCAGCAGGTGCCCGGCACGGCGTACCGGCCAGTTGACCGCCATCGTGTGGTCGAGGGCGTCGTCGGCGCCGTTGAGGGTGGTGCCGACAGCGACCACCGCCAGCATGATGGCGAGGCTGGCCGTCCGGGCGCTGATGGTCGTCGCGTCGGTGTAGGCCAGCGGCAGCGCCCAGGTCAGCGCGATCAACGCGGTCGCGGTGGTCAGGGCGAGGGGCACCCGGCGGGAGCGCAGGTGAAGCTGAAGCCACCTCACGGCTGTTCCCCCGGCAGGATCGCCACCAGTTCGTCGTCCCGGCAGGCCAGTACGCCCTCGCGTACCGCTGCCATCCGAGTCCGTTGCTCGACCTCCGGCAGGCTCACCAGCGCCCGGTACGCGCTCTCCAGCAGCGCCATCTCCTCGGCTGCCCATCCGGTCTGCGGGACCGGTGGTCGACCGGTCAGCCAGGCGGCGGCGACCATCCGGGCCCGATACACGTCGCCTTGAACCGACTGGTCGCCGCACTCCTGCTGCCAGGCTGCCTCCAGCAGGGACGGCAGGAAGTAGTCACCGGACAGGTCGGCGCGCCCGACGCGGTCGATGGTGGGGGTGTCGAAGACGATCGTGTCGGCGGAGTGCCGGGTCGGTGCCGTGTCCCGGTCCAGCCGCGCCCAGTAGGTGACCTGTTGGGTCTCCACTGCCCGGACGGGTGCGTTGGGCAGCTTCGCCGCCATCATGCCGAGCGCCTGGCGGGCGGGGCCGACGACGGCGGGCAGCAGCCCGGCGTGTGCCCGCGTCACGCAGACCTGCGGGCCGTCGTTGTCGCAGACCAGCTCGATGGCGACCGGGTCGACGACCGCCGCCCCGCGGGCTCCGCCGACGGGCAGGAACGGTAGGGCGACAGCGACGCCGAGCAGCGCCGGGAGCACGGCGAACGCGATCGCGCGGCGACGGACCGCGCCCAGCAGCAGCAGGCCGGTCGCGGCGAGGGACACCAGCCACAGCGCCTGGAGCAGGCTGACCCGCGTCGCGATCGTCTGGAAGTCGTCCAGACCGGTGATCGTCGGTAGGAGCAGCACCGCTGCCGGTTCCGGCCGGAACTGCGCGATCTCCGCGCCCGTGTCGGGTGCCATCGCCAACTCCGGCGCCAGACCCACCAGGACAAAGCCGACCACGGCGAGGACCGGCGCGGTGATCACACGGGGCACGGCCCGGCCGGCGGCCATGCCCAGCCAACCCGCGGCGATCAGCGCCGGAACGCCGACCGCGAAGACGACGATCGTCGCGCTCGGGAAGTAGTTCGACGTGGGCACCACCCATCCGGCCGCGATGAGAAAGACCAGGAGGTACGCGGTCACCACCGAGACCGCGAGAGCGCCGGCGGTCGGGACGACGCGCTGCCAGCGCGGCCGGACGGTGCTGGCGAACAACTCGTTGACCCGGTGGCGCGCGTCGCGTCGGCCCATCCACGCCCCACCGGCCAGCGCGAGCGGCAGCAGCACCATCAGCAGCGACCGGGCCATCACCGCCAGCTGCATCCACCGCCCCGCGAAGAACTGGGTGGACGACAGCAGCAACGCCGCGCCGGTCACCAGTAACAACAGGGCGGTTCCCAGCGCCGCCGAGCGGCGCAGTTCGATGCGGAGGATTCGTCCCGTCATGCCGACACCCGCTCACGGTAGGCGCGCAGCAGCGACGAGTAGCCACGTTCGGTGGCGCTGTCACCGGCGTCGCCGGCCCCACCCTGCTCGGTGAGCTGCCCGGTGGTGCCCTGCCACACCAGCCGGCCCTCACTGATCAGCACCACGTCGGAGCAGGCCACCGCGACGTCCTCGACCAGGTGGGTGGAGACGAGTACGCAGCTGTCCAGGCCGATCTCCCGCAGCAGTTCGCGGAAGTCGAGGCGCTGCTCCGGGTCCAGGCCGACCGTCGGCTCGTCCAAAAGCAGCACCGCCGGGTCGTTGACGATCGCCTGGGCGATGCCGGCACGGCGCAGCATCCCGCCGGACAGTGTCTTCATCCGGGAGTCGGCGCGGCCCGCCAGACCCACCCGTTCGACGGCCCGCTGCACCGCGCCAGGGATGACCGCCTTCGGCATCTCCTTGAGCCAGGCGATGTATTCGACGAACTCCCGGACCGTGAAGCGCGGGTAGAAGCCGAAGTGCTGCGGCAGGTAGCCCAGACCGCGGCGTACCTGGCGGAGGTCGGCGTTGCCGGTGACCTCGCCGCCGAGCAGGGTCAGCCGCCCACCGGCCGGCTTCACCACGGTGGCCAGAGCGCGCATCAACGTCGTCTTACCGGCGCCGTTGGGGCCGAGCAGCCCGTGCACACCGGTGCCCAACCTCAGGTCGAGCTCGTTGACCGCGAGGTGTCGGCCGGCCCGGACCTGCAACTTCTCGGCGTGCACCGCCCACGCATAGGTGGACGGGGCGGTCTCCGCCACGCTGACCGTACGCATCATGATCTCTCCATTCGGCGCTGGCTCGATGTCGTCATCGGTGCAGAAGGTTCTGGTGCGGTTCGTGCGGCCGTCGCCACGCTCGAACGAGCACGACGGCCGTCAGCGCCACTGTGGCGAGCGCCCACCCCGGCAGGCTGCCGCCGGTGAGGACCGCCGGAAGTCGCCCGTCGGCGAGGCTCGGCACGACCACACCGGCGGACCAGGCGACTGTCAACGCGAGTGCCGCGCGGTCGACCCCCACCACCGCGCCCAGCGCCAACGCGCCGGCGGTGAACCCCAGTGCGGGCAGCAACCAGAGGCCGGGGGAGTGCCCGGTGACCCAGCCCGCCACCGCCAGCACCGGTATGACCGCCGACAGCACCCCCAACGTGCGGCGCATCAGCAGCGGTAGGCCGGTGCGGGGCATGGTGGCCGTCAGCTCCCAGGCCGGGTCGAGGCGCCGGCTCCAGACCGCCGCCACCGGCAGCAGCGGCGCCACCGGCGCGATCAGCAGCACCAGCGACGGCAGGCTGTTGAACGTCCACTCGAACAGGGCCGCGGCCAGCATCAACCCGGTGGCGGTGACCAGCCAGGGCAGCACCCGGGTGGCGACCCCGGTGCGCAGCAGCCGGTGACGGCGTACCGGACCCGGACCGGTGGCGATTCCGGTGGCGATCTCGTCGGCCACCCGGTCCAGCAGGTCCCGGGTGCCCGGGTCGACGGCGTCCGTCAGCACTGCGCGGCAGGCGGCGCAGGTCTCCAAGTGCGCCTCGACCGCCCAGATGGCCGTGTCGTCGACGCCGGTGCCGCCGGAGGCGTACTGGGAGATGAGGGTGGGCGACGGGTGAGTGGTCATGACAGCGCCTCCCGGAGGGCGATTCGGGCCCGTCGGGCACGCGTCTTCACGGTTCCCTCCGGCATGCCGAGCAGCAGTGCGGTCTCCCGTGCGGTCAACCCGTCGAGGACCATCGAGCGCAGCACCTGACGGAGTTCCGGCGGTAGCTCGTGCAGGGCACGCTCCAGGTTGGCGTCCATCCCGCCGGCCAGCGCCTCGTCCTCGGCGGCCGGGGCCACGGTCTCGAAGGTCTGCACCGACAGGATCCGCTCCCGTCGGGCCCGGTGGCGGAACGCGTCGATCAGCCGGTGCGCGGCGATCGTCCACAACCAGCCCACCGCGCTGCCGGAGGTGGAGGACTGCGCCTGGCTGCCGGCCGACCGCCAGACCGCCAGGTACGTCTCCTGCAACACCTCGGCCACCACGTCCTCGTCGGCGCAGCGCCGACGCAGTCGCGCGGTCAACCACGGGGCGGTACGCCGGTACAACGCGTCGAACGCCCGCCGGTCGCCCCGGGCGACGCGGCGGAGGAGTTCGCCCTCGTCGAGCCCGTCCAGACTTCGTTTCACACCAGGCAAGACGACGCGTACCCCGGCCCCGGTTCTGCTCCTGATGTGACTCCAGTCACATTGCACCCGGGCGAACGGGGCGGGGTGACTCCCCACACATCGGGAACGTCATCCGCCGCCGAGGTGTTGCCGAGCGAGAGGATCACCCTCGGATCATCGCCCCACCCGGCCGCCCCCGCCACGACCCTGCCTCGTCACGTCCACGCTGCCCACCTCGGGCATCCCACACCGTGCCGCCACGTCCACGCGGTCCGGTGACGCCCCGCGCCGCCGCTCGTGACGACGCGCCCCGCAGAGAGATCGAGATGATGAAGCAGTTGGTGGAGAAGACCGGACGCGATACCGCCGTCGCGCAAGAGGTGCTGCCCGGCGACCTGATGACCAACCGTCAGCGGGCGCAACTCGTCCTCGTGCTGGGCGCGTTGATCGCGATCGGGCCGTTGACCATCGACATGTACCTGCCCGCGCTACCCGCCATCACGGCGGGGCTGCAAACCACCGAGACCGCTGTGCAGTTGACGCTGACCGGCACGCTCGTCGGCCTCGCGCTGGGGCAACTGTTGATCGGGCCGCTATCCGACGTGGTCGGGCGGCGGGTGCCGCTGCTGGCCGGGTTGGCCGCGCACATCGTGGCCTCCGTCCTGTGCGTCTTCGCGCCCAACATCGCGGTGCTCGGCGGGCTGCGCGTACTCCAAGGGCTCGGCGTCGCCGCCGCCACAGTGGTCGCGACTGCTGTGGTCCGCGATCTGTTCAGCGGGGCCTCCTTTGCCCGGATCTTCTCCCGACTGATGCTCGTCATGGGCCTCGCGCCCATCCTCGCGCCGACCTTGGGCAGCGGCCTGCTGAGCTGGACCGACTGGCGGGGAGTCTTCGCGGCGCTGGCGGTGCTGGGCGCGCTGCTGATCGTCGTGGCGGCTCTCCGGCTCCCGGAGACCCTTCCGGTGACGCGTCGGCGGCACGGCGGGGTGCGCGCCACACTGCGCGACTACCGGGGGTTGGTCAACGACCGGGCGTTCGTCGGCCTGGTGCTCGTCGCCGGGCTGGCGATGGCTGCCCTGTTCGCGTACGTCTCGGGTTCGTCGTTCGTGCTTCAGCAGGAGTACGGCCTCGACGAGCAGCAGTTCGGCATCGCCTTCGGGGCCGGCGCTGTCGGCCTGATCGGGGCCACCCAGTTCAACGTGCGGCTGCTGCGCCGCTACACCCCGCAGCAGATCCTGGTCAGCGCCCTGATTGCCGGCACGGCGGCCGGCCTGCTGCTGGTCATGTTCGCGGCGACCGGCATCGGTGGCCTGGGCACCCTGCTCGCGTCACTGTGGCTGGTCCTGGCCGCGGCAGGCCTGGCCCTGCCCAACGCGCCGGCGTTGGCCATGAGCCGGCACAGCGAGGCCGCTGGCACCGCTGCTGCGCTGCTCGGGGCGGTGCAGTTCGGCATCGGCGCGGTGTCGGCGCCACTGGCCGGTCTGTTCGGCACCGGGAGCGTACCGATGGCGATCGTCATCGCGGGCGGCATGGCCGCCGCGCTGATCGTCATGGTCCTCGTCGTTCCCCGCGCCAGCCTCGGCACTGTCGACAGGGACCTGGCGGTCGCGCTGCACTAGCCCGGAAGAGACGAAAGGGGCGGGCCGGGCGACCGGCCCGCCCCGACGATCAGCGGATCTCGGTGGTGTCCTCGGGGCGCGGTTGACCGCGCGGTGGGGCGGACCAGGGTGATTCGCCACCCACCCGACGGGGCAGCGGCTCGGTCGCTGTCGAGTCCGCCGGGTAACCCAGAGTGAGGGGCGCGGTGTCGCGCTCCGCGGGCGCGGGGGCCGGCCAGTCGGTCAACGTGAAGTCGTCGTCGCGGGGGCCTCCGTCCGACGCGGGGGTGGGTGCCGCGGCCGGTTCGGTCGCCGGGCTCGGCCACTGCCGCCACCGCTGTTGGCTGAAGGTCGCCATCAGCAGCAGCAGGCCGAGCAGGAAGAGCGTGCCGTTCTCCACGGGCAGTCGCAGCGGCAGCGGATCGCCGAACACCTTCCACTCGTGCGGGATCGCGTCCCGCACCGAGAAGGGCGCCACGAACATCCCGATGTACGGGGTGACCAGCAGCGCTCCGGCCACCATCGGGCCCAGCGGCGAGAAGCGCAGCGTGCCGAGCAGGCCCAGCAGGACACCGCCGACACCGAGGTAAACGGCCGGCTCGATCAGGTTGGCGGTGTTGAACGTGCCGATCTCCACCCAGCGGTCGACCGTCCGGCTCGACCCGTCCTGCCCCAGTGTGACCAGCACCCAGGTGATGGGCGCCACCACCAGCCCGGCGAGGAAGCTCCAGAGATGTCGCATCCGCGCACCGTACCGTTTTCGACATGACTGAGCACCTCTCCGCCGCTCCAACCGGCAAGCCGACGTCGTACTCGCGCGTCACTCTCAGCAAGATCATGACCGCGGTCGACGTCAACCTCTACGGCACCGTGCACGGCGGGGTTCTGATGAAGTTCGTCGACGACGTGGCCGGGGCCGCTGCCGCCCGACACAGCGGCGGCACCGCGGTGACCGCGGCGATCGACGAGATCGTCTTCTCCGAGGCGGTCCGGGTCGGCGACCTGGTGCACGCGCACGCCCAGGTGAACTGGACCGGCCAGACCTCGATGGAGGTGGGCGTGCGGGTGGTGGCCGAACGGTGGGACTCGGCCGAGGATGCGCCGGTCCGGGTGGCCACCGCGTACCTGGTGTTCGTCGGTGTGGACGTGGGTGGGGCGCCTCGGGCGGTCCGCCCGGTGCTGCCGGAGACGGCGGAGGACGAGCGCCGGTACAAGGAGGCGGAGATCCGCCGAGCGCACCGGCTGGCCCGCCGCCGCGCCATCCAGGCCCACCGCGCCGGCTGACCCACATGGGGTGCCGGGTTGGAGTGTGGGACGGGCACGCGTCGGTTGGCCTACCCGGTGCGCAGAATGGCGCTTCGAGGTAGGGCAAGATGGCGCCACGGCCCAGTCACAGTGTCGTGTCGGGCCAGGGGGAGGGTGGAGCAGTGGGTGACATGCTGTGGGCACCGCCGGCGGACGTACGTGAGCGGTCCCGGATCGGCGCCTACCTGCGCTGGCTGCGGGAGCACCGCGGGCTGGACTTCGCCGACTACGACGCGCTGTGGCGCTGGTCCACCACCGACCTGGACGGGTTCTGGCGCTCGATCTGGGACCACTTCGAGGTGATCGCGCACACCCCGCCGACCGCCACCCTGGCCGAGCGGGGGATGCCCGGCGCCCGTTGGTTCCCCGACTCCACGCTCAACTACGCGGAGAACGTGCTGCGGATGCCGGGGCGGGCCGACGACGACCCGGTGGTGATCTCCCATGGGCAGACCCGAGCGCCGGTCACCCTGACCGCCGGTGAGCTGCGCGAGCAGGTCCGCCGGGTGTCGGCCGGGCTGCGCCGGCTCGGCGTCACCGCCGGCGACCGGGTGGCGGCGTACGCCCCGAACATCGCCGAGACGTACGTCCTGCTGCTGGCCACCGCCAGCCTGGGTGCGATTTTCTCGTCCTGCGCGCCCGAGTTCGGCACCCGCAGCGTCACCGACCGTTGGCAACAGATCGAACCGACGGTGCTGGTCGCCGTGGACGGCTACCGGTACGGCGACAAGCCGGTGGACCGGCGTGCCGAGGTCGCCGCGATCCGGGCCGCCCTGCCGTCGCTGCGCCACACGGTCAGCATCGGTTACCTCGACCCGGCGGGCCCCGCGCCCGAGGGCGCGCTGGGCTGGGCCGAGCTGTCCGCGCCGACCGACGAGCCGTTGACGTTCACGCCGGTGCCGTTCGACCACCCGCTCTACGTGCTCTACTCCTCGGGCACCACCGGGCTGCCGAAGCCGATCGTGCACGGCCACGGCGGCATCCTGCTGGAGCACCTGAAGATGCTCGCCCTGCATCACGATCTGGGCCCGGCCGACCGGTTCTTCTGGTTCACCACCACCGGCTGGATGATGTGGAACTTCCTGGTCTCCGGCCCGGCGGTGGGTGCGGCCATCGTGCTCTTCGACGGCAACCCGGGCGTTCGGGCGGAGCCCGGCCAGCCGGCTGAGCCGGACCTCGGCGGGCTGTGGCGGCTGGCGGCGGAGACCGGCACCACGTACTTCGGTACCTCCGCGCCGTACCTGCTGGCCTGCCGTAAGGCCGGGTTGGTCCCCCGGGAGGTCGCCGACCTGTCGGCGCTGCGCGGCGTGGGTTCCACAGGTGCGCCGCTGCCCGCCGAGGGCTTCCGCTGGGTGTACGAGACCGTCGGCGACCACCTCCAGCTCCAGTCGCTCTCCGGCGGCACCGACGTGTGCACCGGGTTCGTCGGTGGGGTGCCGCTGCTGCCGGTGTACGCCGGTGAGATCGCCTGCCGGGCGTTGGGCGCCAAGGTGGAGGCACGTTCCGCCGACGGCACGCCGGTCATCGGTGAGCTCGGCGAGCTGGTGATCACCGAACCGATGCCGAGCATGCCGGTGGGCTTCTGGAACGACACAGACGGCACCCGCTATGCGGAGGCGTACTTCGGCGTCTACCCGGGCGTCTGGCGGCACGGCGACTGGATCACCATCAACGAGCGGGGTGGCTGCGTGATCACCGGCCGCTCCGACGCCACCCTCAACCGTGGTGGGGTGCGGCTCGGCACCGCCGAGTTCTACTCGGTCGTGGAGGGGCTCGACGAGGTGCTCGACTCGGTCGTCGTGCACCTGGAGGACGACGAGGGCGGCGCCGGTGAGCTGCTGCTCTTCGTGGTGCTGGCCGAGGGTCTGGAGTTGGACGACCCGATGCGCGCGAAGATCTGCCGAGAACTGCGTACGGCGCTCTCACCCCGGCACGTGCCCGACGAGATCCACCAGGTGCGTTCGGTGCCCCGTACCCTCTCGGCGAAAAAGCTGGAGGTGCCGGTCAAGAAGATCCTCACCGGCACGCCGGTCGACCAGGCCGCGGCGAAGGGCGCCCTGGTCAACCCCGAGTCCCTGACTGCCTTCGCCGCCCTGGCCCAACGCCGCACGAAGTCCTGACCCCTACCCCCGCGATCGTGCCCTCGGCTCGCGTCGATCATGGAGTTGTGGTGCCCCACAGAACGGGCATCGGTGTATCAACTGCCCACCACGACTCCATGATCGACCCCAAGGCGGACCAGGGTGCGGCGGGCCGGTTACGGGAGTGGGTGGGTGACTTTTTCTGCGGTCAGCCTGGCGGCTCGGCGGGCCGGGTCCTGGTTGGCGTTGAGGACCACTGTGGCGGCCCGGGTCAGCGGGGCCAGCAGCCAGTCGACCGGGTCGGGGTAGCGGGTGGCGTCCACGAAGATTCGCGCGCCGGGCTCGATGCCCAGCTCGGTGGCGCGGGCCTCGGCGCGGCCCAGCAGGTGCGCGTCGGTGGGGCCGGGGCCGGATTGTGGCGTGAAGTGGTCACCGTGTCCGCGTACCTCGACGACGTAGTCGACGAACCCGGGCGGCACCTGCCGAAGCGGGGCGGCGAGCGGGGCCAACCCGAGGGCGTACCGCTCGTCGGCGGACCAGGACTGCGCCTCGTCGAACTGGTCGGCGGCGGCGAAGAGCACCCCCACGTCGCCCGGCGTGTCGACGACGCTCAGCTTGGCCGACCAGCAGGCCAGCAGCACGGCCGCGGTCTGCCAGTGTGGCGGCAGCAGCACGCCGGCCGGGGTGCCCGGCGCGAGGCCGACCTCGTCGACGAGGAGGTTGGCGGTCTTCGCCACCCAGTTCGCCAAGGTGACGCCGGAGAGTTCGGTGCGGTCGCCGGTGGCGTCGTCGTACCAGGTGAGCAGCGGTCGGGTCGGGTCGGTCGCGATCGCGTCGGCGAACACCCGGGCAATGTTGTCGGCCATCGGCGCGAACGATACGCCAGTGCGGGCCGTACTCGATGACGACGACAAGTCGGCGTACCGTCGGGTCGCAGTCAGCGTCGGCCCCGCGCCCCGGCGTAGGCTTTACCCCCGGAGTGTTGTTCCCCACAGGCCCGCCAGTTCAAGGAGTCGCCCCGTGACCGCCGGTCGCCCGCCCCGCGTGCTCATCGACGCCACGAGTGTCCCCACCGACCGTGGTGGTGTCGGTCGCTACGTCGACGGTCTGCTCGGTGCCCTCGGCAAGGTGTGCGGGTCGGGGGTGGAGCTGGCGGTGGTCAGCCTCCGCACCGATCTGGAGCGCTACACCCGCATGCTGCCCGGCGCGGAGATCATCCCGGCCCCGGCCGCCGTGGCGCATCGCCCGGCCCGGCTCGCTTGGGAGCAGACCGGCCTGCCGCTGCTCGCCCAGCAGGTGGGCGCAGAGGTGCTGCACTCGCCCTTCTACACCTGCCCGCTGCGGGCCGGGTGTCCGGTCACGGTCACCGTGCACGATGCGACGTTCTTCACCGAGCCGGAGCATTACGACAAGTCGCGCCGCACGTTCTTCCGCAGCGCCATCAAGACCTCGTTGCGCCGCGCCAACCGGGTGATCGTGCCCAGCAAGGCCACCCGGGACGAGCTGATCCGGCTGCTCGACGCCGACCCGACGCGGATCGACGTGGCCTACCACGGCGTCGACCAGGCTGCCTTCCACGCTCCCACCGAGGAGGAGAAGGCCCGGGTACGCGCGCGTCTGGGGTTGGGCAACAGCAGTTACGTCGCCTTCCTCGGCGCCAAGGAGCCCCGCAAGAACGTGCCCAACCTGATCCGTGGGTGGGCGCGGGCGGTGGCTGACCGGGTCGACCCGCCGGCCCTGGTGATCGCCGGTGGGCAGGGGCACGACGAAGACATCGACCGGGCGGTGGCCGAGGTGCCGTCGCACCTGCGTCTGCTGCGCCCCGGCTACCTGCGCTACGCCGACCTGCCGGGTTTCCTCGGCGGTGCCCTGGTCGCCGCGTACCCGTCCTACGGCGAGGGGTTCGGGCTGCCGATCCTGGAGGCGATGGCGTGCGCCGCCCCGGTGCTGACCACGCCCCGGCTCTCGCTGCCCGAGGTGGGCGGCGACGCGGTCGCGTACACCTCGGAGGACCCGGAGCAGATCGGCACCGACCTGGCCGCCCTGCTCGACGACGAGCAGCGGCGGTTGTCGCTGGCGAAGGCGGGGTTCGACCGGGCCAAGGAATTCACCTGGGAGTCCAGCGCCGAGGTGCACATCGCGGCCTGGAGTCGCGCCCGCTCCTGATCCTCCACGCCGCCGCAGGTGACCCGTGCCACTTTGGGCAGGTACGTCGGGCATGATGTGCGGATGCTCTATGCGGTCATTCCGGCAGGTGGCAGCGGCACGAGGTTGTGGCCGCTGTCCCGCGCTGGCCATCCCAAGTTCCTCCACCCGTTGACCGGCACCACCGCCTCGCTGCTCCAGGCGACCGTGGAACGGCTCGCGCCGCTGACCACACCGGATCGGACCCTTGTGGTCACCGGTGCCGCGCACGTCGCGGCGGTGGCACGGCAGCTGACCGTGCTGCCGGAGGAGAACATCCTGGTCGAGCCCTCCCCCCGGGATTCCTGCGCGGCGATCGCGTTGGCCGCCGCGGT
Organism: Micromonospora sp. 050-3; assembly: GCF_046549335.1. NCBI lineage: Bacteria > Bacillati > Actinomycetota > Actinomycetes > Micromonosporales > Micromonosporaceae > Micromonospora > Micromonospora sp. 050-3. The sequence continues at coordinate 1,221,402 of NZ_JAJPVX010000002.1, forward strand.
GATCGCGACGCGTGACCCGAACGCGGTGATGGGCAGCTTCGCGGCCGACCACCTGATCCGCGACCCGGACAGCTGGGTCTGCACTGTCCAGGAGGCGGTTCGCGGGGCCGAGCAGGGCATGCTGATGACCGTCGGGATCACCCCGACCCGTGCGGAGACCGGCTACGGCTACCTGGAGACCGGCGATCCGATCGAGGGTGTGCCGTGGCGGCCGGTGGCCGAGTTCAAGGAGAAGCCCGCCGCCGAGGTCGCCGAGGCGTACGTCCGTTCGGGCCGGCACCTGTGGAACGCGAGCATGTTCGTCTGGCGGGTGGACGTCTTTCTCGCCGAGTTGGCTCGCCAGCAGCCTGCACTGCACGCCGGTGTCGCCGCGATCGCCGCCGCCTGGGGCACCCCGGAGCAGGACGACGTCCTGGGCGCGATCTGGCCGACCCTGCCGAAGATCTCCGTCGACTACGCGGTGATGGAGGGCGCGGCCACTGCGGGTCGGGTCGCGACGGTGCCGGGCGACTTCGGTTGGAACGACGTCGGTGACTTCCACACGCTGGGCGACGTGCTGCCGGCCGACGACGCGGGCAACGTGGTGCTCGGCACGGAGGCCAAGCCGGGCGTGCTGCTGCGGGACAGCAGCAACCTCGTGGTCGTGCCGCAGTCGGGTCGGTTGGTGGCCGTGCTCGGTCTGCGCGACCTGATCGTGGTGGACACCCCGGACGCGGTGCTGGTCTGCCCGCGCGACCGGGCACAGGACGTCAAGGCCCTGGTCGACGAGCTCAAGGAGCGAGGCGAAGAGGGCTACGTCTGAGGGCGGCGAGGGCCGGTGCGATCAGTTGGACGGTCCCGCCGGCCAGCGGCTCGGGCAGTTGGTCCGGTGGGAACCAACCCAGCTCCTCGGCCTCGTCGCTGACCTGCTCCACCGCCGAGGGCGGAGCGAGCACCGCGAACCGGACGTCGTAGTGCGCCGAGCCGCCCTGACACTGCACCTGGTGCACGTCCACGTCGATCGGCACCGGGTCGATGCGCAGGCCGGCGATCCCGGACTCCTCGGTGGCCTCGCGGAGCGCGGCGGCGACCAGGGTCTGGTCGGTCGGCTCGCAGTGCCCGCCGAGCTGCACCCAACGCCCGAACTTGACGTGCAGGCAGAGCAGCACCCGGGAGCCGGTGGGGTCCAGCACCACCGCGCTGGCGGTGACGTGCCCGGGCCGGTGCTGCCGGCTCATCGCGACCGGGCCGGCGGCGAGCAGCGCGAGGGTCCGGTCCCGCGCGCTGGCCGCGTCCGGGCTGGTGGGCTGCCAGTCCTCCAGCAACGCTGTGGCGTCGGCGTGCAGCGCCTTGTACGTCTCGGGGTCGGTGGTCTGGGTGGTCGGGCCGGTGATCACGGTGTCGGGCACCCCGTCACTGTACGAGCGTGTGCTCCGTACGCTGGCTCGATGACAGTGCGACTTGTCGAATTCGTGGTGGCCGGTAACGAGGCCAGCGATCTGTTGCCGGTGCGGTCGGCGGCGCTGCTGCGCGCGTACGGTGCCCGGCGGGGCTTCTGGACGGTGCTGGACGAGGGGCCGGTGGAGCGCTGCCTCGCGCTGCTGCTGGAGCGCGACGACGGGGAGTGGACGGCCCGGCATGTGCTGGCGGATGCCGGTGTGGAGAACGGGCGGACCGAGGACGCTGAGGCGCTCGCCCACCACGACGGCTGGGTGTACGTCTTCGGCTCCCACTTCGGCTCGAAGGCTGGCCCGCTGCGACCTCGGCGAGCCTTCGTGGCCCGGTTCCGCGAGGACGACGCGGTGGCCGGGCCGGTGCCGGTGCACGTGGTGCGCAACTCGTTCCGACTGCACCGGGCGGTGAACGATGCTCTCGCCGCGTCGCCGCTGACCCTCCTGCCGGCGGGGGAGCGGGTGCGGGAGCGGTTCATCGTGGAGACGCTGGCCCGGGGGACCGTCCGGGAGAAGAGCTGGGTGAGCCGGTTGGCCCCTGGTGACCTGCCGTTGAACGTGGAGGCGGCGGCGTTCACTCCGGCCGGGACGGTGCTGCTCGGGTTGCGTTTTCCGGTCACCGACGCCGGTGAGCCGATCCTGGTCGAGGTGGCCGGTGTGCCGGGGATGTTCACTGCCGAGCGGGCGTGGCCGCGGGCGCTGGGCGCGTACGTGTTGACCGGGGTCACCCCGCCGGGGCAGCTGACCGGTTTCCGCGCGATCACCCCGACGGCGGACGGCGGGTACGCGGCGGTGATCGGGTCGATCGACGCGCTGGGCAAGGGATCGGTCCTGCTCGACGACCATCCGGGTGGGGGTGAGGTGACCTCCCGGCACGTCCGCTTCCGACTTGACGGTGGCAAGGCGGGCGACGGGCGCCGGCTCGTCGGGGAGCAGGTGGCGGACCTGGCCCCGTTCCACCACGTCGAGGGCGTGGCGGAGCTGGACGGGCGACCGTTCTACGTCACGGACGAGGACCATCGGGTCGCGCTCTGGGTCGGCGCGGGGGCGGGATGACCGGACGGCACCTCCGCGGAGCAAGGGCCGCAGACCCTCGTGGTGCCGTCCGATCACCGGGGCCTCCCCGGTCCCGGTGCCCCCGGCGGCGCGGGCGTCACTGACGCGCGGCGCCGTGTTCGGGCATGGGAAGCATGCCGAACCGGCCCCGGAGGCGTCGAGGTTTTTCAGTCCAGGCTTAAAGATGGAGAATAGTGCCGGCCAGGTAGAGTCGAACGGTCAACCGGCATCCCCCTGCCGGCGACACGGGAGCGCTCCATGCTGAAGATCCACTTCTCTGGGGAGGACATCCTCCGGACCCGGGTGGCGCCGGCGGCGGACCCGGTCTGGGAGCTGGTCCTCAGCCTGCACGTGCTGCGCGGCCGCAGCCGCGATCCGCTGACCGCCAACTGGCGGCGCAGCGTGGCCCGGGATCTGCGCCAGGACTCCTCCTCCGAGCAGCTCCGCATGCTCTTCGCGTTGAACCCGCCGCGTGGCTACTTCCCCGACTTCCTCACCCCGTACGCCAGCGTCGGCGGCTTCGAGGCCGGACTGGACGCGGTCCGCAGTACCCCCACCGAATTGCTGCACCGGGACCTGAGCGTGCTGGCCGCCGAGAATCAACTGCCCTCTTCGGCGGCCGCGCTCGCTCGCGGTGAGGTGTCGGCGCTGCACCACCTGGCCGACTCGATGGAGCAGTACCGGTCGCTGGCGATCAGCCCGTACTGGAGTCGGATCCAGGCCGCGGTGGCGGCGGACCGCGCGCGTCGGGCGCGGGCGCTGCTCGACGGCGGCGTCGAGGGCCTGCTCACCAGCCTCCGGCCGGCGATGCGCTGGGAGAGCGGGGTGCTGGAGGTCCGTAGCTACCCGCACAGCCGGGAGCTGCACCTGGACGGCCGTGGTCTGCTGCTGGTGCCGTCGTTCTTCTGCGCGGCCACCCCTGTCGCACTGCTCGACCCGGCGCTGCCACCGGTGCTGGTCTACCCGGTGGACCGGCTGGGCGCGCTGGTGTCCGCCGACGCCGGCGCCGCGCCCGGTGCTGCCCGCGAATCACTCGCCGCGCTGCTGGGCCGCACCAGGGCGGCGGTGTTGCAGGCCAGCGACGAGGGCTGCACCACCGGCGAGGTCGCCCGCCAGCTCAACATCTCACCGGCGGCGGCGAGTCAGCACGCAACGGTGCTGCGCAACGCCGGCCTGCTGGTCAGTCACCGCGAACGCAACAGTGTGCTGCACACGTTGACCCCGCTGGGCCGGGCCATGCTGGACGCGTGACCCGGCCGTTCCGCGAAGGTGAGGGCGGCGCTACAGGGCGAGCGCGGCGCTCGCCGGGCTGCCGGGAGGCGGCGGCAGCAGGGTCGACCCGACGCCCTGGGCGGCCAGGGCGACGCGCAGCCGGTGCAGGTCGGCGCCGAAGCGGACCAGACCCATCGGCTCGACGGGCGTCGGTGCCGAGCCGAGCAGCAGGTCGGCGCCGTCCGGCCACCCGGGCATCTCGGCGACCAGACCGGCGCGTACCTCGGCCTCGTCGACCAGTGTGAAGACCGTGCCAGCGGCGACCACCCCGGCTACCGCGTCGATCGCCCGTCGCACGGCGGTCAGGTCGGCCGGTGTCGGGCCGGGACCGTCGGTCAGTGTGGCGGCGTCGGAGAGCCCGACGGCGCGGGCCTCGGCGGTACCGAGCGAGAACAGGTCCTGCGCCGCGTCGCGGATCAGCGCCCGCGCGCCACCGGCGTCGTCCGGACTGGTGGCGGGCAGGTAGCCCCGCACCACAGCGACGGGGACCTGATCGCACTTGCCCTTGATCAGCTCGCCGGCACCCGCCAACTCGTCCACCACTGCCATCTGGGTCAACTGCAACTCGTTGCCGTACGGGTCGACCTCGCCCCGGTGGTCGCGAATGGCCGGCATCCCGGCCACGCCGAGCGCCACGTCGGTGAGCCCGTTGCGCCAGGGCCGACCCATCGTGTCGCTGATGATCACGGCCAGGTCCAGGTCGTAGCCCTCCCGCAGCGCGTCCCGCAGGGCGCGCGCCGAGGCGTCCGGGTCGACCGGCAGCAGCACCAGTTGGGTCTTGTCCACGTTCGACGCGTCGATCCCCGCAGAGGCCATCACGAAGCCGTGGTGGGTCTGCACGATCCGGGTCGCCCCCCGGCTGGCGACCACCCGGGCGGTCTCACCGGCCAGGACCTCGTCCCGGGCGGCCAGCCGTTCCGGCCCGTCCGCCGGCACGTCAACGAGCCGCCCCTCCGCCTTGGAAACGATCTTGCTGGTCACCACCAGCACGTCGCCGTTGCGCAGCCACGGCGCGGCGGTCGCAATCATCGCGGCCAGGTCGTCACCCTCGGTCACGTGACCGATGCCGAGCACCGGCAGAATCTCCAGCCTCACGTCAACTCCACCGCGGCGCGGACCATGGCCGCCGTCGCCGCCTCGTCGGTCATCCGCAGCGGCACCGCGCGGACCGTCACCTCGGGCACCACAGTGCCCGCGTCCTCCTCGGCCACCAGCCAACCGTCGAGCAGGCCGCCGCTCGCCCGGCCGCCGTAGAGCCGCCCCACCCCCGCCGCGCTGCACTCCACACCGAGCACGGCCAGGCAACGGTCGGCCATTCCCCGCACCGGCGCGCCGCCGATGATCGGAGAGACACCCACCACCGGCGCCGGGCCGTCCGCCACCGCCGCACGCATCCCCGGTACGGCCAGCACCGGCGCGACGCTCACCACCGGGTTGCTCGGCGCGATGAGCACCAGGTCGGCCGAGGCGATCGCGTCCAGCACCCCGGGCGCCGGCTTCGCCGTCTCCGCGCCGACGAACACGAAACGGTGCGTGGGGATGTCGGCGCGGTACCGCACCCACCACTCCTGGAAGTGGATCGCCCGCTGGCCCTGGTCGTCCTCCACCACGGCATGGGTCTCCAAGCGGTCGTCCGTCGCCGGCAACAGGCGTACGCCCGGCTCCCAGCGGCTGGCCAGCGCCTCGGTGACAGCGCTCAACGGGTAACCGCCGTTGAGCATGGTGCTGCGGACCAGGTGGGTGGCGATGTCCTTGTCGCCGAGGCCGAACCAGGTCGGCTCCGCCCCGTACGCGGCCAACTCCTGTTTGACCGTCCAGCTCTCGCCGACCCGACCCCAGCCCCGTTCCGGGTCGGCGCCCCCGCCGAGCGTGTACATGACGCTGTCCAGGTCGGGGCAGATCTTCAACCCGTGTAACCACAGGTCGTCGCCGACGTTGACCACGGCGGTCACCTCCGCGCCGACGTCACGGGCGTACGCCCGGACCCCGAGCAGGAACCGGGCGCCGCCGATGCCGCCGGCCAGAACCACGATGCGCATGTCGACCATCCTCGCGCACGTGACGCCTCCGATCCGTGGGTGGCCCGCGAGACTAGGCTCACGTGCACCCTGTCCGTTGATGCCCCGAGGGGGAACTCGTGACCAGCCCCGCCGAGCCCGCGTCCGCTGACGCGACGCAGGCCCGCCAGCTGACCAAGCCGCTACGGGAGCTCGCCGCGCTCGCGCTGCTTGGCGCCAACGCCGTGTTCCTCTTCGTGGGCCTGCTCCGGCTCATCGCCCCGAACGACTACAGCTCCTTCACCGACCGCGCGGGCAGCGCCTTCTACGCGTTCATCGGGGTGGAGGCGGTGGGTCTCCCACTGCTGGCGGTGCTGCTGGCCACGCACATCTCGCCGGTGTTGGCGAAGGCGAAGCTGATCACGCAGGCAGCTGTCGTCGAGTACGCGGTCAGCGCCCTGTTCGGCACGCTGACCATGCTGATCTGGACGGTGGGCCGGCTGGCCGAGGCCGAGGTGCTCGACGCGCTGCTCGGTGTGCTCACCCGGTTCGCCTGGATGGTGATCTTCGCGATCGCCGCCTGGGTGGTTTACACCATCTGGCGCGCCCACTACTACGTGCCGCGCCCCAAGCCGCAGCCGGGCGTCTACGGCCAGCCCCAGCCGGGCTGGCCGCAGCAGCAGGGTGGCTGGCCGGCCCCGGGTCAGCCCGGCGGCCAGCCGCAGGGCGGATGGCCCGCTCCCGGCCAGCCCGGCTACCCGCAGGCCGGTCAGCCGGGTGGTTACCCGCAGGCTGGTTACCCCCAGTACGGCCAGCAGTCGCCGCCGTTCCAGGCCCCGCAGTCGGCCCCGCCGTTCCCGCAGTCCGCGCCGCCGCACCCGCAGTCGGCCCCGCCGCACCCGCAGTCCGCGCCGCCGCACCCGCAGTCGGCCCCGCCGTTCCCGCAGTCCGCGCCGCCGGCGAACCCCGCCCCCCAGTCCGCGCCGCCGTCCCCGGCCGCGCCGCCGCCCGCCGCGCCACCGTTCGGGCAGCCGCCGTCGGCCGACCCCACTCAGGCGATCCCGCGCCAGTCCGCCGACCCGACCGAGGTCATCTCTCACCCGGCCGACCCGGACACCGACCGCACCCAACACATCAAGCCCAACGACCACCCCGACCAGCCCCGCTGACCCGAAGACCGCGCCGATCTTGCATTTTCGGTAGTCGAAACGAGCAAGATGTCCCCTAAGTCGGGACACAAACTGCAAGATCGCGAGCCTCCGGCACCACAACTCCGTCGATCATGGAGTTGTGGTGCCGGATTCGCGCCTTACGAGACGCTTTGTCACCCACCACAACTCCTTGATCGACGGGGCGGGGTGGGCGGTGCGCCCAGGGCGGGTTGACGGCGCGGCGCGGGCGTGGCATGGGGCGTGGCACGGGCATGGGGCGGTGGGGCGCGGCACGGGCATGGGGCGCGGGCGCGGCGCACCGCACCGCACGGCACCGCACCGCACCGCACGGGCGGGGCGTGGTGGGGACTGGTTGGGTGGCGTCGGGCTGCGCATAGGGTGAGTGGATGGTTGATCGCACCCACTCCGGCCCCAGCGATGCGAGCGTGCGGCGGGCCCTGGGCCGGGCCGCGAACGGGCGGGCGCTTGATGCCGACGAGGCGACCGCGCTGCTGTCCGCCCGCGGTGCCGCGCTCGACGAGCTGCTCCGGCTTGCCGGCGGGGTCCGCGACGCCGGGCTGCGGGACGCCGGGCGGCCGGGTGTGGTCACGTACTCCAAGAAGGTCTTCATTCCGCTGACCCGGCTCTGCCGGGACCGCTGCCACTACTGCACCTTCGCGACAGTGCCGCACCGGCTGCCGGCGCCGTTCCTGGACCGCGACGAGGTTCTCGCGATCGCCCGGGCCGGCGCGGCGCAGGGCTGCAAGGAGGCGCTGTTCACCCTGGGTGACCGGCCGGAGGAGCGTTGGCCGGCGGCCCGGACCTGGTTGGACGAACGCGGTTACGACTCGACCCTGGACTACCTGCGCGCCTGCGCGGTGGCGGTGCTGGAGGAAACCGGCCTGCTGCCGCACCTCAACCCCGGGGTGCTGTCCTGGTCGGAGCTGCAACGGCTCAAGCCGGTCGCGCCGAGCATGGGCATGATGCTGGAGACGACAGCTACCCGGCTCTGGTCCGAGCCGGGTGGCCCGCACTTCGGCTCACCGGACAAGGAGCCGGCGGTCCGGTTGCGGGTGCTCGAGGACGCCGGCCGGGTCGGGGTGCCGTTCACCACCGGCATCCTGATCGGTATCGGGGAGACCCCGGCGGAGCGGGTGGACGCGCTCTTCGCGATCCGCCGCGCCCAGCGGGAGTACGGCCACCTCCAGGAGGTGATCGTGCAGAACTTCCGCGCCAAGCCGGACACGGCGATGCGCGGCATGCCCGACGCGGAGTTGCACGACCTGGCCGCCACTGTGGCGGTGGCCCGGCTGCTGCTCGGCCCGAAGGCCCGGATCCAGGCCCCGCCGAACCTCATCGCCGGCGAGTACGACCTGCTGCTGCGCGCCGGCATCGACGACTGGGGTGGCGTCTCTCCGCTCACCCCCGACCACGTCAACCCGGAGCGCCCCTGGCCGCAGATCGAGGAGCTGGCCCGGCACACCGAGCTGGCCGGGTTCTCGCTGCGGGAGCGGCTGACGATCTACCCCGAGTACGTGCGCGCGGGCGACCCGTGGCTCGACCCACGGCTGCTGCCGCACGTCGGTGCCCTGGCCGATCCGTCGACGGGCATGGCGGTCGAGTCGGCGATGCCGCAGGGACGACCGTGGCAGGAGCCGGAGGAGGTGTTCGGCGGGCGGGTCGACCTGCACGCCACCATCGACACCACCGGCCGCACCGACGACCGGCGCGGCGACTTCGACAGCGTCTACGGCGACTGGTCCGAGGTCGCTGGCAAGGTCACCCCGGAGGCGGAGGCGCGCCGGGCGGGCGTACCCCCGGTGCCGGCCGGGGTCGGCGCGGACCGTGACCTGGCGGCCGGGCTCAAGCTCGCCGCCGACGACCCGGCGGCGCTGCTCGACCCCCGGCACACCGATGCCGCGCTGGCGCTGTTCGGCGCGGACGGGCCGGCGCTCGACGAGCTGTGCCGCCTCGCCGACGGCGTGCGCCGCGCGGCGGTCGGCGACGACGTCACCTACGTGGTCAACCGCAACATCAACTTCAGCAACGTCTGCTACGTGGGCTGCCGCTTCTGCGCGTTCGCGCAGCGTGAGCGGGACGCCGACGCGTACCGGCTCTCGGTCGAGCAGGTCGCCGACCGGGCTGAGCAGGCGTGGGCGGTCGGCGCCAGCGAGGTGTGCCTCCAGGGTGGCATCGACCCGAAGATGCCGGTCACCGGGTACGCCGACATCGTGCGCGCGATCAAGGCTCGGGTGCCCGAGATGCACGTGCACGCGTTCTCGCCCATGGAGATCGTCACCGCTGCCGCGAAGGCCGGGGTGCCGATCCGTGAGTGGCTGCTCCAGCTGCGCGAGGCCGGGCTGGACACCATCCCGGGCACCGCCGCCGAGATCCTCGACGACGACGTGCGCTGGGTGCTGACCAAGGGCAAACTCCCGGCCGCCGCCTGGGTCGAGGTGGTCAGCACCGCCCACGAGCTGGGCATCCGGTCCAGCTCCACGATGATGTACGGCCACGTCGACCACCCCGGGCAGTGGCTGGCGCACTTTCGGGTGCTGGCTGGTGTGCAGGACCGTACCGGCGGGTTCACCGAGTTCGTGGCACTGCCGTTCGTGCACACCAATGCTCCGATCTATCTGGCGGGTATCGCCCGGCCCGGGCCGACCTGGCGGGAGAACCGGGCGGTGCACGCCATGTCCCGGCTGCTGTTGCACGGCCGGATCGACAACATCCAGTGCTCCTGGGTGAAGCTCGGTGACGAGGGCACTGTCGCGATGCTCCAGGGCGGCTGCAACGACCTCGGCGGGACACTGATGGAGGAGACGATCTCCCGGATGGCCGGCTCCGACAACGGTTCGGCGCGTACCGAGGAGCAGCTGCGGGCCATCGCGAAGGCCGCCGGTCGTCCGGCGCGCAAGCGGTCGACTGCGTACGGTCACGCCCGGCCCTGACGTCGAACCTTTCCCCGCCAACGGCCGTACCACGCGGTGCCGGCGGCGGTCGCGGCGAGGACCGCCGCCGGTGTCCCCTCAGGGGCCTGGCGGCGTCGTGAGACGGCACCGGACCCGTCCGTCTCCGCGGGCGCGCTCGCGCCACCGCCGGAAAGGTTGCCCATGACCAGTGATCAGCGGAAGCGGCAGTGGCCGCGACTGACCCGCCGGCAGACGTTGACCGCCGCGGCCAGCGCCACCCTCGGCGCCGCCGCGCTCACAGTGCCGGGCCTGTCGGCCGCGCAGAACGCTCCCGGCGCGGCCGGACGAGCCGACGAACCGATCGTCGTGCACCTGCGTGACGCCGACTCCGGAACGATGGACGTCTTCGTCGGTGAGACGCGCATCGAGGTACGTGACCGCAGCCTGGCGGACCGGCTGCGGCGCGCCGCCCGGCGCTGAGCCGTCACTCCGCACTGCCATCCTGTCCCCGCCCAGTGAGGTTGGTCCGTCATGTCTTCCCACCGCGAGGCCCCGGAGATAGCCAAGGATCCGGTCGCCGACAGCTCCGACCTGTACGCGTTCGTCAGCCCTGACAAACGCGACACTGTCACGTTGATCGCCAATTACGTGCCGTTGCAGCTCCCCTCCGGGGGCCCGAACTTCTTCGAGTTCGGCGACGACGTGCGGTACGAGATCCATATCGACAACGACGGCGACGGTCGTCCGGATGTCACCTACCGGTTCGAATTCGCCACCGAGATCACCAACCCGAACAGTTTTCTCTACAACACCGGCCCGATCGATTCGCTGGACAGTAAAAACTGGAACCGGCGGCAGTTCTACAGCCTGACCCGGGTGGCCGACGGCCGCGAGCACCGGCTGGCGCACAAGCTGCCCTGCCCGCCGTGCAACGTCGGCCCGCTGTCCACGCCGACGTACGCCGACCTGGTGCGGCAGGCCACCTACTCGCTGTCCACCGGGGAGCGGGTCTTCGCCGGGCAGCGCGCCGACGGGTTCTTTGTCGACCTCGGCGCGATCTTCGACCTCGGCACGCTGCGGCCGTTTCAGCAACTGCACGTAGCCGGGAAGAAGATCTTCAAGGCCGAGGGGGAGCCGGTCAACGCCACCGACCGGATGAACGTGCACAGCATCGCGGTGCAGGTGCCTCTGGAACGGGTGCGTCGGCGCGCCAACCGGTACGGCGCCGCCGATCGGGCGTCGGTGATCGGGGTGTGGACGTCCGCGTCGCGCCGGCAGGTGCGGGTGCTCGGCAACCGGGGCGGGGCCGACACCAGCACCGGCCCGTTCACCCAGGTCTCGCGGTTGGGCAATCCACTGTTCAACGAGGTCATCGTGCCGATGTCCAAGAAGGACCTGTGGAACTCGCTGTCGCCGTCGGAGGACAAGCGGTTCGCCCAGTTCGTCGAGCAGCCGGAGCTGGCCGCGTTGCTGCCGGCGCTCTACCCGGACGTCTTCCCCAACCTGGACAAGCTCACCAAGGCGAAGAAGGCCCGAGCCGACCTGGTGGCGATCCTGCTCACCGGCGTGCCGGCCGGGCTGATCGACGGCTTCACCAACGCCACCGGCGAGGTGCAGGCCGACATGCTGCGACTGAACACCGCGATCCCGCCCACCAGGCGTCCGGACCGGTTCGGGGTGCTCGGTGGCGACCTGGCCGGGTTCCCAAACGGGCGGCGAGTCGGCGACGACGTCGTCAGCATCGCGTTGCGGGCCATCGCCGGGGTCACCGTCCCGCTGGTGGACAGGACGTTCCAACCGGACGCCGCGGCCGCCGCGGTCACCCCGGGGCTGAGCGCCGCCGACGTGACAGCGCCGTTCCTCGGAAACTTCCCCTACCTGGGTACGCCGTACGACGGGTTCAACAACCCGCCGGCGGCGTCCTAGCGGGCGGGGGCGAGCGGATGCACGAGCACGCGTACGGGCCGTCGGAGACCGGGACCGTCGTCCTCGAACTGGGCGGCGACACCGGCGCCCTGATCGTCTACACGGGTCGGGATCTGCGCGGCCGGGAGATCGAGATCAGTCGCGACGACGAACGGCGGGTCCACTCGGCCGTGCGTGAGCGTCGGGTGCGGGACGGCTCGTTCCACAGTGCGGTCTATCCCGACCTGCCGAGTGGAATCTATACCGTCTGGTGGGACGAGCGTACGTCCGCCGGCACGATTTCTGTCCATGGTGGAGCGATAGCCGAGTTTGCCTGGCCCAGCAGCAGTTTTGGGGCCGCCGGCTGACCTCGACGCATCGGTTTCACCACAGCGCCCCGTCCACATTGTGGACGGGGCGCGAGTGCTGTCCGCAGCTCGACGGGCAGTCTGCGCCGCACCGCGTTAACCTGTCCCCCACCAAGATCAGCTTAGGGGTGGAGGTCTCTGGTGCCGCCCGGTCGGCGACCCGTCGGGGAAGCGCCACGGCAGAAAAGTCGGGCAACTCGCCGGAGAGGGCGTTACTCGGCCGGGGTCTGAATCGATAGGGCAGGTTGCGAGGCTGGACGGCCCGAGTGGCCGACCGGGGGTGTCGGGAGGGCGACTCCATTATCAAGTTTGGCTTGACGGCGCACGCATTACACGCGTGTAATTTGAATGGGGTTGTTCGCACGGAACGCAACAAAACGGGACCGGACGGACAAGCACGCCTTTCGCGTGGGGGGTTGCAGCGGCGATGACGCCGGTGCGCGACAAGGAGGCATTTGATGGACGGCCAGCTTGAGGTGGCCGACCTGCTCGGAAACGCGCCGGAGTGGCAGGAGCGGGCGTTGTGCTCGCAGACCGACCCCGAGGCGTTCTTTCCCGAGAAGGGCGGCTCGACCCGCGAGGCGAAGCGGATCTGCTCGCGTTGCGAGGTCAAGACCGAGTGCCTCGAATACGCACTGGGTCACGACGAGCGGTTCGGCATCTGGGGTGGGCTCTCCGAGCGGGAGCGGCGCAAGTTGAAGCGGCGGGCCGCCTGAGCGGTGCAGGTCTGGGCGGGGGGCCGCCTGAGCGGTGTGAGGTCGTGGCGGTGGGGGCCGCCCGACTCTCCGCTCGGGGGGTTGGCTCAGGCGAGCTCGTCCGGGTCTACCCCGAGAAGGTTCGCCACCTGTTCGATGATCACGTCATGGACGAGATCGGCGAGGTCCTCACGGTCCATCGCCCGGAACTCCAGGGGCCGTCGGTACAGCACGATCCGCGGCGGCACCTCCTGCCGGCCCGGGCGGCCGGGCAGCAGCCGGGCCAACGGGACCTCGCCGTCCTCCAGCACGTCCGAGTCGTAGACGTTCAGGTCCGGGGGGACGTCCTCGACCGCGAACTCGACCCCGGCCAGCTCCTTGGCGAACCGACGCTCCAGCGTCTCGACGGTGTCCAGGACCAGGTCGTCGAAGACCTCGGCCTTGGTCCGCGCCAGCGGCACGGTGGCCGGCACCAGCCGCCCGCGCAGGCCGCGACCGTGCCGGTCACGATGCGCACGCCGGCCGGAGCCGGGGCGGCGGTGTTCCGGGCTCGTCATGAGGCAAAGGGTAGCGCCCGTCTCGGGCTGGTCAGCGGCAGCGCCGCTCCCGTGGCGCGGCGCGCCCAGGACGGTCGACTGTGATCACCATGACGGGCGTGTCGCAACGCGAAGCGATGCGCCGGACCCGGTAATGGAGATACCCTGCCGCACGTGAGGTCACCACGGCGCTGCTCCCGTAACGGCTGCCCCCGGCAAGCGGTCGCCACATTGACCTATGTCTACAACGAGTCGACAGCGGTGGTGGGACCGCTTGCGGCGTTCGCCGAGCCGCACACGTACGACCTGTGCGAGCAGCACGCCCGCAGCCTCACCGCACCGCGGGGCTGGGACGTCGTCCGGCACGAGGGCGAGTTCGAGCCGCCGCCGCCCACCACCGACGACCTGGTCGCGCTGGCCGAAGCGGTCCGCGAGGCCGCCCGCCCGGCCCCGGCACCCCGCCCCCCGGAGCCGGACCAGAACCGTCCCGGGAACCCGCACCAGACCGGCCGCCGAGGCCACCTCCGGGTAATCCCCCCCAACCACTAACCCGGCCCCCGGCGCTCCCCCCTTCCGGCGTGCGCCCTCTCCGGCGCTGATCATGAAGTTATTGCCCTCCGCCTCGGCGTGTCGTGGCAATAACTTCATGATCAACAGGGGTTGGGTGGGGTTAGAGCTTGGTCCAGGCCTCGGTCAGGACTGTGCGGAGGATCTGCTCGATCTCGTCGAAGTGTTGCTGCTCGGCGATCAGGGGTGGGGCCAGCTGGATGACGGGGTCGCCCCGGTCGTCGGCCCGGCAGTAGAGGCCCGCCTGGAACAGGGCGGTGGAGAGGAAGCCGCGCAGCAGGCGCTCCGACTCGGCCTCGGTGAAGGTCTCCCGGGTGGTCTTGTCCTTGACCAGTTCGATGCCATAGAAGTAGCCGTCGCCGCGGACGTCGCCCACGATCGGCAGGTCGTACAGCTTCTCCAGGGTGGCCCGGAAGGCGTCCTCGTTGGCACGTACGTGCCCGACCAGGTCCTCGCGGGCGAAGACCTCCAGGTTGGCCAGGGCCACCGCGCAGGAGACCGGGTGCCCACCGAAGGTCACCCCGTGGGCGAACATGCCGGTCTCGGTGAGGAACGGTTCCATCAGCCGGTCGCTGGCGATCATCGCGCCGAGCGGGGCGTAGCCGGAGGTGATGCCCTTGGCGGTGGTGATGATGTCCGGCTGGTAGCCGTAGCGCACCGCGCCGAAGTACTCGCCCAACCGCCCCCACGAGCAGATCACCTCGTCCGAGACGAGCAGTACGTCGTACGCGTCGCAGATCTCCCGTACCCGCTCGAAGTAGCCGGGCGGCGGCGGGAAGCACCCGCCGGAGTTCTGCACGGGCTCAAGGAAGACCGCGGCGACCGTGTCCGGCCCCTCCCGCTCGATGGCCCGACCGATCTCGTCGGCGGCCCAGCGGCCGAACGCCTCGGGGTCGTCGCCGTGCTCGGGCGCCCGGTAGAAGTTCGTGTTCGGCACCTTGATCGCGCCCGGCACCAGTGGCTCGAAGTCGCTCTTGATGCCGGGCAGGCCGGTGATCGACAGGGCGCCCATGGAGGTGCCGTGGTAGGCGATGTACCGGCTGATCACCTTGTACTTGTTGGGCTTCCCGGTGCGCTTGAAGTACGCGCGGGCCAGCTTCCACGCCGCCTCGACGGCCTCGGAGCCGCCGGTGGTGAAGAAGATCCGGTTGAGGTCGCCGGGGACGAGCGCGGCGATCCTCTCGGCCAGCTCGATCGCCTTCGGGTGCGCGTACGACCAGAGCGGGAAGTAGGCCAGCTCGCCGGCCTGCTTGGCGGCGGCCTCGGCCAGCTCGGTGCGGCCGTGGCCGGCGTTGACCACGAAGAGCCCAGCGAGCCCGTCCAGGTAGCGGCGACCCTGCGCGTCCCACACGTACGTTCCCTCGCCGCGCACGATGGTCGGCACCTCGCCGGCGGAGTAGCTCGCCATCCGGGTGAAGTGCATCCAGAGGTGGTCGGTGGCGTTGGCCATGTCGAGCCCCATCGGTCGTCGGGCCGGGTCAAGGGGTGAGGCCGGCCGCTCTGCCAACGGTTATCGCACAGTCTCAACCCCGGAAGCAAGTGTTATCGGCGGTATCACGGTCAGTCGGCGACGGATTTAGCGCACAGGCGTCATGGATGCAACGGAATCCGTACTGCAGTCGATCGGCTGATCGACGGTCGGCGGGAGGCGGAGGTGTGCTGGTGGGGCCCGCACGGTAGTGGCGCCTCCCTCGGCTGCCGGTGGGCCTTGGGTCGGGGAGGCGCGGTGCCTTGGGACGCTGGTGGGGCACTTCGGGGACGGTCGGGGGGCGTCCTGGGTGCGCGCCAACACGTCCCACCACAACACGCCGGTAGGTCGCAGACACGGACACGCAGCGTGGCTATCGTCCGCCGCAACGTGCATCGAGCGGCGTCGCAGCGCGCCTGCTGGGCGAACGATCCCGAGTCGTCCGCTCCGGCACGGAGGAGCGGCGGGAGGGTCCGGGGTGGCGAACGAGGCGTTGCGGGTGGCGATGGCCGAGGCGGGGGAGACTGTCGAGTCGTTGGCCGAGAAGGTCCGCGTCGACCCGAAGACGGCGGCGCGGTGGCTCGCTGCGGGGCGCATACCGCATCCGCGTACCCGGGTGGCGGTGGCCGAGGTTCTGCGCCGGGACGCGGCTGACCTGTGGCCGGAGCCGTTCCGCCGTCGTGACCTGCCGTGGTTCCGGCCGTGGGCCGAGCTGGAACAGGACGCGACGTCACTACGGTCCTACCAGCCGCTGCTCGTGCCGGGTCTGCTCCAGACCGAGGGGTACGCCCGGGCGATCCTGGGCACCGGTGGGCTGGTCGCACCGTCCGAGGTGGACCAGATCGTGGCGGGCCGCCTCGAACGGCAGGCGGTCCTGTGCCGCGATGCTCCACCGCAGCTCGTGGCGGTGATCGACGAGGTGGTGCTGCGCCGGTCGGTCGGCGACCGCGCCGTGATGGCGGCTCAACTGGCCCACCTCGCGAGAGTGGCCGAGTGGGAGCACGTGCAGGTCCGGGTCATCCCGGCCGAGAGTCCGTGGCACACGGGGCTGGCCGGCCCCTTCGTGCTGGGCCGGCTGCCCGACGGGACGGAATTGGCGTATCTCGACAACCAGCTCCGCGGTCAGGTCGTGACCGATCCCCTCGACGTCGCTAGCCTGGGACGCAGGTGGGAGAGCGTCACCGGCGAGGCGTTCCCCCAACGCCGCTCGATCGAGCTGATCAGGGAAGTGGCCACAACATGGACATGACCGACGCCCGATGGCGCACCGCGACCCGTAGCAGCAACAACGGTGGTGACTGCGTCGAGGTGGCCGACAACCTGCCCGGCCGGGTGCTGGTGCGCGACAGCAAGGACCGCGACGGCGGCACCCTGACGTTCGCACCGACAGCCTGGGCGTCGTTCGTCGGCGCGGTAGGCGCGGCCGACACGGTCCGCACGACGCACCGCTGATCCACTCGGGATCACGGACACCGGGGCATCAGGGCGGCCCGGACACCCCGACTTCCGGAAAGCCGAGTGGATCAAGAAAGGCTCAGGCCGTACCCCAGGTGTAGGTCTGCTTGCGCAGCTTGAGATAGACGAACGCCTCGGTGGAGAGCACCCCGGGCACCGCGCGCAGCCGTTGCAGGATCTCCAGCAGGTGGTCGTCGTTGCGGCAGACCACCTCGGTGAGCAGGTCGAACGACCCGGCGGTGATCACCACGTAGTCGACCTCGTCCAGCTCGGCCAGCCGGTCCGCGACCGCCTCCAGGTCGCCGTCGGTACGCAGGCCGATCATCGCCTGCCGGTTGAAGCCGAGCTGGAGCGGATCGGTCACCGCCACGATCTGCATCACGCCGGAGTCGAGCAGTCGCTGCACCCGCTGGCGGACCGCCGCCTCGGACAGCCCCACCGCCTTGCCGATCGTCGCGTAGGGGCGGCGGCCGTCCTCCTGGAGCTGCTCGATGATCTGCTTGGCCACGTCATCCAGCAGAGCGTGATTGGCGCCTTCACGGACAGCGACGCGGCGACCGCCGTTGCTGTTCTCGTGCTGCCGGTTTGTCATTGCCCGCTCCCCATGTCCCGAATCGTGATGTCGCGCGTGTATCCCCGCGTAGTCTGGCGTATTTCGTCGTGCATCGCTATTCCCGCAACGGAATCCCTTGTAAGGGAGGTCACCTCATGTCAGGATCAGTCGTCCATGGCACTTGACCCTCCCGACATTCCCGCCGGCGTGCCTCCCCGTCCCGCCCGCCGACGATGACCCCCTAGGAGTCGTCATGCGTACTCCCCTCCGGCCCCTCTCCCGGCGTGGACTGCTCACCGGCACTCTCGGTTCGGCCGCCCTGCTCACCATGGGCGGCAGCCTCGCGGGCTGCGGCACCAAGGGCGCGCAGCAGACCGAAGCTGGCTGTGTCAGCGAGGACCTCTCCGGCACCGAGAAGAAACTGGCCTTCGCCAACTGGCCGCAGTACATGGACGTGGACGACAAAGACGAGTCCAAGCGACCGAGCCTCGACGAGTTCATCACGAAGACCGGCATTCAGGTGACCTACACCGAGGACATCAACGACAACAACGAATTCTTCGGCAAGGTGCAGAACCAGCTCGCCGCCTGCCAGAGCACCGACCGGGACCTCATCGTGCTGACCGACTGGATGGCGGCCCGGATGATCCGGCTCGGCTGGATCCAGAAGCTGGACCCGGCGAAGATCCCGAACGTGCAGGCCAACCTGCTTCCGTCTCTGCTCAACCGCCCCTTCGACGCCGAGAACCGGATCTCCATTCCGTGGCAGTCCGGCCTCGCCGGCCTGGCGTACAACGGCAACGTCACAAAGGAACTGCGGACTGTCGACGAACTGCTCACCCGCCCCGACCTCAAGGGCAAGGTGACGGCGCTCAGCGAGATGCGCGACACCATGGGCCTGCTGCTCGGGTCCAACGGACACGACCCGGCGAACTTCACCGCCGCCCAGTTCGACGACGCCCTCAACAAGCTCAAGAAGGCAGTCGACTCCGGGCAGATCCGCAAGTTCACCGGCAACGACTACGCGCCCGACCTGGCCAAGGGCGACATCGCCGCGTGCATCGGCTGGTCCGGCGACGTCATCCAGCTCTCCACCGAGGACGAGAAGGTGCGGTTCGTCGCGCCGGACTCCGGCGTGATGCTCTACAGCGACAACATGATGGTCCCCAACAAGGCCACCCACAAGGGTAACGCCGAAGCGCTGATCAACTACTACTACGAGCCGGCGGTAGCGGCGAAGCTCGCCGCGTACGTCAACTACATCTGCCCGGTCAAAGGCGCTCAGGCCGAGATGGAGAAGATCGACCCCGAGTTGGCCGCCAACCCGCTGATCTTCCCGGACGAGGCGCTGCTGGCGAAGTCCAAGGTGTTCATGGCCCTGGACGAGAAGCAGGAGAAGGAGTACGAGGGCAAGTTCCAACAGGTCATCGGGGCGTGATGAGGATGGCGCGCGAGACACCCGCCGGCGACCTGCGCCTGGCCAACCTCACCAAACGGTTCGGCGTCTTCACCGCTGTCGACGACCTGAGCCTGACCATCGAGCAGGGCTCGTTCTTCGCGCTGCTCGGGGCGTCCGGCTGCGGCAAGACCACCACGTTGCGGATGATCGCCGGCCTGGAGGAGCCGACCAGCGGCCAGGTGCTGCTCGGTGACCGGGACATCGCCCGGCTGCGGCCCTACAAGCGACCGGTCAACACCGTCTTCCAGAGCTACGCGCTCTTTCCGCACCTCACCATCTTCGAGAACGTCGCCTTCGGGCTGCGCCGACGCGGCATCCGCTCGGTGGACGACGAGGTCACCCGGATGTTGTCGCTCGTGCAACTCGACGGGTACGGCAACCGCCGCCCCGCCCAGCTCTCCGGAGGTCAGCAGCAGCGTGTCGCGCTGGCTCGCGCCCTGATCAACCGACCGCAGGTGCTGCTGCTCGACGAGCCGCTGGGCGCACTCGACCTCAAGCTGCGCCGACAGATGCAGATCGAGCTGAAGCGCATCCAGACCGAGGTCGGCATCACCTTCGTGCACGTCACCCACGACCAGGAGGAGGCCATGACCATGGCCGACACCGTCGCGGTGATGAACGCCGGCCGGATCGAGCAGTTGGGTGCCCCGGCCGACATCTACGAGTTTCCCGCCACCGCCTTCGTGGCGAACTTCCTCGGCCAGTCCAACCTGCTCGCCGGCGAGGCCACCGGCGCCAGTGGCGGCGACGTCGCGGTGACGGCGCACGGCACGCGCCTCTCGGTGCCCGCCGGCCGCTCACGGGCCGACCACGGCCCTGTCCACCTGGGGGTACGCCCGGAGAAGCTGATTCTGGTCGGCTCCGCCGACCAGGTGCCCGCCGGGCATCAGCACGTCACCGGAGTGGTCACCGACGCCTCCTACGTGGGAGTCAGCACGCAGTACCTGCTGCGCACCGGCTGGGGCACCGAGTTGTCCGTCTTCGCCGCCAACAGCGGGACGTCGGCGCGGGTGGTGGTCGGCAGCGAGGCCGTGGCGTACTGGGATCCGCAGCACGCGTTCCTGCTGCCCCGCGACGCCGCCGACACCGATCGGACGTCGCCGGTGCTCGACGAGCCGGTGGGTGCGTCGTCGTGACCCTGCTGGCCCCCACCGGAGCGGGGCACCCGCCGCCCGCGCCACCGGCAGCCCGGTCCGGGCGGCGCCGACTCCTGCCGTACCTCCTGTTGTTGCCCGGTGCGGCCTGGCTGCTCATCTTCTTCGGTGTGCCGCTGGTGCAGTTGGCGGCGGCCAGCCTGTACGACCCCAGCGGCTCGCTCTCCACCGGGTACGCGATGACCTGGGCGGTCAGCAACTACCCGGACGTGTTGCAGGCGTACTGGCCGCAGTTCCTGCGCTCGTTCGGCTACGCCGGGCTGGCCCTGGTGCTGGCGTTGCTGCTGGGCTACCCACTGGCGTACGCCATCGCGCAGAAGGCCGGCCGCTGGAAGAACCTGCTGCTGGTCTGCGTCGTCGCGCCGATGTTCACCAGCTTCCTGGTCCGCACGCTGGCCTGGAAGACGATCCTGTCGGACAACGGCGCGCTCGTCGGTCTGCTGCGCGACGTGCACCTGCTCGCCCCGGACGGTCGGCTGTTGGCCACCCCGTTCGCTGTGGTGCTCGGCCTGACGTACAACTTCCTGCCGTTCCTGGTGCTGCCGCTGTACGCGAGCCTGGAGCGGCTGGACCCCCGGTTGCTGGAGGCGGCCACCGACCTGTACGCGAGCCCGGTGCAGGCGTTCCGTCGGGTGACGCTGCCGCTGTCCATGCCCGGTCTGGTTGCCGGCACGCTGCTGTTCTTCATCCCGGCCAGCGGCGACTACATCAACGCCGAACTGCTCGGCACCCCGAACGAATACATGATCGGCAACGTCATCGACTCGGCGTTCCTGGTCCGACTGGACTATCCGCAGGGCGCCGCGCTGTCGTTCCTACTGATGGCGGCGATCCTCGCGGTGGTCTTCGGCTACCTCCGTCGAGCCGGCACGGAGGAGGTCCTCTAATGCGACTCTCGCGCTGGTTGGCGGACCGCTGGGTGATGATCGTGGCGTTGCTGGTGCTCGGCTACCTGGCGCTGCCGATCCTGGTGGTGGCCGCGCTGTCGTTCAACAGGCCGTCGAGCCGGCTGTCGTACGACTTCAACGAGTTCACGCTGGACAACTGGCGGCAGCCGTGTGCCACCTCGGACATGTGCGACGCTGTGGTCCGCAGCGTGCAGATCGGCTTCATCGCCACAGTTGTCGCCACGGTGCTCGGCACCCTGATGGCGTTCGCGCTGGTCCGGCACCGCTTCCGCGGCCGATCCGGGATCAACGTGCTGATCTTCCTGCCGATGGCGACCCCGGAGCTGGTGATGGGCACGTCCTTGCTGGCCCTGTTCGTGTCGGCGGGCGTCCCGCAGGGGTTCTGGACCATCGTGATCGCGCACGTGATGTTCTGCGTGTCGTTCGTGGTGGTGACAGTGAAGGCGCGGCTCGCCGGGATGGACCGGCGGCTGGAGGAGGCCGCCATGGACCTCTACGCCAACGAGTGGCAGACCTTCCGGCGGATCACCCTGCCGCTGGTGCTGCCCGGCATCGTGGCCGCAGCGTTGCTGGCCTTCTCGCTGAGCTTCGACGACTTCATCATCACGAACTTCAACGCCGGCACCACAGTCACGTTCCCGATGTACGTCTGGGGCGCCGCCCAGCGTGGCATCCCCCCGCAGGTCAACGTGATCGGCACCGCGATGTTCGCGGTCGCGCTGCTGCTCGTGGGGCTCAGCTCGCTGCGCGGTCGACGGGCCCGCCGCGCCAACCTGCTGGCCGGGCCGTCGGGTCACCCGCGTCGGTCGTCATGACGCTCCCGCATACCGGCCGGGCGCTGGCCGACGCGGCACCCGTGCCGTACTGGCTCGATCGCCCGGACCGCCCCGACCCGCTACCGCCACTGAGCGGTCGGCACTCCGCCGACCTGCTGGTGATCGGCGGCGGTTACGGCGGACTGTGGACCGCGCTGTTGGCGAAGCAGGCGGACCCGGACCGGGACGTGCTGCTCGTCGACGCCGGGACCTGCGGTTGGGCCGCGTCCGGGCGCAACGGCGGGTTCTGCGCCGCCTCGCTGACCCACGGCCTCGCCAACGGCGTCGACCGCTTCCCCGATGAGGTCGGCGAGTTGGAACGCCTCGGCCGGGACAACCTGGACGCCATCGCCGCCACCGTCGCGACGTTCGACATCGACTGCGACTTCGAGCGCACCGGTGAGCTGGCCGTCGCCGTCGAGCCGTACCAACTCGACGGGCTGGCCGCCGACGCCGACCTGGCTCGCCGGTACGGCCACCGGGTGCGGCTGCTCGACCGGGACGAGGTACGCGCCGAGGTGCACTCGCCGACGTACCTGGGTGGGATGTTCGACGCTGACCGGGTGGCCATGGTGGACCCGGCGAAGCTGGCCTGGGGGCTGCGCCGCGCCTGCCTCGACCTCGGCGTACGCGTGCACGAGCACACCCGGGTCACCGGTCTGCGCGCCGACAACGCCGCGCTGCACGCCAGCACCCTGGGCACCGATCCCGCCGCCCATCCGGCCGACCCTGCCGACACCCGGGCGGCCGGCCTGCCCGGCTCGATACGGGCGCGCCGGGTCGTGCTGGCCACCAACGCGTTCCCGCCGCTGCTACGCCGGCTGCGGGCGTACCTGGTGCCGGTCTACGACCACGTGCTGATGACCGAACCGCTCACCCCGGCCCAGCGCGACGCCATCGGTTGGCGCAACCGGCAGGGGCTCGCCGACACCACCAACCAGTTCCACTACTACCGGATCACCGCCGACGGGCGGATCCTCTTCGGCGGCTACGACGCCGTCTATCACTACGGCAACCGGGTCGCGCCCGAGCTGGAGCAACGACCGGCCACCTTCACCACCCTCGCCCGCCACTTCTTCACCACGTTCCCGCAGCTCGCCGACGTGCGGTTCAGCCACCGCTGGGGTGGTGTCATCGACACCTGCACCCGGTTCTGCGCGTTCTTCGGCACCGCGTACGGCGGTCGTTTGGCCTACGCGGCCGGCTACACCGGCCTCGGCGTCGGGGCCACCCGCTTCGGCGCCCGGGTGCTGCTCGACCTGCTCGACGGCGGAAACACCCCGCTGACCCGGCTCGACCTGGTTCGCCGTAAGCCACTGCCGTTTCCGCCGGAACCCGTCCGCGCGGTCGGCATCAATCTCACCCGCTGGTCACTGGCCCGCGCCGACGCGCGCGAGGGCCGGCGCGACCTCTGGCTCCGTACTCTCGATCGTTTCGGTTTGGGGTTTGATTCCTGATGCGTGTCCTCCTCGTCGGCGCCGGTGGCGTCGGCTCCGCCGCCGTAGCCATCGCCGCCCGACGGACCTTCTTCGAGACCATTGTGGTCGCCGACCACGACCCCGTTCGGGCCGAGCGTGCGGTCGCCGGGCACGGTGACCGTTTCGTCGCCGCCCAGGTGGACGCCTCCTCGGCCGACGCCGTCACCGCGCTGTGCCGGGAGCACCGGATCACGCACGTGCTCAACGCCGTCGACCCGCGGTTCGTCATGCCGATCTTCAACGGCGCGTTCGCGGCCGGCGCGGACTACCTGGACATGGCGATGTCGCTGTCGCACGTCGAGACCGGAGTGAAGCTCGGCGACGAACAGTTCGCGCTGGCCGACACCTGGTCGGCGGCCGGTCGGCTGGCGCTGTGCGGCATCGGGGTCGAGCCCGGCCTCTCCGACGTGTTCGCCCGGTACGCCGCCGACGAACTGTTCAGTGAGATCGACGAGATCGGTGTCCGGGACGGGGCGAACCTCACAGTCGACGGGTACGACTTCGCACCCTCGTTCTCCATTTGGACCACCATCGAGGAGTGCCTCAACCCGCCGGTCATCTGGGAGCGGGACCGGGGCTGGTTCACCACCGAACCGTTCTCCGAACCGGAGGTCTTCCACTTCCCGGAGGGGATCGGGCCGGTCGAGTGCGTCAACGTCGAACACGAGGAGGTGCTGCTCATCCCGCGCTGGGTCAAGGCCCGGCGGGTCACCTTCAAGTACGGCCTCGGGGACGAGTTCATCGAGGTGCTCAAGACGCTGCACAAGCTCGGCCTGGACGCGGTCTTCCCGGTGCGGGTACGCGGCGTCGACGTCTCCCCGCGAGACGTGGTGGCCGCGAGTCTGCCCGACCCGGCCACGCTCGGTGCCCGGATGCGCGGCAAGACCTGCGCCGGCACCTGGGTACGCGGCCTCGGCCCGGACGGGCAACCCCGCGAGGTCTACCTGTACCACGTGGTCGACAACGGGTGGTCGATGCGGGAGTACGGGCACCAGGCGGTGGTCTGGCAGACCGCCGTCAACCCTGTCGTCGCGTTGGAGTTGCTCGCCAGCGGCGCGTGGGCCGGCGTCGGGGTGCTCGGGCCGGAAGCACTGCCCCCGATGCCCTTCCTCGACCTGCTGACCGGTTACGGGTCGCCATGGGCGATGGAGGAGCGGTAAGTCCGCCCCGCTGACGGCATCGCGACAATTTTGTCGTCCCCCTTGGAAACCCGATCGCCTGCCGATGCGGTGCGTGCTGATTCGCGGCTTTTGTTGGTGCCGACACGCGCACGATCGGCCCTGCCCTGATGACCTGCCGGGTTGCCGCGCTTGTCGACTCGTCGCTCGTGAGCGCGCCCACCGATCTTTCCCGCCAAGCGAAAGGCTCAGGTGACGGACGCGACGGGGGATATTGCAGACTGTGTTTGCGACGACACTCATCGCCGTGACGATGCAACCACCACAGCACCCGGGGCCGCCGTACCCGCCGTCGTTCGGCCAGACGCCGCGACCGAACTGGTTCCGCCGGGCAACTCCCGCCAGCCGGGTCGCCGTGATCCTCGGCTCGGTGACGCTGTCGATCCTGCTGCTCTGCTGCGCCGGCACCGCCATTGTCGGCGCGTTGACCGGCGAGCCGGAGCCGACGAAGACCGGCACCGCCGCCGAGCAGCCGCAGCAGCCGATCCTGGCCGCGCCCGGCGAGCCGACCGAGGAAGCCCCGGCCCAGGAGGAGTCGCCGCTCGCCGCGCCCTCCAACGTGCCCTCGTCGGAGCCCGCCACGGCGCCCTCGTCTGAGCCCGCCACGGCGCCCTCGTCGGCGGCAGCCGTGCCGGTGGTGCAGGTGACGACCGTGAGGGAGCAGGCCACGGTCCGGTACGGCGAGCGGACCGTCAAGGACTCGTCACTGGCCGAGGGCAAGCGGGTCGTCCGGACCAAGGGCGTGAACGGCGTACGGACCCTGACCTACGAGGTGACCACCACCGACGGCGTGCGGACGGCCAAGAAGCTGGTCAAATCCGCCGTGACGAAGCAGCCGGTGACCCAGGTCGTCGCCGTCGGCACCAAGAAGCCGCAGTCGTCGAAGTGCGACCCGAACTACAGCGGCTGCGTCCCGATCGCCAGCGACGTCGACTGCGCTGGTGGCAGTGGCAACGGCCCCGCCTACGTCAGCGGGCCGATCAGGGTGATCGGCGACGACATCTACGACCTAGACCGAGACGGCGACGGCATAGCCTGCGACTAACCCCCCGCCCCCTGGACCCCCGGACCGCCCTCCGCCCCCGCCGATCTTGCACTTTCTGTGCTCATCTTTCGTGTCGTATCGGGCATATCGACGACAGGAAGTGCAAGATCGCGGGGGCGGGGGCGGGGGCGGGGGCGGGGGCGGGGGCGGGGGTCCGAGGTGTGAGGCTTTAGCACGGCAGGGGGTGGGTTGGGGGGTTGTCCACAAGGGGGACGGTTATCCACAGGTGGTCGTCGCGGGACCTCTCTGGGGTCCTGGGTTGGTCAGCCTGCTCCCATGGCTACTCAGTTGTGGCGTACTGACGCACTGATGCGGCAACTCACCGTTGGGCGGATCCGTAGTCGGCTCGACCGCGAGGAACTGCACCGCGTGCGCAGAGGGGTCTACGCCGACCAACCTGCCAGCGACGACGACGAACTGCGTGCACTGATGCTCCGGCTGCCCGATGGGGCAATGTTGGCGAGGCAGAGTGCCGCCCGCCGACACGGCTTCGGCGTGCTCCGTGACGATCTGATCCACGTGCATTTGCCCGCCGAGGTGCCGAAGCCCCGTTTACCCGGGGTGGTCGTCCACCGGACGGTTTTACCCGCGCGGCCGGTCCTCGTCGACGGTCTGCCCTGTGTGCCGGCGGCTCGGTGTGCGGTCGACCTGGCTCGCGCCGTTCGGCGGCTCGACGCACTCCCGGTACTCGACGCTGCGCTCCGGTCGGGCTTGGTCACCCAGGATGACCTGCTCAGCGAGGTCGCAGCCCATGATGCGCTGCGTGGTGTTCGCCAAGCCCGGCAACTCATATCGCTGGCCGACGGCAGGGCTGAGTGCCGACAGGAGAGCCAGCTCCGACTGATCCTGATCGATGGAGGATTGCCTCCGCCAGAGCCACAACTATGGGTGGCCGACCGCCATGGCATCCCTCTCTACCGGATAGATCTGGGCTACCGGGAACGCCGGATCGGCATCGAGTACGACGGGCTGTCGCACCTGGACCGTAACCGGCTCAGGCACGATCGGGAGCGGGTCAACTGGCTGGACGCAGCGGGTTGGCGCATGCGCTATTTCACCGATCGTGACCTCTACCGCCGCCCCCAACACATCAGAGGCACCATCCGCGCCGCCCTCTCCTAACCAACGCCCACCCACCCCGCCCCGCCCCCTCCCGTCCTCGCTCTCGCCCTGCCGATCTTGCACTTTCTGCCCCGACAAGTAACTCATAAGAGGCATCACGGCAACACAAAGTGCGAGATCGCCGGGGCGGGGCGGGGCGGGGCGGGGCGGGGTTAGGGGGCTAGGTGGGAGCGGATTAGGAAGCGGACGCCTTCGGGGGCCTCCAGGGAGAAGCCGCTGCCTCTGCCGGGGACCACGTCGACGGTCAACGTGGTGTGTTTCCACAGCTCCCACTGGGACTTCGACATCCAGAACTCGACCGGCTCGGCCACCCCGTCCACAGCGAGGGAGGCGAGCAGCACGTCGGACGCGCCGGTGCGGAACTCGCCCGCCGGGAAGCACATCGGGGCGCTGCCGTCGCAGCAGCCACCGGACTGGTGGAACATCAGCGGACCGTGCCGCCCCCGCAGCGACCGGATCAAGTCGGCCGCGGCGGGGGTGACGGAGACGACCGACATCAGAAGAAGCCGAGCTTCTTGGTCGAGTAGCTGACCAGCAGATTCTTGGTCTGCTGGTAGTGCTCCAGCATCATCTTGTGGTTCTCCCGGCCGATGCCGGACTGCTTGTACCCGCCGAACGCGGCGTGCGCCGGGTACGCGTGGTAGCAGTTTGTCCACACTCGCCCGGCCTGGATGGCCCGCCCGGCCCGGTACGCGGTGTTCATGTCCCGGCTCCACACACCTGCGCCCAGCCCGTACAGGGTGTCGTTGGCGATCTTCACCGCGTCGTGGAGGTCGGCGAAGGAGGTCACCGAGACGACCGGCCCGAAGATCTCCTCCTGGAAGATCCGCATCGAGTTGTCGCCCTCGAAGATGGTCGGCTCGACGTAGTACCCGCCCGCCAGCTCCCCGCCCAGATCCGCGCGTGAACCGCCGGTGAGCACCCGGGCGCCCTCTTTCCGGCCGATGTCGAGATAGGACAGGATTTTCTCCAACTGGTCGTTGGATGCCTGTGCCCCGATCATCGTGTCGGTGTCCAGGGGGTGCCCCTGCACGATCTGCTCGGTGCGGGAGACCGCCGCGGCGAGGAAGTCGCTGTAGTGGCCCTGCTGGATCAGCGCCCGGGACGGGCAGGTGCAGACCTCGCCCTGGTTGAGCGCGAACATGGTGAAGCCTTCCAGGGCCTTGTCCAGGAAGTCGTCGGAGTCAGCGCTGACGTCGTCGAAGAAGATGTTCGGGCTCTTGCCGCCCAACTCCAGCGTGACCGGCCTGATGTTCTCACTGGCGTACTGCATGATCAGCCGCCCGGTGGTCGTCTCGCCGGTGAAGGCCACCTTCGCGACCCGGGCCGAGGACGCCAGCGGTTTACCGGCCTCCACACCGAAGCCGTTGACGATGTTCAGCACTCCGGGCGGCAGCAGGTCCGCCACCAGCGACAGCCAGTAGTGGATGGACGCCGGTGTCTGCTCGGCCGGTTTGAGCACCACGGCGTTGCCGGCGGCCAGCGCGGGGGCGAGCTTCCACGTCGCCATCAGGATCGGGAAGTTCCACGGGATGATCTGCCCGACCACGCCGAGCGGCTCGTGGAAGTGGTACGCCACTGTGTCGTCGTCGAGTTCGCCGAGCGAGCCCTCCTGGGCCCGGATCGCCCCGGCGAAGTAGCGGAAGTGGTCGATGGCGAGCGGGATGTCGGCGGCGAGGGTCTCCCGGACCGGCTTGCCGTTCTCCCAGCTTTCGGCCACGGCCAGGGATTCCAGGTTGTCCTGCATCCGGTCGGCGATCCGGTTGAGGATCAGTGCCCGTTCGGCCACCGAGGTGCGGCCCCAGGCGTCGGCGGCGCCGTGCGCGGCGTCGAGGGCCTTCTCCACGTCGGGTGCTGTGCCCCGGGCGACCTCAGTGAAGGTCTGGCCGGTGACCGGTGTCGGGTTCTCGAAGTAGGCGCCGCCGTGCGGCTTGACGTACTCGCCGCCGATGAAGTGGTCATAACGGGACTGCCAGTGGGTGGGCGCGTCGTAGCGCGTCATGGTTACCTCCGCCGTCGTTGTGCGGGTGTGCCGACGGCGACGGTAGTTTCAGCGACGTTGCAGCGACGTTGCGCGCTGGAGGTCGTACTCCCCGGCAAGCTGGTCTATGCGCGCGAGGGCGAGGGGCCGACGCGGCGCGCCCACCGGCAGCGCCCGCGCCATGGCCTGCCAGGCGGCCAGGTCGTCGGCGCCGGCCGGCGTCGCCGTCCAGGCCGCGAGCAGCGCCGGGTCCGCGGCAGCCAGCACTGCCGCGCGGAGGTGGCCGTCGATCAGCCGGCGCAGTCGCGCCACTCCCGGCGCGTCCGAGCCGGGCAGCAACGGCCCGGGGTACGCGTCGAGCGCGCCCGCCGGATCGCCCTGGTCCAGCCGGTCGGCGACGGTGGTGAAGTCGGCGCGGATGGTCCCGCGTAGCCGGTACGGGCGGGAGTCGAGCAACTCTGGGCCGAGGACCCGGCGTAACCGGGACAGCTCGGCGCGCAGGGTGACCGGGCGCAGCCGGTCGTCGCCGTACAGGTCGAGGCCGAGCTGCTCGCCGGTGCGCCCCTCGGGGTGTTGGAGCAGCAGCACCAGCAGTTCGCTGTGCCGTCGACCCAGTCGGATGCGTCGGCCCTCGAACCGCAGCTCCGCCTCGTCCCGGCCGAGCGCGGTCACTGTGGCGACGCCGGGTTCCGGCGGTCGGTCGACGGCGAGCTGCGACTCGGCGGCCCGGGCGGTGGCCCGGACCAGCGCCAGGCTCTGCGGAGTCGCCAGGTGGTCCCCGCCGGTGATGTCGATCGCGCCGAGCAGCCGCCCGGTGGCGGGGTCGTGGATCGGTGCGGCTGCGCAGGTCCACCGCTGGACCGGGCGACTGAAGTGCTCGGTGGCGAAGATCTGCACGCTGTGGTCCACGGCCAGGGCGGTGCCGGGGGCGTTGGTGCCGGCGTGCGTCTCGTCCCAACGGGCGCCGGGCATGAAGTTCATCCGCTCGGCGTGCCGCAGCACACCAGGGTGCCCCTCGACCCAGAGCAGCCGACCGTGCGCGTCGCAGACCGCCATCAGGTGCGCGCCGTCCTGGGCGATGCCGCCGAGCAGGTCCCGGAATAGCGGCATTACCCGGGCCAACGGGTGGACCGCCCGGTACGCGGCCAGGACGTCGTCGGCAAGCTCGACCGGCGGGGTGGCCTCCGGGTCGAGCCGTGCCGAGCGTTCCCAGGAGCGGCGGACCACCTCCCGCACCCGGTGCTGCTCGGCGCCGGCGGTCAGGAAGGCTTCGTGGGCGGCACCGATCTGCGCGATCCGCTCCGCCGGATCGACGCCGAACTCCAGGGCGAGCCACGGGTCAGCCATCGGGCGACCTCCTCGGCCCCCATCGTGACGCAGCTCACCCCCGCGCGCCAACCGTCGTGGTCTTCGGGGACGGACGACGCAGATGGCGCGACACAGGCACGAAGTCGACCGGGACTGGCTTGCGGTGGTTTGCCCGCTGGACAGCCGCGTGGAGGATGGCTGCGGCGGGTGCTTACAGAACCCTTAACCCGGGCCTGCGACGGTATGCCGGGCAAGCCGAACTGGGGGAGCGGACAAACGTGCGGGTGCTGGTGGCGGACGACGAGCGGTTGTTGGCGGACACGGTGGCCGATGGGCTGCGCCGCCTCTCGATGGCCGTCGACGTCTGCTACGACGGTGACGGTGCGCTGGAGCGGGTCGGCGTGAACCGGTACGACGTCGCGGTGCTGGACCGGGACATGCCCGGACACACCGGCGACGAGGTGTGCCGCAGCATCACCGACGCGCAGGTCGGCACCCGGGTGCTGCTGCTCACCGCCGCGGCCGGCATCCGGGACCGGGTCGAGGGTCTCGGCCTCGGCGCGGACGACTACCTGACCAAGCCGTTCGCCTTCGCCGAGTTGGTGGCCCGGGTGCAGGCCCTCGGGCGACGGTCCGCCCCGGCGCTGCCACCGGTGCTCGCCCAGGACGGCCTGGCGCTGGACGTGGGCCGGCACCTGGCCACCCGGGACGGCCGCCCCCTCGCGTTGAGCCCCAAGGAGTTCGCGGTGCTGCACGTGCTGCTGCGCGCGGACGGCCAGGTGGTCAGCGCCGAGGATTTGCTGGAGCAGGCCTGGGACGAGTTCGCCGACCCGTTCACCAACGCCGTACGGGTCACAGTGATGACCCTGCGCAAGAAGCTCGGCGATCCCGCGATCATCCACACCGTTCCGAAGGCCGGCTACCGCATCGGCGGCACGGCGTGAGCTGGACGCCCCGACGTCGGGTGCTGCTGGTGGGGCTGCTGGCGCTGCTGGCCGGCCCGATACTGCCGACGGTGGGCAGGTGGCTGTCGGGGGTGACGTGGACCTGGGGGCAGCAGTTCTGTGACCTGCCCATGCCCGGGTTGTCGGCGGTGTGCCGCAACGTGCGGCCGGGGGCGTTCATGCTGCCCCTGGTGGCCGTGCTGCTCGTGACAGTGGCCGTCCTGGTGGGGCTCTGGTTCGCCGCGGTGTGGTGCCTGCGCCCGGTCGCCGACCTGGCCGGGCCGATCCGGCACCTTGGCCCGCAGAACCTCGGTCACCGGATCCGGCCCCGGGGCAGCGACGAGTTGGCCCGGCTGTCCCGGGCGATCGACGAGATGATGGAACGCGTCTCCGCCGGGTACGAGGGGCAGCGGCGGTTCGCCGCGAACGCCTCGCACGAGCTGCGGACGCCCCTCGCGGTGCAGCGGACGCTCATCGAGGTCGGCATGGCCAGGGCACTCACCGCCGAGCAGTTGGAGTTGCTGACCAGTCAGCTGCTGGAGACCAACGAGCGCAACGAACGCCTGATCGAGGGCCTGCTCGCGCTCAGCGAGAGCGACCAGGGCCTCCGTTCGCGGATCCCGCAGCGGTTGGACACGATCGTCGAGGCGGTGTTGGCCGGTTACCTGGACCGGGCCCGGGAGGCCGGGGTCACAGTGGAGACCCACCTCGAACCCCGGGTTGTCGTCGGCGAGCGGGTGCTGCTGGAACGCCTGGTCACCAACCTGGTGGAGAACGGGATCAAGTACAACCGGCCGGGCGGTTCGCTGACCGTCGTGGTGAGCGGCGTGCCCGCGCTGTCCGTGGTCAACACCGGCCAGCCCGTGCCGGCCGAGGCGGTGGCCGGTCTGTTCGAGCCGTTCCGCCGGCTCGCCCGGGACCGGACCTCGCAGGGCGGTGGGGCCGGCCTGGGCCTGGCCATCGCCCGCTCGATCACCCAGGCCCACGACGGCATCATCGCGGCCCGGCCCGCCGAGTACGGCGGCCTGCGGGTCGACGTCCAGCTACCCACAGTGAACTGACACTTCCACCCACCTTTCCCGGGGTCCACGTACCGCTGGACCCCGCCTGTGGTGTGCCCGAGAAGGAGAGACGATGACACGCACCGTTGGCCAGGTCCGGGCCGATGTCGAGGAGGCCAGCCGCTGGCTCACCGGCCGCGTGGTCCGCACACCCGTGCTGCGCTCCCCGGTGATCGACGAGCTCGCCGGGGCGCGGGTCCTGCTCAAGGCGGAGAACCTCCAGGACGGCGGCTCGTACAAGATGCGCGGCGCGCTGCGCGCGGTCGGTCGCCTCGCCGCGGCCGGCCACACCGGGGTGATCGCGCAGAGCACCGGCAACCACGCGGTGGCGGTGGCGTTGGCGGCCCGGCAGCACGGGCTAGCGGCGACAGTGGTGCTGCCTGTCGACGCGGCACCGACGAAGGTCGACCGGGCGCGCGCGGCGGGGGCGCGGGTGGTGTTCGCCGGCACGGGCGTCGAGGAGCGGGTGGCGGCGGCCGACGGGCTCAGCGACGAGAGCGGTCACCCCGTCGTCGACGCGTACGACCACCCGGACGTGATCGCCGGGCAGGGCACCGCGAGCCTGGAGCTGATCGAGGACGCCGAGCGCGCGGGGACGCCGTTGGACGTGCTGGTCGTGCCGGTGGGTGGCGGTGGCGGGGTGGCCGGAGCGTGCCTGGCCGCCGCCGGCTCCGGCATCCAGGTGTACGGCGTGGAGCCGGTGGGCTGTGACTCGCTCGCCCGCAGCCTGGCGGCAGGTGTACGTGTACCGGTCACGCCGGCGCCCACCATCGCGGACGGGCTGCGGCCGTCCTGCGTGGGTGAGCTGCCGTTCGCCATCGTGCGGGACACGCTGCGTGGGGTCGTCCGGGTCGACGACGACGAGATCGCTGCGGCGTTCCGGCTGATCCTGACGGAGCTCAAGGTGCTCGCCGAGCCGTCCGGGGCGGCCGGCCTGGCCGGCGCCCTCCGACTTCCACCGGCGAGAGACCGACAGCGAACGGTCGGCGTGGTGCTGACCGGCGGAAACGTGGAGGCGGCGCTGGTGGCCCGGTTGATGGCCCCGCGATCCGCCGACCTGGCTGAGGAAGGGGCGGCGGCGTGAGCGCGCCAGTTCGGATCGGAATCCTGTTCGGTGGGCCGTCGGCGGAGCACGAGGTGTCCTGTGCCTCAGCGCTCGGGGTGGCCCGGGCGCTTGCCGGCGGCGGCTACCGCACTGTCGCCATCGGTGTCACCCGCAGCGGCGGCTTCCGGCTGATGCCGGACGCGTTGCTGGCCGAGTTGCGCGACCGACCGGCCGGCGAGCGGGCCATCGACGACCAGTTGATGGTGACCGGGCCGGCCGTCGAGCTGCGGGCCGGTCCGCGTCCGGGCGTCGTGCAGGTGTCCGCCGGTAACGCCCCCGGCGCTGTGCACGCCGAGCTGGACGTGGTCTTCCCGGTGCTGCACGGCCCGTACGGCGAGGACGGTGTGGTGCAGGGGCTGCTGGAGTCACTGAACGTGCCGTACGTCGGGTGCGGCATCCTCGCCTCGGCGGTCGGCATGAACAAGGTGGCGATGAAGCGGGCGCTGCGTGCCGAGGGCCTCCCCGTCACCCCGTACGTGTCGTTCGACGCGCACACCTACCGGGCGGTCGACGACCCGGAGAAGCTGGTGACCGGGCTGAGCCGGCCACTCTTCGTCAAGCCGGCCAGCATGGGCTCGTCGATCGGCATCTCCCGCGTCGGCGAGGGTGACGACCTGGCCGCCGCCGTGGAGGAGGCGCTTCGCCACGACCAACTCGTCATGGTCGAGCAGGGTGTCGCCGGCCGGGAGTTGGAGTGCGCGGTGCTCGGTGGCTGGCGTCCCGAGGCGTCGGCGGTGGGCGAGGTGCAGGTCACCGGCGGCTGGTTCGACTACCAGCAGAAGTACTTCGGCGACGCCGACCCGATGATCGTCCCGGCCGTGCTGCCGGACGAGGTGACCGCGCGGGTCCGCGAGCTGTCGCTGCGCGCGTTCGCAGCGATCGGCGGTTGGGGTCTGGCCCGGGTCGACTTCTTCTACGACGAGACGGCCGGTGAGCTGTACGTCAACGAGCTGAACACGATGCCCGGCTTCACCGCGCACTCGATGTACCCGAAGGTGTGGGCCGCCGTCGGGGTCAGCTACCGGGAGGTGGTGGACCGACTCGTCGAGTTGGCAGGGGTCCGGCACGCGGAACGGTCCGCGAGCACGGCGGGGAGCATCCGATGATCCTGCTCTCCGATCCGCGGGTGGCGGCAGTGCCCAGCGCCGACGACGGCGAAGAGTTCGTGGACCTGCGTGAGCTGCCGGAGTTGCGGCTCGACGGCCGGGCGGCCGACCCGGCCGGGGCGTACGCCCGGTTGCGCGTCGGTGTCGTGGACCGCCTGCTGGCCGCGCAGCGTGCCCTGCCTGGTGGGCTGCGGCTGCTGCTGGTCGAGGGCTACCGGCCGTACCAGGCGCAACTTGCCATCTTCACCGGCTACCGGGACGAGCTGCGCCGACGGCATCCGGACTGGTCGCCGCAGCGGCTGCACCGGGAGACCACGAAGTTCGTCTCACCGGTCGAGGTGGCCCCGCACAGCACGGGCGGCGCGGTCGACCTGACGCTGTGCACGGACGACGGGGTGGAGCTGGACCTGGGCACGGCCATCGACGCCACCCCGGAGGACAGCGCCGACGCCTGCTTCACCGACGCGAAGACGATCGGCGGCACCGCCCGTCGGCACCGACAGGTCCTGGTGGACGCTCTCGGTGGTGCGGGGATGGTGAACTACCCGACCGAGTGGTGGCACTGGTCGTACGGCGACCGTTACTGGGCGCTGATCACCGGGGCCCCGCACACCCGGTACGGGCCGGTGGACCTGGCCGCCGCACGATCGATACCCGTGCCGGCTGAACGGTAGGACGCTCCGGTCCGTACCGGTGAGTGAAGGACACCACCGAGGACGGGAGTGACGGCGATGAGGGTGCAGCGCAGGCACGTGCTGGCAGCGAGCGTGGCGGTGCTCGCCGCGGTGGGCGTGTCGGTGGGGACCAGCTTCGGGTTCGCCGACACGTCCCCGGCACGGTCGTCGGTCTGCTCCGGCTCGGTCACCTTCTCGGCGGAGGGCGGAGCGCCGGCGGCGACCAGTGACCGGTTCCCGGTCGGGACCCGGTTGCGGGTGACCAACCTGGACAACAACCGGGCGGCCACTGTGACGGTGACCGGCCCGTCGGGTAGTTGCGTGCTGCTCAACTCCGCCGCCATGGAGCTGGTCCGCGAGCCGGGGAAGAACGTGATCCGCCGCAACGTGGTGGAACGCGTCGACGGCGCGGCCCCGCCGGCCGGCGCTCCGGCACCCGGCACCGTCCGTCCCGGAGCCGCGTCGCCCGGCGCGCCCGGCCCGGCGCCCCAGTCGGCGTGCTCCGGGGCGATCACCTTCTTCGAGGAGGCGGCCGGGCCGGCGGCGACCAGCGGGCAGTTCCCGGTGGGCACCCGGCTGCGGGTGACCAACCTGGACAACAACCGGGCGACCACCGTGACGGTGACCGGGCCGTCGGGCAGCTGCGTGCTGCTCAACTCCGCCGCCATGGAGCAGATCCGCGAACCGGGCAAGAACCTGGTGCGCCGCAACACGGTCGAGGTTCTTCGCTGACCTCGGCGGAGGGGCCCGTGCACCGGGCCCCTCCGCCGCTCAGCCTGCTCAGCCGCTCAACCGAAGGCGGCGTCGAGCACGTCGGCACCCCGACCGAGTTGCCCGTCGGGGATCACCAGCGGGGGCAGGAAACGCAGCACGTTGCCGTACGTGCCGCAGGTCAGGGTGAGCAGGCCGGCGGCGTGACAGGCCGCCGAGATCGCCGCGGTGGCGACCGGATCGGGGGTGAGCGTGCCCGGCAGCACCAGCTCCACTGCGAGCATCGCGCCCCGGCCGCGTACCTCGGCGACCCGGGGATCCCGCTCGGCGATGGCCCGTAGCCGGGGGACCAGCACCGACTCGATCCGTCGGGCCGCAGCGGCCAGGTCCAGCTCGTGCATGGTCTCGATGGTGGCCAGCGCGGCGGCGCAGGCGATCGGGTTGCCGCCGTACGTGCCGCCGAGCCCACCCACGTGCACCGCGTCCATCAGCTCGGCCCGACCGGTCACGGCGGCCAGCGGCAGACCACCGGCGATGCCCTTGGCCAGTGTCACCAGGTCGGGTTCGACGCCCTCGTGCTGACAGGCGAACCAGTCACCGGTACGGCAGAAACCGGTCTGGATCTCGTCGGCGACGAAGACCACCCCGGCCGCCGTCGCCCAGGCCCGCAGTGCGGGCAGGAAACCCGGCGCGGGTACGACGAAGCCACCCTCGCCCTGGATCGGCTCGATGAGCAGCGCGGCCACGTTCTCCGCGCCGACCTGCTTCTCGATCATCTCGACGGCCCGGGCCGCCGCCTCCGCGCCGGAGAGCCCACCATCGCGTAGCGGGTAGGACATCGGCACCCGGTAGATCTCCCCGGCGAACGGCCCGAACCGGTGCTTGTACGGCATGTTCTTCGCGGTCAACGCCATGGTCAGGTTGGTGCGGCCGTGGTACGCGTGGTCGAACACCACAACCGCCGGCCGCCCGGTGGCGTGCCGGGCGACCTTGACGGCGTTCTCCACCGCCTCCGCACCGGAGTTGAACAACGCGGAGCGTTTCGCGAACCCGCCGGGCGTCAACGCGTTGAGCTGCTCGCACACCGCCACGTACGACTCGTACGGCGCGACCATGAAGCAGGTGTGGGTGAACCGCTCCACCTGCGCCCGGACCGCCTCGACCACCCGCGGCGCCGAGTTGCCCACGCTGGTCACGGCGATGCCGGCGGCGAAGTCGATCCACTCCCGGCCGTCGACGTCGGTGATCGTCCCGCCCGACGCGCTGTCCACGTAGGACGAAATCACGCTGCCGACACCCCGGGCCACGGCATCACCGCGCCGCTTGTGCAACTCCTCGCTCGACGGCATGCCTCAGCTCCCCAGGTTGTGCATGACGTGCTTGATCCGGGTGTAGTCCTCCAGGCTGTAGACCGAGAGGTCCTTGCCGTGCCCGGAGTGCTTGAAGCCACCGTGCGGCATCTCGGAGACGAACGGGATGTGCGTGTTGACCCAGACGCAGCCGAAGTCCAGTCGACGGGTCATCCGCATGGCCCGGCCGTGGTCGCGCGTCCAGACCGACGCGGACAGGCCGTAGTCGACGCCGTTGGCCCAGCGCACCGCCTCGTCCTCGTCGGAGAAGCGCTGCACGGTGATGACCGGCCCGAACACCTCGTCCTGGATGATCTCGTCGGCCTGACGCAGCCCGGAAACCACCGTCGGCGCGTAGAAGTAGCCGCGTTCGCCCTGCCGGGACCCGCCGGTCTGGATCGCCGCGTGGTCCGGCAGGCGGTCCACGAAGCCGCTGACCCGGCTGAGCTGGTTGGCGTTGTTCAGCGGACCGTAGAGCACGTCGGCGTCGTCCGGGGCGCCGGTCTTCGTGTTGCGGGCCTGCTCGGCCAGCGCCGCCACGAAGTCGTCGTGGACGCCGGGGCCGGCGAGCACCCGGGTGGCCGCCGTGCAGTCCTGCCCGGCGTTGAAGTAGCCGCCCAGCGCGATGGCCTCGGCGGCCGCCGCCACGTCCGCGTCGTCGAAGATCACCACCGGGGCCTTGCCGCCCAGCTCCAGGTGGGTGCGCTTCAGGTCGGGGGCCGCCGCGGCGGCGACCTCCATGCCCGCGCGGGTCGAGCCGGTGATCGACACCAGCTGCGGGGTCGGGTGCGACACGAGGGTACGACCGGTGTCCCGGTCGCCGCAGACCACGTTGAACACCCCCGGCGGAAAGAACTCGGCGGCGATCTCGGCGAGCAGTAGCGTCGACACCGGTGTGGTGTCCGACGGCTTGAGCACCACAGTGTTGCCGGCGGCGAGCGCGGGGGCGATCTTCCAGACCGCCATCATCAGCGGGTAGTTCCAGGGGGTGACCTGC
This sequence comes from Micromonospora sp. 050-3, assembly GCF_046549335.1. Lineage (NCBI taxonomy): Bacteria > Bacillati > Actinomycetota > Actinomycetes > Micromonosporales > Micromonosporaceae > Micromonospora > Micromonospora sp. 050-3. The sequence continues at coordinate 1,259,162 of NZ_JAJPVX010000002.1, forward strand.
GCGCAGACGCCGATCGGCTCACGCCGCACGTAGGAGGTGTGCCCGGCCAGGTACTCCCCGGCGGACCGCCCCTCCAACATCCGGGCGGCGCCGGCGAAGAACCGGAACTGGTCCACCGCCGGTGGAAGCTCCTCCTCGGCGGTGAGCTGACGGGGCTTGCCGGTGTTGCGCACCTCGGCGTCGACCAGCTCGGCGGCGCGTGCCTCCACGGCGTCGGCGAGCTTGAGCAGTGCCCGCTGCCGCTCGGCGGGGGTGACCTCCCGCCAGCTCTCGAAGGCGGTGGCGGCGGCGCTCATCGCCGCGTCCACGTCGGCGGCGCCGGAGATTGGGGCCTGGGCGAACACCTCACCCGTGCAGGGGTCGACCAGGTCGGCGTAACCGCCATCGGACGGGTCGACGTAGGAGCCGTTGACGAAGTTGCGCAGCTGCTGCTGGTCACTCATGAGGGATCACTCCGAGGGGGCCGGGGGCGCGGTTCTGCGGCGGTTATCGCAATCTCTCTGCCATCTTCGCTACTGAATTCGCGGCAGACAAGGGTTATCGCGACTGTTTCCGTCGACTGGTCGCTCGGCTACGCTGCTCGGCGTGGAGCATGCCCCCTTCTTCGTCGCCTCCCGCCCCGCCACCGGCGAGGGTGAGTTGACCGTCCACCACCCGTACGACGGCCGCCCGGTGGGGCGTACCACATTCGCCACGCCCGACCAGGTCGACGCCGCCGTCGCCGCGGCGGCCGGGGTGGCAGCGCAGGCCGCGGCCCTGCCCGCGCACGCCCGCGCGGCGGCCCTCGACCACGTGTCCCGGCGGCTCGCCGAGCGCGCGGACGAGATCGCCGCCCTGATCACCGCGGAGAACGGCAAGCCGCTCACGTGGGCCCGCGCCGAGGTCGGGCGGGCGGTGTCGACCTTCCGCTGGGCCGCCGAGGAGGCCCGCCGCTTCTCCGGCGAGTTGCAACGACTCGACACCGACCCGGCCGCCGGCGGGCGGATCGCGCTGGTCCGCAGGGTGCCGCGCGGGCCGGCGCTGGGCATCACGCCGTTCAACTTCCCGCTCAACCTCGTCGCCCACAAGGTGGCCCCGGCCATCGCCGTCGGCGCGCCGATCATCGTCAAGCCCGCTCCCGCGACGCCCCTGACCGCGCTGCTGCTCGGCGAGCTGCTGGCCGAGACCGACCTCCCGGTCGGGATGTTCTCGGTGCTGCCGCTGCCCAACGACCGCGCCGCCGAACTGGTCACCGAACCCCGGCTGCCTGTGGTGTCGTTCACCGGCTCCGGGCCGGTCGGCGCGGCCATCCGCCGCGCCGCGCCGGAGAAACACGTGACGCTGGAGTTGGGCGGCAACGCCGCCGTGGTGCTCTGTGCGGACTGGACAGCCGACGAGGACCTGGACTTCGCCGCGCAGCGCATCGCGACGTTCGCCAACTACCAGGCCGGCCAGTCGTGCATCGCCGTTCAGCGGGTGTACGTGCACCACGCCCGGTACGCCGATTTCCTGCCCCGACTGGTGGCGGCGGTGCGAGGGCTGCGGACCGGAGACCCCGCGTCCGAGCTGACCGACGTCGGGCCGATGGTGTCCGAGGACGCGGCCCGCCGGGTCGAGACGTGGGTGGCCGAGGCCGTCGCCGCCGGCGGCATCGTCGAGGTGGGCGGCCTCCGCGACGGCGCGACCTACCCCCCGACAGTGCTCACCGGCGTGCCGGCGAACGCCAAGGTCGTGGCCGAGGAGGTCTTCGGGCCCGTGCTGGTGGTCGCCCCGGTCGCCGACGACCAGGCCGCGTTCGCCGCGGTCAATGACTCGGCGTACGGCTTGCAGGCCGGCGTCTTCACACGGCGCCTGGACGTGGCCTTCGCCGCCGCCCGCGCCCTCGAGGTGGGCGGGGTGATCGTCGGCGACGTGCCGTCGTACCGCGCCGACCAGATGCCCTACGGCGGGGTGAAGGGCAGCGGCGTCGGCCGGGAAGGGCTGCGCAGCGCGATGGACGACTACACCGAGCCCCGGGTCATGGTGCTGACCGGCCTCACGCTCTAGGCCGGCAACGCTGCCGCGCTAGTCGGCCTGCCAGGTGCCGTCGTCGCGCACCCGGGCGGGGGCGCGGCCGAGCAGCAGGGTGGTCAGCGCGGCGTCGACGGTGTCACCGAGGAACCACTCGCCGGCCTGGTCGAGCGCGAAGACCCGGCCGCGCTCGTCCACCGCCAGGATGCTGTCCTGCTGCTCGGTGCCGATCGGAAAGAGGCGTACGCCGAGCACCGCGCCGAAGTCCGCGAGGGTGTCGGCGGTGTGCGCGATGGTGTGCGGGCGGATGTCAAAACGGGAGATCCACACCTGCTCGCCCCGGCCGCGCCGCGCACCGACCAGGCTGGGGAACGCGGTGAGCGCCTCCACGGCGGCGGGAAAGACCTCGTGCCGATGGTTGCGCCCCGGCACCGAAGTGACGTCCCGCACGGCGGCGGCGGCCATGATCTGATCCCCGATGTGTGGCCTCCAACCGGCCGCGACCAGCGCGTTCGCGACCTCCGCCGGGAACCGCCCAGGATCGGGGTCGGGTGCCTCCGGCGCCTGCCAGGTCTCGGTGTAGGCGCGAGCCGACTCCGGTAGGACGTTCGCCCGCACCAGGAAGGAGAGGCACGAGTCGCAGGGCCGCTCGGCGGGCCCACCAGCAGGATCACCCGGCTCACGGACCCGGAAGATCTCGAAGCGGGCGCCCTCCAGCAGCGCCGCTGCCTCGGGCCGCCCCATCGGCGCGATGCCCTCGGCGGCGCGGCGGTGGTCGTACTCGTGCAGGACGTCGGAGACCACGATCAGCTCCGCGTGGGCCTCCCCGCCGCGAACCAGCTCGCCGGGGGGTAGCTGGTCGAGATAGTCGCGGACCAGCGGGTGATGGTTGAGCGGCACGTCGGCCTTCGTGCCCTGGGCCGTCCAGAGCCGTCCGTCGATGGTCAGGTGCGCGGCGGTGTTCGGGGTGGCGCCCCGATGGATTTCCCGGAGCAGCAGGTTCGACGGGTCGACTGTGCGGGGAGCGGTCGGCCCAGCGGGCTGGCTGCGCCGGTACAGCTCCGCCACCACGGTGCTCGGCACCCGAGGCCAGGTGGTGACAGTGCCGGTCTGCTTGTCGATGACTGTCGTCGGCAGGTCACCCGGCACAGTGCGCACCTCGGTGGGCACGACGGACGTGATGACCCACCCCAGGTCGAACTCGTCGACCATCGCGGTGCACTCGTGGCCGAGACGCTGCGAGTCACGGCGGGCCCAGGTGGCCGCGAGCTGCTCGGCCTGTTGACGGTCGATCACGCATTGAAACTACCGGACTACACGGATCGATGGCGGCCGGTATTGTCTTGCTCTACCGACGGTGACGGGAGGGCGGCGGTGGACGAACAGGCGGACCGGGGCGTCAATCGCGAGCTAAGGGCCCGATTCGATGACGTTTATGGGCAATACCAGCAGCTCAGATCCGGTTTGGACACTCTCCAGACGCGACTCGCCGCGCTGCGCGTGACCCGTCGGTCGGCCGACGGGCAGGTGACGGCGACAGTGGGCGCGCAGGGCCAGTTGATCGAGGTCGAGCTGACGCCGGCCATCTACCGGGACCGCGACGCTGACGCGCTCGGCCGAAAGGTCACCGAAACGATCCGGGCCGCCGCGACCGCCGCCGCCGACGCCACCCGCGACCTCGTCGCCGAGACCATGCCGGCCGGCTCCGGAACGATGGACTTCCTCAAGACCGGCGATTACGCCACGCTGCTCGGTCGGGCCGACGCCGTACTCGGCAAAGGTGAGGCGACGCCATGACCGACGGGCAGCTCTGGCTTGATCCGTCCCGGGCCACCCGGGGTGGTGCCGACCTGGCGCTCGCCGGCGAGGCGGTGACTGCCCGCCGTGCGGCGGAGGGCGGGGCGATCGAGGCCGCCAGCGGCGCCCGGCCCTGGGGTCGCGACGACATCGGCGCCGTCTTCGAGCGCAACTACCGCGGGCTCGAGCAGACAGTGCTGCGAGCCTGGGCCGGCGTCGGGCACCGGCTCACCGAACTGGGCAGCGACGTGGTCGAGGCGGTCGACGCGAGCGTGCAGACCGACAGGGCCAGCGCCGCCCGGGTCGGTCGGGCCGCCGACCGGCGCTGACGGCCGACGATCCCGATGAGCGTGCTGCCGAGCCCCGTCCCGCACCCGCTGGACTACGCGCCGTGGGACGTGCCCGGCTGGATCTACGAGGCCCTCGACTGGGTGGTCGGCGTGCAGTGGCCGGAGGGCAACGAGCGGGCCGTCTGGGACGTCGCCGACCAGTGGTACGCGGTCGCCTCCGTGCTCGCCGGGCCGCACGCCGACGCCGCCGCGGCCGCTGTCGAGGTGCACAACGGGTACGGCGGCGTCGGGGCCGTCGACGCGGCGTTCGAGGCCGCCTGGCGGGGGATCGCCGAGGGCGCCGACGCCCCGCTGCCCGTGCTGCTCGCGGTCACCGCCGACCTGGGCCGACTGGTTGAGGAGTGCGGTTGCGACATCGAGGGCGCCAAGCTGGAAGTCTGGATCGAGCTGGGCATCCTGGTCATCGAGTTGCTCACGGTGGCGGTGGCGGCGGTGTTGACCGCCGGTGCGGCAACCCCGGCCGCCGGCGCGGCGATCACCGCGACGCGGCTGCTGGTCCAACAGATCTTCAAGCGGCTCATGGGCCAACTGGCCAGCAAGTCCCTCAAACACGGTCTCAAGGAGGCCGGCGAGCGGGCCGCCAAGGAGGTCGCCCGAGGTGGTGCACGCGGGCTCGCCAAGCGGGCCGCCCGGGGAGGGCTGGAGGAGGCCGCCGAGGAGGCCGGTGTCACCCTGGCCACCCAGGCGTACCAGAACTCCACCGGGCGGGCACACGGCCTGGACCTCACCGATCTCGGCGCCTCAGCGGTCGGCGGGCTGGCCGGCGGGGCGGTGGCGCCGCTGGCCGGCCTGGGCCGGCACGCGACCGGGCGGGCGGCGAAAGTCGGGGAGCACCTGGGGCGGGAGATGACCGGCGAGGTGCTCGCCGAGAGCGCGGCGAGCCTGGCCACCGGTCAGGGCCTGACCTCGATGGAGGACGTGGCGCGCGCCGCCGCGTCCGGGGCCACCGGTTCGGCGACCGGGCAGACCGACCACGCGCTACGCGCCCGGCTCGACGCGCAGGCCAACGCCCTCGCCGGAGCATCGTTCACGGGCCCTTCCCTCCCGCCCGTGCTGCCTGTCGCGGGGGATGCGGCCTTCTCGGGGGCGTCGTCCTCCTCGGGGGTGTCGTCCTCCTCGGCGGCCGCGTCAACGGCGGTCTCGCCTGCGGTGGCGGCTGCGTCTACGGGGGCTGCCGGTGGTGTGGCCGCGGGTGGTCTGGTTACGTCTGCGGGCGTTGCGGCGCAGGCGACGGAGTCCGTCGCCGCGCCGCCGCCGAACCAGTTGGCTGCGCCGACGCCACCGGTTGTCGAGCAGTCACTGGGAGCCGGTCTGGCGTCTCCGGTCGCGCCCTCACCGGTGCCGGTCGGTGCGGTGTCCGACGTGGACGTGGTGGACAGTTCGGCAGGCGCTTCCGAGGCGACAGCGTCGACGAGCGGGTCGTTCGGGGACAGAGCGGGCGTCCCGCACCCGGTCGCGGCCGACCCCACGCTCTCGGCGGTGAGTGCTGATCCGGGCACGTCGGCGATGAGTGCTGATCCGAGGCTTTCGGCGGCGGCCGCACCCGTGGCCGGGCCCCTCGAATCGGGCGGCGGGCCGGCTGCCACCGGTACGCCGCCGACCCACCCCGGCAGTTCGGCGCACGCCACCACCTCCGGACCGACCGCCTGGTCTCCGGCGACTGGACCCTCCGCACCCACGATCAACCCCGGGCTGGCGGCGCCTGTCACCTTCGGCGTCCCGACCACCACCAGCGGTCCGCTGCCGGTCGCCCCCACCCCACCAGTGGTGGGTCGGTTCGCTGTGCCGTCGCGCATCCCGACCCGGGGGGCACCCGCACCGGTGCGAGCGCCCGACCATCCGGCCCGGGGAAGGGCGTCGATCCCCGTCGACGTGGCCGCGTTCGGCGCCCCGACGGTGCGGGAGCCCGAGATCAACGACGCGTACGCGGCGCAGTGGGCCGCTGCGGCGGAAGCCGCCGAGCGGCGGCGCTACCAGGACCACTACGAATCGCTGCGGATCGGGTTCGAGAACAACCGCCGTCAGGCCGAAGCCGCCCGACTGCGCACCCGTGCCGTGGAGCACGATCGCCGAGCCGTCGAGTACGCCACCTACGCCCGACAACTGCACCAGGCCGGCAACCGGCAGTGGGCCGACGGCTGGCAGCGCGCCGCGAACGAGGAAGCTCGCGCGTACTCCGAATGGCGTGACCTGGCAGACGCGGTGCTGGCCGGCACCACCGCCCCGCCGGTCGTGGACATCAGCGCCACCTTCGAGCACGCCAACCGGGACGTGGGCGCCCTCGCGCTCGGCGCGGTGGAGACTGCCGGTCCGTCCAGGCTCACCGGCGACGACGATCCGCCGCCGATCGACGACTCCCGGCCGTACGGGCAGCCCGGAGGACTCCGGCCACCGCTCGCCCTGCACCAGGTCGACGTCGAACGACAGATGCCCCGCGGGCCGGACCGCGCCGTCACCCGCACCGCCGACCCCCGACAGGGCGGCTGGTTCGGGTTGCTCAACGACGGTGGTCCCGCGGCCGACGCCACCCGTGGCATCAACTGCCTGGACTGCACACTGTCGCTGTTCGAGACGTGGGTGCACGGGCGCCCCCGCGTGTCGGCGCCACGAACCTTCGACGGCTACCTCGACGGTGACATCCGGCGCCCGATCCGTGGCGAGGCAGGCGGCCCGGGCCGGGTGGAGGACGTGACCGGCGGGCGCTTCCAGCAACTCCTCGCCCCCGGCCAACGTACGGACGCCGCCCAGGCGCGGCAGGCCGCCGACCGGGGCTACCGCAACCTGCACGACCAACTGCTGCTGGGCGGCCACGGCAGCTACTCGTTCCTGGTCACCGAGTGGGCGCACGGCGGTTCGCACGCCTGGGTGGCGCTCAACCAGAACGGCACTGTGCTCTACGTGGACCCGCAGAACGGCGTGGTCCGGGACCGGCCGCTCTACCCCAATGTGGTCGGCATCGACGCACTGGTGCTGAGCGGGGACGGCCGGCCGATGCCGCTCGGCGGACTACCCCGGGGCCGGTTCAGCGAACGCCCCGACCTGCCGGATCACCCGCCGACGCACGACGACGGCGGTCACGGCGACCCGTACATCAACCGGATGTACCTGCTCCTAGAAGGCCCAGGCTCTTCGGGTGCCGATTTCGGCCGGGCGGAATCCGGTGATGTTGCCCGATCAATGCCCAACCTCGCCCAGCTCAGGGTGGACGAGCTGGCGGTTCTGACAGAGCTGCGTGAGCACGCTCTGGGCGCTGCTGACCAGGTCGAGAATGCTTTGACTGAGGTCGGGCAGAACGTGACCGCCGCGCTCGGCCTTGACGAACCAATCCGATTGCGGGATCGCGAGTATCGCGTCAAGGGGCTGGAATCGCTGGCGCGGAAGTACCTCGACGAGGCCCGCATCGCCACGATCGACGCGACGGACTTTGCGGCAAGCGTCAATGATGTCCTGAGGTTCTGCTTCGAGATGCCGGCGGGCCAGCGCTACAGCAACGCCGTCGACCTGGTCCTTGCCGGCCTGACCGAAGCTGGCTTCTCAGTGCCGACTTCAGCCTGCAAGAACTTCTGGCGCCAGGGGAACCGGTTCTACGGACTAAATTGCACACTTCGTTCGCCGGACGGGATGCTGATCGAGTTGCAGCTGCACACTGCGGTGTCACGAGAAGCGTGGCTGGCCACCCATGAGGAGTACGAGATCTTAAGGCGCCCGTCGAACGGTCCCGAACGACGAGTCCACGCTTTATTGCGGATGATTAGTGTGAACCGCGCAAATGGCCTGCCGGATGCGCTGCCGAGCGGGCTCGATCTCCGCTTCCCGGCCAAGGATGCCACCTTCGCCAAGTGGATCAGCCAGAACGTCGACGTCTGGCGCGAATACCGCGCCTGGCTAACTAGCCAAGGGACAAGCCTCGCACAGGTGGTACAAGGGCTGAGGCTAGGGTCTCGTGACTTCCCTATAGCACCGCAGGTTGCCGAAGAGTTGGAGCAGGAGATTGTTGAGCTATTACGTGATCTACCGGATCGATGAGCAGAGCGGGCCGGCCGGCCTCTTCGTCATGGATGCGGGCCTAGGTCAGGCGGTCCTCTGGGATCATCGCGCCCGAGCGTGGGCCCACGATTCGGGACTTGTAGTGCGCTTTCTCGACGACTATCGGAATGCGGACCGTTACAAGAACGTGAGCCGCGCTGACGCTGAGTCGGTGGTTGAAGCAGTGACTGGGGGTGAGAAGTTGCCTGACGAAGGCTCAATCCGTGCCATGTTCAACGGCGGCGGCGATCGCTAAGGTGGTGATCCCCAATGGACGGAGGTCTGGTGCTCCCGTCCTACTACCTGTATTACCAGTCGCCGGTAAAAATCGTGGAGACGCCCGACGGGGGCGCCAGGGTCTGGCGTGTTGCGATCGACACCGGCGCTTGGCAGGAGAAGAACGACTTGTTCAGCGAGATCGTCTTCGGCGTCGGAGGTGACATATTCCGGCGTACCGCCGAGGACTTCGTGCAGGAGGTGGAGGCGTTCCGGGCCCACTATCTCAAGGGTGAAGGGCCAATCTTCGCGCTCTACGAGACGGTGCGTGCGATCGAGCTCCTGGCGGACGCCGAAGCGCGTCACGAGACGCCGAAGGAGCAGGCGCTTATTCGTGGGATTCGGCAGCGGACGTTCGTCATGTTCGAGGAGCAGCTTCGTGCGGCCGGCGATCCTGGCGCGGACCCCGACCTAGCGAGAGCGAAGTAGGCATGCTTCGCGAATGGGCAGACGGAGGGACGGGTCGATGACGACCGAGGGGCTGGACGCGCGGCTGGTACGGGCGCAGGTGCGGTATGAGCAGGCGGTCTTCGGTGGCGACGCGAAGTCGTTGGACGAGGCGGAACGGGACCTCACCGCGTTGGACGCGGATGTGGCGTTGGCGCGGGGGCGGCTCCTGCACGCACGTTTCCTCGACACCGGGTTGGAGGACGCGGAGGAGTTGCCGCTCTTCGAGCGGGCGGCCGGGCTCTACCGGGAGTTGGGTGATGCCCGTGGTGAGGGCGAGTCGCTCTTCTGGGTGGGTACGGTCCACCAGGTGATCCGGCAGGACCAGGCGGCCGCTGACCCGGCCTTCGCCCGGGCGCGCGAGTTGGCTACCGCGGCGGGGGATGAGCTGACGCTGTCGTACGTGTTGCGGCACCTCTGTTTCGGTGAGCAGGCCGCCGGTCGTGTTGATGGGGCGCGGGAGTTGTTGACCGAGTCGACCCGGTTGCGCCGGAAGTTGTCCTTCACCGCCGGTGTCGCGGCGAACCTGATCGGTCTGGCGGATCTGGCCGCGAGCGACGGTGATCGGGATGCTGCCCGTGAGCTGCTCGACGAGGCGGCCGGGCTGGCGGCCGACAGCGGCGCGCACGGGGTTGGCCGGTGGGTCGAGGAGGCCCGCGACGAGTTGGGGCTCGCCTGAGCGTGGAAGGCGATCGGCGGGGTTGGAGCCCTGGCGGCGTCGAATAAGATCGACGCGTGGCGAGATCCGGTACGCAGAGCGACAAGTCCTACCTCTGGACCTGGCCGGTTGGCATCCTGGTCGGCCTGGCGATCGGCATTCCCGTGTTCGGTGCGAAGGGTGGTGTCGCCTTCGGCGTCGCGCTCGGCATTGCCTTCGTATTCGGCCTGGGTGCGATCAGGGGCCGGGCCGACGGTGATCCTGCCCGGGGTGGCCCGGACGGTAGGGCCGCCGGGGATGGCGCCGACGCCTCCGGCCGAGGGTGATCGACTCCGGTTCCTTGAAGTCGGGGCATCCAGGGCCGTGGGATGGCCCGACTTCCTTGAAGCCGAGTGGATCATCGCAAGCGACGAGCGCGGCGGCCACGGGGCCGGCCAGTGTCGCCGAGGCCGTGGCCGTACAGGACGAGTTGCGGCCGCTGGTGGACCTGGTCGGGCCGGGGCCGACCGTGCCCGCGACGGTGGCCGGCCTGGACGTCGCGTACGCCGAGGGCGGTGACCTGCTGGCGGCGGCCGTGACGGTCCTGGATGCCCGGACCCTGGCGGTGGTGGACTCCGCTGTCGGTGTGGGGCGACCCGCGTTCGACTATGTGCCGGGGTTGTTCGCCTTCCGTGAGTTGCCCGCGTTGCTCGCCGCGCTCGACCGCCTGACCACCATCCCGGACCTGCTGGTCTGCGACGGGCACGGCCTGGCCCATCCGCGCCGGTTCGGGCTCGCCTGTCATCTCGGGGTGGTCACCGGGTTGCCCGCGATCGGGGTGGCGAAGACGTCGCTGGTCGGGGTGTGGGATCCGCCGTCCGCCGAGCGGGGTTCCTGGTCGTCGTTGCGCGACGGTGGTGAGGTCGTCGGTCAGGTGCTGCGGACCCGCGACGGGGTGAAGCCGGTCTTCGTCAGCGTCGGCCATCGGATGAGCCTGGAGAACGCGACAGCGCAGGTGCTGGCGTTGACTCCGCGCTACCGGCTGCCGGAGACCACCCGCACCGCCGACCGGCTGTGCCGCGACGTCCTCGCCGAGGCAGAGCGGGAGCGCTGACTGGCTGGTCAGTCCGGCCACCAGCCGAGCCGTAAACCGTAACGCCGCACACATGCTGGGCGCTCTATAGCCGGTGGGACAGGGGGGCCGGTAGTAGCCTGACCCGCGAACCCCACCCGGGGAGAACGGCGAGGTAATCATGACAGTGCGTCGACGCGTGGCACGGCTCGCGGCGGTCTGCGGTCTTGCGGGCGGCCTGGTGATGCTCGGTGCGTCGCCGGCGCTGGCCGATCAGGACTCGGTCCGGGTGGGTGCGGCCAGCAGCTTCGCCGCCGGTGGTTCCGCGCAGGGGGTGAACGTCGCGGTGCGTAAGCGCACCGACGGGTGCGTCCTGCTGCGTACCGCACTGGGCTTCAGCCTGGAGGGTCTCCAGCCGAACCAGGTGGCGGTCGAGGTCAACGCGGACGGGCGCTGGTTCCCGGTGGCCGTCACCGGTGGCGCCGGCACCGTGTCGACCGCGCAGACGTCACCCTCGAAGCCGACGCTGTGCAAGGGCAAGGGCATCACGGTGCGCTACCGGGTGGCGTTCGCGGCGGGTTCGCCGGGCGGCCGTCTGGTGGTCACGGGCGCGGGCATCAGCGCCGCCGGCCAGACGCTGGGTCACGCCACCGACGCGGCGCGGCTGACCGGAGCGCGGGTCACTCCGTCGCCGACGCCCTCGCTGTCGAAGAAGCCGACGCCGACTCCGAGCCCGACCGAGGTCGCGACCGTCGACGAGGCGGTGAACCCGGCGGCGCAGGGCGGCGTCTCCGCCGCGCCGAACACCACGGCGACCGCCGCCGAGTCGTCCGGAGGAGGATCCCCGGTGATGTACTTCGGCATTGTGCTGGTGGCGGTCGGCCTGCTGCTCATCGTGCTGCTGTTCCGTCGCTCGCGGCAGGACCGGAAGCCGTCCGACGACGCGCCGGGCACGCTGCCGGGCAACCCCGGCGGCACCACCTACCGCGCCGGGGGTGGGTTGCCGGCCGGGCCCGGTCGCCCCGGTCAGGTGTACGGCCAGCAGCCGCCGGCCGCCGCCTGGGGTGGCGCGGTGCCGGCACCGCGTCCCGCCACCGGCGGGGTCTACGGTGCCCGGCCGGACACCCCCGCCCCGGAGGCCACCCAGCCGATGCCGGGTCGGCCCGACGGTCGCCCGAAGCCCGGTGACCCGCCCACCGACGGCGGCGGCCACACCGTGTTCATTCCCCGGCTCCCCGGCTGAGCGGAGTACGGCCTGGCCCTCCGTTAGGCTCAGGATCGGTGTCTAACCTGCGGCCAAGGAGTGGAACACGTGTCTGATCTGTCCCAGATTGTGAAGGCGTACGACGTCCGCGGGACGGTGCCGGACCAGTGGGACGAACGGGCCGCCGAGGCACTGGGCGCCGCCTTCACCCAACTGCTCAGCTCCACCGACGAGCCGGGCGACGCCGTCGTCGTCGGGTACGACATGCGGGCCACCTCGCCCGGCCTGGCCGCCGCGTTCGCCGCCGGCGTACGCGCCGAGGGCCGCTCGGTGATCGAGATCGGCCTCGCCTCCACCGACCTGCTCTACTACGCGTCCGGCTCGCTCGACCTGCCCGGGGCGATGTTCACCGCCAGCCACAACCCCGCGCAGTACAACGGCATCAAAATGTGCCGCTCCGGCGCGCGCCCGATCGGCCAGGAGAGCGGCCTGGCCGAGATCCGGGAACGGGCCCAGGCCCTCCTGGACTCGGGCGACGCTCGTCCCGCCGGTGCGCCGACCCGGCCCGCCGAGCGGCGCGACCTGCTCCCCGACTACGCCGGCTACCTGCGCAAGCTGGTCGACCTCTCGGGCATCCGGCCGTTGAAGGTGGTCGTCGACGCGGGCAACGGCATGGGTGGCTTCACAGTTCCGACAGTGCTCGGAGACGCGGCCCTGTCGCCGCTGCCGCTGGAGATCGTGCCGCTCTACTTCGAGTTGGACGGCAGCTTCCCCAACCACGAGGCCAACCCACTCGACCCGGCGAACCTGGTCGACCTCCAGCGCGCGGTGGTCGAGCACGGGGCCGACATCGGGTTGGCCTTCGACGGTGACGCCGACCGGTGCTTCGTGGTGGACGAGCGCGGCGAGCCGGTCTCACCGTCGGCGATCACCGCACTCGTCGCCGCCCGTGAGTTGGCCAAGCACCCGGGTTCCACGGTGATCCACGGCCTGATCACCTCCAGCGCCGTCGCGGAGATCATCCGGGAGCACGGTGGGAAGCCGGTCGTCGCCCGGGTCGGGCACTCCTTCATCAAGGCGGAGATGGCCCGCACCAACGCCGTCTTCGGCGGCGAGCACTCCGCGCACTACTACTTCCGGGACTTCTGGTTCGCCGACACCGGGATGCTCGCGGCGATGCACACGTTGGCCGCACTGGGCGAGCAGTCGCTGCCGCTGTCCGTGTTGGCCGGTGAGTACGAGCGCTACATCGCCTCCGGCGAGATCAACTCGACGGTGGCCGACCAGGCGGCGGCGGTGGCCGAGGTGCGCGCCGCGTACCCCGACGCGGTGGCCGACGAGATGGACGGACTCACACTGCGTTTCCCCGACGGCGCCTGGTTCAACCTGCGCGCCTCCAACACGGAGCCGCTGCTGCGGCTCAACGTCGAGGCGCCCACCCGGGATCGGATGGTCTCGCTCCGGGACGACGTGCTCGACCGCGTTCGCCGATAAGATCGCCTGCGCCGGTCGGCACCGCCGTCGGTCAAGCCGTACACGTGGAAGGAGCCGCGCCATGGCCCTGGATCCGCAGTTGCTCGAGATCCTCGCCTGTCCGGACACGCACCACGCCCCGCTCTCCTATGACGCCGAGGCGCAGACGTTGACCTGTACGGAGTGCGGTCGGATCTTCGAGGTCCGCGACGACGTGCCGGTACTGCTGCTCGACGAGGCGCGCGGCGGCCCCGGGCAGTCCTCATGATCGACGGTACGGCCGGGGTCAGCGGGCGTCGGGACGCCGACGAGGCCCTGCTCGACAACCCGCAGGCGTTGGCCGAGGCCGACCCGGGCGGCATGCTCCGGCACACGGCGTCGGCCGGTGCGCAGGTTCGCGAGAGCGCCGCGCTGGCAGCCGAGGCGAACCTCGCGGTGCTCGCCGACGACGGGCGGCCCCGAGCCGTCGTGATCGCCGGCATCGGCACCGCCGGGCGTACCGGGGACGTGCTGGCCACTGTCGCCGGGCCACGCTGCCCGGTCCCGATCATCGGGCATCGCTCCGCTGGCGTACCCGGCTGGGTTGGCGCGGCCGACGTGGTGATCGCGGTGAGCGCGTCCGGACGTAGCCCGGAGGCGCTCGGCGCCGCCGAGGCGGCCCACCGTCGTGGTGCCCGACTCGTCGCCGTGGGTGCCCCGGACTCGCAGTTGCAGTCGATCGCCGAGCAGGCCCGGGCGCCGTTCATCCCGGTGCCCCGGCGTGCCCCGGCCCGGGCCAGCCTCTGGGCGCTGACCGTGCCGGTCCTGCTCGCTGCCCGTTCCCTCGGGCTCGTGAAGGTCAACGAGGCGGACCTGGCGGAGACCGCGGCCCGGCTCGACGCGGACGCCGACCGCTGCCGGTCCGCCGCGGAGTCCTTCGTCAACCCGGCGAAGTCACTGGCGCTGGGCCTGGCCGGCTCGATCCCGATCGTCTGGGGTTCGTCCCCACTGGCCACGGTGGCGGCCCGCCGGTTCGGCGACACCCTGTCGGCCAACGCCCGCTATCCGGTGGTCACCGGAGCGCTGGGTGAGGCCGGGCGGGGGCGCGTCGGGCTGCTCGACGGCGTCTTCGGCGGCCTGGCCGAGGGGGAGCGGGACATCTTCGCCGACCCGGCCGAGGAAGACGGCGAGGGCACCCGGCTGCGGCTGGTGCTGCTGCGCGACGGCGGGCTCAACGCCGAGGACGACACCGACGAGCCGCTCGCCGTCGAGGAGCGCCGTGCGGACGCGGTGCAGACCCTCGCGGAGCGCCGTGGCGTGCGGTGCGACGTGGTGACCGCCGAGGGCGGCTCCGCGCTGGAGCGGCTGGCGTCGCTGATCGCCGTTCCGGACTTCGCCTCGATCTACCTTGCTCTGGCACACGGGCTTGACCCGATGGCCGTTCCGGCCATCACCGAGATGAAGGAGCTGTCGAACCAGTGAACGAACGCAATGGGCGGCGCGCCATGCGCGGACCGGTCGGCTTCGCACGGCGAAGCGGAGCGGTGGCATGAGCGCCAACGGTGGGACGAAGGCGATTGTCGCCGCTCTGCTGGCCAACGTCGGCATCGCCATCACCAAGTTCATCGCGTTCCTGCTCTCCGGCTCGTCGTCGATGCTGGCCGAGGCGGTCCACTCGGTCGCCGACTCCGGCAACCAGGGCCTCCTGCTGCTCGGCGGCAAGCGGGCGAAGCGGGCGGCCACCCCGGAACACCCGTTCGGGTACGGCCGGGAGCGCTACATCTACGCGTTCATCGTGTCCATCGTGCTGTTCAGCATCGGTGGTCTGTTCGCGCTCTACGAGGCGTACCACAAGTGGCACGATCCCAAGGGGATCACCGAGTGGCACTGGCTGCCGGTGGTCGTGCTGGTGACGGCGATCATCTTGGAGTCGTTCTCCTTCCGGACCGCCATCAAGGAGTCCAACCACATCCGGGGCAACCAGTCCTGGGTGCGTTTCATCCGTCGCGCCAAGGCGCCGGAGCTGCCGGTGGTGCTCCTGGAGGACTTCGGCGCGCTCCTCGGTCTGGTGTTCGCCCTGTTCGGCGTCACCATGACGCTGATCACCGGCAACGGCGAGTGGGACGCCGCCGGCACCGCGATGATCGGCATCCTGCTGGTCGTCATCGCCGTGGTGCTGGCCATCGAGACGAAGAGCCTGCTGCTCGGTGAGGGCGCCGAGGCGTCCGACCTGGCCGCCATCGAGCGGGCCGTCACCGACGGCCCCGAGGTGGAGCGGATCATCCACATGAAGACGCTCTACCTGGGCCCGGAAGAGCTGATGGTGGCCGCCAAGATCGGCGTGCCGGAGTGGGAGAGCGCCCACGACCTGGCCCGTGGCATCAACGCCGTCGAGGCGCGGATCCGCGCCGCGGTGCCGGTCGCCCGGGTGATCTACCTGGAGCCGGACGTCTACAGCGCCGCTGCCGCCGAGGCCGGCACCGGTGCCGCGGCCGACACCGCAGTTCCGCAGCCGCAGGACGCGTCCGGCGAGGCGACCGGGCGGCCCGGGGGCTGACGGGTGGAGCCACTGTACGGGCCGATCCGGGACTACGCCTGGGGCTCGCGCTCGGCCATCGCCCTCCTTCAGGGGCGATCGGTGCCGAGCGCGGGCCCAGAGGCGGAGCTGTGGTTGGGGGCCCACCCGGGCGCCCCGGCCCACGTGGATCGCGCCGGTCTGCGGGTGAGCCTCTGTGACCTGGTGCGGGACGAACCAGGGCAGTGGCTCGGCCAGCGGGTGTCCGAGCGGTTCGGCAGCCGGCTGCCGTTCCTGCTCAAGGTGCTCGCGGCCGACGCTCCGCTGAGCCTGCAGGCCCACCCGGACGCCGAGCAGGCGCAGGCCGGCTACGCGGCGGAGGCGGGGCGCCCGGAGGGGCAGCGCAACTACTCCGACCCGCACCACAAGCCGGAGTTGCTGGTCGCGCTCACCCCGTTCGAGGCGCTGTGCGGGTTCCGGGATCCGGCGGAGTCGGCCGAGGCGCTCGCCGCGTTCGGCGTACCGGCGTTGGCGCCGGTGGTCGCCGCTTTGCGGGCCGGGCCGGCTGGTTTGCGGACGGCGGTGCGGACGCTGCTCGGCTGGCCGGTCGCCAAGCGTCACGAGCTGCTGGCCTCGGTGGTGGCAGCGCCGGCCGGCGGCCCGGACGCGGAGCTGACCCGCCGGTTGGCCGAGGCGTACCCGGGGGATCCGGGTGCGCTTGTCGCGCTGCTGTTGCACCACCTGCGGCTGGAGGCGGGAGAGGCGATCTGGATGCCCGCCGGCAACCTGCACGCCTACCTGAGCGGCTGCGGCGTGGAGATCATGGCGGCCAGCGACAACGTGCTACGCGGCGGCCTGACCCCGAAGCGGGTGGACGTCGACGAGTTGTTGCGGGTGCTGCGCTTCGAGGTGCTCGACGATCCGGTGCGGGCCGCGCAGCCGGTCGGCCCGGGCGTGGACTGGTGGCCCGTGCCGGTGGACGATTTCGCGCTGCACCGGGTGCGGGTCGACGCGGCGGTGCCCTCGGTGACGTTGCCGCTGCCCGGCCCTCGGGTGGTGCTCTGCGCTGGCGGTTCGATCACCGTGGACGACGGTGCCGGCGCCTTGACGCTGGCCTCGGGCGAGGCGGCGATCGGCACGGCGTCGGGAGCGCCGCTGCGCATCGACGGCGTCGGTGTGGCGTTCGTGGCGACGTCCGGGCTGCGCTGACTTCAGCTCCGGAGAACGACACAAGTCCGACTTTCCCGGAATAGCTTGACGTCGCCCTGCCTGAGTGTGACTCTATGAGTACGCAGCGTTATCGCGACGACGGTCCGAGAACGTGCGGGGGAACCAAACCGGGGGGATGCACGGGGCGGGCGGGACGTGGGCGGGAAGGTCCGTCCATCACCGACCGCCCCGTGCGCTGTCCGCGGACCGTGCCTGCTGCCCGTCGTCGACGCGCGTAAGGTGGAGGGTCGGCGCAGACATCGTTCGACAGGAGCTTTCATGACCAGCACCCTCCCGGCGTCCGCCAGCGGCACGCCGTCCGAGGCCCGGCCGAGCACGCTCGCCGACGGCGACTTCAAGGTGGCGGATCTGTCCCTCGCCGAGTTCGGGCGTAAAGAGATCCAGCTCGCCGAGCACGAGATGCCCGGCCTGATGGCGATCCGTCGCGAGTTCGCCGAGGCGCAGCCGCTCGCCGGCGCGCGGATCACCGGCTCCCTTCACATGACCATCCAGACCGCCGTCCTGATCGAGACGTTGGTCGCGCTCGGCGCGCAGGTGCGCTGGGCGTCCTGCAACATCTTCTCCACCCAGGACCACGCCGCCGCGGCGATCGTCGTCGGCGCGGACGGCACCCCCGAGGCTCCGGCCGGGGTTCCGGTGTACGCCTGGAAGGGCGAGACCCTGCCGGAGTACTGGTGGTGCACCGAGCAGGTGCTCGCCTGGCCGGACGGGCAGGGCCCCAACATGATCCTCGACGACGGCGGCGACGCCACCCTGCTCGTGCACAAGGGTGCCGAGTTCGAGCGGGCCGGGGCGGTCCCGCCGGTCGAGTCCGCCGACTCCGAGGAGTACGCGGTCATCCTCGAGCTGCTGCACCGCTCGCTCGGCGAGGACGGCCAGCGCTGGACCCGGATCTCCGCCGGAATCAAGGGCGTGACCGAGGAGACCACCACCGGCGTGCACCGGCTCTACGAGATGCACCGGGCGGGCACCCTGCTCTTCCCGGCCATCAACGTCAACGACTCGGTGACCAAGAGCAAGTTCGACAACAAGTACGGCTGCCGGCACTCGCTCATCGACGGCATCAACCGCGCCACCGACGTGCTGATCGGCGGCAAGATGGCGGTCGTCATGGGCTACGGCGACGTGGGCAAGGGTTGCGCCGAGTCGCTGCGCGGCCAGGGCGCACGGGTCGTGGTGACCGAGGTGGACCCGATCTGCGCGTTGCAGGCCGCGATGGACGGCTACCAGGTCGCCACCCTGGACGACGTGGTCGAGCTGGGCGACATCTTCATCACCGCCACCGGCTGCTTCGACGTCATCACCAACGAGCACATGGCCCGGATGAAGCACCAGGCCATCGTCGGCAACATCGGCCACTTCGACAACGAGATCGACATGGCCGGGCTGGCCAAGCGTTCCGACGTCGAGCGGATCAACATCAAGCCGCAGGTCGACCTGTGGCGCTTCGCCGACGGGCACGCCATCATCGTGCTCTCCGAGGGTCGCCTGCTGAACCTGGGCAACGCGACCGGGCACCCGAGCTTCGTCATGTCGAACTCGTTCGCCAACCAGACGATCGCCCAGATCGAGCTCTTCACCAAGACCGAGGAGTACCCGATCGGCGTCTACGTGCTGCCCAAGCACCTGGACGAGAAGGTGGCCCGGCTGCACCTCGGCGCGCTCGGCGCCAAGCTGAGCACGTTGACCAAGGAGCAGGCCGCCTACCTCGGCGTCTCCACGGAGGGTCCGTTCAAGCCGGATCACTACCGCTACTGATCGACATCTCCGGACCGGGTCGGCTGTTCGCAGCCGGCCCGGTTCGTCGTCTCCGCCGCCGGCTGGGCGGGCTCAGCGTTCCCGCCGCCGGGTCAGCCCGAACGGGGGCCGCGGCGGGTGGGGCGGAACCAGGTCCAGATGCACCAGACCAGCCAGCCGACCGACACGACTGTGGCCAGCGCCCGCAGACGTAGCGCGCTGAGCAGCAGCACCACGGCCAGCACCGCCAACCACGGCAGGAATCCCCTCACGGCGGGGATCCTCCCACAGCCGACCGGCGACAGGCCGGCCGCCGGGCGCTCGTGGGTCCTCGTCACGGGCCCAGTGAGTTTGTCGTGAACGACTTGACGAGTGCCCTGAGCAGGGAGGAAGGTATGCCTGCCCTAAGCCAGCCAAGGCGTGCCTAACCTACTCGGAGCCCGGATGTTCGCCACCTACCTGATCGGTCTGCGGGAAGGGCTGGAAGCGACCCTGGTGGTCAGCATCCTGGTCGCCTTCCTGGTGAAGTCGCAGCGCCGGGACCGGCTGCCGCAGGTCTGGGCGGGCGTCGGCCTGGCCGTAGCGCTATCGGTGCTCTTCGGCTGGCTGATCGAGTACACGTCGACCTCGCTGCTGTCCCGTTCCGAGGATCGCGAGTTGTTCGAGGCGATCACCTCGGTCGCCGCCGTGGTCTTCGTGACCTGGATGATCTTCTGGATGCGTCGGGCCGCCCGGACCATCGCCGGCGAACTGCGGGGCAAGCTCACCGAGGCGCTGGCCGTCGGCTCCCTCGCCGTCGCCGGCATGGCCTTCCTCGCGGTGATCCGCGAGGGCCTGGAGACCGCGTTGATCTTCTACTCGGCCGCCCAGGGTGCGGCCGGCGACAGTGGCCCGCTGCTCGCGTTGATCGGCGGCATCGTCACTGCCGTGGTCCTCGGCGCGCTGCTCTACGCCAGCGCCCTGCGGATCAACCTCAGCAAGTTCTTCACCTGGACCGGCGCGCTGCTGATCCTGGTCGCCGCCGGCATCCTCAAGTACAGCGTGCACGACTTCCAGGAGGCCGGGGTCCTGCCCGGCCTGAACGACCTGGCCTTCGACATCACCAGCGCGCTCGACCCGAGCACCTGGTACGCGGCCCTGCTCGCCGGCATGTTCAACGTGACTCCCGCGCCCACAGTGCTGGAGACGATCGCCTGGGTCGCGTACGCCGTACCGGTGCTCCTGCTCTTCCTGCGACCGGCCCGGCGCAAGCCGGCACCCACCGCGACCACCACCACCGTCACCGAGCGCGGGGCCGACACCGGCGCCGAGGCCGAGGCGGCGTCCACGCCGCAGCGTGCCTGACCCACGAGGAGAGACAGCCCAGATGCGTACCACCCAGTTCTTCGCGCTGGCCGCCGCCGGCGTGCTGGCAACGGCCGGTCTGGCCGCCTGCTCCGACTCCGACAAGGGTGACCCGGCCGCGTCCGGCGGACCGATCGTGGTCAAGGCCAGCGACACCGCCTGTGAGGTCGGCTCGACCGACCTGGGTGCCGGCACCGCCACCTTCAAGATCACCAATTCCGGCGCGAAGGTGACCGAGTTCTACGTGTACGCCGACGGCGACCGGGTGATGGGCGAGGTGGAGAACATCGCCCCCGGTCTGAGCCGCGAGCTGCACGTGGAGTTGCCGGCCGGCACGTACCAGACGGCCTGCAAGCCGGGGATGAGTGGCAAGGGCATCCGGGGCGCGCTCAAGGTCAGCGGGTCGGCGCAGCCGCTCACCGCCGACGCCGCGCTGGGTGACGCCACCGACAACTACCAGCGTTACGTCAAGAGCCAGACCGCCGCGCTGTTGGACAAGACCGAGGAGTTCGTCGGCGCAGTCAAGGCCGGCGATGTGGCGAAGTCCAAGGCGCTCTACCCGGTCGCCCGCACCTACTGGGAGCGGATCGAGCCGGTCGCCGAGATCTTCGGCGACCTCGACCCCAAGATCGACGGCCGCGAGGAGGTCATCGAGGAGGGGATGGAGTTCACCGGCTTCCACCGGATCGAGAAGGACCTCTGGCAGTCCGGCGACATCAGCAAGGACGGCCCGATCGCCGACCGCCTGCTGGTCGACGTCAAGGAGATCGTGGCCAAGGCGAACGCCGAGAAGCTCTCCCCGCTCCAGCTCGCCAACGGTGCCAAGGAGCTGCTCGACGAGGTGGCCAGCGGCAAGATCACCGGCGAGGAGGACCGCTACTCGCACACCGACCTGTGGGACTTCGCCGCCAACCTCGAAGGTTCCAAGGCCGCCGTGTCCGCCCTGCGGCCCGCGTTGCAGCAGCGCTCGCCGGAGCTGGTCACGCAGCTGGACACCGAGTTCACCAACGTCGAGGGACTGCTCGGCAAGCACCGCGACGGCGACGGGTGGAAGCTGCACACCGCGCTGAGCAAGGCCGAGCTCAAGGAGCTCTCCGACGGGATCAACGCGCTCGCCGAGCCGATCAGCAAGGTCGCCGCGGCCGTCGCAAAGTGACCACCTGGCAGAAAGGGTCTAGTTGATGAGCGGGAGCAGGTTCACCCGGCGCCGGGCGATCACCCTGGCCGGCGCCGGGGTGGCCGGGGTCGCCGGAGTGGCGGCCGGCGCCGGGGCGCTGCTGAACGGCTCCCATGGCCCGGCCGCGGCGAGTGACCACCCGGCCGGGGCGGTGCCGTTCCACGGTGAGCACCAGGCCGGCATCGTCACCCCGGCGCAGGACCGGCTGCACTTCGTGGCCTTCGACGTGATCACCAAGGACCGGGCCCGGCTGGTCGAACTGCTCGAGGAGTGGACGGCCGCCGCCGCCCGGATGACCGCGGGACGCGACGCCGGGGTGCTCGGTGCGGTCGGCGGAATGCCGGAGGCCCCACCGGACGACACCGGCGAAGCGCTCGGCCTGCCTCCCTCGCAGCTCACCCTCACCATCGGGTTCGGGCCGACGTTGTTCCGCGACGCCGACGGGCGGGACCGCTTCGGCCTCGCCGACCGTCGGCCCGCCGCCCTTGCCGAGCTGCCGAAGTTTCCCGGCGACGCGTTGCAGGCGCAGCTCTCCGGCGGCGACCTCTGCGTCCAGGCTTGCGCCAACGACCCGCAGGTGGCGGTGCACGCGATCCGCAACCTGGCCCGGCTCGGCATGGGCGTGGTGAGCGTCCGCTGGTCGCAGCTCGGCTTCGGCCGCACCTCGTCGACCTCGCGGGACCAGGCCACCGCGCGCAACCTCTTCGGGTTCAAGGACGGCACGGCCAACCTGAAGGCCGAGGACACCGAGCTGCTGCGCGACCAGTTGTGGGTGCAGCCGGGCGACGGGCCGGACTGGATGGCCGGAGGCTCGTACCTGGTCACCCGCAAGATCCGGATGCTCGTGGAGACCTGGGACCGGACCTCCCTCGCTGAGCAGGAGGAGATCGTTGGCCGGACCAAGGGCAGCGGCGCGCCACTGGGTCGCAGCGACGAGTTCGACCAGCTCGACTTCGCCGCGCGTGGCGCGGACGGGAAGCCGGTGATCGCCGAGCACGCCCATGTCGCGCTGGCCCACCCGAGCCGGAACAGCGGCGCCCAGCTGCTGCGCCGGGGTTACAACTTCGTCGACGGCTCGGACGGCCTCGGCCGGCTCGACGCGGGTCTCTTCTTCATCGCCTACCAGCGCGATCCACGGCGTCAGTTCGTACCGATCCAGACGCAGTTGGCCCGGCACGACGTGATGAACGAGTACCTACGACACGTCTCCAGCGGGGTGTTCGCCTGTCCGCCCGGGGTACGCGACGGCGGGGACCACTGGGGGCGTGGGCTGTTCGGCTGACCGTCGTCCGGATGGCGACAACCGGATCGGCCCAGCCTGCGGTGGCGCCCGGCGGCACCGAAGGGGGATCATGGTGACAGCCCGGCGACGGCCATCCGTGCGCCCGGTACCGCAGCCCGTGGCGCCGCCGTGGCGGACTGCGGTCACCGTTTTGACGGCGGCGCGAAGCATTACCGGCGGACGCCGGTCCCACCGAACTGAATGAGGATGCAATATTAATCCCATGAGAGCCCGCGTACTGGTGGTCGACGACGACCCCGCGCTCGCCGAGATGCTCGGCATCGTGCTGCGCAGCGAGGGTTTCCAGCCCTCGTTTGTGGCGGACGGCGAGCGGGCGTTGGCCGCTTTTCGCGACAGTCGTCCCGATATCGTGCTGCTTGACCTGATGCTTCCCGGTATGAGCGGTATCGACGTCGCCCGGTCGATCCGTGCGGAGTCCGGCGTGCCCATCGTCATGCTGACCGCCAAGAGCGACACCGTGGACGTCGTGCTCGGCCTGGAGTCCGGCGCCGACGACTACGTGGTCAAGCCGTTCAAGCCCAAGGAACTGGTGGCCCGGATGCGGGCCCGACTGCGCCGAGGCGAGGACGTGGCCCCGGAGATGCTCACCATCGGGCCGCCCGACAACCAGATCACCATCGACGTGCCGGCGCACACGGTGAGCCGCAACGACGAGGAGGTGAAGCTGACGCCGCTGGAGTTCGACCTGCTGGTCGCGCTCGCCCGCAAGCCACGTCAGGTCTTCACCCGCGAGGTGCTGCTCGAACAGGTCTGGGGCTACCGGCACGCGGCCGACACCCGTCTGGTCAACGTGCACGTCCAGCGGTTGCGGGCCAAGATCGAGCCGGACCCGGAGCGACCGGAAATCATCCTCACCGTGCGGGGCGTGGGCTACAAGGCGGGGACCGGATAGCCTGGTCGCACTGTGTCGACCTCGCCGCCCCCACCCTCCCCGAGTACTGCTGCCCGCCGGCCCAGCGCCGGCGGGGAGCTCTGGCGTGCGGTGAGCGGTCGGGTCGCCCGGGTGGTGGGTCGGGCGCACCAGACCTGGCGCCGCTCGCTCCAGGTCCGGGTCGTGACCATCACGCTTGTCGCGTCCAGCCTGCTGGTCGGCGGGTTCGCATTCCTGATCGCCGACAAGATCACCACGATCCTGCTCGACAGCGCTCGCAGCGACGTCCGGCAGCGGGTGACCACCGGTGCCAGCTACGCGGCCAAGCAGGTCTCCTTCTACGGGCAGCCGCAGGAGGCGCAGCTCCAGGAGACCATCGACGGCACTGTCAACTACCTGGCCGGCGGTGACCCCCAGCAGACCAGCGGGGTGGTGGTGGCGATCACCGCCGACGACTACCCCAACGACATCCAGACGCGCACCTCCCCGTCCGCGAACGTCCAGTCGCTGATCAGCCCCGAGCTGCGGGCCGCGATCGCCGACGGCAAGGTGGCCAGCCAGATCCGCACCGGGCGACTCACCGACAAGACCACCAAATACCTGGTCTACGGCTCACCGGTGCCCACCCGCTTCGGCCAGATCGAGCTCTACTATCTGGTGCCGCTCGGCCGGCAGGACGTCACCGCCGCCGACGCCCGAGCCACAGTGGTGGCCACCGGGGTCGCGCTGGTGATCCTGCTCGGGTTGCTCGCGGCGCTGGTCACCCGGCTGGTGGTCAACCCGGTCCGGGTCGCCGCACGAACCGCCCAGCGGCTCTCCGCGGGCCTGCTCGACCAGCGGATGGTGGTCAACGGCGAGGACGACCTGGCCCTGCTCGCCGCATCGTTCAACCAGATGGCCACCAACCTGCAACGGCAGATCCTGCGCCTGGAAGAGATGTCCCGGTTGCAGCGCCGCTTCACCTCCGACGTCTCCCACGAGCTGCGTACCCCGCTGACAACGGTCCGGATGGCCGCCGACCTGATCTTCGCCGAGCGCGACGAATTCGACCCGGCGGTCGCCCGCAGCGCCGAGCTGCTCCAGGCCGAGCTGGATCGATTCGAGGAACTGCTCACCGACCTGCTGGAGATCAGTCGGTTCGACGCGGGCTTCGCCATGCTGGATTCCGAGCCGACCGACCTGGTGCCGGTGGTGCACCGGGTGGTCGACCGGCTGGCCGGCCTGGCCGAGCGGGTGGGCGTACCGATCGAACTCGACCTGCCGGGCACGCCGGTGATCGCCGAGGTCGACCCGCGCCGGGTCGAGCGGGTGTTGCGCAACCTGGTCGGCAACGCCGTCGAACACGGTGAGGCACGCCCGGTGCTGATCACCCTCGGCATCGACGAGACCGCCGTGGCGATCACCGTCCGCGACCACGGCGTGGGGCTGAAGGTGGGCGAGGAGAAGCTGGTGTTCAACCGGTTCTGGCGGGCGGACCCGTCCCGGGCCCGGCAGACCGGGGGCACCGGCCTGGGCCTGTCGATCAGCCTGGAGGACGCTCGGTTGCACGGCGGCTGGCTGGAGGCGTGGGGTGCTCCCGGCCAGGGCGCGCAGTTCCGGCTCACCCTGCCGGCCCGCGCGGGCGATCGGCTGACCACCTCACCGCTGCGGCTGGTGCCGGCCGACGCCGCCCTGCCGTTCGGCGGCCCCCGCGACGGTGGCCCACTGGCCATCGGTCCCGGCACCGGCGGGGCACTGGCGATCGGCCCGGCTCCGGCCGGGGACGGGCAGCGGACGGAGGTGCGCTCGTGAGACGGCCAACTGTGCTCGGGGCTCTCGGCGTGATGGTGCTGCTGGGCGCCGGCTGTGGCATCCCGGCGGCATCCGACGTGCGGCTGGACGGCAAGGGCGGCGCCGCGACCGAGGCCGGTGTGATCAGTCGGGGCAGTGAGCCACCGACGCGGACGGCCAGCGGCAGCGTCAACGAGACGTTCGTTCGCAACTTCCTGTCCGCCGCCGCAGGCGAGCCGGACCGGGCGTACGAGCGGGTCAAGGCGTTCATCGCCCCGGAGGACAAGATCCGCCTACAGGACAAGAAGGGCAGCGAGGTCGCGCTGAACGTGGTCCGGCTGCGCGGGGCGGTCTACACCCTCAACCGCGACTCGACCACGACCGTGAAGATCGCCGTGCAGCAGATCGGGGTGCTGCGGACCAACGGCACCCTGGCTCCACCGGTGGCGACCGAGACGGAGTACGAGTTCGGCCTGCGCAGTGCGTCCGTCAACAGCGGCGCCAACGACGAGCGGGCCGGCCTCTACATCATCAACCCGCCCAACGTGCTGCTGCTCAGCGACACCGCCCTTCGTCAGTACTACCAGGACGAGACGATCTACTTCTGGAGTTCGGACCGCACCCGCCTGGTGCCCGATCAGCGCTACCGGCCGCAGGCGGTGCCGGTCGAGCGGCAGGTCAACGAGGTGGTGAAGTGGCTGGTCGGCGGCCCCTCCGACTGGTTGCGCCCGGGAGTCGTCGGGCTGCCGGACCGCACCGAGCTGATCAACAACGCCACCGGCGGGAACGGTCGGTGGGAGGTCAACCTGGACATGTCCGGTGACGACCAGAACGGGATCGATCAGTTGATCACGCAGATCGCCTGGTCGTTGGGCGACCTTACCGGTCAGCTGGAGTTGAAGATCCGCAACAACGCGCAGCCCGTGGTGGAGCTGGGCGAGCGACGAGACTCCCAGTTGCTCTACCCGCATGCCACCAGCCCGCAGCGCTTCGGCGTGTACGACGGCGCGATCCACCCACTCGACTTCGAAGGTGAGCCCAGCGGCACTGTGCCGTTGACACCCGAGGCCAACCGCAACGTCGTCTCCGCCAGCCTCGGGCTGGCCAAGGACCGCCGGATCCTCGCCGCGATGGTGGTCGCCGGCAGCAGCAAGAACCGGTACCGACTCGCCGTGGGCACGGGCGCCGACCCGGTCGCCGTGCTCAGCCGCAGCGGCACCGAATACTCCGCGATCGGCCGACCGGTCTGGCTGCGTACTGTCGACAACCGCCCCAGCCGCGGCCTGGTGGTGGCCGACGGGCAGCTCTACCGGTTCGACGAGGCGGCCCGGATGTATCCGGTGCCGCTCAACCTGCCCTCCGCCGGGGTCACCGCGGTGGCGGCCGCGTTGGACGGCCAGCGGGTGGCGCTGATCGCCGGCGGCCGTCTCTACGTCGCCGCGGTCAACCTCGACGGTGGCGGGGTCTCCATCGGCCCGCCCCGAGAGTTGGTCACCTCGCTGACCAACCCGACGGCGGTCGACTGGGGCAGGGAGGACCAGCTCGTGGTGGCGGGGTCGGTCGGCCAGCCGGCGATCTACGAGATCAGTGTCGACGGCGCCCTGGAGACGCCGCTGAAGACCGAACTCGGCGCCAAGGTCACCCACCTGACCGCGTACCCGACCAACCGCAGCGTGCGGGCGCCCAGCGGGGCCTACATGTACGAGGCGAACGGGGTGGCCTACCGCAGCAGCCCGTTCGAACGGATCGAGCCCGGCCGGGTGCGCGACATCGCCCCGGTGCCGACAGGTGTCCGGCCGAGCAACCCGTCGGCGCCGTTCTTCCTCTACTGACACGGTGAGCGGGCTCTGGGCGGACCTCGCCGACCTGGTGCTGCCCGCCGACTGCGCCGGTTGCCGGGAGCGCCGACCCGGCCTGCGGCACGGGGTCTGCCCAGCGTGTGTCGTGGCGCTGGACGAGCTGCGGCCACGGGCGGTCCGCCCTACCCCCGCCCCACCGGGCCTGCCGTCCTGCGTCGCCCTCGGCCCGTACGCGGGTCCGCTGCGCGAGGCTCTGCTGGCGTACAAGGAACACGGCCGACACGGGCTGGCCCGCCCGCTCGGCGCGCTGCTCGCCGAGGTCGTCGCGGCGGCCGTCGGTGGGGCCCGCCCGCTGGCGTTGGTTCCGGTCCCGGACACCGCGGCGGCGGCCCGGTCCCGCTACGGGGACCACCTCGACCGGCTGGCCCGGCACTGCGCGGCCCGGCTCCGCCGGAGCGGTTGGGCGGTGCGGGTGCATCGTCCGCTGCGGGCGTCGCCCCGGCCCGACTCGGTCACCCTGGACAGCGCGGGGCGCGCGGCGGCGGCCGAGGCGGCCTTCCAGCCCCGCTCGACCGGGCCGGTGCGGGGTCGTGCCGGAGGGGCGGCGCCGGTCGTGGTGCTGCTCGACGACATTCTCACCACCGGCGTGACCCTCGCCGCCGCGAGCCGGGTGCTGACCGCGACGGGATGGGCACCGAGTGTCTCGGCGGTGCTCGCGGCGACCGAGAAAAGACACCAGTCGTAACCGATAGTGTTTCCGTTTCACCCGTTGGTGTATGAGGTGCGAAAAATCCTGGGTGGTCTCGGCAACATGGGGTGACTGCCGGGCAAACAAGAGTTAGCGTTTCGCTGTCGGGGGTAGGAGGTCGTTCCAACCGCCCCCGGCGGTGAGAGGAGGCGTAGCCGTACCAACCGGTCGACGCCAGCGGGTCTCCCCACGGCGCGCGGCCGGGTGTAAACCGGATCGAAGGCCGTCCGAAAAAGGGAGGTCACGTGGACATCGTGGTCAAGGGCCGAAACGTTGAAGTGCCGGACCATTACCGGGTACACGTAGCCGAGAAACTCGCGAAGATCGAACGCTACGACCACAAACTTATTCGCGTTGATGTCGAGCTGTTTCACGAGCGCAATCCGCGCCAGGCCGACCACTGCCAGCGGGTGGAGATCACCTGCGTTTCCCGGGGCCCGGTGATTCGGGCCGAAGCCTGCACGAACGACTTCTACAGCGCGCTCGACGCGGCCATCGCGAAGCTCGACACCCGGCTGCGCCGCGCGGCCGACCGCCGCCGCGTACACCGGGGCCGGCACGCGCCGATCTCCGTCGCCGAGGCCACCGCGGGCCTGCCGGTCGCGGACCTGGTGCCCAGCGCGCTGAGCGCGCCAACCGATGGTGCCCGCGCCGGCACCGCGGTCGCGGAGCGCGTCGAAGAGGAGCACGACGACCAGCCGTGGCACATCGCCCGGGAGAAGGTGCACCCGGCCGAGCCGATGACCATCGACGACGCGTTGTTCGAGATGGAGCTGGTCGGCCACGACTTCTACCTTTTCCAGGACAAGGAGTCCGGCCGCCCCAGCGTCGTCTACCGGCGTCACGCGTACGACTACGGCATCATCTCCCTCGCCACCTGACCGGCAGCTCGTGGGGTTGTGGCGGGGCGCTCCCGCCGCAACCCCACGACACCGGTCAGCGGACGTCGGCGGGAAGCAGCGCGAAGGTCAGGTCGTCCAGACGGGCGCCGGCCAGCCCGGGCAGCCGGCCGCGCTGAAGGGCCTCGCGCCGAAACCCGACCCGCTCCAGCACCCGGTGCGACGCGGTGTTGTCCGGCACCGTGCCGGCCGACAGCCGGACGATACCGGCCGGGCCGAACGCCCAGCCCGCGAGCAACCGGACCGCCCGCGTCGCGTACCCCCGGCCGCGCCAGTCCGGCAGCAACGCGTAGCCGACCGACGCCTCGCCGGCGGCCACGTCGGTGTACGACAACCCGCAACTGCCCACAGGCTCTCCGCTGGCCACGTCCGTGATCAGCAGCCGGGCGATCTCGCCGGTCAGCCAGCCGCTCTGCGCGAGACGACAACGCCGCTCCATCGCCTCGCGCGTCGGCGGCACCGGCGGCGCCTGGTTCGCCACCACCTCGGGTCGGCTGTGTAGCAGGAACATCAGCGCCGCGTCGTCCGGCGCGAGCGGGCGCAGCGCCACCACCTGGTCGGTGAGCACCCCGTCGGGCAGGTCGGGCAGCAGCCGGGCGGCCGGGCCGGGCGGATCACCGGCGACGCGTACCCAGGCCAGCAGATCGTGCCGGCCCGCGTCGCGGGACGCACCGGCCGACCGGCGCAGACCCTCGTAGCGGAAGCCGGCGGCCAGCGCGACCCGCTGGCTCGAGCCGTTCTCCGGTTCGGTGAGCAGTTCCAGTCGGGCCGCCCCGGCGTCGACCGCGTGCTCGCTCAGCGCGCGAGTCGCCGCGGTGGCCAGCCCGCGACCGCGCGCCGCCGGCCGCATCCAGTAGCCGATCTCCAGCTGACCCCGGGCGGGCACCGGGTTGTTCAACCCCACAGCGCCGAGCAGCCGATCGGTCGCGGGATCCGCGACGGCGTACGCCGTGCCGCCGCCGGTCCAGGCCGCCGGGGCGCCGACGTCGATCCACCAGCGGGCATCGGTCTCGGTGTACGGCGTCGGCAGGTTCGACACGAACCGTTGAGTCAGCGGGTCCGCGCAGCCGTCGACCACGTCGGCGCTGTCCTGCGCGCGGAACGGGCGCAGCCGCACCCCGTGCGCCTCGACGACCGGCCGCAGATTCATCCCAGATCCTTCGGGAGGAGCGCCCCGACCCACACGTCCACCCGATCGCCCCGGTGCTGCACACCGCCCCGGGCGGTTCCCTCGATCAGGAAGCCCGCCTTCTCCGCCGCCCGGCGGGAGGCCGTGTTGCCCACGTTCGCCTTCCACTCGATCCGCGCCAGGCCCAACGTGCTGAACCCCCAGGCGCTGAGCGCGACCAGCGCGGCGGGCAGATAGCCCCGACCCCGGGCCGCCGGCGCGGTCACGAAGCCGACGTCGGCCACCAGCGGGTCGGCGGGGGAGAGCCGCAGGTCGAGCGTGCCCGCGTACCGGTCGTCGGGGTCGGCGACCACGAAGCAGGCGGCGTCCCCCCGAGCCCAGGCGTCCCGGCCGTAAGCCTGGAAGCCCTGCGCGTCGGCGCGCTCGTACGGGTCCGGCACTGTCGTCCAGCGGATGGTTTCCGGGTCCCGGGAGGTGTGCACCACGGCGTCCAGATCCTGCTCCTCCATGGGCCGCAGACGAAGCTCGCCGGCCTTGGTCTCGGCGAACAGAACGGGCTGCGGGCGGCCGAAGACTGCGGCCCGCCGGGCGGCGAGGGTGCCCGGTCCGGCCGGGCCGGTCGACCCGGCGGCCGGCACCTCGCCGGGCAGCAGCGAGCCGATCCAGCCGTCCGCGCTGCCGTGCAGCGCCGGGTTGGCCAGCCGCAACCGGCCGTCGATCCGGAAACCGGCCCGGAGGGCCACCAGCCGGGAGGCATGGTTGCCCACCTCGGCCTGCCAGATGAGCCGGCGAAGCCCGAGGGTGGCGAAGGACCAGCGGGCCACCGCCCGGGCGGCCCGGACCATGACGCCCCGACCACGCGACCAGGGCGCCGTCCAGTAGCCGATCTCACCGGTGCCGTTCTCGTCGATCGAGATCAGTCCGCAGGAACCCAGCAGCTCCCCGGTGCTCGGGTCGCAGACCGCGAACGGTGCCCCGGTGCCCTCGGCCCAGGCCGTCCGGCTCATCTCGGTGACAAATCCGAGCGCGTGTTCCGGCCGGTATGGGCGCGGTACGGTGGTCCAACGCTGAATGTCCGGGTCCTGGCAGGCTCGGTGCACGGCCTCGGCATCCGTCTCTCGCCAGGGCCGCAGCAGCACGCCGTCTTCGATGATCTCCACGGGCTCCACTCGTGCATCCTGCCGTAGCGTTCGCCGACGGCGTAACCGGATAACGTCTGGAGCGTGCGCCGGACGCGAGTTATGTCGGGTTCGGTGGGGTCGAGCACCGCCACCAGTGACCATCGCGCCGATGGAGCGCCTACGATGGTTCGAGACTGTCTAGGGGAGCGTTGATCCGTGTCGATTCTGGAAAAGGTCCTTAACGCGGGCGAGGGCCGCATGGTGCGACGGCTCAAGGCCATCGCCGCCGCCGTCAGCTCGATCGAGGACGACTACGTCAACCTCACCGACGAGGAACTGGCCGGCATGACCGAACAGTTCCGGGAGCGGCTCGACGAGGGTGAGACCCTCGACGACCTGCTGCCGGAGGCGTTCGCGGTGGCCCGAGAGGCGGCCGCCAGGGTGCTCGGCCAGCGCCCGTACGACGTCCAGGTGATGGGCGGCGCGGCGCTGCACTTCGGCAACATCGCCGAGATGAAGACCGGTGAGGGTAAGACGCTGACCTCGGTCATGGCCGTCTACCTCAACGCGCTCTCCGGCAAGGGCGTCCACGTGATCACGGTCAACGACTACCTCGCCCAGCGTGACGCGGCGTGGATGGGTCGGGTGCACGAGTTCCTCGGGCTGACCGTCGGCGTGGTGCTGCCCAATCGGCCGGCCACCGAGCACAAGGCCGCCTACGAGTGCGACATCACCTACGGCACCAACAACGAGTTCGGCTTCGACTACCTGCGCGACAACATGGCCTGGTCGAAGGACGAGCTGGTGCAGCGCGGGCACAACTTCGCGGTGGTCGACGAGGTCGACTCCATCCTGATCGACGAGGCCCGCACCCCGCTGATCATCTCCGGCCCGGCCGAGCACTCCGCCCGCTGGTACGGCGAGTTCGCCGGCGTGGTGGCCCGGCTCCAGCCCGGCACCGACGGTGAGGGCGACTACGAGGTCGACCACTCCAAGCGCACCATCGCGGTGACCGAGCGGGGTGTCGCCAAGGTCGAGGACCGGCTCGGCATCGACAACCTGTACGAGTCGGTGAACACCCCGCTGGTCGGCTACCTCAACAACGCCATCAAGGCCAAGGAGCTCTACAAGCGCGACAAGGACTACATCGTCAGCGACGGTGAGGTCCTGATCGTTGACGAGTTCACCGGTCGCATCCTGCACGGCCGTCGCTACAACGAGGGCATGCACCAGGCGATCGAGGCCAAGGAGGGGGTGGAGATCAAGCAGGAGAACCAGACCCTGGCCACGATCACCCTCCAGAACTACTTCCGCCTCTACGAGAAGCTGTCCGGGATGACCGGTACGGCGCAGACAGAGGCGAGCGAGTTCAACAAGGTCTACAAGGTCGGCGTCGTGACCATCCCGACCCACCGCCCGATGGTTCGCGAGGACCGGCCAGACGTCATCTACAAGACGGAGAAGGCCAAGTTCAACGCCGTCATCGAGGACATCGCCGAGCGGCACCAGATGGGCCAACCGGTGCTGGTCGGCACCGTCTCGGTGGAAAACTCCGAGATCCTCTCCCAGTTGCTGCGCCGACGCGGCATTCCGCACAACGTGCTGAACGCCAAGTTCCACGCCCGGGAGGCCGAGATCGTCGCCCAGGCCGGGCGTAAGGGCGCGGTCACAGTGGCCACCAACATGGCCGGCCGTGGCACCGACATCCTGCTCGGTGGCAACCCGGAGTTCCTCGCCGCGAACGAGCTGCGGCAGCGCGGCCTCGACCCACTGGAGAACGAGGAAGATTACGCCAAGGCGATGGAGGAGGTCCTTCCCACCTGGAAGCAGGCCTGCGACGCCGAGGCGGATGAGGTCTCGGCCGCCGGTGGCCTCTACGTGCTGGGCACCGAGCGGCACGAGTCCCGGCGGATCGACAACCAGCTGCGCGGTCGCGCCGGCCGGCAGGGCGACCCGGGCGAGTCCCGGTTCTACCTGTCCCTTCAGGACGAGCTGATGCGGCGCTTCCGGGCCGGCGCGGTCGAGGCGGTGATGGAGCGCTTCAACATCCCGGAGGACGTGCCCATCGAGTCGAAGATGGTCACCCGGCAGATCAAGAGCGCCCAGGCCCAGATCGAGGGCCAGAACGCCGAGATCCGCAAGAACGTGCTCAAGTACGACGAGGTGCTCAACAAGCAGCGCCAGGTCGTCTACGCCGAGCGGCTCCGGGTGCTCAACGGTGAAGACCTCTCCGACCAGGTCCGCAACATGATCGACGACACCGTCGAGGCCTACGTGCGAGGCGCCACCTCCGACGGCTACGGCGAAGACTGGGACCTTGAGCAGCTCTGGTCCAGCCTCAAGCAGCTCTACCCGGTCGGCCTGACGATCGAGGAGCTGGAAGAGGAGGCCGGTGGCTCCCGGGCCGGCATGGACGCCGACTTCCTGGTCGCCCGCCTCAAGGACGACGCCAACGCCGCGTACGACCGGCGTGAGGAGGAACTCGGCACCGAGGGGGTGCGCCAACTCGAGCGGATGGTGCTGCTCCAGGTCATCGACCGCAAGTGGCGCGAGCACCTCTACGAGATGGACTACCTCCAGGAGGGCATCAACCTCCGGGCGTACGCCCAGCGCGACCCGGTGGTGGAATACCAGCGCGAGGGCTTCGACATGTTCGCCACCATGATGGACGGCATCAAGGAGGAGACCGTCGGTTTCCTCTACAACGTCGACGTCCAGGTGACCGAACCGGAGCCGGAGGAGGGGGCCGACGAGGTCACCCTGCTCGACAAGCCGGTGGAGATCCGGGCCAAGGGCCTCAACCAGGCGCCGCGGCGGCAGGGCCTGCAATACTCCGCGCCCACCATCGACGGTGAGGCCAGCCCCGGCGCGGTCGCCGTGGAGCAGGCCCAGCAGCAGGCTCCGGCGCTCGGTGTGGGCCGACCGGCTCAGGGTGCTCCAGCGGCACCGGGGCAGAGCGCGCCGTCCGCTCCGCAGCGGCCGGCATCCGGGCTGCGTGGCCCGACTGTTCCGTCGGCCGCCCGCCGGCCGGCCCCGAACCAGGCGGAGGCGAGCAACGGCCCGTCCCGCAACGCGCCGTGCCCCTGTGGCTCGGGCCGCAAGTACAAGCGCTGCCACGGCGCACCCAACGGCGGCAACTGACCAACAGCACCTGCACCGAGAGCGTCTGCACCGACAGCAGCCGCACTGACAGTGTCTGACCGACGGGTCCCGGCCTACCCAGGCCGGGGCCCGTCGGTGTCGTTGAGCCCCGCCGACGACCGGGGGCAGGTGTGGTCAGAGCACGTGTAGGGCGACGCAGAGCCAGCGGCCCCGGCGATGTTCGAGGCGCAGTGCCATCGCCCAGCTGCGGCCGCCCGTGCCGGTGAGGACGGCTGCCGCCTCCACAGCGGTCTCCTGGGGCTCGCAGACTCGCAGGCGTAGCAGCCGCACCAGTGGTCGGCCGGCGCGGCGGCGGGATGTCCCGGCCCGGCCGGGTGCGCGGGCGAGTTCGGTCAGTAGGTCGCCCGCTCTGGCCGGGTCGAGCAGCGCTCGCACCTGGGTCGGCGAACGGTAGCCGTTGACCACCTCCAGGCAGGTGCCGACGAAGCGGTGCGCGGCTCGGGTGGTTTCCGGCGCGGTCGACGGCGGCAACGACGCGACCGGATGGGTGGTGGTGGACCGGCTGGGCACCGGGCGCAGGGCTGCTCGCCGTTCCGGCGGCCGGACCGGGCTGGGCCGGGTGGAGGCGAACAGGTCGAGGGCGAGTTGGCCGTCGGTCGGCACCGGCCAGTAGGACCCGTCGGCCTCGTCAACGTACGGCGGGTCGAAGGGCGGGACGGGGCGCAGCCGCACGGGTGGTCGGGAAGGACCGGGTCGCGCTCCGCTCATCATGGCCCCCTTGATCTTGCGTTTGCCTTCGTTTGCCTCCGACTAGCTCGATTCTGAGCGACAGAATGGCCCCGGTCAATGGCTCGATGGCAGCCTCCGCCCGACAAAACGCTTGATCCACTCGGGTTCCTTGATGTCGCGGGCGTCCCAGCGGCCCGAACACCCCGACTTCCGCGAACCCGAGTGGATCATGCCCTGCGAAGGCAGGCGGAACGGGCCGGGGCGGGGCGGGCGGGTTAAAGCGGGGCGGGCTAGCGGCGCAGACAGGCCAGGCTGGGGTCAGATCGGGCTGTGCTACTCGGGGTCGCGGTCGACCAGCGGGTTGCTCTGCACCCAGTCTGCCGTCTCGTCATATTTGCGCGCTATGTACTCCTCCAGGCGGGCGCGCTCGACGCGCCACTGGCCACGCCCGCCGATCTTGATCGCCGGCAGTTCGCCGCTGCGCACCATGTGGTAGACCTGCGAGTCCGACACGTTGAGCTCGGCGGCCACGTCGGAGAGCAGCAGGAACCTCGGCTCCACAGGAACTCCCGGGGTTGATGTCGTTTGGCTCAGTTTGCCACCGACAGCCCCCGCCGCCCAGCACCGGACCGCGTCGAGGCCGGGCCAACCACGCCGGACACACCGGCTGGGAGCTTCCTCCGGGCGGAGGCGGGGTGTATGACGGTCACGGCGTGCGGCATGATCTGCGCCCGTGCCGGCGGCCGCCGGTGAAAGGACGACGCAGGGAGACGACCGGTGACCGACGAGCTTGTCCGGGTGTACGTGCCGGCGACCGTACCGATGCTGGCTCGGCTGCGTGAGGAGGGGCTGGCCGCCGACCAGGCGCACGCCGTGACCCCGGCGCTGCGCGAGTGGTACGCCGAGGGTGACGAGGAGGAGTTGGAGTACGTCGCCTTCACCCGGGCTGCCCAGGACGCCCTGCACCTGCTGCGGGCCGACCCGACCGCTCCCCGCCGACGCGTCGTCGTCTCGGTCGACCTGCCGTCGGCAGCGATCGGTCGCGGCGACGGTGAGCTGGGCTCCAGCACTGTGACGTTGGCCGACGCCGTGCCGGTGGGCGCCGTCGCAGCCATCCACGTGGACAGCGCGGACGCGGCCGAGGAGATCGGCGCGGCGGCCGACGTGGTGGCCGAGGCGGCGGCTGGTGACCCGGACGCCCAGTTCACCGTCGACGGCGCCGAGGACCACGAGCTGGAGTGGTACGACGTGACGGAGCTGGACCAGCTGCTCCGCGCGACCGACTGAGCCGGACACCGCCCCAGCAGCAGCCTGAGTCGGACACGGCCATGCCCGCCCGCGCCGAACGCCGGCCGGTCCAGCGTCAGCGAGCCGGGTCCGCCTTCGCGGGGTCCGCATCGGACGTCTCAGTTGCGTCGCCGTCGAATGTCTCGGCGGGGTCGGCGTCGAACGCCTTGGCGTAGCCCGGCTTGTCGTCCTCCGGGGCGATCTGGTCCGCCACCGGGTTCGGGCCGTCGGCCGGTTCGTCGTCGTCGCTGTGGGCCGGGCTGAGCGTGCGGCCGAACGCGATGAGCGCGGTCAGCGCACCCACGAAGAGCACCCAGATGCCGTTGTCCACCCGCGAGGTGCCCAGCGAGGTCTGCGCCACGGCGTCCGCCTCGCTGAGCGCGCTGGCGAGGTCGAGCAGCGACCGGCCGCCGATCCGGATGATCACTTCGGCGAGCAGCAGGAGAAGCCCCGGGCCGGCCCCGGCGAGCAGGTACGCCGGCCAGCGCAGCGCCGGGGTCTCGGAGTCGCGGCGGACGGCGCGACGCCGTGCCCAGGTCAGGTAGCCGAAGGCCAGTAGCCCGGCGAGCAGCCCGGCGACGAGCGATTCGGTACGGGACACCCACTTGGCCGCGTTAATCAACGATTCCTGGCTGTCGCCGGCACCGAAGAGGTCGAACAGCGGGTCCCGGGCGCGGCTGAACGCGACCACGAAGATCAGCGTGCCCAGCGCGGCGGTGACCACAGCACCGATCGCCGGGGCGGTCCGCGCGCCGGCCAGCGCGCCCCCGATGATCGCCGCGGCCGCCGTGGTGCCGGCGATCACGTTGGTGGTGGACGTGTCGAAGTAGGTGAGGTTGATGGCCACCGCGGCAGCGAGCCCGACCAGCGTTCCGCCGCCGATCGCCCCGGCGAAGCGCAGCGTGGCCCAGTCGCCGTACCTGCGGGCCAGCAGGTTGCCACCGGCCAGCGCGACGGCCGCCCCGGCCACCAGCGCGGCCGAGATCACGCCGGGCAGGGCGAACGCGGAGAGGCTGATCGCTGTGACCCCGGCCGCCGCCGAGGTGATGGCCTCCCGGGTGGACCAGAGCATGGCGGCCAGCCAGCCGAGCGCCAGCAGCGCGAGCACTGCGGCGCCGGGGGCGGGCAGCGGCCGACTGCCGGCGCTGGCCGCGTCGACCGCCGGCTCGTCCGACTCAGCGGCCGGGACGCGGCCGGGCTGCTTGGTCATCGTCTCCCCTTCGAGGCGGCAGGTCACCGACCATTCAGGGTACGCGGGCCCGCTGGGCTGCCTGTCGCCCTGGGACAGCGGGACGGATCGAGGCCGGTCGGTAAGGAGAGGAGGGGTGGGGCGGTCCTTGGCGCAGGGCGGTGGCGGACGTGGGTCGCATGGCCCGTCGTGGGAGAATCATGGGAGGTCCCGCCGCTGCTCGGCCTCCCGTGTGGCGTCCGGTGTCCGGCCATCCGGTCGGTGCCCGCGGGTCCGGTTTCGCCACTGCTGTCGAGATCGCCAGGAGCCTTGATGGATGCCGTGTTCTCCGTTCCCGAGCCGCGCAACGAGCCGGTTCGCAACTACGAGCCGGGCAGCCCCGACCGGGACCGGCTCCAGCGGCGGCTGACCGAGCTCGCCGCCGAGCGCATCGACCTGCCGATGACCATCGGCGGTGAGCAGCGGATGGCCGGCGGCGACCCGATCAACGTGGTGCAGCCGCACAAGCACGCCCGCGTGCTGGGGGTGACCGCGCACGCCACCCACGACGACGCGCGCGCCGCGACCAGGGCGGCCAAGGATGCAGCGCCGATGTGGCGGGCGCTGCCCTTCGAGGAGCGCGCCGCGATCTTCCTGCGCGCCGCCGAGCTGCTCGCCGGTCCCTGGCGGGACACGCTCAACGCCGCCACCATGCTCGGCCAGTCGAAGACCGCGATCCAGGCGGAAATCGACGCGGCGTGCGAGTTCATCGACTTCCTGCGGTTCAACGTGCACTTCGCGCGTCGCCTGCTCGAGGAGCAGCCGGCGTCCTCGCCCGGCGTCTGGAACCGCTTCGACCACCGCCCGCTGGAGGGCTTCGTCTACGCGGTCACCCCGTTCAACTTCACCGCCATCGCCGGCAACCTGCCGTCGGCACCGGCCCTGCTGGGCAACACTGTGGTCTGGAAGCCGGGCCCGACCCAGCAGTTCGCCGCGCACTTCACCATGCGGCTGTTCGAGGCCGCCGGCCTGCCGCCCGGCGTGATCAACATGGTCACCGGCCGGGGCGAGGAGGTCTCCGATGTCGTGCTCGCCGACCCGGATCTGGCCGGCATCCACTTCACCGGTTCGACGAAGGTCTTCCAGCAGTTGTGGCGGACCGTGGGCGACAACATCTCCCGTTACCGGGGCTACCCGCGCCTGGTCGGCGAGACCGGCGGCAAGGACTTCGTCGTCGCGCACACCAGCGCCGACGTTGACGCGCTGCACACCGCGCTGATCCGCGGCGCGTTCGAATACCAGGGCCAGAAGTGCTCGGCGGCCTCGCGGGCGTACGTGCCGCGCTCGCTCTGGGAGGGTGGGCTGCGGGACCGGCTGGCCGCCACCGCCGACTCGCTGACCTACGGTGACGTGGCCGACTTCGGCAACTTCGGCGGCGCGGTGATCGACGACAAGGCGTTCGCCCGGCACACCGCCGCGCTGGAGCTGATCGCCGGCGACGACAGCTGCCGGGTGCTGGCCGGTGGCACCGCCGACGACTCGGTCGGCTACTTCGTGCGACCGACGCTCTTCGAGTGCGGCGATGCCGCCCACGAGACCTTCACCACCGAGTACTTCGGGCCGATCCTGGGCGTGCACGTGTTCGACGACGCCCGGTTCGACGAGGTGGTCGCGCAGGCCGAGTCGATCGCCCCGTACGCGCTGACCGG
The DNA here is from genome assembly GCF_046549335.1 of Micromonospora sp. 050-3. Lineage (NCBI taxonomy): Bacteria > Bacillati > Actinomycetota > Actinomycetes > Micromonosporales > Micromonosporaceae > Micromonospora > Micromonospora sp. 050-3. Next base: position 1,298,050 of record NZ_JAJPVX010000002.1, read on the forward strand.
CTCGGTGTTCGCCACCGACCGCCGGGTCGTCGAGTCGGTCGGTGAGCGCATGCGGTACGCGGCCGGCAACTTCTACATCAACGACAAGCCGACCGGCGCGGTGGTCGGGCAGCAGCCCTTCGGTGGCGCCCGCGCCAGCGGCACCAACGACAAGGCCGGCTCCTGGCTCAACCTGGTCCGCTGGGTCTCCCCGCGGACGATCAAGGAGACCTTCGTGCCTCCGACCGACCACACGTACCCCCACATGGGCTGACCGGCGCCGACCCGCCGGCGGCGCGCGTGGGCGCCGCCGGCGGACGCCCGGAATGTGGCAATCCATCGATAGTCCTCAACGGACAGTCTGCCGCCGACAGTGCACTTAGGAAGTCCTGTCGGGTGGCAAACCGGCAAATCCTGGACGCCGGGTGCGCAAAGTGGCAGCGTAGTGGGCATGGCGGATTCCGGAGTCAACCCTACGGCGGCGGCCCTGCTCGGCCTCCTCCACGAGGGCCCGATGACAGGCGGTCAGTTGATGGCCGCCGCTGAGCGCCGTCTGGCGCCGTACTGGTCGATGACCCGCAGTCAGGTGTACCGCGAGTTGCCGGTGCTGGCTGAGCGAGGTTTCGTGCGGCTCGGTAAGCCGGGCCCGCGGATGAGTCAGCCGTACTCACTCACCGCCAGCGGAAAACGGACGTTTTCCCGCTGGCTCGCGGAGAACCCGGGGCGGGACACCATCCGCAACCCGATAGCGCTCCGGATGGCCTTCGGCAACCTGCACTCCGCCAGCCAGCTGAAGGGCCTGTACGCCTCGGCCAACGAATACCACACCGAGGCCCTCGCCCAGGTCCGGGAGCAGGTGAAGAACGCCAAACGGGACGGCGAGACGTACGACGCCAGCGCGCTGGAGTTCGCCGTCGCCTACCACCGGGCGGCTCTGTCGTGGTTGAAGTCCGCCCCCGTCGGGTGACGTCCGGCCAGTTCGCGCATCCACAACGAGCTGCGCAGCCTGCGGCACAGTACGCTTGTGTGTCGTGACCGCTGCCGATTACGCCGAACAGCTCAAGGAACTCGACGCGACCCTGCGAAACATCGAGGCCGTCCTCAACATCGACCGTCTGCACGAGGACAAGGCCCGCCTTGAGCAGGAGGCCTCCGCCCCCGACCTGTGGGACGACCAGGCCAAGGCCCAGCAGGTCACCTCGCAGCTGTCGTACGTCAACGGCGAGATCAGCAAGCTGGGCAGCCTGCGTTCCGGCCTCGACGACGCCCAGGTGCTGCTGGAGCTGGCCGAGGCCGAGGCCGACCCGGGTGTGCTGACCGAGGTCGAGTCGGAGATCACCGGGCTGACCAAGGCCATCCAGGAGATGGAGGTCCGCACCCTCCTCTCCGGCGAGTACGACTCCCGTGAGGCGCTGGTTGCCATCCGGGCCGGCGCGGGTGGCGTGGACGCCGCGGACTTCGCCGAGATGCTGCTGCGGATGTACCTGCGCTGGGCGGAGCGGCACGGCTACCCGACCGAGGTCTACGAAACCTCGTACGCCGAGGAGGCGGGCCTCAAGTCGGCCACCTTCGCGGTCAAGGTGCCGTACGCGTACGGCACGCTCAGCGTCGAGTCGGGCACGCACCGGCTGGTCCGGATCAGCCCGTTCGACAACCAGGGGCGTCGGCAGACCAGCTTCGCGGGCGTCGAGGTTCTGCCGGTCACCGAGCAGACCGACAGCATCGACATCCCGGAGAACGAGGTTCGGGTCGACGTCTACCGCTCCTCCGGGCCAGGTGGGCAGAGCGTCAACACCACCGACTCGGCGGTGCGCCTGACGCACATCCCGACCGGCATCGTGGTGACCTGCCAGAACGAGAAGTCCCAGTTGCAGAACAAGGCCTCCGCGCTGCGGGTGCTCCAGGCCCGACTGCTGGAGCGCAAGCGCCAGGAGGAGGAAGAGAAGATGGCCGGCCTCAAGAGCGGCGGCACGAGCTCGTGGGGCGACCAGATGCGCTCCTACGTCCTGCACCCGTATCAGATGGTGAAGGATCTCCGAACCGAGCAGGAGACCGGCAATCCGAGCGGGGTCTTCGACGGCGACCTCGACGATTTCATTGAGGCCGGCATCCGTTGGCGCAAGCAGCGTCAACTCGCCAACGACGGTGCGTGACGGCGCGCGGGCGGAGCGCGTCATCGATCTCCAGGTAGAGGCCTGATTCGACGACTCGTGCCGGATCGGCGGGGCGTGGGGCTTGGCTCAGTTGTTACACCGCGTAGACTCACCACCCGTGATTCAGCTTGAGCAAGTGACGAAGACGTACCCGAAGGCGTCCCGGCCTTCGCTCGACAACGTGTCCGTCTCGATCGAGAAGGGCGAGTTCGTCTTCTTCATCGGTCCATCCGGCTCCGGCAAGTCCACGATCATCAAAATGCTGCTGCACGAGGTGGCCCCCAACAAGGGCCGCGTCGTCGTCAACGGCAAGGACGTCACGTCGATGCGCTCCTGGAAGCGACCCCACTTCCGGCGTTCGATCGGCTGTGTCTTCCAGGACTTCCGGCTGCTGCCCAACCGCACCGCCTACGAGAACGTGGCGTTCGCCCTCGAGGTGATCGGCAAGACGAAGGCGGTTGCCCGCCGGGTCGTGCCGGAGGTGCTGGAGCTGGTCGGGCTCGGTGGCAAGGAGCACCGCTACCCGCACGAACTCTCCGGTGGTGAGCAGCAGCGGGTCGCCGTCGCCCGGGCGTTCGTGAACCGTCCGCTGATCCTGCTGGCGGACGAGCCCACCGGAAACCTGGACCCGGACACCTCGATCGAGATCATGCGCCTGCTGGACCGGATCAACCGCACCGGCACGACCGTCGTGATGGTCACCCACGACTCCAACATCGTGAACCAGATGCGCCGCCGCGTCGTTGAAATTGAGAGCGGTCGCATCGTGCGTGACCAGGCCCGCGGCGTCTACGGGTGAGCCGGCGCTCCACCCCTGCGCAGCCTGACGACGAACACCTCATGCCGGAGACCCGGAGGAAATCCCGATGCGCGTGAAATACGTCCTGTCCGAGGTACTGGTCGGACTGTGGCGCAACGTGACCATGTCCATCGCGATGATCATCACGATGGCGGTCTCGCTGACCATGCTCGGCGCCAGCGGTCTCATGTACCGCCAGGTCGACGACATGAAGGACCTCTACTACAAGAACATCGAAGTCTCGATCTTCTTGACCCAGGAGGTGACCGAGCAGGAGCGCACCGACCTCCAGACCAAGCTCGATGGCGACCCCCTGGTCAAGGACGTCTTCTATGTCAACAAGGACGAGGCGTACAAGCGCTTCAAGGAGATGTACCAGGACGCGCCGGACCTGGTGAACGCCGTGAAGCCGGACCAGCTGCCCGAGGCGTTCCGGCTCAAGCTGAACAACCCGGAGCAGTACAAGGACGTCTACGACCAGTACAAGGACACCGCGGGCGTCGAGGAGATCATCGACCAGAGTCGACTGCTCGACAAGATCTTCAACATCCTCACCTCGATCCAGAACATCGCCCTGGCTGCCGCCATCGTGATGGCGGTCGCCGCCCTGCTGCTGGTCGCGAACACCATTCAGGTGGCCGCGTACAGCAAGCGGCGTGAGGTGGCGGTTATGAAGCTGGTCGGCGCGTCCAACTGGTTCATCCAGGCGCCGTTCGTGCTGGAGGCCGTGGTGGCCGGCCTGATCGGTTCACTGCTCGGTCTGGTGGCTTTGGTCGCGGCGAAGTATCTGCTCTTCGACGGGTCGTTGAGCGCGTTGCAGGGTCTGCTCTCGCCGATCACCTGGGGCGACATCCTGTTCATCTTCCCGCTGATGGCTGGCGTCGGTGGTCTGGTCAGCGCGGGCACCGCCTGGATCACCCTGCGCTTCTACCTGCGGGTCTAGGCACCGTACGGGTCGTCCCGTCGTCTCCCGAGGGCCCTCCCGCAGCCGGAAATAAACGGCGCGGGAGGGTCCTTGTCATTCGGGTAGCATGATCGGTTGTCCGGCCGGGGTGAGCCCGGCCGCGGACGCCAGGAGAGGGGGTGGCACCGATGCCACGGGAAAAGGGGCGCAAGGTGGTCGCCTCCAACAAGAAGGCGCGTCACGACTACGCCATCTTCGACACGTACGAGGCGGGCATGGCGCTGACCGGCACCGAGGTGAAGTCGCTTCGGGCCGGGCGTGCGTCACTTGTCGACGCCTTCGCGCAGGAACGTGACGGCGAGTTGTTCCTGCACGCGATGCACATCCCGGAGTACACCCAGGGCACCTGGACCAACCATGAGCCCCGGCGTACCCGCAAGCTGCTGCTCAACCGGGGCGAGATCGACAAGCTCCTCGGCAGGACCCGCGAGGGCGGTTTCACCATCGTCCCGTTGCAGGTCTACTTCTCGGACGGCTGGGCCAAGGTCGAGATCGCCCTGGCCAAGGGCAAGAAGTCGTACGACAAGCGTCAGGACCTCGCCAAGCGGGACGCGGACCGGGAGATCGCCCGGGTTTCCGGTCGGCGCGGCAAGGGCATGGACGACTAGTTCATCCTGTTTGTCCGGGTCGGCGTGCCGGCCCGGGGCTCGGGATGAAAGCTGTTGCGGCAGGCGTTAGTCTTGTCAGTGCCGCCACATCGGCGGCCTGTCGAGGGGGTGACTGGTTTCGACTTCGTACGCAGCGACAGGGGAAGCGAGCCGAGGAAGCCGACGTCGTCTCGAGAATCGGTCGTCGGAAACTTATAAGCGCCAAGCAAAATCGCGCTGACTTCGCTCTCGCCGCCTGAGGCGAGTAGCTAAGTCTGTCGGCCTGGGAACGCCTTCGTCCCAGTAGCCGGCATCAGCTAGGAGGCTGGCCAATCGGACCCGGTCGCGGGGTCCGTGCGGCGAGATTAATCAGCGACTGGGCCCGTCACACCAACTTGCTCGCGTGAGCGGTGGGGCCGAGTAGAGGCACAGCGAGCTGCGCTCGGAGAAGCCCTGACAAACCGGCGAAGGACCCGGGTTCGATTCCCGGCACCTCCACCACCTCGAACGAAGCGCCCCGGCTGACCAGCCGGGGCGCTTTGTTGTGTCGAGAGGGTCTTACGCTGCCCCTTGTGACCAACCAGGAGCTGCGCCTGTCGGTCGGCGCGTCGCCCGGCCAGCGCGTCGTGGCGGTGGTGGCCGGCGTCCTGCTCACGGCCGTCGGCGCGGCGTTCGTGGCGCTGCCCCTCGTCGCCGACGGGCTGTTGCGCCGACTGACCGGCCCGGGTGACGCGTTCGCCTCCTATGAGGAGGCTCGCGACCTGCCACCGGGGCTGCTGCCGCCCGCGCTGCGCGACTCCGCCGACCCGAACCAGTCCGGTCCCAGCCCGTTCATCGGCCTGTGTGGCCTGCCCTTCGTCCTGCTCGGCCTCTACCTGGTGCTGCGGGTGCTCCGCACGGCCGCCTGGCTGGACGGCAGCCGTGCACGGGTACGAGGTGCGTTGCGCACCCGCACCGTCGACCTCGCCACCGCCCGGATCGAGTCCGGCGCGGTGTCGTACCGCGAGGCGGACGACGACGGTCCGGCCGGCCAACCGCAGCTGCGGGCCGTCCTCGCGACCGACCCGGGAAGTGCCCGGCGGGTCACCATCCCACTGCGCGGCATGGGGTTGCCCGTGCTGCCGCCGTCCGAGCTGCGGGCGCTGGCCGAGGCGATCACGACGGGTCGACCAAGCGACGAGCGGGCCGGCGACGCGCGCGCCGTGGCCGACCACCTGCGCCGACTGACACAGCACCGGTCGACCGACTGAGGCGGTCGTACGTCCCAGGCGGCCTGTGCCGTGCTGAGGGCGCACCAACGTGGCTGGTGGGGTCGGTGGGTTCAACGGGGCAGAAGAGACGGCTCAGGGCTCTGGACAGGGCGTGCCGGGCAGCCTCACCATCGCGGTACGGGGTAGCAGCGCCGCCGCGCGGGAGGTGCCATGGTCACCGGTCCGGTCCAGCAGCCGTCACTCGTCACCCGACCGCGCGTCGCGCATCCGGCGGGGCTCCCCGCCGATCCACATCCCACCGGTCTACCCGGCGAGCCGCGCCCGGCCGGCCTCGCCGGTGACGTGCACGCCCTCGGCCGGGCCGTCGCCGTCACCAGCACCGAGCCGCGTTGGCGCGATGACGTTCTCCTTCGGCTGCGTCCGGTGTGCCAGGGCTTCGCCGAGCACGTCCGGGTCACCGAGGGCCCCACCGGCCTCTATCGGGAGTTGCTCACCCAGTCGCCGCGACTGGTCCACGGCGTGCGGCTGCTGACCCGGGACCACGTGGCGATCGTCGCCGCGATCCTGGCGGTTCAGCAGATCGCTGAGCGGCCCGAGACGCACCCCGATGAGCTGCGACACCGGGCCGGGCACCTGCTGCGGAGGTTGGCCCGGCATCGGCGGCGCGGCGCCGACCTGCTCTGGGAGGCCTACCAGACGGATCTGGGTGGCGAGACCTGAGCCCAGGTCGGGAACCGGCCGGTCGGCGAAGGCGTCGAACCGTACATGAATCGCCCTGCCCTGCTGCTCGTGCTCCCGTTGCTGCTCGTGGCGGGATGTGCCGCGACCGACGCCGGTCCGGCCGGCGGCCCGCGCAGCCCGACGCGCGGCGCGGAGGCGTTCGACCAGCGGGCCGCTCAGGTCGCCGAGGCATGGCGGCCCGGCCCCGACTGGCGCACCGGCTACGTGCCGTTGGAGGGCCCGACACTGCTCACCGGTGACCCGGGATTCACCCCCGACACCGAGGCCGCCTTCCGGGCGGGGTGGTACCGCGAGCAGGTCGGGATACCGCCCACCCGGGTCGGCGGCGAGATCCAATTTCCGGATGGACGGCTGACGCTGCCGTTGGTCAGCGCCGCCGAGGCGTACCGGCAGCTCGACCAGGGTGACCCACTGCCCTGCCCGGGTCGGCCGAAGCGGCCCGGCCGGCCCACCCCCGGCGGCCCCACCGTCGAACCGGGGCCCGACGGGTGGGCCACGAGCAGCACGCAGACCGCGTGTCTCCCGCTCACCGTCACCGGTGTCACGTTCGGTGCCGTGCCGGTACGCACAAGTCGGGGTGTGGCGCAGGTCCCGGCCTGGCTGTTCACCATCAAGGAGTTGGCCACCCCGGTGGTCCGGCTCGCCGTCGCGCCGACGGCCGTCACCCCCGTCCCCGAGCCCACCACGCCGCCCCGGCCGCTGCCGGACGGGTTGGTGGCGGCCCAGGACCTGGCCGCCGTCGACGGCGCCCGGCTGACCGTGCGGCTCGGCGTCGGCGCGTGCGACACCGGGATCACGCCTCTGGTGTGGGAACGGCCGGACGTCGTGGTGGTCGGTGGCGGCGTCACCCGGGCCACCGGCGAATGCATCGCCCTGCTGAAACTGGAGCCGGTCACCGTCACCCTCGCGGCGCCGCTGGGCAGCCGGCCGGTGCTGGACGTCTTCACCGGTGCCCCGCTGTCGATCGCGCCGCGCTGACTCGGCTCAGAGGATGCTGGGCACGTCGGTGCTGATCGGCACCGGCACCACAGTGGGCCGGTCGGCGCGCAGCCCGGTGGCGAGCGCCGCGCCGAGCTGATCGGGGGTCTCCACCACCTGCGTGGCACAGCCGTAGCCGGCCGCGATCGCGACGACGTCCAACCCCGGCAGGTCCAGGCCGGGCACCCCGGGAGTGTGCTTCAGCTCGGCGAACGCCTTGAGGATCGCGTACTGCTGGTTGACCGGGACGACGACCACCACCGGCAGTGCCAGGCGCGCGGCCGTCCAGAGCGCCTGCACCGAGTAGTGGAAGGAGCCGTCTCCGATCACCGCCACCACCGGGCGACCGCGCCCGGTGTCCCGCTCGGCCAGCGCGATGCCGATCGCCGCCGGCAGGCCGTAGCCGAGGCCGCCGCTGGCCATCGTGAAGTACGACGCCGGGCGGGTGATCCGCAGCTGACGACGCAGCGCGGACAGATTGGATGGTGACTCCTGGACCAGCACGCCGTCGGTCGGCCAGTGTGCGGCCAGCGCGGCGAACAGGGCGTCCGCGCTCAGTGGGTTGCCGACCTCCGGCGGTGGCAGTGCGTCCCGCCGCGTGGGTGCCGGCCGGTCGCTCGGCGGCACCCGTTCGACAAACGCGGCCAGGGCCAGCCCCGGGTCGCTGAGCAGGCTGTCACCGACCGGGGCTCGTGCGGCCTCGTCGGGGTCGTCAGTGATGTGCAGCAGTCGGGCGCCTTCGGGCAGGTGCCCGCCTGGCACGTACGGGTAGTAGCGGAACACCGGGGCGCCGACGACCAGCACCGTGTCGTGCCCGCTCAGCGCCTCGGCGAGCGGACCGATCGCGTACGGCAGCACGCCGCGGAAGTGCGGGTGGTCCTCGGGGAACACCGCCCGCTCGGTGGCGGGAGCCGACCAGACCGGCGCGGCGAGCCGCTCCGCCAGCGCGACAGCGGTCGACCAGCTCGCGGAGCGGTCCACCCCCGGCCCGTACACGAGCACCGGGTTGCGGCTGCCGGCCAGCACCCGGACGAACTCCTCCAACCGTTGGGGGTCCGGCGCGAAACGGGTGGCCACCGTTCGCGGCGCGGGCGGCGGGTCGGCTGGCTGAGCCCAGTCGTCCATCGGCAGGGAGAGGAAGACCGGCCCGGCCGGTGGCTGCACAGCCGTCGCGTACGCCCGCAGCATCGCCGCGGGGATGTCCTGCGCCCGGGCCGGCTCGTAGGCCCACTTCACGTAGGGCTGCGGAAGCTCGGTGGGTCGGCGGCTGGCCAGCCGGGGTTCCAGAAGCAGCATCTCCCGGGTCTGCTGGCCGGCGGTGACGATCAGCGGGGTCTTGTTGTGCCAGGCGGTGACCAGGTTGCCCATGCCGTTGCCGGTGCCCGGTGCGGTGTGCAGGTTGACGTGGGCGGGCACTCCGCTGGCCTGGGCGTAACCGTCGGCCATCGCGACGGCCGTCGCCTCGTGCAGCGCGTGGACGTAGTGGAAGTCGGCGGGGAAGTCCTGGAGGAACGGCTCCTCGGTGGAGCCGGGGTTGCCGAAGACGGTGGTCATATCGAGGGTGCGGAGCACGTCGTACGTCGCGTCCCGGACAGTTGCCATCGCACCCGCCTCCGTGTCGCGGGCAGGGGCAACCGCGGTCGCCCTCCCGATCAGCCGAATCTATCGGGATGTGACGGACCTTTCGGGCGTTTCTCGGCCGCCGGTGGCCCCGATCGGTCGATCACCGGGAGGTCCGTCGCCGGGTGCGTTGGCCCTTCGTCTTAACTGTCCGATCACCCGCCGGTCAGACCTTAGCCAGCACCCAGCACGCAGGCTATGGTGCCAGGCATGGCGTTGACAGGGCGGCTGAACCCGATGCGGCGGGCGGATCCGGTCGATGACCGGCCCCCGACGCGGGCTCACGGTTGACGGGTGTGTGGCATGCAGGGAGAGGGCCAGGCGATCGGCGGACGAGCGATGGAGTCGATGACCGGGCGGCTGCTGGTCGCGACTCCGGCGCTCAAGGACCCGAACTTCGACCGTACTGTGGTGCTGTTGGTCGCCCACGAGCCGGGCGGCGCGCTCGGCGTGGTGCTGAACCGGGCCACTGAGGTGCCGGTGGCCGAGGTGCTCGGTGACTGGAGCGACCTGGCCCGCCACCCGGCGGTGCTCTTCGAGGGTGGCCCGGTGCAGCCCGACTCGGCCATCTGCCTCGCCCGGATGCGGCACCCGATGCGCCGGGTGAAGGGCTTCCACCAGGTTTCCGGGGCGGTCGGCACGATCGACCTCTCGGTCGACCCGGAGCGGCTGCGGGAGACCATCGGCGGCATCCGGGTCTTTGCCGGCTATTCCGGCTGGGGCAGCGGCCAGTTGGAGCAGGAGGTCGCCGACGGGTCCTGGTTCGTGCTGGACGGGCTCCCCGGGGACGCCTTCGTCGACCGGCCCGACGACCTGTGGCCGATGGTGCTGCGCCGGCAGGGCGGGATGATGGCCGCCGTCGCGCACTTCCCGCCGGACGTGGCGCTCAACTGACCCGGCTCGGCGGGGGACCCCGCGAGATGACCATGCGGGCCGGTCTGTGTATAGTTTCCCAGTGGCCGGGCGACCGGGACGACAGCAAGGGGCCGTGGCGCAGCTGGTAGCGCACCACACTGGCAGTGTGGGGGTCAGGGGTTCGAGTCCCCTCGGCTCCACCCTTGAGAAACGCCCTGGTCGGGATAATCCGACCAGGGCGTTTTGCTGTAGCTGGCGGTTCCGTCGCTACCGAACGATCGGTGACCACTCCCGCTGGTTGGCGATCGTCACCCCGGGGGTCCGGTAGTAGGGGTCCTCGGCGACGACGGCGGCGAACGCTTCGGCGTCCGGGACGTCGAAGATCAGCAGTGCTCCGGAGTCGTCGGCGTACGGCCCGGCCATGACCAGCCGGCCCTCCTGGTGCAGGGCCTGGAGACGCTCCCGGTGCGCCGGTCGGGCGGCCAGCCGGTCGGGTTCGTCACCGAAGGACAGCTCCAAGATGAACACCGGCTCCTCCTCATCGGGGCGATCTCTCGAGGCACCCTATGCGAAACGCCCCGACCGGATGACCCGGTCAGGGCGTTGGCGACTAGATGTCCGGTAAGGCTCGTTCAGCCCTGACGGCTCTTCCACTGCGGGTTGGCGCGGTTCACCACGACCACCCGGCCGCGACGGCGGACCACCACCGAACCCGGCTTCTGCTTCAGTGCACGCAACGAGCTACGTACCTTCATCTCTGCCTCCTCGGTTCAAGCGGTTCCGAGTATCGAAACGCCGCACCCACCCGCCAGATTCCCGGCCGGTCAGCGTCGAACCTTTGCCGCCTCCCGCCCGTACCACTGGGCGGAGGTCATCCTCATGCCCGTACGCCGGCTCCTCGCCACGGTGCTGGTCGCTGCCGCGACAGTGCCCCTGGCGGCCATACCCGCAGCCGCCCACGGTGCCCCGACCGACCCGATCAGTCGCGCGGCGGCCTGCGGCCCCGAGGGCCGGTACGCGGCCACCAGCGCCTGCCGGGCGGCGATCGAAGCCGGCGCGGCCGTCCGCGAATGGGACAACGTACGCGTTTCCACGATCAACGGGCGAGATCGGGAACGGATTCCGGACGGTGAGCTGTGCAGCGGCGGACTGTCCGCGTACCGGGGACTGGACCTGCCCCGCATCGACTGGCCCAGCACCACGCTGACCACCGGCGCGAAGTTCACCTTCCGGTACCGGACCACCATCCAACACCGGGGCACCTTCCGGCTCTACGTCACCACGCCCGACTACGACCCCCGCAAGAAGCTGACCTGGGCGGATCTGGAGTCGCGCCCGTTTCTGACGCTGACCGACCCGCCGGTGCGGGCCGGGGCGTACCAGTTGGCGGGTCGGTTGCCGGCGGGCCGCAGCGGGCGACACCTGATCTACACGATCTGGCAGAACTCCAACACCCCGGACACCTACTACTCCTGCTCGGACGTGGTGTTCCGGGGCGCCAAGGCCACCGCCACGCCGGCGAAGGCCGCCGCGACGAAGAGCGCGGCGGCTGCTCCGCGTACCGCCGCGAGTGGGCCGGCCAGCACGGAGCCGGCGGTTGCGGCGTCGGCCGACCCGGGCGTGCCGGTGTCGTCGGTGACCACCCTCGGCGACCGGTGGCCGGTGCTGGCCGGTGCCGCCGCCGTGCTGCTCCTGGCGCTGCTGATCGGTGCCGGACGGCGACGCCGCAGCGCCGCCGCACCGGTGGGCCGGCAGTGCGAGGTGCGCAACCACCGGGCCGGGCAGCGGCGGATCTGGTGACCCGACCCGCCCCGGGCCCGACGGCGTTCAGCCCAGGTGGCGCTCGATCTCGGCCAACTCGTCGGCAGTGAAGTCGAGGTTGTCCAGCGCGGCGATGTTCGTCTCCAACTGCTCGACGCTGCTCGCCCCGATGATCAGGCTGGTCATGCGCGGGTCACGCAGCGCCCAGGCCAGCGCGAGCTGGGCCAAGGACTGGCCGCGTCGCTCGGCGACCGCGCCGAGCCCGCGGATCGTGGCCATCTTCGCCTCGCTGAGGTCGCTCTCGTTGAGGAAGACGCTGGTGCGAACCCGCGAGTCGGCCGGGATGCCGCCCAGGTAACGGTCGGTCAGCAGGCCCTGGGCCAACGGGCTGTACGCGATGCAGCCCGCGCCGACCTGCTCCAGCGTGTCGAGCAGGCCGTCGGACTCGGTCCAGCGGTTGAGCATCGAGTACGACGGCTGGTTGATCAGCAGCGGCGTACCCAGCTCGCGCAGGATCGCGGCGGCCCGCGTGGTCTGCTCCGAGTTGTAGTTCGAGATGCCGACGTAGAGCGCCTTGCCGGAGCGGACGATGGCGTCGAGCGCCCCCATCGTCTCCTCAAGGGGGGTGTCCGGGTCGAACCGGTGCGAGTAGAAGATGTCGACGTAGTCCAGCCCCATCCGGCCCAGCGACTGGTCCAGCGACGAGATCAGGTTCTTGCGCGAGCCCCACTCGCCGTACGGGCCGGGCCACATCAGGTACCCGGCCTTGCTGGAGATGACCAACTCGTCGCGGTACGGCTTCAGGTCGGTGGCGAGCATCCGGCCGAAGTTCTCCTCCGCCGAACCGGGCGGCGGGCCGTAGTTGTTCGCCAGGTCGACGTGGGTGACACCCAGGTCGAAGGCGCGGCGCACGATGTCGCGCTGCCGTTCGAACGGGCGGTCCGGACCGAAGTTGTGCCACAGCCCGAGCGAGACGGCGGGCAGCCGCAGGCCACTGCGTCCGCTGCGCCGGTAGGTCATGGTGTCGTAGCGGTCATCCGCGGCGAGGTAAGTCACGATCATGAGCCTAGCTCCGGCCCACCGTGATGCGGATCGGGCGTGGAAACCGGGACATCGGGGTAGTTTCGACGCCATGCGTTTCATTGCGCTCGACACCCCCAAACCGCTGTCCAAGATCGGCTTGGGCACCTGGCAGTTCGGCTCCCGGGAATGGGGGTACGGCCCGGACTTCGAGCGGCAGGCGGCGCAGATCGTCCGGCGGGCCGTCGAGCTGGGCGTGACGGTCTTCGACAGCGCGGAGATCTACGGCTTCGGGCGCAGCGAACGCATCCTCGGCGCTGCCCTCGGCGACGACCGGCCGAAGGTGGTGGTCGCCACCAAGATCCTGCCGGTGCTGCCGGTGGCCGCCGTGGTGCAGCAGCGGGCGGTCGCCTCGGCGGCCCGGCTCGGCGTCACCAGCATCGACCTCTACCAGGTGCACCAGCCCAACCCGCTTGTCGCCGACCACACCACAATGCGCGGCATGCGGACCTTGCAGGACGTCGGGTTGGTCGGCGAGGTCGGCGTGAGCAACTACGGGCTGCGCCGCTGGCAGGTCGCCGAAGCGGCGCTCGGCCGGCGGGTGCTCAGCAACCAGGTCCGCTACAGCATGCTGGACCGCGCACCCGAGCAGGACCTGCTGCCGTACGCGCGGCAGGCCGGTCGGGTGGTCATCGCGTACAGCCCGTTGGCGCAGGGCTTCCTCTCCGGCCGCTACGACGCCAAGAACCCGCCGACCGGCGCGGTCCGGCGCGCCAACCCGTACTTCCTGCCGGAGAACCTGGAGCGCGGCACGGCCCTGATTGACACAGTGCGCCAGGTCGCCGACGCCCACGACGCCACCCCCAGCCAGATCGCGCTGGCGTACCTGCTGCGCCACCCGAACGTGCTCGCCATCCCCGGCGCGTCCGGCGTCGAGCAGATGGAACGCAACGCCGCCGCCGCCGACATCGACCTCGCCGACGACGAGTACACGGCGCTGGCCGAGGCCGCGAAACGCTTCCGCCCGATCACCGGCCTCGCCGCCATGCCGGCGATGCTGCGTGCCCGGTTCGGCAACCCAACCGGAAAGTGAGCACAGTGGACGACATCACCGCGCTGATCCTGGACGACCACGCCGCCTTCCGGCGTGGCTTCGCCCGCCTCGACGACGCCCGCGACGAGCAGGAGATGCTCGCCATCTGGGACGCCCTCGCCCTGCACCTGGACATCCACGCCGAGGCGGAAGAGGCGATCCTCTACCCGCACCTGGTCAAGCACGGCGACGACGGCGAGGACGAGACCGCCGACGCGATCGGCGACCACAACAAGATCCGCGACGCCATCGCCGAGGCGAAGCTGCACCCGGTCGGCTCGGACCAGTGGTGGGAGGCGGTCGGCACCGCCCGCCGGGAGAACAGCGAACACCTGGCCGAGGAGGAGGACGAGGCGCTGCCCGACTTCCGTCGGCACGCGAGCACCGAACTCCGCGCCGAGCTGGGCCAACGCTGGCTGACCTTCTACGGCGAGCACAAGAACGGTCGCAACCTTCCGTTCCGCGACAAGGACCCACAGCAGTACGTCGCCGACCACCGCTGACATCTCCCCGGCGCGGGGGAGTCGCCGGGACCCGGTCGGGCAGCAGAATGACGAGGTGACAGTCCGAGCGGCGCTGGCCCCGCTGGTCGCCGGCACCACCTGGCGGCGCGGCGTGTTCCTGCTGCTCGGCGGCGTGCTGGCACTGCCGTACGGGCTGCTCGCGGTGACCTTCGCCCAACTGCTCGCCGACTCGGCGATCCCGCGCCCGCTGGTTTACGTCCTGCTGGTCATCGCCGTGCTGATCGCTGTCGTCCCGTTGCTGGTGGACGGCAGCCGGGCGTTGGAGATCGCCGCCGTCCGGGCCCTGCTCGGCGTCGATCTGCCCGAACCCGCGCCCGGCCACCACGGTGACCGGGAGACCCGGCTGCGCAGCGCGCTCTGGATCGCCACCCACCTCATCGTCGGTGCCGTGGTGATGATCGCGCTGTTCAGCGCCCTGCCGATGGCGCTGGCGTTCATCGCCCAACAGTTCGGCGTCGGCACCGAGCTGACCAGCCGGGAACAGTTCGGGCCACTGGACGGGCAGGACAGCGGCTGGCTGACAGTGACCGGGGTGCTCCTGCTGGTCGGCCTCGGCTACGCCGTCGCCGGGCTCGGCGCGCTCGCCGGATCCATGGCACCGGTGCTGCTCGGCCCGGCTCAGGCGGAGCGGATCGCCGCCCTCGAAGCACGGGCCGCCCGGCTCGCCGAACGCAACCGGCTGGCCCGGGAGCTGCACGACTCGGTCGGCCACGCGCTGACAGTGGCCACCCTCCAGGCCGGGGCGGCCCGCGAGGTCCTCGACACCGACCCCGAGTTCGTCCGGCGGGCACTCACCGCCATCGAGGACGTCGGGCGGACCGCGATGGACGACCTCGACCACGTGCTCGGGCTGCTCCGGGAGAACGGGCGCGACCGGCCCGTGGTGGCGCCGCAGCGTACCCTCGCCGACCTGGACCGGTTGGTCACCGACGCCCGCGCGGCCGGCCTGGCCGTGCACGCGCAACGCGCCGGCGACCCGACCCGGGTGCCAGCGGTGGTCTCCCGGGAGGGCTACCGGATCGTCCAGGAAGGACTGACCAACGCGGCCCGGCACGGCCACGGGCCGGTGACGGTACGCCTGGACCTGCACAGCGACGCACTGGAGCTGGAGCTTGTCAACGCGGTGCGCCACCCCGACCGGGCCCAGCGGGGGCGGGGTGGTCGAGGCCTGGACGGCATGCGGGAGCGGGTGCTGCTGCTCGGCGGCCGGCTCACAGTGGGCCCGGACGGCGACCAGTGGCTGATCCGGGCCCGCCTGCCGTACGAGGAGACGACATGACCACCGGAGTGCTGATCGTCGACGACGACGAGCTGATCCGGGTGGGGCTGCGAGCCATCATCGACGCCCAACCCGACCTGCACGTGCTCGCCGAGGCCGCCGACGGCGCCGAGGTGCCGCCGCTGGTCGCCCGGCACCGGCCCGACGTGGTGCTGATGGACGTGCGGATGCCCGGCATCGACGGCATCCAGGCCACCCGGCACCTGCTGGCCACCTCCGCCGACCCGCCCCGGGTGCTGGTGGTCACCACGTTCGCCAACGACGAGTACGTCTACGAGGCGCTACGCGCCGGCGCGTCGGGGTTCCTGCTCAAACGGGCCCGCCCCGCCGAGGTGGTGGAGGCGGTCCGGGTGGTCGCGGCCGGCGAGTCGCTGCTCTTCCCGGCCGCGATCCGCCAACTGGTCGGGGCGTACGGGCCAGCGGGCGGCGACCGGTTGAGCGCCGCCCGGCTCACCGAACGGGAGGCCGAGGTGCTGCGGTTGATGACCACCGGCCGGTCCAACCCGGAGATCGCCGCGCACCTGGTGGTGGGGGTGGAGACGGTGAAAACGCACGTCGGCAACGTGCTGGCCAAGCTGGGCGTCCGCGACCGCACGCAGGCGGTCATCGCCGCCTACGAGTCCGGCTTCGTCACCCCGTCCGGCTGATCCGTCCCTCCAGCGGGGGAGCGAATTCACCGCAGGCCGGGAGGGAATCCGGCGGCTGTCCGTCGAGGCTGAGAGCATGACAACGATCACTGCCTCCCCACCCCGTACCGACTCCCGCTGGTCGGACCGGCTCGCCCCACTGGCTGCCGGTTGGCTCGGCCTGTGGGGCGTGCTCGCCCTGATCGGCACGCTCACCGGCGCCGGCTACCCGTTCGGCCCGAACGACCCCCACGGCGGCGACGTCAGCCTGCTGCGCCTGGTGCCGGCGGAGGTGGCCACCCCGCTCTTCGCCGGCGTACTGCTGACCGCCGCGGTGGCCGCCCTGGCCATGAGCCGCCCGGCGGCGCGCCCACCCGGCCCGTTGCGGGCGCTGCTCGCCGGCTACGGCTGGGCTGTCGCGTTCGTGCTCGTCCTGGTCGTGCCGGACGTCCGGGTGCTGCTCATGCTCGGCTACCTGCCGATACTGATCGTCGGGGCGCCGTTCGGCTGGCCGCCGGTGGACTACTCCGACCTCTTCAACTGGGCGCTGTTCGGCCGGTTCGCGGCGCTGGCCGGCGGGCTGCTGCTGGTCGGGGCAGTGCTCACCTGGCAGCGCCGTACCGCCGGGGCCTGCGTCGGCTGCGGCCGCGCCGACACCGGCCAGCTGTGGACCACCCCGGCCGCCGCCACCCGCTGGGGCCGGTGGGCCGTGGGCATCGCAGCGGTCATCCCGTTCACGTACGCGTTGACCCGGTTCGCCTGGGCGGCCGGCATCCCGCTCGGCATCTCCCGCGAGTTCCTGACCGAGATGCAGGACACCGGGCTGGTCTGGGCCGGCTTCGGGCTGGCCGCCTTCGCCACCGTCGGCGCGATCCTCACCCTCGGCCTGGTCCAGGGCTGGGGCGAGCGGTTCCCGCGCTGGATGATCGGCCTCGCCGGCCGGCGGGTGCCGGTGAAGCTGGCCGTGGTGCCGGCCACCCTGGTCGCCATCTCCGTGACCGCGGCCTCGCTGGGGCTGCTCAGCAACCCCGAGTTCTGGCGGCTGACCGGCGGGCTGAGCATCACCGGGGCGCCGATGCTGCTCTGGCCGGTGTGGGGCGTGGCGCTCGGCGCGGCCACCTACGCGTACCACCTGCGCCGCCGCGGCACCTGCCGGCGTTGCGACCGGGACTGAGGGTGGTAGCGGGGGTGCCCCCTGATGCCGGGGCGCCCCTGCGAATGTGAGCTAGCGTGGGTCGGGTGACTGCGCCTACCCCGGTAATCCCGGTTCCACCGGCCGACCTGCCCGGCACGCTCGGCGCGCTACGGGCGGCCGGTCACCAGTACCGCACCGTCAAGCAGGAACTCCGCGACAACCTCCTCGCCCGGATGCGCTCCGGCGAGACCCGTTTCCCCGGCATCGTCGGCTACGACGACACAGTGCTGCCCGAGGTCGAGCGAGCCCTGCTCGCCGGGCACGACATGGTCCTGCTCGGCGAGCGCGGCCAGGGCAAGACCCGGCTGATCCGCTCACTGGGCGCGTTGCTCGACGAGTGGACCCCCGTTCTGCCCGGCTCGGTGCTCAACGAGCACCCGATGCACCCGCTCACCCCGGCGTCCCGCGCCCAGGTCGCGGAGGCCGGCGACGACCTGCCGATCGGCTGGCTGCACCGCTCGATGCGGTACGGCGAGAAGTTGGCCACACCGGACACCAGCGTCGGCGACCTGATCGGTGACGTCGACCCGATCCGCATCGCCCAGGGTCGTACCCTCGGCGACCCGGAGACCATCCACTTCGGGTTGGTGCCGCGCACCAACCGGGGCATCTTCGCCGTCAACGAGCTGCCCGACTTGGCCGAGCGCATCCAGGTGGCGCTGCTCAACGTGCTGGAGGAGCGGGACATCCAGGTTCGCGGCTACCAGCTGCGCCTGCCACTGGATCTGCTCCTGGTGGCCAGCGCCAACCCGGAGGACTACACCAACCGGGGCCGGATCATCACCCCCCTCAAGGACCGGTTCGGCGCGGAGATCCGCACCCACTACCCGGTCGACCTGGAGCTGGAGCTGGCGCTGATCCGCCAGGAGGCCGACCTGGTCGCCGAGGTGCCGGAGCACGTGCTGGAGGTGCTGGCCCGCTTCGCCCGCGCCGTCCGGGAGTCGCCGTCGGTGGACCCCCGATCGGGTGTCTCCGCCCGATTCGCCATCGCCGCCGCCGAGACTGTCGCCGGTGCCGCGCTGCGTCGCGCCGGTCTGCTCGCCGCCTCCGGCACCCCGGACGGACGCCCCGAGGTCGCCGTTGCCCGCGTCGGTGACGCGGTGTCGGTGACCAGCACGCTGCGCGGCAAGGTCGAGTTCGAGAGCGGCGAGGAGGGCCGGGAAACAGAGATCCTCGCCCACCTGTTGCGTACCGCGACCGCCGAGACGTTCCGGGCCCACCTGGCCGGGCTGGACCTGTCCGGGTTCACCGCCCTGGTCGAGGACGGCGCCGCGATCGAGACCGGCGAGTTGGTCAGCGCCGCCGAGCTGCTGCGCCAGGTCGGCACCGTACCCGGGTTGGCGAAGGTCCTGGACCGGCTCAACCTGGGCGACGCGCCCACCTCGGAGGTGGCTGCTGCCGCCGTCGAGTTCGTGCTGGAAGGGCTGCACCTGACCCGCCGGCTCGGCAAGGACGTCACCGACTCGGGGCGCACCGTCTACGGCGGCCGGGGCTGACCATGGCCGGCAACCGGTTCCGTTACGGGCAGTGGAACGGCGGGCCCGACCCGCTCGCACCCCCGTACGACGTGCGCGAGGCGGTGGACGCGGTCGGCGCCGAGGTGCTGGCCGGCGGCAGCCTGCGGGAGGCGCTGCGTGACCTGCTGCGCCGTGGCCCGCAGGGACGGGGTGGCCTGGACGACCTGGCCGCCCGGGCTCGGCGGCTGCGCCGGGAGGCGCTGCGCAGGGGCGACCTGGACGGCGCGGTGACCCGGGCCCAGGCCCTGCTCGACCAGGCCCTCGCCGCCGAGCGGGACGAGCTGCGGGGTCGCGACGACGACGCCGCGCGGTTCGCCGAGGCGGTGCTGGACAACCTGCCCCGCTCGACGGCACGGGCGGTGGAGGAGCTGTCCGGCTACCAGTGGGCCAGCGACGACGCCCGCCGCTCGTACCAGCAGATCCTCGACCAACTCCGCGACGACGTGCTCGGTCAGCGCTTCGCCGGGCTGCGCGACGCGGTGCGCGCCTCCGCCGATCCGGCCGCCCAGCAGCGGCTCGCCGAGATGATGGGCGACCTGAACGACCTGCTCGCCCGGCACGGCCGCGCGGAGGACACCACCGACGCGTTCGCCGAGTTCATGCGCCGACACGGCGACTTCTTTCCGGAGAAGCCGGCGAACGTCGACGAGTTGATCGACGTGCTGGCCCGCCGGGCGGCCGCCGGTGAGCGGCTGATGAACTCGCTCTCCGAACGGCAGCGCGCCGAGCTGGCCGGCCTCATGCAGCAGTCGCTCGGCGACCGCCTCGCCGGGGAGTTGTCAGCGCTCGACGCGAACCTGCGGGCGCTGCGACCCGATCTGCGCTGGGGGCGGGGTGAGCGGGTCCGCGGCGACCAGCCGTTGGACTACGCCGACGCGGCTGGCGCGCTGGGTGAGATCGGCGACCTGGACGACCTGCTGGACCAGCTCGACCAGGAACACCCGGGGGCGACCCTCGACGACGTGGACGTCGACGCGGTGGCGCGCACGCTGGGCCGGGACGCGGCCGACGACGTTCGCCGGCTGCGCGATCTGGAGCGGGAGCTGCGCCGCCAGGGTTGGGTGAGCCGCGACGCCGAAGGGCTCACGCTGAGCCCGAAGGCGCTGCGCCGGCTCGGAGGGACAGCGCTGCGGCAGGTCTTCGCGGAGCTGACCGCCGGGCCGCGCGGGCAGCACGATCTGCGCTCGGCCGGCGCTGCGGGCGAGGTCAGCGGCGCGTCCAGGCCCTGGCAGTACGGCGATGAGCAACCGTTGGACGTGGTCCGCACGCTGACCCGGGCGGTCAGTCGGGCCGGGCCGACGGTCCCGGTGCAGCTCGCGGTGGACGACTTCGAGGTGGTGGAGACCGAGAGACGGGCCTCGGCCGCTGTGGTGCTCTGCGTCGACCTGTCGTACTCGATGATCTCTCAGGGTCGTTGGGGGCCGATGAAGCAGACGGCGTTGGCGCTGGCGCACCTGATGGAGACGCGCTTCCCGCAGGACGCCCTGCAGATAGTGGGCTTCGGCCGGGAGGCCATGACGCTCACCCAGCAGGAGTTGGCGGCCGTGGAGCCGGACATGGAGCAGGGCACCAACCTCCAGCACGCGCTGCGGTTGGCGGGCCGGCACCTGCGCCGGCACCCGGACGCCGAGCCGATCGTGCTGGTGGTCACCGACGGTGAGCCGACCGCGCACCTGGACCCGGACGACGGGGAGGCGCTGTTCCACTGGCCGCCGCTGCCGGAGACGATCGAGGCGACGGTCCGCGAGGTGGACCGGTTGAGCCGCTACGGCGCCACGCTCAACCTGTTCATGCTCGGCGACGACCCGGGCCTGCGACGCTTCGTCGACGCGGTGGCCCGCCGCAGCCGCGGCCGCATGTTCACCCCGGACACCGACGACCTGGGCGAGTACGTGGTCAGCGACTACCTCCGCTCCCGCCAATCCCGCCGCTAACTCCCGCCGCGGCGGGTTGACTGGGGGGATGGAGAGCGGGGAGTTGCGACGGGCTTACGGTGCCCTGTTCGCGGAGGTCGACGCTGGCGGGTTCGGTCCGGCTCCGCAGGGGCAGCTCAGTGCCGAGCAGATCGTCGCGCATCTGGTCGCCAACGACGAGCTGATGATCCAGGCCACCGAGGCGTTGCTGGCCGGGTCGCCGTTCGCCTACTACGAGTTGGCAGAGGACATGCACCGCCCGCAGCTCGACGCGCTCGCCGCCGAGCAGGGTGGTCTGCGTGGCCTCACCGCGCTGCTGCACGGCACCAGCGACCGGCTGTGCGGGCTGGTCGACCAGCTCGGTCTGGCAGCGGAGACCCCTGTCGAGACGCACCTACGCGAGGGCTTCGACCTCATCGTCGACGAGCCGCTGCCCTGGTCCCGCACCCTGGACCTGCACACGAGGGTGCACCTACCAAAACACCAGTCCCAGCTACACGAGCTCCGCCCGTGAGCCCAGCCCCCCAGACCGCGTCGATCTTGCACTTTCTGTCTCGATATAAATAGACGTAAGGGACTTTCAGGCAACCCAAAGTGCACGATCGGCGGGGGATTGGGCGGGGGTCAGGTCTCGATCAGCTCGGGGCGGGGGTGGAAGGTGCGGCGGTAGGTGGACGGGGCCACGCCGATGCGTTGGTGGAGTTGCTGGCGTAGGGCGGCGGTGGTGCCGAAACCGCAGCGGTGGGCGATCTGGTCGACGGTGAGCTCGGTCGTCTCCAGCAGCAGTCTCGCGTGGTCGGTGCGCTGTTGCAGCAGCCACTGGGCCGGGCTCAGGCCGGTCTCCGACCGGAAGCGTCGGGTGAAGGTGCGCACGCTCATCCGCGCCTGCTCGGCCAGGTCGCGCAGCGCGATCGGCTCGTGCAGCCGGTGCCGCGCCCACTCCCTTGCGCCAGCCGTGCTGGTGTCGGTCGCCTTCGGCACCGGCTGCTCGATGTACTGCGCCTGACCGCCGTCGCGCCACGGTGGCATCACGCAGCGGCGGGCCGCCCGGTTGGCCACCTCGCTGCCGTGGTCGAGGCGGATGACGTGCAGGCACAGGTCGATGCCGGCGGCGACTCCGGCCGAGGTGAGCACCCGGTCGTCGGCGATGAAGAGCACGCCCGGGTCGAGGTCCACCCGGGGGTGCAGGTGGCGGAACCGCTCGGCGTACGCCCAGTGGGTGGTCGCCCGCCGCCCGTCGAGGAGCCCGGCGGCGGCGAGCACGAACGCCCCGGTGCAGATCGACATGACCCGGGCACCCCGCTCGTACGCCGCGCGCAGCGCCTCGGTCACCTCCGGCTCGACGACGCCCGAGGTCAACGGGGTGCCGTCGTGGATGCCGGGGACGATCACCGTGTCGGCGGTGTCGAGCAGCTCCAGACCGTGGTCCGGGACCACCTGGAAGCCGGCGGTGCTGCGTACCGGCTGCCCGCCCGGGGTGCACACCCGGACGTCGTAGAAGGGTGTCCCGTCGGCGGCCCGGGCGGTGCTGAAGACCTGGGACGGGGTGCCGAGGTCCAAGCCGACCACCTGGTGCAGAGCGAGTACGGCGATCCGGTGCGGGCGAGCGCTCATGGCCCGATTATTGCGCATGATGGCTTTCCGGCCACTCGTCGAGGTGGGTGGACCGGCTCAGACTTGTTCCGTGACGAAGAACCGCCGTCTGCATCCCGCCTGGCTGGTCGCCGCCGTCGCCTTCGTGGCGCTGGTCGGCGCTGCCGGCTTCCGCGCCACCCCGTCGGTGCTGCTGCACCCACTGCACGAGGAGTTCGGCTGGCCCCTGGCCACGATCTCCGCGGCCGTCTCGGTCAACCTGTTGCTCTACGGCCTCACCGCGCCGTTCGCGGCCGCCCTGATGGACCGGTTCGGCATCCGCCGGGTGGTCTCGGTGGCGTTGCTGCTGGTCGCCGCGGGCAGCGGGTTGACGATCTTCATGACGGCCAGCTGGCAACTTCTGCTCTGCTGGGGTGTGCTGGTGGGGCTGGGCACCGGCTCGATGGCGCTGGCGTTCGTGGCCACCGTCACCGGCCGTTGGTTCGTCCACCGGCGGGGCCTGGTCACCGGTGTGCTGACCGCCGGCGGGGCGGCCGGGCAACTGGTGTTCCTGCCACTGATCGCCATCCTGGTCCGCGACCACGGCTGGCGTACCGCCGCGCTTCTGGTGGCCGCAGCGGCGCTGGCGGTCGTACCCCTGGTGGTGTGGCTGCTGCGCGAGCATCCGGCGGATCTCGGCCTGCCCGCCTACGGGGCGACCGCTGTCGTCGCGGCGCCGGCGGCGACCGGCGGAGCGGCGACCCGGGCGCTCGGCGCGCTGGCCACCGCGGCCCGGACCCGACCGTTCTGGCTGCTGGCCGGAGGGTTCGCGATCTGTGGGGCGACCACCAACGGCCTGGTCGGTACGCACTTCGTGCCGGCCGCGCACGACCACGGCATGCCCCAGACCACCGCGGCCGGGTTGCTCGCCCTGGTGGGGCTCTTCGACATCGTCGGCACCATCGCCTCCGGCTGGCTCACCGACCGGGTGGACAGCCGCCTGCTGCTCGGCATGTACTACGTGCTGCGCGGGTTGTCGCTGCTGGTGCTGCCGAGCCTGTTCTCCGGCACCGCCGAGCCGAGCATGCTGGTATTCATCGTCTTCTACGGCCTGGACTGGGTGGCCACCGTGCCGCCGACGGTGGCGCTGTGCCGGGAGTACTTTGGCGGCGCCGGAGCTGTGGTGTTCGGCTGGGTGTTCGCCGCACACCAACTCGGCGCGGCGGTCGCCGCGACCGGCGCGGGGCTGGTGCGGGACCGGCTGGGCGACTACGCGATGGCCTGGTACGTGGCGGGCGCGCTGTCGATCGGCGCCGCCGGGCTGTCGTTGCTGCTGCGCCGCCGACCCGGGCGAGGAGTGCCGGAGGCCGTGCTGGTCGCCGCGACCGCACCCAGGGCGTGGAGCTTCCGGGGCTGAACCGCGAGGCGTCGGCGGGTCAGCCCACTGTCCACTGCTGGGCCGGCCGGCCGTCGCACTGTCGCTGCCGGATGTCCTCGCCGGCCTCGACGGCGTCGTCGTCGGCCTGGGCGCACTTGTTGCTGTGCGCGGCGACGAGCAGCACCGCGCTGCTGCCGGTCCCGCCGAACCGCCACTGCTGGTTGGCCTCGCCGTGGCAGGGGAACTGCTGCAACCGCGCGCCGTCGTCCCCACTGCCGCCCTCGACGTCGAGGCACTGCCCGTACTTGGCGTTCGTCAACGTCAGCACGCCCGCGCCGGCCGGGCTGACCACCCACTGCTGCTCCGGCGCGCCGTTGCACACTGCCAACTCGGCCTCGGCCTTCTCGCCGTCACCGTCGAGCCCCAGGCAGAGGCCCGAGGCGGCGCGCAGCACCCGCGGCCCGGTGGGCGGGGCGGCCGGCGTGCTGGCCGACGGGGTCGGTGACGGCTCGGTCGGTGCGGTGGGGCTCGGCTCGCCGGCCGGCTCGCTGGGCTGCGCCGCGCCGGACGGCGTACCGACCGACGCCGGCACCGCCGGCTCGTCGTCACCGTCGAGCAGCCCGCTGGCGAAGACGACCCCCAGGAGTACGCCGACGGCCCCGACCGCCACCGCGACCCGCAGCAGCGGATCGGCCAGCGGGCCGGAGCGCGGTGCCCGGTGACCGCCGTAGACGGTGCCGGCGGGGTCGGGACGTTCCTCGGGCGCGGACATACGCGTCATCCTCACCCACGACGTCGCGCCGGAGCCAGCCCGGCGGTGCGGCTGTTGGCGAGGCTCAGCGGGTGGGCTGCGGGTCGGTGACGTCAGCCACTGTGGCGTCGAGGGCGGCGATCGCGGCGTCGGCGTCGATCGCGATGGCGAGACCACGCTCACCGGCGCCCAGTGTGATCTCCCGGCCGCGCAGTCGCTCGTCGGCGACCACCGGCCAGGCCGTGCTCGCGCCGAACGGGGTGATGGTGCCGCGTTCGTAACCGGTGGCGGCCAGGGCGCCCGCCGCGTCCGGCATGGAGAGCCGGTGCACCCCGAGCAGGGCGCGCAGCTTGGGCCAGGAGATGACCCGGTCGCCGGGGGTGAGCACGAACAGGTGATCGTTTCCACCACGCCGGACCACTATCGTCTTGACCACGTCGGGGACGGCCACGCCCCGGGCTGCGGCGGCCTCCGCGAGACTGCCGACCGCACCGTGGCTGACCAGGCGATACGACAGTTGGGCGGCGTCCAGGGCGGTGATCGCTGGCGATGGCATGCCCGCCACGGTAGCCGTCGGGCCTGCCCCCGGACGGGAAACTGCCAGCGCCGACATCCCACGGTTTCCAAACCGCGAGCGTAAGGTGATCACATGCGCGCTGAGCGTGTGGATCAACCGATTGACCATGATCAAGCGGTGGACACGCTGCGGCGGTCGTACGCCGCAGTGCCCACTGGCGAGCCTGTTCGGCTGGCCAAACGCACCTCCAACCTGTTCCGCCCCCGGTCCGCTCTGCGGACTCCGGGGCTCGACGTGAGTGGTCTGAACGGCGTGCTGTCGGTCGACCCGGCCGGCCGTACCGCCGACGTGCAGGGCATGTGCACCTACGAGGACCTGGTCGACGCGACGCTGCCGCACGGCCTGATGCCGCTGGTGGTGCCGCAGTTGCGCACCATCACGCTGGGCGGCGCGGTGACCGGCCTCGGGATCGAGTCGACCTCGTTCCGCAACGGCCTGCCGCACGAGTCGGTCCAGGAGCTGGACGTGCTCACCGGCTCCGGCGAGATCATCACCGCCCGACCCGACGGCGAGCACGCCGACCTGTTCACCGCGTTCCCCAACTCGCTGGGCAGCCTCGGTTACGCCACCCGGCTGCGCATCGAGCTGCAACCGGTCGGCCGGTACGTGGCGTTGCGCAACGTCCGGTTCACCCAACTGGAGGCGCTGACCGACGCGATCGCGGAGGTGACCGCCACCCGGTCCTGGGCCGGCGAACCGGTGGACGCGATGGACGGGGTGATGTTCAGCCCCGGCGAGGCGTACCTGATCTTCGCCACGTTCACCGACGCGGCCGACCCGCCCAGCGACTACACCGGTCAGGCGATCTACTACCGGTCGTTGCGCCAGCGCACCCGCGACGTGCTCACCGCGTACGACTATTTGTGGCGCTGGGACACCGACTGGTTCTGGTGCTCGTCGGCGTTCGGCGCGCAGCACCCGGTCGTGCGCAGGCTCTGGCCGGCGCGTTACCGGCGCAGCGACTTCTACCACCGACTGGTCCGGCTGGAGCACCGCCACCAGGTGGCGGCCCGGATCGACCGGCTGCGCGGGCAACCGGCCCGGGAGCGGGTCGTGCAGGACGTGGAGATCCCGCTGGACCGTACTGCCGACTTCCTGCGCTGGTTCGCCGGCGCTGTGGGAATGAACCCGGTGTGGCTGTGCCCGTTGCGACTGCGTGAGCCGGCGGGGTCCGGTTCGGCGCGGTCCTGGCCGCTGTATCCGCTGCGGCCCGGGCAGGACTACGTCAACATCGGGTTCTGGGGGAGCGTGCCGATCGCGCCGGGCGCCGCCGACGGCGACGTCAACCGCACGATCGAACGCAGGGTGTCGGAGTCGGGCGGCCACAAGTCGCTCTACTCCGACGCGTACTACGACCGGGACGCCTTCGATCGCCTCTACGGCGGCGACACGTGGCGCGCGGTGAAAGACCGCTACGACCCGGACCACCGGCTGACGGGACTGTACGAA
Source organism: Micromonospora sp. 050-3 (assembly GCF_046549335.1). NCBI lineage: Bacteria > Bacillati > Actinomycetota > Actinomycetes > Micromonosporales > Micromonosporaceae > Micromonospora > Micromonospora sp. 050-3. Next base: position 1,324,592 of record NZ_JAJPVX010000002.1, read on the forward strand.
AAGGCGGTAGCACGAGCATGAGCCTGACCGACAGAGATCAGGGGGCGGCGAGCGTCCCCGCCACCCCGCCGGCGGGGGGCCGGCACACGGGTCCGACCGTCGCGGATGTCATCCGCGCGGTCACCACGGGGCCGTTGCCGGTGCGGATCACCGGGTACGACGGCAGCGCCGTCGGCCCGTCCGACGCCGGCATCACCCTGGCGATTCATTCCGAGCGTGGGCTGTCGTACCTGCTCACCGCACCCGGCGACCTGGGTATGGCCCGGGCGTACGTCAGTGGTGACCTGGCGTTGCAGGGCGTGCACCCGGGTGACCCGTACGAGGCGTTGCGGGTGCTCAAGGACGAGCTGCGGTTACGCCCACCGTCGCTGGCCGAGGGGCTGGCGCTGGTCCGTGGGCTGGGCTGGGAGCGGCTGATGCCGCCGCCGGCACCGCCGCAGGAGGCGCAGCCCCGCTGGAAGCGGGTGATGAACGGGCTGCGGCACTCGCGGGTGCGTGACAGCACCGCCATCTCGCACCACTACGACGTCTCCAACGCCTTCTACGAGAAGGTGCTCGGCCCGTCGATGACGTACACCTGCGCGGTTTTCCGGTCTCCGGACGACACGCTGGAGCAGGCCCAGGCGGCGAAGTACGACCTGGTCGCCGGCAAGCTGGCGCTGAAGAAGGGGATGCGGCTGCTGGATGTCGGGTGCGGCTGGGGTGGCATGGTGCGCCACGCCGCCCGCGAGTACGGCGTCAAGGCCCTCGGGGTGACCCTGTCGCAGGCGCAGGCGCAGTGGGCGCAGGCCGCGATCGAGCGGGAGGGGTTGAGCGAGCTGGCGGAGGTGCGATACCTGGACTACCGGGACGCGCCGGCCGAGCAGTTCGACGCCATCTCCTCGATCGGGTTGACCGAGCACATCGGGGTGCGCAACTACCCGGCCTACTTCGGGGCGCTGCGCAGCAGGCTGCGGCAGGGCGGGCGACTGCTCAACCACTGCATCACCCGCGCCGACAACCGCGCGCCGCACCGCTCGGGTGCGTTCATCGACCGGTACGTCTTCCCGGACGGTGAGCTGGCCGGTCCGGGCCGGCTGATCAGTGAGGTGCACGACGCCGGGTTCGAGGTGCACCACGAGGAGAACCTGCGCCAGCACTACGCGCTGACGCTGGCCGCCTGGTGCCGCAACCTGGTTGAGCACTGGGACTTCTGCGTCTCGGAGGTGGGCGCGGGCACCGCCCGGGTGTGGGGGCTCTACATGGCCGGGTCGCGGATGGCGTTCGAGCGCAACGGCATCCAGCTGCACCAGGTGTTGGCCACCCACAACGGCCCGAACGGCGTGAGCGGCTACCCGCTGCGACCGGACTGGTTGCCCTGATCACCTGCTGAGCGCCGCCTGAGGCCGCGTCGAAAAAGTCGGCGCGGCTTCTCGCGAAGCGATTGACAAAGAAGTTTTGTACGTACAAACTGATTTTGCTATGAGAGATGTCCTGTACCTGGAGCAGATCGAGCAGGCCGAAGTCCTGCTCAAGCCGCAGCGCGTCGAGGTGCTGCGGCAACTGGCCGAGCCGCGCACCTGCACCGAGGTCGCGGCCCGACTCGACCAGACGCCGCAGCGCGTCTACTACCACGTCAAGCAGCTCGTCGCGGCCGGCCTCGTCGAGCTGGTCAGCGAACGCAAGGTCCGCGGCATCACCGAAGGCATCTACCAGGCCGCCGCCCGGTCCTACTGGCTCTCCCCGCGGCTCGTCGGCCGGATCGGCCTGCGCCGGGCCCGCGACGAGCTGAGCCTGGGCTACCTGCTCGACCTGATGGAGGAGGTCCAGGCCGACATCGCCGGCCTGGACCGGGCGGCCCCCGAGCTGCCCTCGATCGGGGTCTCCGGCGAGATCCGGGTGCCGGCCGAGCAGCGCCAGCAGTTCCTGCACGACCTGCAAACCGCACTTCAGGAGTTGTTCACCCGCTACGGCGGCAGCGAAGGAGATGCCTTCAAGCTGGCCGTCGCCTGCTATCCGAAAGGGAACGACAATGAGTGAGCCGATGAAGGTCCAGGCCCGTCTCTCCGCGCCCGTCGGGCGCGTCCGCCAGGCCCTGACCGACCCGGCCGAGCTGCGTCTCTGGCTGGCCGAGCACGCCGAGGTCGAGCTGCCCCAGCGGTACGAGTTCTGGGGCCGCTACACGCCCGAGGGCGACGCCCCGCACCAGCGGCTGCTGCACGCCGACGACGACACGCTTCGCTTCGGCTGGCTGCTCGACGGGGTGGAGACCACCACCGAACTCCAGCTCACCGCCGAGGGCACCGACAGCACAGTGCTGACGCTGATCCAGAGCCACTTCGACTTCGCCGAGGCGATGAGCGGCTCCACCATCCGGGGCGTCCTCCAGACGTACTGGGCGCTGTCCATCGCCAACCTGGCCGCCCACGTGGAGGGCAAGCCACTGCTGCCCCGCACCGACTTCACCTCCGCCGACCTGCGCGGTGAGCTGGTCATCGCCGCCCCCGCCGACAAGGTGTGGGAGTCGCTGACCAACTCCGAGCAGGCCAGCGCCTGGTTCGGCTACCCGATCGGCATCGAGCCCTGGGTCGGCGGCCGGTACGCCATGGGCGGCTTCGAGACCGGCTACGCGGCCAAGGTCGTCGACCTGGAGCCCGGCCGGCGGCTGTCCGTCGACTGGGGGCCGACCGGCGTGACGAGCTGGGAGCTGGCCGAGTCCGCTGGCCGGACCACGCTGACCTTCGTGCAGAGCGGCTTCGACGAGGCCAAGCCCCCGTACGGGGCCTGGAGCGGGTCGGTTGCCGGGCTGTTCGAGCTGCGCCGCTTCCACGAGGTGCCGAGCTGGCAGCCGATCTGGCTCTCCGAGGAGATCCCCGGCCTGGAGCCCGCGCCGGCCAGCTGAGCGTTTCGTCTTGATCGTCTCGCCAAGATCGTGCTCGATCAGCGATGTAGTGGCCTCGTTCACCCGGGAGGCCACTACATCCCGGATCGAGCACGATCTTGTGTGTGCCGCGCGGGGTCTCGGAGATCCGCTGGCGGGATCTGGTGACTTTTCGCTGTCGAGTGGGTACTGGCGGGCGATGTTCTTCATCTTTGGTCTGCGTACCAAGGTCGACCGGTCCGGTGTCGTGCAGCAGGTCTGCCGCCACTGCGGCAACCAGGCCGCGCAGGTGATCACCCGCCGCTCGACGAAATTCACACTCTTCTTCATTCCGCTCATTCCAATCCGCACCCGGTACGCGCAGCAGTGCACGTTCTGCGGCGCGGAGTACGAGATCTCCAGGTCCGACGCCGAGCGCCTCCCGGTCGGCTGATCCGACGATGGACCGCTTCCTCTGCTGGCTGATCGGCCGACAAACGTCCTCGGCCGACGTGGCCGTGCACACAGTTGCCCGCCCGCCCTGCACCCCTGGCCGGCGCAGACGCCGCCGCGCACGCCGTCCGTTGGCCGGCACCGCACTGCCCCGTTCACCCTGGAACCGATCCGCGGGCCGCTGACCCTGGCCGGGGCCAGGGCCGGAGTCGCAGCGGGGTGAACGTTCGGCTCTGGCGGCGTTTCTGGGCGCTGGTTAGGCTTTCGGGGTTTGCCGTGGACCGGCGCCGCCGAGGGTGCACGCACGACGAAAGAGCCGGAGCGACCGTGTCCCGACAGGACGGAAAGCAGGCTGCGGGGACGCTCAACCCCGCCGGCGCGTTCGTCGCGGCTGCGGTCATCCTGCTGGAGGCGGGCTGGTTGGTCGCCGCGTTGCCCGGTGCCGCGCTGGTCAGCGACATCGGCGCGATGCTGGTCGCCGGCTGGGCGACGCTCGCGTGCGTCGGGGTGGCCCGTCGACATCCGGCGCCGCTGCGCCGGTTCTGGACGCTGCTCGCTCTCACCATGGGGCTGGCCGCGATCGGCCGGGCGATCTGGACGGTGCAGCGGCTCGTCGGCGACGACCTGCCGCACACGCCGGTGGTCGGGGTGGTCTTCACCGCCGGCATCCTCACCGGCACTGCCGCGCTGCTCAGCTCGCCGTCCGCCCCGAGGACCGCGGTCGGGCGGGCCCGTACGTTGCTGGACGGGGTGATCGTCGCCCTGGCCCTGGTGCCGATCGGTTGGGTGCTGGTCTTCCGGGGGGTCGCCGCCGCCGAGCTGGCCGACCCCGCGCGCACGCTGGGGCTGCTCTTCCCGATGTTCGACCTGATGCAGCTCACCATCCTGGTCGCGGTCTCCGGGCCGGCCCGGCCGATGTGGCGGCCGATGACAGTCCTCGCGGCGAGCCTCACGCTGCGGGTCGTCGCCGACGTCTTCTACGTGTCGCTGGTCGCCCGCGCCGACTACACCGCCGGTCACCCGATCGACCTGTGCTGGCCGTTGAGCTACCTGCTGATCGGCCTGGCCACCCGGAATTCGCCGCCCCCGGACTGTGACGGCACCGACGACACCGCCGAGTCGCCGCTGCCGCCGTGGTGGCGGGTGGCGCTGCCGTACCTGCCGGTGGGTGGGGCGATCATCGCCGTGGTGCTGGCCCGTCTGCCCACCGGGCAGACCCCGCAGCTCGTGTTCGTGACCATGATGGTGTTGCTGGCCGCCCTCGCCGTCCGGCAGGGGTTGGCCGCCAACGAGAACCTCCGGTTGGTGGCCCGGCTGCGCCGGCTCGCGTACGGCGACCAGCTCACCGGGCTGCCCAACCGGCTGTTGTTCAACCGGCGGCTGCGCCTGGCCCTGCGCGACGGGCGACCGGTGGCCGTGCTGCTGCTCGACCTGGACGGTTTCAAGCAGGTCAACGACCGGTTCGGGCACGCCACCGGTGACACCCTGCTGACCGGGCTCGCGGCCCGGATGCACACCGCCGTGAACGGCGACGGCACCATCGCCCGGCTCGGCGGTGACGAGTTCGCGGTGCTGGTCGACGGCGAACGGCCGGTGTCACCCGAGCGGCTCGCCGAGCGGCTGCTGGACGCGCTGCGGCCCTCCGACGACGAGGAGGACGTCGGGGTGCACCCGTCGGCGAGCATCGGTATCGCCGAGTACGGCCCGCAGCACGCCTCCCACACCGACCTGCTGCGCGACGCCGACATCGCCATGTACGCGGCGAAGGCGGCCGGGAAGTCCGCGTACCGGACGTGCACGCCGGCGTTGCGCGAGTCGGCCGTCTCCCGTGCCGAGTTGATCGCCGACCTGCGCCGCGCTGTCGACGAGGATCAGCTGCACCTGGAGTTCCAACCCATCGTCGACCTGGCCACCGGCGCGGTGCGCAGCGCCGAGGCGCTGGTGCGCTGGCGGCACCCTCGGCTGGGGATGTTGCCGCCGGCGAAGTTCCTGCCGCTGGCCGAGGAGACCGGGTTGATCCTGCCGATCGACCGCTGGGTGATCCACCAGGCGTGTCGGGCCGCCGCGACCTGGCGGGGGCGGGCGCCGGAGGCGACCGTCGCTGTGAACATCGCCGCCGCGCACCTGCGTCGGCCGGACCTGATCGCCACTGTCACGGCGGCCACCAGCGCCGCCGGGCTGGCGCCGCGGGCGTTGACCCTGGAGTTGACCGAGTCGGCGCTGATCGAGGGCACCGAGGCGGTGCTGGAGCGGCTGCACCAGCTCCGGGAGCTGGGCATCCGGATCGCCATCGACGACTTCGGCACCGGCTACTCGTCTCTGAGCTACCTGCACCGCATCCCGGCCACCGAGCTGAAGATCGACAGGTCGTTCGTGGCCCGACTGGGCACCGACGACCGGGCGTACGCAACGGTGGAGATGGTCACCCGCCTGGCCGGCGCGTTCGACCTGGCTGTGGTCGCCGAGGGGGTGGAGACCGAGCGTCAGCACGAGGCGGTCACCGCGATCGGCTGCCCACGCGGCCAGGGCTATCTGTACGGGCGGCCGGACGCCCCCGCCATGGTGGGCCAGAATCGGAGTTGACTCTCACGTAACGGCAGGCAGGAGCCTGGTTCCCGGAAGGGAGGGGGACCATGGCGTACACGGTGGGTCAGGTCGCGAAGGTGGCCGGCGTGACGGTGCGGACGCTGCACCACTACGACGAGATCGGGTTGCTCTCGCCCAGCGGGCGCACCTCGGCCGGTTACCGCCGCTATGACGACGCGGACCTGCAACGGCTGCAACTCGTCCTGTACTACCGGGAGCTTGGTTTCCCGCTTGAGGAGATCACCGCGATCATCGACGAGCCGGCGGCCAATCCGGCCGCGCACCTGCGCCGGCAGCACGAGCTGCTGACGGTACGGCTCAGGCGGTTGCAGGAGATGGTCACGGCGATCGAGTTCGCGATGGAGGCGAGCAAGATGAACATCCAACTCACGCCGGAGGAGCGGTTCGAGGTCTTCGGTGACGTCGATCCGGAGGAGCACCAGGCCGAGGCGGAGCGGCGGTGGGGTGACACCGACGCGTACCGGGAGTCGAACCGGCGGGTCTCCCGCTACACAAAGGACGACTGGCTGCGGAACAAGGCGGAGAACGAGGACTGGGGTCGGCGGATCGTCGCACTGATGGCCTCGGGCGCGCCGGCGGACAGCCCGGAGGCGATGGACCTGGCCGAGGAGCACCGGCAGATCATCAGCCGCTGGTTCTACGAGTGCTCGTACGAGATCCAGACCGGGTTGGCCGACATGTACCTGGCCGACGAGCGGTTCACCGCGTCCTACGAGAAGATCGCGCCGGGGCTGACCGTGTATCTGCACGAGGCGATCCACGCCAACGCGATCAGCCGGGCGTGACGAGGTGCGGTCCGGCTAGTCTGGCCGGACCGCACCGCTCGGGGGAGATGACAGTGCAGAAACCGAAGCTGATCGCCGCTGTCGCCGTGCTCGTGGTGGCGGTCGGCGCCGGGGCGTGGGCGCTGGTCGCCGCCGGCGACGACGAACCGGACGCGGGTCGCCCGGCGGCGTCGGCGAGCACCGACCCGGTCGGTGTGCTGAAGGCCGCCGCCGTGAAGGCCGACGAGCAGCCGTACAAGCTGACCGTCGGTACCGGCGGCACGGACGGGGACGCCACGGTCCTGCTGTGGGATCCGAAGGCGAAGCGTGGTCTGGAGACCACCTCGCTGAAGGTGCCCACCGGTGTGGTGAAGATCGAGCGGTTGACCACCGGGCCGGACGTGTACGTGCGGGTCACCGCCCCGGACCGCCGTGTGCCGGTCTGGGACGGCAAGACCTGGTGGCACGTCGGCGCCCCGGGCGCCCCGGCGGCCAAGCAGGGCCTGGACAACACCCGGCTGGCCAGCACGCTGGGCGCGCCGGCGGGGGTCCGGCTGACCGGCGAGCGGGAGTACGCGGGCACGCTGGACCTGCGGCAGAGCGGCGCGGTGCTGGGCAGCGGCGTCGGCAGTGTGCTCGGGGAGCGGGCCGGCGCGGTGCCGTTCACCGCGGCCGTGGACGAGCAGGGTCGGCTGGTCCGCTACCGCATCGAGTTGGCCAGCGAGCAGTCGCAGACCGCCCAGCTCGACCTGACGTACTCGGACTTCGGGCTGTCGGTGTCGGCGGACCCGCCGGCGGCCGACCTGGTGGGCGAGGACCCGCCGGCGAACATTCCCGGCGCGTGAGGTCGGCTCACTCCTCGACCGCCCCGGCTACCGGGGTGACCAGGAAGTCGTAGACGGTGCGGGCCATCCGCCGGACCGTCTCGTCGCCGGTGGCCATGGGGCCGGCGGTGAGGAACGCGACGGCGGTCTCGGTGCCGGGGATCAGGTAGTAGCCGACGTCGTGTGAGGCGTCCGGCAGGTCACCGGTCTTGTGGGCCACCGGCACGCCGGGCGGCAACGCCGCCGGGATCTTCGTGTTCAGGGTCTGCTCCCGCATGAACCCGATCATTAGGTCGCGGGAGGTGGGGGTGAGGATCTCGCCGTCCCAGACCGCGCCGAGCAGCGACACCACATCGTCCGGGCTCGTGTAGTTCTCCTCGCCGCGCTGCGCCGCCGCGCTGTCGAGCATCCGGCGGGCCAGGATGGTGGAGCGTTGGTTCATCGAGTCGATGAGCGCGTTGACCGGGGCGAACCCACCCAGGTAGGTGATCAGCACGTTCGCGGCCACGTTGTCGCTGTACTTGATCAGGTACTGGGCGAGCCGGCGCACTGTGACGACCTGCGGGAACGTCTCGAACTGAAGTTGACCGGTGCCGCCGACCACGTCCTCCGGGGTGACCAGCACGCCGTCGTCGAGGAAGACCTGTCCACAGTCGACCCGACGCAGCAGCTCGACGAGGATCCAGAGTTTGATGACGCTGGCCGCCTTGGGGCGCAGCGATCCGTTGACAGCGATCTGCTGGTCGCCGTAGCGGCCGGACAGGTCGCGGACGGTGACCCCGGCCGGGTTGAGGCTCGCGTCGGCGACCACGCGGGCGAGCTGCCCACTGAGCGGGAACAGCCGGACCCCGGCGACCGGGTCGGTAGGTGGCTGCGGGCTGGTGATCACCACGCCGGTCAGCGTCGTCGGCGGGCGGTGCCGCTGGATCACCTCCAGCGTGCCCTCGCTGCGCCCGACCAGCGGCACCCGGTAGCGGTAGGCCGTCCCGCCGACGACGACCGCCCCGCTGGCCGCCCCGGCGGCGACCCGCATGGTCGGGTCGGCGACCCGACCGGTGTCGCCGTCGCAGGCGCGGTAGCGCACCGTGTGCCCGAGCGAGTCGACAGCGAACACCCCGCCGGGAAACGACAGCCAGGACACCTCGCTGGTCGGCGGGCGCTCCGGCGTCGGGTCCACCCCGGGCTCGTGACTCTCCGCGATGGGCCCGCGGCCCGGGCCGTCCGCGGTGGCCGGCCCGGTCGTCGCGAGCACCGCGAGCGCGACCGCCGCCGTCAGCACCTTCAGGGGTACGCGGGCAGAGTTCCCCAGCAGGGAAAATGAGCGCCTCTTGTCGCTTTTTCTCACGTTTGCACGATATGAAGCGCCGGGGGCTGGTGAGACCGGCGGGACCGGCGTCACCCGTCCGGGCGGCAATGTCCCGGCGAGCGACATGACCCACCGGTATAAATATGACCCACAGGCATCACGCTTCCCAACCACTCACCCCGGAGGACCCATGCTGATCATCGCCGGCAGTCTGCAGGTCGAACCGACAGCACGGGAGGCGTACCTGTCCGGCTGCGAAGAGGTCATCGCCCGGGCGCGTGCCACCGCCGGTTGCCTCGACTTCCTGCTGGCGGCCGACCCGTTGGAGCCCGGCCGGATCCACGTCTACGAACGGTGGGAGTCCGCAGAGCAGTTGGCCGCGTTCCGTGGCTCCGGGCCGGAGGACGCGCAGGAAGCGGTCATCCTCGACGCCGACGTGCAGCGCTACCTGATCGCCGGCGTCGAGGCACCCTGATCCAACGGCGAGCCGGCACCGGTCACGTCGGTGGCAGGGGGCCGGTGGGCAGGCCGGGTGCCATCCGACGGATCGAGGCGAAGGTGGGCGTGAGGGCCTCGTACAGCTCGGCGAAGAGCGGCAGCAGCGCCGCGTAGGTGGCGGCGGCGGCCGGGTCGGGGCGGACCGTCTCCTCGATCCGCACCAGGTCGGCGGCGACGTCGATGCTGGGGATCAGCCCGAGCGCCTCCATGCCGAGCAGCGCCGCGCCGAAGCTCGACCCCTCGTGCGCGGCCGGGAAGCTCACCGGCAGGCCGAGGGCATCGGCGAGCATCTGCCGCCACAGGCCGCTGCGGGCGAAGCCGCCACCGGCCCGGACCTCCCGGACCTCGTTGCCGGCCGCGCGCACCGAGCTGAGCACCAGCGCGAGCTGCTGGCAGACGCCCTCCAACGCGGCCCGCACCAGATGTTCGCGACGGTGTGCGTGGGTCAACCCCACGTACGCGCCGCGCGGTAGGGCGCTCCAGTGCGGTGCCCGTTCGCTGTGCAGGTACGGCAGCATGATGAGCCCACCCGAACCGACAGGCGCGCGGGCCGCCAGGGCGACCAAGTCCTCCTCGGAGTGCTCGCCCAGATCCGGGGCGAGCGCCGCGCCGGCCCACTTGAGCACAATGCCGCCGTTGTTGATCGCGCCACCGACCGCCCAACGCTGCTCGGTCAGCGCGTAGCAGAAGACCCCGCCGAGCGGGTCCACGCCGGGCCGCTCGACCATCACCCGCATCGCGCCGCTGGTGCCGATCGAGCAGGCCACCATGCCGGGGTGCACAGCGCCCAGGCCCAGGTTCGCCAGCGGTCCGTCGCCCGCGCCGACCACCACCGGGGTGCGCTCCGGCAGGCCGGTCTCGGCCGCTGCCTGCGGGATCAGGTTGGGCAGCACGGCGGTGGTGGCGACGAGCTGCGGGAGCTGTTCCGGGGTGATGCCGGCGATGGTCAGCGCTTCGCGGTCCCACTCCAGCTTGTGGATGTCGAGCAGGCCGGTGGCCGAGGCGATCGAGTGGTCGGTGACCAGCGCGCCGCAGAGCCGCAGCAGCACCCAGTCCTTGATGCCCACCCAGTGCGTCACCCGCTCGAAGAGTTTCGGCTCCTGCTCGGCGAACCAGAGCAGCTTGGGCAGCGGCGACATCGGATGCATCGGCGTGCCGGTACGCCGGTGCAGAGCCAGGCCCGACGGCACCGCCCGCAACCGCTCGGCCTGCCGGGTGGACCGCGAATCGGCCCAGGTCACCGACGGGGTGAGCGGATTGCCGTCCCGGTCCAACCCGATCAGGCTGTGCATGGCGGAGCCGAACGACAGCCCGGCCACCGGCTGGACCAGCTCGGCCACGACCATGCTGATCGACTTGAACACCGCTTCGAGGATGATCTGCGGGTCCTGCTCGGCGTAGCCGGGCTGCGGGTTGTTCAGCGGGTAGCCGACCAGGTGACTGCCGAGTTGCCGCCCGTCGGTGTCGTACGCGACGGCCTTCGTGCTGGTGGTGCCGATGTCGACACCGATCACGACCCCGGGCAGCGTGACTGCCGGCACGACCGCCACCCCCTCTCCGAAACGTGAATCGACGCAACACTATCGCCCTATCGTGTGGGTTGCTCCGCCGATCGGGTAGTTCGCCCGTTTCGGCGTGTCCGAGCGCCGCGCCGGACCTGTTAAACCTCGTGACACCCCCAGATTGGTGGCCAGCGCGGCGAAGGAGTCGGCGTGGCGAAGACTGATTCGACGGGTTCCACATGGCGGTACCGGTGGGCGCACCGGCAGAACGTGCGGCGGGTCAGCACGTACCGCGGCGCTGAGACGGCGTGGCGGCGACGCGACGACGAGTTACGGCGGCTACGCGCCCTGGCCGCCGACTTCCAGGGCTCGGCAGCCGCCGGCGCCGGGCTGGCGTTGGAGTTGGCCGCCGACGAGGTGGTGCTCTGGGCGTTACCCGCCGCGCAACTGGTCGAGGTACGGCACACCACAGTGCTGCCCGCGCCGGACCTCACTGTCGCCCCGCCAACCGGGCCGCTGCGCCCGCGCCGCCCGGACGGCGTACGCGTCACCGACGCCGGCATGGCCGTGATCACCAGCCGTCGACTCGTGCTGCTCGGCGGGCGGGGCCGGCGCGACTGGGCGTACGGCCGAATAACCGGCCTGGCCCACGACCCGGCGGCGCCGGTCACAGTGATCCAGGTGCTGGACCGGCGGCGTACCTCCGGGTTGCTGCTGCCCACCAACGCCGCGCCGGACTTCCGGTTCAAGCTCACGCTGGCCTTCGCCGACGCGATCGAACAACGCGCCGCGGTGATCGCCCAACTCGACGAGCTGATCGCCGAGCACGCCCAGCTCAAGCCGTTCCGGCCGGCAGTGAACACCCCGGCGCAGGCCCGGTTCTCCGCGCGGGTACCGGGTGGCCGCAGGACCCTCGCGGTGGCGGCGGCCATCGCGCTGCTGGTGCCGGCGGCGCTGATCGAGTCGGACCCGTCCGACCCGACAGGTGGCGCGGAGGTCGCCGCGGCCGCCACGCCGGCGCCCACCACCAGCGTGGCACCCGCGCTGATCCGCCCGGCGGGCCCGGCGCTCGCGCTGAAGCCCCCGCCGCCGAAGCCGACGAAGTCCCCACGCCCGTCGCCCAGCGCCAGCCAGGGCCCAAGCTGCGGGGCACCGGAGAACCCGCTGGGGTACGGCTTCTGTGGCGGCACGCGGATCCGCAAGCCGGCCACCGAGGTGTGCGACTGGTTCGACTGCGTACCGCAGTTCTGGGCGGGACGCGGTTACCTCGTGCAGTGCCGCGACGGTTCGGTGAGCCTGGCCGGTGGCGGGTCCAAGGCGTGCGCCAACCACCAGGGCGTGCGGCGGACCATCACGAAGTGACCGATTCGGGGGCTAAAGTCCGCTTCGCTCAGCCAGAATGATCGAGTGGAGATCCGGTCTGACGATGGCGCTCGGGTGCGGGTACGCCCCGTCGGCTACCAGCCCGGCATCGACCCGCCCGACGACCCCGACGGAGCCACGCCCGGCTGGCACGACTGGCTGCTCATCGAGGTGGACGCCCGCACCGCCGACGGCCAGACCTGGTCACACCACTACCCGAGCCTCATGGTCGAGGAAGCCCGCGCGCTCGGCGGCTGGCTGCACGGGCAGGCCACCGCTGCCCTCGGGCTGAGCGCGCCGCCGGCGATGGTGCGCTTCACCGAACCCAATCTGGCCCTGCGCAGCCGGGTGCTGCGCCGCCGCCGGCTGGAGCTGATCGTGGAGTTCTCCGCCGAGTCGCTGCCACCGTGGATGCGCCGCCCGTCCACGGCGATCTACCCGCTGATCCTCACCGTCTCCGCGGACGCCCTCGCCACCGCCGCCGAGCACTGGGCCGAGCACTGCGAGGCGTACCCACCGCGTACCCAGTCGCGGTTCCCGACCCACGGCCCGCAGCCGTACCGTCGACGAGCCGGCTGACGCCTCCTTCCTTGTCCCAACGGGATCAGCCTGCTGTGATGGGCGGTCATGGGGGATGAGCAGGTGCACCGCACGGTCGAGGCGGTCTGGCGGATCGAGGCCGGACGGGTGATCGCGGCGCTGGCCAGGCTCGTGCGTGACGTCGGCTGGGCCGAGGAGTTGGCCCAGGACGCTCTGGTGGCCGCACTGGAACAGTGGCCGCGCGACGGAGTGCCGGCCAACCCGGGCGCATGGCTGACCACTGTCGGCAAGCGGCGGGCGATCGACGCGTTGCGCCGCCGGCACCTGCTGGAACGCCGGGTCGCCGACCTCGGGCGCGACCTCGGCGACCAGCAGTTCACTCCCGACTTCGACGCCGCCTTCGAGGAGAGGATCGACGACGACCTGCTGCGGCTGGTCTTCACCGCCTGTCACCCGGTGTTGTCGCCGCAGGCGCGGGCGGCACTGACGCTGCGCATGCTCGGCGGTCTGAAGACCGAGGAGATCGCGCGGGCCTTTTTGGTGCCCGAGACGACCGTCGCGCAGCGGATCACCAGAGCCAAGAAGACCCTAGCCGAGGCGAAGGTGCCATTCGAGGTGCCCGGCGTCGCCGAGCGCGGCGAACGGCTCGCGTCGGTGCTGGAGGTGATCTACCTGATCTTCAACGAGGGCTACTCGGCGACCGCCGGAGACGACTGGATGCGCCCCGCCCTCTGCGCGGACGCGCTACGCCTGGCCCGCGTCCTGCAGGGGCTGATGCCCGACGAACCGGAGGTGCACGGGCTCACCGCGTTGCTGGAGATCCAGGCCTCCCGCACCGCCGCGCGGGTCGGCACCACCGGCGAGCCGATCCTGCTCATGGAACAGGACCGGGAGCGCTGGGACCGGATACTGATCCGTCGGGGTCTGGCCGCCCTCGACCGGGCTCGAGCCGCCGAGGGCGCAGCCGGCCCGTACACCCTTCAGGCGGAGATTGCGGCCTGTCACGCGCGGGCGCGCACCCCGCAGGAGACGGACTGGGCGCGGATCGCGGCCGGCTACGGGGAACTGGCCCGGGTCGTACCGTCGCCGGTCGTGGAGCTGAACCGGGCCGTCGCGGTCTCCTTCGCCGACGGCCCGGCCGCCGGTCTGGACCTGGCCCAGGCGCTGGCCGACGAGCCGGCGCTGGCCGGCTACCACCTGCTGCCCAGCGTGCTCGGCGACCTGTTGGCGAAGCTGGGTCGCTACGACGAGGCCCACGTTGAGTTTGATCGGGCAGCCCAGCTCACCGGCAACGAACGCGAACGCGCGCTGCTGCTCGCCCGCGCCGCCGACTGCGCCCGAGGCGTCGCGCCGACCCGCTAAAAAATGTTCGCCCGTCATGTCGTATCCCGCGCCGTCCGCTCGACGCGTCAGTGAACGGCCGGCTCGCACCGGCGCGCGGGACCGGCGACCGGCCGGCACAGACGAGGAGAACGACATGACGACGACGGCGAACGAGACCAGCGCAGGGTCCGCGGTGGCGGGCGTCGACTCCCGGCGTACGACGACCAGAGCGCTGCTGTCCGGCGGAGTCCTCGCCGGCCCGCTGTTCGTGGTGGTGGCGGCGGCCCAGGTGCTCACCCGCGACGGGTTCGACCTGAGCCGGCAGCCGCTCAGCCTGCTGGCGCTTGGCGACCTGGGCTGGATCCAGATCGCCAACTTCGTGCTGACCGGGCTGCTCGCCCTGGCCGGCGCGGTCGGGCTGCGCCGGGTGCTCCGCGGCGAGCCGGGCGGGACGTGGGGGCCGGCGTTGATCGCCGTGCACGGCATCGGCCTGATCATTGGCGGGGTGCTGGTCTCGGATCCCAGCATGGGCTGGCCGGCGGGCGCACCGGAGGGCGCGCCCTCGACGTTGAGCTGGCACGCCGTCGGCCACGGCATCGGCGCGGGGCTGGCGTTCGGCTCGCTGCCCATCGCCTGCCTGGTCTTCGCCCGCGCCTGGTGGCGAGCCGGGCAGCGCGGTTGGGCGGCATACTCCGTCGGCAGCGCGCTGGCCGTCGTCGCGATCCTGGCCTGGCCCGACCAGGACACCCTCAGCGTCCGGATGGCACTTGCCTGCGTCGTCACGTTCGGCTGGCTCACGGCGCTCTGCACTCGACCGCTGACCCGCTGATCCGCACCTACCTACCACGAGAGGCCCACACCGATGCGGTACATGCTGATGCACAAGCTCGACGAGACCCAGACCGAGGCGTTCAACCCGAGCCCCGAGTTCATGGCCCGGATGGACGGCTTCATGAAGGAAGTGGCGCAGTCCGGAGTGTTGCTCGCTGCGGAAGGGCTCTGCCAGAGCTCCGACGGCGCCACCCGGATCACCGTGAGCGGCGGCAAGACCACCGTCACCGACGGGCCGTTCACCGAGACCAAGGAGCTGATCGCCGGGTTCGCTCTGCTGGACGTGCGCTCCCACGAGGAGGCGGTGGAGTGGGGGCGGCGGTTCACCGAGGTCTTCGCCGACACGGTCGGCGACGTCGAGGTGGACGTCCGCAAGGTCTTCGAGATGCCGGAAGGCATGCCGCCAGCCTGATCCGACCCACGCCGCGCCGCCACCTGAGCGTGAAGGTGGCGGCGCGGCCTGTGTAGGGTGATCTTCGTCAGCCACGAGAGGAGGTGAGCCCGGTGACCACCCATCGTCATTCCTGGGCGCTCCTCCCGGCCGTCCCCCTCAGCTGACCTTTCGCGTCGGGGAGCGCCCTCCTTATCGGAGGACCAATGTCTGTCTCTTCGTTCCGCATCGACGTGTCCGATGCGGTTCTCGATGACCTGCGGGCCCGACTGGCCCGTACCCGCTTCACCGACCGCAGCGGCACCCAGCCGTGGCAGGGCGGTGTCGATCCTGACTTCTTGCGGGACCTGGTGTCCTACTGGCAGGGCGGGTTCGACTGGCGGGCTCGTGAAGCCGGGCTCAACGCGTACCCCCAGCACCTGGCCCTCGTCGGCGGCCGGAAGCTGCACTTCCTGCACGTCCGGGCCGCGCGCCCGGCCGGTGCGCCCGCGCCGTTGCCGTTGCTCCTCAGCCACGGCTGGCCCAGCAGCTTCGTCGAGATGCTGCCGCTGGTCGACCGGCTGACCGACCCCGACCGGCCCGGCGGCGCGTTCGACGTGGTGGTGCCCTCACTGCCCGGCTTCGGCTTCTCGGAGGCGCCGAACGAGCCGGTGACCCGGGCGCTGCTGGCTCGGACCCTGCACGAGCTGATGACCGACGTGCTCGGCTACGAGCGCTACGGCGCCTTCGGCGGAGACGTCGGGGGAGTGGTCACCGGCTGGCTCGGTGCCCTGTATCCGCAGCAGGTGGCCGGCATCCACATGATCCATCCGCCGTTTCCGGCCAGCTTCGATGCCCGTCCGCTGTCGCCGGCCGAGCAGGCGTACCTGGACGCCGAGGCCGCGTACGACGAGACCGACGGCGGCTACAGCGCCATCATGGGCACCCGCCCGGACACCCTCGCCGCGGCGCTCGCCGACTCACCCGCCGGGCTGGCCGCGTGGCTCGTCGACAAGTACCGGGACTGGAGCGACAACCACGGTGACCTCGCCAACAGCATCGACCGGGACACCCTGCTCAGCATCATCACGCTCTACTGGGTGACGGGCACGATCGGCTCGTCGTTCCGGCAGTACGCCGACTTCGACCACAACACCCCACGACCAATGATCACCGTGCCCGCCGCGTTCACGGTGAGCACCGAACCCTCGCAGACCAACTTTCCCCGCTCGATCGCCGAGCGGGCCTGCACCGACATCCGGCACTGGAGCGAGCCGGGCCGGGGCGGGCACTTCATGCCGCTGGAGGAGCCGGACCTGCTCGCCGGTGAGCTGAGGCAGTTCTTCACCTCGCTGCACAGGTCGTGACCTGGGGCGGAGCCGGTCCGATTGTGGCCCGGCTCCGCCACTGTCGGCCGTGATCCTGCAATTCTCTCCTTTCGGGCGCAACGGGATGCATCGATCCTGGTCGCGTTGCCTGTCACGTACATGAGCGGTTGTACCGCGTGTGACCGTGACCTCTGTGGCCTGCGCCCCCTGGCGGATCGCCTGGGCCGAGCGCGAGAACGAGCGCCGGCAGCGCGCGTACCGCGACGCCACCGACGCCTGGCGGCACCGCGACGACCACCTGGCCCGGCTCCGTATCGAAGCCGCCAGCTTCCTCGGGTGTACGCAGCCCCGCACCGGCCTACCGGTGGACCTCGACGGCGACGAACTCGTCTTCCGCGTCCTCCCCGTCGCCACGCTGGTCGAGGCCGAGGCGCGGCACGTCCCCGGCCTACCCACCCCGGGCCGCTCTTGTTCCTTCGCCGAGACGTCAGGCGAGGCGCTGCCGGCGGGCCTGCGGGCCGTCGACACCGGTATGGCCGTCGTGACCAGTCACCGGGTTGCC
Source organism: Micromonospora sp. 050-3 (assembly GCF_046549335.1). Classification (NCBI taxonomy): domain Bacteria; kingdom Bacillati; phylum Actinomycetota; class Actinomycetes; order Micromonosporales; family Micromonosporaceae; genus Micromonospora; species Micromonospora sp. 050-3. The sequence goes on from NZ_JAJPVX010000002.1 coordinate 1,341,701, forward strand.
TTCGGCGGGCGTGAGCACCGGCGCGAGTGGCGGTACGAGGACCTGGTTGGCCCCGCCCACCACCCCGACACCCCGTTCACCCTGCTGCCCGACCACAGTCGACTCTCCGGACTGCTCGTCCCCACGAACGCCGTGGTGAACTTCCGCTTCTACCTCACCCTCGCTGTCGCCACGGATCGCGCTGCCGTCCTGGCGCAGGTCGACGCGCTGCTGGCCGCGCACCGGGCGGCCCGGCCCGCGCCTGTCGTGCCGGCGGAACCCGACGACGCACCCCTGACCGCGGTACGCCCCGACCGGCGGGCGCTCGGTGCGGCCGCCATCGCGGCTGTGGTGTTCGCGACGGTCGGCCCCGGCGCCCTCGGCCCGAGCCCGCATCTGTTGGAATCCGAGCCTGTGCCGCAGGCGCAAACCGTCGCCCTGGACGTGCCGAGGGCCGGAGCAGTCCTCGTTCCGACCGTTCCCGTCGGGCCGGTGGCACCCCGGTCGCGGGTCGGTGCGGCCGACAGTGCCGTCTGGAGCCCGCCGCACGGCCCGGCTGCCCGGCCGTCGACTGCGGCAGCCGTCTCCAGAGTGGTGTCACCGGCCGTTACGGTGGCTGTAGCGCCGGCCGTCACCCCGTCGGCCCTCCCTGCGCCGTCGCCCACCTCGGTGCCAACCCCTGGGCCCACCACGGAACCGGCCACGCCGGCCGTCCCGACGCCGCCCGTCGCGTCGGCCTCCCCGACTCCGACGCCCACCGCGACGCCGTCGCCGGATGTGTTGCTCGCGGTCTGCCTGGATCCGCTGCAACTGCCGTTGCTGGACCCGCTGCTCTGCCCGCCTCCGACGCCCTGATCCGTGTTCGTGCCTGCGTCAGCTCAGCCCATGGCGCTGAAGTCGGGAACGGTGAGGGTGCCGTCGGCCGCGAGGGCGAAGCCGGGATTCCACGCGATCTCCCAGACGTGGCCGTCCAGGTCGGTGAAGTAGCCGGCGTAGCCGCCGTAAAAGGTCTCCCGGGCCGGCTTGGTCACCGTGGCACCAGCCTTGGTCGCCGTGGCGATCACCTCGTCTACCTCTTCGCGGGATCGGACGTTCTGGGCGAGGGTCACCCCGCCGAAACCGTCCGTGCCCGGGTCGGCGATGCCGGCGTCGTCGGCGAGTTTGTCGCGGCCCCAGAGGACGACGGCCAGGCCGCCGGCCTGGATGAAGACCGTCTCCTCGACCTCCTGGCCCCGCCAGCCAAGGTGCTCGTAGAACGCCTTGGCGCGCGCCAGGTCGCTGACGCCGAGGGTGATCAGGCTGATCCGCTGCTCCATGCCCCCAACCTAGTGCGTGATCAGTCACCGGGTGTGGTACCCGGACGGCTGCCCGGTCATCGGCCGCGAGGCTGAAAGCACGCGCCCGACACTCCCGTGCGTCCGAAAAGGATGAGGCGCGACGGTACGCTGCACATCGGTAGCGCAGAGTGGTGATCGGGGCGTCGGTGGGCGTCTCGGCCACCAGACGTCGGTTGTGCCGGACACACGGGGGAACCATGTTCGAGCGGCTGGGCAGATTCGTCGTGGGCAGAGCGTGGTGGGTGATCGCCGGGTGGGTGGTCGCGGCAACCGCCATCATCCTCACTACACCGTCCCTGAGCGACATCACCTCCGCCGACCAGGAGAGCTTCCTGCCTCGCTCGTACGAGTCGGTGCAGGCCACCGAGCTGGGGCAGAAGGCGTTCCCGCAGCAGGCCGCCGCGACGGCGACTATCGTGGTCAAGCGCGCCGACGGGCAGAAACTCACTTCGGCGGACGAGGCGAAGGTGGGCCAGCTCGCCCAGTCGCTCAAGGCCAAGAACATCCCGCGCACGTCCGGCTACCTGACCGGCCCGCCCGCGGTCGCGCCGGACAAGTCGGTGCAGATCATCAACGTCGGGCTCGACGCCCCCACCCCCGACGACCCGGCCCTGCTCGACGCCGTGCGCGACCTGCGCGCGGACATCGGCCCGGAGCTGGCAAACAGTGGGCTGACCGCGGGCGTGGCCGGTGACGTGGCGAGCTTCGTCGACAACGAGGACACCTTCAACAACGCCTTCGCCGTGGTCGGCGTCGCGACGATCATCCTGATCATCGGGCTGATCCTCGTCATCTTCCGCAGCCCCATCGCGGCGCTGCTGCCCGTGGTGGTCGTCGGCGTCGTCTTGAGCATCACGACGGGTCTTGTCGCCGCCGCGGGCAAGGCATTCGACCTCAGTGTCAGCCAGGATCTGCAGACGATCCTGCTGATCGTGCTGTTCGGCATCGGCACGGACTACATCCTGTTCCTGCTCTTCCGCTACCGGGAGCGGCTGCGCGCCGGCGACGACAAGCGCACCGCGATGATCGTCACCGTCCAGCGGGTCGGCGAGGTCATCACCTCGGCCGCCGGAGCGGTCATCGTCGCGTTCCTCGTGCTGCTCCTCGCCTCGCTGGGCTTCTTCGGCTCCCTCGGTCCGGCGCTCGCGATCGCGGTCGGCGTCATGCTGGTCACCTCGCTCACCCTAATCCCGGCGGTCGTCTCCCTGCTCGGCCGTTACGTCTTCTGGCCCTCGAAGGCGTGGCAGCGTGCGCCCAAGGCCACCATCTGGCACCGGCTCGGCAACACGGTCGGGCGCCGGCCGGCGCTTGTCGCGGCGGCCTCCGGCGTCCTCCTGGTCGCGCTCGCCGCGGGCGTGCTCGGCTACAAGGCCGACTACGACTTCAGCGCCGGCTTCCCGCAGGACACCGAGTCGGCGAAGGCCGCACAGGACCTACAGCGCGGGTTCGCCGCCGGTGCGCTCGCCCCTACCGAGGTCTACCTGACCACCAGCAACGGGTCGCCGTTGAACGAGCAGCAGGTCAACGACTTCGCGGCGGCCGTGGCGAAAGCCCCGGGTGTGGGCCAGGCACAGCCCCCGGAGCGCAGCACCGACCCGAGTGTGGCCCGGGTCAACCTGCTGCTCAACGAGAACCCGGTCTCCAACGAGGCGATCGCCCTCGTCCGCGACGACTTGCGCAGTGCCGTGCACGCGGCGGCCCCGCCGGGCACCCGGGCGCTGGTCGGCGGGACCACCGCGATCTTCGCGGACATCAACTCGGCCAACAACCGGGACCTGTCGGTGATCCTGCCGGTCGCGGCCGGCCTGATCGCGCTTATCCTCGCGCTGCTGCTGCGCAGTCTGGTCGCGCCGATCTACCTCGTGATAGCGGTGCTGCTCAACTTCGCCGCCACGCTGGGTGCCACTGTCTACCTCTTCCAAGGGTTGCAGGGCGAGCCCGGTGTCACCTTCCAGCTGCCGATCATCCTTTACCTCTTCGTGGTGGCGATCGGGACTGACTACAACATCCTGATGATCGCCCGACTACGCGAGGAGGCGCGGGAGGGCAATGAGCCGCACCAGGCCGCCGCCATCGGGGTCGAACACGCCGGCCCGACGGTCGCGGCAGCAGGCTTGATCCTGGCCGGGACGTTCGCGGTGCTGCTGCTTGCTCCGATCTCGTTCCTGCAGCAGATGGGCTTCGCGGTGGCGATCGGCATCGTGCTGTCGGCGTTCGTCATGTCGATGTTCTTCGTGCCAGCGCTGACCGCGCTGATCGGGCACAAGGCGTGGTGGCCGGGCCACGGCGACGAGCGACCGGCCGGCGGGCCGCACGTCCCGCCGGAGCCGGAGGCCGTGGCGAAGGGGTAGCCGGGCGAGCGGACGGACGGCCGATATCAGGCGGCGATGGCCCGAGCCGCGGCGTACATGTCGGCGGGCAGCGCGTGGTGCAGCTTCCAGAGGATGCGCATGGGTCGGTCGCCGGTGTGCTCCTGGTACGTCATCGGCCCGGCGTAGAGGTACGGCGGTGCGCCCAGGTCGCGGTCAGCGATGCGGGTTTCCCGTACGAAGAGATGCACGGTCGAGCCGCCCGACGTGTAGCGCTGCCCGGTCGCCGACGCCGCCGAAGTCGTGCTCTGCGACTCCCACTGGAAAAGGGTGTCGGTGATGGCCCGGTCGGCGTACATGGTGGTGGGGGAGTAGTGGGCCTCCGACTTGACCAGGGTGACGAAGAACAGGTCGGCCTGGGCGTCGGGCAGCCACTTCACCCCCTCACGCAGTGACCCCGGGTTCGTCATCCCGAAGGCAGCGCATGCCTCGTTGCGGCTGTACCGGGCGTGCACCCGCAGCGGCACCGCTCCCGGAGCGGCGGTCGGCGTGACCCGGTGGATGCGGTCCCGCAACACCTCGGCGACCTGCCGCAACTCGGCGCAGCGGGCCGGCTCCTTCCACAGCCGCGCCAGCCGTTCGTCCCGCGTTGCCAGCGGGGTGCTCGGCCCCCAGAGGCTGAAGTGCAGCATGTCCAGCAGGCGGCTGCTGCCCGCGTACATCTGCTGGCCTGGCGCGGGCGGTCCGGCCGCGACCTTCGTCAGCAGCTCTAGCCGGTCGATGTCGTCGGTGTGCAGCATGCGACCGATGGCCCGGCCCAACTCCCGGTCGTCGGGGCCGGGCACAGACGTTTCGATGCCGGCGAGCCGCCGCAGTCCGGTCCAGCCGCCGATGCTGGCCGACCGGTACACGTCCTCGATCTCCAGGCCGGTCTCGCGGAGGAACGTGGCCAGGCTGACGTCGCCGAGCTGCCGCAGCTCGGACACCAGACCGGCCTTCGAGGTGGGCAGCGCCGATCGCAGGTTGGCGAGCACGATTTCTTTCGCCACCCGGTCCAGTTCGACATGGCAGCCGCTCGGCAAGCTCGGGAAGTCATCGCGGACGGCCTCGATGATCGCCCGTCGGCTCACACCGGTCAGGGCGCGCCACCGCAGATCAAAGCGGAAGTTGGCGTGCTGCCCGCCGATGAAGTCGAGCACCGTGAGGCAGGGCTTGTCGTCGTCGAGGCGCAGGCCACGGCCGAGTTGTTGGAGGAAGATCGTGGCGCTCTCGGTGGGTCGCAGCATCAGGATCGTGCCGACCATCGGCAGGTCAACGCCCTCGTTGAACAAGTCCACTGTGAAGAGCACCCGCAGCTTGCCGGCCTTGAAGTCCCGCAGCAGCGTCGCCCGATCGGTGCCGGCCCTCGAGGTCACCGCCGCCGCCTCGACGCCGTGCTTCCTGAACGAGTTGGCCATGAACTCCGCGTGCCCGATGCTCACGCAGAACCCGAGCGCCCGCATCCGTCCAACGTCCACCTTCTCGCGGACTGCGCGCAGCACCGTCCGCGCCCGCGCATCGTTGCCGGTGTAGATGGTGCTCAGCTGCGTCGGGTCATAGCCCTGGCCGCGCTTCCAGGTGAGGTGCGAGAGGTCCTCGTTGTCGTGCAGCCCGAAGTACTGGAACGGCGACAACAACTGCCGCTCCAACGCTTCCCACAGATGCAGCTCAACGGCCGCGCGCCCGTCGAACCACCGGCGCACGTCGCCGCCGTCGGCCCGGTCGGGGGTCGCGGTGAGGCCCAGGAGTACGCGGGGACGCAGCCGCTCCAACAATCGCGTGTACGTCGGCGCTTCCGCGTGGTGGAACTCGTCCACGATCACCATGTCGTACGCCTCGGGGTCGACCTCGCGGCGGTGCAGCGACTGGATGGAGGCGAAGACGTGCTTCCAACCGTTCGGCTTCTCGCCCGCGACCAGCGTCTCGCCGAAGCTGCCGTCCCCCATGACCTGCCGGAACGTCGACAGGCTCTGCCGCAGGATCTGCTCCTGGTGAGCGACGAAGAGCAGCGAGTCCACCTTTTTGCTGCGATGCAGCCGGCGGTAGTCGAGGGCGGCGACCACAGTCTTGCCGGTGCCGGTCGCCATCACGACCAGGTTGCGCCACCGCCCGTGCACCAGGCGCTCGGCGTCCAGGTCGGCCAGAATCTCGGCCTGATAGGGGTACGGGCGCACGTCCAGGTTCGAGATCGCTGTCGGTGCTTCATCGCGGCGCTCCCCGCTCAACGCACGCCGTAGCCGTTCGGCGTCCCGGGCCGCGTCGTACGCCTCGAACGCCGGATCGTTCCAGTAGTCCTCGAACGTCGCCGTGAACGTGTCGATGACGTGCGGCTGCTCCATGTTCGAGATGCGCACGTTCCACTCCACGCCGTCCACCAGCGCGGTCTTCGACAGGTTCGACGAGCCGACGTACGCGGTGGTGGTGCCGTTGTGGCGGCGGAACAGCCACGCCTTGGCGTGCAGGCGGGTGGTCCGCGTCTCGTACGACACCTTGATCTCTGCGCCCAGCTCGGCGAGCCGGTCTAGCGCTCGTTGATCGGTGGCACCGAGGTAGGTGGTGGTGATGACGCGGACCTTGCCGCCTCGGGCAATCAGCTCGCGGATGGCTGGCTCGACGATGCGCAGGCCGTACCACTTGATGAACGCGCACAGCAGGTCTACCTGGTCGGCGGAGGCCATCTCGTGGTTGACCTCGTGGCCGATGCGGGGCTGGTGACGGCCGTTGACCAGCAGCGCGCCGGTGGAAAGGGGAGTGGTAGGGCGCTGCGGGAAGGCTGGTGGCGCGGGAGGGGTTGGCGGCGCGGCGATGGCGTGGAGGAGATGTTTGGCGTCGGTTACCTGGTCCAGGGCCGTCGCTGCCTTCGGGCTCAGAGTGGCGATGGCGTCGGCGATCTGGTTCGCCATTGCGATCTGCTGGTGGAGCTTGTCGTCGCCGTTGGGGACGGAGTGGAGGGCGCGGGCGGCCAGGGTGGCGATGTGCCGGGCGAGGGTGTGGTGGGCGTCGGCCGGGTCGAGTTTGTGGTGCCAGCCCTTCATGTAGGCCCGTGCCTCCGAACCGCGCCTCGCCTACCGCCACCGCTGCCAAGTCAACCTGCCATGGCCCGATGCACGTGGCATCGAAGTCACACATCACCGTCCGGCCCGACGCCTCTCGCAGCAGGTTGCCGACATGGGCATCCCCGTGGACGAGCTTCGGCTCCTCCCGGTGGCGGAGCGCAACGAGCTGCGGTTCCAAGCGATCGCACCAGTTCACCAGGAAGTCGCGGTCATTCGGATCGAGATCTTCGGCGTCAGCCAGGCGCCGTCGGGCGTCGCCGACCGGATCCCAGGCCGGGAGTGCAATGGGGGCCACGTCGAGAGCATGGAACTTGCGCAGCACAAGGCCGAGATCCTGCACCGTCGGAGCAGACGGTGACGGTTGAACGTAGGACCAGACCGAGGCAACATGGTCGCCGACTCGGACCGGCTGCTCGACATCGGGCGCGAGCCGGATCGTCGGCGCGTCGATCCGAGCGAACCAACGCCCAAGCTGAACGACCTTGGTCACCCGGTCCAGGAGCTGATGGGTTCGTGCGATCCGGATGACGATTCCAGATCGAGGTAATGCGAAGACCCCGTTATTGGTCAACTGCAGCAACTGGGCGCCCTCGGGAGAGACGCCCAGGGTGGCAGCGATGTCCCGCAGGGCCGCCGTCATTGCGGCCTCGGAGAATCGCCCGCTCACGCGCCCGCCGCAGCCCGAGCGCTGAGGACGCGGTCGAACGCGGCCACCTCCGGAAGCTCCCTATGCCGAGCGAGATCACGATGCAGATTGTTTACTCGGTCGATGACCCGCTTGGAACTCATCACCTGCGACTTTTCCAGTACCCGATTGCCGATCGCGATTGCCTGCTCGGGCTCATCGGCGAGGAACAGCGCGCTGCACAGTCCGACCTCGTTCAGCACGGTGCTACGCGCGTTTTCCGCGCCGAACGCGGCGATGGAATCCCTGCCCCAGCGCACTGCCTCGGACGCATGGCTGCGGTCTCGCCGTGCCATGTCCCGGTACACCCGCCCGTACTGAGCGAACAACTCGCCGCGGTCGTAGAAGTCGCCTCGACGGCCCGCCGGCTGACTCCGGTCAACGCCCGCCACCGCAGGTCGAAGCGGAAGTTGGCGTGCTGCCCGCCGATGAAGTCGAGCACGGTGAGGCAGGGCTTGTCGTCATCCAGGCGCAGACCGCGGCCGAGCTGCTGCAGGAAGATCGTGGCGCTCTCGCTGGGGCGCAGCATGAGGATTGTGTCGACCATCGGCAGGTCGACGCCCCCGTTGAACAGGTCGACGGTGAAGAGCGCCCGCAGTTCACGGTTGCGGAATGCGGTCAGCAGCGCCTGCCGCCCGGCGGCGTCGACCCCCGAGGTAACCGCCGCCGACGGTACGCCGTGCTTGGTGAACCAATCCGCCATGAACTCGGCGTGCCCGATGCTCACGCAAAAGCCGAGGGCCCGCATCCGCCCGACGTCGGCGGTGTCGCGTACCGCCCGCAGGATCATTCGCGCCTGGGCGTGGTTGCCGGTGTAGACGCCGTCCAGCTCGGCCGGGTCGTACCCCTGCCCCGCTTTCAGCGCAGCTGCGACAGGTCGACGTCGTCGTGCAGCCCGAAATATTGGAACGGCGCCAGCAGTTGCCGCTCCAACGCCTCCCACAGGTGCAGCTCCACGGCGGCGCGGCCATCGAACCACCGCCGCACGTCGCCGCCGTCGCTCCGGTCGGGGGTCGCGGTCAGCCTCAGCAGTACGCGCGGCCGCAGCCGCTCCAGCAGCCGCGCGTACGTCGGTGCTTCGGCGTGGTGGAACTCATCGACGATCACCATGTCGTACGCCTCGGGGTCGATGTCCTGCCGGTGCAGCGGCTGGATCGAGGCGAAGACGTACGTCCAGTCCTTCGGCTGTCGCCGCCGACGAGGGTTTCGCCGAAGCTGCCGTCCCCCATCACCTGCCGGAACACCGAGCGGCTCTGCCGCGGGATCTGCTCCTGGTGGGCGACGAAGAGCAGCGAGTCGACGTGGCCGGCCTTGCGCAGCCGGCGGTAGTCCAGGGCTGCCACCACGGTCTTGCCGGTGCCGGTCGCCATCACCACCAGGTTCCGCCAGCGGCCGTGTACCAGCCGCTCGGCGTCGAATGTCGCCGCCCGGCTCCGCGACCTCAACACGCAGTACCCGCTGGGATCGTCTTCGACCGGAGCGAACGCTAGTAAGTCCGCACGCCCGGAGCTTGTAAGGGCTGGTCCTCTGTCGCATCCCTGACAGATGCGCTTTGCATCGATGCTGAGCTCAGCCATGGACGTCTCGGGTGCGCGAAGGGGTGAGGAATGACCAGGAGTTGGCCCGCCAGAGCGCCTCACCAGGACATACACGTCTTCTTGCGGAGTGGTTGCTCTGAAGCAATATCAACTTTGAGGGTTATTGACACCGCAACTAAGCCAGGTCACACCGGCTGAACGGGTGAATACTCGGGGGTCCCGCTCGTAGGACTCCTAGCTGTAGTGTCCGGGGACACCTTGTGGGGAGGTGAGGTCGATGCTTGCTGGGCTGGAAGTTCGGGCGCACCTCGGCGAGGCCGGAGCGGGGATCACCGTCGACACCGCCAACCGGCTCCAGGGCAGAGAGTACGACGTGACGATCGTGCTGCACCCACTGTCGCGGCGGCGTGACGCAACCGCGTTCCACCTGGAGTCCGGTCGGCTCTGCGTTCTGACGTCACGCCATCGGCACGCCTGCATCGTCGTGGCGCGGGTGGGGATCGCAGAGCTGCTCGATGGGCATCCATCGACTGAGCGGCTGCACCTCGACGTCCCGGTCAAGTTCCCCGACGGCTGGGAGGCGAACCACGCAATGATTGCTTATCTACGAGGCCACGCCGAGCGGAGGAACGCGTGAGCCCCCTACGTCCGGGCCTCGCAGGCCTCGTCGGATTGCAGACATGGGCTGGATCCGGGCGTGGCTGGGGCAAGGTCGGAGCGACAGACGGCCAGAAGGTGCGTGTGGACTTCTTCGAGTCTCCCGCACAGCCCGAGGTCGACTCTGTCTGGTTGCCGAAGGATCGGGTCAAGTTTCCACCGCTACCTCGGCAGACCCGTGTGTTTTGGGAGGAAGGGGGACAGTGGCATGCCGGACGAGTCCTAGCTGGGGATGCGCGGTCGGGTTACGCAGTTCGTAAGCCAAAGAGCTTCTATGACATACCGCTCGACGCCCGAAGGCTGTGGGTTCGGTGGTCCCGTCCAGTCACGGATCCGGTCCAGGTGCTACTTGCTGGTGCCAGCGAAAGTCCGTACTTCGCCGAGACGCGGCTGCCCTTCGTGCGGACAATTATTGAGCAACGGGCGGCTTGTTCCAACGTGCCGGCGATTCTGTCGAGTGCGGTGGAGCTATATCCACACCAGTTGCGCGCCGTCCTACAGGTGCTCCGGGACCCGATTCAGCGGTACCTGATGGCGGACGAGGTCGGCCTCGGTAAGACCATCGAAGCGGGACTGATCGCGCGTCAACTGCTTCTCGACACGCCTGATGCCGTCGTGACATTTATCGTTCCCGATCTGCTGCGCCGCCAGTGGCAGGACGAACTGCGGACGAAGTTTTTCATCGATGATTTTCCCAGGGCGAAGATTCGGATCGTCGCGCACGAGAGCCCGCTGCGGTGGCGCGGCGAGCACGCGCTGGACTTGGTAATCGTCGACGAGGCGCATCACCTCGTAGCAAACGACACGCCTACGGAAATCCGGAAAGCCCTCGCTGAGGTGTGCCACGCCAGCCGTCGGCTGCTGCTTCTGTCGGCCACGCCGGCCCTGCACCACGAGCAGGCCATGCTCGGCCTGCTGCACCTGTTGGATCCGGCGGTCTACCGGCTGGAGGACTTGGTGGGATTCACTGCGCGGGTCCGGGCACGGCACGAGCTCGCCAGCGCCTTCTACGCGCTAGACCCGACCTTCCCGGAGTTCGTGCCGCTGCACTTGGAAACTATCCGGTCCGCCTTCCCCCATGATCCCCGACTCCGGTCGCTGGTTGACGACGCGAACGAGGCCGCCGATCACGAGTCGGAAGGGCTACCGCAGGCACTCGACCGGCTACGGGCCTACGTCAACGAGACCTACCGGCTTCACCGCCGGGTGATCCGTCACCGGCGCGATCGGGTGCTAGCGGCCGAGGGCTGCGGCCCGGGAAGCCCTCGATTCGAGGTCAAGGGCCGGCGCAATCCTGAGCTATTGGAGATCATCGACCCACATGGTGACGCGGCCGAGGAGCTGCTGGAACGGTGGCGACAGTCTGTCCGCGATCACCTCGTGGAGGTGGCGGCAGACGAGGAGACCTGGGCTGCGTACGCGTGGACCCACGCGGTGCTGATGGAGCGCTGTAGGAACCTGGCCGGAGGGCTGGCGGCGGCGGTGGCGTCGCGGCTGGGTGACGATGACGCGTGCCGGCTCGCCGGCCTGGATCGGCACGAGACCCGACTGCTGAGGCGCGCGCCGACCGTGGCGGCGGACGAGGAGCTGCGGCGCGGTCTTTCCGAGCTCGCAATGTCCGATAAGCCGGATAAGGCGGTAGCCAGGATCGCCGAGGCGATTGGCTCGCTGTGTCGTCGGTATAGTCGGATCCTCGTCTTCGCCGGAACCACCGCCGCTGGCCGAGCCGTCGCCGACGCCCTCACTCAATGCCGTCCGTCGGCGGTGACCGTACGGCACCTGGCCGGAGAAGACCCGAGCGAAGTCGAGCGGCGGATTCAAGCCTGGATTGGCGGAGACGCGCAGGTATTGATCTGCGACCGCGATGGCGAGGAGGGGCGCAACTTCCAGCCAGCGGACGCTGTCGTCCACCTGCAGTTGCCATGGTCGGTTAACCGTTTCGAACAGCGCCTGGGCAGGGTGGACCGCCACGGCGAGGGTGTTCCGGCGGCTCAGTACGTCGTAGCTCCGGCCGACCCAGAGTCCACGATGGAAGCCTGGCTGGCACTTCTTCGCGACGGCTTCGCGGCCTTCACCGACTCACTGTCCATGCTGCAGTACGCCGTCGACGTGGTGGCTCCGACGTTGTTCCTTCAGCTTCTGCAGCGCGGCAGCCAGGCGCTGATCGAAGGCACCGGATGGATTGCCGATACCCTCAAGCAGCGGCGTAAGGAGATCGCGGCCGAGGACATCCTGGAGGCCACATTTACCAGCGACGGTGAGCGTGACGCGCTGTTTGCGCGTATCGACGATGTCGAGGGGCAGTGGAAGAGGGTGCAGCGTGCGGTCGACAACCTGGTGTGCGACGCCAAAGGTTCGCTCCAACTGGCCCGCGAGACTGACTCGCGCGACCGGACCGTACGCCGTTACCGCCTAGGCGAGAAGGTCTTGCTCCCTACGTACCTGCTAGCTCAGTCGCTGCCCGGTAGTTGGGACAGCCCTGGCTGTTTCAACCGCACGGCGGCACTGCGGCGCCCGGGCACGCGGGTGCTGCGTCTGGGCTCGCCGACGGTCGACTCGCTGTGGGGATGGGCTCAGCAGGATGACCGCGGCCAGGCGTCGGCCTGGTGGCGGCTTGTTCCGAAGCTGAATGGTGACCATGTTTGCCTCGGCTTCGAGTATGTCGTGGACGGCGATATCGGCCGGGTTCGTGATCGCTTCCCGGACTTGCCGGCCACTGCCCTGCAGCGGCGCCTGGACGGCTGGTTCGTGCCGTTCACGCACCGAGTGTGGCTCGATGCGTGGACGGCCGACCATGTCGATCCTGAGCTTCAACCCTTCCTGGAGTTGGCCTACGAACCGGCTCGAGGCGATCACAACCTCAACACTGATCGCTTTCCGGTGCTGATCAGCCTGTTCGGAGGTTCGCGAGCGTTCCGGGACGCGGTTCTGCGAGCGCGCGAAGAGGCGCAGTCACGGCTGCGGACGGTCCGGCACCTGGAGCAGCGCGCGGCCGAGGCGGACGCCGCCGCGGCTGTGGATCTCGACCGCGAGAACGAACAACGGATGGCCAGAACTCTCGCAGCCGCCCACCTCGGCGGAGAGGAGGACGGCGCCGTCGCGGGCCTTCCCGAGGTGCTGCGCCAGGCGTGCCGGGAACCCCGGGTACGGCTGATCGCCGTCTCCTGCGTGGTTTTAAGTAATCGACCGTTCGCAGGTGCGGCCTCGGAGTTGGGTGTCGATGCACACTGAGGCGTGGGAATTCGTTCAGCAGGCGCTGAGCGATGGGCATGTTCCGTGCCTTCCCCAATATCAGCTTCCCGCGCCACATCGGCGGCTCTTCGACGCCCTCGCCAGCGGCAGCGGCGGCGCGGGCGCGGGCGCGGCGGACATTGCCGTACTGATCCGGCACGTGTTGGGGTTCGAGGGCGTCCGGCAGGGCGACAAGTTCGGAATCTCGGTGCAGCCTGGCGTCGCGGCCGGCGACGACAGCGTGTGGCAAAGAGCGGGGATCGCCTGCACCCGTCTCGCCGACGGCCGTCTACATCTTCAGCGGCGGCTGTGGGTGCCGCCGGGCGACGACACCGCACACCTGCGTGGCGATCCCCTGCACCACGTGTACCTAGAGTCGAAGTCACCTCTATGCCGGCGGCCCGAGCCTGTTCCGGCCGACCCGTTTTGGAGGGCCACTGTCGGCTACGAGGATTACCGGTCGGAGGGGCAGCGCCAGGCGGCTCGGTCGATCGTCACGGCTCCACCCGGCGCCACTGTTCTGGTGAGCCTGCCGACCGGCACGGGGAAGAGTTCCTTGGCGTTCGCGCCCGCGCTGTTGGCCTCGCAGGTCGTCGGGGTGACTGTCGTCGTTGTCCCCACCGTCGTGCTGGCGCTTGACCAGGAGCGGCGACTGCAAGAGGTGATTAAGGAGTGCGGGGAACGGCCATCGCCAAGCGGACGCTATGCCTACATCGGTGACATGGCGGAGGAGGATAAGGAGGGCATTAGGAACGCGATTCGACGCGGCGAGCAGCGAATGCTGTTCACCTCGCCGGAGGCGCTCATGACCGGCCTAGCGCCAGCGCTGCACTTGGCGGCAGAAGCCGGTCACCTGCGCTTCTTCGTGGTTGACGAGGCTCACATCGTCGACGGATGGGGGGCCGACTTCCGGCCGGACTTTCAGGCCATGACGGGGCTGCGGCGTACACTGGTGGACCGGTCGCCGAGCGACGTTGCGCCGGTCACGGTTTTGATGACAGGCACCCTAAGCCCGTCTGCGGCGGAGACGCTGTACCGGTTGTTCGCCGACGACCGCCCGTTCCGAATGGTGAGCAGTTCGACGCTGCGCTCCGAGCCGGAGTACTTCATTTCACGCTGGCCTACGGACCAGGCGCGTATGGACGCTCTACGCGAACACCTGCTTCACCTGCCGCGCCCTGCCGTGGTGTACGTGTCGTTGCCCGAGCACGTGGACGAGGTCCGGCACGCTATGACGGCCTGGGGCTTCCGCCGCCACGCTGGGGTCAGTGGCCGCAGTCGGGCGGCCGAGCGGCGGGACGTCGTCAACGGCTGGCGGATGGGTACCGACGCCACGCGCTACGACGTGGTCGTGGCCACCTCCGCGTTCGGCCTCGGAGTTGACGTTCCCAATGTTCGCGCCGTTGTCCACGCCTGTGAGCCGGAGTCTGTTGACCGGTTCTACCAGGAGGTCGGCCGCGGTGGCCGCGACGGTTCTCCTTCCGTCAGTTGCCTGCTGCTTGCTCCAGACGACCGGAAGATCGCCAGGAGGCTCGGCTCGCCCAAGCTGCTCAACCAGAGGGCAGAGGGCAGATGGGACGCCATGCTCGTTGGGGCTCGGCAACTTCCGTCGATGCGGCTACGCATCGACCTCGACACGAGACCGCCCAATGTAACCATGGAGGGTCCAACCAATCGGCGGTGGAATATCACCCTGCTTTCGGCGCTGGCCCGAACCGGTGTCCTGGACCTGATCGCTTCGGGGTGGGGCGAGGCGCAGGAAGAGGTCACACTGGATCAGGCGGAGGTGCGCCGTTACCTGGAGATCTCCCGGCACCGAGAGATTGACTGGGCCGCCTATTTGACCGAACGGCAGCGGATCCTGGACGCAAGCCGCGGCGGGTTCAACGCGCTGAAGGTAATTGAGTCCGGCAGGCAGTGCGTGGGTGAACTGTTGCGCGGCTTGTACAGCTTCGACAGACCGTGGGGCTCGGCTGCGGTCACAAGGTCATGCCGGGGCTGCCCAGCCTGCCGCCGGGCCGGGGTACCGCCGAGCGAGGGACTGGCTCCGCTGCCACCGGTCGCCGACTGGGGCTCCGACGTTGCCGGAGTGCCGACGTCACTGCAGGCCCTGATGCCGCATGGACGTCTCACGGTGCTCATTGATACCGAAGACTATGTCCCAATGGCGCAGCAGGCCCGACGCGTCCTCGATCAGTTGGTCGTCGCGGGATTCAGCCACGTGCTGGACGTCGGCGGCCACATCACCGAGCGGGAATGGTTGGCGCTACAGGACAGCGGGGGGCCTCGGCCGTTGATGCGGTCAATCAACGCGCCAAGCCCGCTGGATCCCCCGGTGCCTACCGTCGCGTTGCTCGCCGACCGCGCCGAACCCCCACACGGCCTTGCGGACTGGTTCGACTACTATCCCGCGCTCGTGGTGGTAGCCCCTACCAACCTAGCCGCCCCCGACCACGCCCACGTCGCCTGGTCCGACCTGCATCAGCCCTGCGTGACGCACATACGATTGCTCGAGGACCTGTAGATGCCACTGCTCAACCCGCCGAACATCCTGCCCAATGGGATGTACCTCATCGCGAAGTACCTGACTGGACGCGCGGATGCGGTGGAGCGGCAGCGACTCAAATCGCTGCTGCAACCACCCACCTTGAAGCTGCGCGCTGATGGCATCCCTACTTTCGACGCATGTCTCAAGGCGCTGCAGGACCTGCGACTTGTGGTGGCGGCGGACGGCATGGTTTCGGCGGGCCCCCAACTCGTGGCGCCGTCGGACGTGCGGGTCTTCGGCGAGGCACTGGTGCCGGTGATTTGCGCCGGAGCGGCGGAGGACAGTCGTGAGGAGCTGCCGCAACGTGACCTGCTCGCGGCGCTGACCTGGTGGTGCGCCCAGGATCCGTACGGCGCCCCGCTGGGTTGGAAGGAAGTTCAAGGCCTGCTGTCGCATGACATGGGCGAGGCATTCACGTCCTTTGCCATCGGGAACAGCAACCCGTGGTTGGCCTTCGTTCGGTGGGCCACCGCGCTCGGCTTCGCCGAGTTCGCCGGGCCGCCCAGTAGAGCCGCCTCCACCATCGTCCCGGACATCACGCGCGCGGTCCGGACGGTGATCAAGAACCGGGAGTGGAGTTCGCCAGTTCCCGCGTCGGAATTCGTATCATTTCTCCGGGACAGCCTGCCCGTCGTCGACGGTGGCCGGTTGGCGAACCTTCTACGCTCAAAGTGGGATCTACCGCCGGTGCGGCGGGCGGCCGAAGAAGCCCTGGATCTGATGTTGAGTCATGCCCTCTTACGTAACGAAGAGAGCGACGTCATAGCCATGGACAACCCCTCAGACGCGCCCGACAAGGTGCTTTTGTCCGATGGCTCAGACGTGAGGATCATCAGCGTTGTCACAGTGCGAGGGATGAAACGGTGACCGAATCTTTCCCCGGCTATGTCTGCTGGAGCCGTACGGACGTCGCGGACACGATCAACACCGAAGCGGTGCACGCGGATCCAGCAGTGTTCCTGGCCACCCACCGTCCCCTCGCCGTCGTCCGTCAGGCATGGGGATCGTCCGAGCCGGGAGAAAAAGTCGACGAGCATACCGTGCTCGACGACTTCACCAATCGCCCGCCCACCGGTGGCATCGTGTTGATGCCCATCATGGGCGAGTCCGGCACCGGCAAGTCGCACTTGGTGCGCTGGGTCCAGCAGCAGTTGCATGACACATCGAAACGCCGGGTCATTTACCTGCGTAAGACTGAGACTAGCCTTTCCTCGCTTATCCGCACACTCCTAGCCGATCTGCAGGGCCAGCATTTCCAAGACATCCGCGATCGCGTTAGCCGTACCCTCGGGCAGTACGATGAGCAGGCGCTTCCGCATGAGTTACTCGACCGACTCGCGTTGGTCCTGCAGTTCGCTGACTTCACCGGCACTGCGACCGACAGCACCGCCGCCAGGTACCGCAAGGCTCTCAGTAACGAGCGTGCATTGCCCGCCCTCCTGCGCGACTACGGATACCGTCGCCATCTGCTCGCACCCGACAGTGTTATCACGCGCTTCGCTACAGAATTGCTGCATGGCCGGCGCAGTGGCGATGGCGACCGGCGTACAGCGTTCGAGCCCGAAGACCTGCTTCCGGACGTCGACCCGGGGGAAATCGGTCCGATCGCGGCGATGATGTACAAACAACTTCTGGGATCGCCGGCGCTGCGCGAGGAGGCAGCCAAACTCCTCAGCGAGAATCTCGACCGGGCGGTGCTGCGCCTGACAGACCTTGAAGGCGGGCGCCTTACTGAAGCAATGATCGAAATCCGCCGCGAGTTTCAGCGCCGCGGGCAGGAAATCATCCTACTCATCGAGGACTTCGCCCTTATTCAGGGCATTCAACGAGATCTTCTTGAGGCGATTACCGAGGCTGGCGTCCGGGAAGGTCAACAGGAACTGGCGACAGTGCGAACTCTCATGGCTGTTACGAGGGGCTACTTCTTCGAACAACTGCCGGAGACGGCGAGGACCCGTGCCGAAGCCAGCGTTCCCTACATGTACAAACTCGACGTGCCAATGAGCGACAAGGCCTCGATCAGGGTCGACGATCAGCAAATCGTGGACTTTGTGGCGCGCTACCTTAACGCCGCGCGGGCTGGTCGTTCCAATCTTCTCCGCGCCCATGAGCGAGCCGGGCGGCAGGCGGCACTGGCCTCATCGAGGTGGGTGCCCAACGGGTGTTCATCCTGCACGTTCCGTAGTCAGTGTCACGAAGCATTCGGTCTCTCCTCGGAAGGTTTCGGCCTCTATCCGTTCAACAAACCCGCTATCGTGCGCGCGGTCCGAGTCACGTCTGACCGCGACGCTAAGACATTTAACCCCCGTACGGTGCTCAGCAGGGTCGTTCGCTACGTATTAGACAACTATGACAACGCGATCCGGGAAGGGGAGTTCCCTCCGCGAACGTTCCGCCGCGACTTCCCGCGCAGGCGATTGCTCCACGTGCTGGGGCCGGAACTCGCTACACGCCTTCAGGCGGCCGATCCGGAGTACTACGAGCGGCGACTGGACCTGCTTGAGTTCTGGGGTGACCACGTGGCAGGCAACCTGCAGTTGCCTGCCGGGGTCCAAACGGCCTTCCGGCTACCGCTGTTGCAGATCCGCGAAATGCCGGCCCATCAACCGCAACGCCGCGTCGTTCCAAATCCCTCTCCCGAAGAACAGTCGTCTATCGCGCCGCAATTGTCGTCCGGGGGGCCTATCGAAACGGGTGCCGGCACCGGCACCGTGCCCCCGAAGGCGCTGCAAGCAAGACTCAAAGCGGTCGACGATTGGTATGGCCGGGACACGCTCCTTGCCCAGGACTACGCGCGTGATCTGCGAACGTGGTTGCGGGACGCCGTTGTCGCCCGAATGCCCTGGAACGAACTCGGGCTGCCTACTCCAAATGACACCATCCGCCGGGCATTGTTTGGCGACAAGGTCGGCGTGTACATCGAAAGAGCATTCGGTGACAAAGGTGAGCCGCCACAAGGCAAGGCTTACATCGTGCTCAAGAAAGAGCCAGCAACGGCTACGATGTTGAAGGCGATATTCCAACGCGAAGAATACGGGCACTGGAACTTTTCGGGCGGTCCGGAACAGCAGCGGATATTGTCACGACGGCTGGACGAGTGGGCTGAGGCGATGGTGCAAGCCACTCGCGACCGCTTTCGATTCCACGACGGGGAAACCATCGCCGCCGCAGTCGCGACCTTGCTGGTCGGCGCGCGCCTACTGGACATCAAGGGAAGCCGCGGACGGGTCCGTGAGGATCTCGTGGCGGCCCTCTTCCATCCGGGACCCCAAGCCAATCCGGCCACCCACACCGACGCTGATGTCCGTACCGCACAGTGGACGGACCTCGCCCGCAAGCACCTTGACGACAGGGCCGAGTTGGTGAAACGGCTGAGTAACGCAGTGGGCGCTGCCCAAGGCGACGGGGCGCCACAACTTATCGACGTTACCGCCCTGCTGCCCGCGATCGAGACGTTCGTCGCGAGCCCAGCCCTGAAAGTAGATCCGCAGGTCCTGCCCGAGTGGATCGGTCCATGGTACGGGCGACTGCAGCGAGGTTTCGATGCGGCTGTACACGCCCAGTGGGTGCACCTGCAGACACTCGTCGTCGAGTACCGGCGGCTGACCGGGGAGAACGAGCCGGACGTGCTGCTCAACGAGTTGCAGGAGGCTGTCGCAGTGCTGCCCACCGTCGCGCCAGGCGCCGGTGGCCGTTCTCCCGAGGAGTGGCTGGACGGGCTGAGGCAAGCGCGAAGACTGCCGTGGGAGCAGTGGCAGGATCTTCTGAAGGAGTTCGACGAAGTCGACACGGCGCCCAAGCCGGGGTCGGCTGGCGAGAACGAGCGACGGTCACGATTGGTCGCCAAGGACCGCGGTAAGAACTTCGGCGCAGTGCTCCAGTTCCTCACTGATTGCGAGCGGTGGTTGGACGACGGGCTACGAAAAGCCAATCACCAGCGAAGTGCGCAACCTGCGGACCCCTACCCCGAACTTCGGCAGGTGCTCGCCGACATCGACAAGCTGTTAAGTGACGGGCGGGAGTCGGGACATGGGTGAATCGCTGTTGGACAAGGCCCGTCGACTCAACCAGGTGGCTGGCGAGGTCAAGGCGGTGCGGAGCGCCATGGATAACGCACGGCGTCTGCAGAACCGCGCTTCGGAATTGCGTAAGGCACTCGTTGAGCCAGATCTGGCGGCGCAGACGTGGCGCGCCTGCCTCAAAGCGGGAGTGGACGGCCTGCAAACGCCTGACCACACTGCCCTGGTTCAGGCAGTTGCCTATCTGCGTCGCGGGCTGGATGCCGAGGCTTCAGCCGACCTGGATGCCAGCTTTGACACCGTGAAGCGGGCCTTGGCCGCCGTGGCGCGGCAGACCGATAGCCTCACCGCCGAGGCCTGGCCAGGCTTCGCCAAAGCCAAGGCCGAGGAGGCGGGTATCCGCTCCGTCCGGATGCTCCCGCCGTCTGTCCAAAAGACGCTGACCTACGCGATTGCCGACGTCGAGCGGGCTCGCGGCGCGGTGCCGCGAAACCCGTCGCAGGTGGACATGTTCCTCCGCCAGGTCACCTGGCTGCGCAGGGAGATCAACGATGTTCGCGGGACCAAACTTCCCACGCAGTTGGAGGCAGTGTTCGAGGCGCTCAGCGGCGGGAGTTTCCCGCTGCGGGATATGACTGCGGAGCAGTTCCGCCTCTTACAGGAGCACGGCCTCGCGAATGATCTAGTGGTGCGGTGGCAGGCGTGACGGAGTCCATCACGCCGACGGTGCTGGGTGAGGCACTTAACGCAGTCGAGGATAGGGAACTTCCCCTGCTGGCGTGGGGAGTCGTCGATCGGGATCTCACCGAACCGGAGCTGTTGGAGGCGGTGGCGCAGCGGCTGGAGGACATCGACTTGGACTTCACGGCGGAAGAGATTGTCGATGCGCTTGTCGCCAGGGCGCTGTTAGTCGATGTCGGTGAGGGGCGGTGGCGGTCTCGGTTCGCCGAGACGCTGCGCCTGCTGACTCATGCCCGCCAACTGTTCGGCACAGGGGCGGGGGAGTGGTGGTTGCGCGGCCGGCGGCTGGTCGCCGATTACCGGGTCATCGCCCAGCCCCGGCGCTACCCGCGGCGCAATCTCCCGTTGACTAATCTGATCGACCGGGTACGGGACGTGCACCCATTGACCGCCATCGGTGCGCAGGTCCTCGCCGCGCAGATCGGCGACAACGAACTAGCCGCGTTCCAGGTCGACGCCACCGCAGCGGTGCTGCGTTCGCTGCACAGCGAGGGCGCCCAGGCGGTGATCGTGGCCGCTGGCACGGGTAGCGGCAAGACCTTGGCCTTCTACCTACCCGCCTACCTTTGGATGGCGGAACGTCCCACCACTCGGCAGGTGCACACCCTGGCCGTGTACCCGCGTAATGAGCTCCTCAAAGACCAGGTCGGTGAGGCGCTGCGCTCGTCGCTCGACATGGCGTCCGCGCTGCGCGCCGCGGGCCGGCGTCCGCTGCGCATCGGCGCGCTCTACGGCGATACCCCGGAGTCCGTCCGCGCGGTGGACTCCGCGCCCTGGCTTCAGGAGTCCTGGCGGCGCGTTGCTGAGGGTCGGATATGCCCGTACTGCCGCTGCCCCCGCTGCGGCGCTGAGCTGGTGTGGCCGGATGCCGACCGGACGCCCGGACGCGCGAAGGGGGACAAGGCTGGCCGAGAACGCCTGGTCTGTCGGGGATGCGGAGGGGACGTGTCCGGGGACCTCCTGGCGCTTACCCGGACCAGCATGCTGGACAGCCCGCCGGATGTGCTGTTCACCACGACGGAGATGCTCAACCGGGCATCATCCGACCCCAGACTGGGCGCCCTGTTCGGGTTCACGCCGAACGGATCGCATCCGCGGCTGCTCCTGCTCGATGAGGTGCACACGTACCAGGGCGTGCACGGTGCCCACGTAGGGCTGACCCTCCGGCGCTGGCGAAACGCCGTCGGCCCCGACATCACGGTGGTCGGGCTCTCCGCCACCCTGGCGGACGCGGGTGCCTTTATGGCCCGGCTGGTCGGCGTGGCGGAGAGCGACGTCAGCCACATCGAGCCCGCCGACGATGATCTCATCGCCGAAGGCCGGCAGTACCAGGTCGCCGTACGGGCCGATCCCACGAGCGGCGCCAGCATGCTCTCGCTGACCATCCAGGCATCCATGCTGCTCGGCCGGGCCCTTGACCCGACCACCACCGCCGACGGGCTCGCCGGCAGTAAGGGTTTTCTGTTCACAGACGACCTCGACGTGACCAATCGCCTCTTCCACGACCTCAGAGACGCCGAAGGAGACGGCTGGACCGCCCGGCGGCGGTCCGGGGCCCAAAAGGTACTCGCCAACCTCCGCTCCGCGGCGCTACCTAACCGGGCCCGCCGCGACGCGGACGGGCAGGTATGGGCCCTCGCCGATCGCACCGGTCACCAACTGCCCGGAACATCTCCCGCCCGCGGCCTGCGCATCGGCAAGACCTCCTCGCAGGACCCCGGCGTCGCCGACGACGCCGATCTCGTCGTCGCTACGGCCTCGCTCGACGTCGGCTTCAACGACCCGCGCGTCGGGCTCATCCTGCAGCACAAGTCACCACGGGACCCGGCCCAGTTCGTACAGCGACGAGGACGTGCCGGCCGGACCCGCGCGATCCGTCCGCTCACTGTGGTGACCTTGAGCGATTTCGGCCGTGACCGGCTGACCTACCAGGCCTATGATCGGCTGTTCGACCCTGAACTACCGCCGCGGTCGCTGCCAATCGGCAACCGCTACGTGGTACGGATGCAGGCCACCTTCGCGCTGGCCGACTGGCTCACCCGGCAGCTACGGTGGCGCGTGGACGCGCGGCGGATTCTCACGCCCAAGCACGGCCTCAACCACCCCGCCCGTGACCAGGTCGCCGCGCTGCTGGAGCAGTTGCTGACCGATCCGCTCACCCAGCGGGAGTTCGCCGAGCACCTGCGGTGGTCGCTGCAACTGGACGAAGACGAAGTGTCGGCGGTGTTCTGGGACCCGCCGCGGGCGCTGCTCACAGCGGTGGTGCCGACGCTTCTGCGCCGGGTACGCAGCAACTGGTCGGCGGGGGCCGACGATCCCGGTGGGGTGGGGGATGCTTTCGCGCCCGAGTTCGTACCGCGGGCGCTGTTCGCGGCGCTGAACCTGCCCGAGGTCGAGCTGCTGCTGCCGGCCAGCTACTCCCGGCAGGTAGACACCCGCATGCCGGTGCTGCAGGCGTTGCGCGAGACCGCACCCGGACGGGTCAGCAAGCGCTTCGCTGTCCGCTCCGGTGCGCAGCGCACCTGGGTCCCCATTCCGCTGGACACGGTGACTGCCGCGATACCGTTGCGGGACTTCGTGGAGCGGGGAAGCCTGGAGGGCCGGTGGACGGACTACCGTAGCGATGAGCAGTTCATCGTTGTGCGCCCGTACGCCATCCGGCTCGGCGAACCCCTGGCTCAGGTGGCCGACACCGCAAACAGTCGGCCTGTGTGGCGTACCCAGATCGTGCCGCAGGACGGCACACCCTTCCGGCTAGAGGTTCCCGCGCCCTGGTCTCAGTACGTGGAGTACGTCAGCGTTCACACGCACGTCAATCGGCGTCCGCTGCAGGTGCGGCGGTTCACCCCCGGGGCGAGGGCGGATATGAAAACGCGGGGTCGCAGCGCCGGCGCCGCCCAGGTCCGGCTGTCGTACGTCAACCATGCCGGTGAGGCTGCCGCGCTCGGCTTCGCCCTTGACGTGGACGGGGTGCACTTCCGCCTGCGGCTGCCGCCGGCGGCCGAGTTGGCCGGGCTAGCTCACCTCAGCTCGCCGGCCTGGCGTTCTCTGTCGTTCCGGCACGCCGTCGCTTGCGACGAGTCCGTACCCGACCCGTTCGTCCGGTCGTGGCTGGGGCCTGTCTTTGAAAGCGCCGTGGTACACCGGGTACTCGCGCAGCGGCAGCCGGTCGACGACGTTTGCGCCGACGTGAGCCAGGAGGATCTGCGCGGGGCTGTGGGGCGGCTAACCGGCCTGCTGACCGGGGAAGTCGAAGGGCCTGCGGCCGGCACTCGCGAAGACCTCGATGACGATCCCGAGGACGACCCTCGTCAACTGCGAGCCAAACTGTTGGCGGCGGTGGCGGATCCGACTGTGCGGCAAGGGCTGCGGGACCACGCACGACGCCTACACGCCGCTTTCGTCGGGGGCACTGTCGCCAATGCCCCCAGCGCGGCCGGAGCCGGCGCCAGTGCCGACGCTAACGTCGACCTGGCCCGGCACGTCCTGGCCCGCACCATCGGCGCCGCAATCCACTCGGCCGTCCTGCAGCTCACCCCGGACGCAGACGACCAGGATTTGTTGCTTGACGTGCGTGTTAACGGCGGCGGCGCCGACATCTGGCTAACCGAGAGCACGGTGGGCGGGGCAGGCATCGTTGAGCGCCTGGTCCGGACGTACGCAGCAGACCCGCGTCGTTTCTGGCGGCTTGTCCGGGCCGGGTTGGGGCCGGGCGACTTCGAGGTGGTCGACAATGAACTGCGCCGCCTGCTCGACGAGGTGGTCACCACGCCTACCGCACCGCTCGCCAGAGCGCTGTCGGCGGTACGGGCCGCGCGAGACAATTCCTCATCCCGTACGGCGCTGCAGTCGCTCCTCGCGGAACTAGACCGGGGCGGCTACCTGGTGTCGCATCCGGTTGTCTCCGCCATCGCCATCCGGCTGCTGCGGCCAGGCACCGGGCCGCGCCACGACGCCGCCCTGCTGCACGTGCTCAAAAGCTGGGACGAGGCGGCCCGGACCGTAGGCTTCGAGATCGACGCCCGGACGTGGTCCGCGCTGATGCTTGCCCACCAGCGGGGGGACACCGGCGACGTCTACCGTACCCCCGACCACGTGTACTCCAGCCTGTGGCCGCGCGGGGTGGAGATCTTCAACGGTGACCTTCAGGTCTTCTCGCCGTACGACGATCTGCCACCGCCCATCGACCGGCAACTGGTGGCCGCCCTGCTCGACGACGACGTTCCGGAGGTGTCCGTGGCCGACCCGGACTGGCGGGCCGCCTTCGAACGGGAGATTACCTCGACCGGGATGGCCGATCTCGTCGCGTCGACGGAGTCTGTCCGCGAACTGCAAAGCGCGGTCATCCACCTCAGTACCGAGCCGATTGACACCAGCTATCTGTTCGTGCACCCGGTCGTCCGGGGAGCGCGGCGGGAAAGCGGTCAAATCAAGGTGAGGCTGGAGCTTCGGGAGATGGAGCAGTGAGCCATCCCGCTCGGACGCTACGCCGTGGCCACACCCGTACAAGTGACGACCTGCGGGCCTTGCTGCAGGCGGTCTTCATTGGCGAGTTGCTAGCACCCAGCGAGGAGATCTGGCTAGTGTCGCCGTGGGTCAGCGACATTGGGGTGGTCGACAACAAGGACGGGGCCTTCACCGGTTTGGAGCCGAGTTGGGGCGCTCGCCATGTACGCCTTTCCGAGATCCTGCTGCGCTTGGCCGCGCGCGGTACCCGGGTCCTCGTGGAGGTTCGGCCCGACGAACACAACGCGCGGTTCCTCCAGCGGCTGCAACAGACCGAGACCGCGGGCCGCGTGCAGGTGCGGCGCTCGCCGGTCCTGCACGAAAAGGGCCTCCTGGGCGACGCCTACCTGCTCAACGGGTCGATGAACTTCACGTACAACGGCGTGCAACTTCTCGACGAATGGGTGCGGTTCGATACCGATCCGCACGCGATCGCCGAGGCCCGGCTGGCGTTTCGTGCTCGTTGGGGGCACGTGTGAGGGACGTCGACCAGTTCGTGCGCGAATTCTTCGGTCCGGGTAACGAGTTCAACCTGCCCGATGGCTGGCGGTTGGACGAGCGCTTCTCGCGGGTGGCGCCGTTCATCGAGGACGTGGCCGCGGTCCCCGGCCAACCAGTCCTGCTGCCACGCCGGCAGGGCGGGCGATGGTTCGTCCTCGCCAAGGCGTTCGGCGCGCCGATGGGCCGCCGCCTGGTCGAGGCCGTCACCGCGTTCGTCGGCCCGACCTACGCCCACTTCAGCCCCACTCCGGCAGTGCCTCGTCGCGACGATCCGGTCGAGATGGCGCTGGAGGGCTTGGGGGATGGGCCGATGTGGCGGCTGGAGATCCCCCACGAGAAGTGGCAGGCGGCGTGGCACGCGCTGCGCCTGTTGCGCGGCGTGTGGCACGAGCAGCCCACCCGCACTGTGGATGAGGTCGTACCGGTCGGTCGGCTGCTACGTGACTTCCGCATCGCACTGCTCAGCTGTGACGAACAGTTGTCCGCGGTCTACCTGCAACGGCTGGTGGCGTCCGGCGCCTTCGACGCCACCAACACCGCGTTCCTTCGCATCCGCCGCCACGACGCGCTCGGCTTCCCCGAACGAGCGCTCGACGGCGCCGAAGTCGACGACCTGTTCCGGATCCGGCTGCCCGCCGCCATCCGGGAGACCATGCTCGTCGCGGTGCACCGGCGCCACCTCGCCGCCGCAGCCGCCGACGTCGACGTCGACGCCGCCCACGACGTGCTGCTGCGATATCCGCAGTACGCCTCGTTGCTGGGCGGGCCCAGCCGGGTGCGCCGCCCGGAGGCCCGCAGCGCGCTGCTCGCCCTGGCGCTGACGTATCCGACATCGGCCGACCTGGAAACGCTGCTTGTGGCGCTCGCCGATGCCGACGACCCGTGGCTCGTCGCGCTGCGGGAGCGCCTGCCGGCACCAGCGCCCACCAAGACCGAGCCGGGCATCAACACGATCCGGGATCTAATCGACGACGGTGCTTTCGAACAGGCGTGGCGGGCGTTGGGTGCCCTTCCCGACGGCGCGGTCCGCGACCGGCTCGCGGTGCACTGCGCCCTCGGCCTCGCCGACGCGGTACGTAGCGCAGAGCTCTATCAGGCAATCAGCGCACACGGCCCGGACTACCTGAGCCAGGTTCTGCCCCAGGACTGGCAGCGGGAAGCGTGGCAGCACCACCTTGACGGCATTGGTCTGCGCCGCGCCCGCGTTCCGGCTAACTGGGTGGAGTTCATCGAACGGGTCGCCGCCGGAGAGGATCTCTCCGGCCTGTCGAGAGACCTCGACGAGATCGCCCATCAGTGGCCGGTGATCGACGATCGATCGGTCGCCAACGCGATCGCCCAGATTCCGCCGGAGTCACCCGCCGTCACAACCATCCTCGACGCCCTGCCGCTGCTGCTCGACGCGCTCGGCGAGCAGCGGGCGGGTGGAAGCAGCGGAGTGGCGATCAGTCTCGTCCTGCTGTCCGAAGAGTTCAACGAGGCCGCCCTCGCCTCCCTTACCGTGGCGCTCCGGTCGTTCCTGCTAGCCGCGCCGAACGCCACGGAGTACCGCGAGACCGTCAGCTCGCTGTCCGATTTCGCGCCTCAACTTGTGCAGGTCCGCACGGTCGACCGGGTGCTCGACCTCGTTGACCTGCTGCTGGCCGGACCGGCGGTGGAACCGGGAACGCGAGCCAAGGTCTGCCAAGACCTGCTCGCGCGGGTACGCGACCTTGCCCGCCGACTGACACCGGCTCAGATCATCCTCGCCGGCGAGTTCGGCTCCGACGCGGGGCTTGATCTCGCGTGGCCGTCCCTGATCGCACCGGCCGAGCAGGAGGCGGGCGGCAGCCTCCGCACCGATGCCCGCACAGTCCTGCTGTACAGCCTGCAGGAGCGCGTCCTGGACCGGGTCCGGGCGGCACTCCAGCAGCTTGCGCCGGCGCTGACCGTGCATATCAGCAGTGATCACGACGGCAGTGACAGGCTTAAGGGCCAATCCCAGGCTAGCGACATAGCCCTTCTGGCCACCAGGCGTGCGACGCACGCGGCGACAGGATTCATCGAGCGCTGGACGAGTGGTCAGGTGATGTACGTGCCCGGGGCAGGATCGGCGAGCATGCTCCACGCCGCGGTGGAAGCGCTGCGGCAGCCGGCCTGACCGCCGCTCGAGGAACAGACAGGGATTCGAATGCTAAGTGTGCCGGGGTGCCGCATGCAATACCTGGTCTTGGCCCCGCACTAGAGCAGGGCCAAGACCGCTATCGGGAGGTTGTACGCACCCGCGAGGGACGCCGAACCCTTTGCCCAAGAGAGTGGCCCGCCTCAATTAGGCCCAGCCCTCGCTAAAAGAGCCGACTTGACCGGTCGTGCCGCTTTCCCTGCTTGGAATAATAGGTGGAAACCAGGAAGTCCGTGATTCGTTGAATATCCCGAGGGGTGTTCTGAACATCGTTCCACCGGCGCGGAATTCCGTCGCCGAGGTCCCAGGTCCCCTCGGTCCAGCGACAGTAATCCTTGACGGTCTTCAGTCCCGTGGCAAATCCCTGAGTATCCGGAACATCGCTGCCGCTGCCGCTGCCGCTCGTGTCGGCGATGGCGTCCATCAGATAGCCCATGCTGATGATCCCAACGCCATGCATCAGCCGCGATTTGCGAGGGGGCTTACCCCACGCATCCTCACCGAACACATCTCGCACTGCGGTCCAGAAGTCGCTCAATACGGTCACCATCAGCCCGATGTTGGGCAAGGTGCTGTCGCTGCCACGGAAGCGATACAGAGCGCCGTCCGAGATGCTGTTCTCGAGCATGCGCAGCATGGAGTTGTCTTTGATGACGCCGGCAGGATTCGTCGGCGTTTGAATCATGTGACGCAGCGGTGAACGCTCGTCGAAGTTGAGGCGCTCAAGAACCGTCGCGGGGAGTTGCCGTACACGCAGCTGGTTCGGCAGCGGGCCAGATGCGGCCGGAAGCAGTTCGTGAATGAGGCCCTTTGGAAGCGGCTTGGTCGAGTTCACCAGGATGAACTGCGATCGGTGGTCAGCCTGGTCGGCGGTGATGAAGGCGGTGACGCAGATCGGGAAGGTCTCGACGCCTGCGTCTCGGATAGCGGCACAACGCTGCTGGCCGTCCACGATGAAGCCTGGCTTGTCGGCGTCCTCCCAATCTTCGCTGACGGGTACCAGGAGGGTCCCCGAGCGCACGTAACCTGGGCCATCAGTAGCGGCGTCAGCCGGGACGAAGCGAACTCGGTCATCGAAGGCCACGACGATCGCATTAGGCAACAGAGGGCTCTCGGCGGACTCCACGTAGCGTCGGATCGCCGCCACGTGTGCGAGGACCTCCGGCCGTTGGTAGCCGTGTAGTTGCTGCTGGTTGTCGCGCCGAACACGTGAAACTGCGGCAAAGGACGGGACTTGCTTCCCGTCCACGGCGAAGGTGTAGAGACGGCGATTTGGGCCCTGCCTAATCTCGAGAGCGGGGAGATGTAGCACGTTCGGTTGGTTCCCTACCTCCACCGTGCCGCCCTTCCTACCCTGCTTAGTCACGATCGTCTGCTCCAAGCTGCCGGCGCACTCGCTGGCCGAACACGTGTAGGTTGTGGAAGCCCCGACGCTTGTTGCGCTCGGCGCCACGAAAAATGATCACTTCAATGCCCACTGACACACAAATTGTGCAGTCGCAGGCCCGCCATGGCTGGTTTTCAAGCGTGTCGCGGTATTGGCTCGTTCTATCCGCCTTGCGATCCCATAGGGCGCTATAGCTCACGAGAGCCTCTAGGGCGGCGTCCACGTCGACCTCGTCCTGATCGAACTGGCGAAGGCGGGCCAACGCGGTACGTTCCAATTGCATAGCTTGACCTTGGCTGATTTCGCCAGAGCGAATTCGAGCTTTCAGTTTTGCATTCCCGTCAACTTGGGGGACGCGGAGCGCCACGAAAGTGCGTTGGGGGGCATAGTAATTGTCACGGTCATCCTTGAAGGCCTGGCGGAACGGTGACGTGCTATCGAAGCTTGTCACGCCGTGGCCAGCGAAAGTCCGAATCTCTTCGCAACGACTGATCCCCAGGAGATGTAACTGCGTATCGGACTCCCGTACGGCATCGATGGCGCTCAGGCAGGCGAGGATGTCCTTTGTCTTGAGCGGCACCATGCCGCCGAGTGCTATGCGCCGGTACCCAATCCGTTGCAGTTCCACCACAGCGGATGCATAGGACTCCGGGCTCCAACCCTGAGCGACCCCGAGCGGAATGAAGTGGACATCACTAGCGCTGCAACGCCGCCAAAACTCGGCGGCCAGTTCGAGAGTGATCTGTTGACGGCGAATCCACTCAGCGGCAGCATCATCAGTACGAAGCACCTTCGGCTCATACTGAAAGATGACGTGGTCGACGGAGATGCCGTAGTCGAACCCGCACCCCTCGTAGAAGCTGACCACCTCTTCGACGGTATAGGGCGGGTACTCCTCTCCAACGTACGAGAAAGCTCCGCAGTCACCCATGATCTTTAAAGGGGCGCTACCGTTGTCGAGGCGGAAGAAGTCCCGCGCCCCTTGCCTGTACAGCCTGTGGCGCTGGGGCCCGGTGTATTTGCCTGTGCTGGAGCTGGCGGTGCCGTCCACGATGGCCTTCGACACCAGGAGGCCGTTGAACGGCGGCGGCTTCAGCACTTCGTGCGCGTATAGATCGTCGCGTTGGCGCACCCGGAACGGGTCGCGTTCCTCACTGAGGAAGTCGAACGTGGGGTCTACCTGGTCCTGGCTGTCAGGAAAGAAGAACTTCACCGAATTCCCGCCCGTTCGTTCAGGTAGACGCGGATGAGGTAGTTGGACAACTCCTGCACATGGCGGGACAGGTTCTCAATCTCGTTCCACCGAAGGTTGAGCTCGTCCCACCTTCCCCCCGTCCACTGGCAGTGCGGGGCAATCACCGCGAGGTGTTTGCTGACCAGTTCGGGCGCCTCGGGAAGACGGGCATCCACCGTGCCCAACACTCGATCCATCAGTCGTCCCATGGCCCGTATGCCTGCTCCGTGCATGAGCCGGCTCTTGCTCGGCGGCTTGCCCCATGCGTCGGGGAAGGTGTCACGGACCGCTGACCAATAGGTGCAGAGTGCCTGGAGAATTCCGTCGAAGTCGGTCTCGTTGCGGGTGACGTCGCGGTAAGGGAAGAGGCACCCAGCCGGCGAGGTAAGGCTCTCCTGGATCATCTCGACGACGACGGTATCGGTGATCACCGCGTTCGGTGCCTGCTGCCGGTTGGTCGATGCCCGTTTGATTAGCCCGTAGAAGGGCGAGGCCTTGTCGGCGTTCAGGACGTCGCACAGTGCCGACGGTGCCTTCCGTATGGCGAGTCGGGGAGGTAGCGGGCTGTCGACCTCCGGCAGGAGTTCGGTCACCAGGCCACGCGGTAGCGGGCGGGTGTTGTTGATGCGCAGGAACTGGTCGCGCTGGAAACTGACGCTGTCCGCCACGAAGGCGGTCACCGGCACCGGAAACTGCTGCCGCTGGGTACGGGACAGCGCGAGGGCTCGCTGCTGTCCGTCCACGATCCATGCGGGCTTGGGCTTGCCGGGTTGCGTCAAGGGAATGCTCAGTAGTCCGGAGGTGGCGAGTCCATCCGCGGCGCCCGGTCCTCTGCTCGACTGAAACCGTACGTTGGAGGACAGAGCCAAGATGATGGGATTGGGAAAGAGGGCGGCTTCGCTGTCGAGGTAGTCGA
The DNA here is from genome assembly GCF_046549335.1 of Micromonospora sp. 050-3. Taxonomy (NCBI): domain Bacteria; kingdom Bacillati; phylum Actinomycetota; class Actinomycetes; order Micromonosporales; family Micromonosporaceae; genus Micromonospora; species Micromonospora sp. 050-3. The sequence goes on from NZ_JAJPVX010000002.1 coordinate 1,372,545, forward strand.
CGATCTCTTGTATGTGTTTCCGCACCTGCGGGCGTTGGTAGCCGATCAGCTTTCCGGCGTCGTCCCGACTGACGCGGGAGATGTCCGCGATCTGCAGGACCTCTTCCGCTTGCAGCGTGAAGAGATAGAGGGCCGGGGTGCCGGGCTGGGCGATTCGCAGGGCGCGGCGCGCGATGGTCTTGGGATCGTGTGCGGGCGGCATCAGCAGCGCACATCCAATGAGATCTCATCGAACAGATGTTTGAAGCGCGCCTGCTCGCATGACTTGCCGGAGTCCCTTAGCTGTCGAAGCAGGCGCGTTGCCGACGTTGGCCTGGCGCCTGCGAGCGGCCGAATGAAGGCCCTGACCTCGTCGTCGCTCATGCGCTCACGATTAGCCCGAGGCGTTGGCGGGGGTGCGGTGGCCGCAAGTTCATGGGCCAGAGCGCGGAGGTGGGACCTGCGGTGCGTAGCGGGGTCCGCGGAAACGAGGCTGACGAGGCGCTGCGCGACCCGGACGTTGAGGGCGAGCAGGCTGCCGCCGACCGCCGGCCTCATCCGAGCGGTCACCCCGACAACCAGTTCGTTCAGGTCGGGATCTGCCTGGGCCGGTCCGACGATCGTCAGCCGTTGCGGGTCGCGTAGCTGCCTCGCCGCCCTGCGGAGATCGTCACTGCACGGCCGAAGGTAGGTGTCCGACAGGACTGCGATGATCGTGTCGTGGGGGTTCGTTCGGGCGAGGTCGTAGAACGACCGAGGTGCGCCGGGATCGGGACCCACCCACTCGCTAAGCCCGCGCCACCAGTCGAGGTTCTCGGTCGAACTCCGCCCGACCGAGTCGCCATCCCGCAATCCGAAGGTCGCGGCATAGGGGCGGACGTGCGCGGTAGCAGGAATCAGTCCGTACCCGGCCGAACAGACCCAGAGCTGCGCTTCCACGCGTACAGCGGTGGCCAGTTGGCGCGCCGCTGCCCAATGTTCGCCGGCATAGAGTGACGTCGCGGCAGTGGTAGGTCCGCCGGGTTCGGACAGCCGTCGAATCCACTCCGTGAGCCTCTGCCTTGGCAGGTAGTTCGACAGGTTTCCAATGCGCAAGCCCGGAGGCACCGGAAGATTCTTGCGGTTCGCGCAGGTCACGACGATGTGAACGCGCGGCGGCGTTTCCGGCGGGCTGTCATCCACGGACGCGCCCGATCGATGCTCGTCGGTCGTCGCTTCCGTCACGGGGCATCGCCCCGGTAGACGGCACCCGAGGTGCAGGTCTCCCTGACCATAATGGCCGACAGCGGCAGTCGATCGATAAGCCTCCCCCAGATCCACTGCGCCAGCACCTCGCTGGTCGGGTTCTCGAGCCCTGGCACGTCGTTCAGGTAGTAGTGGTCCAGTTGGTCCAGGATGGGCCGGAATGCCGCCTTGACGTCACCGAAGTCCATCACCCATCCGGACGACGCTCCGACCTCGCCACGCACGTGCAGTTCAACGCGGTAGGAGTGGCCATGGAGGCGAGCACACTTGTGCCCCTCGGGCACGTGCGGCAAGCGATGAGCAGCTTCGAAGGTGAACTCACGGAAGATTTCCATCAAGCAATCCCGATGTATTTGTGTGTCTGGAGACTCAAAGACCATTGAGGATGGGCGAGGCAATAGCTGATGGCAGCCTGCGTGTTCGCGGCTTGGTTCGGTCCGTCCATGGGTTGAAGGAGAAAGTGAGCGAAGCCCAGACCTTCGAATCGATCAGGCTCCGCGCCCGGTTGCGGGTAGACGAGCTTGAGATCGTCACCCTCGGTGAGGATTAGCTCAGCCCCAGCCTTCGGACTGACGCAGATCCAGTCGACGCCGGCGGGCGCCGGCCGCGTCCCGTTCGTTTCGATAGCTACCTCGAAGCCCTCATCGTGAAGTGCCTCGACTGCGGCAGCGTCGAGTTGCAGTAGTGGCTCGCCGCCAGTGCAGACGACGTACGGCCTGCTCTTCGGGTGGGCCGCACCGGCCCATGCCTTGGCGACGGCTGCGGCCAGGTCTTGAGCGGACCGGAAGCGGGCGCCTCCCGGCCCGTCAGTACCTACGAAGTCTGTGTCGCAGAACTGACATATGGCCCGGTGGCGATCTGCTTCGCGGCCAGTCCAGAGGTTGCAACTTGTGAACCGACAGAAAACCGCGGGCCGCCCGGCGTGGGTGCCTTCGCCCTGGAGGGTGTAGAAGATCTCTTTGATGCGGTACGTGGATCTCATGAGAGGCTGCCGACGGCGGGGTCTGACATGCCGAGTTCGGCGAAGCCCCGGGTGCGAAGCAGGCAGGAGTCGCAGGTGCCACACGGCCGGCCATCGACGGGGTCGTAGCAACTGTGGGTGAGCGAGTAATCGACCCCGAGGCTGAGGCCCAGCCGAATGGTGTCTGCCTTCGTGAGGTCGATGAGGGGAGTGTGGATCTTCAGCCGCTGACTGCCCTCGACGCCAGCCTTGGTGGCGAGGTTTGCCATCCGTTCGTATGCCTCGATGTACTCGGGGCGGCAGTCCGGGTAGCCGCTGTAGTCGAGGGCGCTTACCCCAATGAAGACATCGGAGGCCCCAAGGGTTTCCGCCCAGGCAAGCGCGAACGACAGGAAGATGGTGTTCCGAGCCGGCACGTAGGTGATGGGGATCTCGCTCCCGATCTCCTCGGCGCTTTCGTGGTGAGGCACAGCGAGGTCGTCGTCGGTCAGCGCGGAACCGCCAAAGATTCTGAGATCGATGTCCGCGACGACGTGGCGGGTCGCCCCCAGAGCCTTCGCGACCCGTGCGGCGGCTTCGAGTTCCACGGTGTGCCGCTGCCCGTAGCGGAAGCTGAGGGCGTTGGCTTCGAACCCCTTGTTGGCGGCTACAGCGAGGGCTGTGGCCGAGTCGAGACCGCCGCTTAGCAGTACTACGGCTGGGGGCTTGGATGCCGACATCTGAGGCTCCTCGCTTCGTCGATGGTCGAGAAACTGCAGTAGCTTGTTCCGCCGGTGATGCGCAGTTACTGCTCGCAGGTTGCGTCACGTTACCCGAGTACTGCGCGTTGTTGAAAGGTGGCCAGGGCGTGTCCTTCGCGCGCTGCTAGACAGGGCACACGGCATTGGCTGCGGACCGGCCGACGGGCTGAGTCGGCGGGAAGTGCTCTCGCTTCGCCCCACGTGATACCGGCCTCTGGCCGGATGAGGGCACGGCCGAGTGCACCCAAGCGTCTCGACAGGCGTACCGACAGCCCAACCGTCTGGTCCTACGGCTACGAGGCTCACGTCAACCTGGGGAGGCATCCCGAAAGGGCGCCTGGGCCACTGCTGGCGGCACTGCTCACCGAGTGGAGCGGCCAAAGTCACGCCCAGCCCGCCCTTAGTCGTGCGGCCTCCCGCCGACCGCTGACAAAGCCTCTCATCGACCCCGATTTGGTCGACGGTAACGCCTTCCTGGATGCCGACATGGCGTGCAGAACCTTGCTGGTCCCCGAGCGGCCAGCAAGGTCGGCGACGGGAGTTCGATGCATCGACTGGTTCAGCCGTGCCCGTGGTGCGGCCTGGATTGACGCGGCATTCTTATTCCGACCAGTCCGCGCGGTTACGCGCCGGCCGCCGCCGAAGCTTGGGCGATGCAGATTCCCCGGGTCTGCCTCCGCGCCCGAACAGTCGGTAACCTGCTTCGCCGACGCTCTGACGCGGTTCTGGAACCCAAACAGCTTGCCGTGTCGGCACCCGATCACGGCCCTCTCCTCGACGTGCCCAACGATGGGCGGCCTACCGGGGACGCCCGCAACGGTGCGGCGGCTCGATAACGTCGATAGGAAGCCCCCTCAAGACCGTCGCGTCGACCGCAGCGCCTCGACGACCACGCTCCAACGCTCCGGCCCGTTCACCGAGTTCAACGGCTTCCCATCCGCGACGACCACGCCGGCAGAGCGCAGCACCGCCAGGTGGTCCGCATATCCCGGATGGGCAGCTAACTCGGCCTTGACGTGCGGAAACGCGATGATTGGCAGCCCCGCTCCCAGCGACTCGTTGAGGACGCCGAGCGCCAGGGTGTCGTTGATGCCCAACGCCCATTTCGTCACCGTGTTGAACGTGACCGGCGCGGCCACCACCACATCAGCGGGCGGGTGCGGCTCCGGGTCGCCGGGCATCCGCCACCCCACGCGTACCAGATAGCCGGTCTTGTCTTGAAGCGCGGCCCGGTCGAGCCACGGCGCGGCGGTCGGGCTGGCGATCATGCACACCCGCCACCCGTCGTCGATCAGGAGGTCGACCAGCTCGCCGATGTGCTCCGCCGGACCCGCTGCGCAGACGACCAGATACAGCACCGGGCGTTCCTTCATGCCCGCAGTCTGCCCGATTCGACCGCCGCGACGTCGAGCGCATACCGATCGGGCATGCCGCCAACGATCACCGTGACATACCGTTGTCCCTGCTCAGCCGCGACAGTAGAAGCGTGGCGCCGGTTCGGGTGCGTTGTCCCTGGAGTTACGCCGGCCACTCAACGGTGCAACTCCGCCCCGGTGCCATCCCATTCGTCAACGTCTTGAGGTCGGAATGCCCACCTGATCGACGATGACCACCCGGCTCACGTGGGCCTGACGCCGCCCGGAAGTTGGTCGACGTTCGGGCCGCCGGTGGCTTCTGTTGCGCCCTCGAAGATCGCCGACCCGGGTTGCTTAAACACCGCGACGCGCTGCTCGCTGCCCGGCCGCCCGCTCGCGCCGCCGCCCGGCCTGCGGTCAGGAGTAGGTGTCGCCGAACTCGCGTACCCCGTCGACGTCCAGCGTGATCCGGTCGTTAGCGGTCCACTGGCCGGTGGCGGCGAGCCAGCTCGGGTCGTCGCGTTCGTCGATGGTGCTCCAGCTGTGCCGGTGATGCCGTAGCTGGATCGGCCCGGTCGACTGGCCCGGCGCGAGCGTGCCGTCGGTGAAGGTCAGCTCCACCCAGCCGGGGACCGGAGTTCCCGGGGCCGGATACGGCGGCGCCGGCGTCGTCATCCCGGCGGGCGGCCCGCCTGGCGGGATGAAGAACTGCACGGTCTGCTGGATCCGGTCACAACCCAGCGCTGCCCAGTCGCAGTTCGGCACCAGCGAGGTGTTGCCGCCCTCGAAGCGCAGGTGGTAACGCACCCGCACAGTGCTCAGGTCGAGCGGCCCGGTGCCGGTGTTGGTCACTTTCAGGAGGTGCTGGATCTGGTTGTTGGTGGGGGACCAGTCCAGGTTGAGGTAGCTGACCGTCGCGCGGCCAGCCGCGGTGCGCACGGTGGTGGTGGGTGAGGTGTCGGAGTAGCCGCCGAGCGCGCGGGCGGCAACCGCTATCCGGTACGTCGTGCCCGGTGCGAGGTCGGTCAGCGTGATCGTGGTGTCGGTGGTGGAGCCGAGGAAGCGGTACGTGTTCGGGCCCAGCGGCACCTGCACCTCGTAGTTGATCGGCTGCTCCGCGCCGGGCTCGACCCAGGCGGAGGGCGACCAGCTGAGGGTGAGCTGATGTGGTTCGTTGGCCACCACAGTGGGGGCGCCCGGGGTGCTGATCGCCGGCCCGTCAGCGCGGGCGGCGTTCACGGCGAGCAGGCTCGCCAGCGCGGCGAGGGGGATGGTGGCGGCGACGCGGCGAGCAGGCATGACCGAATGGTATGCACAAACATCGATGAATGAGCATCGTCCGTCAGTCCAGAGACATCGAACGCGGGTCCAGTCCGTTACGCGACGTAGTCGGCTTGGAGATAATGCCTGGTCGGCCGGCTACCTAGCGTGAACCCGTCATCACGAACGGCCTCGACGTCGGCGTCGCACCTGCCGCCCCCGTCCGGCCACAGACGGGAGAAACACATGCGTACTCAGAACAAAAGCCGGCGGTACGGAACCCGAGCGTCAGTACTCGTGCTCGGTCTTGTCGCGACCGGAGCGGTGCTCGTCCCGGCGAGCCCGGCGTCCGCCGCGGTCCCCGGTCTGGTGCGGGTCGCCGCGACCAGCGTCAACAACTCGGCCGACTACCACAGCGTCACGGCGACCTGCCCGGCCGGGAAGGTGCTCACCGGCACCGGCTACGAACTCAACGGCGTCACCGGCGAGGGCATCGTCGACGACCTGCGCCCCAACGGTGGCGTCGCCACGGCACCGACGGCGGTCACCGTCGGCGCCTACGAGACCGAGGCGTTCGCGGGGAACTGGTCGGTGACGGCGTACGCGATCTGCGCCAACCCGGTGCCCGGCCTGGTCCGGGTCTCCGCGGTCAGCGTCAGCAACTCGGCCGACTTCCGCAGCGTCACGGCGACCTGCCCGGTTGGGAAGGTGCTGACCGGGACCGGCTACGAGCTGAACGGCGTCACCGGTGAAGGTGTCGTCGACGACTTCCGGCCCAACGGTGGCGTCGCCACGGCACCGACAGCTGTCACCGTCGGCGCGTACGAGTCGGACGCCACGGCCCTGAACTGGTCCGCCACCGCGTACGCGATCTGCGCCAACCCCCTCGCGGGCCTGGTGCGCACCTCGGCCGTGGGGGCCAGCACCTCCCTCGACTTCCGCAGCGTCACGGCGACCTGCCCGGTCGGGAAGGTGCTGACCGGCGCCGGCTACGAGCTGAACGGGGTGACCGGCGAGGGCATCGTGGACGACTTCCGCCCCAACGGCGGCCCCGCGACCGCCCCGACGTCCGCCGCGTCCGGCGCGTACGAGGAGGACGCGTTCGCCGGGAACTGGTCCGACACGGCGTACGCCATCTGCGCTCTGCCGTAACACCAGCCCATTGGTGGTGGCCGCCCCGCACGCAGGGCGGCCACCACGCGTGGCTATCCGCACCCGGCCCGTCCCGACAGGCCAGGATCCGTCAGTGCTCGTCCGGCCTCACGGATTCCAGTAGACGAGGACGCTGGCCTGGTCGAAGCGTCGATCCTTCAGGTCGGCACGCTGGATCACCCAGTGGATGGTCGCGCCGCCTTGTCTGCCGCCGTGGAACTCGGCCAGCAGAACCCAGTCACCATGGTCGGGCGGCCCACCACCACGCACCGGCCCGTCGGAGCCGGACCGGCCCGAGGGGTTGGCGCCCAACCACGCGGGGTTGAAGCCGTTGCAGTCAGTGCCGTAGCCGCCCAGCAGCAGTGGCGTCGTCCAGCCTCCGAAGGAGAACATGCCGCCCGGCGCGTCGCCCAGGACGTCCTGCCACACCTTGGTCATCTCTTCGAACAGGGGATCTCCCGGCAGCGGCGGAGACCACGGGGGCCCCGGGATCGTCTTGACGTAGGGCAGAGATATGTCGACAGTGAGGTGCAGATCGCCCTGCGGGATCTCCGCGTAGACCTCGGCGAACTCCTCGTCGTCCGGAGGGAAGTCAGGCGGATACTGCTCTCGCTCCTCGACCGCCACGCCTGCCGGCACATACCTGACCTCGCCCCAGCCGCTCTCTTCGGGCCAGCCGAACAGCAGCAGTTGGCCGTCGGACGGTAGCGGAAGGTCGGTCACGTCTGCCGGAAGAGCAGCGCAGTCGATGGTGGCGATCAATGGGTACTCGGGGTCCTCGGCGTCGACCGGAAGCATCACGGGCCCACGGATGGCGCCCACGACCGGCCCGTCACCCCCCTGTGTCAGGAGCGCCGACGGGCGGGCGAGCCCCAGCCAGCGCTCCACGTCGGCAGCGGGGATGTCGCGGCGCAGCGCCTCGGCGCGGACCTGATCGAGGATCTTCACGTTTCGGGGAAGCACGGGAGCACCGTAGGTCAACAGTGCGACGTTCACGACCCCGCCGGATGCTGGCCGCCCGGAAGGCAGGCGCCCTTGCGGTCGATACCGCGATTTGCTGTCGGCGGGCGGCGTGTGGAAGCGCCCGGCCATAGCGTCCGAACCACGGATTTCCGTGAGCGCGTGATCTGTGGGAGGCGATGCAGACGACCGAAGGTGTGGTGTTACCGGGCGAGCGGGCCCCGGTCACCGTGAATGTCGACCGCTGGCGGGCAGGGCTGCCGCCGGATGTGTGGCCCGACACCCTGCCGGCGAGCGGGGAGCTCTGGCGGCGCGACGTCTTCGCGGCGGCCGAGGCGTACCGGGCGGGGTCCGCGAGCCCACGGCAACTACTGACGGCCGTGCTGGTCTGGGCTTACGGCCCCATCGGGTACGGCCCGTGGCGCGCCGCCAGGTCGCTCGACGCCGATCCGGACGGCAAACGCCTGGCGTACGCGCTGGAAGAGGTGTCCACCTCGGCGCCCGACGAGGACGCGCTGCTCACGGCGTACCGCCGCTTGCGCGACCCGGACCACGCCCGTCTGCCCTGGTTGGGGCCGGGCCTGTTCACGAAGGTCCTCTACTTCGTCGGCTACCGGCGCGGGGTGGGCGGGGTGCAGCCCCTGATCCTCGACCGTGTCGTGGCCGGTCTGCTCCCCGTCGAGGCGGGTGTCGGCAGGCGCAACGGCTGGTCGTCCGAGGAGTGGCTGGCCTATCTGCGGTGGGCGGCCGAGCAGGCTCGGATCAGGAGAGTGGAGCCGGACGCGGTGGAGATGGCGGTCGTGCCCGACCGGTGAGGTGGCTATCGGGCGGCGCGTAGGCGGGTGTCCAGCGCGTCCAGGTCGGGAACGAACCAGATCTGCCCGCCCTGGTTCGACTCGTGCACCAGGGCGCGCAACGCGGAACTCTCCGCGAGCTGCGCCGAGATGTCGCCGACGACGGCCAGCCGCACCCGGTAGTTGACGAACTTCTGCATCACGTCGCCGGCGAAGCGGGTGCCCAGCGAGAAAAAGCGTGCGTCGAGTCGGTTGGCCGGCACGGCCACCACCTGGGCGCCGAGGAACGCCGCCCCGATCAGGTCCAGCGCGTCCTGCTCGGTGGCCACCGGCGGCCCCGCCGGGTCGCAGACCAGCACCGGCACTCCGGCGCGTTCCTGGATCTCGTCAGACATCGTGGACCTCCCTGTCGAGCAGGCCGTTGCCGGCGTTGAGGACGGCGTCGAGCAGGTGCAGCAACTCGGCGGTGGCGGCCGGGTCACCCAGGATGATGATCTTCAGGCGAAGACGTTGCTCGTCGTGCACGATCTGCACCCGCAGCGGGTTGGCCTGGTCGTGGCCGGTGTTGGCACTGGTGAGCACGAGCGTGCCGAGCCGGTCGGCGGCGGCTCTGTCGACACCGTCGATCTGCACGATGCTCGACACTTCCGCCTGCCCGCTGACGGGTGTGGCGGCCGGGGCCTGCCCGGTGAGCGCGTCGAGATCGCTGCCGGCGATCCGGTACTGCTTGCCGATCCGCACCGCGCGGAGTCGGCCCGAGCGGATGTAGCTACGCACGGTGCGCACGTGCAGGTTGAGCCGGTCGGCCACCTGCTCAACTGAGTAGAGTTCTTCCGTCATCGCTCCCTATCCTACTCATATAGGGAAGGTTGAGGAGTGATAGGGCCGACTCGTTGGCGACCTCAGCTCCAAAAGGCTCCACGTCATATGGTTCCCAGCCGTCGGCGGTGGTCAGGTCGCTGCGGACCGGAGGGTGTCCGCGACCGGACGACGTGCGGTGGCCAGAGCGGGGATGGCGGCGACCGCGGCGACCGCGAACAGGACTCCGCCTGCCGCGGTGAGCGTCCAGGAGGCGGGCGGGTACCGCTCCCCGTCGAAGAGCAGGTACAGCCCGATGCCGAAGGGGACCCCGGCTGCGACGCCGGGTACGGCGGGGAGAAGCTGCGCCACGGCCAGCCCCGTGCCGGCCTGGGCGGGGGTCGCGCCGAGAGCGCGGGCGACCGCCAGCGGGTGCCGGGTGTCGAGGACGGCGGTCCAGGTGCTCACGATGGTGTTGAGCAGCGCGAGGAAGCAGGCCACCCCGGCGACGATGAGCATGGCCTGGAGGGTTCGCTCGTTGCGGGGGTCGGGAAGTTCGGAATAGCCCAGGTTCAGTGGATCGTCGTCCTGCGCCAGGATCGTGAGGACGGCGGCTAGCGCGGCCGTGGTGATCAGGGTGTTCACCGTGACGAGCCGGGCACGGTGTGGCCGGCGCGCGTTGATGCGTACCCCGATCAGCAGTGCGGTGGGCAGCCGGCGCGACAGCCAGATCGTCCAACGCCGACGACGTGGTGGCGTGGTGGCGTCGGCCAACGCCTGGACGGTGCTGGTGGCCGCAGCGCGTAGCACCGGCCCCAGGGTCGCCGCGACGGCGATCGCGAGGGCGAACGCGGTGGCGGTGACCACCACGCGTAGCGGCGGGTACACGCCGACGGAGCCGACGAATCCGGCGCTGGGACGGAACAGCAGGGGCGCCGCGAACCAGCCGATGGCCAGGCCGGCCCCGGCGGCGGCGAGCGCGACCACGAGGTACTCGGCCAGGTGGACGGCGGCGATCACGCCGGGCCCGGCGCCGACGGCCTTGAGCAGCCCCACCCGGCGACGCCGGGCGATGACCCGACCCGCGACGATGCCGGCGACGCCGACCACCGCGAGGCCGGTCAGCAACCAACTGCCGACCAGAAGGGCCGTCTCCGCCTGCCGGTTCTGCCGACCACTGCTGGTGGCGATGTCGTCCATCGACCGGAAGATCCAGCCGCGGAAGCGGGGATCGCCGCCGGACGGGTCAACGACCTGGACGCCGGCCTGTGGGTCGACCAGTTTGAGGTTCAGGGTGTACGACAGCGGCTGTTTCCCGGCGAGTGTGGCGATGTCGCGGTGATCGACCCAGACCAGGCCGCCCTTCTCCACCAGGTTCCCGCCCGGCAGGTGCCAGTGGACCTGCGGGTACACCGGCCGGGCGGCGGTGACCGCGAACCCGGTCACGTACAGCGGGTGATCGTCGATGGTGATCGTGTCGCCGAGGCGCAGGCCGAGGGCGTCGGCGAAGGTGCGCTCGACGACCACGCCGCCGGGGCGTACCCAGGTCCCGTCGGTCACCGCCGGTCGATCGACGGCGGCCGGGGTGCTGTCGCGGCCCTCGACGATGACCCGGACGGTCGTGTCGCGGGCGGTCATCGCCAGGAAGGCCAGCGGGAACGGTCCGCTGTGCTCGGTGACCCCGGGCAGGGTCGTCAGCGGGGCGAGCGCGTCCAGAGACTGCGGCCCGGGGAAGCCCGGCTCCACCACCAGGTCCGGGCCCGCGGTGGCGGCCCGGGTCCGCTCGTACGGGCGGGTAACCAGCTCGTTGAGGGTGAGGCCGAGGGTCAGCGTCGCGGTTGCGGCGGTGATCGCGACCAGCAGCAGTACGTTCTCGGTCCGGTGCTGACGCAGGCCTCGTATCAGCAGTCGCCAGATGAGCAGCAGGCGGCCAGCCACCTCAGCGCACCCCGCCGTAGACGGTGCCGGGGCCGGTGCCGGTGAGAAGGCTGTCGTCGGCGAAGGCCCCGTCCCGCATGGAGATCACCCGGTCGGCGACCGCCGCGATGCGGGCGTCGTGCGTGACCACCACAAGAGTCTGCCCGGTGGTTCGCAACTCCTCGAACAGCCGCAGCACCTCCAGGGTCGCGGCGCTGTCCAGATTGCCGGTCGGTTCGTCGGCCAGGACGACCTGCGGCTCGTTGCTCAACGCGCGGGCGATGGCGACGCGTTGGCGCTGGCCGCCGGAAAGTGCCGAGGGCAGGTGCGTGGCGCGGTCGGCCAGCCCGACCTGGTCGAGCAGGTGCAGGGCCCGCCGCCGGGCGCGACCCGGCGACCACCCGGCCAGCAGGGCGGCCATCTCGACGTTCTCCACAGCGGTGAGTTCGTCCATCAGATGGAAGGACTGGAAGACGAGACCGATGGTGTCGCGCCGCAGCCGGGCGAGGGCGCGCTCGCTCATCGTGTCGATCCGGCGGTCGGCCAGCCACACCTCGCCGTCGGTGGGGCGTTGCAGCCCGCCCAGCAGATGCAGCAGGGTGGACTTGCCGCAGCCGCTCGGCCCCATGATCGCCAACGTCTGGCCGGCGGGCACCTCCAGGTCGACCTCGTCCACCGCGCGGACCAGCGCGTTGTCCCAGCCGTACCACCTGCTCAGCCCGCGCGTCCGCACCGCGATCGACCCGGTCATGCCCCCGCCTTCCGTCCCGCTCGATCACGCTCGGACCACATGCGTTCGCACGCCTCCAGCCACTCCAGATCAGCCCGCAACCGCAACACGACGCCCTCCAACAGCAACCCTGCAACCGGATCCACCGACCGCTCCAACGCGGCGCGTTGCGCGTCACGCAGCCGGCGCAGCACCTCACGCCGCTGCGCGTCCACCAACGCCACCGGATCGGCCAACCGGGCAGCCGCGGCGGCCACCAGCTTCAGGTGAAACTCGGTGAGGTCCGGCTTCGGCCAGCTCACCTCGGTCAGCCAGCCGGCGACCCGCTGCTGCCCGGCTGGGGTCAACGCGTAGACCCGCCGGTCCGGCCGGTCCGGCAGGCCGTCGGCTCGCTCTGAGGTCACCAGACCGGCCTTCGCCAACCGGGCCAGCGTCACGTAGACCTGCCCCGCGTTCATCGCCTCGCCGAGCGGCCCGAGCGCGTTCCGCATCCGGCTACGCAGCTCGTACCCGTGCGCCGGCTCCTTGGCCAGCATGGCCAGCACCACGTCCTGCACCCTGGCACACCCCTCGAATAGACCGGTAATAGATAACCGCTATCTATGACGCTGTCAAATCTCGACGTCGACCGTCGGAGGGGTCCAGTACGGTCTGGGGACCATGGACGCGTTCGGCGACGCCATCATCGGGCGGGATCACCCCGCGGGTCTGCTGCGCGCCGAGTTGGATCGCGCCACCACCAGCCACGGCGGTCTCGCCCTGGTCACCGGCGAGCCGGGCATCGGCAAGACGACCCTCGTCACGTCGGCGGCCCGGGAGGCCCGGCAGCGAGGCGCGCTGGTGCTCGGCGCCGCCTGCTGGGATTCCGACAGCGCCCCCGGCTACTGGCCGTGGGTGCAGGTGCTGCGTGCCCTGCGGCGCTCCGCCGATGACTGGGCGGTGGCGCGGCAGTCCGCCGAGCCGGCCCTCGCGGCACTGCTCGGCCAGTCCAACGCCGGCGGCGAGCAGGCCGGTCGCCTCGTCAGTTGGGCGGGCGTCGACCCCGGCCCGGACACCGCCGACCAGGAGGCGTTCGCGCTGTACGACGCGGTGACCGCCGCGCTGGTCGCCGTCTCCCAGCACCGCCCGGTCGTGGTAGTCCTCGACGACCTGCACTGGGCCGACCCGGCCTCGCTGCGGTTGCTGAGCTTCGCCGCCCAGCACACCTGGTTCGAGCGGCTCCTGCTGATCGGCACCTACCGCGACGCCGAGGTCGAGTCGGGCGAGCATCCGTTGCGCCCGCTGCTGATGCCGCTGGTCGCGAAGGCCACCACGATCACCCTCACCGGTTTCACCCGCGACGAGGTGGCCGCACTGATGACCCGGACCGCCGGCCGGGAGCCCGAGGCCGACCTGGTCGACGAGGTGCACCGACGCACCGGCGGCAACCCGTTCTTCGTCGAGCAGACCGCACGCCTGTGGCACGCCGACGACGCGGTCGGCACTATCGCACCCGGCGTACGGGAGGCGGTGCGCCGCCGCCTGGCCCAGCTACCCGCCGCAGTGGTGGAGGCGTTGACCGTCGCCGCCGTACTGGGTCGCGAGTTCCACCGTCAGGTCCTCGCGGCCTGCGCGGCCGCCCCGGCGGCGCAGGTCGATCGGCTGCTCGACCGGGCGGTGACCGCCCGACTGGTGGTTGCCCGGGGCGGTGGCCGCTTCGCCTTCGCCCACGACCTGGTCCGCGAAACCCTCTACGACGGGCTGACCGACGACGACCGGCGGGCCCGCCACGGCGCTGTCGTCCGGGCGGTCGACGACCTGCGGGAGCTCACCGACCGGCTGATCCCGGCCGACCTCGCCCGCCACGCCTACCTGGCCGGCCCTGCGCTCGACCGGGCCCGGGTGGCCACGCTGCTGGTCGCCGCCGGGCGGGACGCCTTCGCCCGGCTGGCCGGTGACGAGGCGGCAGTGCACTTCCGCCGAGCCCTCGAGGTCGTCGAAGACCCGGCACAACGTGTGCGGATCCTCGTCGAGTTCGCCGAGTCGCACTATCACCACGCCCGCCGGGAAGAGGTCACGCGACTCCTGGCCGAGGCCGCCAAGCTGGCCCGTTCACTCGACGACCCGGTGCTGCTGGCCCGGGTCGCGCTCACAGTGAACCGCTCCCGCCAGGTGGATACCGCCCAGTCGATCGAGGCGGCAGAGTTGGTGCGCGAGGCGTACCGCCGATTGATCGGCGAACCGGACGCCACCGCGACGGTCGGCGCCCTGGTCGCCGACCTGATCACCGCCAGCGAGACGATCGCCCGTCGAGGGCAGGACGACGAGGCGCTCACCTTCAGCCTCTGGGCCCGTCACGACACGACCTGGGGGCTCGGCACCGCCGCGACCCGAGCCGCGCTCACCGCCGAGATCCGGGACGTGGCCCGTCGGACGGGCGACCGGGAAACCGAGCTGTGGGCCACCTCGCTGCGCTGGGTGGCGTTGCTGGAGCTGGGCGACCCTCGCTTCGCCGAGGAGCTGACCACCTTCGTCGACGCCGAACAGCAGGGCGACTTCGCCCGGCACCGGATGGCCGCGGCCGTCGACAGCGGGATCATCGCGGCGTTCCAGGGTGACTTCGCCACGGCCGACGAGCGGTTCGCCGTCCTCACCGACCAGACCGACCCGGGCCACATCGAGTTCGGGTTCATGGGCCACCACCTTCGCTGGTCCCGACTGCTGCTCCAGGGCCGGGTCGCCGAGGCCGCCGCTCTGGTGGACGGGCTGGCCCCGATCGACTACCCCTACCGGGAGCTGCTGCGGGCGATCACCGCGGCCGAGCGGGGCGACGGCGAGACGGCGATCCGGCTGACCGCCGGCATCGAGGCCGCCGCCATCCGGTACCCGCGCCCGGTGTCACCGCTCTGGCTACGGCTACGCGCGCAGGCCGCCGCCGCGTCCGCCGACCCGAAGCGCTGCGACGCCGCGCGGGCCGCGCTCGCCCCACACCGTGGAGAGTGGACGGTAGGGCTTTTCGGCTGCGACATCAGTGGCCCCGTCGACCACTGGCTGGCGCTGATCGACGCCGCCCAGGAACGCTGGGACGACGCCATCGCCGGCTTCACCGCCGCTCGGGACTCCGCCGACCGGCTGGGCTCCCGGCCCTGGTCGCTGCTCGCCCGCACCGGCCTCGCGAACGCCCTCGCCGGCCGAGGTCACCCGAGCGACACCGCGACGTCGTCAGCGCTGCGCGCCGCCGCCGTCCAGGAGGCGACCGCGCTCGGCATGACGCAGGTGCTCCACCGGCTCGCCGCCCCGACAACCCTCGACGCCGACCGCCCGGACCAGGCCGTCGGGTCGGGTCAGGTCGTCGCGCCCGGCCAGGCCGCGCCGGTCGCGACTGCGATCGAGGGGTACGAGTTTCGGCGCGACGGGCCGGTCTGGCAGCTCGCGTACGACGGTGTCGTGGTGCACCTGCCCGACGCCAAGGGCCTGCACGACCTGCACCTGCTGCTCAGCCGCCCGGGCAGCGACGTGCCGGCCGTCGAACTGCTCGACCCGGCGGCCGGGCCGGAGCTGGTAGCCGCCCGCCGGATGGGCGCCGACCCGGTCCTCGACGACGAGGCGAAGGCCCGCTACCGGCGGCACCTGGCCCGCCTCGACGAGGAGATCGACCGGGCCGCCGCCCGCGACGACGACCAGAAGGTGTCCAAGCTGGACGCCGAACGGGGTGCGTTGCTCGACGAGCTGCGTGCCGCGGCGGGCCTCGCCGGCCGGAGCCGCCGCCTGGGCGACGAGGCCGAGCGGGCCCGCAAGACGGTGACCGCGCGAATCCGCGACACGCTGCGCAAGCTCGACGACCGACACCCGGCACTGGCGAGCCACCTGCGCGACGCCGTCTCCACCGGCACCACCTGCCGCTACCTACCCCCCGGGCCGCTGCCCTGGCGGCTCTGAATTGGTGATTCGAGGAAGGGCGCTCACGTTCCGATTGGCGGATCGGCGACTGCGTCTCGCGGAGCACTGCTGATCCGTACCGCTTGCTCCTCCTGCACTCGGCTGGCGGTCTGCAGGAAGTCGAGGATCGTCGCGAGCTGACCCTCGTCGTACCTGTCGAGGGCCTGCATGCCGGCGGCACCGACGGGCAGATAGATGTCTTGTTCGATGGTGCGCGCGGCGTCCGTGGCGGTGACCAGGACCCGCCGTCGGTTCTCGGAGTCCCGGGTGCGGCGGACCAGGCCGACCCGCTCCAGCCGGTCGATGACCGTGGTGGTCGCTGCTGGGCTCAGCTTGAGGGCGGTGGTGAGTTCCCCCGCCGACATCGGACCGCCGTGGGCTAACACAAGATCCATCGCGCGAAGGTCAGTGCGGTTGAGCCCGAGCCGAGCGGCAGCAGCCTCCTCGAACGTGTCGAAGCTCTGTTGGAGCAGTCGCACCTGCATCGCCACGTCACGAATCAGCCCATCCTTCGACATTCGAAACCTTCTGCTATCGTAGTTTTCGTCAGTCGAAATATTATCAGACGGGGAGGGTGCAATGACAGCCGATGACCGCGAGCTCAGGGATCTGTTCAGCCGGCTCATGCAGGCATGGACGGACAACGACGCCGTCGCCTACGGCGCCTGCTTCACCGAGGACTCCGACTACGTCTCGTACGACGGTACGCACGCCGTCGGGCGACTCGACATGCAGCACGCTCACGACCGGCTCTTCCGGGGGGTGCTTGCCGGATCGGCGCTCGTCGGAGACATCGAGTCGATCCGGCACATAGGTCCGGGGGTGGCAATCATCCACGGCACCGCCTCGGTGCTGATGCCCTGGCGTTCCAAGCTGCCGAAGCGACGCCTGTCCCGGCAGACGCTGGTTGCCGTGCGCACTGATCGCGGCTGGCTGTTCACGGCTCTGCATAACGGGCGGGTGCGTCCGGTGCAGATTCCGGCCCCGGAATCGTTGCCCTCCCGGATGGCCCAAACTGTCGGCCACGTCGCACGACGCCTCGGGGTTGGCCGGGCTCCGGTCAGACCGTGATCGCCCGGGGCAACCCGGCCCGCAGCCAACCGACGGGCGCCGCCACAGCCGTGGCGGCGCCCGTCGACCAGGCCGAGGCAGGGTCAGCGGCGGTTGTACCTGTACATGGTCAGGGTGCCGAAGACGACCAGGAAGCCGGCGCTCCAGGCCAGCAGCCACATGGTGGCCGACGGGTCCGAATCGCCGCTCATCGCCCCGCGGATCGCGGCCACCAGCTGCGTCACCGGGTTGACCTTCACGAACGCCTGGAGCCAGCCGGGCATGGTGCTCGGATCGACGAAGACGTTGCTCAGGAACGTCAGCGGGAACAGCACCATCATGCTGACCCCCATCACCGACTTCTCGCTACGCAGGATCAGACCGAAGAACGTCCACACCCAGGAGAAGGCGAACGAGAAGACCACCAGCAGCCCGATCCCGACGGCCACCCCGACGATTCCGCCGGCGGGCCGGAAGCCGAGCACCAGCCCCAGGCCCAGGATCACCAGGGCGGCGAGGATGTAGCGCAGCACGTCGCCGAAGATCATGCCGACCAGGGCGGCCGGACGCCAGACGGGCAGCGTCCGGAACCGGTCGAAGATACCCTTCTCGATGTCGGTGTTGAGGCCGATGCCGGTGTACATGGTGATCATGACGACGCTGGTCACCATGATGCCGGGCAGGAAGAACTGCAGGTATTCGCGCGGGCTGCCGGCGAGGGCGCCACCGAACAGGTACGTGAACATCAGCACCATGATGATCGGGAACGCGGTGACGTCGAAGAGCTGCTCCGGCACGTGCTTGATCTTCAGCATGGCCCGCCAGCCGAAGGTGAGCGACGCGCCCAGCGCGCTCGGCCGGGGCGGTCGGGCGCCGGGCGCGAGCACGGTAGCCAGCGCCTCGGCGGACGGCACGTAGACGGTCGGTGCCCGTTCGGTGGTGGTGGTCGTGGTGTCGCTCATCGGGCTGCCTCCAGCTCGTCGTCGTGCGCGTCGGCCGGCACGGCGGGGTGGTCGGTCAGGGCCAGGAAGACCTCGTCCAGGCTCGGCTGGCCGAGGGAGAAGTTGTCGACGACGATGCCGGCGCGGGCCAGGTCGCTGAGCACGCGAGCGGCCTGGGCGCTGGCGTCGAGGTCGGTGCCGGCCTCACCGACGCGGGCGGTCAACGCCATCGGGTCGGCGGCGAGCTGCACCGGCACGTCGAGCGCCTCCCGGAGCACCCGCTCCGCCTCGGGGCGCTGAGCGGGGTCACGCAGTCGCAGGTGGACGGTGCCGGAGCCGATCGACGACTTCAACTCACCGGGGGTGCCCTCCGCGATCACCCGGCCGTGGTCGACGACAGCGATCCGGCCGGCGAGCTGGTCGGCCTCGTCGAGGTACTGGGTGGTCAGCAGCACCGTCGTGCCGTGCGACACCACCGCCCGGATGATCTCCCACACCTGGTTGCGGCTGCGCGGGTCGAGGCCGGTAGTCGGCTCGTCGAGGAAGAGCAGATCCGGGGTGTTCAGGATGCTGGCGGCGATGTCGATGCGCCGCCGCATCCCGCCCGAGTACTTCTTCACCTGGCGGTCGCTCGCCTCGGTCAGACCGAACGCGGCGAGCAGGGCCGCTGCGCGCTCCCGGGCGGCCGGCTTGCGCAGGCCGAGCAGGCGGGCGAGGAGCACCAGGTTCTCCGTACCGGTCAGGTCCTCGTCGACGGAGGCGTACTGGCCGGTGAGGCTGACCCGGGAACGGACCTTGTCGGCCTCGGTGACCACGTCGTGCCCGAAGACCCGGGCCGTGCCGCCGTCGGGTCGCAGCAACGTGGCGAGTACCCGGACTGCTGTGGTCTTGCCCGCGCCGTTCGGGCCGAGCAGGCCGTAGACGGTGCCGGCGGGCACCTGGAGGTCGATGCCGGCCAGCGCCCGGGTGTCACCGAATGAGCGGGTGAGCCCCTCGGCCTCGATGGCCAGACCGGTGGTGCGTCTACTCATGATCCTTACCTTTCGTGTTGGACGTGTTCAGGAGACGTAGGGCCGAGCCGCCCGGCCGTCGCGCAGTGCCAGACCCCACCAGCGCAGCTGGTCGAGCAGGACGCAGACGTCGCGTTGCAGCTCGTCGGTGCACTGGGCGGTCGGCTCGCCGGCGAGCAGGTCGATCCCGACGACGTCGCGCACCGTCATCGCGTGCAGTGCGGTGAAGACGGTACGTAGTTGGTCGACAGCGTGCAGGCCAGTCGACCGACAGCCGTACGACACGAAGCCGACCGCTTTGGCCTGCCACTCGTCGTACGCGTAGTCGATGGCTTGTTTCAGGGGTGCCGGGAAGCTGTGGTTGTACTCGGGGGTGACCACGACGAACGCGTCCGCCCGGCCCACCTCGCGGACGAACGCCCGGATGGACGCGGTCGGCTCGGCGGGGTAGGTGGCCGGGAAGTCGTACTCGGTCAGGTCAACGACCGTCACCGCCAGGTCGTCGTGCCGCTCGGCCTGCTCGACGAACCAGTGGGCGAGCCGGTCGCCGACCCGCCCCTCCCGGGTGCTGCCGACGATCACGGCGATCCGCAACTGTGTCATGGCCACCTCCCTTCCACAGTGAAGGCGCGAGGTGACGACACGCGCCCGCTAGATCCGATCTAGCGGGCGCGGTTCGGGGCGAAATGTCGGTGGGATCGGCTTGACTGGGGTCGTCGACGAATGGGGGAGCGGGATGGCAGAGGTGCGGATCGAGCCGTGGCACGAGGACGACCTCGACCTGCTGCGGCAGCTCAACTCACCGGACACCCGCAAGCACACCGGCGGCCCGGAGACCGACGAGCAGGTGCTCGCCCGGCACGATCGGTACGTGCACTTCCCGGGCACCGGGCAGGGCTGCATGTTCACGCTGGTGCTGCCGGACGGGGCACGGGCGGGCAGCGTCGGCTACTGGGCCCGCGAGTGGCGTGAGAAGCCGGTGTACGAGATGGGCTGGGCGGTGCTGCCCGCGTACCGGGGGCAGGGGCTGGCCACCGCGGCGGTGCGCGCGGTGGTGGACGTCGCTCGCGCCCGACGGGATCGGCACTACGCCCACGCCTATCCCTCGGTCGACAACCCCGCCTCGAACGCGGTGTGCCGCAAGGCCGGCTTCACGTTGCTCGGCGAGACCGGCTTCGAGTACCCGCCGGGGCAGATGATGCGGGCCAACGACTGGCAGCTCGACCTGACCGCCCCACCGACCGGGAGCTGAGGTCGGCGGGGCGGCCGGTGACAGGTCACCAGGTGGTGTCGAGGCGGTGCCGTTGCTCGGCGGTCAGCTCCAGGTCGACAGCTGCCAGGCTCTCTTCCAGTTGCGCCACCGACGAGGCGCCCACCAGCGGGATGGACGGCAGCTCACCGCCCAGCAACCAGGCGACCACCACCTGGTTGACAGTCGCACCACTCTGCCCGGCCACCTCCCGCAGCGCGGCCAGTCGCCGTGGCGCGCTCGGCAGGTCGTACGCCGAGCTGAGCGGCTTGTCCGCCCGGGTGAACGCCCCCTTGAGCAGCGGCGAGTACGCCACCAGGGTCAGTTCGGGATCGGCACGCAGATAGCTGAGCAGGTCACCGCTGACGCCGCCCGGCTCGCCGTCCGGGTCCAGGTCGCTGACCAGGTCGGTGCGGTTCGGCAGGTAACTGCGGTGGTACTGGAGCACCTCGTACCCGGGCAAACCGGCGGCGGCGGCCAACGAGCGGGCCCGCTCCACCCGCCAGGCCCGGTGGTTGCTGGCGCCCAACAGACCCACAGTGCCCTCGGCGACCAGCTCGGCGAAGCCCTCCACGGTCTCCTGGAGCGGCACGGTCCGGTCCTCGATGTGCGCGTAGAGCAGGTCCAGCCGCTCCACCCCGAGCCGTTCCCGGCTGCGCTCCGCTGACTCGCGGATCACCTTGGCGGAGAGACCCTCGGCGTTGTCGAGGTAGCTGGTCCCCGGGGCCAGCGGTCGGGCGCCCAGCTTGGTGGCGATGACGATCTCGGCGCCGACGCCCCGGCTGCGCCGCCATCGGCCGAGCAGTTCCTCGCTCTGCCCGCCCTGCCCGCCGTCCACCCAGAAGGCGTAGTTGTCCGACGTGTCGATGAATGTGCCGCCGGCCTCGACGTATCGGTCGAGGATCGCGTACGAGGTGGCCTCGTCGGTGGCGCTGCCGAAGAGCATCGCGCCGAGGCTGAGCACGCTGACCTCGCGCCGGGTCGCCGGGTCAGCGCCGATCGTGCGGTACCGCATGGGGGTCTCCTCTCGTGCGCCCTACCGGTGGGCGCACGAGTCACAGTGCCGGCTGGAGCGCACTCCAGGTCAAGCGCTCAGTCACCAGGGCAGCACGCCGTACCCACCGCCGGCGTCCATCTGGAAGCCCCACAGCAGCCCGTTCGGCCCGTCGGCCGGCAGGGTCGCCAGGTGCACGCTCACCTCGGCGCCCTGTTCGGCGGTGCGGAAGCCGCTGTTGCTGTTGAGGTCGGTGGCGCAGTAGCCCGGGTTCGCCGCGTTCACCTTGATCCGGGTGTCCCGCAGCTCCTTGGCGTACATCGCGGTGAGCATGTTCAGTGCCGCCTTCGACGACGGGTACGGCACGGAGGTCAGCTCGAACAGCGCGCCGTTCGGGTCGGTCATCACCGCGATCGAGCCAACCTCGCTCGACACGTTGACGATCCGGGCGGCCGGTGCCCGGCGCAGCAGCGGCAGCAGAGCATTGGTCACCTCCACCACCCCGAAGACGTTCGTCTCGTACAGCCGGCGCAGCGTCGCCACTGTCGTCTCGCTGGGCAGCCCTCGCGCGCCGTCGGCGAGGATGATGCCGGCGTTGTTGACCAGCACGTCCAGTTGGCCGTACTCCGCCTCCACCCGCTTGGCGGCGGCCGTCACCGACTCGGCGTCGGTGATGTCGAGCGGCACGAAAACCGCGTCCGCGCCGCCGTCGCGCAGCTGCCGCTCCGCTGCCCGGCCCCGCTCGGCGTCCCGCGCGCCCACCAGCACTGTCATCCCGAGGGCGCCGAGCTGCCGGGCGGTGGCAAAGCCGATCCCTTTGTTGGCCCCGGTGATCAGGGCGGTCATGTTCGTCATGCCGTCGAGCCTCGCCGGGCTGGCCGCGCCCGGGGAGAGACGGGCCGAGGCTGGGACCGGCGGTACCACCTTCGCCGGCCCGCACAGAGGCATGCTGGGGGCATGACGAGCAGCGGGTTGCGGCGTGACGAACTGGCGGCGTTCCTGCGTACCCGCCGCGCCCGGTTGCGGCCCGCCGAGGTCGGGCTCCCCGAGGGTGAACGCCGACGCACCCCCGGGCTGCGCCGACAGGAGGTCGCCCAGCTCGCCGGCATGTCGATCGACTACTACATCCGGCTGGAGCAGGGCCGAGGGCCGCACCCGTCGCGGCAGGTGCTCGCCGCGATGGCCCGGGCGCTGCTGCTCAGTCGGGACGAGCGCGAGTATCTGTTCCGGATCGCCGGGGAGAATCCGCTGCCGGCCGGCGGGCCGAGCCGGGAGGTGACCCCCGGGCTGAGGCACCTGATCGACGCGATGACTGAGACTCCGGCGTACCTCGTCGACGCCGCGTACCAGGTGTTGGCCTGGAACCGGTTGGCCACGTACTTCATGGGCGACCTCTCGGTCGTGCCGGACGCGGACCGCAACATGATCCGCTGGACCTTCCGGCGTCCGGTGGCCGACAGCCACTGGACCGACGCCGAGACCATCTGTTTCGTCCGCAGCACAGTGGCGGACCTGCGGGCCGCCTACGGCCGTTACCCGGCCGACCCGGCGATCCGCGAGCTGGTCACCGAGCTGCTCGGCACCTCGCCCAGGTTCGCGCGGCTCTGGGCGGAGCACGATGTCGAGGAGCGCCGCCCCATCGTCAAGCGGGTGCCGCACCCCGAGCTGGGATCGTTGGAGTTCGAGTGCCGGGTGCTGCACGTTCCGGAGACCGACCAGCGGATGATCGTCTACGTCCCCGAGCCCGGCTCGCCCACTCAGGCGGTGTTCCGCCGGCTCGCCGAGCGCGTCGCGCCCTGACCTGGCCGGCAGCCGACCAGCCCGTCCCCGTGGTCGGACCGCCGGTAGAGCACGCTGTGCCGCTCCCTGGTGCGCACCACCAGGCCGGAGCGCAGCAGCACCCCCAGATGGTAGGAGACGGTGGCCGGGGCCAGCCGGTGCCGCTCGCTGAGCTGCCCGGTGGACCGCGGCACGTCCAGGTCCGCCAGGATCGCCGCCCGGCTCGCACCAACCAGGTCGCCGAGCCGACCCGCCCGACGCTGCTCCGCCGGCCCGGCGCCGACCGGGTAGACCAGCACGGCGTTGCCCTCGTCGCAAAGCTGGGTGGACACCTGGGGCCAGGCCAGCGCCGACGGCGCGAGCACCAACTCCGCACCGGTCAGTGCTGTGGTGATCCGGTACGAACTGTCAATGGTCAGCGACCTGCCGGTCCAGCCGACCTTCGGGTGCAGGCCGTTCAGCATGCTGCCCACCCCGGCGGTGGCCATCGCGGTGGCCCGCACGGCCAGTTCGGCCTCCAGCGTGGCCCGCACCGCCGGCCACTGCTCGGCGAGCGCGGCCCGCCAGAAGTGCCGCAGCCCGTCGGTGACCCGCCGGGCGAGGGTGCCGTCCTCGACCGCCGCGCGGACCCGCACCGGCATCGGGCCCGTCGGGAACCGCTCGTTCACCTGCGCCGCCACCTCGTCGGCGGGCGTCGCCGCCGTGGCCGACAGCTGCTGGTCGAAGGCCGCGTCGAGCGGCCCCAGCGGCGGCTTCGGCGTGAGCAGGTCCGGCGTGTAGCCGAGCCGGCCGGGCGGCATCACCAGCTCCGCGACCAGGGCCACGTCGGGGTGCCGCAGCGCGGCGCGGGCGGCCGGACCGGGATCGCCGTGCACCGGATGCCCGAACCGCGAGAGTGCGGCCCGCAGCCAGGACGTCACCTCCCAGGCCGGCGAGATCGCCAACCGGAGCCGGGCGAGGCTCGGGCCGTCCAGATGCGCGACCATCACAGCGCGGATCGTACAAGCGGTGGCGTCGATGTGCCGTCCGCATTCGAGCTGGTTCGAATCACTGGCCGACTGGGTGGCAGGCCGGGTTGGCTGCGACGGCACAACCACTCGTCCGAAGGAGAACCCGATGCGTCCACCCGCCTCCGCCCGTCCCGCCGGCCGGCTCGGCCGCACGATCGCGCTGCTCGGGCTCACCGCCGGCCTGCTCGCCGCCGCTCCGGCCGCGGTGTCGGCCGCCACCCCCGGTCCGGGCGACACCACAACCGGGGACGCGGCGGCCCGCGGCTGCGAGCGCGCCTTCGACCGCGCCGTCCGTGCGTACGTGGAGACCACCGCCCGGCGCGACCTGGACGGCTTCGCCGCGCTGCTGCACCCCGACGTCACCTCGGTCTTCGCCTCCGACGGTGAGGTGCTCGACGGCAAACGGGCCACCGTGGACTGGCTGCGCGGGTTCTTCGCCGACGACTCGTGGACCCAGTCCTTCAGCGTGGCGAAGCAGACAGTGGTGGGCTGCCGGACCGGCTTCGTGCTGTTCGACTCCGTCTACGCGGTGCCGGCCACCGGCACCAGCGTGCCGCTGTTGATCGGGGTCAGCTACACCTACCAGCACGGCCGGTGGCTGGTGTTGCAGAACCAGGACTCCGTCGGCCGGGTCTGACCAGGGGGGTCGCCACCCGGGGGGAGGGGCGGGCGCCACCGCGGCGGCGCCCGCCCCTCGGCGGGTCAGGTCAGTTGGGCAGGTAGGCGAAGGTGTCCGGGTTCGGGCCCTGCCGGCCGGCCTCGCCCTTGTTCAGCGCGGTGATCCGCTCCATCGCCGCGTCGTCCAACTCGAAGTCGAAGATCCGGGTGTTCTCCTCGATCCGCTTCGGGGTGGTCGACTTCGGGAAGATGATGTCGCCGCGCTGCACATGCCAGCGGAGCACCACCTGCGCCGGGGTCCGGTCGAGCTGCCCGGCGATGTCGACAACCGTCGGGTCGTCGAGCACCTTGCCCTGCGCGATCGGCGACCACGCCTCGGTGAGGATGTTGTGCTCACGGCCGTAGGCGCGGACCTCGTCGTTGCCGAAGTACGGGTGCGCCTCGATCTGGTTGACCACCGGCACGACGCTCGCCTCGGCGGCCAGCCGCTCCAGGTGCGACACCTGGAAGTTCGACACGCCGATCGAGCGGGCCCGGCCGTCGCGCTGGAACTCCTCCAGCACCTTCCAGGTCGAGACGTAGTCGCCGTCGTACAGGGTCGGCAGCGGCCAGTGGATCAGGAACAGGTCGATGTAGTCCATCTTCAACGCCGCCAGCGTCGAGTCGAACGCCCTGCGGGCGTCGTCGGGGCGGTGGAAGCCGTTGTTCAGCTTGCTGGTCACGTAGACCGAACTCCGGTCGAGGCCGGACACGCGTACCGCCTCGCCGACCTCGGCCTCGTTGCCGTACATCTCAGCGGTGTCGATGTGCCGGTAGCCCACCTCAAAGGCGGTGGTCACCGCCGCGACGGTGTCCTTCGGCTCGATCTGGAACACCCCGAAGCCAAGCTGCGGAATGGTGGTGCCGTCGTTCAGGCTGATGTCGGGAATCGTGAGTGCCACTGCGGCTCCTTCGCGTCATCGTTACCTGTCATCCATACCCGGGTCTGTGGACGATCCACCGCCCAACCGGGGGTGACGAACGCAACGGCGCGTCGGTTCACCCGGTCGTGTCGAACAGCACAGGCCACGGCCGTGCCGCCGGCACCGACGTCGCGGGCGGCGCGGGCGCTGTGGGCTCGGCGTCGGCCAGCACCTCCGCGGCGAGTTGGCCGAACATCGCCGCCGCCGGGTGCGCCGATCGGTCCGGCCAAACCGCCGACGTGCGCTTGGCCAGCGGCGCGTCGCTGATCGGCCGCCAGGCCATCCGGGGTTCCCGGCGGGCCACCGCCGCCGGTTCCACTGCCACCCCGCCTCCGGCCAGCACCAGCCCGAAGAGGAACTCCGGGTTGCGGGCCGGACGCACCCGGGCTGGACGCCAACCGTGCTGCCGGCACACCGCCAGCAGGTGGTCGTGCCAGCCGGGGGCGGTGGCGCGCGGCGCGGCCACCAGATCCAGACCGGCCAGCGACGCGAGCGTCACCTCGCGGCCGCGGGCCAGCGGCGAGGTGCGCGGCAGCAGCACCCCCAGGGGTACGTCGACCGGAGCGCCGAAGCGCAGCCCGTCCGCCGCCACCGGGTGATGCACGAGCCCCACGTCGAGGGTCCGTTCGGTGAGCATCCGCACCTGCTCGGCAGTGGTCAGCTCGTGCAGCTCCACGTCCAGGCCGGGCGCCCGGGTGGTGAGCCCGTCCAGCAGTGAACGCAGCGTCACGGCGGGCGTCTCTGGTGGCACCCCGGCCCGGAGTACGCCCAGCTCACCGGCGCGGATCTGCCCCATCAGGCTGCGGAGTCGACCCTCGCCGGCGAGCAACTCCTCCGCCTCGCCGAGCAGCAGCTCACCGGCGGTGGTGAGGCGTACCTGGCGGCGGGACCTGTCGAACAGCTCGACAGTCAGCTCCCGTTCCAGCCGCTGGATCGACTGGCTCAGCGGCGGCTGGGCCATCCCGAGCAGCTCCGCGGCCCGGCCGAAGTGCAGTTCGTGTGCGACCACCACGAAGTGCCGCAGGTGCCGGAGCAGATCCACGGCCGGGACCCTACGCCAGCGCGGCCACTGCGGTGCTGGATACCGTGCTGGCGTGGACGTGGAGGAAAGCATCGGGGCCATCTTCGCCGCTGTCGGGGTGACGGCCAGCCTGCACGTCGTGGACCTGGACGCCGTCGACCTGAACGCCGTCGAGGGCGGCGGACCGGTCGGTGGCGCTCTTCGTGAGGTCGGGGTGCGGGCCGACGAGCAGGTGGTGATCGCCTCGATCTTCAAGATCCTGTTGGTGCTGGAGTTCGCCCGGCAGGTCGAGGCCGGTCAGCTGGACCCGACCGAGCGGGTCCTGGTCACCGCCGGCGACCGGCTCGGTGGGTGGGGTCTGGCCGGGTGCACCGACGACGCCGAGGTGTCGCTGCGCGACCTCGCGTACTTCGCCATGTCGGTCACCGACAACACGGCCGCCGACCTGCTGCTGCGCCGGGTCGGCCCGGACCTGCTGCCGATGCTCGCCGTCGAGCTGGGGCTGACCCGTACCCAGATCCTCGGTGGCCCTCGGGAACTGGTCGAGATGATGCTCGCCGACGTGGGCGCCCGGACCGAGGCGGAGTTCGCTCGGATCTTCCCCACGCTGCCGGCGGACCGGGTCCGGGCCATGCGGGTCTTCGACCCCGCGCACACCACGTCCAGCACCGCCCGGGAGATCACCCGGCTGCTCACGCTGATCTGGCGGGACGAGGCTGGGCCGGCGGCGGCCTGCGCGATGGTCCGCACCTGGATGGCCCGGCAGATCTTCTGGACCCGGTTGGCGGCCGGGTTCCCGCCGGGCGTCCGCGTCTCCGGAAAGACCGGCACCCTGCCCGGGTTCCACCTGGAGGCCGGGGTCGCCGAATACCCCGACGGCGGCCGGTACGCGATCGCCGTCTTCGCCCGCGCCGAACAGTTGACCCCGCGCCGCATCGACGTGGACCTGGCGATGGGGGAGGCCGCCCGGACGGCCGTCGAGGCGCTGCGCGGCGACTGATTTCGCGCCCGTTCGGGAGTCGCCGCACCCCCTCCGAGCAGGACCGATATCCGCTGGCGTATCGAAGCCGACGGCCCTTGATCTTGGACCGTGGCCCGGTGCCGCTGGTTGGCTCGTGGTCGACACATCGCCCGACCACGGGGAGTAGATCCGCATGCCCAGTCTCGACCGCCGACGCTTTCTGCGCGACGCCGCCGCCACCACAGCACTGGTCTCCGCCGGTGGCCTCGCCGCCGGCGTCGCCAGCCCGGCCCAGGCCGCGCCCCCGACCGCCGCGCCCACGCCCACCGCTCGCCGCAAGGGCGCGGTCAGCTTCCGCTGGTGGGGTACGGCCGGCTGGCGCGTCGACATCGGTGACCGCACCGTTCTCGTCGACCCGTTCCTCAGCCGGATCGACACCGGGCTGTTCACCGGGCCGTTCAAGACCGACACGGCGTTGACAGTGCGCACCGACGTGATCGACCCGCGCGTCGACCGGGCCATGACGGTGCTGGTCACGCACACCCACTGGGACCACTTCATGGACGTGCCGTACATCGCCAAGCGCACCGGCGCGCGGGTGTTCGGCACGCTGACCGCGTACCACCTGGGGTTGGCCTACGGGTTGCCGTCGACGCAGCTCAGCGCCGTGAAGGGTGGAGAGGTGCTGGACTTCGGCGACCACAGCGTCGAGGTGGTCGGCTCGCTGCACAGCCGCAACCCGTCGTACTCGGTGGCCTTCCCCGGGGTGCGGGTGAGCCCGCCGCCGCAGCCGGCCACCATCGCCGACCTGCCGGAAGGCGACACGCTGGGCTACCTGCTGCGGGTCGACAGCGGGCCGTCGGTCTACTTCACCGGGGCCAGCGACGTCGCCGAGCGGAACCTCACCGGGCTCGCGCCCGACGTGGCGATGGTGGCCATGCAGAACGCCACCACCACCGGCGACTACCTGCCCCGGCTGCTGGCCGGCCTCGACTACCCGAAGGTCGTGGTGCCGGTGCACTACGACAACTTCGAGACGGCGTTGCAGAACCCGCCGCCGGTCGCCCCGACCGACCGCACCCGGCTGAACGAGATGATCGCTGCGGTGCGCCGGATCTCGCCGCGCAGCCGGGTGCTGGTGCCCGAGTACGAGACCGCGTACCACTTCTGAGCAGCGACGGTGGGGGTCGCCGAGCCGCGACCCCCACCCCGGTCAGGAGGCGGTCATCTCCGCCAAGGCCCGCACCGACTTCCAGTTGCGGGAGGTGGCCACGACACCGAGCTTCTTCTCCAGGTACGCGTTCGTGAACTTCGACCGCCCGTACCCGCCGTCGACGTAGTGCAGGAACGCCTCCCGGCCGGTCACAGTGAACGACACGTTCTCGCCACCGGGCACGGCCAGCGCGTCCACCGTGGACTTCTTCGGTGCGGTGGCGAGGAAGGCCACCAGCAGTCGCGTCGGGTCGTCCTCTCGATCGGCGTACGGGTTGCCGCCGGCGATCGCCGCCAACTCCCGGCCGCTGCGCACCAGCACCGGCACTGTCAACGCCAGCTCGTCGGTGAGCGCCCGTGCGATCCCGGCGGCCAGCTTCTCCGCGTCGCGCACCGTGCTGCCGAAGGCCACGTTGCCGCTCTGCAGGTACGTCTTGACGTCCTCGTGCCCGAGGTCGGTGACGATGCGGCGCAGATCGGCCATCGCCAGCCGGGTGGTACCGACGTTGACCCCGCGCAGCAGGGCGACGTATCGGGTCATGGCTCCTCCTCGGGTGTGGCCGACCGGCTCAGCGTAGGCCGCCCGGCCCCACCAGGCCCGTCTCATACGCGACGATGACCAGTTGCGCCCGGTCGCGCACCGCCAGCTTGGTCAGCAGCCGCCCGACGTGCGTCTTGACGGTGGCCTGGCTGAGGTTGAGGTGCGCGGCCAACTCCGCGTTGGACAGGCCCCGGGCGATCAGCGCGAGCACCTCCCGTTCCCGATCGGTCACCCCGTCGAGCTGCCGGGGCAGCGGCCGGGTCGGCTCCGGCTGCCGGGCGAACTCGTCGATCAGCCGGCGGGTCACCGTCGGCGCGAGCAGCCCCTCCCCGGCGGCGACCACCCGGATCCCGGTCAGCAGGTCCGCGGGTGGGGTGTCCTTGAGCAGGAACCCGCTGGCTCCGGCGCGCAGCGCACCGTAGACGTACTCGTCGAGGTCGAACGTGGTCAGGATGATGACCCGGGTGTCGGCCGTCGCCGGCTCGGCGCAGATCCGCCGGGTCGCCTCGATGCCGTCCATCTCCGGCATCCGGACGTCCATCAGCACCACATCCGGTCGGTGCTGCTCGGTCAACGCGACAGCCTCCACGCCCGTGCCCGCCTCACCGACTGTGGTGCAGTCCGGGCTGAGGTCGACCAACAGCCGGAAACTGCCGCGCAGCAACGCCTGGTCGTCGGCGATCAGCACGCGGATCACGCGGTCACCCGGTAGGGCAGGCTGGCCGTCACCGCGAAGCCACCGTCGGAGCGTGGGCCGGCGCGGAACTCCCCGCCGTGCAACGCCACCCGTTCCCGCATGCCGATCAACCCGTGCCCCTCCCCGCCGAGCAGGACCGGCCGCCGGCCGTCGTCGGTCACCTCCACCCGCACCTCGTCGGGCAGGACGGTCACCGTAGCCCGGCAGGCGGCCGGCGCCGCGTGCTTCACCACGTTCGTCACCGCCTCCTGCACGATCCGGTACACAGCGAGGCCCACCGACTCCGGCACCGGGCCGGCCGGCTCGTCCCGCCGTACGTCGAGTTGCACGTCGACGCCGCCGATCGCCGCCTGCCGGGCGAGGAGGGGCAACTCGTCCAGCCCGGGCGTCGGCGAGTAGGGGCTGTCCTCGCGCAGCACGCCGAGCACCCGACGCACGTCGGTCAGCGCGGTGCGGCCGGTCTCCTCGATGACCCGGAGCGCGGCGCCCGCCTCGCGGGGGTCGGCCTCGGCGACGTGGTTGGCGACGGCCGCCTTCACCACGATCAGGCTCAGCGTGTGCGCGACCACGTCGTGCAGCTCACGGGCCACCCGTAACCGCTCCTCGGTGGCGGCCTGACGGACCAACTGGTCGCTCTGCCGGGTGGCGAGGGCCCGTCGCTCCCGGATCAGCCAACCGATCACCCAGGCTGGCGCGACCATGACGGCGGCGTAGGCGACCGCGCCGGTCCGCGACCAGAGGTCGCCCGCGGTCAGCACCAGGCCGACGCTCACCAGCGCCAGACAACCGGCGGCGCAGAGCATTGACCGGCGGGTGGGCGTCGCCACTGCCACCGTGTAGAAGGACAGGCCGATGGCGAACGCCGGCGCGGCCGCCGCGAAGTTGGGTATCACGCCGGTGATCAGGGCGACTGTGGTGATCGAGCTGATCACGACGGCCACCGCCATCGGCCACCGTCGCCGGACGGCCAACGGCAACCCGATGGCCATCCCGACCAGCACCGACACCCAGAGCGGCTCGCGTACGCCGCCGTGCAGCGGCGACTCCAGCGCCGCGTACGGGCAGAGCAGCCCACCGACGGCCACCGCCAGCAGGACGTCCACCCTGTACAGGTCCACCGGCCGCATCCGTCGGGTCAGCAGGAGAGCGGTCACGCGTCGAACGGTAGCGGCCGGCCGGGTTGGCCGCGTCCGCCTGCGGGTGGTCATCCCTCAGGACGACGTGCCGGCGGTTGCGGACCGCCGACTCCACCCTGGGGAGGGCCGGAAAGTGCCCGCCCCGGCACGACGCGCCGCACCCCCGGCATTCGGCACCGTAACGGTCATGACCACACACACGGTGACCCTGACGGGGCTGCGCGCGGTGTACGGCACCGGAACCCGGCGGGTGACGGCGCTCGACGGCGTGACCACCGGCTTCGCGAGCGGCACGTTCACGGCGGTGATGGGCCCCTCCGGCTCGGGGAAGTCCACACTGCTGCACTGCGCGGCGGGGCTGGACCGCCCGACCGAGGGGACCGTCACGATCGACGGCACCTGCCTCAACGACCTCGGTGAGGACGAGCTGACCCGGCTGCGGCGGGACCGGATCGGCTTCGTGTTCCAGGCGTTCAACCTCGTGTCCACGCTGACCGCCGCGCAGAACGTCGAGTTGCCGACGCGCCTGGCCCGCCGCCGCCCGCCGGCCGGGGACGTCGCCGCCGCTCTCGACGCCGTCGGCCTCGCCGACCGGGCCGGGCACCGGCCGAGCGAGCTGTCCGGCGGAGAGCAGCAGCGCGTCGCCGTGGCCCGAGCGCTGATCAGCCGCCCGGCGGTGGTCTTCGCCGACGAGCCGACCGGGGCGTTGGACAGCTCGTCGTCCCGGCAGGTGCTCCGGCTGCTGCGGGCGCTCGTCGACGACCACGGTCAGACCGTGGTGATGGTGACCCACGATCCCGCCGCCGCCGCGTACGCCGACCGGGTCCTCCTGCTGGCCGACGGCCGTGTCGTCGACGAGCTGACCGGCGGAATCACCGCCGCCGCCGTCGCCGCCCGGATCGCCGAGCGGGAAACCGTCGCGGAGTCGTCGTGCTGAGCGTCCGGCGGTCGGCCAGCGCGTTCGTGGCCGTCGCCATCGGGGTCACGCTGGTCGCGGCGGCCACCCTGCTGCTCGCTTCCGGCCGCCCGCAGGTGCCGGACCGGCTGGCGCGGGCGGCGGTAGTGGTGCAGAGCCCCGAGGCGGGTGCGTCCGCTGACGACTTCGTGCCGACCCGGCCCTGGTCCGCCGCCACTGCGGCGGAGTTCGTCGGTAGGCTGGCCGGCCTGCCGGACGTGGTGGCGGCGGTGCCGGACCGCACCTTCTACGCGCAGCCGCTCGTCGACGGCCGGCCCTACGCCGCCGACACCCGGCGGGAGGACGCCTACCAGGGGCACGGCTGGTCCAGTGCCCAACTGGGTGGGCTGCGCCTCACGGCTGGCGAGCCACCCCGCCGGCCCGGTGAGGTGGTCGTCGACAGCGCGCTCGGGCTGCGCGCCGGCGCACCGGTCACCCTGCTGACCGCGGCGGGCCCGGAGCCGTACACCGTCACCGGCCTGGTCGACGGGCCCGGCGTCCATGTCGCGGACGCTGTCGCCGCCGCGCTCGCGCCCGGCGTGCGGGCCATCGGGCTGGTGCTCGCGCCGGGCGCCGACCCTGAGCGGGTCGCCACGGCGGCCAGCGGAGTCGTCGGCGGCGGCGGACGGGTGCTCACCGGTGCCGCCCGTGGCGCGCTGGAGCCGCGCGGCGACGCCCGTACCCGGTGGATCGGCATGCAGGTGCTCACCGCCACGGCGGCCCTCGCCGGCTTCGTCACGGTGTTCGTGGTCGCCTCCACCTTCGCGTTCACCATCGCGCAGCGCCGCCGTGAGCTGGGACTGCTGCGCGCCGTCGGCGCCACCGGACGCCAGGTCCGCCGCATGGTGTACGCCGAGGCGCTCACCGTCGGCGTCTCGGCGGGACTCGTCGGCCTGCTGGTGGGCGCGGCGCTCGCCCCGCTGCTGGGTCGGCTGCTGGTCGACGTCGGCTACGAACCGTCGACCTTCCGGGTCCGCTACGAGCTCTGGCCGATCGCGGTCTCGCTCGCCGCCGGGCCGGTGATCGCGTTGCTGGCCGTCTGGTCGGCGTCCCGCCGAGCGGCGCGGGTCCGCCCGCTGGAGGCGCTACGCGACGCCGCTGTGGAACAGCGACCGATCGGCCGGCTGCGCGCCGTCACCGGTGCGCTGCTCCTCGCGGCGGGGGCCGCGCTCAGCCTGGGCACGGCGACCGCCGACGAGGCGCGGGTGGGGGCGCAGTACGCGCTCTACGCGGTGATGGCGTTGGTGGCCGGCGCCACAGTGTTCGCCCCGGTGGTGGTCAGGCCGCTGCTGTGGCTGCTGCGTTCCCCGGTGCGTCGGCCCGGTGGCGCGATAGGAATGCTGGTCCGGGGCGGGGCGTTGACAGCTACCCGGCGGACCGCCGCCATCGCCGCGCCGGTGCTGCTCACTGTCGCGTTCGCGGTGCTGGTGTCCGGGATGGTGCGCACCACCACCGCCGCGTACGCGGCAGGTCGGGCGGACAACGTGAACGCCGGCTGGATCGTCGTGCCGGACCGCGCGCCCGGTCTGTCCGACCGGGCCGTCGCCGCGACCGGCGGCACCGCCCTCCTGCCGACCACCGTCTACCGCGCCGACCCCGGAACGTCGCCGCAGAACCAGCCGATGACCGCGCTCGGCGTGGATCCGGAGAGCTTCGCCGCCGCGAACCGGGTGCTCACCGTCGTCGCCGGCTCGCTGAACGACCTGAAGGGTGACGACACCGTGGTGGTCACCGCCTCGGCGAACCAGCTGCCGTCCGCGCCGTACCCGGTGGTCTTCGCCGACGGGACGTCGGTGTCGTTGCGTGTCGTCGCCGTGGTCGACGACGCCTCGATCCCCGGCGACCTGCTCGTGCCCCGGGCCGTGGTGCGGGCGCACGACCCGTCGGCGCTGACGTCCACCGTGTACGTCCGGGATCGCATCGATCCGCCGGTCGGGGCGCGGATCCTCGACGTCCCGGGGTGGGCGGCCGAGGCGGACGCCGCCGAGGACCGCCTCGTCTGGCTCTTCACACTGCTGCTGATCGGGGTGTCCGCCGGCTACGGGGCCATCGCGGTGGCCAACACGCTGCTGCTGGCCGCCGCCGGCCGGGCCGCGGATCTGCGGCTGATCCGGATGGCCGGGGCGACCCGACGGCAGGTCATCTGGCTGGTCACGGCGGAGTCCGCCCTGGTCGTCCTGATCGGCGCCCTGCTGGGTGGGGCTGTCGCGTTCGTCGGTCTGCTCAGCATCGGTGCCGGCCTCGCCGAGCAGGTCGGCGCCCCCGTCGACCTGGTGGTGCCGTGGGCGGTGGTCGCCGGAGTGGTGGGGCTGTGCCTGCTGCTCGCGGTGCTGGCCAGTGTGCTGCCGACGTGGCGGCTCCTGCGGCACCGTCCCGCCCGCTCACCGGTCGGCGGATGACCGCGTCCCCGCGAGGGCGATCGTGCGGCTACCGTCCACGGATGCGATCCGCGCGCCCGGTCGGGCTGCTCCTCTCCGCCGCCGCCGTCGCGCTCTGGGCGTACGGCATGACCAACTGGCAACCGCTGACCGAGCCGCTCGGCCCGTGGTCGGAGCGCCTGCCGGGCAACAACGCCTACTGGGCGCGCGACCTGCGGTTCATGGCGATCATGGCGGTGTCGCTCGGGTTGGTGCTGGCTGGGCGGGGTCAGGTGCGGTGGAGCGGCCCGGCGGTGGTGCTGGGCGGCTGCTGGATCGCCGCCGACGTGGCGATCGACCGAGCCGACCCGATCGGCGTCGACTCGACGGTGCTGCTCGCCGTCGCCGGCTGTGCGGTGCTCGGTGTGGTCGCGGCGATGCTGCTCTGGTGGGAGCGCCGCACCCCGCAGACGCGGGAGCCTGGCACGACTCCGGCCGCCGACCGGCGGGTGCTGACCGGCGCGGCCTGCGTGGCCGGGGTGCTGACGCTGGTGGCGGCCGCAATGGAGTCACCGACCGACCGGGAGCCGGAGCTGAACCAGGGCGCCCTGGCCACCGCGGCGCTGCTGGTGGCCCTGGCTGTCGGCGCCGCGCTGGCGGCGGCTCCGGCGCGCACCCGGGCTCGGGTCGGGCTGGCGGTCGGTCTCACAGTAATGGCGCTGCTCGGTGTCGGGCTGGTCCGTGCCACAGTGCCCGGGACACGACTCCTGCCGGAGGTCGCTCTCGGGGCGGTGCTGCTCACCGGGGTCACCCTGCTGGCCTGGGACTGGCCGGGCGGCCGGCCGATCTGGTGGCACCACGCCCTGGCCGCTCTCCTCGCGTTGGTAGGCCCGTTGGTGTTCCTGGTGGCCACGGCCGTCCCCATGATGATCCTGCTGCCGATCGGCGCGGCGTTCACCGCGCTGGCCGGCAACAGCCCGATCCACGCCGCCGACTCCGATCTGCTGGTCTCACTGGCCGGGCTGCTCTCCGGGCTGGGAATGGCAGTGCTGCTGGCGCGACCGAGCGTCGAAGATCGCCGGCAGCTCAGGTAGCTCACTCGACGACCGGCAGCACTACCTCGTTGCGGCGCAGGAACCACGGCTTCCACGGCGGGTCGAAGCGCGCGTACCGGATGGCGCCGGTGGGTTGCAGCCCGGCAGCGGTCACCGACCGGCCGAGCATGGTGCCCCGTTGGCTGAACGCCTGCTCGGTCCACCGTCCGGAGAACCGCATCGCCGCCGCCAGCCGCGCCGGCACCGCGCGGATCCGCACCCGGGCGTCCACCGGCTCGGGCAGGGTGGCGGTGGTGAAGGTGGCCGGCATGACGAACTGGATCAGGTACGCGCCCGGCCACTCACCCTCGATCTGCACCACCGGCACGGTCATGGCGATCTTCTCCGAGCCGCTGGCCGCCGCCATCGCCGGAGCGGCGGAGCCGATCGGGTGCCGGGCCCGATTGGCGCCACCGATGTACGCGGCCAGCGGCCGGAACGCCTCGATCGGCGCCCGGGTGAACGACGCCTGGATCTGCATCTCGGCCACCAGGTGGGCGGGGTACCGACGCAGCTCGAAGCCGGGGTGTCGGGACACCACCCGATACGGCTGCTGTTCGGTCATCGCGCGGCTCCCAGGGTCTGCTGGGACAGACGCTACCGCCCGTCCGCCTCCCGCTCGGCCGAAGTCGGCTGCTCCGGCCCGAGGGCGAGGGCCCGGGTGGTCAACCGCCAGTACTGCCGCTTGCCCTCGTCGCGCAGCACCACCCCGATCTGGCCCAGTTCGCGGCGCAACTCCCGGGCGTCGTCGCGGCGGTCCCGCTGGATCGCCCGATCCCGGGCGCGCAGCAGCGCGTCCGCGCCGGCCGGCAACCCGGGCAGGTCCGGAACCCACAGCCGGTACGCCGACCGGTGCGGGTCGTCGTCCGCCCAACCCCAGCCGTGCGACCGGAACGCCGCCGCCAGTTGGGCGGCCGGCAGGTCCGTCGACTCCCGGACCAGTTCCGCGCCGTCCGCGTCGAGCAGCACCAGGTGCTTGTCGGCGAGGAAGACCACCCGGGTGTCGACCCGGGCGATGGACCGGTTCTCATCGGAGCGGCGTAGCTGGACCTGCGCCGCGTCGACTGTGACGATCAGCCGTTCGGCGGTGCCGATCCCGGCGATGACCAGGCCGGCGATGACGCCCACCGCGACGGTGCCGGCGGTGGCTTGCGGCTCGGGCAGCCGGTCCAACCACTCGATGAGGTCGCCGAACGGCACCCAGGGCAGCCGGGCGAGCCAGCCCGTCGCCGCCGAGAGGAGCCATCCGGCGCCCGCCCCGAGCAGCGGGAAGCCACCCCACAGGACCGCCAGTTCCAGCGGGCCTCCGCTGACCACTGTGCGCGGACGGTAGCCGGCCATGTCCATGGTCAGGACACCTCGCGGCGCAGCGTCCGGAACAGGCCGGCGGCCAGCGGGAGGACCATCCAGACCAGCAGGGAGACCGCTACCCGCCCCCACTGCTCGCCGGTGATGGCGTCGCTGCTGAACAACGGTTCCATGGTCTTGCTGGTGTCCAGCCATTCGGACGGGCCGCGCAGCGGCTTGACCATCTCGCCGAGCACCCCCCACAGGGTGGGCAGCAGCAGGTAGCCGACGATCGCCAGCGGCGGGTTGAGCAGCAGCAGACCGAAGGCGGCGCCCATCAACACGCTGGTGACCTGGAGGATCCCCGCGTTCAGGACCAGCGACCAGTCGAACTCCCAGGTGCCAGCCCCGCCGGTGGCGGACGCCACCAGCGTGCCGACGGCGGCGACGGCGAGACTGGCCAGCACCGAGGCGAGCGCGGTCAGCGACACGGCGATCAGTTTCGCTGCGACCACCCGCTCCCGGCGGGGCACCAGGGCGTACGTGGTGAGGGCGGTGCGCTGCGACCACTCACTGGTGATCGACAGGATGCCCAGCACCGGCAGCAGCACCGACACCGGCAGCAGCGAGGGGACGAAGAAGTTGAGGAAGGTCTGGTCGGCGTCCCCGGCGTAGATCAACTGGAGGGTGACGATCGCGGCGGTGACCAGACCGATGGTGATCATCAGCCAGCGACCGGCCCGGGTGTCGACGAGCTTGCGCACCTCCACGGCGGTGAGGCGGAGCAGTGACGGTCGGCGTACCGGTGTGTGCTGCCGGGGCGCGACCGCGCCGTCGGCGGGCGCGGTGGTGGTGGTCATCGGACGGCCTCCTTGGTGGATTCGCCGGCGGTCAGGGTGAGGAAGAGTTGTTCGAGGCCACCGCCGCTGGCGGGGCGCAGCTCGGCCAGAGCGACGCCGGCATCCGCGGCGGCCTGGCCGACCGCCTCGGCGTCGGCCTGCACGAGCAGCCCTTCGGAGCTGTCGGCGGCGCTCAGGTTGGCCACCTCCAGCGCCCGGCGCAGCGCCGCGCCGTCGCGAGCCCGGACCACTGTGCCGCCGCCGGCCAGCAGCTCGTTCTTGTCGCCCTGGGCCACGATCCGGCCGCCCCCGATCACCACCAGCCGGTCCGCGACCGCCTCCACCTCGCGCAGCAGGTGGGAGGAGAGCAGCACGGTGCCGCCCCGGTCGGCGAAGTCGCGCAGCAGGCCGCGCATCCAGAAGATCCCCTCCGGGTCCAGGCCGTTGGCCGGCTCGTCGAGGATCAGCACCCGCGGGTCGCCGAGCAGCGCCTGCGCCAGGCCGAGGCGCTGGCGCATGCCCAACGAGTACGCCCGTACCCGACGCTTCGCGGCCACAGCGTTCAACCCGACCAGGTCGAGCTTCGCGGCGACCTCGCGCCGGTCCAACCCCATGGTGTACGCGGACAGCGTCAACGCCTCGCGGCCGGTGCGCCCGGCGTGCTGGGCGGAGGCGTCCAGCAGCACCCCGACCTCCCGTCCCGGGTTGGGCAGTTCCCGGTACGGGCGACCGGAGACGGTGGCGCGGCCGGCCGTCGGCGCGGTGAGCCCGCAGATCATGCGCATGGTGGTCGACTTGCCGGCGCCGTTGGGGCCGAGGAAGCCGGTGACGGTGCCCGGCTCGCAGTGGAACGAGACGTCGTCCACCGCCGGGTGTGGCCCGTATCGCTTGGTGAGGTTCTCCACGGTGATCATGCGGTTGAGCCTGCCCGTTCCGCCTGGCCATCCGCTGCGGCCACCGGTCGGTGCCGCGTCGACCTTGGTCGATCATCGGATCTCGACTTTGGTAGCTGGTCGTGTCGCCCGTCGGCTGCCTAGCATGGGCGTCGTGACCAGCCTCGCCGTCCCGGAGCACCCCTGGCTGCTGCCAGGGGAGCTGGTGGTGCCGGCTGACCATGGGCGTAGGCGTCCGCGCCGCACCACCCGGGACTGGATCGTGGACAGCATCGCCTTCCTGCTCTCCCTGCTCTGGGTGCTGTTCGTCACCGCGGACGCCCTGTCGGCGGATCCGGCGATGGCGATCCCGCTGCCAACCGACTGGCTGACCGGCGTGGACGCGCTGCTCGGTCTGGTCTGCTGCGGGCTGCTCTGGCTGCGCCGACGGTGGCCGCTCGGGCTGATCGTGGCCACGACACCGCTGACCCTGTTCTCGCTGGCCTCCGCCATTCCGCTGCTGATCTTCTACTTCACCGTGGTGGTGCATCGGCGGACGGCCGTCGCGATCGCGGTCACCGGCGCCGGCCTTCTCACCAACCTGGTCTTCAGTTGGGTGCGTCCGGATCCGCACATGTCGTACTGGGAGACCGCGTCGTGGGGCGTGGTGCTCAGCTTCGCCGTGCTGGCCTGGGGGATGTTCGTCCGGGCTCGCAGGCAGTTGATCGTGTCGTTGCGGGAGCGGGCCGAGCGGGCCGAGGCGGAGCAGCAGCTGCGGGTCACCCAGGCCCGCCACCTCGAACGCACCCGGATCGCCCGGGAGATGCACGACGTGCTGGCCCACCGGATCTCGCTGCTCAGCCTGCACGCGGGTGCGCTGGAGTTCCGCCCGGACGCGCCGGCCGACGAGGTGGCCCGGGCCGCCGGGGTGATCCGGGGCAGTGCGCACGCCGCCCTCCAGGATCTGCGGGAGGTGATCGGGGTGCTCCGCGCCGCGGACGACGGTGCCGGCGACGCCCCCGAGCCGCCGCAGCCCACCCTCGCCGACCTGCCGGCCCTGATCGCCGAGTCGCGGTCGGCCGGGGTGCGGGTGAACGTCAGCGACAGCGTCGCCAGCCCGGGGGAGGTGCCGGCGGCGCTGGGCCGGGCCGCGTACCGGATCGTGCAGGAGGGGCTGACCAACGCCCGCAAGCACGCGGCCGGCGCGGCCGTCACCGTGGACGTGGCCGGTGGGCCGGGCGCCGGGCTGACCGTGGCGATCGGCAACCGGTGGCCGGTCGGCGCACCGGCGGGTGACACCTTGCCGGGTGCGGGCACCGGCCTGGTCGGCATCAGCGAGCGGGTCACCCTGGCCGGCGGGCGGCTCGCCTACGGTCGGGACGACAGCGGTGACTTCCGGCTCGCCGCCTGGCTGCCGTGGCCGGCGTGACCAGCCCAGACGGCGCGACGGGGCCGCCGAACGCGACCGGGCCGGACGGCGCGGCTGCGCCGCCGGTGCGCGTGCTGATCGTGGACGACGACGCGTTGGTCCGGGCCGGGCTCTCCATGATCCTCGGCGGTCTGCCGGACCTGACAGTGGTCGGCGAGGCGGCCGACGGCGGCGAGGTGCCGGCGGCCGTCGCCGCGTACGCCCCGGACGTGGTGCTGATGGACATCCGGATGCCCCGGGTCGACGGGCTGACCGCCACCGAGGCGCTGCGTGCCCAACCGCACCCGCCGGAGGTGCTGGTGCTGACCACCTTCGACGCCGACGAACAGGTGCTGCGGGCGCTCCGCGCCGGGGCGGCCGGCTTCCTGCTCAAGGACACCCCGCCGGCGGAGATCGTGCGCGCCGTACGCCGGGTCGCGGCGGGCGAGGCGACGCTCTCCCCGACGGTGACCCGGACGCTGATCGCCCACGTGACCGCCGCCGCTCCCGGCCCGGTCGGCCCGGACCCGCGCCGCGAACGGGCGCTGCGACAGCTCACCGGGCTCAGCGAGCGCGAGCGGCAGGTGGCTGTCGCGCTGGGGCGTG
The DNA here is from genome assembly GCF_046549335.1 of Micromonospora sp. 050-3. Lineage (NCBI taxonomy): Bacteria > Bacillati > Actinomycetota > Actinomycetes > Micromonosporales > Micromonosporaceae > Micromonospora > Micromonospora sp. 050-3. Next base: position 1,412,953 of record NZ_JAJPVX010000002.1, read on the forward strand.
GCCAGACCAACGCGGAGATCGCGGGGGAGCTGTTCATGAGCGTGGCGACGGTGAAGGCGTACGTCTCCCGGCTGCTGACCCGACTGGACCTGAACAATCGGGTCCAGGTGGCGCTGCTCGTGCACGACGCCGGCCTCGTCTGACGGTCGTCGCGCCGGCCTGTCGGCGGAGGATCTGCTTACCGCGTACCGGAATTGAACTTTCGTCGGGTGTCCGCCGTACCCATGGCCGAGGATGTCGGTGCGGTGGGTCCGCCGTACCGCTGCCGAACTGCGGGAGGCCTGCCGTGCGAGTTGGTGAGCAGTCGACGGATCCCATCGATCAGGTACTGGGTGAGGTGCCAATGCCGGCAACTCTGACCCCGGAGGATGTTCGGCTCGCGGTCCGGGCGGTGGTGGTGCACACCGCCGAGGAGTGGCCCACGGGGCCGCTGTGCCGCAACGACGGCGCCTCCTACCCGTGCCGGCTGCACCGTTGGGGGCGGCGGGTGTTGGAGACACACGGGCTCAACGAGCGGCAGATCGAGGCGTTGATCCGGCACGGCAATCCGTTCGTGCACGTGCCCTTCCCGTTCACGGCGACCGGGCCGTCGCGGCAACAGGCCGCGCGGGTCGTCCCCCAGGGGGTACGGCCCACCGCTGCTGGCCGGCCGGTGACTCCCCCCGTCACCGCGCCGCGCTGGCCCCGGGCGAGCTGAGCGCGCTACCCCCTCCGCCCAACCGACCCGGGGCGACACGACGTCGGCCCGGCGCGAAGATTCCCCCTCCGCGTCGGGCCGACGTCGCTCTGAGCGGGTGGCTCAGTTGCCGACCCCGCAGTCCGGGGCGGACCAGCTCGTCGTGTTCGAGCTGCTGTCGCTGTTGTTCTCCCGACGCGAGTCGACGTGCACGTGGTCGTCGTGGTCGGGGTAGCCCGGCCCGTAGATCCCACTGAAGCCGTTGTTGCGGGCGCCCCGGGCGACCTGGCACAGCGAGGATGTCCGTGAGGTCACGTCGGCCGCGTTGCCGTACAGGTGTTGGCTGTCGGACGCGCCGCCGACCTGGTTGTTGCAGGCGCGACTGCGGAAACCACTGGACACGTTGAGCGGCTTGTCGCCGAGGCTCTTGCGCAGCGCCTCCAGCTTCCACATGGTGCGCAGCGCGTTCTGCTTGGTCTGGTTGGCCGACAGCGGGCCGCCGCTCCACCCGCTCCCGCCGCACCCGTTGTCCAGCTCGCCGTAGGTGAAGTGCGCGGGTGTGCAGTCGTTGTCCTGGAGTTGGTACAGCTTGGCGAAGGTCTGTGGGCCGGCGATGCCGTCGGCGCGCAGCCCGTACGCCTGCTGGAACCGCTTGACCGCGGCGGCGGTCTTCGGACCGTAGCGGCCGTCGTTCTCCACGATGTCCCGGTTACCGGCCCACCCGGCGACCCGGATCTGCAACTGGCGGACGTCATCGCCGGAGCGCCCCTGGGTCAGGGTGCGGTTCCAGGTGTAACAGCCGTCCGCGTGCGCCGCCGGTGCGGCGACCACCGTGGCGATTGCGGCCCCGGGCAGCGCCAGGGCGAATGCGACGGCGACCCGCTTCAAGGTGTTTACGCGCACAGAAGTCCTCCCGATAGGAGAGCGAATGGGGTGGCACCAGGACATCGACCGAGAAGTCCCGTGATTTCCACCCTCGCACTGATCAGTGCCGTTGGAGGTGGTTAACGAGAATCGTGCTCACAATCCGCTGTCCCTGGGTATTGGCTGGGAATTCGGCTGATTTGCGAAACAGCCATTCCCGGCCGATCACCCCTCCTGCCGCCAAGCACACCGAACGTCGCAATCTGCCACACCGAGGGTGATGTTCCCGGGGCGATGACGGCCGGTAACGTCAGCCCCGGGACGGCGGACTGGCGGAGGTGCGCGTGGCACGCGGTGGCGTCTTCTGCGTCGAGGGTCAGTGGCACCGTGACCTCAACGAGCGGGGCTCGGTGCTGCCCACCCTGGAGCTGCTGGAGCGGCTGGGCAAGATCCGCTTCATCCACAAGGACGCGGCCACCCGCGACGAGTTGTTCTACTTCCTGGACCGTTGGCTGCTCAAGCAGTACGCCGACCACCGGGTCGGCTTCTTCGCCATGCACGGCGAGCCGAGCCGGCTCTGCCTCACCGACTGGCAGTCCGTCGAGTTGAACGAGGTGGCGGAGCTGATGGCCGGCCGCGCCGAGGGGCGGCGACTCTATTTCGGCAGCTGCTCGGTGCTGCGCGCCTCGGACGCGGTCCTGCGCGAGTTCCTGGAGGTCACCGGAGCCGCTCTGATCTGCGGTTTCACCCGGGAGGTCGACTGGGTCGAATCGGCGGCCTTCGAAACCGTGCTCCTCGACGTGCTCGCCAACGGCCAGCGACACAATGCCGCTGAGCTGCGGATGGGCTCCGCCCACTGGGCGCCGCTCGCGTCGTACCTCGGGTTTCGGGTGATCTACGCCAACGGTCGGGCCTGGCGTCCGTCCGGCCGTCCCCGGGTGCCCACCCAGGCGGTGCACCGCGCTGCGGCCCGGCCCCGCTGACCCGCTGAACCCGCGGCGCCCGCGCCCTGGTAGGAACGGGGAATGGCACGCAGCATCGCAAGGAACACCCGGGTCGACCGCGCCGGCCTGCTCGACTTCCTCCGGCCGCGGCACCGCGTCGTGCTGATGACCACCCGGGCCGACGGGCGCCCGCAGTCCTCCCCGGTCTCCGCCGGGGTGGACGGGCAGGGGCGGCTGGTCATCTCCACCTACCCCGAGCGGGCCAAGGTGAGCAACCTCCGCCGCGACCCCCGGGTCTCGGCCTGCGTGCTCAGCGACGACTGGAACGGCCCCTGGGTGCAGATCGACGGCACCGCCGAGGTGCTCGACCTGCCCGAGGCACTGGAGCCGCTGGTCGAGTACTTCCGCAGCATCTCCGGTGAGCACCCGGACTGGGACGACTACCGGGCGGCGATGGTGCGCCAGCGCAAGTCGCTGATCCGAATCACCATCGACAATTGGGGTCCGATCGCCACCGGTGGCTTCCCGGCCCGCCTCGCCGACTGACCGTCCGTCCGCCCCCGGCGGCCGGTCAGTCGACCAGGGCGGCGTAGACGAGCTGGCGCAGCTGGGAGCGGAGTGGGTAGGTGCTCGACGGCATCAGCTGCGTGAACAGCAACGCGGTGATCTCCTCGGCCGGATCGACCCAGAACGCGGTGCTGGCCACCCCGCCCCAGTAGTACTCGCCGACGCTGCTCGGCACCCGGCTGGGGATCGGGTCGTCGACCACCGCGAAGCCGAGGCCGAAGCCGATCCCGTCCAGGGTGGTCTCGGCGAAGCCGCCGGTGGACAGGGTGCCCAGGTCCTGACCGCCGGGAAGGTGGTTGCGGGTCATGAACCGCACCGTGCGCGGCCCGAGTAGCCGGACACCGTCCAGCTCGCCGCCGCGCAGCAGCAACTGCGTGAATCGGTGGTAGTCGGCGGCGCTGGAGATCAGGCCGCCACCTCCGGAGAGCAGCGCCGGCTTGCTGAACGCGAGCGACCCCAGGCTGTTGTAGCGGACGGCCCGGCCGCTGCGCGGTTCCGGTACGTAGAGCGCGGCCAGCCGGTCGGCCTCGTCGCCCTCCACCCACCAGCGGGTGTCGGTCATGCCCAGGGGGCCGAAGATCCGGTCGGCGAAGAACGCGTCGAGGCTCTGCCCGGAGATCACCTCGACGAGCCGGCCCAGCACGTCCGTGGCGACGGAGTAGCCCCACGCCGAGCCGGGCTGGAACAGCAGCGGCAGCTCGCCGAAGGCCGCGCAGGCGCCGGCCAGGTCAACGTCCGCCGGCGGGTACAGGTCATAGCCGGCGGCCCGGTAGAGCCCGTCGACCACCGAGGTCTGCATGAAGCCGTACGTCAGGCCGGCCGTGTGGGTGAGCAGGTGCCAGACCCGGATCGGCTCGACCGCCGGCACTGTGTACGGCTTGAGCGCCGACCCCTTCGAGTAGACCCGCAGGTCGGCGAACTCGGGCAGCCAGCGGCTGATCTCGTCGGTCAGCTCGAACCGGCCCTCCTCCCACAGCATCATCGCCGCGACCGAGGTGACCGGCTTGGTCATCGAGTAGATCCGCCACAGGGTGTCGGCCTCGACCGGTGCGCCCGACTCCCGGTCGCGCAGCCCGTACGTCGAGGAGTGCGCCACCTCGCCGCGACGGGTGACCACCACCTGCCAGCCGGCCAGCCGGCCGTCGTCGACGTACCGGCCGAAGTGCTCATCGATCCGCGCCAGCCGCGCCCTGTCGAAACCGATCTGATCCGGGTCCTTGCTCCGAGCCACACTCACGCCGCCGAACCTACTCGCCGGTACGCCGCCACCGGAAGGGGGCCGGCACCGGCCCGCCGCCCGTCGGCTGTCGGCGGCCCCCACTAGCCTGGCCGGATGCCGGAGTTGACCGAGGACGTGACCTTCCGCAACGAGGACTGGTACGGCGAGGAGCTGACCGACCGGCACTTCGTGGGTTGCGAGTTCTTCGGGGTGGACCTGACCGAGGCGGCGAGCAGAGGCGCGGTCTTCACCGGGTGCACGTTCGGCAACGTGGCGTTCAACGCCTCCCGGCATGTCGACTCCGCCTTCACCCGGTGCGTCTTTCGGCGGTGCAACTTCTTCGAGGCCGAGTTCACCGGCTGCAAGCTGGTCGGCAGCACCTTCAGCGAGTGTGATCTGCGTCCGTTGACGGTGGACGGCGGCGACTGGTCCTTCGTCGCGCTGCCCGGTGCCGACCTGCGTGGTGTTCGGCTGACCGGGGTGCGCATGCGCGAGGTGGACCTCACCAGGGCCAATCTCACCGGTGCTACGGTCACCGGTGTCGATCTTTCCGGGGCACAGCTGACCAACGTCCGGCTCGGCGGCGCCGACCTGCGGGGCAGCGATCTCACCGCGCTGGACCCGACGGTCGTCGAACGGGCCGGTGCCGTGATCGACGTCGAGCAGGCCGTGGTCGTCGCGCAACTGCTCGGCTTCCGGATCGGGTGACCGGAAAGACGCTCCTGGTCTGCCGAAGTGTCCGTTCGGGCGGGCCGGGTTGTCCGACAGCGTCCCATTGTGGGCTGGACACGTCCGGTGGTCCGGATCTAGCGTGTCGTCCACGCCCGGATAAACGTGAAACTGCCCACAGTGGATGGTGTGGTCCTCGGCGGTCCAAAACGGCCGGGCGGCGGAGTTGGAGGGGTCGGTGGCGGACGAAGACCGCACGCGGGCTGGTTCGAGGGCTGGCGACGCGCCGCCGAGGCACCGTCCGCGTGCCATTACCGCCGGGGTGACCCGCAGCCTGTTGCGCCGCGCCCGACAGCGGCGACGCTGGGCGGTCGAGGGAGCCGCCGTACTCGTCTGCCTGGTGGTCTTGATCTCTTACCTCGCCACCCGGTCCGGTCCGGCGCCGGACGACGACCGGGCGGGTCCGGGCGGCGTGCCCGCCGGGGCCCGTTCCCCCGGTCTCCCGGCCGCCGACGGGCGCACCGGCGAGGCGGGGCCGGCGACGCCCGGCCTGCGTCCGCGCCAGCGCCCACCCTCGCCGGAGCCGACGCCGACGCCGTCGGCCAGCGCGCCGGCCCCGCCACCGGCGAAGCCCGGTGCGCCGACGCTGACGGTGAGCCGGGGCGAGATGCCCGCCATCGTCGACCTGACCGCCGTGGGCGCCCGGGACTGGGTGCACTGGGGAGAGCGCGGCGGCCGGTCGACGAACCGCAAGCGCTCCGGCTCCGGCGAGATCATCGACGGGGGTGGCGCCGGGCGGCGGGTCGGCTGGGACGGCAACCAGGAGTACGTGCGCTGGTCCGACGGCTCTCCGGAGCGGTCGACGAACGGCAGCTCCAACGGCGTCTACGCCTGCGGTGCCGGGAACGGTTTCAGCCTCGCCGTCGCCGGCAGCGGCGAGCCGCGCACGGTCCAGCTCTACGCCGGCATCTGGATGGCTCGGGGGCGACTGGAAGCGCGGCTGTCCACCGGCGGGCCCGCCAGCACCGCTCGACTGGAAGATCCCTACACCAGTCAGAGCGCCCAGTTCACCATCCGTTTCACGGTGCCGAAGGGCGCCCGGCTGCTGCTGAACTGGACCGTCGAGAAGGTATTCACGCAGCACTGCGGCAACGTCGGCCTCCAGGCCGTGACGGTGCGTTGACTGACTGACTGATCGCTGCGCATTGGGGCAGCGGGACAGTTTGTCCGTCGCCGACTGTCGAATGCGTCGTAACTTTCTGCTGTCCCCATCCGACCATCCAGTGTGGAGGCAGCGGAGATGAGTAGCAGCACCGCCCACCGCGTCCGTCGTGCCGCTTCGTCCGGTATCGGTGAAGCGTCCGGGGAGGTTCTTCGCGACATTCCCCTGCCGCCGTACGTGACGGGGGAGGACACCCAGTTCGCCGTACGGGCGGTGGTGGTGCACGCCCCGCGACGGTGGTCCGGTGGTGTCGTCTGCCGCAACGATGCCAGCCCACACCCGTGCCGCCTGCACCGCTGGGGCACCCGGGTGCTGGCGCTGCGCGGGCTGCGGGCCGCTGAGATCGCCGCGCTCATCGAACGTGGTGACCCGACGGCGGTGGTCCCCCCACCGGACCGTCCGGCCTGAGCGCTCGCCGGGCCGGGAGGCGCGTTCGCGCCTCCCGGCCGCCGCTCAGCAGGTGATCGGTTTGACCCAGGAGCACTCGACGCCCTCCGGGGTGCGCGGCGTCTCCGGCACCGCCGGCGGGGCCACCCGTGCCCTCGACGCACCACCCTCGCGGAAGCCGGCCAGCGCCACGGCGATCTGGTCCTCAAGCGACTTCACCGACGCCGTCAGGTAGTTGTTCAGCAGGATGGAGAACGCCAGCAGTCGACCATCGGCGCTGGTGACGTAGCCGGAGAGCCCGGAGACACCGGTCAGGCTGCCGGTCTTGGCGTGCACGTTGCCCGCGGCCGGCGTGCCGACCATCCGGCTGCGCAGGGTGCCGCCGACGAACCGCTCGGGCTGGCCGGCGATCGGCAGCGCCGCGTACCAGGTCGCGAACCACGGTTCGGCGCGCACGGCGCTCAGCAGGTCGACGAACTCCGCCGCCGGGATCAGGTTGCGCCGGGACAACCCTGAGCCGTCACGCTGGCGCAGTCTCCCGGTGTCCATTCCGGTGTCGGCGACGTACTCGCTGATCGCTGTGATACCGGCCGTCCAGGTGCCCGAGCCGGATAGCACCCGGCCGATCTCCTTGGTCAACACCTCGGCGTGCCCGTTGTTGGACAGCTTCAGAAATGGCGTCATCAGCTCGCCCAGGCTCATCGAGTCGTGGCGCGCCACCGGGTGTGCTCTCTCCGGGGTGGGCTGGCCGAGCACGGTCTGGCCGAGCACCCGGACACCGTGTCGGTGCAGCGCCGCCCGGAACACGTCGGCCGCGTAGCCGGTGGGTTCCCAGACGGTGACCCAGTCGCTGGCGGGCTCGTCGCCGACGGCGATCTGACCGGTCACCACGACGGTGTTGCCGCCGTGCTCGCGCTCGATCGAGATCGAGGTCTCGCCGTCGCTGACCGTCTGGGCGCGGTTGTCGACGCGGACGTACCCGGTGGCGGGGGTGGTGGTGACCACCGGCGGGGCGCCGGCCCGGTCGGCCGGTGCGGCGTGCACGATCACGGTGCCCGCGTCGTAGTCGGTGTTCGGGGCGACGGTCAGCGCGGAGACCTGGGCTGCGTAGTAGTAGGGCTCGTCGTCCCAGGTCCAGTCGGGGCCGAGTCGGGTGCGGTCGTAGCGGGTGTCGTCGGCGACCAGGTTTCCGGTGACCACCCGGACGCCGTCGGCGGCGACCTGCGCGGCGAGCGCGTCGTAGTCGGCGGCGAGCATTGTCGGGTCGCCCCCGCCGCGCAGGTAGAGGTTGCCGGGGAGCAGGCCCCCACGGCGTTTGCCGTTGGCCCGTACGTCGGTGCTGAAGCGGTGCCCCGGGCCGAGCAGCTCAAGGGCGGCCGTCGAGGTCAGCAGCTTGGTGTTGGACGCCGGGACCAGCCGGCGGTCGCCGTTGCGGTCGTAGAGCGTCTGTCCCGTGCTGGTGTCGACCACGACCACCGACGCCTGTGCGCCGGCAAGCCGGGTGTCGGCGAGGATCGTGTCGATGGTGGCGCGCAGCTGGGTCGTCGCGGCGGTGGGCGACTCGGCCGTGGCACCGGGCGCGCCGGCGGTGGCTGCGGTGGCGACCAGCGCGAGCAGCGCGAGGGCGCGGGGAAAGTGACGGCGATGCATCCGCTGATGCTGTCACGGAGATATTCGCCGGAGAAGGCCCTCGGGCGAAAGATGTTGCCGTCTGGGCTACTTAGGCCCGCCGACCGATTTTTCGTGGCCACCCCAGTAGTGCCGCTGCGCCCCCATGACCATTGGTGCGACCAGTGCGGCGAGCGCCCCGCCGAGCAGCGGGAAGACGATGAACACCCAGAGCTGCCGCAGGGCTGCACCGCCCTCGAAGACCGCCGGGCCGAACGCGCGGGCCGGGTTGACCGCCGCGCCGGTGAGCGTCACGCCCACCAGTTGGGTCGCGGCGAGGGCCAACCCGATGGCCAGTCCGGCGGTGCCCGGATTCTCGCTCCGACTGGTCACCACCAGCACGACCAGCACGAAGAGGAAGGTCAGCACGACTTCCAGCACGGCGGCGCCGCCCCGGTTGATGTGCGCGCCGTAACCGTTCGTGCCCAGGGCCCCGGTCTGGTCCGCGACGTCACCCCATCGGGTGAGCGCCCAGAGTACGAAGCCCGCGACGGTCGCGCCGACGAACTGCGCGATCCAGTACGCCACCGCCCCGAGCAGCGAGATCTTGCCGGAGAGCAGCACACCGAGCGTGACCGCTGGGTTGACGTGGCTGCCGGACAGTGGGCCGATCGTGTAGACGAGGGCCACCATCACGAACCCGAAGGCCAGCGCCACCACCACCACCCCGCCCTGGACCCGTGCGGCGATCGCGCTCCCCACCCCGAAGAACACCAGCAGCAGGGTGCCGAGAAACTCGGCTGCGTACCGACGGAAGTCGCTCATTCACTCAGCGTAAGCGCAGGTCAGGTGGTCGAAGCCGGAATGGTCTTCTGTGATCGGCGCGACGGTCGAGGACGGGCACAGCGGTGACGTCCGGTGCGTTGTAGCCCACGTGGACACCCACTCCGCGGACGTCGTGGTGATCGGCGCCGGGCAGGCCGGCCTGAGCGCCGGCTATCACCTGCGCCGCACCGGCTTCGCGCCCGGCAGCGGCTTCGTCATCCTCGACGCCGACGACGGGCCCGGCGGCGCCTGGCAGCACCGCTGGCCGACGCTGGTCTTCGACCGGGTGCACGGCTTCCACGACCTGCCCGGGCTGCCGCTCCCGCCCACCGAGCCACATCGCCCAGCTTCCGAGCAGGTCAGCGCCTACTTCACCGCGTACGAGAGGGCCTTCGACCTGCCGGTGCGGCGGCCGGTGCGGGTCCGGGCGGTGCGCTCCCGCCCGGACGGACGGCTGGATGTGCACACCGACCGGGGCACCTGGACCGCCCGGGCCCTGATCAACGCCACCGGCACCTGGACGCGACCGTTCTGGCCGCACTACCCGGGCCGGTCGACCTTCCGGGGGCGGCAACTGCACACCGCCGACTATCGGGGGCCGGCCGAGTTCACCGGCCTGCGTGTGGTGGTGGTCGGAGGCGGGACCTCGGCCGTGCAACTGCTCGGCGAGGTCTCCACCGTCGCAGCGGCCACCACCTGGGTGACCCGCCGGCCGCCGACCTTCAACGACGAGGAGTTCGGCCCGGAGCTGGGTCGCCTCGCGGTGGCCCGGGTGGACCAGGCGGTCCGGGCCGGCCGACCGCCGGGAAGCGTGGTGGGCGTGACCGGGCTTCCGGTCACTCCGGAGGTACGCCGACTGCGCGAGCGCGGCGTCCTCGACCGGCTACCCATGTTCGACCGGATCACGCCCGACGGGGTGGCCTGGACGGACGGGCGGTTCGTGCCGGCGGACGTGATCCTCTGGTGCACCGGCTTCCGGGCGGCCATCGACCATCTCGCCCCGCTGGGGCTGCGCGCGCCGGGCGGCGGTATCACGATGGACGGCACCCGGGTGGTCGCCGACGCACGGGTTCACCTGGTCGGGTACGGCCCCTCGGCCAGCACGATCGGGGCCAACCGGGCCGGCCGCACGGCGGTCAACGAGATTCGCGCCTGGCTGACGCAGGCCGCCGCTCTGCACTGACCTGGCTCTATTTGACGGATGGTCCGGCAGCGGGCACGGTGGGAGTGACGGGGCCGTCAGCTGCCCCGATTCGATGCGACGGCGATGACCGTTCGCCCCTAGTCGCCTCCCACGTGTGCTCGTACGCGGGCCGACTGTCCGGTCCGCGCGGTATCCGACCGCGAGCCGAGAATCCACGAGGAGTTCCAACAATGCTCACCATGACCGATAACGCCGTGCTCGTCATCCGTGACCTCGCCAACCAACAGGACGTCGCCCAGGACGGCGGTGTGCGTATCGCCGCCGACACCGAGGCCGGCTCGCTCACCGTCGAGCTGGTGCCCGAGCCGGTACAGGGTGATCGGGTGGTCGACAACCAGGGCGCCCGGATCTTCCTGGACGAGGACGCCGCCGAGTTGCTCGGCGACGCGTCGGTGGACGCCACCGTCGACGACGAGGGCATCATCCAGTTCGGCTTCACCGAGAAGCAGTAGACCCGGCCTCACCGCAGCGATCGTCCCCGCTGCGGTGGTCCCTGCCCGGGGTGCCACCGCGGCGCGCCGTCGCCGGCCGGGTGCAACAGCGTGCCGAGCACGTGGGCCAGGTGGTGCGAGGTGCTCCACGCCGCCCAGTTGGCGGTCGAGCCGGCCCCGGCGCCCCGGCGGGCCCGGCGCAGCAGCTCGTGGTCACCCCAGGAGAAGGCCGCCCCGCTGGTCGGCCAGTGTGGCGCCGACACCAGCGTGCGACACAGGTCGGCGAACCTGTCGTCGCCCCGGCCACCGCGTCGCGCCCAGCGGTAGACCCACCAACTGCCGTCGTCGGTGTATCGCACGGTCGGCAACCGGTCGCCGTCACCGGTGCCCGGCCCGGCCGGGTGGACGCCGTAGTCGCCGTAGTCGACCCCTGCGTCGGCAAGTCGTCGCCACAGTTGCCAGTCCCAACGGTCCAGTTGGACCGGCTCGTCGGTGGGCAACCGGGACAGCGCCGGCGGCATACCGCCCGCCGCCACCGTCACTGACCGCCAGGCGTGCCGGCGCGCCCAGTCCAGCAGGTGGCGTACCCGTGGCTCGGTGGTCCGCACGTCCGCCGGGCAGCAGACGTCCCCCGCATCCACCAGCAGGTCGCACTCCTCCGGAGCGAGGTCGGTGAACCGCCAGATCCGTTCCACGGCGGTGGTGCTCGCGTCCGGCCCGGCCCGGTCCCGACCGGCCCGTAGCCGGATGAGCGCGCGCCGGCCGTACGCCCGCGCCGCCGCGCCGTGCGCTACCAGCCGGTGGTCGCTCTCGGAGAGCCCGATCACCGGCACCACCGGTACGCCCCAACGGGTCAGCTCCGCCTCGGGGATGTCGGGCAGGGCGCTGACGTCGATGGCGGGCAGCAGCCCGGATGGCAACCGGCGAATCGCGTCCATCGTGGACCTGCCGATCGCGCCGATCTCCAGGATCGGGGCGACCAGTGCGGCGTACGCGGGATCGAGGTGGCTCAGGGCCTCAAGCTCGCCCCGTCGGTTGGCGAGGATGGGGCGGTAGATCGGTGCCGCCGCCCGGCCCCCGTGGGCGGGCACCATAATATAATCTAGCCAGGCATACGCGCCTGCCCCACTGATGTAAGCCGGAATTCGGCTGCTGGGCTGTCGGTTCGGCGACTACCATCCACCGGTGCCTACACCAATTCACCGTTACCAATCCGACGAAGAGGACAGCGCCCGGTGGAGCGGTTTCCCGTTCCGCGACGGCGACATCGTGATCAGCACCCGGTCGAAGAGCGGCACCACCTGGATGCAGATGATCTGTGCGCTCCTGGTGCTTCGTACCCCGGAGTTGCCGGCACCGCTGACCGTGCTGTCGCCGTGGCTGGACTGGTTGGGCGAGCCGCAGGCCACTGTGTACGACCGCCTGGCCGCCCAGCCGCACCGGCGGTTCATCAAGACGCACACCCCGCTGGACGGGGTGCCGCTCGACTCTCGGGCGCACTACGTGGTGGTGGCCCGGCACCCGCTGGACATGGCGGTCTCCCTCTACCACCAGGGCGCCAACCTGGACCGGGCGCGCATCGCCGAGCTGACCGGGCAACCTGCCCCGGCCGGGCCACCCCGGGAGCGGCCTTCGGTGCGGGAGTGGTTGCTGAGCTGGGTCGACCGGGAGGTGGACCCGCACACCGAGCTGGATTCACTGCCCGGGGTGCTGATGCACCTGAGTGATGCGTGGGACCGCCGGCACGAGCCGAACGTCGAGCTGGTGCACTACGACGACCTGCTGGCCGATCTGGGCGGTGAGATGCGCCGGCTGGCCGACACGTGGAAACTCCCGAGCGCGGGGCCGGAGTTGGTGGAGGCAGCCACCTTCGGTCGCATGCGGGAACGCGCCGACCGGCTCGCACCGGACACACTCGGCGTGCTGCGTGACCGCCAGGCGTTCTTCCGCCAAGGCGCCTCAGGTCAGGGACGCGACCTGCTGGACAACGCCGGCCGAGCCCGCTACCAGGAGAGGGCCGCAAAGCTGGCCCCGCCCGACCTGCTCACCTGGCTACACCGCTAGGTCCGCCAGGCACACATGAGCGCGCGGCGCCGCTCCGTGATCGGAACGTCGCCGCGCTCTGGCCGTCTCCCACCATCGCAGCCGTTCGGCGGTACGCCAGCGGGGACCTGGCTCGACCGGCCCTTCGTGCCGGTCCGCTTCTCGATCCCCGGTCCGCGCGAATCCAAACCCGCCCAGCGTGGGGAATTCCACCATTCGTGAGTCCTGGCGTGGCGAGCCGCCGGACGGGGTATGAGCGTGGACATGGAGCATTTCACTATCGCGACTGTCGCCGAGAAGAGCCCGGATTTCCGGCGCGTGCTGTGGACCGGTGAGCACACTCAGCTGGTCATCATGACCATCCCCGCCGACGGAGAGATCGGCGAGGAGGTGCACGAGGACATCGACCAGATCCTCACCTTCGTGAGCGGCGTCGGCGAGGCGCGGGTCGCCGGCGCGAAGCGGAAGGTCGTCGCGGGCGACCTGGTCGTGGTGCCGGCGCGCACCAAGCACAACTTCGTCAACACCGGCCCCAACCCGCTGGTGCTGTACACGGTCTACGGGCCGCCGGAGCACGCCGACAAGGCAGTGCACAAGACCAAGGAAGAGGCCGACGCGGCCGAGGCGGCGGGCGAGGACGAGCCACCCACCGAGTGATCCGTCCGGTCTGATCCGGGCCGATGCGGGTACCCCCGGCGGGTGGAGCAGCAGCCGCAGATCTCCGACTACGGGTTCCTCTCGGACTCTCGTTCGGGAGCCCTGGTCGGCAAGGACGGCTCGATCGACTGGTGGTGCCCGCACCGGTTCGACGGGTCGTCAGTGTTCGCGCGGCTGCTCGACCCGGGGGCCGGCCACTTCCGGTTGGCGCCGGTCGGGGTCGGCGGCCCGGGTCACCGGGTGGAGCGCGCGTACCTGCCGGACACGTTGGTGCTGCGGACCGTGCACCACACCCCGCACGGCAGCGTGGCGGTCACCGACGCGCTGGCCGCCGAGGTGGGCGCCCGCGCCCACGAGCTGGGCAAGAACTCACCCGCTGTGCTGATCCGGGTGGTCGAGGGGATCTCCGGGCGGGTGCGGATGGCACTGGACTTCGCGCCCCGCCCGGAGTACGGCCTGCTCACGCCGTACCTGCACGAGCAGCCGGACGGCGGGGTGCTGGCCGGCGCCGGCCCGGTGCTGCTCATGTTGCGCGCCGGGGGTCTGCACCTGCGGGCGGGCACGGACCGGGTGACCCACGAGTTCGAGGTGTCCGCCGGTCAGGTGATCGGGATGGACCTCGCGTTCGGCGAGGCGTACGGCGACCCGCCGGCCCGGGTGGACCCGCTGATCACCCTCGCCGAGACGACACAGGCGTGGCAGGCGTTCCGGGAGACGCACGGGTACTCCGGCCGCTACCCCGAACTCGTCAAACACAGCTCGACGGTCCTGACCGGCCTCACGTACGCCCGCAGCGGCGCGGTCGCCGCCGCGCTGACCTCCTCGCTGCCCGAGCAGATCGGCGGCGACCGGAACTACGACTACCGCTACTCCTGGCTTCGGGACTTCTCGTTGACGATGCGGGCGCTCTGGGTCGCGGCCTGCCCCGACGAGACGTCCCGGTTGTTCGCCTGGGCGACCCGCTCGATCGGCCGGTTCGGCGATGAGCCCGTGCCGGTGCTCTTCGGGCTGGAGGGGGAGCGCGACGTCTCCGAGCACCACTGCGACCACCTGCGCGGCTACCGCGACAGTCGACCCGTGCGGGTCGGCAACGACGCCTGGCGGCAGCGGCAGCTCGACGTACCGGGTGAGGTGATGTCGGCGGTGTGGCGGCTGCGCGACTACCTCGGCGCGCGGTTCGAGGACGAGCTGCGGGAGATGGTGCTCGGGCTGACCGAGCAGGTGGCCGCGACGTGGCACCTGCCGGACCGGGGCATCTGGGAGACCCGCGACGAGGAGCGCCACTACGTCTCGTCCAAGGTGTCCTGCTGGTTGACAATGGACCGGGCGGTGGGGCTCGCCGACCGGCTCGGTGATCGGGCCGACCCCACTCGCTGGGCCCGGGTACGCGACGAGATCCGCGACACCGTGCTGCGCGAGGGGTGGAACGACCGCATCGGGGCGTTCACCGGCGCGTTCGGTTCGGCGGAGCTGGACGCCTCGGTGCTCGCCCTGCCGGTCACGCACTTCCTGCCGGCCACCGACCCGCGGATGCGCTCGACGATCGCGATGGTCGAGCGCGAGCTGGGCACCGAGGACGGCCTGATGCGCCGCTGGACGACCGACCCGGCCGGCTTCCTGCTGTGCTCGTTCTGGCTGGTGGAGTGCCTGGTGATGACGGGCGAGCCGCAGCGCGCCGAGGCGCTCTTCGAGCGGGTCGTCGGGTACTCCAACGACGTGGGGCTGTTCAGCGAGCAGATCGACCTCACGACCGGCATGCAGCTCGGCAACACCCCGCAGGCGCTCTCGCACATCGGGCTGATCAACGCGGCCTGGCGGATCACCGAGCCGGAGAGCTACTGATCGGTCGGCGTTTCCGTCCCGGCCGGAATCCTGCAACAGACCTGCAAACGCCAGGCATTGACGCTGATGGTTGGACGGTCCTAGCCTCGAAGCATCGGGAAAGCCCTTTCCCCAGGGCTTCGATCCCGCTTCACTCCGCTTCGGATCCGGGCGTCCGGCGGGGGCGCACACCGATCCCATCCAGCGCAGCACGCCGTGCCGACACGTCTCGGCACGGCCGCCGAGGGATCACCACCACATGCGTCAAGGAGGACACCTGTGCGAAAAAGACGACTCTCCGGCCGCCGACCACTCCTGCTGGCGGTGGGCGCCGGTGTGACAGCGGCGGCCCTTGCCGCTGGCATGACCTCGGCCTTCGCTGCCACCGTCTTCAGCGACGACTTCACCGACGGCGACACCTCCGGCTGGTCCAAGTCCGGCGGCACCTGGACCGTCGACGGCTCGGGCGTGCTCAACCAGTCCAACGCCGGCAGCGAGCTGGCCCGGCAGTTCGCCGGCCAGACCAGCTGGACCAACTACTCCGTGCAGGCCCGGGTCAGGCCGACGAGCTTCGGCTCGTCCAGCGCCCTGGTCGGGCTCGCCGCCCGCTCCACCAGCAGCACCAAGATGTACCGGCTGGCCCTGCTCGGCTCCGGCCGGGCCGAGCTCCAGGCGGTAAACGGCAGCTCCGTCACGGCGATCGGTTCCGCCGCGCTGAGCATTGGCACCGGTACCTGGTACACACTGCGCATCGAGACCAGCGGCAGCACCATCCGCGGCTTCGTCAACGGCACCCAGATCGCGTCCGGCAGCAACAGCCTGGCCGGCGCGGGCCGGATCGGGCTGGTCACCGCGTACGCCAGTGGCGGCTTCGACGACGTGGCCGTCGACTCCTCCGGCGGTGGCACCCCGACCACTCCGCCACCGACCACCACTCCGCCACCGACCACGCCGCCGCCGACCACCACACCTCCGCCGGCTGGCTGGCCGACGCCCACCAGCAGCCAGAAGGTGGACGCCACGATCGCGGTCTCCGGCACCTTCGACGGTGGGCTCAAGCGCTACTACGGCATCGGCGACGGTGGGCAGAGTGAGAGCCAGGACCCGATGTTCGAGCTGGCCGCCGGCGCCACCCTGCGCAACGTGATCATCGGCGCCCCGGCCGGCGACGGCGTGCACTGCGAGGGCAACTGCACCCTGATCAACGTCTGGTGGGAGGACGTCGGCGAGGACGCGGCGACCTTCCGCGGCGGCACCACGTACACCGTCGACGGCGGCGGGGCCCGCTCCGCCAGCGACAAGGTCTTCCAGCACAACGGCTCGGGCACCGTCTACATCAAGAACTTCCGGGTGGAGAACGCCGGCAAGCTCTACCGCGCCTGCGGCAACTGCTCCACGTCGTACCAGCGGCACGTGGTGTTCGACAACGTGATCGTCCGGAACACCGACGCGATCGCCGGCATCAACACCAACTGGGGCGACACCGCCCGGTTCAGCCGGATCACCATCGTCGGCGACCCGGACCGGGAGACCTCGATCTGCGTGAAGTACAAGGGCGTGCCGAAGGGCAGCGAGCCCACCGAGATCGGCGAGGGCGCCGACGGCGTCAACTGCCTCTACTCACCCTCGGACATCACCTACCAGTAGACCGGCACGACGGCACCCCGCGTACCGCTCGGTCCGCGGGGTGCCGTCACCTCACCGCATCAGGGGTACGCCGGAGACGTCGACGGTGTCCGGATACTTCAGCCCGGAGCCGGTGTTGAGCACCACCACCCGCTCGCCGGCCCGGATCCACCCGCCCGCGCGCAGTTGCCGCGCCGCCGTGAGGCAGGCCGCCCCCTCTGGGCAGAGCAGCAGCCCCTCCCGTGAGGCGAAGTCCCGCAGATCGGCCAGGATGTCCGCGTCGTCGACGGCGACGGCCGTACCGGAGGACTCCCGCAGTGCCGCCAGGATCAACTCGTCGCCCAGCGGGGCTGGCACTGTGATGCCGAACGCCACAGTGTGCGCGTCCGCCCACGGCTGCGCCCGATCCTCGCCGGCGGCGAAGGCCCGCACGATCGGCGCGCAGCCGGTGGACTGCACCGCCACCAGCCGAGGCAGCTTGTCGCCGATCCAGCCCAGCTCGCGCAGCTCGTGCAGCGCCTTGTGGATGCCGATCAGGCCGACCCCGCCGCCGGTTGGATAGATGATCACGTCGGGCGCCTGCCAGCCGAGCTGCTCGACGATCTCGTACCCCATCGTCTTCTTGCCCTCCAGCCGGTAGGGCTCGCGCAGCGTGCCGGCGTCGAAGATCGCTCCGTTCGACTCCGCGATCAGCTCGGCCACCCGCCGACCGGCGTCGCCGATCAGCCCGTCGATCAGGCGCAGGTCGGCGCCGGCGGCGACGCACTCGCGGCGGCAGATGCTCGGCGCCTCCAACGGCATGACGATTGTCGCGCCCATTCCGGCCCGCGCGGCGTACGTGGCCCAGGCCGACCCGGCGTTGCCGTTGGTGGGCATCGCGATCCGCTCGACGCCCAGCTCGCGGGCCCGGCTCACCCCGACCGCAGCACCCCGGGCCTTGAACGAGCCGGTCGGGATCAACCCCTCGTCCTTGACCATCAGGTCCGCGATGCCGATCTCGGTGCCGTATGCCGGGGCGCGCAACAGCGGCGTCCAGCCCTCGCCCAGCGTGGTGACGTGTCGAGGGTCGGCGACCGGCAGTACCTCCCGGTAGCGCCACAGGTCGGCCGGGCGCAGTGGAAAGCGTTCCGGGGTGACCGCCTTCGCCACGGCCGGCAGGTCGTAGCGGGCCAGCAGCGGCGATCCGCACTCGCAGAGATTCTGTAACCGGTCGGCGGCGTGCTCCTTGCCGCAGCGCGGGCAGTCCAGGTGGGTCAGGTACACGTCGCTCCTCGCCGTCACACCGCGTCGATGGGGAACCACGGCGGAGTCTGCCAGTGCGTACCGGCCAAGACCAGCCCATCGAGCAGCTCCCGGCGTTGCGCGTACGGCACGTCGACGCTGCTCACGCCCTCCGAGTGTCCGATTCGCTCGGCGGCGGGGGGCGTGGCGGGGTAGAACGGACCTCATGGACCTCACCGACCAGCCCACCGCCCTGCTCCCCGGTGACGTGCGGATGCCCCTGCTCGGCTTCGGCACCTGGCAGGCCACCGGCCAGGCCGGTTACGACGCCGTGCTGGCCGCGCTCGACACCGGCTACCGGCACCTCGACACCGCCACCGTGTACGGCAACGAGCGGGAGGTCGGCCGGGCGGTGCGGGAGAGCGGGCTGCGCCGCGAGGATCTCTTCATCACCACCAAGCTCCCGCCGGACCGGGTGGGCCGGGAGCGCGCGACCCTGGAGGCCAGCCTGGAGGCGCTCGGCGTCGAGCACGTGGACCTCTGGCTGATCCACTGGCCACCGTCGTCGCCGGGGGACAGCATCCCGCTCTGGCGCGAGCTGCTCGCCGCCCGCGACCAGAACCTGGCCCGGGCGGTCGGGGTCAGCAACTACAGCACCGCGGAGATCGACGAGCTGATCCAGTCCACCGAGGAGAACCCGGCGGTCAACCAGATCCGGTGGAGCCCGTCGTTGTACGACAGGCAGCGGCACGCCGAGCACCGGGACCGGGGCGTGGTGCTGGAGGGGTACAGCCCGTTCAAGACCAGCGACCTCAGTGATCCGGTGCTGACCAGGATCGCCGGCGCGCACGGCGTCTCCCCGGCGCAGGTGGTGCTGCGGTGGCACATCGACCACGAGATCGTGGTGATCCCGAAGTCGGTGACCCCGGAGCGCATCACCGCCAACTTCGACGTCTTCCACTTCTCGCTCACGGCCGAGGAGATGCGCGACATCGACGCGCTCGGCGAGGTCTGAATCGGCGAAATCCTTCAGCCTGCGACCCAGCCATGAAGGGTATCGACATCGACGTACGTGACGGTATAACGTGCCCGTCATCACGTTCGTCGATCCGTTCGTACCCGCCGTCGCTGGAGGATCGCCATGGCCCGAATCCCGTCCATCCGTCTGCGCCGCCGTGGGGTGCTCGGCATCCCCGCCCTGGTGGTCACGGCGCTGACCGTCGTCGCCCGACCCGCCGCGGCCAGCGCCGCGCCGAAAGCCGAATGCCTCGCCGACCTGCTTCAGGACGCCTGATGGCGACGATTCCCTGGCTGGTGGACGTGCTGCGCGCTGCCGGGGTCCAGGTCGTTGTCGAGGGGGACTGGCTCAACCGGATGCGACCCGGCTCCTTCGACCCGATCGGGGTGCTCTGGCACCACACCGCCTCGACCTCCAGCGCCAGCAACCCGCACCCGGCGCTCGGCATCTGCATCAACGGCCGGTCCGACCTGCCGGGCCCGCTGTGTCAGGCGCTCGTCGACTACAACGGTGTCTTCCACGTCATCTCCGCCGGCCGGTGCAACCACGCCGGGGTGAGCGGAGGCAGCGGGCCGATCCCGGCCGGGGACGGCAACACCCTGATGATCGGGTGGGAGATCGATTACAACGGCGTCAACCAGGAGATGACTGCCGCGCAGTACAACGCGTCGCTCGCCGCCACCGCCGCCGTGCTCACCCGGCTCGGCCGGGACAGCAGCTACGCCCGGGGCCACCGGGAGACCAGCACCACCGGCAAGATCGACCCGTCCTTCATCGACCTGAACGTCATGCGCGCCGACGTGGCGGCGAGAATGGCCGGCGGCGGCACGGCGTGGTCCTCCACCGTGGACAACACCACCAGCGGTCGGTTCACCGCCAGCGCCAACTGGGGCGTGTCGTCGTACTCCAGTCAGCGGTACGGCGCCGACTACCGCTACGCGGACCCGGTCGCCGCCAGCGACGTCGCGTGGTACAGGTTCAACGTCCCGGCCACCGCCAGCTACCGGGTCGAGGCCTGGTGGCCGGCGAACTCGGGCTACAACAGCGCCGCCCCGTACATCGTCGCCACCAGCACCGGCAACCAGACCGTCCGGGTCGACCAACGGGCCACCGGCGGGCAGTGGCGAATCCTCGGCACGTTCACACTCCCGGCCGGTGACGCCAACCGGGTGGGCGTGAGCCGGTGGAGCAACACCACCGGCCTGGTCATCGCCGACGCCGTACGCCTCACCCGCGTCTGACCCTGATCTCGCAAGTGGTGGGGGCGCGACCGCATGGTCGCGCCCCCACCGTCAGTTCACGAGCGGGAGCAGGTTGCCCCGTTGAGCGAGAAGCTGGTCGGCGACGAGTACGACCCGTTCAGCGTCCCCTGGTAGCCGAAGCTGGCCGTGCCCCCGGGTGCGACCGACCCGTTGTGGCCGACGTTACGGGCGGTCACCGTCGACCCGCTCTGGCTCACAGTGGCGTTCCAGGCGTTGGTGACCTGCTGCCCGCCGGGCAGGCCGTAGGTCAGCGTCCACCCGTTGATCGCGCTGGACCCGGTGTTGGTGATCTGCACGTCGGCCGTGAAGCCGTTGTTCCACGAGTTCGCCGTGTACTTCACCGCGCAGCTCGCGCCACCGCTCGGCGGCGGGGTCGTCGGGTCGGTCGGCGGCTGGCCGCCACCGTTGACGTTTGCCGAGAACGAGGTCACCGCGAGGCCGACGCCGCCCTGCCAGGGCTCGAAGCCGGCCTGGATGCTGGTCAGGTACCAGGAGTTGGTGATCGCGCCCCGGTTGCGGGTGTCGTTGATGAAGTCCAGCACGCTGAAGTTCAGGCTGGAGATCGCCGACGACGCGACGTAGGAGATGACGTTGTTGGAGCCGTTGCTGCCCCGCCAGACCTCCCAGGTGCGGCCGGCCAGGTTCGTGGTGCCGACGACCGAGCCGATGGGCTGGATCGGACCCTGCCGGTTGAGCCAGATCATGATCTCCATCTGGTTCACCCCGTCCCGCTTGGGCGACGGGTCCAGCCAGATGTCGTACGACGCGTTGTAGGTGGCGCCGCTGACGTAGCGGTAGGAGATGCTGCTGGTGGCGCTGCTGATCTGGCTCACCTGGATCGGCAGGTTCGTGCCGGGGGAGCAGTTGGTGTAGTGACAACCGAAGAACACCGAGGGGTACGCGGTGGGCGCCCCGTTGGTGGGGCTGCTGCCGTTCAGGGTGGTGATCTCGAAGCCGTTGTTGGTGGCGTTGATGCACTGCTGGGCGGTGGTGCCCCAGCGGTTGTTCTGCACCACGTAGCGGCCCTGGATGACTGTCGAGCCGTACTGTTCGCAGATCTGGGTGTCGGCGGAGGCGCTGCCGCCGAGGGCCACTGCCACCAGCGAACTGGCGACCAGCAACCCGGCGGCGGCCAGGGCCCGAAGTTGACGTTTCATGACACTCCTTGACTCGGCGCGTGCCGGGCGCCGGATGTGGTGGGGTACTGCGGGAGCGCTCCCACGCTCAACGACACATTTACATGTCTGAAACTGGTGCGCAACCGTCCGCGTCGAACTGGTCAATTGTGAGGATTGCCATGCGCGCCGGACGGCTGGCGACGGACGGCCAGGCAAGCGGCGCGGGTCACCGACGAGCGGCGGGGTGTGGGCCGATTGGGCCTGGTGTGCACCGATCGCTCCGAGTAGCGTGTTGCCTCCAACGCGTGCCGCTCCCCCTCCGGAGGCGTACACCACCATGGGTGGCTCCCCCCTGCGCATCCTCGTCGTCGGCGCGGGCATCGCCGGCCTGGCCGTAGCCCGGGCGCTGCGCCTGGCGGGCTTCCGGCCCGACGTCACCGACAAGCTGCCACCGGGGGAGTCCACCGAGACCGGTCTCTACCTGCCCGGCAACGCCGCCCGCGCGCTGCACCGGCTCGACCTGCACGACCCGGTCCGGCCGATCGGGCAGGTCATCCGCCGGCAGCGGTTCTTCGACGCGGCGGGCGCGCAACTCTGCGAGGTCGACCTCGACGCCCTCTGGGCCGGCGTCGGCGAGTGCCGTGCGCTACCCCGGGCCGACCTGCACCGGGTGCTGCTCAGCGGTGCCGGCGGCGCCGTCCGGCACGGCGCCGAGGTCCGCACCCTGGACCTGCTCCCGGGCGCGGTCGGCGTCACCTTCACCGACGGCACCACCACCGAGTACGACCTGGTCATCGGCGCCGACGGGCCACGCTCCTCGGTCCGTGCGCTGGCGGCGCTCGGTGGGCCGCCGCGCCCGGTCGGGCAGGTGGTCTACCGGGCCGTCCTGCGCGACGGCCCGCCGGTCACCGAGTGGACCGCACTGCTCGGCCAGCGCTCCGGGTTCCTGATGGTGCCGATCGGTGCCGGGCGGCTGCACCTCTACGCCGACGAGGCCGGCACCGAGGAACCCGCCGACCCGCTGGCCCGGCTGCGGGACCTCTTCGCCGACTACCGCGGCCCGGTCCCCGAGGTGCTGGCGGCCCTCGACGAGGTGCACGTCGGGATCACCGACGAGGTGGAGTTGGGCCGCTGGTACCGGGGGCGGGTCCTGCTGGTCGGCGACGCCGCGCACGCCACAGCGCCGACGCTGTCGCAGGGTGCGGCCATGGCGTTGGAGGACGCCGTGGTGCTGGCCGAGTCGCTGCGCGCCGCCAACAGCGTGGAGGCGGCGCTCGTGGCGTACGAAAGTCGTCGCCGTCCGCGTACCCGATGGGTGCGCGACCGGACCCGGGACCGCAACCGGACCAGGGACGTGCCGCCGGCGCTGCGCGACCCGCTGCTGCGCGGGCGCGGCGACCGGATCTTCGGCGAGCACTACCGGCTCCTGCTCGGCCCGCTGTAGGCCCGTAGTAGATCGTGTCACGCCACCCCACGCGGCGCTGCGACCTGCCGGGGACTATCCTCCTTGCGGATGACGGCCCGCCGATAACCAGCGTGTGCCGAGCGGGACAACCGAGAACCGGAGGCCACTCGTGACCACCGTCGCACCCAAGCCGGTCGTGACCCGGCCCTGGCCGGTCCGGGAGCCGGTCAAGGGGTCGGCCATCGCGCGGCTGCTGCGAACCACGGACGCGAAGCAGATCGGGATCATGTACATGATCACCGCGTTCGTGTTCTTCATGATCGGTGGCCTGATGGCTCTGGTCATGCGTGCTGAGCTGGCCCGACCCGGGCTGCAGTTCCTGTCGCCGGAGCAGTACAACCAGCTCTTCACGATGCACGGCACGATCATGTTGCTGTTCTTCGCGACGCCGATCGTGTTCGCGTTCGCGAACTACATCGTGCCGATCCAGATCGGCGCGCCCGACGTCTCCTTCCCCCGACTGAACAGCTTCGCCTACTGGCTGTACCTGTTCGGCGGCACGATGGCGACCGCCGGGTTCCTCACCCCGGGTGGCGCCGCTGACTTCGGCTGGTTCGCGTACGCGCCGCTGAGCAGCGTCGAGCACTCGCCTGGCGTCGGCGCCAACATGTGGATCATGGGTCTGGCCATCTCCGGCCTGGGCACCATCCTCGGCGCCGTGAACATGATCACCACGGTGCTGACCCTGCGCGCGCCCGGCATGACCATGTTCCGGATGCCGATCTTCACGTGGAACATCCTGGTCACCAGCCTCCTGGTGATCCTGGTCTTCCCGTTGCTGGCCGCCGCGCTCTTCGCGCTCGCCGCGGACCGCATCCTCGGCGCGCACGTGTACGACCCGGCAACCGGTGGGCCGATGCTCTGGCAGCACCTGTTCTGGTTCTTCGGGCACCCCGAGGTCTACATCGTGGCGTTGCCGTTCTTCGGCATCATCAGCGAGGTCATCCCGGTCTTCTCCCGCAAGCCGATCTTCGGCTACAAGGGTCTGGTCGCCGCGACCGTCGCGATCGCCGCGCTCTCCATGAGCGTCTGGGCGCACCACATGTTCGCCACCGGCCAGGTGCTGCTGCCGTTCTTCAGCTTCCTGAGCTACCTGATCGCCGTGCCGACCGGTATGAAGTTCTTCAACTGGATCGGCACCATGTGGCGGGGCCAGATCAGCTTCGAGACGCCCATGCTCTGGGCGGTCGGCTTCCTGGTCACCTTCCTCTTCGGTGGTCTCACCGGTGTGCTGCTGGCCAGCCCGCCGATCGACTTCCACGTGTCGGACTCGTACTTCGTGGTGGCGCACTTCCACTACGTGCTCTTCGGCACCATCGTGTTCGCGGTCTTCGCGGGCATCTACTTCTGGTTCCCGAAGATGTTCGGCCGGATGCTCGACGAGCGCCTGGGCAAGGTGCACTTCTGGCTTACCATGATCGGCTTCCACACCACGTTCCTGGTGCAGCACTGGCTCGGGAACGAGGGCATGCCCCGTCGGTACGCCGACTACCTGCCCAGCGACGGCTTCACCACGCTGAACACGATCTCCACGATCGGCGCGTTCATCACCGGTATCTCCACGTTGCCGTTCATCTACAACTGCTGGAAGTCGTACAAGACCGGCCCGGTGGTCGAGGTGAACGACCCCTGGGGTCACGGCAACTCGCTGGAGTGGGCGACCAGCAGCCCGCCGCCGCTGCGCAACTTCGACCGGATGCCGCGGATCCGCTCCGAGCGGCCGGCGTTCGACATGAAGTTCCCGGAGTTGGCGGCCGGTGGCCAGAGCCTGGCCGGCCCGCCGGAGGGTGGCGCCAAGCCGCTCACCAGCGAGTCGGACGGCGGGGCCAGCTACCGCGAGGACACCGCGAGCGACGTCGACAGGCACTGACGCTCAAGCTCAGCAGTACGACGGGCGCCGCCCCCGGGACACCGGGAGCGGCGCCCGTCGCCATATCCGGCCAACGTCACTCCCGCGCCCTGCCCGCCCGTTCCTGGCCGCTCCACCGTCCCTTCACCGGCGCGTCGTCTGGCTCCGAAGCGGCTCTTCAGCATGCATGGGGGCCGGCTGCCCGGCGGACACCCGACTGGCCGCTGCCGCGGCCCACCCGGTCCATGGTCCGCCCGGCCCGACCGCCGGCCGGTGGGCCATCAAACCGCCGTCGGTGGCGTGGGCGCAGCCGTCAGTGGGCGGCGGGGGTGAGGTCGGCCTCGACGGGCGGTGGGGTGGCCGCTTCGGCGTTGCGGCGGCGACGCAGCTCGATCGGGAGCACCACCAGGGTGACCAGCGCGCCCAGCGCCCCGGTCACCACGAAGCCCCAGAGTGGCGCGCTGGCGTCGATCACCGCGCCGGCGAGCGGCGCGCCGATGGCGATGCCGACGGTGACCGCGGAGCCGTGCAGACCCATCGCCTCGCCGCGTACCTCGGCCGGCACCAGGCGGCTGACCGCGTCCGACCCGGCGGCGATGGTCGGCGCGCAGAGCGCGCCGGCGGGGATCAGCGCCAGGCACAGCAGCCACCAGTGCGCACCGCCGAGGCCCACCGGAATCGTGCACACTGCCAGTGCGGCGGTCAGTGCCAGCGGGGAGAACGAGCGGTGCACGGCCCCGTAGGCGAAACCGCCGGCCAGCGAGGCGACCGCCCAGATGGCCAGGACCGCGCCGGTCCACCCGACCTCGCCGCTGGCCCGCAGGACGGCGACCACCGCGACGTCGGTGCCGCCGAGCACCAGGGTCGCGGCGGCGCTGAGCGCCAGGACGGCGAGCAGTCGGGGGGTCATCCACTCCCGGCGCGGCACCCGGCGTTGTGGGCCGGTGGGCTCGGTGGCCTCCCGGATCGGTGGGTTGACCACCCACAGGGCGATCCCGGCGGCGACGATGCCGCCACCGACCAGATACATGGTGGTCTGCGCGGAGATCGCGGTGACCAGCGCCACCGCCAACGCCGGACCGATCATGAAGGACAGCTCCACCGACATCGAGTCCAGTGCGTAGGCCGGGCGACGTTGGTCCTCGGGGACCAGCGCGGCGATCGACTGACGGACCACGGAGAAGATGGGCAGGGCCAGGGAGCCGGCCACGAAGGCGGCCGGCAGGAGCACGGGGTACGCCAGCGTGGGCGCGGTGGACCAGAAGATCGCCTCGGCGATCCCGGTGAGCACCAGGACCGGGCGTAGTCCACGCCGGTCCACGAGTCGACCGAGCAGCGGCCCGCCGATCGCCGCGCCCACGGTGACGGCCGCACCCACCAGGCCCGCCGCCCCGTAGCCCCGATCAAGGTCGAGCACCACGTGGAAGGTCAGCGTCACCCCGGTCGCGGTGAGCGGGATGCGGGCGAGGACGGCGACCACCAGCAGCGACCGCAGGCCGGGCAGGGCGAGTGCCCGCCGGTAAGGCTTCATGTTCACGTGGGTCCGTACCTCCGGCGTCATCCTCGACCGGCGGCGGCTCCTTGGCCAACCAATTAGCGCCTCATGCGGCCCTGATCACAGGCTGGCCGTGCATGATCACCCCGGCGCCGTCCATCGCGCGCAGGGCCACGTCGGTGGTCGCCGGGGCGACGGCGGCGGTCAACTCCAGCAGCACTGTGGTGGCGAAACCCTCCCGGGCGGCGTCCAGCGCTGTCGCCCGAACGCAGTGGTCCGTGGCGATGCCGACCACGTCGACCTGGTCCACGTCGTGCCGGCGCAGCCAGTCGGCCAGGCACTCGCCGTCGTCGGCGTGCCCCTCGAAACCGGAGTACGCCGCGGCGTGCTCGCCCTTGTGGAAGATCGCCTCGACCCGGGCGGTGTCCAGTTCCGGATGGAACTCCGAACCGCTGGTGCCGACCACGCAGTGCCGGGGCCAGGACTCCACGAAGTCCGGCGGATCGCCGAAGTGGGCACCCGGGTCGACGTGGTAGTCCTTGGTGGCGACCACGTGGGTCCACCGGTCCGGCTCCGCGGCGAGCAACTGGGAGATGCCGGCGGCCACCCCTGCGCCGCCGGCGACGGCCAGCGAGCCGCCCTCGCAGAAGTCGTTCTGCACGTCCACGATGATCAGCGCGTTGGCCATCGGGGGTTTCCTCTCTCCGCACTGTCGGTGGGTGGCGCTCGGGGGATGACTCAGCCGGCGGGTACGACGGTGACCGGCACGGCCGGGTCGCCGGCCGAGAGCTTCAGCCCCTCCCACGGAATGGAGATCAGGCACTCCCGCAGGTGCTCCCGTGACTCGTCGAGGGTGGGCAGCGGCACCGACTCACCGGCGACCACGTACGACTGCTGGAGCAGGCGGTCGTTGGGCTGCCGGTCCGGAACACCCTGCGGGACGATGACCTCCTCGGTGGCGGTGCCGGTCGGCTTGTGCCGGCGGACCGCGACCTTCCGGCCGCCGATGGTGGCCTTGTGCTCGGAGCGCTTCACCACCGGCCGTCCCTCGACCTCGACCAGCTTGTAGACAAGCCCGGCGGTCGGTGCCCCGGAGCCAGTGACCACGGCCGTGCCGGCGCCGTACATGTCCACCGGTTCGGCGGCCAGTGCGGCGATCGCGTACTCGTCCAGGTCACCGGAAACGATGATCTTGGTCTCGGTGGCACCCAGCGAGTCGAGCAACTCCCGGGACTGCTGGGCGATCACCGCGAGGTCACCGGAGTCGATCCGTACCGCCCGCAGGTCAGGCCCCGCCACCGCGATGGCGTTGCGGATGCCCTGGCTGATGTCGTACGTGTCGACCAGCAACGTGGTGTCCTTGCCCAGCGTGGCGACCTGCGAGGCGAACGCCGCCCGCTCGTCGTCGTGCAGCAGGGTGAACGCGTGCGCCGCCGTGCCCGCCGTCGGGATGCCGTAGCGGGCCCCGGCGGCGAGGTTGGACGTGAACCGGAACCCGGCCAGGTACGCGGCCCGCGCCGCGGCCACCGCCGCCTCCTCGTGCGCCCGACGCGACCCCATCTCGATAAGTGCCCGGCCCCGCGCCGCGGTCACCATCCGGGCTGCGGCGGCGGCCACCGCGCTGTCGTGGTTGAGCACTGACAGCACCAGCGTCTCCAGCACCACACATTCGGCGAAGCCGCCGGAGACGGTGAGGATCGGTGAACCGGGGAAGAACAGCTCACCCTCGGCGTACCCGTCGACGTCGCCAGTGAAGCGGTAGTCGGTGAGCCATGCCGCCGCCGTCTCGTCGACCACCCCGGTTCGCAGCAGGAACTCGACCTCGGTGCTGTCGAACCGGAAGTCGCGGATCAGCTCGATCAGCCGGGCCGTTCCGGCGACCACGCCGTACCGGCGGCCGCTGGGCAGCCGGCGGCTGAACACCTCGAAGACACACCGGCGGTCGGCGGTGCCGTCCTTCAGTGCCGCGCTGACCATGGTCAGCTCGTAGTGGTCGGTCAGGAGCGCGGGGCGGTGGATGCTCACCACCCCAGCCTAAGGTTCAGCTCGGGTCGCCGCCGTCGTGGCCCGGGATCGAACGTAACGCCGCCCACAGCTCGGCCCGGCCGGTGACGCCGAGCTTGGCGTAGATCCGCTGGAGGTGGTTCTCCACAGTGCGCGCCGAGAGGTAGAGCCGTTCGGCGATGGCCCGGCTGGGGGCGCCGTGCGCGGCGAGGCGCGCCACCTGCCACTCCCGCTCGGTGAGCACTGGCGCGCCGGCCTGGAGCGCCGGCGTCCGGATCAGGTCACAGCGCCCGAGCAACCCGGCGAGGCGCTCCCGGGCGTCGTTTGCCGCAGCCGAGTGTTGCTGGCGTAGCCGCTGGACGGCCTGGGAGGTGGCCTCGGCGGCGTACACGGTCAACTCCAGGGCCGCATAGTCGTCGGCGACCGCGAGCAGGTCGGTGGGGGAGTCGGTCACCGCGGCGCGGGCGTGCCGGGCCAGCAGCGGCGGCAGCACCCCGTCGACCCGCTCGGAGAGCTCGGCGAGGCGCTGCGCGACGGTGCGCCGGCCACCGTCGGAGCAGGTGGGCCCGACCGCCATGCCCGCCTGGTCGAGTCGGACGAGGTCGTGCAGCACATGCACCTCGTGCCCGGCGAAGCCGTCCGAGCGCAGCCGATCCACCAGGTCACCGAGGTGTTTGACAGCGCCCGGCAGGTCACCCGAGGCGGCGAGCGACGCACCCCGAGCCTGCTCCAGCCACGGGTAGAGCACGGCCATGCCCGGCGCGTGGGTGCGGTCGGCTTCGGCCATCGCCGCAACCGCCTGTGCCGCGTCACCGCGCAGCGCCGCCGCCTGGGCGCGTTCGGCCTGAGCCAGACCGGCGTAGACCCGACTCGTGGCCAGCACCGCGCAGGCGCCCAGCGAGGTCCGCATGGCCGCGTCGCTCTGCCCGCGCAGCCGGGCCGCGTACGCCTGGAGGATGGCCAGGTAGCCGGTGCCGAGGCGGAAGTCGCCGGCTCCGGCGAGGTCGGCGAACTCGTCGGCCACTATCGCGTCGATGCCGGC
Source organism: Micromonospora sp. 050-3 (assembly GCF_046549335.1). Lineage (NCBI taxonomy): Bacteria > Bacillati > Actinomycetota > Actinomycetes > Micromonosporales > Micromonosporaceae > Micromonospora > Micromonospora sp. 050-3. The sequence goes on from NZ_JAJPVX010000002.1 coordinate 1,442,190, forward strand.
CAGGTCGCCGGTGAGCATGAGCCGGGTGCCTCGGGCCAGCTCCAGGGCCAACTGGAGGTACGGCATGTCGGTACGCCAGCTCGCCGCGGCCGAGTGCACCTGGGCGATCGCCGTACCGCTGCGGGTCAGCTCACCCTGCGCGGCCTGGACGTACGCGATGGTGGAACGGGCCAGCTCGCGGGCGGCGACGCCGGCCGCCGGCCGGTCCAGTACTCGTCGGCTGAGCTGCACCGCGGTGGCCGTGTCCAGTCCGTGCAGGCGCATGATCGCCTCGAAGGCGTGCACCCGGGACCGGTCGGCGGAGTCGCTGAGCTGCTCGACCCGGCTTGCGATCTCCTCCACCGTGGACTCCCGGCTCAGCCCCCAGTAGCTGACCATGCCGCGGACGGTCAGCCACCGGCAGAGCCGTCGCTCGTCGCCGGGCTCGGGGGTGACAGCGTCGAGGACGTCGATCGCCTCGTCGGGCCGGTCGGCGAACATCAGGATGGTGGCCAGCAGCTCGGCCGCGTCGTAGCCGCCGTCGGCGTTCAGCGCGGCCCGAGCCAGGCGGGTCGCCAGCGGCACGTCGTAGCGGGTGAACGCCTGCACCGCGGCGTCCAGCAGCAGAGCAGGGTCCTGTGCGGTGCCGGAGTCGAGTCGCCAGACGGCCACCCGCAACAGGTCGTCGCGGCGGCGTTTGCCGACCTGCTCGAGCAGCTCGGCGAGGTGTGCCTGAAGTCGGCGGGTGCGGCTGACCGGGCAGCGTCGGCGCATCACCTCGCCGTAGAGCGGGTGCGCCAGCCGGACGTTGGTGCGCCGGTCGTGCTGGATGACGGTGATCAGCCCGCGTTCCTCGGCGGTCTCCACGTCCGACTGCTCGGCGGCCTGCCTCAGGAGGTGCAGGCCCAGTGGTTCGCCGAACGCGACCAGCTCGACGACCGCGCGCACGCCGTCGGTGAGCTTGCCGACCCGGGTGTCGATGAGGTCGGTCAGGTTGGGCGCCAGCTCCAGTCGCCCGGTCCACTTCCAGATCCCGTACGTGCGCTTCAACTCGGCGCTGCCGTTGGCGGCGTGCACCAGCTCGCGCAGCAGCAGCGGGTTGCCGGCCGACAGCCGGCCGAGCCGGTCGGCGGAGCCGGCGTCGACCGGGCCGCCCAGGATCGCCGCCAGCAGGTCGGTGGTCTCTGCCTGCGGCATCGGGGTCAGCTCGACGTGCTCGACCAGGTCGTCGGTCCAGAGTGCGCGGATCGGCAGCGGGATCTGCTCGCCGTCGCGCAGGGTGCCGACCACTGTGGCGTTCTCGGCGCGGGCGACCAGGTGCACCAGTGCGGCCGAGGGGGGATCGAGCAGGTGGGCATCGTCGATGGCGAGCACGATCCGTCGGCCGGCCGCCTGCTGTTGCAGCACGTTGAGCGCCCAGCGCAGGATGCCGGCGGGGGAGAGGCCCTGGGGCTGCTCGGCGGGGAGGACCTGGACCAGCCCACCGAACGGCAGCGCCGCGGTGGTGGCGCTGGCGGCGATGGACCAGATCGCGAACCGGTCGGTGGGCAACGCGCCCACGCCCTCGCGCAGCAGGCGACTCTTGCCGATGCCAGCGCTGCCGCTGAAGAAGAGCCCGCGGCCGGCCTCACCGGTCACCGCCTCCAGCAGGCGGTTGAGCTCATCCGTGCGGCCGACGAACTCCCATCGACTCATTCGCGCAGCATATCGACCGGAATCCGTCCGCGCCCGTACCGTCACCGTGCGAAGTTGAGTAATCGCACAATTACCGGTGAGTATTCGAGGTGTTCCGCCCGGTTGCCAGCCCGCCCGTAGTCTTCCGACATCCGGGTTGTTGTACCGGAATTTTCGCGACCGGACCTCCGGTCACCTGCAACGGGAGGCACCTGATGAAGCAGGGCCCTCTCCCCTCGGTCGACTCGCCGGGCGACATGACCGGCCCCACCGATCTACCCGCCTGCGGCCCACTCCCCACCCGGGTCGGCGTGTCCGGCGCCGCCCCGGACGAGCCGCTCGGTGTGATCGCCGTCGGTCCGGCCGGTGCCGAGCGGCGTGCCGTGCTGGCCACCCTGCTCGGGCTCGATCCGGTCATGCTCACCGTGCCGGCGGGCAGTTGGTTGGTGGTGCGCGACGCCAAGGTGCCCACCCGTGCGGCGTTCGTGCCCGGTTACCGCCTGCCGCACTCGTACGGCGCGGACCGGGACGCCGCCGGTCCGGCGTTGGCCCGCCCGCCCCGGCGTGTCGAGCTGAGCGTGCCCGAGCCGCTGCTGCGGCACTTCACCCTGATCGACGTTCCGGACACCGCCACCCTCGGGGTGTCCGGCACCCGGGTGCTGCTCGAAGCGGCGGGCCGAGCCGGCGCGCTGCTCTTCGTGATCGCCGCCGACCAGGCCTTCACCGCCGCTGAGTTGAACCTGCTCGCCGAAGTCGCCCTCACCTCGGTGGAGGTCGTCTTCGCGGTCACCCCCGGCGCGGCGGGGTGGGCTCCGCTGACCGACGGCACGGCGACTACGGAGGGCGCGGGGGCGTCCGTCCCGCCGGTCGGAGGTGCGGAGACCGAGGTGGACGCGGTAGCGGTGACGGTGGAGGCACATCGCGCGGCGCTCCTGGCCGCGGTGCCGGCGTTGGCCGGCGCCCGGTGGTTCCCGGTCGACGACGCCGACACCGCCGCCGACCTGCGGCGGGCGCTGGTGGGTTGGGCGTCGCGTGAGGGGTTGCAGCGGGCCAGCGTCGATCCGCCGGTCCTCCCGGGCCAGCAGGGCCGCGTCGCAGTGGCTGCCGATCCGGGTGACTGGTCCGAGCGGCTCGACCGCCACGCCCGCACGTGTGCACAGCGGATTCGCCAGCACCTCGCCCTGGAGTTGGCGAACATCCACCTGCGGGCCGTGCAGGAGATCGTGTTCGGCGTCGGCTGTGCCGGCCTACCGGATCTCCTCGACCGGGAGATGGCGGCGTTGTCGCTGTTGGCCACCGCGCAGTGCGACCAGGCGGTGCGCGGCATCGTGACCGACGTAGCGTCCCAGGTGCTCGGCGTGCCGCCGTCCGAGGGCGTGCGACGTCGGATCGCCGCCGCGGTGCAGTACGGCCTGGCCGATCACCGGCCCGGCCACGAATTGGACAAGGTTCTGCTGATCACCAGCACGGCGGGCGTGGCCGAGTTGACCGGCCTGGAGGCGATCGACGCCGCCGCCAGCTATCCGGCGGCTTCCCGGGACGAGGTGCTCCCGCCGGTCGCGGTGGCGCTCTCCGGCGGTTGCTGGCAGCAGTGGCGTACGCCCGGCAACGACGACCACAGCGCGGCGCGGGCCTGGTCCCAACGGGCGGTTCGTGAGGTCGAGTTGGGGTTGTCCAGGGAGATCTCCCGACGGTTCGAGGTGATCCGCCTCTCGCTGGGCGTGGTGCTCTCCGATGCAGTCGATCACGGCATTCTGCTCGCCTGACGGCGCGCCCACCGGTTGGTCCGGGTCCGGCCCGGACCCCGCCTCCGATGGCGTCCGGGGCGGGCCGGGAGGGCCCGAGGTGGGTGATCCGCGCCGGGCCGGCGTTCCGGTTCCTCGGTTCCGGGAAACCGGTGGCACGATGGGGGGCATGGCGGCTCCGCAGGTTGCACCGTTCGAGACGCCGGACACTGACGAGGTGCCGGCGTCCGACCGGCAGTGGGTGACGATCGTGTGGGACGACCCGGTCAATCTGATGACGTACGTGACCTGGGTCTTTCAAAAGCTTTTCGGCTACAGCCGGGAGAGGGCCGAGCAGCTGATGATGGACGTGCACCACAAGGGCCGCGCCGTGGTCTCCACCGGTGCCCGCGAACGCATGGAGCACGACGCGTCGCAGCTGCACGCGTACGGGCTGTGGGCGACGGTGGACAGATCATGAGCATGTTCCATCGCCAGGCCGGTCGCTACGTCGCCGTCTTCGCCGTCGACGAGGTGCGGGTGCTGCGCAAGGTCGCCTCCGAGGTGGTGGGTCTGCTCACCGACGGCTTCGACCACACCGACCCGGTCGTCGGTCGGCTCTTTCCGGCGGTCTACCCGAAGGACGCTCCGGGCACCGCAGAGTTTCGTCGCTACACCGAGGGCGACCTGAAGACCGCGAAGATCGATCAGGCGGGGGCGATCCTGGCCGCGTTGCCGGACGAGGCCGGCGGCGAGGTGCGGCTGGACGCCGAGGCCGCCGAGGCGTGGTTGCGGGCGCTGAACGACGCCCGGCTCGCGATGGGCGTCCGTCTGGAGATCAAGGACGGCACCGATCTGGGCGAGGAGTTGGACGACGCGGTCGCGGAGGACCCGGGTTCCAGCCGGGTGTTCCAGCTTTCGGTCTACGCCTATCTCGGGTATCTACAGGAGTCGCTGCTCAACGCCTTGATCGACTAGGGGTGACCGGCACCACTTCGGCCCGTGCCCGGCAGGCGTTAGGCTGGTGCACGTGCTGAGCATCGACCGGTCGATCATCGACGCGATCGTCGCCCACGCGCGCCGGGATCACCCAGACGAGGCGTGCGGCGTGGTCGCCGGTCCCGTCGGCAGCGACACCCCGACCCGGCACATCCCGATGGACAATGCCGCGCGGTCGATGACCTTCTACGAGTTCGACTCGATGGAGCACCTGCGCGTCTGGCGGGAGATGGACGACCGGGACGAAGAGCCCGTCGTCATCTACCACTCGCACACCGCCACCGAGGCGTACCCGTCGCGGACGGATGTCTCCTTCGCCGGTGAGCCAGGGGCGCACTACCTGCTCGTCTCGACCCGTGAACCCGACTCGGAGGAGATCCGGTCGTTCCGGATCGTCGACGGCGTGGTCACCGAGGAGCCGGTGCGTGTCGTGGAGGCCGGTGTCGACCCGCACGCCGTCCAGTCCTACATGTTCGGGCAGAGCCCGGCGACGGTCGATTACGAGTGTTCCGGCCGCTGACCTGTCAGCGCCGCAGCCCGCTCGTCCCGTCACCGTAGGCACACCCGATCGAGGAGTTTCCACATCATGGCTATTGAGGTTCGCATCCCCACCATCCTGCGCAGCTACACCGGCGGCGCCAAGGTCGTCGACGGCAGCGGCGACACGCTCGCCGATCTGCTCACCGACCTGGATTCCCGGCACGGCGGTCTGCGCGGCCGGCTGATCACCGACGCGGGCACGCTGCACCGCTTCGTCAACGTCTACGTGAACGACGAGGACGTCCGCTTCCTCGGCGCGCTGGACGCGAAGCTCTCCGACGGCGACAGCGTCACCATCCTGCCGGCCGTGGCCGGCGGCGCGTTCGGCTTCGCGGCGGCAGCGGCGATCAGCTCGCACAGCATCAGCTCGCAGAGTGCCGCCGCCGCGGTGGCGCGCGACGCCGTCGCGGCTCGCTGAGGTCGGCCGCCATGGCGCGGTACGACAGCCTGCTCGACGCCTGCGGGGGCACGCCGCTTGTCGGCCTGCCCCGACTCTCCCCGACGGTGCCCGACGGTGCCCCTCCGGTGCGGCTCTGGGCCAAGCTGGAGGACCGCAACCCCACCGGCAGCATCAAGGACCGCGCGGCGCTGTTCATGGTCCGGGCGGCGGAGGAGGCTGGCCGGCTCCGCACGGGTGACACCATCCTCGAGCCGACGAGTGGCAACACCGGCATCTCGTTGGCGATGGTGGCGAAGCTGCGCGGCTACCGGCTGGTCTGCGTGATGCCGGAGAACGTCTCCACCGAGCGGGTGCAGCTGCTCCGGATGTACGGGGCCGAGATCATCTTCTCGCCGGCGGCGGGTGGTTCCAACCAGGCGGTCGCCACGGCGAAGCAGATCGCCGTCGAGCACCCCGACTGGGTGATGCTCTACCAGTACGGCAACGAGGCCAACGCCCGGGCGCACTACGAGACGACCGGGCCGGAGCTGCTGCACGACCTGCCCAGCATCACGGACTTCGTGGCCGGGCTGGGCACCACCGGCACCCTGATGGGCACCGGGCGTTACCTGCGGGAAAAGGTCGAGGGCATTCAGATCGTCGCCGCCGAGCCGCGCTACGGCGAGTTGGTCTACGGCCTGCGCAACATCGACGAGGGGTACGTTCCGGAGCTCTACGACGCCTCGGTGCTCTCTCGGAGGTTCTCGGTCGGCACCCGGGACGCGGTGTTGCGCACCCGCCAGCTGGTGGAGGTGGAGGGCATCTTCGCCGGGTTCTCCACAGGCGCGATCCTGCACGCCGCGCTGGCGGTGGCGCACGAGGCGGTGCGCGACGGCCGGCGGGCCGACGTGGCCTTCGTGGTCTGTGACGGCGGGTGGAAGTACCTGTCCACCGGCGCGTACGGCGGCACACTCGCCGATGCCGAGGACGCCCTGGAGGGGCAGCTCTGGGCCTGACCGATCTGGTCTGCCGACTACGGGCCGTCGACATTCGTCGACGGCCCGTGCGCTTCCCGACGTACCGCGAGCGGGTGTCACGTTCGTGACAACTTCCGTTGGATGATTCTTGCTGCCGGGTGCGCCAGCGTAGGCTGCGCAGCGTGGCGTACGCGTCGGTAGAGATCATGGCCGGGACCGTCGCCGGTGCGGGTGCTACTGATAGTGACAGCGAGACCACTCGATGCGACTGACCGTTCTGGGAAGCGCCGGCAGTTTCCCTGGCCCCGAGTCGCCCTGCTCGGCCTATCTCATCGAGGCCGACGGCTTCCGGCTCCTGGTCGACTTCGGCTCGGGGTCGCTGTCCAGCCTCCAGCGGTACGCGGGTCTGCACGCCCCGGACGCCATCCTGCTGACCCACCTGCACTGTGATCACATGTTCGACGCCGTGCTGTACGTGGTGGTGCGCCGGTACGCCCCGGACGGCCCCTACCCGGCGCTGCCGGTGTACGCGCCCGCCGGCGCGCCGGACCGGCTCAGCGCCGCGTACGGCGACGACGGTTCGGTGGAGGACGTGTACCAGTTCTACGCGCTCCAGCCGGGCACCTTCCCGATCGGCCCGTTCTCCGTCACCGTCGACCGGGTCAACCACCCCGTCGAGACGTACGGTGTGCGGCTGGAGCACGACGGCCGTTCGCTGTGCTACTCGTCGGACACCGCACCCTGCGAGGCGTTGCTGCGGCTGGCCCAGAACGCCGACGTGTTCCTCTGCGAGGCCAGTTACCTCGACGGCATGGACAATCCGCCGGACCTGCACCTGACCGGTCGGGAGGCCGGTGAGGCGGCGACCAAGGCCGCTGTGGGTCGGCTGCTGCTCACCCACCTGGTGCCCGCCTGGGGCAGCGAGGCGCACACGCTGGAGTCGGCCGCTTCCGCGTACACCGGGCCGCTCGAAGTGGTCCGGCCCGGCGCCAGCTACGACATCTGACGCACCGAGTCCCGGTTTGCGAGGCCGGCCGCGGTGTTGTGCCGTACTGTTCGCCGGCCGGTCAGCGGGCGGTCGTCTGGCGCACCCGTGGCACCCGCACGGTGTGGGCATGCGGATCGCCATCGTGACCGAGTCGTTCCCACCGGATGTGAACGGCGTCGCGCACTCTGTGGTGCGGACGGCGGAGCACCTGCTCGACCAGGGCCATGAGCCGGTGGTCATCGCGCCCGCCCCGCCGGGCGGCGGCCGGCAGAACATCGACCGGCTGCCGTACTCGGTGGTGCGCATCCCGAGCGTGCCGCTGCCCCGCTACCAGGGCTTCCGGCTGGGTGTGCCGACCAACTCCCGACTGACCGGGGCGCTGCTGTCGGCCGAGCCGGACGTGGTCCACCTGGCCAGTCCGTTCGTCCTGGGCGCCCGGGCGGCCACGCTGGCCAGCCGGCACGGGCTGCCCACTGTGGCGGTCTACCAGACCGATGTGGCGGCGTACGCCCGGGCGTACCGCGTCAGTTGGGGCGAGGCCGCGGCGTGGCGGCGGATCCGCGAGATCCACAACTCGGCGCAGCGCACCCTCGCCCCGTCCACCCGGGCCGCCGCCGACCTGATCGCGAACGGGGTGCAGCGGATCTGGCTGTGGCGGCGCGGTGTGGACGCCGTTCGCTTCGATCCGGCCAAGCGGTGCGCGGCGCTGCGGGACCGGCTGGCGCCCGGCGGTGAGCTGCTGGTCGGCTACGTCGGTCGGCTCGCCCCGGAGAAGCGGGTGGAGTTGCTGGCGGCGACGTCCCGACTGCCCGGCGTACGGGTGGTGGTGGCCGGCGACGGCCCGACCCACCGCCAGTTGGCGCGCGAGCTGCCCGGGGTGACGTTCCTGGGCGTGCAGCAGGGCGAGGACCTGGCGCGGCTCTACGCCAGCCTGGACCTGTTCGTGCACACCGGACCGCACGAGACCTTCGGCCAGACCATCCAGGAGGCGCTGGCCTCCGGGGTGCCGGTCGTGGCGCCGGCCAGCGGCGGCCCGGTCGACCTCGTCGACCACGGCGTGACCGGCCTGCTGGTGCCGCCGAACGACGGCAACGCGCTCGCCGCGGCGGTGGCCGAGCTGACCGGCGACGCCGACCGGCGGCGGGCCTACGGGCTGGCCGCCCGGGTCGCGGTCAGTCGCCGCAGCTGGGCGGCGGTCGGCGACGAGCTGATCGGGCACTACCACGCGGTACGCGCCGTTGCCGCCACCGTCGGCCTGCCGGCCGCCTCGTGACCGGGCCCGTCGGCGGCCTGCGGATCGTGCGGATCGCCAACTTCGTCACGGAACGCTCCGGCGGCCTGCGTACCGCGCTGCGGCACCTCGGCGCGGGCTACCGGGCGGCCGGACACGATCCGGTGCTGGTGATACCGGGTCAGCGGGCCGCTGACGAGACGTACCCATGGGGGCGGGTGGTCACACTGCCCGGGCCGCGGATGCCGGGCACCGGTGGTTACCGGCTGCTGGCCGGCCGACGCCGGTTGGCGCGGCTCCTCACCGACCTGGCACCGGACCGGTTGGAGGTCTCCGACCGGTCGTCGCTGCGCTGGACGGGCCGGTGGGCGCGGGCGCACGGGGTCCCGTCGGTGATGGTGTCGCACGAGTCGCTGACCGGGCTGCTCGGCCAGTGGGGTGTGCCGGATGCGCTGCGCCGCCCGACCGCCGACCGGCTCAACCGGGCGACCAGTCGGGCGTACGACCGGATCGTCTGCACGACCCGCTGGGCTGCCGAGGAGTTCGACCGGATCGGCGCCGACAACGTGGATCTGGTGCCGCTCGGGGTGGACCTGGACACCTTCGCGCCGCACCGGGCCGACCCCCTGGTGCGCGAGCGGTACGCCGACACCGGCGAGTTGCTGTTGGTGCACTGCGCGCGGCTGTCCCCGGAGAAGCGGCCGGAGTTGGCCGTGCAGACCCTCGCCGAGCTGCGCCGGGAGGGCGTGCCGGCGGTGCTGGTGATGGCCGGCGACGGCCCACTGCGCGGCGCGCTGGCCCGACGGGCGGAGGGGCTGCCGGTCACCTTCACCGGTTTCCTGCCGGACCGCGCCACGGTGGCCGCGCTGCTGGCCAGCGCGGACGTGGTGCTGGCGCCGGGCCCGGTGGAGACCTTCGGTCTCGCTGGCCTGGAGGCGCTGGCCTGCGGCACTCCGGTGGTGGTCAACGCGGCCAGCGCGCTACCCGAGGTGGTCGGCGACGCCGGGCTGGCGGCGTACGGCTCGGGGGTGTCGATGGCGGCGGCGGTGACCCGCCTGGCGGCCCGGCCGGAGGCGCAGCGGCGGCGGGCCGCCAGGGTGCGGGCCGAGGAGTTCGGCTGGCCGGCCGCCGTCGCCGGGTTCCTCGGTGTGCACGGCGCGGACGTTCTCCGGGGCACCCCGAGCGAGGTCGATCGCCGCACCGCATAGGGTGCAGGGATGGCGCGACCTGACGGGCGAGGGCCCTCTCAACTTCGACCGGTGACCCTGACCCGTGGCTGGAGCACCCATCCGGAGGGCTCGGTGCTCGTCGAGTTCGGCGGCACCCGGGTGCTCTGCACGGCGAGCGTCACCGAGGGGGTGCCCCGCTGGCGCAAGGGCTCCGGGCTCGGCTGGGTGACCGCCGAGTACGCGATGCTGCCCCGGGCCACGAACACCCGCTCCGACCGGGAGAGCGTCAAGGGTCGGGTCGGTGGCCGGACCCACGAGATCTCCCGGTTGATCGGCCGCAGTCTGCGGGCCAGCATCGACCTGAAGGCGCTCGGTGAGAACTCGGTAGTGCTCGACTGCGACGTGCTCCAGGCCGACGGTGGCACCCGCACGGCCGCAATCACCGGCGCGTACGTCGCCTTGCACGACGCGGTGGGCTGGCTCGCCGCCCGGAAGTCGTTGGCAGGTAAGCCGGAGAAGGTGATGCACCGTTCGGTGGCCGCGGTCAGCGTGGGGATCATCGCCGGGGAGGCCCGGCTCGACCTCTGCTACGAGGAGGACGTCGCCGCCGAGGTGGACATGAACGTGGTGGTCACCGGCGCAGGCGACTTCGTCGAGGTGCAGGGCACCGGCGAGGCGGGCGTGTTCGCCCGCGACCAGCTCGACGCCCTGCTCGACCTGGCCGTCGCCGGCTGCGCCGAGTTGGCCGAAGCCCAGCGGAAGGCTCTCTCATGAACAAGGTCCTGCTCGCCACCCGTAACCGCAAGAAGCTCGTCGAGCTACAGCGGATCCTCGACGGCGCACTCGGCGCGCACCGGATCGCCCTGCTCGGGCTGGACGACGTCGAGCAGTACGCGGAACTGCCGGAGACCGGCCTGACCTTCGGCGAGAACGCGCTGATCAAGGCGCGGGAGGGTTGCCGGCAGAGCGGGCTGCCGACGATCGCCGACGACTCCGGGCTCGCGGTCGACGCGCTCAACGGCATGCCGGGGGTGTTCAGCGCCCGCTGGTCCGGCCAGCACGGCGACGACCGGGCCAACCTCCAACTGGTGCTAGACCAGATCGGCGACGTGCCCGACGAGCAGCGGGCCGCCTCGTTCGTGTGCACCGTGGCGTTGGTGCTGCCCGGCGGCAAGGAGCACCTCGTCGATGGCCGGCAGTCCGGGCGGGTGCTGCGCGCGCCGCGCGGTGACGGCGGGTTCGGCTACGACCCGATCTTCCTGGGCGACGGACAGGACCGGACAAACGCCGAACTGACCCCGGCGGAGAAGGACGCCATCAGTCACCGGGGCAAGGCGTTGCGCGAGCTGGCCAAGCTGATCGCCAAGGTGCTGCCGCCGGCCGCCTGACGGGCGCGAGGTGCTGCCGCCCGCCGCCTGACCCGCGGCGGACGACAGCGACCCGATGGAGATCAGCCCAGCGGGCCGACCTCCCGTTCGATGGCGGTGCGCAACTCCGGCCCGGCGACGACGGCACGGGCGGCCTCCATCACCGGGGCGAGGAACACGTCCGGGCCGGGCTCGCCGGCCGCCGGACCGAGCGCGGCGACGGCCGCCCGGCCGGCCGGGGACGGCACCAGCGGGGCGCGCAGCTGGAGGCCGCGTACGCCGGCCAGCAGCTCCACCGCGAGCAGGCTGGTCAGGTTGTCCAGCACGGTACGCAGCTTCTTGGCCGCCGCCCAGCCCATCGAGACGTGGTCCTCCTGCATTCCGCTGGTGGGCAGCGAGTCCACCGAGGCGGGGGCGGCCAGCCGGCGGTTCTCGGCGACGATCCCGGCCGCCGTGTACTGGGCGATCATCAGCCCGGAGTTGACCCCGGCGTCGGGGGAGAGGAACGCCGGCAGCTCCCGGGAGCGGGTGACGTCGAGCAGCCGGTCCACCCGCCGCTCGGCGATCGCGCCCACCTCGGCGGCGGCGATGGCGAGGAAGTCCGCGGCGAAGCCGAGCGGCGCGCCGTGGAAGTTACCCGTCGACTCGACCCGGCCGTCCGGCAGCACCACCGGGTTGTCCACAACGGACACCAGCTCTCGGCCGGCGACAGTGCGGACGAAGTCCAGGGTGTCGCGGGCCGCGCCGGCCACCTGCGGGGCGCAGCGCATCGAGTACGCGTCCTGCACGGCGTGCGCCAGGTCGTCGCGGTGCGAGTCCATCACCCGGGAGTCCTGCAACAACCGGTGGATGTTCGCCGCCGACGTCGCCTGACCGGGGTGTGGCCGGATCGCGTGCAGCTCGGGCAGGAACGGTCGCTCCGAGCCGAGCATCGCCTCGATGGCCAGCGCTGCCGTCACGTCGGCCATGGCGAACAGGTGCGCCGCGTCGTGGATGGCCAGCAGCAGCATGCCGAGCATGCCGTCGGTGCCGTTGATCAACGCCAGCCCCTCCTTGGCGGCCAGCTCGATCGGCTTGAGCCCGGCGGCGGTCAGCGCGTCGGCCGCGTCCTGCCGCTCACCGGCCGGGCCGAGCACCCAGCCCTCGCCGAGCAGCACCAGCGCGCAGTGCGCCAGCGGCGCCAGGTCACCGGAGGCGCCCAGCGAGCCGTGCTCCGGCACCCAGGGGGTGATGTCGTGGTTGAGCAGGTCGACCAGGGCCTCCGCGACCAGCGGCCGCACGCCGGATCGGCCCAGGGCGAGGGACCGGACCCGCAGCAGCATCATGGCCCGGACCACCTCGCGCGGCATCGGGGCGCCCACCCCGGCGGCGTGCGAGCGGATCAGTGCGTGTTGCAGCTCGGCCCGTCGCTCCGGGGCGATGAAGGTGTTGGCCAACGCGCCGAACCCGGTGGAGACCCCGTAGACGGGACGCCCCGACGACTCGATGCCGTCCACGATGGCCCGGCTGGTCGCCATGGCGTCGATGGTGGCCGGTGCGAGGACGACAGTGGCGGTGCCGCGGGCCACCGCGCGCACGTCGTCGGCGGTGATCCCGGTGGGCTGGATGGTCACGTGCGTCATTGTGGTGCTCCGTTGCGTATTACCTGGCGGATCAGGGGGACACCGGGCCGGTAGGCCAGGTGCAGGTACGACGGCGCGTCGAGGACGACGAGGTCGGCCCGCGCGCCGGGGGTGAGGACACCGATGTCGTCGCGGCGCAGCGCCCGCGCGCCACCGGCGGTGGCGGCCCAGACGGCCTCCGCCGGGGTCATCCGCATCTCGCGGACCGCGAGGGCCACGCAGAACGGCATCGACGAGGTGTACGACGAGCCGGGGTTGCAGTCCGTCGCCAGCGCCACAGTGACACCGGCGTCGAGCAGCCGGCGGGCGTTCGGGTAGGGCGAGCGGGTGGAGAACTCCGCGCCGGGCAACAGGGTTGCCACCGTGCGGGTGCCCGACCCGTCGCTGTGGGCCGTGTCGGCCAGCGCGGCCACGTCGGCGTCGCTCAGGTGGGTGCAGTGGTCGACGCTGGCCGCGTCCAGCTCCACTCCCAGCTGCACCCCGGGGCCGGGGCCGAGTTGGTTGGCGTGCAGCCGTACGCCCAGCCCGGCGGCCTGACCGCAGGCCAGGATGGCGCGGGCGTGGTCCACGTCGAAGGCGCCCCGCTCGCAGAACACGTCGATCCACTTCGCGTACGGGGCGGCGGCGGCCAGCATCGGCCCGCAGACCAACCCGACGTAGTCGTCGGGGCGGTCGGCGTACTCGGCGGGCACCACGTGCGCGCCCAGGAAGGTGGTCTCGGTGCTGATCTCGGCGGCGATCCGCAGCGAGCGGGCCTCGTCGGCGACGGTCAGGCCGTACCCACTCTTGATCTCCATGGTCGTGGTGCCCTGGCGCAGCGCCTCCCCGCGCAGCCGGCGCACTGTGGCCCGCAGTTCCTCGTCGGTGGCGGCCCGGGTGGCACCGACGGTGGTCCGGATGCCGCCGCCGGTGTAGGGCTCACCGGCCATCCGGGCGGCGAACTCGGCGGCCCGATCCCCGGCGAAGACCAGGTGGGCGTGGCTGTCCACGAAACCGGGCAGCACGGCGGCCCCACCGGCGTCGATGTGATGGTCGGCGGCCGGCGCGTACGCGGACGGCCCGACCCAGACCACCCGGCCCGCCTCGGCCAGCACTGCGGCGTTGCGTCGGATGCCGAGCGGGCCCTCGCCGGCACCGTTGGTGACCAGCTCCCCGATGTTGTCGACAAGCAGGCTGCCGCTCATGCGGGTGTCACCGCCTCGATCGCGGACGACAGTTCGGTCGGCACGTCGACGGTCAGGTGTCGGCCCTCGGCCACCACCACCCGGCCGTCCACCACCACCTGCTCGACGTCCGCCGCGCCGGCGGCGAAGAACGCGCCGACCGGCGGCACTCCGGCGGTGCGGGCGCTGTCCAGGCGTACCGTCACCAGGTCGGCGCGGGCGCCCACAGCGATCCTTCCGGCGTCGGCCCAGCCCAGCGCGGCGTGCCCGGCGACGCTGGCCGCGTTCAGCAGGTCGAGCGGCGCGAAGTGACCGCGTCGGCGGGTACGCAGCCGCTCGTCCAGCTCCACCGCCCGGGCCTCCTCGAACAGGTCGATCACGGCGTGGCTGTCGCTGCCGAGGCTCAACCGGATGCCCGCGTCGGCCATCAGCCGGGCCGGGCCGATGCCGTCGGCGAGGTCCCGCTCGGTGGTCGGGCAGAGGCACACACCGGTCCGGCTGTCGGCGAGCAGGGACAGGTCCGCGCTGGTGGGGTGGGTGGCGTGGACGGCTGTGGTGTGCGGCCCGAGCACGCCGTGCTCGGCGAGCAGCGCGGTGGGCGAGCGCCCGTGCACGGCCCGGCACTCGTCGTTCTCGGCGGGCTGTTCGGAGAGGTGCACGTGCAGCGGCGCCTGCCGCTCCCGGGCCCAGTCGGCGACAGTGCGCAACTGATCGGCTGGGACGGCCCGCACCGAGTGCACGGCAGCGCCGACCCGGGCGTGCGGGTCCGCCGGCTGGAACGCCGCGGCCCGCTCGGCCCAGCGGCCCGCGTCACCGTCGCCGAATCGGCGCTGCGGCCCGGTGAGGGGCCGACCGTCCACGCTGGAGGTCAGGTAGCAGGTGTCCAGCACTGTGAGTCGGATACCGGCGTGCGCGGCGGCCTCGACCAGCGCCGCGCCCATCGCGTTCGGGTCGTCGTAGGCGCCGCCGTCCGGCCGGTGGTGCAGGTAGTGGAACTCGCCCACGCAGGTGATCCCGGCGAGCGCCATCTCGGCGTACACGGCCCGGGCCAGGGCGAGGTAGGTGTCCGGGTCCAGCCGGTCCGCGACGGCGTACATCTGGTCCCGCCAGGTCCAGAAGTCACCCCGCCCACCGTGGGTACGCCCGCGCAGCGCCCGGTGGAAGGCGTGCGAGTGCACGTTCGCGAGGCCGGGCACTGTGAGGCCGGGCAGCGGCACCGCATCGGCGTACACCTCGACCCCGGCCGGTGGCCTGCTGCCCGGGGTCAGCGGCGTCACCGCCGTGATCCGACCGTCCTCGGCCTCGATCAGCACGTCGGGTGTGGGTTCGGCGTGCTCGGGCAGCCAGGCGTACTCGGCGAGCCAGCGGGTCGGTGTCACCGGCATGTCAGCTCCTCCAGCACCCGGGCCAGCGCCCGTACCCCGGCCGCGCAGTCGTCGTCGGTCGCCGCCTCGGCGGGGGAGTGCGAGACACCGGTCGGGTTGCGCACGAAGAGCATCGCGGTGGGCAGGTACGCGGCGAGCACCCCGGCGTCGTGCCCCGCGCCGGTGGGCAGCACCGGAGCGTCGAGCACTGTGGCCAGGCGCTCGGCCAGCCCGCCGTCGAAGGCGACCACCGGGGTGGCCGACTCCTCGGTGACTGTCACCGTCGTCCCGTCGCGGCGAGCCCGCTCGGCGAGCTTGCCGCGTACCGCGTCGACCAGCCCGTTCAGCGTCTCCGGGTCGGCGGCCCGGGCGTCCAGCCAGCCGATCACCTTCGACGGGATCGCGTTTGTGGCGTTGGGTTCGACGGCGACCCGGCCCACCGTGGCGTGCGCGCCGCGCAGCCGGGCCTCCTTGTTGGCCGCCAGCACCGTGAACGCGTAGGTCAGCATCGGGTCGCGCCGGTCGGCCATCCGTGTGGTACCCGCATGGTTGCCCTCGCCGACGACGTCGAAGCGCCACCGGCCGTGCGGCCAGATCGCGCTGGCCACAGCGACCGGCGAGTCCGTGTCGACGAGCGCGCGGCCCTGTTCGACGTGCAACTCCACGAAGGCGCCGAACCGGCCCAGCACCTCCGGGCGGGCGCCCGCCGGCCGGTCACCGAGCGCCTCGGCGAAGCTCACCCCGGCGGCGTCGCGCAGGCCGGCCGCGCGTTCTGCCGACAGCGCCCCGGTGAGCAGCCGCGACCCCAGACACGGTACGCCGAAGCGCGCACCCTCCTCCTCGACGAAGGCGCCCAGCACCAGCGGCCGGCCGGGGGTGACGCCCGCCGCGCGCAGCTCGTCCACGGCGAGGAACGCGCTCACGATGCCGAGCGGCCCGTCGTACGCCCCGCCGTGCGGCACCGAGTCGAAGTGGCTGCCGGTGAGCACCGCCTCGGACGCCTCCGGGTCACCCCAGTGGGCGAAGAGGTTGCCGTTGCCGTCCTCGGTGACCGGCATGGCACGGCGCTCGGCCTGGGCCCGGAACCAGGTGCGCAGCTCCCGCTCCGGCTCGGTCAACGCGTACCGCAGATAGCCGCCGCTGCCGGCGTCCCGCCCGACCGGCGCGATCTCGTCCCACAGCGCCCGGAACCGCGCGGAAAGCTTGTCGCTCATGCTGGTCCCTCGGTCATGGGGACCCGGACGCCGGTGCGGTCGGCGACCTCACGGGCGCTCTCGTAGCCGGCGTCGACGTGCCGGATGACGCCCATCGCGGGATCGTTGGTGAGCACCCGCTCGATCTTCTGACCGGCGAGGGCGGTGCCGTCGGCCACGCACACCTGCCCGGCGTGGATCGACCGGCCGATGCCCACCCCGCCGCCGTGGTGAATGGACACCCAGGAAGCCCCACTGGCCGTGTTGACCAGGGCGTTGAGCAGCGGCCAGTCGGCGATGGCGTCGGAGCCGTCGGCCATCCCCTCGGTCTCCCGGTACGGGCTCGCGACGCTGCCGGTGTCCAGGTGGTCGCGGCCGATCACCACCGGGGCGGAGAGTTCGCCGGAGGCAACCATGTCGTTGAACCGCACGCCCGCCCTGTCCCGCTCGCCCTGACCGAGCCAGCAGATCCGGGCCGGCAGGCCCTGGAAGGCAACCCGCTCACCGGCCAGCTTGATCCACCGGGCCAGCGACTCGTTCTCCGGGAACAGGTCGAGGATGGCCCGGTCGGTGGCCGCGATGTCGGCCGGGTCGCCGGAGAGCGCCGCCCACCGGAACGGACCCCTACCCTCACAGAACAACGGCCGGATGTACGCGGGCACGAAGCCCGGGAAGTCGAAGGCACGCTGGTAGCCGCCGAGCTGCGCCTCACCCCGGATCGAGTTGCCGTAGTCGAACACCTCGGCGCCGGCGTCGAGGAAGCCAACCATCGCCTCGACGTGCGTCGCCATCGACGCGCGGGCCCGGTCGGTGAACTCGGCCGGCTTCGCGGTGGCGTAGTCCCGGGCCTCGGCCAGCTCCACCCCCACCGGCAGGTACGCCAGTGGATCGTGCGCGCTGGTCTGGTCGGTCACGATGTCGATCTCGACGCCCCGGGTCAGCAACTCCGGGAAGACCTCGGCGGCGTTGCCGACCACGCCCACGCTCAGCGCCCGGCGCTCCCGCTTCGCCGCGCGGACCCGAGCGATCGCATCGTCGAGGGAGTCGGCGACCTCGTCCAGGTAGCGGTCGTGCACCCGACGGTCGAGCCGGGTGCGGTCCACGTCAACGATCAGGCAGACGCCGCCGTTCATGGTGACCGCGAGTGGCTGCGCGCCGCCCATCCCGCCGCAGCCCGCGGTCAGCGTCAGCGTGCCAGCGAGGGTGCTCTCGAACCTCTTGGCGGCCACCGCCGCGAACGTCTCGTAGGTGCCCTGGAGGATGCCCTGGGTGCCGATGTAGATCCAGGAGCCGGCGGTCATCTGCCCGTACATGGTCAGGCCGAGCTGCTCCAGGCGGCGGAACTCCGGCCAGGTCGCCCAGTCGCCGACCAGGTTCGAGTTGGCCAGCAGCACCCGGGGCGCCCACTCGTGGGTGCGCATCACCCCGACCGGGCGGCCCGACTGCACCAGCATCGTCTCGTCCTCGCGCAGGTCGGTCAGCGTGCGGACCAACGCGTGGTACGACGGCCAGTCCCGCGCCGCCTTGCCGGTGCCGCCGTAGACCACCAGGTCGTCGGGACGTTCGGCCACCTCGGGATCGAGGTTGTTCATCAACATCCGCAGGGCGCCCTCCTGCTGCCACCCGCGGGTGGTGAGCTGGCTGCCCCGTGCGGCACGAATGGGCTGGGTCATCTCTGGTTCTCCTCCGGTCAACCGAGGAACAACTGTCGGCGGGCCGCGGAGGCTTCGAACGCCTCCAGTCGGCGCTGGGTGTCGGCCGGGGTGGCGTCGCAGATCGCCTGCAACAGCACCATGGCCAGGGTCATCGGTGCGGTGTGCAGGTCGAAGACGAGCTGCGCGCCGACCGCCGCGGCGAGCACCACGTCGGCGTGCTCGGTGGCCGGGCTGACCGGCGAGTCGGTGATCGCCACGACCGTCAACCCGGCGTGGCGGGCGTCGCGCAGCGCGTCCAGGGTCTCCCGGGGGTAGCGGGGCAGCACGAAGGCCAGTACGGCTGACGCGCCGGCCTCGGCGGCCTGCTCCAGGCGGTCGGTGAGCAGGCTGCCGCCGTCGTCGAGGACCCGCACGTCCGGGTGCACCTTCGCCGCGAAATAGGCGAAGTAGGCGGCCAGCGGCGCGGCGGCGCGCAGGCCGAGCACCGGCAGTGGGCGACTCTCGGCGAGGAGCCGCCCGATCTCGGCGATCCGGTCCCGGTCGGCGAGCTGACCGGCCAGTCGGTCCAGGTTGCCCATCTCGGCGCGTACCGCCTGCTGGAGTTCGTTGCCGGCGTCCGTCGACCCGCCCGGCGTGGTGGCGGTGAGGTCACGCAGCCGGCGGCGCAGCGCCGGGTAGCCGTCGTGGCCGAGCGCGACGGCGAACCGGGTGACCGACGGCTGACTGACCCCGGCCAACTCGGCGACCTCAGCCGCGGACAGGTAGGCAACGGAGGGGGCGTGCTGCACAAGGCAGTGCGCGATCCGGCGCTGGGTGGGGGTGAGCCGCACCCCTTGGAACAGGTCGAGCACCCGGTCAGCGGGTGCCTCGACAGCTCCTTCATTCATGAGTCGACTCTATGCATGAGAATTTTCACTGGCAAGCGGCACCGGCCACCACCGGTCGCCCCGGGCGGGGCGGGCCGGGTTGGCCGACGGTCGGTACTATCCGCACGGCGGTTCAACGGAGGAGTGCGCATGCAGCCGGAAGGCCCCTACAGGTACACCCACGCGCTCGGCGGGTCTCCAGTGGGGAAAGCATGGGCCGCGATCGACGAGCAAGGCCGATTCGTCACCGTTGCGGTGCTCGACGCCACAGTGGCCGCCACACCCGGCTGGCGTGAGGCGTTCGCCGGGGCTGCCGACCTGCTGGCTCAGTCGGCCGACCCGATGCCCTACACGTACGCCGATTTCTCGGCCGCCGCGCCCTGGGTGGCATACCCCGCCGAGGCGGGCCCCGGCGCCGAAAAGCTGTTCCGGGCCCTCGGCGTCGAGTACACCCCCGCCCCGCCGGCGATCCCACCGACGTCCGCCCCGCCGCTGGTCTCCGCCCCGCCTTCTGTCTCCGCACCACCCTTGGTGTCCGCCCCGCCCGTGTCCGCCCCGCCGCAGCCGATCTCCGGTGGGCCGCAGGTGCCTTGGGCCGTGCAGACCGGCCCGATCCCCGGCCAGCTGGTCTCTGCGGTCCCGCACCCCATCTCCGGCGTGCCCACCTCGCCGACCGCGGTGACCTCGTCACCGCCGGCCGCACACGTCTCCCCGGTGAGCGGGCCGAGTGCCGATGCGTTCGCCGCACCGGTGCGCCGGATCACCCCGTCCACGCCGCCGCCCCGGCGCACCGGGCTCTGGATCGGGATCGCCGCACTGGTCCTGGTGGTGCTGGCGGGTGGCGGCGGCCTGGCGATCTGGAAGGGCTCGGGCGACAAGCCTGCGGACGTAGCCAGCAGCGCAACCCCAGAGACGCCCTCGATGCCCGCCGCGCCGCCACAGTCACCGGGCATCGAGCCGCCGCAGAGCGGCAAGTGGCCGGCACAGTGGCCGACGTTCACCGAGCGGGACAACGTGCGGACGCTGACCAACCTCGAAGGGCTGGGCTTCCCGGTCAAGGTTCCGATGGACTGGTCCTGCAGCCTGGCGGGTAAGGCTGAGGGGTTCGTCAAGTACAACTGCGGCCGGTCGGCATCGGGGGAGTCGACGATGGGCGGTGAGCTGATCGTCCGAGCCTGCCCGCAGCCGTGTGACGAGCGCCGCCAGACCGCCATGCGGATGGCCGAGGAGGCGTGGGGCACGCGGTGGACTCGCAGCGGCCAGGCCACCACCTACGGCGAGGCGCTCATCAACACCGATGGCGAGCAGCGGCACGGCCTGGCCGTCGTCGCCTACTATCGGGGCGGCCCGGACGGCGTCATCGACCAGCAGTTCGTGCTGCGACTGACCGGTCCGATGCAGGAAGCCAATCAACTGCGTCGGATCGCCACCTACCTGCGCGCCGTCCTCGTCTACTGAACCAGGCGCGGATGTGCGTGCGGTCGGCACGCACATCCGCGGCCATTGGCGTTCAGCGTCCGGCGTCGGCGATCCAGGCCGTCATCCGAGCCGCGAACTGCTGCTCCGAGAACCCGTGGGCGTGTGACCGGATGCGGTCCTGCGACAGCTCGGACAGCCGGTGGATCAGCGGCACGAAGCTAGCCGGGTCTTGGGAGTCGATGAGGAAACCGGTCTCCCCGTCGACGACGGTCTCCAGCAGGCCGCCGCGGCGCAGACCCACCACCGGGGTCCCGCAGGCCTGGGCTTCGACCGGGATGATGCCGAAATCCTCGTGGACCGGGAAGAGCAGCGCCCGTGCGCCCCAGTAGAGCTGGCGCAGTCGCTCCTTCGAAGGCCGCACCTCGAACGTCACCGGAACGCTGACCCGCTCGGCGACCCGTCGCAGCGCGGTTTCCTCCGGTCCGGAGCCGGCGATCACCACTGGCAGTCCGGCCGCCTCGGCGATCTGAATGATCAAGTCGAAGTTCTTGTACGGGATCCACCGTCCAAACCCGAGCAGGTACTCCCGCGGCTGATGCTGGTCCGCTGCGGGCGCGGCCGCGAAGTAGTCGACGTCCACCGGAGGGTTGATGACGACCGCGTCCCGCTTCCAATAACGGGCGATGCGGGCCCGGACCTCCTCCGAGTTCGCGGCGTAAGCGTTCACGTGCCGGCTGAGCCGGACGTCAGCGCTCTGCAGCACGCGTCGCGGCACGGTCAGCATCGGGTTGGAGCCCCGCCCGTCGAAGTTCGGACTCCAGATGTACCGCGCGGGGGAGTGCACGTAGCTGAGGTACCGGGTCTCTTCCGACGACCCGAGCCGCACCGTGTGGGCGAAGGCATGGCTCGACGAGATCACCAGGTCGAACCGCTCCTGGCTGAGGGTCCGCCACACCAGGGGCATCAACGGCAGCGCCCCGGCCTTCGTCTTGCGCAGCGGAGTCCGCGCCATCCACGACTCCCGCAGGTTCGGCTCGACGGCGTCGTGGTCCTTCCAGAGCACGAAGCGCTCCGCCTCCGGCAGCAGGCTGCTGATCTGCCGGAAGACGTTCTCCGAGCCGCCGGTTGCCCCGAACCACTCGTGGACGAGTGCGACTCGGGCGCTCTTCAGGGCGTCGAGGGGCCGTGGCGCGCCGGCCTGGGGGATGGCGGAAAGGTTATCTACCACTGGTTGCTCCTCATGCCACGGGACTTCCGGCGTCCGTCCGAACCGAGCCGCCGTATTGATCACTGTTCGCCGTTCGGCGCTCGCTGGGGCTGTCGCTGTTCGCCGACTGACTGGACTCGATGCTGCCGAGCGGGTCGCGAGTCAGCGGGCTCGCAGCGGATCGACCCGGCCCGCCGCGGTCCGCATCATGCTCCTGGTCTGATCCCGACCGGACCTGCGCGAAGCTCTCCTGCAGCTTGCGGCGAAGGAACCGGGCGCCGGGCCGCTCCACGAAGCGGTGGGCGAGGTAGGCGAGTAGCAGTACGCCGGCCAGCAGTGCGGTCAGTAGCGCCCAGGGCGGCACCGAGTCATGCAGGCGGCTCACCGCGACACGGCTGATCTGGAGGTGCAGCAGGTACAGCGGGTAGGTGAGCGCGCCGATGACGGTGAGCCCACGCCAACGCACACCGGAGAGGAACCCGAGCGCGACCAACGTCATGACCGCGAAGAAGACCAGCAGCACCGGTAGCGCCACCTCGAAGGAGACGACCGGCTTCGGTCGGTTCGCGTTGTGCTCCGCCACCCGCCTGTTCAATTCGATGATCGCCAGAATCGCCGATACGCCGAGTATGCCGGTCAGGAGGAGGTTCGGCCCGAAACGGTGGCAGAGATAGAGGGCAATGCCGGCGATGAAGTACGGCGCGAATCTCGGCTCGACGATCGACACCAGCAGCGGCGAGTCCGAGGACTGGGCGAACAGCGCGGCGATCGTCCAGAACACGCAGAAGAGGACGACTCGCCGGTAGGTGAGGCCGAACCACACCACGACCACGAAGAGTAGGTAGAACTTCAGCTCGACGAAGAGGGTCCAGTAGACCGAGTCGATGTGCGGAATGCCGACGAATGACTGCAGCATCGTCAAGTTCATCAGAACGTGCGATGGCTGCGGCCGACCGCTCGCGAGCGGCCAGAGTATGAGAACCGCCGAGGTGAACAGCACCGCGAGCAGGTAGGCGGGCACGAGCCGGGTGACCCGTGACGTGAAGAAGTCAGCTACCGATCTGCCCCAGCAGCTCATGCAGATGACGAATCCGCTGATCACGAAGAAGAACTCGACGCCCATCCAGCCGTAGCGGGAGACTCTCACGATCGTGTCGCCGAACAGCACACCCGCGTCGGTGCCCCAGGCACCCCGGTTGTCCACGAAGACGTGGTAGCAGAGGACCGCGAGGGCAGCGCAGAAGCGCAACAGATCCAGGATGTAGAGGCGGTCGCCGCGAGGGCGGCGCGACAATGGGTTCCTCACTTGATCGCCACCAGGTCGTCCTGCGGAGTCTCGTCAGCACCCCGACCGAGCTTCTTCAGGACGAACGACAGGAACGTACGCCGAAGCTGAGGCACGGCAGCCACGTAACCGACCCAGATCAGCAGGATGGCCACGCAGGACGCGATGAGCCGCAGCAGTCCGGGGCCGGCCAGAAGGTACCCGGCGGCCGCGGCGGCCGCCGCGCCCGGCAGCACAACGGCGAGCAAACGCATGCTGAAGCCCAGTACCGACAGCAACCGAGCCGAGATGAGGAACATCAACAGGCCGCTGAGCGAGGAGGCCGCGCCGATCGTGAAAGCCCCCCAGTGCTTGTACAGCAGCAGGTTGAAGGCGATGGGAATACCGAAGGAGACCGCCATCACGATTGCGACCTTGAAGTTGGCTCCTCGGGCGTTCAGCACCTTGACGAAGGTGTAACCGAGCACGTGCGCCCAGATCCCGAGCGCGAAGCCCAGCAGCAGCACCGACGAGACGTCCACAGCGCGACTGTCGAACTCGCCCCGGGCGTACAGGAGGGTGACGATTCCCCGGCTGTTCAAGGAGAGGATCAGGGCGAGGGGGATCGCCACCAGGATCACCGGCGGGATCAGGCGGCGGAGTCCACCGCTCACCTCGTGTGCCTTCATGCGGGCGAACGAAGCTAGGCCGGCCAGGCCCAACGGGGCGGCGAGCAGGGCCATGACCGAGTCGACCACGAAACGCGCGTACTCGGTGGCCGCCACCACCTCCACACCAAGCAGCGAGCCGACGGCCCGCTCGACACCGATCGACCCCTGAAGGATCACGGGAATCAGCAGCAGCGGGCGCAGCCGTCGCCAGAACATTCGAAGGGCCAGCTTCGTCGCATCCTGGTCCGGGCGGCGGGGACCCGACTCGTCCCCCTCGCGCAGGTAGCCACGGCGTCGGAGCCAGTAGGCGCCCACGCACCACAGCACGATGTACGGAAGGGTGAAACCCCAGGCCAGCACGGACACCTGCCCGGTCATCCAGGCGATCACCGTGGCGAGGATCAGCCCGATGCTCTGGCACGAAGGGCGTAGGTTGATCAGTCGGACGTCGTCGTTCGCAAGGCCGACCAGTGTGTACAGGTTGTACAGGACGTAGAACGGCACGCCCAGCGCGGCGATGCCGAGCATGGTCGCGGCGATGTCCGCCGTGTGTGGATCGAGCCCGGGCCCGAGAAGCCCCACCCACAGGTCCCGACCGAAGATGAGCGCCACGGCCAGGACCACGGAGAAGGCAGCCAACAGCAGGTGCACCGCGCGGTAGAGCACCTGCGCCATCGCGGGCCGCTCCTGGCGGTACTGCACGTACAGCGGCAGGAACCCCGCGGAGAGCGCGTCGGCGGTGAAGAAGTTGATGGGGATCAACGTCGCCGTCAGTGCGATGCGGTTGGCCGCCACCACCCGCCCCGCCCCAAAGAGCGCGGCCAGCAGGACCTCGCGGAGCAATCCGAGGATCTTGCCGGCGATACCGCCGAGGACCAGACGGAAGAAGACCTTGCCCATGTCAGGCCTGGCGCTGTGTGATCAGATGGGCGAAGTCAGCCAGGTAGTCCCGCGCGCAATGATCGAGAAGGAAGGTGGGCGGCAGCAGATTGGTGCGCGGGCCCCGATCCGCGGTCACCTTCTGCACCACGTCGGCGAGCGCATCGGAGTCCGGCGTGTCGACCTCGTGCAGCACTCGGCTCAGTGCCTCCGATCGGATCGACCCGGCGGTGACGACGCATGGCAGGCCGGACGCCAACGCCTCCAGAACCGCCATCGGAAGCCCTTCGAGACGTGCCGTGGTGAGCAGTGACACGTCGCAGGCGGAGTAGTAGTCACGCACGGCGTCGGCCTCGACCCGGCCGGTGAACCGGACCATCTCCTCCAGCTGCAGTTTGCGGACCAGACCCCGCAGCCGCGCCTCGTCCGGGCCGTCGCCGACGACGACGAAACGGAACCGGCTGCCAAGGCCGCGGTCGCGCAGGACCGCCGCGGCCTGCAGGGCCCGATCGACCCGCTTCTGCACGTGCAGGCGGCCGACGCAGCCGACCACCACCGTCTGCTCGTCGATGCCCAGCTCGCGCCGGATCCGGTCCCGGGCGACGGCGTCGAATGCGTGGTCCTCGGCTCGGACGCCGTTGGGGATCAGGCGGACCTTGTCCGGCGTTGCCGCCCAGTTCTGGGGTGCGGCGGTCAGCGACTCGACAACGTTCTCACCGACCGCGACGAGGCGGTCGAAGTCCCGGTAGCGGGCCAGGTCGCGCACCAGTGAGAAGGCGTTCTTGGGCGTGCCGACCAGGGAACGCGCGGTGGGCGCCCGCAGCTTCGACCCGAGCTCCATGGCGGACGTGCCGTGCACCTGGAGCACGAACGGCGTCCGCGGGTGCTGGGCCCGCTCCCGGACCACCGAGTATGAGCCGGCGCTCACCGAGAAGACCACACTCGGTGGGGTGCTGGTCGCGAGCCAGTGCGCCCGGGCCTCCTCCCACCAGGCGTGGGAGTAACGGCCAGGTCGGGTGCCCGCCAACGGCGTCACCTCGACACCATCCTCGGTGAACGTGCCGGTCCGGCCCGGGATCGCCGTGGTGACGATCCGTACCCGCGGCACGTGCAGTGCCCACTCGGCGGCCAGCCGCCAGGCGAGCGTCTCCATTCCGCCGGTGTGGTGATGCGGCGTCGACCGGGAATGGATGAGAATGGACTCGATCACAGTAGGTCCCCATACAACGACTCAAGTTTGGCGGTCTGCCGGCTCAGGTTGAACTGGTCTTCGACTGTCTGCCGGCCGGCCTTGCCGAACCGGTCACAGAGGTTCTGATCGCGCAGTAGTTCGATCAGCCGGTCCGCGAGCGCGGCGACGTCACGTTCGGGCACCAGGAAGCCGTTCGCCCCGTCCGTCACCGCTTCGGGAATACCACCGTGATGGGTTCCGACCACCGGCTTACCGGAGGCGGCGGCCTCCAGAAGCACCATCCCCAGCCCTTCCTGGTCGCCGTCCTGGGCGGTCACGCTCGGCAGGCACAGCAGCGTCGACTGGCTCAGCCAGCGCAGGGTGTCACTGTGCTTCTGCGCGCCCAGGAAACGCACCCCCGCCTCGACACCGAGCTCCCGAGCGAGTGACGTGAGTGAGTCACGCAGCGGCCCTTCGCCGATGAGCACCAGTTCGCTGCCGGGGATCGCCTTGCGTACCTCGGCGAATGCTCGCAGCAGGTACTGCGTCCCCTTCTTCTCGACCAGCCGGGCGACGTGCAGGATCCGGGGTACGTCGACGGGCTCGGCGGGCTGGATGGCCTCGACGTCCACCCCGATGGGGAGGACGTGGCATCGCTCGGCAGGGTAACCCCATTGCACGGCGCGTCGTCGGATGTGTTCGGACACGCAGATGAACACGGCGCCTTCGGCGAAGAGGGAGTGCCGCCAGGTGACGTAGTTCAACCATGACGGCTTCTTCGAGGCCAGCATCTTCGCCCGGCTGACCGTCACGTCGAAGCCGTGCAGGGTCGTGACCAGCGGGACCTTCAGCGCTTTGGCGGTGGGAACCGCGTACACGCCCTCGACGCCGAAGTGGGCGTGCAACAGCGCGGTGTCACGCTTCGCGAGGGCACTCGCCAGTGCGTCCGAGCGGCGGGTCAACGTGTACGACAGAACCGCGGGCCTGCCGAACTCGGCGACACTAACTGATTCGGTCCCCGGCCTGGTCGGTACCGGATCGCGGCCCACGAACAGCGGCCGGAAGCTGCGCATCGCCAGTGCCTGGTTCGGGATGAACGTCTCCGACGGCAGGAACTGTTGATGTCGCAGAATCCCGACGGTGGGCAGTTGCATTGTCGTTCGACTCCTCGCGGTCACCAACGATGAGGTAGGCGACCAGCAGCGAAAGAATAGGAATGAGGTGGATGTCGCCGAAGATCTCGGTGTTGTCGCCCAGACCGTGGATCACCGTCCACGCGATCGCGGCGGTGGTCCAGAGCGCGAAGGTCCGATAGTGGCCCTCACCGGTCAGCACGGCTCGCACGGCGAGCCGCACGGTGAGCGCGAAGAACACGGCGCTCAGCACCAGCCCGGCCAGGCCCGTCGCGGCCCACGCCGCCAGGAGGACGTTGTGCGGCGGGAAGCTGCGATAGATGTCGTGCTCGCGGGCGTACGCCCCGAATCCGGCGTCCCAGCCGCCGTAACCGAGGCCGAGGAGCGGATCCCGCAGGAACGCCTCGGCGCCGAAGCCCCAGATGGCCGTCCGGTCGCCGAAGGACTTGGCCAACGCCTGAGTGAAGCTGAGGTCGGCGGCGACCAGTACGGCCACGACGACGCCGAGCAGAACCACGCCGGCGAGCCCGATCGTCAGTTGTCGGTGTGCTCGCCTCAGCCGGCGGCGGTGGCTGCCGTGCCCGAGCGCGCCCGACTCGGCCGCCCGTCGTGCCCGGATGAGCCGCCGGGCGGCGAATACGGACGCGGGCAGGACGACGGCCAGGACCGTCGCCGACTTGGAGCCGGTGACCGGCACCGTAGCGAGGGCGACAAAGCCCACCACACGCGTCCAACGGCTCCCGGTGACGGCGGCGACGGCGAACGCGGCAACCGCGTTCACGCCGAGGAACAGCCCGGCGACGTTCGCGTTGACGAACACCCCGCCGGACTTCGCCTCGTCGAAGACGTTGTTCGGGCTGCCTGTGAAGAGGGCGGCGACAGTGTTCTGCCCGCTGACGATTCCGGCGATCGACCGCAGGAACGCGTCCTCCACGTCGGGCAGGATCCGGAAGACGAATACGAGCGCTGCCTCGGCCACGATCCAGGGCCAGTACCAGCGTTCAATCCGGCGTAGCAGACCTGGGTCCTGGCGGAGGGCCTGGAGCATCAGCGTCAGCGTGACGATGAACTGACCAAGCAGGGCGATCAGTGGCAGGCCGGCCCGCGGGTCCGGCGACCAGGCCAGCGCGAGCAGGCGTACCACGAGCAGGGCGATCAGGACACGGAACAGGCCGAGGCGGAGCAGTTCGACACCCGAGCCGCGCCGAGCCGCCAACAGCACCCCGGGCACCAGCAGAATGGTGACCACTGTCGACGCCGCGACGTCGGTGCTGCCCTCGGGCAACAGGTAGAACTGCGGCACGGCGAGGAAGAGCACGAGGCAGACCGCGGCCCATGGCATCGATCCGATCGCGATCGCCCAGGCTGCGGCCGGACGGACCCTAGCCACGAGGCCTTCCAGCGTCGCCCGCTGGCTGCGTCACCACCTCGTCGGCACGCCGAGGCATCCGGTCCGCGATCTCGCGCAGGAGACCGCCTCGGGAACTCCAGCCGAAGTCGCTGGCGTACCGGATGCGGGCCGCGAGCACGTCGTCCGAAACGGGCTGGATCCGGGCCAGCACCTCGTCAACGAAGGCAGTGGCCGAGGTTGCGGCCGTGATGTGTTCGGTCGCCTGTGCCGCCTGTACGACATCCGGGATGGGCGTGCTGATCACGCTCAAACCGGAAGAGAGGTATTCATAGCATTTGAGCGGGCTGACACCCGCTGTGTAGTCGTTCAGCGAGTACGGGATCAAGCCCACGCTGCATGTGCCCGCCGCAGCGGCGAGCTGGTCGAGGGGGAGCATTCCCAGGTATCGGGCACCGAGCCGTTCGAGCTCAGCCAGCTCGCGGTCGAACCCGCCGCCACCGGCCGCGATCGGGCCGGCGAGGAGAAGCTCGCCGTGTCCCTGTAGTGCGGTGGCCAGCGTGCGCAGCAACTCGAAGTCCAGCTTGTGCGGCGTGAGGTTCCCCGCGAACAACGCGGCGGGACGCCGTTGAGACGCCGGCTGGCTGGCGGCGGAGAATACGTCGATCTCGGCGACGTTCGGCAGAGTGAGAACCTCGGTGAACCCGACGTCGTTCAGGTGGGCGGTGACGGCCCCACTGGTGCCGATGGTCAGGTCGGCCCGGTTCGCGAGCTTCTGCTCGCCGGCGGAGACGGCTGAGCCGTCGATGCCGGGGAACGCCTGGAAGATGTCGACGCAGTGGTAGAGGGTGTAGTCCGCGTACTGCTCAAGGCCGTACGTGACGGGCGTGAAGGTCCAGAGGATCCGCGGGCTCGGGCTGCGCCGCCATTCGGCCACGGCCCGTTCCAACAGCAGCCGGTTGGGCAGTCGCGTCGGCGCCTGGTGAATCGGCACGATGAGCGGCGAGATGACGCTGACCCGGTCAGGAATGGAGCGGTAGGTTGCCGTCTTCTCGTGGCCGACAACCGAGTGCCGCAGTCGCTTGGCGATCCGGGTGACGTCCTTCGCGTCGAGCCGCACCCGCCGTAGACCGAGGGACTCCACGAAGTGGATGTCGAAGTCACGGGCCAGTTCCCGTACGACGTAGTGCTGATTCGTGGCGATCGGAGAGTTCCACTCGGCGGTGCCCAGGACCAGGATCGTCAGTGCTGCCGACCCGGCTCCGGAGTGGGGTTCCGGGGGCGAAGGTGGTGTCGTCACGTGTCTCTTCCGGATTCGTCCGGCCACTAGATTGCGCTGCGGCCGCAGGTCTGCAGACCGCGCGGCAGCGGTGATGCGTGCACGACAGGACGCACCCCGATACCTCCCGATCCCCGTTCGGGTTGGCGCGCTTTGCCAGCCCAACGGGGCTTTGCCGGGCGCACCGTTAGACGGGCAGCAGGAAGGGCTGCCCGTCAAGCCCGGGTTAATAGACCTCAACGCCGACCCTTCTGTCAATGGCGGCCTGGCGCCCGACCAGGCGTCTGCTGCTGCGGAGAACCGAAGCCCCTGCTGTATGTGGGGATTTGCAAGGTTATGAGAGACCGCGTAACGCGGACGAAATGACTCTTCGGTCAGTCCGTGTCGACCGGGGGAACGGGTCCGGCCGTCTGCGGGGAACACCGGTGCTCCCTTACTGTGGACGTATGACCGACGACATCGTCCTCCTGCTTCGGCGGGCCGGCTTCGGTCCTACCGCGGCGGAGGTAGGTGCGGCGCGTCGACTCGGTTACGCATCGACATTGTCCGGTGTGGTCGCGCCAACCGGACCGGACGTCGGCGCCACCAGCGCACCGACGCCCAAGCTGGGCGCTGATCCGTTCACGCTGATGCCACGGGCCACCGACGCCCAGCGAGCCGAGGGCGATCGGCGTCGCACGGAGCAGACCATCTCCCTGGCACGGTGGTGGCTTGACCGGATGACCGTGGCCGATCACCAGGCGGTCGAGAAGCTGCTCTTCTTCTGGCACGGCCACTGGGCGACCTCGGTGGCGAAGGTGCGCAGCCCTCAGCTCATGCTCGGGCAGCTGCGCACGTTCCGGGAAGCGCGCGACTTCGCCGACCTGGCGCACCGGATGGTGCACGACCGGGCGCTGGTCTACTGGCTCGACGGGCAGCACAACAAGAAGGCAGCGCCGAACGAGAACCTCGCCCGGGAGCTGTTCGAGCTGTTCATGCTCGGTGTCGGGCACTACACCGAACGGGACGTCAAGGAGGCCGGTCGCGCGTTGGCGGGTTGGCGGGTCATCCTCGACCGTGAGTCGCTGATCTCCGATCCCCAGCACCGCGACACCGGCCGCAAGACGATCCTCGGCAAAACCGCGAACTTCGAGGCCAACAGTCTCGTAGACCTCCTGCTCCAGCAGCCGACCTGCAGACGGTTCATTGCGTCCCGCCTGTGGTTCCGTTACGGCTCCAGCACGCAGCCGATCCCGGAACGCACGCGGGAGGCGATGGCGGCGGCGTTCCCGGCGCCACTGGAGATGCTCAGGGTGCTCTTCAGCGATGAGGCATTCCAGGGGACCCGTGGCACGATGGTCCAGCAGCCGGTCGAGTGGCTCGTTGGCGCCATGCGTCACCTGGGGATCCGTCCTGTGTCCATGCCCGATCAGGTGTTCACACGGGTCTACTGGGCAATGGAGGCGCTTGGCCAGCGTCCGTTCGCTCCACCCAGTGTCGGTGGCTGGCCGGCGGGGGCCGCCTGGCTCACCTCGGCCGCTGCTCAGGTACGGCTGACGATCGCCGGCATGCTCGTCGACCTGGTTCGGCCGGGCCCGATCACCCCGGAGGCCGTCGCGCACCTGCTCTGCATTGACCGATGGAGCAACCGGACGTACAGCGTGCTGCGGGACGCCCGCGACGACCGACTGAAGCTGATACTCGGGCTGGTCAGCCCCGAGTATCTGGTGAGCTGACCAGAGTGGGTGTGTGGACATGGACGCGTTGACCCGGCGGCGGTTTCTCATCTCGTCTGGGGTTGTCGGCGGCGGCGCACTGGCGGCCGGCGCGGGCGTGTTGGGCTTCCACGAGTTGCTCAGGACCGCCGAGAAGGCAAAGGCCGGTGACGTCGAGGATGGTTTGCCCACGCTCGTCCTGGTCACCCTGTACGGCGGTAACGACGGACTCAACACCGTAATTCCGTACACGGAATCGGCCTACCACAGCGCGCGGCCAGAGCTGGCGTACGCGCCAGAGCGGGTGCTGCGACTCGACGAGAAGCTGGGCCTCAACCCGATGTTGCGGGGGATGAAGCGGCTGTGGGACGCAAAGCAGGCGGCCATCGTGCTTGGTGTCGGCTACCCGAAGCCGGACCGGAGCCACTTCAAGTCGATGGACATCTGGCAGACCGCGTCACCGGGCACCCCCGCCCCTACCGGTTGGGTGGGGCGGTGGCTCGACGGGACGAAGGCCGCCACCGAAGCAGCCGTGAGTTTCGAGCCGGCCCTGCCGCCGATGTTGGTGGGCAAGTCTCGTATCGGTGCCTGTGTGAGTTACCGGGGGCTCACCTTGCCGCCGGGTGTCTCGACCGATGTGGTTTCGGCGCTCGGGCGAGCTGAGCCCGGTGAGTCGGAGATGCAGGCGCGAGCCGCCACCTCGTACGCGGACCTCATTACGATGAACCGCGTGGTGCGGCCCGCGAGCACCGGCCCCGAGGTGCAGGGGCACGCAGTTGGGGACATGGTTCCGGCAACCGGCACTGGTGGCGACAACGCCCTCTCCGCCCAGTTGGCGCTCGTCGCACGGTGCGTGGAGTCCCAGGTTCCCACCCGGGTCTACTCGGTGAGTCTCGGAGGTTTCGACACTCACGCCGGGGAGCGGGTGTGGCAGGAGGCGCTGCTGCGGCAGCTGGACGATGCGCTGAGCGCCTTCGTGGACCGGATGGGTCGCACCGAGACCGGCCGCCGGGTCACCGTCGTGGTTTACAGCGAGTTCGGCCGGCGAGTCCGGGCGAACGCCTCCGACGGCACCGACCATGGCACGGCCGGCCCGGTGTTCGTGCTCGGCCACTCCGTGGCCGGTGGGTTCTACGGCGAGCAGCCGAGCCTGACCAACCTGGACGACGGCGACCTCAAGGCGACGACGGACTTTCGGGACGTCTTCGGCACCGCTGTCGCTCACGTGTTGGCTGGGGACCCGGATCGCTACCTTGGTGGCTACCGGGCCCGCCTGCTGCCACTGCTCGCCTCACGCTGACGTCGGTCGTCAGCGGCCGCCGCCCCGAAAGACCTCGGCGACCGTGCGGAGCACGACCTTCACGTCCAGCCACAGCGACCAGTTCTCGATGTAGTAGTTGTCGAACCGCGCCCGGTCGGAAATGGGCGTGTCACCGCGCAGACCACTGACCTGAGCGAGTCCGGTCAACCCCACCGGGACGCGGTGCCGCATCGCGTAGTTCGGGTATTCGGCCGAGAACTTCTCCACGAAGTACGGCCGCTCCGGTCGCGGCCCGACCACACTCATGTCGCCGCGCAGAATGTTCCACAGCTGGGGGAGCTCGTCCAGGGACGTGCGGCGCATGAACCGACCGATCGGGCCGACCCGCCGGTCGTTCGCGATCGACCAGTTCGTCTGCGACTCGGTCTCGTCGACGGGGCGCATCGACCGGAACTTGACGACGTTGAACGGCTTACCGAAGCGGCCGATCCGCTCCTGGTAGAAAAAGATCCCTCGGCCACCGTCGATGAATGTCGCGAGCGCGCACAACAGCAGCACCGGACTCAGCAGGAACAGGGCCAGCCCGGCGAACACCACGTCGGAAGCCCGCTTGATCGCCCAACGCGGACCGGAGAGCGAGATGTCGCTGACCTTCACGATCGGGATCGCTCCGATGTGGTCGGGGTATCCCCCCTGCGAACGGGAACCCCACAGGCGCGGCACCTCCCACAGGTCGCAGCGCGAGCTGCCGGGCAGCAGGAGAGTGTCCATCAGTTCCGACTCCGGGCAGTCCGGGTCGGCGATGACCAGCACCTCGCACTTCAGCACCCGGACCAGCTTCTCCAGCTCGTCGAGCCTGCCGAGGAGCGGAAGCACAGACGGATCCTGCTGTGCCGTCACGTCGACGCAGCCCACGAAACGCAGGCCGTACTGCGGGTAACGACGCAGCAACCGGGCCAGCTCCAAGGCAACCGGGCCACTGCCGATGATGATGGCGTTGTGCTCCACCCAACGACGCTTGCGCACCAGGATGGTGAGTGCCCGGCTGAGCGCCCGGCCAACGATCACCAGGCCGGCCGAGACGGCGACGCCACGCATGAAACCGCCGACGTACTCAACCGAGGAGTGACGTTCCGCAGCGATGATGGCTACCACCGCGGCGGACGCCAGCAGGCGCCCGACGATGCTCGGCAGCTCGTCGAGGATGCTCACGTGCCGGCGGGCCTGGTAGAGCCCGCCGGCCGCGAAGATCGCCATGGTGAGCCCGGCGTTGACCAGGGTGCCACGCCAGTAGTCCTGCGAGATCACCAGCGGGAAGAGCAGCGCGACCATGTCGATCGGCACCGTCATCATCCAGGCGCGCAGCAAACGCGTCCGGGACGAAGTCCGGGACCCCGCGTACGGCAGGACCGCAGTGGTCTCCAGACCGGGCCTGGGCGCCGGTGCGGTCTTGGGAACCTTCACCGGCTCGACTGTGCGCTCCACCGAATTCGGCTCGCCGGACCATTGCGCCGGTGCGCCTGATCGGCTTGTTGTTGAATGACCTGACATGGTCAACCTTTCCCCCGTTAGCCCTTCGAACCAGGTACCTCGAGCCGAAGGGCGAAGGAAGGATACGACCAGGTCAGGCCCGCCGGTATAGACGAAAGGTGAATTTCCGCTAGCTACTTCACTGCGGACGCGATCTCCCCCACCGAGTCACGACGGACCGCGTCGAAGACACGCTCGGCCTTCGGCTTGTCAACGAGGACGACGCTTTCGGAGCCCATCCGACCGGTGCCCGTCGTGGGGCAGGTGAAAAAGCCGAGCTGACCGCTCTGCATGTGCCGCAGCTGCATTGCCAGGTCCACCAGGGACATCGACTGGTCGACCGCGACAGCGTCAGCGGTGGCCCGGATGAACGAGTTCAACTTGGTGGGGCTGGCCAGCGTGCCACCGGAAACGGCCTTGTCCAGGATTGCCTTGATGACCTGCTGCTGGTGCTTGATCCGGGTGAAGTCGCCTTCGGCGAACGCGTACCGCTCGCGGGCGTAGTCCAGTGCGGCGGCCCCGTCCATGGTCTGCCGACCCGCGACGAACTCCCGCCGGCCATCCGGGTTCAACGAGTGCTTCGACGTGAAGCCCTTGTCCACGGTGATGTCGATGCCACCGAGCGCGTCCACGATTTCCTTGAAGCCCGCGAAGTCCACCATCGCCACGTGGTCGATGCGGACGCCGGTGAACTTCTCCAGGGTCTGCACCATGAGCGGAACGCCACCCCACGCGAACGCGGCGTTGATTTTCGCGTCCCGGCCACCGCGCCCCTGCGGCGACTCCGGCACGCTGACCCAGCTGTCTCGGGGAATCGAGATGAGCTGTGCGCTCTGCCGGTCCTTCGGGAGGTGGGCCAGGATGATGGTGTCGGTCCGGGAGCCGGAGCTGTTCTCCGGGTCACGCGAGTCGCTGCCGAGGATCATGATGTTCATGGCACCCTGAGCGACGACCTGGGGCCGCGACTCCTCCGGCACGCCGTCGAACGCGTCGACACGTTCGATCCCGGAATTGATCGACCGGAAGTAGAGCCCGCCTGCGATCAAACCGCCACCGCCGAGCAACGCCACCACCAGAAAGGTGATGAGTGCGACCTTCTGCCAACGAGGGCGGCGACGCCGCGATCGGGGCTGCTCCTCAGTCGGCTCGGGCGGCGACTGCGCTTCAATGAACTGGGTCTGGGGTTCCACGTACTCCTGGCGATACTGCATGCCGCGATGCTACTGATTGCGGGTTACGCTCACGTACCCCTGTCTGGTCCATCCGGCTGCACATCCTGACCAAAAGACTTTTCCCCGCAACGATTGCCCGAACCTGGTATGAAGCAGCGGTGGACGCCACGCAGCTGCGCCGAGCCATCGCCCGTACCCCACTCGCACCCGTCGCCGCATTCCCCAAGCGGCTCGCCCGGGTCGCCCGCCACGACGCCAAGGTGCTGCGCGCCTCGGCCCGGTGGTTGGTCACCTCCCGTGAACATCACAACTACACGTACGAGCTGACCAAGCTCAGTCGCCACCACCTGACCTGGTTCGTCAGCGTCGTCTGCGACATTCCGGTCCAGCAGGTCCGTGGCTACGTCGCCGAAATCGAGTCCGACGACGTGCTGCGGCACCACATCGAGCAGGCCACCGCCACCGCAGCCCGCCGTGGTCTCGCCGACAAGAACGTCCGCTATGCCCGACGCGTCGGCTGGTACGCGATCGTCCGTGCCACCCGCCCCGCGCACGTCGTGGAAACCGGCGTGGACAAGGGGTTGGGCACCTGCGTCCTCGCGTCCGCCCTGCTCCGCAACGCGCAGGAGGGACACCCGGGTCGGGTCACCTCGCTGGACATCAACCCCGAGGCCGGCTACCTCGCCCGGGTCGCGCCGTGGTCGGAGGTCGTCGACCTGGTGATCGGCGACTCGATCGCCTCGATCGGCGCGCTGGACCGCCCGGTCGACCTGTTCCTGCACGACAGCGACCACAGCCGCGCCCACGAGAAGCGCGAGTTCGACGCCGTGGAGCCCCAGCTCGCCCCCGGCGCGATCCTGCTCACCGACAACGTCACCAGCACCAACGTGCTCGCCGAACACGCCGAACGCACCGGCCGGCGGTTCCTCGCCTACCGGGAGAGCCCGGCCAACCACTGGTACCCGGGCGACGGGATCGGCGTGGCATGGTAGCCGGGTGCGGCTGACCTCGATTCACACGTACCCCGTCAAGGGTTGTCACCGACTCGACCACGACGGCGCGTTCGTGCACCCCTGGGGCCTGGCCGGCGACCGGCGCTGGATGGTCGTGGACGCCGACGGGGTCGGCGTCACCCAGCGCGAGACGACCCGGCTCGTCGGCCTGCGCGCCTCCGTGCGCCCCGGGGGTCTGTCGCTGCGCGCCGACGGGCAGCCCGACCTCGACGTGCCCGAGCCGGCCGGCGGCGAACCGGTCGCGGTGCGCACCTTCCGCAGCCGCACGTTCCCGGTCCCCGCGCTGCCGGGCGGCCAGGCTGCCGACGACTGGCTCGGCGCCCTGCTCGGCCGACCGGTCCGACTGGTCTGGCTGGCCCAGCCGACCCGCCACGTGGCCGCCGGGACCCGCGAACACGACACCGGTGACCAGGTCAGTTTCGCCGACGCCTACCCGGTGCTGCTGGCCAACGCCGCCTCCCTCGACGCCCTCAACGACTGGCTGGCCGAAGCGGGGGAGGAAGCGGTGCCGATGACCCGGTTCCGACCCAACCTGGTCGTCGGCGGTTCGCCGGCCTGGGCCGAGGACGACTGGGTCGGTCGGCGGTTGCGCATCGGCGACCGGGTGTTCCAGGCCGCCGGGCCGAGCGAACGCTGCGTGGTGACCACCACCGACCAGGAGACCGGGGTACGCACCAAGGAGCCGCTGCGCACCCTCGGGCGGCACCGCAACGTCAAGCAGAAACTCCTCTTCGGACTGAACCTCTTGCCGCTCGACAGTGGACCCCTGGCGGTAGACGCCCCGATCGTCATCGCGCCCTGACCGGACCGCCTACCGGCAATCGGCACCCCACGGTCACAGTCCGTCGATGCTGTCTTAGCTTTGGCTTAGCCCGCTTGTCGGTACCCCACGGGGTCCGGCAGCATCGCCGTCGTGACGGACGGAAGCGCTGTCGACATCAACATCGACCTGGACCATCCTCCAGAGGACCGGCCCGCGCCGTCGTCCGGCGCGAAGCCCTGGCTGGTCGCCACCGGCGTCACCATCCTCGCCGCGACGCTCGGGCTCACCCTCACCCTGCGCTCCGGCTCCACCCCGGCCTGCGCCGCCGGCCGGACGCTGGCCGCCGCGCCACCCACCGGCACCGCCACGCACACCGGCAAGGCCACCTTCTACGACTCCAAGGGCGCCGGCGGCAACTGCTCGAACCCGGCTGCCCCGGCCAACCGCCTCTACGTCGCGCTCGGCCCGACGGAATACTCCGCCGGTGCCGCCTGCGGCGGATTCCTCGACGTCGTCGGCCCCAAGGGCACCGTCCGGGTGCTCATCATGGACCAGTGCCCGGAGTGCGAGCCCGGCCACCTCGACCTGTCCCGCGAGGCGTTCGCCCGGATCGCCGACCCGGTCAAGGGCCTCGTTCCGGTCACCTACCGCGCGGTGGTCAACCCGCCGCTGCCCGGACCCCTCACCTTCCGGATCAAGGAGGGAGCGTCGCAGTGGTGGTTCGCCGTCCGCGTCGGCAACCACGGCAACCCGCTGCGGTCCGTCGAGGTCCGGCAGCGCGACGGCGATCCCTGGCAGTCGGCCGCCCGGCAGGACTACAACTACTGGCTGATCGCCTCCGGCGCCGGGCCGGGCCCGTTCAACCTCCGCGTCACCGACGTGTACGGCAAGCGGGCCACCGTCGGCGGCATCCGGATGGCACCGGGCCAGGTGCAGAACAGCACGGTCCGGATGTACGCACCCGGCGGTGGGGCGGCCCCACGTCGTCCGTCCGCGTCGACCCGACCACCGAGCAACCGACCCGCCGTCACGCCGACACCGACCCGTCGCTCGGTCGAGGTGGCGAGGACGAGCGCTCCGGCCACCGACGCGCCGACCACCAGCTCGGCCCGGGCAAACGCCCGGTGGTGCGCGGGCTGACCGCTCAGTCGGCGTCCGTCAGATCGAGCCACATCAGAATCTCGTCCCGGTCGTCATCGGGAGCAACCCGCAACGCGCCCGGCAGCCGGCCGATCTCCCGGTACCCGAGGCGGCCGTAGAACGTGTCCAACCCCAGCCCGCCGCGCACCGTGACATGCAGCGCCTCGTGACCCAACGCCCTGCCCAGCCGGGCGGCCTCCACCATCAGCGCCGAGCCGTAGCCGGTGCCCTGGGTGTCCGGGTGGACCATCACCCGCTTCAGCACACACCAGTGCGCCGTGAGCGGAAAACGGTTGTCACTGAAGATCAGCATTGCCGCCAGCCGGTCCCCGGAGTAGCCGACCAGCAGCCGGTCCGGTCCGTCGGCGATGCCGGCGAAGGTCGGATCGGCGGTGACGTGCACGTCGGTGGCGGTGACCGGTGGCACGAAACCGACAGCCCCACCGGCGTTGCTGACGTCCACCCAGAGGTCGACGATCTCGGCACGCAGCTGCGGGGTCAGGTCAGGGTCGAGGACGAAGCGCAGACTCACGCTCGCCATCCTGAACCAACGACCAGGCCCACGACCCGCGACAGTGACGCGCCCGACAACCGATCCTGGCTCCGACCGAGCCAGGATCCGTCGTCACTCAATGGCGATGTGGGGCCGACGGGATTCGAACCCGCACTGGTGCGGACCTAAACCGCATGCCTCCTGCCGTTGGGCTACGGCCCCTTGAAGCTGTACTCCACCAGCGTCCACGGCCACTCCAGCCGACGCGGCATTCGCCTGCCTATGGGGAAGCCGGTCGGAGTAACCGCATCAGGATCGTAGACCACCTCGGGCTCCACGAGTGCAGGCCGTCGCTGACCAGCGTACGTAGAGGTCTGGCTGTGGCAATTAGGGCAGAGCAGACGAAGGTTGCGCGGCCGGTTGTCGAGAAAGTCGCCATTGATGTGGTCCACGTGCAGCGTCAGTCTGGCACCTTGCCACGTTGACCCGGTGCCACACACCTCGCAGGTTTCAGGCAGGCCGATTGTCGCCAAGGCGCGTTTGAGGCGGATCCCCGGGATTCGGCGAGAACCGGCCGGCAGCACTACCAGCAACTCCGTGGGGGACATTCGCCGCCAACGCACGCCTCGATTGTGTGCCTGGCCAGTGAAGTGCGACGTGTCGATGCCGAACCTCTTGAGCTGTCGGCTGATGTGCGCGTGCGAGCCACCGCTGACACGTACGCCCAGCAACCGCATCACCTCGGTGATGTTGCGGGCGACGGCGGCAGCGGCGGCCAACGCTTCGGGCGTGTACTTGTATCGAACCACTGACGGACCGTAGCGAACCGGTACGACAGGTCAGTCCAGCCCGAGGTCGCGGCGGAGCTTGGCGACGTGCCCGGTCGCCTTGACGTTGTAGAGCGCCCGCTCGACCTTGCCGTCGGCGTCGATCACGAACGTCGAGCGGATCACGCCGGTGACGGTCTTGCCGTAGAGCTGCTTCTCGCCGTACGCGCCGTAGGCAATCAGCACCGCCTTGTCCGGGTCCGACACCAGCGGGAAGGTGATGGCGTCACGCTCGCGGAACTTCGCCAGCTTCTCCGGCTTGTCCGGGGAGATGCCGATGACCTCGTAGCCCGCGGCCTGGAGTGAGGCGAGTGAGTCGCGGAAGTCGCAGGCCTGCTTGGTGCAGCCGGGGGTCATCGCGGCCGGGTAGGCGTACAGGACGACCTTGCGACCTCGCAGGTCGGCGAGGGAGAGCTGGTCGCCGGTGTCGGTGGCGAGGGTGAACTCGGGTGCGGGGTCACCGGGGGAGAGGCGGTCGGGCGAGGTCATGGCCCCGACCCTACCGCCGTGCCGCCGACCGGCCGAGCACCGATGGGCTGGCGGGGCCTGGCCTGGAGTGATCAAGCCCATGCGTTGTTGCCAGAGTCTGGCAACAACGATGCTTGGGAAATAGGCTGACCCACGCTGGCCCGGTCGGGCCCGCTGACGCGTGGGAGGTCGCGTGGAGACACTGGCGATGCACATCTCGAACGGGATCATCGACGGTCCCGTGGCAGCGATCTTCGCTGCGCTCGCTCTTGCCGCGCTCACCGCCTGCGTGCTGCGCGGCCGGCGCGACCTGGACGACCGGCTGGCCCCGATGGCAGGCCTGGTGGCGGCGTTCATCTTCGCCGTCCAGATGCTCAACTTTCCGATCTTCACGGCCGGGGTCAGTGGCCACCTGCTCGGTGGCGCGCTCGCCGCCATGCTGGTTGGCCCCTGGGTCGGCGCGCTCTGCGTGGCCGTGGTGCTGGTCGTACAGGCACTGATCTTCGGCGACGGCGGCGTGGCGATGCTCGGCCTCAACATCACGAACATGGCGTTGCTCGGCACCGCCGCGGCGTACGCGCTGATCGCGCTGCTGCTGCGGGTGCTGCCCCGCACGCGTGCCGGTCTGGCCGTGACCGCGTTCGTCGCCGCGACGCTCAGCGTGGTGGTGGCGTCGCAGGGCTTCGTCCTGGAGTACTGGCTGGGTGGCACCACCGACCTGGGCAACAACCTGGGTGGCCTGGCCGGCACGATGGCCGGCGTCCACCTGCTGATCGGCATCGGCGAGGGCCTGATCACCGCGACCACGGTGCTCACCGTCGCGAAGGTACGCCCCGACCTGGTGTATGCGCTGCGTTCCCTGCGCACGCCCGCCACCCCCGCCGTCCCGGTCGCCGGAGGTGTCCGATGAAGAACCGATCCTGGGTCTTCCTGGCCGGTGGTCTGCTGGTCGCGCTGCTGCTCGCCGGTGTGGTGAGCAACTACGCCTCCTCCCACCCGGACGGGCTGGACTCGTCCCTGCTCAAGGGCTGCACCGTCGACGCCGACGACACCATCGTCGGGGGGAGCTGCCCGGCCCAGCAGGCCCGTGACCACGAGTTGGCCGACAGCCCGCTCGCCGACTACGGCGTACGGGGCGTGCGGAACAGCTTCGTCTCCACCGGCCTCTCCGGGGTGCTCGGGGTGCTGGTCACCTTCGCGATCGGGGCCGGCGGGTTCTGGCTGCTGCGCCGTCGCGGCGGCACGCCGACCGGCGCTGACGCGTCGACGCCCACCGAGGGCGACCCCGCGACGTCCGGCGACGTCCGGCGCCGCGCCGACGCGGCCAGCTGAGCAGGGGTACGCGGATGGGGGCCGGTCACGGGCACGTGCTGTACCGCGAGTCGGACTCGCCGGTGCACCGGCTCCCGCCCGAGGTCAAGATCGTGGCGATGGTGGTCTTCACCCTCGCCGTGGTGGCCACCCCACGCGAGGCGTTCTGGGCCTTCGGCGCGTACGCCGTGCTGGTGGCGGTGGTGGCGGCGCTGGCCCGGGTGGGGCCGCGGTGGTTGCTCAGCCGAGCGTTGATCGAGCTGCCGTTCGTGTTGTTCGCCGTCGCCCTGCCGTTCCTCGGCAGCGGCGACCGGGTCGAGGTGCTGGGTCTGCGGTTGTCCGAGGACGGGCTGCACGGCGCGTGGAACATCCTGGCCAAGGGCACCCTGGGGGTGCTCGCCTCGCTGCTGCTCGCCGCGACCACCACCACCCGGGACCTGATCGTGGGGCTGGACCGGCTGCACTGCCCGCAGGTGCTCACCCAGATCGCCACGTTCATGCTGCGCTACCTCGACGTGCTGGTCGGCGAGGCGCGGCGGATGCGGGTGGCCCGGATCTCCCGAGGCGACGACCCGCGTTTCCTGTGGCAGTTGCGCGGCTTCGCCGCCGGGATCGGGGCGTTGTTCCTGCGCGCCTTCGAGCGCGGCGAGCGGGTCTATCTGGCGATGCTGTCGCGGGGCTACACCGGGCGGATGCCCGCAGTGTGGCAGGGCGAGGGTGCGGCGAGCGCCGGTCAGTGGCTGGTCGCGGCGACCGTGCCGGTGTTGGCGGCCTCCATCGCCGCCACCGCCGTCGTGCTGTCATGATCGGTGTCGTGCAGACCGCTGTCTCGCTGGACGTTCGGGGTGTTCATTACGCGTACCCGGACGGGCACGTAGCCCTTCAGGGGGTCGACCTGAACGTGCCGCGGGGCGACCGGGTGGCGCTGCTCGGGCCTAACGGCGCCGGCAAGACCACGCTGGTGCTGCACCTCAACGGCATTCTCACCCCGACCGAGGGCAGCGTGAGCGTCGGCGGGCTGACGGTCACCCCGGATCGGGCCACCCTGGCCGAGGTACGCCGCCGGGTGGGCATCGTCTTCCAGGACCCGGACGACCAGTTGTTCCTGCCCACCGTGGCGGAGGACGTGGCGTTCGGGCCGGCGAACCTGGGTCTGCGCGGGGCCGAGCTGGCCGCCCGGGTGGACGAGGCGCTCGCCGCGGTGGGAATGAGTGAGCACCGCGGCCGGGCCCCGCAGCACCTGTCGTTCGGGCAGCGCCGCCGGGTGGCGGTGGCCACCGTGCTTGCCATGCACCCGGAGATCCTGGTGCTCGACGAGCCGTCGTCGAACCTGGACCCGGCGGCTCGTCGGGAACTCGCCGAGATCCTGCGCGGCCTGCCGGTGACCCTGCTGATGGTCACGCACGACCTGCCGTACGCGGCGGAGCTGTGCGAGCGCTCGGTGATCCTGGACAACGGCCGGATCGTCGCGGACGCCCCCACCAACACCCTGCTCAACGATGCCCCCCTGCTGGCCAGACACCGCCTGGAACTCCCCCACGGGTTCACCCCACAGCCGTAGAGCCACTCCCGGCGACCGCCGATCTTGCATTTTCTGTCTCCGCTTTTAGGGCGAAAGCCGCATATGGCCAACACAAAGTGCAAGATCGGCACGGGCGGGCGCGGGGCGCGGGCGGGTTGGGGCGGGGGTTAGGGGGTTGGGGTTGGGACGGCTGTTGCGGTGGTGCGGGAGGTGGCGTGTAGGCGCAGGATGCCGGCGGCTGTCGCGCCGGCTCCGGTGATCAGGAAGAGCGCCACCATCACCCGGGCGGCCGCGGGTGACCAGGGCACCGGGGCGATGGCGCGGGCGAAGACGGCGGCGTTCGACGCTCCGGCGAAGAGCGCCAGGCAGGCCCCGGCCAGCGCGACCACGAAGTCGGCGGCCGGGCGGCGGCTCAGCGCGTGCCAGCCGGCGGCGATCGCGCCGACGCCGGTGAGCAGGGGCCAGATCTGCCCGGAGAGCAGCCCGACCAGCACCCCGCCCGCGCCCTTGGCACCAGCGTCCAACTCCCGTCCCACCGGGTACCCGACGGCCAGCGCGCCGCCGACGATCAGCAGCACTCCGAGCGCGGACAGCGCGCGGGCGCCGGCCGGGGCGGTGGCGGCGAACAGGCCGAGCGCGCCCACAGCGAGCAGCCCCACGATGCTCACCGCCCACCAGGTGTACGCGTCCGGCGGCGGCACCCAGTCCAGCGTGCCGCCGAT
The DNA here is from genome assembly GCF_046549335.1 of Micromonospora sp. 050-3. Classification (NCBI taxonomy): domain Bacteria; kingdom Bacillati; phylum Actinomycetota; class Actinomycetes; order Micromonosporales; family Micromonosporaceae; genus Micromonospora; species Micromonospora sp. 050-3. Next base: position 1,485,367 of record NZ_JAJPVX010000002.1, read on the forward strand.
CGTCACCGGGTCGGTGCCGTCGCGCAGTGGGATGGTCCAGTCCCGGACCCGGTGCTCGCGGTCCGGCGCGGCGCGTACCGCGGCCGGTGGCGCCGACTCCTGCCACAGCGCGCGTTGGTCGTGCCAGCGCGCGGTGGTGCCGTCGTCGATCCGTCGCCAGGACGGTGCGGCGGCCGGGTCGGCCTCGGCCGGGAGTGCGGTGTCCCCGGCGATGGTTTGGTTCAGGTACGTGGCGGGGGAGTGGCTGTTCTCGAAGACCCCGTCCGGGCCGACGCGCAGGTACGGCTCACCGGAGTAGCCGATGACCTCGATGGCGCGGCCGGTGCGGTTGGTCAGCTCCAGTCGGGCGCCCGCCTCGATGACGCGTACCTCGAGCCCTGGCCGCGCCGGTGCGACCCCGGTGGTCCGGGTGCGGTAGTCGGTGCCGTCCGGTGCGTCCGCGCCGTGCGCGGCGGCGGGCGCCGCGCTGGTCACTGTCACCAGGCCGGCTGCGGCGGCGACCAGGCCGGCGCGGCCCAGCAGGGTACGGATCACTTGCCGGCCGCCGCCACGGCTGCGGTGAGAGCGTCCGGGGTGGGGTTCTCGACGGCTTGACCGTTGACCTTGACGGTCGGTGTGCCGGTGACGTTGCTCCGACTGGCGTCGTCGGTGACGTGTTCGGTCCAACTCTTGTACGTCTCGTCCTTCACGCAGCCGCCGAAGGAGCCCCGGTCGAGGCCCACGCTGGTGCCGATGTCGACGAGCTGGTCGTCGGTGAGCCCGGCGCTGCCCTCCGGCGGCTGCTGGGCGAAGAGCGCTTTGGCGTACTCGTGGTACTTGCCGCCCGCCGCCGCGCAGCCGGAGGCGGCCGAGGAACGGGTGGAGTACTCGGTGGTGGAGAAACGGTTGAGGTACGCGACCGGGTGGTAGACCACCTTCGCCTTGTTCTCGGCCACCAACTGTTCGAGCGTCGACCCGCTGGTCTGCTCGAACTGCTTGCAGGCCGGGCAGAGGAAGTCCTCGTAGACGTCGACGGTGACCGGGCCGCCGCCGGTGACGATGCCGGTGCCGGCCGCGTTGGCGCCGGGTGGGGTGGTGAAGCTGTCGGAGCGCTGGTTGGACCAGACGGCCCAGCCGACGACGCCGGCGATGACCAGGACGACGACAGCGGCGGCGGAGACCCAGATCGTGCGGCGGCGGCGCCGCTCGCGGGCCAACTGCTCGCGGACCACCCGGGCGGCGTCCCGCTGCCCCTTGCGACTACTCATCCTCGTCCTCCACAACGGGTTCGCCGGACAACCACCCGTCCACCGATACCGGCGTACGCGGCCAGATCAGCAGAAATCCGGCCAGCACCAAGAATCCCAGGTCCCGGAGGATCTCCGGGAGGTAACTGGGTGCCTGCCCCGCCGCCAGCTGCCCGCCGCTGCCGAAGCAGCCGCAGTCGATGGCCAGCCCACGCGCCCAGGCCGAGGCGATCCCCACGATGAAGACCACCAGCAGCGCGGCGGACACCCCGGCGACGAGCCGGGTGGCCAGCCCGAGCAGCAGCAGCACGCCCAACGCCAGCTCGACGAAGGGCAGGGCCGCGCCGATCACGGTCGCCACGTCGTACGGCATCACCTGGTACGCGTTGACAGCCCGCCCGGAGGCGGCGAGATCGCTGACCTTCGACGCGCCGGCGACCAGCCAGACGGCGGCGAGGCCGAGTCGGGCGGCGATGCCGAGCCACGGGCGAACCACTGGCCAACGGCCACCCAGGGTGGAAGGTGCTGTCACGCTCATTTGTCGTCCCGTCCGCACCGGAAGTTCCGCGTTCAGCCGGCCAGGGCGTCGCCGACCGCCTCGACCAGGTCGTCCCGGGCCCGGGCGACCCGGGAACGGATGGTGCCCACCGGCACCCCTTCGACGGCGGCGGCCTCGGCGTACGACAGGCCGAGCAGTTGGGTGAGCACGAACGCGGAGCGCCGCTCGGGGCCGAGGCGGCGGACCAGGTCGGCGGCGCCGAACTGGCCGGCCGGGTCCGGGTGCGGCCGGTCGGTGTACGCGTTCGCCGCCAGACGCTCGTCGAGCCGTCGACGCCTGATGACGGTGCGCAGGTGGTCGGCGCAGGCCCGGCGGGCGATGCCGAGCAGCCAGGTGCGGACGCTGGAGCGACCCTCGAAGGCGGGGAGTGCCCGAAACGCCCGCAGGTAGGTCTCCTGGGTCAGGTCGTCGGCGCTGTCCGGGTCGACCAGGGCTGCGGCGAACCGCCAGACCTCGGCCTGGGTCAGCCGGACGAACGCCGCCTGGGCGGTGGGGTCACCGTCGCGGGCGGTCAGTGCCCACTCGGTTGCCGGGTCCCGGGCGACCTCGTCGACCGGGTCTGCCGGACCGGCGGCACCGGGGTCACGCGGGACAGGGATCACGACACATCAGGTTACGCGGCAGTCGGCGGCGCGTCTGGGTCGTTCGGCCCTTGGATGGTCTGCGCCACGTCGGGAACTTTTCCCCGACCCGGGCCGACTACCAGTTCATGACGTGCGACCACCGACGCCCCCACCCCCCTCGGGTCGCCGAAGGGGACACCCATCGGCGACCATGGCCGGCATGACTGTCGCCCCCCGCCGCTGGGCCGCCAGGCTGGCCGCAGCCGCCGGCCTCCTGGTCACCGTCGTCGCCTTGTTGATCGCGCCAGCTACCTCCGCCAGCGCTCACGCGGTGTTGGAGAGCAGCAGCCCGGCTGCCGCCTCCATCGTGCCGAGCGGGCCGTCCGAGGTGGTCCTCACCTTCAGCGAGTCGGTCCGCAAGGTGCCCGGCAAGATCCGGATCATCGCGCCGGACGGTTCCCGGGCCGACCGGGGCGAACCGTCGTTCAGCGGCGGCGTGGTGACCATCCCGGTGGACCCGGCCGGCGCCCGCGGCACCTACCTGGTCAGCTTCCGGGTGATTTCCGCCGACAGCCATCCGGTCTCCGGGGCGTTCACCTACTCGGTCGGCGCACCCTCGACCCCACCCGTCGACTCCGGCACGGACAGCCGCGCCAACCCGGTGGTGGAGACGGCGGTGAAGGTGGCCCGCTTCCTCGGCTACGCCGGCCTGGTGCTGCTGGTGGGGCCGGCGCTGGTGCTCGCCGCGCTCTGGCCCCGACGGCTCTCCCGGCGGGGGCCGACCCGGCTGGCCTGGACCGGCCTCGGTCTGGTGGCCGTCGCCACCCTCGCCGACCTGTGGTTGCAGGTGCCCTATACGGCCGGCGGTGGTCTCTTCGACGTCACCGGCGAGGGGTTCGGCAGTGTGTTCGGCAGCGCCTTCGGCGCCGCCCACCTGGTCCGGCTCGGCCTGTTGGCGGCGTCCGTCTTCCTGCTCCGCCCGCTGCTGGCCCGACCCGCCGGCCGCGCGGACGCGATCATCCTGGCGGTGCTCGGCGGTGCCGCCCTGCTGACCTGGCCGCTGGCCGGGCACCCGGCGGCGTCCCCGGCGCCGGCGGTCTCCGTGGTGGTCGACGCGGTCCACCTGGGCAGCATGGCGGTCTGGCTGGGCGGTCTGCTCATGCTCGCCGTCTTCCTGCTGCGCCAGGCCGACGAGCGGGAGCTGGGCGCGATCCTGCCGATCTGGTCGCGCTGGGCGGCGCTCGCCGTCTCGGCACTGCTGCTGGCCGGCACCGTCCAGGCGCTGATCGAGGTGGCCACCCTGCAGGCGCTCTTCGACACCACGTACGGGCGCTTGCTGCTCGCCAAGATCGGGTTGTTCGCGCTGGTCATCGCCGTGGCCGCGTACTCCCGGACGTTGGTGCGTAGCCGCGTCGCGGCGCAACGCCCGGTGCCGGTGCGCCGGGCGGTCCTGGTGGAGTTGGCAGTCACCGTGGTGGTGCTGGCCGTGTCCGCCACGCTCGTGCAGACCACGCCCGCGCGCACCGCCGGAGCCGCCCCCTCCGCCGGGGCCGAGGCCGGCCTCTTCAGCACCAGGCTCTCCAGCCCGCTCCTGTCCGTCGAGGTCGAGGTGAGCCCCGCCGAGCGGGGCAACAACTCGGTGCACCTGTACGCGTACGACAAGGCCAACCAGCCGCTGCTGGTAGCGGAGTGGAAGGCGACCGTCGCGCTGCCCTCGGCCGGGATCGAGCCGATCGAGGTGCCGTTGCTGCGGTTGACGGACAGTCACGCCTACGGCGACATCAGCCTGCCGACCGCCGGCGAGTGGCAACTGAAGATCACCGCCCGAACGACCGACATCGACCAGGCCACGGTGACCGCCACCGTGCCCATCCGTTAGAGAGGTTCGCGAAACCCATGACCCGATTCCGGCGTACCGCAACCGCCGCTGCCGCCCTGGCGTTCACCGCCGCCGCCACCGCTGTGCTCGGCTTCGCCGGACCGGCGTCCGCGCACGTCACTGTGAACCCGAAGGAGGCGACCCAGGGCGGTTACGCCCGGGTGGCGTTCCGGGTGCCCAACGAGAGCGACACCGCGTCGACCACCAAGCTTGAGGTGGTGCTGCCGGAGAACGCCCCGGTCGGCTCGGTGTCGACGATGCCGGTGCCCGGTTGGACGGTCACCACGGAGAAGCGCAAGGTGGACCCGCCGATCGAGGTGCACGGCAGTCAGCTCACCGAGGCGGTCTCCAAGATCACCTGGACGGCCTCCGGCGACGCGGGGGTGAAGCCGGGTCAGTTCCAGGAGTTCCCCGTCTCGATGGGGCCGCTGCCGCAGGTCGACTCGATGATCTTCAAGACCCTGCAGACCTACTCCGACGGCAACATCTCGCGGTGGATCGACGACCCGGCGCCGGGCGCCGAGGAGCCGGAGCACCCGGCTCCGGTGCTCACCCTGGCCGCCGCGGCGGCGCCGGCGGGCTCGGCCACGCCGACCGCAGCCGTGGCCGCGCCCGACGACGATGACGACGATGGCGGCAACGGGCTCGCCGTCGGCCTCGGTGTGGCCGGTCTCGTCGCCGGTCTGGCCGGCCTGGTGCTGGGCGGGCTGGCGTTCACGCGTACCCGCCGGCAGCCGGTCGCCAAGGCCTGACCCTGTTCCATCCGCTGGCCCGCCGGATTGTCCGGCGGGCCAGCGTGCTTTCCGGAGCCGATGCCGACCGTGCCGTGGATATCCCCTGATCAGACCGTGTACGTCGGTAAGGTCGGCCGGGTATTTGGCTACGGAGGGGGACGGTGCGGATGCGGTTCGTGCGGGTGATCGCCGGAGTGCTGCTGTTGGTCGTGGGAATTCCGGCGCTGTTCGCCGGTGGCGGGCTGTGGCTGGTGACCCGACACGCCGACCCGGGCGGGTCCTTCGCCGCCCGCTTCGAAACGGTCCGCACGCCCGGTCACGCGGTAGTGGTCACCGACCTCGACCGGTTGCTGCGGCAGGAGGCGCCCTTCGCGCGTACCGCGCAGACCCGGCTGCGCCTGGACGCCCGCACCACGGGCGGGCCGGCCTTCATCGGATTGGCGCCCACCGCCGAGGTGCGTGGCTGGCTGGAGGCGGCGCCGCACGCCACGGTCCGTCGGGTGGCGCTGGCCCGGGGTCCGCTCCCGGTCCGGCTCGACCCGGCCGGACCGGCGGCCGACACCCCGGGCGTCGCGACGGCGGACGGGCCGGTCACACCACTGGGACGGCCCTTCTGGGTACGCGAGGGAATCGGCTCACTGGAGTGGAGCGCGGACGACCTCGCCGGTGAACCCATGAGCCTGGTGGTGATGCGCCCCGACGGCGAGGCCGACCTGGCCCTGGACCTGCGCGCCGAGTTGCGGGTCGGGTGGACCGGCCCGGCCACCTGGGGTCTGCTGACCGTCGGCGTACTGCTGGTGGTGTGCGCGGCGCTGCTCCTGCTGCGGCCGCTACGGCCGCGTGAGGTGATCTTCGTGGTCGAGCCGGATCAGGTGCCGGTGCTCGCCGGCCGGCTCGGGGTCACCTCGCTGAGTGGCCTGGGCCCCCGGCAACCCGATCCGAGCCCGCCGTTGCCGGCACGACAACTCGCCCCGGTCGGCTCCGGAGCCCCGGAACCCGCCCGGCCGGCGATCGGCGCGGCACGCGCCGCCACTCTCGCCGACCTGGACGAACCGGTCCGGCTGCCCCGCCCACCGGAGGTGACGCTGAGTCTCGCCTGGCCGCCGGCCGACGCGGACGAGCCCACGGCCCGGCCGGTGGCGGCCGCACCGGGCGACGACCCGGCCCGTGGCGGCCCGGCCAGGTGACGGTTCGGCCAGTGTCGGTGGGTGAGACGGCGAGTGGCCCTCCGCGCTGCCGACGCGGAGGGCCACCCTCACCGGGGGATCGGTGCTACCCGAGCGACGCTTGAGGTAGATGAGGACAGGTTAGCGCCGAACGTGGCTACTCGGGAGGTCTGTCCAATTGGTGCGATTTTCTGCACCGAGCCCCGAGCGCACCGGCAACGCCGCCAACAGCAGCAGACTGAGCAGCACGTAGGTGTTCTGCACGACGAAGTCCACCGGGTCATGAGTGCGGACCGGTCCCGCGCCCCAGGCCTGGAACGTCACCACCCCGTAGATGGTCACGGCGGTGATGCCCAGCGCGAGCCCGGCCAGCCACCGACGCCGGCGTGCCTCGTCCGGGCGGTCGGCGCTCAACGCCGCGTCGGCGAGCAGCACCACCGCCGGCACGAACCAGTAGATGTGGTGGGTCCAGGTGATCGGGCTCGCCAGGGAGCCGACCAACCCGGTCAACGTCAGGCCCGTCAACGGGTCACCGGCCCGCGCCGCGCGGGCGGCCCGCCACAGCCCGTAGCCGGCGACAGCGGCGACCACCAGCAACCAGAGCAGCCGGTCCGGTTTCTCCGGCTCGGTGAACCGGCTGAGCAGGCCGAACAACGACTGGTTGCCGACGATGTCGGTGCGTCCCACCCGCTCGGTGGTCCACAACTCGTGCGTCCAGAACCGCCACGAATCACGTGGGGCGATCGCCGCCGCGAGCAGGGTCGCCGCTGCTGCCGTCGCGCTCGCCACCGCCGCGGCCCGCCACCGCCGGGTGGCCAGCAGGTACACGATGAAGATGCCGGGAAAGAGCTTGAGCGCCGTCGCCAGCCCCACGCCCACCCCGGCCCAGCGTCGCGCCTGCGGTACCGCGAACAGCAGGTCGGCCAGGATCAGCACTACCAGCAGCATGTTGATCTGGCCGAAGGTGATCGTCTCGCGGATGCTCTCGACAGCCAGCACCAGCAGGACGGCGGCGACCAGGGTGAACGTTCGGGGCAGGTTGTGTCGGGCGATCACCGGGGCCACCAGCCACCGGGTGGTCAGCACCACTGCCAGCACTGTGAGCGCCGTGAAGATCGCCACTGTGGCGCCGAGCCGCAGCAGACCGAACGGCCACAGCAGCAGCGCGCTGAATGGTGGGTAGGTGAAGTACAACTCGCCCTGCACCCGATCGGGCTGGACGTAGTCGTAGAGCGGGTGGCCGACGCGCCACCAGTCCATCGCGGACATGTAGATCTTGAGATCGAAGAAGTTGTGCACGAGGCCGGGCAGGTAGAGCGCTGGCAGCACAGCGCCGAGGGCCACCACCGCGACCAGACGACGGACCGTACGGCCGCCGGGATCGTCTTCGGTGACGGCGGGCGGTGCGACGGGTTCTGCTGGCACCCCGAAACCCTAGCGGTCCGGTCCGCCGAGAGCGCGCAGCCGCGGGGCGTGGGCTGCGCGTAGGCTGTCCCGGTGGCTGATCTCCTCGTCTGGATCGACTGTGAGATGACTGGGTTGGACCTCGGCAGGGACAAACTGATCGAGGTTGCGGCACTGGTCACCGATCCCGACCTCAACGTGCTGGGTGACGGCGTCGACGTGGTCATCCACGCCGACGAGGCGGCACTGGAGGGGATGCCGGAGGTCGTGCAGACCATGCACGCCAAGTCCGGCCTCACCGAGGAGGTCCGTCGTTCGGCGGTCACCCTCGCCGAGGCCGAGGACCTGGTCCTGGAGTACGTGCGCACCTTCGTCAAGGATCCGCGTACGGCGCCGCTCTGCGGCAACTCGATCGCCACCGACCGGGGCTTCATCGCCCGGGACATGCCCCGCCTCGACGCGCACCTGCACTACCGGATGATCGACGTGTCGTCGATCAAGGAACTCTGCCGCCGCTGGTACCCCCGGGTGTACTTCGGTCAGCCGCAGAAGGGTCTCGCGCACCGGGCGCTGGCCGACATCCGGGAGAGCATCCGGGAGTTGGAGTACTACCGGCGCACCGTCTTCGTTCCGCTGCCCGGCCCGGATGTCGAGACCGCCAAGGCCATCGCCGCCGAACTCTGACCGCAGCAGTTCGTCCCGGGGAGCAGGGAACCCGCTGGACGGGGCGCGCGGCGGTGTGGCTATTATTGGTCCGCACCCCGCCCGGAGCGATCGTCTGGGCGACGGCGGCATGGTGGCTGTAGCTCAGTTGGCAGAGCACCGGGTTGTGGTCCCGGTTGTCGTGGGTTCAATTCCCATCAGTCACCCCACTGGTTCCACCGCTCAGGCCCCCTCCTCGGAGGGGGCCTGAGTCGTTGTGGGAGCGAGACAGGGGCCTACGCGAAAGCCCCCTCCGAGGAGGGGGCTTTCGTCGGGTGGCTCAGGCGGTCGGCGTGGGGGACGGGGTGACCGTCCCGTCCGGGGTCGGGCTGGTGGCGTCCGGGTCGGCCGGAGGCTCGTACGGAAGGGCACTGCCCTTGACGTACTCGTCCCAGCTCATGTTCCAGTCGGTCCAGCCGTTGCCGTTCTGGAGCTTGCGCTCGGTGCCCTTGACGGTGATCGGGTCGCCGATCTGGGTGTTCTTGAAAAGCCAGTCGCCGTTGGCCATCGACACGTTCACGCAGCCGTGCGACACGTTCGTGGTGCCCTGCTGACCCTCGGACCAGGGTGCCGCGTGGATGAACTCCCCGCCCCAGGTGAGGCGCTGCGCGAAGTCAATCTTGGTGCGGTAGCCCTCCTCCGGGCCCAGCTCCTCGAACGTGTCGAAGACCGTCTTGCGCAGCTTCTCGATCACGACCATGGTGCCGCTGGACGACGGGGTGCTCTTCTTGCCCAGGCTGACCGGGATGGTCTTGATCACAGAGCCGTTGCGGGTCACCGTCATCCGCTTGGTCTTGTTGTCCACAGTCATGACCACCGCCGCGCCGATCTTGACGTCCACCGAGAGGTCGGCGCGGCCGTACCAACCCGCACCCATCGGCAGGCCGCCGGCCTGCACCCGGTAGGAGACCTTGCTGTCGGGCTTCCAGAACTCCTTCGGCCGGTACCGGATCTCGGTGGGGCTGACCCAGTGCCAGATCCCCGCCTGCGCCGGGGTCGAGGTGACTGTCATCCGGCGCTGCACGTCGTCGCGGTAGTCCTCCGGGATGGCCCGGCTGAACTTCACGATCAGCGGCATGCCCACCCCGACCACCTGGTTGTCACCGAGGAAGCTGCTCACCCGTACCTGATTGCCGGGCTTGGCCATGGTGGTGAAGGTGCTGGTCGCGGTGGCCGGACGGCCGTCGTCGCCCTTGGCGGTCACGGTGGCCGTGTAGCTCGTGCCGTAGGCCAGCGCGCCAGCCGGCAGCCACGACTTGCCGTCCTTGGCGAGGGCGCCCTCGACCGCCCTGCCAGCGGCGTCCTTCACCTCGACGGCGGTCTCCACGGCGTCCTTCGTGGTGAAGGTGACGCCGGTGGACGCCGGCACGTCCTTGGCGTCGGCCGCCGGCTCACTGATCGTCGCGGCGGCCTTCGGTGCCGGGTTCTCACCCCCGCCGTGCCACGAGGACGGCTTGCCGCCGTCGCCGGCGGTGCAGGCCGAAGTGAAGGCCAGCGCCACGGCGAGGAGCCCCGCCGCGAACACGCGGCGTCGCCCACCGGGCCTGATCAGCTGGTCCTGGCTAGCTCGCATGAATTCCCTCACAGTTGTGGTCGCTGCCCCATCGTCTCTTACTGACGCGCCAGAGCCGGCCCCGGTTGCCGAGGGTGAACCGAAACACGCCATCAATAGTGCCCGGATTCTGCTACTATCCGGCGTTTCGTGAGCCTGGTTCGTCTCCGTACCGGGAGTGCGGGGGTCGCCGCGCCGTCATCGAGCGGCGGGAGTGCAAGGGTACGCCGGCCCGGCCAAAGGCCGGGCCGGCGCAACGAAGGCCGCCGGCTCAGACCGCCGGGCCGGTCCCACCACTGGGCACCGGCAACGCGCTGCCCTTGACGAACTCCGACCAGCTCAGGCTCCACGCCGTCCAACCGTTACCGGCGGCGATCCTGCGCTCGGTGCCCTTGATCGTGATCGGGTCACCGATCCGGGTCTTGTCGAACAGCCACCTGGCGTTCGCCATCGACACGTTCACGCAGCCGTGCGAGACGTTCTGCCGCCCCTGCACGTGCTCGGACCAGGGCGCGGCGTGGATGTACTCGCCACCCCAGGTGAGCCGCTGGGCGAACTGGATGTCGGTCACGTAGCGGTTGGCCGGATCCGGGTCGTCGCGGGTGTCGAAGACCGTGGCTTCCTTCTTCTCCATCACCACCATCGTGCCGCTCGACGACGGAGTGCTCTTCTTGCCCAGGCTCACCGGAATGGTGCGCACCGGCGCGCCGTTCTCGTACACAGTCATCTTCTTGTTGGCGTTGTCGACCTTCATCTCGAACGACCGGCCGATCTTGGCGGTGGCCTTGCGGTCGACGTCGCCGTACTTACCGTTGCTCAGCGGCACCCCCGCCAGGGCGATCCGCACGGTGATGGTGGTGCCCGGCTTCCAATACTCCGGGGCCCGGTAGTAGGCCTGCGTGCCGTTGCTGACCCAGTGCCACGCGCCCGGCTGCGGCGGATCGGTCCGGACGAACATCCGCTTCTGCACGGCCGCCCGGTCCTTCTTCGGGATGCCCGGATGGAACTCGGTGACCACCGGCATGGCCACCCCGTAACTCTTGTCGTCGAAGAGGTACAGGCCCGAACCGATCGTCGACTTCGGCTTGGCCATCGTGGTGAAGCTGCTGGTTCCCTGGCTGCTCGTGCCGTCCGACGCGCTCGCCGTCACCGTCGCCGTGTAGCGGGTGCCCCACTTCAGCGGAACGGACGGCACCCAGGCCGAACCATCGGTACGCAGCTTGCCCTCGACCGAGCCGCCACCGTCCGCCGTCAGGGTGACAGCTGACACCTTCCCGCCGTCCGGGAGCTTCGCGCTGATCTCCGTGCTCACCGGCCGGTTCTTCGTGCCGTCGGTCGGGCTCAGCGCGAGCGGCGGCCCGCTCGGTGTGCTTGGCGTCGACGGTGCGGCTGAACCAGGGGTTGCGCTCACGTCCGAGGACGCCCCGCCAACGAATTCCGGCTTCTTCTCGTCGCCGCCGCATCCGGTCAGTGCCAGCGACGCCGCCAGAGTCAGGGCGCCCACCACCGCCCCGGCTCGCGTGAACCGTGCCATGCCCACCTCTGTTCTCGCGTACCTGGCGGATATCGTGCCGCATCACCGCCGCAACCCACGCCCCGATCTTGGCGACGGTGGCCGGTTTGGGGCTTTTTGCCGGCAAAGCTCGACCGAAGGGGGGACCCGGGGAACCGAATTGGAGCCCGTGTTGGAGGGGTGCTAATGTTCTCTCCGTTGCCGACGAGCGCCGCTAGCTCAACTGGCAGAGCAGCGGACTCTTAATCCGCGGGTTCGGGGTTCGAGTCCCTGGCGGCGCACCAACGATCAAGGTCCTGACCTGGTGGTTCACACTGGGGCAGGGCCTTTTTCGCGTACGGCGGTGGTGGGTGGTCGCTCGGTGGGTGCTCGGGAGCCGGTGGACCCGGGGCGGTAGCGGTGGGACGCGGCGGGGTGCTCTGGGACGCTGCGCGGTAGCTGCCGGTGCAGGGTCTGGTCGGGTGGCCGGCGTTGCAGCTGTCGGTGGCCCCCGGATCGGTTCGGCGGGCGGTTTCCGAACGGACTCGGAGCCGGGGTCCGGCGATCTTGGCGGAACGCGATATGCCGCTTCTGCGGCGTCCGTCATCAGCTCTTCGGCTGATTCGGTGAACAGCGATCATGGAAAACGTCTCACAAAGCCCGTTTTGAGGGTGCGGGAGTTCCCTCGGGGCGTCACTGCGGTGCCGGATCGTCGGGATGGTGGGGCGTCGGCGGAGTGGGGGATCATCGATGGGTGGCCGGTGGTCGTGAGCTGTCGCCTCGGCGGTGGCGGATCCTGTCGTTCCTGGCATTGCATGGCCGGGCTACCACGAGCGACATCGCGGTGGTGGCGGGGGTGCCGCGGTTGACCGCGCACCGGGACCTCACCTGGTTGCACACCGTGGGCCTGGTGGGCCGGGAGCGGTCGGCGGAGGACCGAGCGCACGCCTGGTGGTACAGGATCACCGGGGAGGGGACCGAGCTTCTACATCGTGGTCTCGTCTTGTCGGGGCAGTCGGTGCCGATGCGTCTGGGTCAGCGGGACTGGGGTGCGGCGCACTACCTGCTGTTCCTGCCGCTGCTCGCGGTGTCACGCCAGGATCCCGCCCGGTGTGGGCTGTTCCAGTGGTTGACGACGTTGGACACGTCGGTGTGGCTGCGGGAGCGAGGGCTGGCGCATCTACGCGCTGATGGATACGGAGTGTGGTTGGAGGACAGCCAGTGCCTGCGGTTCCTGGTGCACGTCGATCCCGGCCCGGTCGGCGATGCCATCGCTGAACGGGAGCGGCCCACCGCCGGCCTCGGCGGTGTCCTTGCCGGCTATCGGCGCACGGATCCCGTCGTGCCGGTCGGCGCGGTGCTGGTCATCATCCGTGACGCGGTCCGGGAGGCGAACTTGCTGGCTGATCTGGAGAGCCGGCCGTTGCGGGCGCCGATCGCGGTCACCACCGTCGACTTGTTGCACCGGAACTGGCCGCACGAGCAGGTGTGGCGGGCCCCGAGTACGGGCGCCACGCGGCACCGGTTGCTCGACCTTCCACTTCCGTCCGAGCTATCCCCGGATGACTTGCAGTAGATGGGGACGCCCTGAGGGGGCTGCAGCACGGCGCCGCCATGGGGCTGCCACCCGCCAGTGATCTGGAACCGGGAGATGCGGCCGTGCATGTTCCCGGAACCAGGCGGCAGGCCGTCGTGACGTTCCGCCTTCGAGGAGCCGGCGTTGACGGTATTGCGTGTCCTCTTCTACCGAGTTGAGTGAGGGCCAGCGAGTTAGCGACCGGAGCTTAGTTGTCGGCAATAGTTTCGGCGACTACCATCGCGCGCCAGATTGCAGGAACGCAATCGACGATAAGACGAAGGCGGCGTGCGTCGAAACCCTGCAACCACATGATTAGAACTCGACTAGACAGATGCTGCTTGAGTTCGAAGCGCGGGTCTATCTCCGCTAACTCATCGAGCCGTGACCTAAGTCGTTCTCGCGCCTCACTCGAGTTGTGAACCATGAAATTGCGAATCTCGCGCAAGACGTTGTACCGCAACACGGTCTCGTCGGGAATGGCGTCTAGCTCGGCTTGGGCACCCGGCCTTAGCCAACCCCCGGCGTCCCTCGGGTTTGCTAGCCTATCGATGTACATATCTGTCAAAACGCCGGAGATGTTGGGTGGATTGGCTTCCAATAGCGCGCGCTGCTTGGCTGGCAGTTTAACGTCATTCAGTCGGCGGGATACTGCAGTCGGGTCTGCCTCAACCGCGGCCCTGAGCCATCCCCTGCGCCGGAACTCGAATTCCTGGGCGTGGGTGCGTATAAAACTGTCGATAATAGGGCGGGATTCCACTGCAGAGCTCGTGGCTAACTGTCCGAAGAGTTCGTCAATCTCAGACTGCGCCTGATGCAAGGCGATCGCAGCCTCAGACGCGGCAGCGTTCCGTGCGAGTCGGCGACCCTTTGTGGATTCGCTGTCGACGGCAGCCGCGCTCCGTTTCGCGTTCATCCAGTTGCCGAATCGCAGGCGCACGGAGGCGGGCGCTGGCCAATGCCGTCCTGCCCGCTCCTCCTGATCAACCCACTTGCCGTACATCTCGAATGATTGCGGCTGCCCGGTTCGGCTAGCGAAATCCAGGAAGCCAGAGACTGCCTGCGTGTACTGCGTCTCGTTGAAGACGAGAAGGCCGCGTTGCCTGCCGCGCTTGTCAGGCGTGAGCCCAATACCGATGAGCGCGTCTGCCCACGCACCCGCACCGAGCCTCTTCATCACCGTCTGACTGGTAGGCGGCCACGGGGCAGATCCCTGCCTGGATTGAAACCCCAGCTCAATCAGAATTTTACTTCGCTGAGCATTGTATCGCTGCGCAGACAGGCCAACGCCAAGGTTCGCGGCGGCGTAGGCCTTCGCTGCTTCAACCGATAAAAGTATGTTTGCCACAACGTCAGGATCCAAGCCCTCGGCCTGCAGAACCTCGGTCAGTTCGGTTGCTGCCGCGACGTCGAGTTGACGCACCGCCGTTGCAGGGGCCACCGCAAGGTCAAGCTCACGGGCTAGCGCGAACCAGACAGCGCTCTCAATCACGGCTTCCGAGAACTTGAACTCCTGTACGTCAACGTCAAAGAGGATGCCTGCTTGGCTGAGTCCCTCTCTAACGATTGCGGCGGGTACTGCAGGAATTAGCAAGCGGAACCTGGCCTCGACCTCCGTACGGGGCACGCCTGAAGCAGCCATCTCAGTCAGCACTTCCCGATACTCATCAAGGAATCGGCGCACGGCCTCAAACAGCTCGTCAGCCCTGGCCTCGCGTCGAACACGCCTTGCATCCTCGGCAGTGACTGCGCCCTGCTTGGCAAGTATCTGACGGACTCGCTCCCGCGTAACTCCGAACTTCTCACCGATGGCAGATAGCGTCCCGCCACCCGCATACATGTCGACCATTGCGAGATTTCGCTCGCTGTGCCCTTGCGCCACGCTGTTTCCCTCTCGCTTAAACACCTGCATCGTGTGTCAGGCGGCCGGGACCGCCGATTCTAGCCAGTACCTGCCCACTTGAGCTGCCCCAGTTGATCGCTCGCGAGTTCAGGAAGATGGTCGGCAGGCCGGAAGCGTCGAGAGTCAGCTCGTCGGCGCTCACGACGTGAGTCATCGGCAGAAGCATCCTCCTGTTTGCGCGAGTCGCGAGGAAGGGAGAGTAGGGCCGGCCGGTTCGCCCGGTGCACTTTTTGCTGCGATCTGGCCGTAGGCCAACGTTCAGCGGTCAGTCAGCGCGTCGGCAGAGGAGAACCGGAAGTCAGCATCGTTTCGCGTTCAGGGACCTCCACGTCGCAGCCCTCGTACACCGCGACGCGTGCGCCGACAAGCCCCAGCCTCGGCAAACGTGGCTCACGGTGTCGCTCAGCCATGTGGGGGCAGTTCGTTCCCTCGACGTGGCGTGCCGCGTTCGGCCCGTCAGCTGGCAGAATGGCCGCCGCTGCCTCGCATGGACGAACGGGTGGGTTGATGTCGCTAGTACCGGGTGAGTATGTGTTCGCGTGCACCTATTGCGATGGAGACGGTTGCTCGGACTGCAATGGGGGCCTCGTGTACGTGGACGAGGAAGAAGCGGAGGAGTGGCTTGAGGAGGGCTTCAAACCCCTCGCCGAGCCGGGCCCCGACGGCACGACACCGCGGCCGTTTCATCCGGTGAGCAAGCCCTCGGAGCCCAATCCGGACCCGGTGCGCTGGGAAGATATGTCCGAGGCCGAAAGGCAGGACATCATCGTCGACCAGGTGAACGTTGAGACCATCGGGACCGACGAGCTGGAGGCCGTCTTTCAGCAACTCGACCCCGAGCATCAGGCCGTGTTGGCCGCAAGGATTCAAAAGTTCGCCGACGATGCGGTCGGCGACGAGCACTGGGACTCCGACAACTGACGGGCGCGGCGTCGCCGGGCCTGGTGATGCCCAACGCCGTGCGTCCCCATCTCCTCCAAGCGGTGAGGCAAAGTCGGCTGTCCGCAGTCAGCGACTGGGCCCGTAGGTCGGCTAATGCGCTCAGCCTCGGCTGATCTGGACTGGCCCGGCCTGCCCTACGCTGACGCCATGAGGGAGTGGGGCGTGAACCAAACTCCAGCGCTGACCCTACCCGGCGGATGCTGATGGACCGGCAGGCGGCGGTGCCGACTCGCGTGCTCCCGGACGAGGTCCGGGCTGACGTCGAGACATTGTGGCGCTACCACGACATGCGCCACGAGCTGCGCCCTTGTGACGTGGGCATCGGGTTGGGGAGCCATGACCTCGGCGTTGCGGTGATCGCAACGCGGCTGTTTCAAGCGGGCCTGTTCCCATGGATCGTTTTTACCGGTGCGAACGCCCCGACCACTGTCGAACGGTTCCCGCGTGGAGAGGCGGTGCACTACCGCGAGTACGCCGTTGAGCAGGGTGTGCCCCCGGAAGCGGTTCTCGTGGAGCCGCGTGCCACGAACACCGCCGAGAACCTCGAATTCTCCCGTGCGCTCTTGGCCGAACGCCAGATCCCGGTGAAGTCGGTGCTGATCATGTCTCGGCCCTACCAACAGCGTCGGGCCTACGCCACCTGCAGGCTGATGTGGCCGGAGGTCGATGTGGTCTGCGCGTCGAACCCACTCGAACTGGACGACTACGTGGCCAGCATCGGCGACCCGCGGCGGGTGGTGGACATGCTGGTAGGCGACACGCAGCGGATCGAGGTGTACGCGGAGCGCGGGTTCGCGATCCCGCAGGAGATGCCGGACGAGGTGCGGACGGCGTTCGAGCGCCTGATCGCGGCTGGCTACACCAGCCGGCTAATTTGAGCCCAGCTACCAGCGCGGCCCTCCCGACCGGACGCCCATCCGGTCGCTGAGTTCGACGGCCAGTCGGGGTGGCCGGGGGCGGGTGAGAATGTCGCGGACGAGGTCGCGGGAAAGCTGGTGGTAGCGCACCTGGTCAGGGCCGATGACCTCGGCCTCCAGGAGCGCCGCGAGCGCGTCGTCGATGCGGTTCCACCGGGCAAGGGCCCGGGCGGTTTCGATGGCGTGCCGAACCTGCCGCTCGACGGGCACGGTGCTGGTGTCGAGTGGGGCGCCGATGGCGATGGCGCGCTGCACGTCGCCGAGTTCCATCGCCACGGTCGTCTTGTGGATCGACACGTTGGTCGGCCCGAAGGCGGTCCAGACGTGGTTGCCATCGGCGCCGAGCCGCCGTGCGGCGGCATCGGCCTCAGCGATATGGGTGTCGGCGGAGGCGCGGTCGTCGTCTCGGGCGGCGGCCAGCGCGCAGACGAGGTGCAGGCTGCCGTAGACCGACAGCAGCTGCGGAGTGGGTTTGGCGAGCCGTGGTTCCAGGAACTGCGCCGCCGTGGCGGCGAGGCCGCGGGCTTGGGCGTACTCACCGATGGACGCCAGCGAGTGCGCGGCGGAGCGGCTGAGCGAGCCGATGACGACGTGGTCATGGCTGGCGTTGGCGGCGGCCAGCCCACGGCTGGCGGCGGTCCACGCGAGGTCACCTTCGCCGAGCTTGGTGAGGAACAACGCGGCCAGCTGGTGGGCGTAGGCGGTCATCGCGTGCGCGCGCTGGCCATCGTCTCCGTCGTACGCCTCGGTGGCGGTGAGGCAGTCGTGGATGAGGTAGGGCAGCCGGCGGGCGAGGGTGCCGTAACGCGAGTGCTGGTAGGCGGTCCAGATCTCGGCGACGTCGTTCTCGATCTCGCCCAGGGCGGGGGCCTCGACGTCCCCCGTGCTGGTCAGCGTCGGCGCGAGGTGACGATAGTCGTGAAGCGCGGCCCGCAAGGCCGGGATGGTCTCGCGCCCTGAGTCGTCCGACCACTCGAACAGGCTCGGTGCACCGATCAGGTCGCCGAGGGACACGTCGAGGGCTTTGGCGATCGCGCGTATGACCGATAGCCGATCGAGGTCAGCCCGGTTCGTCTCGACCTTGCGTAACCACTCCTGGGTCTTGCCAACCAGACCGGCCAGCACCTCCTGGGAGAGCCCTCGTCGACGCCGGTAAAAGGCGACGCGCTGGCCGATGGTCATGTCTTCCGTCATCCCTCGCACACCATCACCCTGCCCGCTGAAGACCGCCGGACCCGGTACGGATTTTCCCGGTCCTCCGTACGGACCGCCCCTACGTTCAGTTCACCCCAGATCACCGGCGCGTGTCGATGCCGGTATCGGGGATGACTAACAGGGAGCTGCAGATGGAGGGATCGATGAGCGGCGCACCACACCACGGATTGGGCCGCAGGCTCGGCCCGTCCTGGAACGAACTGTCTCGGTGTTCTCCCCGCCTGCGTACCGCCATGAGGGCTGCGTGGGTGGGTGATCGGCGGCCTGCTCCCAGCCGCCGTGATGCGGCGGCGGGCTCGCCATTCCCCCGGCGAGCCCGCCGCTCATCGATCCTGGCGGGGGTGGAGGCATGACGGTGTACGTCTCGCGTAACGCGATAGCCAGCCAGTCCCGGCGCCCCGAGCCCAGGTGGACGTCCTCACAGGGTCAGGTGCGGCGCGCTGATCCTCCGCTGCTCACCTTCGTGTGGCGTCGGCTGTTCGAGCAGCAGGCCCGCGAGGGCGGTCGCCGGTGACCGGGCAGCAGCGCCGTCTGGCGGCGAACGGGCTCGCGCCAGCCGAGGTGGAACATCTGCCGATGCGCCCGCTGTGGCTGTGCCGCCGGTGCGGGCAGCCATGGCCCTGCGGCGCGGCGAAGCTCGCGCTCCTCGCCGAGTACCGGGAAGAGCCGGTGAGCCTGTTCCTCTACCTGGCCGGCTGCCTGCACGACGCGATCGACGACCTGCATCGGCTCAACCCGAGCGTCACGGGCAGCGCCGCCGACATGTTCGACCGGTTCCTCGGCTGGCCCGCCCGCCACACCCACGCCTACCGCGTCCGTACCACCACGGCCGCCAGCATCGAAGAGGCCTCCTCGTGAACGGCATCGGCCTCATCAACGCTACCGGCCAGCCGGCGGTCGCCGGCAGCTTCCACACCCTGGTCGTGCAGCCGACGAGCTTTTGCAACCTCGACTGCACCTACTGCTACCTGCCCGACCGGAGATCCCTCCGCCTGATGAGCAGCGCAGTCGCGCAGGCTTGCGCCGAGTCGATCGCGCAGCAGAACAGCGGCCATCCGGTGAGCGTCGTGTGGCACGGGGGCGAACCCACCGCCACACCCACCAGGTTGTTCCGGGATCTACTAGACCCATTCGAGGAGCTCCGCCGCGTGGGGATGGTGCGTCACGAGATCCAAACAAACGCGACGTTGATCAACAGGCAATGGTGCGAAGTTTTCACCGCTCATGGGTTCGAGGTCGGGGTCAGTATCGACGGACCGGGCGCGTTGAACCGGAACCGCCTCGACCGGGCCGGCAACCCGACGGACGCCCGAACCTTGCGCGGCATACAGACCCTGGCCGAGGCAGGGCTGAGGTATTCGGTGATCTGTGTTGTCACCCCGGAAACCATCGACCACGCGGAAGCCCTCATCGACTTCTTCACCGGCCTGCCCGGCTGCGAGTCGGTGGGCTTCAACATCGAAGAGCAGGAGGGCGCTGACCGGGCACCGGTGTCGGAGGACGCCGCGTACCGGTTCTGGCAGCGCCTTATCGAACGTCGCGTCGGCGGCAGCCCGCTCCGGATCCGCGACGTGGACCGGCTGGCCGACTATCTCGCCGCCACCCGCGCTGGCCGCGTCGACCACGAGCCGTACGAGCCGATCCCGACCGTCTCTTGGGATGGACAGGTGGTGCTGCTGTCACCGGAACTGCTCGGCATCACCGAGCCGCGATACGGCGACTTCATCGTCGGCAACGTCCTTCAGCAATCCATTTCCGCCATGCTTGCCGGCGCCGGCGACCTGGGCTACGTCGCCGAGTTCATTACGGCCCTCAACGGCTGTGCCGACCACTGCGCCTTCTACGACTTCTGCCGTGGCGCCCAGGCCGGCAACCGCTACTTCGAGCACGCGACGTTCACCGCCCGAAAGACGACCTACTGCCGGACCACCCGACAGGCCCTCGTTCGCGCCGCCGCGGACCACCTCACCCCTCAAGGAGGAGCACCATGACCAATGCTCTCGCGGTCCTCGTCAACGCCGCACCCGAGCAACTCGCTCGCCTCGGCGTCGACCCTGAGCGGTCAGTAGCGTCGATCGACGCGGCGAAGTTCGACAACCGCCCCGCCTGGGCTAACAAGGGTAAGTTCGACAGCCGACCCGGCTGGGACAACTGGAACAAGAAGAAGTAGCCCCAACCACGGGAATGCGCGGGGTGGCGTGCCCACCCCGCGCCTACACAGGTTGAGGACACATGCGCACCACCACGATCGGCGACGTGAAGGTCCTGCTGCCGGACCTCGAACCGGACGACCTCGACATCACCGCGGACCTCGCCGGCGGCCTCACCGAGGCCCTCGTCAACGGCGCAGCGTGGCACGGCTCGCACCTTGAGGACGCCCGCATCCGCAGCAGCCTGATCACCGGCGTGGACCTGAGCGAGAGCACCTGGGAGGCCGGCAGCCTCTACGGCTGCGAAATCACCCGCACCGACTTCTCCGGCGCGACCCTGACCGGCATCACCATCGAACGCTGCGCCATTATCGGCTCCCGGTTCACCGGCACCAGGCTCACCGACGTACGCCTCAAGGACGTCCTGTTCGACGGCTGCCGCTTCGACTACGCCACCTTCCAACGCGTCACCGCCGCCGGCTCGGTCGCCTTCACCGACTGCACTCTCACCAACGGCGCGTGGTCCTCCTGCCGACTACCTCGCATCGCGCTGCGGTCATGTGACCTCGCCGGACTGGAATTGGACTCCTGCCAGCTCGACGGCACCGACCTGCGGGGCAGCCGGCTCCAGGGCCTCAAGACGCCGCTGGACAACCTGCGCGGCGTCACCCTCGGCGAGGACCAGCTTCCTGACCTCACCCAGCTGACCGTCGCCGCCCTCGACCTCAGTGTCCGCAACGACTGAAGCCGAGGAGGCATCGTGCTCGCTGAACCCACTGGCAGCCCGGACACGATCCTCGTCTGCATCCGGGGCAACTCCGGCTCCGGCAAGAGCAGCATCGCCCGCGAGCTACGACGCCGGCACGGCCGGGGCTGCGCCCTGGTCGAGCAGGACTACCTACGCCGCATCCTGCTGCGCGAACGGGACATGCCCGGCGGTGCCGCACCGGCGTTGATCGCGCAGACCGTGCGGTTCGCGCTGGACCACGGCTATCACGTCGTGCTGGAGGGCATCCTGCACAGCAGCCGCTACCGCAGCATGCTCACCTCTCTGCGGGACGACCACCGCGGCCGGTCGCTGTTCTGCTACCTCGACGTGTCCCTGGCCGAGACCCTGCGCCGGCACCTCACCCGCCCGCAGGCCAGCGAGTTCACCGCCGAGAACATGAGCGGCTGGTACGCCGCCCATGACGTCCTGGGCTGGCCCGACGAACTCGTCCTACCCGAGACCACCGGACTGAACGAGGCCGTCAAGGCCATCGCCGCTGCCACTGGACTACCCCAGACCGGACGCGACGACGACCTGCTACCGAACATTCCGTCCCCGTAGAGCAGCCAAGCCGGCTACCGGTGTCGCCGTTCCGGCGCACCGTTCGCCAACGTCGGTCCCGAGTGGTCAGACAACCCGTCAAGCACGGCGACTGCGACGGCGTGGAGCTCGCCCTACCGCGCCCGCCGGAGCCAGCTCTCGATGACAGTGAAGTCGTGTTGGGTCAACCCGCCACGGGGATCGACCTGATGCAGCAGGGCCGGGGCGTGGTGATGAGTCGACACCCACTGCTGATCGGCGTGGGAGATCTCGTCATCGACCCAGACGAAGGGGCGTTCCTGCGCCCACTCGACCAGCCCACGGGTCTTCCAGTGCAGGGGGCCTATCTCGTCGGCGTCGGGCCAGTCCACGACCGGCAGGGTCGGTAGCCCGAGCAGCGGCGCGAGCACGTCGTTCGCGTCGCTCATCCAGGTCGTCGCCCACACCAGATCACACGGCAGGGCCTCCAGTCGGCGGCCGTGCTCTGGATTGACCTTGTGTAGCAGGGGATGGGCGTCGGCCGGTAGGGCCGGTGCCGGGGTGTGGCCATGCGGCATGCCCGGCTGAGCCGCCGTGGGTGTTCCGAGCGGGATGAGGGTGCCGTCCACGTCGAGGAACAGCAAGGGACGCGGTGCAGGGGCGGACATGACCCAAGAGGCTAGCCCTCACCCCGCCAACGGCTACCTCCGCGCGCTTGCCCCAAGGCCATTCGTTTCGCTGCTGCTCTTG
Organism: Micromonospora sp. 050-3; assembly: GCF_046549335.1. Taxonomy (NCBI): domain Bacteria; kingdom Bacillati; phylum Actinomycetota; class Actinomycetes; order Micromonosporales; family Micromonosporaceae; genus Micromonospora; species Micromonospora sp. 050-3. The sequence continues at coordinate 1,507,385 of NZ_JAJPVX010000002.1, forward strand.
GCGGCGGGCAGTCACGCGCCGCTGACCCCGACCCCGACCCCGACCGCGGCAGGGGCGGTGCCGGGATGCCTCTCACCAGATCCCTTCCGCTCCGGCGGCGCCGGTGACCCGACCACGCCAGCAACACCACATCCACACCTCAACCAAGGAGTTCTCGTGCTTTCGTCGACACCTTCACCTACTGCCGTAGGCATTGGCAGTGATGAGTTTCGGCTTGATCCTCGTTCGGGGGTCGGGCTTGGGGTCAGCGTTGACGTCAGTCTTCAGCCGGACCCCCGAACCGACCCCCTGTTTCCTCTCACACCGCAGGTCAGTCCGTCTGGCAGTGTCGTCGGCTTGTCCTGCGACAGACCCTGCCTGGTCTCGGGTCTCTCCCCCTGGGGCTGGCATTCCGTACCCGGGGAAGGAGGTGGTAGCTGGTGGATGATCCGGTCCTTCGGGTCCAGTCCCAGCTGACCGGCCGTGACCGTGTGCTGCTCGGCTGGTTATACGACCACGGCGTGCTGACGTCGTTCCAGATCGCGACCGCCTTGTTCCCGTCGTTGGACTTTTGTCAGCGGCGGCTGCGGACCCTATACCGGCTGCGGTTGGTGGCCCGGTTCCGGCCACAGCGGGCCGACGGCGGCTCGTACCCGTACCACTACGTCATCGACCAACTCGGCGCCGAGGTCGTCGCGGCCAGCCGGGACGAACGCCCACCGCGGCGGGATCACGCCCGGGTGGAGCGGCGGCGCTGGACCTCGACCCGCAGCCTCACCCACCGCCTCGGGGTGAACGGGTTCTTCACCGACCTGGCCGGGCACGCCCGCACGCATCCGGGCGCGGCGTTGTTGGAGTGGTTGCCGGAGGTGGTGTGCCAGCGCGCCGGGACGTTCACCAGCCGCCAGGATCCGGGGCTGGTGCGGGCGTATCAGCCGCGTGTCCGTCCGGACGGCTACGGCCGGTGGGTCGAGAACGGTGTCGAGGTGCCGTTCTTCGTCGAGTACGACACTGGCGCCGAGCAGTTGTCGATCCTTGTTGGCAAGGTGGACGGCTATCAGGAGCTGTTCGGCACGATCGAGCGGGCGTGGCCGGTGCTGTTCTGGCTGCACTCGGCCGCCCGCGAGCGCAACCTACGCCGCGTGCTGGCCGACGTGCCGCTGGCGGTGCCGGTCGCCACCGGGGCCCGCGACCACGCCGCGACGACGGGCCTGAGCCCAGCGGAGGCGGTGTGGGCCGTGGCCGGCGGACGAGGACCGCGGCTGCGGCTGGCTGACCTGGCCGGGTACGTCGTTGACGTCTCCGAGCGGGCGGGTGAGGCCACGTGATCGGCGACAGCACGGCGGCGGCGGACAGTACCTCTGCTGCGGATCGGACAGCAACGGCCGGCGTCTGTCACGGATCTGTCGTGAGCGGCTCGGCCGGTGCTGACAGACCCGTGAGAGCCCCGGACGACCGCTCCCACCGCGATGTGACCGCGTCCCCGTCCGGCATCCGTGGCAGGCGGTCCGCAGCCGGCGTCTGGGCCCCGTGCCGCCAGTTGTCCGACGCCGGGCCGGTCCGCCATCTGGTCCGGCCGCCTGCGGCTGGTGGACGGGCCGTCGCCCCAGTCCGGGTCGGGGAGGTGATCGGCCACGACGGCACCGATCGCTGACCCGAACGCCAGTCAGCGCGGCAGCCGCGTCGAGGGCGTCGTCCAGGTCGTCATCATGCTGGCCATCGGCGGCGCAGCGGGGGCGGCCAGCTTCACCCACGTGCACAACGTAGCCGCCGCGCACGGCCAACCCGGCTGGCTGGCCTGGGCCGACGCGATCGTCCTGGAACTGATGTCCATCGCCTCCGGCCTGGAACTCCGACGCCGCAAACGCGCCCACACCTCCACCGTGTTCTCGGCCACCGTGCTCGCCTGCGCGGTCACCCTGTCCCTGGCGGCACAGGTCGTCGAAGCCGAACCCTCGATCATCGGCTGGATCGCCGCCGCCGTACCCGCGCTCGGGTTCCTCGTCATGGTCAAGATCGCCCTCGGTCGGACCAGCACCGCCACGCCCGCCAACACCGCCTGGACGGTTGGGGACGGCCGACGGGATGAGGCCGGGCGGACCGTGCCGGACAGCGGACTGGACGAGGTGACCCGGTCCGCTGTCACGGCGGGGGAGCGGCGGTCCCGGACCCGGACCGTCCGCTCACCGGATGCTCGTCGCCGACACGGCGGACGGAACCGGCAGCGAGCGGACCGGGGACGGTCCGCGCAGCCGTCCAGCGACGTGGCCGAGCTGCTGCCGGCGGCGCGCAAGGTCCGGGACCGGCTCGCCGCGGACGGGCGGCACTGACCCGGGCGGCACTCGCCGAAGCCCTCCGCGCAGCCGGTCACACCGTTTCCAACACCCGAGTATCCGAACTCCTCAAGACCCTCAAGGTCGAGTCGTCGGCACCACCTGAGCTGATCGCGAGCCCGGCCGTGCCGACCAACCCGACGCCACCGCCTCTGTCACCGAAGCGGCACAACGGTGGCGGAGCAGCCACCCCTGCGCCGGTCGACCACGACAGGGTTACCCCGCTCCTACCGCACCGCCATCCATCTCATAACCAGGAGAACCCTGATCATGAACAGCCCAACGAACCCCGCTGACCAGACAACCCGCACCACGACCGACAGCACCACCACCGCGCCTGGCATCGGAGAGGTGTGGACGATCGAGCGCATCCGTGCCCTCGGCGTGACCACCACCCTCGCCACCACCGCCTCCGTCCTCGGGATCAGCCGATCCCAGGCGTACCGGCTCGCCGCCACCAACCAGTTCCCTCTACCGCTGATCCGGGCAGGCAACCGCATCATCGTCCCGGTCGCCGCGCTGCTCCACCTTCTCCAACCCGACCCCGCCGCAGCCGGCGGCGGCGAACGACTTGAAGCCGACGCGAAGGTGAGCGTGGATGCGATGACCACGCCACCAGCGGATTCCACCCGACACCGCTGGCGGCACCATACGAAGCATCCAGGAGACGATGAGTGAAGGGATCCACCTTCAAACGCTGCGGCTGCCGCGACAGCGTCACGGGCCGGCGACTGGGACGCTCCTGTCCCCAGCTTTGCCGGCCCGGCGGCGGCTGGTCCCGCACCCACGGCCACTGGCACTGGCAGATCGAGATCCCCGCTCGCGCCGACGGCACCCGCCGCCCACTTCGCCACGGCCCCTACGCCACCCAGGCCGACGCGGACGCCGTCCTGGACCGCATCCGCGCTGCGCTCGCCGTCCCCGACCTCACCGACCCTTACACCACCGTCAAGACCGGCGACCTCATCGAAATCGCCGTCAAGACCGGCGCGCCCGTCCCCACTCCGGACCAGGTCCGGCGGGCGCTGCACCTGGACATCATTTCGACCGAGCTGCCCGCGATGCAGGCGTACCTGACCGACTGGCTGGCCGGGCGCAAGAACATCAAGGCCGGCACCCTGCGGTCCTACGAAGGGCACATCCGGCTGTACTTGATCCCGCACCTCGGGCACCTGCGCATCGACCGGCTTCGCCCCGGCCACATCGACGCCATGTACGACGCCATCGCAGAACGCAACACCACCATCGCCACCCTGCGCGCCAGCCGCGACCCCGCCAAACGCGACCAGGTCAAGAACCAACGGATCATCGGCAACCGGACCCTGCACGTCATCCACGCCACCCTGCGCAAGGCCCTCAACGACGCGATGCGCCGCCACCGCTACATCGACACCAACCCGGCCCTCATGGTCGAACTACCCACCGCCCGACCACCCAAGCCCACCATCTGGACCGACCAACGCATCCGCAGCTGGCGCGACACCGGCAAGACCCCCAGCCCCGTCATGATCTGGACCCCTGAACACACTGGCAGATTCCTCGACCACACCCACGACGCCGGCGACCGGCTGTATGCCCTCTACCACCTGATCACCTTCACCGGGCTGCGCCGAGGCGAAGCCTGCGGCCTGCACTGGGACGACCTCGACCTCGACGCCCACACCCTCACTGTCCGCTGGCAACTCGTCCAACACGGCTGGGCCACCGCCATCGACACCCCAAAAACCACCGACAGCGAGGCCGCGGTCGCACTCGACGCCGAGACCGTCGCGGTGCTGCGCGCCCACCGTGCCCGGCAACAGCGCGAGCGTCTCGCCGCCGGTACTGCCTGGACCACCACCGGGCTCGTGTTCACTACGCCCACTGGCGGGCGGCTCCACCCTGCGGACGTCACCGACCACTTCCACCACCTCGCTACCCAAGCCGGGCTACCACCCATCCGGCTCCATGACCTCCGCCACGGTGCCGCGACCATGGGCCTCGCCGCCGGCGTCCAGATGAAAGTCATCTCCAACCGACTCCGCCACTCCAGCCCACACTTCACCGCCAAGTTCTACGGCGACGTCCTCCCCGAACTCTCCCACGCCGCCGCCGAAGCAACCGCAGCCGTCGTCCCAAGATGCGGTGGCACCGCAAGACCGACATAAGACGCAGGCTCACCGTCTATCAGATGGCCAGGACCAGATTGCCACCGAGCCGTCATCGGCAAGTCCGAAGCGTCTCAGGTAGTCGGCGTCGTCGGTGTCGCCTGCCTGCATGCGGAGCTCGGCCAGTTTCCGCAGCCCTGTGGTGTCGCCGCGGTCGGCGGCCTGCTGGTGCAGCGCCTCGGCACCGGCAGTATTACCAGCCTGCTCCCGCCGGTCCGCCAGGTAGGTCTCCGGTAGATGGATTTGCTTGGTCGCTGAACCATCTACCGGAGACCTCGCTGCGTCCCGACCTCCGACACGCAGAGATCATCAAACAAGCAGCTCAAGCCCGGGCATCGACTTCGACACAGGGCCTAGGCCTACGAGACTGCCGGATCGGTGAGGTGTCGCCCGTCGTCGGCGAGGCGCCGCGAACACCCGGTCCTATGCGTTCTACAACTGGTCTCGCCTACTCGGCGTAGGTGTTCGTGAGAACCGGCGCCCTTGTGGATCATGGAGAAGTTCGGTGTGGGCCATCAGCAACAGGTCGAGTCACTCTCCGTAGAAGGCGCACCTGGGCGTACCCCGGTCCGGTGCCCTCGACCCGGGTGCCCTGCTGACCAAACCGCTGGCGTCCCGGCAGTAAACGGATCTGCCGAGTTATGGTGAGATTCTCCGGGTCAGTCGCCGGCGACTGCGGTTTTGGTGCTGCCGCCGTGTTCGGTGATCCGCGGCCGGATGTGTGCCTTGACGGCGCTGCGGCTGAAGGCTGGGTCGGTCGCCTTGCCTGACCAGATGTAGGCCTCTCCTCGTCCCAGCGCTGCCATCTTGGCCGGCGTTAGATCGGCGAGAGCGGCGTTGGCCTTCTGTAGATGCTTCAACCAGGCCGGAGAGGTGAACCGGTGCAAGATGAGTTGGTTGGAGAGCTCGATGAGGGCTATCGGCACTGATGCTGGTTCCTGGCTCGCCACCAGGATGCTCATCCCCTTGTGTCGCATCTCTCGCACGCTCTCGATCAGCCCGGCGGCGAGATCCGGGCTGTCGATGAACTTGTGTGCCTCGTCGAAGACGACGAGTTTGTTGAACCGACGCCCGGCGCTGGTGGCTTCCGAGAACAGCTCCATGAGTACGACGAACAGGCCGAGAGCCTCGTCCTTCTCAATCAGTTCGTCTCGAAGATCCACAATGATTACCCGACCGGGGCGGACCAGGTCCTGGATGCGGGCCGTGTCGTCGATGTAGTCGGCGGCGAGGTCCAGACGCTGGTGGGCCAGCTGTTTGATGGGATCCGACAACGACGATCCATCGACCCCGGCGCGCAGAGCGTCGATGGACAGGTTGTTGCGGTGCGCCTTCATGATCCGGCCGAGTTGGCGGATGTAGGTGGACTGGTTGCCGACAGCTCCCATCAGAAAACGCCAGTGTGCGGCCCGTAGCTCCGTCGAGCTGAATTTGAGTGCCCGCAGCTCGATGCCGGGATATTCGTTTCGGCGTTGCTCCAGTTGGTCTTCGGGCACCAGCATCAGCACATCGTCGAGCCCGGCCGGTGCTACGCCGTAGCGGTCCCGCAGACGTTGGACCTGCGTCGCGTCGGAGTTGGGGGCGACCAGGCTGGTGAACTCAGGTACGTAGCTCAGGATCGGACTGTAGTGGAAGATGATGGTGGCAAGCGGCTGCGGCAGCCGGTTGACCGGTGGCGTGGCGAGGGAAGCAGCTTCGACGATGGTGCCCAGCGTGTAGCTCTTCCCAGCGCCCTGCACGCCGAACAGGCTGATGGTGTGGGTCTCGTTCAGGTCGAGAGCAATATGCCGCCCGCCGTACTCGCCGATGATCCCGTACTGGGGGGACGGACCGGCTGCGCCGATGTAGATGTCAGGCTGAACCGATGGAGCCGGTGGGTCGGGCACCGGCTGTTCTGACCGGTCTGTCGACTCCACTAGTTCCGCTGGTCCGGTGGATTCCGGCTCCGGCCCAATTGGCGTTGCATCGGTGATCGCATCGTCTCGGTCGTTTGGGGTCTCGGGGTCGGGGTCGCTCGGTGGCCGACCCTGCGGCACGGCATGGTGGCGGGCAGGTGCCCGGAACGCGGCCTGTGGCAGATGTGCGACGGTGGACTGACGTGTTCCGAAGGTCCCCTCGGAGTGGGTGTCGGTCGGCGAAGCCGCCGCCAGAACCGGATCGGTGGCGATGCCGCCGAGTAGTTCGCTGATGACGTCGCGGCCGACGCGGTGAAACTCGACCTCGCCCTCGTCGTCTTGGTCAGTTCCGCTGCCCCGCAGGTCGAAGATGAGTCCGGTCTGGGTGAAGCTCAGCTGATATCCCCAGTCGAGGTGATCCAACATCCAGTGAGCTTCTTCCGCGATCTCACTGGCACCATCGATGATGCCGTGGCGGACCGCCCGGCCGAGATAGAAGCGCAACAACGCGGCGAGCTCCGCGTTGCGGCTCGCCCGGTCAGGACGATCGGGCTGGTAGTACGCGGGGTCGAAGCCCTCGGCGAGCACGTCTCTGCTGCGGCTGAGCTGCTCGGTGATCTCGTTTCGGACCTTCTGCAGGTCCGCGATGCTGGTCAGCGTGCTGTGACACTTCACTTCGACGAGCCGGCAGGTGATGGCGCGTCGCTGCGCGTCGAGACTGAAGAGGGCAAGGTCGGTGCGTCGAAGTCCGACGCTTTCGGCGACCTCGTCGGCTCTGCGGCGAGCGTCGCGGTATAGCTCCAGGTGGGAGTCGAGGGGGACGAGGATCTGGTCGCCCAGGACTGCCTGGTGCTCCAGGTAGAGCCGGGCGAGCGCCAAGCCCAGGACTTCGGTCCGCTGGTTCGGTGCGGTGGACGCGATCTTGAAGGCCAGCCTGCCGGACAGTAGCCGAAGCTGGTCGAAGAAGGTCCCAGCGTGTCTGCGGTCGACCTGGAATCCGTGCTGATCCAGCATCGGACGCAGCAAGGAGCGCAGCTCGTCGACAGACCTGGAGCTGACCACCAGTTGGTGGCCGAGGCCGTCTGGTCCGCTGCTGGCGAAGTCGATGATGTAGTCGGGGCGGCGGGAACTTCCTGGGCTGTCGAAGTACTCGACGCCCAAGGTCCGGTCCACGGTGATGACCCAGTCGCTGCAGCGGTGTGCCTGATGTAGCAGGCTGGCGTCGGCGGCGGTCAGGTTCAGCGTTATCCGTGGCACCAGCCCGGTTCCTGCTTCGCCGGTGGCCACCGTCGCTGTGGCTACCGAGATCGCCTGGGGAAGTGCGGTGAGCAGGTCGGAGTATTCCTCGGACCCTGGAATGTCCCGGCCGGGGCCGTGCCGGGGCTGCTTGTGCCAGGCCACGATGCCGTCGGTGGTGTCGACGTAGTCGACGGTCAACTCCTGGACCAGCCCGTGCACCGGTGCTGTCGAGTCGGGGCGGGCCGGACCGACACCGAGATCTTCGCCGCTGAAGGCATCGAAAAGCAGCGTGAGGTGTGCCGTGTGCCGGCTTGTCGCCGAGCGGAAGTCGTCGAGCGGCAGCACCGCGACGGCGAGTTTGGGCGCCAACCCGGCGCTTGTCGGTGTGCAGAACGTCTCCGCCTCGGCGGTGGTGCTCCACTCGCCGCTGAGCAGTTGAGCGAGCGCCACACCGGTGCCGGTCTGCTGCGGGTCTGCCGCGAACAGTCGCAGGTCGTACGAGAGATGCCGAAGGTTCTTGCGGCGTTCCAGCTCGATGAGGGTGTCCGCCAGCTGCTCCGCACGCCCCGGGTTGACCACGCACAGGACCAGGGTGGCGACGTAGGGGTGCATCCGGACGTAGCGCTCGATCCGGTCAGCGAGTTGTCCGGCGGTGACCGTCAGGGCCGCGCTCGGACTGTCCGGCACGCCGAGCGCCGATGCCACGTCGGCCAACAGGGTCTGCGGGTCGCCCGTTTCCGCCGGTAGGTAGACCCCCCAGTGGGTGGCGAAATCGATGGTAGCGGCGCTGAGCCGGCGGTCGGTGCCGACGGCGGTCAGCGGGAAACCGGTTGGTGCCAGGGCGAACAACCGCTCGGCCGCCGCCCGTACCCGGTCCTTGTCACCCGCCGCTACCGCGTGAACGAGCGGGGCGACGGACGAGGCTTCCGCGAGCCAGTGTCGCCCAAGCCGGGCCCAGGTGACCATCCACAGCAGACGCAGTGGGTGGGTGGGGGCGACCAGGGTGAGCTGGTGCAGGTTGCCCCGGATGTCCTGGTGCTCCACCACGACGGTGTCGATCTGCAACAACGTCGTCAGTTGCCGCGTCAGCTCGGTGTCAGCGATCCGCCCGGTGCTGTGCAGCGATCCGTTGAGCAGCTCGGTGTATGCCTCTGCGTAGGCGAGTATGGCGGTGTCGATCCGGCTCAGATCACGGCCGGCGACGACCATGCCATCGTCGCCACTGATCGCGGTCAGGACGGCGGCCCGGGTGGCGAGGAACGTGTCGAGCCGTTCCGAGGCAGCCAACGGTGGGTGCTGATGCTCGACCTCGACAAGGCGGGGCAGTTGCCCGGCCGCTGTGCTCAACTGACGGCCGGCGAGCCGGGTGGGCTCGGCCAGGATCTGCCGTTCCAACTCGGCGAGGATCGGAGCGAGCGGCACCTGCGCGGTGCCATGCCCGCCGAAATTGGCCTCGACGATGGTGCGGGCCGGATCCTTCCATGACGTCTGCTGGCAGCTGATCTCCTGCCAGTCCCGCCCGTCCGCCGACGCCTCGAACGCCAGCCGGAGCAGCTCCTGAGTCACCCCAACGGTCCGGCGGTTGTGGGGTTGCATGGGCGGTTCGTCGAGGTCGTTCTCGGCGACAACGTAGAACCGGTCACTCTCGTTGTCGGGGCGTCCGGCCGGCAGCTCGGATTCCGGCTGGTCGCGGCGGCTTGCCGGCTGGGACGTCTCGACCGGCAGCGGCACGCCCGTGCTGTCCATGGGCGTGACCCGGATGTAGTGCCAGCCGTGGTCGAGCCGGGCAGAGCGCAGCCGCTTCAGCACCGCCTTGTACGCCTGCCGTCGGTTGGTGCCGACCTTGACGGTGGTGTGTACCCCGGTCGGGCCGGACTCCTCGGACATCAGTTGGACGGAGAAACTGGTCAGGCCACGGACCTGTCGGGCGTCCGGGTTCACCCCGAAGACCACCGGCAGCTGGTTGTGGCCGGATGCGCCGCCTGTCAGGTATGCCTGGCCGGTGATGCTGCCCAGGACCGGGTGGTCGCGGTGCTCAGCTCGCCCGCCGGCCCGCGGCAGGGTCAGCTCGTCGAGGGTGATGCGTACGGCCGATGCGACCCGGTCCTCCGGCAGCGGCCAGCGGTGGAACGACAGCCCCCAGTTGGCGCGGTCGACGACGATCCGGCGGGTCCACTCCAGGGAGGTGTCCTGGCCGACGTCGGCCAGGAATTCGGCCACCTTGGCGCGGAACGCGGCGTCGGTGAGCCGCAGGTCGACGACGCGTTGCCGGACCGAGCGGTCGGCGCGGTTCAGCGCCTGGATGGTCCGGGCGTTGCGGGTCGCCCGGGTGCGCACCTGGGCGGGGTCGGCGAACAGCTCGAAGTCGGGGATGAGCCCGAGCTCGAACAGCGCGCCCCCGACGGCCTGCCGGTCCCGGTCGTTGTGTTCGACGGTGAGCAGGAACCGGGCCCGCTGTAGCGGGCCGGCGACGACCCCGTACGCCTCGGTTGCCTGCTCGTCGAGCACGCCGAACAGTTCGCTGATCGCCGTGCGCAGCCCGTCGGGTAGGGCGGTCTGCAGGCGGGTGGCGAGCTCCTGGTAAACGTCGCCGGGTTCACTCTGCTCGAAGGTGGCGACCCCGAAGGAGTCTTCGGCGCTGGCGTGTGTGCCGGGTGGAATGAACACGAGCAGCGGTGGGCGCTGGCGGTCATCGGCGTCGGGGTTGCGCAGCTCGACAAGCTTGGTGCCGCTGATCGCCACATCGTCGGGCACCTGGGGTGGTTGTCCGAGGACGTGGACCTGGGCGGCGGCACCGGCCGCGCCGCGTAGCCGGCGACACAGCTGGGCAGCCAGCGGCGCGCCGAGGTCGGTCACCCGTACGCAGTGCCCCGGTGCGCGGGCGGCGAGCAGTGCGGCGAACCGGGGCACCAGGACCCGTTCGAGGGCTTCGTCGAGGTCGGTGTCGGTGACTTCGCGCAGTCCGGTGCTCATTGTGGCGCTCCGTCGGGCCCGAGGCGATAACGCGGGGTAATGGTCTGGGTGAGGTAGGCATCGGAGAGGTCGGTGTAGAAACCAATCTCCCGCAGCCGGGCGACGAACGCGGTTCGGTTTTCCCGCAGCGCCCGGTGGTCGGTGATGCTGGGTTGGCCGAAGCCGTCAACGGGCGGAAGCTCGTCGATGTAGAGCCCGTACCGGTCGCGCAGCACCGCGAGGAATTCGTCGACCCGGATCGCGGTGGTCCGCAGCGCGCCAGTGCCGTCGGGGCGCAGTAGGGCCAACTGGAGGAGCACTTCGAGCAGCCGGCTGTCGAGCACGAATCGGCGCTGTCCGCGTCGTGGCTGGGTGAGCATCGCGCCGGGTCGGTGTTTGAGTAGCAGGCTGTCAAGGCAGTCGGTCAGGTAGCCACGGTGGAACTTGATCCGGTACGCGGTGATGATCTCGATGTAGGTGGCGAACGGGTCGAGTTTCAACTGCAGCAGGTCGGCGATCTGCGGATCGAGGCCGTTGTCCTCGCCGGATGCCGCCTCCACGACCCGGGCCAGCCGGGCTTCGGCGAACCGGCCCCGGTCGGCCTTGTGCGCCGGGCCTAGCAGCGACAACAGTTGCTCGATGAGGAACATGCCATCGGCCGGCTTGCGCAGCTTGCCGATCTTCACCAGGTGCCAGCCGAAGTCGTCGAGTTTTTTCAAGGTGAAGGTCGCTTGCACGAACGCCGGGATTCGGTCGTACCAGATCTGGGCGCTGGTCTCGGCCAGCCGGGCGGCGGGTGTGTCGGGCACGCCCGCGACGTCGAGGAAGAATCCGCCACCGAATCCGACGCGGTCGCCGGTTGTCCAGATCGGCAACGTCTTCATGATCCGGAAGTGGTACCGCGCCAGGTGGAAGGCGAACAGGATCTTCAGGTGGTCGACCAGCACCGATCGGGGTACGACTCCCCGGTGGTACAGCAGCCGGGTGACGTCCTGGGTGAGTAGCTCGGCGGCGGCGGTGTCCAGCGGTGGGTAGATCTTGCGGACCCGGCTGCGGTCCTCGCGGTCGGTGACCTTGGTCTTGGCCGCCTCGCAGAGGTTGATCAGGGCCTGGGTCTCGACGTCGATCTCGGTGGCGTCGCCGACGCCACCGATCCGTTGGTCGACCCCCGCGAAGAAGAAACGTTTCAGCTGCTCCAGCACGGTGCCACGAGTTGTCGAGCCGTGATGGAGCATCCAGTAGAGCTGTTCGTCGGCACCGTATGGCCGGGATCGGCGCGCTACTCGGAAGCGGTAGGTGAAGCCGTGCAGCGGACGCAGCCCGGCGATGGCCTGGCCAGGTTTGCCCCGGTTTACCAGGTCGAGCAGATGGGTTTCCAGCCAGCGGGCGGTGACCTCCGGGTCGAATCCGACGAAGTGATCAGGATGCTTGGTGATCTCTTCGACGAAGACGTCGACGCTCAGATCCGCCCCCGAGCCGACCAGCACGCTCGGCGAGCCCTTCCACCGCAGCCGGGGCAGCAAGGCGGTGAGCACCCGGTCCATGTCGAGCTGTTTGTAGTCGAGGTAGCTGACCGCCGGGTGGCGGAACTCCTTGTCGTCCTTGTGTAGCCCCACTACGACTCCTCCCGTGGGGCCACCGGCTCCATCCGGATCTGCCCAGTTGGCTCCCGCAGCACCCGCCACAGCTCCCGCCCGGTCACGGTGAGCAGCAGTTCCTGGTAAGGGGCGGCGGACAGCTCGTGCTTGAAGATGGTCAGGCCGAGATGCAGCCCTTGGCGTTCGGCGATGCCGGGCAGGTAGCCGTCCCGCAGCCGGTTGAGCAGCTCGAACAGGTCGAGCCGGATCCGCAGCGCGGCGTGCTGGTCGGCTGCGCCCCGGTAGCCCAGCACCAGCTCCTGGGCACCACCCTCCAGGTAGGGCGACTGCGGCGCACCGTCCGCGCGCAACGACAGCTGCCCGGCGGGGAACAGCCGGTAGCTGCGGATCTTGCCGTCGGGCACCGCTCGGACCTGCAACGCCAACGCGTCGGCGATCCGGGCAGCGTCGCCGAGTCCTTCGCTGCGGTTCAGCGCGCCGATGAGCTCCGGCAGCCGAGACGGCAGGTCGTCCGGGCGGGCCAGCAGGTTCAGGAAGTCCGATGCCGAGCGGTACGGCAGCATCCGTCGTGACCGTTCGTCGTCGACGCACTCGAAGTAGAACCGGCGACGGGCGGCGGCGAGGTAGCGGCGGTGCGCCTGGCCGGTGGCCGAGCTCAGTGCCGTGCCACGTGGCAGATCGTCTACCAGGCGTTGCAGCAGCTGCAGGTCGTATTCACCGCGCTGGTCGACCGTCATCAGGGCGCGGCCGGCGTCCGGGCCGACGTAGTCGAGCCGGCGGTCCAGGCCCGGATCGGCGACCGCAGCGATATCGACTTGGGTCAACAGGTTCAGTAGTCGGTCGGCGCCGTCGACCGGCCCGGCCCAACTGTTGAAGTAGAAGCCGTCGAGCACCTCGGTGAGCTGGTCGCTGGCATACAGCTCGTGGATGTCCGCGCAATCGAGACCGGAGGTGAGCATGAAGGCCAGCGCCGACTGGACGTCGCGGACGGTGATGTGCGCGATGCCGCGCAGCTCGGTCAGGCGGTAGAGCATCCGCAGCCGTGCCGTGATCTTCGGCCCGATCGCCGGGTGCGCGAAGGTCTGGGCGTTGTGCCGGGCGTAGCACTTGTCGACGAGCACACACCCGTCGCACCCCTCCCACCGCTGGGGGTGGGTCATCCGGCTTAGCATCCGGTCGAAGACGGCACCGTTGAGCTCGTCGGAGTCGTCCAGCAGGCTGCGGCGGTTGAGGTTGATAACCACGACGCCTGACTCAGCGGCACCTGGACCAACGGCACTCGTGTCAGCGCCGGCGGTCGGCGCTTCGGACCGGCCGTGCAGACCGGTCAGCACCTGGTCGGCCAGGGTCGGGAACGTCGACCGGTGGGTGTCGAGGAAGTCGACCAGCCGACCTTCGTTGATCGCGATCAGCCGGGTTTCTCCGGCGACCCCGGCCAGGTCGGCGCCGGCGAACGGCGCGAAGAAGTCCAGCAGGACATCGTCGTTGTGCTTGTCCGACTCGTCCTGGCTGCCGTCATGGTTGGTCCGCAGGACCAGGCCGGTCGGGGTCTCGAAGTCCGCTCCGTTGGCACGCCGCACGGGGATGCGCGGCCCGTCCTTGGTGGCGACCGTCAACAGCCGTTCCAGGAACGCGGTCTTGCCGTCGCCAGCGTTGCCAGTGATGATCACCAGCCGGTAGGTGCCGGCCAACACGTCGGGGGTGAGCTTGTCGTCCAGCGCGGTGGTCACGTAGAGATCGAACGCCGGGTTGCCGCCGGCGCGGGTGCCGGCGTTGCTCCGGACGCTTTGGCTGTAGAGCGTCTGCAGGTGCCCGACGAACGGGTTGCTGCCGGCCGACGACGGCGTGGGCGGCGGGAGCACCGGGTTGGCGGGCTCCGGTCGCACCGGCCCGAACACCTGGTCGCCGAGGTCGCGCAGCGCGTCGCGCAACTGCTGGGCGCTGGTGTACCGCTCGCTGCGCAGCGGGGCGATGGCGGTCAACAGGGTGTGGACGAGTCGTTCGGAGAGGTTGCCGAGCCCTGGCACCTGGCGTGGGTCGTCGGGCCGCCGATCGATGGTGGCGGCGCGATCCGAGAACGGCCACTGACCGGTCAGCACCTCGTAGAGGGTCAGCCCGAGCGCGTAGACGTCCCGGTCGATGAGGTCGGCGCGGGTGACCGGCCCGCCGACGGCGAAGTCCGGCGGGGCGTAGCGGGCGGTGCCACCGGTGCGCGACAGGCTGGAGTCGTCGGAAACCGCCACGTTGAAGTCGATGATCTTGCAGCCGTTGTCGGTCCGCAGCAGGTTCGCGGGCTTGATGTCACAGTGGTAGATGCCGTTGTCGTGCAGGTAGGTAAGCCCGTCGGCGACGTCGATGCCGAGCCGCACGGTGTCCGCCGGCCCCAACGCCCGCTGACTGACCAGGTCGGCGACCTGCTGACCGTCGACGTATTCGAAAACCAGGTACGGGATCTCGCCGCCGTCGAGGAAGTCGGCGCTCTCCACCTTGACCACACTGGGATGTGCCGGCAGCCGCAGCAGCAGTTGATACTCGACCCGCAGCCGTTCGATCACTGAATCCCGGTCGCGGTGCACGATCTTCACCGCCCGGTCTAGGCCGGCAAGACGGTCGTACGCCTGGTAGGCGGTGCCGTAGGAGCCCGGCTTGCCGAGCCGGCGGCGGATGGTGAACTTGTGCGTCAGCTGGTGACCTGGCGGCAGGTCCCGGAATTCGGGCTGCGGCGGCGTCGGCGTGGAGGCAGCCTCGGCCCGCCTGGTGTTGCCCGGTCGGATCAGCCAACCCAGGTCACGCAGGGCCTCGGCGGTGGTGGGCCGCGCCGACGGTGCCAACGCGCACATCCGGCGCAGCAGCTCGGCCAGCGCCGGACTGAGTCCGGCAGCGGTCATCACCTCCGGCGGCAGTACGCTGCCCCGGCGGATCTGGTCGTCGGTGGTGGCGAATGGCAGCTCGCCGGTGAGTAGCCGGTACGCGATCACCCCGGCGGCGTACACGTCGGACGCTGGGCTCATCGCCTGGGCCCGCCGCTGGCATTCGGGGGCGACGTAGGCCGGGTCGAGCACGTCGGCCAGCCGGTCGATCACCGAGTGGTCTCGTGGCCCCTGTGGCCGAGCGTAGTCGAACCCGGTGAGCACGCCACGGTTGTCCCGGGTGACCAGCACCGACGCCGGGGTCAACGCCCGGTGCAGCACCCGGTGGGTGTGCGCGTGGGTGAGCCCACGCAGCAGGTCCGCGACGATCCGCAGCCGCACGTCGGCGCTGAGCGCCTGCCGTGGGTCGGTCAGGTGCACGGTCAGCGGTTGGCCGTCGACGTCGTCGAGGACGAGGACGAACTGTCCTTCGTCGTCGGTGGGGAAGAAGTCGCGTCGGCCGACGATGTGCGGGCTCGGCGGCATCTTCGTCAGGACCTCGTACGCGTTGCCGATCGCATGGCGCTGCATCGCCCGCTGATCGGCGGGCAGGAACGGGTCGGCCCGGTAGACCCGCAGCAGCACGGTCTCCGAGGCGACGATGGTGGCGTTGCGGGCCCGGTACTCGGTGACCTCCTCGTCCCCGCCGAGCCGTTCGCAGACCTGCCAGTTGCCGAAGTGTCGGGGCCCGGTGCGACGGCGGACACCGCTGCCCAGGGCGTTGAGGACGGTCGCCTGCTGGGCTCGGATGTCGCGGATCATGCCGGCCCGGATCCGGGCCGGGTCATCGAGGGCCGGTATCAGGCTGGGCAGGTCGACGACGTCGATGGCGTCGGCGTCGGGGCGGTCGCTGGGGTCGACCAGCCGGGCGTCGCGACCGACCAGGACCACCAGGTGGCCCACGTAGACCTGGGAAAGCTCGGGTCGGGCCCGCTCCAATATGCCTTTCAGGGCCCTGGCGTGCCCCCGGAGTTTGCGCACCGGCGAGGCGAACGAGTCGCGGCCCTGTGGATACCACCGGACACCAGCGACGTCGATCCGACCGGCGGTGCCCTTTACGTCGATCAGGTGTACGGCCCGGGTGGTCACCACCACCAGATCCACTTCGTACGCGGCGCCGCGCACCGGAATCTCGATGTTGTGCAGCACGAACCAGTCGCCGGGAGCGTTGTCCCGCAGGTGCGCGATGACCCGGCGTTCCCCGTCGTTGGCCGGGGTGGACCCACCAACGATCTCAGCCACGATCAGCGAGCCGCCTCTCGCACCGCCTTGTCGAGCAGAGCAAACGCCTCGTCCTCCTTGCGGTCCGCATCGTCGCGGTCACGATACGCCTGCCGCACCACCCCGGCGATCCGCTCCCGGTCCGACCCCGCCGCCATCGGCACCGGCAGCCGGGCCCGCAGCGACTCGTGGATGTCCTGCTGCTTGCCGCCGGTGCTCATCGAGCGGAGCATCCGGAACGCCACCTCGGACCGGAGGAACGCGAAAAGGTACGCCCCCGACACCTGCGGATCCCCCGAGACCACCCGGAGATAGTCTTCTGAGAAGACGTACTTGTCCAGCCAGTCACCGGTCACCAGGAGCGGGCGACAGTACACCTCGGTTTCGCCCAGAGTGCCGCGGGCAGCGATCAAAACGGTCTCATCCTGGCAGCGCATGGCGTCGAGCGTGTCGGCATCGAGACTGATCCACCGGCCCTCGGGGCGCAACCAGAATCCCTGGCGTTGGCCGAGTAGCCGGTGACCCATGCCCGGTGTGCTGTCGACCCGCTTGAACCGATGACCGCGCGACAGTTGGCCGCCGGTGCAGATGTCGCCGAGGGGGCGGTGCGGGACGGAGCGGAGGGCCTCGATGATGCGGCGGGCACGGGGGGAGTAGTTGAGTGCCCGCAGCGACAGAGCGGTGGGGCGCTCGATGGTGAAGCCGAGGTCACGCTCCCGGTCGTGCCAGCGTAGGTCGAGAAGCTCGGGGATGCCGGCGCTGACGAACAGGTCGCGGGTGGCCTCCCGTACCCCGTCTTCGTAGTGCTGCCGGAGCTGCATTGCCTCGGTGACCAGGGCGTCGATCCGCTGCTCGACGCCGCCGCCGAAGCGGGGAACCGGCAGGTCGGCGATGTGGCTCGGCTCGATGTGTTTGACGCTGGTGCCGTAGATACCGCCCTTGATCACTGGGATGCCGAACGGGCTGGCCAGGAAGGTGTAGAGGTAGCCAGCCGGGATCCGGGCCAGGTCCGGCACCACCCGCATGACATCTTGGCTGCACGCCGCGCCAGCCATGCTGAGCCGGGCGTAAGTGACCCGGCCGGCGGTCATCCCGGAGCAGGTGACCAAGGTCCAGCCCGGCTCCAGCGGGAGGTTCGGGATCGTCTCGAACGACCGCTTGGTGATCATCGGCAGGTTGGCCAGGTCGGCCTCGAAGATGTCCGCGCTGCCGAGGAACGGCACCCCGTGGGCCGGGTCGGTGGTCCACTCACGGCGGAATCGGCCGGCGTGGAAGACCCGTGCGGTGACCGCGTGTAGCGGCTCGCTATGCGGCATCCGGTGCAGGTATTTGCGGGCGGCGTAGGCGTCGGAGACGTACGGCCCCGGGTCGAGGCGGGACCCCTGCTCGGCCAGCCAGCTCGCCTGGACGGGATTGTCTGGGCTGGCCAGCTTCACAGCTCCTCCTCGGGGAACCAGTCACGTAGCGTGTCGCGCAGTTTCAGGAACGCCGGATCGACGCAGCCCCTGACGGAGATCCCGGCCGCCAGCCGCTTGAACAGCGCCGGAGAGCGGTCCACCTTGTGCCCGTCGCGGCGCAGGTCGCGGTAGCGGTCGCGTAGATGCTCGAGGGCTTCCTTCGGCCGCGCCGGTTTGGCCCGGTCGCGCGGCCAGTGGCCGCTGTCGGCCAGGATCTGCCGGAAGTTGGCTGGGCAGTTGAGTGCCTGGGCGACTCGGGGGTTGTCCTGCCAGACCCACGCCTCCAGCTCGGGCTCAATCAAGATCACCGCGAACTCGGCCCAGGTATCGCGCATCCGTTGGTTGAGATCGTTGTAGATCTTTTCCGGCCCGGGGGTGCCCTGCCAGTCGTTGTCCAGCATGATCACCGCACGGTCGTGGCTGCGCCGGAATCTGCGCAGCACCTCCGGCCCCTGCCGGTAGACCCCGGGATCCTTGGTGGGGGAGACGACCACATCGTCGCGCGGGTCGAAGGCGAACCGTTGGCAGCCCACGCTTCGGTGGAACTCGGGTCGCCCGAGGAATCCGTGCAGCAGCTGCTGCATCGAGCCGTCGGCGACCAGGAAGATCACGTCACGCATGGGTGGGGGCATCCGGGGGGTGGGAGGATCACGAGAGCACTCCTGAGGCGAAGAGGGTGCCGATGTCGACGCTGCCGTGCCAGTCCTGCATTCGAGGATGCGCGGTGCCGGGGATGACCTCGACCGCGCCGTCGCCGTCGAGCCGGGCGAGCACGATGTTGGCGAGGTCGGTGTTGGCCAGCACGATCGGCGACTGGGTGGAGATCCACACTTGGTCGTCGGTGAGGGCTGCCAGTGACTGCACCACGGTCTCGATGGCCCGTGGGTGGATGCCGTTCTCCGGCTCCTCGGTAACCAGCAGGCGGGGCCGCGCGGAGCTGGGCAGGTAGGGCAGCAGCGACAGCGACAGGATCCGCAGGGTCCCCTCGGACAGCCCGGACGAGGTGACCCGGTAGCCGCCGACGTACTCCACCGACAGGTAGGCGTAGTGGTCGTCGGCACGCTCGATCGCCGTGACCCCGGTGATCTGCGGCAGCGCCGTCTGCAGGTGATCGATCCAGTAGGCGAACCCTTGCGGATCTTCCTGTTGCAGGTGCAGCACCAGCCAGGGCAGGTTGCGCCCGGAGGGCAGCACCCGCAGCGGGTCACCGGGCGCGGCGGCCTGGCGCAGCTGTGCCCAGTCCGGATCGAAGAAGACGGCACCTTCACGCAGCAGGTTGGCGAACCAGAGCGCTGCCGGGAACAGCTCCGGGTCCGCCGGCACGGCGGCGAGCGCGACCTGACTGGCCGGCACTCGGAAGTCCGGCACCTTTGGGCCTCGGGTGGTCGTCTCGGCGGTGAACGCGGTCGGCTCGCCCGGCCCGCGTTGGATGACCGGCTGGGCGGCTTGGCGGGCGGACCGGCCGCGCCTGGGCAGGTTGGCTCCCTGCATCGCGATGCCCGCCGCCGGGCGCCGCCGGTCGACGGCGGAGAAGAGGTAGAGGTATTCCTCGTCGACCTGCAACTCGTCGTTGAAGATCCGCAGCCGCAGTTCGTACCGCAGATGATCGGGGATCCGGTGCATCATCGCCGCGGTGCTGCGGGCGGCCATGGTGTTGACGATGTCGGCCGGTAACGCGGCCTCGATGGTGAAGGCCACGCTGTCGCCGCGCCCCTGGTGCACCAGCTCGGTGAGAGTGTGCGCCCGGGGCACGCCGCGCCACTCGGGTGGGCGGAGGAAGGCGTCGGCCACCCGCTGCTGGGCGAGCAGGTCACCGAGCAGCACCGGGATGTCCAGCAGGGTGCTCTTGCCGGCACCGTTGGCACCGGCGAGCACGTGGAACTCGCCCAGGTCGATGCTGAGCTGCGCGAAGCAGCGGTAGTGGTAGGCCTCGATCCGGGTGATCATGTGCGCTCCCCTGGCTCAGGGTGCTCCGCGCGGAATCGCCGGTAGGCCAGGACGATCTCCGGCAGGTCGTTGTCGACGACCTCCTTTTTGCGGGTGACCTCCCGATAGCTGGTGCCGCCGTTGCGGTAGACCGGAATACGCTCCACAGTGTCCTGCAGGATCGGCACGCCGTCCGGCCGGCACTTGTAAATCTTGTTGCCACGCCGGTCCACGCCGACCTTTTCGGCCACCGCCATGAACACCGGGTAGTCGGGCTGCTCGCCCAGCTCGGCTGCCAGCTTCTCCCGGTCGGTCTTCTTCTTGAGCAGCAGCACCGAGGTGAGGATGTTGACGTGCGCGTCGACGATGAAGGTCTCCACCGGCAGCTCGACGCTGGCCAGGATCCAGCAGTTGTCCAGCACCCAGCGGCGGATCCCTTCGTCCACCGGGCCGGGGTTGGACAGGATGCCATTGGGCAGCACGATGCCAATCCGCCCGCCGGGCCGGACCCATTCGACCGCCCGTTGGATGAACAACTGCTCCGGCGACATCGCCGACACCCGGCCCGGCCCGGCCTCGACCTGGCCGGTCTGCCGGTTGCGGGCCCAGGACTGGGCCACCCCGTCGCGGTACGCGTCAAGGATGTCCGCGTCTTCGATCTTGATGTCTGAGCCGAACGGCGGGTTGGTCATCAGGACATCGACGCTGCCCAGCGGGATCCTCTCGGCTGCCGCGTGGCGTTCGGTCAGGTGACCGCCGGGGAAGGCGAGGGAGTCCAGGTGGAAGACGTTGCCCTCTTCGCCGGTGGAGAGCATGACGCTCATCTGCGAGGCACGCACCAGGAACGGGTCGAAGTCGGCACCGAACAGATGGGTCCGCGAATACTGGGCCAGCCGCTCCTGGTGCTCGATCAACTGTGCCTCGGTGTCGGGCAGCCCCTTGGTGCCCGCCGCCTCACGCCACTGGTCGAGCAGGTAACGCAGGGGCTCCCGGAGGAAACCGCCGGTGCCGCAGGCCGGGTCGAGGATGGTTTCGTGCTCCTTGGGGTCGAGCATCCGCACCATCAGCTCCACCGCGCCCTTCGGGGTGAAGTACTGCCCCCGGTCGCCGCGCAGGTTGATGCCGACCAGCTCCTGATAGGCCATGCCCTTGACGTCGATGTCGGTGCCGGCCAGGTCGTAGGAGGCGAGCTCGCCGACGATGAAGGCGAGCGCACGCGGCGAGAGGCTGATCTGGTCGCGGTCGGTGAACAGCGGGTAGTTCTTCTTCACCTCTTCGAACAGCTCATGGATGCGCCCGGCGATGTCGGCGCGGCCGTCGTTGGTGAAGGGTTCGGCCGGCAGGGCGTAGAACCGGGGGGCGCGGTGCTGTCGGCGGCTGATCCGCTCGTCGTGCACCTTGGCGAAGATCAGGTAGAGGAACTGCCAGAACGCGGCGTCCTTGGGCAGACCTTCATTGCCGTGCACGTAGTTGTGGCAGCGCCGGAAGGCGGTCTTGAGCATGGCTGCCTCGCCTCGGCGGAGCCGGGCTGCAGAGCCGCTCGTGGCGCCGAAGCTGGCGGCGTCGATCGGCCAGTCGGCCCGCGCCGGGAATTTGACACCGAATCGGGTGTTTTCCCGCTGCAGGAAGAAGAAGTCCAGGCCGTTGGTCCACAGGCCGTACTGCGCGTTGGGGGTGGCCGGCGTGCCGAGCAGATCCTCAAGCTCCTCCAGATCCTGCCGGGCCTGCTCATGTGTCCTGATCTTGGTGACGGCCCGGCTGACCTTCGGCTCCGGTTTGCAGATCACCACCCGTTGCAGGTTCTCCAGGGTCTGCGGCGCGCCAGGGGTGAACACCGCAATATCGGCCTTGCGGATGCGCCGGCGTCGCCCCTCGATGTCGACCGGGATCGGGAAGTCGCGCGCCATGTCGTCGACCGAGATGCCGTACTCCACGGCCAGCGCTCGCGCGATGCGCTGGCGGACCTCTTCGTTGCCGCGCAGCCGGACCGGCTTGTTGGTGATGAAGTCGATGGTCTCGTCTGTTGCCAGGGACTCCGGCCCAGCTCCGGCGACCGCTGCCGTGCTGGATTCGTCGCCCGACGCGACGTCGTGGCCCCTGTCGTCAACCATCCGCTGTGCCAACCCCTCTGAGCCGATCAAGTCTCGATCATTGTCGCCTGTGTGACCGACACTCCCGCGCGACACCCCCGGATCTGCCCCAGGTGGCGAGGGCAGAGCCGGAGGTGGCCAGCGCAAGAGGTGGTCAGCGGTGGATGCTGACCTGGGTGACGAAGGCCGACTAGGCGGTCAGGCCGAAGGTGAGGGTGCCGTCGGCGCGGTCCTTGCTGTCGCGGACCAGCACCCGGCCCGGCAGGTTGTCGGCGACCTCGACGCAGTCGCCGCCATTGCTGCCGCTACGGGTGCTCTTGTGCCAGTTTGGGGCGTCGCTCATGTTCATGAATCACCCTAAGGATCAAGTCGCGGGACATCACAGGATAGCGCTCGCGCGCAGATGGCTTCCCAGACAGCTGCCGCGTAGTGCACGTCCTTCGTCCTGGCGCCGATCTCACCCTCAACCAGGGTGTCGAGGTATACCAACGGCGATCCGTCCAGAAGAGTGGCGATTGCAAAAGCGCCCTTGAGTCCCGCGTGCACGCCTGCCGTGAACGGATTTTCCCGACTCCGGTACGGTATGACTAAAACGATCGACGCACAAGGACGCCTACACCCATCGCTTGAGTGGTCCGGCAGGCGGGTGCTCGTCGGGTGCTCGCCCGCCGTGGACAGGTAGGCATCAGGTGGCACCCGGCGGCTGCAGAAACCGGATCAGTGCGCGTGTGTAGGACCGTCGGTGCCGCATGGGACCAATGAACATGACATAGACGTGACTCTTAATCCGCGGGTTCGGGGTTCGAGTCCCTGGCGGCGCACCAGCAATATTCAGGGGGCATGACCAATTGGTCATGCCCCCTGAATTGCGTTGTCCGGCAGGGCAGCGCGGATCACGAGTGGACCACGACGTCCCAGCGCCCACACGATGAGCGCGAAGCAGCAGAGCGCCGTTCCCGCGATGGTGACGGCTGTCCAGCCGCCCGCGGACCAGAGCGCGGTAGCGCCGGCAGAGCCGATCGCGGCGCCGACGAAGTTGCCGGTGGCCAGCGCGGTGTTGAGTCTGCTCCGGGCCTCGTGCGAGAGGGCGAACAGCCGCGCCCGGTTGAGCAGGGCCTGCGTCTGGAGGGCGACGTCGAGCATGACGATCACGATGATGACGAGGACGACGGACCGTACGGCGAACGGCGCGACGATGAATGCGGCGAGGGCCAGTACCCAGGCCACGCCGGTGGCGGGAAGCGACCAACCGCGATCGTGCAGCCGTCCGCCGCGCAGGCCGGAGAGGACGCCAGCGAGACCGGCCAACCCGAACAACCCGATCACCGCCACCGCGAACCGGAACGGCGGGCCGCTGAGGAGGAACGTCAGCGCCGTCCAGAACAGCGAGAACGCGGCAAACCCGGTGGCGGCCAGGACCAGCGTCCATCGGACCGCCCGCTCGCGCACGACCACCGCGCCGACCGAGGCGATGAGCTGCGCGTAGGGCATGCGGGTCCGCGGTGTCAGCTGTGGAATCGTGCGGTAGAGCACGATCGCGAGCAGGACGGCGACGACCGCGGCGAGGGCGAAGATCGTCCGCCACCCGGCGGCGTCGGCGACGAGGCCGCTGATCGTGCGGGAGGCCAGGATGCCGGTGAGGGTCCCGGATCCGACGACGCCGACGATCCGGCCGCGCTGGGCGTCGCCGGCAAGGTCTCCGGCGAGCGGGGTGAGGATCTGCCCGGAAATCGTCGTCACGCCGAGCACGCCGAGCGCGAGGAGGAGTACGCCGATCGACGGCGCCAGCGCGCACAGCAGCAGTGCGGCGGCCGAGGTCAGCAGCATGATCGGGGCGAACCGGCGGCGGTCCAGGACGTCACCGAGCGGTACGAGAAGCAGCACGCCGACGGCGTACCCGAGTTGCGTCGCGGTGACCAGCCAGCCGGCCGTCGCGGTCGTGACGCGTAGATCGCCGGCGATGAAGCCGAGCAGTGGCTGGGCCCAGTACAGGTTGCCGACGGCCACTCCCGCCGCCAACGCGAACAGGAACGTCAGCCGGCGGCTCATCCCCGACGGCGGTGCCATGCGGGGTGCTGCCACCCTGCCACGCTACGGCGCGGGCCAAGCGTCCGAAGTTCGGGTCGGGTTGGAAGGTGGCGACGAATCCGAATGCGCCGAGGGCGATGACTCCGGCGGCGATCCACCACAGGCCGCGGTGCTTGCGTCAGCGTCCTGCCCGGCGAAACGTCGACGGCGAACGCCGGCCGGCCGAGGCGAACGCCGGCCGGCCGTCCTCCGTCACGCCACAATGTCCCAGGTCGTTCGACACTTCTCGTCGGAGCCGCCCGCGCCTTTGCGTTCGCAGGCTTCCACAAAGACTCTCGTGCCCGGCAGCAGTCTGACGTAGTAAGGCTCGGAGCAGGTGCCGCTGCCGTTCGCCGCGTGGAGCGTGACCTTGGCGTATACGGGCTCCCACCAGATGCGGCCAATGGTACGGCGACCGTCCGGTGCGCCCTCGTCGCAGGCGCTGAACGACGCATCAATCCCGGAGTTGGTGTAGATGGCGAAGCCGTTGCCGGCGGAGTATGGGTCGGCCGAATACACGACCACGGGGTACCCCGCCAGAGCGGTGCTCGGGGTGGCCACGAGCCCGGTGGCCGTGAGCACCAACGCCATCAGCGTGGCACCGAACCAGCGTGAACTCTTGCGGATCATCGGCAATCTCCTACCGTCGACAAACGATCGGTGTGGTCGTCACGATCGATGATGGGCGCGAGCCGTCTGTGGATGACAGACGCACGGACAGTTCGGAACAGGTCCGAACGCCTCCGGTGCACTGCTTGATCAGGACGGCGGCCTCCGACCACGGGGTCCTGCTCAGGTGTAAGGAGTCGTTGCAACACCGGCTCGTTGCAGCGACCATAGGTGCACGTCGACCACTCGTTCGCCCTGTTATTCGGCCTGATCGATGAGGGCTGCACCCGCATCCTCGGCTCTGTCGAGGGCGAGCCAGATGTCAAGGTCGCGGAGCTCGTCGAGGGCGATCAGGAGCCGCCTGCCGAACGCGGCGCGTACATGATCAGGGCGACGCCGATCAGGCAGATGCCGGCGCCGATGAGGTCCCAGCGGTCGGGCCGGAACTTGTCGACGATCACGCCCCAGGCGAGGGATCCGGCGACGAACACGCCGCCGTAGGCGGCGAGGATGCGTCCGAAGTTCGGGTCGGGTTGGAAGGTGGCGACGAATCCGTACGCGCCGAGGGCGATGACTCCGGCGGCGATCCACCACAGGCCGCGGTGCTCGCGCCAGCCCTGCCAGATCAGCCACGCCCCGCCGATCTCGAACAGGGCAGCGACGACGAACAGCAGGACAGAGCGGACGACGGTCATCCGTGGACCGTACCGATGTGCCCGCGGCCCTCGGTCGTGCCGGCCCATTTCGAGGCCACCGATGCGGGGGGCGGCCAGGGTGGTGGCGACCATGACGATGGTCTCGCCGTACGGCATCCGCTTGAGTGTGGCCGGGGCGACGGAGTGCCAGTCGAACGTCGACACCGCGACGATGATCATCACGGCGACCGGCGCAGCCACCCCCTGCCTGCACCTCAGCGCGGAGGCTGCCGAAATGATCTCTCTCCACGTGGTCAGGCGGCGATACATTCCCCCGGTATGACCCTCGCCGCGATTCGGGAAGACGTCGCCATCATCGACGCCCTGCTCCGGGACATCGCTGACCGTCCGGTGGATCTGACTGATCCGGACTGGCCGTCGAAGCTGTCTGCCTCAGCACCGCCTGCGGAGGAAGCCGGGGTGGCAGCCGAGGCCGCTGCGGCCCTGACCGCTCTCCTGGACATCTACGAGTCCGGTGACGAGGCGGCCAGGGACGAAGTCCGCCGGATCTTCCGCGCCCATCGAGCCTTCAGCTGGGGAGTCGGCCTCAGCCTCACCGGTGAGTGGCCGTCCGCCGCCGCCGAGTTCCGCCGACGACTGGTCCACGTCTCCGCCCGGGACCAGTCCGACGACCCGCGCGACGACCTCATGGTGATCTGGCAGTTGTGCGAGTCGGCACGCGCACGCGGGGTCGACGTCGAGCCCATCGTTCGTGCCGTTGCGGGCATCTCGGGTGAGGTCGACCATCTCGGGATGGGTTCCACCCGCCTCCTGATCCTGCGAGGCCTGGAACGCCACTGAAGCGGGAACGCCACTGAAGCTGGCATAAGGCGTTGCCGGCGCCCGGAGACGCCGGCAACGCGTGGGTCAGTTGGCGTGGGTCAGGCGCGTGGTGATCCGCAGGCCCATGAGGGTGTCGTTCATCCACGGCACCCGCTCGCGGTGCAGACCGGCGGTCATCTGGTCCGCCCACACCTCGTACCGCTGCATGAGTGTGTTGGCGCGGGACCGCGCGCTGGTGATCAGGCAGTCGCCCAGTGGGTCACCGGGCAGGTTGGACGAGTCGACCGCTGGCTCGCAGGGCACCTTGAGGCTGACCTGGTCGCGCAGTGGGCGGCTGGGGTCGAGCGAGCACGGCGTGGGCCCGCAGAGGGCGTAGTTCCCGCTCGCCTTGGAATAGGCGTTACCGATCTTGGCGTCCGTCGGCATGTTGACCGGAATCTGGTACTGCCCGAACAGGTTCGCGGACAACACGTCGTCCGAGTCGAGGGCGTTGGGCAGACCCAACCGGGTGTACGCCTGGAGCAGCCGCGCCGCAGTGTTCACCTTCTTCAGGGCGGTGGGCACCGCCCCGCTGACCTGGGTGCTCTGGTCCCGTACCCGGTCGTACATGGACTTCTGTCGGGCCTGGAGGAAACCGCGCAGGGTCGGAGTCAGCGTGGCGTCCAGCGCCGTGTTGTTCACCGCCGTTGCGCCGCTCTCGAAGGCGTAGCGTCCGGACGGCCATTTCTGGGTCAAACCCTGTTCGGGCGTGGTCTCGCTGTCACAGTTGAAGAACTCGCAGTCGACCTGGTAGACCTGCTCGTCCGGCCAGGTGTAGTCGGCGGTGCGCCCGTTCTGCCAGGCCGTGTTCGAGTTCAGCCGGAACCGGCTGTGGATCTGCAACCGCAGCTTGCCGTAGTGGCGGATCACCCCGGTGCCGTAACCCGTCGTACGCGTGTAGACCCAGCTCGGCGTGTAGCAGTAGCCGACCTCGGGCAACTCCCGTACCCCCGCCGGCGGCTCGTCGTGGCGCGGTGTGTACGCGTACTGGAGTGCCCGCACCATGTTCGACATCAGTTCGTAGCGAACGTTGCTGGGTCGGCCGATCTGCCTGCTGCCCTCACACGCGGGCACCGTCGCCTCGTCGGCCTTCGCCGGCGCCGCGGCGAGCGGCTTGTCCGTGTCCCAGAACAGGTCGTAGTCCTTGAGCGTCTTCACCTGTACGCCATTGGCGTCCGGTTCGTAGCGGACCTGGACCTCGTTGCTCCGGAACGCCCGCAGCGCTGTCGACAGTTCGTTGGTGGCGGCGACGTACTCGTTGACCAGCCCGGTGACCAGGCCGTTGGCGTTGCCGTTGGCCGGCCGACCGAAGCTGGCCGCGAGGTCGGCGATGCGGGTGCCCTCCGCCTCGATCTGCGCCGCGCGGCCGGCGCTGACCTGGGCGGCGTACGTCGGGTTCTGCAGCATCAACATGGCGTACGCCTGCGCGCCGAGGTTCCACACCGTCGGGTTGCCGACCGGCGTGGACGGTTCGACCATCGACGGGTCACGTCCGTTGGCGACCCGGGCCAGGTAGTTGATCGATCGGGCTTCGCCGAAGCTGTTCAGTACTGTGGTCGGGTCGACCGCCGGGTTGTCGGCGTCGGTCTTGGGCACCACGAAGGCGGCGCCGCTGGCCAGCTGCGTCGAGGTCAGGTGGAATTCGTTCTCCGGGCCGACGAACTCGTTGTACGTCGGGATGGGTTGACCGAAGTTCTCCCGGTAGCCGATGTACTTGTTGATGTCGGCGCGGGCGTCGTGCAGTGTGGCGTCGCCGATCGCGGCCAGGACGGTGGCGGCGATGTCCTCCAGGCGCAGGCCGAGCTGAGCGACCTGCTGCTGGACGAGGGTGATCTGCGCGGTGTTGCCGGCGATCGCCGCGTTCAGTTTGTCGAACTGGGCCATCATGTTCGCGTACACCGTGTTGATCTGCGCCTCGACCCGCGCGAAGCTGGCGCGCATCTCGTCGCCGAGGGCCCGCACCTCGTCGCGCAACGCTTTGACCTGGGCAAGGATCTGCGCGTCCAGCGATGGCCCGCTGCTGCCGAAGAGCCCGACAACCGACATCACCGCACCGAAGATGTTGCCGGTCATCGCCAACGTCGCGGTGCTGAAGATCGAGCCCGCGAGGCCGCGGCCGGCGATCGCCGCCGCGTACTTGGAGATCGCGCTGATCGTGGTGAGGACCGCCTCCCCGATCACCTTTGACTTCTTGCCGGCGTCGGGGTCGGCGAACCCGATGATGGTGGAGACCATGCCCACTCCGGCCTTGACGTCGGAGATCGTCTGTTGCCGGGCCTTGTCCCGGTCCTCGGCGGCCTTCTTTGCCGCCGCGGTGCACGCGGCGCTCGGCGGGCCTTCCGGCGGACACTTGCTGTTGTTTCCGCCGATCTCGAGACGGATCTCCAGGCTCAGGCCGAGCAGCTCCGCGTGCAGGGACGCGAGCTGCTGCTTGGCGGCCGCGACGTACGCCACCGAGTCGTCCCGCAGCGCCAGGATCGCGTCGAGGTCGACATGCGAAAGTCCGGGATCCTGCTGGAGCTCCTCGTAGGTGCTGGTGATGTCCAGCCCGACCGGCGCACCGAGGACGGCGTTCCAGGCGGTGGCGACGGGCGCGCTGGCGGCCCCCGCCTGTCGGGTCGCGGACCACACCGCGGCGAGAGCGTCATCGCGGCCGCGCAGCCACTGGGCGGTCCGCAGCGCGCCGGAGGCGAGTTCCTCGCGGGTGTCCCACGGTTCGACCGTCTTGCCGATCACGGCCCCGACCAGGCCGGTGATCTCCGGCGAGGTCCGGGTGTCGCCGCCGGGAGCGCCGAGCAGGATGTCGACGGACTTGAGCAGCAGGTCCTGTTCGGGCAGCAGGAGGTCAAACGTGGTCAGCGAGCTGTCGAGCAGCTGCTGGCGTTCGGTGAGCTGGATCTGTGCCTGTTTGTCGGTGGCGTTCGGGTGCAGCCGGTGCCACTGGACGAACTCGGCCGACAGCACGACCGTGGTGATCCGAGCGGCGCCCTGGAGATGGATCTCGGCGACCTGGCCGAAGGCCCGGTCGGTGAGCGCTGCCTGAGGGATGGGGACGGGGACGGGATCGGCCGACGCGGGCTCACCGAAGAGCACGCTTGCCGCCGTGACCGCGATCATCGCCAGCACGGCAGTCCCGCGCCTGGTGCGCGTGGAACGTTTGAATGTCATGCCGCGAACGTATGAAGCGGCCTGAAAGGGCGCTGAAACCGCGCTGACTCGCGCTCAGCCGGCGGCGGGTGACGCGGCGGGCGCGTCGAGGGCCGGTGCCACGACGGCGAACGCCTGGTCCATCAGCTCGGCCAGGTGCTGCTCGTCGTCGCCCGGCTGCCACCGTTGGAGCACCGTGTCGAGTGCCAGCAGTGCCATCCCGGCGGCCATCCGGGGGTAGGGGTCGCTGTGGGGGTCGAGGCGACGGCGGTCGGCCAACTCGGCGGCCAGCTCGGCGCGCCACTCGATCTGGCGTTCCAGCCAGCGGGCGTGCAGTGCGGGGGTGTCCAGGATCAGACGGACGACGACCCGGGCTCGCTCGGAGTGCTCCGGGTGGTCGTTGCAGGCGGCGAGCGGCACCCAGAGAGCGTGGCGCAGCGCGACCGACGGTGGCTCGGCGGCCGGCCGGGCGGCGAGTTCGGTGATGATGTCCGCGCTGGTGTCGGCCAGGAACCGGACGACCACGTCCTCCTTGGACGCGAAGTAGCGGAAGAAGGTACGCCGCGACATGCCGGCCGCCGCCACGATGTCGTCGACTGTCACCACGTCGAAACCCTTTGTGGCGAGCAGCATCAGGGCGGCGTCGCGCAGTTCGTCGGCAACGAGCTGGCGTTTGCGTTCGGCCAGGCTGCTGTCCGCGCGAGATCTCATCCGCCGATGCTACGTCATCGGGTGCTACGTCATGCCCATGTTGGCATTCTGCGCACTACTTGACACTGGGTGCCACCCACAGCACAGTGGGTCCCATGACTGTCGATGGCTGGTCCACTGACCAGATTCCCGACCTGAGCGGCCGTACCTTCGTCGTCACCGGTGCCACGGCGGGCCTCGGCCTGGTCACCACGCGGGCGCTCGCCGTCCGCGGTGCGCGCGTCGTGCTGGCCGTCCGCGACGAGGAGCGGGGTCGCCGGGTGGCGGCCGACATCGCCGCGACCCGACCCGGCGTCGATCTGGAAGTCCGGCGGATCGACCTCGCCGACCTCGACTCGGTCCGGACGTTCGCCGACGGAATGCACGCCGACCACCGTCGAGTGGACGTGCTGATCAACAACGCCGGGGTGATG
Organism: Micromonospora sp. 050-3; assembly: GCF_046549335.1. NCBI lineage: Bacteria > Bacillati > Actinomycetota > Actinomycetes > Micromonosporales > Micromonosporaceae > Micromonospora > Micromonospora sp. 050-3. The sequence goes on from NZ_JAJPVX010000002.1 coordinate 1,537,595, forward strand.
GCACTGCCGCGCACTCTCAGCCCGCAGGGGCACGAGGTGCAGTTCGCCACGAACCACCTCGGGCACTTCGCTCTCACGGGGCTCCTGCTCGACCTCCTGCTGGCCGGCCGGGATCCACGGGTGGTCACTGTCACCTCGGTCAACCACCGGCAGGCGAAGGTCCGCTTCGCCGACCCGACCGGCGAGCGCGGCTACTCCCCGATGGGCTTCTACAACACGTCCAAGCTGGCCAACGCCATCTTCGGCTACGAGCTGCACCGGCGGCTCACTGCCGTGGCGAGCCCGCTGGGCAGCTTCCTGGCCCACCCCGGCTACACCGCGACGAATCTGCAGACCAGCGCCACCACGCCGATCTGGCGGCTGCTGCTGGGCCGGATCGGCAACCCACTCCTCGCCCAGCCGGTCGACAGCGGCGTCTGGCCGCAGCTGTTCGCCGCCACCGACCCCGGGGCGCAGCCCGGCCAACTCGTCGCCCCGGGTGGGCCGGGCGAACTGCGCGGCCACCCCGCGCCGGCGAAGCTCTCCACCGCCGCGACCGACCCCGAGCACGGCCGCCGTCTGTGGGAACTGTCCGAACAGGCCACCGACGTACGGTTCGGCTCGCTGCGACCAACGAGCTGATCACGGCGCATCCAGCAGCCGTCACGTTCCGTCGCGCCAGATCGTCCAGGGGGCGAGCAAACACAACGGAGGAACCATGTTCGCTGCCTATGTCACGATCACCATTCTCGCGGCGGTCTTCACCGGCATCGCCGCCGTCACCTACCTGATCGGTCACGACTATCCCAAGGCCCAGGCCGACATGAAGCGTGTGCCACGGTCGTGGTTACCGCGGCTGGGCGTGGCGCTGGCGGCAGGCTCGTTGGGGTTGCTGGCCGGCTTCGCCGTACCGCTGCTGGGCACCCTCGCCGCCGCCGGGCTGGTGCTGTATTTCATCGGCGCGCTCATCGCGCATCTGCGCGTCGGCTCCCGCCAGTTGGTGGGCCCGGCCGTATTCTTCGTCACCGTGGTGGCCGCGCTGACAGTGAATGTGCTCTACCACTGGTGATCCGTTAGCTATGACGTGAGGCACCCGTCCCGCATCTGGACGGCTCGGTCGCAACGCGCGGCGATACCGGTGTCGTGGGTGGCCATGATGAGGGTCGTGCCCTGCTCGTCGCGCAGCCTCAGCAACAGGTCGACGATCGCGGTGCCGGTCTGACTGTCGAGGTTGCCGGTGGGTTCGTCGGCCAGCAACAGGGCAGGTTGGTTGATCAGCGCGCGGGCGATGGCGACCCGTTGCTGCTGCCCGCCGGAGAGCCGCGACGGCAGGGCGGCGGCCCGGTCGGCGAGCCCCACCATCGCCAGCAACTCGTGTGCCCGAGCGGCCTTGTCGAAGTCGGTGCGGAACGGGATCAGCGGCGCCATGACGTTGTCCAGGGCGGTGAGCGTGGGCAGCAGGTGGAACCGTTGGAACACGAAGCCGACCCGTCGCCGGTAGGCGGCCAACCCCCGGCCGGACAACCGGGTCACCTCCTGGCCGCCGACCTCGATGGTGCCACCGTCAGTTCGTTCGATGGCGCCGATCAGGTGCAGGAGCGTCGACTTGCCCGAGCCGCTCGGCCCGGTCAACGCGATCGCGGTGCCGGCAGCGATCGCCAGGCTGACGTCGTTCACCGCGACCAGCGGTGCGCCGTCGGGGAGTGGAAAGGACTTCCGTACCCGGGTGAGACACACCAGCGGCATGGTGACAGTGCTCGACGTCGCAGCTGACGTCCGTTCCATCGGACCTACTCCTTTGCCGCTCACCCCTCGGCGAGCAGGTGGGCGGTGGGCAGTCGGCGGAGCACGGCGATCGGTACCACCACCGACAGGGCGGAGACGGCGACGCCGAACACCAGTGCGGCTCCGGAACACCAGAGGATGGCAGCGGTGACGCCCCCGGCGAAGGCCGCCGCCGCGCCGAGGCCGGCAGCGGCACCGAGCGTGCCGCCGATGGCACCCATGCCAATGGCCTCGATGATGACCAGCCGGTTCAGCATGGCGTCGGTCCAGCCGACGGCAGCGAACAGGGCGAACTCGGCGGCGCGCTCGGAGATGTTGAGGTAGAGCACGTCAGCGACCGACACGATGCCCAGCACGATCGTGACCGCCACGGCGATGTGATCAACGGTGCGGGCCTGGAGGGTGACGGCATCACCGAGCAGGGTGCCGGTGATCGCCCCACGGAACGCGAACGTGATCGCCAACAACATGGTCAGCGCGGCCACCCCGATCGTCAGACTCAGCGCGCCGAGCGCGGTCCGACCGGGTGTGCGGGCAAGGTTGGCCAGCGCGAGGGTGGCCAGCCGGCGCGGCGCCTGCCGGCGGAGGGCGAAACCCGAGACGGCGGGCCGGATGATCTCGCCGGGGTCCGGCCGGGCGGCCCGCCAGGCCGGCCAGCCGCCGGCGAGCAGGGCCAGGGCCACCGCTGCGGGTACGGCGAGCAGGGTGTGGCTCCACGCGATGTTCAGCCCGAGACCGAACGCGATCCCGAGCGCCAGCCCGGTGCCCGCGATGCCGGCGGCGAGGCCGATGCCGACGATCTCGATGAACATCAGCTGGAGGAGGTGCCGGCGGCCCCAGCCGAGGCAGGTGAGGATGCCGAACTCGGTGCGTCTGGCACGGATGGCGGCGGTGTTGGCGTTGAGCACTGCCAGCGCGCACACCGCGAGCACCAGGACGGACAGCAGTACGCTCTTGCGGTCGGCCGCGCGGACCAGCACGGACGCGACGCCCTTCTGCACCCAGGGCTCGGCCACGGCGAGGTCGGGCCGACCGTAGTTGCCCGCCGGGTAGTGCACCGTCATCGCGGTGGGGGACGACCCCAGTGTTACGTCGACCTGTAGGCCGGTGCGTTGCGCGATCTCCTCGGCGATCACCCGGACCCGCTCCCGGGAGACTGGGTCGATGCCGACGTCTCCGGCCAGCCGGACCCGCACCACGCTGATCGGCGCGGTGGTGTTGAGCTGGTACTCCGGGTAGCTGGGCTCGGTGCTGTACGCGCCGGGGTCGAAGACGGCCGGCAGCGCCGCCATAGTGGTGAGCATCAGCGGTGGTTGGCTGAGCAGGCCGGTGACGTTCGAGTTCGGGGCCAGGCGGCGGCCGCCCAGCGCCTGCCGGGACGCTTCGTCGGCGCCCTCGGCGCCCGGGTTGAAGTAGGTGTCCATCGGCACCGCCGACAGCGCGCTGCCCAGCGAAACCTTGGCGGGGTCGAAGGTGCCCACCGCACCGAGCGCGGCATCGGGCATGCTCACGTCCCCTGGTTGCTCCTCGTACCCGTGCGCCAGGTTCCGATGGACGGCGACGCCGCTGCGCACACTGGTGTCGGCGAACTCCATCGGAACGTGCCGGGACGACCCGCCGTCGTCGGCGCCCTGACCCCAGATCTTCAGGTCGTACGGATCGGGCTGGGCACGCAGACCATCCCCGGCCGGTACCCGCTTCGGCGGTCCGACGGTCCAGAACTGGTCGAGCCACCTGGTGTTCGCCGTTGCCAGGTCGTACTCGACGCCCAGGTCGTCGGGGCGGAGCATCCGGTTGATCAGGTCCCGGTACGGCGCTTCGGACGACGTCGTCCGTTGGGTGACAGGGGTGCCGGACTCGTTGGCCAGCGCGGCGCGTAACCGCTGGTCGTCGGCGGTTCTCCGGACCAGCTCGGGCACGTCGGGGCCCAGGCGCTGCACTGTGACGTTGAGCGTCCGGTCGACCTGGGGTCGGTCCGCGATGAGGATGGGGAGCACCGAGTAGGGGTACGGCATTCCGTCCAGTCGCCGCGACGTCGGCGCTTCCGCCGAGGTGAAGTATCGGCCCGAGGTGACGGCCTGGTCCAGCGCCGCCAGCGCGGCCTCCGACTCCGGGTCGACCGCGGCCATCAGGAACGGCACCGTCCATGCCAACGTGACGGTCGGCCGCGTCGCCTTCCCCTCGCGATCCGTCGAACCCAGGCCACCGACACAGGTCAACGACGATCGGGCTCGGAGGTCGGTCGGTGCGAGCCAGTCGTCGGTGTCGATGGCAGCTGCCGCTGGGCAGATCTTCACCCGTTGGCCGTCGGCGTCGACCTCCTCCGGCGGTGGCAGGCCCCCGCCGCTCTTCAGCTCGCTGTTGGGCACCACCTCCAGCCGGTTCCGCGTCGCGTAGAGAAACGCCGGCCCGTCCGGGATCTGGCTCAGCCCCGCATCCGTTGCCCAGGTCGGCTGGACCCGTAACACCTGACGCTCGGCGGTCGGGTCAAGGTGCTCCGACAGGTCGACAGTCACGGGCACGGTGCGCATCACGTACCCGACCATCGCGACAGGTGCCGCCACCGACACCCCGCGCACCGCCTGGATCTCGCGCCACTGATCGTGGGTGATGCCGCCACGCATGCCCGCCAACTGACCCGACTGGACCAGATTGCGCTCCTGCTCCAACGGCAGCACCGCGTCCTTAGGGCGTACCAGCAGGTCGTAGACCGGGCGGTAGTTGGCGCTGACCGCGCCCACCGTGTCCAGCCGCGAGGTCACCGCGGCCCCGGTGAGCAGGGTGAACCCCGCCACCGCGACGGCGATCATCGAGAGCAGGGCCAGCGACCTGCGCAGCCGTACTCGCCACTGCGACGCGGCTATCCCCAGCATCGACGCTCCGTGCCCTGCATCGTTGGTCCTCCAGCATGAGGCCGTCGGCCGGATGGGGACATCCGGCCGACGGCCGCGATTCGACGATCAGCAGCAGCCCGTGGAGTAGCTCACGGAGGACGCGTTGCAGTCTCTCGCCGTGTTGGCGTAACAGCGGACCTGTCCCGCGACCACCTTGTTGTAGTAGTAGTAGCAGAAAGGCCCTCCACACCCGACATAGGCGAGAGTGCAGACGTTGCACGCGGACGCCGTGGCCTTCGGCAGCAGCGTGGCCAGTAGCTTGTCGGCCAGCCTGTTGATAATCATACGACCTCTCTCCTTCTCCGCAGGTACGACGGTATGTCGACAGAGGTCACGATGTCATCGACCGCTTACGATCCGCTAACGGTGCGCTAATGCCCCGTCGATCGGCTGTTGGGCGGCATTCGCGCTGGTCATGGCCGACGGTCACGCGATGGTGGCGGCGTTGTCGAGGGGCGCCGACGGCGGCAGGCAGGTGACAGCGCTACCGCTGGCTGTTCTCGCGCATGATGCTGATCAGCCGGCCGATTCGTTGACCGGGAGCGACACCGAGGTCCCCGGCCAGGATCTCGCACAACTGGTCGTGAGCGGCCAGGGCGGACGCGATGTCACCACGCCTCATGTGTGCCTCGATGAGGTGCTCCCAGGCCCGTTCCCGGTACGGCCACTGGCGTACGAGTGGCTCCATCGCGTCGATGACGGCGTTGTGGTCACCGAGGACGAGTTGCGCCTCGGCGAGGTCCTCCATCGCCCGCCACCGTCGCTCGTCTAGTGACGCCGCCACGACCGCCACCCCAGCGGATCGGGCATCGACGCAGGCGTCCCCCCGCCACAGCCGCAGTGCCGCGGAGAGCGCGGCGACCCGGCGTTCGGCACCTTCGGGGAGCCGCGCGCCGGCGCCCCGCTGCGTCATGTCGTCGAAACGGGCGAGGTCTGTCGATGCGAGACGGGCGCACAACAGGTAACCCGGCGGGCGGGTCTGCAGGATGTTCGCGGCGTCCGGCCCGCCGAGCCGCACCAGGCTTCGCCGCAGGGCGCAGACGTGGCCCTGTAGCTTCGTCGTCGCCGTCGCCGGCGGGTGGTCGTCCCAGATCACCTCGATGAGGCGGTTCACGGCGACCACAGTGCCCAGGTTGAAGGCGAGCGCCGCCAGCAGTGCTCGCCTGCCCAGGCCGCCGACGGCCATCGGCTGCCCGCCGACACTTGCCTCGATCGGACCCAACAGTGACACTCTGAGCAGGGTGTTAGCGTTCACATCGACGTCCGAGTGGTGATCGCGTCGTCGTAACCGGATGCCTGGAGTTGGAACAACTCGGCATAGCGCCCTCCCGATGCCATCAGCTCGTCGTGGCTGCCCTGTTCGAGGATGCGGCCGGCGGCCAGCACGGCGATGCTGTCCGCCTCCCGGACGGTGTTGAGCCGGTGCGAGATGAGCAGGCTGGTGTGTGTGCGGCGCAGCGACATCAACCGCTGGTTGATCTCGTGTTCGGTCGCCACGTCGAGACCTGACGACGGTTCGTCGAGGATCAACACGTCCGCGCCCTCCCTGAGCAGGGCTCTAGCCAGCGCCAGCCGCTGCCACTGGCCCCCGGACAGCACCACCCCCACCCCGGGCAGATCTCCGTCGCTGAAGGCTCGCGTCAGCATGGTGTCGTACCCGTTCGGAAGCGCAACCAGTGTGGAGTCCATGTCGGCCGTCGCCGCTGCTGCCCGTACGCGGGCACGGTCGTCCACCGCGCTGATGTCGCCGACCGCGATGTTGTCGTGGGCGGAGAACTCGTAGGTCATGAAGTCCTGGAATGTCGCCCCGAGACGGGCGCGGAGCGAAGCCGGGTCGATGGTGGTGATATCGATGCCGTCCCACCGAATGACGCCCTTGTTCGGGACGTGGAAGCCGCAGAGGAGCTTGACCACTGTCGACTTTCCGGCGCCGTTGTCGCCCAGCAGGGCGAGGGACGAGCCGCAGGGGATCCGCAACGTGAGACCGCGCAGGACCCAGTCGTGCTCGGGGGCGTACCGGAACCAGACGTCGTCGAACTCCAGGCCTCGCTTCAGTGGCGGCAGGGCGGGCAGCGGAACGGCACGTCGGGCCTCGCGGATCACCGCGGTGATGTCGACGTAGTGGCCGAACACGATCAACGTCTCGCCGAGCATCGCGATCTGTCGGACCAGGCTCGACGCGGACATCTGCAACGCGGTCAGTGCCGCGATCACGAGTACGAGGTCGCCGACGGTGCCGTGTCCGTCGACCACCCGTGCGACGAAGACGGCCAGCGCGACCAGCGAGACGATGCCAGTCAGCGTCGCGAGGGCGCTGTCGACCCACAGGGCCAGCCGGTCCTGGTGACGTTCCTGTCCCTGTGCCGCGCGCAACTCTCGCAGCAGGCGACCCTGGAAGAACTGGCCGAGCCCGAACAGCCGGATCTCCTTCGCGGCGCGCATGTCCAGCAGGAGTGCCGCGTAGAACGTCTGCCGGCGGAACATCGGTATGGTGCGTTCCATCATCGCCCCGCGCATCCGAGCCAACCGGATCTGGGCCACGAGCGTGGGCAGCACCGCCAGCATGACCAACGCGCTCACCAGGGGAGACCAGCGCACCAGCGTCACGCCGAAGGCGACGATGGTGATCATCTCTTGCCCGATGCCCAGGACCATGCTGTTGAGCTGGGTCGGTGCGAAGCGGCTCGCCTCGTGGGCGAGCCGAAGCCGATCATGAAACTTGCTGTCCTCCAACTCCGTCAGCCGAGGGTGCGCCGACACCGCGGTGAACAGTTCCTGCTGCGTGCGTATCGTCACCCGGCGTTCCGCGTCCCGCTGTACGTACTGCGAGACGTGCAGGATGACTGGTGACACGATGGCCAGCGCGCCGAAACCGGCGACACCGAGCCAGATCGTCGACGTGGCGTCGGCGGAGAGACCATCGATGAGCGCTCGGGTGAACCAGGCGGTGGCCACCGCGGTCAGACCACCCACCACCATGATCACGATGCTCACCGCCGCCGCCCAGGGCGCGGCGCCGAAGTAGATCCCGAACGCGCGACGCATCAACGCTGCCGACCGCCTCATCGGCTGCCCAACACCTCGCTCAGGTCATGCCCGCGTGCCGCCAACCGTCCGTCCGCGCCGAACAGCACGAATGACGGAGTGCCCTGCACCTGGAAGGCGGCCATCACCGCGCTCGGACTGTCGTCCATGACGAGGAGGCCGGCCTTCCGCAGCGTCGGGCCAAGCTCGTCGGTCATGCCCTCACCCACCGTGAGGAAGCTGACCACCCGTACGCCCGTGCCGCCGAACTCCTCGGCGCGGTCGACCAATTTCTCCGCCTGCGCGGGGCAGTGTCGGCATCCGGCGGAGAAGAACCCGATGAGGGTCGGGCTGCCCGCGAGGTCGGCGCTGGAGACCTGGCCGTCCGGTGACACGAACTCTGGCAGGGCGGCGCCGACCGGTAGCCCCGAGGCGGGCGGCGAGTTCATCTCGATGAGTTTCGCCTCCGTCTCGCGTAGCCGCCTGATGACTGCGGCGCTCAGCGCGAGATCGACCAGGACGAGCGCCGCGAGTATGGCGACAGCGGTGGACATAAATAGCACGGTGGGCTCCTTGGATCGGGGCGTCGAAGCGCAGCGCACGAGAAGTGCGCGATCGATTGGAGATATTCAGCGGGCGTGGGACGCTCCACGAAGGAGCCAGGTGAGGTCGTCAAGCCTGACCAGCGTCGTGACGATGAATCCCGCTAGGGAAAGAGCCAATATGAGGTGCGGCGGCTCTAGACTTCTGAGCGATATGGCGGGCTGGGTGATCGCGCCAAGAAGGGCGCCGGCTGCCGCGCTGGCGAGGAAACCACTGCGAGCGACGTGCCGCCACGCAACGGGTGTGTCGGTCGGGCCGAAACAGTGGCATCCCGCCGTGGACCCTTGTCGGACGGCCCGTGCGAGCACGACGGTGAACGCGCCGAAGAGCAGCACAGCTGCGGCCAGGCCGATGACCGCGCCCCCGGGCCAGAGGACAAGCGCCAGTACGGCAACCTCGGACGCGATCGATGCCACCGCCACCGGGCGGGACCAGCGCACGGGGGCAACCCGCAGTTGGGCAGTGGCGTCGGCGAACGCGCGAAAACTCATTCGGCTACGCACTTTTCCGATGACAGATATCGCAAGAACGCCGGCCAGCGTCAAAATGGACACGACAACAGCGACACCCATATCGTCCCCCATTCCCCGTGGCGCCCATGTGCCCGGGTCTGAGTCGCACAGACCTCAAGAACCCCGGCTGGGAAACCCGAGATTATCGGCGTGCTTCAATGCTGTCAACGGGTTGATTTGCCGGCGGAAAGATGAGAGGAATACCCCTCGAAGGGGGTCTCATGCCCGATGAGTCGCAATTCCTGCTCACCGTCCTGGGTGGGTTTGCCGCGCTTGCGGTACCCGTCGTCGGCGTTGCCGTGGCGCGTCGGAGACTGATGTTGGTCGACGTGATGGGTGACAGCATGGTCCCCACTCTGGCTCACGGCGACCGCCTCGTGGTGCGCCGAACGCGCAGGCTCCGGGCCGGCGGCATCGTCGTCGCGCGCCATCAGGAGGGTGCACCCCGGAATGCCGTTGCGGGCTCTCCCGCGTCCGCCTGGCTGGTCAAGCGCCTCGTGGCGCTGCCAGGCGACGCCGTCCCGGAAGTGGTCGCCCCGGCCGTCGGCGCCGGGGTGCGACAGGTGCCGGCCGGTATGGCCGTGCTGCTCGGCGAGCATCCGGACAGCGTTGACTCGCGCCGGTGGGGATTCGTTCCGCTGAAAGACATTGAGGGTGTTCTGGTCAAGCGGCTGGGGTCTACCGGCCGGTAGGGCAGGCAGGCATTGCCCAGTCATTGGCGTGCATCTATAGTTGCGCGGATCACAACAATCATGGCCGTGGTGGCGCGGCCGGGTCGTCGAAGCGCTTCGACGATTCGTCGTTCAGGCCCGTCAGCCGGGTGTCGAGCCTGGTCACGTCGGTCGCGGCGCCCCGCTGGGCGTCTTCGTACGACATGAGGAGATCCGCATGCGGAACTGGCGCCTTCGGCGCGGAATCACCGCGCTCGCGCTTGCCCTGCTAGCCCTACCGGCCGTTCCCGGCACCGCGCTCGCCGAACCCACCTACCCGTTCCGAGATCCCCACCTACCCGTGAACGCCCGGGTCGACGACCTGCTCGGCCGGCTCACCCAGGACGAGAAGATCTCCTGGCTGCACCAGTACCAGCCGGCCATTCCCCGGCTGGGCATCGGCCTGTTCAAGACCGGCACCGAGGCGTTGCACGGGGTGGCCTGGTCCACCGACATCGACAACAACGGCGCGGTGGTCAAGGCCCGCGGCACCGTCTTCCCACAGCCGGTGGGCATGGCGAGCACCTGGAACACCGACCTGATCCGGCAGGTCGGTTCGGCCGTCGGCGACGAGGCGCGCGGCTACCACGCGCAGAACCCCCGGGTCTGGGGGCTCAACCTCTGGGCGCCGGTGGTCAACCTGCTGCGCGACCCCCGGTGGGGCCGCAACGAGGAGGGCTACTCCGAGGACCCGATGCTCACCGCCGCGATCTCCACCGCGTACGGCTCGGGGATGACCGGCGGTGACCCGAACCACCTGAAGAGCGCGCCGACCCTCAAGCACTACCTGGCCTACAACAACGAGGTCCGGCGCGATGTGACCTCCTCGAACGTGCCGCCTCGGGTGCTCAACGAATACGACCGCGCCGCCTTCGAACCGGCCATCGCCGCCGACGCGGCGACCGGGATGATGGCCGCGTACAACCTGGTCAACGGTCGCCCGGCCACCGTGGACCCGGACCTGGCCACCGTGGTCCGCGACTGGACCGACCAGCCGCTGATGAACGTCACCGACGCCTGGGCGCCGAACAACCTCGTCGCCTCGCAGGGGTACTACCCGACCCAGGCCGAGGGGAACGCTGCGATCATCAAGGCCGGCCTGAACAGCTTCATCACCGACGACACCAACGCGCAGCCGACCATCACCGCGATCAAGCAGGCCCTGGCGGCCGGTCTGCTCACCGAGGGGGACATCGACGCCCGGATCCGCGAGATTCTGAGCGTCCGGTTCCGGCTGGGTGAGTTCGACCCGGGCGGCGGCCGGTACGGCGGCATCACCCCGGACGTCATCAACAGTCCTGAACACCAGCGACTGGCCCGGCAGGCCGCCGGTGAGGCGATGGTGCTGCTGAAGAACGAACGGCAGGCGCTACCGCTGGACCCGGCCCGGACCCGCAAGGTGGCGGTGCTCGGCCCGCTGGCCGACACCCTCTACTCGGACTGGTACGGCGGCGACCTGCCGTACCAGGTGACGGCGCTCGGGGGCATCCGCGAACGGTTGGGCGGCTCGGCCAGTGTGAGCGGGCTCGACGGGGCGGACCGGATCGCCCTGAAGGACGTGTCGACCGGCCGGTACGTCTCGGCCACCGGCACCACCGACGCCGACAGGGTCCTCGGGACCGGCGCCACCCCGGCGCTTGCCGCCCAGTTCGACGCTGTCGACTGGGGGCAGGATGTGGTGACGTTGCGCAACGCCGCCAACGGCCGCTACCTCGGCTACAACTGGGGGCCGTTCGTCACCCGCGACGAGCAGCCGAACGGCTGGTACGTCCAGCAGCAGTTCAAGCTGGAGCCGCAGGCCGACGGAACAGTGGTGCTGCGTTACGTCGGCTACGAAACCACTGAGAGCTGGTTCGGCGCCGACACGTACGTGACGGTCGGCGACGACGGCGCCCTCAAGCTCGGCGCATCCACCCCGGCCGGCGCGGCCCACTTCAGTCGCGAGGTGATCAGCAGCGGAATCGACCGGGCCGTGGCGGCAGCCAAGGCGGCCGACACTGCGGTGCTGGTGGTCGGCAGCAACCCGTTCATCAACGGCCGTGAGGCGCACGACCGGACCTCGACGGCGCTGAGCGCCGGCCAGGAGGCGCTGGTCAAGGCCGTGGTCACTGCCAACCCGCGGACCGTGCTCGTGCTCCAGACCAGCTACCCGGTCACCATCCGGTGGGAGCAGGAGCACGTACCGGCCATCGTCTGGACCACCCACGCGGGCGCGGAGACCGGTCACGCCATCGCCGACGTCCTCTTCGGCGACCGCAACCCGTCCGGCCGGCTCACCCAGACCTGGTACCGCTCGGACTCGCAACTGCCGCCGGACCTGCTGGAGTACGACATCATCTCGTCCGGGCAGACCTACCTGTACAGCCGCGCGAAGCCGCTCTACCCGTTCGGCCACGGTCTGTCGTACACCCGCTTCCGGTACGGCCAGCTGCGTGCCGGTCCGCAGTCGGTCGCGGCCGACGGCACCATCACGGCCAGTGTCGACGTGACGAACGTCGGCAGCCGGGCCGGGACCGAGGTCGTTCAGCTCTACACCCACCAGCGCACCTCGCGGGACACCACCCCGATCCGCCAGCTCAAGGCTTTCCAGCAGGTGAAACTCGCGCCCGGGCAGACCCGTACGGTGACCTTGCGCCTGCCCGCCGCCGACCTGGCGCACTGGGACGTCACCCGCAGCAGGTGGGTGGTCGAGTCGTCCGTCCACGACCTGATGGTCGGGGCGTCCGCCGAGGACATCCGGGCCCGCGCCGCGGTCCGGGTCCGTGGTGAGACCATCCCGGCCCGCGACCTGTCCCGGCCCACCAGGGCGGAGAACTTCGACAGGTACGCGGGAGCCCGGCTCGTCGACGAGACGAAACCCAGCGGTACGGCGATCGGTGCCACAGCGGCCGGTCAGTGGATCTCTTTCGACGGTTCCGCGCTGCGTGCTGACGCGCGCACCTTCACCGCGAAGGTCGCCAAGGCCGGCGCGGGCGCCGGCACGATCCAGATCCGGTTGGGCTCGCCCACCGGCCGGCTGCTGGGCACGGCCACAGTGCCCAGCACCGGCGACGACTACCGGTACGTCAGCACCAGCACCGAGGTGGCCCGGGCCGTCGGCACCCGCGACGTGTACCTGGTGTTCGACTCCCCGCTGCGGCTGGCGGAATTCTCCATCAGGTGACCGGAGCCCGTGGCCGGGTCGATCGTCGACCCGGCCACGGGCCGGTGGCTCGTCAGTTGGCCGTGCAGGTCAGCGAAGGTGTGCTGGGCGTGCCGGTGGACGAGCCGAGGAACCCGAACGCGGTGCTGGCGCCGGCGCCGAGTGCCCCGTTGTAGGCGACGTTGCGCGCGGTGACCGCCGATCCCTGGCTCGTGACTGTCGCGTTCCAGGCCTGGGTGATGCTCTGGCCACCGGCGAAGGTCCACGTCACGGTCCAGTTGCTGATCGCCGACGTTCCCGCGGTGACCCGTACCTCGCCCTGGAAGCCACCGGTCCACTGGCTGGTCACCGCGTACGTCGCGGTGCAGCCGGCCGCCGGCGGTGGGGTGGTGGGCGGAGGCGTGGTAGGCGGAGGCGTGGTGACGGAACCACCCCAACCGGCGGTGGAGTCCAGCCAGGCGGCGCGCCGCAGCATCCAGTCCCGCATGACCTGGACCTGCCCCTGCCAGGTGGGCGAGGTCGGGGTGCGGAAGAAGCTGACCGTCGGCGCCGTCAGGTTCGGCCAGCGTTGGAAGTTGCGCTGAGCCGCGTTGGTCAGCGGGGTCGCGAGAGCGTTGACCCGGGTCTGGAGCGCGGCGTCGGAGAGCAGGCCCCGTCGCAGTGTCTGCCAGCGCGATCGGGCCTGGTTGACGAACGCGGGGTCGCGCAGCAACTGGGCGAACCAGTCGTTGGCCGACGGCTGCCGGGTCTGCTGGTGCTGCCAGCCCGACACCTGGTCGTTGGCGAAGAACCCACCGACGCCGAAGCTCAGGTCGAAGTCCCACAGCGGACCCGCGAAGATCTTGCTGTCCCGGTCCTTGTAGAAGTGCGAGCTGCGGACGTAGGCGTCCATCTCCCGGCTCAGCTCGTTGACGATCATGAGGTCGATGAAGGAGTCGACGTCGATGTACTTGCGGTATCCGGTGGTCGGGTCGGCGAAGTTCGACGAGTGCAGCACGTCGTTGAACTCCTGGAGGTGACCGCGCAGCCAGTCCCGTTGCTGCGGTTGCAGGGGCGACGGATCGGCGACCTCAAGGTAGTTCCAGCAGGTGGCGGCCGGCCCGGTGCACGGCAACGTCGGCTCCTCGGCCGCCATCCACTCGAACTTCCAGATGTACCCGCCCTGGATCTTCGGCAGGGTCACGTCGTCGGAGTCCAACTGCTTGAGGTCGAGGCGGTCCTTCGAGTTCTTGATCGTCTCCATGAACATGTAGACGCCCATGTAGTCGCCGGCACCCACCGGTGCGGCGTCCGTGTTGAGGTAGAACTCGGCGAACGCGTAGCGCGGGGCCGGCAGCCCCATCTCGCGTCCGAGGTCGTAGACGAGCGCCTCGCGGATCAACGCCTTGTCGGGGAACGGGCCGCGCAACACCCAGTCGGAGTCGGCGGGCATGCCCAGCACGGGGTGGTCGGCGTCGTCGTTCTCGTTGTCCCAGAACTCGACCCGGAACGGCGTCTTCTCGAACGTTGCCGACGAGTTGCCGCGCAGCCGGAATCCCGCGCGGGTGCTGAGCGTCGGGGCGGCCGCCAGCGACGTGGTGCCGCCACCGGCCGGTTCGAAGATCATGGTGGTGGCGTCGAAGTACTCACGGTCGGGCCGGCCCGCGCCGTACGAGTCGATCAGCACCACCGGCAGGTCGTGGGCGGTGGTGACGTTCTGCGCGGCGTACATGGCGGTGCCGGGCGCACCCGTCGGTGTCTGGCCGACGAACGCCTGTGCCCGCAGTTGGGTGGTGCGGGTGAAGCGCAGCGCCGAGCCCGAATAGAGCGACGACTGGGCGGTGGGCGGCTGCCCGTTGGTGGTGTAGCGGATCTGGGCACCGCTGACCGTGCTGCTCAGCGTCACCGCCACCTCTCCCTGGAAGGTGCCGCTGGGCACCGAGAAGGTGATGTCGCCGACCAGGTCGTCCGCCGCGGCCGGTGCGGCGGCGGCATCGGCGGCCTGGGTGCCGGCGAGGAGTTCGGTGACCGGTTGGGCGGCCTGGGCAGTCGCGACGGGTTCGGCGCCGGCCGGTGGCGACGACACCACGAGGAGGCCTGCGACGAACACTGTGGTGGCGGCGATCCCGGCGGCACGAAGGGCCGCCACCGGAAGACCGGTGTTGCGGGTGGTCATGCGCACGATGCCTCCTGTTCTGATCGGGTGGGAACTGTCAACTCCAGGAACGCCGAGGACGGGTCGGCGCGGAAATGGCGGCGTAGCGTCCGTCGCCACGGCACGTCGGGAAGATCCAGGCGGAGAGCAGCGAGACCGGTGGCGTACTTCGAGATGCGCACGGGCCGGGTCCCGCGCTGCCACAGCGCGCGGTCGACCAGCGAAGGGGCCGAGCTGGTCTTGGTCTCGACCACGGCGATGCCGGGCAGTCGCAGGGTGCGGTCACCGTCCTGCCAGGTGAGCGCGGTGTCGATGGTGACCCGGCTCGCGGTCGACGGCAGCAGCAGAGTGGAGCGACGGTAGCTGGTGACCAGCACCGGCTCGAGCGGGCTGCCGGCGAGATCGGACAGGATCGACTCCCGATCGAGCACCTCGTCGACGAACCTGCGCCCAAGCCGGACGGTGCGGCGGTCCTCGGCGAGATACGGCAGTCGGTGCTTGGTGACCCGTCCGCGCGCTCCGCTGATCTTCACTTCCAGCCAGCACTGGGCCGAGTCGAGGTAGGTCCGGGTCCGTACCTTGAAGCGTCTGCGCCGCCGGTACGCGGCGCAGTGGTAGCTGGCCAGACAGGGCGTGTCGAAGTACACGGACTCGTACCGGAAGCTGCGCTCACCATCGATGTCCAGCACCCGGGCGTACGGGGTGAGCTGGTCCAGCAGGTGCGGCAACTCGTCCACCGCGATCACGTACTTGCGGTCCACCCTGCTCTGCAGCGCCGCTCGGTCGATCACCTCGGCGAGTGCGATCGGTGCCAGCCGGGCCAGCGGTGGCGCGCTCATCGGAGCGCCCCGGTCCGGACCGACTTGCTGGTGCCGGCCGCCGCGCTGCGCCGGGCGACCGAGTATCGGACGTCGACCACTGTGGTCTCGTTGACCATGTCGAGCCGCTGGACGATGGCGTTGTGCACCCGGGCATTGAGCAGTTGCTCCAGCTGGGCGACGAGGGCGACGTGATCGGTGACGGCGGAGTCGAGCACCATGATCTGGTGCCGGTAGTGCCGGAGCAGCCGTCGGTGATCACCGACGAACATCACCGCGACGATGAGTGCCATCAGGCCTCCGCTGAGCCAGACCGAGGTGGTGCTGAGTGCGCCGAGAATGCCCAGTGCGAGAGCGGAGAAGTAGTACGCGACCTCGTGCTGGTCGAGCTCCGTCGACCGGAGTCGGATGATGGAGAGCACCCCGAACAGCGCCAGTCCCAGCCCGAGCCCGGCACCGACGTCGCTGGCGCTCAGCGCGCTCGCCACCGCGAGGACGCCGACGTTGACCCCCAGGTAGGCGACGACCAGGTCGCGCCGGCGGTGCCGGGGGAAGTAGAGCCCGAAGACGAGCAGCGCCACCGCGCAGATGTCGATCGCGAACAGGACGAGCTGCGACATCGCTGGGGTTCCTCCTGGTTCACGCCGGAGCGGACCGACGCCAGGCCGCCGTCGCTGCGTGGCGACCTGCGGACGGTGGCCGGACCTCCGGGTTACTTTTCGGTAAACTTTCGGTATTTCGTTGGTGACTGTAAGCAGAACATCAATGCAAGTCAATGTGTGATCGGTGCGCACATGCAGCTCCCGGGGCCGGCTGGCGAGGGTGCGCTGCGCCTGACGTGGGCATGCCCGGGACGCCGCCTCGACTCCTGACGCCGCCGAAACTTTCGGAGTCTTTCGGACTTCGCGGTCTCGGTTGATCGGGCCCTGGCGCGGGTTGATCGTCGGTCCGGCCCGGGGTCTCCCTGATTGCTGTCGCGGCCTATATGGCGAGCCCGCGTCGTCGCTGCGGATTCGTCGGACGACGTAGGCAGGGGCGTGCGGTCGGCATGGTTGATCTGCCCGATCCGACGGCATTTCTACATAGACGCCCTCCAATTGCCAGTTGCATTGGTCAGACGTGTGACCTACGCTCCCAGTAAGAATTTCGGGGCGGTTAACAAAGAGTGCGGTCGGGGCGACGGAAGTCCCCGCCGGCCCTTAGTGGCGTCGCTGTTTCCGTACTCGTCGCTCGATACGAACTTTGGGCACCACATCGACGACCAGTGAGAGGAACAGACGTGAAGTCAGCCATATCCACCGCTCGAATGTCAGTGCTGGCGGTGGCGGCGCTTGTCGCCGCCACACTGCCGGCAGTGCTGACAAACCAGCTACCGGCCTCGGCCGCAGTCCAGGCGACCTACTATGTCGCCCCGGACGGTAACGACGCCAATCCGGGCACCCTGCAGTCGCCATTCCGTACTGTGCAACGTGCCCGGGACATCGTTCGTACGATAAACACGAACATGACCGGCGACGTGGACGTCTACCTCCGTGGTGGAACCTATCCGGTGAGCAGCACTGTCGAATTCGGGCCGAGCGACTCCGGCACCAACGGATTCCGGATCAGCTACGCGGCCTACCCCAACGAGAAGCCGGTCCTCGACGGCGGCGTCCAGGTGACCGGGTGGAGCCAGCACAGCGGCAACATCTGGAAGGCGCCGCTCAACCGCGCCAACAAGCTGCGGGCTCTCTACGTCAATGACAAGCGCGCGTTCATGGCGTCGAAGACGATCAGCTCGGCGGGCTGTTACGGGACGTACAACATCACCGCCAACCAGGCCTCGTGGGCCTGGGAGTCGGGCTCGCAGTGCGATGGCGCGAAATACAGCCTGAACGACTTCCCGGCCGTCCCCAACAACCAGGACGACATCGAGATCGAGACCGGAACGACCTGGACCACTGCCATCGTGGGCGTCCGCCAGGTGACCACGAGTTCCGACGGCGCTAACCGGGTCGCCCTCTTTCAGCAACCCGGTGCGGCCATAGCCCAGGGCGCATTCAACGGCAACGCCCAGGTGGGTGGCACGCACAAGCTCATGAACGCCTACGAGTTTCTGGACGCCCCCGGTGAGTTCTACTTCGACAAGGGCAGCCGGACGCTCTACTACTACAAGGCCAGCGCCGAGAACATGTCGACAGCGACGGTCTACGCGCCGAACAACATCTCCACAGTGCTGCGGGTCGCCGGCACCTCGACGAGCAGCCACGCGCGCAACATCACGTTCTCCGGCCTGACGGTGCAGCACTCCGACTGGAACCTGGTCAACGTCGCAGGCTCGGTCCTCAAGCAGGCGCAGCAGGGCAATCTGAGCGCGAACGTGTACGCCAAGGGCAACTTCCACGTCTACCACTACCGCAACGTCGACGTGGTTCCCGGCATCGTCCAGGTGCAGAACGCCGACGGGATCCTCCTGCAACGCAACCGGATCCAGCACACCGGTGCCGACGGGATCAGCATGGTCAACGACGTGCAGAGCACGCAGTTGATCGGCAACCACACCAACGACATCGCCGGGTCCGCGATCCTCGTGGGCCATCCGCAGCACGTCTACGTCGGAGACGGCACGTCGACCAACCGGGAGAAGTACTCCGCGTCGGTCGAGGGGCTACCGAAGAACATCGACATCAAGAACAACTACCTCTACGACAGCGCGGTTCTGTTCAACGGGCACAGCCCCATCTCCGCGTACTTCGCCGACACCCTCACCATCCAGCGCAACCGGATCGAGAAGACCCCGTGGTCGGGCATCACGCTCGGCTGGGGCTGGTGGAACTTCGACGGGTCGTCGGGCTCGATCGTGCCGAACCGACCGACCACCACGGCGAGGAACAACACCATCAGTTACAACCACTTCATCGACACGGTGCAGCGCCTCAGCGACACGGCCCCCATCTACACGCTCGGAAGCCAGCCCGGAACCACCATCACGAACAACTATCTCCAGGGTGTTCCGTCGGGTCACAAGTACGGACTGCACCCGGACGAGGGATCCGCGTTCATCACGTTTCGCGACAACGTCCTGAGTATCGACAAGAACGTCACCTGGATGATCAATTCGGATGACTTCGGGCGGAAGCACGATCTGAGCATCACGCAGATCTACGGCCCGATCAACAAGGTCTCGAACAAGAATCTGCCGAACAGCACCGTCGCCGACATCCTCGTCTCGTCCGACTATGTCTGGCCGGCGGCGGCGTACGGCATCGCCGCGAACTCCGGCCTTGAGGACGCGTACCGCGACATCATTCCGGCGAGCAATTTCTCCGCACCGAACTATGTGCTGCCGGCCAGCACCTTCGTCACCAGCGCCACGGCGTCGATCCCGATCCGGAGCATCGGCGACGCCACCAAGTCGGTCTGGTTGGCGCCGTACGGCACGACCACCTTCACCGCCGGGGCGACGATGACCAGGGCCGCCGGCACCGCCACGTCCATCGCCGTGCCGGCCACTCAGGGCGAGTACCGGCTCTACGTCGTCGATGCGCAGGGCAACCGGTCGGCCGAGTCGACAGCGCTCGTCCGGCAGCAGCAGGGCGGTGGCAGCGGTACGGGAAGCGGACAACTCGTGGGTGGCCAGTCCGGCCGCTGTGCCGAGGTGCCCAACTCCTCGACCACCAACGGCACTCAGGCCCAACTCTGGGACTGCTCCACGGGCACCAACCAGCGGTGGACCCAGACGGCCAGCAAGCAGCTGACCGTGTACGGCAACAAGTGCCTGGACGCCTCCGGGGCCGGCACGGCCAACGGCACCGCGGTCATCATCTGGGACTGCCACGGTGGGCTCAACCAGCAGTGGAACGTCAACGCCAACGGCACCGTGACGAACGCCCAGTCCGGGCTCTGCCTCGACGCCAACGGCGCCGCCACCGCCAACGGCACCAAGCTCATCCTCTGGTCCTGCAACGGCGGCACGAACCAGCGGTGGACGCTGCGTAGCTGACCCGAACAGACTCCGGGGCCAGGCCGACACGGGCCTGGCCCCGGCTATTTCTGGTAGCCGTAGTTGTCGCAGGTCCGGCGTCCCTGGACGCAGTTCTTGGTGCGCTTGTTCATGGTGTTGACGTCCCACATCACGAACGCGTCGCCGTGCATCGACGAGGCGCTCTTGCCCTCCTTGTCGGAGGAGAGGTAGTAGCCCGCCGGGGTGCCCTTCGCCGGGTACTGAATGTCGAAGGTGATCGCCGGGATCCGGACCGGGTGACTGGTCGGGCAGGAGTTGCCGCTGCCGTACGCCACATGGTCCTTGTGGTTGGGGCTGTCCAGGTGCTTGCCGTCCCAGCAGTCCGGGAACTGCATCATGAAGTGCAGCGTCGCGTCGCCCCCGCAGATGGGCCAGTTGCCGTTGGTGCTGCGGGC
This sequence comes from Micromonospora sp. 050-3, assembly GCF_046549335.1. NCBI lineage: Bacteria > Bacillati > Actinomycetota > Actinomycetes > Micromonosporales > Micromonosporaceae > Micromonospora > Micromonospora sp. 050-3. Next base: position 1,557,594 of record NZ_JAJPVX010000002.1, read on the forward strand.
GATGCCGTCGAGGTCGCCGGGGCCGTAGAAGGCGCAGTAGAACTGGCCGGTCGCGCCTCGCGGCGTCGGCTTCTTCTTCTTGGCGTCGCCGGAGATCATGCGCAGGCCGTTGGGCATCGGCATCTGGCCTGTCGAGTTCTTGGCGAGCGAGCGGTAGTAGACCCGGAAACCGGTGGTCTCGACAGGCTTTCCCGTCGCGTTGTCGTAGAGCGTGGGCACCCAGTAGGCGGAGTGGTCCTGGACGGGCTTGCAGGAGGTGGCAGTGAACTTCGTCAGGTCGCCGGCGACGGTGTTCGCGTCGACGGCCTTGTTGCCGACGAACGAGTGCATGTGTGACGCGCCCGGTAGGCCGGGGGCGACGATCGGGTCGTCCGGTAGCCGGTGGCTGTACTGGCAGTCCGCCCGGAACTCCGGAAGGTTGCCCACGCCGGACGGGACGGGGTCGATCTTCAACGCCCGGTACGCGTCGGCCTGCGCCTTCCAGGTCGTCCGGTCGACCGGAATCCAGCCGGTTGCCGGGACCTTCGGCGCGGCAGCGGTCGACGGTGTCGCGCCGGTCGACGGGGTCGTGGCGGCCGACGGCGTCGCGGAGGTCGACACCGCCACGCCGGGCGACGCCGGCTGCCCGGCCGGTGGTGACGGGTATTCGAGGGCGTTGGCCGCGTTCGACGGCTCGGGCTGCGCCGCGCCGTTGCCCAGGTACGCGCCCCCGGCCGCGATGACGAGTACTGCCGCCGCGCCGGCGGCCACCCCCAGCCTGTTGCGGTCGAGCCAGCCAGGAAGGCGATGACGGGGTGGTGGCGGGCCTTCGTACGACACTGTCACTCCCAACGAGTAGACGCCAGGATGACCCGAACGGCCACGGCGGCCGAATGGTAGGCGCTTCCGGCCCGTGCCCGGAAGGTCTTTAAACCTTCCTTAAAGTACGCGGGCTTTCCGCGCCCGATCTCATGTCGGTTCGGAGGTGCTGCCGGGCAGCGCGCGGGTAATGCTGGGCGATGACATCGACCTGGAAGCCCCACGAGAAGCACGGCGGCCTGTCGGACAAGGACAAGCGCGAGCTGCCGGAGACCGTCTTTGCGTTCCCCGGCAAACGCAAGGAGCCGATGACCGATGCGAGCCACGTCCGTAACGCCATCGCCCGGTTCGATCAGGTGCAGGGCGTCACCGACAAGGACCGCGACCTGGCCTTCCAGAACATCCTCGCCGCCGCCAAGCACTACGGTGTCGACGTCGCCGAGACGAACTGGCGCCAACTCGGCAAACTTCCGCACACGCCGAACCCCGCCCACTGACGGGACACAGACACGATTCGGCCCACTGGCCGGATAGGTCCGCCTCCGCTGGGTAAGCGGCGCGGATGCCCGCCAAGCAGGAGCCGGCAGCTGACCACGACCCACCCCCGCACCGGGTGTTCCGGGTCGACCGAGCCTGGGCCGGCCTGCGCGAGCGGGTGCGGCACGGGTTGCGATCCCGGGCCTGGCGCCTGCGCCTCTATTGGCTGCTCGCCGTGCAGGCCGGCGTCGCGGCGACGATCGCCTGGTTCGTGGGGTACCAGTTCCTGGACAATCCCGCCCCGGTGCTCGCACCCACCACAGCGGTCGGCATCGTGGCCGCCGCGATGGGCTCACGCTTGCGGCGCACCATCGAGCTTCTGGTTGGGGTCGTTCTCGGGCTCGCCGTCGGCGACGCGCTCATGCCGTTGTTCGGCATCGGGGCGTGGCAGACCGGCGTGGTCGTCGTACTGGCGATCATCGTCGCCATCCTGCTCAAGGGCGGTGGCTCACTGCTCACCCAGGCCGGCGGCACCGCAGTGCTCATCGCCACCCTGGAACCGCCCGTGCGTGACCTGTCCGTCCCTCGCTTCGTCGACGCCGCGGTCGGCGGCCTGGTCGGGTTGGCTGTCGGTCTGTTGCTGGTGCCCATCCACCCGCAGCGGACCGTGCGGCTGCTGGCCGAACCCGTCCTCGACCCGGCCATCACCGCCATGCACGACCTGGCCGCGGCGCTGCGCCTTCGGGATCTCGACGGCGCCCAGCGGAGCCTGGGGACGTTGCGCGGCCTCGGCTCCCGGCTGACCGCGCTGGACGAAGGGCTCGGCGCCGCGCAGGAGGTGGTGCGACTGGCGCCACTGCGCTGGCGGGAGCGCCCATCCCTGGCCTATTACACCGATGCCGTCCGACACATGGAACGCAGCCTGTACGCCTTTCGAGCGATCACGAGAAGGCTCACGAAGGCCATGCGGGACGGCGAACCGGTGCCGGAGGAGTTTCCCGCTGCGATCGACCTGCTGGCCGACAGCGTGCAGACGCTGCGCTGCGCGATCCGTGCGCGGGCCGAGCCGCAACAGGCGCGCCAGCAGATCCTGACCGCCGTCGAGTTGGTCGGAAAAGCGCAGGGACCCGCCGTGTCGGATCCCACCCGCCCGCACACCCACCGGCTGGGCTACTCGGGCATGATCGCCGCAGGCGATTTTCGCACCTCGGCACACGAACTGCTGATGGCCAGCGGGCTGAACGCCGACGAAGCGGGAGCGTTGGTGCGGCGAACGGTGGACCGGGACGAGTGGGACTGATCCCGGCCCGGCACCTCCGCCGCTACCGCTGAGCGGGAACGTCGAGCGCACCCACCTCAGGTCGCCTTCAGCGACGCGAGGACGTCAAGGTAGTGCGGGTTCTTCATGACCCCCAGCACGTTGCCGAACGGGTCGACCACCGCCGCGGTGATGAACCCCTCGTCCCCGTGCGGAGTAATCGGCTGGTACTCCGTGGCACCCATCGCCAGCAGCCGTTCGACTGTCGCGTCGAGGTCGTCGACGTACCAGTGCATCACGACGCCGCCCGGCCCGGTCGCCGCGCCGGCCGGTGCGAATTTGCGGTCGATGATGCCCAGTTCGGCCTGGTAGTCCCCGACGCGGAACTCGGTGTAGGCCGGGCGTCCGTCGGGGCCGGGGCGCATGAAGTACGCCTCGACGCCGAGGAAGTCCGCGTACCAGGCGGTGGCCGCTTCCACGTCGTCCGCCCAGATGTTCAGGGTGGCGAATCCTCGCAGGCTCATCAGGTGTCCTCTCGTCGATGTCGTTGATGGTGACGCTATCGACGATTGCGGAAGGTTTGCTTCCGCAATGAGTGGTGGTCTCGACCGTGTCCAGCCGCGGGCCGCATCTTTCGACGGTGCCCGGGTAGTCGCCGCCATTGCCAGTACTGATGGCGGGGGACAGCGTGGACAGCTACCCGGCAGTCGAGGACCACGGTCTGATCGGTGATCTACAGACCGCGGCGCTGATCAGCACGGACGGTACCGTCGACTGGTTCTGCGCGCCCCGCTTCGACTCGCCGAGCGTCTTCGGAGCGCTGCTGGACCGCCGCAACGGCGGCCACTTCCAGCTCTCGCCCGAGGGTGTCGACTACACGAGCAAGCAGCTCTACCTGCCCGGTACGCCGATCCTGATCACCCGCTTCCACAGCGCCGACGGTGTCGGTGAGCTGTTGGACTTCATGCCGGTCACCGGTGCGGAGGCCACCGACCGGCACCGGTTGATCCGGCTGGTGCGGATGGTCCGGGGGAGCATGCGGTTCCGCTTCCACTGCCACCCACGGTTCAACTACGGGCGCGATCCGTACGAGCTGGAGGTGCACCCCGAGGGCGACGTCTTCCGGAGCCGGACGATGAGCCTCACCCTGGCCGCCTTCAAGAACTCGCGCCGCGAGTTCAACGCGAGGGACATCAAACGGGACACCGACGGTGTGTCTGCTTCGTTCACCCTGCACGCCGGCGACATCGGCGGGGTGGTCCTGGAGACGGCCTGCCCGCACGCGCCCCGAGCGCTCACCACCGACGAGGCGTGCGAACTGCTCGCCGAAACCCGCGACTACTGGCGGCGGTGGGTGGGCGGTTCCCGCTACAAGGGTCGCTGGAGGGAGGTGGTCGAGCGGTCGGCGATGACCCTCAAGCTGATGACGTACGCACCGACCGGCGCCCTGGTCGCCGCGCCCACAGCGGGGTTGCCCGAACAGATCGGCGGACAGCGGAACTGGGACTACCGCTACACCTGGATCCGGGACGCGTCCTTCTCCGTGCACGCGCTGCTGCGCCTGGGCTTCACCGACGAGGCCGAGAAGTATCTGCTCTGGCTCGACGCGCGCATCCGTGAGGCACGGGACGGCAACCTGCCCCTGCAGATCATGTACCGCATCGACGGCTCACCGGACCTCCCCGAGGAGGTGCTGGGTCACCTGGAGGGGTACCGCGGCTCCGCCCCGGTGCGGATCGGCAACGGCGCCGCGGGTCAACTCCAACTCGACATCTACGGCGAGGCGCTCGTCTCGTTGGAGCTGGCGGACCGCAACGGGCTGATCGCGCCGTACGAGGGGTGGCGCAAGACGGCCGGCTTGATGGACTGGCTCTGTGAGCACTGGGACCAGCCCGAGGACGGCATCTGGGAGACCCGTTCCGGTCGGCAGGACTTCACCTACGGTCGGGTGTTGTCCTGGGTCGCGCTGGACCGGGCCATCCGCATCGCGCGACGCCGGGGCCGCCCCGGCGACATCGCCCGCTGGTCCGCCGAACGTGACGCCATCTACCACCAGGTGATGACTCGTGGGTTCAACCAGGAACGTCGCGCGTTCGTGCAGCACTACGGCTCCGACATCCTGGACGCGTCGCTGCTGGCGATGCCGGGGCTGAACTTCATCTCGGCGACCGACCCGATGTGGGAGTCGACGCTGCGGGCGATGGACACCGGCCTGGTCTCCGACAGCCTGGTCTACCGCTACGACCCGAGGGCCTCGCCGGACGGTCTCGCCGGCACCGAGGGCACCTTCAACATGTGCACCTTCTGGTACGTGCAGGCGCTCGCCCTGGCCGGCCGGATCGACGACGCCCGGTTGACGTTCGAGAAGATGCTCACCTACAGCAACCCGCTCGGCCTCTTCTCCGAGGAGATCGCGCCGACCGGTGAGCAGATCGGCAACTTCCCGCAGGCGTTCAGCCACCTCTCGCTGATCAGCACGGCGACCCACCTGGACGACCTGCTCCACCAGCAGGGCTGACCGGTCCGCTCAGAACAGCGTCAGCGGCTCGACCGGGATCGGCTCCGGCAACGCGTCGAGCCCGGGTACGCGTGCTCGTACCTCGTCGTGGAACCGGCGGGCGAGCGCCGGCGCGTCGGCGTTGTCCGGGGTGTGGATGAACATCGTCGGCGAGCGCCCCTCGCGGAGCCAGGTGACTGTCACGTCGATCCAGCGCTGCCACCCCTCGACAGTGCGCGTCGAATCGTCGCGACCGAGGTATCGGACGATCGGCCGGTCGGTCAGCGCGAGGGACCGGAGCGGCACGCGGGGCTTCTTGGTCCAGGCGTCCCGCTCCGCGTCGCTGGTCGGCGGGCTCGCGAAGAAGGCTGTCGTGTCGAAGGGAATCCACTCGGCGCGGGCGGCGGCGAGGGTCTCCCCGAGCAGCCGGGCCGCGTGGGCGTCGGTGAAGAACGCGGGATGGCGGACCTCCACCGCGTACCGGTGCGACTGCGGAAGCTGTTCCAGGAAACGGCTTAGGGCCGGGACGTCGGCGGGCGCGAACGAGCCGGGTAGCTGGATCCAGAGGGCGTGGGCGCGCGGGCCGAGCGGTTCGACGGCGTCCAGAAAGACGCGTAGCGGTTCGTCGACGTTGGTGAGCCGGCGTTCGTGCGTGATGACCTTGGGAAGTTTGAGGACGAACCGGAAGTCGGGACCCGTCTGGGCGGCCCACGAGGCCACGGTGTCCCGGGCCGGGGTCGCGTAGAACGTGGTGTTGCCCTCCACGGCGTCACACCAGCTGGCGTAGTGCCGCAGGCGCTCGGTGGGCGGCAGTCGATGGCCCGGCCACGACCGGTGACTCCACATCGCGCACCCCACGTGCAGACGCATGACCGCCCTTCCCGCCGGTGACCGCGCTCGACCGGAGCCCACCGTATACGGGCCGGCGGACCCGGCCGGGCCCACGGTGCGGCAGGTAGGGTCCGACGCCATGCGTGTGCTGTTCGCCAGTCTTGCGTCCGTCGGTCACACCTATCCGCTGATCCCGTTGGCGATCGCCGCCCGGGACGCCGGGCACGAGGTCCACTTCGCCGCCGGGACGGAGGTGCACGCGCCGCTCGCCGCGCACGGCCTGCGGCCGTTCCGGCCCGGCGACGCCTTCTACGAGGTGTACGCCGAGGATCTCGCACCTGAGTTGGCGCGGCTGCGGCCCGACCTGGTGGTGCACGAGTGGGGGCTGCCGGGAGCGGCCGTGGCGGCTCACCGGGCCGGGATCCCCGGCCTGTGGCACGGGTTCGGCCGGATGTTCCCCGAGGGCATCGGCCTGGAACTGCCCACCAGGAACGCCGAGGTCGTCGGCCGGCCGCACCTGGACATCTGGCCGCCGTCGCTCCAGGACAAGGACTTCCTCGCCACGGAACGTCGGATCGAGCTGCGACCTGTCGCCTTCTCCACACCGGCCCCGCTGCCCGAACGGGTGAGCCGTCGCACGTCCCGACCGTTGATCTATGTGACCCTCGGCACCGCGTTCGGTACGCCGGAGCTGCTGCGCACCGCCATCGCCGGCCTGGCGGCGCTGGACGCCGAGGTGGTGGTCGCGGCCGGACGGGTGCCCGTCGAACAGTTGGGCGAGATCCCCGCCCACGTCAGCGTTCACCAGTGGGTGTCGCAGGCGGAGCTGTTGCCGCTCGTCGACGTGGTGGTGCACCACGGGGGCAGCGGCACCACCCTCGGCGCGCTCGCGGTTGGCGTACCGCAGTTGCTGCTGCCGCAGGGCGCCGACCAGTTCGCCAACGCCGACACGCTCACCGCCGCCGGTGTCGCAGTGCGGCTCCTTCCGGGCAAGGTGGACGCGAGCGCCATTGCCGAGCAGGCGCGCCTGCTGCTGCCGCGGCGGGGCCAGGTCGAGCAGCGCGACGCGGCCCGTCTGATCGCCGAGGAGATCGCCGGCATGCCCTCGCCGGCGGCCGTCGCTCAACTCCTGCCGGAATACGTCGCCTGAGCGGAGCTGGAGTCGTCAACTCAGGGTTGACGCGAGGAATGCGTCAACCTATGGTTGACGCATGACAGATCCTCTTCAGATCGGTAACCCCGTCAAGCTCGACGACCTGATCCAGGCGATCAAGACGGCGCACACCGACGCGCTTGACCAACTCACCGACGCGGTCATCGCCGCCGACCACCTCGGCGAGGTGGCCGACCACCTGATCGGGCACTTTGTCGACCAGGCACGGCGCTCGGGCGCCTCCTGGACCGACATCGGCCGCAGCATGGGGGTCACCAAGCAGGCCGCCCAGAAGCGCTTCGTGCCGAAGACGACCGACGCGGCCGCGCTCGACCCCAACGCCGGCTTCGGCCGGTTCACCCCACGCGCCCGCAACGTGGTGATGGCCTCGCAGGAGGAGGCCCGGGCCAGCGGCAACGCCGAAATCGGCCCCGAGCACCTGGTGCTGGGCCTGCTGGCCGAGCCGGAGGGGCTGGCCGCCAGAGTGATGGCTGGTCGCGGCGCCACCGGCGAGGCGGTACGGGAGGCGGTCGGCACCGTCCTCCCACCGAGGGTCGAGCAGGTTCCGGACCTCATCCCGTACGACGCGCGCGGCAAGAAGGCGTTGGAGCTGACCTTCCGGGAGGCGCTGCGCCTCGGGCACAACTACATCGGCACCGAGCACATTCTGCTCGCCCTGTTGGAGCAGGAGGACGGCGCCGGCGTGCTCACCAACCTCGGCCTGGACAAGGCGACGGTCGAGGCCGACCTGGCCGCCGCCCTCGCCGCCGCCGTCGGAAAGAAGTGAGAACCCGGGGTCAGGGCACCTCAGGAAAGCCGTAACGCAGGGCGTGCTCCGGATCGGCCGGGTCGATCTGGCGTACGCCCGCGTCGGCGAGGCGCTTGTTGACCTCGTCGAGTTGCTCACGCACCAGGCGGGCCTCCTCCTCGGTGACCCGGCCCCGGTGTGGCTTGCCGGCGTGCTCCAGCGTGCCGTAGTCGATCTTCTCGGTGGTCTTGCGGGCCTTGGGTGGGCGGACCCGCTCAGCCGTCTTCAACAGCTGCGCCATCGGCACGTCGGTGGCCATCGCGTCGAACTCGCTGGCGGTCAACACCACCCGGCGGGGCTCGCCGCCACCGTGCCGGTCGTGGATCTCCACCACCGCCACGTCCAGCGCGGCGTCGTCGATGTTCTCCACCTCGCCCGGGGTGGCGTCCAACTGCACGGGCCCGGCGACCAGGTCCGGGTGCTCCAGCACGACGACGCGGACCACCTCGGCGTCCTGCTGCAGAACCGTGCCGGTGAAGTCGGAGACGTGGATCGTCTTCTTGCCCATGCGCGGAGCTTCTCCTGTCGTAGGCCGGGATGGCGGACCCCAAGAAATTACCCGACAGGTGTGCGAAAGCCGCCGCTGGACCTCCTCCGGTGTGTCGCCCCGAACGTCGGAGGCTGCCCCTCGGTGCCACCCGACCGGTGGTGCGTCAGTGGGTGTTCAGGCGGTGCCGACCGGAGCTGCCGACGGACAGCTTGTTCAGCCCGGCCCACGACAGGGCGCCGCCGCCGATCGTCCGCGGGTTCCGGTAGCGCGGCTGGGGCGGATTGCCTCCGACGGCCTCCGCCGCCTGCCAGAGTCGCTCGGGGTCCTGCTGGTAGTCGTCGCTCGGCTGAATCGGCATGCGTTTACCGTCCCAAACAAAGGTGTCCAGGTATGGAAATACATATGACGGTCGATTTTGTGCGCGCCTGGGTTCCGCACCCCTTTCCCGCTCGGCCCTGACGTATCCTGCGCCCGGCCCTGCCGTCCGGCGTACGGTGATCGACGAAAGGTCGGGTGACGGGGAGGTGCGCATGCTCGACCGGCGACTTCACCTGCACCTGGCCACCTGGCTCGGCCAGTGGCCGGCCGGGCCGGGGTTGCACGTGGTCGCCTCGCAGCGGCGGGCCGAACCGGCCTGGGATGGCCGGCTACGCCCCGCGCTCGCCGTGGACACCGGGCAGAGCGCCGTTCTCTCCGTGGCGCCGGACCGCGTGGCGGCGACCCGCGCGTTGGTCGTCAGCCGTACGCCGGCTCGCTTGCTCGCCGCACTGCCGGAGGCCGTCGGCCGGCCCGGCTTCTGCGTACACGACGGGCCCTTCCGGTGGAGCCTGGCGCCCGCGCCGCTGCCCGACGTGGGGGAGTGGACCGAGCCGACCGCCACCGGGCTGCCGCCGTGGCTGCGACTCTTCGACCGGCCGGTGCTGGTGGTCCGCGACCCGGACGGCGGCTACCTGGCCGGTGCCGGGATCAAACGGCACGACGCGTACGGGCACGAGTTGGCCGTCGGTACCGTGCCGGCCGCCCACGGGCGAGGCCTGGCCCGTCGACTGGTGGCCCAGGCGGCGCGGCGGGTGCTCGACGAGGGAGCGGTCCCCACCTATCTGCACGAGCGGGACAATTACGCCTCGGCCCGCGTCGCCGAAGCGGCCGGTTTCCCGGACCGGGGCTGGCGCGCGTACGGCGTCTATCCACGCTGAGCGGGCATTGGGCGCGGACCGTGGATCCCGGGCCGGATCCACGGTCCGCAACCTCCCCCCAGGCCCCGGTACCGGGTGTAGCGGCCTCGCCGTGGGCGAGCCGCTACGCGTCGATCACGCTACGTATCGAACTGGCTCGGGGCAAGGTTGAAGCTGTCGGTTCGGAGTGTCGAAAACCGGACTTGACCTGCGGCTTCGCTGGCAGCATGGTGTCGGCCGGATCAGTGACGCAGCGTGCGAATCAGGTCGAGCACCTGTCGGGTCACCGGCCGCAGGACCCGGAGCCGGGACAGCGCCACGAGCCGGTCGATCAGAGGTACGGCCCCGTCGATCAGCTGGCGGGTCTTGGTCTGGTCCGGCGACCTGTCGTGCACCCAGTAGAGGATCACGCCCATGTACGCGAGCCAGAGCAGCTCGGGCAGCTGCGGACGCAACTCGGCGTCGACAGTGGCCGTCGAGCCGGTCAACACCTCGCCGAAGAGGTCGATGGCCGCCTGTCGAGGGCCGGAGGACTCCGCGGAGAAGGGGCTCAAGGGGGAGGTGGGCTCCGCCGCCGTCTTGAAGAAGGTCGCCGCGAATCCGTGTGAGGGCGTCAACACGTCGATCCCCGCGTGCAGCACCCCGGCGAGCCGGGGACCGAACGCCTCCTCCCGATCGAGCACGGGCTGCGCGGCGGCCCGGTGCTCGACCTGGGACTGGGCGTAGAACTCCTGGATCAGGTGGTCCTTGGAACCGAAGTAGTAGTAGGCGTTGCCCACCGCCACGCCGGCTTCCTGCGCGATCGCCCGCATCGTGGTCTGGGCGTACCCGCGTTCGCGGAACAGCCGCATCGCGGTGTCCCGGATCAGCTGCCGGGTCTGCTCGCCTCGGGCGGTGGCTGGGTCACCCGCAGTGGTCGTCTGCGCAGGCTGCTCGGTCATCGGGCTCACCGTATCCCGCCGGTTCGTCGGTCGGCTCGGCCCGCGGGTCGCGGATCCGCTCCCGGATCGCCGAGGCGGCGGCCACCGTCTGCCGGGCGAGGGGAAGCAGGTGCGGTCGGGCCAGCCGCTCGGCCGTGGACCGATGGTCGGCCAGTGCCCAGAGGCAGGCGAACCAGGCGCCGTCGCCCGCGTACACCTCGCCGGTGTCGGCGATCACGGTGAGGTCGCGCAGCGTCGCGTCGTGGTCCAGGCCGGGGAAGCGCCGCCGGGCCTCGGCGGACCCGGCCGGCACGAACTCCAGGGGTACGAGTTGGGCGCGGGACGACAACCAGCGGCGGGCGGCGCGGCAGAGCGGGCAGGCCGCGTCGAACAGGACGGTGAACCCCCGGATCCCACCGCCGGAGTGAGCGGTGGGATCCGGGAGCCGACCGATGCCGTCAGTCGGGGGCACTGTCATCGGGTCGGTGGGTTGTTCGTCGGGCCGACGCCCGGCTGCGGACCACCCGGCTGCGGACCACCCGGCTGCGGACCACCCGACTGCGGACCGGTCGGCTGAGGTCCGGTCGGGTAGGCGCCGGTTGGCTGGGGTCCGGTCGGGTACGCGCCGACCAGCTGCGGTCCGGCTGGGGTGGCTTGCATGGGTAGTCGGCCGATCGGGGCGAGCGGGGGGTGGGTGGCGAACTGGCGGAGTCGGTTTCGGCGGTAGCGGCCGAGTGCGAAGACGTTGAAGAAGTGCAGCGCGCCGAGCACCAGCAGCACCAAGCCGATCTTGAGTGACAGTTCCTCCATGGCCTGGCTTGTCGAACCCACCGGGTCGGAGTGCTTCATCGCCACGGTGACGTAGCCGAGGTTGAGCAGATAGAAGCCGACCACCAGGAGGCTGTTGACCGCTTGGGCGAGTCGCTTCTCGGCGAACACCTCCTCCAGGAAGACCAGCCCGTTGCGGGACAGCGCTCGAGCCACCCAGATGGTCAGGCCGACGCTGACCGCGAGGTAGACCACGTACATCCCGACCTTGATGTCCATGTGGACGCCCTTCTTGAACGTGTTCAACTACCGACGTCATCAGAGTAGAGCTGAACTTGAACATGTTCAAGAAGTGGCGACCAGTGACTGTGGACACTCTGGTGCGGCGCTGAGAGCGCGCCGTCCGGCCGAGCGTTTCAGCCCGGCCGGATGGCGCCGTGGCTCAGCCGGCCAGGCCGAGCACCTCGGCCGCGGCGCGACCGTTGGCGTGGCTCGCGCCGTAGGTGGTGACGAAGGCACGGACGCCCGCGGGCCGCCACTGTGCCGGCCAGCCCATCTCCACCACTGTCACCGGGTGCTGAGCCGCCAGGTCGGCGATCAGCTCCGGGCCGCCGGGCAGCCGGTGCAGGTGTCGCCCGACCAGCACGATGGGACGGTCGCCAGCCAACCCGCGCAGGGTGGCCGGGTCGGTCTCGGCGGCGATCACCCGGATCTCCGGCACCCCGGCCAGGTGCGGACCGAGGCCCCACGGCACCCGGCCCTCGGCGATCGTCGACTCGGTGTGCAGTTGCACCACCAGTGGCTGGTCCAGGCCGGTGAGCAGGCCGTCCACCCGAACCGCTCGACGCGCTGCCGCATACCCCAGCTCGGTGTCGCCGGTGGCCGGCGACCCGCTGGCGGCCCGGGTCCAGGCGGCGAGGTCGGCGGCGCGGCCGGCCGCCTCCTCGACCCGCGCCCTCGCCAGTCGGCCGTCGGCGAGCGCGTCGACGATCTCGGCGGCCACCCGCTCGACCAGTTCGGCGTCGACCTTCGCGCCGATGCAGAGCAGGTCGGCGCCCGCGCCCAGGGCCCGGACCGCGGCCGGCCCGACCCCGCCGGCGGCCACCGCGGCGCCCTTCATCTCCAGCGCGTCGGTGATGACGGTGCCGGTGAAGCCGTACTCGGTGCGCAGCAGGTCGACCAGGACGGCTCGGCTGAAGGTGGCCGGGTCGGCGCCGGTGAGCGCCGGCACCCGGATGTGCGCGGTCATCACGGCGCGCGCCCCGGCGGCGACGATGGCCGCGAACGGCGGTAGGTCCCGCTGGCGGAGCAGGCCCAGTGGAGCGTCCACAGTGGGCAGCTCGTGGTGGGAGTCGGTGACTGTGGCGCCGTGCCCGGGGAAGTGCTTGGCGCAGGCGGCCACGCCGGCGGCCTGCAACCCGGCCACGGCGGCGGCCGAGTGGGCGGCCACCCGCACCGGGTCCGCGCCGAAGGACCGGGTGCCGATCACCGGGTTGTCGGCGGCGGTGTTGACGTCGACAGTCGGGGCGAGGTTGACGGTGATGCCGAGCGCAGCCAGTTCGGCGCCGATCGACTGGTAGACCCGTCGGGTGAGGGCCACGTCGCCGATCGCACCCAGGGCGGCGTTGCCGGGGTACGGGCTGCCGGTGGCGTGCGCCAGCCGGGTCACATCGCCACCCTCCTCGTCGATGGCGATCAGCGCGTCCGGCCGACCGGTGCGCAGCGCGGCGGTGCTCGCCGCCACCTGCGCGGGGTCGTGCACGTTGGTGCCGAACAGGGTGTGCCCGGCCAGCCCGTCGGCCAGCAGGTCGACCGCCCAGTCCGGCGGGACCGGTCCCGGGTACGCGGCCAGCAGCGTGCCCAGCGCGAGCCGGCGCAGTCCTGGATCCAACCCCACGTGATCTTCCCCCTTCGGTGCCCCCGCGGGTACGAAACGTCGTACCGGTGGTGGTCTTGGCCCTGCCGACTCGGCGGAGCGTCCCACCGTCGAGTGGCCGTTACGCTACGGCTACCCGTTCGCAGGTCGGTTTACAGTTAGCAAAGTTTACTAAAACTAGAGGACGTGTCATGAGTGCGACCCGGCTGCCCGGCACCCCCCGTCTGTTGCGGGCGCTCAACGACCGTGCCGCGCTGGAGCTGCTCCTCGAACGCGGCCCGCTGACCCGGGCTCGACTCGGCGAGCTGACCGGGCTGTCGAAGGTCACCGCCTCGCAACTGGTCGAGCGGCTGGAGGAGCGCGGCCTCGTCGCGCGGGTCGGCGAGCAGGCCGGCGGGCGAGGGCCGAACGCCCAGCTCTACGCCGTCCGCCCGGGCAGCGCGCACGTGGTCGGCGTGGACGTCGGGCCGGACCGGGTGGTGGCCGCGTGCGCCGACATCACCGGTGCGGTCATCGGCCGGGTGGAGCAGTCGACCCGCGACACCGACGACCCGGTGGGCGTGGTGCACAACGCCGTCGTGCAGGCCGCGAGCAGCGCCCAGGCGCAGCTGAGCAGCGTACGACGGATCGTGCTCGGCACGCCGGGCCTGGTCGACCCCGGCACCGGCGACATCACCTTCGCCTTCAACCTGCCGCGCTGGCACAGCGGTCTGCTCGCCGCGTTGCGGGACGACCTGCACACGCCGGTGGTCTTCGAGAACGACGTCAACCTGGCCGCGGTGGCCGAGGCGCAGTCCGGCGCAGCGCAGGGGCTGTCGGACTTCGTGCTGGTCTGGGTGGGCGCCGGGGTCGGCCTGGCGATCATGCTGGGCGGGCGGTTGCACCACGGCAGCAGCGGCGCGGCCGGCGAGATCGGCTATCTGCCGGTGCCCGGCGCGCCCATCCCGCGCGACGTCTCCCGTCGCGCCAAGCCGGCCTTCCAGCAGTTGATCGGTGCGGACTCGGTGCGCGCGGTGGCTCGCGAGCACGGCTACCCGGACGCCGACGCCGCCGAAGGGGTCCGCGCGGCCGTCGCGGCCGGCGCCGACGGCGGCCCGATGCTCGACGAGCTGGCCCGTCGGCTCGCGCTCGGCGTGGCCAGCACCTGCGTGGTGCTGGACCCGCCGCTGGTCGTGCTCGCCGGCGAGGTGGGCCAGGCCGGTGGCGCGGCGCTCGCCGACCGCGTGCAGCAGGAGGTTGCGGCGATCACACTGGTCCAGCCGCGAGTGGTGCCGACCGGGCTGACCGAGGAGCCGATCCTGCACGGCGCGCTGCGCACCGCCCTGGACGCGGTGCGCGACGAGGTGTTCGGCTCCACCGTCGGCTGAGCCCGCTGCGGCGGTCATGTGAAGGAATATTTCACCGCGCGTCCGCAGGTTGCAAGCTCTTGCCGCCTGGTCGGGCCCGGCCCACCGGGCCGCCCATCGGAGGATGGGCAGCCCGGTAAGAGCCTCAGATCAGGTCGCGGCGGCGGAACACGGCGAACGCCGCCGCGGTCAGCCCGCCAGCGAGCACGAGCAGCACCAGCAGCGACGCCTGCCAGGTGATCGTGTAGAACGCGTCGCAGTTGAGGCCGGTGCTGCCCGTGCAGAGCCGTTCATCGTAGAACCGCGCACCGCCGTTGAGCCACGCTCCGATGTGGCTGGAGAGCATGAACAGGTCCGACTTCCGCGCGTCGACGATCTCCAGGACCAGCCGGGCGCCCAACTCCCAGACCACCGCGTACGCGGCGAACGCGCCGAGTGCCGCCGACGTGTGTCGACCCAGCGTGGCGATCGCGAAGCCCAGCGCGGAGGCCAGCAGCACCAGCACCAGGCCACGGCCGTGCACCGCGCCGAGCGAGCGCCAGAAGTCACCGTCCAGCCGGCCCGGCAACCCGGCGGCCTGCCCGATCACCCAGAACGTGGCGAGATAGGCCACCGACGCCAGCAGGGCCAGCACCAACACCGTGCCGAGCAGGGTGCCCAACTTGGCCGCGAGCACAGTCACCCGGCGCGGTCGCCAGAGCAGCAGGTTCACCACGCCGCCCGAGGTCAGGTCCGCGCCAATGTAGGAGGCGCCGACCAGGAACCCGAACAGCACCAGGAACGCGACGAGGAAGTACAGCAGTGGCTGTGCCTGCTCGGCGAAGGTGAACACACCCGGCAGGAAGTCGGCGGCGATCGGCAGCCGATCCTGCAGGACCGGGTCGATGTCCGAGCAGTCGTTGGGAAAGTACTCGTCCGGGACGGTCGGGGTGGTGTCGTTCTGGCGGGCCAGGCACGCCCGGAACGTGGCCTCCATGCTCTGCCGCGCCTCGGTGGCCTGCTGCCGCGCCGAGTTCAGCTCACTGACGCTCGGCTTGTGGGAACCAGCAAGGGTGGTTGCCGCCGTGACAGCGAACGCCAACACCAACAGAACGACCATGAGCTGCACGAAGCGACGCGCGGACAGTCGCTCCAACTCGGCACGCACCAGGTTCACGCGTCCACTCCCCGATCGAGGTCGATCACAGCTTCGCCCTGCGGCAACGACGAGTCGCCGACCTGCCGGGGCACCGATGGATGCTCGTACGCGCCGGTCAGCTCCAGGAAGACGCTCTCCAGATCCGGCCGGAGCGGCGTCAGCTCGCCCACCCACAGACCCTGCTCACCGAGCACCCGGCTGACCACCGTCGGGTCGCTCACCCCGCTCACCACCACCGCTCCGCCGTCCACGACCGCCGTCAGCTCGGCCGCGTGCAGCAGCTCGACGGCCCGCTCCGGCTCGGCCACCCGGACCAGGAACTCGTGCCGGTCGTGGCCCGCCAGCACCTCGTCCACCCGACCGGTCGCGACCCGCCGCCCCCGAGAGATGATCGTGACGTGGTCGCAGATCAGCTGGATCTCGCCCAGGATGTGACTGGACACCAGCACTGTCACCCCGTTGGCCGCCAGCGACCGCATCAGGTCCCGCATCTCCCGGATGCCCGCCGGGTCCAGCCCGTTCGCCGGCTCGTCCAGGATGAGCAACCGCGGGTCCTTCAACAGCGCGGACGCCACCGCCAGACGCTGCTTCATGCCCAGCGAGTAGCCCTTCACCCGCTCATCGCCCCGGTCGTGCAGGCCCACCAGATCCAGCACCTCGTCCACCCGCGAGACCGGCACACCACCCGCGCGGGCCAACAACCGCAGCGTGCGGTAGCCGCTGAAGTTGCCGAAGAACTGCGGGCTCTCCACGATGGCGCCGACCTGGCCCGCCACCCGGGGCAGCAGCTCCGGCGACGGTTCCCCGAGCACTGTCATCCGGCCGCCGTCGGCGCGTACCAGCCCGAGCAGGGCCCGCAGGGTGGTGGTCTTGCCCGAGCCGTTGGGGCCCAGGAAGCCGTGGACCTGGCCCGCCTCGACCAGCAGGTCGAACCCGTCCACCGCCACCCGTCGGCCGCTGCGCAGACTCTGGAAGGTCTTGCGCAGACCCTCGATCTCGATGACCGCGCTCATCCGCGCGGCTCCGTACGTCGGAGGGGCATGGGCCGTCCTTCGGGCTTGGTGATCAATGACACGGCGCTTCACCCTATGGCTGAGGCGCTGCCCATGGGGGGCACCGCGGCGCTGCGTGGTTGGATGGAGCGGTGACTGGTGACCTGATCCCCGGCGCTGCCGGCGCCGAGCCTGCCGCCGCTTTCGTGGACCCGGATCTGGTGGTCAGCCTCGACGGCGTCGGCGTACGCCGCTCTGGCACCGCCCTCCTGGAGGACCTGACCTGGCGCGTCGAGCTGGACGAGCGGTGGGTGGTGCTCGGCTCCAACGGCGCCGGCAAGACCACACTGCTCAACCTCGCCGCCGGTCGGCTGCACCCCACCACTGGTGTCGCGCACGTGCTCGGCGAGCGGATCGGCCGCACCGACGTCAACGAGCTGCGTACCCGGATCGGGCTCACCACCGCCGCGATCGCCGAGCGGCTGCCCGCCGACGAGCGGGTCAGCGACGTGGTGGTGACCGCCGCCTGGTCGGTGGTCGGCCGCTGGCGGGAGAACTACGACCGGGGCGACGAGGCGCGGGCGCGGGCACTGCTGAGTCAACTCGGCGTCGGTGGCCTCGCCGAACGCCGCTACGGCACCCTCTCCGAGGGTGAGCGCAAGCGGGTGCAGATCGCGCGTGCCCTGATGACCGACCCGGAGCTGCTGCTGCTCGACGAGCCCGCCGCCGGGCTCGACCTGGGTGGTCGGGAAGACCTGGTCGCCCGGCTGGCCGAGCTGGCGTACGACCCGGACGCCCCGGCGATGGTGCTGGTCACCCACCACGTCGAGGAGATTCCGCCCGGGTTCACCCACGCGCTGCTGCTGCGCGAGGGCGGGGTGGTCGCCCAGGGCCTGCTCGCCGAGACGCTGACCGGTGACAACCTCTCCAAGACCTTCGGGCTGCCACTGGTGGTCGAGCGGTCGGGCGACCGCTTCACGGCTCGCGCCGCCTGAGCGTCGGACAGGCGGAGGCGACAGTGCCGCAGACCAGGGTTGCCGTGGTGGGCAGCGCCAACATGGACCTGGTCGCGATGGCGCCCGCGCTGCCTCGGCAGGGCGAGACCATGCTCGGCACCGACTTCGTGATGGTGCCCGGCGGCAAGGGCGCCAACCAGGCCGTGGCCGCGGTCCGGGCCGGCGCCTCCTGTGCCTTCCTCGGTGCGATCGGCTCGGACGCCTTCGGCGTCACCCTCAAGGCCCGCATCACAGCGGCCGGCGTGGACACCAGTCAGCTTCGCGTGGTCTACGGCGCCTCCGGGGTGGCGCTGGTGATGGTCAACGCCCAGGGGGAGAACGCCATCGTGGTCACCCCCGGCGCGAACGACTCCCTGGTCGGCCTCACCGAGGAGGAGCTGACCACGGTTCGCGCGGCGGACGTCCTGGTCGCCCAACTCGAGATTCCGGTGCAGACCGTGACCGCCGCCGCGGTGGCCGCCCGCGCGGCCGGCACCCGGGTCATCCTGAACGCCGCCCCGGCACGGGAGCTCCCACCCGAGCTGCTCGCCGCCGTGGACCTGCTGGTCGTCAACGAGGGCGAGGCGCAGGCGCTCGCCGGCCGAGGTCGGGAGGAGCCCCGCGCGCTGCTCGACCTGACCCCCCGGGCCGTGCTCACTCTCGGCGGTGAGGGTGCCTGGTACGTCGACCGGGACGGTGCCGAGGTGCACGTGCCGGCGGTACGTGTCGACGTGGTCGACTCCACCGCCGCCGGTGATGCGTTCACCGCCGCGCTGGCCGTCGGCTGGGGCGAAGGGCGCGACCTGGTCGACGCGGTGCGCTGGGCGTCGGCGGCCGGCGCTGCCTGTGTCCGCAAGCTCGGCGCCTCGGTGGCGCTACCGCAACGCGCCGAGATCGACGAGCTGTACGCACCGGCCTGAGCGCGTCCCGCGCTGGGCCGGCCTGAGCGTGTCGGCCGGTTACGCCCGCTGGCCCACGCCGGTGCGGAAGGCCCGGCGGTACGCCGACGGTGAGGTCAGCATGACCCGGCCGAAGTGGTGCCGATAGGTCACCGGCGTGTCGAAGCCGACCGCGCGGGCGACCTGCTCGACGGGGGCGTCGGTCTCCTCCAGCAGGGCCAGGCTGGCGCGGATCCTCTGGTCGATCAGCCAACGGATCGGGCTGGTCCCGGTGGCCCGGGCGAAGTGCCGCAGGTAGGTGCGGGACGACATGTGCGCCCGCCCGGCGAGCTGGGCCACGTTCAGCGGCTCGGCGAGATGGGCGAGCGCCCAGTCGATGCTGCCCGCGATCCGGTCGTCGTCCGGGTCGGCGGCTACCGGTGTCTCGACGAACTGGGCCTGCCCGCCGTCGCGGTGCGGCGGGATCACCAGCCGTCGGGCGACCGCGTTGGCGACAGCCGCGCCATGGTCACGTCGGATCACGTGCACGCAGAGATCCAGCCCGGCTGCGCTGCCGGCACTGGTGAGCAGGTCACCGTCGTCGAGGTAGAGCACGTCCGCGTCCACTTCGACCCGCGGGTAGCGTCGCGCCAGCAGCTCCGCGTACCGCCAGTGGGTCGTGGCCCGCCGACCGTCCAGCAGCCCCGCTCCGGCCAGCGCGAACGCGCCCGAGCAGATCGACATGATCCGGGCGCCGCGCTGGTGCGCCTGGCGCAGCGCGGTGGTCAGTTCGGGCGACGGGTCAGCGGTCACGTCCGGCACGCCGGGCACTATCACCGTTCGGGCCGTCGCCAGCTCGGCCAGGCCGTACGGGGTGTGCAGGCTGGCCCCGCCGACCACCGGCACCGGCCCCGGCTGCTCGGCGCAGAGCACAAGGTCGTACCAGTCGAGGTCGAACTCGGGCCGGGCCAGTCCGAACACCTCGGTGACGATGCCGGTCTCGAACCCCGACATCCCCGGGTACGCGAGCACGGCGACCCGGTGCGCGGCTGTCTGTCGTCGGGGCGCTGGCAGCGGGCGCGGGCCGGTTGTCGTGGCCGGGATCGGCATGGCGGGATGTTAGCGCAGGACGTCGTTCCCGCCACTCGTCCCGAGCTGGCATTCTGGCGAGGATCGGTGCATGACCTTCACTTTCGCCGTTCCGCCGGCCGATCCGGCCACTGCCGCCGCCTACTTCCGCAATCGGCTCAGCGTCGAGACCGACGTCAGTGACGTGCACGCTGACCTGTCGGCCCGTACCCCGGGTCTGGTGGTCGTCGACTCCCGGGGCGCGGCCGCCTGGACGCAGGGGCACCTCCCCGGCGCGGTGCACCTGCCCACCGCCGAGATCGCGACCCGGGCGGCGGACCTGATCCCGCCGGGCTCGGCGGTGGTGACCTACTGCTGGGGTCCGGGCTGCAACGGCGCGACCCGGGCCGCGTTGGAGTTCGCCCGGCTCGGTCACCCGGTGAAGGAGATGCTCGGCGGGTTCGAGTACTGGGTGCGGGAGGGGCTGCCCGTGGTGACGGAGGCCGGGCTGACCCGGCGACCGGTCGACGACCTCACGGCGCCCACCACAACGATCACCTGCGACTGCTGAGCCTGCGCGCGGGCGAGCGAGGGTTCAGTCGATGGGCTCGTCGGCGAGCTTCTCGCCGCGTCGGCGCAGCATGCCCAACCCGGGGATGCCGGCCACGGCGAGCTTCAGGTCGCGGGTCACGTCGAGCAGGTCGTGCAGGTCCGGACCGACCCGATCCAGCGTGGCCAAGATCGGCAGGATGTCCGCCGTCAGGTGTTCCTTGAGCTTCGGCAACTCGTCGATCAGGTGGATCGCCGCGCTGATCTCCTCGTGGCTCAACTCCTCGACGAACCGGCCGGCCATCGGCGCGGCCCGGCGCAGCGCCGGCTCGTACGCCGTCAGCAGCTCGGCCGCCGTGGCGGCGGCCTCCGTCGCGGTGCCCACGGTGGCGGCGGCGCGGTTCGCCACGCTGTCGGCCTCGGCGACCACAGTGCTCGCAGCCCGGGAGACCCGGTCGGCCTCGGCGACCACGACGGCGGCTGCGGTGGCCACCTCGGTGGCCGTGTCGATCGCTGTGGTCGCGGCGGCGCTGATGACGGCCACCTCGCGGACCGCCGCCTCGGCGTCGGTGAGCACCTGATCGGTCCGGTCCAGGGTCGTCTCGATCCGGTCGACCACACCGTTGATCCGGGCCAGCAGCGCCTCCACCCCGTCCAGCACGGCGAACGCGCGGGCGGGCACGGCGGCCATCGAGGCGGCCGAGCCGAGCGCCTGGTCGAGAGCGGAGCGGGTCAGGCCGACCACGGCGGTCGGGGTGGGGAGGGGAATCGCCATGGGATCAAGTGTGCGTCGGCCGGGCCACAACCGCCCGACGGGGCGTGTCAGCGGGACCGTCGACCGGCGGTGTCGGCGCGGGCCACCCGCAGCGCCCACCAGATCAGCGGCACCTGCAACGGCACCCGGCCGTACGCGATGGCCCGCTTCGTCGGGCGGCGCCGCCGCCAGTCCACTGCCATCTTCACGTTCGCCGGTAGGACGGCGACGAAGAGTGCGGCGGCTGCCCGACCGCCGGCCCGTCGGGTGGCCGGGTGCGCGACCGCCGCCGCCACCGCAAGTTCGGCCACACCGCTGGCGTACGTCCAGAACCGGGCCGGGCCGGGCAACGCGCGCGGCACGATCGGGTCGTAGACGCCGGGGCGGACCAGATGGGTGACGCCGGCCGCCGCGAGCAGGCCGGCCAGGGCGACGGCCTCGCCGCTGCGGGTGGTCATCGATGGTCCCCCTGCTGTTCGACGGCGCGCTGCACGGCCCGGTAGATCTGCCCGAACCGTAGCGCGTCCGGGGTGCGCACCAGCAGATCCTCCCGACCGTGGTGCTGCACCCACAACTCGTGCACATGGTTGCCGCGCTCGTAGGAGCGGTCCAGCCAGCCGAGGGGGATCTCCAGGAACGGCATCAACGCCAGCGCCCCCACCGCGCAGGCGGCGAGAATGATCAGCGCCAGCTGCCAGTTGCCCCGGTCCTGAGCCGACCAGGCCAGCGACAGCACGCAGACCACGGCGACCAGCGGCGGCAGCGAGAGCAGCAGGACCAGGACACCGCGCCCCAGCACACGGCCCCGGACGGCGAGGGTCTTCTGCCCCCGGTCGTGCCAGACGAACGTCACGTCGGACAGGGCGATCACGTGACCGCCCGCCCGGATCGACTCGGAGGTCACCTGCACCGCGTCGTCCCGGTAATAGAGGGTCATCACTAAGCCTAACCACCGGCAGGCAACCCTCGCCTCGGCAATCTCGGACAGTTTCCGTTAGCCGCCAACGGAAACTGTCCAAGATCTGCGGCGGTTAGCGGCGCGTGACGGGGCGGGCCGGCTGGCTGTGCTCCACCGCGCGCTGCACCGCCCGGTAGATCTGCCCGAAGCGCAGCGCGTCACCGGTGCGCAGCAGACGCACCGGCTGACCCCGCCAACGGGCCCAGATCTCCAGTTGGCGGCTGCCCCGGGCGTACGAGCGGTCCAGGTGTTCGAAGAGGAAGTCGGCGACCGGCCCGACGGCCAACCCGACCAGCACCGACGCGCCGACGATCGCGATCGTCACGGTGGGGGAGCGGTGCAGCCAGACGGCCACGCCGATGCCGAGCACCGCCGCGACCAACGGGCCGGCGAG
Organism: Micromonospora sp. 050-3; assembly: GCF_046549335.1. NCBI lineage: Bacteria > Bacillati > Actinomycetota > Actinomycetes > Micromonosporales > Micromonosporaceae > Micromonospora > Micromonospora sp. 050-3. Next base: position 1,579,717 of record NZ_JAJPVX010000002.1, read on the forward strand.
CGCGGCGCCGATCGCACCCCGTCCCACCAGCACGCGCCAGGAACGGGTGCCACGGCGGTGCCAGATCATGGTGATGTCGGCCAGCGCGTAGCTGCGACCGTCGACGCGGACAGTGGTGGAGGTGACCTGGACCGATCTGTCGTCGTAATACGTGATCATGGCTGGACTCCCGCCCACGGGGCTGACACCACACTACTTACCCAAACGAGCCGGGTCGTAAGGTTGGCACGCGACTTCGACGAGGAAGTGAGGGCAGCGTGGGCGAGTTCGTTCGGCTGGAGACCACTGACGGCATCGGCACGATCCGGCTGGAGCGGCCGCCGATGAACGCGCTCAACACCCAGGTGCAGGAGGAGTTGCGCGCCGCCGCCGCGGCGGCCACCGCCGATCCCGAGGTCCGCGCCGTCATCGTGTACGGCGGGGAGAAGGTCTTCGCCGCCGGCGCCGACATCAAGCAGATGGCCGAGATGTCCTACGTGGACATGGCCGACCGGGCGGCGAACCTGTCCAGCGCGCTCGGCGCGATCGCCCGAATCCCCAAGCCGGTGGTCGCCGCGATCACCGGGTACGCCCTCGGTGGTGGCTGTGAGCTGGCGCTGGCCTGTGACTGGCGGGTGGTCGCCGAGGACGCCAAGCTCGGCCAGCCGGAGATCAAGCTGGGCATCATCCCGGGCGCGGGCGGCACCCAGCGGCTGGCCCGCCTGGTCGGCCCGGCCCGCGCCAAGGACCTGATCATGTCGGGGCGAATGGTGGACGCGCAGGAGGCGCTGCGGATCGGCCTGGCCGACCGGGTCGCCCCGGCCGCCGAGGTGTACGACACGGCCGTCGCGCTGATCACTCCGTACCTGACCGGCCCGGTGCAGGCGCTGCGCGCGGCGAAGCTGGCGGTCGACGGCGGCCTGGACATGGATCTGAACTCGGGTCTGGCCTGGGAGAGTCAGCTCTTCGCGGCGCTGTTCGCGACCGACGACCGGCGCGAGGGCATGACGGCCTTCGTCGAGAAGCGCAAGCCGGGCTTCACCGGCCGCTGACCGGTGGGCCGGGGGGTTCCGGACAGCCGCTGGGACGGTTAGTCGAGAACGGTTCACATTCTGGCTACCGGCCAGTAGCGTGTGACTTCGGCCATGATCGAGGAACAGGGAGCGGCGATGACGGAGCGGATCGAGGGTCACGGCGGCGAGTTGGCGCTCGCGGCACTACGCGCGCACGGCGTACGGGAGATGTTCACGCTGTCCGGCGGGCACGTCTTCCCGCTCTACGACGCCGCGTACAAGACCGACTTCCCGATCTACGACGTCCGGCACGAGCAGTCAGCGGTCTTCGCCGCCGAGGCGGTGGCCAAGCTCCAGCGCCGCCCCGGCCTCGCCGTGCTCACCGCCGGGCCCGGCGTCACCAACGGCATCTCCGGCATGACCAGCGCGTTCTTCAACGCCTCGCCGGTGCTGGTGCTCGGCGGGCGTGCGCCCGCGTTCCGCTGGGGCTCGGGCAGCCTCCAGGAGATGGACCACCTGCCGCTGGTCTCCCCGGTCACCAAGCACGCCGAGACGGTGTTCAGCACCGACGACATCCCGCGCGCGGTCGGCGCGGCGCTCAACGCCGCGCTCACCCCGCACCGTGGCCCGGCCTTCCTCGACTTCCCGCTGGAGACGGTCTTCTCGGTCGCCGAGGCCGAGCTGCCCACCGTGACGGGTGTCGACCCGATCGCGCCGGACCCGGAGGAGGTCGGCCGCGCCGCGCTGCTCATCGCCGGGGCGCAGCGGCCGGTCATCATCGCCGGCTCCGACGTGTACGCGGGCGACGCGGTCGCCGCGCTGCGCGAGGCCGCCGAGGCGTTGCAGGTGCCGGTCTTCGCCAACGGCATGGGTCGCGGCTCGCTCCCGCCGGAGCACCCGCTGGCGTTCGCCAAGGCCCGCCGGGCCGCGCTCTCCGGCGCCGACGTGGTCGTGGTGGTGGGCACCCCGCTGGACTTCCGGCTCAGCTTCGGTGACTTCGGTGACGCCAAGGTGGTGCACATCGTCGACGCGCCCAGCCAGCGGGCGACGCACGTGCAGCCGGCCGCCGCCCCCGCCGGTGACCTGCGCCTGATCCTCTCCGCGCTGGCCGACCACTCCGGTGACCGGGCCGACCACGCCGACTGGATCGCCGACCTGCGCGTCGCCGAGGACGCGGCGAAGGCTCGGGACGCAGCGGAGATGGCCGCCGAGACCGACCCGATCCGCCCGGCCCGGATCTACGGCGAGCTGCGTCGGGCGCTCGCCCCGGACGCGATCACCATCGGCGACGGCGGCGACTTCGTGTCGTACGCCGGGCGGTACCTGGAGCCGGCACAGCCCGGCACCTGGCTGGACCCGGGCCCGTACGGCTGCCTGGGCACCGGCATGGGTTACGCGATGGGCGCCCGGGTCAGTCACCCGGACCGGCAGATCTGCGTGCTGATGGGCGACGGCGCGGCCGGCTTCTCGCTGATGGACGTCGAGTCGCTGGTCCGCCAGAAGCTGCCCGTGGTGATCGTCGTCGGCAACAACGGCATCTGGGGGCTGGAGAAGCACCCGATGCGGGCCATGTACGGCTACGACGTGGCCGCCGACCTCCAGCCGGAGCTGCGGTACGACACGGTGGTCAGCGCGCTCGGCGGAGCGGGGGAGACGGTCGCCAAGGCGGCCGACCTGGGCCCGGCGCTCCAGCGGGCGTTCGACTCCGGAGTGCCGTACCTGGTGAACGTGCTCACCGACCCGACCGACGCGTACCCCCGGTCGTCGAACCTGGCCTGAGTCGCACCCGCCGCCGCCGTCGCTCCTGCGCCGGCGGCGGCGTCGCGCTCACACCTCCGGTCGGTCACCCTCGCGCGGCGGCTCACCGTCGCGGCGGCGCAGGTCGTCCTCGCGTCGCCGCAGGTCTTCCTCCCAGCGTTGGAACAGCGCCTGGTCCTGCTGCTGGGCGCGTTCCTCCACCGAGCGCAGGAACTCCGGGTCGTCGTCGGGGGCCACCGGCCGGGGGCGCTGCCGCTCGCCGGTGCCGCCCGGCCAGCCCTTGCGGGCGGCGGGGCTGGGCTCCCGGCCGACGATGAACCAGGCGATCGAGCCGACCAGCGGGAAGAACAAGATGATCAGCACCCAGGCGATCCGGGGAAGGGCACGGATCTTGCCCTCCTCGGCGGAGAGGCAGCTGATCAGTGCGCAGACGGCGAGGACAATCTGCACCAGGAAGAGGAGTACGCCAAGCCGGGCCATCCACCCATCATGGCGCACCGGCGCGCGTCACCACAGTCCGCGCAGGACCAGCAGCACTCCCAGTGACGCCAGCACCACGGTTCCCGCCGTGACCAGGGGCAGTGTCCGGCCGCCGGTGCGGGCCGGACCGGTGCCGGTGCCACGGGGCCAGCAGAGCACCAGCAGGGCGCCCCACACCAGCACGGTGCCGCCGGCGATCAGCGCGCCGGTCGGGTCGCCGGTCGACGCCAGCCGGACGGCGAGCACTGTCACCACTGTCACAGTGAGCAGGGTGCGCCGCCAGGCCAGTCGGGTCCGCTCCGGTTGCAGTCCCGGGTCGCGTCCGGTGCTCACCGTCCGCCGATCGCCCGCATCAGGACGGCGACCACCAGCAGCAACGCGCCGACGCCGACGGCGAGCGCCAGGATGGCGGGGAAACGGGACGCGGGCAGCTCCTGACCGAGGCGGATGGCCCGTTCGGTACGCGCCCAGTGGTCCAGCGCGCGGATCGCGACCGCCGCGCCGAGCAGCAGCAACGCCACAGCGATCACCTCGCGCAGGTGGCTCATCGGCAGGGGTGGCAGGAACTGCGCGGCGGCCAACCCGCCTCCGACCAGCGCCAACCCGGTGCGCAGCCAGGCGAGGAACGTCCGTTCGTTGGCCAGGGAGAAGCGGTAGTCCGGTGTTTCACCGACCGAGCCCAGCTCCGCCGGGTCGAACCACCGCCTGATCGCCTCCCACACAGTGGGAGATTATCCGCTTCCCATCCCGCTTAGCCTGGGCCGGTGACTGATCTCGACATCTTGACGCTGCGTACCGCCTACGACAACCAACTCCGCCCGGAGATCCCCGACCCGGTTCCGGCCGGGGTGACGGTGGAGCGGGACGGGCCGCTGGTCCGGATCACCGGGCTCGATTCCGGTGGGTTCATCACCTACCGCGACCTGGGCGGGTTGACCGGCGACGCGCTGGACGAGTTGATCGCCCGGCAGGTGCGGTTGTGCCGTGAGCGGGGCGAGTCGGCGGAGTGGAAGCTCAACGAGCACGACGAACCGGCGGACCTGGCGGACCGCCTGCGCGCCGCCGGCTTCGTCGCGGAGGACCGGGAGACCGTCGTGGTCGGCCCGGTCGCGCCGCTGGCCGCCGCGCTGCCGGTCGCTCCCGAGGGCGTACGCCTGCGTGAGGTGACCTCCCGGGAGGACCTGGAGCGGATCGCCGCCATGGAGGAGGAGGTCTGGCAGGAGGACCGCTCGCACCTGGTGTGGGGCCTGGCCAAGGAGATCGACGCCGACCCGAACTCGATCACAGTGGTGGTGGCGGAGGTCGACGACACGGTGGTGAGCGCCGGCTGGGTGCGCTTCCCGGCTAACACCGGCTTCGCCACCCTGTGGGGTGGGTCCACCCTGCCGCAGTGGCGTCGCAAGGGCATCTACCGGGCGTTGGTCAACTACCGGGCGCGGCTGGCCGAGCAGCGGGGTCGGACGCTCATGCAGGTCGACTGCTCCGAGGACAGCCGGCCGATCCTCCAGCGGCTCGGCCTCGTCGCGGTCACCACCACCACCCCGTACGTCTACACTCCGTGATCATGGAGCTGCGGCTGACGGACGAGGAGCGGCTGACCCTCAAGACCGGTGCCTTCGGCGCTGTCTTCCTGGTCTCCAACGCCGACCCCGGTGTGCTGGGCGTGATCCGGGAGAGCATCGCCGCGTCCGGTGCGCTGGCCGGCGCCAGTGGCACGGTCAAGGAGGCGCTGACCACCGGCCCGCTGCCGCGACTTCCCCGGGACTCGCAGCTGGAGATCGAGTCGGTGGTGCTGCCGGCGCTGGGGCAGGCGGTGCGGATCCTGCGCGAGAAGTCCCCACGGGACGTGGACGCGTACCGCGAACTCGTGTTGGCCGCGGCGGACCAGGTGGCCCGGGCGCACGACGGGGTGGCACCCACCGAGGCGGCGGCCATCGACCAGATCCGGGTCGCGTTGGCCGAGCCGGCCTGACCGGCCGCACGTCGGTGAGCTGTGTCACTCTGAGTGCTGCGGGAGCGCAACCTACTGGCAGGTAACATTGCGCCGTGGGCAACTGCACAACCGCCCGCGGTTGACCTGGCGTCGACCGACGCGCGACGCTGCGCCCCAGACCGGGCGAGCGAATCGCAACACCACACAGGAGGGTCGTCGAAGCGCGATGAACATCGTCGTACTCGTCAAGCAGGTGCCTGATTCGGGCGCGGACCGCAACCTGCGCAATGACGACAACACCGTCGACCGCGGTTCGGCGAACAACGTGATCAACGAGATGGACGAGTACGCCATCGAGGAGGCGCTGAAGATCAAGGAGGCGCACGGGGGCGAGGTCACCATCCTGACCATGGGTCCGGACCGGGCGACCGAGTCGATCCGCAAGGCGCTCTCCATGGGCCCGGACAAGGCCGTGCACGTGCTGGACGACGCCCTGCACGGCTCGTGCGCCGTCGCCACCTCGAAGGTGCTCGCCGCCGCTCTCGGTCAGCTCGGTGCCGACCTGGTCATCTGCGGTGCCGAGTCCACCGACGGCCGGGTCCAGGTCATGCCGCACATGATCGCCGAGCGGCTGGGCGTCGCGGCGCTCACCGGTGCCCGCAAGCTCACCGTCGACGGCGCGACGCTGACCGTCGAGCGGCAGACCGAGGAGGGCTACGAGGTCGTCACCGCCTCCACGCCGGCCGTGGTCTCCGTCTGGGACACCATCAACGAGCCGCGCTACCCCTCCTTCAAGGGCATCATGGCCGCGAAGAAGAAGCCGGTGCAGACGCTCTCGCTGGCCGACCTCGGGGTCGCGGCCGACGAGGTGGGCTTCGACGGCGCCACCAGCGCCGTCGTCGAGCACACCAAGCGCCCCCCGCGCTCCGGCGGTGCCAAGATCACTGATGAGGGCGAGGGCGGCGTCAAGCTGGTCGAGTTCCTCGCCACCGAGAAGTTCGTGTGAGAGGGGGGTTCTGACATGTCTGAGGTTCTCGTCGTCGTCGAAGCCACCAAGGAATTCGGCGTCAAGAAGGTCACCCTGGAAATGCTCACCCTCGCACGCGAGCTGGGCACCCCGAGCGCTGTGGTGCTCGGTGGCGCCGGCGCCGCCGAGGCGCTGAGCGGCAAGCTGGGCGAGTACGGCGCGGAGAAGATCTACGCCGCCGAGGGTGACGAGATCGACGGCTACCTGGTGGCCCCCAAGGCGACAGTGCTGGCCGAGCTGGTCAAGCGGGTGCAGCCGGCCGCCGTGCTGCTGGCGTCCGCCCAGGAGGGCAAGGAGATCGCCGCCCGGCTCGCCGTCAAGCTCGACAACGGCATCCTGACCGACGTGGTCGGCCTGGACGCCGACGGCACCGCGACCCAGGTCGCCTTCGCCGGCTCCACCATCGTCAAGTCCAAGGTCACCAAGGGCCTGCCGTTGGTCACCGTCCGGCCCAACTCGGTCACCCCCGCCCCGGCGGCGGCCACTCCGGCGATCGAGCAGCTCAGCGTGTCGGTCACCGACACCGACAAGCTGGCCACTGTCGTCGAGCGGGTCGCCGAGCAGAAGGGCTCCCGCCCCGAGCTGACCGAGGCCGGCGTGGTCGTCTCCGGCGGCCGGGGCGTCGGCAACGCCGACAACTTCAAGCTGGTCGAGGAGCTGGCCGACCTGCTCGGCGGTGCCGTCGGCGCGTCCCGCGCGGCCGTCGACTCCGGCTTCTACCCGCACCAGTTCCAGGTGGGCCAGACCGGCAAGACGGTCTCCCCGCAGCTCTACGTCGCCCTCGGCATCTCCGGTGCCATCCAGCACCGGGCCGGCATGCAGACCTCGAAGACCATCGTCGCTGTCAACAAGGACGGCGAGGCGCCGATCTTCGAGCTGGCCGACTTCGGGGTGGTGGGCGACCTGTTCAAGATCGTCCCGCAGGCCGCCGAGGAGATCCGCAAGCGCAAGTGACCCCGCGCTGAGACCAGTGGCCGCCCCCGATGGGGGCGGCCACTGTCTTTGGATGGGAGCTGATCGGCGGGCCGGGGAGCTGAGCCGGCCCGCCGATCAGCCCGTCAGGGAGCCCCTCAGCAGGCTGTCGCCGGAGTGGCGGGTGTTGTTGTCGTACTGCTCGGCGGAGACGTCGACCACCGAGTAGCTCTTGAGGTCGACATTCGAGGGCAGGGGTAGCAGGGCGTCCGAGCCGCCACCCAGGGTGCCGACCGAGAACATCTCCATCGTCGTCGGATTGATGAGCCAGACCTCGTAGTACCCCGGGACGCTCGGGAGATTCGCCACATGCAGATGTAGTTGGCCGTCCTGGAAAACGCGGGCGTCACCAGTGGCCGTCGGCGGGGTCGCCCCGTACGCCGCCAGCGGCGCGCTCGCCACCACCACCGGCGGCGGGGTGGGCGTCGGATCGTCCGGTCGGAGCACCGAGACGGTGCCCACCACGCCGACCGCCGCGGCGGCGGCCGCGGTCACCGCGGTGGCCACCCAACCGGACCAGCCGCGACCCCGGCGGGATCGCCGCGCCGGGTCCAGTCGGGTCACCGTCGACTCGGCCGCCGCGCCGAAGGTCTGCTCGGCCGTCGTGGTGTCGGCCTGCTCGGCCGTCGTGGTGTCGGCCTGCTCGGCCGTAGTGGTGTCGGCCTGCTCGGGCACCCGGTGTCGACGGGTCTCGGTCAGCAACGGCCCGGCCTCAGCGGCCCTGACCTGGGCTTCGATGCCCTGCCAGACGTGCTCCGGCGGGTCGGGCAGGTCGGCCAGGCCCTGCGTCTCGGTGCCGAGGCCCGCCACCTGCCGAAGGGTCGCCACCTCCGCGCGGCAGAGCGCGCAGGCGCCGAGGTGGGTGCTCTCCCCGTCGTCCGCCTCGCTCTCACCGAGTGCCAGAAATACCAGCCGGTCGTGGTCCAGGTGCTGCACCGTCCACCTCCCATCTGCGTTTCAAGCTCGCCATGCCGCGTCGGATGTGACTCTTCACGGTGCCCAACGGCACGCCGGTCACCGTGGCTATCTGCTGGTGTGTCAGGTCGTCGTAGAAGGCCAGCTCCAGCATCCGTCGCTGGTCGTCCGGGAGGCGAGCCAGCTCGTCGGCGATCACCAACCGGTCCACCACGCGGTCCGGGTCCGGCTGGGTCTGCGCCGGCTCGGGCAGCTGTCGGACCGTCTCCACCACCCGGGTCTCCCGGGCCGAGGCGCGCATCCGGTCGATCACCTTCCGCCGGCCGATGCCGAGCAGCCAACCGATCAGCGACCCCTTGGCCGGGTCGAACGTGTCGCGACCCAGCCAGGCGGCGACGAACGTCGCCTGGGTGACGTCCTCGGCGTCGCTGCGGTTCGCCAGCATGGACGTGGCCAGGTGGAACACGGCACGACCGTAGCGGTCGTACGCCTCGCGCAGCGCCACGTCGTCGCCGTCGCGGAACCTGCGGTCGAGGTCGTCCACCGGAGGGTCCGGTTCCTGTCGTAGCGCCGTCATCGGGCGGCTCGCCTTCGATGGGGCATGCCCGACTGTAGCTGCCACAGCCCCCGCCCCACTTCCCCGGTCGATGTCATCTCACCAGCTCTTCGTCTCCCGACCCCGGTCCGGATGCAGTCGGGGCCGGAAAAGAAAAGTGCCTCCGGGGCGCATCCGCCCGTCCGACAGCCGGCGTAACCCGTTCTGCAAGCCAGGCCTGACGAATCAGCACCAAATATCAGGAGGCAGACATGCAGCTCTCGTACTTCCGTCGGGTCGCCGCGGGCGGCGCGGTCGCCGCGCTGGCCTTCGCCGGTGTCGGCGCGTTGACCGCCGGCCCCGCGTACGCCGCCACGTCGAAGGTCTCCGTCGTGCACGGCATCCCGGACACCCCGGTCGACGTCTACGTCAACGGCAAGAAGACGCTGGACAACTTCAAGCCCGGCGACGTCGCCGGCCCGCTGAACCTGGAGGAGGGCGACTACGACATCGCGCTCACCAAGCCGGGCGAGCCGATCGGCAGCGCCATCCTCACTGTCGACAACGCCGCGGTGCCCGGCGGTGCGAACATCAGCATCGCGGCTCACCTCGACGCTGCCGGCCAGCCGAAGATCACCCCGTTCGTGAACGACGTCTCCAAGGTCGACGCCGGCAAGGCCCGGCTGATCGTCCGGCACACCGCCGCCGCCCCGGCGGTCGACGTCCGCGCCGGTGGCACCCCGGTCTTCGAGGGCCTCACCAACCCGAACGAGGCCAAGGGCGACGTCGACGCGGGCAACGTCAAGGCGGACGTGGTGCTGGCCGGCACCGACACCGTGGCCATCGGCCCGGCGGACCTCAACCTCAAGGAGGGCACCGCCACGATCGTCTACGCGATCGGCTCCGCCGAGGGCAAGACCCTCGACGTGGTGGCCCAGACCATCACCGGCCTGCACTCCGCCCCGGGTGGCGTGCCCAGCGGTGACGGCGGCCAGGCCGGCACCGGCGTGGACACCTGGTGGTACGTGCTCACCGGTGCCGGCGTACTCCTGCTGCTTGGTGGTGGGGTGCGGATGGCGACCGCGCGGACCGGCCGCAAGTGACGGTGCGCAACCGCGGCGCGCTGGCGGCCCTGGCCGCCGGCGTTGCCGCGCTCACCGTCGCCGCACTGGTGGCATGCGCCAACCAGCCGGCCGGGACCGTTGGTGCCGAGGAGGCCAGCACGCTGGCCAGCGCCCCACCGACAGCTGCCAGCGCCCCGTCGGTGCCGGTCACCGCCGGTGAGCTGCCCGCCGGTCCGAAGATCATCCCGCCGGTGCGGCTGCTGATCCCGGAGATCGGCGTCACCGCCACCGTCAACGCGGTCGGCATCAACGAGCGGACCAACGAGTTCGAGGTGCCGCCGAGCGTCGACCAAATCGGCTGGTACCGCTACGGCCCCGGCCTGGAGGCGGAGGTCGGCTCGGTGGTCATCGCCGGACACGTGGACAGCGCCAAGCAGGGCAAGGGGGCGTTCTTCCGGCTGCGTGAGCTGGACCAGGGGGACACGTTGACAGCGACCGGCAGCGACGGTGAGGCGCGGCGCTACCGGGTCGTCGCCCGCGAGGAGTACGCCAAGACCAAGATCCCGCTGGACCGGTACTTCGCCCGCGACGGCAAGCCGCGGCTGACCCTGATCACCTGTGGTGGGCCGTTCGACGCCAAGGCGCGCAAGTACCGCGACAACATCGTCGTCACCGCGGTACCCGCCTGACCGGGTCCGCGCGCGTCGGGCCGGGGTGGAGTTCCACCCCGGCCTTTGCGTGCGGTCCCCTCCGGCATCCGGTCCCCGAGGTGTCGGCCGTACGCTGAACGGCGATGGCTTACCTGGATCACGCGGCGACGACTCCCATGCTCGATGAGGCACTGGAGGCGTACGTCGCTACCGCCCGCGAGGTCGGCAACGCGTCCTCCCTGCACGCGGCGGGCCGCCGTGCCCGCCGCCGGGTCGAAGAGTCACGCGAGCGGGTGGCCGCGGTGCTGGGCGCCCGGCCCTCTGAGGTGATCTTCACCGGTGGTGGCACGGAGAGCGACAACCTCGCGGTCAAGGGCATCTTCTGGGCCCGCCGAGGAGCCCGCCCCGACCGCCGCCGGGTGGTCTCCAGCGCCGTCGAGCACCACGCGGTGCTGGACGCTGTCGACTGGCTGGCCCAGCACGAGGGCGCCGAGGTCGGCTGGCTGGCGGTGGACGCCGTCGGTCGGCTCGACCCGGAGACCCTGCGCGCCGAGTTGGCCGCGCACGCCGACCAGGTGGCCGTTGTCACCGCGATGTGGGCGAACAACGAGGTGGGCACCGTCCAGCCGGTCGCCGAGCTGGCCGCCGCCGCCGCCGAACACGGTGTGCCCTTCCACACCGACGCCATTCAGGCGGTCGGTCAGGTGCCGGTCGACTTCGGCGCCAGCGGGGTCGCCGCGCTGACCGTCACCGGGCACAAGCTGGGCGGCCCGACCGGGGTGGGCGCGCTGCTGCTCGCCCGGGACGTGCCGGCCACGCCGCTGCTGCACGGCGGCGGCCAGGAACGCGACATCCGCTCCGGCACCCTGGACACCGCCGGCATCGTCGCCTTCGCGGTCGCCGTGGAGACGGCAGTGAAGGGTCAGCAGGAGTACGCGGCCCGGGTGGCCGCGCTCCGCGACGACCTGATCGAGCGGGTCCGCCAGGCGGTGCCCGAGGTGATCTACAACGGTGACCCGACCGATCGGCTGCCCGGCAACGCGCACTTCTCCTTCCCCGGCTGTGAGGGCGACGCGCTGCTGCTCCTGCTCGACGCGCAGGGGATCGCCTGCTCGACCGGCTCCGCCTGCTCGGCCGGGGTGGCCCAGCCCTCGCACGTGCTGCTCGCGATGGGCGCCCACGACGACCGTGCCCGCTCCTCGCTGCGCTTCACACTGGGCCACACCAGCACCCAGGCCGACGTCGACGCGCTGATCGCTGCCCTCCCGGCAGCCGTCGACCGAGCCCGCCGAGCCGCCGCCCTTCGCACCCCCCGCTAACGCGGGCCAAAGCCCCGCCGTCCCCGCCCGTCGCCCGTCCCCGTCCCCGTCCACCCCCGTCCCCGTCCACCCCCGTCCTTGTCGATCAAGGAGTTGTGGTGGGTGACAAAAGCCGCCGTCCGTCTCATTCCAGGCACCGCAACTCCATGATCGGCGGCGGGGTGGCGGGACGGTGCGCGCGGGTGGGGTGGGGGTTGGGCTGGTGGATAGGGTTGTGGTGGGGGACGGGAAGGCGGGAAGGGGAGTGGGTCAGTGAGGGTTCTGGCGGCGATGTCGGGCGGGGTTGACTCGGCCGTGGCGGCGGCGCGGGCGGTGGCTGCCGGGCATGACGTGACCGGCGTACACCTGGCGCTGGCCCGCAACCCACAGACCTATCGGACCGGTGCGCGCGGCTGCTGCACCCTGGAGGACTCCCGGGACGCCCGACGGGCGGCCGACGTGATCGGCATTCCGTTCTACGTGTGGGACATGGCCGACCGCTTCCACGAGGACGTGGTCGACGACTTCGTCGCCGAGTACGCCGCCGGCCGTACGCCGAACCCCTGCCTGCGCTGCAACGAGAAGATCAAGTTCGCGGCGGTGCTGGACCGGGCGGTGGCGCTGGGCTTCGACGCGGTGGTGACCGGGCACCACGCCCGCCTCGGCGCGGACGGGCTGCTGCGGCGCAGTGTCGACCTGGCCAAGGACCAGTCGTACGTGCTCGCCGTGCTCACCCGCGAGCAGCTCGACCGGTCGATCTTCCCGCTCGGTGACTCGACAAAGGCGCAGGTTCGCGCCGAGGCCGCCGAGCGTGGCCTGGCCGTGGCCGACAAGCCGGACTCGCACGACATCTGCTTCATCGCCGACGGGGACACCCGCGGCTTCCTGGCCGGCCGGCTCGGTGAGGCGCCCGGCGACGTGGTGGACGCCTCCACCGGCGCGGTCGTCGGCAGTCACAGCGGCGCGTACGCGTACACGGTGGGGCAGCGTCGCGGGCTGCACCTGGACCGGCCCGCCCCGGACGGCCGGCCACGCTACGTGCTCTCCATCACGCCGATAACCAACACGGTGACGGTCGGCCCGGCCGAGGCCCTGGACGTGTCCGACGTGCACGCCCTACGTCCGGTCTGGACCGGCGGCGCCCGTCCGGACGCCCCTGTCGAGTGCGAGGTGCAGTTGCGCGCGCACGGCGACGTGGTGCCGGCGACCGTCGCCCTCGACGGTGACCGGCTGCACGCCGAGCTGCGCCGACCGGTACGCGGCGTCGCCGCCGGTCAGGCAGTGGTGGCGTACCGGCCGGACCCGGCCGGCGACGTGGTGCTCGGCTCCGCGACCATCACCGGCTGACCGCACGGCCTGGGTGTTCGCGGGATAGCCTTCGCCCGTGACAGATCAGGCGTGGCCCTGGCCGGCCGGCGCGGCAACCGGAATTGGTTCGCTGCCCGGCACCGACATCGGCGAGGCTCAGCGGGTGGTCCTCGGTGAGCTTCCCGAGCTGCCCCATCTGCCCGAGTTGCCGGCCCGTGGCCCCGGAGCGGACATGATCGGCCGGTCCGCCGGGCTGCTCGTCGAGCTGCCCGTCGAGGTGTACGCGGGGCGGTGGCGGGTCGCCCCACGCCCAGGCCGTGACCTGCGCCGGGCCCGTGACCTGATGGAACGCGACCTGGACCAGCTCGCCGAGCAGGCCGAGGGGTACGCCGGGCCGATCAAGATGCAGGCCGCCGGCCCGCTCACGCTGGCCGCCTCCCTCGAGTTGCCGATCGGTGGCCGACTGTTGCGCGATCCCGGCGCGGTCCGCGACCTGACCGGCTCTCTCGCCGAAGGGCTGCGCACGCACGTCGCGGCGGTCGCCCGCCGGCTGCCCCAGGCGTCGGTACTGCTGCAACTGGACGAGCCGTCACTGCCGACAGTGCTGGCCGGGCGGGTGCCGACCGAGAGCGGGCTGGGCGCGTACCGGGCTGTCGATTCGGTGGATGCCGCCGCCCTGCTGCGCACGATCGTCGAGGCGGTCGGCGTGCCGACACTGGTGCACTGCTGCGCCCCGGACGTGCCGCTGGAGCTGATCCGCTCCACCGGCGCCGTCGCTGTCGCCCTCGACCTGGACCTGGTCACCAAACTCGACCCGCTGGGCGAGGCGATCGACGCCGGCCTCGGGTTGCTGGCCGGGGCCGCGCCGACCCGGCCACCGTCGGCCGGTGCCGCGCCGACCTCCGCGCAGATCGCCGAACGGGTACGCCAGGTCTGGGACCGCCTCGGCTTTCCTCGTCGCCAGCTCGCCGAGCAGGTGGTGATCACCCCGGCCTGTGGTCTCGCCGGCGCCACCCCGGAGTACGCGCGGACGGTCCTCGCGGCCTGTCGGGACGCCGGCCGGCGGCTCGCCGAGGACTGAGGTTTCCTGTCGTACCCGGTGGGCAGGATGACTGTCATGATTGGACAGCTTCGTTCAGTGGTGATCGACTGCCCGGACCCGCAGGCGTTGGCGGCCTTCTACGCCGAACTGCTCGGCGTGCCGCTCGTCGAGGGCGACTCCGACGACGACTGGGTGGTGCTGGGCGGCCCACCCGGTCACCAGCCACGCCTCGCTTTCCAACAGGCGCTCAACCTGCGCCCACCGGCCTGGCCGGATCCCGAGCGCCCACAGCAGTTCCACCTCGACGTGACTGTGGACGACATCGAGGCCGCCGAGAAGGCGGCGCTCGCGCTGGGTGCTCGGCGGCTGCCGGGCGAGGGCGAGGGCTTCCGGGTCTACGCCGATCCGGCCGGCCACCCGTTCTGCCTCTGCTGGGACTGAGCCCGTGGTGGGTTGCGGCGGCCGGGCATGATGGCCGCCGTGATCCACACCTCCGCGCTACGCGCCTCCGGTTCGCTCTTCGGCCTCGCCTACGGTGACGCGCTGGGCAAGCCGACCGAGTTCCTGACCGTCGCCGAGATCGAGCGCCGGTACGGCCCGGCCGGTCCGCGTGAGCTGTCCGGCGAGCCGGCGCTGGTCACCGACGACACCCAGATGGCGCTGGCACTGGGTTGGGCGCTGCGCGAGGCGCCGTCGTTCACACCGGAGGCGGTGGAGCCGCTGCTGCGGCGACGCTTCCTGGCCTGGGCGGTCAGCCCGGACAACAACCGTGCCCCGGGCATGACCTGCCTGCGCGCCTGTGCCGAGCTGAGCCGTGGGGTGTCCTGGCAGGAGGCGACGGTGGTCGGCTCGAAGGGCTGCGGGGCCAACATGCGGGTCACCCCGGTCGGGTTGCTCGACGTGGATCTCGACACGCTCGCCGGGTTGGCCCAGTTGCAGGCCGGGCTGACCCACGGCCACCCGACCGGGCTGGCCGCCAGCGAACTCACCGCGTACGCGGTCTTCGTGCTGCGCGCGGGCGTTTCGCTGCCCGAACTTCCCGCGGTTCTCACCGAGCGGGCACTGTCCCAGCGCCTGGTCTACTCCGAGCGGTGGTTGGGCGACCTCTGGCAGCGCGCCGGTTCCGGGTCTGGGCAGGAGTTCATCGCCCAGGGCTGGGACGAGTGCCTGGCGGTGCTGGGCCGGCTGACCGCCACCCTGGCGCAGCCGGACGACGGCGGTGACCCGTGTCAGGCCACCGGGGAGGGCTGGGTGGCCGAGGAGGCGCTGGCCACCGCGCTGCTCTGCGCCGTACGGCACGCCGACGACCCGGTCGCGGCGCTGGCCCGGGGCGCGACCACCGCCGGTGACTCCGACTCGATCGCTGCTCTGGCCGGCGCGTTCGTGGGCGCGGCCGTCGGCATGACCGCCTGGCCGCGCGAATGGGCCAACCGCATCGAGTACGCGGACCAACTGGCCACGCTCGGCGCGACCTGGGACTGATCCGGGCGCGGCCTGCGCGGCCGGTGCAGCCATGATCGACTCGGGGTTTTGAAAGTCGGGGCATCCGGGGCTTCGGGACTCCGCGACTTTCAGGAACCCGAGTTGATCAAAAGCGGCGAGCGGCCACGAGGGCGGTCAGGGGGTGGGGAGGTGACGCAGGCTGCGAACCTTCCGCCACAGGTCGGCGTCGCAGCGGCCGGCGTGGTCGGCGAAGGCGGCCGAGCTGAGTCGGATCGGCTCGGTGAGGCTGAGGTAGCTGTCGTGCTCCGCGCCCGGGTCCCAGTCCCGGATGGGAATCCGCACGTGGTCGTCCCGGTCGCTCTTGTCCTGGCTGGTGATCTTCAGGACGTCGGCGCCCCGGGAGTCGGCGCGCAGCACCAGACACGGGCGCACCTTCGACCCGCTGCCGTCGGCGTACGGCACGTCGGCCCACCAGATCTCACCGGGCGCCGGGGTGTCGCCGTGCCGGTCGGTGTCGCGCGAGCGGGGCTTGGTGGACGGCCGTTCGGCGCCACGGGGCCGTGGCGGGCTGGAACGACTGCCGCCGGTGCCGCCCCGACCCGGCCGGTTGCCCGGACGCCGGTTGGCCACCCGGTGCCGCCAACTGTTCCACGCCCAGCCGGCGGCCACCGCCAGCAGGATCGCCACCGCCCAGAGCAGTGCCTCGGGCATCCGTACCTCCGTACCTCCGCGTCCCGGCGACCGCCGGTCGCGCCGTCCGGCGATCCTTGCACGCCGCCGCCCGTGTCGCCCGCCAACCACACCGCAGCCTCCCCGCCCGCGCCGATCTTGCATTTTCGGTCGCCGAGATGCACGGAACGCCCCCTATGCCGCGACAGCAAATGCAAGATCGCGGGAAGGGTGGATCATGCTGATCATGGGACGGCGGCTGAGGGTGGGGTCGCTCTGGGCGCGGGCGGGCGGCGGATTGTCCCACCGGCCCGATACGGTGCCGGAGTAGCGTGATCAGGGAGGTCGCAGGCGTGTCCGAAGGTGGCGGTGTGTCCGAGGAGCAGATCGGTCAGCAGGTCAGCCCGGCGCAGGAGGCGGCGGCCGGGGCTGAGCCGACGCCGCAGGCCCGGGAGCGGCATGCCGCGCTCAGCCAGGAGTTGACCGAGCACCAGTACCGCTACTACGTCCTGGACTCGCCGACCATCCCGGACGCCGATTTCGACAGGCAGTTGCGCGAGTTGGAGGCACTGGAGGCGGAGTTTCCGGCGCTACGGACGCCGGATTCGCCGACCCAGCGGGTGGGCGGCACGTTCTCCACCGACTTCACCCCTGTCACCCATGCCGAACGGATGCTCTCGCTCGACAACGCCTTCGCCGACGAGGAGTTGGCGGCCTGGGCCGAGCGGGTCGAACGGGACGCGGGCGGCCCGGTGCCCTACTTGTGCGAGCTGAAGGTCGACGGGCTGGCGATCAACCTGACCTACGAGAACGGCCGGCTGGTTCGGGCCGCCACCCGGGGCGACGGGCGCACCGGTGAGGACGTCACGGCAAACGTACGCAGCATTCGGGACGTGCCCGGCCAGCTCGTCCCGTCCGCCGAATTCCCGGACATCCCCGAGCTGGTGGAGGTCCGGGGCGAGATCTACTTCCCGATCGCCGCGTTCGCCGATCTCAACGCGGGTCTGGTGGAGCAGGGCAAGGCGCCCTTCGCCAACCCCCGCAACGCCGCCGCCGGCAGCCTGCGACAGAAGGATCCACGGGTCACCGCCACCCGGCCGCTGCGCCTGGTCGTGCACGGCATCGGCGCCCGCCGGGGGTTCCAGCCCAGGGCACAGTCCGAGTCGTACGCGGCACTCAAGTCGTGGGGGTTGCCGACCAGCGACCGGTGGCGGGTCGTCCCGGACCTTGGCGGCGTGGCGGAGTTCATCGCCTACTACGCCGAGCACCGGCACGACGTCGAGCACGAGATCGACGGCGTGGTGGTCAAGGTCGACCCGGTCTCCATTCAGGGCCGGCTCGGGTCGACCAGTCGTGCCCCCCGCTGGGCGATCGCCTTCAAGTACCCGCCGGAGGAGGTCACCACCAAGCTGCTCGACATCGACGTCAACGTGGGGCGCACCGGCCGGGTCACCCCGTTCGCCGTGCTCGAGCCGGTGCGCGTGGCCGGCTCCACAGTCGCGCTCGCGACCCTGCACAACGCCCGCGAGGTGGAGCGCAAGGGGGTGCTGATCGGCGACACGGTGGTGCTGCGCAAGGCCGGCGACGTGATCCCGGAGGTGCTCGGCCCGGTGGTCGACCTGCGGCCCGCCGATGCCCGGCCGTTCGTCATGCCCACCAGTTGCCCGGCCTGCGGCACCCCGCTCGCGCCGTCGAAGGAGGGCGACGTGGACATCCGTTGCCCCAACACCCGCAGCTGCCCGGCGCAGTTGCGGGAGCGGGTGTTCCACCTCGCCGGCCGGGGTGGGTTCGACATCGAGGTGCTCGGTTACAAGGGCGCGGCCGCCCTGCTCGACGCGGAGATCATCAGCGACGAGGGCGACCTCTTCCACCTCGACGCCGAGCAGTTGTCCCGGTCGCCGTTCTTCGTCAACAAGGACGGCAGCCTGGGCAGCAACGCCACCAAGTTGCTGGACAATCTCGCGGTCGCCCGGGAACGGGACCTGTGGCGGGTGCTGGTGGCGCTCTCCATTCGGCACGTCGGCCCGACCGCGGCCCAGGCACTCGCCCGGCACTTCCGTTCGATGGACGCCATCGATGCGGCCACCGAGGAGGAGCTGTCCTCCGTCGACGGCGTCGGGCCGACCATCGCGGCCAGCATCCGGGAGTGGTTCGCTGTGGACTGGCACCGCGAGGTGGTCCGCAAGTGGGCCGAGGCCGGCGTGCGGATGGCCGAGGAGGCTGTCGACGAGGGGCCGCGCCCGCTGGAGGGGATGACGGTGGTGGTGACCGGCACACTCGCCGGCTATTCGCGCGACCAGGCCGCCGAGGCCGTGCAGAGCCGGGGCGGCAAGGTCAGCGGGTCGGTCTCCAAGAAGACGAGCTTCGTGGTGGTGGGGGACAACCCCGGGTCGAAGGCCGACAAGGCCGCCAGTCTCAAGGTGCCGGTGCTCGACGAGGACGGGTTCCGGCTCCTGCTGGACGCGGGCCCGGACGCCGCCCGGGACGTCGCTCAGCTGGGCGGCTGACCCCGCCGACGGCTGGTCGCGGCGACTGGCCGCGTATACCAACTTAATTACGACTACGACCGATTCGTGACTGTCATACCGGGAAACTGGGGGCCGAGGGCGTTTCATTGGGTCACGGCGTGCGCACCGGCACGCCGATGGTCGGTCGGGAGGTGTGGTGGAGGTCGCCGACCCACGCAACTCGCTTCCTGCGGGACGGGTCGCACCGTTCGCCGCCTTCGTCGCCGGCATCCTGGCGGTCGCCGCGCTGACCGCCGCCGTTCCACTCGCGACGCTCCCCGGTGAGCTGTCCCAGCTGCCGGTGGCGTTCTGGACGATGGCCGCGCTCGCCGTGGTCTGCGACGCGCGCCCGTTCGTGCCACCGGGGCGCCGGCAGACGTCGGCGGTGTTCCCGTCCACCTGCTTCACCTTCGCGATCCTTCTCGGCTGGGGTCTCGGCCCGGCGGTGGTGGTGCAGGCGGTGGGCGTCGTCGTCTCGGGTTGGCGGATGCGGCACGCCGCGTGGCGCACGGCGTTCAACGTCGGCCAGTACGCCTGCGCCCTCGCCGCCGCGTACGGGGTGATTCAGCTCGGCTCGGGCACGATCTTCTCCGGCGGGCGGTTGCACTGGACCGACGTGGCCGCCGTCGGCGGTGCCGCGCTCGCCTGGTTCGTCGTCAACTACGGGTTGGTCAGCTGGGCGGTGCGGCTGCGGTTCGGGGACCGCTGGTGGCCCACCGTCCGCCAGGGCCTCGGCTTCGAGTTGCTCTCCACCGGCTCACTGCTGCTGCTCGCCCCGGTGCTGGTCGCGGCGGCGCGGGTCAGCGCCGCGCTGATCCCGCTGGTGCTGGTGCCGCTCTTCGCCGTCTACCGGATGGCGCGGTTGACGAACGAACAGCAGCACCTCGCCGCCGCCGACCCGCTGACCGGGCTGCCCAACCGCAAGGCCCTGCTGGCCGAGGTTGCCGAGCAGGTGCACCTGCATGCCGAGCGGACCGCCCGTGGTGAACCTGACGGGCAGCTCGCGCTCCTGCTGATCGACCTGGACCGTTTCAAGAACGTCAACGATGCCCTCGGGCACGCCGTGGGCGACCGGCTGCTGGTCGAGGTCAGCGCCCGGCTCACCGACATGCAGCCCCGACCACAGATGATCGCTCGGCTCGGTGGTGACGAGTTCGCCATCGTGATGACGGGGCTGACCGACGTCGGTCAGGCGCGGGAGTTGGCCGACCGGGTGGTCCAGGCGCTGGCCGAGCCGGTGCCGCTCGACGGGCTGCCGCTGGACGTGGGCGGGTCGATCGGGATCGCCCTCTTCCCGGAGCACGGCGAGGACTTCGCCACCCTGATGCGCCACGCCGACGTCGCGATGTACGACGCCAAGCACCGCAACGACACGGTGGCCGTGTACGCCCCGGAGTCCGACCACAACTCGGCCGAGCGACTCGGCCTCCTCGCCGACCTGCGTCGCGTACTGGAGGCCAGCCCGTCGACCGAGGCGCCGTTCCACGCCGACGCCGAGCCGGCAGGTCAGGGCCAGGGCGAGGGTGCGCAGCCGGACGGGACCGGTCGGCACGGTGCGCCGAGCGACGCCGAGCGGACGGCCGACGTACCCCTTGTCGCGTCGGCGGAGGTGCGCGGCGGTGACGGGGCGGCACTGCCCACCGGCGCCCCGGCCGAGGGCGTGCTGCCCACCGCGGCGCCGGGCCGGTCCGTGCCGGCGGCGGACCCGGCGCCGACGCTCGCCCCGGCACCACCGGGATCTGGCCGGTGGTGGGCGCGCCGTCGACGCACCGACGCCGAGCTGGCGCACTCCGATGAGCTGATCAACCGGATCGCCACCGGAGCCGACCCGATCCGGGGCCGCAACGCCCGTGCCACAGTCGCCGGCACCCGTTCCGGCCCGGCCCGGGAGCGGCGCGCCGGCGGCGGGATCGGTCGGCGGTCCCCGAACGGGAGCGCGGTGGGCAAGGGTCGCACCGGGGGGCGGCGGGACGTCGGCCCGGGTGCGCCCGGGCAGCCACTCGAACCGACCGGGTGGGCGCACGCGGACGACGAGCCGGCCGACGACGCCGGGGAAATCACCATGTATTACCAGCCGCAGATCGCCATCGCGACCGGCGAGGTGGTCGGCGTCGAGGCCCTGCTGCGGTGGCGGCACCCCCGGCGGGGCATGGTCGACCCGGAGGAACTGATCCGGGTCGCCGAGCAGAGCGCCGTGATGCGACTGCTCACCCGTCGTGTCGTCGACGACGTGGTGGAGCAGCTCGCCAAGTGGTCGGTGGCCGGGATCGGCCTGCGCGCCGCGCTGAACGTGAGCGTGCGCGACCTGCACACCGGCGAGATCGCCGACCAGATCGCCGACCGGCTGGCCCGCTACGGGGTGCCGGCCGAGCGGCTCCAGGTCGAGATCACCGAGGGCGCGTTGATGGCCGACCCGCGTCGGGTGCTGGCCACCATCTCCCGGCTGCACCGGATCGGCGTGGCCATCGCGCTGGACGACTTCGGCACCGGCTACTCCTCGCTCCAGCACCTGCGCCGGTTGCCACTGTCCGAGGTGAAGGTGGACCGATCGTTCGTCCTCGGCATGGCCGAGGACGCCGACGACGCGGCGATCGTCCGGTCGATGATCGAGCTGGCCGGCGCGCTGGGGCTGCGGGTGGTCGCCGAGGGTGTCGAGGACGAGCGAACCTGGCGGATGCTGCACGCCGCCGGCTGCGACGCCGCTCAGGGCTGGTTCTACGCCCGGCCGATGCCGGCCGAGGAGTTGGTCACCTGGCTGGCCCGGTACCGGCCGGTCCGCCCGACCGGCGGGCACCCGCAGCCGGATGCCGCCCGCCGCCCCACCCGCTGACCCGGCGCGAGGGTCGCTGGAGGGGGAGTCGGGGACGCGGCACCGGAGCGGAACAATAGACTCGCTCCGGTCACCGCGTGTCACGCTCCACCTGTCGCGCGGCCGGCACACCGCCCGACCAGCAGGAATTCAGAAGGGGGCACGGATGGCCGCCATCTCCCGCGAGGAGGTCGCGCACCTGGCGCGCCTGTCGCGGCTCGCCGTCACCGAGGAGGAGCTGGACACGTTCGCCGGCCAGCTCGACGTGATCCTCCAGGCGGTCGCCCAGGTCGGCGAGGTCGCCGCCGCGGACATCCCGCCGACCTCGCACTCGGTGCCGCTGACCAACATCTTCCGCGAGGACGTCGTCACGCCGTGCCTGACTCCGGAGGAAGCGCTGTCGGGCGCGCCCGACGCCGAGGACCAGCGGTTCCGCGTACCGCGGATCCTGACCGAGGATGTGGCCTCATGAGCGAGCGCCAGCGAGCGAGTCAGCAGTGCAGCGCCGTGGTGCCTCATGGCGTCGTGGAGCGAAGCGGAGTGACGGCATGAGCGATCTGATCAAGATGACCGCGACGGAGATCGCGAGCCTGGTCGCGGGGGGCGAGACCTCCGCCGTCGAGGTGACCCAGGCGCACCTGGACCGGATCGCCGCTGTCGACGACCGGGTGCACGCCTTCCTGCACGTCGACACCGACGGCGCGCTCGCCGCGGCCCGTGCGGTGGACGAGCGCCGGGCCGCCGGCGAGGAGTTGGGCCCGCTCGCGGGCGTGCCGGTCGCCGTCAAGGACGTGCTCGCCACCCGGGGCATACCCACCACAGTGGGGTCGAAGATCCTGGAGGGCTGGCGCCCGCCGTACGACGCGACGATCGTGCAGCGGCTGCGGGAGGCCGGCACGGTGATGCTCGGCAAGACCAACATGGACGAGTTCGCGATGGGCTCCTCCACCGAATACTCGGCGTACGGCCCGACGCACAACCCGTGGGACCTCAGCCGGATCCCGGGTGGCTCGGGTGGTGGCAGCGCCGCCGCGCTGGCCGCGTACGAGGCTCCGCTGGCGATCGGTTCGGACACCGGCGGCTCGATCCGCCAGCCCGGGGCGGTCACCGGCACCGTGGGCGCCAAGCCCACCTACGGCGGCACCTCCCGTTACGGGCTGGTGGCCTTCTCCTCGTCGCTCGACACCCCGGGCCCGTGTGCCCGTACGGTGCTCGACGCGGCCCTGCTGCACCAGGTGATCGGCGGGCACGACCCGCGCGACTCCACCTCGATTCCGCAGCCGGTGCCGGATGTGGTGGCGGCGGCGAAGCTCGGCGCTACCGGTGACCTGACCGGTGTGCGGCTCGGCATCGTGAGCGAGTTCGTCGGCGAGGGTGCCGAGCCGGGCGTGATGGCCGCGTTCCGTGAGTCGGTCGACGCGCTGACCAAGATGGGCGCCGAGGTCGTCGAGGTGTCCTGCCCGACGTTCGCGTACGCCCTGCCGGCGTACTACCTGATCGCCCCGAGCGAGTGCTCCTCCAACCTGGCCCGGTTCGACGGCGTCCGGTTCGGCCTGCGGGTCGGCGACGACGGCAACCGGTCGCTGGAGGAGGTCATGTCGCTGACCCGGGAGGCCGGCTTCGGCCCGGAGGTCAAGCGCCGCATCATGATCGGCACGTACGCGCTGTCGTCGGGTTACTACGACGCGTACTACGGGCAGGCGCAGAAGGTCCGGACGCTCATCACCCGGGACTTCACCGCCGCGTTCGAGCGGGTCGACGCGCTGATCTCGCCGACCACCCCGTCGGTGGCGTTCCCGATGGGCGCGCGGACCGCCGACCCGTACCAGATGTACCTGGCCGACCTGTACACGATTCCGACCAACCTGTACGGCGGGCCGGGCATCTCGGTGCCCTGTGGGCTCTCCGAGGGGCTGCCGGTCGGTCTCCAGGTGATGGCCCCGACGATGGCCGACGACCGGATGTACCGGGTCGCCGCCGCGTTGGAGTCCGCAGTCGGCACGTTCACCCCGCCGGCGCTCTAGACCGGATGTCACCGCATCGGCGCCGAGGGACATGTCCCTCGGCGCCGATCGCGCGTCTGGACGGGTTGGGCGTCGATCAGGGCTGGCTCGGCGGCCCGGCGAGGTAGCGGCGGGCCTCCCGCAGACCACGCCAGCGATACCAGGCGGCACCCACCATGAGCAGGATCAGCATTACGGCCAGCACGCGGCTGAACGGGTTGACCGTGCTCACCAGGGCCGACACCTGGGTGACGGCGACCACCGCGAACAGCCACAGCAGCCAGCGTTGACCGACTCGGAGTCGGGCCTCCCTGCGAGCCAGCGCGTCCAGACGAGGGTCGTCGGTGGACCCGTCGCGCAACGCCTGGCCGATCCGCCGCCTGGTCGCCGGGTCGTCACCGGCCGTCCGGGGCATCCGCCTGATCAGCCGACGGCCGAAGACGAGGGCCGCGACCGCGCCGACCAGCGGCGGGATCAGCATCAGCGCGAACGCCGCGAGGAGGCCGGACCCACCGGTGTCACCGTCGACCATCGCGGCGGTGCCCATCGCGGCCGCGCCGACCACGACGGCCGCGGCGACGGCGTACGTGCTGCGGCGGTGCCGCCCCAACGGCACCTGCTCGTCGGAGGCGACACGTCCCCCGCTCGTCACGGCCGCCCCTGATTCCGACGCCGCCGGTTCACCAGGTGCACGACGGCGTACGCGATCGCCACCGCCACCACCCCGGGCAACACCATGGCGATCACCAACTCGGCGGCCGTGTCCGGGTTACGGTCCTCTCCGGAGGCGAACCAGCTGACCAGGGTCACCACGACGGCCACCGCCCACACCGCGACCACCCCGACGAGCACCGGTCGGACCTGCATTCCCCGCTCTCTCCCCGTATTCGTCATGGTCGTTCCGTACCCCGCTGTCGGTAACGCCACGCACGCCGGACGAAACCCGGCCGAGGATTGATCGGGCAACCCCATTAGGCTGGACAGGTTCTGTCCCGGATCGCGCCTGGAGCGTCTCATGACCACGACACTGCCCGCGTACGACGAGGTCGTTGCGCGCTTCGAACCGGTGATCGGCCTGGAGACCCACGTCGAGCTGGGCACGAACACCAAGATGTTCTGTGGTTGCCCGACCGACTTCGGCGGCGAGCCGAACACCCGGGTCTGCCCGGTGTGCCTGGGCCTGCCCGGTTCGCTGCCGGTGGCCAACAAGGCGGCCATCGAGGCGATCATCCGGATCGGCCTGGCGTTGAACTGCTCGATCGCCGAGTGGTGCCGGTTCGCCCGGAAGAACTACTTCTACCCGGACATGCCGAAGAACTTCCAGATCAGCCAGTACGACGAGCCGATCTGCGTCGACGGTTACCTGGACGTCGAGGTGGGCGGCGAGACGGTCCGGATCGAGATCGAGCGGGTGCACCTCGAGGAGGACACCGGCAAGACGCTGCACGTCGGCGGCGCCACGGGCCGCATCCACGGCGCTACGGAGTCGCTGGTCGACTACAACCGGGCCGGCATCCCGCTGGTCGAGATCGTCACCAAGCCGATCACGGGCACCGGTGCGCTCGCCCCCGACGTGGCCAAGGCGTACGTCGCCGAGCTGCGCGACGTGATCCGCACCCTCGGCGTGTCCGACGTGCGGATGGAGGAGGGTTCGCTGCGCTGCGACGTGAACACCTCGCTCAACCTTCCGGGCGCGGAGTGGGGCACCCGTACCGAGACGAAGAACGTCAACTCGCTGCGGTCGGTGGAGCGGGCGGTCCGCTCGGAGATGCTGCGGCAGGCGTCGGTGCTGGACGCGGGCGGCCGGATCACCCAGGAGACGCGCCACTTCCACGAGGACACCGGTGACACCACCCCGGGTCGCTCGAAGGAGACGGCCACCGACTACCGGTACTTCCCCGAGCCTGATCTGGTGCCGATCGCCCCGGACCAGGCCTGGGTCGCCGAGCTGAAGGCCGCCCTGCCGGAGCTGCCCCGGGTGCACCGGCGTCGGCTCCAGGAGCAGTGGGGCCTGTCCGACCTGGACATGCAGTCGGTGCTGAACGCCGGCGCGGTCGAGCTGATCGAGGCCACCGTGGCCGCCGGCACCACCCCGGCGGCGGCCCGCAAGTGGTGGCTGGGTGAGCTGTCCCGCCGGGCCAACGAGAGCGGTGTGGAGCTGGCCGAGATCGGCGCGACGCCCGCCCAGGTCGCCGAGCTTCAGGGGCTGGTCGACGCCGGCAAGCTCAACGACAAGATGGCCCGCACGGTGCTGGAGGGCGTGGTCGACGGCGAGGGCTCGCCCACCGAGATCATGACCAGCCGGGGCCTGGAGGTCGTGTCGGACACCGGCGCGCTGACCGCCGCTGTGGACGAGGCGATCGCCGCGAACCCCGGCATCGCCGACAAGATCCGCAGTGGCAAGGTCGCGGCGGTCGGTGCGCTGGTCGGCGCGGTCATGAAGACCACCCGGGGTCAGGCCGACGCGAAGACCCTGCGTGAGCTGATTCTGGAGCGCCTCGGCGTCCAGGGCTGACACCCACCCGAGCACGCCGCCGCCGCGACCCGGCGGCGGCCTGCCGCCACCCCCTGTCGACCACGCGGCCACCCCGCACCCCTCGCGAGGGCGTCAACGGCGACGCCTGGATGGAGCCACCGTGACCCAGCACGACCTCGATGTCCTCGACGAGATCCAGCGGCGGGTCCTCTGGCTCGCCACCCGGATCGTGGACGCCGCCAACCATGACCGGGCCACCGGCGACGGTGTGAAGGTCGGCGGCCACCAGGCGTCCAGCGCCTCCCTGGTCACGGCGATGACCGCGCTCTGGTTCGCGCACCTGGACGCCGAGGACCGGGTCGCGGTGAAGCCGCACGCGTCCCCGGTGTTCCACGCCATCCAGTACCTGCTCGGCAACCTGGACCGCTCCTACCTGCCCCGGCTGCGGGCCCGTGGCGGCCTCCAGTCGTACCCGTCGCGCACCAAGGACCCGGACGAGGTGGACTTCTCCACCGGTTCGGTCGGCCTGGGCGCGGCGGCGCCGCTCTTCGCCGCCGCCACCCGGCGGTACGTCGACGCGCACTTCGGGGCCCGCCCGCACTCCCGGTTCGTGGCGCTGATCGGCGACGCCGAGCTGGACGAGGGCAACATCTGGGAGGCTGTGGCCGACCCGGCGACCACCGGGCTGGGCAACGTCATGTGGCTGGTCGACTTCAACCGCCAGTCGCTGGACCGGGTGGTTCCCGGCATCCGGATCAACCAGTGGCGGGGCCAGTTCGAGGCGGCCGGTTGGCACGTCGTGGAGGTCAAGTACGGCCGCCGGCTCGCCGAGGCGTACGCCCGGCCGGGCGGCGAGGCGCTGCGCGACTGGATCGACGCGATGCCCAACGAGCAGTACCAGTCGCTGTTCGGGCTGGTCGGGCCGGCGCTGCGCAAGCAGTTCCTGGACGGCGCTCCGACCGGCATTGCGGAGCTGATCGCCGACGTCTCCGACGAGGAACTCGGCCCGCTCGTCACCGACCTGGGCGGGCACGACCTTCAGGCGATGCTGGACGCGTACGCCCAGTGCGACGCGGTCACCGACCGGCCCAGCGTCGTCTTCGCGTACACCGTGAAGGGTTGGGGGTTGCCCATCGCCGGCAATCCGCGCAACCATTCCGCGCTGCTCAGCTCGGAGCAGGTCGACACGCTGCGCGCCGCGCAGGGGTTGACCGCCGACACCGAGTGGGACCGCCTCGACCCGGCGTCACCCGCCGGGATCCAGGCCGGCGCCCGCCGGGAGGCGCTGTCCCGCGCGCCGCGCGAGCGTGCGCTGGGCGTCACCGTCCCGGAAAGCACCGGAGTACGCGCCAACAAGCCGATCTCCACGCAGGAGGCCTTCGGTCGGGTGCTGGTGGACCTGGCGCGGGACCGGGAGGTGGGCCGCTACCTGGTCACCACCGCCCCGGACGTGGCCACCTCCACCAACCTCGCCGGGTTCATCAACAAGACCGGGGTGTTCGCCCCCACCGAGCAGCGTTCCTGGACCGAGGACCGGATGCTGCGCTGGACGGAGAGCCCCGCTGGGCAGCACATCGAGCTGGGCATCTCGGAGATGAACCTGTTCCTGCTGCTCGGCCAGCTAGGGCTGTCCTGGGACCTGTCCGGGCAGCCGCTGCTGCCGGTGGGCACTGTCTACGACCCGTTCGTGCTGCGCGGCCTCGACGCCTTCCTGTACGGCACCTACTCCGGCTCCCGGTTCGTGGTGGCCGGCACCCCGTCCGGCATCACCCTCGCCCCGGAGGGCGGCGCCCACCAGTCCACGATCACCGCGTCGGTCGGCCTGGAACTGCCCGGGGTGACCTTCATCGAGCCGGCGTACGCGGCCACCCTCGACTGGCTGCTCTGCGACGCGCTCGGTCAGATCGCCGGTGGGTCGGCCCCGGCCGCGACCGCCGCACCCGCCGAGGACGGCGCGTACTACTTCCGGTTGAGCACCCGACCACTGGACCAGGCGCCGTTCGAGGCGGCCCGGGCCCGGCTCGGCGACGCGGTGCTGCGCCGGCAGGTCGTTGCCGGGGCGTACCGGCTGGTCGATGCGCACCAGGCGTACCCGCATCTGGTCGACGCCCCGGTGGTGCAGTTGGCCGCCTCCGGCGCGGTCCTGCCCGAGGTGCTGGCCGCCGCCGCGGAACTGGCCGACGAGGGCATTGCCGCGCACGTGGTGGACGTGACCTCGCTGGACCGGCTCTACCGGGCCTGGCAGCGCACCCTGCGCCAGGGCGTACGGACGGCCACGGTGCCCAGCGTGCCGGGCGCGCTGCGGTCCGCGTTCGCCGATCGGGTGCCGGTGGTGACAGTGCACGACGCCGCGTCGCACGCGATGGCCTGGCTCGGTTCGGCGGTCGGCGCACCGGCGGTGCCGCTCGGGGTGGACGAGTTCGGCCAGTCCGGCAGCGTCGCCGAGCTGTACGAACTGCACGACCTGCTGCCCGGCAGCATCGTCAACGCTGCACTGGCCGCCATCGCCCTCCGCTGACCCGTCGGCGCCCGCTGGTCCGCCGGCGGGCGTCGACGTCGGCTCAGCCGGTCGGCGTGGGTGTGGGTGTGGCGGGGACACCGCCGCTCGGCGTGGGTGTGGGTGTGGCGGGGACACCGCCGGTCGGGTTCTCCACCAGGCGCCGTTCCAGGTTGACCTGGGCCTGCCCGGTGCCGCCGACGGTGATGGTGTCGTACGCCTGGAGCAGCTTCTGCTGGTCGAAGTAGAGCACGCTCATCGACAGCGGGGTGGGCTTCTCGCCCTCCAGACCGCGCAGCCCGGCGCCGCCGGTGGAGCCCTCCACCAGGAGCGCCGTGGGCTGCTGCCCGGGCGCCTGCGGCAGCTTGGTTACCTGCCGGGCGTGGGTGTGCCCGGCCAGCACCAGCGGGCAGGTGCCGGCGAGCGGCCCGGCCGACGCCGGGTCGTGCACGAGAGCGATGTTGACCGGTCGCGGTGAGCTGCGGACCGTCGCGGCGAGCTGGTTGCCGGCCCCGATCACCTGGTCGGCCACCTGCTGGGTCAACCCGCTGCCGGCCGGGGAGGTGTTCTTGTCCGGGGTGAAGCGCGGGTCGCCGATGCCGGCGATGGTCAGCCCGGCGACCGTCGTGGTCGTGTTGTTCAACACGATCGCGTTCGGCTGGCGGGCCACAGCGGCGGCGGTCTTGCCGGAGTCGTGGTTGCCCCGGATGAAGACGTACGGCTTCTTCAGCAGGCCGATCGAGGCGACGAAGGAGGCCTCCGGCTCGCTGCCCCAGTCGGTGATGTCCCCGGTGTCGACCACCACGTCGATGCCGAACTGCTCCACCACAGTCCGGATCAGCTGCCAGCCGGTCGGGTTGAGGTGCATGTCGGAGACGTGCAGCACCCGGGTGGTGCCCGGGGTCGGCTCCAACAGCGGTAGCGCCGAGACGGTGGTGTAGAGCTGGCTGACGTTGCCGACCAGGCGCTGCAACTGCTCCGAGTACTTGGTGTAGTCGTTGGCGATCCGGCGGGCGTCACCGACGATGGCCGGCGCGTTGACCAGCAGCCCTTCGTAGCGTGGTTCCTCGATGGCCTGCGGGCGAAGTGTCGCCGCCGCCGTGCCGAGGCTGCTGGCGGTGACCAGCAGCGCCAGCCCACCCGCCCAGGCGGTGCGCCGGACGTCACGGAAGATCAGCCCAGCCAGGATCAACGTGACCAGCACCGACGCGCCGAGGGTACGCAGGCCGAGGCGCATCACCCCGGAGCGGACGTCCTCCACGGCGCTCTGGCTGGCCCGGCTGATGCTGGCGGGGTCGTCGATCAGCGCCTCGGTGCGCCCCTGGTCGAGGGCGCCCAGCCGGACGGTGAGATGGGTCGGCCCGTCGTGGCTGTCGAGCAGCAGCGCGCCGAGCGGCGGGATGTCGACGGTGGTGCCGCCGTCCCGGGCGGGGGAGATGCTGAGATTGGCCCGGAACGGGCCGATGTCGGTGCTCACCTGGCCACCGGCCAGCACCCCGAGCACCGCCCCGGCCAGGGCCACGGCGAGGACGGCGACGATCAGCCCGAGGCGGCGCAGCGGGCCGGCGGCGCCGACCCACCAACCCGTCGGGCGCGGCTGATCGTCGCCGGTCACCGGGTTGTCCCGGTCATCGGCGTCGTCGTGCCGCTCGTCGCGTTGCCCGTCCATGCTGAAAGTCTGACCTGCCCGTCGGAAGATCTTGGCAAACCTGAACGGATGGTGACGCAATCAGCTGCGTCCGCCGTCACCACCCGCGAAGACCACCCGCAGGAGCCGGTCATCGTCGCCCGCCGGGTCGCCCCGGCCGTCGTGGTTGGAGGTGCTCACCCAGAGCGACCCGTCCGGTGCCGCGGCCACCGCGCGCAGCCGACCGTAGCGGTTGGTGAGCAGCTCACTGGGCTGACCGAGCAGGGTGCCGGTGTCGGTCAGCTCCATCACCCAGAGGCGCTTGCCGCGCAGGCAACCGGTGACCAGCAGCCGGTCCGTGGCGGCCAGACCGGAGCAGGACGCGTCCGACGTCGCCCACTGCGCGATCGGGTCGGTGAACCGCTTGTCGCCGGCCTGACCCTCGACCTTCGGCCAGCCGTAGTTGCCGCCCTTAGTAATCTGGTTGATCTCGTCCCAGGTGTTCTGGCCGAACTCGACGGCGTACATCCGCTTCGCGGCGTCCCAGGCGAAACCCTGGACGTTGCGGTGCCCCAGGGACCAGACCGGGGAGTTGGGGTACGGGTTGCCGGCGGCGGGCTTGCCGTCCGGGGTGATCCGGAGGATCTTGCCGCCGAGGCTCTTCGCGTCCTGGGACAGGGGGCGCTGACCAGCGTCACCGGTGCTGACGTAGAGCTGCTTGTCCGGGCCGAAGCCCAGCCCACCGCCGTTGTGCACATTGGCCTTGGGGATGCCGGTGAGGATCGGGGTGGGCTGCCCGCCGATTCGCAGCCGGGCGACCCGGTTGTCCCGCTCGGTCGTGTAGTAGACGAACACCGTCTGGTCCCGGGCGTAGTCGGGGGAGACGGCGATGCCGAGCAGGCCACCCTCGCCCGCCGCCGCCACGTCGGGGATGGTCTGGAGCGGGCGGACCCGCAGCCCGTCCGGCCCGGACTCGGGCCCGACCTGAAGGATCCGGCCGTTGTCCCGTTCGGTGACCAACGCGCCGCCGTCCGGCAGGAAGGCGATCGCCCACGGCACCCGCAGACCCTTGGCGAGTACTGTCGCCACCGCCTGCTGGCCGGCGCCGCCAGGGCTCGCCGACGCGGACGGGGTCGGCAGGTTGGGCGGTTCGCCGGCCGGGTCGGGCTCCGGCTCGCCGAAGCTGCAACCGGCGGTGAAGAGCAGCGCCGCGCAGGACGCCGCGAGGGCCACCCGGAGGCGGTGGATGCGAGGGTACGGGGGACGGGCTCTCACCCGGCCCAGGGTAGCCCGCTGCGCGGCCGGGCCGGGCCCGTCGAGTGGCAACGGGTGCCGACGGACCCGTCCGATGGTCCCCGGTGGATCGCTCACCGAGCCCGTACGGCCAGCAGCGCGGTGTCGTCCTCACGGTGCCGGATCGAGGCGAGCAGCAGGTCGCACAGGTCGTCGAGGGGCAGCGTGTCGGTGCCGGACAGCCGGCCCGCCAACTCGGCCAACCCCTCGTCGATGGAGCGGTCCCGCCGTTCGATCAGCCCGTCGGTGTAGAGCAGCAGGGTGTCGCCGGTGGCCAGGCTGGTCGAGTGGCTGCTCCGAGGCGACGGACGGGCCAGGCCGAGCAGCGGCTCCGGTGTGCCTTGCAGGACCTCGACCGCCCCGCCGACGCGGACCACCAGGGCCGGCGGGTGCCCGGCGTTGGACCAGGTCATCTCGTGCACACCGGCGCGCCGCGGACAGATCCGGACCAGCGTCGCGGTGGCGGCGATCGGCAGCCGCAGGCCACGGATGGCGCCATCCAGGTTGCTCAGCAACGCCCCGACCGCGTCCGGCCGCCCGAAGGCGTTGCCCCGCACCAGGTTGCGCAGCTGGCCCATGGTCGCCGCCGCCTCGATGTCGTGCCCGGCGACGTCTCCGATCGCCACGATCACGTCGCCGTCGGGCTGCACGAAGGCGTCGTACCAGTCACCGCCCACCTCCACCCGGTCGGCCGCCGGCTGGTAGCGGGCCGCCAGCTCCAGCTCTGTCACCACCGGCAGTCGGGGCAGCATGCTGTGTTGCAGGACCTCGGCGACGTGCCGCTGCTCGCCGTACATCGAGCTGTTGCCGACGGCCTGGCCGGCCCGACGGCCGATGTCGACAGCGGTGAGCAGGTCCCGGTCGTCGAACTGCTGACGTTGGCCGCCGTTGACGAGGGTGATCGCCCCCAGCACGGTGCCGCCGACGCCCCGCACCGGCACGCTCAGGTAGGAGGCGATGCCCAGCCGGCTGGCGATGGAGGCCATCTCCGGGTGGGTGGTACCCCTCGTCACGTCGGCCAGGGACGCCACGCTGCCCAGCCGGGGCTGGCCGGTCCGCAGGACCGTCCGGATGATCGACTCGGAGCTCAGCCCGGTGCGCAGCAGATCGCCGAAGCGGTCGACGTCCGCCGCGCGGTCCGGGTCCCGGTGCACCGAGACCACCTCGCGGGGCAGGCCGGTCGGCCCGATCAGGGTGAGCAGGCACCAGTCGGCGAGCAGCGGCACCATTGTGGCGGCGAGCCGGCGCAGCGCGGTGCCCACGTCCAGGGTGCCGGCCAGCGTCTCACTCACCCCGGCCAGCAGCTCCAGCCGCCCGTGCGCCTGCACCACACGCCGCCGCGCCTCCTGCGCGCCGTCGAGCGCGATCCGCAGCCGCAGCTCCGACGAGCAGGCGGCGGCCAGGTCGGCCAGGGTCCGCAGCTGCGCGGCCGTCCAGGCGCGGGGCTTGCTGTCGATGGCGCAGAGCGAGCCGAGCACCCGGCCGGAGAGGTCGGTCAGCGGCATCCCGGCGTACGCGACCACGCCGAGGTCGTCGATGGCCAGGTTGTCCCGGACGCGGGGGTAGAGCCGGGCGTCCGGCAGCACCATCGGCACCTCGATGTCCACCACGTGCTGACAGAACGAGTGGCTCAGCGGGGTCTGGCGGCGCTCCGACCAGGGCTCCGGCAACCCGACCGCGCCCGGGAAGAACTGCCGGTCGGCGGAGACCAGGGAGACCAGCGCGACCGGCACGTCCAGCAGGTCACTGACCAGCCGCGCGAACCTGTCGAACGCCTCGTCCGGGGCGGCGTCGAGCCCGGTGTCGGCGAGCGCGCGCAGCCGCTCCGGGTCGCCGAGCACCGAAGGTGGCGCGATCGAACGCCGGGCGGGGCCGGGGGAGCCGTCGGTCATCGAGCACCTGTCTGCCGGGGCGGAGGCCGACCGGCCCTCCGACCCTTCGTTATACCTCGTTCGGGTCGGAGGCGAACATCGGTGTGCTGAGTCTCGCCCGCCCCGGGCCGACGCGCCATCCCCCGGGACGCCGGTTCGTCGCCGTGCCTGCACCGGCCGCGGTGTCGGGGACTATCGTCGGCGGACGTGAAGGTATGGATTCCGCACCAGGCCGGCCTGAACCTCTTGGGCGAGCTGCCCGCCGACGTGACAGTGGAGGTCTTCGAGCAGACCGACCGGATGCCGTCCGAGGCGGCCGACGTTCGCTTCTGGGTGCCGCCGTTCCTGGGTGGCTCGGACGCGACGGCGGTGCTGCGGGAGCTGCCCGACCTGGCGGTGGTGCAGTTGCTCTCCGCCGGAGCGGACGCCTGGGCCGGCCGGACACCGCCGGCTGTCACCCTCTGCGATGCCCGGGGTGTGCACGACCCCTCCACCGCCGAGTGGGTCGTCACGGCGATCCTCACCCAGCTGCGGGCGTTTCCGGCGTTCGTCCGCGCGCAGGCCGAGCGGCGCTGGACGTTCGCGGAGAACACCCCGACCGACGAGCTGACCGGCAAGCGGGTGCTCATCATCGGCGCCGGCTCGATCGGCGCCGCGGTGCGCGACCGGCTCGCCCCCTTCGACGTGAGTTTCACACTGGTCGCCAGGACGGCCCGCCCGGAGCAGGGGGTGCACGCCGTCGAGGAGTTGCCGCGGCTGCTGCCCGACGCGGACGTGGTGGTGGTGCTGGTGCCGCTCACCGACCAGACCCGTGGCCTGATCGACAAGGCGTTCCTGGCCGCGATGCCGGACGGGGCGCTGCTGGTGAACGCCGCCCGGGGCCCGGTGGCGCATACCGAGGCGCTCGTCGCCGAGCTGGGCACCGGTCGGATCTCGGCGGCGCTGGACGTCACCGACCCGGAGCCGCTGCCCGCCGACTCTCCGCTCTGGGAGATGCAGAACGTGCTGCTCACCCCGCACGTCGGCGGGTCGGTGCGCGGGTTGTTGCCACGGGCCTACCGACTAGTGGGTGATCAGGTCCGCCGGTTCGCCGCCGGGCAACCGCTGATCAACACGGTGGTCGACGGCTACTGACCGGGGGTCTCCGCCGAAGCCTCCGGCAGCGGCTGGCCGGTCGCCGCGACCAGTCGGGGCAGATCCGCCCCACGGACGGCCGGCAGGGTGACCTGGCGGCCGTCGTCGAGCCGGGCCACCGCGCGCCCGCGCTGGTCGGTGGTCAGCTCGAGGACCTGGTCCCAGGCGATCCGACGCTGCCCGACCAGCGCCCGGATGCGCAGCTCCCGCTTGTCGGCGTCGGTGCCGGCCCGCCAGGCCCACAGCGCGACGGCGAGCGGGACGAGCAGCACCGGCAGCAGGTAGTCCCGGGCGTTGGCCAGCGGCAGGGCGCCGACGAAGGCGATGATCGCGGCCACCAGGATGGCTTGGTTGTACCGGAAGCGGACCGTGTCGGGCTTACTCACCCTCCGATGATCCCACTCCTGGTTGTTTCGGCTCGCGGCGGGCGGTGCCGGCAGCGTGCGGTACGCCGTACAGTGACACAGGTCGTTGTCTCCCCTGAGTGACCGGCAAGTAACCAATTCGGCCGTCCATCGTTGCCAATCGTGGGTAGCGGACTCGCAACGTCCGATTTCCCGCACCGCCGCACCGCCCCCGTGCCCCCTCACGAAGGCGACCGCCGTGCTCCTCGCGTACCCGTTCCGCGTCCTCGTCCCCCGCCGTGCGGCACCGGAGGCCGCCACGTCCGTGGCGGTGGCGCTGCTCCTCCTCGCCGCCGCCGTCGACCTGGTCCCGCCCTCGGTGGTGATCGCGCTGGCCGCCGGTGCCGGCGCCACGCTCGCCGGGCTGCGACTCTCCCGGCTGGCCTCCCGACGCGGCACTGACCCGACGCCGCGTGCGGCGGGCGTGCTGCTCGACGCGGCGGTGGTGGCGGCGGGTCTCACCGCCGTCGTGCTGCCCCTGGCCGGCATCGGGCACACCCTCGCCGTGCTGA
Organism: Micromonospora sp. 050-3; assembly: GCF_046549335.1. Classification (NCBI taxonomy): domain Bacteria; kingdom Bacillati; phylum Actinomycetota; class Actinomycetes; order Micromonosporales; family Micromonosporaceae; genus Micromonospora; species Micromonospora sp. 050-3. The sequence continues at coordinate 1,614,936 of NZ_JAJPVX010000002.1, forward strand.
TCGGGTCGCTGGTCGTGGCGGCCCTCTCGACAGCCGGTCTGTACCGGCTTCCCGGCCGATCGCGGCCGGCGGCCTCGGTCCGACTGCGGTGGCTGGTCGAGTCGACCGGCCCGGCCGTCGGTCTGGCCCTCGCCGGCTGGTTGCTGCTGCCCCGGGACGGCCTGCCGGTCCCGGTTGGGCTGGTCGCCGCGTTGACGCTCGGCGGCTTGGGCATGGCCGCGTTGAACGCGTTCGCGGGGCCACGGCGACGCTCCGGTGCGGCGGTCTGCCGGGGCGGCGTCCTGCTCACAGTGGGCGGGCTGGTTCTGCTGGCCACGTTGCCGTCCGCGCCGGCCGGCCGGGTGGCCCTGCTGGCCGTACCCCCGTTGGTGTTCGGGATGTTGCTCGTCGCTGTCGGCGCGGCGGATGCGGCGGACGAGACGGAGCCGGTGGAGTCGGTCGCCGCGGCCTGGCCCCGGTCGGTGCTCCCCGCGGCGCTGCTGCTGCTGGCGGCGGGTCTGCACCTGGGCGCCGGCCGCGCACCGGACCAGACGAGTGTGCTGTTGGCCCTGGCGGCGGTGCCGCCCCTGGTGCTGCGGGAGCTACTGCGCGCGGGTGACGCGTCCACGTCCGTTCGGCGGGCCGCTCATCGACGACCTGCCGGCCGGTCGCTGCGGCACCGCCGTGCGGCCCCGGCCCGCTGGCCGGGCACGCCGGAGCCGCCGCCCGAGCGAGGCCCCGCCGTCCCGCAGGGCGCAGCCACCGCGTTGGGTGGCGGCTCGACCTGGTCGCCTGATGACAGTTCCGCCTGGTCGGGGCTCAACCGGCGACCCGCGACGGCGAGCGGCGCCCCCGGCGACCGGGCTGCCCTGCTGGACGCCCTGGCCGCGATCGGCGACGTGCCGGCGCCGGCCGGCGCGCTGCTGCTGGTGGACCTACACGGCACCGAGGGTTTCGGCCCGACGGCCCGGGAGGACGTGCTGGCCGAGGCGGTGCACCGGGCCCGCGCGGTCATCGCCCCCGACGATCTGGTCACCGGGTGCACGGGTACCGGCTTCGCGGTGGTCACCGCCGCCGGCCCGGTGCTGGCGTACGCGCTGGGCACTCGACTGTTGAGTGCGCTCAGCCCGCCCTACCGGCTGGCCGGCGCGATGTTGCGCGTGCAGACGAGCATCGGGTTGGCCGAGGTGAGCGGCGCCGGGCCGGCGGACGTGCTCCGGCAGGCCGAGCTGGCCCGACGACGGGCCGTGCAGCTGGGCCGGGACCGGGTGGAGTGGTACGACGCGTTCCTGGAGGAACAGCTGGTGCGCCGGCTCGACCTGGAGCGTGAGCTGCCCGGTGCGGTGGCGCGCGGCGAGCTGGACCTCGTCTACCAGCCGGTGGTCGACCTGGCCGACGGGCAGCCGGTGGGCGCGGAGGCGCTGCTGCGGTGGCGCAGCCCGGTGCTCGGCACGGTGCTCCCGGCCGAGTTGCTGCCGGTCGCCGAGGACCTGGACCTGGTCGGCGAGTTGGAGTGGTGGGTGCTGGATCGGGCCTGCCGGCAGTTGTCCAACTGGTCGGTGGGTGTCCGGGAGCTGTGGATGGCGGTCAACGTCACGACCCGGGAGCTGACCACGCCCGACTTCGTTCAGCGGCTCGCTGCCGTGCTGGCCGCCTACGGGGTGCCGCCGGAGCGACTGGTGGTGGAGGTGAGCGAGCCGAGGGTCGCCGGTGACCTGCCGACCGTGGTGGCTCGGCTGGCCGGGCTGCGGTCGCTGGGCGTACGTACCGCGTTGGACGACTTCCGGGCCGAGCACGCCTCGCTGGCCCAGCTTCGCCGCCTGCCGATCGACCTGCTCAAGGTGGGCCCGGAGTTGGTGGGCGCACGGCCGGACGGGCAACCACCGCTGATCGACGTGGTGGTCAACGTGGGCGAGCGGCTGGGCGTCGAGATCGTCGCCGAGGAGTTGGAGTCGTCGACCCAGGTCGAGGGGGCGCGCCGGGGCGGCTGCCGGTACGGGCAGGGGTTCGCGCTGGCCCGGCCGGCGACGGCCGAGCGGGTCGAGGCGTACTTCGAGGAGTTCCCCTCAGCATCTCGCTGAACCGGTTCATCTGTCCCGGGGCGGTGCGGTGCTGCCGCGCGGCGTCAGGTGGGCGGTCTCGTCCTGCACCTGGTCGGCCGGCTGCCCGGCGACGACGGCGAGCAGTTGCCGGGCGGCGTGCGCACCGTACGCCGGGATGTCGCGGCCGAGCGCGGTCAGCGGCGGGTGCACCAGCCGGCACAGCGGCGAGTCGTCCCAGGCCACGATGGATAGATCGCCGGGCACGGTCAGGCCCATCTCCTGGGCGACGGAGAGCCCGGCGACGGCCATCACGTCGTTGTCGTAGATGACCGCTGTGGGTCGGTCGGCCGAGCTGAGCAACCGGCGGGTGGCCCGGCCGCCCTCCTCGCCCGTGTAGTCGGACCAGACGGTGACAGCGTCGACCAGGCCGAGCCGTTGGCAAACCGCAGCGAAGGCGTCGGTGCGGATCTCGGTGTGCAGCAGGTCGGGCAGGCCGGCGACCCGGGCGATCCGCCGATGCCCGAGCGCTACCAGGTATTCCACCGTCTCGGTCAGCGCGGCGGCGTCGTCGGACCAGAGACTCGCCAGCTCACCGGTGCCGCCGGGGCCGCCGATCACCACCGCCGGCAGTTGCAGCTGTTCGAGTGCGGGGATGCGACGGTCGTCGGTGCGCAGGTCGCAGACGAGCACCCCGTCCACCCGTCGTTCGCCCCACCAGCGCCGGTAGACAGCGATCTCGGCGTCCGGGTCGGCCACCACCTGGAGGGTCAGCGCGTACGAGCGGGCGGAGAGTTCGGCCTCGACACCACTGATCAGCGCCATGAAGAACGGCTCGACGCCGAGGGTCCGCGCCGGTCGGCACAGGGCCAGACCGATCGCCCCCGCGGTGGCGGCCGAGAGGGCGCGGGCGGCGCTGCTGCGGCTGAAGCCGATCTCCGTGGCGATGGCCAGGATGCGCTGCCGGGTGGCCTCGGAGACGCCGGGCTGCCCGTTCAGCGCGTACGACACGGCGCCCTTGGACACCCCGGCGCGTTGGGCGACGTCGGCGATGGTCGGCCGCTTCACCGGCGTGCTCCTTCGCTCTGTGGCCGTTGACAGCCCGGATTCCGAACCGTACCGTGGCTCAACTTATCCGGTTCAGTCGGCATCTTTCGATGCGGGAAGGTGCTGTGACATCGTGAGCCGACAGGCACTCTACGACGGTTGGACAGTGCGAGCGGCCCCCGGAGCGCAGGTGCCTGAGGGAATCGCCGGCCGGTCCGTGCCGGCGACCGTGCCGGGCTGCGTACACACCGATCTGCTCGACGCAGGGCTGATCCCCGATCCGTACCTCGACGACAACGAGCTGGCGCTGGCCTGGATCGGGCGCACCGACTGGGTCTACCAGACCACATTCGTCCACCGGGCGGGCGACGACGAGCGCGTCGACCTGGTCTGCGCCGGCCTGGACACCGTCGCCACGCTCACCCTCAACGGTGTGGAGATCGGCCGCACCGCGAACATGCACCGCGGCTACCGGTTCGACGTCCGACAGCTGCTGCGCGACGGGAACAACGACCTGGTCGTCACGTTCGACTCCGCGTACCGCTACGCCGAGGCACAGCAGGAGCGGCTCGGCGACCGGCCGAACGCCTACCCGGAGCCGTTTCACTTCATCCGCAAGATGGCCTGCAACTTCGGCTGGGACTGGGGGCCGACACTGGTCACCGCCGGCATCTGGCAGGAGATCACCCTGCACGCCTGGTCGACCGCGCGACTGGCCAGCGTCCGCCCACTGGTCACGATGGACGGTCGCGACGGCCGGGTCGAGGTGCACGTCGAGGTCGAGCGGGTCGCGGACGTCCCGCTGACCGTCCGCGCCGCCGTGGCCGGCGCCCGCGCCGAGGTGGTCGTCCCGGCCGGGCAGCGCACGGCCGTGCTGACCCTCACCGTCCGCGAGCCCGCGCTGTGGTGGCCCCGGGGGTACGGCGACCAGGCGCGCCACCCGATCGAGGTGACGGTGCACGCACCGGACGGTGACACGCTGGACAGCTGGTCGCACCGGATCGGCTTCCGCTCCGTGCGGCTGGACACCACAGCCGACGAGCACGGCACCCCGTTCGCGTTGTCGGTCAACGACGTCCCGGTCTTCGTGCGCGGGGTCAACTGGATCCCGGACGACGCGTTCCCCACCCGGGTCACCCGGGCCCGGCTGGCAGAGCGCTTCGACCAGGCGGTCGCGGCCAACGTCAACCTGCTGCGGGTCTGGGGCGGCGGCCGGTACGAGTCGTCCGACTTCTACGACCTCGCCGACGAGCGCGGTCTCCTCGTCCAGCAGGACTTCCTCTTCGCCTGCGCCGCGTACCCGGAGGAGGAGCCGTTCGGCACCGAGGTGGCCGCCGAGGCCGCCGAGCAGGTGACCCGGCTCGCGCCGTACCCGTCGCTGGTGCTCTGGACCGGCAACAACGAGAACATCTGGGGGTGGCACGACTGGGACTGGCAGCCGGCCCTGGCCGGGCGCACCTGGGGGCGCGGCTACTACCTCGACGTGCTGCCCCGGATCGTCGGCGAGCTGGACCCGACCCGCCCGTACTGGCCGGGCAGCCCCTGGTCGGGCACCGAGGCGATCCACCCCAACGACCCGGCGCACGGCACCACCCACATCTGGGACGTGTGGAACACCGACGACTACACCAAGTACCGGGAGTACGTCCCGCGCTTCGTGGCCGAGTTCGGCTACCAGGCCCCACCGGCGTACGCCACGCTGCGCCGGGCGTTGAGCGACGAACCCCTGGCGCACGACTCACCGGGCATGGCACACCATCAGAAGGCGGCCGGCGGCGACGCCAAGCTCCAGCGAGGCCTCGACGCGCACCTGCCCGCCCCGGCGGACTTCGACGACTGGCACTACCTGACGCAGCTCAACCAGGCACGGGCGATCCAGCTCGGGGTGGAGCACTTCCGCTCCCACCGGGACGTCTGCTCCGGCACCATCGTCTGGCAGCTCAACGACTGCTGGCCGGTGACCTCCTGGTCGGCCGTTGACGGCGACGGCCGCCGCAAACCCCTGTGGTACGCGCTGCGCCACGCGTACGCCGACCGGCTGCTCACCGTGCAGCCCCGCGACGGCGGCCTGGCCCTGGTCGCGGTCAACGAGACCGCCGAGGCGTGGACCGTACCGGCCGCGGTCACCCGGTTCACGCTCACCGGGGAGCCGAGGGCGAAGACCTCGGTCGACCTCGACGTCCCGGCGTACTCCTCGGTGGTGCTGGCGCTGCCGGCGGACCTGGCGCTGCCGGAGGATGCCCGGCGCGAGGTGCTGGTCGCGGAGGCCGGTGGCACCGCGGAGCGCGCCCTGTGGTTCTTCGCCGAGGATCGGGAGGTGGACTGGCCGGCGGCGGCCTGGGACGCGACGGTCGAGCCGGTCGACGGTGGGCAGCGGGTCCGGGTCACGGCCCGCACGGTGCTGCGCGACCTGACGCTGTTCGCCGACCGATTGGACCCCGCGGCCACTGTGGACCGGGCCCTGGTCACCCTGTTGCCCGGCGAGTCGACGACATTCACGGTGCACGCGGACGGGGTGCTGGACCCGGCGGCCCTCGTCGCCCGCCCGGTGCTGCGCTGCGTCAACGACCTGACGTCGAGCTAGCGCCGCCGGCCGTGTTCGCCTCTCTTGGCCCGCTTCTGTCGCCTTCCGGATAGCACGGACCCCGGCGACCGGCCAGGACCGGTTCAATGGCAGGCATGCGAGTGATCAGCGGCACGGCCGTGGCGAAGGCACTCATCCTGGCGGCCATTCCCGTCGGTGCCGTCGGTTTCCTCGTCACGGAGCGGTGGGCGATCGGCGCGATCGTCGCGAACCTCGTTCTGCTCGCCAGCGGCGGCGGCCTCTGGTGGGCAGTCCGCCCGAGGCGACGCTTCTCGAAGCTGCATCGGACCGGCGTCTACCTCACCGTCGAGCCTCTGAAGGATCCGGACGACGACGGTGACCATGGCGACGCCGGCGACGACGTCGGGGATCCCGAGCCGGGGGGTTTGCCGTCGCGTCGCGTTCGCAGGCATCAGTTGACGTTGTCGACGACGAGCCGGGTCCGTCGCCACGGCGTGCGGCGGTCGCTCACGGGCGAGCACGATGGCGGCGACCAGGGCCTGATGATGATGGCGAACACCCTGACCCAGATCCAGGGCGGCCTTCAGTCGGCAGAGCGAAGGGCCAGGCGCGAGCAACTGTGGTGGTTGGTCGTGGGGCTTGCTGCGTCCATCCCGATCGGCGTCGCCATCAACCTCGCCACCGGTTAGCGACGAAGCCCGAATGATGGCCCGAGCGCGGCGCGAGCGGTGGCCACGAAGGGGCCGACGTCCCGTGATCGTGCCCGTACATGGAAGTAGTGGCCTCCCCAGCTTGGGAGGCCACTACTTCATGGGTCGAGCACGATCATCACGCCCGGGGCGCGATCCGACGGTCAGGCGCGGGCGGCGGCGAGCACCTGGCCGACCAGGGCGCCCGAGGTGCCCGAACGCTCGTACTCGGGCCGGTTCAGGCTGCCACCCATCAGCGGTGCCGGGTTGCGGTGCACGGCCGGGCTGTCCGAGCTGACCAGGGCCGCGAAGTGGTACTCGTCGGCACCGGTCGCCTCGACGATCCGGGCGATGTTGCGCGGGGTGATGCCACCGCCCGGCATGATGACGATCCGGCCGGCGGCCCGGCGCACCAGCTCGGCGATGAGCGGAGCACCCTCCAGCACGCTGACCTCCTGACCCGAGGTGAGCACCCGCTGCACGCCCAGCTCGATCAGCTGCTCCAGCGCCGCGCACGGGTCGCGGGTCATGTCGAACGCCCGGTGGAAGGTGATGCTGGCGTCGCCCGCGGCGGCGATCAGCCGGCGGGTGGTCGGCACGTCGACGTCACCCTCGGCGGTCAACGCGCCGATCACGATGCCGTGCGCGCCGGCCGCCACCGCGGCCCGAACGTCCCGCTCCATCGCCTCGACCTCGAACGGCGAGTAGATGAAGTCGCCGGCCCGGGGACGGACGATCACGTGTACCCGGATCCGGCTGACCGCGTGCACTGTCGTCTCGATGGTGCCCAGGCTGGGGGTCAGCCCGCCGTCGAAGAGCGCGGAGCACAACTCCACCCGGTCGGCGCCGGCCTCCTCGGAAGCGACCGCTCCCTCGACGCTGTCGATGCAGATCTCGAATGTGTTCATGATTCTTCCTTTTCCGTGCGAGGCGATGCCGCTTCGGTCCGAGACGATGCTGTGGTCCAGTCGATGACGGCCGTGACGGCACCAACGGGTACGCCGCCGCCGAGCACCGGCACCTGGCGCAGCGCGTCAGCCCCACCCACCGGCACGCCCACGGCGTCGAGGGCGGCGAGGGCGATGGCGGTGGTGGCCCGGGGCGAACCGTCGACCGCCTTCACCGCCACCGCGTGACCATCCGGTGCGGCCACCGCGAGCACGCCTTCGGCCCCGCCCTTGGCGAGGACGCCGGGCAGCGCCCGCATCAGGTCGGTGTTCGGGTGCCCGTTCCAGCCGCCGACGTACTCCGGGTGTTGGCGCATGGCCTGCGCGACCAGCGCCTCGTCGCTGCCGGCAGGCGCGGTCACCAACGCCTGGAAGGTGCGGGCCAGGCCGGTCAGCGACAGGCCGAACAGCGGTGCCCCGCAGCCGTCGACAGCGTGGTGCGCGATCGGCGTGCCGGCCAGCCGGGCGACGGCGGCGGCGGTTTCCCGCTGGAGCGGGTGGTCGGGGTCGAGGTAGTCGTGGGTGCTCCAGGACCGGGCGACGCAGGCGACCAGCATCGCCGCGTGCTTGCCGGAGCAGTTCATCCGGATCCGGTCGCGCTGTCCGTCGGCGCGGATCAGCCGGACCCGGGTCTGTTCGTCCTCCGGCCAGTCTTCCGGGCAGCCGAGCGCGTTCTCGGTCAGGCCGGCCCCGGCCAGCATCGCCCGCACCACAGCGACGTGGCGGTCGTCGCCGGTGTGGCTGCCGGCGGCGAGGGCCAGCGCCGGGCCGGTCAGCTCGTCGCCCGCCGCGGTCCGGCAGGCCAGTGCCTGCACCGGCTTGAGGGTGGAGCGGGGCAGCACCGGCTCGTCGGGTACGCCGGCGGAAAGGGCGACAGTCCCGTCCGGGGCGAGCACCACGACGCTGCCGTAGTGCCGGCTCTCGACGAAGCCGTTGCGCACGACCCGGGCCAGTTCGGCGTAACGGAAGATGGTCACCGCGGGGTGTTCCCTTCGAGAAGCGGCGGGGGCAGTTCAGCGGTCCGCCGTCCGCGCCGGCCGCCGAAGCGGCCGTTGCGGGCCTGGAGTACGCGGGCGAACTTCGACAGCGAGGCGTTGACCACCAGGTAGATCAGCGCCACCACCAGGAACGTCTGGATCAGCAGGTGGGTGTACGAGGAGAGCACCTGCCCGCTGTAGAGCAGCTCGGTGTAGCTGACCACGAAGCCGAGCGAGGTGTCCTTCAGCAGCCCGACCAGCTGGCTGACCAGGGACGGGGCGAGTTGGAGCAGCGCCTGCGGCAGGACCACCAGCGCCATCACCTGCCCGCGGCGCAGCCCGACCGCGAGGCCGGCCTCGGTCTGCCCACGGTCCAGCGCCAGGATGCCGGACCGGAAGATCTCCGCGAACGCCGCCGAGTTGGAGACCACCAGCGGCACCACGAGCTTCCAGAACAGCGGGAAGTTCATCCCGTACTGCGGCAGGGCGAACAGCGTCACGTAGATCAGCAGCAGGGTGGGTACGGTCCGGAAGATCTCCACGTACGCGCCGGCCAGCCAGCGCAGCGGTCGATGCGTCGACAGCCGGCCGAGCGCCAGTAGCAGCCCGAGCGCGGCGCTGAGCACGGCGGTCGCGGCGGCAGCGCGCAGCGTGGCCCAGAGGCCGTTGAGCAGGTACCGCCAGATGGGCCAGGTGGTGAACGGCTCCCACCGGGCGGCGGCCAACTCGCCGTGGCTGGCGAACTGGTAGACGGCCGCGACCAGTGCGCCGGCCAGGAGGACGGCGCCCAGCACTGTGGCGATCCGGATCCGCCGTTGGGCGCGCGGACCGGGTTCGTCGAAGAGGATCTGTTGCGTCTTGTTCATCGGACGATCGCCAGCCTTCGTTCGAGCAGGCCGGTGACCTGACCGATGATCAGCGCCAGCAGCATGTAGGCGAGACCGGCGCCGGTGAAGACAGCGATCGGTTGAGCCTCGACCAGGTTCACTGTGTTGGCCGCCTGGGTCAGCTCGACCACGCCGACGGCGGCGGCCAGTGAGGTGTTCATCAGCAGCGCGATGCAGATGTTGCCGATCGGCTGGATCACCGCCCGGAGTCCCTGCGGCAGGATCACGTGCCGCAGGGACTGGCCGAAGGTGAGCCCGATGGCACGGGCCGCCTCAGCCTGGCCCACACCGACAGTGTTGATCCCAGCGCGGATCGCCTCGGCCAGGTACGCCCCCTCGTACACAGCGATGACGATCGCGGCGGAGGTGAACAGCGGGAACGTGATGCCGATGGTCGGCAGCGCGAACACGAAGAGCACCAGCAGCGCCAGCAGCGGCAGGTTCTGGAACACCTCGACGTACGCGGTGCCGATGGCGCGCAGCAGCGGGACGGGGGCAATGCGCAGGGTGGCCACGACGATGCCCAGCAGCATCGCGCCGACGGTGGTCACGACGGTCAGTTCAACCGTCGTGACCAGGCCGTGGCCAAGCTCGCTCAGGTGGGCGGTGAGGGCTTCCATCGGTACGAGAGACTGCTCAGGAGCCGTCGGCGGAACCGAGGGCGGGCGGGGTGGGCGCCCCACCCTCCACCACCGAGCCGAGGGTGCCTTCCCAGACCTTCGCCCACGTGCCGTCGGCCTGGATCTTCTTCAGCCAGTTGTTGACGAACTCCTTGAACTGCGCGTCCTCCTTGTTGAGGCCGATGCCGTACGCCTCGGTGGTGAACGGCTCGCCGACCACCTTCATCCCCGGGTTCGCCTTGGCGCCCGAGGCGAGCAGCGTGAAGTCCTGCACGTACGCGTCGCCGCGCTTTTGGAGCAGCGCCTGCAACGCCTGCGGGTCGGTGCCGAAGGCGATCTGCTTCGAGCCGGGCGCGGCGGAGGGCAGCGCGGTGACGGCGGGGGTGTTCGCCCCGACGATCACGGTCTTGCCGGCGAGGTCCTTGACGCTCTTGATCGAGGTGTCGTCCTTGCGGACCCCGACCGCGAGGCCGGAGGTGAGGTACGGCCCGGCGAACGCGACCTGGGTGGCCCGCTGCGGGGTGATCGTGTACGTCTGGAAGACCGCGTCCACCGACTTGGCCTGGAGCATGGCCTCCCGGGTCTGGGTGCCGATGGTCGTCGTCTTCACCTCGGGCTTGCCGATGATGTACTTCGCCAGCAACTTCGCCATGTCGGCGTCGAAGCCTTCGATGGTGCCGCTGACCGGGTTCTGCTGGGCGAGCAGCGGCGCGTCCAGGGATCCGCCGATGTTCAGGTAGCCGCGCTTGCGGATCGCCTCCATCGTCGAACCGGCCGGGATGTCCGCGTCGGTGGCCACCGGGGCGGCGTCGTACACCGACTGGGCGACCACGCCGTCGCCGCCCAGGCCGGGGTTGCCGGGCAGTGCCGGAGCGCTGCCGCCGCTGTCGCCGCCGCAGCCTGCGGCAGCGAGGGCCACCGCCACCGCGGTGGCGGTGAGGGCGAGCGACCGCCGCCCGGTGAAGCTCATCTTGAGGATTGACATGACACCCTCCCGTTGGGGGCTAGTGCTGGAGGATCTTGGATAGGAAGTCGCGGGCCCGCTCGGTGCGCGGAGCTGCGAAGAAGTCGTCGGGTGCGCCGGATTCGACGATCCGGCCGTCGTCCATGAACACCACCCGGTCGGCGGCGCGACGGGCGAAGCCCATCTCGTGGGTCACCACGATCATGGTCATCCCCTCGGCGGCGAGGGAGACCATCACGTCGAGCACCTCGTTGACCATTTCCGGGTCGAGCGCCGAGGTCGGCTCGTCGAAGAGCAGCACCTTCGGTTGCATCGCCAGGGCCCGGGCGATAGCGGCCCGCTGCTGCTGCCCGCCGGAGAGTTGGGCCGGGTGGTGGTCTGCCTTGTCGGCGATACCGACGCGCTCCAGCAGGGCCATCGCCTGCTGCCGCGCCTCGGGTCGGGGGATCCGGCGGACCCGGGTGGGGCCGAGGGTGATGTTGTCCAGCACCGTCTTGTGGCCGAAGAGGTTGAAGGACTGGAAGACCATGCCGACATCGGCGCGTAGCCGGGCCAGTGCGCGGCCCTCGGCGGGCAGCGGCTCACCGTCGATCTCGACGCTGCCCTGCCCGGCGGTCTCCAGCCGGTTGAGGCAGCGGCACAGTGTCGACTTGCCGGAGCCGGAGGGCCCGACCACGACGACCACCTCGCCGGCGGCCACCGTGAGGTCGATGTCCTTGAGCACGTGCAGCGGACCGAACCACTTGTTCAGGCCGCGTACCGACACCATCGGTCGGTCCGCACCCGTCGTCTCCGGTGCCACCAGACGGCCTCACTTCCTTCGACTACAAAACTAAGTCAGCTTCATATCGAACCAACAGCGTTATCTAAAGGTAGCGAGCAAACTAAGTCAACCGGTTGCTTGAACAAACGCCGGGTGCTAAGAAGCTGACGTGACGATTGACGACGCGCCACGCGATGCCCTCCGGGGCGGCCCCCGGGAGCTACTGCGCTGGGTGGCCACCGGTGCGGCCGTCAGTCGGGCCGACCTGTCCCGCCTCTCCGGGCTCTCCCCGTCAACGGTTTCCCAGCGGGTCGAGGCGTTGATCAGCCAGGGGTTGCTGGAGGAGACCGGCGCCGGGCGGTCCCGGGGTGGGCGGCGACCCCGCCAGCTCGCCGTGCCCACCGGCGGTGCCGTGGTCGGCGCCATCGACCTCGGCGCGCATCACGCCCGCGTCGGCGCACTGGATCTCTCCGGGCGGGTGGTCCAGGCCCGCACCCTGCCGGTCCGTATCGAGGACGGCCCGGAGGCGGTGCTCGGCGCACTGCTGGCCGAGGTCGCCACGCTCGTGGGCAGCGATCCGGCGGCCGGCGGTGGGGCGGTGGCCGGCGGCTCGGCGCCAGGTGCGCTCCGCGGCGTCGGCATCGGGATTCCCGGTCCGGTGCAGCACGCCACCGGGCGGATCGTCAGCCCGTCGCGGATGCCCGGCTGGAACGGCTTCGACGTCGCCGCGTTCTGCGCCGGCCGGGTCGACGTACCGGTCATCGTGGACAACGACGCCAACCTGATGGCGCTCGGCGCGCACCGCACCGCGCATCCCGAGTTGGACCACGCCGTCTACATCAAGGCTGGCACCGGAATCGGCTCCGGTGTGATCTCCAGTGGACGGTTGCACCGGGGCGCGCAGGGATCGGCCGGAGACATCAGCCACTGCCGGGTGGTGGCCGACCCCGCGCCACCGTGCACCTGCGGCAACGCCGGTTGCCTGGAGGCCGTGGCCAGCGGCGCCGCACTGGTCACCGCGCTCCGGGAGCAGGGCGTACCGGTCTCCGACCTGACCGGTGTGATCCGCCTGATCGACGACGGTGACCGGCAGGCCACCGCACTCGCGAGGCAGGCCGGCCGCGCCGTCGGCGAGATCCTGGCCGTGGTGGTCAACTTCTTCAACCCGCAGGTGGTGGCCATCGGTGGTCGGCTCGCCGACTGCGAGCCGCTGCTGGCCAGCATGCGGGCCACCCTCTACGAGCGGTGCCTTCCGCTGGCCACCCAGACGCTGCTCATCGAACGGGTCGCCGCCGGCCAGGACGTCGGCATCACCGGTGCCGCCCACCTGGTGATCGACCACGTCGTAGCGCCCGCCTGACCTCGCTCAAAGCGACAGCAGCGGTCACTCGGTGTGACCTTATCTGTGTTGCATGCCCGATCTTTGCGCTTTTGCGCGTGCGCCGCCACCGATCACCCTGACAGTTTCCTTACAGGCAGTCACGTAGCCTTCCGGTGTCCTCACTCACCCGTGACTGCTCCTGGAGGTTTCGACGTGCGGATCAACGGACGGCTGCTCGTGCCGATCTCGTTGGCAGTGGTGCTGGCGACCGCCGCCTGTGGCCTGTCGGCACCGGCGTCCGGGCAGGCCGACGTTCCACGCTCCGGCCCGAGTACGCAGAGCTCAGCTCCGAAGCCCAGCGACACGCCGACCTCCAGCCCTACTCCGGAGATCCCGACCGACGCGCAGATCCCCACCAGGGCCGCCGGCACCTTCACCACCGCCACCGGCACCGGTCGCGTGATCGGCAAGGGCAAGAAGCGGGTGCGCTACAGCGTCTCGGTGGAGAAGGGCATCGCCTGGGGTGACATCCCCGCGTGGAAGCCGGACCGGTTCGCCGCGAGCATCGAGCAGGTGTTGGCCGCACCGAACGGGTGGACCACGTCCGCGCAGCACCCGGTCACCAACTCCGCGGTGAACCTGACCCGGGCGTCGTGGTCCTTCCAGCGGGTCGGCAGCTCGAAAGTCGACGTCGACGTGCGGCTCGCGACACCGAGGACAGTGGACAGACTCTGCGGCGCTAGCGGCGTCGACACCGAAGGCGTCTACTCCTGCAAGTACGGCAAGACCATCATGATCAATCTGCGGCGGTGGCTTCAGGGTTCACCGGGATACCCGGTCAGCATCCACGAGTACCACGCCGGCGTGATCAATCACGAGTTCGGTCACTTCCTCGGCTTCGCCCACATGAAGTGCGCCGGTCGCGGCAAGCCGGCGCCGGTCATGATGACCCAGACGATGGGCCTGGGCGGGTGCGTGCCGAACGTCAGCCCGTTCGTCGGCAACAGGCAGTTCGTCAGCGGACCGTGGGCGCCGTCCTGACCTGGTGGTTCCCACCTCGCGACCGCCGCTCGGCCGAGCGCGTCGCCGCGTGTGCCGGACAGTGCCGGAACGGAACGGGCGGGCCCGGCGTGACGCCGCGCCGCCTGGACACGTAACTGCTTCAGCTGGTGGTGCTCGGACCCTGTAGACCCTTGAGCATCTCGGCGAAGTCGGTGGTCGCCGCAGGCGGCGGCATCCTAATGGTCACCGCCTTGCCGTAGTCGGTGCAGTCGATCACCATGCCACCCATCCTGCCCATCACCCGAGCGGCGCTTTGTGATCATTTTCAGGTACCTCGAAGTCCCACGATGACCGTCCGGCCTTATCGGCATCCAGTCTCCAGATCTTGGACAGTTTCCGTCCTGCGCGAACGGAAACTGTCCAAGATCTCGAAGGAGTTGACGGGGTGGGCCGCGGCCCGCCGCTTCGATGGCGGTGCGGAGATCCGCCTCGACATCGCCGACCCTCATGGTGAAGGTCGGTGCTCAGCCGAGGACGCTGATGTAGCGGCGTGCCGCCTCCGAGCTGCCCTGTGCTGCCTGGGTGTAATGCGCGTTGGCCTGTTCCGCGTCGGCCTGAGCGCGTCGCGCGACAACGGCGGCGCTGTGCAGGGTGTCGATGGCGCCTCTCAGTTGGGCGACAACTTCGCCAAGGCTTCCGCTCATCCGATGATGGCGAGGTAGGCGGCAGCATGATCCTTGGCAGCCTTGATTCGGCGAAGCACCAACTCGACCTCGTGCCGGTGAGCCGTGGCTACGAACCACCCGACCCGCCCTGGCTGGGTGAACCCGTCGACTGGCGGCCCTGCCCGGACTGCCGACCACACAGCTGGCTACGCGCCTGCGACTGCCGGCTCGGCGGCCGCGCGGCCGACCCCGACTGCCCGCACTGCTGCGGCGCCGGCCTGCGCCCATCCGCCCTGCACTGTTTCACCTGCGGCGACACCCACCGTCTGCACCGGACCCTGCTGGTCACCATCACCGACCTACGGCACCGGGTGGTGCACCTGGCCTGGCAGGCCGGTACGCCCGAGGTTGCACCGCTGGTCGCCACCCAACCGGGCGGCAAGCCCGTCGTCCAGCTTCCGGACCGTTACCGGCTCGGATCCTGGGCGGTCGTCCTCGGTGCACGGCCCGACGACCTGGCCGAGGCCGACGGTGGGCAGCAGATCGGCAAGGACCTCCGCGACGGTTACGTCACCCTTTCCTAGGCCGGGGCCGACCCGGTCGGGGAGCACGTCCGCAACGCAAGCCGGGGTACGCCGGCCGGCCGTCTGATCGTGGTGGCGACGCCTCCCGACGGGCCGCCGCTGACCGAGTTGCTGCGGCTCGCCCTCGGCCTCGACCTGGCCCTCGTGGTGGCCGTGTGCGACCTGCGGCACAACGCCGCAGACCCACTGCTGGCCGACGGATTGCGCTGGTCTGTCGAGGTGAAGCCGCTTGGTGCACCTGTCCGTCCCGACGACTTCCCCTACCGGCCGAGTCTGGCTGCCGCGCTCTCCTGGTGCGTCGAGTGCCTGACCGACGCCGTCGCCGGGGCCGCCCCAACCGACCCGACAGCGCCCATCCCGGTGCCCTGCTCGGGGCCGCGTGACGTCGCGAATCCCGAGCCGGAATTGCTACGCCTGGCGGCCCAGCACGCCGGGCAGGTGGTCACCGTTCGCTTCACCCGCGCCGGTTGCACAGTGCACCGACACGACGACGACGGCGTGAGCCTCCTCGCCGAGGCCCTCGACCTGCGCGACCTCGGCTGACCCGGAGTCGGCTGTCAGCCGGGCGCGACGAGCGGGCGGACACGGCACTGCCCGGCGGGCGCGTCGGCGCGCCGGCCGGGCAGCCTCCCGATCCTGATCAGTTGCTGGCGGTCAGGCCCTGCAGACCCTTGAGCATTTCGGCGAAGTCGAGGGTCTCCGCCGTCGGCGGCGTATCGATGCTCACCGCCTTGCCGTAGTCGGTGTAGTCCATCACCAGGTCGCCCAGCGGGCCCATTTTCAGGGTCGCCCGGCTTGGCCGGTACTGCTCGTCGACCCACAGGTCGGTGGTGATGTCCTTGACGCCCATCTTGGTCATCTGCTGCTCGACGCCCGCCCGCAGCTTCGCATCGATCTGCGCGAGGTAGGTCGCCATCGGCGTGGTGACGGTGTAGTGGACGGTGGCCGTCCCGTTCACCGTCTCCTGCCCGACCACCTTCGTGCCCTCGGTGGCGAGCAGCGTCTTGACCTGCTTGGTCGGGTCGATGTCCTCGAACTGCTTGCCGAAGTTCATCCCGGCCTGCTTGCCGGCGGCGCTCATGTCCATCTTCATCCAGCGCTTGCCGTCCATCTCCGCGCGGTCCTCCGCCGGAATCTCGACGTAGATGACCGCGCCGACCATCCGGACGATCGTCGCGGCGCCCTTCTCGTCCGTCGTCGTCATCTCGGCCTTGACCGGGTCGCCGAGGTCCAGGACGCCCTTCATCGAGACCTTCTCGCCGCCCGCCGTGCCCGTCATCGTCACGGTCACCGAGTCGCTCTTGTCGGTGGCCTCGGCGGTCTTCTGCAGCGACCCCTTCAGGTCACTGGCCAGCAGCTCCAGGACGCTGGGCTGCTTCGGCGACTCGGAACCGCCGGACGTCGTACCGCAAGCGGAGACAGCGAGCGCGGTGAGCGCCGAGACCGCCACCACCACGGACTTCTTCCAAAATGACACGTACACGCATCTCCCCCCGTCGAAATCTGGGGCTCTCCCCAGATAGACCGACGACACGCTAGCCCACGGGGCCGACATGGGGGACCGCCTCTTGCGCCGGCGCGTGGAAATCGTTGATATCGGGGTGTCCCGTGGACGCGGACACCCCGATATCGCTCGTCTCCTGTGGATCAGGCTGGTGGTTACTCCGGGACGCGGCGGTAGGCGCCGTCGCTGGCCGAGGTGGCCATCGAGGCGTACGCGCGCAGCGCCGCCGACACCGGGCGCTGCCGATCGGTCGGGGTGTACGGCTTGTCGCGCTTCTCCTCGGCCACCCGTCGTGCCTCCAGCTCCTCGGCGGGCACGTTCAGCTCGATCAACCGGCCCGGGATGTCGATGACGACCTCGTCGCCGTCGCGGACCAGAGCGATCAGCCCGCCGGAGGCCGCCTCGGGGGAGACGTGCCCGATGGAGAGCCCGGAGGTGCCACCGGAGAAACGGCCGTCGGTCAGCAGCGCGCAGGAGCGGCCCAGCCCGCGTCCCTTGAGGAACGAGGTGGGGTAGAGCATCTCCTGCATGCCGGGGCCGCCCTTTGGCCCCTCGTACCGGATCACCACGACGTCCCCGGCGACCACCTGCTTGGCGAGGATCGCTGTCACCGCGTCGTCCTGCGACTCGTAGACCTTCGCCGGGCCACGGAAGGTCAGGCAGTCGTCCGGCACGCCGGCGGTCTTCACCACGCTGCCCTCGGGCGCCAGGTTGCCGTGCAGGATGGCGAGCCCACCGTCGGCGGAGTAGGCGTGCTCGCGGTCTCGGATGCAGCCGCCGGCCGCGTCGGTGTCCAGCGACGACCACCGGTTGGTGGTGGAGAACGGCTCGACGGTACGCACTCCGCCGGGGGCGGCGTGGAACAGCTCGACGGCCGTCGGGGTGGGGGAGCCACCGCGCACGTCCCAGTCGGTCAGCCACTGTGCCAGCGAGGGGGAGTGCACGGCCCACACGTCCCGGTTGAGCTGCCCGGCCCGGTCCAGTTCGCCGAGGATCGCCGGGATGCCGCCGGCCCGGTGCACGTCCTCCATGTGGTAGTTCGGCGAGTTCGGCGCGACCTTGGCCAGGCACGGCACCCGCCGGGAGATCGCGTCGATGTCGGTGACGCCGAAGTCCATCTCCGCCTCGCGAGCGGCGGCGAGCAGGTGCAGCACCGTGTTGGTGGAACCGCCCATCGCCACGTCCAGGGCGACGGCGTTCTCGAAGGCGGCCTTGGAGGCGACGGTACGCGGCAGCACCGAGTCGTCGTCGCCGTCGTACCACCGCTTGGAGATCTCCACGACGGTCCGGCCGGCCTCGACGAAGAGCGACCGGCGGGCGGCGTGGGTGGCCAGCGTCGAACCGTTACCGGGCAGGGCGAGCCCGATCGCCTCGGTGAGGCAGTTCATCGAGTTGGCGGTGAACATGCCGGAGCAGGAGCCGCAGGTCGGGCAGGCCGAGCGTTCGATCTCGCCGAGCTGCTCGTCGGTGACCGCCTCGTTCGAGGAGGCGATCATCGCGTCGATCAGGTCGATCTTGCTGTGCACGACGCCCTCGATCGCCATCGTCTTGCCGGCCTCCATCGGGCCGCCGGAGACGAAGACGGTCGGGATGTTGAGCCGCAACGCGGCCAGCAGCATCCCCGGGGTGATCTTGTCGCAGTTGGAAATGCAGACCAGGGCGTCCGCGCAGTGCGCGTTGACCATGTATTCGACCGCGTCCGCGATCAGCTCACGGCTGGGCAGCGAGTAGAGCATGCCGCCGTGGCCCATCGCGATGCCGTCGTCGACAGCGATGGTGTTGAACTCCCGGCCCACCCCGCCGGCCTCGGCGACCGCGTCGGCGACCAGGCCACCCATGTCCTTGAGGTGTACGTGACCAGGCACGAACTGGGTGAAACTGTTGGCGATGGCGACGATCGGCTTGCCGAAATCGTCGTCGGTCATCCCGGTGGCCCGCCAGAGGGCCCGGGCGCCGGCCATCGTCCGACCGTGTGTGGAGGTCCTCGACCGCAGCTCAGGCATACATACCAGCATGACACCGTCGGCGCGCCGGCCCACCCGGGTATCTGCCGTGTCCCAACAGATGCACACTCAGCCCCCCATGACGTGCGCCCATCCGGCACTCTTGGAGGCGTGCATTTTCCACCGGGCATGGTCGCTGTCGCGGCGCTCAGCGGGCTCGTCGCCGCGGTGGCCGTCGTGCTGCTGACCGTCGTCGCCCGGCGGCGGACGGGGCGGCGTCGACCGGCACACGTGCTGCTCGCGGCGGCCGCCGGAGGTGCGCTGCTCAGCCTCCTGACCGGGGTGCTCGCCGCGCTCAGCGCCAACGACCACTGGGCCCACGAGCAGGGTCAGCGCACCGGTTGGGCGACAGTGGTGGCGATCGGCACGGCGGTGAGCGGGCTGGCCTTCGCCGCTGGTCTGCTCCGGCTGCCCGGGGTGGCCGCCACCGCGGCGGGAACGGCCCGGCTCGCCCTGGACGGGTTGGTCATGGCAGCGGCGCTGTGGTTCGTCGGTTGGGTGCTCTTCTCCGAGCCCACCCGGTTGCTCGGTGCCGCCACTCCGATGGCCTGCCCGGCGATCCTGGTGGCCACTGTGAGCGCCGCGCTCGGTGCCGGGCTTGTCGTGATCATCGTCTTCCGGGCCGCCACCCCACGTCGACGGCTCGCCGCGCTGGGCGCCGGCATCAGCGCGGTGACCTGCGGCGGGCTGGGTCTGAGCGCCGGGCTCTGCCAGGCCGGGCCGACAATGGCGCTGACCGGCGCGGCGGTGCTCGCCGCCGGCCTGCTGACAGTGGCGCTCGCGGTGTATCGGGCCGACCGGCCGGGGCAGGTCGACCTGGACCTGGTCGGGAGCGACGGCGAGTACGCGATCGCCCCGATGCTGGCGATGGCCGCCTCGGCGATGTACCACCTCGCCCAGGACGGCCGGTTCACCGCGGCCGGCATCGTGGCCGGCAGTGTGGAGGGCTTCGCCCTGGTGGCACGGCAGTACCTCACCCTGCGCGACGTCCGGGGGTACGCGGGCCGCCTGGCCGAGCGGGAGGCGCACTTCCGTGAGCTGGCGCACACCGATCCGCTGACGTCGTTGGCGAACCGGCGCGGGCTGCTCCGGGCGCTGCACCGCAACGCTGCGGACCACAACCCGTGCGTGCTGCTCGGTTTGGACCTGGACGGCTTCAAGAACGTCAACGACATGCGGGGCCACGACGTGGGCGACGCCGTGCTGGCCGAGGTGGGCCGGCGGCTGCGCGGCAACCTGCGCCCCGGCGACGTGGCCGCCCGGTTGGGTGGCGACGAGTTCGCCGTACTCATGCGGGGCCGCCCGGTCGAGGCGGACCGGGTCGCCGAACGGCTCCTCGGGGTGCTCAACCGCCCCTACGACCAGCCGGAGGGGCCGGTCTTCCTGTCGGTCAGCATCGGCGTGGCCGACTGGGCGGACGAGCCGGACGTGGAGCTGCTGCTGCGCCACGCCGACTTGGCGTTGCGCTACGCCAAGCAGCGTGGCAAGAACCGCATCGAGCGGTACGACGCCGCCTACGACCTACTGCTGCGCCGGCGTACGACAGTGGAGCACGAGCTGCGGGGGGCCATCGACCGCGACGAGCTGCGGTTGGCGTTCCAGCCGGTGGCGTCGCTGCCGTCGGTGCGGCCGGTCGGCGCCGAGGCGCTGCTGCGTTGGCACCATCCTGAGCTGGGCAACGTGCGTCCTGACGAGTTCATCCCGCTCGCCGAGGAGTGCGGCATGATCGCCCCGCTCGGCGCCTGGGTGCTGCATCAGGCCTGCTACCAGCTCTCCCGATGGCTGGCGGACGGGCACGACGTCTGGGTGTCGGTAAACGTCTCCCCACGCGAGCTGCACGCCCCGGAGTACGTGGTCCAGGTCGCCGAGGCGCTGCGCGCCCACCACGTGCCGCCGCAGCGGCTGGTGCTGGAGGTCACCGAGCACGCGGTCGCCACCGACCTGGACGAGCTGATCCGGCGGCTCACCGCGCTGCGGTTGACCGGTGTCCGGATCGCGCTGGACGACTTCGGGGCCGGCTACTCGTCGCTGGGGCAGCTGCGCCGGTTGCCGATCGACATTCTCAAGATCGACCACAGTCTGGTCGCCGAGCACGAGCCGGTCCGTCCGGTCGACCAGGAAGGCCCGGCGTACGCCCCGATGGTCGACATCGTCATGCGTCTGGGCCACCAGTTGGGGCTGGAGGTGATCGCCGAGGGGGTGACCACCCCGACCGAGTTGGCAGCGGTGGTGGCCGCCGGTTGCCGCTTCGGCCAGGGCGCGCTCTTCGGCTGGGGGGTGCCGGCCGAGCACCTGGAGGCGATGCTGGAGGCGGCCACGTCCCCGGGCGCGCGTCCCGCCCCGGTGCCCGCGCCGCGTCGCGCTGCGGGCGGGTCCGGGCAGCTCACCACGCCTGCCGATGGCGCGTCGCCGGCGGACGCGCCGGCCTCCGTTAACCAACATGTGGGATCAGTTGACTCATCGCGTGAGATGCGTCAGGCTTAGCCGCATGTCGTCGTACCGGTCGCTGCGAGTACTTACCTGAGCGCACTCTCCCTCACCGAGAGTGCGCTGGCCCCGTGCATCTGCACGAGGGCCGTTTTTATTGCCATCGGAACCTGGCGAAGCGGGCCGCGCCCGCGTCGCATCGCTTGACTAGCCACCAGCCACTCCAGCCGAAGGCCAGAACCGCCATGACGAGACCCACGCCCGAGACCCTCGCCCACACCGCCCGCCGGGCCCGCGCGGCCGCCGACCCGACCGTCGACGTCGACCAGGCCACCACGCGCACGGCCACCCCGGCCGCCCCGGCGGTACGGCCCGCCGCCGCGACTCCGATCTCCGGGGCCGGCTCGCTCGTGCGGTCCCTCGAGGCGCTTGAGGTCGACGTCGTCTTCGGTATTCCGGGCGGCGCGATCCTGCCGGCGTACGACCCGCTCTACGACTCGACGGTCCGGCACATCCTGGTGCGGCACGAGCAGGGCGCGGGGCACGCGGCGACCGGCTACGCGCAGGCCACCGGCAAGGTCGGCGTCTGCATCGCCACCTCCGGCCCGGGCGCGACGAACCTGGTCACCCCGATCGCTGACGCGTACATGGACTCGGTGGCGATGGTGGCGATCACCGGGCAGGTGGCCAGCCCGTTGATCGGCACCGACGGCTTCCAGGAAGCGGACATCCAGGGCATCACCCTGCCGATCACCAAGCACAACTTCCTCGTGCAGAACGCCGAGGAGATCCCCCGGGTGCTGGCCGAGGCGTTCCACCTGGCCAGCAGCGGACGACCCGGCCCGGTGCTGGTCGACATCCCCAAGGACGTGCTCCAGGCGCCGACCACCTTCTCCTGGCCGCCCACCCTGGACCTGCCCGGCTACCGGCCCACCCTGCACCCGCACGGCAAGCAGATCCGGGAGGCGGCGCGGTTGATGGCCGCGGCCCGACGGCCGGTGCTCTACGTGGGCGGCGGGGTGCTCAAGGCCGGTGCCACCGACGGGCTGCGCCGGCTGGCCGAGCTGACCGGCATCCCTGTCGTCACCACGCTGATGGCGCTCGGTGCGTTCCCCGACTCGCACCAGCAGCACCTCGGGATGCCCGGCATGCACGGCACCGTCGCCGCGGTCTACGGCCTGCAGAAGGCGGATCTGATCGTCGCGCTGGGCGCACGCTTCGACGACCGGGTCACCGGCAAACTGGACTCGTTCGCCCCGGACGCGGCAGTGGTGCACGCGGACATCGACCCCGCCGAGATCGGCAAGAACCGGCACGTGGACGTGCCGATCGTCGGCGACGCCAAGCACGTCATCGACGAGCTGATCGCCGCGGTCACCGCCGAGCGGTCGGCGGGGCGCACCACCGACCTCGGTGACTGGTGGACTCAGCTGGACGACCTGCGCAACCGTTACCCGCTGGGCTACGACGAGCCGGTCGACGGGACCCTGTCCCCGCAGTACGTCATCAAGCGGCTGGGCGAGATCGTCGGCCCGGACGCGATCTTCGTGGCCGGGGTGGGCCAGCACCAGATGTGGGCGTCGCAGTTCATCTCCTACGAGAAGCCGTACACCTGGTTGAACTCCGGCGGCCTCGGCACGATGGGCTACGCGGTTCCGGCGGCGATGGGCGCCAAGGTCGGCAAGCCGGACACTGTGGTCTGGGCGGTGGACGGGGACGGGTGCTTCCAGATGACCAACCAGGAGTTGGCCACCTGCGCGTTGGAGGGCATCCCGGTCAAGATCGCCGTCATCAACAACGGCAACCTCGGCATGGTCCGGCAGTGGCAGACGCTCTTCTACAACGAGCGCTACTCCAACACCGAGCTCGGCACCCACAAGCACCGCATCCCGGACTTCGTCAAGCTCGCCGAAGCCCTGGGCTGTGTCGGGCTGCGGTGCGAGAGCGCCGATGACGTGGACAAGACCATCGCCGCCGCCATGGAGATCAACGACGCGCCCGTGGTGATCGACTTCGTGGTCGGCAAGGACGCGATGGTGTGGCCGATGGTCGCCGCCGGCACCAGCAACGACGAGATCATGTTCGCCCGCGGCGTCCGCCCGGCCTTCGACGAGGATGACATCTGACATGAGTGAGCACAGCGAACGAATCAGCAAGCGCAGCATTGCCAATGGTCGTGACACGACCGAGCGAAGCGAGGCCGTGGCATGACCATGCACACTTTGTCCGTGCTTGTGGAGAACAAGCCGGGCGTGCTCGCCCGGGTCTCCGGCCTGTTCTCCCGGCGCGGGTTCAACATCGACAGCCTCGCGGTCGGCGAGACCGAGAACCCGGACGTCTCCCGGATCACCATCGTGGTCAACGCGGAGTCGTCCCCGCTGGAGCAGGTCACCAAGCAGCTGAACAAGCTGGTCAACGTGCTCAAGATCGTTGAGCTGGATCCGCAGGTCTCGGTCGCCCGGGAGCTGCTGCTGGTGAAGGTTCGCGCCGACCGGTCCGCGCGGTCGCAGGTGCTGGAGACCGTCAACCTGTTCCGCGCCCGGGTGGTCGACGTCGCACCGGACACGCTGACCATCGAGGCCACCGGCACCCCGGACAAGCTCGACGCGCTGCTGCGCGACCTCGAGGCGTTCGGCATCAAGGAAATGGTCCAGTCCGGGCTGGTGGCCATCGGGCGCGGCTCGCGTTCGATCACCGCCGGTCCCGCGCTGCGGGCCGCCTGACCCGCCGCCGGTCGGCCCTCGGCCGGCCGTCCGGCGAATTCATCCGCACAGACCACGACGGGCCGCCCCGGCCGTCGTACGAAAGGGAAGTTCTCATGAGCGTTGAGGTGTACTACGACGACGATGCCGACCTCGGCCTGATCCAGGCCAAGAAGGTCGCGGTGATCGGTTACGGCAGCCAGGGCCACGCCCACGCGCTGTCGCTGCGTGACTCCGGCGTCGACGTGGTGATCGGTCTGCCGGAGGGCTCGAAGAGCCGTCCGAAGGCTGAGGAGCAGGGCCTGCGGGTGGTCACGCCCGCGCAGGCCGCCGCCGAGGCCGACGTGATCATGGTGCTCGCACCGGACACCGCCCAGCGCGGGATCTACGCGGAGTCGATCGCCCCGCACCTCGCCCCCGGCAAGGCGATCTTCTTCGGCCACGGCTTCAACATCCGGTACGGCCTGATCAAGCCGCCGGCCGAGGTGGATGTGGCGATGGTCGCGCCCAAGGGCCCCGGCCACCTGGTCCGCCGCCAGTACAGCGACGGCAAGGGCGTGCCCTGTCTCGTCGCCGTCGAGCAGGACGCCAGCGGCAACGCGCTCGCGCTCGCCCTCGCGTACGCCAAGGGGATCGGCGGCACCCGGGCCGGCGCGATCAAGACCACCTTCACCGAGGAGACCGAGACCGACCTCTTCGGCGAGCAGGCGGTGCTCTGCGGCGGTGCCTCGGCGCTGGTGCAGACCGGTTTCGAGGTGCTCACCGAGGCGGGCTACGCCCCGGAGATCGCCTACTTCGAGTGCCTGCACGAGCTGAAGCTGATCGTCGACCTCATGTACGAGGGCGGCATCGCGAAGATGCGCTACAGCATCTCCGACACCGCCGAGTACGGCGACCTCTCCCGCGGCTCGCGCATCATCGACTCCCGGGTCAAGGACGAGATGCGCAAGATCCTGGGTGAGATCCAGTCCGGCGAGTTCGCCCGCGAGTGGGTCGCCGAGGACGAGGCGGGCCGGCCCAACTTCACCAAGTGGCAGGCCGAGGGTGCGGCGCACCCGATCGAGGAGACCGGCAAGAAGCTGCGCGGCATGATGAGCTGGGTCGATCGCCCGATCACCGAGACCGCCTGACCGTTCGACACAGAACGGTCCACCAGCGGCCGGCGATCCAGCGCTCTCCCCAGCGCGGGTCGCCGGCCGCTGGCCGTAGCACCCCGCGTCAGCGGCTCTCCATCGCCTCGGCCTCACCGGCTGCGTCGGATTTTCACCTGTTGGGACCGGGTGACCAACGCCTCGGCCAGCCTCGGACCGAACCGCGGGAGATCGATGCGGCTCAGCTGTCGGAGCAGCGTGACGCGTACGGCGAACAACAAGGGCGGATCCTCCCGCAGGGGTGTGCCTCCGGTTGTAGTGGGCGGGAGCAACCGTGTCGGTCCGGTGAACGGCCGATGTCCGCCGCCCGACCGGGCGTGTGAGGGCACTCACCCTGAAGACCGGAACACGCCGACCAGCGGGGCCCCTACGATCGCCTGTAGGTGCAGCAGCCGGCACCTGACGGCCACGGCACGGATCAGCGCAGGGCGCAGTGCGGCGCCCCGCCGCCCGGGCCGATCGCAAACACGACCTCTACGAGGACCGATGAATCCTGTCGTACTGATCGCCGAAGAACTCGCCCCCGCCGCCATCGAGGTGCTCGCCCACGACTTCGACGTCCGTCACGTCGACGGCACCGACCGTCCGGCCCTGCTCTCGGCGCTCTCCGAGGCCGACGCCGTCATCGTGCGCAGCGCGACCCAGATCGACGCCGAGGCGGTCGCCGCCGCGCCGCGACTCAAGGTGGTCGCCCGGGCGGGCGTCGGGCTGGACAACGTCGAGGTGCCGGCCGCCACCGCGCGGGGCGTCATGGTCGTCAACGCGCCCACCTCCAACATCGTCTCCGCCGCCGAGCAGGCCGTCGCGCTGCTGCTCGCCGTCGCCCGTAACACCGCGAGCGCCAGTTCCGCGCTCAAGGCGGGGGAGTGGAAGCGGTCGAAGTACACAGGCGTCGAGGTGCAGGGCAAGACGGTCGGCGTGGTCGGGCTCGGTCGTATCGGGGTGCTCTTCGCCCAGCGCATTGCCGCGTTCGGCACCCGGCTGATCGCGTACGACCCGTACATCCAGCCGGCCCGTGCGGCGCAGCTCGGCGTCCGCCTGGTCGGCCTGGAGGAGCTGCTGCGGGAGAGCGACTTCATCTCCATCCACCTGCCGAAGACGCCGGAGACGGTGGGCCTGATCGGTGAGAAGGAGCTGGCGCTCGTCAAGCCCACGGTTCGCATCGTCAACGCCGCCCGTGGTGGGCTGGTCGACGAGCAGGCGCTCGCGGACGCGATCGCCGAGGGCCGGGTCGCCGGCGCCGGTGTCGACGTGTACAGCAAGGAGCCGTGCACCTCGTCGCCGTTGTTCGCCTTCGACAACGTGGTGGCCACCCCGCACCTGGGCGCCTCCACCCACGAGGCGCAGGACAAGGCCGGTCTCGCCGTGGCCAAGAGCGTCAAGCTGGCGTTGCAGGGCGAGTTCGTTCCGGACGCGGTGAACGTGCAGGCCGGCGGTGTGGTCGCCGAGGACGTTCGGCCGCTGCTGCCGCTGGCGGAGAAGCTCGGCCGGGCGTTCACAGCGGTCGCCGGTGGGGTCGCCGCCAGCGTCACCGTCGAGGTCCGCGGTGAGATCGTCAGCCACGACGTGTCGGTGCTCAAGCTCGCCGCCACCAAGGGCCTGTTCAGCTCCGTGGTCGAGGAGCAGGTCACCTACGTCAACGCCCCGCACCTGGCCGCCGAGCGTGGCGTCGAGGTCACCCTGGCCACCCTGGCCGAGACGGCCGAGCAGCCGACCCTGGTCACCGTGCGCGGCGCGCTGCCGGACGGCCGGACGGTCAGTGTCTCCGGCACTGTCACCCACTCCGGCGCCCGGGACGTGCTGAAGCTGACCGAGGTGGACGGCTTCGACGTGGAGATCGGCGCGGAGGGCATCCTGCTCTTCCTGCGCTACGCCGACCGGCCCGGTGTGGTCGGCACTGTCGGTACCCTGCTCGGCGAGTCGGGCATCAACATCGCCGCCATGCAGGTGGCTCGTCGGGAGGCGGGCGGTGAGACGCTGATGACGCTCACCGTCGACCAGGCGCTCGGCGCCGACCTGCTCACCTCGGCCGCCGAGTCGATCGGCGCCACGGCGGCCAGCGCCGCCGACCTGCGCGACGAGTAGTAGACGACAAACACCGTGGGGGGCCTGGCGATTCGCCGGGCCCCTCGTCTTTTCCCGTCCGTGCCGCCGGTCAGGTCAGCCGGGCAGCCGCGCCGGCGGCGGGTAGACCGAACCGTCCTGCGGGTCGAAGAGCATCAGGCCGTGCTCGCCGGCCAGCCGCTCGATGTCCAGCAGCACCTGGTCCGCGCAGGTCGGGTGCAGGTTCAGCTCGACGTGGTCGTGGGCCGCGTGCAGCGGCGCCACCGCCCACGGGCTGTTCGGGCCCGGGTGACGGTCCGGATAGGAGGCGGTGATCGCCCGGTAGAAGCTGACCACCCGCGGATCGGGGTAGCGGTCCACGTGCCGCCCCTGCCGGCAACCGTTGACCGCTGTCCGTACGTCCTCGGGCGTCGCCCCGTCCTCCAGGGCCCACACGCTCAGATCGAAACTCACGGCGGATAGCGTGCCATCCGCCGTTCACCATGTCGAAACTGCCTCGCCGCCGGTCAACCACCGATTACCGCAGTCTCCGGTCACGACGGTCCGGTGTGGAGACTCTTGCGTCGAGTTGCGTCGATTCGCTAGCGTACGCACTGCGGTCACTGGCCGAGTTCGAGGCGCCGGCCCGTCTTCGGGTGGCGCGGTCGACGTCCGGCCCGACCGGTCCGCACCCCTCGGTTGTGCGAGCCACGCGCACTCGTCGCTGACCGGCCCCCACTGTCGTTGCCGAGACCGTGGGGGCCGATCGCGTTCCGCTCAGCGACGGTGTGCGAAGAGCGCGCGATAGTCGGAGTTGCCCCGGAACCACGCCAGGCCGGTAGGGCCGGCGGCGTAGAGCGCTGTCGCGTAGGCGTCGGCGATCGCCAGGTCGGGGCCTACCACTGTGGCGGCGACGAGGTGATCGGCCGGCTCGCCGGTGTGCGGGTCCACCACGTGCCCCTGCCGCCCGGTCACCCCGGAGGTGCCGACCGCACCAGCGGTCATCTCCAGCACCAGCGGCGCGCGCTCGGGAGCTGTCGGATGGTGCACCGCCACCCGCCAAGGTCCGCCGTGCGGCGCGCGGCCCCGAACGACGAGGTCAGCGCCCGCGAGTACGGCGTAGTCGTGGATGCCGGCGGCGCGCAGCCGCTCCGCGGCGCGTTCCACCGCCCAACCGCCGAGCAGGCCGCCCGGGTCGAAGCCGCCGGGCACCGCCCAGGCGTCGAACCACCCGTCGGTGGCCGCGCGCATCGCGGCGCAGCGGTCCACCAGATCGGCGAGCGGCGGGTACGACTCGGGGCTGATCTCGCCCCGTCGCAGCCGGGAGACCAGGCTCTCCGGTCGGTTGGGGCCGTAGGTGAGGTCGATGGCGCGCAACTCGGCGACGCTGTCCCGCAGCGCCTCGCCCACGCCCCGGCGGCCGAGCCACTCGGGGGCGTTGAGCAGCAGGGTGTACTCCGCGGTCGCGGTGCGTACGGTGTGCTGCACCGCGATCCGGCCCTCGGTGGCCGTGGCCGGGTCGATCCGGTGCCGGCGGCTGCCGAGTCGAAGGTCCGGCCGGCGGTTGCGGAACGCGGACGGGTCCGGCCAGCGGGTCCGTGGCTGCTCGTCGATGCGCATCGCATCTGCCCCCTCGCACATGGCGCCGCGTCATCGCGACCCCGTTGGTCAGCGGGCCCCCGCGACCCACTGAGTACTACCGTAGGCAGCGGAGATGACCGCCCCATGAGTCCCAGCTGAGAGGGTGCTGTGCATTCGCCCATCCCAGATCGTGGACGCAGCGTACCGGGAGGCGGGACGGCGACGTACCGTTGCCCGAACGGAACCGCTGAGCAGAGGAGTGCGGTCGTGGCGCGGATCGCGGTGGTGGCCGGAGACGGCATCGGGCCCGAGGTGGTCGCCCAGGCCCGCAAGGTCCTCGACGCGGTACTGCCCGACGTGCAGGCCACCGAGTACGACCTCGGCGCCGCCCGCTGGCACCGTACCGGAGAGGTGCTGCCCGACTCGGTGCTGACCGAGCTGGCCGGGCACGACGCGATCCTGCTCGGCGCGGTCGGTGACCCGACGGTCCCGCCGGGTGTGCTGGAGCGAGGGCTGCTGCTGAAGCTCCGTTTCGCCTTCGACCAGTACGTCAACCTCCGCCCGTCCCGGCTCTGGCCCGGGGTCGCCGGCCCGCTGGGCAACGTGAAGCCGGGCGAGGTCGACCTCGTGGTGGTGCGCGAGGGCACCGAGGGGCTCTACGCCGGTGCCGGTGGATCCCTGCACCGGGACACCCCGGCCGAGGTCGCCACCGAGGAGAGCCTGAACACCCGGCACGGCGTGGAGCGGGTCATCCGCGACGCGTTCGCCCGCGCCGGCCGCCGGGAGCGGCGCAAGGTCACCCTCGTGCACAAGACCAACGTGCTCACCCACGCCGGGTCGCTCTGGGCGCGTACGTTCGACGCGGTCGCCGCCGAGCACCCGGACATCGAAACCGAGTACCAGCACGTCGACGCGGCGGCCATGTTCCTGGTCACCCAACCGCAGCGCTACGACGTGGTGGTCACCGACAACCTCTTCGGCGACATCCTCACCGACATCGCCGCAGCCGTCACCGGCGGCATCGGGCTGGCCGCCAGCGGCTGCATCAACCCCGAGGGGGCGTACCCCTCGATGTTCGAGCCTGTACACGGCTCGGCACCGGACATCGCCGGTCAGGGCATCGCCGACCCGGTCGCCGCGGTGCTCTCCGCCGCGTTGCTGCTGGAGCAGCTCGGGCACAGCGAGTCCGCCGCCCGGGTCAACGCGGCGGTCGCCGCCGAGCTGGCCAGCCGGGTGCCGGGCGTAACGCTGCGTACCGAAGAGGTCGGCGACCGGCTCGCCGCCCACGCCGTAGCCTGATCACCCCGGCCCGAGTGGCGACCGGCCCTGAGGCCGGTCTGCCACGGGCAACCCGACCCGGCGCTACCCGCTTAACGACCGTTCGGGGTAAGTTTCTGGCACAGCCAGGTCGGTGTGCGGTCCCGCATGCCGTTGTTCCGCAGGGAGGTCAGCGCGATGAGCGGTGGTGACAAGCTCGACTTCGAGATCCGTCCGAATCTCGCGCCGGTATCCGCCGCCGATCGGGCCGCACTGCTGACCAACCCCGGGTTCGGTCGGGTGTTCACCGACCACATGGTCACGGTCCGCTACGCCGACGGCAAGGGTTGGTACGACGCCCGGGTGGAGGCGCGTGCCCCGATCCCGATGGACCCGGCCAGCGCGGTGCTGCACTACGCGCAGGAGATCTTCGAGGGCCTCAAGGCGTACCGCACGGCCGACGGTGGCGTCACGATGTTCCGGCCGGATGCCAACGCGGCCCGCTTCGCCACCTCCGCGCAGCGGATGGCGATGCCGGTGCTGCCGCCGGAGGTGTTCGTCGACTCGCTGCACAAGCTCATCGAGATCGACCGGGAGTGGATCCCCACCGGCGAGGACGGCAGCCTCTACCTGCGGCCGTTCATGTTCGCCAGTGAGGTCTTCCTCGGCGTCCGCCCGGCCAACGAGTACCTCTACATGGTGATCGCCTCACCGGTCGGGGCGTACTTCACCGGTGGCGTCAAGCCGGTCACCGTCTGGGTCTCTCCGGACTACACCCGGGCCGCGCCCGGTGGCACCGGCGCGGCCAAGTGCGGCGGCAACTACGCCGCGTCGCTCGCGGCTCAGGCGGAGGCCATCGAGGCCGGCTGTGACCAGGTCGTCTTCCTGGACGCGGTGGAGCGCCGGTACGTCGACGAACTGGGCGGCATGAACGTCTTTTTCGTCTACGACGACGGCACTGTGGTCACCCCACCGTTGACCGGCACGATCCTGCCGGGCATCACCCGCGACGCCGTCCTCGCGCTGGCCGGTGCGGCCGGGCACCAGGTCGAGGAGCGGCCGGTCAGCTTCGCCGACTGGCAGGCCGACGCCGCCAGCGGACGCCTGAAGGAGGTGTTCGCCTGCGGCACCGCCGCGGTGGTCACCCCGATCGGTGGGGTCCGCTTCCCGGACGGCGAGTTCCTGATCGGTGGTGGCGAGCCCGGTCGGGTCACCATGGCCCTGCGTCAGCAGCTGGTCGACATCCAGCGGGGCAAGGCGGCCGACCCGCATGGCTGGGTGCAGCGGGTCTTCTGATCTCCGTCGCTGCGCCGGCCCGTCCACCCGGACGGGCCGGCGCAGTCGGCCCTACGCGTCGGTGGACTGCGCCTCGGTGGGCTGCGAGTCGGTGGGCTGCGCCTTGGTGGGCTCGTCGAGCAGGTGGTCGCGGAGCGCGGCGAGCTGCTCGTCGGTCACTCCGGCGCGGCGCAGGTACGCCTCGACCGAGCCGTGCCCCGCGCGCAGCTCGTCCAGGAAGATCTGCATCGCCTCGGCGGGTGAGCTCAGGAACGGCGCCGGCACGTCCACGCCGCCCGGGTTGACGGAGGCCAGCCAGGCGCTGTACCGGGCCGACGCCGCACTGCTCAACGCGTAGTCCGCGGTGATGTCCGCGTCGTCGACGCCGACCACGGCGAGGGTCAGCGCGCAGACGATGCCGGTGCGGTCCTTGCCGGCGACGCAGTGCACCACCACCGGGGCGTTGGCGGAGTCGGCGATCAGGCCGACCGCCTCGGCCAACCCGGCCGTGCCGGTCTGGGCCAGGTCGGCGTACCGGTCCGCGAGGTACCGGGCCAGGCTGGCACCCTCCTCGTGCGGCGTACCCGCCCAGTCGGCGTGCTCCGGGTGGATGTGCCGGTAGGCCAGCCCCTGGTACTCCGGCACCCTGCCGTCGCGCTCCACCTCGGTGGGGCGGCGCAGGTCGATGACGGTGCGGATCCCGATCGCGGCGAACGCGTCCCGGTCCTGCTCGGTGAGGCGGTGCAGCGAGTCGGATCGGTAGAGCCGTCCTCGGCGTACTGACCGGTCGTCGTGGCCGAGGTAGCCACCGACGTCGCGGAAGTTGAAGGTGGCGGGGAGCGAGAGCTGGGGGTTGTTCGCGGTGGCGTCCACGCTCACACGGTAACGGCCGGTGGGACAGCGCCCCACCGGCCGTCGGGTCGAACAGTCACCGTGCGGTGCCGGGCGGGAGCGCGCCGTACGTCTCGTCGTAGTAGCCACCCAGCTGATCCCGGTAGCTCGGGTCGCTGTGGCTGGCCTCGTCGTACTCCGGGGCGGCCTTGATCTGGTCCCGGGTCCGGTCGACGGCGACGATGCGCTGGTCGTGGTCGACCTGGTTGACGGTGCCGGCCGGCAACATCACCTTCTTGCCGAAGATCCAGGGCCCGGTGTCCACGACCAGGTAGCTGCCGCCCACCTCGTGGCTGGCGCTGTCGATCTTGCCGATTCCACCGTCGTTGGCCTCGACCTTGTAGCCGACCAGGTCGGCGTCGGCCACACCGGCCTGGTCCCGGTAGCGCCAGGGGTCGAACGTGCCGGCCGGCGCGCCGCCGGGCACCGTGCCCTGGTCGCCTCCGCGCAGCGGGTCCGGCCCGGCGTGGGTGGCGTGCGGATCGATCCTGTCCATGCCGTTCACTCCTGACTGTCACCGATCACTCATGTCTCCGCAGGAGCTACCCGGCTGTCGGGGGCCGGAAACGGCCACCGGCTCAGGCCAGTGCGGCCTCGGCGTCCAGGGTGACCGCAGCGGCGTGCACCACGGCGGAGATCCGCAGGGCCTCGTGCAACTGCTCCCGGGTGAAGCCGCTGCCGCGCAGCTTCTTCTCGTGCAGCTCCAGGCACACCCCGCAGCCGGCGATGGCCGACACGGCGAGGCACCAGAGCTCGAAGTCGCCCTTGTCCACCCCCGGCTTCGCGATGATCTGCATCCGCAGTCGCGCCGGCATGGAGGCGTACTGCTCGTCGCCGATCAGGTGTTTGGCCCGGTAGTAGATGTTGTTCATCGCCATGATCGCCGCAGCGCCCTTGGCCGCCTCGACACCCCCCGGCCCGAGGTGCCCGAGCGCCTCGGCCGCGATCTCCCGCAGCACCAGCGGGTTGCGGGCGGTCACCGCGCAGGCCAGCGCGGTGCCCCAGGTCTGCATCGGGGTCAACGTTGAGGAACCGACGGTGGCGCCCAGGTTGAGCTTGATGTCCTTGGCGTACTCCGGCAGGGCTGCCGTGATCGCGTCCAGCCCCATGGTCAGACCCCGGTGGCGGCGAGGGTCTCGTCGGCGATCTCCGTCGGGCTGATGGAGGTGAAGCCCATCTGCCCGACGAAGACCACACACCACGTGCCCTCGTGGGACGTGTGGTTGATCGTCTTGGACGCGTTGTTGGCGGCCAGCGATACGCAGGCGGTGAGTCCGTGCTCAGGTAAGCGGTCACTGACTGTGAGCACAGGTCCTCCTTGCAGACGGCGCGGTGGCCATCATCGGATCCATTCCAGATGCTTCCGCATGGCAGTTTCCGCCGATGAGTGGCCTGGCGGCTTGTGAAGCCGATCACGAGCGGCGGTCCGGTGCGAACGAACCCTCCGTCACCATCCCGCTATGTGGATTGTTCCTCCCAAAACAGGGGAGGGGTGGCAGAGTGGCCATCGTGACCAGCACCGCCCTGATTATTGCGACCTAGCGCGCCGGCTCTCCCCTCTGCCGAGCGCGCAGACCTCCCGCATCCGCGGGAGGTCTTTTTGTTGCTCCGAGAAAGGATCCTGATGACGTTCCAGGTCTTCGACACCACGTTGCGCGACGGCGCCCAGCGCGAGGGGCTCACCTACTCGGTGGTCGACAAGCTGGCCGTGGCCCGGCTGCTCGACGAGTTCGGCGTCGGCTTCATCGAGGGCGGCTGGCCGGGCGCGGTGCCCAAGGACACCGAGTTCTTCCGCCGCGCCCGCACCGAGCTGGACCTGCGGCACGCCGTACTCGTCGCGTTCGGCGCCACCCGCAAGGCCGGTGTTCCGGTCGCGGACGACCCCCAGGTGCGCGCCCTGCTGGACGCGCAGACCCCGGCCGTGGCCCTGGTCGCCAAGGCCGACACCCGGCACGTCGAGCGCGCGCTGCGCACCACCGGCGCGGAGAACCTCGCGATGATCCACGACACCGTCAACCACCTCGTCCGCGAGGGTCGACGGGTCTTCGTCGACGGCGAACACTTCTTCGACGGCTACCGGCACGACCCCGCGTACGGCGCGGCAGTGGTCCAGACCGCGCTCGCCGCCGGCGCCGAGCGGATGGTGCTCTGCGACACCAACGGCGGCATGCTGCCGTCCCAGGTGACCGCCGTGATCCGTGACCTGACCGACCGGCTGGGGATCGACGCCGGGCTGCTCGGTATGCACGCCCAGAACGACACGGCCTGCGCCGTCGCCAACACGATCGCCGCCGTCGAGGCGGGCGTCCGCCACGTGCAGGGCACCGCCAACGGGTACGGCGAACGCCCGGGCAACGCCGACATCTTCGCGGTCGTCGCCAACCTCCAACTCAAGCTCGGCATGCCCGTCCTACCGGAGGGCTGCCTGGCGCAGATGGTGCGGGTCTCGCACGCCATCGCCGAGATCGCCAACATCGCCCCCGACACCCACCAGGCGTACGCCGGGGCCGCCGCCTTCGCCCACAAGGCGGGGTTGCACGCGAGCGCGATCAAGGTCGACCCGTTGCTCTACAACCACGTGGACCCGTCGGTGGTGGGCAACGACATGCGGATCCTGATCACCGAGATGGCCGGTCGGGCCAGCGTCGAGCTCAAGAGTCGTGAGCTCGGGCTGGACCTGGCCGGCAGCCCGGACGCCCTCAACCGGGTCAGCAAGCGGGTCAAGGAGCTGGAGGCGGGTGGCTGGTCCTTCGAGGCGGCCGATGCCTCCTTCGAACTGCTGGTCCGCTCCGAACTGCCGGAAGGCAGCCCGGCCCGGCCGTTCACCCTGGAGTCGTACCGGGTGTTGGTCGAGCACCGCGAGGACGGCGCGGTGGTCTCCGAGGCGACCGTCAAGATCCGGGTTCGCGGCGAGCGGGTGATCGCCACCGCCGAGGGCAACGGCCCGGTCAACGCCCTCGACGAGGCGTTGCGGGTGGGGCTGGCGCGGCACTATCCGCAGTTGCGCGACTTCGAGTTGGCCGACTACAAGGTGCGCATCCTGGAGGGCAGCCACGGCACCGGCGCGGTCACCCGGGTCCTGTTGGAAACCTCCGACGGCGGCGGCCGGGACTGGACCACTGTCGGCGTCCACCCCAACGTGGTCGAGGCCAGCTGGCACGCCCTGGTAGACGCCCTAACCTACGGCCTGGCCCCCACCTCCGTCTGACTCGCCGCCGCCCGCCGCCCGCCGCCCGCCGCCCCGCCAGCGTCGATCATGGAGTTGTGGTGGCGCACGTACGGGGCTTCGGTGCCCAAAACGCCCACCACATGTCCATGATCGACCGGGGCGGGGCGGGGCGGGGCGGGGCGGGGCGGGGGTTAGGGGGTGGGGAGGGTGAGGGTGGCTTGGACGGGACGGTGGTCTGTGCCGGGGAGGTCGAGCACCTTCACCGAGCGGACCGCTATCCGGTTGTCGACCAGGACGTGGTCGATGGTGACGGG
The DNA here is from genome assembly GCF_046549335.1 of Micromonospora sp. 050-3. Classification (NCBI taxonomy): domain Bacteria; kingdom Bacillati; phylum Actinomycetota; class Actinomycetes; order Micromonosporales; family Micromonosporaceae; genus Micromonospora; species Micromonospora sp. 050-3. The sequence goes on from NZ_JAJPVX010000002.1 coordinate 1,650,282, forward strand.
TGGGATGAGGTCACCGTCGTACGGACCCCAGGTGCCGGTCAGTCCCTTCCCGGTGGCGTCGGCGGCGTCGACGTAACCGCTGCGTAGCAGGGCCCGCAGCGGACTGTGGTCGAGGGTCGCGTTGAAGTCTCCGGCGAGGATCCGCAGGCCACCGTCCGGGGTGGCCGGTGGTTGGGCGGCCAGGTCGGCACGCCAGGCGCCCACCTGGTCCAGCGCGTACGGCGCCGAGGGGTGGGCCGACTCGACGCGGACCGGGGGCCCGCCGGGGACGGACACCGTCGCGTACGCCTGGCTGAAGCCCCAGCCCTCGAGGTTGCGCCGGACACCGCCGTCGGTGATCGGCCACCGCGAGTAGAGCCCGGAGCCGGGGGTGCCCACCTCCGGGTTGAGCTGCCGGTGCGGCAGCAGCGTGGCGAGGCCGAGCTGATCCAGGGCGACCTGCGCGTCCGGCGTGAACTCCTGCACGGCGAGCACGTCCACCCGGTGTCTCCGGACCAACTCCACAAGCGTCCGCGCGTCGCCGGCGCCGGCGAGCAGATTGGCGGTGAGTAGCCGCACGGTCGCCCCGGCCGCCGCCGGCTGCGGGCTGGCCAGCGCCCGAGGTGCCACGGTGCCGAGCAACGCCACCGCCGCCAGGGCCGCGAGCGCCGCCGGCCACCAGCGCCGCAGGGCGAGCGCGAGGGCCAGGACCAGCACGCTGACGGCCGCGACGTACGGCGTGAAGGCGAGCGCCTGCACCAACGGCCCCCGGTCCAGGCCGAGCAGTCGGGCGGCCGCCCAGAGGGCTGTGGGTACGACGGCAAGCCAGCAGAGCACCGTGCCGAGCCGAGCGAATCGGTGCGCGGGTGGAGCGTCGACGATCACGACGGTGATCCTAGTCGGGCCCCGCGAAGCCATTTCATGAATGGTGGTGCGCTCACATTTCACAATTGTCTGACGGCTGGTTGACACCCCGGAAAAGCGAGATCAACTATTGACTGGCGGCTTTTTTCGGTGCTACGTTCCATCTGGCTTAAACGACGCAACTCTGAGTAGTAAGAGCAGCTCAGGTGGGATGTAGATTGCTAGGAAATTAATCTCATCGGGTGTGAGCGAGGCCGCTTTCCCCCGCCCAACTGTCGTCGTACGCCTATTTATTGGCAGTCAACCGTCCCGCCCCGCGGGTCGGCCGAATTCGCACGGTCACACAAGGGGGACCTGTCATGAGCACATCCTTCCGACGTAAGGTGGCGGCGGTAACGTTCGCTGTCCTGGGGCTCAGTCTCGCCGGCGGGGGCATCGCTATCGCCCAGCCGTCGGCGAAGGCGCCGCAGGAAGCCGTCCAGCCGGCGGCACGCGGCACGAACTCCCAGCCGCCGGTCAGCGCCGAGTCGGCGCGCATCGCGAAAGCCGCGCTGAAGGCGGGTGCGGCCACCCCACTGGTGGCCACCAACGTCTACACCGTCGTCAACTCCAACGGCACCAAGGCGCGCGGCGGCGGCACCGTGGTCAAGTACGGCGTCGGTCAGTACGAGGTGATCTTCGGTCACACCGTGTCGGCTGGTGCCTTCCTGGCCACCCTCTCCCTGTCCGGCTCCTGCTGCATCCCGCCCGGTGGCGAGGTCTCGGTCGCCCCGCGGCTGCTGACACCCAACGGGGTCTTCGTGCAGACCCGCAACTCGGCCGGGACCCCGTCCGACCTGGGCTTCACCCTGCTCACCCATACACCCTGACCGAACCGATCACCCGGCCCCCGTCGCCTCCGGCGCGGGGGCCGGACCCTGTCTGCCCGGCGCCCGGCCCGGATGGGCGGCGCCAGGAAGGGGTCGGTCCCTCCTCGACCGGTTCGTGCCGGTCGGCGCACAGTGGCCGCTCCCTTGCCGGTTGTCCACCCCTCGGCAAGCTCGCGACGGTCGTCACCCTTCCGCGCGGCTCCTCCCCATTCCGGCCACTCCGGGCCGGTCCGGGCCGCACAATCCGACGTTTGCCGGGCGCGTGCCCGGGAAGCAAGCACCGTGACGGACATCTCGGACACCCTGGCCAGCATGCCCAGCCCGGTCGATCCGGAGCCGACCGGCATCGAGCTGGAACAGACCCTCTTCGAGGTCAAACGCGTGATCGTCGGGCAGGATCGCCTCGTCGAACGCCTGCTCACCGCCCTGGTCGCCAACGGACACTGCCTCCTGGAGGGGGTACCCGGCGTGGCCAAGACACTGGCCGCGCAGACCCTCGCGACAGTGGTCGGCGGCAGCTTCTCCCGGATCCAGTTCACCCCGGACCTGGTGCCCTCCGACATCGTCGGCACCCGGATCTACCGGGCGTCGAAGGAGACCTTCGACATCGAGCTGGGCCCGATCATGGCCAACCTGGTGCTGGCCGACGAGATCAACCGGGCCCCGGCCAAGGTCCAGTCGGCGCTGCTGGAGGCAATGGCCGAACGGCAGGTCTCGATCGGCGGGCGCAGCTGGCCGGTCCCGGAGCCGTTCCTGGTGCTGGCCACCCAGAACCCGATCGAGTCCGAGGGGGTCTACCAGCTCCCGGAGGCGCAGCGAGACCGGTTCCTGATGAAGGTGGTGGTCGACTACCCCAGCGACGCCGACGAACTGGCCATCCTCTACCGGATGAGCACCGACCGGCCGACCCCGCGCCAGGTGCTCGACGCGCAACGGCTGCGGGACCTCCAGCTCCACGCCGAGCGGGTCTTCGTCCACCACGCGTTGGCCGAGTACGTGGTGCGGCTGATCCTCGCCACCCGCGACCCGGCCCGGTTCGGGCTGCCCGAGATCGCCCCGCTGTTGGCGTACGGGGCCAGCCCCCGGGCCACCCTGGGCCTGGTCGCTGCCGCCCGGGCACAGGCACTGCTGCGCGGGCGGGAGTACGTGCTGCCCGAGGACATCCGTGAGCTGGCCGTCGACGTCCTCGCCCACCGGCTGGTGCTCTCCTTCGACGCGGTCGCCGACGGGGTGTCGGCCGAGAGCGTGGTGCGACGGCTCGTCGAGGCGGTGCCGCCGCCCCGGCTGGCCACCGGACACCCGCAGCAGACACCGGATCTGGCGGCGGCATGAGACGCGCCGCCGTCGCGCCCGCCGATCCCGGCCTGGCCGAGCTCGCCCCGGACCAGCGCCTGCGCCGCCTGGAACTGACAGTCACCCGCCGACTGAACGGCCTGCTGCACGGCCAGTACCGTGGTCTGCTGCCCGGTCCCGGCAGTGAGCCGTCCGGCAGCCGCGAGTACCGGCCGGGCGAGGACGAGGTCCGCCGGATGGACTGGGCGGTGACGGCCCGGACCGCCGTGCCGCATGTCCGGCAGGTCGACGCCGACCGGGAACTGACCACCTGGCTGCTCGTCGACGGCAGCGCCAGCATGGAGTTCGGCACCGCCGAGCTGGACAAACGGGAACTGGCGGTGGCCGCCGTCGCGGCGGTCGGTTTCCTGACCGCGGGTGGCGGCAACCGCCTCGGCGCCCAGGTGCTGCGCGCCGACGGGGTACGCCGCTTCCCGGCCCGCAGCGGGCGTACCCATCTGCTGTCTCTGCTCCGCGCGTTGCTCGCCGCCCCCAGGGCCACCGCGCCCACCGACCGACCCGGGCGGGGGCCGACAGCCGTACCGCCCGATCTGGCGGACGGGCTCGACGCGCTGCACCGGATCGCCAACCGGCGTGGGCTGGTCGTGGTGGTCTCCGACTTCCTCGACGGCCTGCCCGACGACCCCAGCCAGGTAGCGCCCTGGGAGCGGACCATGCGCCGACTGGCCGTCCGGCACCAGGTGCTGGCGATCGAGGTGACGGACCCGCGTGAGCTGGAACTACCGGACGTCGGCCTGATCACGCTCGTCGACCCGGAGACCGGTCGGCACCGTGAGGTGTGCACATCGGACCGTGGGCTGCGCGAGCGGTACGCCGAGGCCGCCACCGCCCAGCGCGAACAGGTCCACCAGGCGCTACGCCGCAGCGGGGCCACCCACCTGCCGCTGCGCACCGACGGGGACTGGAGCGCGGACATCGTCCGCCACGTGCACGCCCAGCGTCGGCTGGCCGCCGCGCCGGTCGGCCGGCCCCGGGGAGGTGCCGCGTGATCTGGCAGTCGCCGCTGCGACTCTGGCTGCTGCTCGGCGTGCTCGCCCTGGTCCTCGCGTACCTGGTGGTGCAGCGGCGACGCAGCCGGTACGCGGTCCGCTTCACCAACCTGCGGCTGCTGGACCGGGTGGCGCCGGAGCGGCCCGCCTGGCGTCGGCACGTACCGGCCGGGCTCTTCCTGGCCATGCTGGCGCTACTCGTGGTCGGCTTCGCCCGCCCGAGCGCCGAGGTCCGGGTGCCCCGGGAACGGGCCACTGTGATGGTGGCGGTGGACGTCTCCACGTCGATGCTCGCCACCGACGTCGAACCGGACCGGTTGGCCGCGGCGAAGGAGGCCGCCCGGCGCTTCGTCGAGGGCCTGCCCGACGAGTTCAACGTGGGTCTCGTCGCGTTCGCCGGCAGCGCGGCCGTGCTGGTGCCTCCGGGCACCGACCGGGACGCCCTCGACGAGGGGATCGACCGGCTCGCCGAGGGCATCACCGGTGTCCAGGGCACCGCGATCGGCGAGGCCATCAACACCTCGCTCGGCGCGGTCAAGAGCCTGGACAGCGAAGCCGCGAAGGAGACCCCACCGGCCCGGATCATCCTGCTCTCCGACGGCGCCAACACCTCCGGGATGGACCCGATGGAGGCGGCCGCGGAAGCGGTGAAGGCGGAGGTGCCGGTGCACTCGATCTCGTTCGGCACCCCGTCCGGGTTCGTCGACCGAGGTGGACGACCCATCCAGGTGCCGGTGGACGGCCAGACCCTCAAGGCGGTCGCCGAGGAGACCGGCGGCATGTTCCACGAGGCCAGCACCACCGACGAGCTGCGCGCCGTCTACGACGACATCGGCAGCTCGGTGGGCTACCGCACCGAGCGGCAGGACGTCTCGGCCCGGTTCATCGGCCTCGGACTGGTGTTCGCGATGGGCGCCGCCGCCGGCTCCATGCGCTGGTTCTCCCGGCTGCCCTGACCGCCGCGCACAACCGACGTCGACCGTGAGGAGTACGCATGGCAGTACAGACCGGACTGGGCGAACCGCGCGGTCCCTGGTTCATCTCGCCGGAACTCGACCCGGACGGGCGCGGGTGGTGGGACGCACCCGAACGCGACCCGGGCGGGCGACGGCCCGGGCGGCTGCTCGCCGTGCTGGCAGTGGTGGCGGTCTCCGCCGTCTCCGGTGCTCTCGCCGGTGGTGTGGTGGCCAGCCGGGACGGGGCTGGGGGCCCGGCTGCGGCGTCCGCCGCCCCGGTGCCGGCCGAGCTGGTCACCGCGGCCGAGCGGACCGTACCGGGTGTGGTGTCGGTGCTGGCCGGCGGCGCGAGCAGCGGGTCCGCGACCGGCTCCGGCTTCGCCGTGGACGACCAGCAGCACCTGATCACCAACGACCACATCCTGGCCAAGGGGGGTGGCGGGCCGGTGACAGTGGAGCTGCCCGACGGCCGCCGGTTCGCCGCCGAAGTGGTCGGACGGGAACCGCGCAGCGACCTGGCGGTGCTGAAGGTGCCGGCGTCGGCCGGTCTCACTCCGCTGCCCCTGGCCAAGCCGGGCGCGACCCGGGTCGGTGAGCCGGTGCTCGCGGTGGGGTCGCCGCTCGGTCTGGCCGGAACTGTCACCGCGGGCATCGTCAGCGCGCTCGACCGGGAGGTACGGCTCGGCAACAACCGGCACAGCGCGGTGCAGACCGACGCGTCCATCAACCCCGGCAACTCCGGTGGGCCACTGGTCAACGCGCGCGGGGAGGTGGTCGGGGTGAACACCGCCATCGCCACCATCGACGGAAACGGCTCGATCGGCATCGGGTTCGCCATCCCGATCGACCAGGTGCAGCAGACCGCCGACACGATCATCGGCAAGGGTGGCTGAGCTGCCCGAACGCCCTGACGGGGCCCACCACTGTCAGATATCCGGCCGGACGGCATCGGACCATGGAAATATTACGCTCGGTATGGATACTGGCGGAGGTGGAGCGTCCTCTTCTCACGGTCCTCCTGCTGGTGGGCCTGGTCATCGGATGTGCAGTGGGGTCGGCGTACGCCCGGGCACGACGCGGGTGGAACGATTACCAGACCGTCAAGAAATCGGTGCCAGGCGCCCGCCGGGGCGCCTGGTCGCTGATCCGCGGCGTCGCCGTGAAGGCCGCGGTCATCGGGGTGCTGCTCTTCGGCGCTGTGGCGTACGCGGCCGTCGGCTCCGACGAGGAGACCGCCGGGCCGGCGCCCAGCCAGTCCCCAAGCCAGAGTGAGCCTCCGCGCCGATAGTGGCGGCAGCTCGGGTGAGCTGGCAAGCAAGGCCGCGCCGATCTTGCACTTACGGTCGCCGAAAGGCCCGCAATATCCCCGATGCCGGGGCAGCAAGCGCAAGATCGCGGCCAGTCCTGCGCCGATCATGGAGTCGTGGTGCCCGGATTGGCGCTGTAGCGGGTATTTTGCGGCCCGCCACAACTCCATGATCGACGGTTGGGGTGTCGGTACTCCAGCTGACTGCACGGCGGGTGGGGCTAGCCTCGAGGCGTGGACGACGGACTGCGGGTAACCGACCGGTGGGTCGTTCCCGCCGGGGAGCTGCGGGAGCGCTTCTCCCGCTCGTCGGGGCCGGGTGGGCAGGGCGTCAACACCGCGGACTCCCGGGTCGAGCTCAGCTACGACCTGGCCAACTCGCCGTCCGTGCCCGAGTGGCTGCGGCCGAGGGCGTTGGCCCGGCTGGCCAACCGCCTGGTCGACGGTGTGCTGACGATCGCCGCCAGCGAGCACCGGGCTCAACTGGCCAACCGGGAGGCTGCCCGGGCACGGATGACCGCGCTGCTGCGGGAGGCCGCCGCACCTCCACCACCGGCGCGTCGAGCGACCCGCCCGTCCCGTGGGGCCAAGGAACGCCGGCTGGCCGAGAAGAAACGCCAGTCCCAGCGCAAGCGGGACCGCCGCGCCGACGACGACTAACCCCAGTGCCTGTTTCATAAGAACGGCCGGCCTGCGCCTCGGCTCGACCGCCCTCATAGGCAGGACTAGCGCCGTTCAGCCAGCGCGGTCGGGCGTTGACAAATCGCGGAACCGCTTGGTCGATCATGGCGTCGTGGTGCCCAATTTGGTCCTGTAACGGCTGCTTTGTGGCCCACCACAACTCCATGATCGACGGTGCGGTGCGGTGCGGTGCGGGGCGGGGCGGGGCGGGGCGGGGTGGGGCGGGTTTGGGTCGACTTAGGCCGGGACGGCGGCGAGCAGCCGGTCGCGCAGCACTGCGGCCCGCTCGGCGAACCCGCGCTGCGCCGCCGCGTACTCCGCCCGGCCGTCCGGCGTCTCCACCCGCACCGGCGGGTAGCCGAGTGCCACCAGGTCGTACGGGCTGGCCCGCATGTCCAGCGTGCGGATGTCCCGGGCCAGGTCGAACGCGTCGGCCACCAACTCCGAGCAGACCAACGGCGACAGCTTGTACGCCCACTTGTACAGATCCATGTTGGCGTGCAGGCAGCCCGGCTGCTCGTGCGCGTGCTGCGTCTCCCGGGTCGGGGTGAGCAGGTTCAACGGGCGGGCCGGCGGGGTGAAGAACCGGAACGCGTCGAAGTGGCTGCACCGCACGCCCCGCTCCTCGACGACCTCGGCGGTGCGCTCCGCGCTGAGCCGCAGCGGCCAGGCGTTGTGCCGCAGCTCCTCCCGGGTCTGCCGGTAGACCATCGCCCACTCGTGCATCCCGAAGCAGCCGAAGTGCGGTGCCCGCCCCCGCGTCGCCTCCAGCAGGGTGCGGATCCAGGCGATCGACTCGCCGCGCCGCGCGCGTACCCCAGCGGTGTCGAGGGTGACCCCGGCGGTGCTGGCGCGGTAGTCGCGGCCGAACTCGGCCGGATCGGCGTCGCGCAGCTCGACCCCGGGCCCCGGATGCCAGCGACGTAGCTGGGCCGGGCGGTGCGAGTAGTAGGTGAACAGGAAGTCGGCCACCGGGTGCCGCTCACCGCGTCGTCGCCGGGCCAGGTGCGGGGTCAGCCAGACGTCCACCCGCTCCTCGTGGGCCCGCCGGCGGGCCTGCCACTGCGCCACGTCGAGCACGGCGGGGGCGAGGGCGGCGGTCACGCACCCAGGGTACGACCGCCGCCCGCACACCCGGTCAGGGCATCTGCACCCGGACCCCGGCGGAGAACACCCCGCTGCGCAGCTCCAGCTGCTGGGGCGGGTCCCGCCCGTCGACTGTGAAGACGAGCGGGAGCACCATCCGGGTGCCCGCCGCCATCGGGTCGGCGAAGACGTCCCGACCCAGGTTCGCCGTCCGGGTGGCCGACTCGTCGGTGCTCACCCAGCGCCCGCCGGGCAGGTACGCCCGTTGCAGCTCGCTGTGCCACGGCTGATGGTCGCCGGTGACGTTGCGCACACCCACCGTGGCCTCGCAGCGTCGACCGTTGGCCGGCGCGGCACCGCCGCCGTCGGGCTTCCCGGCGGTGCCGGGCGCGCCGCAGGTCATCCGGTACACGGTGAACTCGAACGCCGACTCGCGCAGCGGCACGCCCAGCGACCCGTTGACCCCGGAGCCCACCCACGCGCCGCTGGTGGGCTGCTTCTGCGTGTCGATCGCCGCCACCTGCCGGGTCGCCGTCCAACCCGCGGTGCCGACCACGCCGGCCAGCACCACGACGGCGGCGCCCACCAACATCCAGACCGGCGGGGTACGCCGCCGCCGCACCGGACTCGGGGCGGCCGGGCGGGGGTAGACCGTCCCGCGGCCACCCTCGGCGCCGCCGCCGGTGGAGAGTGCGGCAGCCGTCACCCGACGCCCGCGCCGACGTCGCCACACCCACACCAGGGTGGCGCTGATCAGCAGCAGGACAGCCAGTCCGGCGAGCAGCACCGGGTAGCGGCGCCACGGCGGCGCCTCGGTCATCTCGGCCGCCGGTGCCGCTGCCGCCTGCCAGGTGGCGCTGGCGCAGTCGTACGGCCGGCTGCCGTCACTGGTGAACGCGCAGGTCGGTGCGGTCAGCGGCCGGCCCGGCACGGTCGCGGCGAGCGCGGTGCCCAGGGTGGTGGTGCTGTGCGCGGGCAGCCGCAACCGCCAGGTCACCTCGGTGGCCGATCCGCCGGCCGGGGTGGACTGGCCACCACCGCTGATCGCGGTCGTCGACGAGCCGGGCGGGAGCTCCTGACGCACGGTGGTCACCAGCGGCGAGTTGCTCACGTTGCGCACCTGGATCCGGTACCTCGGTGCCGGGCTGCTCTCCGTGGCGACCGCCACAGTGACCTGTTGCGGGGGCGCCGACGCCGGCGCCCGGGTCGGTGGCGCCATCGCCGGTGGCGCCGAGGGAGGGGTGGGCTCGGTCACCCGCGCGACCATCGCCACCGGTGGCCGGGATCCCGCTGGTGCTGGTGTCGCGGCCGGTGGTGGTGGCGCGGCAGCCGTTGGTTGTGGCGTCGCGGCCGGTGGTCGTGGTGCGGCCGCCGCCTCCGGAGCCGCCGACGGCAGGGCCGGCACGGCGGCGAGGATGCCGAGGCAGTGCACGAACACTGCGAGGGCTCTGTGGTGTCGTGTCGATGCAGGCATACGAACGAACCTCCGGAGCCGACGCTAGGGGCGAGCCGCCTCCGTGCGGGTACGAAGTCGAGAAGTCCGCCCCGGTCACCTCCAGCTCCGGTAGGGTGCCGCGCGCTGACGGCTTGAGCACACCCGACCGCCGGTCCTGGCCGGTTGGGGCACCGGCGGCGCTAGATTGGCCGGGTGCGTATCGCTCGTTTCGCCCATGCCAAGGGAATGTCGTTCGGTGCCGTCGAAGGCGAAGCGGAGGCCGGGCCGCAGGCCCTGACCATCGCCGAGATCGAAGGCCACCCGTTCGGCAATCTCTCCTTCAGTGGGGCCCGCTGGGCCCTCTCCGACGTCCGGCTGCTCTCGCCGATCCTGCCCAGCAAGGTCGTCTGCGTCGGCCGCAACTACGCCGACCACGCCGCCGAGCTCGGCAACGAGGTGCCCAAGGAGCCGCTGCTCTTTCTCAAGCCGTCCACCTCGGTGATCGGCCCCCGTGACGCCATCCGACTGCCGATCTTCTCCAAGCAGGTCGAGCACGAGGCGGAGCTTGCGGTCGTGATCGGGGCGCCGGGTGCGCGCCGCGCCGACCGCGCCGCCGCCGAACGCGCCATCTTCGGCTACACCTGCGCCAACGACGTCACCGCTCGGGACCTCCAGCGTTCGGACGGGCAGTGGACCAGGGCCAAGGGCTTCGACTCGTTCTGCCCGATCGGCCCGTGGATCACCACCGGGCTGGACGTCTCCGACCTGGAGATCCGGTGTGAGGTGGGTCGCAACCCGGAGGAGATGGAGGTACGCCAACTCGGCCGGACGAAGGACATGGTCTTCGACGTGCCGGGCCTGGTGTCGTACATCTCGCACGTGATGACCCTGCTGCCCGGCGACGTCGTTCTCACCGGCACTCCGGCCGGGGTTAGCCCGCTTGTCGAGGGGGATACGGTCACCGTGCGGATCGACGGCATCGGCGAGCTCACCAACCCGGTGGTCCCCGTCGCCTGATCCGTCTGATGCCCCTGTTTCCGCAGCTCACGGGTGGTTCGGGGGGATCGGATTTGGCCTGCCGGCACCGGGAGGGTAAAGTTCACTCCCGGCGCCGCAAGGGGCCGATGGGGTATGGGGTAATTGGCAGCCCGACTGATTCTGGTTCAGTTAGTCTAGGTTCGAGTCCTGGTACCCCAGCGCTGCTGGAATTCGCGAGAATTTCCAGACGCTGGATTCTGACGGAGTTCGACTCCGCCCCTTCGGGGGCGGAGGGTGGTCTTCGGTAGAGTGCAGCTCCTCCGCCGCCAAGGTGGGGGAGCAAAGTTGTTCTGGCCCCGTCGTCTAGCGGCCCAGGACGCCGCCCTCTCAAGGCGGTAGCGCCGGTTCGAATCCGGTCGGGGCTACAGCGTGCACAGCCCGTCTCACCTGGTGAGGCGGGCTGTTTCGTGTCCGCCGCCGGGCCCTCGGGTGACAGCGCACCCCGCGCTCGTGCCCGGGTACGGTGCCGCTAGACTACAGTCGCACCGCCCGCGAGGGTGGTGAACGGAAAAGTTCTGGCCCCGTCGTCTAGCGGCCCAGGACGCCGCCCTCTCAAGGCGGTAGCGCCGGTTCGAATCCGGTCGGGGCTACAACCAAAGGCTCATCTCGCTAAGCGAGATGAGCCTTTTTCGTTCCCCCGCCCGGTCTCCCGTTGATCATGAGGTTGTCGTCACGACACGCCGATGCCGGTGGCGTTAACCTCATGATCAACGCGGAGAAAGCGGACGGGGGTGGGGGCGGCGGGGTTAGAGGCCGGACAGGCGTTGGCCGGCTCTTACTACGGCCATGGCGTGGCGTTCGCCGGGGCGGCGGCCCAGGCGCTCGATCGGGCCGGAGATGCTGACCGAGGCGATGACCCGGCCGGTACGGTCGCGGATCGGGGCGGAGACGCTCGCCACACCGGCCTCCCGCTCGGCGACGCTCTGCGCCCAGCCGCGGCGGCGTACCTCGGCGAGGGTGCGGCCGGTGAACTTGCTACGCGGCAGCAGCGGCATCACCGCCTCCGGCGGCTCCCAGGCGAGCAGGATCTGGGCCGCGGAGCCGGCCGTCATCGGCAGCACCGAGCCGACCGGAACGGTGTCCCGTAGACCGCTGGCGCGTTCCGCCGCCGCCACGCAGATCCGTTCGTCGGCGCGGCGCAGGTAGAGCTGCGCACTCTCACCGGTGGCATCGCGCAGCGCGGCCAGCAACGGCTCGGCGGCGGTCAGCAGAACGTCCGGTGCGGCGTTGGCCAGCTCGCCCAGGCGGGGGCCGGGCCGCCATCTGCCCTGGGTGTCGCGCACCAGCATTCGGTGGATCTCCAGGGCCTGGGCCAGGCGATGTGCTGTTGCCCGGGGCAGCTTGGTGCGTTCGACGAGTTCGGCCAGGCTGGCGCCGTCCACGCAGGCGGCCAGGATGACCACCGCCTTGTCGAGAACGCCGACACCGCTCATACTGTGTCCCACAAGCCGAAACTTACCTCCCAGAATTTAGGATGTCCAGATGGTGGGAGTCACTCCTGAGCCGAGGACCCTGGCCGAGAAGGTCTGGGACGCGCACGTCGTACGGTCCGCCGCTGGTGAGCCGGACCTGCTCTTCATCGACCTGCACCTGCTGCACGAGGTGACCAGCCCGCAGGCGTTCGACGGGCTGCGGCTCGCCGGGCGCCCGGTGCGTCGTACCGACCTGACCCTCGCGACCGAGGACCACAACACCCCGACCGGGTACGCCGACCCGGCGTTCCGCCTCCGCCGTGGTGACCTGCTCACCATCGCGGACCCCACGTCGCGTACCCAGATCGAGACGTTGCGCCGCAACTGCGCCGAGTTCGGGGTTCGACTGCACCCGCTCGGCGACGACAACCAGGGCATCGTGCACGTGATCGGCCCGCAGCTCGGTCTCACCCAGCCGGGCCTGACGATCGTCTGTGGCGACTCGCACACCGCCACCCACGGCGCCTTCGGCGCGCTCGCCTTCGGCATCGGCACCAGCGAGGTGGAGCACGTGCTGGCCACCCAGACGCTGCCGCAGAGCCGGCCGAAGACGATGGCCGTGAACGTCACCGGCCGGCTCGCGCCCGGCGTGACCGCCAAGGACCTGGTGCTCGCGCTGATCACGCAGGTCGGCACGGGTGGGGGTCGCGGGCACATCGTCGAGTACCGCGGCGAGGCGATCCGCGCCCTCTCCATGGAGGGGCGCATGACCATCGCCAACATGTCCATCGAGTGGGGCGCCAAGGCCGGCATGATCGCGCCGGACGAGACCACCTTCGCGTACCTCAAGGGTCGACCGAACGCGCCGCAGGGCGCGGACTGGGACGCGGCGGTCCAGTGGTGGCGGACGCTGCCCACCGACGACGGCGCGCGCTTCGACGCCGAGGTGACACTGGACGCCAGCCGGATCACGCCGTTCGTCACCTGGGGCACCAACCCCGGGCAGGGTGCGCCGCTGAGCGCCCCGGTGCCGGACCCGGAGGAGTTCACCACCGACTCGGAGCGCACCGCCGCCCGCCGGGCCCTGGAGTACATGGACCTGCGCCCCGGCACCCCGCTGCGGGAGCTGCCCATCGACGTGGTCTTCGTGGGGTCCTGCACCAACGGCCGCCTGGAGGACCTGCGGGCCGCCGCCGACGTGCTGCGGGGCCACCGGGTCGCCGACGGCGTCCGGATGCTCGTGGTGCCCGGCTCCGCCGCCGTGCGCGAGGCCGCTGAGGCCGAGGGGCTGGACAAGGTCTTCGCCGACGCCGGGGCCGAGTGGCGGTTCGCCGGCTGCTCCATGTGTCTGGGGATGAACCCCGACACGCTGAAGCCGGGCGAGCGCTCCGCCTCCACCTCGAACCGCAACTTCGAGGGCCGTCAGGGCCGGGGTGGGCGTACCCACCTGGTCTCCCCGCCGGTGGCCGCCGCCACCGCAGTGGTCGGCCGGCTGGCCGCCCCCGCCGACCTGTAGAAGGGACCGACGAGATGGACAAGTTCACCACCCACACCGGCACTGCCGTGCCGCTGCGCCGGTCCAACGTGGACACCGACCAGATCATCCCCGCCGTGTACCTCAAGCGGGTGACGCGGACGGGCTTCGCCGACGGGCTGTTCAGCGCCTGGCGGGAAGATCCGGCATTCGTGCTCAACGATGAAAACTATTCCGGGGCGTCGATCCTCATCGCCGGCCCGGAGTTCGGCACCGGCTCCTCCCGGGAGCACGCCGTCTGGGCACTACGGGACTGGGGCTTCCGCGCCGTGGTGGCCCCGCGCTTCGGTGACATCTTCCGCGGCAACGCCCTCAAGGAAGGTCTGTTGCCGGTCGAGTTGGAATTGAAAGCCGTCGAAGAGTTGTGGGACCTGGTCGAGGCGGATCCGACGACTCCGGTGACCGTCGACCTGACCGCCCGCCAGCTCCGGGCAGGGGAAGCGAGCTGGTCGTTCCCGCTGGACGACTTCAGCCGTTGGCGGCTCCTGGAAGGCCTCGACGACATTGGACTCACCCTCCGCCACGTCGCCGACATCGACTCCTACGAGGCGCGCCGACTGCCGTTCCTGCCCTCCGTGGCATAGCCGTTAGACCGCTCGCACAGCGGATTTCACCCCCATCGGTCCATCCGGTGGGGGTGAATCCGTTACGACACAAGGGCTTTTTTCTACCGAATGTTTGTGTCCCGGCAGCACAGGGCATACCGTGCGCGCAGAATGGCTCGCGACGAGTCAGTTGCACAATCGGGAGGAAGTCGTGAACAAAGCCGAGCTCATCGAGGCGCTCGCCGTTCGCCTGGGGGACCGGAAGATGGCGACGGCCGCGCTCGACGCGGTCCTCACCGAGGTCCAGGCGGCGGTCACCAAGGGCGAGAAGGTGGCGATCACCGGATTCGGAGCATTCGAAAAGCGTGTGCGTGGCGCGCGAACAGCGCGCAACCCGCGTACCGGCGAGGCGGTGAAGGTCAAGAAGACGTCAGTCCCGACCTTCCGCCCCGGCGCCGGGTTCAAGGAAATGGTGGCCAGCGGCAAGGTGCCGAAGGCCACGGTGGCGACCAAGAAGGCCACCACCAGCACCGCCACGGCCAAGGCGGCGGGCACGAAGGCGACCGGCACCAAGGCGGCCACCGCGAAGGCGGCGGGCACCAAGGCGACCACGGCGAAGGCGGCCAGCAAGAAGACCGCCCCGGCCAAGGCGAGCAAGACCACCACGGCGACCAAGACGGCCGCCAGCAAGAAGACCGCCCCGGCCAAGGCGAGCAAGACCACCACGGCGACCAAGACGGCCGCCAGCAAGAAGACCACCGCGGCGAAGAAGACCACCGCCGCGACCCGGTCGACCGCGGCGAAGAAGACCACCACCGCGGCGGCGAGCAAGAGCACGGCGGCCAAGAAGGCGCCGGCGAAGAAGGCTCCGGCCAAGAAGGCGGCCAGCAAGCGCTGACCGACCAGTACCGCAAGGGCGTCCACCCGTGGGTGGGCGCCCTTTCGGCGTACCGGGACGGCTTTTCGGCGTACGGGGACCGTTGACCCGGTTGGCTCGCTCACGCAGAATCGCCGTGCCGGCCACCCCTGGGCCGGCCCGTCGACGGAAATGGGGCGCCGGTGCGCTACCGCCAGCTCACCACCGGCACGCTCGCGCTGGGCGTGCTGCTCCTCATCGACGTGCTGCGGGTCTGGCTGCCCGGCATCATCACCATCTTCGGTCAGGCGGCGTCCACCCCGGCCGAGCTGATGGGAGCGTTCGCCCTCGGCTGGTTCGTGCTCGCGATGGGGGCACCCGCCGTGGTCCGCCGCGTCGGAGCCCGCCCGGTCACTGTCGTCGCCGCTGTCGCGCTCGCCGTCGCCCGGCTCGCGCTCACCGCCGCTCCCGGCGGGCGTACCCAGCTCTGGTTGGCCACCGCCGGGTTGCTCGCCGGGCTGGTCTGGCTGGTCGGCGTCGCCGCCGACACCGACCGCCCGGTCCCGGGGCTGGCGTTGGGGTTCGCGGTCAACGCGGCAGTGCATGCGGTGCTGGACACCGTCGACCTGGTCTGGCGGGGTGACTGGGTGGCCTGGCTGCTCAGCGCCGTCGCGGCGGCGTTGTTCCTGGCCGGCGCGGCGCAACCCGGCCAGCGCGGCGCTGACGTCCCTGCTGACGCCCCAGCCGGCCCTGGTGGTGGCCGAGCCTGGCTGCTGGCCGGGCCGGCGCTGCTGCTGGCCGGAATGGTGGCGCTCTCCCCGGCACTGGCCCGGACCGGGATGTCGTACCTCGTCGCGGAGGATGGGGTGGCTCGTTCGCCGCTGTTCGGTCTGGCGCCGGTGCCGGTGGCGGTCGCCGGGTTCCTGTGCGCCGCGTTGACGCGGCCGCCCCGTGGGTGGGGCCGGGCGTACGGACCGGTGGCGCTGCTCGGCGGCGCGGTGCTGTTCGCCCTCGACCGGGGCGACCTGCTCCTGCCGGCCATCCTCCTCGCCGCGGTCGGACTCGGCGCCTGCCTCGCCCTGACCGACGACACCAGCCAGCCTGCCAGCGACACCGCGAGCGCAGGCACCGCCGGCACCGGCGCCTCTCGGCGGGGGTACGCGGTCGCCACCGGGATGCTCGTCTTCGCGCTCGGTGCGGTGGGGTACTACTCGGCCTACGACCTCGGCTACCCCAACGCGGCGGTGCCCGTGGTGGTGGCCCTGCTCATCGCCGCCGTGGCGTTCACCGCGCGTCCCGTCGTCCACCGGCTGCCCGGGCCGTTTCCGCCGCTCCGGGCCGCCGCCGCGGTCACCGCGCTGGCCCTGCTGGCGCCGGTGCTCGCCGACGAGGTGCCGGTGGCCAGCAACCGGGACGGCCCGCCGCAGCGGTTGACAGTGGTGGCGTACAACATCCGGATGGGGTTCGGGCTGGACGGCCGGTTCGACTTGGCCGGCCTTGCCGAGGTCGTCGACCAGCAACGACCCGACGTGGTGCTGCTCAGCGAGGTGAACCGGGCCTGGCTGCTCAACGGCGGGCACGACACCCTGGACCTGTTGTCAGACCGGCTCGGTATGCCGTACGTCTTCGGGCCGGCCGCCGATCCCGTCTGGGGTGACGCGGTGCTCAGCCGTTGGCCGGTGCGCGATCCGCGGACCCTGCCGCTGGCCGCCGTCGGCGCGCCCACCGGAGCGCAGGCCCTCGCCGTCACGCTGGACCTCGGCGACGGTGTCCGTACCGCGGTGGTCAGCACCCACCTGCAACCGCCGCCCGGCAAGGGCCCGGTGGTCCAGGCCCGCGCGGTCGCCGACTTCGCCACCCGGTACGCGGCCGGTCGGCCGTTGGTGGTGGCGGGTGACCTGAACACCGAGCCGGGCGACGAGGCGTTCGCGGAGTTCTCCAACGCCGGCCTGGTCGACGCGTTGGCCGCCGCCCGGCCGCTGGCGACCAGTCCGGCGGACGACCCGCGCCAGCAGATCGACCACATCTTCGTCTCGCCCGGCCTGACCCCGAGTGATCCGGTCGCGCCGCGCAGCACGGCCAGCGACCACCTGCCGGTCGCTGTGACAGTGACCCTGCCGCCCCGCTGACCAGGCCGGGCCCGTGCGAACGCGGGCCCTACAGGCGATCGGCGGCCAACAGCCGGTCGGCGGCGAAGGCGAGCAGCCAGCCGCCGCCCTTCGGGGTGGTGAAGTCCTCATCGGTGCGGCCGGTCAGCCGCTCCAGGGCGCCCGGCAGGACCTTGCCCTGGCTGCACACCGCCGACTGCCCACCGGTGCCGGCCAGCTCCAACAGCCGGGCGGCGGTGGCCAGGATCTGCTCGTCGCTCTGCTGGCCGGGTTGTGGCTCGTCCAGGTCGCCGCAGACCTCGATCGGCAGGTCGAGCAACGCGGCGGCCGGGTCGAGTGTCTGCACGCACCGTCGCGGTGACGCCGACAGCAGCCGGGCCGGTCGGATCAGGGCGATCAGCGCGGCCAGGGTGCTCGCCTGGGCCCACCCCTCGGCGTCCAGGGGCCGCCCGACGTCCGGGCCGGACCAGGTGGCCCGCTTACCGGCATGCGCGTGCCGGACCAGCGCGACCGTCGCCGTCACCGACGGCAGCGCGGCGAACGCCGCCAACACCTCGGCGTCGTGCGGGTAGCTGACCAATCGGATCGCCTCGTCCACAGCGAGCCAGCGGATGGCGTCCACCTCGGTGTCCGGTTGGAAACCGCCGCTGGCCACCGCGAGCATCGACCAGTAGTCGACCAGCTTGGATTGCCCCTCGCTGCGGTACCGCACCGACGGCAGCCGCACCTGCGGCACGCCCCGCACGTCGGCCTCCTCGGCCACCTCACGGACCGCTGCGGCCAGCGCGTGCTCGCCCGGCTCCAGCTTGCCCTTCGGCAGCGTCCAGTCGCCGTAGCGGGGGCGGTGCACCACGCAGACGCGGACGCCGTCGTCGGTCGGCCGCCAGGCCACCCCGCCCGCCGCCCGGATGCCCGTCACGGCAACCAACTGGTGCGCCGTCGCCGGGTGGCCCGGTGCCAGGCGGCCGGGAGGAGACCACGCATGTGGCGTACCGACACGCGTTCCCGCTCGGCCAGTCGCCCGGCGGTGACCGCCAGCTCGTGGTCGTCCGGTCGCTCGGCCGCGATCTCCAGCCAGGTGTCGGCCGCCACCGCCGCGTCCTGGTGCTCGCCGAGCACGTCCTGCACCTGGGCGAGGGCGCGGGACAGCCGGCGCGCGCCCTTGCCGACCGTCGAGGCCACCGCGTTGACCGCGTACCGGGCCTGCTTGCCCTCCTTGCGGACGGCGTGCCAGCGCTCGTCCGGCGACTGCGCGTCGAGCCCGCCGACGCCGTCCGGCCCGGCCAATCGTCGCCAGGGACGGGCCACCAGCGCGGGTAGCGCCTGCGCGGCGGGGGCTGCCGCGCGGCGGGTGAACCGAGGTGCGCGGGCGGCCAGCACCAGGGAGTCCACCAGGGCCAGGTAACGCGCGGAGCGCAGCATCTCGTCGATGGCGGTGAGCGCCTGTCGCTGCCGTTCGGCGAGCACCTCGTCGAGCCGGTCCACCGCGCGCCGGTCGAGCGGGCTCAGCGGATCGGCGTCGGCGGTGCGGCGCAGCCGCGCACGCAGCACCTCGGCGTCGCGGGCCGCGCCGAGCACGTCGGCCAACCAGCGCAGCTCGGTGCGCAGCGGGCGGGACCACGTCCTTCGCAGCAACGGTTTGAAGGTGCGCAGATCACTGCGCAGGCGTCGACAGGCCACCCGCATCTGGTGCACGGCGGTGTCGCCACCGGCGGCCGGCGCGCGCAGCCGGACCAGCGGGTCGTGCGCCAACAGCCGACGGATCTCCTTGCGTAGCGACTCGGTCACCACGTCACCGGCGCTCGGCTCGGCGGTCAACCCGGCCGGCGCGACCAGGTCCGGATCGGCCTGCGCCGTCGCGCCCAGCGCCCGTACGTGCTTCGGCGTGAACGACCCGCCCTGGGCGCCAGCCTCGCGCAGCACCCCGCCGACCCGGTCGAGCAGCTCCCGGTCGCCGGCCTTCAGCTCCACCTCCACCTCGCGGAACGTGTCGGTGGTGCTGCCGGAGTCGTCGAGCACTGTCACCCGGTCGTCCACCACCTCGGCGAGGACGGTGCCGGCCCGGTCGCACACCTCGTACGCGTGCCGCACCGTCCGCACCACAGTCACCGGGGCCAGCGGCGCACCCCGGTGCAGGACGGTGACCAACTCCACCAGCTCCGGAGGCGGCTGCCCCTTCGGCCCGGGACGGGAGATCTCGTGCCGGACGCCCGGCGTCCCGGTCGGAAGTTTCACCGTCCAGGGCGGCTCGTCGCCCCGGCGGTGGCGCAGCGAGGCACCGGCCCGGGCCAGCCGCAGGTCGACAGTGTCGAGGTAGCGGGCGACCAGCTTCACCGGTGGCAGTGCCCGGACCCGACCGCCGGCCGGGGCCGTGCCGGCCAGGTCCGGCAGCACGTAGGCGTCGTCCACCTCGTACTTCTGCTCCTCCTCGACCATCAGCTCAGCCTATGCGCTGCGCGGTCAGCTGGCCGTGCCACCGACGCGGCTCAGCAGCAGTTCCTGCAGATGCGCCCGGGCGGCGTTGTCACCGCCGGTACGCCGGGTCCAGGTCCCGTCTCCGGCCAGCTCGAACGCGTCCACGTCGGGGCTCATCGCGGCGGTGAGCACGTGGTCCAACTCGGCGCGGGCGATCGGGTCGCTCACCTGCACCAACGCCTCCACCCGCCGGTCCAGGTTGCGGTGCATGAGGTCGGCCGAGCCCATCCAGAACTCGGCCTCACCGTTGTTGCCGAACCGGAAGATCCGGGAGTGTTCCAGGAACCGGCCGAGGATCGAGCGGACCCGGATGTTCTCCGACAGCCCCGGCACCCCCGGGCGCAGCGTGCACATGCCCCGGATGAGCAGGTCGACGTGGACGCCGGCCTGGGAGGCGCGGTACAGGGCGTCGGTCACCCCCTCGTCGACCAGGGAGTTGACCTTGAACTGGACCAGGCCGGGCATGCCCAGGCGGACGTGCGAGATCTCCCGATCGATCCGCTCGATGAGGCCGCTGCGGATGCCCTGCGGGGCGACCAACAACCGCCGGAACGCGGTCTGCCGGCTGTACCCGGTCAGCACGTTGAACAGGTCGGTGAGGTCGGCGCCGATCTCCGGGTCGGCGGTGAGCATGCCGAAGTCCTCGTACAGTCGGGCCGTCTTCGGGTGGTAGTTGCCGGTGCCGATGTGGCAGTAGCGACGGATCTGGTTGCCCTCCTGCCGGACCACCAGCGCGGTCTTGCAGTGCGTCTTCAAGCCGACCAGGCCGTACACCACGTGGCAGCCGGCGCGTTCCAACGTGCGGGCCCAACCGATGTTGGCCACCTCGTCGAAGCGGGCCTTCACCTCCACCAGCACCACCACCTGCTTGCCGGCGGCGGCCGCGTCGACGAGCGCGTCGACGATCGGGGAGTCGCCGCTGGTCCGGTAGAGGGTCTGCTTGATGGCCAGCACGTTCGGGTCGGCGGCGGCCTGCTCGATGAAGCGCTGCACGCTGGTGGCGAACGAGTGGTACGGGTGGTGCACCAGGATGTCCCCGTCGCGCAGGGTGGAGAAGACGCTGCGCGGCACCTCGCCCTCGGCGAGCCGGGGATGGGTGGCCGGCACGAACGGCGGGTCCTTCAGGTCCGGCCGGTCCGCCTCGCCGTAGACCTGCCACAGCGCGGACAGGTCGAGCAGGCCGGGCACCCGCAGCACGTCCTGGTCGTCCATGTCCAGCTCGCGGACGAGCAGCTCCAACATGTGGTCGGAGATGGAGGCGGCGACCTCCAGGCGGACCGGGGGACCGAAGCGTCGTCGGGCCAGCTCGCGCTCCAGGGCCTGGAGCAGATCCTCGTCGCGGTCCTCGTCGACCTCCACCTCGGCGTTGCGGGTGACCCGGAACAGGTGGCACTCGACCACCTGCATGCCGCTGAACAGCTGCCCCAGGTGCACCGAGATCAGGTCCTCCACCGGCAACATCCGCACGCCCGGCTGGTCCCGGTCCACCCGGACGAAGCGGGGGACGTTGTTGGGCACCTTCACCCGGGCGAACAGCTCCGAACCGCCGTCCGGGTCACGAACCGCCACCGCCAGGTTCAGCGACCGCCCCGAGATGTACGGGAACGGGTGCGCCGGGTCCACCGCGAGCGGGGTCAGCACCGGGAAGATGTGCTCCCGGAAGTAGGTGCGCAGCCGCTCCCGCTCGCCGTCGCCCAGCTCGCCCCAGCGCAGGATGCGGATGCTCTCGTCGGCCAGCTTGGGCAGCACGTCGTCGACGAAGCAGGCGGCGTGCCGGGCGCCCAGCGCGGCGGTCCGCTCGGCGATCAGCTCCAACTGCGTACGCAGGGGCAGCCGGTCGCCGCCGCGCACCGGCAGGCCGGCGGAGAGCCGCCGCTTCAGCCCGGCGATGCGCACCATGTAGAACTCGTCGAGATTGCTGGCGAAGATGGCCAGGAACTTGGCCCGCTCCAGCAGCGGGGTGCGCTGATCCTCGGCCAGGGTGAGCACCCGGGCGTTGAAGTCGAGCCAGGACAGCTCCCGGTTGAGGAACCGATCCTCCGGCAGCGGTGGGGCCGCCGGGGGCTCGTCGTCGTCCTCCGGTGCGGCGCCGGTCGGCAGGTCACTCGGCAGGACCGGGTGGACGTCACCGGCGGCGGGGCCGTCCGCTTCGATCTTCGGGGCGGGGTCGATGACCTCGTCCAGCCCGGAGGAGGCGGCGCCGGGGTCGTCGGCGAGCGTGTCGGCGCGGGCGGCACCGGCACGTTCGGCCCGGGACGGGCGGAAACGCCCGTCGGTGCCGCGCGTACGGGAGCCGTTGCGGAGGTCGGTGGCGGGCGGGTGGGCCGGTTGCTCGCGAGGGGTGCTCACCCGCTCATAATCACCTGATTACGGTAAACGCAAAATGAACTTGGGCTCGCCGGGTCAGATCATCGTCGGCAATGTCACCCGGACGACCTCTCCGTCGGGATCGGTGTCGATGCGAACCCGCTGCCCGAGCCGGAGCAGTCGCAGCCCGGAGGCGTCGAAGGCCCGGGCGGGAAAACGCATCTCGGTGCCGTCGTCGAGCAGCAGAACACCGCTGCGCGTCGCCGCGTCGTAGCTGGCCACCGTGCCCTGCATGCTGGCACCGTACACCGGGTGGTTCACCCCGTGGCGTGGGCTCAGCGCACCGGGCGGCTCAGCCGGCGGCGCGGGCGGGGCGACCGGCGGCCACCAGTGCGGCAGTACGCGGCCCCAGCCCGAGCCGGGCGGCGGCGGCCAGGTCCCCGGCGGTGTCCACGTCCCGGCGCAGGCTGGGCCAGTCGCCGTCGAGCGGCAGGGCCCCGCTCGCCGCGTGCGCGACCGCCGAGCCCACCCCGAAGCGCGGATCCAGCGGCACACCCGGCCCGGCGGTGAGCAGCACAGTGCCCCCACCGGGCGCGTCCGGCAGGAACCGGCGTACCCCTTGTCGACCGTTCTGCGCCGCGAGCAGCGCGCCGGCCAACTCCGCTGGGCGCAGCGCCGGCACATCCGCGGTGATCCCGGCCACCCACCCGGCGGCCGCCCCGGCCGCTCCGTGCCGGAACGCGGCGTTCAGGCCGGCGTCCGGCTCGTCCGGCAGCACCCGCGCGCCGGCGACCCGCGCCGCCGCCGCCACCCGAGCGTCGTCGGTCACGACCAGGGCCTCGGCGACCGCCGGGCAGGCCAGCACCGCGCGGAGCGTGTCGGCCGCCAGGGCCAGCGCCAACTCCTCGTGCGGTACGCCGGGCAGCGCGCCCCGCAGCCGGCTCTTGGCCACGGCCAGCCGCTTCACCGGCACCACCACGGCCCACCTCGGCTGAGTCACGTCCGCAATCCTGCCAGCCGGACGGCAGGCCCCTCGCTGGCCGTACCGGGGGCGAGCAGGCATGATTTCCGCTGCGGGCATCGCGGGCGGGATTTCGCGACGGGGTTGGGGCGCGAAGAGGAGGCACAGTGGCACGGCGGAGGCTGGGGTTCTGGCAACGGTTCGCCGTGTGGCTGGTGAAGCCGGTGATGACCGTCTGGACCCGGCGTACCTGGCGTGGTCAGGAGCATCTCCACGGCGACGGCGGCGTGATCATCGTGGCGAACCACATCTCCCACGCCGACCCGCTGGTGTCCGCGCACTTCATCTACGACTCCGGGCGCTGGCCTCAATACCTGGGCAAGGCCAGCGTGTTCCGGGTGCCTGTGGTCGGCTGGATCCTGCACCGGTGCCGGCAGATCCCGGTCGAGCGGGGCAGCGCGGACGCCGTCCGTTCACTGGACGCACTGGTCGCCGCGCTCGACGACGGCGGCGCGGTCGTGATCTACCCTGAGGGCACCACCACGCGGCAGCCGGAGCTCTGGCCGATGAAGGCCAAGACCGGTGCGGCCCGGCTGGCCCTGGCCACCGGCGCCCCGGTCGTACCGGTGGTGATGTGGGGGCCGGAACGGATCTTCGACCCGCGGACGACCCGTGTCAGCCTGCGCCCCCGGATCCCGGTGACCGTTGCCGCCGGGGAGCCGATCGACCTGAGCCGGTGGGCGGACGCCCAGCCGACCCGGGCCACCCTCGAGGAGATGACGGACACCATCATGTTGCGGCTGCGGGACATGCTCGCCGAGATCCGTGGCGGTACCCCGCCGCCACTGTGGGAGCGACCGGCCCGGTCCTCCGTCGGCCGCGAGCAGCGAGACGAAGCGGCATGAGCGAGCGAAGCGAGCGAATCGTCGGGCTCGGCAGTGGTGCCGTTCAGGCCGCCGCGAAGCGAAGCGGAGCGGTGGCATGAGCGGTCACGTCGCGGTGCTCGGTGCCGGTTCCTGGGGCACCGCGTTCGCCAAGATCCTCGCGGACGCGGGACGGGACGTGACGGTGTGGGCCCGCCGGGCGCCGGTCGCCGAGAGCATCCGGACCGAGCGCCGCAATCCGGAGTACCTGCCCGACCTGCTGCTCCCGACCCGCGTCACCGCCACCGCCGACGCCGCCGAGGCGATCACCGGCGCCGAGGTGGTGGTGCTGGCCGTGCCGTCGCAGACCCTGCGCGGCAACCTCGCCGAATGGGCCGGGCACCTGCACCCGGATTCCACACTGGTGTCGCTGATGAAGGGCATCGAGCTGGGCACCACCAAGCGGATGAGCGAGGTCATCGTGGAGACCGCAGGGGTCGCCGCGGACCGGGTGGTCGTCGTGTCCGGCCCGAACCTGGCCCCGGAGATCGCCGCCGAGCAGCCCGCCGCGACAGTGGTCGCCGGGACGAACAGCGCCCGCGCCACGCTCGTCCAGTCGTCGATCCGGACGCCGTACCTGCGCCCCTACACCAACGACGACGTGATCGGCTGTGAGCTGGGCGGGGCGGTCAAGAACGTGATCGCCCTGTCGTACGGCATCGCCACCGCTATGGGTTTCGGCGACAACACCCGGGCCATGCTGATGACCCGTGGGCTGGCCGAGACGGCCCGACTGGGCGTGGCGCTCGGCGCGGACCCGATAACCTTCGCCGGCCTCGCCGGCATGGGCGACCTGGTCGCGTCCTGCTCGTCCCCGCTGGCCCGCAACCGCACCTTCGGCGAGCATCTGGGCCGGGGCGAGACGCTGGAGCAGGCCCAGACCGCCACCCGGCAGACCGCCGAGGGCGTGAAGAGCTGCCTCGCGATCCGCGACCTGGCCCGGGCGCACGGCGTGGAGATGCCGATCACCGAGCACGTCGAGCGGATCTGCCACGAGGGGATGGACCCGCGCCTCGCCGTGGAGACCCTGATGAGCCGCACCGCCAAACCCGAGTCGTACGAGTGAGGAACCCGATGAGCGAGTGGGGAGACGGCACCCGCTGCGTACGCGCTGGCCTGCCCGAGCCGGCACCGGGGGACCCGTTCCTACCCGGGCCGGTCTTCGCCGCGCCGTACCACCTCGACCCGTTCGAGGGTCAGGGCACATCGCCGAATGGCTACGGCCGCCCCGACAACCCGACCCGGCGGCTGCTGGAGGCGGCGGTGGGCGAGTTGGAGGGCGGTGACTGCCGGGTCTTCGCGACCGGTCAGGCGGCCATCACCGGCCTGCTGCTCACCCTGCTGCGGCCGGGGGACACCGTGGTGCTCCCCACCGACGGTTACTTCCCGGTCCGGGCGTTCGCCACCGGTGTGCTGGAGGCGATCGGCGTCCGGGTGCTGTTCGTGCCGACAGTCGGGCCGTACCCGTCGTTCGAGGGCGTCCGGCTGGTGCTGGTGGAGACGCCCGCCAACCCGGGCCTCGACGTGGTCGACGTGGCAGCCCTGGCCGAGCGGGCGCACGCCGCCGGCGCGTTGCTCGCGGTGGACAACACCACTGCCACCCCACTCGGTCAGCGTCCGCTGGATCTCGGTGCCGACCTGGTGGTCGCCTCCGGCACGAAGGCACTCACCGGCCACTCCGACCTGCTGCTGGGCTACCTGGCCAGCCGGTCCCCCGAGCTGATCGACGCGGTGACGACCTGGCGTACCACCACCGGGGCGGTCCCGGGCGCGTTCGACGCCTGGCTGGCCCACCGGTCACTGGCCACTCTCGACCTGCGGCTGGCGCGGCAGAGCGCGAACGCCGCCGCGGTCGTCGACCTGCTCGCCGGCCGGTCGGACGTGACCGGCCTGCGGTGGCCGGGGCGGCCGGACGACCCGGCGTACCCGGTGGCCTCGGCGCAGATGCGCCGGATACCGGGGGTGCTCTCGTTCGACCTGGGCGACGCCGATCGGGTGGGCCGATTCGTCGAGGCCGCCCGGCTGGTGGCGGCGGCGACCTCCTTCGGTGGCCTGCACACCACTGCGGACCGGCGGGCGCAGTGGGGCGACGACACCGCTCCCGGCTTCGTCCGGCTCTCCTGCGGCGCGGAGGACACCGCGGACCTGGTGGCCGACATCGCCGCCGCGTTGGATGTGGCGGGATCGGTCTGACGTCTCCCATGGCGCTTCCTTCCGCCACCGACCGGGCCGCCCTGGTGGGGCGGTTGCGGGCCGCCGGTTGCGTCTACGCCGAGGACGAGGCCGAACTGCTGCTGGCCGCCGCGCGCAGCCCGGCGGCGCTGGCCGACCTGACCGACCGTCGGGTGGCAGGTGTTCCGTTGGAGTACCTACTCGGCTGGGCGGAGTTCTGCGGCCTGCGGATAGCCGTCGACGAGGGCGTCTTCGTGCCCCGGGCCCGGACCGCCCTGCTGGTCGAGGTGGCGGCCGAACTGACCGGCGCGGCGCCGGCAGTGGTCGACCTGTGCTGCGGCTCCGGGGCCACCACTGTCGCGCTGGCGCACCGGCTCTCGCCGCGTTGGCTGGCCGCCGCCGACATCGACCCGGCGGCCGTGGCGTGTGCGCGCCGCAACGTCGTCGGGTTGAACGTCGAGGTGTACGAGGGTGACCTCTTCGCGCCGCTGCCAGAAGAGTGGCGGGGTCGACTGGACCTGGTGGTCGCCAACGCCCCGTACGTGCCGACCGACGCGGTCGCGCTGATGCCGCCGGAGGCGCGACTGCACGAGGCCCCGGTGGCGCTCGACGGTGGCCCGGACGGGCTCTCCGTGTTACGCCGGGTCGGTGCCGACGCCGCCAGCTGGCTGACCCCCGGCGGTCACCTGGTGGTAGAAGCCGGCACCACCCAGGTAGAAGCCCTCTGCGATGCGTTCAGCGCGGCCGGCCTGGTGCCAACCGTCCACCACGACGAAGACCTCGACGCCACGGCGATAGCCGCCCGCCGCCCCTGACCCGAGTCGATCATGGAGTTGTGGTGCCCGTTAACCGCCATAACGGGTAATTCGTCCCCCACCACAACTCCTTGATCGACGGTGGGGAACTGCCGTGCACGCCCCGGCTGAGGCTGCTCGGGCCGCCCGGGCATGGCGGGGGAGGGGGGTTGGCACTAGCCTCGGCTCACACTCATGACGGCGGGAGGCGGTTTCGGTGGGCAGCGCAGGGGTGCCGGTGGTCGTCGGGCTGGACAACGGCGGCACCAGCAACAACGCCACGGTGCTGACGGTGGACGGCCGCTTCCTGGTGGACGGGCTGTTGGAGATCCCCAGCGAGGTGCGGTCCGGCCCGGAGGCGGCGATCGAGGCGTTGGCCCAAGCGCTGGACGGCGCCCTGGCGCAGACCGGTGTCTCGCGCGACCTGGTCCAGGCGGTCGGGCTGGACACTCCCGGCCCGGCCAGCGCCGAGGGCGTCATCTCGTCGCGGGGCTCCACCAACTTCTCCCAGCCGGCCTGGCGCGGCTTCGACGTGCGAGGTGCGCTGGAGCGACGGCTCGGCCTGCCGGTGATCTATCACAACGACGGCAACGCGGCCGCGCTCTACGCGCACCACGTCCACTTCGGCGCCGACGCGATGAACCGCTCGTCGGTGTCCGCGATCGTCGGCACCGGCCTGGGCGGCGGTGTGGTCGAGAGCGGTCGGGTGATCGCCGGTGCGGCCGGGATGGCGGGGGAGTTGGGTCACGTGCACATCCCGCTGAGCGGGCTGCTCGGCCCGGGTCAGCCGGAGCCCACCTGCGCCTGCGGCTTCACCGGGGACGTCGAGAGCGTCGCCTCGCTGACCGGCATCGAACGCAACCTGCTGCCGTACTGGCTGACCCGGTACCCCGACCACCCGCTCGCCGCCGAGCCGGTGGCCCGGGCGGCCAAGCTTGTCCGGGGGTACGGCGAGCGCGAGGACGCCCTCGCGCGGGACCTCTTCACCCAGCAGGCGATGGCGTTGGGGCGGCTGTTCACCGTCGCCGCGAACTTCACCGACCCGCACGCGTACTTCGTCGGCGGCGGGGTGGTGGAGGCGGCACCGGAGTTCCGCGACTGGTTCCTGGCGGCGGTTCGCGAGCACACGATGCTCCGCGAGGAGCAGGCGGCGGTGGCCACCTTCGCCCTGGTACCGGACCGGGACATGGCCGGCGCCCGAGGTGTCGCGATCGCCGCGCTGGAGGCGCTACGCGCCGTTCCGGAGCCCCGCCCTCTGGTTGCCTGAGCCGGCGCGGGCCTCGGCCCGCACCGGCTCAGGCACCTCTGGTCAGCGCTGCGGTGGCGCCTGGGCGAAGGCGGCCCAGGCCGCCGTTGGGAACAGCAGGGCCGGGCCGGCCGGGTCCTTGGAGTCGCGGACTGCCACGAGCCGCGGGATCGCGGCCACCTCCACGCAGGCGCCTTCGTCGCCGCTGCGGCTGCTCTTGCGCCACGGCGCCGCGGCCAAGGCCGCTGTGATCATCGGTGTCATCGGTCCTACCGTCCCTTCAGGACTGACAGGAGCATCTCGCGGCTGTCCGCCGGGCTGAGCGCCACGCTTCGGAGATGCTCCATGATCTTGGTGCAGGTACGCGTCTCGCCGGCGCGGTCGAGGATCATCTGACCGGCGACGGTCTCCACCGACGCGATGATCGGGTCCTCCGGATCGGCGAACTCGAGGATGTGCAGGGAACCCCGGGTGCCCCGGTGGTAGCCGGCGGAGAGCGGGATCACCTGGACGCTGATGTTCGGCAACTCGGCCATCTTGACCAGGTGCCGTAGTTGCCCGTTCATCACCGACTGGTCACCGACCGGCCGTAGCAGCGCGCCCTCGTCGATGATCGCGTCGAGGATGGGCGGCTGTTCGGCGGTGAGCCGCTGTTGTCGGTCGAGCCTGATCTTGACCCGCTGCTCCACCAGGTCGTCGCCGAGCGTGTGCGGCCCGCCGCGCATCACGCCACGGATGTAGTCAGCGGTCTGCAACAGGCCGGGCACCACCGAGGGCTCGAAGTTGGCGATGGCGGTCGCCTCGGCCTCCAGCGCGATGAAGTCGATGGTGCGCGGATCCAGCAGGTAGGAGTACGACACCCACCAGCCGGGCTTGCGGGCGTCCTTGGCGAGCTGCACCGCCGCAGCCACCTCCTCGGCACTCACCCCGTACGACGTGAGCAGGGCGCGCACGGTGGCGGGGCTGATCAGGGTCTGGGCGTTCTCGTACCGGGAGAGGGTGCTGCGGGTGCTGTTGATCTCATCCGCCGCGGTCTCCAGCGTCAGCCCGGCGGCTTCCCGGTGGTGGCGCAGGGCGATGCCGAGCCGGCGGGCACGGGCGGTCTTCGGAGCCATGCATCGATGGTCGCACACATTTGCGGGAACGTCTGCATGAGAGAACGTCGATGAGAGTTGCATTCACGGCTGTACACGTGTCAATCTGTTATGGCGTCCTCACCGCCGGTTGTCGTGGCGACGGTGGTGGTGAGCGACCGGAGGGGATGGGGCGCGCGGCGATCGGGTTTCTCCCCCGTACCCGATCGTCGCGTGCCGCCCCTCCACACCGGCCTGCCGGAAGGAGACGACGTGCGAACCCGCCCGGAGCCCCCCGCCTTACCCTCGGGCGGCGTGCGATGACCCGCTTCCTCGTGGTGCTCACCGACGTGCGTCCCGTCGAGGGCGTCAACCGCAACGAGCGGGTCGCGCCGGAACGGCGCCGGCAGGTCGTCGGCGCCAGCAGCCGGGAGGCCGCCGACCGCATCGCCGGAGCGTTCATGGCGCTGGGCATGGTCCGGGCCGGTCGGCAGCGGGTGAAGGTCATAGCGGTCGGCCGCCGGCACTCCCGGGACTGAGCAGGCCCAGGTCGACTGGTCCGCGACCCCGCTACCGCCCGATCACGCACCGTATACCCTCTCCTGACCGATTGCCGTGTCGTGCCGTGGCTCGCCGGGTATCGCCTCGCCCTGTCGCCACGCACAGTAAGGTCAACCGGGTGAGCGCCACCGGCGAGCACGACCAGCCGCAGTCGCGTACGAAGAGGTGACCGGAGTGACCACCCCAGGCAAGACCCGCGTGGCGATCGTCTTCGGCGGCCGCAGCCCGGAGCACGGCATCTCCTGCGTCAGCGCCGGCAGCGTGTTCGGCGCCCTCGACCCGGACGAGTTCGAGGTGGTGCCGGTGGGCATCACCCGGGCCGGCCAGTGGGTGCTGACCAACGGAGACCCCGCCCAGCTCGCGATCAACGCCCGTCAGCTGCCGGAGATCACCGCCGACTCCGGCGACGACATCGTGCTGCGCGCCGACCCCACCGGCAACGGCCTGATGGTGCTCGACCCGACCGAGGGCCCCCGGGTGCTGGCCGACGTGGACGTGGTCTTCCCGGTGCTGCACGGCACCTACGGCGAGGACGGCACCATCCAGGGAATGCTGGAGATGGCCGGCATCCCCTACGTCGGGGCGAACGTGTTCGCCTCCGCGGCCGCCATGGACAAGGAGTTCACCAAGAAGCTCTGCGCCGTCGAGGGCATTCCGGTCGGCACGTACGCAGTGCTGCGCAACGGGATGACGCTCAGCGAGCAGGACAAGGAACGGCTCGGCCTGCCGGTCTTCGTCAAGCCGTCCCGGGCCGGGTCGTCGTTCGGCGTCAGCAAGGTCACCGACTGGGCCGAGCTGGACGCGGCCGTCGCCGCCGCCCGGCAGTTCGACCCGAAGGTCATCATCGAGGCCGCGATCGTCGGCCGCGAGATCGAGTGCGGTGTGCTGGAGGGCGAGGCCGGTGGCGCGCCCGAGGCGTCCGTGCTGGCCGAGGTGCGGGTCGTCGCCGACCACGACTTCTACGACTTCGAGGCCAAGTACCTCGACGACTCCTGCGAGTACGACATTCCGGCCAACCTGCCGGAGAAGGTGACCCGCCAGGTGCAGGAGTACGCGGTCCGGGCGTTCACCGCGCTGGACTGCGCCGGTCTGGCCCGGGCCGACTTCTTCGTCACCCCCGAGCTGGACGTCTACCTCAACGAGATCAACACGATGCCCGGGTTCACCCCGACGTCGATGTTCCCGCGGATGTGGGCGGCCTCCGGCCTGGAGTACCCGAAGCTGGTCAACCGGCTGATCCGTACCGCCCAGCGCCGCGGCGTCGGCCTGCACTGAGCCGTCCGGCCCCGCCCGCGCAGGTCAGCCGGCGCGGGCGGAGCCGGTTCGACGTCAGCGCTGGCAGCCGGACGGGATGGCGCCGCCGGAGGGCACGCTCGCCACGATCGTGCTGGAGATCGTCGGCAACCACTGCAGCGGCTGCTCGTAGGAGCGCGGAACGCGCACGGTGATCAGCGTCTCCCGGTCGACAGTGGAGAGGACCGCCGCGTCGGCCTGCTCGGCCAGGTGCCAGCAGACCCGGTTGACCGTCCAGACCTCGTCGGTGCTGGGGAAATTCGGCTCGGTGCCGCCGCAGGCCACGGTGAGCGCGGGGTCGCCGTACGCGGCGTTCTGCTCAGGGCCGGCGGTGACCAGCCGCTGGGCCAGGTCGCGGATGCTCGCCGGAAGCTGGGAGAGCAGGGCCCGGCAGACAGTGGCCGGGCGGGCGGCCAGCGCCGGGGCGGCCATCTCCACCGGGGTGGTGGACTGCACCCGGGCGGTGGTCGCGGAGGGTGTCGGCGCGGCGGCCGGCGCGTCCGGGCTGAGCTTGCTGAAGGCCAGCACGGCCACCAGCAGCGTGATCGGCAGCGCGATCAACGTGGCCAGCAGGGCCGCGCCACGCATGGTCCGATCGCGGCCGGCCGGCGCGGCGGCGGCGGGATCGGTCGACTCGCGGTTACCGTCAGCCGGCTCGGGCGTCCCGTCGGCCGCGTCGCGCGCCCCGTCGTCGTCCAGAGCCGAGGAGGAGGTCGTCATCTCGTCCACTTACAGCCGCACCACCGAACACGTGAGGGTGCGGGTGATGCCGGGCACCATCTGCACCTTGCTGACGATGAGTTTGCCGAGTTCGTCGACGGTGTTCGCCTCGGTGAGGACGACCACGTCGTACGGCCCGGTGACGGCGTCGACGCGCACCACGCCGGGGATGTCCGCGATGAGACCCGCCACGTCACGTGCGCGGCCGACCTCGGTCTGGATGAGGATGTACGCCTGTACCACGACTCGACCTCCGTCCGTCGCCGCCCGGGAGCGGCCCGAAGGGTGAAACTACCTTACGGACCAGGTCTGATCCCTATCGGTCGTCAAGGAGCAGCGGTGAGCGAGCGCGGCGGAGCCGGGCAGCACGGGCGGAACGCCCGCGGCGGCGTCGGCGTGTCCGGGATCGGGGAGTTCGGGCTGATCGGGAGGATCACCGCCCGGCTGTCGTACGGGCCGACGACGCTGCTCGGCCCGGGCGACGACGCGGCGGTGGTGGCCGCGCCGGACGGCCGGGTGGCGGCCTCCACCGACGTGCTGGTCGACGGGCGGCACTTCCGGCGGGACTGGTCCTCGGCCCGCGACGTCGGGCACCGGGCGGCAGCCGCCAACCTGGCGGACATCGCGGCGATGGGTGCCACGCCGACCGCCCTGCTGGTCGCGCTCTGCATGCCGGCGGACCTGGACACCGCCTGGGCGGAGGAGTTGGCCGACGGGCTCTCCGCGGAGGCGGCGACAGTCGGCGCGAGCGTCGTCGGCGGGGACATGTCGGCCAGCCCCACCCTGACCGTCGCTGTCACCGCGCTGGGCGACCTGGCCGGCCGCCCGCCGGTGCTGCGCTCGGGCGCCCGCCCCGGGGACGTGCTCGCGCTGGCCGGGCGCACCGGGTACGCGGCAGCCGGGCTGACCGTGCTGACCCGGGGCTTCCGTACGCCCCGGCTGCTGGTCGAGGCGTACCGGCGGCCGCAGGTGCCCTACCAGGCCGGCCCTCAGGCCGCCCAGCTCGGCGCCACCTCCATGATCGACGTGTCGGACGGGCTCCTCGCCGACCTCGGGCACGTCTCGGCGGCCAGCGGGGTCGCGATCGACGTACGCCGCGACGGGTTCGAGGTGCCCCGGCAGATGGCCGACGCGGCGCAGGCACTCGGCGTCGACCCGTACACCTGGATCCTGGCCGGTGGCGACGACCACGCGCTGGCCGCGACCTTCCCCCCGGCGGTGGCGCTGCCGCCGGACTGGCTGCCGATCGGCCTGGTCACCGACGGTGCCGGCGTGACTGTCGACGGCGTCGCCTACGACGGCCCGGCCGGCTGGGACCACTTCCGGTGAGGTCCGCGCGCCGTCGTACCCTGGACACCGTGAGTGAGATCGAGATCCGGGCGGCGCGGTTCGACGCGCCGGTGGCGCAGCACCTGATCCAGGCCGCACTGGCCGACCTTGGTGCCCGATACGGCGGCACCGGCGACGACACCCCGGTGGACGCGGCCGAGTTCGAGCCGCCCAATGGCGCCTTCCTGGTGGCCTACCTGGCCGGCGAGCCGGTCGGCTGCGGTGGCTGGCGCAGCCACGGCGCGGACACGGCGGAGCTGAAGCGGATGTACACAGCTCCGGCGGCGCGGGGGCGGGGCGTGGCCCGCGCGGTGCTGGCTGCCGTCGAGCGCTCCGCGCGCGAACAGGGCCGCAAGCGAGTGGTCCTGGAATGCGGCGACAAGCAGCCCGAGGCGATCGCCATGTATGGCTCCGCCGGGTACGAGCGAATCCCGAACTTCGGCTTCTACAAGGACGCGGAGGGCTGCGTCTCCTTCGGCCGCACCCTCTGACCTGCGCGCCGGGTCCCGGCGGGCCTGGCGGGGCCGCTGTGCGGCGCCTGCCCCGGTGACACGACAGAGCCGGCGGACCCTCGGGGTCCGCCGGCTGAGCCGAACGAGAAGGTGGGTGCTACCGCGTCAGGCGCGGGTGACCTTGCCGGCCTTGATGCACGAGGTGCAGACCTGCAACTTCTTGGTGTTGCCGCCACCGGCCGGGGTACGCACCGACTGGATGTTCGGGTTCCAGCGGCGGTTGGTCCGCCGGTGCGAGTGGGACACGTTGTGGCCGAAGCCCGGTCCCTTGCCACAGACGTCGCACACGCTAGCCACGGGATACTCCTGGGATTGATACGTTCATGAGGTCGCCGGCAGGTGCTGCCCGGGCAACCTGGTCAGGTTACCCGATGAGTCGCCGACCCGGCCAACCGGCCCGGTCCGGCGCTCGCCCGTGCTCCGGCTCACACCTGGTCGTGGGCCCGTCCGCCCTGCGGTGGGCCGGCCCGGCGGCAAGGGTACCGGAGGCACTCGTCCCCGCTGCGGCCAGCGCCGGCCCGGGCCGGCGAGGACACGCCGGACGAGTCCGACGGGTGTCGGTGCGCGCCAGTAGGCTTCTGCCCGTGCTGGACACCCTCGACGCCGCCGCGGTCCGCCGCTGGTGCGCGAGCGGGCTGGCCGCACTGAAGCGCCACCAGGGCGAGATCGACGAACTCAACGTCTACCCGGTGCCCGACGGCGACACCGGCACCAACCTGGTGCTCACCCTCACCTCGGCGCAGCAGGCCCTCGCCATGGATCTGGACACTCTCCCCGACAGCGGGCCGACCGCGCACGGGCACGCGCTGCGGCTGATGGCCCAGGGCGCGCTGCTCGGCGCACGGGGCAACTCCGGGGTGATCCTCTCGCAGATCCTGCGTGGTTTCGCCGACCAGGTCGCCGGGGTGCCGGCGGTGCGTGGCCGGGAGTTGGCTGCCGCGCTGCGTTCCGGCACCACCGCCGCGTACACAGCGGTCTCCCGGCCGGTCGAGGGCACAGTGCTCACAGTGGCCGCGGCCGCCGCCGCCGCGGCCGAGGGCGCCGACAGCGACGACCTGCCGGCGGTGGCCGGCGTCGCGGCCCGGGCGGCGGCCGAGGCGCTCGCCCGCACCCCGGAACAGCTGCCCGCGCTGGCCCGCGCCGGCGTGGTCGACGCCGGTGGCCGAGGGCTCTGTGTGCTGCTCGACGCCCTGGTCGAGGTGCTCACCGGGGAGCGCACGGCCCAGCCCGCGCCGGCGCCGCGCTCCGCCCGGCCGGCGGCCACCGTCGCCCGCGAGAGCGGTTCGGATGAATACGCGTACGAGGTGCAGTTCCTGCTCGACGCCCGAGCCGAGGCGGTCACCGGGTTGCGGCGCGCGCTCGACGCCCTGGGAGACTCGCTGGTCGTCGTCGGCGACGGGCGTGAGCCGGAAGGCACCTGGAACGTGCACGTGCACGTCAACGACGTGGGTGCGGCGGTCGAGGCCGGTGTCGCCGCCGGCCGCCCGTACCGGATCTCGGTAACCCGTTTCGCCGACCAGTCGGAGTCATCCTCCGGCCCGGTGGTGGCCGGCCGGGCCGCTGTGGTGGTGGCCACCGGCGGCGGCATCGCCGACCTGTTCGCCGCGGAGGGCGCCACCGTCGTGCCGGGCAACCCGTCCACCGGCGAGTTGCTGGATGCCGTCCGCAGCACCGGCGCGGCCCGGGTGGTGGTGCTGCCCAACGACGCCAACACCGAGGCGGTGGCGAGTGCGGCCGCCCGCGAGGCCCATCGGTACGGCATCAAGGTGAGCGTGGTGCCGACCCGCTCGCCGGTGCAGGCCCTCGCGGCCCTCGCGGTCCGCGACGGTGACCGCCGTTTCGAGGACGACGTCATCGCGATGGCCGAGGCGGCCGGCGCCTGCCGTTACGCCGAGGTCTGTCATGCCAGCCGGGAGGCGCTGACAGTGGCCGGCCCGTGCCGTCCCGGTGACGTGCTGGCGCTGGTGGAGGGGGAGGTGCACCTGATCGGCACCGACCTCACCGACACCTGCGCGGCAGTGGTCGACCGGATGCTCGGTGGTGGCGGCGAGATGGTCACCCTGCTGGCCGGGGTGGACGCCCCCGCCGGGCTCACCGATGCCGTCCGCGCGCACGTCGCGCGGCGCTGGCCGTTCGTCGAGGTGCACGCGTACCCGGGCGGCCAGCCGTTTTATCCGCTCCTGGTAGGGATCGAATGAGCGAACCAGCCACCGTGGACACTCCGCTGAAGAAGCTGGTCGGGGACAAGACAGCCAAGGCGCTGGCCTCGCACCTCGACCTGCACACCGCGGGGGACCTGGTCTACCACTTTCCACGTCGCTACGACGAGCGTGGTGAACACACCGACATCCGCTCACTGGACGTCGGTGAACAGGTCACCGTGCTGGCCCAGGTGCAGCGCACCGCGGTGCGCCCGATGCGTCAGCGGCGAGGCAACCTGCTGGAGGTGACCGTCGGCGACGGCTCCGGCGGGGTCCTGACGTTGACCTTCTTCGGTAATCAGGCGTGGCGCGAGCGCGAGCTGCGCCCCGGCCGGTGGGGCCTGTTCGCCGGCAAGGTCACCGAGTTCCGGGGCAAACGGCAGCTCAACGGCCCGGAGTACGTCCTGCTCGGCGAGGGTGGCGATGGCGAGGCGGCGGTCAGCGACGACATCGAGGAGTTCGCCGGGGCGCTGATCCCGGTCTACCCGGCCGCCGCGGCCGTGCCGACCTGGGTGATCGCGCGCTGCGTGCGCGTCGTACTGGACACGTTCACCCCGCCGGACGATCCACTGCCGAGCGCCGTGCGGGCCAGCCGCAAGCTGGTCGGGCTGGGCGCCGCGCTGACCGAGATCCACCGGCCGTCCAGCAAGGAGGCGCTGCACCAGGCGCGGCGGCGCCTCAAGTGGGACGAGGCCTTCGCCGTCCAGGTGACCCTGGTGCAGCGCAAGCACCGGGCGGCCGACTGGCCGGCCCGGCCCCGCCCGGCGCGCCCGGGTGGGCTGCTGGAAGCGTTCGACGCCCGTCTCCCGTACGAGCTGACCGCCGGTCAGCGTGAGGTGGGTGTGGAGATCGCGGCGGACCTGGCCGCCCCGCACCCCATGCACCGCCTGTTGCAGGGCGAGGTGGGCTCGGGCAAGACGGTGGTGGCGCTGCGGGCGATGCTCCAGGTGGTCGACGCGGGTGGGCAGGCCGCACTGCTGGCGCCCACCGAGGTGCTGGCCTCCCAGCACCACCGCGGCATGCTCGACCTGCTCGGGCCGCTCGGGCGGGCCGGTGAGCTGGGCTCCGCCGAGCACGCCACACGGGTCGAGCTGGTCACCGGCTCGCTGGGCGCGGCGGCCCGTCGCCGGGCGCTCGGCGAGGTGGCCAGCGGTGCCGCCGGCATCGTGCTCGGCACCCACGCCCTGCTCTACGAGGGGGTCGACTTCGCCGACCTCGGCCTGGTCGTGGTCGACGAGCAGCACCGCTTCGGCGTGGAGCAGCGCGACGCCCTGCGGGCCAAGGCCGACCAGCCGCCGCACGTGCTGGTGATGACGGCCACCCCGATCCCGCGCACGGTGGCGATGACCGTCTACGGCGACCTGGAGGTCTCCACGCTCTCCCAACTGCCCCGGGGGCGGTCGCCGATCGCCTCGCACGTGGTGCCGGCCGCCGACAAGCCGGCCTATCTGGACCGGGCCTGGCGCCGGCTGCGCGAGGAGGTGACCGCCGGCCACCAGGCGTACGTGGTGTGCCCGCGCATCGGTGACGGGCCGACCAGCGACGAGGAACCGCCACCCGAGGACGACAACGGGCGGCGGCCGCCGCTGGCGGTGACCGAGGTGGCTCCGCTGCTGGCCGAGGGCCCGCTGCACGGCCTGCGGATCGGGGTGCTGCACGGTCGCCTGCCGGCCGACGAGAAGGACGCGGTGATGCGTTCCTTCGCGGCCGGTGACCTGGACGTGCTGGTGGCGACGACAGTGATCGAGGTCGGCGTGGACGTGCCGAACGCCACGGTGATGATCGTGCTGGACGCCGACCGGTTCGGCGTCTCCCAGCTCCACCAGCTGCGGGGCAGGGTCGGCCGGGGTGCCGCCGCCGGGCTCTGCCTGTTGGTCAGCGAGGCGGCCGAGGGTTCGTCGGCGCGGGAACGGCTGGACGCGGTGGCATCCACTGGCGACGGTTTCAAGCTCGCCGAGCTGGATCTGGAGCAGCGCCGCGAGGGCGACGTGCTGGGTGCCACCCAGTCCGGGCACCGCTCGCACCTGCGGTTGCTGTCCCTGCGGCGCGACGCCGACCTGATCCGCGATGCCCGCGCCGAGGCGATCACCCTGATCGAGGACGACCCGGAGCTGGCCCGCAGCCCGGCGCTGGCCGCCTCGGTGGCCGCACTTGTGGACGAGGACCGGGCGGAGTACCTGGAGAAGGGCTGACTCCGCGCCGGGCTGCCCCGGCTGATGATCGACTCGGCTTTCATGAAACCGGGGTGTCCCGCCGACGGGGATACCCCGGTTTCAGTGATGTCGAGTCGATCACGCAGGCCACTACGTGGCTGAGGGCGCGCCGACCGGGTGGTCGACGCGCCCTCAGGTGTCAGAGCGGGTTGGTTCAGGCGGTGAAGC
The DNA here is from genome assembly GCF_046549335.1 of Micromonospora sp. 050-3. Classification (NCBI taxonomy): domain Bacteria; kingdom Bacillati; phylum Actinomycetota; class Actinomycetes; order Micromonosporales; family Micromonosporaceae; genus Micromonospora; species Micromonospora sp. 050-3. The sequence continues at coordinate 1,688,241 of NZ_JAJPVX010000002.1, forward strand.
GAACCCGACGTCGACGGGCCACCACGAACAGGGCGGCACCGGCAGCGAGCAGCACGACGGCGCCGGCGATGATGCCGCCGGTGGCGGCACCGGTCAGCGGCAGAGTCGGCTCATCCTTGTCGCCGCCACCCTGACCCGGGGTGCAGTCGGCCGGCTTCTCCCAGGCGATCGGGCTGGTGTCGTCGAGACCCTCGGCGGTCGGGGTCACGGTCAGACCCTCCTGGGCCGGGAAGGTGACGGTGCCGCTCTTGCCCGGCTCGACCGTCAGCGTCTGGGCCTTGCCCTTGTTCGGGGTGAAGGTGATGGTGATCGTCTTGCCGTCGGCCGGGTTGGCGATGTCGAAGATCAGTTCGGTGCAGGTCGACTTGTAGCTGCCGGCCGGCTCGCCCGGCTCGACGCAGTTCTCGGCGGCGGCGGGCGTGCCCTCGAAGAGCGGCTTGTCCACGCCGTCGGCGACGACCTTGATGGCGGTGGCGTTCTTGGCCGGCACCTTCACCGACTCGTTCTCGCCGACCTTGACGGTGACGGTCTTGGTGAAGCCGTCGGCACCGGTGATGGTGAACTTCGCCGGGGCGGTGGCGTCCTTGCCGTTCTCGAGCTTCACCAGGACGTCGCCGTCACAGTCGGCGGCCACACTGGCGGTCGGCTTGGGGGTCGCCGGCACCGGGGGCTGCTCCTTGGCGCAGGTGCCGCTGAACTCGATCGCCGCCGAGCGGAGCTCCTTGTCCAGGAACTCGTTGTCCCACATGGCCCGCACCGACAGGGTGGCCTTGGTGGTCTTCGCGTCCAGGCGCTGCTTGGCGATCACCGGCTCGCTGACGGAGTGCGGGTACTCCTTGCCCTCGCTCACCGCGATCCCGTCGATGGTGGCGTCGCTGGCGACGTCACCGACATACGTTTTCGCCGAGACCTCGTCGAACTTGTAGTTCTTGACGTCGCCCGGGGCGAAGCTCTGGACGGTCCAGGTGGCCACCCACTCGCCGGTGGCGGTGTCACATGCGGCCTTGACCTGGATCTCGCTGTGGTGGGCGCTGGCGGGTGCGGCGAACGTCATGACGCCGGCGAGGCCGATCAACGCGCCCGCGGCGATGGCCGCGACGCGCCGGAACGGAGACTTGGGAGGGTTCACGCCTGCTCCTGGTGAGGGGGTACGGATCGCGTGGCGGGAGGCCGGGAGACATCGTGACCGGGGAGTCACCTGCTCACCGGGGCGTCGCGCGACGCGGTGGTGTTCCCGCGGCTAAAGCGGGGACAGGGGGTGACTGTACTGATGGGTGGTTAATGAGGGGAGTTCAGATCATTGCCATCTGGCAATGTAGTCGATTCGTGATCCTTGATATACCGAAGGTGTCGGTCCGATCACTGGGGACGGTCCGCCCGTCGGGCCTCCACGGTGGATACCGAGCCGTCGGGGCTGCTCAGGTGCTCCGCGTCGCCGCCGCCGGCCAGCTCCCCGGATCCGCGCCGCGCTGACCGGATCCGCACCGCATCGCGTAGCGTCGCGGGCATGAGCAGGAGGAAACGGTGACCCGGATCGTGGCCGGGACCCTCGGTGGCCGGCGCATCGCCGCGCCGCCCGGCGCCGGCACCCGACCCACCTCGGACCGGGTCCGGGAGGCGCTGTTCAGTGCCGTCCAGGCCGAGGTCGATCTCGATGGCGCCCGCTTCGCCGACCTGTACGCCGGCTCCGGCGCGGTCGGCCTGGAGGCGCTCTCCCGGGGTGCCCGGCACGTGTTACTGGTCGAGTCCGACTCGCGGGCGGCCCGGGTGATCCGGGAGAACGTGGCGGCCCTCCGTGCCGGTCCGGCGGCCCGTCTGGTCACCGGCAAGGTGGCGACGGTGCTGGCCGCCGGACCGGACGGCGAGCCGTACGACGTGGTCTTCGCCGATCCGCCGTACGCGGTGCCGGACGAGGAGATCACCGCACTGTTGGCCGCGCTGGTCGACGGCGGCTGGCTGGCGCCGGACGCGTTGGTGGTGGTGGAGCGGTCTCGTCGCACCAGGGAGTTCGACTGGGTGGACGGGATCACCCCCGAGCGCAGCCGCCGTTACGGCGAGACCACCCTTTGGTACGGTCGCCGATCATGAGACGTGCGGTGTGCCCCGGTTCGTTTGACCCGGTCACCAACGGACACCTCGACATCATCGGGCGGGCCAGTCGGCTCTTCGATGAGGTGATCGTCGGTGTGCTGGTGAATCAGTCGAAGAGTGGCCTGTTCACCGTCGAGGAGCGCATCGAGATGCTCCGCGAGGTGACCTCGTCGTACGGCAACGTGCGGGTCGAGTCGTTCCGAGGGCTGCTGGTGGACTTCTGCCGGGCTCAGCAGGCCAGTGTGCTGATCAAGGGCCTGCGGGCGGTCAGCGACTTCGACTACGAGTTGCAGATGGCCCAGATGAACATCGGTCTGGCCGGCGTCGAGACGCTCTTCATGCCGACCAACCCGCTCTACTCGTTCCTCTCGTCGAGCCTGGTCAAGGACGTGGCCAAGTGGGGTGGCGACATCTCCGCCCACGTCCCCGACCCGGTCCGCGAAGCCCTCCAGGCCCGCCTGGGCCCCCGCCGCTAAACGGCCTCCGTCTCCTCGCTCACCCTCTTTCACCCACGCGATCTTGCACTTATGGTGCCTGAATTGCCCCTTCAGGGATGGTTTGGCGCGACGGAAAGTGCAAGATCGGCGCGGTGGGAGCCGGGGGTGACTATGTCGCGACTCGCCGGGTTGGGGTGAGTGGGGCGGCGGTGGGGCGGGCACGACATGATTGGTGGCGCGGGGAACGGCCGTAGCCCGCATCATGGAGGTCGGCCGACGAACGACAGGAGTGAGGTAGCCGGTGGACCCGCTCGATCGCATCGACGAACTGATCGCCATCCTGGAGCAGGCGCGCTCCGTCCCGATGTCGCGCAACAACTGCATGGTCGACCGGGGTGAGATGATCGCTGCCCTCGATGAGATGCGTGCCGATCTCCCCGCCGACCTGCGTCGCGCCGCCGCGCTCCTGGAGGAGCGCGACAAGATCATGGAAGCCGGCAAGCGCGAGGCGGACCGGATCATCAGCGAAGGTGAGGCAGAACACGCCCGCCTGGTCTCGGTGAACGAGATCACCGTGTCGGCCGAGCACGAGGGTGCCCGGATCATCGGTGAGGCCCGCGCCGAGGCGCAGCGCCTGCGTGAGGAGGTCGACGACTACGTCGACACCGCGCTGGCCAACTTCGAGCAGTTCCTCACCCGGGCGCTGGCCTCGATAGAGCGCGGCCGGGACAAGATGCACGCGCTGCGGGAGATCGGCACCTTCGCTGGGGATGAGGCGGAACGCCCGCTACCCTTCTGAGCGGCACCTCACCAGCCGACTTCTCAGGCGGGCGTCGCCCCCGGTTCGACGGTCCGGCGGTCGCCCAGGTAACCTTTTTTGTCGGCCTCTCACCGGCCGGAGTCTAACTATGCCCAAGCACTCGCCATCGACACTCAACCCCAGGTCGCCGCTGGTCCTCGACACGAGGGACCTGCCGCGTCGCCCTGGCGCGTTGCGTGAGGTCCAGCGGGTCGTGCCGGCACCGGCGGACCTCGGTGTGGAGTTGATCGGCGTGCCGGAGGGCGCGGACCTCGACCTCGATCTGAGGTTGCAGTCGGTGTCCGAGGGCGTGCTCGTCTCCGGGACCATCACCGGTCCCGTCCGGGGCGAGTGCGGCCGTTGCCTGCGCGAGATCAACGACTCGATGGGCGTGACGATCCAGGAGCTGTACGCGTACGAGGACAGCACCACGGACGCCACGACCGACGAGGACGAGGTGGGCCGGATGCAGGGCGATCTGATCGACCTGGAGCCGGCGCTGCGGGACGCGTTGGTGCTCACGCTGCCGACCAACCCGCTCTGCCGGGAGGACTGCCCAGGACTGTGCCCCGAATGCGGGGCGCACTGGGACGATCTGCCGGCCGACCACAGTCACCAGCAGATCGACCCGCGTTGGGCGGGCCTGTCGCAACTGACCGTTACAGAGGAGTAAGAACCGTGGCCGTCCCGAAGCGCAAGATGTCGCGCAGCAACACCCGGTCCCGCCGGGCGAACTGGAAGGCGACAGTGGTCGCGACCGTTGCGTGCCCGCAGTGCAAGTCCCCGAAGCTGCCGCACGCCGCCTGCTCCGTCTGCGGCACCTACAACGGCCGCCAGGTTCTCGAGGTCTGACCTGGACGCCGAGTGACGCCCCCGACCCCAGGTCGGGCGGCGCGCGCATCCTGGCATTCGCCCGGTGCTCCGGCTCCCTCCGACGCCGGCCGGCCCAATCCGGCCGGCGTTCCGGTGGAGCCGGGCGCCGCGCGGATCGCCGTTGACCTCCTCGGCGGGGACGACGCTCCCGCCGTCGTGGTTGACGGCGCTCTGCGGGCCATGCGCGCCGACCCTGACCTGCATCTGCTTCTCGTCGGTCCGACCGAGGTCGCCGACGAGCTGATTGCTGCCCTCGATCCGGCGCAACGCGCCCGGATCACGGTGCGGCCAGTCCGCGATGTCGTCGGCATGGCCGACCATCCCAGCGCCGCCCGCTCCGAGAGCACCGTCCGGGCCGCGGTCACCGCCGTCCGGGACGGGACCGCCGACGCCCTGGTCTCCGCCGGCGCCACCGGCGCCACAGTCACCGCTGCCGTGCTCGGCCTCGGCCGCTCGCCGGAGATCCGCCAACCCGCGCTGGCCGCCACCCTGCCCGCCGTCGCGGGTCCTGTCGTATTGCTCGACGTCGGCGGCTCCCTGGAACCCCGCCCGGCCACCCTCGCCCGCCACGCCGTGCTCGGCGCCGCGTACGCCGCCGTGGCCCACTCGATCGCCGCGCCACGGGTCGGGCTGCTCTCGGTCGGCACCGAGGCCGGCAAGGGCGACCGGGTCCGCCGCGCCACCGATCCCCTGCTCGCCGTCGAACCGCTGCCCGGCGGGGCGCGCTACATCGGCCTGGTCGAGGGGTACGACGTGGCCCTCGGCGCGCGCGCCGATGTGGTCGTCACCGACGGCTTCACCGGTAACGTGCTGCTCAAGGCCATTGAGGGCGCGTACGCGATGGCCGGCGGCCCACCCGCCCAGGGCGGCGCGCCCCGCGCGGCGGCCCTGCTGGGCGTCGCGGGGACGGTGGTCGTGTGTCACGGGTCCGCCCGCGCCGACGACGTCGCCTCCGGCATAGCTCTCGCCGCCCACCTGTGGCGGCGGCGCGCCACCGATCTGGTCTCCGCGTTGCTCGACCGCGACGCCGCGACGGATCGCACCGACCGCTCCACCGACACCGAGGTACGCACATGAGCAACGACAAGCGGCGGCGGGCGTCCGTCGGTCACCTGGAAGCCGCCTTCGGAGTGAGCCTGGAACCCGAGCTGCTCCAGCGCGCGTTGACCCACCGGTCGTACGCGTACGAGAACGGCGGGCTGCCGACCAACGAGCGGCTGGAGTTCCTCGGCGACTCGGTGCTCGGCGTGGTGATCACCACGGCGCTCTTCCACAACCACCCGGATCTGCCCGAGGGGCAGTTGGCCAAGTTGCGGGCCAGCGTGGTCAACATGCGGGCGCTCGCCGACGTGGCCCGCGGTCTGGGCCCGGACGGGCTCGGCGCGTACCTGCTGCTCGGCAAGGGTGAGGAGACGACCGGTGGCCGGGACAAGGCGAGCATCCTCGCCGACACGCTGGAAGCGCTGCTCGGCGCGATCTACCTCCAGTACGGGCTGGACACCACGGGGATCGTCATTCACCGGCTCTTCGACCCGTTGATGGCCGAGTCGGCCGGTCGCGGGGCCGCACTGGACTGGAAGACCAGCCTCCAGGAGCTGACGGCGGCGCTCGGGCTCGGCGTCCCGGAGTACCGGATCGAGGGCACCGGCCCGGATCACCTCAAGACGTTCACCGCCTGGGTGGTGGTGGCCGGCAACCGGTACGGCGGCGCCGAGGGGCGCAGCAAGAAGGAGGCCGAGCAGCGGGCCGCCGAGGCCGCCTGGCGGACGCTCGCCGAGCAGAACGGTCAGAACGGCGACGACGGCCAGGGTGGTCGGGCCGGCGACGATCGCCAGGACCAGCCGATCGGTCAGGACGACTCGGCCGACCGGGACGAGCCGTTCGGGCCGCTGGAGCGCGCCGAGCGGGCGGCTCAGGCCGAGCAGGCCGATCACCTGGCGCAGGCGCTGCCGGCCGGGGGCGCCGACGGCCACGAGACGGGTCGGCCCCGTGCCTGAGTTGCCCGAGGTGGAGACCGTCCGGCAGGGAGTGGCCCAGTGGGTCGTCGGCCGTCGGATCGCCTCCGTCGAGGTTCGTCATCCGCGTGCGGTCCGCCGGCACGCTCCGGGCGACGTGCACTTCGCCGACGTGCTCGCCGGCCGGACGGTGCTGGACGCCCGTCGTCGCGGCAAGTACCTGTGGCTGCCACTGGACAGCGGTGACGCGATCGTCGGGCACCTCGGTATGTCGGGTCAGCTGCTGCTCCAGCCACCCGGCACGACCGACGAGACCCACCTGCGGGTCCGGTTCCGGTTCAGCGACGACGGCCCGGAGCTGCGCTTCGTCGACCAACGCACGTTCGGTGGGCTCTCGGTGAGCGAGGGCGGCGCCGAGCTGCCCGACGAGATCGCGCACATCGCCCGTGACCCGATGGACCCGGAGTTCTCCGACAAGGCGTTCGTCGCGGCGCTGCGCCGCCGGCACACCGAGGTGAAGCGGGCACTGCTCGACCAGACCCTGATCTCCGGGGTGGGCAACATCTACGCCGACGAGGCGCTCTGGCGCGCCAAGCTGCACGGCGGCCGACCCACCGACGCGCTGACCGGCCCGGCCGCGCAGCGCCTGCTCGGCCACGTCCGCGACGTGCTGGCCGAGGCGATCAGCGAGGGCGGCACCAGCTTCGACGCCCTCTACGTGAACGTCAACGGCGAGAGTGGCTACTTCGACCGGGCGCTCAACGCCTACGGCCGCGAGGGCGAGCCGTGCGGGCGGTGCGGCGCGCCGATCCGCCGCGAGGCGTTCATGAACCGGTCCTCGTACAGCTGCCCGCACTGTCAGCCGCGGCCCCGGGGTTCCCTTCGGGGATGACCCGGAGCCGGCTCGGGGCGATGCCGGCGGGTCGCGGCGGGTTGCTCCGGGATAGGCCCCGGTGTACGTCCGGATCGCGGGCCGACGCCGGACGACAGCACCCCCGCTCCCGGTCCGGTGGTTCCAGGGTGGGCCCGGGTCGATCCCCGATGTGACCGCCTCGTCACGCACCTAGCGTCAGCACAGTTGACAGGGGGTTGACGTGACAGGGGGACCCGAGATGGGCAGAAGACCGGTGACGGTGCGGCTGGCGCGGTGGAGCGCCGAGCACCCGTGGCGGGCGATCGCACTGTGGGCCGTGTTCGTGGCGGTGTGCTTCGTCGGCGGCAGCGCCGCCGGACTCAACGAGGCCACCAGCGGCGACCAGGCGATCGGCGAGGCGGGGCGGGCCAGCCTGATCGTGGACGCCGGTGACTTTGACGACCCGGCCGTGGACAACGTCCTCATCACCTCCCGGGGTGGCGCGTTGGACCCGACGGCGGCGAAGGCGGCGGCCGACGACGCGGCGGCCCGGCTGCGTACTGTCGCCGGGGTGGCCGGGGTGGGCCAGCCGGTCACCGCGGGGGACGGCTCGGCACTGCTGCTGCCGATCACCATGGCGGGTGACCCGGAGACGGCCTCGGAGCGGGTGCAGCCGTTGCGCGACGCCACCGCCACCGTGCAGGCCGCGTACCCCGGGCTGCGCGTCGAGCAGGTCGGCGGGCCGTCGATCGGTCAGGCCCTTGACGACACCCTGGGCAAGGACTTCAAGCGGGCCGAGCTGCTCAGTCTGCCGGTCACCCTGGCGATCCTGATCATCGCGTTCGGTGCGCTGATCGCGGCGAGCGTGCCGGTGCTGCTGGCACTCTCCTCGGTCGCCGCCGCGATGGGTCTGTCCACTCTGGCCTCGCACCTGGTGCCGGCCACCGACACCACGGCACCGGTGATCCTGCTGATCGGCATGGCGGTCGGCGTGGACTACTCGCTGTTCTACATCCGTCGCGAGCGGGAGGAGCGCGCCAAGGGTCGGTCCGGTCTGGACGCTGTGGAGATCGCCGCGGAGACCTCCGGGCACGCCGTGGTGGTCTCGGGCTTCGCCGTGATCATCTCGATGGCCGGGCTGCTGCTCGCCGGCGACGTGGTCTTCTCGTCCCTCGCCATCGGCTCGATCCTCGTCGTGGCCGTCGCGGTGACCGGTTCACTGACCGTCCTGCCCGCCCTGCTGGCCCGGCTCGGCCGTTGGGTGGACCGGCCCCGGGTGCCGCTGCTCTGGCGACTGACCGCGCCGCGTACCGGCCGGCACGGCGAGCCCCGCGCGCCCCGGCTGTGGCCGGCGGTGCTCCGGCCCGCGCTGCGCGCGCCGGTGGCGACGCTTGTCATCTCGGTCGGGCTGCTGCTCGCGCTGGCCGCGCCGGCGCTCGGCATGAAGCTGAAGTTCCCCGGCATGGAGGACCTGCCCCGCACGACTCCGGCGATGCAGGCGTACGACCGGCTCACCGCCGCCTTCCCGAGCGCCGGCACCAATCACGTGGTGGCCGTCCGGGCGCCCGCCGACCAGGCCGATCGGGTACGCGCCGCCCTCACCGGTCTCTCCACCCGGGCGGCCGGCGATCCGCTGTTCGCCCCGGCCGAGGCGGACGGCCCGAAGATCGAGGTGTCGGCCGACCGGCGGGTCTCGGTGCTAGACGTTCCCACCCCGTACGCCAGTCGGGACGACCGGTCGGTGCAGTCGTTGGAGAAGCTGCGCGGGGACCTGGTCCCGGCCGAGCTGCGCGGCATTCCCGGCATCGAGTACGCGGTGGGCGGGAGCGTGGCCGACAGCGAGGACTACGCCCAGCACGTCCGGGACAAGTTGCCGCTGGTCATGGGCTTCGTGCTGGTGCTGACCTTCCTGGTCATGACGTTCACCTTCCGGTCGGTGGTGATCGCGGCAAGCTCGATCGCGCTGAACCTGCTCTCCGCCGGTGCCGCGTACGGCCTGCTGGTGCTGATCTTCCAGGGTGAGTGGGCGCAGGGACTGCTCGGCTTCACGTCGATGGGCGCGATCGTGTCCTGGCTGCCGCTGTTCCTGTTCGTGGTGCTCTTCGGCCTCTCGATGGACTACCACGTGTTCGTGGTCAGTCGGATCCGCGAGGGAGTCCGGTCCGGCCTGCCCAACCGTGACGCCGTGTCGTACGGGATCACCTCGTCGGCCGGAGTGGTGACCAGCGCGGCCATCGTGATGGTCGGGGTCTTCTCGATCTTCGCCACGCTGAGCACTATCGACATGAAGCAGCTCGGTATCGGTCTGGCCGCGGCGATCCTGCTGGACGCCACGATCATCCGGGGAGTGGTGCTGCCGGCGTTGATGACCATGCTCGGCGACGCCAACTGGTGGGCCCCGCGCTTCCTGCGCCCCCGCCCGGCATCCGCGCCCACCGACCCGCCCGCCCCCGCCCCGGAACTGGTTCCGGTGCCCTGACCGCCACCCCCACGCCCCGCGACCCCTCGCCCCGCCTGCCCCGCCCCGCCCTCCTTGCCCCGCCGATCTTGCAGATTCTGGCGCGACAAAGCTGATCAAATCCGGCAATTCAGCGACCGAAAGTGCAAGATCGCGGGGCGGGGCGGGGCGGGGTTAGGGGAGGGGGCAGGGTTCTCGGGACGCGTCCAACGTGCGGTCCTTTCGGATCGACGCGAAGCCGTAGCCGACTGTGGTGACACAGAAGTCGTCCGTCGAGCCGGTGTACTCGACATGGAAGACCGGCTTGCCGGCGTCGCTGAACGGCAGCAGCTTGGCGCACTGGGCGAGCCGGACGCACTCCTCGTTGACCGCGAAGTCGAAGTCCGGGGCCAGCGCGGCGAGTTGCGGCACGTCGTTGACCAGCCCGGGGGAGAGGCTCAGCGAGCGGGCCAGCTCGGCCAGCCGGCGGTTGAACAGCAGTTGGTCGTCGAAGTCGAGCGCAAAGGCGGTGCGTGCCGCGTACCCGTCGGCGTCGAAGAGCGCCACCGCGCCGAAGCCCTTGCCCCGGCAGAGCCGGAACCGGTCGGCCAGCACCGGCCGGAGCGCGTCCCAACTCCGGACGTCCAGCCACCGGCTGTCGGGGCGACGCCCGGCCGCACCCCGAACGACCTCCGGAAAACGGCTGGCGTCCGGGTCGTCGGAGCGGACCGATCCCACGTTCACCTGGCAGATCAACCGGCGGTCCCGGGAGCGCAGTTCGGCGGTCTGTGCGGCGGTGGTGGCCACCGGGTCGAGCAGGAAGACATCGGCGTCCACCGCCGGGTCGAGCGGGCCGCTGAGTTGCCACTGCCACTGCCAGTGCCGGGCCTGTTCCGCCGGCCACGCGGTGGGCGCGCCGGGCGGGGTCAGCGCGGGCCGGCACCCGTACGCCGGCACCACCAGCACGACAGCGACGCTGGCGGACAGGACGCGGCGCAGTGGGCGTACGGCGACGCGTCGCCGCGGCCGGATCCGCATCGGCAGCTCCCGGGTCCCGGACGGCCGGTCGCCGCCCGCACCGGTACGCGGCCCCCACGCTCCGGCCCGACGTACCTCACCAGGTCAACGAGCGCGGGGGCGGGAACGACGCGCGGTCAGCGCGGCGCCGCGAAGACCTGCGTCCAGTACGGTCCGTTGCTGTCGGCGATGCCGACGCCGATCTCGGTGAACGCGCAGTTCAGGATGTTGGCCCGGTGGCCGGAGCTGTTCATCCAGGCGTCCATCACCGCGGCCGGGTTCTTCTGGTTCCAGGCCACGTTCTCGCCGTACGTGCGCCAGGTGTAGCCGACCCGGTCCAGCCGGGTGCCGGCGTTGCTGCCGTCGCTGCCGGTGTGCGACATGTTCTGGTTGTCGGCCTGGTCCTGGCTGTGCCGCTGGGCGGCCGTCATCAGCTTGTCATCGATGCTCAGCGCCTTGCAGCCGGCCTTGGCGCGCTCGGCGTTGACCAGGTCCACCACCTCGCGGGCCTGGGCGCTGACGGAGCCGCTGGAGCCGTTGGAACCAGTGGAGCTGCCGGTGTTGCTCGGCGCGGTGCTGCGCTCGACGCTGCGGCGCGACGCGGCGGTGCTCCGCGACGTCGCCGGTGTGGGCTTGACGACCTTGGTCGGCGACGGGCTCGCAGACGCCGGGCTGGGGATGGTGGACGGGGAGGGTGCGGCGAGGGTGTCCAGCGCCGGCTCTCCGGTCGGCGCGGCCGACGTGGCGAAGGAGTCGTCGACGGCCGTCGGCTGCGCGGCTCCGTCGTCACCGCCGGGCAGGGTGAGTGCGCCGACGCCGAAGCTCACCACGAGGGTGGCGGCCGCGGCGGCGCCGCCGATCATCAGCGGCCGGCGCCAGCGGCGTGGGGAGCGGTGCCGGCCCTCGCCGGGCCGTCCGGTCTCGGCGGCGCCGCGCCAGCCGTCGGTGGTCTCCGGGTCGGTGTCGGTGTGCCAGCCGCCGGGCGCCTCGGCGCGCCGGCCGCCGGTGGTGTCCTGGGCCGGGTGGCTGTCGCCCCAGTCGCCGGTCCCGCCCTCCGGCTGGTAGGCATCCCAGGCGGCGGTGTGGGCGTCGGACGCCTCGGCGGGGATCGCCGGGTCCGGTTGCCGGCCGCCGGGGGGCTGCTCTCGGTGCCACTCGTCGCCCGGCTGACCGGGCTCGTCGCCGAAGAGGTAGGCCGAGCGGGGCTCCGGGCGGTCGTGCAGCCAGGCCGGCTCGTCGGTCGGCCCCTCGGCGCGCCGGGGTGCGCCGTTCGGGTCCATCGGATCGGTCCAGCCGTACACGCCTATGCCTCCAGGGGTTGGTTGCGGGCCGGGGTGACGCTACGGCGCGCCTACGACCTGCGGCAACGTGGCTAAGAAAGAGTTAAGGGGAAGTCGGACGCCAGGGTGCGGACTTCCGCTGATCCGGGCGTACAGTAAAGGCGTCCGGACAGAGAGTGTCCGTGCCTTGCGGCAGCCCCCCGACAAGTGGACAGGTCGACGTAGAGATGATCTACGGCCTGCGAGAACTTGACGAAGGAGGGGTTTGCGGCTCAATATATAGGTGTCGCCAGTCGCGCCCGGTCATGCCCAGATACAGCCTGGAATGACAGCCGCGTATGAATTGGGCGCGCGTTGGCCGGCCTTTCCGGCAGCGCATATCAAGGAGTCAGCATGGCGAAGGCCCTCTACGGCCACGTAGGTGCAGCGCCCGACCGGCGTCTGCTCGACGAGGTCACCCGACTGCGTTCCAGGGTTCAGGCACTGGAGTTCGAGATCACGCGTCTGCGAGCCGACAATGATCGGCTTGCGGCGGCTGCGGCGGAGGCGGACGATCTGCTCCGTCTGGCCGAGCCGGCGCTGACCTGATCTTCAGGTCGTAAAAAACTGAATCGCACCACCGCAAAAATGCGCGCCGACACCTCTGTGCCGGCGCGCAACACTGTCCGGCACCCTTTCGGCACCGACGATTCATGATCATGCGGCCGATCGTGTGGGAACAGCGCCGCACAGTTACCGGAAAGCGCGTCGGCGGATAAGCCGATCATGAAAGGCGCTTGCCTTTATCGCTGTCCACGGAACATCAGCGCGCCCACTGTCGACGCGACGCGGGGCGGGTCGCGTGCCGGGCCGCTCCCGCCGCCGGGTTAGTCTGCGGGTTCACCCAGGTCCCCACAGCCGGCGACGGTACGGCGGCCACCGGACGAGGATCGAGTAGGTGTATCTCAAGAGCCTGACGGTGAAGGGGTTCAAGTCCTTCGCCTCCGCGACGACGTTGAAGCTGGAGCCCGGGATCACCTGCGTGGTGGGCCCGAACGGCTCGGGCAAGTCCAACGTCGTCGACGCCATCGCCTGGGTCCTCGGCGAGCAGGGCGCCAAGGCCCTCCGTGGCGGCAAGATGGAGGACGTCATCTTCGCCGGCACCGCCGGCCGGGCGCCGCTGGGTCGCGCCGAGGTCACCCTCACCATCGACAACACCGACGGCGCGCTGCCGATCGAGTACACCGAGGTCTCCATCACCCGCCGGATGTTCCGCTCCGGCGAGAGTGAGTACGAGATCAACGGCAACTCCTGCCGGTTGCTCGACATCCAGGAGCTGCTCTCCGACTCCGGCATCGGCCGGGAGATGCACATCATCGTGGGGCAGGGCCGCCTCGACGGCATGCTGCACGCCAAGCCGGAGGACCGCCGGGCGTTCATCGAGGAGGCGGCCGGCGTCCTCAAGCACCGCAAGCGCAAGGAAAAGGCGCTGCGCAAGCTCGACGCGATGCAGATCAACCTCAACCGCCTCACCGACCTCACGGCCGAGCTGCGTCGTCAGCTCAAGCCGCTGGGCCGGCAGGCCGAGGTGGCCCGGCGCGCCGCCGCCATCCAGGCCAACCTGCGCGACGCCCGGCTGCGGCTGCTCGCCGACGACCTGGCCACCCTGCGGACCACCCTCGACCGGGAGATCGCCGACGAGACCGCGCTGCGCGAGCGGCGCGAGCAGATCGAGGGTGAGCACACCGAGGTGCAGGGCCGACTCGGCGAGTTGGAGGCCGCCCTCGCGGAGGACGCGCCGCTGCTCGCCGCCGCCCAGGACACCTGGTACAAGCTCTCCGCCCTCCAGGAACGCTTCCGCTCGATCGAGCAGTTGGCCCGGGAGCGGCTGCGGCACCTCAGCGCCACCGGCGACGACGAGCGGCCCGGCCGCGACCCGGACCAGCTGGAGGCCGAGGCGGAACGCGTCCGCGAGCAGGAGGAGGAGCTGCGCGGCGCGCTCACCGACGACCAGATCCGACTGGCCGAGGCGGTCGAGCACCGCCAGGAGTTGGAGCGGCAGCTGGCCGCGGCCGAGCGCGAGCTGGTCGCCGCGGCCAAGGCCATCGCCGACCGGCGGGAGGGGATGGCCCGGCTCACCGGCCAGGTCAACTCCGCCCGGGCCCGGACCACCAGCGCCGGCGAGGAGATCGAACGCCTCGCGATCGCGCACGCCGACGCGCTGGGCCGCGCCGAGCAGGCGCAGGCCGAACTGGACGCGGTCGCCGCCCAGTCCACCGAAGCCGACCGGGACAACGCGGACCTGGACGCCCGGCACGCCGAGGCGGTCGCCGTGCAGGAACGGGCCCAGGCCACAGTGCGCTCACTCTCCGACGCCGAGCGGGCGGCGGAGAAGGACGCCGCCACCTGGAAGGCCCGCGAGGAGGCGCTCGCCCTGGGGCTGCGGCGCAAGGACGGCGCCGGGGCGCTGCTCGCCCGCGCCGGGGACGTGCCCGGCCTGCTCGGCAGCCTCGCCGGGTTGCTCACCGTCGCGCCGGGTCACGAGGCCGCGTTGGCCGCCGCGCTCGGCGGCCTTGCCGACGCCGTCGCCGTCAGCGGGGTGGACGAGGCCGTCGAGGCGATGCGGCTGTTGAAGATCTCCGACGCCGGCCGGGCCGGCCTGCTGGTCGGCAGCCCGGCGGGGCCCGGCATGACCGGCTCCAACGACGCGCTGCGCCCGAAGCTGCCGGACGACGCCCGGTGGGCGCCCGACCTGGTGGAGTGCAGCGCCGAGCTGCGTCCGGCGGTACACCGGGCCCTGCGGGACGTGGCGCTCGTCGACGATCTCGCCGCCGCCGCCGAGCTGGTCGCCAGCAACCCCGAGCTGAGGGCGGTCACCCCGGACGGTGACGTGGTCGGGGCGTACGCGGCGGCGGGCGGGTCGGCCAAGGCCCCCAGCTACATCGAGGTGCAGGCCGCCGTCGAGGAGGCCCGCGCCAACCGGGTCACCGCCGAACGCGCTGGCCTGGAGCTACGTGATCAGTTGGTCGAGGCGCGCGCCGAGGTAGCCGCCGCCAAAGAGACCGTGCAGCACGCCGCCGCCGAGAAGCGCGAGGCGGAGAGCCACCGCAACGCCGCCGCTCGCCGGCTGGCCGAGCTGGGCGCGGCGGCCCGCTCCGCGAAGGCCGAGACCGACCGGCTCGGCGACTCCCGCTCGCGCGCCGAGGCCGCCCGGCAACGGGACCTCACCGCGCTCGCCGAGCTGGAGGAGCGGCTACGGCTGGCCGAGGAGACCCCTGTCGACGCCGAGCCCTCCGCCGAGGAACGGGATCAGCTGGCGGCCATGGTGCCGCAGGCCCGGCAGAATGAAATGGAGGTCCGGCTCGCCGTGCGTACCGCCGAGGAGCGGGTCTCCTCGATCGCCGGCCGGGCCGACTCGCTCACCCGGCAGGCCACCGCGGAGCGGGCCGCCCGGGAACGCGCGGCGGCCCGGCGGGCCGCCCGCGCCAGGGGTGCGGGCATCGCACGGTCCGTCGCCGGTGGCGCCCGGGAGGCGCTGACCCAGCTGACCACCTCGATCGCGACGGCCGAGGAGCACCGCGACGCGGTTGCCCTGGAGCGCGCCGCGCGGGAGGCAGAGCTTCAGGAGGTACGCGGGGCCGCCAAGCGGCTCGCCGCGGAGTTGGAGCGGCTGACCAGCCAGGTGCACCGCGACGAGGTGGCCCGGGCGGAGCAGCGGCTGCGCATCGAGCAGCTGGAGGCGAAGGCCGCCGAGGACTTCGGGCTGGACGTGGAGACGCTGGTCGCCGAGTACGGTCCGACGCAGCCCGTTCCGCCGACCCAGGTCGACGTCGCGGCGGCCGAACGGGACGGTCTGCCGGTGCCCGAGCCGGTGCGCTACGAGCGGCCGGTGCAGGAGAAGCGGGCCGCTAAGGCGGAACGCGAACTCGCCCTGCTCGGCAAGGTCAACCCGCTCGCGCTGGAGGAGTTCGCCGCGCTGGAGGAGCGTTTCAAGTTCCTCTCCGAGCAGTTGGAGGACCTCAAGGCCACCCGTCGGGACCTGCTCACAGTGGTCAAGGACGTGGACGAGCGGATTCTTGAGGTCTTCGCCAGCGCCTTCGAGGACACCGCCCGGGAGTTCGAGAAGGTGTTCACAGTGCTCTTCCCCGGGGGCGAGGGACGGCTGATCCTCACCGAACCGGACGACCTGCTCACCACCGGCGTCGAGGTGGAGGCCCGCCCACCGGGCAAGAAGATCAAGCGGCTGTCGCTGCTCTCCGGTGGCGAGCGGTCACTGACCGCGGTGGCCATGCTGGTGGCGATCTTCCGCGCCCGACCCAGCCCGTTCTACATCATGGACGAGGTGGAGGCGGCCCTGGACGACGTCAACCTGGGCCGGCTGATCCTGTTGCTGGCACAGTTGCGCGAGAAGAGTCAGTTGATCGTCATCACGCACCAGAAGCGGACGATGGAGATCGCCGACGCGCTCTATGGCGTGACAATGCGCAGTGGGGTCACCCAGGTGATCAGCCAACGGCTCAACCGGGCCGACGAGGACGACCAGCGGCACGGCCGCGGCGAGGAGAACGGGTAGTGGCTCGGGAACGCGCGACGGCGCTCCTGCTGGACTTCGACGGCGTACTGCGCCGGTGGGACCCGGCGGTGGCCGCCGTTGTCGAGCGGGAGTACGGCCTCTCCGAGGGGGTGCTCGGCGAGATCGCCATGCAGTGGGGGCGGCTCCAGCCGGTGCTCACCGGCCAGGTCAGCCACGCCGAGTGGATGAACAGCGTGGCGGACGCCCTGAGCGAATCGGTGGGCAGCCCGGAACGGGCCCGCGCCGCGGTGGAGCAGTGGCAGAGCTACCGGGGAGAGGTCGATCAGGAGGTGCTGGCGTTCGTCCGGGAGGTCCGTGCGGCGGGCGTCCGGGTCGGGCTGGGCACCAACGCCACCGACCTGCTCGACGCCGACCTGGCCGCGCTCGGCCTGGTCGGCGAGCTGGACGTGGTGGTCAACTCCTCGGTGATCGGCGTGCACAAGCCCGCGCCGGAATACTTCAAGGCCGCCTGCGTGGCCCTGGCCACCCCGCCGGCCCGGGTCCTCTGCGTCGACGACGAGGACTGGGCCGTCCGGGGTGCCCGGGCCGCCGGGCTGTCGGCGCACCGCTGGGGCGGCCACGCCGACCTGCGTTACCTGCGGGCGGCCCTGGACTACTGAGCGCCTGTCACTCGCCGGTGACGCCGTCGATGCGTTCCCGGATCAGGTCGGCGTGACCGTTGTGCCGGGCGTACTCCTCGATCATGTGCACGTACACCCAGCGCAGGTTGAAGGTGCGCTTCTTCGCGCTGACCTCGGTGAACGTCTCGTCGAGCGCGTGGCCGGCGGCCGCCTCGCGGGCCAGCGCCACCTCGCGGTGGAAGATGGCGAAGTCGGCCTCGGCGTCGGCTGCGCTGACGTCGTGGTCGGCGTCCGGGTTCTCCGGGGTGAAGTACGGGTAGTCGACAGGCTCGCCGGCGAAGTTCTCCCGGAACCACCAGGCCTCTACCTCGGCCAGGTGCCGGACCAGGCCGAGCAGGGTCAGCCCGGACGGTTCCACGCTCGGCGTCCGCAGCTGCTCCTCGGTGAGGCCGGCGCACTTGAGCAGCAGTGTCTGTCGGTGGTAGTCGAGCCAGCCGTCGAGCATGGTGCGCTCGTCGCCGACGTACGGTTCGGGGGTCCGGGTGATCTCCGGCGCGATCCAGGTCATGCCGCGCATCCTGCCCGGCACCTCGGACAGCCCGCGAGGGGTTATCAGGGCACCACGACGACCGGCCAGCGGCCGGCGCGGACCAGCCGGGTGGCGACCGAGCCGACCAGCCGGTGTCCGGCCTGCTCGGAGGCGCCGACCACCACCATGTCGGCCTGGAACTCGTCGGCCGCCGCGCGCAGCTCGCCGTACGCGTCGCCGCGCCGCACCAGCAGTGTCACCGGGATGTCCCACTGCTCGGCCCCGCGCCGGCACTCCCGGCGCAGTTCGTCGGCCAACTCGTCGTGGGTGCGCTGGACCGCGCCGGCGTCCATGCCGGGCACCAGGGCGGTCAGCCCGCTCGGCGAGCTGACGAAGACCACCACCAGCGCGGCGCTCTGTCGACGGGCCAGGCCCGCGGCGTAGGAGCCGGCCCGCTCGGAGGTCCGGGTGCCGTCGACACCCACCATGATCACCCGAGGCCCGTCCGTGCCGCGCTCGAAGGGCAGCGGTCGGGTCCGGGGGCCGTACTCCTCGCGGTCCGGTGCTCCCACGCCCATGGCTCTACCTCACCTCTGCTCGCCGGTACGGATCACGGGTGAGCCGGCGCCGGCAGCGACAGTCGATTCCCGCTCGACCTCGTCGGAAACCGGGTTGCCGTTGTGCTGGCGCAGCGGCACCTCCTTGATGAAGGCCACCGCGATCAGCGCGATCAGCGCGAACGGGGCAGCGGTCAGGAAGATGTCACCGGCTCCGTGGCCGTACGCGCTCTCCACCACCGCCCGTAGCGGGCCGGGCAGTGTGTGCACGTTGGGCAGGGCGCCGCCGCTGCCGGAGCTGGAGGCGGGGATACCGAGTTGGGCCAGCCCGTCGGCGGTGTAGTCCTTGACCTTGTGGGCGAGCACCGCGCCGAGGGCGGAGACGCCGATCGCGCCACCCAGGCTGCGGAAGAACGCCACCACCGAGCTGGCCGCGCCGAGTTCGTGCGGGCCGACGGTGTTCTGCACGGCGAGGACCAGGTTCTGCATGGTCATGCCCAGGCCGACGCCGATCAGCAGCATGTAGACGCTGAGCAGTGTGAAGCTGGTGTCGACGCGCAGGGTGCCCATCAACGCGAAGCCGATGGTGAGCAGTGCCGACCCGATCACCAGGTACCGCTTCCAACGGCCGGTCTTGCTGATGACCCGCCCGATGACAGTGGAGGCGACCAACAGGCCGAGGATCATCGGCAGGGTCATCAGACCGGACATGGTCGGGCTCTGCCCGCGGCTGATCTGGAAGTACTGGCCCAGGAAGATCGAGGCGCCGAACATGCCGACGCCGACCGCGATGCTGGCGACGACGGCGAGGGTGATGGTGCGGTTGCGGAACAGCCGCGGCGGGATCATCGGCTCGGCGGCCCGGGTCTCGACCCGGATCGCCAGCGCGCCGAGGACCAGCGCGCCGACGATCATCACGGCGCTCTGCCAGGAGGCCCAGGCGAACTGGTCGCCGGCGAGCGAGACCCAGATCAGCAGCACCGAGACGGCCGCGGTGATCAGGGTGGCGCCCCACCAGTCGATCTCAGCCTTCCGCTTGACAACCGGCAGGTGCAGGGTCTTCTGGAGCACGATCAGCGCGAGGATGGCGAACGGCACGCCGACGTAGAAGCACCAGCGCCAGCCGAGCCAGGAGGTGTCCACGATCACGCCGCCGATCAGCGGGCCGCCGATGGTGCCGACGGCCATCACGGCGCCGAGGTAGCCGCTGTAGCGGCCGCGTTCGCGGGGCGCGATCATCGTGGCCATGATCACCTGGGCCAGCGCGGTGAGGCCACCGGCGCCGACGCCCTGGAGCACGCGGCAGGCGATCAGCTCACCGGTGCCCTGGGCGAGGCCGGCCAGCACCGAGCCCAGCACGTAGATCCCCAGGGCCAGCTGGACCAGGGTCTTCTTGCTGGTCAGGTCGGCCATCTTGCCCCAGATGGGGGTGGTCGCGGTGGTCGCGAGCAGGGCCGAGGTCACCACCCAGGTGTACGCGGACTGGCCGCCGTGCAGTTCGGTGATGATCCGCGGCAGCGCGTTCGAGATGACAGTGGAGGAGAGGATCGCGACGAACAGGCCCAGCAGCAGACCGGAGAGTGCTTCCAGGATCTGCCGGTGGGTCATGGTCACGGCGGTCGCCTGGGAGGGCACTGTCGCCTGGCTCATCGTTTGTTGCCTCCGAGCGGAGTCGAGGTGGAACGGCGGCGGGCTGGTACGCATGGGCCGCCTGAGAGTTGCCTGAAGCAACCGTATGCCTTGGTTGCCTGAAGCAACAACTTGTCGGACCGGCGTCCTATTCCCCGGTTCTGGGCGGCTACCGCCAGGGACTCCCTGGCGCCGGGTGGCTACTGCCAGGAGTCGTTGAACCGGCCGAGCAGCCGGGCGAACTCCTCGACGTCCCGCTCCGGCCAGCCGTCCAGAGCGCGCAGGAACTCGCCCAGCCGAGCTGCGCGGGCCACGTCGAACCGGCGCTGCCCCTCCTCGGTCATGCTGATCTGCGCGGCCCGCCGATCGCTCGGATCGGGGTCGCGGTGCACCAGACCGAGGACCTCCAGCGCGTTGATCTGCCGGCTCAGCGTCCCCTTGCCCACGCCCAGCCGCGCCGCCAACTCGGTCAACCGGATCGACCCGCTACGCCGCAACCAGAGCAGCAACCCGTAGGTGTTCGGCTCCAGGTTCGGGTGCACCTCCCGGGCGATCTCCCAGGAGACCGCCCGGCCACGGCGCAGCAGAGCGGTCAACTCGTGCTCGACCGCCCGGATCGGCTCCGGCAGGTGCTCGTCCACGGCGTAGAGACTACGGCGCGGCCGGCTCGCCGTCGCCGGAGAGTCGACGCCGCATCACCGGGCGTAGGTGCCCGTCCTTGGTGGTGCCCTCGATGACCACGTCGGCCCCGCGCCCGTGATGGGTCAGGGTGGCGACGGCGTTACCGAAGTACGGGCCGGCCAGCTTGCGCCAGCGCACCCCCGGCCGGCGTACGCCCGCCGAACGGGCCAGCGCCCGGGTGGCCCCGGCCGGACCGGGCGACCAGCCCAGCCGCATCAGCGGACGGATACCCGCCGGCACCTGGTTGTGGATGGGCGAACAGGTGAGCTGGTGCACCGGAGTGACCACCGCCGGGTCCGCGAACCGGGCCCGCGCCACGTACGAGTGGTGCACGTCACCGGAGAGCACGCTGATCGACGCCGGTGGGGCGTACGCCGGGCCGGCCCCGATCCGCGCGCCGGACTGCCGGGGCGTGCCGGTGCCGATGCGGGCGAACGTCTCCGCGAGCGCCTCGAAGGAACGCCGGAACGCCGCCCAGTGCTCCAAATCCAGGGCGCGGCGCAGCTTCTCCGCCCCGCGGGCCACCCACGGTCGGCGTGAGTCCGCCAGTTTCTCGTTCCACGCCTCGATGTGGTGGATGCCCTGCGGCAGCAGCCAGGGCAGCGAGGCGCCCACCACCAGGTGGTCGTAGACCCCGTGCGCCTGGTCGAGGAACCAGGCCCACTCGCCGGGCGGCAGCATCGCTCGGCTGTTGGGCTCGAGCACCCGGCTGCACCGGTTGTCCAGCATGACCAGCCGGGTCCGGCCCAGGTCCAGTGCGTAGCTCCACTGATATTGCACAGCGCGCCAGCGCTCGGTGTCGTGCGCCAGGTCGGACTCCTGGTCGACCCGGTGGCCGAACTCGCGCAGCACGCTGGTGGCGTCCTCGGCGGCGGCGACCTTCGCGAAGACCGGATCGGCGACGATCTCGTCGGGGGAGAGGTTGCCCAGGTGCTGGTAGACCCAGTACGAGGCGAGCCCACTGCCGATCCGCTCCTGCCACCACGGCTGCTCGCGCACCTCGTCGCGCCACGCCGCCGAGGTGTTCCAGTCGTCGATGATCTCGTGATCGTCGAAGATCATCACGCTGGGCACTGTGGAGAGCAGCCAGCGGATCTCCGGATCACGCCAGGACTCCAGGTAGAGCTTGGTGTACTCGTCGAAGCTCACCACCTGGTCTGCCGGAGCGCCCTTCGGCCGCCGCCGCCGTCGACGCAGCAGCCGGCGCACGGTGGGCGAGGTGACGTCGGCGTAGACCTGGTCACCGAGCAGCACCAGCAGGTCGGGCAGCGGATTCGACTCCGGGTCGGCCATCAGCCGTCGGGCGTACGCGTCGAGCGCGTCCGGCGGCAGCTTGCGGGTGGTGGCGTGCTGGGTGGTCTCCCGGCACGAGCCGAAGATCAGGTTGACCGGCTGGTCCCGATCGTCGGCCGCCCGGGTGCGGATCACGCTCGGCGGGAACCCGCTGCTCGGCACCGGCCAGACGATCTCGTCGTCGACCAGCACCTCGTAGGTGGTCTCGCTGTCCGGGGCAAGGCCCTCCACCACGACGAGGGCGTAGTGGTGGTCGTACGCCGAGAAGGTGGGCGCGGTGCCGGTGGCGCCGCTGGCGGTGCGGACGGTGACCACGGCGGGCGCCGCAGTCTCCACCCAGATCGTTGCCCGAGTGTCCACCACTCGCCGCAGAAGTGGGCCGATGAGGAGGTGCGCGGCGGGCATGCGGCCGAGCCTACCGCCGGTCTCCGGCACCGGCCGGGGTGCGGTGGCTGAGACGCCGGGCACGGCTCGGGGTGCGGTGGCTGGGACGCCGCCGCCCGCATCTGACAGGATTCCGGCATGGCCGAATATCTCGTCCTCGCTCTGGTCCTGCTCGGTGTGCTGATCGCCGGCACAGTCGGGCTGGTCGTGCCGCGATTGCGGCGACGGCCCGAGCCTCCGCTGCCACGCACGGAGGTCGACACCAGGGCTGAGGAGGATCTCGCCGGCCCGCCGGTCGAGGCACCGGAGTCCGATCTGTCCACCGGCGTCCTGGTCGAGCCGCCACCGGTGCTCGAACCACAGGTCGAGGTCCCCGAGCCGACCGCCGGGCGGCTGGTCCGGCTCCGCTCGCGGCTGTCCCGCTCACAGAGCGTGTTCGGCAAGGGTCTGCTCGGCCTGCTCGCCCGTGACCACCTCGACGAGGACGTCTGGGAGGAGATCGAGGACAGCCTGATCACCGCCGACGTCGGCGTCGACGCCACCCGCGACATCGTCGACCGGCTCCGCGAGCGCACCCGGGTGCTCGGCACCCGCTCGGCCTCCGAGCTGCGGGCACTGCTCGCCGCCGAGCTGGTCAACGCGCTCGACCCGAGCCTGGACCGCTCGTTGCGGACCGCCCCCAAGGACGGCGTGCCTGCTGTGGTCCTCGTCGTCGGTGTCAACGGCGCCGGCAAGACCACCACCTGCGGCAAGATCGCCCGGGTGCTGGTGGCCGACGGTCGCAGCGTGCTGCTCGGCGCGGCGGACACCTTCCGGGCTGCCGCAGCCGACCAACTGGAGACCTGGGGCTCCCGCGTCGGCGCGGAGACCGTCCGGGGGCCCGAGGCCGCCGACCCGGCCAGCGTCGCCTTCGACGCCGTCAAGCGCGGCATCGACACCGGCGTGGACACCGTGCTCATCGACACCGCCGGCCGCCTGCAAAACAAGGTCGGCCTGATGGACGAGCTGGGCAAGGTCAAGCGTGTGGTGGAGAAGCAGGGCCCGATCGACGAGACACTGCTCATCCTGGACGCCACCACCGGGCAGAACGGCCTGGAACAGGCCCGGGTCTTCACCGAGGTGGTCAACGTGACCGGTGTGGTGCTGACCAAGCTCGACGGCACCGCCAAGGGCGGCATCGTGATCGCCGTGCAGCGCAAGCTCGGCATCCCCGTGAAGCTGGTAGGCCTCGGCGAAGGCAAGGACGACCTGGCCCCGTTCGACCCGGCGCAGTTCGTCGACGCGTTGCTGGGGACCGAGGCCACCGGCCGGGACGCGTAGTCTCGGGTGACCACTGACGATCGCGCGTACGCGGGCTGGCGTGACCCCGGCCATCCCTCGCAGCGCCTCGGGAGACCGTACGTGACTTCGCAGGAGATCCCGCTGCACGGCGGCAACGTGAGCACCGTTGTCCGCGTGGGTGACACGGTCCGGCGCAACGCCGGGCCGTGGACCCCGTCCGTGCACGCGCTGCTGCGCCACCTGGAGTACGTGGGGTTCACCGGCGCCCCCCGGGCGCTCGGGATGGACGAGCGCAACCGTGAGGTGCTGTCGTACCTGGAGGGGGAGTGCGGAGAATATCCGCTCGCCCCGCACTGGGTGACCGACGAGGCCCTGGTCACCGTTGCCACCATGCTGCGGATGTTCCACGACGCGCAGTACGGCTTCACCCCTCCGCAGGCGGCGGTCTGGCGCTCGTTCGGGCCCCCACCACCGGACACCGAGGTGATCTGCCACCACGACGCCGCGCCGCACAACGTGATCTGGCGTCCGGACGGCACCCTCGGGCTGATCGACTTCGACCTCGCCTCACCCGGAGCGCGGATCTACGACGTGGCGTACGCGGCCTGGACCTGGGTGCCGATCTTCGCGGACCGCGACTCGATCACGCTGGGCTGGAAGCACCCGGACCGGCCTCGCCGCCTCCGGCTCTTCGCCGACGCGTACGGGCTGATCCCCCGGGACCGGCACCGGCTGATCCGGACCATCCGTAAACGGATCGTTGACCACGTCGAGGGGATCCGCCGGATGGCCGCCGCCGGTGAGCCGGCGTTCGTCCGGATCGTGCACAAGGGTCACCTGCGTCGACCGATGCGCGATCTGCGGCTGCTCGACTACGAGCGGCACACACTGGAGAACGCCCTCCGCTGAGCGTCGGTCGGGCGATGCTCGGCCGGGCTCGTCAAGCGCACCGGTCGATGCCGTTGACCGGTCAGCCATCGACGATCGCCGTCCGGCCGATCCACATTCGTCCATGCTGATGACTGTGCGGAGTTCGTGACACGTCCGAAACAACCCGTCACGAAACGGAAACCCGCACGGGACCCAAAGTGAAACAGCCGGCCGCGAAGCTTCCGCGCAACCGGCCTACGGGCGACGCTGCCCCGGAAAGCCGCGAAGGAGGACTTCACCTTTAGGAGGCCAGCGTGCCTGAAGCACCGACGATCGACGGCGCCAATACCACGTGGCTGCTGGTTTCGACCGCGCTCGTGCTGCTCATGACCCCCGGACTGGCGCTGTTCTACGGCGGCCTCAACCGGGCCAAGGGCGTACTCAACATGATGATGATGAGCTTCTCGGCTATCGGGCTCATCTCTATTCTGTGGTGGTTCTACGGATTCAGCGTCGCCTTCGGGACCGACGTGAACGGCTTCTGGGGCGACCCGGGCGCGTACCTCGGCACCAAGACCTTCCTCGCCGAAACCGACCTGTGGGGTGCCACGGCGGAGAACCCCAGCGGCATCGGCGTCCCGCTCTACGTGTTCATGGCCTTCCAGATGGTCTTCGCGGTGATCACCGTCGCGCTGATCAGCGGTGCCATCGCCGACCGGGCCAAGTTCGCCGGCTGGCTGCTGTTCGCCTTCGGCTGGGCCACCCTGGTCTACTTCCCGGTCGCCCACTGGGTGTGGGGCGGCGGCATCATCGGCGGCGACATCCACGCACTGGACTTCGCCGGTGGCACAGCGGTGCACATCAACGCCGGTGCGGCGGCCCTGGCCGTGGTCCTGGTCCTCGGTAAGCGGCTCGGTTGGCCGCGTGAGGGCATGAAGCCGCACAACATCCCGTTGGTCGCGCTCGGTGCTGGTCTGCTGTGGTTCGGCTGGTTCGGGTTCAACGCCGGCTCGGAGCTGACCGTCGACTCGGTCGCCGGCCTCGCCTTCATCAACACCCAGCTCGCCACGGCGGCGGCGGTGCTCGGCTGGATCGCTGTCGAGTGGGTCAAGACCCGCAAGCCGACGATGGTCGGTGCCTCGTCCGGCGCCGTCGCCGGTCTGGTCGCCATCACCCCGGCCTGTGGCTTCATCGCACCGTGGGCGTCCGTCCTGCTCGGCATCGTCGCCGGCGCGGTGTGCGCGCTCGCCGTCAGCCTCAAGTACAAGCTCGGCTACGACGACTCGCTCGACGTGGTCGGCGTGCACTTCGTCGGTGGTTGGATCGGGTCGCTCTGGCTCGGCCTCTTCGCCACCAACTCGGTCAACGCCGCGATCACCGACGTGGTGGGTGCCTCCGACGGCCTCTTCTACGGCGGCGGCGCGACCCAGCTCGGGCGGCAGGCCCTCGCCGGCCTGATCGTCACCGCCTGGTCGTTCGGCGTCGCCTGGGTGCTCGCCTTCGTGATCGAGAAGACGATCGGCTTCCGCGTCACTGGCGAGGCGGAGGTCGAGGGCATCGACATCGCCGAGCACGCCGAGAGCAGCTACGACCTGTCCCCGGCCGGCGGCGGCACGGGCAGCGCGTTCGCGATGGCCGGCATCGGCACCCCCGGTGGCGGCGCGACGAGCGGTGCCAAGCCGGAGGCGGAGCCCGCCGAGCCGGTCAGCGAAAAGGTCGCCGGTTAACGTTCCTGGGATGGAGGGGTTGGACATGAAGCTGGTGACCGCAGTCATCAAGCCGTACCAACTGGACGCGGTGAAGGAGGCCCTGCACGCCCTCGGGGTGGCCGGGCTGACCGTCAGCGAGGTTCAGGGGTACGGGCGGCAGAAGGGGCACACCGAGGTCTACCGGGGTGCCGAGTACACGGTCGAGTTCCTGCCCAAGATCCGGGTCGAGGTGCTCACCGATGAGATCGACGTCGACAAGGTGGTCGACGCCATCGTCGGAGCGGCCCGCACGGGCAAGATCGGTGACGGCAAGGTCTGGGTCACCGGTGTCGAAGAGGTCGTCCGGGTACGTACCGGCGAACGCGGCCTCGACGCACTCTGACCGCGGCCACTGACATGACCTCGTTGATCAAGAAGAACGCGTCAGGACCTGCCGATGACGGCGACGCGAACCTCTTGATCAACGAGGTCGTCGGCGTTCCCGGGGGGATCGGGGAAGCGGCCCGGCGGGGGCGGGCCGCGGCGTACGACTCGTTCCTGCGGGGGTTGCTGCCGGTGCGGGACGGGGTGGCACTGCTGGCCGTCGGGGGGCTGGGTCGGCGGCAGTGTGCCCCGTACAGCGACCTCGACCTCGTGCTGGTGCACGCCGGCGTGCCCGGCACCGACGAGTTGGCCGCCTCGGTCTGGTACCCGATCTGGGACGCGGGCCTGCGGCTCGACCATTCCGTCCGCACCGTCGCCGAGGCGCTCTCGGTGGCCCAGGACGACGTCAAGGTCGCCCTCGGGCTGCTCGACGCCCGGCTGGTAGTGGGGGACCAGGCGCTGGCCGACGCGTTGATCCGCACCGCCGCCGACCACTGGCGGCGTACCGCCGTCCGGCATCTGCCCGGCCTGCGGGAGGTCACCGAAGCCCGTTGGCAGGCCCATGGTGAGCTGGCGTTCCTGCTGGAGGGCGACCTCAAGGAGGCCGCCGGTGGTCTGCGTGACGTGGGGCTGCTGCGGGCGATCTCCGCGGCCGGCATCACCGACGCGCTGCGCCCCGCCGTACGCGCCGCCCACCTGCGCCTGTTGGACACCCGCGACGCCCTGCACCAGCAGGTCGGCCGACGCGTCGACCGGCTGGTCGCCCAGGAACGCGACGGTGTGGCCGCGCTACTCGCGTTGGACGACGGCGACGCTCTCCTGCGGCGGGTCGCCGGCGACGCCCGCACGGTCAGCCACGCCCTGGACGACGCGTTCCGCGCCGCCGAGCGGTTGCGTTCCGGCCGCTCCCGAGGAGGCAACGGTCGCCCGGCCCGCCGCCCGGTGGCCCGCGACGTGGTCGAACACGACGGCGAGCTTGTGCTCGCCCGCACGGCGATCGGGGCACGCCCCGACCCGAGCCTCTCGCTGCGGGTGGCGGCCGCGTCGGCCACGACCCGAATCCCCATCGCGCGGGCCACCTGTGAGTGGCTGGCGGCGTACTGCCCGCCCCTGCCCGCCCCCTGGCCGGCCGAGGCCCGGGCCGCGCTGATCACCCTGCTCGGCGCCGGTCTCGGCCTGGTGCCGGCCTGGGAAACCTGCGACCGGTACGGGCTGGTCGACGGCTGGCTGCCCGAGTGGACCCGGCTGCGCAGCCTGCCCCAGCACAATCCGGTGCACCGCTTCACCCTCGACCGGCACCTCGTGCAGACCGCGCACGAGGCCAGCCGGCACGCCCGCGAGGTGGAGCGCCCCGACCTGCTGCTCCTCGGCGCTCTCCTGCACGACATCGGCAAGGGACTCCCCGGTGACCACAGCACGGTCGGTGTGCCGGTTGCCCAGGCGGTGGCCACCAGGGTCGGTCTGCCCACGGCGGAGGTCGAGCTGATCGGCAAGCTGGTCCGGCTGCACCTGCTGCTGCCCGACGTGGCTACCCGCCGGGACCTGTCCGACCCGGTCACCATCGCCTCGGTGGCCGAGGCGGTCGGTGACACCGGCACCCTCGACGTGCTGCACGCCCTGGTCCGCGCCGACGCGGCGGCGACCGGGCCGGCGGCCTGGTCAGACTGGAAGGGCCGACTCGTCGCCGAACTGGTCACCCGTGTTCGCACCGCGCTGGACACCGGCGTACTCCCCGAGCCGCCCGCCCCGGACCCGGAGCTGCTGGCCGGGCCCCTGCCGGTCGTCCACCTGACCGGCGACCGGGTGTCGGTCGCGGCGGCCGACCGGCGGGGTCTGCTCGCCACGGTGGCCGGCTGCCTGGCGCTGCACCGGCTGGAGGTGATCTCCGCGGACGCCTCCGCCGTCGACGGCCGGGCCCTGGTCGAGTGCCGGGTGCAGCCCCGCTACGGCCTCCCACCGGACCCGGTGCCCCTCCGCGCCGACCTGCGCCGGGCGGTAGCCGGGGATGTGTCGGTCACCCAACGGCTGCGCGGCCGTGCGCTCGCCAGCCGTGGCGGCGGCGCCGCGCCACGAGTGGTCTGGCACCGCGAGGCGGCCACCGACGCCGTACTGCTGGAACTGCGCGCCGCCGACGCCGCCGGGTTGCTCTACCGGGTCACCTGTGCGCTCGACGAGGCCGGCGCCCTGGTTCGCGCGGCCCGCATCTCCACCCTCGGCGCCGACGTGGTCGACGCCTTCTACCTGGTCGGAGGTTGGCCGGACGACGCCACCCGAGCCCGCCTGGAAGCCGCAGTCCTAGCGGCCGTCTAACCCCCGCCCCGCCCCCACCCCCACTCCCGCGTCGATTTTGCACTTGGTGTCGCCGCACACCGCGCAAAGGCCGCATAGTGACGACACAAAGTGCAAGATTGCGGGGTCGAGGGTGGGGCGGGGTACGTCTGGGGGCGTAGGGGCGGTGTCGCTCGTGGGCGCACGTCGGGGGGCACCTGCGCGGGCAGAATGACGGCCATGCGACGAGGCGGGCAGTGGCGGTGGCCGGGGGTGGCGGCGGATGCCGCGCTCGCCCTGGTGTTGCTCGCGTTCGGGTTGCTCGCCACCGGTCTGGCCGGGGACAACCAGCCGGGCTCGAGGCCGGTGGACGCCGCCTGTCGGGTGCTGATCGCCGTCGCCGCGCTCGCCCTGCTGGTCCGGCGGCGTGCTCCGGTCGCCGTCCTCGCCGTGGTCACGGTGGCCACCTCGACGTACCTGCTGATCGGCTACCCGTACGGGCCGATCCTGGTCACGTTCCTGGTCGCGGTGTACACCGTGGCCGTGTGGCTGCCGGTGCGACCGGCGGCGCTCGCCACCGGTAGCGCGTTCGTCCTGTTGTTGGCGCACGTCTTCTTCGGCCGGGGGCCGGCGCCGGGTTGGACGGGAGTGCTGCCCGCGTCGGCCTGGGTGGTCGTACCGTTCGCTGTGGGGGTGGTGGTGCGGGTGAGCCGTGAGGCGACCGCGCGTACCCGTGCCGACGAGGCCCGCAGCCGTGTTGAACAGGCGCGACGGCAGGCCGACGAGGAGCGGCTGCGCATCGCGCAGGAGGTGCACGACGTGGTGGGGCACGGGCTGGCCGCGATCAGCATGCAGGCGGAGATCGCCCTGCACCTGCTGCCGAAGCGGCCGGAGCAGGCGGAGGTGGCACTGACCGCTATCAGCCGGACCAGCCGTGAGGCCCTGGACGAGCTGCGGGTCACCCTGGGCGCGGTGCGGCGGGGCGCCGAGCGCGAGCCGGTACCCGGCCTGGCCCGGCTCCCCGCGCTGCGCGACCGGCTCGCCGGGGCGGGGCTCGCCGTCGACGTGCGCGTGGTCGGTGACCCCCGGGAGTTGCCGGCCGCTGTCGACCTGGCCGCGTACCGGGTGGTGCAGGAGGCGTTGACCAACGTGCTGCGTCACGCGGGGGTGGCGAGCGCGGAGGTGACAGTGGACTACCGCGCCGACGAGGTGACCGTCGAGGTCACCGACCGGGGGGTGGGCGCCGACCGCATCGGGAAGGCTCCGGCCGATGACGAGGGCGGTCACGGTCTGGCCGGGATGCGCGAGCGGGTCGCCGCGCTGGGCGGGCGGTTGACCACCGGGCCGCGCGCCGGGGGCGGGTTCCGGGTGTACGCCGGGCTGCCCGTGGAGCCGACGACGTGATCCGGGTGCTGATCGCCGACGACCAGGACCTGGTCCGGCTCGGGCTGCGCGCGCTGGTGGAGAGCGAGGACGACCTGGCGCTGGCCGGCGAGGCGTCCGACGGGCTGCGGGCGGTCGAGTTGGCCCGTCGGGAACGGCCGGACGTGGTGCTGATGGACATCCGGATGCCCGGTATCGACGGCATCGAGGCGACCCGCCGAATCGTCGCCGACCCCGATCTGACCGGTACGCGGGTGGTGGTGCTCACCACCTTCGAGCTGGACGAGTACGTCTTCGACGCGCTGCGCCACGGTGCGAGCGGGTTCCTCACCAAGGACACCAGACCGGCTGAGCTGCTGCGCGCTATCCGGCTCGTCGCCGAGGGGGAGGCGCTGCTGTCGCCGTCGGTGACCCGTCGGGTGGTGCGGGAGTTCGCCACCCGGCCGTCCCGGGTGCTTCGTCCGCACCCCCGACTGGAGACGCTCACCGATCGGGAGCGTCAGGTCGTCGGCCTGGTCGGTGAGGGCCTGAACAACGAGGAGATCGCCGCGCAGCTGGTGGTCAGCCCGGCGACCGCGCGAACCCACGTCAGCCGGGCGATGGGCAAGCTGGGAGCCCGGGATCGGGCCCAGCTCGTCGTGTTCGCGTACCAGTCGGGGTTGGTGGCGGGGTGAGGCCCGGGCCGGGCGACAGCGGCCCTGCGGCCGGGCGGTTACCCTAGCGGTGGCCGGACTCCGCAGTGCCGGCCGCGTTGTGCCCGCCGGAACACTGACAAACGGGATGTTCGCGTGTTTGACACCTTGAGTGACCGCCTGTCCGGGATCTTCACCAAGCTCCGCGGCAAGGGGCGGCTCACCGACGCCGACATCGACGCCACCGCGCGCGAGATCCGCCTCGCGCTGCTGGAGGCGGACGTCGCGCTGCCGGTGGTCAAGGGCTTCATCGCGGCCGTCAAGGAGCGCGCCCGCAGCTCCGAGGTCTCCCAGGCGCTGAACCCGGCCCAGCAGATCATCAAGATCGTCAACGAAGAGCTGATCAAGGTGCTCGGCGGCGAGGGGCGACGGCTCCAGTTCGCCAAGCAGCCGCCGACCGTGATCATGCTGGCCGGCCTCCAGGGTTCCGGTAAGACGACCCTCGCCGGCAAGCTCGCCCGCTGGCTCAAGGGCCAGGGACACCAGCCGCTGCTCGTCGCCGCCGACCTCCAGCGCCCCAACGCCGTCGGGCAGCTCCAGGTGCTCGGTGGTCGGGCCGGTGTCGAGGTGTACGCCCCGGAGCCCGGCAACGGCACCGGTGACCCGGTGCAGGTGGCCCGCGCGTCGATCGAGCACGCGAAGCGCGCCGCCCGCGACATCGTCATTGTCGACACCGCCGGCCGCCTCGGCATCGACGCCGAGATGATGCAGCAGGCCGCCGACATCCGCGACGCCGTCTCGCCGGACGAGGTCATCTTCGTCATCGACGCGATGGTCGGTCAGGATGCCGTCCGCACCGCCGAGGCGTTCCGCGACGGCGTCGGCATCACCGGTGTGGTGCTCTCCAAGCTCGACGGCGACGCCCGTGGTGGTGCCGCGCTGTCGGTCCGTGAGGTCACCGGGCAGCCGATCCTGTTCGCCTCCACCGGTGAGAAGCTGGAGGACTTCGACGTCTTCCACCCCGACCGGATGGCCAGCCGGATCCTCGGCATGGGCGACGTCCTCACTCTGATCGAGCAGGCCGAGCAGGCCTTCGACTCCGATCAGAAGGAGAAGATGACCGCCAAGCTGATGGGCGGTGAGCAGTTCACCCTGGACGACTTCCTCGACCAGCTCATCGCGGTGCGGCGGATGGGCCCGATCGCCAACGTGCTGGCCATGATGCCCGGCATGGGGCAGATGAAGGACCAGCTCGCCGACCTGGACGACAGCCACTTCGACCGGGTCACAGCGATCATCCGGTCGATGACCCCCGGCGAGCGGACCAACCCGAAGATCATCAACGGTTCCCGCCGGGCGCGCATCGCCAACGGCTCCGGGGTCACCGTGATGGACGTCAACCAGCTGCTCAACCGCTTCGCCGACGCGCAGAAGATGATGAAGCAGATGGGCGGCATGATGGGCCTGCCCGGCGGTGGCCGCCGCAAGGCGACCAAGTCGCCGAAGAACAAGCGCAAGGGCACCAAGGGCGGCGGTCGTCCGCGTACCGGCGCCGGCGCGGGGATGCCCGCCGGCTTCCCGGGTGGCATGCCGCAGCTCCCGCCGGGGATGGACCCGAACGACCTCGCTGGCGGCCAGGGCCTGCCGCCCGGCTTCAAGCTCCCGAAGATTGACTTCAACAAGCTCGGCAAGGGCGGCGACAACGGCCCCCGCTGACCTTCGTGCCGGTCCGGGGCGACCTGCTCGCCCCGGACGGGCAGTGATCGGGTAGGACTGTGCGCATGGCTCTTCATGTGCGCGGTGTGCTGCTGCCCGACGACGAGGTACGGGATCTCTGGCTGGTCGGCGACCGGGTGACCTTCACCCCGGTGCCGGGCGCGGAGACCGTCGTCGACGGCGGTTTCGTGCTGCCGGGGCTGGTCGACGCGCACTGTCACATCGGCATCGCCCGAGGTGGCGCCCCGATCACGTCGCTCGACCAGGCCCGCGAGTTGGCCCACGTCGACCGGGACGCCGGGGTGTTGGCGATCCGCGATGCCGGCTCGCCGTACCCGTACCCCGAACTGGACGACGAGCCGGACCTTCCGCGACTGGCCCGCGCGGGCCAGCATGTCGCCCCGCCGAAGCGCTACCTGCGCGACATCGGCGTGGAGGTCGACGCGACCGAGGTCGCCGCCACTGTTGCCGCGCAGGCGCGGGCCGGCAACGGCTGGGTCAAGCTGGTCGGCGACTGGATCGACCGGGGCGTCGGTGACCTGGCGCCGGCCTGGGACGCGGACACCCTCACCGCCGCCGTGCGGGCGGCGCACGACGCCGGGGTACGCGCCGCGGTGCACACCTTCTCCGAATCGGCCGTCGAGATCATGGTGCGGGCCGGGGTGGACTCGGTGGAGCACGGCACCGGGCTCAGGCTCGACCTGATCGACGAGATGGCCCGCCAGGGCACCGCGCTGGTTCCCACAATGATCAACATCGCCACCTTCGGGGGCATCGCCGAGCAGGCGCGGGGCAAGTTCCCCGGGTACGCCGACCACATGCTCGCGCTGCGCGACGGCTTCCCCGAGGTGGTGCGTGCCGCGCACGAGGCCGGGGTGCCGATCTACGTGGGCACCGACGCCGGCGGCGGCATCGATCACGGGCTGGCCGCCGAGGAGATGCTGCTGCTGCACGAACGGGCCGGCATGGCGCCCATCGACGTACTCGCCGCCGCCTCCTGGGGCGCCCGCGCCTGGCTCGGCTTCCCCGGCCTGGTCGAAGGCGGCCTCGCCGACCTGACCGTCTACCCCGAAGACCCCCGTAGCGACCTGCGCGTCGTCCGCGCCCCGTCCCGCACGATCCTCCGCGGCCGCGTCATCCGCTGACCCCCGCGCCGGCCGTTCCGCGTCGTGTGCGCCTCACGCCGGCCGTGCCGCCCCCGGGCCGTGCCGCGCGCTGTGCGCCGCAAGATCGTGCTGGAACAAGGATGTAGTGGCCTCGGCGTTTGGGGATGCCACTACATCCAGGATCGAGCGCGATCTTGGCGTGCGGCGTCGGCCAGCGGGCGGGTGCGCGGGGGTGCGGGGTGCGGGTCAGGGGGTTGGGCGGGCGGCGGCGCTGAAGAGGTGTACGGCAAGGTCGGCGAGGGCCGTGGCGGTCTGCTCGATCGGTTCGCGGGCAAGCACGATGTGGCTGACCACCAGGCGGACGATGGTGTCGGCGGCGAAGGCCAGCGCGGCCTGGTCCGCCCCGGGCAGGTGGTCGCCGGCCCAGTCGATCAGCGCGCCGGACGCCTCGGTGAGCACCACCTCGGCCCGGGTGGTGAGGTACGGCAGTAGCTCGTCCGAGCCGCCTCGGGCGCTGGTCAGGATGGCCTTGACCAGGGGGTTTTCCGCTGCCGTGGTGAGGGTGTGCGCGATGGCCGCGTACGCGCCGGCCCGTACGTCGGTGCCGTGGGCGAGCAGAGCGGCCCCGACGGCGCCGACGAACCGGTCCACCTCGGCGCGGGCGAGCGCCTCCGCCAGCCCCGCCTTGCTGCCGAACTCGTTGTAGACGGTCTGCCGGCTCACCCCGGCGGCGTTCGCGACGGCGCCCATCCGGACGCCGTCCCATCCGGTCGCGACGGTCAACGCGCGGGCGGCGTCGACGATGCCGGTCCGTACCGGGGTGGGGCCCCTCTGCTCAATCATGGTGGTCGAAGTGTAGGACGGTTCAGCGCACCTCGATCTGGTACTGCGCCTCGACCCAGAACCGCCCGCCGTCGGTGCCACCGAAGCTCAGCTCGTGTCGGCCGGGGCCGGGCGGCGGGATCAGCCCCCACAGTCCCCAGCAGGAGACCGGAACGGACCACGGCCACATGGTGACGACGTTGTTGAAGAAGCCGCGAACCGGGAACGGCTCGGCCGAGCCGGCCGGAGTCAGCGCGACCGGAAGTCCGTCGAGCTGCGCGTGCCCGGTCGCGTCGAGGTCGGGCTCGGCCGGGCCGGCCCCGCCGCCGACCTGCCACCAGCAGAACGCCGGGAAGAAGAGCGGCCGTCCGGCGGGAACCACGCAATTCCGTTGCACAGAGCCACCGTGCGTACCCGCGAGGAACCACACGTCGGCGGGCTGGTGACGCCCGGCGTGCCGGCCGAACTGGTCGGCGATCGGGCTGGTCGGCCTCCGGTGCCGGGCCACCCAGCTCACCCATCTCGCGGCCAGGTCGGCCAGATCGGGGGCCTCGGGCTCGGGGGTGGGAGCCGCTCCGGTGTGCGGATTGAGGAAGGTCATGACGGCAGATGCTAACGATGCCGCGCCCGAGCGCACTGCCCTGACGAGCGACGCATAGGATGTGCGGTCATGGCACGCGTGCTCACTCCCCGTGCGGAGGATTTCCCCCGCTGGTACCAGGACCTGATCGCCAAGGCGAAGCTGGCCGACAACGGCCCGGTTCGCGGCACCATGGTCATCCGACCGGCCGGCTACGCCATCTGGGAGCGTATGCAGGCTGAGATGGACGCTCGGATCAAGGCGGCGGGTGCGGAGAACGCGTACTTCCCGTTGTTCATCCCCGAGAGCTACCTCAAGCGCGAGGCGCAGCACGTCGAGGGCTTCTCGCCGGAGCTGGCGGTCGTCACCCACGGTGGCGGCAAGCCCCTGGCCGAGCCGGTGGTGGTGCGTCCGACCAGCGAGACTGTCATCGGCGAGTTCATGGCCAAGTGGATCGACTCGTACCGGGACCTGCCGCTGCTGCTCAACCAGTGGGCGAACGTGGTCCGGTGGGAGCTCCGTCCGCGGATCTTCCTGCGTACCAGTGAGTTCCTCTGGCAGGAGGGGCACACCGCGCACGCCACCCGTGAGGACGCCCGGGCGTACGCGCGGCGGATCCTGCACGAGGCGTACGAGGACCTGATGGTCAACGTGATCGGCATTCCGGTGGTGGTCGGCCTGAAGACGACGCGCGAGCGCTTCGCCGGGGCGACGGCCACGTACACCTGCGAAGGCATGATGGGCGACGGCAAGGCGTTGCAGCTGGGCACCAGCCACGAGCTGGGCCAGAACTTCGCCAAGGCGTTCGACATCAGCTACTCGTCGAAGGAGGGCGGCCGGGAGCACGCCTGGACCACCTCCTGGGGCACGTCCACCCGCATGCTCGGTGGCCTGATCATGGCGCACGGCGACGACAACGGCCTGCGCGTGCCGCCGCGACTCGCGCCGATCCAGGCGTACGTCATGATCGTCAAGGAGGGCGACGGCGTCGGCGAGGCGGCTGCCAAGCTGCGCGACGGCCTGCGCGACGCCGGTGTCCGGGTCGCGCTCGACGACCGGACCGACACCCCGTTCGGCCGCCGGGCCGTCGACGCCGAGCTGCGCGGCTATCCGGTACGCGTCGAGGTCGGCCCCCGTGACCTGGCCGTGGGCAACGCGACGGTGGTGCGTCGCACCGACGGCTCGAAGACCCCGACGCCGGTGGCGGACGTGGTCGCCGCCGTGCTGGCCGCGCTGGAGACGGACCAGCAGGTGCTGCACGACCAGGCGCTGGCCAACCGCGAGTCGCGCACTGTGGAGGTCGCCACCCTGGCCGAGGCGATCGAGGCCGCCGCGAACGGCTGGGCCCGGGTGCCGTGGTCGGCGGTCGGCGTGGCCGGCGAGGCGGAGGCGAACGGTCAGGGCGTCACTGTGCGTTGCCTGTTGCGCGCCGACGGTTCGGTACCGGACTCGGAGGACGAGCCGGATCTGATCGCCATTCTCGCCCGCGCCTACTGAGGTGCGGCCGGGCAACCCTGTCGACCGGTTCGAGCCGGGTCGGCTGATCATGCACCGGAATGTGCGGCACGGCCGGATCGGGTGGGTCCGGCCGGCCCGCGTGGTCAGCGACGACGATCGAGGGTTGCTGGTCTGGATCGCCCGGGACTCGCCGGTGGCCCACGAGGTGACCGAGGCCGGGCTCAACATGCGGGCGATGCCGTTCGCCGAGTGGATCTCGTCGACGTACCGGTTGGCCGAGGGGCGTTGGAACGGCCCGCCGCTGCTGAAGTTCCTGCCCACGGGGGCGGCGCACTCCGTCTGGTGGTTCCGGGACGCCGAGGGCCGGTTCGCCCACTGGTACGTCAACCTGGAGGAGCCCGGTGTCCGCTGGGACGACGGTCCGGTGGCCGGCGTCGACGTGGTGGACCAGGACCTGGACGTGGTGGTGTGGCCGGACCGCGGCTGGGAGTGGAAGGACGAGGACGAGTTCGTCGAGCGGCTAGCCTTCGGCGCCGACTACTGGGTGACGGACGAGAAGGCCGTCCGCGTCGAGGGGGAGCGGGTGATCGCGCTCGCCGAGGCCGGTGAGTTCCCGTTCGACGGCACCTGGTGTGACTTCGCACCCCCGCCGGAGTGGGGCGTACCGGACAAACTGCCACCGGGATGGGATCGTCCGCCGGTGCGCTGAGCGGCATTCCAGGTCACCGACAACGCGGTGTACGGGTCCGATGCGTGCGATCGACAGCGGATCTGGCAGAATGGGTCGCTGGTATCCGGCGCGCGTCCGGCGCCCTCTAACCCAGGCGCGTCGCCAGTCCACCGAGTAGTCTCCGGCCCAACCCCACGGGTCCGGTCGGCGCTCACCCACGCACACCGCCCGCCTGGGCCGGTGAGATCGCAACAGGAGCGAAACAACTGTGGCCGTAAAGATCCGGCTCCTGCGGATGGGCAAGATCCGCAACCCGCAGTACCGCATCGTCATCGCTGACTCGCGCACCAAGCGTGACGGCCGGGCGATCGAGTTCGTCGGGATTTACCAGCCCAAGGAAGACCCCTCGATCATCGAGGTCAAGTCGGAGCGGGTCCAGTACTGGCTGTCCGTCGGCGCTCAGCCGAGCGAGGCGGTGCAGCGGCTGCTGGAGCTGACCGGTGACTGGCAGAAGTACAAGGGCCTGCCGGCCCCGCCGCCGCTCCTGGTTGCCCCCGAGCGGGCCGACCGCAAGGCGACGTACGAGGCTGAGGCGAAGGCCGCCGCCGGGCTCGCCCCGGAGACCCCGGCCAAGCCGGCCAAGAAGGCCGCCAAGGCTGCCGAGGCTCCGAAGACCGAGGCTCCGGCTGCCGAGGCGCCGAAGGCTGAGGCTCCGGCTGCCGAGGCGCCGAAGACCGAGGCTCCGGCCGAGGCCCCGGCCGCTGCCGACGCCGGTGAGCAGGCCTGACATGCCACTGCGTCCGGCGTTGGAGCACCTGGTCAAGGGCATCGTCGACCACCCGGACGATGTCCGGGTGCGGCTTGTCGATTCCCGTCGGGGCAAGCGGCTCGAAGTCCGCGTGCACCCCGAGGACCTCGGCACTGTGATCGGGCGGTCCGGCCGGACCGCCAAGGCGCTGCGCCAGGTGATCGGCTCCATCGGCGGGCGCGGGGTTCGCGTCGACATCGTCGACTCGTACTGATGCAGCTCGTCGTCGGCAGGATCGGCAAGCCGCACGGTGTCCGCGGTGAGGTCACCGTGGAAGTGCGGACCGACGAGCCCGAGGCACGGTTCGCCCCCGGCACAGTGCTGCGCACTGAGCCGGGGGCGACACCCCCGCCTGCGCGCAACACTGTGCCGGGCGCTGAGCCGGGGGCGACACCCCCGCCTGCGCGCAACACTGTGCCGGGCGCTGAGCCCGGGGCGACACCCCCTCCAACCAGCGCTGAGCCCGGGGTGCCGTTCCAGGTTCCCGCAGAGCTGACCATCGAGGAAGCCCGCTTCCATCAGGGCCGGGTGCTGATCGCGTTCGAGGGCATCCCGGACCGCAACACCGCCGAGGCGCTGCGTGGGACGCTGCTCGTGGTGGACAGCGCCGACGTGACCCCACCGGACGACCCGGAGGAGTTCCACGACCACCAGCTGGTCGGGTTGGCCGTGGTGACCCCGGCCGGCGAACGCCTGGGCGAGGTCGCCCGCATCGACCACGCACCCTCGTCCGACCTGCTGGTGCTGCGGCGCCCCGAGGGGCGCACCGCGTTGATCCCGTTCGTCCGGGCGATCGTTCCGGAGGTCGACCTGGCCGGCGGACGTGTGATCGTCGACCCACCAGCCGGACTGCTCGACCTTTAGGACCAGCCCGCATGCGCGTCGACGTCGTGTCGATCTTTCCGGAGTACTTCGCCCCGCTGGACCTGTCGCTGATCGGACGGGCGCGGGCCAACGGCGTACTCCAGCTCGCCGTGCACGACCTGCGGACCTGGACCCACGACGTCCACCGCACTGTCGACGACACCCCCTACGGCGGCGGGCCGGGAATGGTGATGCGCCCCGAGCCGTGGGGTGAGGCACTGGACGCTCTCGCGCCGGTCGACGCCCCACCGCCAAGGCTGCTGGTGCCGTCGCCGGCCGGTGCCCCGTTCACCCAGGCCATGGCGCACGAGTTGGCGGCCGAGTCGCATCTGCTCTTTGCCTGCGGCCGTTACGAGGGGATCGACCAGCGGGTCCTGGCGCACGCCGCCACCCGGATGCCGGTCACCGAGGTGTCGCTCGGTGACTACGTGCTCTTCGGCGGCGAGGTCGCGGTTCTGGTGATGCTGGAGGCGGTCACCCGGCTGCTGCCGGGGGTGCTGGGCAACGCGGGCTCGTTGGACGAGGAGTCGCACGCGCACGGGCTGCTGGAGGCGCCGATCTACACGAAGCCGCCGAGTTGGCGTGGGCACGACGTGCCGGACGTGCTCCGCTCCGGTGACCACGGCAAGATCGCCCGCTGGCGGCGCGAGGAGGGTCTGCTGCGAACCGCGGCCCGCCGGCCGGACCTGCTGGCCGCGCTGCCGGCCGATCGGCTCGACAAACGGGACATCGCGGCCCTGGACCAGGCCGGATTTCAACCTCCACCGGGGGATGTGGCAAAGTAGGGGGGTTGCCGCATCCGTCCGCGCCCGCGGTCGGCTGCGAGGATCCCCGACCGGGGTCGGTTCGCCGATCACCACCCGGGAATCAGAATCACCCACCCGCGCACCGAGTGACGGTGCGCCGTGAGCCTTACGAGGACGCAGCGATGAACATCCTGGACGCCCTTGACGCCCAGTCGAAGCGGACCGACCTTCCCGACTTCCGGGCCGGTGACACCGTCAAGGTGCACGCCCGCGTCGTCGAGGGCAACCGGTCCCGTGTCCAGATCTTCCAGGGCGTCGTGATCCGCCGCCAGGGTGACGGTCTGCGCGAGACCTTCTCGGTCCGCAAGGTCAGCTTCGGTGTCGGCGTCGAGCGGACCTACCCGCTCAACGGCCCGGGCATCGACCGGATCGAGATCGTGACCCGCGGTGACGTGCGTCGCGCCAAGCTCTACTACCTGCGCGAGCTGCGCGGCAAGAAGGCCAAGATCAAGGAGAAGCGGGAGAAGCAGCCCAGCTGACTTCCCGCTCGCCACGCCGCCCGAGCTGCGCGTATGCCGTACCGACCAGAGCGCATTACCCTGGTCGGTACGGGCGCAGCGAGGCGGCGGTCCCGCCCAGGTGGCGGGTAGTTGTCCACTACCGCCCGTGGAGCCTCGACGAGGCTCCCGGGCGGTGGTGTTTTCTGCGGACCGGGGAGTGGCGTGGTGCAGACGCTTGACGAGGACGGCACCGTCGATCCGTGGCGCCGACGGGCTCGCCGCACCCGCCGGCAGATGCCTCTCTGGCAGGAGTTGCCGCTGCTGCTGGTGGTCGCGTTCTGCCTCGCGGTGCTGATCCGCACCTTCCTGCTCCAGGCGTTCTTCATCCCGTCCGGCTCGATGGAGGACACCCTCCTCGTCGGCGACCGGGTGCTGGTCAACAAGGTCGTCTACGACGTTCGTGACCCGCTGCGCGGCGAGGTGGTGGTCTTCCGGGGCACTGACCGCTGGGCGCCGCAGGTCGACGAGCAGCCGAAGCCCGGCGTCGGCGGCCGGCTCGCCCGCACCGTCGGCGACCTGGTCGGGGTGAGCCGCCCCGGTGAGAAGGACTTCATCAAACGGGTGATCGGCCTCCCCGGTGACCGGGTCAAGTGCTGCGACAGTCAGGGCCGGGTGACAGTCAACGGCACCCCGCTCAACGAGTCGTACGTCCTGCGG
Organism: Micromonospora sp. 050-3; assembly: GCF_046549335.1. Taxonomy (NCBI): domain Bacteria; kingdom Bacillati; phylum Actinomycetota; class Actinomycetes; order Micromonosporales; family Micromonosporaceae; genus Micromonospora; species Micromonospora sp. 050-3. Next base: position 1,728,682 of record NZ_JAJPVX010000002.1, read on the forward strand.
GACTCACCCCTGGACCTGCCGCCCAACCCGGCGGAGTGTCGCTCCCGGCGCTTCGACGAGATCGTCGTGCCGCCCGGTCAGATCTTCGTCATGGGTGACCACCGTGAGGTCTCCCAGGACGCGCGTTGCCAGGGGCCGGTGCCGATCGACAACGTCGTCGGCCGGGCCTTCATGGTGGTCTGGCCGTCGTCGCGGTGGAGCGCGCTGTCGGTGCCGTCCACGTTCGAGGACGTCTCCGGGCCGGCCACGGCGTCACCCGGCGCGCCCCCGGCGCGACCGACTCCGCAGGGCGGTGCGCTGCTGATGCTTCCGTTGGCAGCCGCGCTACGTGGTTCCCGCGCGTTCCGGACGGTGCCGTCCAGCCGGGCAACGTAGGCTCCTTGGCGTGATTGACGAGCAGACCGACAAGCCGCGCAGCTCCTTCTGGAAGGAGCTGCCGATCCTGCTGGGTGTGGCGATCCTGGTCGCGGTGCTGGTCCGCGCCTTCGTGCTGCAGACCTTCTTCATCCCCTCCCCGTCCATGGAAAACACCCTCAAGATCGATGATCGGGTGCTGGTCAACAAGCTGGTCTACGACTTCCGGTCACCGCACCGCGGCGAGGTGATCGTGTTCAAGGCCCCGACCGCCTGGAGTGGCAACCCCGACGGTGAGGACTTCATCAAGCGGGTGATCGGCATCCCCGGCGACCACGTGGTCTGCTGCGACCCCGAGGAACGGCTGATGATCAACGGCAAGTCGCTGGACGAGCCGTACATCTTCTCCCTGGACGGGATTCGCGACAAGCCCGCCGACCAGGAGTTCGACATCACAGTGCCGGAGGGCCGGCTGTGGGTGATGGGCGACCACCGGTCGGCCTCCGGCGACTCACTGGAGCACTGGCAGCAGTCCCAGCAGAACATCACCGAGGCGACGATCCCCGAGGACGACGTGGTCGGGCGGGCGTTCACCGTCTTCTGGCCGGTCAACCGGGCCACCTGGCTGACGGTGCCCGACGGGTTCGACGGCATTCCCAAGCCGTAGGCCGGCGGGGGCGTGGGCGATCCGCCCTCGGTCTGGCAGGCTGGTGCGGTGACCGTCTACACCCCTCGACGCGCGGCCCGCGTGCTGCTCGTCGACGCGGCCGGCCGGGTCCTGCTGTTCGAGGGCTTCGACCCGGCCCGACCCGGGCACCGATACTGGTTCACTCCCGGCGGCGGGCTCGATCCGTCGGAGTCCCCGGCGGCGGGCGCGGCCCGGGAGTTGGCCGAGGAGACCGGCCTGCGGCTCGACCCGGCCGAGTTGGGCGAGCCGGTCTGGTCCGACGCGACCGAGTTCTCCTTCGACGGCATCTGGTACCGCCAGGAGCAGGATTTCTTCCTCTTCCGGGTGGACTCCTGGCAGGTGGACACCACGGGCTTCAACGACATCGAGCGACGCAGCATCGCCGACCACCGCTGGTGGGTTCCGGACGAGTTGGCCGCCAGCGGTGACCGGTTCTACCCGCCCGAACTGCCCGCCCTGCTGACCCGGCTGGGGCAGTCGACCGCCGCCGGCCAGGACGAGGCGTCGTGCTGACCCCGCCGCGCACAGTGGTGCGCCGCGAGGCCGGCCTGTATGCCCTGGAGCGGGCGTTGCAGCGCCGTGGCTTCCGGCACGTCGCCGGCGCCGACGAGGCGGGCCGGGGAGCGTGCGCCGGTCCGCTGGTCGCCGCCGCGGCGGTGCTGCCCGAGGGGCGGCGCGGCGAGATCGAGGGGCTGGCCGACTCGAAGCTGCTCACCCCGGCCAGCCGGGAACGGGTGTACGCGGAGGTCGTGGACCGCGCGCTCGCGTACGCCGTGGTGGTCATTCCGGCCGAGGAGGTCGACGCTCGGGGCCTGCACGTGTGCAACCTGGCCGCGATGCGCCGGGCGCTCGCCTCGCTCACCACCCGCCCGGAGTACGTGCTGACCGACGGCTTCGGCGTGGACGGCCTGGGTGTGCCCGGGCTGGCGGTGTGGAAGGGCGACCGGGTGGCGGCGTGTGTGGCGGCGGCCAGCGTGCTGGCCAAGGTCACCCGGGACCGGCTCATGGTGGAGTTGGACGCGGTGTTCCCGGCGTACGGCTTCGCCGAGCACAAGGGCTACATCACACCGGAGCACTCGGCGGCGCTGCGGGAGCACGGGCCGTGCCGGGAACACCGGTTCTCGTACGTCAATGTCGCCGCGGTCTCCGGCCGCGACGGCCGGCCGCCGCGCGCTCGACGGCCCGGCGGCCACGGCCCGGATGAGCCGATGGAGCGCTCGTGGGCGTCAGGGGGTACCGTCGGCGTGGCGTTGGGCGAGCAGCCTCGGCCTCCGACGCCGGTGGGGGAAGATGTGGCCATGGAAGGCGGAGTGCGATGAGCGCGGAAGATCTCGAGAAGTACGAGACCGAGATGGAGCTGCAGCTCTACCGGGAGTACCGCGACATTGTCCGCCAATTCTCGTACGTGGTGGAGACGGAGCGCCGGTTCTACCTGGCCAACCAGGTCGACCTGCACGTGCGTAACTCCGACGGCGAGGTCTACTTCGAGGTCGAGATGCACGACGCCTGGGTGTGGGACATGTACCGTCCTGCCCGCTTCGTGAAGAACGTCCGGGTGATGACCTTCAAGGACGTCAACGTCGAAGAGCTGGAGAAGCCCGACATCTCACTGCCCGCCGACTCCGGCTTCGGCGGCTGAGCGCACCCGAGCCGCCGGGGCGTGCCACGGGCCCCCCACCCGTGGCCTGACACCCACCGCCGATCACTCGGCCGGCACCACGACCTCGACCCGCTGCACCATGTTGTTGGCGAAGCCGCCACGGTTCCACTGTTGCTCGACGGGCTGGGTCCGCCCGGACGCGTCGGTAGCCCGCGCGCCGAGCACGTACCGGCCGGGGGTGGCGACCCACTCGTGCCGCCAGCGCCGCCAGGCGAAATCCCCCGCGCCCGTCGGGTCCAGCTCGGCCGGCGCCCAGCTCTCCCCACCGTCGGTGGTCACCTCCACGGCGACCACCGGGGCGTGCCCGGACCAGGCCCGACCATCCAGGGTGCATGGGCCCTGTCGCAGCACCCGGCGGCGGGACATGAAGTCGGGGAAGCCGGGCGGACGGACCAGCGCTCGCGGCTCGATCCGCGTCACCGGCACGCCCGGGTCGTCGGCGTCGCGGCGCACCCGGTAGGCCACCGCGTTCTGGTACCCCTCGAACGGCTCGGTCCGCAGCTCGATGGAGTGGACCCACTTTACGTGCGCCATGCCGTACCAGCCCGGCACGATCAGCCGCAGCGGCGCGCCGTGCTGCGGCAGCAGGGGAGCGCCGTTCATCTCGTACGCCAGCAGCACCTCCTCGCGCAGTGCGTCGGCGACCGGAAGCGCCCGCTGGTAGTCCTGCTCGATCCCGCGCTCCACACCGTGATCGGCGCCGGTGAAGACCACGTCCACCGCGTCCGGGTCGATGCCCGCCTCCCGCAGCAGCGGAGCCAGGGGGGTGCCGGTCCACTCCGCGTTGCCGACCGCCTCGACCAGCCAGGGCTGGCTGACCGGCCGGGGGTGCAGCAGGGCCCGCCCGTTGCCGGCGCACTCCAGGGTCACCTGCCGGGTGACCCGGGGCCGCTCGCGCAGGTCGGCGAGGGTGACAGTCAACGGCCGGTCCACCGCGCCGCCGATGGTCAGCGTGTGCGTCGCCGGGTCGAGTTCCGGGATGTCGTAGTGGATCAGCAGGTAGTGCAGCCCGGCCGGGGTGACGTCGTAGCGCAGCGCCTCCAACGGGATGCCGTGGTTGCGGGCCGCGAGCTGCAACTCCTCGGCGCTGATCGTCTCGTTCGGCTCCGCGAGCCGGGACGGGTCGCTCACGTCGGCCACCGTCGGCCCGGCGGTGGACGACGTCCGGTCATCGAGAGTGGTCATACGGGCCTCCCCGGTACAGACGGCGGGACCCGCCGTACGCGGCCCAGCCTAGGCCCTTCGTGACGGCCCGAAAACGGCACCGGAGGTACGGCGGCGTGCGCGCGACGGGCCGTGGACAGCGGCTTGCCGTCCCGGGCATAGCAGATCATCGAAGTTGTTGGGTGGTCGTCCACAGCACCCCCGGTTGTCCACAGAAGCGTCGGCCGGGCTGGCGGGCGACCCGGCGTCGGCCGGAGGCTGCCGACATGCGACAGCCATCCGTCCGTTCGATCCGCCGCACGCTGCTGCTCTGCGCGGCACTTCCGCTCGCACTGACAGTGCAGCTCTGCGGGCTGGCGGTGCTGGTCGCGGCGGTGCCCGGCCAACCACCGACCCCTACCGCGCCGGTCGCGGTTTTGGCCGTGCCGGTCGCCGACCCGGCGCCCGCCGGGCGGTTCCGCTGGCCGGTCGACGGGCCGCCCCGTCCGGTGCGCCGGTTCGACCCGCCGCCGCGACCGTGGCTGCCCGGCCACCGCGGCGTCGACCTGGCCGCCCCGGCCGGAGCAGTGGTCCGCAGCGCCGGGCCGGGCACCGTGCTCTTCGCCGGCCTGGTGGCCGGTCGACCGGTGGTCACCGTGGGGCACGCCGACGGGCTGCGGACCACCCACGAGCCGGTCCAACCCGTCGTACGTCCCGGCCTGCCGGTCACCGCCGGCGCGCCGCTGGGCAAGCTGCTGCCCGGGCATCCGGGGTGCCCGGCCGAGGCGTGCCTGCACTGGGGCCTGCGCCGGGGCGAGGAGTATCTCGACCCGCTGGCCCTGCTCGGCCTCGGCCCGGTGCGCCTGCTCCCGGTCGGTCCGGTCCCGGTGTCCGCTCCCAGCCGTCCGGTCAGCGCTGGGCGAGCAGTGCCGGCAGCCGCGCGGCCAGCCGTTCGTACTCGTCGGCGGCGTTGTAGACCTGGCCGGTGAGCCGCAGCCACCCCCGGCCGCTCCAACTCATCACCGCCACCTCCGCGGCGAGCCGCTCACCGATCCGCGCCTGCAACGCCCGCGCAGCGTCGATCGTGGTGCCAGTGCCGGCTGGCAGCGGAATGAGGCGCAGCGCCACCCCCGGCCCGCCGGGGTCGGGCAGATCGGCGGGGGTCACCCCCAGCGCGTCCCCCACCACCCGCTGGCCGTACGCGGCGAGCGCGGCGTTGTGCGCCCGCACCCGGTCGACGCCGAGACTGCGCATCGTGAACAGACCCGCCGGAGCGGCCAGCCAGGGCGTGTAGTCGAGCGTCGCCTGCCACTCGAGCCGGGCCGGGAAACCCGACTCCTGCTCCCAGGACACCACCAGCGGCTCGATCCGGTCCCGCCACTGCGGCGCCACCGCCAGCAGGGCGGTTCCGCGCGGGGCGTACGCCCACTTGTGCAGGTTGCCCACCCAGAAGTCCGCGCCGATGCCGGCCACCGGGGTGGGCAGCATGCCCGGGGCGTGCGCGGCGTCCACCAGGACCGGCACGCCGTGTTCCCGGGCCACCCCGACGATGGCGGCGGTCGGAAAGAGCTTGGCGGTGGCCGAGGTGAGCTGGTCGACGACGAGCAGCCGGGTCCGCCCGGGGCGCAGGCCGGCGCGGACGCTCTGCACGATCTGCTCGTCGGTGGCGGCCAGGGGGATCGGCAGAACGCGGCTGACCGCTCCGGTGCGGCGGCACTCGCGCTGGATGGCCAGGCTCACCGCCCCGTACCCGTGGTCGGTGCTCAGCACCTCGTCGCCGGGCTTGAGACCAACCGACTGGAGCACCACTGCGACGCCGGTGGTGGTGTTGCCCACCAGGGCGCTACCGTCCGGGTCGGCGCCCAGGAACCCGGCGAGGTGCCGGCGGGTGTGCGCGATCCGGTCGACCAGCCCCTGGGTGAAGAAGCGCAGCGGGTTCGCCTCCATCTCGTCGCGCAGCCGCTGCTGGGCGCGCTGCACGCCGATCGGCACCGCGCCGAACGAGCCATGGTTGAGATGACTGACCGCCGGGTCCAGGGAGAAGAGCAGGCGGGCGCCCGGGATCGGCTCAGGGGGATTCGGGACGCTCACTTGATGATCGTAACCGTCACGCTCGCGCGCCCTCCGGCCCTTGATCAGGCCCGTGGGTGCGCCTGCCGGTACGCGGCACGCAGCCGCTCGACCGAGACGTGGGTGTAGATCTGCGTACTCGCCAGCGACGAGTGGCCGAGCAGCTCCTGCACGGCGCGCAGGTCCGCGCCACCCTCCAGGAGGTGGGTGGCCGCGGAGTGGCGTAGATCGTGAGGGCTGGTCCGGGGCAGTCCGGCGGTCTCGGCGTACGCACCGACGATCTGACGTGCGGTCGTCGGGTTGAGCCGACCACCCCGGGCACCCAGCAGCAGCGCGTCGCCGGAGCGGGCGCCCACCATCGCCGGGCGGCCCCGGCGCAGCCAGTCGTCCAACGCCCGCTGGGCGGGCACCCCGTACGGCACCGAGCGCTCTCGCCCGCCCTTGCCGAACACCCGGATCACCCGCCGACCGTGGTCGACATCCCCGACGTCCAACCCGCACGCCTCACTGACCCGTACGCCGGTGGCGTAGAGCAGCTCCAGCAGCACCCGGTCCCGTAGCGGCACCGCCTCGGCCGCTCCGCTCGGGCCCGACTCCGCGGGCGGATTCGGGGGCGGTGCCTGCCGGGACGGTGCCTCGACCAGAGCGACGGCCTGGTCGGTACGCAGCACGCTGGGCAGTTCCCGGTGCGCGCGAGGGCTGGCCAGCGCGGCGCCCACGTCGGCGGGGAGCAGCCCGGCTCGGTGTGCCCAGGCGCTGAATGCCCGTGCCGACGCGGCCCGCCGGGCCAACGACGTGCGGGCCGCACCCGTGGTGCGCTGCTTCGCCAGCCAACTGCGCAGCACCGACAGGTCCAGCTCGGCGAGGTCGGCGCAACCCATCCGGACGGCGTGGTCGAGCAGCGAGACCAGATCGGTGACGTACGCGCGGACGGTGTGCGCCGACCGGTTACGAACCCGGGACAGGTGCTCGGCGAAGTCGTCGACAGCGTCGCGCAAGGCTGGCGGGAGTGCCTGGTGCATGGCCCGGGTACCCCGGTCGGGCCGGCTCATCGCGGTCGCGCCGGCGTGCCGGCCGGTACGTCGGCCCCGGCACTCGCGATCACAGCTGGCACGGCATCAGCCTACGGCCGGGTCGGGTACGTCACCGGCCATGACGGGCGCGGTGCCCACCCGAACTATCGGCGGTTGCTCTTCTTGATGAGGAACACGACCAAGCCGACAACGAGCACGGCGGTCACGACGAGACAGCAGAGCACGCTGATGTGCCACGGCTTGATTGCACCCATGACCGGGCACGGTACCGGCAGTATCGGCTGGCCGGGGCCCCAAGCGCGAGGGGGTACGGGCATCCGGACGACCACCCCCGGCCGGCGGGCTGCGTCGCTCCCGCTCAGGTACCAGGTAGAACGGATGCCCCCGCTGCCGCCGCTTGCCTGGGCTTGGCGGGTGGGGCGAGGGCGTAGCCGTCGTCGCGACGGACCACCATGGACAGTTCCTCCAGCATCGACAGCTTGCGCAACGCGGTCCGTACGTCGACACCGGCGCGCGCGGAGAGCCGGTCCACGCCCATGGCGCCTCGGCGGGGCAGCGCCTCCAGCAGCGACCGCGCGTCGTCGTCCAGCGCGTCGGTGGCCCGTTGCGGTCCGCGCGCCAGCGGGGCCAGGTCGGCGCCGATCCGACCGACCTCCTCCAGCACGTGCGCCACCCCGGTGACCAGCCGAGCCTTGGCGTGCTCGCGCAGGAACTCGTGGGCGCCGACGGACATCGCCGAGGTCACCGGCCCCGGCACCACCATGGCCACCCGATTGGCGTGGATGGCTCGCCGGGCGGTCTGCGTCGCGCCACTGCGCGCCGACGCCTCGACCACGACGGTGCCCCGGGTGCCTGCGGCGATCACCCGGTTGCGGATCAGGAACCGGGGCCGCAGCGGCTCGGCACCGGGCGGCCACTCGCTGACCAGCAGCCCCGTCTCGGCGATCCGGTCGAAGAGCGCGGCGTTGCCCATCGGGTACGGGCGGTCGAGCCCGCAGGCGAGCACCGCGACGGTCAGACCGCCCGCGGTGAGGGCGCCCCGGTGGGCGGCGGCGTCGATGCCGAACGCGCCACCGGAGACGACCGTCCAGTCCCGCTCCGCCAACCCGTACCCCAGTTCGGTCGCGACGTGCTGCCCATAGCCGGTGGCCGCCCGCGCCCCCACCACGGCCACCGAGCGATCCAGCGCCTCGCCGAGCGGCCAGCTCCCGCGTACCCAGAAGCAGAGCGGCGGGGCGGTCTCACCGTCGACCCGGCGGCTGACGTCCGGCAGCCGCAACGCGGCCAGGCTGGCGACCTGGGCGGGCCACTCCTCGTCGTCCGGCGTGACCAGCCGGGCACCCAGTCGGTCCGCCCGCTCCAGGGCCTCCGCGGCCACTGCCCGTGCGTCGCCGGCCGCCGAGCGTGCGGCGACAGTGGTGTGCAGCCAGCCGTCCGGGCTGCCGCCGTCGAGCAGCAGATCCAGGGTCGCCACCGGGCCGTGCCGTTCGACCAGGTGATGGACCGCGCGCGTGCCCGGCTCCGCCAGCCAGGTCAGTGCGACCCGGGCCAGCCTGCGTTCGTCCTCGGCGCTCATGTCGCCTCCCCCGTCCGTAGTTGAAGCGCTTCTCGGACGTCGTCCCGATCAGGTCGGTCGCGACCGTCCAGGTCGGCGATGGTCCAGGCCATCCGGATCACCCGGTCGAAGCCGCGCGCCGACAGCGAGCCGGAGTCGAGCCGGCCCCGCAACTCCACGGTGACCCGGGCCGGCAGCCGCCACGGCGGTCGGCGCAGGTGCGGCCCTTCCACTTCGGCGTTGAGTCGCCGGCCGAGGTCGGCCCAGCGGGCGGCCGCCGCCTGCCGGGCCGCCGCCACCCGGGCGGCGACCGTCGCCGAAGGCTCGACGGCGCCGTCGGCCGCCATCAGCTCGGCTGCCCGCACCGGCATCAGCCGCACCTGGACGTCGATCCGGTCCAGCAGCGGCCCGGAGAGCCTGCCCAGGTAGCGGCGGCGAGCCAGCGGCGAACACTCGCACTGCGCATCGCCGGCCGGCTTCGCGCACGGACACGGGTTGGCCGCGAGCACCAACTGGGTGCGAGCCGGGTACACGGTGCCGCCCCCGCTGCGGTTCAGCTGGATGCGGCCGTGCTCCAGCGGCTGGCGCAGCGCCTCCAGCGCGCCCTTGCTGAATTCGGGAGCCTCATCCAGGAAGAGCACCCCGCGATGCGCCAGCGACACCGCGCCGGGTCGGGCCAGCCCCGAGCCGCCCCCGACCAGCGACGGCACGGTCGCGGTGTGGTGCGGCGCCTGGAACGGCGGGCGGCGCAGCAACCGACCGCCCGGCGGCAGCAGCCCGGCGACCGAGTGCAGCGCGGTGACCTCCAGCGCCGCGTCGTCGTCCAGCTCGGGCAGGATCGACGGTAGTCGTTCGGCGAGCATCGTCTTGCCGGCGCCCGGGGGGCCGAGCAATGCCAGGTGGTGCCCACCGGCCGCGGCGACCTCCAGGGCGCGCCGTCCCATCTGCTGCCCGGCGACCTCGGCGAGATCCGGCCCACCGACCACCGGTGCCGGGATGTCCGCCGGTGGCTCGATCAGCGGGGTCCCGTCCCGGACGAAGGCGACCAGCCGATGCAGGGTGTCCACCGCTCGCACCCGCACCCCGGGGATGACGGCGGCCTCGGCGGCGTTGCCGGCCGGGACGATCACCCGCGCGACGCCGGCCTGGGCCGCGGCGGCGACCATCGGGAGCACGCCGCGCACCGGCCGGACCGTCCCGTCGAGCCCCAGTTCGCCGAGGACCACCACCCCCTCCAGGGGGAGCAGCGGCAACTCACCCGAGCCACCCAGGAGCGCTGCGGCGATGGCCAGATCGAAGGCCGAACCGAACTTCGGCAGTGTGGCGGGCAGCAGGTTGAGAGTGATTCTCCGGTTGGGCCAGCGCTGGCCGGAGTTGACCACGGCGGCACGGACCCGGTCGCGGGCCTCGTGCAGGGCGGTGTCCGGCAGACCGGAGATCACCACCGCCGGCAGGCCGGCGGCCAGATCGGCCTCCACCTCGACGAGGTGGCCGGTCACCCCGACCAGGCCCACGCAGAGCACCTTCGCGTAGCTCACGGCGCGTCACCGATCCTCCGGGTACGCATGTCAGAACGCGCCCTTGAGGTGCTCGACCTGCGCCGGACCGGCGTCGGGCAGCCGCACCGACAGCACGTCGAAGCGCACCTCCTCGGCTGTCGTACCGGTCTCGGTCAGCCACCGCGCGGCGAGCCCTCGCAGCCGGCGCGCCTTGGCCGGCACGACCGCCTCGGCCGGGGTGCCGAAGCCGTCACCCCGGCGGGTCTTCACCTCACAGAAGGCGAGCACCGGGCCGTCCCACGCGATGATGTCGATCTCCCCGGCCGGGCAGCGCCAGTTGCGGGCGATCGGGCGCAGCCCCGCCTCGGTCAAGTGCCGGGCCGCGCATTGCTCGCCGTACGCGCCAACCGCCTGGTTCCGCTTCGTCATGGCCGGCACCGTGCCCGCCAAAGGGCGATCGCCGCGACCCGGCGGGGGCCCAACTGTGGACAACGGGGGTGCTGTGGACAGTCGGACGATCATGCCCGCGCTGTGCTAGTGCGCGACTCGTGTCCGCGCTGTCCGGACGATCGGCGGCACGGCCGGCCGGGCTGAAATGGCGCGGGCGTGGCCGGTCGCATACGGTGCCTGACGTGGACGGACGACGGAGTTTTCCGGAAGATCAGGAGTCGCGCTGGTACCCCGACGAGAGGGGTCGCGGTTACGGCGAGTCGGAGTGGCGCGGCGCGGGCGAACCGCGGTACCGGGACGGCGAGATTCCCGAGCAGCGTGGCGCGGAAGACGGCCGTTCCGTCGAGGACACCGGCGTCGGCCGCCGCCGCGAGCCGGACTCGGGACGCTTCGGCGCCGTCGACGCCGGCCGCTTCGGTACGCCCGAGTCGGACTCGGGTCGTCTGAGCGCGGTGGACGTGGGCCGCTTCGGTACGCCGGAGTCGGACTCGGGTCGCTTCGGTGCCCTCGACGATCAGACCGGTCGGTTCGGGCCGGGCGAGGCTGATTCGGGGCGTTTCGGCGCTGTCGACCCGTTGGGCGCCGCACGGCCGGAAGCCGACGGTTACCGGGCCACCCGCTCATGGCGGGCGGACCGGGACCCCTCGGAGACCTCCGGTGAGCTGCCGGGTCGCCGGGCGGCCCGCGAGACGACCACGGCGGGGTCCCCGCTGACCGGCGTCGCGCCGGAGACCACCCGCGACAGCACGTCGACAACGCCGGCCAGCGTGCTCGCTGACCAGGCTCGTCCCGCTCCGCTCGCCGGCTACCCGATCGTCGAGCCGACCCGGGGCGGCGGCGACACGCCCCACCCGCTGGAGATGCCGACCGGCCCGATGCCGGGGATCGGCCCGCGACCCGACCTGCCCGCAGGCGAGCCGCCGGTGTATCCGCCGGCCGCCGACGGCGTCTATCGGACCCGTCGACCGGTGCTGGCCGTACTCTTCGCTCTGCTGGTGTTGGTCTTCGAGGTCCCCGCGTCGCGGGTGCTGCTGGCGGGCGTGACCGGCGACCCGGTGGACGCCGGGAACGTGGTGGTGGGTATCGCCCTGGTCGCCGGACTGCCGATCTTCGCGACCGGGCTGTACGGGCTACGAACCGGAGGTCTGGCGCTCGCCGACAACGGTCGGGGCTGGCTGCGCCCACCGACTGCCTACCTGACCGTCGGTCTGGTGCTCTTCGTGGCCGCCGCGCTCGCCGCCGGCTGACCTGGCCTGACCCGCCGCCGGCCGGGCGTGCGCTGATGATTCGGACAACAACCAGAAAATAGTGGTCTTCGGCGACGCGGAGGCTGCTGTTTCCATGAACCAGCGCGATCTTCCCGGCACGTCGAGCCCCGGAGCCCCGGAGACCGGAGCAGCACCTCCGCGCACCCCGGGGCGGCTGAAGGGGCGAGGGGCGTACACTGGCCAACTGGCGACCGCCTCGTGCGGTCGACCTCGCGCGCCCTCTTCACGAATCGTCGTGGAGCGACGGCCTCCCTGGTCCCGATCTTGATCGGGTCCACCATGGGTCGGCGACCAGGCGCCAGGACGCCCGGCCACCGGCCGGGCGTGACAACCAGGGACCTTGAGGAGTACCCCAACCATGGCCGTCGTGACCATGCGTCAGCTGCTGGAGAGCGGTGTCCACTTCGGGCACCAGACCCGGCGCTGGAACCCGAAGATGAAGCGCTTCATCATGACCGAGCGCAACGGCATCTACATCATCGACCTGCGCCAGACCCTCGAGTACATCGAGAAGGCGTACGAGTTCGTGCGTGGGACCGTCGCCGAGGGTGGCAGCATCCTGTTCGTCGGCACCAAGAAGCAGGCCCAGGAGGCGATTGCCGAGCAGGCGACCCGGGTCGGCCAGCCGTACGTCAACCACCGCTGGCTCGGTGGCATGCTGACCAACTTCCAGACCGTGCACAAGCGGCTCCAGCGGATGAAGGAGCTGGAGGGCCTGGGTGACCTCAGCGGCACCGCCGCCGGTTACACCAAGAAGGAGACGCTGCAGCTCTCCCGCGAGAAGATCAAGCTGACCCGCACCCTCGGTGGCCTGCGGGACATGCAGAAGCTTCCCGCCGCGGTCTGGATCGTCGACACCAAGAAGGAGCACATCGCCGTCGACGAGGCCCGCAAGCTGGGCATCCCGGTGATCGCGGTGCTGGACACCAACTGTGACCCGGACGAGGTCGACTTCCCGATCCCGGGTAACGACGACGCGATCCGCTCGGCGGAGCTGCTGACCAAGGTCGTCGCCGCCGCCGTCGCGGATGGTCTGATCGCGCGTTCCGGCCGTCGCCGGGGCAACGACGAGAAGCCCGAGGGTGTCGCGAGCGACGAGCCGCTGACCGAGTGGGAGCGCGAGCTGCTCGAGCCGAAGAAGGCCGACGAGCCGGCTGCGCCGGCCGCAGCGGCCGCCCCGGCCGAGCAGCCCGCCGCTGCCGCCATCGAGCAGCCCGCCACCACCCCGGAGCAGCCGGCGCAGGCCGCCACCGAGCAGCCGGCGGCCGCCACCGCGGAGTGATCGCACCGTCGCTGCCCCGCCGTCCGTTTTCGCGAACGGCGGGCAGCGACGGTACGCCGGGCACGATCCGCCCGGATCCGGGTAACCGGCACCTCTGACCATCCACACGCCGTCTCAACACCGAAGAGAGAGCCATGTCCCAAATCACCGCCGCGGACGTCAAGAAGCTCCGCGACCTCACCGGCGCCGGCATGATGGACAGCAAGAAGGCGCTGACCGAGGCCGAGGGCGACTTCGACAAGGCCGTCGAGATCCTGCGCGTCAAGGGCGCCAAGGATGTCGGCAAGCGGGCCGGCCGTACGGCCGCGAACGGCCTGGTCGCCCACTCCGGCAAGGCGCTGCTCGAGCTCAACTGCGAGACCGACTTCGTCGCCAAGACCGAGTCGTTCATCGCGCTGGGCCAGCAGCTGGTCGAGCACGGTGAGCGCGCTGGCGTGAACTCCGCCGAGGAGCTGCTCGCCTCCGAGCTCGACGGCAAGGTCATCGCGGACCTGATCCAGGAGCAGTCCGCCAAGATCGGCGAGAAGCTGGTGCTCAACCGGTTCGCCCGGGTCGAGGGCACCACCGCCGTCTACCTGCACCGCAAGGCCCAGGACCTGCCGCCGGCCGTTGGCGTGCTGGTGTCGTACACCGGCAAGACCGACGAGGCCGGCGACGCCGACGCCCGTGGTGTGGCCATGCAGATCGCCGCGATGCGGCCGAAGTACCTCACCCGGGACGAGGTTCCGGCTGAGGTCGTCGAGTCCGAGCGGCGCATCGCCGAGCAGACCGCCCGCGAGGAGAACAAGCCCGAGGCGGCTCTGCCGAAGATCATCGAGGGTCGGGTGAACTCCTTCTTCAAGGACTTCGTCCTGATCGAGCAGTCGTCCGTCTCTGACAACAAGAAGTCGGTGAAGCAGCTGCTGGCCGAGGCCGGCATCGAGGTCACCCGCTTCGTGCGGTTCGAGGTCGGCCAGGCCTGAGCCGTCACCGGGCGCCACGCGCGCCCGTGGGCAGAAGACGTCAACGAGGAGGCCGCCGGTGTACGTGACAGGCACCGCGGCCTCCTCGTCACATAGGGTCGGCAGCGGCAGGTTCGCGGTACGCGCCGCACGGGGCGTGCGCGTGGGGAAGGGCGGGGCGGATGACGCAGGTTGTGAGTGACCGGACGCTGGAGCTGGACGATCCGACGGCACCGCCGCCTGGGCGTGCCCGCCGTGTGGTGCTGAAGCTCTCCGGTGAGGTCTTCGGTGGCGGCGCGATCGGCGTCGACCCGGACGTCGTCCAGGCCATCGCCCGGCAGATCGCCACAGTGGTGCGCCGCGGCGTGCAGGTCTCCGTGGTGGTCGGCGGAGGCAACTTCTTCCGCGGCGCGGAGCTGCAGAAGCGTGGGATGGACCGGGCCCGCGCCGACTACATGGGCATGCTCGGCACCGTGATGAACTGCCTCGCACTTCAGGACTTCCTGGAGAAGGAGGGCATCGAGACCCGGGTGCAGAGTGCCATCACGATGGCCCAGGTCGCCGAGCCGTACATCCCGCTGCGGGCCATCCGGCACCTGGAGAAGGGCCGCGTGGTCATCTTCGGCGCCGGCGCCGGGATGCCGTACTTCTCCACCGACACGGTGGCCGCCCAGCGGGCGCTGGAGATCCGGGCCGACGTGGTGCTGATGAGCAAGAACGGCGTGGACGGCGTCTACACCGCCGACCCGCGGATCGACCCCACCGCCAGCAAGCTCGACTCGATCACCTTCTCCGAGGCGCTGCGCCGCAACCTGCGGGTGGCCGACGCGGCGGCGTTCAGCCTCTGCATGGAGAACGGCCTGCCGATGCTGGTCTTTGGCGCGCAGGGTGACGACACCATCATCCGCGCGGTGGGTGGCGACAAGATCGGCACCCTGATCACCGCCTGAGTCCCGCCGACCGGCGACGACGACAGCGGTGTGACGACTTTCAGCAGAGCCCACCACGAGCACAGAAGGAGGCGAGGAGACCGGTGATCGACGACACCCTCCTCGAGGCCGAGGAAAAGATGGAGCGTGCGGTTGAGCACGCCAAGGAGGAGTTCGGCGCCATCCGTACCGGTCGCGCCAACGCCGCCATGTTCTCCAAGGTCATCATCGACTACTACGGCACGCCCACGCCGCTGACGCAGATGGCGTCCATCGCGGTGCCCGAGCCGCGGATGGCCATCATCAAGCCGTACGACAACTCGCAGATCAACGCCATGGAGAAGGCGATCCGCGACTCGGACCTCGGGGTGAACCCGAACAACGAGGGCAACCAGCTGCGCATCCTGCTCCCGCAGATGACCGAGGAACGCCGCCGCGACATGATCAAGGTGGCTCGGCACAAGGGCGAGGAGGCCAAGGTGGCGATCCGCAACGTCCGCCGCCGTGGCAAGGAAGAGCTGGACCGGATCGTCAAGGACGGCGAGGCTGGCGAGGACGACGGCCGCCGCGCCGAGAAGGAACTCGACGACCTGACCCAGCGGTACGTGGCCAACATCGACGACCTGGTGAAGCACAAGGAAACCGAGCTGCTCGAGGTGTGACCCATGCTCCGAGGCCCGTTCCCGACGTCGGGAACGGGCCTCGTTCCATAGGTCAGCAGGGGATCCAGACGGTCCTGGTGCTCTCGGCGAACTGCTCGCCGGTGGTCGAGTCGCGCAGCGAGAAGTGGGCGGTGGCCCGACCGGGGTGCAGTGCCGGGGCGATCCGGGCGAACGCCATCCCGAGTTCGACGCTGCCGCCGTCGCAGAGGATCTCGCCGGCGCCGTGTCCCCCGGTGGCCCAGAGGGTCGGCAGGCCGTCCTGCACCAGCGAGGCCGACATGAGGACGATGCCGGCCGGGCAGTGCCGGGCGGTGGCGGTGACCCGTGCCGCCGGGTACGTCACTCCCGGCGGCTCAGCGTAGGGCGGCTCGAACGGGAACAGCTCGCTGGTGTGGCGGTCGATGGTGATCCTGGTCCGTGCCGTGGTGGCGGCGGCCGGTGACCCTGCTCCCAGGACCATGGCGGCCACCGTCAACACCGCGAGACCGAACTTGAACATGTGAGTGCCCTTCCCCCGTTCCGGAGCGCGGGCTGGCGCCAGCGCGGCACCAGCGGACCACGCCGGACGCGTTCGCTCAGTACTCGATCGCGCACCGGACGAGTCGGATCGACGGCTGCGGATCGCCTGCGGTCTGCGGTACCGGATGGGTGTGCGTCGCTGGCCGGCGGCCTGGCGGCGCGGGTGGCGTCCGTGGGCGTGCCTCGTCCGCCGTGCCGATCCGGCGTGTGCAGTAGGCTCGGCAGGATTCCCGGCCACCGGGTGGTGAACACCGGGGATCGACCGACCGTCGGGGCGGTCAATCGGAGGAACATCGCACGTGTAGGGGATGCTTGTGGTCTTGCGTCATGTGGTGGTTCTCGTGCCCCGTCGCGGTGCGTGATGTCCCACCCCGACCCCTACGGCAGCGAGCCTCGCGGCTGGGACCGGCCGGAGCGCCCGGTGGCGCTGCCCTGGCCGGACCAGGAGCTGGAGGCCGGCCAGTGGAGCCGCCGTCCGGCCGCCGGCCCTGAGCTGTACGCCGACCCGCACGCCCGGCCGTACGCCGACCCGCACCCCGCGGACCCGTACGACGAGCGCGGCCGCCCGGTCCGCCCGGACGACCGCTTCGACGACCGCGACCGGCACGATCGTTTCGACGACCGGGACCGGCACGTCGACGACCGCAACCAGCCCGACCGGTACGACGACCGGGGTCGCGGTGACCGCTACCCGGACCGACCTCCCGCGGGCGACGGGCCGCCCCGTTACGACGGCCCGGACCGTGGGCGCTTCGACGAGCCGAGCAGCCTCGACGGCCCTCCCATCCGCTTCGACGACCCGGGG
The DNA here is from genome assembly GCF_046549335.1 of Micromonospora sp. 050-3. Classification (NCBI taxonomy): domain Bacteria; kingdom Bacillati; phylum Actinomycetota; class Actinomycetes; order Micromonosporales; family Micromonosporaceae; genus Micromonospora; species Micromonospora sp. 050-3. The sequence goes on from NZ_JAJPVX010000002.1 coordinate 1,745,541, forward strand.
TACCCGACCGAGCAGCTCGCGCCCGTGCGGGCCGAGGTGGTGCCGGACGAGGCTCCGACGACCGGTCGACGGTCGAAGGGCCGACGTCGGGCCAGCCTCGACCGACCGGCCACCCAGCAGCTGGGCACCGGGCGGGCGGGGCGCAACCTTCCCGCGGCGATCGGGGTCGGGCTCGGCCTCGGCGCGCTCATCGTGGTGCCGCTGATCGTCTATCCGTTGGCCTTCCTGCCGGTGATCGCCGCCGCTGTCGCCATCGGCATCTGGGAGATGGCCCGCGCGGTACGACGCAGCGGCGCGCACCCGCCGCTGGTGCCGCTGATCGCCGGTGGCGTGTTGACAGTGGGCCTGGCCTGGTACGCCGGCCCGGACGCGCTCAGCCTGGGGCTGCTGGTCACAGTGCTGGGCACCATGATCTGGCGGTTGGGTGATGGGCCGGCCGGCTTCCAGCGGGATCTCACCGCGGCCACCCTGATCGCCGTCTACGTGCCGTTCCTCGCCGGTTTCGCGGCGTTGCTGGCGGCGGCCCCCGACGACGGGCACCTGCGCATCCTGGCCACGCTGATCGGTGTGGTCCTCTCCGACACCGGTGGGTACGCGGCCGGGGTCTCCTTCGGCCGCCACCCGATGGCCCCGTCGATCAGCCCGAAGAAGTCCTGGGAGGGCTTCGCCGGTTCGGTCACCGCGGCGGCCCTGGGCGGCGCGTTGCTGCTGTGGCTGATGTTCGAGGTGGCCCCCTGGTGGGGTGCGCTGTTCGGGGTGGCAGTCTCCTGCGCGGCGGTCCTCGGCGACCTGGCCGAGTCGATGATCAAGCGGGATCTCGGCGTGAAGGACATGAGCAACCTGCTGCCCGGCCACGGCGGTCTGATGGACCGGCTGGACTCGATCCTGTTCGCGGTACCGACGGCCTACCTGCTGTTGGCGGTCTTCGTGCCGGTGGTGAACTGAGGTATGAATCACGGCGACCTGGTCATCCGGCTCCGGCGGTCGCGGCCCGTTCGACACCTCCGGACCGGCAGCCGCCGCCGACGGCGTGACACACTGGACCAGCCATGACGAGCCTGCCCTTGATCCCCGCCATCTCGGTCGCCCCCGCCGCGCGCCGGGCCTCCATGCCCCCTCAGCACCTCGCTGACCTGGACCTGGCCGGCCGCCAGGCGTTGGTCACCGGGCTGGGTGAGCCGGCCTTCCGCGCCAAGCAGGTCTCCAACCACTACTTCGGGCGGTTGGTCCGCGACCCGCAGGCGATGACCGATCTGCCCGCCGCGACCCGGGAGCGGCTGGCCGACCAGTTGCTGCCGACGTTGCTCAACCCGGTGCGCGAGCTGGCCTGCGATGACGGCGCGACCCGCAAGGCGCTCTGGCGGCTGCACGACGGTGCGCTGGTGGAGAGCGTGCTGATGGGCTACCCGGACCGGGTGACCGTTTGCATCTCCAGCCAGGCGGGTTGCGGCATGGCCTGTCCGTTCTGCGCGACCGGCCAGGCCGGGCTGACCCGCAACCTGTCGACGGCGGAGATCGTCGACCAGGCGGTGTACATGGCCGGCGTGGCGGCCTCCGGCGTGGTGGCCGGTTCCCCGCCGAGGCTGTCGCGCGTCGTCTTCATGGGCATGGGCGAGCCGCTGGCCAACTACAACCGGGTGATCGCGGCGATCCGTCGGCTGGTCAGCCCGGCCCCGGAGGGGCTCGGCCTGTCCCAGCGGCACATCACCGTTTCCACGGTCGGCCTGGTTCCGGCCATCCACCGACTGGCCAGCGAAGACCTCTCAGTGACCCTTGCGTTGTCGTTGCACGCGCCCGATGATGATCTGCGCGACGAACTCGTGCCGGTAAACCAGCGCTGGAAGGTAGCCGAGGTGCTGGACGCAGCGTGGGACTACGCCGCCCGGACGGGCCGCCGCGTGTCGATCGAGTACGCGATGATCAAGGACGTGAACGACCAGCCGTGGCGAGCCGACCTGCTCGGGCGGCTGCTGGCCGGCAAATTGGCCCACGTGAACCTCATTCCGCTCAATCCGACGCCGGGCAGCCGCTGGGACGCGAGCCCGAAGCCGGTCGAGCGGGAGTTCGTCCGGCGGTTGCGCGACGCCGGGGTGTCCACCACAGTTCGGGACACCCGAGGTCGCGAGATCGACGGCGCGTGTGGCCAGCTTGCCGCCGCCGAAGACAACGACACCAACACCGACCGCGCCGGAGAGGCACCGGCGTGACCGGGCGTGGCGAACGAGACCAGGAGACATAGTGGCGAGTCAGGGTCAGCGTTTCCGGCGCAAGGCGCTCCGCCGGGGATACAAGGTCGACGAGGTGGATGCCTTCCTCGACCGGGTCGAGGCTACGCTCGACGGCCGACAGGTCGGCGCCCCGGTGGCCTCCCAGGAGGTCCATGACGTCGTCTTCCGGGTCCGCTTCAACGGCTACGACGAGTGGCAGGTCGACCTTCACCTGGACCGGGTCGAGCGGCAGCTGGCCGAGCTGGAGGAGCGCAACAGCGCCGGGCGCGGTGGCGACCCCCGGATGGGTGACCGGATGGGCCCACCGGACCGGATGGGTCCGCCGATGCGTGATGACCGGGGCATGGTTCCGCAGCCGATGCCGCCCCGGCCGATGCCCGCGCAGGCCGGCCCGCCCTACGGCCGCTACGACGAGCCGACCGGTGCCTTCGCCGGTGGTTACGACGCCCCCCGCGGCGGTGGTTACGACGCGCCCCGTGGCCCGGCCGGCCCTCCGATGGGTCCCGGTGGCCCGATGGGCCCCGGCCCGATGGGTGGCCACGGCATGCCGCAGCGCGGCCTGCCCGCCGGCCCCAGCGGGTACGGCCCCCCGGACGACCAGCGCTCACCCGGTGGCTACGGCCCGGATGATCAGCGCGGCGGGTACGGCCCCGACGACCAGCGCGCGCCCGGCGGTTATCCGCCGCCGCCGGAGGAGCCGCGCTTCGACGGCTTCGAGGCCGGGCGGCACGGCCGCGCCGACATGACGGCCGAGATCCGGATGCCGGAGCGGGATCTGCGCGACATGCGCCGTGGTCCGGCCGGTCCGCCTCCGCTGCCGCAGCAGGGCATGGGTGGTCCGCCGATGGCCGGCCCGCCCGCTGTGGCCGGCCCGCCGATGGGTGGCCCGCCGATGGCCGGTCCGCCGATGGCGGGCCCGCCCGGCAGCGACCTGTACCGGGTCGACCAGATCCGTCGTAGCTTCCAGGTGCGCCGGTTCGGCAGCGGGTACGACCCCGACCAGGTGGACCGGTTCTTCGACACCCTGCTCGGTGGCATGCAGCGCCGCAACCCCATGCCGGTCGACCCGAAGGACCTGGACACGCTCCGGTTCGGCCTGGTGCCGGGTGGCTACTTCGAGGCCGAGGTCGACGCCGCGCTCAAGGACGTGCAGGACATCCTCTTCGGGCGCTGACCCCGACGCGATACGGACGAGGGCCCGTCCCCCGGGTTGGGGGCGGGCCCTCGGCGTACGTCGGCCGGTCGTCCGGCGGTGGGTCGGGTCAGGAGCGCAGACCGCTGCGCCGCAACACGACGTCGCCGATCACGATGATCAGCAGCAGCGCGGCCAGGCCGATCAGCCAGATGTCCTCGACCCTGCCCTCGTGGTTGCCGCAGATCATCGCCAGCAGCGCCAGTGCGGACAGCACGGCGCCGATCTGCCCGGCCTTGCGGTGCCCGGGCTTGTGCTGGTCTGGCGACGTTACCGGCTCGCTTCCTGCCACTGTCGGTCCTTCCCTCGCGATCGGATCTTTGGTTAGTCTGGCACGCCTCGTACGCGGTGCGGTGGGGTGGGGGTTTCCTGGCCATCGGCCCTGCCCCACCAGGGCTGGACGGCACTACCGGCGTCGCGGGGCGGCGGTCAGACTCCCTCCGGTAGCGTTTGGCGTACACCTGATTGTCTGTTTGAGGGGGACTGTGCGGTGCGAGTGACCGGAACCGGGCACGCCAGCATGCGGATCGACACGGCCGCGGGCAGCATCCTGTGCGACCCGTGGGTCAACCCGGCCTACTTCGCGTCGTGGTTCCCGTTCCCGGACAACTCACTGCTGGACTGGGAGAGCCTGGGTCAGGTCGACTACCTGTACGTCTCCCACCTGCACCGGGACCACTTCGACGCGAAGCACCTGCGCGACTTCATCTCCAAGGACGCCACGGTCCTGCTCCCCGAGTTCCCCACCTCGGAGATGGAGGACGAGTTCCGGGCGCTGGGCTTCACCAAATTCCTGCAGGCGCCCAACGAGCAGGTGGTGGAGCTGCCCGGCGGCCTGAAGATCATGATTCAGGCGTTGACCAGCCCGACCGACGGGCCGATCGGCGACTCCTCGCTCTGGGTCGAGTACGAGGGTGTGCGGCTGCTCAACCAGAACGACGCCCGCCCCACCGACCTGAGCCTCTTCACCGAGTTGGGGCACGTGCACGCGCACCTGCTCCAGTTCTCCGGTGCGATCTGGTACCCGATGGTCTACGAACTGCCGCAGGCGGCGAAGACCGCGTTCGGCAAGCAGAAGCGTGACCGGCAGTTCGACCGGACCTGGCGGTACATCGACGACCTGAAGGCGTCGCACGTCTTCCCGATCGCCGGCCCGCCGTGCTTCCTCGACGACGCCCTGTGGCAGTTCAACGACATCCACGGCGATGAGGGCAACATCTTCCCCGACCAGTCCGTCTTCCTGTCGGAGTACGCCAAGGTCGGCGGCACCAACGGGATCGTGCTGCTGCCGGGCAGCGTCGCCGAGGTCACCACGGAGGGCGCGAGCACCACCCACCCGGTGCCGGTGCAGGAGTTCTTCGCGAACAAGGTCGCGCACCTGGAGGAGATGCGGGAGCGCAAGCGCCCGATCATCGAGGCGGAGAAGGCGTCCTGGCGGCACCCCGAGGTGGACGTGCTCGGCGAGATGAAGCGTCGGATCGAGCCGCTGCTCGACGAGTCGATCTACCTGGCCAAGGGGGTCGGCGGCCCGGTCCGTTTCGACCTGGTGGGGTATGACGGCGAGAGCGTCGAGTCGATCGTGGTGGACTTCCCCGGCAAAGAGGTTCGGCCGTACGCGGACGAGAAGGTGCGCTACCGGTTCCGGATGGAGCGTTCGCTGATCGAGCACCTCCTCTTCATCGACGAGGTGGACTGGGTCAACTCGCTCTTCCTGTCCTGCCGGTTCTCGGCTGCCCGGATCGGCCAGTACAACGAGTTCGTCTACGCGTTCTTCAAGTGCCTCTCCGAGGAGCGGCTCCAGTACGCCGAGGGCTGGTACGACGAGCACGAACGCAGCACCGACGCCGAGGACATCACGTTGGGCGACTGGGTGGTGCAGCGGCGGTGCCCGCACCTGAAGGCGGACCTGACCCGCTTCGGCATCGTCGACGGTGACCAGCTCACCTGCCAGCTGCACGGCTGGCGCTTCGACCTGCCCTCTGGCCGCTGCCTGACGAGCGTGGGCCACAAGGTGCGAGCCCACCGCGTAGACGCGGAAACCCCCGCCCCCGCCGGCGAGGCAGTGATCTGACCCGCCTCACCACCGCGATCTTGCACTTGCTGTGGCGACGAAGCGGGGCGTAGCCCATAGCGACGTCCGAGATTGCAAGATCGCGGGAGTTTGGGTCAGGCGCTCAGGTCTTTGAGGATGCGGCGGGCGGCGTTGTGGCCAGCCGCACCGATCACGCTGCCGGCCGGGTGGCAGCCGGCGCTGCCGGCGTACACACCGTCGACCCCGCTGGCGTAGGGCATCCGGTCGGTGAACGAGACGGTGTTGTCGACGTGGTGGATGTGCCCGCCGGTGATGCCGAAGTGCTCCTCGATGCCGGGCGGCGGCAGGGGCACCGCGTCGGCGATCAGGTCAGCGGTGCCGGGGGCGTAGCGCTCGACGATCCCCAGCAGCCGATCGACGTATCCGGGCAGCTCCGCGTCCCAGGTGGTGCCGGCCAGCTCGTAGGGGACGGACTGCACGAAGAGCGCCGAAGAGTGGTGCCCGGCGGCGTCGGAGAGCGACGGGTCGACGGTGGTGTGCAGGTACCACTCGATGGTGGGCTCCGCCGGCAGGAGGCCGGCCTGCACGTCCGCCCACATGGCGCGCAGCGCGGTCATCGGCGACGCCTCCGCCCCGCCGACCAGCGACGCCGACCCGGGCAGCAGGTGGATGGTGGAGCCGAACGGGCTCGGCGTGCCGTCCGGCAGGCAGGAGAACCGCGGCAGCCCGGTGAGCGCCAGGTTGAGCTTGAGCGTGGTGCCGGGCCGGCGGACCGCCGCCATCCGCTCGCCGAGCCGCGCCGGGAGCGCGCCGTCGGGCAACAGGTCCATCAGCCGGTACGGGTCACACGCGCCGAGCACCACAGGGGCGGCGACCTCCCGACCGTCGGCCAGCACCACTCCGCTCGCCGTGCCGCCGTCCACTGTCACCGCGTGCACCGGCGTACCGGTCAGGATGGTCGCTCCGGCGGCGCGCGCGGCCTCGGCGAACGTCCGGGAGACAGTGCCCATCCCACCCTCGGCGATCATCCAGGTGCCGCCGGAGCCGGGCAGTCGGCACATGTTGTGCACGAGGAAGTTGTGGCCGGTGCCGGGGTCGTCCGGGCCGGCGTTCAGCCCGGACAGGCCGTCGGTGACCGCGTACATGCTGACCAGCAGTTCGGAGCGGAACTCGAACCGGGCCAGGTAGTCGGCGACCGAGCCCTGCACGAGGTCGACGAAGACCTGGCGCAGCGCCGGGCGGACGTGCCGCTCGGCGGTCTCCTGAACGCTCAGCGGCTCGGCCAGCCAGGCCGGGGCGAGGTCTTCCCGCAGCGCGGCCAGCTCGGCCTGCATCGCGTCGTCGGCGGCCACGTCGGCGGGGGAGAAGAACTCGGCGAGCTGCGCCCGGGTGGCGGCGGTGTCACTGCCGAAGAGCAGGTACGGCGAGCCGAGGCCGCCCGGGGTGGGCAGGAAGTAGTGCGGGTCGCGGCGCAGCACCGGGATCCGGACGTCGAGCGTGGCGAGCAGCTCCGGGGGCATCAGCCCGAGCAGGTACGAGCCGGTGGAGTGGCGCAGCCCGGGCACCTTCGGGAACGGGTTCTCGGTGCGGGTCGCGCCGCCGATCACGTCGGCGGCCTCCAGCACGAGGACGTCCAGGCCGGCCCGGGCCAGCAGGACCGCGGAGACCAGACCGTTGTGCCCGGCACCGACGATCACGACGTCTGCGCGGGCCGGAATCTCACTGCTCATGCCGCGGCAGCCTAGTCCGCCCACCAGTCCAGGTCACCCCTTCCGCCCGTTCACCCACGCCCTATCGGTTGGCGCGCCAGCGGGAGAGGGCCAGGGTCGCGGAGTAGCCGGCCAGGACGATCACGTGGAACAGGTAGAGCCAGAGGAGGACGGCCACGCCGGCGCCGATCTCGTCGAAGCCACCGAACGGCACACCCAGGTCCAGCGGGAGCGAGGCGAAGAGCACGAAGCCGTGCAGGAAGCCGGAGAGGTTCGCCGCGGTGAACGACCCGATCCCGAGCGTGGACAGCCAGTCCGGTGAGGCCGGCCCGACCACCCGGAACACCCACACCAGCACCGGCGTGAGCACCAGCCAGACCGCCAGGAACGACAGCACCACGCCGAGCACACCGAGCCAACCACCCTGACGTACGAGGCGGGTGGTGAGCGGCAGCGCCAGCAGGATCGACAGCAGCAGCGCGGGGGCCGGTGCGAGCAGCGGTAGCAGCAGGAGCCGGCCCCGCCAGCCGACCAGGTGCTCGTCGGAGCGGGGTGCGGCCACCGAGACGAACGCCCGGCGCAGACCCTCGCCGTACAGCGAGGCGGGCAGCAGCGAGGCCAGCGCCAGTAGCGGGGTCAACTCCACCCCGGCGTTGACGAGCGCGTCCACCGCCCGGGGCGCGCCGATCGCGGTGGGGAGGGCTTCCACGGCGTACGAGGTGAGTCGGCGTACCCGGTCGGCCCCGGCCAGCAGCGCGGTGAGCCAGATCGCCAACAGGGCGACCGGCACCACCGCGATCGCACCGTAGAAGGTGATCGCGGCCGCGTGCAGCGACAGGTCCCGCCCGCGCACCGGACGGAACGCGCCGCTGGTGATCCGTTTCGCGCGCTGCCATCCGTTGCCCATCGGGTCCTCCTTCCCCGTCGTCGTTGCCGTCACTCCTTAAGATCGCCGGTCATGACTGTTCTCACCACCGAACGCCTGATCCTGCGTGATTGGACCGACGATCCGACCGACTTGGCCCGCATCTACGACATCTACTCCCGCCCCGGTATCACCCGTTGGTTGGCGGTGTCCCCCGGGCTGCCGATGACCGATCCGGCGCAGGCCGCTGACCGGCTGCGGATCTGGCGGGACCGGCACGCCGCCGACCACGGCCGGTACGGCACCTGGGCGATCGAGGTGCGCGAGACCGGCCTGGTGGCGGGCACCGCGTTGCTCAAGCCGCTGCCGGGGCGCGATGAGGCACTGCGTACCGAGGACATCGAGACGGGTTGGCACCTGCACCCGGATTCGTGGGGTCACGGCTACGCGACCGAGGCGGCCCGCGCGATCGTCAACCGGGAGTTCGCTGCCGGCACCTCGGAGATCTACGCGCTCGTGTCGCCGGGCAACGATCCGTCGATGGCGGTCTGCCGGCGACTCGGCATGGCCCACGTGGGCCTGCGCACCGACTGGTACGGCGGCGAGGAGTTGGAGACCTTCGTCCTGGCCGCCCCTGGCGGACAACTGCCCTCGGGTCAGCCAGCCAGGTAGCGGGTGGCGAGTTCGGGGCGCTGTCCTCCGAATGCGGCGAGGTCGGCTCGGAAGACCGCGTCCAGGAGGCCGGCGTCCTCGACGCCCGGGGCGACGACGACCTCACCCAGTTCCAGACCCCGCAGGCTCGCCGTGACCACGTCCTCGGCGCTCATCCGGGGGACCACGCTCATGTCGAGACCTTGGCGCTCGTGGAACTCGGTGGCCACCACGCCGGGGCACACCACCTGCACGGTCACGCCGGTGCCCTCGAGCTCGGCACTGAGTGCCTGGGACATCGCCACGAGATGGGCGAGGGTGCCGGCGTAGACGGCACGGCGGGGCATCATCGAGCCCGGTGCCGGGCCGCTGAAGGCGATCATGCCGGCGACGTTGATGATGGTGCCTTCGCCGCGCGCCTGCATGCCCACGACCGCGGCGCGGCTGAGCATGGTCGGGGCGACGACCTTGACGTGTACGAGTTCCTTGGCCTTGTCGGCGGGTAGCTCGGCGAGCGGCATGTAGTGGGACACACCAGCGTTGTTCACCAGCATGGTCAGGGGTTGTGACGCGCACACCTCGGCGACTGCGTCCACACCTGCGTCGGTCGCCAGGTCGGCGACCACCGTCTGCACCCGGACGTCGGTATGTGCGGCCGTGAACTCGTCCAGACGGTCCTTTCGCCGACCCGCGATCACCAGGTCGTAGCCGTCGACCGCCAGGCGCTCGGCGAAGGCCTTGCCAATGCCGGAGGTGGCGCCGGTGACGAGTGCGAGCTTGTTCATGGTGCTGGTCCCCTCGGTTCTGTGCGGGCCGTCAAGCCGGGCTCGCGGTGTCCACCCCCACTGTGGGCCGTCGTCGGCCGGAACGACAGGAGATCGCTGATATCGCGCTGTCCTGTCGACAGGTGGATTGCCGTCAATAGTCAAGGTGGTCGAAGTGTTGACGCCCTCGTAGCACGTCAGTAATCTTTGGTCAACGCCATGCAAGATCTCGACAAAGGCGTGCTTGCTTCGTTGCATGTGCTCGAAAAATTCGAGGGACCGCCTCGTTTGGTGGGGGTTGATCCCCATCCCCAACCCGGTGCCCCCGCGCCGCCAGCACATCCTCTTCCGGCACCCCCGACACCGGCCGACGTCCCCGCGTCGGCCGGCGACCCACCACCGCACACCCCACCCCCGTGGTCACCCTGCCCGCGGCAACCGTCCCCCAACGACAAGGACCGCAATGAGACGAACGAATCTGTTCAGGATGGTGGCGACGACAGTCGCGGCCACGATGATCGCCACGGCAGGTGCGAGCGCCGTCGCGACCCCGGCCGCCGCCGCCCGTCCGGCCGACCCCGCGGCCGCACCGAGCGCCGGCTTCGCCCCGGCGGCCACCAACCTCGCCCAGGGCCGTCCCACCCAGGAGAGCGGCCACGCCGACGTCTACGACTCGTCGAAGGTCGTCGACGGCAACGCGGGCAGCTACTGGGAGAGCGTCAACAACGCCTTCCCACAGTGGGTGCAGGTCGACCTCGGCTCATCGCAGAGCGTCAACCAGGTAGTTCTGAAGCTGCCGACCAGCGGTTGGGGCACCCGGACGCAGACGCTGAGCGTGCGGGGCAGCACCAACGGTTCGTCCTTCACCGACCTGGTCGGGTCGCAGACGTACACCTTCAACCCGGCGAGCGGTAACACGGTCACGATCAACTTCGGCTCCACCTCCACCCGCTACGTCCGGATCAACGTCACCGCCAACAGCGGCTGGCCGGCCGGGCAGTTCTCCGAGCTGGAGGTGTACGGCAGCGGCGGCACCACCCCGGACACCACCGCGCCGAGCGTGCCGGGCAACCTGTCGTTCACCCAGTCGGGCACCACCATCAGCCTCACCTGGGTCGCGTCGACCGACAACGCGGGCGGCAGCGGCGTCGCCGGCTACGACGTCTACCGCAACGGCGCGTTCCTCCAGTCCATCGGAAACGTGACCACCTTCAACGACACGCAACCGGCCACGGCGACTGTCTCGTACCACGTCCGGGCCCGCGACGCCGCCGGCAACATCTCCGGCAACAGCAACACGGTGACCCGCACCGGCAGTGGAGACACCACCGCGCCGAGCGTCCCGGGGACCCTCTCGCAGAGCACGTCGGGCAGCACGATCACGCTCAACTGGGGGGCCTCCACCGACTCCGGTGGCAGCGGGCTCGCCGGTTACAACGTCTACCGGGGCGGCAGCCTGATCGCGACGCTGGGCACCGTCCTCACCTACCAGGACACCCAGCCGGCGACGGCCACCGTGTCGTACTACGTCCGCGCCCGCGACGGCGCCGGCAACCTCTCCGGCAACAGCAACACCGTCACCCGGACCGGCAGCAACCCGCCCGCCTGCACCAACGTGGCGCAGGGCAAGAGCATGACGGCGAGCGGCTCCACGTTCAGCTTCACCCCGGACAAGGCGAACGACGGGCAGCTCACCACCTACTGGGAGGGTGCGGCGAGCTACCCGCAGAACCTGACAGTGGCGCTGGGCGCGAACCACTCGATCTCCGGCGTGACCGTGAAGCTCAACCCGGACCCGGCCTGGGGCACCCGTACCCAGACCATCCAGGTCCTCGGTCGCGACCAGGCGTCGTCCTCGTACACCAGTCTGGTGTCGGCGGCGGCCTACCAGTTCGCCCAGGGCACCAACCTGGTGACCATCCCGGTCAGCGCTACCACCGCGGACGTGCAGTTGCGGTTCACCGGCAACACCGGTGCCCCGTCCGGCCAGGTCGCCGAGCTTGAGGTGTGCGGCACCCCGGCGCCCAACCCGGACCTGGTCGTCAACTCGGTGACCTGGTCGCCCACGTCGCCCAGCGAGGTCTCCCCGGTCACGCTGTCGGCCGTGGTGCAGAACATCGGGTCCGCCACCGCCGGTGCGACCACTGTGAACTTCAGCCTGGCCGGCGCTGTCGTCGGCAGCGCCTCGGTGGGCACGCTCGCCGCGGGCGCCTCGACCACCGTGTCGTTCAACGCCGGTACGCGGCCGATGGGCAGCTACGCCGTCTCGGCGGTGGTCGACCCGGCGAACACGATCGTCGAGCAGAACAACGGCAACAACAGCCACACCGCCGCGTCGCCGCTGGTGGTGGCGCAGGCCCCAGGCCCCGACCTCCAGGTGCTCAGCATCGCCTCGAACCCGCCGAACCCGGCCGTCGGGGCTTCCGTCACCTTCACCGTGACGGTCCGCAACCGGGGCACCACCGCGACCGGCGCGACCACTGTCACCCGGCTGGTGGCGGGCAGCACCACGCTCAACACCAACACCGCCTCCATCGCCGCCGGCGCGACGGTCACCGTGGCCGTCAGCGGTAGCTGGACCGCCACCAGCGGCGGCGCCACCATCACCGCCACCGCCGACGCCACCAACGTGGTCACCGAGACCAACGAGACCAACAACGCGTTCAGCCAGTCGATAGTGGTCGGTCGCGGGGCCGCCGTTCCGTACGTCTCCTACGAGGCGGAGGCCGGCCGTTACCAGGGCACGCTGCTGGAGGCCGACCCGCTGCGGACCTTCGGGCACACCAACTTCGCCAGCGAGTCCTCGGGTCGCAAGTCGGTACGACTCACCGGCACCGGCCAGTTCGTCGAGTTCACCTCGGCCAACCAGGCCAACTCCATCGTGGTGCGCAACTCCATACCGGACGCTCCCGGTGGCGGCGGCATCGAGGCGACCATCAGCCTCTACGTCAACGACGTCTTCTCCCGGAAGTTGACCCTGTCGTCGAAGCACAGCTGGCTCTACGGCAACACCGACGGGCCGGAGGCGCTGACCAACACCCCGCAGGCCGACGCCCGGCGGCTCTTCGACGAGTCGAACGCACTGCTGGCGCAGTCGTACCCGGCCGGCACCCGGTTCAAGTTGCAGCGCGACTCGGGTGACACCGCCTCCTTCTACGTCATCGACATGATCGATCTGGAGCAGGTGGCGCCGGCGGCGAGCCAGCCGGCCGGTTGCACCTCGATCACCTCGTACGGTGCGATCCCGAACGACGGGCTCGACGACACCGCCGCCATCCAGCGGGCGGTGACCGACGACCAGAACGGTGTCATCAGCTGCGTCTGGATCCCCGCCGGGCAGTGGCGGCAGGAGCAGAAGATCCTGACCGACGACCCGCTGAACCGGGGCATGCACAACCAGGTCGGCATCAGCAACGTCACGATCCGGGGCGCCGGTATGTGGCACTCGCAGCTCTACACGCTGACCGAGCCGCAGAACGTGGTGGGCGGCATCAACCACCCGCACGAGGGCAACTTCGGCTTCGACATCGACAAGAACACCCAGATCTCCGACATCGCCATCTTCGGCTCGGGCCGGATCCGCGGTGGTGACGGCAACGCCGAAGGCGGCGTCGGTCTGAACGGGCGCTTCGGCGCCGGCACGAAGATCAGCAACGTCTGGATCGAGCACGCCAACGTGGGCGCCTGGGTGGGCCGCGACTACGACAACATCCCCGACCTGTGGGGGCCGGCCGACGGGCTGGACTTCAGCGGCATGCGGATCCGCAACACGTACGCCGACGGCATCAACTTCAGCAACGGCACGCGTAACTCGCGGGTGTTCAACTCGTCCTTCCGCACCACAGGTGACGACGCCCTCGCCGTCTGGGCCAACCCGTACGTCAAGGACCGCAGCGTGGACATCGCCCACGACAACCACTTCGTCAACAACACCATCCAGCTGCCCTGGCGGGCCAACGGCATCGCGATCTACGGCGGCTACGACAACTCGATCGAGAACAACCTGATCTACGACACCGCCAACTACCCGGGCATCATGCTGGCGACCGACCACGACCCGCTGCCGTTCTCCGGCACGACGCTGATCGCCAACAACGGGCTCTACCGCACCGGCGGCGCGTTCTGGAACGAGGACCAGGAGTTCGGTGCCATCACGATCTTCCCGGCCACCAGGGACATCGTCGGAGTCACGATCCGGGACACCGACATCATCGACTCCACGTACGACGGCATCCAGTTCAAGAACGGAGGCGGCAACATACCGAACCTCGCGATCACCAACGTCCGGATCGACAAGTCGAACAATGGCGCCGGCATCCTCGCGATGAGCGGCGCGCGCGGCAACGCCAACCTGACCAACGTGACGATCACGAATTCGGCCGACGGCAACATCGTCATCCAGCCGGGCTCGCAGTTCGTCATCAACGGCGGCTAGTCGTTTGGCTTGATCAACACGGTTTCAAGAAAGTCGGGGTGTCCGCGGCCTGCGGACACCCCGACTTCCGTGAGCCCGAGTCAATCAAGGTGGCGCAGGGTCCGTCGTGGGCGTCGCGCTGCCCGGGCCCGTGCTGACCTTCACCACCTCGGCCTGGACGGCCTTCGTCACGTTCACGGCGGTGAGCCGGCCCGTGCGATGATCAAAGCCGGCTCGCCGGCGGAAGGCTGACAAATCAGGATGGGTGTCATCACGACAGGGCTCTGCCTCGCCGTACCCGCTCTGTTCGTGCTCTGGCTGTGGGGCCGACCTCTGCTCACCGGCCGCTGGAAGACTCCTGGCTGGTTCCTCGCGACGGCCGGGCTCTCGATCGTCGCCACCGCTGTCACGTGGTTCCTCGGGGCGTTCGCGGGTCCCTTCATGAGCTCGGAGGAGTCCTGCCGACAGGCCGGCGTCAGCTACGACCGGGCCTACCGCGCCGCGCACTGGCGTGAGTCGTCGCGATGGTTCCCCCTCCACGATCGATGCAACGCCACCCATGACCTGGTGCCCGCCTGGATCAACCCGGCCCTGGTGCTGCTGTCCCTGCTGGCCGTCTTCTGCATCGGCGCGGCGGTCTGGTTGGCCGTCATGCGGCACCGCACCACAGCGAGTCGGGTGCCGGCCCGTAGATCTTGGACACTTTCCGTTCGGCCTTGACGGAAAGTGTCCAAGATCTGCACGCGCCACGCGTAGGGGCCGCGGCGCAACCATCTCGGACAGACGGACCCTGTGTGCGATGACGCGCTTCTGGGGCTGCGGTGGCTAGGCTGAGCTGAGCAGGATGGTCCGCTGAGGGGGTGAACCCGGATGGCCCAGGCAGCGTTCGCGCCGGAACCGGCGCCGCAGGACACCGAGCCGTCGTTCGACGTGCTGCGGTGGCATGACAAGCCGTGGACAGCGCAGCTCGCCCTCGACCTGTTGCCGGAGACCAACGGCCCCAAGGTTGAGGTCCTGAGCGGAAGCGTGATCGTGACACCGCATGCCGGAATCGATCATCAGTCGGTCGAGCGGGAGTTGCCCTACGTGCTGCACCGCGCTGCGCGGAAGGCCGGTTTCTGGGTCTATCCAGAGATCAACGTCCTCTCCGGCGATGATCTCTTCATTCCAGACATTGCTGTGCTGCGCAAATCGGGGGCTGGCCGCACGACGGTGCCAATTGCCGAGGCAGTGTTGTTGGGGGAGATCGTTTCGCCGGGTAACTGGCGTAAGGACGTGATCGACCGGCCCCGCGAGTACGCCGCCGTCGGGGTGCCGTTCTTTCTCCGGGTGGACCTGCGTAACCGGGTGCCGACCATGGCCCTGTTCGAGCTTTCCGACGGGGAGTACCGGCCGCTGGCCGCCGCTGCGGCGGGCAGCACCTTCGCGATGCGGGAGCCGTTCGAATTCTCCATTGACCCCGCCGAGTTGCTGGACGAGGAGGAGCTGGCGGAGGGGGAGGGCTGAGGCTCCCAGCGGGCGTGCAGCGGGGGTGGGGAAGAATGGCCCTGTGACTTCCCCCCGCGACCTTGTTCTGCTCGGGTCCACCGGCTCGATCGGCACCCAGGCCATCGACATCGTCCGGCGCAACCCGGACCGGTTCCGGGTGGTCGCCGTGGGTGCCGGCGGCGGCAACGTTGAGCTGCTCGCCGCGCAAGCCCTCGAAATGGGCGTCGAGGCGGTCGGGGTGGCCAAGGCGTCCGCCGCGCAGGACCTGCAACTCGCGTTCTACGCCGAGGCGAGCCGGCGCGGGTGGGCCACCGGCGACTTCAAACTTCCCAAGATCGTGGCTGGCCCGGACGCCATGACCGAGCTGGCCCAGTGGCCGTGCGACATCGTGCTCAACGGGGTGGTCGGCTCGCTGGGTCTCGCTCCTACGCTGGCCGCGCTGCGCGGTGGTCGTACTCTCGCGTTGGCAAACAAGGAGTCGCTCGTGGCCGGCGGCCCGCTGGTCAAGGCCGCTGTGACGCGGCCGGGGCAGATCGTCCCGGTCGACTCGGAGCACTCGGCGCTGGCCCAGTGTCTGCGCTCCGGGACGCGCGGTGAGGTGCGCCGGCTGATCGTCACGGCCAGCGGCGGCCCGTTCCGGGGTCGGCAGCGTGACGAGTTGACGCAGGTCACACCCGAGCAGGCGCTCGCTCACCCGACCTGGAACATGGGGCCGGTCGTCACGATCAACTCCGCCACCATGGTCAACAAGGCGCTGGAGGTGATCGAGGCGCACGAGCTGTTCGACGTGCCCTACGCCGACATCACAGTGATGGTGCACCCCCAGTCGGTCATCCACTCGATGGTCGAGTTCGTCGACGGGTCGACGATCGCCCAGGCCAGCCCACCGGACATGCGGCTGCCGATCGCGCTCGGCATCGGTTGGCCGGACCGGGTGCCCGAAGCGGCCACCGCCGTCGACTGGACGGCCGCGCACAGCTGGGAGTTCGCGCCGCTCGACGACGAGGCGTTCCCGGCCGTCGCCCTGGCCAAGGCGGCTGGAGAGACCGGGCGTTGCCGGCCGGCGATCTACAACGCGGCGAACGAGGAGTGCGTGGCCGCGTTCGTGGCGGGCCGGCTGCCGTTCCTCGGCATCGTCGACACCCTCGAACGGGTCTTGGAGGAGGCTCCGGACTTCGACGAACCAGGTACCGTCGAGGACGTGCTCGCGGCCGAGTCGTGGGCACGCGCGCACGCGCAGGAGATCATCGCGGGTTCGGTGGAAGGAGCTTGATGTCGTACCTGCTCGGGGTGGTCCTCTTCGCCCTGGCCATTCTCATTTCGGTGAGCCTGCACGAGGCGGGTCACCTGCTGACCGCCAAGGCGTTCGGGATGAAGGTCACGAAGTACTTCGTCGGTTTCGGCCCCACCATCTGGTCGTTCCGCCGGGGTGAGACGGAGTACGGCCTCAAGGGCATCCCCCTCGGCGGCTTCTGCAAGATCGTCGGGATGACGCCGCAGGACGACGACGTCGAACCGGGCGACGAGTCGCGCGTGATGTGGCGCTACCCCGTCTGGAAGCGGACGATCGTGATGGCCGCCGGGTCGATCACGCACTTCGCGCTCGCCCTGGTCACGATCTGGATCCTCGCCGTCTCCGCCGGCCTGCCCAACCCCGATTTCCCGACCACCGACGCGCAGGCCCGCCAGGAGCCCGCCGTCATCCAGCTCAGTGAGTGCGTGGTTCCGGAGAACGCGGTGCGGGCGTGCACCCCCGCCGACGCGGCCAGCCCGGCCGCCCAGGGGCAACTGCGCAACGGCGACCGGATCACCTCGGTCAACGGCACCCAGATCAACTCCTACGGCGACCTGCTCACCACGCTGCGCGGGCTCAAGCCGGGCGACACCGCGCAGATCGCGTACGTCCGCGACGGGCAGCCGGGCACCACCAGCACGGTGCTCGCGCAGACCCAGCGTCCACCGCTGAACGACCCCACCGGCGCCGCCGCACCGGTGGCCGCGCTCGGCGTCGGGCTCGTCCCCAGCACCCCGACCCGCGTGACGTACGGCCCGATCGGCGCCTTCGGCGCCACCGCCGACTTCACGGGTCAACTGGCCGTCGGCACCGCCCAGGCGCTCCAGCGCCTTCCGCAGAAGGTCCCCGCCCTGTGGACCGCCCTCACCGGCGGCGAGCGGGACATCGACACCCCGATCAGTGTGGTCGGCGCCAGTCGACTCGGCGGCGAGGCGGTGGAGAACAACGCCTGGCTGGTCTTCTTCATGCTCTTCGTGTCGCTGAACTTCTTCATCGGTGTGTTCAACCTGCTGCCGCTGCTCCCGGTGGACGGCGGCCACATCGCCATCGCCTGGTTCGAACGGGCCCGCTCCTGGCTCTACGCGCGGATCGGCCGGGCCGACCCCGGCCGGGTGGACTACCTCAAACTGATGCCCTTCACGTACGCGGTGATCCTGATCGGCGGCGCGTTCACGCTGCTGACCATCGCCGCGGACGTCGTCAACCCCATCACGCTCTTCTCAAGGTGAGTGCCTGAAGTGACAGCTATCAGTCTCGGTATGCCCGCCGTGCCGCCCCCGCCGCTCGCTCCCCGTCGGGCCAGCCGCCAGATCATGGTCGGTTCGGTCCCGGTCGGTGGTGGCGCGCCGGTGTCCGTGCAGTCGATGACCACGACCCTCACCTCCGACATCAACGCGACCCTTCAGCAGATCGCCGAGCTGACCGCGTCCGGCTGCCAGATCGTCCGGGTTGCGGTGCCGTCCCAGGACGACGTCGAGGCATTGCCCGCGATCGCCAAGAAGTCGCAGATCCCGGTGATCGCCGACATCCACTTCCAGCCCAAGTACGTCTTCGCCGCGATCGACGCCGGCTGCGCGGCCGTCCGGGTCAACCCGGGCAACATCCGGCAGTTCGACGACAAGGTCAAGGAGATCGCTCGTGCCGCGGGAGCGGCGGGGACGCCGATCCGGATCGGCGTCAACGCCGGGTCGCTGGACAAGCGCCTGCTGAGCAAGTACGGCAAGGCCACCGCCGAAGCGCTTGTCGAGTCGGCGCTGTGGGAGTGCTCGCTGTTCGAGGAGCACGGCTTCCGCGACATCAAGATCTCGGTCAAGCACAACGACCCGGTCGTGATGATCCGGGCGTACCGGCAGCTCGCCGAGCAGTGCGACTACCCGCTGCACCTCGGCGTCACCGAGGCCGGGCCGGCGTTCCAGGGCACCATCAAGTCGGCGGTCGCCTTCGGCGCGCTGCTGGCCGAGGGGATCGGCGACACGATCCGGGTGTCGCTGTCCGCCCCGCCGGTCGAGGAGATCAAGGTCGGCAACCAGATCCTGGAGTCCCTCGGTCTGCGCGAGCGGGGCCTGGAGATCGTCTCGTGCCCGTCCTGCGGGCGGGCCCAGGTGGACGTCTACAAGCTCGCCGAAGAGGTCACCGCCGGCCTGGAAGGGTTGCCGGTGCCGCTGCGGGTCGCCGTCATGGGCTGCGTGGTAAACGGTCCGGGCGAGGCCCGGGAAGCCGACCTCGGCGTCGCCTCCGGCAACGGCAAGGGCCAGATCTTCGTCAAGGGGCAGGTCGTCAAGACGGTGCCCGAGGCGCAGATCGTCGAGACGCTGATCGAAGAGGCGCTGCGGATCGCCGACGAGATGGGCGCCGAGCTCCCCGAGGAGCTGCGCGGGCTGGTCACCGGCCCGACCGTCACCGTGCACTGATTTTCCATTTGGAAAAAGCGGCCGTTCCCCGTGTGGGGAACGGCCGCTGTGGTTTGTGCTGATCTTGCGTTGCCGTGCTGCTCGTGCCGTGCCGTGCTGTGGTGCGGCCTGGCGTCACTCGGATTCGGCGAGGATCGCGTACAGCTTGCGCCGGGTCTCGTCGAGCACCTGGGCGGCCCGCTCACGCTGGTCGTCGGTGCCGTTCATCATCACCTGGCGCAGCGCGTTCATCGCCTGAGTGCCGGAGTCACGGATGTCGTGCCAGCTGCTCACCGTGCCCTGGGCGACGTCTGCCCACGGCGGGGTCTGCGCGGCCTCGGTGGCCTCCGCCTGACCGGCCTCGGTGACAGTGAAACGCTTCCGCCCGCCACCGGACTCCTCGGTGCTGGCGACGATCACGCCCTCGTCCTCCAGTAGCTGGAGGGTGGGGTAGATCGAGCCCGGGCTCGGCCGCCACGCACCGCCGGTGCGGGAGTCGATCTCCTGGATCATCTCGTAGCCGTGCATCGGCCGTTCGGTGAGCAGGGCCAACACGGAGGCTCGAACGTTGGGGCGTCGGCCCCGACCCCGTCCACGACCCCGGCCGCCCCAGGGGCCGCCGTGTCCGTGCTCGTGGCCATGACCGTGCGGACCGGGCGGAACCGGCGGGAAGCCGAACCCCCGCATCCGGGCCTCGTGCATCGGGTGGTGCTGTCGGTGGAACCTCATCGGGTTCTTCCTTCCGTAGGACTATCGCTGATGCATCAACGATATATCGGCAATGCATCGCTGACAACCCCGATTTACCAAACCGTACGTACGTCTTGTTAGAGTGTCGGTCATGCGCCTGCTTCCCCCGCCGGGTCCGGCCCGGGTCCTCACCCTCGGCACGCTGGTCAAGACCGTTGGACGGGGCCTCTGGCTCGTCGCCAGCGCGCTCTTCCTCACCCGGTCGGTCGGTCTGTCGGCAACCCAGGTCGGCATCGGACTGACCATCTCGGCCCTGGTCGGTGTGTTGGCCAGCGCCCCGAGCGGCTACCTGGCCGACCGCGTCGGCCCACGCGGTGTGCAGGTCGGCGCGCTCTTCGTCGCCGGCACCCTGACCATCGGCCTGATCGCCGTCCGGTCGTTTCCCACGTTCGTGCTGGTGGGAGCGGCCACCGCGCTTGCCGACGCGGTCGAGCGTGGTGCCCGCGGCGCGCTGATCGCCGGAGCGATCCCAGCCGACCAGCGGGTCCGCACCCGCGCCTACCTGCGAGCCACCACGAACGTCGGGATCTCCGTCGGCGCCGTCCTCGGGGGGTTCGCCATCGCCGCCGACACCCGAACGGGGTACGTCGCGCTGATCCTGGCCTCGGCGGCGACGTCACTGGCCGCAGCGGTGGTCTTCCTCCGACTGCCCGCCGTCTCCCCGGTCGCCGCCCCGACGCAGGGCCCTCGGCTGGTCGCCCTCCGGGACCGCCCGTTCCTCGCCTTCACCCTGGTCGACGGGCTGATGTCGATGCACTTCAGCCTGCTCACCATCGCCCTGCCGCTGTGGATCGCCGGCCACACCCGGGCGCCCGCCTGGATGATCTCCGCGTTGACGCTGGTCAACACCGTGCTGGTGGTGCTCCTTCAGGTACGCGCCGCGGGTGCCGCCGCCACACTGCCCGGGGCCGCCCGCGCCGCCCGTCGAGCAGGCGTGGCCATCGCCCTGGCCTGCGTACTCTTCGCCGCCAGCGGCGCGCTGCCCACCGCCGGAGCGGTGGGCCTGCTCGGCCTCGGGGCACTCGCGCACGTCACCGGGGAACTGTGGCACTCCGCCGCCGGCTGGGGGATCTCCTTCGGGCTAGCGCCAGCGGACGCCCAAGGGCAGTACCAGGGGGCGTACGGCATGGGCTACGAACTGGGCAAGATGCTCGCACCGGTAGTGGTGACCACCCTCGCGCTCGGCTGGGGCGTACCCGGCTGGCTCGTACTCGGTGCCCTGTTTCTCCTGCTCGGAGCCCTGGTGCCCCCGGTCGTCCGCTGGGCCGGGCGGACCCGGCCGCTCAGCGGGCCAGCAGAACCGGTGCCGGCCTCGGCACTCGACCGGCGGAGCGGGGGGTCGATCTGGCAGGCTGATAGTCGTGCTGACGGTGCCGGTACGCCAACTGGGGGAATCGGAGCGCCGCGCGGTCGAGCGACTGCTCGACCATGACCCGTTCGCGGGTGCGCAGGTCGCCGAGCGGATCTCCGCGCGCGGACTCTCCTGGTGGCGGGCCGAGGGCAGAATCCTGGGGTACGGGGCCCGCCGCAACCTCGAATCACTCTGCTGGCTCGGCGGCAACCTGACCCCGGTGCTGGCCAGTGATGCTGCGGTGGCTGCCTTCGCCGACCTGCTCGCTGGCGAGGAAAGGCTCTGCTCCTCCATCGTCGGTCGCGCCGATGCCGTCCTCGGATTGTGGGACCGCCTCTCCGACACCTGGGGGCCAGCGCGAGACGTTCGCCCCAATCAGCCACTGCTGGTCACCGACTCGCTGCCACCCGTACCGGCCGATCCGGAGGTACGCCAGGTTCGCTCCGGCGAGGTCGACCGGCTCTTCCCGGCGGCGGTCGCCATGTACACCGAAGAGGTCGGCGTCTCCCCGCTGGCCGAGGACGGCGGACGCAGCTACCGCCGGCGGGTCAACGACCTGGTCCGGACCGGTCGCGCGTACGCCCGCATCGTCGACGGCAAGGTCGTGTTCAAGGCCGAACTCGCCGTGGTGACCAAACGGACGGCCCAGGTCCAGGGCGTCTGGGTGGCACCGGAATGGCGAGGTCGGGGGATCGCCACCGCCGCCATGGCCGCCGTGGTCCGCGACGCGCTGCTCCGGGTCGCCCCCACCGTCAGCTTGTACGTCAACGACTTCAACCTCCCGGCCCGCCGCGTCTACGAGCGCTGCGGCTTCCAGCCGATCGGCACCCTGGCCACCGTCCTCTTCTGACCGCTGCGGGTTGGCTCGCGGTGATGCATCGCCGCAGATCTTGGACACTATCCGTTCGCGCGGAACGAAAAGTGTCCAAGATCTGCGGGCTCCGAGCGCAGAAAGGCCGCTGGCCGGCACCCGGTGTTGCGGGTGCCGGCCAGCGGTCGGTGTCGTGCTGCGGTGCTGCGTGCTTATCGTGTGGGTCAGCTGTTCCAGTGCTGGGCGACGAGGTCGGTGGCCTGCTGCTCCCACTGGGCGTAGGCGTCCGGGTAGGCCGACACCTGCACGGTCTGCGCCGCCTGGGTCAGGGGCATGTCCTGCCACCCGTCGACCTGCTTGAGGCCCTTGAGGAACGCGGTGGTGGAGTACTCAGGGTTGGTGATCTGCTCCGGGGTGCCCCAACCGCTGGAGGGGCGCTGTTGGAACAGGCCCAGCGAGTCGTGGTCGTTCATGTCGCCCAGGTGGCCGAGGTTCTCCAGCTTGGACTCCTGCAGGCTCGTCGCGATCGAGATGACCGCGGCCCGCTCGGGCAGGCCGGCCTTCTTCGTGGCGGCGATGATCGCCTTGGCGTTCGCGGTCTGCTCGTCGTTGAGGCTGATGTGGGACTGGTCGCCCTGCGGCTTCGGCGCCGACTGCTGCACGGCCACGGCGACGGGCTTGGCGTCCACGGCCGGGGTGGCGGCGTGGGCGGCGATCGGACCGGCGAACACACCACCGGCGAACGCGAGACCAGCAACAGACAGCATGCTCTTACGGAAGATCGTGTTCATGGGGGGAGCTCCTTCGGGGGTAGGACACCCGCACATACCGATCGGGGAAACGGCAGTCACGGGTGTGAGCACCTCGTCCGGCGCTGCACTAACAAAGGGGGGAAAGTCTGGGGGGTGACGCCTGTCGGGCGTCGGGGTCGGCGGCCTGGCGAGCGGAGGGCTCGTGGCGCCGGGTCCATGTGTAACGACCGGGGGGCCGGGGTCATTCCGGGGTTGGCCCATCCGTTGGCACCCTCGTCGGGGCGGTGCCCGTCGGTCGTTCGTGGGGACTGCAACGACCGGGTGCTGGCTGGCATTCCCACCTGCGCGACCAGCCCCCAGCGCTCGGGCGGCGGGTCGGTGGTACTGCGATCGTCAGGGTATGTAACGACCCCGACCCCGCCAGGATTCCGGCCCACGGGTGCGGCCGGTCACCGGCCCAATCGACACCCCAGCGGACAAACCGCCCACACGGCCCCGCCAGCACGGCCCCAGACGGGGCTGATCCACTCGGGTTCACGGAAGTCGGGGCATCCCGGACGGCCGGACACCCCGACATCAAGGAACCCGAGTCGATCAAGGAGCCCCGGACGGCGTCGCGGTTGGCTAGATCGCATCAGATCGGGCAAAACGTCTAGGGTCCGGCACCCCGCAGGCGTTCTGCCGGCGCTGACCCAGGCCTGTCGGACCTGGCCTGCCCACCGCGCCGGCTTCGATCCGGGTCTGCCGGCTTCGATCCGGGTCTGCCGGCCTTGGCTCCGGCCTGTCGGCACTGACCTGCCCACCGCGCCGGCTCTGGCCGGGACCGCAGCGGTGGCCCGAGACCATCGGCCTCGGTCCGCTCACCGTGCCGGCTCTACCTCGCGGCTGGCGGGGCTGACCCGAAAACCGCCGGTTCGGTGCCCCCTGTCTGGTTCAGGCATCGGGCGGCGCGGCTGTGGCCGCGGCATCGAGCAGGTCGGTCGCCGCCGCTGGCGAAACTGATGGATGCCCTGCTCAGGACCGGAAAATCGGTTGAGTTGGCGGGGTGGTGCCGGCAGGCTGAGGTCTCCGCCACCCACGTCCCGGAGGACTTCCCATGCGCCTGCTCCGTGATCTGTGGGGTACTTCGACCCGTCGTATGACGATCGTGGCCGTCCTGATCGTGCTGGGGGCCGCGGGGCAGGCGGGCGCGTCGGCGCTGGCCGGCGCGGTGCTGGTGCATCGCTCGGCGGGCTTCTTCGCCGTACTGGCCGTGGCCCTGGTCGCCGTGGTCCTCAGCGACCTCGCGGTGAGTCTGCTGATGGCCGGTCTGACCGCCGACTGGTCCGCTGACGTGCGTCGCCGGCTCTGTCGCGTCGCTTTCGGGCAGGACCTGCCCACTCTGGAGACCACCCCGGTGGGCGAGTTGCTGGACCGGATCGACGGGGACGTCTATCAGGTGGCGTCGGCAATTCGTAACCAGGGCACCCGACTCGCCCAGGGCCTCTGCGTCGGTCTGCTGTCGATGGTCGTGGCGCTGTTCGTGTGGTGGCCGGCGGGGATCGCGATGGTGCTGCTCACTGTGGTGCTCGCGGTCGGCCTGCGCCGGCCCACGGCACGGATCGGCCCGGCCCGGATGGCCGAGGAGGAGGCGTGGTCCGACCTGGCCGCCGTGATGGAGGAGGCGGTGCACGGCCAGGACGACGTACGCACCAGTTTGGCGCGGCCGTACGTGCTGCAGTTGTACGCCCGGCGGGCCGCCGCCGTGCTGTCCCGGGGCCTGGTGGTCTGGGTGCTGTCCGCCCGGGTGGCGACGGTGGCCACCGCGACGATCCGGGCGGGCATCGGGGCGGTGGTGCTCGGCGGTGCCTGGGCGTTGGCCACCGACCGCATCGACGCCGCCCGTCTCACGGCTATCTGGCTGCTCGCCCTGGCCTTCGGGGCGACCGCGGAGCACGTCAGCCGGATGGTGCCGGAGATCCAGGAGGCCCTCGGCGCGTGGGCGCGGGTGCAGTTGCTCTACAAGGCCCGCCAGGAGCCGGTGGGCGGGGCCAGCCCGAGCGAGGGTGACCTGCGCATTCGGGACCTGACATTCGGGTACGGCGAAAGTGACCGGGGGGCCGCGCTGCGCGGGCTCAGCCTCACCTTCGCGCGCGGTCGCTCGTACGCGCTGATCGGACGGACCGGTTCGGGCAAGTCGACGCTGGCGAAGGTGCTCACCCGGGCGGTCGACGTGCCGCCGGGCACTGTCTTCCTCGGGGGCACCGACCTGTGCGACCTCGACGTCGAGCAGTTGCGCCGCTGGGTGGCGTTGGTGCCGCAGCGCACCGAGATCCTGGCCGGCACGCTCGCCGAGAACGTGGCGCTCTTCGACCCGGAGTTGCTCGACGCGGCGGCAAGGGCGCTCGACGAGCTGGGCCTGGCCGGTTGGATCGCCGAGCTGCCGGACGGGTTGACGACCCGGTTGGGGGAGGGCGGGCATGTGCTCTCCGCCGGTCAGGAGCAGTTGGTGGCGTTCGCCCGGATCCTGGTCCGGGAGCCGCACGTGGTGATCCTCGACGAGGCCACCGCGCGGCTGGATCCGGTCACCGAGGCACGGGTGCAGCGGGCCACCGAACGACTGCTGCGCGACCGGATCGGCATCGTCATCGCGCACCGACTCTCCTCGGTGCGCCGCTGCGACGAGGTGGTCGTCCTGGCCGACGGCGCTGTGGTCGAGGCCGGTCCGCTGGAGACGTCGACGCGCTTCGCCGAACTGTTGGCGACCAGCCACGCCGCCGCGTACGCCACTGTGGCGCCAACCGGTCGCACCGGCGTCGGCACTGACCTGCTGGTCGGCCCCGGCCCGGCCGACCCCTGGCCGACCGAGCCGGCACCGACGCGGGTCGAGCCGAATGAGCAGGCCACGCGGCAGACACCGCCGGACAGCACGCAGGGCGCGGTCGGGCCGACCCGGGCCGACCCGCCGCCACTGCCGCCGGTGCCGCCGGCTCGGACGCTGCGGGAGATCTTCCGACTCTGCACCAACGATCCCCGGTACGGGGCGGCGGCGATCGTGCTGTTCCTCGGGCTCAGCCTGCTCGGGCTGGATGGCCCGGTGCTGCCCTGGCTCTGGGCGGACCTGGTCGACGGGACCGGCAACCCGTACCTGCCGGCGATGGGGATCGTCGCCGGGCTGCTGGTCACCCTGCCGCTGCCGTTCTACACCCACGTCTGGTTCCCGCAGTGGTGGGTGCGGCAGATGCTGCGGATCGGCCTTCGCCTGGTGCACGGCCAGACCGGGCCGCGTCGGGTCAGCTCCCACACTCCCGCCGAGGTGGTGGCGCAGGGTGGGGACACCGAGCGGGTGGTCCAGCTCGCCGACAACGTGCTGGACCAGACCGTGGCGCTGGTGCTCGTGGTCGCCATGACGGCGGTCACCGGCAGTGTCGTACCCGGGCTGTTCTTCCTCGGCACGATGGTCGTCTCCGGGCTGGCCGCGACGTTGTTCGGGCCGAAGCTGGAGCGCGCGGCCCGGGCGACGGTGGCGGCGCGGGCGGCGTTCGCCACGGCGCTGGTCTCCGCGCTCTCCGCGGCGCGGACGGTGAAGCTCGCCGGCGCGACCGCGGCGGTGCTGCGCCATCTGGCCGGCCTGGACGTGCTGCGCAGCGACCGGCAGCGGCGGGAGATCTCGGTGCAGGTGTGGGCGCGCTCCACACCGTCGATGGCCAGTGGGCTGTTGCCGATCGGCGCCTGGGCGCTCTACCTGAACGGTTCGCTCTCCGCCGGGGCGGTGCTGGTGGCCGTCTCCACACTGGGCGCGGCCCGCTGGTTCGCCTGGACGACGGCGTCGTTGATCTCGCAGCTGCCCTCGGCGCGGGTGTGGACCCGCCGCACGGCGGCGATGACCGGTGTGAGCGCGTACTCCGCGGGGGTGCCGGAGGTCGACCTGACCGCAGGGACGGCGCCCGCGCCGACCATGCCGCCCCGGCATCCGCTGCGCCGGCTGGAGCTGCGTCGCTTCGGGGTGGTGCACTCCGACGGCACGGTGGCCGTCCGGGACGTGGACCTGACCGTGCAGCGGGGGCAGTTGGTGCTGGTCGTCGGGCCGGTGGGGTCGGGCAAGTCCTCGTTGCTACGGGCGCTGGCCGGGATCGTGCACCACACCGGCGAGCTGGCCTGGAACGGTGACCCGGTCACCGAGCCGGAGCTGTTCCTGCGTCCCAACCAGGTCGGCTACGTCGGTCAGTTGCCCCGGGTGCTCTCCGGCACTGTGGCCGACAACATCGCCCTCGGGCACCAGGTGGACGCGGCGGGGGCGGTCAGCACCGCCCAGCTCGACCATGACCTGGCCGCCGCCGGTGGCGGGCTGGGCCTGCTCATCGGGCACAAGGGCACCCGGCTCTCCGGCGGGCAGTTGCAGCGGTTGGCGCTGGCCCGGGCGCTGGCCCCACGTACCGAGCTGCTGGTCGCCGACGACGTGTCGTCGGCGCTGGACGTCACCACCGAGCTGGCGCTGTGGCAGGCGTTGCGCGGCCACGGGGTGACGGTTGTCGGCTCGACAGCGAAACGCGCCGCGTTGGTCCGGGCCGACCACGTGGTGGTGCTGCTCGGGGGCACTGTGGCCGCCCAGGGCACCTGGCAGGACCTGGAGGGCGACTGGTCGCACCTGGCCGGCTGACCGACGGTCGGGCGGCCGCTCACGCGGCGGCCGCCCGACCGGTCGGGATCAGGCGGCGCGGGCGTACTGGGCGGGCCCGGAGTACGCGACGCCGAGCTTCGCGGCGGCCCGGCGCGGCCAGTACGGGTCGCGCAGCAACTCCCGACCCAGCAGCACCAGGTCGGCCTCGCCGCTGGCGACGATCTGCTCGGCGTGCTCGGGCTCCACGATGAGGCCCACAGCGCCGGTCGGCACGCCGGCCTCGCGGCGGATCTGGGCGGCCAGCGGCACCTGGTAACCCGGGCCGAGCGGGATGCGCTGGTCCGTGCTCACCCCACCGGAGGACGCGTCGATCAGGTCGACGCCGACGCCGGCCAGCTCACCGGCGAGCGCCACGCTGTCATCGATCGTCCAGCCGCCCTCGACCCAGTCGGTGGCGGAGATCCGGGTCAGCACCGGCACGTCCTCGCCGACCGCGGCGCGCACCGCGCGGGCCACCTCGAGGGTGAGCCGCATCCGGGCGGCCCGGTCGCCGCCGTACGCGTCGGTGCGGTGGTTGGTCAGCGGCGAGAGGAACTCGTTGAGCAGGTAGCCGTGGGCGGCGTGGATCTCCACGGCGGCGAAGCCCGCGTCCAGGGCGCGAACGGCTCCCGCCGCGAACGCCTCGACCACACCGGCGATGCCGGCCTCGTCGAGGCTGGTCGGCGTCCGGTAGTCGGCGGTGAACGGCTCCGAGCCGGGGGCGACGGGCGTCCAGCCGCCCTCGGCGTCCGGCACGCCACCGCGCTCCGGCGCCCACGGCCGGTAGGTGGAGGCCTTGAATCCGGCGTGCGCGAGCTGTACGGCCGGCACTGCGCCGTGAGCGGCGACGAACGCCGTCACCGGTCGCCAGGCGTCGACGTGCGCACCGGACCAGAGGCCGGTGTCCTGCGGGCTGATCCGGCCCTCGGGGAGTACTGCGGTCGCCTCGGTCAGCACCAGGCCGGCGCCGCCGACCGCGCGGCTGCCCAGGTGGATCAGGTGCCAGTCGGTGGGCAGACCGTCGGGGCCGGCGGAGTACTGGCACATCGGTGCCATGGCGATCCGGTTGGGCAGTGTGACCCCGCGCAGGGCCAGGGGAGTGAACAGGGAACTCATGGGGTCATCCTCTCCGACACGGCGACGGGCCCCCGGGGAGAGGGGCCCGTCGCCGTACTGGTGAATCGGTCAGGCGGGAACAGGGGTGAGCTCGGGCCGGGTGTCGGCGACCGGCTCCGGGTCGGTCAGGTCACGCCGGCCGGCGGACTCGTACGCGGCCCGGTCGAGGGTGCCCTCGCGGGCGGCGACCACTGTCGGCACCAGCGCCTGCCCCGCGACGTTGGTGGCGGTGCGGATCATGTCCAGGATCGGGTCGATGGCCAGCAGCAGGCCGGCGCCGGCCAGCGGCAGGCCCAGCGTGCTGAGGGTCAGGGTGAGCATCACGATCGCGCCGGTCAGGCCGGCGGTGGCCGCCGAGCCGACCACCGAGACGAAGGCGATCAGCAGGTAGTCGCCGATGCCGAGCTGCACGCCGAACACCTGGGCCACGAAGATCGCGGCGAGCGCGGGGTAGATGGCGGCGCAACCGTCCATCTTCGTGGTCGCGCCGAAGGGCACCGCGAACGAGGCGTACTCGCGGGGCACACCGAGACGCTCGACGGAGCGCTGGGTCACCGGCATGGTGCCGACCGAGGAGCGGGACACGAAGCCCAGCTCGATCGCCGGCCAGGCGCCGGCGAAGAAGCGCAGCGGGTTGAGGCGGCCGGCGAGGATCAGCACCAGCGGGTAGACCACGAACAGCACGATGGCGCAGCCGACGTAGACGGCGGTGGTGAACTTCGCGAGGGGGGCCAGCAGGTCCCAGCCGTACGAGGCGACGGCGTTGCCGATCAGGCCGAGGGTGCCGATCGGGGCGAGCCGGATGACCCACCAGAGCGCCTTCTGGACGATCTCCAGCAGGGAACGGTTCAGCGCCACGAACGGTTCGGCGGGCTCGCCGACCAGCAGGGCCGCGGCACCGATGACGACGGCGAGGAAGACGATCTGGAGGACGTTGCCCTCGACGAACGCGCCGACCGGGTTGGTGGGCACGATGCCGGTGAGGAAGTCGGTCCACGATCCGGTGTTCTTCGGCGGTGCCGCGCCACCCAGGTCGAGGGTCACGCCCTTGCCGGGGTTGGTGAGCAGGCCGAGGCCGATGCCGATGCTCACCGCGATCAGCGCGGTGATGCCGAACCACAGCAGGGTCTTGACGGCGAGCCGGGCGGCGTTGGCGACGCCGCGCAGGCTGACCACGCTGACCACGATGGCGGTGAAGACCAGCGGCGGCACGGCCAGCTTGAGGAGCTGGACGAAGAGGCTACCGACGGTGTGCAGGGTGCTGGTCAGCCAGCTCAGGTCGTTGCTGCGGGCCAGGAAGCCCAGCGCGACACCGAGCACGAGGCCGAGCAGGATCTGCACGGAGAAGGGAATTTTGCGCAGGCTGAAGGGCATGAGGATGTATCCAATTGTCCGGTCCGATCGGGGCAGGCGTAGGAACGCGGCTAGCCCGGACAGATGCCACTGGCCTGCAGTCGGAGATCGACATACAGGCGGACAGTGAGGCCCCAGACATTGGTCATCGCTGGCCGACGATACGCCGATTCCCGCTCATCGGAAGGACCGGACGGCGTGAGGCTCCTTACAGAGGGCCAGCGCGGTGGCGGTGCCCAGGCCCCACAGCACCGAGAGAGCGAGGATCAGCCGTTCCAGCACCCCCACCACCGGGCCCCGACCGATCACGAGCATCGCCAGCCCCACAGTGGCACAGAGCGGCAGGGCCAGCGCGGCGACCACGCCGGCCAGCCGACGCACCGTCCGTCCGGCTGGCCCGGAGACGGCCAGCGTGATCATGGCGAAGACCAGCGCCGCGGTCGCCGCGATGCTCGCGCCGCCGTGCACCAGGTCCGCCGTCGTGGCGCGCTCGAACGGCGGCAACGGGCAGCCGTCGGAGCAGGTCACCGCCCCGGACACGGCGGTGAACACGGCGCTGGTGGCGAGCAGCGCCGGGGCCGCCGCCCACACCCCGGGGGGCAGCGCCGCGCCGATCAGCAGCAACGCGCCGGCAAGGGCCAGGACCCCGATCCGGTACGTCGCGGCGTGGGCGCTGCCGGCGATGCCCGCCTCGCTGACGTACCCGGTGAGCCCTGGACCGGGACCGGCGACCACGGCGAGCGTCACCGCCACCGCACCGGCCAGGGTGCAGCCGGCCGCGGCGGACCCGGCGACCCGGCGGGCGACGTCGCCGCGGGCCCTCGGCACGGTCGGGGCGGCGGGCCGACCCGGCTCAGCCACGCCCGTGCGGCATGCTCCAGCCGGACTCGTCCGGCCCGAGTGGCACGATGCCGCTGGGATTGATCTCCCGGTGCGTGCCGTAGTAGTGCCGCTTGATGTGGTCGAAGTCCACCGTCTCGCCGAAGCCCGGCGTCTGGAACAGGTCCCGGGCGTACGCCCAGAGCACCGGCATCTCGGTCAGCTTGTCGCGGTTGCACTTGAAGTGCCCGTGGTACGCGGCGTCGAAGCGGACCAGCGTGGTGAACAGCCGCACGTCCGCCTCGGTGATCGCGTCACCCATCAGGTAGCGCTGCCCGGCCAGCCGCTCGGACAGCGCGTCCAGCCGGGCGAAGAGCGCCCGGAACGCCTCCTCGTACGCCTGCTGGGAGGTGGCGAACCCGCACCGGTAGACGCCGTTGTTCACGTCGGTGTGGATCTCGGCCATCAGCGCGTCCATCTCGGGGCGCAGTGCCTCCGGGTAGAGGTCCGGCGCCCCCGCACGGTGCAGCGACCGCCACTGCGTGGAGAAGTCGAGGGTGAGCTGCGGATAGTCGTTGGTGACCACCCGGCCGGTCAGGGTGTCGACGAGCGCCGGCACTGTCACCCGGCCGGTGTAGTCCGGGTCGGTGGCCAGGTACGCCTCGGAGAGGAAGCTCACGCCGAGGACCGGGTCGAAGCCGTCCGGGTCGAGGGCGAACGCCCAGCCCCGCTCGTCCCGGATCGGGTCGACGGTGCCCAGCGAGATCGCGTCGTCCAGCCCGAGCAGGCCACGCACGATCCGAGCCCGGTGCGCCCACGGGCAGGCGCGGCACCAGATCAGTCGGTAACGGCCGGCCTCCAGCGGCCAGCGGCCCTGCTCGTCCGGGCCGCCGCCGGGTGGGGAGGTCGAGTCGGCGGAGACCCGACCGGTGAACCGGTTCGGCTGGCGGACGAACGCGCCGCCGCCGCTGGTCTCTGCGCTGAACTGGGCCCGGGCCATGCCGTCAACCTATCCGCTGCCGGCGCGGATATCCTGGCGGCCGGCAGCCCTCGTGACCCGGTGGGCGTGCCCCACCCCCCGCCGTCTGCACTCCCTAAGGACTCGCGATGACCGTGGCATACCTGGTGGCCGGTGTCCGCACCCCGATCGGCCGGTACGCGGGCGCGCTGGCCGGCGTCCGCCCCGACGACCTGGCCGCGCACGTGATCCGTGAACTGGTCGCCCGCCACCCGTCGGTGGACTGGTCCCGGGTCGACGACGTCGTGCTCGGCTGCGCCAACCAGGCCGGCGAGGACAACCGCAACGTGGCCCGGATGGCGGCGCTGCTGGCCGGCCTGCCCGAGGAGGTGCCGGGCAGCACTGTCAACAGGCTCTGCGGCTCGGGCCTGGACGCGCTCGCCACCGCCGCCCGATCCATCGTCGCGGGGGACGCGGAGCTGGTCATCGCCGGCGGGGTGGAGAGCATGAGCCGGGCGCCGTTCGTCATGCCGAAGGCGACGTCGGCGTACTCCCGCTCGGCCGAGGTGTACGACACCACACTGGGCTGGCGGTTGGTGAACCCGTTGATGCGTGACGGGTGGGGGGTCGACTCGATGCCGGAGACGGCGGAGAACGTGGCCGCCGAGTACGGCGTCAGCCGGGCCGAGCAGGACGCCTTCGCGTACCGGTCGCAGCAGCGCGCGGCCGAGGCGCAGGCCGACGGCCGGTTCGCCGAGGAGATCGTGGCGGTGTCCGTGCCGGCCGGTCGTCGGGAGACCCGGCTGGTCGAGGTCGACGAGCACCCCCGGGAGACCTCGCTTGCGAAGCTGGCCGCGCTGCCCACCCCGTTCCGCGACGGTGGCACTGTGACCGCCGGCAACTCCTCGGGCGTCAACGACGGCGCGGTGGCGCTGCTGGTGGCCAGCGAGGCGGCGGTTGCCCGGTACGGCCTGACCCCGCTGGCCCGGATCGTCGGCGCGACGGCGGCCGGTGTGCCGCCCCGGATCATGGGGATCGGTCCGGTGCCGGCCACTCGCAAGCTGCTCGACCGCCTCGGCGTCGAGATGGGCGCGGTGGACGTGGTGGAGCTGAACGAGGCATTCGCCGCGCAGTCCGTGGCGGTGCTGCGCGAGCTGGGGCTGCCCGTGGACGCCGACCATGTCAACCCGAATGGTGGGGCCATCGCGCTGGGGCACCCGCTCGGCGCCAGCGGCGCGCGGCTGGCGCTGACCGCCGCCCTGGAGCTGCGCCGCCGCGGCGGCCGTCGGGCTCTGGCCACCATGTGCATCGGCGTTGGTCAAGGCATCTCGCTGTTGCTGGAGTCAGCCGCCTAGAGTGGTCCACACCACACGACCCGCGGGTCGACCGGTGCCCACGCGTGCCCGCTGCGCGACCCGACGCCGGTGCCGTCCCGCGACGCGGCGATGAACTGGGGAGCATGCTGATGCCGGACGGACTGCCGACCGAGATCGATCTGACCAGGCCGAGCGCGGCCCGGGTGTACGACTACTTTCTGGGTGGGGCGCACAACTTCGAGATCGACAGGCAGTTGGCCGAGCAGATCGCCAGCATGACCCCGAATCTCGCCGCCACCATGCGCTCCGGCCGGGAGTTCCTGCGCAGGGCCGTCCGGGTGCTGCTCGACGCCGGCATCGACCAGTTCCTCGACATCGGCTCCGGAATTCCCACCGTGGGCAACGTGCACGAGGTGGCGCAGGGGGTGAACCCCAAGGCCCGCGTGGTGTACGTCGACATCGACCCGGTGGCGGTCGCACACAGCCGGGAGTTGCTGGCCGGCAACGAGCTGACCGGGGTCATCCACGCCGACCTGCGTGAGCCGGAGCGGATCCTCGCCGAGACCCGACAGCTCGGGCTGATCGACTTCGGTCGACCGATGGGCATCCTGCTGGCCGGGGTGGTGCACTTCATCCCGGACACCGACCGGCCCGAGGCGATCCTGGCCACCCTGCGGGCCGCCGCCGCGCCGGGCAGCTTCCTGGTCGTCTCACACTCCACCTTCGAGGACCAGCCGCAGGAGATGCTGGACGCCCAGCGCCTCTCCGCCCGCACCGCCACCGAAATCACCCTGCGCTCCCGCGCACAGGTCACCGGCTTCTTCGGCGACTGGACCGTCCTGGAACCGGGCGTTGTGCACATGCCGCTCTGGCGCCCGGACTCACCGTCCGACGTGGACGAGCACCCGGAGCGGTTCGGCGCCTTCGGGGGCGTCGCCCGGTACGACCAGCCCGCCGGCTGATCTCGTGGCCGCCGTCCCGGACCCGACCGGGGTCGACGCCGGCCGGGACCCCGCCGGGGTCAACTCCGGCCGGGACCCCGCCGGGGTCGACGCCGGTCGGGCGGACGCCCAGGGGTACGCCGCCGACTGGGCCCGCGCGGTGCGCCGGCTCGGTTTCGTGCCGCTCAGCGTGGCCGAGACCGAGCGGCTGCTGCTGGCGCACACGCGCCGGCTGGCCCAGGCGGTACGGACCGAGCCGTTCAGCGCTCACCCGGCCGAGGAGGTCGGGCGGGCCCTGGTGGAGGCGCAGATCACCGAGCCGCAGGCCCTGGAGTGGACGCTGCATGCGCTCGGCGCGACCTTCGGGCGTCAGGTACTGGGCGACGGTGACTGGCCGGCCGACCTCGCCGACCGGGTCGCGGCGGTGCAGGGCGGGCTGGCCGCCGGGTTCGCCCGTGCGCTGCGCGACCGCACCTTCAGCCAGCAGGAGCGGATCGCCCGGTCGGCCTGGCAGGCGCGCGACGAGGTCGAGCAGGCGCTGCGTGCGAGCGAGGCACGGTTCCGGGCGGTGTTCACCGGCGCCGCGGTCGGGATCGGGATCGCCGGCGTGGACGGTCGGATCATCGACGTCAACCAGGCGTTCGCCGACATGCTCGGCTACTCGATCGAGGAGTTGCGCGAGATCAACGTGGCGGCGCTGTTCCACGCCGACGACGCGGCCGGGATGTGGGACCTCTACCAGGAGATGATCGAGGGCAAGCACGACGCGGCCCGGGTGGAGAAGCGCTACCACCGCAAGGACGGCACAGTGGTCTGGACGGATCTGGCCGTCTCGCTGATCCGACACGAGGGCCGGCCGCGATTCACCGTCGCGATGATCGAGGACATCACCGAGCGGTACGAACTCCAGCAGCGGCTGCGCTTCCAGGCGCTGCACGACCCGCTGACCGGGCTGCCCAACCGGACGCTGTTCTTCGAGACGTTGGGACGGGTGCTCGACACCGCGGGCGTCGGGCAGCAGGTCGGGGTGTGCTTCCTCGACCTGGACGGCTTCAAGGCGATCAACGACAGTCTCGGCCACGACCTCGGTGACCGGCTGCTCGTGATGATCGGCCGACGCCTGGCCGCGTGCGTCGCCGACCACGGCCACCTGGTCGCCCGGATGGGGGGCGACGAGTTCGTGATCCTCGTCGACGGAGGGGACGACACCGACGACCCGGTCGCCGTCGCGGAGGCCGCACTGGCCGCCGTCGCGGCCCCGGTCCACGTCGGTGAGCACCAGTTGGCCGTTTCGGCCAGTGTGGGCATCGTGCAATGCCCGGCCTCGGAGACCAGCGCGTCCGAGCTGATGAAGGCCGCGGACACCACGCTCTACTGGGCCAAGGCGGCGGGCCGGGGCCGGTGGGCGGTCTACGACCCGGAGCGCGGCGCGCGGGACATCGCCCGCTCGGCGCTGGTCGCCGGGCTGCCCGCCGCACTGGACCGGGGCGAGTTCGTGCTGCACTACCAACCGATCGTGTCGCTGCTGGAGGGCACCATGCTCGCCGTGGAGGCACTGGTGCGTTGGGAGCATCCGGAGCTGGGCCTGATCGGGCCGGACCGGTTCATCGGCCTGGCCGAGGAGACCGGTCTGATCGTCCGGCTCGGCGAGTGGGTGCTGCGGCGGGCCTGCGAAGACGCCGAACGGTGGTGGCGGGAGTTCCCCGACGCCAGGCTGGTCGTCAGCGTCAACCTGGCCGCCCGGCAGGCCGACGAACCGGCCATCGTGGACACCGTCGCCGACGCGTTGCAGACCAGCGGGCTGCCCGCCGAGCTGCTCCAACTGGAGCTGACCGAGAGCGCCGTGATGGGCAGCGCCGGTGAACCCCTGCGCAGCCTGCACCGGCTCGCCGCGCTCGGCGTCCGGCTGGCCGTGGACGACTTCGGCACCGGGTACTCCAACCTGGCGTACCTGCGCCGGTTGCCGATCCACTGCCTGAAGCTCGCGGGTCCGTTCGTCGAGGGCATCCGCGCGGACGGGACCGACGTGGCGGCCGACCACCGCGACGAACGGATCGTCGACGCGTTGGTCCGGTTGGCGCATGCCCTGGAGTTGTGGGTCACGGCCGAGGCGGTGGAGACCGGCGTGCAGGCGGAACGGCTACGGGCGCTGCGCTGCGACACCGGGCAGGGCCGGTACTTCGGTGCACCGGCCCCGGCCGACGTGATCACGGCCCGGCTGCGCGGCGGGGTGCTGGCGTGAGCGAGCGCAGCGAGCGAACCAGCAGGCACAGCAGCGTGGCGCGAAGCGACAGCAAGGAGCGAGTGGAGTGCTGGCGTGAGTGAGGGATTGTTTCGATCCGGAGGGTGGCGACGGAGGGTGGCGGCGTGGACCTGACGGACTCGCAGACGGCGGTGACAGTGGTGGCCGGCCTGGCCATCCTGGCCGGGTTGGCCGGCGTGGTGGTGCCCGGTCTGCCGGCGCTGCCGCTGTGCTGGGGCGGCGTGCTGCTCTGGGCGGTCTTCGGCGGCGCCGGCCTGGGTGGCTGGGCGGTGTTCGCCGCCGCCACGCTGGTCGCCGGGGGTGGCGCCGTGATCAAGTACGCGTGGCCGGGCCGGAACCTGAAGCGCACCGGTGTGCCGACGTCCACGCTGCTCGCCGGCGGGGTGCTCGGCATCATCGGCTTTTTCGTGGTGCCGGTCGTCGGCCTGGTGCTCGGCTTCGTCGCCGGGGTGTGGGCGGCCGAACGGCTTCGGCTGGGCAGCAACCAGCTCGCGTGGCCCTCCACGGTGCAGGCCCTGAAGGCCGCCGGCCTGTCGATGCTGGTGGAGTTCCTGGCCGGCCTCGTGGTCGCGGCCCTTTGGGTAGCCGGCCTCCTTTTGACCTGACCCCCCACCCACCGCCCCGACCCTGCCCCGCCCCCGGCCCTGCCCCGCGATCTTGCACTTACTGCGCCGGCATATGGGACATCCCGCCGATATCGACGACCGAAACTGCAAGATCGGCGGGGCGGAGGGCGGGTGCGCAGGGGGCGCGGGGGTGGGGTGGGGCGCGGGGCACTTTTTTGGGTACGGCGGAGTGGCCGTACGTGAGAGAGAGGCGTGCCCCGCGCCACCGGGTCGGGCGGTCCGAGCGCCCGGGTTGGGCCCTTGTCGGGCCTGGTCACCGGTCCAGGATGCCGGCCGGGGCGGCCGGTCGGCAACGCAATTAGCCCGACGGTGGTGAGATTCCCACCTACTACGTATTGACCGCCTTGATCGGCCGGGTCGACACTTTGCCCACTCGCACGCGGAACCACCTCAGGGAGGTGTGCAGTGGCTACGACGCCCGTGCCGACCGCCGAGCAACCTTTGGACGACGACGCCCGGCGGCTCGCCGAACTCGGCTACAAACAGGAGTTGCGCCGCAAGTGGAGTGGCTTTTCCAACTTCGCCATCTCCTTCTCGATCATCTCGATCCTGGCCGGCTGTTTCACCACCTTCGGTCAGGCGTGGAACAACGGCGGGCCGGTCGCCATCTCCTGGGGCTGGCCGCTGATCTCGCTGTTCATCCTGATCATCGGCTTCTGCATGGCGGAGCTGGTGTCGGCGTACCCGACAGCTGGTGGGATCTACTGGTGGGCGGCCACCATGGGCCGCCCGGTGCACGGCTGGTTCACCGGCTGGCTGAACCTGATCGGTCTGGTGGCGGTCACCGCCTCGGTCGACTACGGCTGTGCGACGTTCCTCAACCTCACCCTGTCGGCGCTCTTCGACGGCTGGGCCGGGACGCTGCGTCAGGCGTTCATCCTCTTCGTGATCATCCTGGTGCTGCACGGGATGATCAACATCTTCGGGCACCGGATCATCGACGTACTCCAGAACGTCTCGGTCTGGTGGCACGTGGCCGGCGCGGCCGTCGTGGTGGCCATCCTGGTCTTCGTGCCCGACAACCACCAGAGCTTCCAGTTCGTGTTCACCGAGCGGTTCAACAACTCCGGCTTCGGCGACGGGGACATCGGCGGGCTGACGTTCTGGTTCTACGTGCTGCCGCTGGGTTTCCTGCTGACCCAGTACACGATCACCGGCTTCGACGCCTGCGCGCACGTCTCCGAGGAAACCCGGGGCGCCTCACAGGCAGCGGCCCGCGGACTCTGGCAGTCGATCTTCTATTCGGCGGTCGGCGGCTGGATCCTGCTGCTGGCGTTCCTCTTCGCGGCCACCGACGTCGAGGCGGTCAACGCCGCGGGCGGCTTCTCCGGGGCCATCTTCGAGTCCGCGCTGACCCCGGTCTTCTTCAAGATCGTCATCATCATCTCGACCATCGGTCAGTTCTTCTGCGGCATGAGCTGCGTTACCTCGATGAGCCGGATGGCGTACGCGTTCAGCCGGGACCGTGCCGTACCCGGATGGCGGCTGTGGTCGAAGGTCGACCGCAACGGCACACCGGTCAACGCGATCATCGGCGCCACACTGGCCGGCCTGGTGCTGACCCTGCCGGCGCTGTACGAGAGCTCCGCCGGTATCCCGATCGCCTTCTATGCGGTCGTCTCCGTCGCGGTGCTCGGGCTCTACCTGTCGTTCCTCATCCCGATCGCGCTCCGGCTGCGGATGGGCGACCGGTTCGTCCCCGGGCCGTGGACGCTGGGCCGCAAGTACAAGCTGCTCGGCTGGATCGCGGTGATCGAGATCGCGATCATCGCCGTCTACTTCGTGCTGCCGATCGTGCCCGCCGGGGTGCCCGGCAACGACGGGTTCACCTGGTCGGCGGTGAACTACGCGCCGCTCGCCGTCGGCGGGGTGCTACTGGTGGTCGCCGTCTGGTGGTACGCCTCGGCCCGCAAGTGGTTCACCGGCCCGGTTCGTACCGTCGAGGAACCCGCTGACGAACGACGGTCGGCGGCGGTCGACGGGTCGGAATGACCGGTGTCCAGCGGTGGGTCAGGGCTGCGCCGCGTCAACGGCGTGGGATCCGGCACGGCCGGCGGGCGGCGGCTGCCGCTCGCCGGTCGTGAACCGCAGGATGCGGTCGTCCGCCGGCGCCGGCGTGCCATTGGCGTCGCGGTTGCTGGTGGCCACCCAGAGCGAGCCGTCCGGTGCTGCGACGACGGTACGAAGGCGGCCGTAGGCGCCCACGAGCTCGGCGACCGGGGTGCCAACCTGTCCGGAGGCCCTCACCGGCACGGTCCAGAGCCGTGTGCCTCGCAGAGCGGCGACGAACAGGGTGCCGTTGGTGAAGGCGGCACCACTCGGCGACGCCTGCGCCGGCGGCCAGACGACCACCGGGGCGCGGAACCGGGGGTCGTTGCTCGGGCCCTCCACGATCGGCCAGCCGTAGTTGCCGCCCCGGACGATGACGTTGACCTCGTCCCAGGTGGCTTGACCGAACTCGGTGGCGAACAGACGACCGCGCGGGTCCCAGGCCAACCCCTGCACGTTGCGGTGCCCGTAGCTGTAGACCGGCGAGCCGGGGAACGGGTTGTTCGCCGGGATGCCGCCGTTCGGCCGGACCCGCAGGACCTTGCCGTTGCGGCTGGCCAGGTTCTGCGCGTTGGAGGCGACACCGGCGTCGCCGATGCCTGCATACAGGAGCCCGTCCGGGCCGAAGGCGATCCGCCCACCGTTGTGTACCGACGCCCGCGTGAGCCCGCTGAGGATCACCTGCTGGGTCTGCGGCGTGCTGAGCCGGAACCGCGTGATCCGGATGTCGGAGGCGGTGGTGAAGCAGACGTACACCCACCTGTCCAGCCAGTAGCGGGGGGAGACGGCCAGGCCGAGCAGCCCCGCCTCGCCGCCGGCGACCACCCCGGGGATCCGGGCGACCTGCACGGGAGGCTGCCCTGGTCGTATCCGCACCACGGTGCCCAGGTCGCGCTGCGCCACGAGGGCGCTGCCGTCAGGAAGGAAGTCGAGCCCCCAGGGGACGTCGAGACCCGTTGCGACGACCTCCGGGTCGGTGAAGTCGAAACCGCCGGCACCCAGTGCGATGACCGGCCCAGGCGTTGGCTGCGCCTCCGCCTCGGCCTTAACCGTGCCCAGCCCGGTGACGAGGACGGCGACGGCCAGGATTGCTCGAAGACGCATGACAGCTCCTCGCGGGTTTGCCGCCGACCGGGCCGGGGGCATTGACGGTGATCCGGATTGCCAGTAGACCTTGGTGATGGAGGCCCCCTGATGAGCAGAACGCCGTTTTCGCTGGAAGAGTTGCGGGTCGCCGTCCAAGCCGGCGAGATCGATACGGTGGTGCTGGCCCTGGTCGACATGCAGGGCCGCTTGCAGGGCAAACGGTTTCACGCGCCGTTCTTCCTCGACCAGGTGGCCGAGCACGGCAGCGAGGGCTGCAACTACCTGCTCGCCGTGGACGTCGACATGAACACCGTCGACGGGTACGCGATGTCGAGCTGGGAACGCGGTTACGGCGACTTCGCGATGGTGCCGGACTTCGCCACCCTGCGCCGGATGCCCTGGCAGCCCGGCTCCGCACTGCTGCTGGCCGACCTGGCCTGGCTCGACGGCTCGGGTGATGTGGTCGCCTCGCCCCGGCAGATCCTGCGCCGGCAGCTGGACCGGCTGGCCGAGCACGGGCTGACCGCGTACGCCGGCACCGAGTTGGAGTTCGTGCTGTTCCGCGACTCGTACGAGGACGCCTGGCAGCGTGGCTACCGCGACCTCACCCCGGCGAATCAATACAACGTCGACTACTCCTTGCTCGGCACCGCCCGGGTGGAGCCGCTGCTGCGCCGCATTCGCGTCGAGATGGCCGGCGCGGGGCTCACCCCGGAGAGCGCCAAGGGCGAGTGCAACCTCGGGCAGCACGAGATCGCCTTCCGGTACGACGAGGCGGTGGCCTGCGCTGACCACCACGTGATCTACAAGAACGGCGCCAAGGAGATCGCCGCCCAGGAGGGGATGGCGATCACCTTCATGGCCAAGCCGAACGAGCGGGAGGGCAACTCCTGCCACATCCACTTCTCACTGCGGGACGAGTCCGGCTCGTCGGCGATGCTCGGCGACGGGCCGGCGCACCTGTCGCAGACCGGGCAGCGGGTGCTCGCCGGGCTGCTGGCCACCATGCGGGAGTTCAGCCTGCTCTTCGCCCCGAACATCAACTCCTACAAGCGCTACCAGCCGGGATCGTTCGCCCCGACCGCGCTGCGCTGGGGTGTCGACAACCGCACCTGCGCACTGCGGGTGGTCGGGCACGGGCAGGGCATGCGGGTGGAGAACCGGGTGCCCGGCGCCGACGTCAACCCGTACCTGGCGATCGCCGGGCTGGTCGCCGGGGCGCTGCACGGCATCGACGGCGAGCTGGAGCTGGGCGCGGAGTGCACCGGCAACGCGTACGACGACCCGGAGGCCGAGCGGGTCCCCGGCACCCTGCGCGACGCCCTGACCCTCTGGGAGAACTCCACGGTCGCCCAGCAGGCGTTCGGCCCCGAGGTGGTGGCCCACTACGCCAACCAGGCGAGAGTCGAGCTGGCCGCCTTCGACGCCGCGGTGACGGACTGGGAGCTGACCCGTGGCTTCGAACGCCTCTGACCACGTGCCGCTCCCGCCCGCGCCCTGCCCGCGCCGATCATGGACTTGTGGTGGGCGGAATGTCGGTCGAGGCAGCTTTTGTGGGGCACCACAACTCCATGATCGACTGGAATGGGCAGGGGTGGGCGTGTGACGGTTCTGGTGGACCCGGCTCGCGGGGTGAAATTTCGGGAGATTGCCGCGGCCTCGGTGGACGAGGTGGACTCCGCCATCTCGCGGGCGGCTGCCGCTTTTGAGACCTGGCGTCAGGTGGGGGCGGGGGATCGGGCGCGGTTGTTGCGGCGGTTCGCCGCCGTGGTCGACGCCCATTTGGACGAGCTGGCCCTGCTGGAGGTGCGGAACTCCGGGCACACCATCGGCAACGCCCGGTGGGAGGCGGGCAACGTCCGCGACGTCCTGGACTACTACGCCGGCGCGCCCGAGCGGTTGACCGGGCGGCAGATCCCGGTGTCCGGCGGGTTGGACGTCACCTTCCACGAGCCACTCGGTGTGGTTGGCGTGATCGTGCCGTGGAACTTCCCGATGCCGATCGCCGCCTGGGGGTTCGCTCCGGCGCTCGCCGCTGGCAACACAGTGGTGCTCAAGCCCGCCGAACTGACCCCGCTCACCGCGCTGCGCCTGGCCGAACTGGCCCGCGAGGCGGGCCTGCCCGACGGCGTCTTCACCGTCATCCCGGGCGAGGGCTCGGTGGTGGGGGAGCGGTTCGTCAGCCACCCGGCGGTCCGCAAGATCTGCTTCACCGGCTCCACCGAGATCGGCACCCGGATCATGGCCGGCTGCGCCGCCCAGGTGAAGCGACTCACCCTGGAGTTGGGCGGCAAGAGCGCGAACATCGTGTTCGCCGACGCCGACCTGGAACGCGCGGCCGCTACCGCGCCGGGCGCGGTCTTCGACAACGCCGGCCAGGACTGCTGCGCACGGTCGCGGATCCTGGTCCAGCGTTCGGTGTACGACCGGTTCCTGGAACTGCTCGAACCGGCGGTACGAGCGGTGCGCGTCGAGGACCCGTCCCGCGACACCGCCGAGATGGGCCCGCTGATCTCCGCCGCCCACAGGGACCGGGTAGCCGGTCACCTCGCTGGGGCGACCGTCGCCTTTACCGGCTCCTGCCCCGACGGCCCCGGGTTCTGGCACGCGCCCACCGTGCTGCTGGCCGACTCGCCGGCCGACCGGCACTGGCGGGAGGAGATCTTCGGCCCGGTGGTCTCGGTACTGCCGTTCGACGACGAGGCGGACGCGGTCCGGCTCGCCAACGACACCGAGTACGGCCTGTCCGGCTCGATCTGGACCCGGGACGTGGGTCGGGCCCTGCGCCTGGCCCGCGCCGTCGACTCCGGCAACCTCAGCGTCAACTCGCACTCCTCGGTGCGCTACTGGACCCCGTTCGGCGGGATGAAGCGCTCCGGGCTCGGCCGTGAGCTGGGCCCGGACGCGCTGCACTCCTTCACGGACGTCAAGAACGTGTTCATCGCGACAGAGGAGTGACGCCAGTGCAGGGTCGGTTGCAGGACCGGGTGGCAGTGGTCACCGGAGCGGGCAGTGGCATCGGGTTGGCCACCGTGCGGCGGTTCGCCGCCGAGGGGGCCCGGGTGGTCTGCGTGGACATCGACGCGGCGGCCGGTACGAAGGCCGCCGAGGAGTGCGGCGGCGAGTTCGTGGCCACCGACGTGGCCGACGAGTCGGCGGTACGCGACCTGTTCGACGGGGTGGCCGACCGGCACGGCCGGGTGGACATCGCGTTCAACAACGCCGGCATCTCACCGCCGGACGACGACTCCATCCTGGACACCGGCCTGGACGCGTGGGAGCGGGTGTTGCGGGTCAACACCACGA
This sequence comes from Micromonospora sp. 050-3, assembly GCF_046549335.1. Classification (NCBI taxonomy): domain Bacteria; kingdom Bacillati; phylum Actinomycetota; class Actinomycetes; order Micromonosporales; family Micromonosporaceae; genus Micromonospora; species Micromonospora sp. 050-3. The sequence goes on from NZ_JAJPVX010000002.1 coordinate 1,788,704, forward strand.
GCGTCTACCTGTGCTGCAAGTACGCCATCCCGCACATGCGTCGACAGGGCAAGGGCTCGATCATCAACACGGCCTCGTTCGTGGCGTTGATGGGTGCGGCGACGTCGCAGATCGCGTACACCGCGAGCAAGGGCGGGGTGCTGGCGATGACCCGGGAGTTGGGTGTGCAGTTCGCCCGCGAGGGCATCCGGGTCAACGCCCTCTGCCCCGGCCCGGTGGCCACCCCGTTGCTGCTGGAACTCTTCGCCGCCGACCCGGAGCGGGCCGCCCGTCGGCTGGTGCACGTGCCGATGGGTCGCTTCGGGCAACCGGAGGAGATCGCCGCCGCTGTGGCGTTCCTGGCCAGCGACGATGCCTCGTTCATGACCGCCGCGCAGTTCGTGGTCGACGGCGGGATCACGGGCGCCTACGTCACGCCGCTGTGAGCGCGAGGAGTGAGCCGGTTTTGCGAGCCCCGCAGTCGCGAACCGCGCCAGCCCTGAGGAGAAGGCCGCTGATCGGGATCAGCGCGTACCTCGAACCCGCCGACTGGGCGGCCTGGCGGGGTGTGCGGGCGGTGCTGGTACCGGAGGCGTACTCGCGGGCGGTGGCGGATGCGGGTGGCCGGGCGGTGGTGTTGCCGCCGGACGACGTGGACGCGGACGTGGTGGCCGTCCTCGACGGGCTGCTGTTGGCCGGTGGCGCGGACGTCGGCCCGGGGCGGTACGGCCAGCCGCCCGACCCGCGTACCGAGGACCGGCCGGACCGGGACGCCGGCGAGCTGACACTGTTGGCCGCCGCGCTCGCCGCCGAACTGCCGGTGCTGGGTGTGTGTCGGGGGATGCAGTTGCTCGCTGTCGCGTACGGCGGCGCCCTGCACCAGCACCTGCCCGACGTGGTGGGTCACGAGGCGCACCGCCCGGCGCCGGGCGTGTACGGGGCGCACGCGGTGCGGTTCGCGCCGGGGAGCCTGGCCGCCTCGGTGCTGGCCGGGGTCGACCAGGTCAACTCGTACCACCACCAGGCGGTCGCCGATCCGGGCCGGCTCACGGTGACCGGTTGGGCGGGGGACGGCGTGGTCGAGGCGGTTGAGGACCCGGCCCTGCCGTTCGTGCTCGGGGTGCAGTGGCATCCGGAGAACGAGTCGGATCCCCGCCCGATCACGGCGTTGGTGCGGGCCGCCGGCCGGCGGGTGTGACTGAGATCGCCCCCGCCGGTCGATGGCACCGGTGGGAGGATCGGCGCATGGGCAAGGTTTATCCGGAGATCGACGGTCGACTGCGTGACTTCATCGTGGCCCAGCCGCTCTTCTTCGTGGCGACCGCCCCGTCCGGCGTCGAGGGGCACGTCAACGTGTCACCGAAGGGCATGCGGGGCACATTCGTGATCCTCGGACCGCACCGGGTGGCCTACCTCGACTACCACGGCAGTGGGGCGGAGACCATCGCCCACCTGCGGGACAACGGCCGGATCACGTTGATGTTCTGTGCCTTCGACGGCCCGCCGAAGATCGTCCGGTTGCATGGTCGGGGCAGCAGCGTCGCGGTGACCGAGGACGCCTTCGCCGATCGGCTCGCCGAGTTTCCCGCACCACCGGACGTGCACGCCGTCCGGGCGGTCATCACTGTCGACGTGGAGCGGGTCAGTGACTCCTGCGGATACGCGGTGCCTCTGATGGACTTCCGGGCCGAACGCGATCTGTTACTCACCTCACACTCCCGCCGTAGTGCCGATGATCTGGTCGCCTACCGGGCCACCAAGAACGCGGCAAGCATCGACGGACTGCCGGTCTTCTGACTCGTCAGAGCGTTCCCGCCACCACCGTTCGAAGCCGCCGTCCACCCGCACTGTCCGGTGCCAGACGGCTCCGGCGTACGTAAGCAGCGTCCATCGCGCGTGATGCGTTACGTTGCTCGTTCGCTGGGGTACAAGTCGGAGCACGGCGGGTGAAGATCAACGGTCGAGGGGTACGGCCGGAGTGGGAGGCTGCATGAGCTCGGCCCAGGGGGGCGCGGACATCGGGCATCCCGCCCTGTCCGGCCGCGAGACCCCACCGATGCTGGCGGCCGCGTTCGCGGCCGGCGGCGAGATGGGCGAGCGGCTGGCCTCCTTCGACTGGTCCTCCGGCCCGCTGGGTGAGCCCGGTCAGTGGCCCCCGGCGCTCTCCAGCGCGGTTGGGATGATGCTCGCCTCCAGCGCGCCGATCGTCATGTTCTGGGGCGACGAGCAGTTGGCCTTCTACAACGACGCCTACCGGCCGACCATCGGTGGCAAACACCCGGACGTGATCGGCCAGCCGGCCCGCTCGAACTGGGCGGAGACCTGGGCGGTGCTCGGCCCGCTGCTCGACGACGTCCGGAGCGCCGGCCGTTCCTACCGGGGTGAGGACCATCCCTTCCTGCTGGACCGTTACGGCTTTGTCGAGCAGACCTACTTCAACGTCTCGTACGACCCGATCCGCGGTGACGACGGCTCGGTCAGTGGCGTTTACTGCATCGTCAGCGAGACCACCGGGCGGGTGCTCGGCGAGCGTCGGCTGCGGGCGTTGTCCGAGTTGGGCGCCGAGCTGAGCGACATCGGCAGCGCCACGGAACTGGGCCGGGCCGCCGCCGGGGTGCTCGGCCGGCACCGGGCGGACGTGCCGTTCGCCCTGATCTATCTGGCCGACGACAACGACCAGCTCACCCTGGCCGGTTGCACCGGCACCACCCCGCCCGCCGTCGATGTCACAGCGCAGTTGTCGGCCCGGCTGACCGCCGACGGCGCGCCCGCCACGATCGAGGTGGCCACTCTGCTCGACGTGTTGCCTGTCGACGCCGCCGACCAGGCGCTCGTGCTGCCGCTCACGGCGACCAGCCAGACGGTCGGCGCGCTGGTCGTCGGCGTGGCCCGTCAGCTGCCGCTCAGCGACGACTACCGCGACTTCCTCGGACTGGTCGCCGCCCAGATCTCCCGGGCGGTCGGCACCCAGCGGGCGTACGAGCAGGAACGGGCCCGCGCCGCCGAGTTGGCCGCGCTGGACCGGGCGAAGACCAACTTCTTCGCCAACGTCAGCCACGAGTTCCGCACCCCGCTGACCCTGGTGCTCGGCCCACTGGAGGACATGCTGGCCGACCCGGAGCTGCCCGCCACCGAGACCGACCGGCTCACCATGATGCACCGCAACGCGCTGCGCCTGCTCAAGCTGGTCAACACCGTGCTGGACTTCTCCCGACTGGAGTCTGGTCGGCTCGCCGCCCGCTACCAGCCCACCGACCTCGCCGGTTACACCGCCCGGCTGGCCAGCACCTTCCGCTCGGCCACCGACCGGGCCGGATTACGACTGGTGGTGGACTGTCCGCCGCTGCCGACGCCGGTCTTCGTCGACCGGGACATGTGGGAGAAGATCGTCCTCAACCTGGTGTCGAACGCTGTCAAATTCACCTTCGACGGCGAGATCCGGGTGCGGATCCGGCCCGTCGGGGGCGCGGCCCGGCTGGAGGTGACGGACACCGGCATCGGCATCGTCCCGGACGAGCTGCCGCACGTCTTCGAACGATTCCACCGGGTCCCCGGGGCGCGGGCCCGCACCCACGAAGGCACCGGCATCGGCCTCGCGCTGGTCCGGGAACTGGTCGAGATGCACGGCGGTGAGGTCGGGTTGACCAGCCAGGTCGACGTGGGCAGCACCTTCACGGTGACCGTGCCGTTCGGCTCGGCGCACCTGCCGGCGGACCGGGTGGCGGCGTTCGACCCGCTGCCCGTGGGTGAGCCCGAGCAGGCCCGGCTCTTCGTGGCGGAAACCGCGCTGTGGGCCGGTGTCGCGGCGACACCCGAACTCGACCGTCAGCCGGCGAAGGGCACCTCGGCCGGCCGGATCCTGGTCGTCGACGACAACGCCGACCTGCAGGAGCACGTCAGTCGGCTGCTCTCCCCGACCTGGGACGTGGTCACAGCGAACGACGGGCTCGATGCCCTGTCGCTGGCCCGCGAGGGCGGGTTCGACCTGGTGCTCACCGACGTGATGATGCCCCGGCTGGACGGGTTCGGGCTGGTGAGCGCGCTGCGCTCGGACTCGCGTACCCGGCATGTGCCGATCGTGCTGCTCTCCGCCCGCGCCGGCTCCGCGGAGGCCGTCGCCGGTCTCGGCGTCGGCGCCGACGACTACCTCACCAAGCCGTTCTCCGCGCAGGAGCTGGTCGCCCGGGTGCGGGCCAACGTCGAGCTGGGCCAGCTGCGGGGGCAGATCATCCGCCGGCTCCGGGCGCTGGCCGACGCGGCGGTGGCGGTGAACACCGCCCGATCCACCGCCGACGTGCTCCAGGTCGCCGCCCGGCACGCGTTGAGCCTCGCCGAGGCGGCTCGGGTGGTGGTCACCGCGGCCGAGGCCCGCTTCGAGGCGGACGCCGGCGGCACCACCGCCGCCGACCCGTCCTTTGTGGCCGAGCTGACCGGCACCACCGGCAAGCAGCTCGGTGAGTTGCAGGTCTGGCGGGCGGCCGGCGACGAGGCGCAGGCCGACGACGCCGCGCTGACCCAGCTGGCCAGGCTCGTCGGGGTGCGACTGGAGAACGCCCAGCTCTACGAGGCCGAACACCGCATCGCCACCACCCTTCAGCACAGCCTGCTGCCCCGGTCACTGCCCCAACTGCCCGGCGCGGTGGTGGCCAGCCGTTACCTGCCCGGCAGCGCCGACGTCGAGGTGGGCGGCGACTGGTACGACGCGATCGCGCTGGACAGTGACGAGCTGGTGCTGGTCATCGGCGACGTGGTCGGCAAGGGCGTCCGGGCCGCCGCGGCGATGGGGCAACTGCGCAACGCGCTGCGGGCGTACGTGCTGGAGGGCTTCGATCCGGGTGAGTCGCTGACCCGGCTCAACCGGCTGGTCGGCTCCACCGAGGGCCACTCCTTCGCGACAGTGGTCTGCCTGCTGTTCAACCCCCGCACCGGTCGGCTGCGGTACGCGAGCGCCGGTCACCCGCCCCCACTGTTGATCACCGGAGGTGACGTGGCGTTCCTGCACGACCGGGCGCTCGGTCCACCGGTCGGCGCCCTCCCCGCAGCGACGTACGAGTCGGTCGAGGGCGAGTTGCCGGCCGGCACTCGACTGCTGCTCTACACCGACGGGCTGATCGAGGACCGTCAGCTGGGCATCGATGCCGCACTGGCCCAGCTCCGCGTTGACGCGGCCACCCCGAGCGAGCACGTGGTGGACCTGATCGACGCGGTCGTCGAGCGGGTCACCGGACGGCCACGCCGCGACGACGTGGCGGTCCTCGCCCTGGAGGCGGCGGAGCTGAACCGCTTCGCGCTACGGCTACCGGCGGACCCGACCCGGCTCAGCGTGCTGCGGAAGCGGCTGGAGGACTTCCTGGTCGCGCACTCCGTCGGCGAGACCGACCTGTTCGACCTGACCGTCGCCGTCTCCGAGGCCGCCGCCAACGCCATCGAGCACCCGGTCCACCCGGCCGAGGCCATGATCAGTGTGGAGGTGGCCATCGAGGATCGGACGGTGACGGCCACTGTGCGCGACAGCGGGCAGTGGCGGGAGTCGACCGGCTCCGGCTTCCGGGGCCGGGGCCTGGACCTGATCAGAGCGCTGGGCGAACTGTCGGTACTGCGTACCGCTCAGGGCACCGAGGTGACGCTGCGCCGGCAGTTGCAGGACTGACCGCGCGCGGCGGGCGCCGGCCCTAGGCCGGGTCGAGCCAGCCCTGCTCGCCGAGGCCGGAGATTTCCAGCACCCGACGGACCTGCCGGGACGGACGAACGGTGAGCCGCCCCGGAAACTGCTGGGCGAGTCGGACCAGGGCGTGGATGGCGGCCGAGTCGAAGAAGGTGACAGCACTCAGGTCGAGAGTGATCTTCCCGGCGGGCTCACGCAGCGCCGTCTGGAGCATCGTGTCCGCGGTCGCCATGTCGACCTCGCCGGCCACCACGACGTGGAGGTGGTCACCGTCGATCTCGGCGCTGGCGGAGAAGACGGGCGGTGCTCCCCCTTGATCCACGCTGACACCATGGCACAGCCACCCTGGCAGGGCAACAACCTCCACCGGGCGGCCGTGGCGCGGGTCACCAGCGGCCCCGGCGATAGGCTTGCGGCATGACCGTCCGTCCGCCGCTGACACCAGGCACGCTCTCCCCGATGCGACCGGTGCCATCTCAGATCGCCCGACCGGAGTACGTGGGCAAGGCGCGCCCGCAGGAGTGGCGTGGCTCGCACGTGCAGACGCCGGAAACCATCGAGAAGATGCGGCTCGCCAGCCGGCTCGCCGCCCAGGCGACCCAGCTCGCCGGCGAGCACTGCAAGCCCGGCGTGACCACCGACGAGATCGACAAGGTGGTGCACGAGTTCCTCTGCGACCACGGCGCGTACCCGTCGACGCTGGGCTACAAGGGCTTCCCGAAGTCCTGCTGCACCAGCCTCAACGAGGTCATCTGCCACGGCATCCCGGACACCACGGTCCTCCATGACGGCGACATCATCAACGTCGACGTGACCGCGTACATCGGTGGAGTGCACGGTGACACCGACGCCACGTTCTGCGTCGGCGAGGTCAGCGAAGAGGCCCGGCTGCTGGTCGAGCGGACCCACGAGGCGATGATGCGCGGCATCCGCGCCGTCGCCCCGGGTCGCCAGATCAACGTGGTGGGCCGCGTCATCGAGTCGTACGCCAAGCGGTTCGGTTACGGCGTGGTCCGCGACTTCACCGGCCACGGCATCGGCGAGACCTTCCACAGCGGCCTCTACGTGCCGCACTACGACAGCCCGCGCCCCACCGACATCATGGAGCCGGGCATGACGTTCACCATCGAGCCGATGATCACCCTCGGCACCTACCAGTACGACATGTGGGACGACGGGTGGACCGTGGTCACCAAGGACCGGAAGTGGACGGCGCAGTTCGAGCACACCATCGTGGTGACCGACGACGGCCACGAGATCCTGACCCTGCCGTGACCGACACCCCAGCGGCGCTGCGCGAGGCGCACCACGCGGACGTCTCCGGCGGCTGGCTTCGCCCGGCCGTCTTCGGCGCGATGGACGGCCTCGTCACCAACATCGCCCTGATCGCCGGCGTCGGCGGTGGCGGAGTGTCGCCGCGCAGCATCGTGCTCACCGGCAGCGCCGGCCTCGTCGCCGGTGCGATCTCCATGGGGCTCGGCGAGTACACCAGCGTGCGCTCCGCCAACGAGCAGGTCGCCGCCGAGGTGGCCAAGGAGCGACGGGAATTGGAACGGCACCCCGAGGCGGAGGCCCGGGAGTTGGCCGACGCGTGGGTGGCCCGGGGTCTGCCCCGGGACCTTGCCACCCAGGTCGCCGAGGCGGTGCGGCGCGACCCGGAGGAGGCGCTGCGGGTGCACGTCCGCGAGGAGCTGGGCGTCGACCCCGACGACCAGCCCAGCCCGTGGGCCGCGGCGATCTCGTCGTTCCTGTTCTTCTCGGTCGGCGCGCTGGTCCCGCTTCTGCCGTACCTGCTCGGCGCCACCGAGTTGTGGCTGGCGCTCGCCGTCGGCGGGCTCGGGCTGTTCGCCGCCGGTGCCGTGGTGGCCAGCTTCACCAACCGTCCTTGGTGGACCAGTGGGCTGCGCCAGCTGCTGCTGGGCGCCGCAGCGGCCGGCGCCACCTACCTGATCGGCTCGCTGATCGGCGTACCGGGCGGGCTGTGACGCGCCTCAGGTGCTGAGCAGCTCGTCGATCGTGCCGTCGACCGCGCGACCACGGGCGGCCAACTCCTCGGCCTGCCGGGCCAGCACCACACCCACCTCGGTCATGTCCGCCCCGGCCAACCCGGTGCGCCGCACCGCGTCCCCCGGGTCACGGAAGTAGGTGCGACTCAGCAGACCGGTCACCGTGGCCGCCGCCAGCCGGGCCTCACCGAGCATCAGCAGAGCCTGATCGGTCTCGTACCACTCGGCGAGCCGGGCCGCCCGGGAGTGCGCCGCGCTGCCCCGGTACCACGCCTGCCGGGCCGCCGTGCTGAACTCCGCCGGCCGGGCCCGGGCCAGCCGGCCGAGATGCTCGTCGCGCAGCGTCCGCAACCAACCCGTCGGATCGTGCAACGCCTGCGTGGTGACGTACCGGTCGGCGGTCAGCGGCCAGAGCGGGGAGAGCACCCGGGCCTGGGCCAGGTAGTCCTCGGCGGCGGCCACTGTCAGGTCGACGAGCACCCCGTCCACCCGCCGGGTCGCCGGCGGCGGGCCCGTCCCGGGCCGATAGGTGACCACCAGCATTCCCGCCTCGCGGTCCCCGCCGCCGTCGTCGTCACCGTGCGCCAGAGGCCCGTGCACCGCGATCGCTAGCGCATCGGCCGGGAACCGCCGTCGGACCGCCCCGGCGACCTGCTCCGCGACCGTCCACCGTCGATCGTCGACGCCCCGGTCGACGCCGGCCTGCTCACTCACCGGACCAGCTCTGTTCGCGGCTGCGGGGCTCGCAACCCCGGCTCACTCCTCGCGCTCACGGGACCGCCTTTGCTCGCGGCTGCGGGGCTCGCAACCCCGGCTCACTCCTCGCGCTCACGGGACCACCTCGCCTTGACTACCGAGCGTCAGCCTAGCCAGCCGGCGGCGGAGCTTCGGGCGCGCCGCGCCCGGTCGGGGCCAGCCGGAAGATGTGGATCTCCCGGCCGCCGGCCCGCTGCACGTACGTGCGGTACGCGGGCCACTCGGTGACCAGCAACTGCCACAACCGCTCCCGTTCGGCGCCGGACGCCCGCTCGGCCCGCACCGCGACCCGCCGCCCCTTCACGTCCACCTCGGCGGCGGGATCGGCGAGCAGGTTCATCGCCCAACCGGGGTGCTGGGTCTGCCCCCAGTTGGAGCCGATCACCACGAACGCGTCGCCGTCGGGCACGAAGACCAGCGGATTGCTGCGGGGCTTACCGGAACGGCGGCCGGTCGTGGTGATCACCAGGGACGGGATCAGGCCCAGCGCGACCACCCGGCCCCGGGTGAGGCGACCGACCACCCGATCGGCGGGGACCAGCAGACGCGCCGCCTTGCCGAACCAACGATGATGACCGAGCCGACGGGTGACTCTTCCCAGCACTGACACGCCGATCAGTCTGCCGGCTGCCCGGCCCCGGCGGCACCCCCGCCCGGTCCCCCTTTCGGCCGCCCGGCGGATCGGTCAGTCCAGTCGCCGTTCGATCGGCAGCCGGGCCCGAGTGAACAGGCCCGCCCCGAGCATCGCCACCACCGGCACCAGCACCAGAACCCCGAGCGCGGGCCACGGCACCAAAAAGGGGTACGGGTCTGATGCCGGCCAGTCACTGGCGTACTGCCGGTTCACCGAGACCAGCACGATCGCGGCGGTGCCGAGGCCGGCCACGATGCCCAGCACCGAGCCGAGACCGGCGATGACACCGGCCTGGCAGATCGCCAGCAGCCGGCGTACCGCTGGGGCCGCGCCGACGGCCGCGAGGGTGGTCAGCTCGGCGCGTCCCTCGGCGGCGGCGAGCGCGGTGGCGATCCCGGCCGCCCCCACGGTGATCAGCCCGGCCGCCGCCGCGAGCAGCAGGAGCAACGGCGAGACGTCGCGGGGGGCACCGCCGTTCTCCACGCTCAGCGCGAGCGTCCCGAATGGCCGCAGGACGGCGGCGAACCGTGCCTGTTGCTCCTCGTCGGGCGGGGTCGTGGTGCCGATCACCCAGCCGGTCTGAGACCAGCTCACGCCGAGTTGCCGGGCGGCGGCGGCGGACAGCAGCAGACGGGACTGGCCGGTCGCCCGCGGCAGCGCGTACCCCGGAAGGTCGTGGGCGGTGACCGGCGCGTCCGGCCCGGCCTCCACCTCGGTGACCCGGACGGTCACCAGGCCGTCGTGCAGGTAGCGCGGGTCGGTCACCACCACGCCACCGGCGCGCAGCACGGCCGCGGCGGCGGCGGTCGTCGCCGGGTCTACGCCGGTGAGCAGGGGGAGTGCGGTCCCGTCGTCGACTCCGGGTTCCACGTAGCCGCCGAAGTAGTCCGCCTCGCGGTTCTGGCAGCGGGGGTCGGCGCGGGCCTGCTCGCGCTGCGCCGCAGGGAGTTGAACGCCGGGCTGCCAGGGGCAGGCCCGGTTCAGGGGAAGCACTGGTGCGATGTCGCAGTAGCCGGTGCGCCCCGCCCCGCAGCTCGGTGTCTGCACCGGGGCGACCGCGCCGACCCCGAGGTGATTCCGGGCCGCGTCGGTGATCTGGGCCAGCGTGGGCTGCCCGGCCGATCCGACCGGGCTGACCATGACGTGGCCGGTCGGCAGCGCCGGCCGGTAGGCGCGCGCGTCGCGGGCGCCGTCACTGGCCAGGTATCCGCCGAGGGCGACGCTGCTGGCGACGGCGGCCATCACGGCGCAGATGGCCGGTGCCGCGGCGGCCCGGTTGCGGCTGGCATCGCGCAGCGCGATCCGTGGGGCCAGCGGCAACACCCGGCCGAGGCGGGCGAGCATCCCGAGGAGCGTGGGCGTGCAGCAGACCAGGCCCAACTCGCCGAGGATCAGCCCGGTGAGTACCACCGCGGGGGAAATCCGGGTGGCTCCGAACGCCGCCAGCCCCGCACCGCCGACCACCAGCGCCAGCCCGAGAGCCAACCACCGGCCCGGGGATTTCGCTGGGGTGCGTCGTCCGGCGAGCCCGGCGCTGACGTCCTGCCGGGCGGCGGTCCAGGCCGGCGCCAGCGCGGCGAGCACCCCGGCCAGCACCGCGACGCCCCCGAGCAGGACCAGCGCGGCCGGCCAGCAGCGGTAGCCGCCGAAACGGGCGCTGAAGACGTACTGCTCCATCAGCGGGCGACCGGCGAACGCCGCGCCGACGCCGACCAGCAGGCCGGCGGCGGCCCCCAGCACACCCAGCACCACACCGTCGGCCAGCACGACCCGGCGAAGCTGGGCGGCGTCCCCGCCCGCCACCGCGACCAGCGCCAGATCGCGTCGGCGGCGACGGACGCCGACGGCGAAGGCCGGCCCGACCAGCAGGACGACCTCCAACAGCCCGAGGCCGGCGATCAGGACGCCGGTGCTCAGGTCGTTCGGGTTGTCCCCCATGATCGACCCCAGCCACGTCCGGTCCGCTCCGGTCGCCGCGCCGATCCGGTGTCGCGCGGTGACCACCACCCCACTGTCGTTGAGCCGGGACACCAGCGCCGCGTCGACGGTGCCCGGCACGTCCGCCAGCCAGACTCCGTCCGGCTCCGGACCGGTCGATGGCACGGCCCCCGGGTGCAGCGCCACCACCGGTCCGAGGTCGTCGGGAAACTCGACCACCCCCACCACTGTGTACGCCCTGCTGCCGTCGGCGGCGGCCACGGCGTGGCCGAGGCGCAGGTCCAGGCGACGCAGCGCCCTCGGACTGACAGCGACCTCACCGGGCTGCTGCGGCGCCCGGCCGGCCCGGAACCGCACCAGCCCACGGGCCAGCGGGTCGGTGAGGTCCAGCACCCGACCATCCACTACCTCGTCGCGGTGCGGGCCGCGCAGGGTCAGCGGGACGTGCGGACGCACCTCGGTGACCCGGCTGCCCGGCCCGAGCAGTGCGGTCAGCTGGGCCGCGGTGACCTTCGCGGGGAGTTCCCCATCGCGGGTGTACCAGCCCTCACCCCACTCGTCCTGCCTCACCGGGGCGTTGGCGATCCACTGCAACTGCGCGTCGGCAACGCCGAGCCGGCGGTCGACGCGTTCCTGTGGGGTCAGCTCGGCCATGTCGTAGCTCGCCGCCAGGAAGGCCAGCGCCGCCACCGGCATGGCGATCATCGCGAGCACCAGTGCGGTCCGCCGCCGGGACCGGCGTGACTCCCGCCGGGCGATCCGCAGCGCGGCCCGCCAGGAGCCGGTCAGCTCGGCGAACCGCCGCCGGCCGACCGGGGCAGGCGGCGCGACCGGCCGCGGCGTCGCGATGTCGGCCCGACCGGGGGCCCGCGTCGGACGGCGACTGGTCACCGGTCGCTGCCGGACAGCAGCTGCTCGACACTGCCCAGCGGTGCCGTCGTGTCGACCAGCACGCCGTCGCGGAGGAACACCACCCGGTCGGCCCAGCCGGCGTGCCGCGCCTCGTGGGTCACCAGCACTCCGGCGGCGCCCGCGTCGATCCGGCGGCGCAGCAGGTGCAGCACCGCCTCACCGGTCTGGGAGTCCAACGCCCCGGTGGGCTCGTCGGCGAGGACCAGCCGGCGTTCGCCCACCAGCGCGCGGGCGATCGCCACCCGCTGCTGCTGCCCGCCGGAGAGCTGGTCCGGGAAACGGTCACCCATCGCGGGTAGGCCCACCTCGGTGAGCGCGGCCATGGCCAGTGCGCGGGCCCGACGTCCGCTGGTTCCGTCGAGTTCCAACGGGAGCGCCACGTTCTCCAGTGCGCTCAGACTGCCCAGCAGGTTGAGCTGCTGGAAGATGTAGCCGATCCGACGGCGGCGCAACTGGGCCAGCCCGCGGCGGTCCAGTGCCCCCAGTGGTTGCCCCTCGACCCGGACCTCGCCGCCGGTCGGACGGTCCAACCCACCGGCGAGAGCCAGCAGGGTCGATTTGCCGGAGCCGGACGGCCCCATCACGGCGACCAACTCGCCGGGCCGGACGACCAGGCTGACGCCGCGCAGCGCGTGCACCGCCGCCGGCCCGGCGCCGTGGGTGCGGTGGACGGCGCGTAGCTCCAGCACCGCGTCGTCCGATCCGCTCACCGTCTTGCCTCCTCGCCGGCCCATCGAGCCGCGTCCCGCACGTCAGGGCCATCGGCTCGGGGAGCGGGAGGCGCCGGGCCGCTGGGTTGGTGCCGGACCAGACTGGTCTCGCAGTGGTCCAGCCAGCGCACCTCGGCCTCGGCCTGGAACACCATCGAGTCCAGTACGAGGCGCCAGGGAAGGTCCTCCGGCCGGTTGCTGCCGTACTTCAACCGGGTCAACTCCTGAAGGGCCCGCATCGTCGCGCTGCGTTGGGCCTGCACCACCGACCGCACGTCGACCCCCGGGGTGGTCAGCGCCAGCGCCAACTTGATCGCCAGCTCGTCGCGGGGTCGGTCGTTACGGCTGATCGGGGTGGCGAACCACAGCGCCAGGTCCGCCCGGCCGGCGTCAGTGATCTCGTACGGGCGCTGCCCGGCCTCGCTCTCCGGCAGCGGGCGCACCAGACCGTCCCGTTCCAGCCGGGACAGCGTGGTGTAGACCTGCCCGATGTTCAGTGGCCAGGTCGAGCCGGTCGACTCCTCGAACGCGGCGCGCAGCTGGTAGCCGTACATCTGGCCGCGTTCGAGCAGGGCGAGCAACCCGTGACGGATGGACATGGCAACGGAGTATGCATACCTGGTATGCGCACCGCAACCGGAGTGGACCGGGTTCAGGTGGGTCGACCGGGAAACGGGACAGTCAGCGGGCTCTGCCCGGCCGTCTTCCGCCACCGGGTGGCCCGCACCGCGTACTCGACAAGGGCGGCCAGCGCCTGGTCCCGGTCGGCGCCGGTGGTGGACGCCAGGGCGGCCCGCCAGTGCGCAGCCGTGCGCTCCTCCACCTCGGCGGCGAGCCGCAGGGCGCTGGCCCGATCGGTGACCGGGAACGGCAGGGCGTACCCGGCGCGGTCCGGTGGGACGACGCCACCGGCCGTGGTGAGCTGCACCACCAGCGCGTCACGCCGACGTCGGTGCGTGGCCTCGGCCTGGCGTGCCGCGTCCCGTGCCGCCCCGCTGAGCCGGACACCGATCCGTCCGTAGGCGTAGATGGCCGCGTACTCGGCGGACAGGGCGGCGGCGAGTGCCTCCCCGGCGGACGGCTGCCTCACTTCAGTGCCTCCTGGTGAGTTGCCCGGGCGGCGACGATCGACCCGAGTAGCGCCGCCCGCTCGGCGGGCGCTGCGGCGCAGGCGGCGGTGGCGGACTGCTGAGCGGTCTTCTCCAGCGCCCGCAGAGCGGCGCGCGCGCCGCTCGGATCGGCGGCCGGGGCGGCGGTCGGGGCTGCGGAGGCCGCCGACGGCACTGTCACACCGATCACCCGGGCCAGCTCGGTGGCGTGCGCTGTGTGCGTCTCGGCGATCGGGTTGAGCCGGTCGGCGAGCTCGGGATGGGCGGTCGCGCTCGCCCGGTACGCGGCGGCCAGCGCGAGTGACTCGTCCACCATCGGCCGCAGCGGGTCGGGCGGCGGGGCTGGTTGGTCGTCGCGGTCGAAAAGATCACAGCCGGTCAGCGGCGTCACGGCGCCACCGAGCACCAGCAGCGCCCCGGCACTCAGGAGCTTTCGCCGGGAATGTCCGGATACTTGGTCGCGCTGTGTCGTTCTGCCGATCCCCACCGGCCAAGTCAACACCATCCGTGCCGGTCCGGGGGGCACCGGCGTCGGTGCGCCGCCCGGTCCGCCGCCGGGCAGGCGCGTTACGCTCTGCGCAACCACCGGCGTGTCCACTCCGGTGGCGTGCCGGCATGGCGGGACGACCGGCCCCGTCGACCAGGGAGAGGGTGCGGAGATGACGCAGCGTGGCCGTGCCACCAGGCCGACGGGTCGACCCCGCGGTGCTGCGGGCCCCCGCGGCGGTGACCTCGCCGCCCGACGGGACCGACTGCGGGCCGTGATCGAGCCGGTGGTCAACGACGCCGGCTACGACCTGGAGGACCTGTCGGTTTCCCGGGCTGGCCGACGACACGTGGTGCGGGTGATGGTGGACACCGACGGCGGGATCGACCTGGACGCCGTCGCGGACGTCTCCCGCGCGGTCTCGGCCGCGCTGGACGCCGCGGAGGAGACCGGTGGCGACATCGTCGCCGGCGAGTACCAGCTGGAAGTCAGCTCGCCCGGCGTCGACCGGCCGCTCACCCTGCCCCGCCACTGGCGGCGCAACGTGGGCCGACTGGTCAAGGTCACCGCCCGGGGCGCGGCCGCGCTGCCCGGCCAGCGGGGCGAGCAGCCCGCCGGTGACCGTCAGCTGACCGGCCGGGTGGTCGCGGCCGATGACGAGAACGTGCACCTGGAGACCGATGGCGGCCGCGCCGCCTGGGCGTACGCCCAGCTGGGCCCCGGCCGCGTGCAGGTCGAATTCACCCGGCTCGCCGAGCTCGGTGAGCCGGACGACGAGTTCGCCGACGCGGACGATTCCGACGAGATCGACGATTCAGACGACATCGACGACGAAGATGATGTGGAGGACGAGGAGAGGTGAACATCGACCTCGCGGCGCTGCGCGCACTCGAGCGCGAGCGGGAGATCCCGTTCGACACGATTCTCGCGGCGATCGAGACCGCGTTGCTGACCGCCTACCGGCACACCGACGGGGCCGAGCCGCACGCCCGTGTGGAGATCGACCGCAGGTCGGGTGCCGCCCTGGTGTACGCGCAGGAAATGGATGCCGACGGCAGCCTGGTGCGGGAGTGGGACGACACTCCGCACGACTTCGGCCGGATCGCCGCCATGACCGCCAAGCAGGTGATCCTCCAGCGGCTGCGGGAGGCCACCGACGAGGTGCACTTCGGTGAGTACGTCGGCCGCGAGGGTGACCTGGTCACCGGCGTGGTGCAGGCGCACGAGACGCGTACCGAGAAGGGCATCGTCAGCGTCGACCTGGGCAAGCTGGAGGGCGTGCTGCCGCAGTCCGAGCAGGTGCCCGGCGAGCGGTACACGCATGGCGAGCGGGTCCGCTGCGTCGTGGTGCACGTGGCCAAGGGCATGCGCGGGCCGCAGATCACGCTGTCCCGGTCGCACCCGGCGCTGGTCAAGAAGCTCTTCGCGCTGGAGGTGCCGGAGATCGCCGACGGCACCGTGGAGATCGGCGCGATCGCCCGTGAGGCGGGCCATCGCACGAAGATCGCCGTCCGCTCCACAGTGCCCGGGGTGAACGCCAAGGGCGCCTGCATCGGCCCGATGGGTCAGCGGGTGCGTGCCGTGATGAGCGAGCTGCACGGTGAGAAGATCGACATCATCGACTGGTCGGACGACCCGGCCACCTTCGTCGGTAACGCTTTGTCGCCGGCCAAGGCGCTGCGGGTCGAGGTGGTCGACCTGGCCAACCGGGCGGCGCGGGTGACCGTTCCCGACTTCCAGCTCTCGCTCGCGATCGGTCGGGAGGGGCAGAATGCCCGACTCGCGGCCCGATTGACCGGTTGGCGGATCGACATTCGCTCCGATGCGGAGCAGACCGCACCGGCTGCTCGTGGGGTAACTGATCACGTGCGGGAGCCGGGCGGCGCGATCTCGGGGAGCTAGGGGTAGACTTCCTCCAGTGGTACGACGCGCGCAGCCGGAGCGCACCTGTGTGGGTTGCCGGCAACGTGCGCCGGCCAGCGAATTGCTGCGGATCGTCGCGGTCAGGGACGAGGCTGGTCACAGCCTCCGGCCTGATCCGCGCCGCAGGCTGCCGGGTCGGGGAGCGAACATGCACCCGGATCCGGCCTGCTTCGCGCTGGCAGTGCGCCGCCGCGCCTTCGGGCGTGCGCTGCGCAGCACCGAGGTCCTCGACCACGGTGCGCTGGCGGAACACGTCGATGCGCCAACCACTACGTCCGGTCAGCCCGACCGGGCGAGGGTCGCTAGCAGGGTAGGACGACCGACATGAGCACACGATGAAGTCCCTGAAATGACCAGGCTTCAAGTGCACGAGTGAGGTCGCTGCGGGTGCTGCCCGCACGACCTCGGAGTGAGGAGTGCAGTGGCAGGCAAGGCCCGCGTACACGAGCTTGCAAAAGAGCTCGGGGTCGAGAGTAAGACCGTTCTCGCCAAGCTGAAGGAAATGGGCGAGTTCGTGAAGTCCGCGTCCAGCACCGTCGAGGCGCCCGTCGCCCGGCGGCTGCGTAACGCATTCGTCGCGTCCGCCGGAGCCCCGGCTCCGGCCGCCCCGTCGGCGCCCGCGTCGACGCCGGCTTCAAACCCGACCCCGACGCCAACCCCGGCCCCGGGCGCGCCCCGGGTTTCGGCCAAGCCGATGCCGCCTCGGCGGCCGGCCGCGCCGGCACCCGGTCCGAAGCCCAAGGGTCCGGTTCCCGGTGCACCGCAGACGGTGACCCCGGTCGCCAAGCCGGCGAGTGCCCACGACATCGAGGTGGCGGCCGCGGAGGCGCGTGCCGCCGCGCTGAAGGCTGAGCAGGAGGCTGCGGTCAAGGCCGCGCAGGCCGCCCGCCAGCAGCAGCGGGACAACCCCGTTCGCCGGGAGCCTCCGGCAGACGGTGGCAACCGCCCCGGCCCTCGGCCGGGTCCTGCGGCGATGCCGCCCCGTCCCGGTTCGCCGGCAGCTCGTCCGAGCACGCCGGCTCCCGGTCCGGGTGCCCGGCCGGGCGGTCGTCCGCCGGCGCGCGGTGCCGGTAACAACCCGTTCGGCATCCAGGGTGGCCAGCAGCAGCGGCCCCCGGCCGCCGGTGCGGGTGGCCCTCGGCCCAACAGCCCGGCGGGCATGCCGCCGCGGCCGAGCCCGAACTCCATGCCGCCGCGGCCCAGCCCGGCGTCCATGCCGAGCCAGCGGCCGGCTGCCGGTCGCCCCGGTCCCGGTGGCGCCGGTCGTCCCGGTGGCGGTGGCGGCGCAGGTCGTCCCGGTGGCGGTGGCGGTGGCTTCCGCGGTGGTCCCGGCGGCGGCGCCGGTGGCGGCGGCGGTTACCGAGGCGGCCCTGGTGGCGGCGCGGGTGCCGGCGGTGGCGGTGGCTACCGTGGCGGTCCCGGCGGCGGTGCTGGTGCTCCCGGTGGCGGTTTCCGTCCGGGTGGTCCGGCTGGTGGCGGCGGTCGTCCGGGTGCGGGCGGTCGTGGCCGTGGCGGCGGCGCCGCGGGTGCCTTCGGGCGTCCGGGTGGTCGGCCGACGCGCGGTCGCAAGTCCAAGAAGCAGCGCAGACAGGAGTTCGACAACCTGTCGGCTCCGACCATGAGCTCGGGTGCTCCCCGGGGTCAGGGTCAGATCGTCCGGCTCTCCCGTGGCGCCTCGCTGTCCGACTTCGCGGACAAGATCAACGCCAACCCGGGTTCGCTGGTCCAGGAGATGTTCAACCTGGGCGAGATGGTGACAGCGACCCAGTCCTGTTCTGACGACACCCTGCACCTGCTGGGTGAGCACCTGGGCTTCGACATCCAGATCGTCAGCCCGGAGGACGAGGACCGCGAGCTGCTCGCGCAGTTCAACATCGACCTCGACGCGGAGGTGGCCGAGGAGCGTCTGGTCAGCCGTGCGCCGGTGGTGACCGTCATGGGTCACGTCGACCACGGTAAGACCAAGCTGCTCGACGCCATCCGTAAGGCGAACGTCGTGGCCGGTGAGGCGGGTGGCATCACCCAGCACATCGGTGCCTACCAGGTCCACGTCCCGCACGAGGGCGAGGACCGGGCGGTCACCTTCATCGACACCCCGGGTCACGAGGCGTTCACCGCCATGCGTGCTCGTGGTGCCCAGGTCACGGACATCGTGATCCTGGTCGTCGCGGCCGACGACGGTGTGATGCCGCAGACGATCGAGGCGTTGAACCACGCCAAGGCGGCCGACGTGCCGATCGTGGTCGCGGTCAACAAGGTCGACAAGCCGGACGCCAACCCGGACAAGGTCCGCCAGCAGCTGACCGAGTACGGCCTGGTCGCCGAGGAGTACGGCGGCGAGACCATGTTCGTCAACGTGGCAGCCAAGCCGGGCATCGGCATCGAGGAACTGCTCGAGGCTGTCCTGCTGACCGCCGACGCGTCGCTGGAGCTGACCGCTCCGATCGACGGGCCGGCGCAGGGTGTGGCCATCGAGGCACACCTGGACAAGGGTCGCGGTGCGGTGGCAACGGTGCTGGTGCAGAAGGGCACCCTGCGGGCGGGCGACTCGATCGTCGCCGGTGGGGCGCACGGCCGGGTTCGGGCCATGCTCGACGAGAACGGCAACCAGCTCACCGAGGCTGGGCCGGCGCGTCCGGTCATGGTGCTGGGTCTGACCGCGCCGCCCGGCGCGGGAGACACGTTCCTGGCTGCGGCGGACGACCGCACGGTGCGGCAGATCGCCGAGCAGCGGCAGGCACGGCGGCGGGCGGCGTCCTTCGCCAACTCCCGTGGTCGGGCCACCCTCGAGACGCTCATGGAGCAGCTCAAGGAGGGCGAGAAGACCTCGCTCAACCTCATCCTCAAGGGCGATGTCTCCGGTTCGGTGGAGGCTCTCGAGGACGCGCTGTTCAACCTCGACATCCCCGAGGAGGTCCAGCTCAAGGTCCTCGACCGGGGCGTGGGCGCGATCACCGAGAGCAACGTCATGCTCGCAAGTGCCTCGTCCGAGCCGGTCACGATCATCGGCTTCAATGTGCGGGCCTCGAACAAGGTCCGTGAGATGGCCGACCGCGAGGGCGTGGAGATCCGGTACTACACCGTCATCTACCAGGCCATCGAGGAGATCGAGGCAGCGCTCAAGGGCCTGCTCAAGCCGGAGTACGAGGAGGTCGAGCTGGGCAGCGCGGAGATCCGCGACGTCTTCCGCTCGTCCAAGATCGGCAACATCTCCGGTTGCATCGTCCGGTCCGGTGTCCTTCGGCGCAACGCCAAGGCGCGCCTGCTGCGAGACGGGGCGGTCGTGGCGGACAACCTCACGATCAGCTCGCTCAAGCGGTTCAAGGACGACGCAACCGAGGTCCGCGAGGGCTTCGAGTGTGGTCTGACCCTGGGTGGTTACAACAACGTCCAGGTCGGCGACGTCATCGAGACCTTCGAGATGCGGGAGAAGGTTCGCGCCTGATCCGGCAGTGACACGCTGATCAAGGGGTTTACGCCACTCGGCGTAAACCCCTTGATCATGCGGGGCGGGTTGGCGGTATCGTCCGGGGCGATGTTCACCGGAACCGCGGTCTTCGACCTGCTGCTGCCGGGCGACTCCCGGTCGCTCAAAGCCAAGAGATCATATGTACGGCCGATCGTGGCGGCGCTGCGCCGCTTCGAGGTGTCGGCCGCCGAGGTGGGTGCGCTCGACCTGCATGGTCGAGCGCAGCTGGCGGTGGCCGTGGTGGCCGCCGAAACGGCGCACGTCCGCGAGGTGCTCGACTCCTGTGAGCGCCTGGTGGCCAATCGCCCCGAGGTCGAGTTGCTGTCCGTCCGACGCCGGCTCTACGGCGTGGACGACGACTGACCATGGTGCCGGCTGTGCCGGGCGACCGGAGCGGCCCCGAAGGTAATGTTCGAGATGTTGGCCGGTCGGCCGGCGGCCTCCGGGCCGCCGGGTCGACCGGAAGCAGGACGCCGTGGAGGTGGCGAGATGTCTGATCCGGCCAAGGTACGCCGGCACGCGGAACGGGTGCGTGAGCTGGTCGCGTCGGTGGTGCGGAGCCAGATCAAGGACCCGCGGCTCGGGATGATCACCATCACCGATGCCCGGATTACCGCTGACCTGCGTGACGCGACGGTCTTCTACACAGTGCTCGGTGACTCGGTGGCCCAGGCGGACACCGCGGCGGCGCTGGAGAGCGCCAAGGGGCTGCTACGCAGCACTGTCGGCAAGGCCCTCGGGCTGCGCCACTCGCCGACCCTCACGTTCGTCCTCGACGACGTGCAGGACCAGGTAAAGCACATCGACGACCTGCTCGCCGCCGCCCGCAACGCCGACGCCGAGGTGCAGCGGCTCGCCGCCCAGGCGAAGTACGCGGGCGAGGCCCAGCCGTACCGGGTGGACGACGAGACCGATGAGGCAGACGAGACGGACGAGGCCGACGAGGCCACCGACGTCAAGGAAACCCCGCGGGGTGGGGAAACGCGGTGACCAGCACCGCCAGCGCCCCGTTCGCCGGGGCAGCCGGGCTCGGCCCCGCCGAGGCGGACTGGGCCGCGGCCGAGGCGTTGGTGCGGGCTCTCCCGCCGACCGCCCGGGTGCTGCTGATCTGCCACATCAACCCGGACGGCGACGCGCTGGGCAGCATGCTCGGCTTCGGTCTGGGCCTGCGGCAGTTCGGCGTACGCGACGTGCAGGCGACCTTTCCCGGGCCACCGGAGGTGCCGGAGCCGTTCCGGGGGCTGCCCGGGCTGGACCTGCTGGTCCCGGCGGACGCCGCCGACCCGGCGCCCGATCTGGTGATCTGCTTCGACGCGGCGAGCGAGTCGCGTCTCGGCGAGTTGGCCGGGCGGTTGTCGTCGGCGGGTGCGGCGCTGGTGCTCGACCACCACGCCTCCAACCCCGGGTTCGGCACTGTCAACCTGGTCGACCCGGGTGCGGCGGCCACGTCGGTTGTTGCCGAACAGCTGCTGGCCCGGCTCGAGGTGGTGGTGGATCCGGCCATCGCCGAGTGCCTCTACGTGGCGCTGACCACTGATACCGGTTCGTTCCGGTTCGAGGCGACCACTCCGGCGGTGCATCAGATGGCCGCCCGATTGCTGGCGACCGGCATCTCGCCGGGTGACATCTCCCGGCGGGTCTTCGACACCCGGCCCTTCGGCGCGGTCCGCCTCTTCGGTGAGGTGCTCGGCCGGGCTCGACTGGAGCCGGCCGCCGCCGGAGGTCGGGGCCTGGTCTGGACCTTCGCCACGCTCGACGACCTGGCCCGGCACGACCAGCGGCCGTACGTGCTGGAGGCACTCATCGACTCGGTGCGCTGCACCGCCGAGGCGGACGTGAGCTGTGTGGTGAAGCAGACCAAGCCTGCCGAGTGGGCGGTGTCGATGCGCAGCAAGGGCGCGGTGGACGTCAGCCGGGTCGCGGTGGCGCTGGGCGGTGGTGGGCACACGTTCGCGGCCGGGTTCACCGGTCGGGGCACCGTCGAGCAGGTGGTCGAGTCGATCCGCGGTCAGCTGGACGCGGCGCTGATCGGCTGACGCCGGCCTTCGGCCGTCATCGATCCGTCGGTCTGGAAGATCAGGGTCAGCTCCGGGGAGTGTTGGTCTTCCCGCGTTCCGTGATACCGGGAAGAATTGCGGGATGGAGCAGCCGCACGACCTCACCGTGGAGGCCCCCCGCGTCTGGGACCGGCCCGCCGTCTCCGTTCCCGTCCTCGTCTGCCTGTCGCTCGTCGGTGGCCGGTTCGCGTCCTTCTCCACCGAGGCGAATCTCTTCACCCTTGGGACGGGTGGGGTGCTGATCTGGCTCGGTCTGAGCAACCGGGTGGCCCGCCGACCGGCGCCGCGCCGGCTGGGCGCGGGGGCGGCCTGGTGGGCGGCGCCGGTGGTGGTCTTCGGGGTTTTCGAGGGCGTGACCTTCGTGCTGGCTGCGGGCGACGACTTCCCCACCTTCTCCCGGTTGGCCGATCCTCTCCTGGAGGATCAACTGACCCGGTCGGCGGTCTGGTTCGCCTGGTTGGCCGCCTTCTGGGGGCTGGTGCGGCGATGATGCGCGCGCTCGCGATCGGCGGCTTCCTCGCCGCGCTGATCCTCTTCGCGGTGGTTGAGTGGATGGCTCGGCGGGAGGGGTCGCGGATCCCCACCCTGGGCGAGGTCTGCGCCTACGTGATGCGCTACGAGGTCGGTTCGGTGCCGGTGGGCCGGATCGGTCTGTTCGGGTTCTGGTGGTGGCTGGGCTGGCACTTCCTGGCTCGCTGAGCCAGGTTGCCGACTGTCCAGATGGCGGGAACCGTAAGCAGTATGTGGACCTGAACGATAACTTGGGAGAAGGCCGGTGCCGCCTGGCGGTGCAGGTCATGGGCGGTGGTGCCACACCCCGTGCCGCCTCCCTCCAGGGTCGGATCGACCCGGGCTCACGCTGCCCAGTCGGCTGCTCCGGTAACCCCGGACCGCCGTGGGGCGCTCAGCAGGACCGCCCGTGAGGGCCGCCGTGTGTCGGCGGCTCACGCCCTGGGAAGAGGAGCGCCACCATGCCGAACAAGCCCAAGCCCGAGACCACCACCGACGACGCTCGCGAGCAGGCCCGCCGCGCGCTGCAGACGTCGATGGACACCCGCCAGTGACTCATCTCGACCGGTGGTGACGCCGTCGACGTGCCGCGCCGACGGCGTCACCGTCCGGCCACCAGTGGGGGCGAGTCGTTCAGGACAGGAACGTGTCCAGGGCCGCCTCGATGGTGCCGGAGTCCGGCGTCGCGTACGCCCTCATGGTGCTCTTGTCGTATGAGATGAAACTCGGGCACCTGTTCGTCGGGGCGGTCACGGTGCCGCCGTCGCCGATCTTCTCGGCGGTCCTGGCCGCGTGGAAGGTCAGGGTGTAGCGCGACGAGACGTAGTCGATGGTGACCTGCTTCTCCGCCTTGTCCTTGTACTGACACTTCTTCGGGGCGCCCTGGCTGCCCTCGTCGAACGTCAGGCAGCCGACCACCGACACCCTCTGGAAGTCCGCGCCCTTGGCGTAGTAGGACTTGTCCGAGGGGACGTACGTCGACGACCAGGACGTCGGCCGGTCGGGGTTGTTCGAGAACGTGTACGCCTTGGCGCCGGCCGGGCCGCTGTAGGGCGACGCGTTCAGGATCGGGCTGCCTTCGCAGACGTTCGCCAGGTCACTGGAGTAACGGGCGGTCATCGAGTTGTTGTTCGGTGG
The DNA here is from genome assembly GCF_046549335.1 of Micromonospora sp. 050-3. NCBI lineage: Bacteria > Bacillati > Actinomycetota > Actinomycetes > Micromonosporales > Micromonosporaceae > Micromonospora > Micromonospora sp. 050-3. Next base: position 1,811,996 of record NZ_JAJPVX010000002.1, read on the forward strand.
ATCCGCCTGCCCCGGCGTGGGGACGGTCCCCGTGCCCGGCGTGCTGCCGGTGCCGAGCGTGGGGGTGGAGGACGTGCCCCGTGCGGGCTCGTCGTCATCGGAGGCGAGCAGGACGCCGATTCCCGCGCCGCAGATGGCGAGTATGAGGACCACCGCGCCGGCGACCAGCCCGATGATCAGGCCCTTGTTCGACGTGTTCGGAGGCGGCAGTGGCGTGCCGTAGTACGGCTGGGGTGGTGGCTGTCCGTACGGCGGGTAGCCGCCCTGCTGCGGGGCCGGCGGGCCGCTCCAGGGGGTGACGTTCGGGTCGGGCGGAGGGTAACTGTCGCTCACTGTATTAAGGCCTATCGCTGTCGTGGTGCCCCCCGCGTGGGAGCCTCGGACAGGGTAGTGAGCGTCGCAAACCGGGATGCCGGCGACAGGGAGCGCATCAGGGCCTCGATCGCCGGTGACGTCCGCCGAGCCGGTCGAGCAGTGCGCACGTAAGTAACCAGCAGCCTTGTGCTCCTTACCGCAGCCATGCCAGGATCGGCGGCGATGAACCACGCCGCCACCGCTCACCGACCCGCCTCGCCTCGGCGTATCGCCGCGCTCGCCCTGCCGGCCCTCGTGGTGCTGGCTGCCGAGCCGCTCTACGTGCTGGTCGACACCGCCGTGGTCGGTCACCTCGGCCGGGTGCCGCTCGCCGCGCTCGCCGTCGGCGGCACTGTCATGACGCTCACCGCCTGGGTGGGCACCGTTGTCGCCTACGGCACCACCGGCCGCGCGGCCCGCCGCTTCGGCGCGGGTGACCGGGCCGCCGCGGTCGCCGAGGGCGTCCAGTCGTCCTGGTTGGCGTTCGGTGTCGGTCTGCTGATCGCGATCGGCATGCAGGTCGGCGGCGGCGCGCTCGCGCGTACCCTCGCCGGTGGTGGTGGCGAGGTGGCCGACGCCGCCGCCCAGTGGTTGCGGATCGCGGCCCTCGGCGCTCCCGGCCTGCTGCTCGCCGCGGCCGGCAACGGCTGGCTGCGCGGTGTGCAGGACACTCGCCGCCCGCTGTTCTTCGTGCTCGGCCCCAACCTGCTCTCCGCGCTGCTCTGCCCGCTGCTGGTCTACCCCGGCGGGCTGGGCCTGGTCGGCTCGGCCGTGGCGAACGTCGTCGCGCAGACGCTCTGCGGGGTGCTCTTCGCCGCCGCCCTGGTCGGCGAGCGGGTGTCACTGCGGCCCCAACCCCGCGTGATCCGCCAGCAACTGGTGCTCAGCCGCGACCTGCTGATCCGTGGGCTGGCGTTCCAGGCCAGCTTCCTGTCCGCGACCGCCGTCGCCGCCCGCTTCGGCGCCGCCGCCGTCGGCGCCCACCAGATCGCCCTGCAACTCTGGTTCTTCACCGCGCTGGTGCTCGACGCCCTCGCCATCGCCGCGCAGTCCCTGGTCGGTGCCGCGCTCGGCGCCGGCGACGACTCCGGTGCGCGCGCGCTCGCCCGACGGATCGGGCTGCTCGGCGGCGTCTGCGGCGTGGGCTTCGCGCTGCTCGTCGCCGCCGGCGCCGGCGTCGTGCCATCGTGGTTCAGCTCCGATGCGGGGGTACGCGAGCAGGCAATGGTGGCCTGGCCGTGGTTCGTCGTCATGCTGCCGCTGGCCGGGGTGGTGTTCGCCCTCGACGGCGTGCTGATCGGCGCCGGCGACGTGCGTTATCTGCGCAACCTCACCATCGTGGCGGCGCTCGGCGGCTTCCTGCCGGCCATCTGGCTGGCGTACGCGCTCGATCTGGGGCTGGGCGGCATCTGGGCCGGGCTCACAGTGTTCGTGGTGATCCGGCTGGTCGCCCTTCTGCTGCGACTGCGCAACGGCAGGTGGGCGGTGACCGGCGCGGTCCGCTGACCGGGTCGCCGGGCCCGCCGGTCAGCAGCGCGTGGTGGTCGGCGCGGGAGCGTCAAGGTCGAAGATCGTGCCCGGGTCGCCAGCGGGTATCTGATCCCGGTGCACGTCGGCTATCCAGAACTGCTCCTGCACCCAGCCCTCACGGAGTTGGGCGCAGTCCGCGTTCCAGGTCACGGCCTCCGCCGAGGTGATCCAGAGGCCGCGCGCGGAGGCCGGCACGTCGTCCGGGTGCGGCACCTGCCACACCACCCGGTCGCGCAGCGCCACCACTGTCGCACCGGCGGGCGCCCGCAGGTCCACGTCGAACGGGTACGCCCAGACGAACTCCGTGGAGACCTCCAGCAGTCGAACGCTGTTCTGCCTGGTGGCCCGGTAGCTGACCCGGCCGTCGGCGCGGACGCCGAAATCCCACTCCGACGGCGACGCCATCCTCGTGGCGTACCGCAGGAAGCTGCCGTTGGTGAAGTCTCCGCGGCTCCGTTCGCGGGCCTCCGGGGCGAGCAGCGCGAGGAACGGCTCCGGATCACCCATGAACATCGAGGCGTCGACCCGACTCTCGATCAGTGCCTTGCGCACCGACTCCAGCGCGGTCCGTACCTGGGCCGCTGTGAACGGCCCGGTGCTCTTGGCCGCCGGCATCCGCACGGCCTCCTCGGCCGGCGCGAAGGCTGCCGCCGGCGACCCGGCGAACAGGTCCCGTGGTTCGCCGACCCTGCTCAGCGGTGGGGTGGGGCTCGATGTGGGGCTCGCCGAGGCGGACGTGCGGACACCATCGGCGACGCGACCGACCAACACCACGCCGCCGACGACCATCAGCAGTGCCAGCACCAGCCCGAGGCCGAGCAGGAGCGCCCCGTTGTGCCGGGCCGAGAAGAAACGGACCCGGTCCCACCCGGTGGGCTGGTGCTCGGTCTGCGCTGACCGCAGCCAATCCGGTAGCTGCACCGGGTTGACCTGCGCTACCGAGGCGGGCGGCGGTGGCGGGTCGACCGGGTCCCTCGGCGGGGTGTTCTCCATGGTTCCTCCGTCAGTATCCGCCGCTGGCGGCCAGCGCGAGCAGGTAGTAGGTGCCGGTCACCAGGGCGGTCCCGAGGATGGCGGCCACGACGAACGACAGCACGGCGACGATGTTCGGGTGCGACTGGCTCCATTTTCTCCGGCCGCGCCAGTGCCACACCGCCCGGCGGGCGGCCCGCAGCGCCGGCCACGCCTCGATCAGGTCGTCGACGAAGCCTGCCGGGGTCCGCCGCTTCGGCGTCGGATGCCGCATCCAGTCCGGCAGGTCGACCCGAGCGCGGTGCTCGTGGCCCGGCGGTCGGTCGGTGGTCATCGGCAGTCCTGATCTCACGGTGACGGCAACGGGCGGATGATCTTCGCATCCGGGGAGGTCGGCCGGCTGTCCCCGTCTGACAAAACGCCGAATGGACGCCCCGGCGCGACAAACCCGGCGCAGCCCTCGGGCGGAGGCTGGGGTCACGCCGGGCGTGCCCACGCACCGCGGAGTACAGGCCATCTGGCAGGCTTGGCCGACGTGAGCACCGATGGTCTGATCGTGGTCGACAAGCCCGGCGGCATGACGTCGCACGACGTGGTGGCACGCATCCGCCGACTGGCGAAGACCCGACGGGTCGGTCACGGTGGCACCCTCGACCCGATGGCGACCGGCGTGCTGGTGATCGGTGTCGGCCGGGCCACCCGGCTGCTGACCTACGTGATCGGCGCTGGCAAGAGCTACACCGGCACCATCCGGCTCGGCCAGACCACCGTCACCGACGACGCCGAGGGCGACGTGACCGCCACAGTGCCGGCCGGCCAGGTCACCGACGACGCGATCCGGGCGGCGCTGGCCGGGCTGAGCGGCGAGGTCGACCAGGTGCCGAGCGCGGTCAGCGCCATCAAGATCGACGGGCAGCGGGCGTACAAGCGGGTCCGCGACGGGGAGAGCGTGGAGCTGCCGGCGCGGCGGGTCACCATCTCCCGGTTGGAGGTGCTGGCGATCCGCCGCACCGAGCCGGACGTGGTGGACGTGGACGTGGACGTGACCTGCTCCTCCGGCACGTACATTCGGGCGATCGCCCGGGACGCGGGCCTGGCGCTCGGCGTCGGCGGGCACCTCACGGCGCTGCGGCGCACCGCGGTGGGTGGCTTCACCCTCGCCGAGGCGGCGACCCTCGACGAGTTGGAGCAGCGCTCCCCGGACGTGGTGAACCTGCCACTGGACGCGGCGGCCGACCGGTTCTTCGCGCGCCGGGAGGCCACGCCCGACGAGGCGCGGGTGCTCGCCCACGGCGGACCACTGGACCCGGCCGGCCTCACCGGGCCGTACGCCGTCTTCGGGCCGGCCGGCGGTCTGATCGCTATCGTCAGCGAGCGGGACGGGCGGGCCCGCGCGGAGATCGTGCTCGCCCCGGCCTGACAGCGGGGCGCAGGTTCGCCGGCCCGCAGCCGGCGGTGTCGACCCGCCGGCCGGCGGGACAGCAGAGAGGAACGGCATGCAGCGGTGGCGGGGCTACGACGCGGCGCCCGGCGGGTGGGGACGCTCGGTGGTCACCATCGGCGTCTTCGACGGCGTGCACAAGGGACACCAGGCGACGATCGGACACGCCGTGGCCCGGGCCCGCGAACTGGGTGTGCAGTCGGTGGTGGTCACCTTCGACCCGCACCCGGCCGAGGTGGTCCGCCCCGGTTCGCACCCGGCGGTGCTCACCGAGCCGGCCCGTAAGGCCGAGCTGATCGAGGCGCTCGGCGTGGACGTCCTCTGCGTGGTGCCGTTCACTCCGGAGTTCTCCCGGGTGCCGGCCGAACAGTTCGTGCACGACGTCCTGGTCGAGCACCTGCACGCGGCGCTGGTGGTGGTCGGCAGCAACTTCCGCTTCGGGCACCGGGCCGCCGGCGACGTGGCGTTGCTGGAGCGGCTGGGTCAGACGTTCGGCTTCGGCGTGGAGGGCGGCCCGCTGATCGCCGAGGACGGCACCGTCTTCTCCTCCACGTACATCCGGTCCTGCGTCGACGCGGGCGACGTGGGCGCGGCGGCCGCCGCGCTGGGCCGCCCACACCGGGTGGAGGGCGTCGTGGTCCGCGGCGACCAGCGGGGCCGGGAGCTGGGCTTCCCCACCGCCAACCTGCTCTGCCACAGGTACGCGGCGGTGCCCGCCGACGGCGTGTACGCGGCCCGGCTGATCCGCCGCGGCCAGCACGAGCCGCTGCTGGCGGCGGTGTCCGTGGGCACCAACCCGACCTTCTCCGGCCGGGAGCGGCGGGTGGAGGCGTACGCGCTCGACTTCTCCGGCGACCTGTACGGCGAGCGGCTGGCTCTGGACTTCGTGGCGCACCTGCGTGGTCAGATCCGGTACGACTCGATCGAGCCGTTGATCGCCCAGATGAATCAGGACGTCGAGCGCACCCGGCACGTACTGGCCTGATCGTGGTGGGGTGACGGGCCGCCACCGAGGCCCTTCGCCGGGTGTTACCGGCGAGTGCTGGTAGTCTTGCCGGGACGTCGGGTGACCGGCGTGGGGCCTCGCGTGCCTGCTCGACGCCGCGGGTGCGAGGTACCGGTCCGTTCCCGGTCCACCGGGACGACGGACACCCACTTGATCAACCCATCGAAACAGGGAGAACATGGCGCTCGATCAGGAAGCCAAGGCCAGCATCCGCGCGGAGTACGCGACCGCCGAGGGCGACACCGGTTCGCCGGAGGTCCAGGTAGCGGTCCTCACCAAGCGGATCGCCGAGCTGACCGAGCACCTGAAGGTGCACAAGCACGACCACCACAGCCGCCGTGGGCTGCTGCTGCTGGTCGGCCGGCGCCGTCGGTTGCTCAACTACGTCCAGAAGAAGGACATTGCCCGCTACCGGTCGCTCATCGAGCGGCTCGGTCTGCGCCGGTGACGTGACGGGGGAGTGGCCGGACGGCCGCTCCCCCGTACCGCGTCCCACCTGAAGGAAACACGGGCCGCGCGACCACCCGAGAGGGAGCCGGTCAGCGTACCGGTCTCCGGTAGTGGCCCCCGGGAACCCGGCATCATGCCGGCCACCCGGGCGCTTCGATCGAAGACCGGCCGGCTGAGCAGCTCCCCGATGTCGTGGGCCCACGACGCGAAGGAGCACGACAGCACATGACCGAGACCAAACTCGGCACCGAATCCCGCACCGCCGTGATCGACAACGGGTCCTTCGGCACCCGCGAGATCACCTTCTCCACCGGTCGGCTGGCTCGCCAGGCCGCCGGTTCCGTCATCGCCCAGCTGGGCGAGACGGTCGTTCTCTCCGCCACGACCGCCGGTAAGCACCCGAAGGAGCAGTTCGACTTCTTCCCGCTGACCGTCGACGTCGAGGAGCGGATGTACGCCGCGGGCCGCATCCCCGGCTCGTTCTTCCGCCGTGAGGGTCGGCCCAGCGAGGACGCGATCCTCACCTGCCGGCTGATCGACCGGCCGCTGCGCCCGTCCTTCGTCAAGGGCCTGCGCAACGAGGTCCAGGTCGTCGAGACGATCCTCGCGCTCGACCCGCAGCACCCGTACGACGTCGTGGCGATCAACGCCGCCTCGATGTCGACCAAGCTGTCCGGCCTGCCGTTCTCCGGCCCGATCGGTGCGACCCGCGTCGCCCACATCGACGGCCAGTGGGTCGCCTTCCCGACCCTGGAGGAGCTGGCTCGCGCCACCTTCGACATGGTCGTGGCCGGCCGCACGCTCGAAGACGGCGACGTCGCGATCATGATGGTCGAGGCCGAGGCCACCCCGAACGCCGTCGCCCTCATCTCGGCCGGTGCCACCGCCCCGACCGAGGAGGTCGTCGCCAGCGGTCTGGAGGCCGCCAAGCCGGCGATCCGTGAGCTGTGCCGCGCGCAGAGCGAGCTGGCCGAGGTCGCCGCCAAGCCGGTCACCGAGTTCCCGGTCTTCCTGGACTACCAGGACGACATCTACGACGCCGTCTCCGAGTTGGCCCGCGCCGACGTGGCCGAGGCGATCACCATCGCCGGCAAGGCCGACCGCGAGGAGGCCCTGGACCGGGTCAAGGCCCGGGTCGCCGAGGAGTTGGGCGCTCGGTTCGAGGGTCGGGAGAAGGAGCTCAGCGCTGCCTTCCGGTCGCTGACCAAGTCCGAGGTGCGCAACCGCGTACTGCGCGAGCAGGTCCGCATGGACGGGCGTGGCCCGCGCGACATCCGAGCGCTGACCGCCGAGGTCGGCGTGCTGCCCCGGGTGCACGGTTCGGCGCTGTTCGAGCGGGGCGAGACCCAGATCCTGGGCGTCACCACGCTGAACATGCTCCGCATGGAGCAGATGGTGGACACGCTGTCCCCCGAGAACCGCAAGCGCTACATGCACAACTACAACTTCCCGCCGTACTCGACCGGTGAGACCGGCCGGGTCGGCTCGCCGAAGCGTCGCGAGATCGGCCACGGCGCCCTCGCCGAGCGCGCGCTGATCCCGGTGCTGCCGTCGCGCGAGGAGTTCCCGTACGCCATCCGGCAGGTGTCGGAGGCGCTCGGCTCCAACGGCTCCACCTCGATGGGTTCGGTCTGCGCCTCGACGCTGGGCCTGCTCTCCGCGGGTGTTCCGCTGAAGGCGCCGGTCGCCGGCATCGCGATGGGGCTCATCTCCGACGAGGTGGACGGCAAGACCCAGTACGTGACGCTGACCGACATCCTCGGTGCCGAGGACGCGTTCGGTGACATGGACTTCAAGGTCGCCGGCACGCCGGAGTTCGTCACCGCGCTCCAGCTCGACACCAAGCTCAACGGCATCCCGTCGGACGTGCTGGCCGCCGCGTTGCAGCAGGCGAACGAGGCCCGCCAGGTCATCCTCGGGGTCATGAAGGCGGCGATCGAGGCTCCGGCCGAGATGTCCGACTACGCGCCGCGGGTCACCACCGTCAAGATCCCGGTGGACAAGATCGGCATGGTGATCGGCCCGAAGGGGCAGACCATCAACGCGATCCAGGACGAGACCGGCGCCGAGATCTCCATCGAGGACGACGGCACGATCTACGTCGGCGCCACCAACGGCCCGTCGGCCCAGGCGGCCGTCGACCGGATCAACGGCATCGCCAACCCGACGCTGCCGAAGCAGGGCGAGCGGTTCCTCGGCACGGTGGTCAAGACCGCCGCGTTCGGCGCGTTCGTCTCGCTCCTGCCGGGCCGTGACGGCCTGCTGCACATCTCCAAGGTGGGCGACGGCAAGCGGGTCGAGCGCGTTGAGGACTTCCTCAACGTCGGTGACCGGGTCGAGGTCGAGATCGCGGACATCGACGCCCGCGGCAAGATCTACCTCGACAAGGTCCGCCCGGAGGGCACCGAGGCTCCGGCCGCCGGTGAGGCCGCCGCTGGCGACCGGCCGGCTGGTCGGGACCGGGGCGACCGGGCTCCGCGTGACCGCGGCGACCGTGAGCGTGGCGGCGACCGTGGCGGGCGTGGCCCGGAGCGCGGCGGCGAGGGCGGCGAGGGCGGCGGCGGCGAGGGTGGCGAGGGCGGCGAGCGTCCGCGCCGCCGGACCCGGCACAGCTGACAGTCGTACAACGCATCACCCACCCCTCGTCGAACCGGGAGCAAGTCGTGAGTCGGGCCATCAGCGCGCCGTTTCCACCGGATCGACGGGGGGTGGCCTCCGATTGGCAGGCCAGCCAATCGAGTCGAGCCCGGGACACCGGGGCGGGCCGCTCCGGCGGCACCGCCCGCGCGGTGACCCGGACGCTCAGCGACGACCCGCTGGGCGGCACGGTACGTCGTACCGTGCTGCCCAGCGGTCTGCGCGTCCTCACCGAGGCGATTCCGGCGATGCGCAGCGTCTCGTTCGGCATCTGGGTGGCGGTCGGCTCGCGTGACGAGACCGGCCCGCAGGCCGGTGCCGCGCACTTCCTCGAGCACCTGCTCTTCAAGGGCACCCACAAGCGCACCGCTCTGGAGATCTCCTCGCAGATCGAGGCGGTGGGTGGCGAGACCAACGCCTTCACCACGAAGGAATACACCTGCTACTACGCCCGCGTGCTGGACGAGGACCTGCCGCTGGCGATCGACGTGATGTGTGACCTGGTCGCGGACTCGCTGTTGGAGCCGGCCGACGTCGAGACCGAGCGTGGCGTGATCCTGGAGGAGATCGCCATGCACGACGACGAGCCGGGTGACGAGGTTCATGACCTCTTCGTCCAGGCCGTCTACGGAGATCACCCGCTGGGCCGGCTGATCTCCGGCACCGCGGAGACCGTCACCCCGATGACCCGGCGGCAGATCCAGACCTTCTACCGGGGTCGCTACACCGCGCCGCAGATCGTCATCGCCGCCGCCGGCAACCTCGACCACGCCGCGGTGGTCAAGCTGGTCCGTCAGGCCGTGCGCGGCACCCCACTGGACAGCGACCCGGCCAGCCCGGCGCCGTACCGCGCGGCGACCCCGGCGGTACGCACCAAGCCGGCGACCACAGTTGTGGAGCCGAAGGAGACCGAGCAGGCGCACGTCATCCTCGGCTGCCCCGGCATCGACCGGCTCGACGATCGGCGCTTCGCCCTCGGGGTGCTCAACAACGTGCTCGGCGGCGGCATGTCCAGCCGCCTGTTCCAGGAGATCCGCGAGCAGCGCGGCCTCGCGTACTCGGTCTACTCCTACGCCAGCCAGTACGCCGACACCGGCCTCTTCGCCGTCTACGCCGGCTGCGCGCCGGGCAAGGTGGACGAGGTGCTGGCCCTGACCCGCGCCGAGCTGGCCCGGGTGGCCGCCGACGGGTTGACCGACGCCGAGGTGGCCCGGGGCAAGGGGATGAGCAAGGGCTCCTTCGTGCTGGGCCTGGAGGACACCGGTTCCCGGATGAGCCGGCTGGCCAAGGGTGAGCTGCTCTACGGCGACCTGATGCCTGTCGACGAGCTGCTTCGCCGGGTCGACGAAGTCACCGTGCAGGACGTGAACGTCCTCGCCGCCGAGCTGCTCAGCCGGCCGATGTCGTTGGCCGTGGTGGGCCCGTTCGGCGCCGGCGACTTCGCGGTCTGAGGTCTGCCGCCCCGGCCCGGTCGAGGCACCCCGGTCGGGCGTCCCGACGGGTGGAGCACAGCGGATCCTGCCGGAAGGGCCCGTCCCGATTGGGATAGGTTGTGCCCCGTGACTGACGAGCAGGGAAGGACCCCGGCCCAGCAGCTGCGGGTCGGCGTGTTTGGTGCACGCGGCCGGATGGGCATCGAGGTCTGCAAGGCGGTCGACGCCGCCGACGATCTCGCCCTGACCGCGGCGATCGACCAGGGCGACAGCCGCTCCTCCGTCTCCGCAGCCGAGGTGGTCGTCGACTTCACCACGCCGGACGTCGTCATGGACAACCTCCAGTGGTGCATCGAGCAGGGCATCAGCGCGGTGGTCGGCACTACCGGCTTCACCGAGCAGCGGCTCGAGCAGGTGCGCGGCTGGCTGGCCGACAAACCCGAGGTGGGCGTGGTCATCGCCCCGAACTTCGGCATCGGCGCGGTGCTGATGATGCAGTTCGCCGCGCGGGCCGCCCGACACTTCGAGTCCGTCGAGATCATCGAGCAGCACCACCCGCGCAAGCTGGACGCCCCGAGCGGCACCGCCACCCACACCGCCCGGCAGATCGCCCAGGCCCGCGCCGAGGCCGGCCTCGGCCCGGTGCCGGACGCCACAAAGGACGAGGTGCCGGGTGCGCGGGGGGCCGAGATCGACGGGGTACGCGTCCACGCGGTGCGCGCCACCGGCCTGGTCGCCCACCAGGAGGTGCTGTTCGGCGGCACCGGCGAGACGCTGACCATCCGGCACGACTCGTACGACCGGGTGTCGTTCATGCCGGGTGTGCTGCTGGCCGTCCGCGCGGTGCGCAACCGCCCCGGCCTCACCGTCGGCCTGGACGCCCTGCTCGACTGACCGGCCTGGGTTCTTCCGGGGGCCGAAACCTGGTCGCGGGTCGGGTCCGGCCGCCCCTAGGCTGCCCCGATGATCGATGGTGGACATGGTGACCGGGCCGGGCGGCGAGTGACGCTGCGGCCGGTCGACGACGACAACTGGCGGGCGGTCGCCGACGTCGCCCCGCGTGACGACCAGCGCCGGTTCGTAGCCGCGCTGGGCGCCCGCTATCTGCTGCTGAGCATGCGTTCCGAGGTGTGGAACTCGGTCGCGGTGTACGCCGACGAGACAGTCGTCGGCCACGTCATGTGGGGCGTGGACGACGACGGCTCGCACTGGATCGGCGGGATGCTGATCGACGCCGCCGAGCAGGGCAAGGGCATCGGCCGGGCCACAGTGCAGACGTTGGCCCCCTGGCTGGCGGCCCGGGACGGCAACCCCCCGGTCCGCCTGTCGTACCACCCCGACAACACCCCAGCCGCCGCCCTCTACGAGTCCCTGGGCTTCCACCCCACTGGTGCCATTGACGACGACGAACTGATCGCCGAACGAACCCCCTGAACCCCGCGATCTTGCAGTTTCTGTAGCGACATAAAGAACATTCGACCCATCTAGACAACCGAAGCCCCAAGATCGCCGGCGCGTCCGGCCCAGCCAGGGTCGATCATGGAGTTGTGGTGCCTCGCATAAGGGGCACATATGGAGCTGTTGCCCACCACAACTCCATGATCGACGGCGGGGCGGGGCGGGGCGGGTCCGGGGTGGGTCCCGGGTTGGGGGTTAGTGGGGGAGGGCTGGGTTTTTGGGGCGTGTTCATCATGAAGCAGTTCTTCGAGTCGATCCCGGTGAGTGTCGAGGAGGCCGCCCGGATCGACGGGGCGAGCATCTTCCGCACCTTCTGGTCGGTGGTGCTGCCAATGGCGAAACCGGCGCTGATCACCCTCACCATCCTGTCGTTCCAGGGCTCCTGGAACGAGTTCCCGCACAGCCTGGTGTCGGTGCAGGACCCGGACCTGTTCACCCTGCCACGCGGACTGGCCGACCTGGTCAGCGGCTCACTCGGCAAGGGCACCCAGTACCCGCTCAAGCTCGGCGCCGCGCTGCTGGCCACCATCCCGGTGGCGATCATCTTCGTGGTGTTCCAGCGATACTTCGTCCGCGACGCCAACGACGGCTCCGACAAGGGCTGACCGGCCCGGTGTGGCGGCCCGGTCGGGGCCGCCACACCGGTTCACTCGGCCGGTACCTTCTCGGTCGGCACGCCCACGTGCAGACGCACCTGGGGCACCAGCATGTCGTCGACGTCCAGCGCCCGGGCCGCGCCGTCGGGCTCCCACCCGGTGCTGGTGAGGAACTTGCGGGTCGCCTCGTCGGCGTCGAACGCCCAGGCCACCGCCCGACTCATCCCGTCCTCCCGCCACAGGTCGACGGTGGCGGCGAGCAGCCGACTGCCGTGCCCCCGCCGGCCCCACCGCGGCTCGACCAGCAGGTCGGTCACCGCCGCCACGTCCGAGCCGAGCGCGTCGGCCGGCTCACCCGGTGCCAACGCCTCGCCGTCGGCCGGACCGGAGGCGGCGAATCCCACCAGATACGATTGCTCGGCCTGTTCGACGGCGACCAGCACCCGGTGCGCGCCCGAGGGCGGCTCCAGCACCGCGGCGCTCCACCGCCGGGCGAGGAACGCCTCGTCCAGGTTGTCGAGCACATGCCGAGGCAGGATCCGGCGGTACGCGACCCGCCAGGTCGCGAGCTGGATGCGTGCGATCTCGCCGGCGTCCTCGGGACGCGCCGGGCGGACGTACCCGAGAGCCATGGGACGGAAGCCTACGCAGGGCGAGGGAGACGACGGTGGCGCAGGGTGCCAACAGGACGAGCGTGCAGGTCGTCGGGGTGGTGGTGCTCGCCGCGGCGGTCACCGGGTTCCTCGCCGTCGCGGCCGTCCGGCACGGGTTCTTCGACCTGAAGGTCTACTACGGCGCGTTGACCTGGTGGGTGCACGACGGCGGGGAGATCTACGACTACCTCAAGCCGGGCACCCAGTACGGCTTCACCTATCCGCCGTTCGCCGCGCTGGTCATGCTGCCGATGGCGTACCTGCCGTGGACGGCCGCGATCGTGGTGAGCGTGCTCGCCAGCGTGGTCACCACCACTGTGCTGATCTGGTGGCTGGTCGACCCGATCGCGCGCCGCGCCGGCTGGACCCGGTGGTTCGCCCTCGCCGTGGCGCTCTGCCTGGCCGCCGCGTTCGAGCCGATGCGGGAGACGGTCAACTTCGGCCAGGTCAACACGCTGCTGCTCTTCCTGGTGGCGGTGGACCTGCTGCGGCTGCTGCCGGCCGGCAACCGGTGGACCGGGGTGGGCATCGGCCTCGCCACCGCGATCAAACTGACTCCTGGCGTGTTCATCGTCTACCTGCTGGTGACCGGGCGGTGGCGGGCGGCGCTCACCGCCAGCGGCACCGCCGCCGGGGTGTCGCTGCTGGCCGCCGCGCTCTTCCCCGACGCGTCCCGGGAGTTCTGGACCGAGGCGCTGTGGAACACCGGGCGGGTGGGCGAGCTGGCCTTCGTCTCCAACCAGTCGCTGCGCGGGGTGGTCGCCCGGCTCGACCCGGAGCACCCGAGCACAGTGCTGTGGCTGCTGCTGGTGCTCGGCACCCTGACGCTCTGGGCCTGGCGGTCCCGGGCCGCCGTCGCGGCCGGCGACGAGGCAACCGGCCTGGCGCTGACCGGCGCGGTGATGTGCCTGGTCAGCCCGGTCACCTGGGTGCACCACCTGGTCTGGCTGCTGCCCGCGTTGATCCTGCTGGTCGACAACGCGATGGCCGCGCCGGCCGGCCGCCGACGGCAGGTCCTGCTGCTCGCCGCGACCATCGGGTACGCGCTGCTGATCAGCCGGACCGTCTGGCTCTGGGAGAAGGACTTCACCGGCGTCGACGGCTTCCTGGGCAGCAACGCCTACGTGTGGGTCAGTCTGGCGCTGCTGGCCTTCCTGCCGATCCGCAGGTGGCTGACCCCGAACGGGTCAGCGGTCGAGGCGTCCGGCGTACCGCAGCTCGACCAACCCGACCGGCGGGCCCCCACCGGCCAGCGGCACCTGGTAGGTCGACCGCTCACCGTCAGGTGACAGGCCGGCGCGCTCGCAGAACCGCCGGGCCCGCTGGTTGTCCGCCAGCACCCACGCCCGGTACCCGGCCCAGCCCCGCTCGCTGAGCCCGCCCCGGGCGGCGTCCAGCAGCGCCGCGGCCGTCCCGTCACCCCAGTGGGCCGGCTCCACGTAGAGAGCCACCACCTCGCCGACCGTCGGGTCCAGGTCGTCCCGGTCCTGGTTGCGGCGATACGGCCCGAAGGTGGTGAAGCCCACGACCGACCCGTCCACCTCGCCGAGCACTGTGGTGAACGGGTGTTCCGGATCGGCGGTGCCGACGTCGCGACGACGCTGCGCCCAGGCCACCACGTTGAGCCGCCCGAGCACCTCGTCCGGCATGAAGCCGGCATAGCCCGCCTGCCAGCCGTGCACGTGTACCCGGGCGACCGCCTCGGCGTCGTCCGGCTCCTCCCGACGGATGGTCAGCATTGCACCGTTCTATGCCCCGTTGGTCGTCACGTCCAGCTTCCCGCACCGGCGTCGTACCGATGAATTAAGGTCGCCGACGATGACCGCACCGGAATCACTCTCGCTCGCCCAGGCCCGCCGCGTGGCGCTCGCCGCCCAGGGCTTCGCCGACCCGGCGCCGACGGGCGTGCCCACCCGCCGGCACCTGCGTCGCGTGCTGGGCCGGGTCGGGCTGATCCAGATGGACTCGGTCAACGTGCTGCAACGCGCGCACTACCTGCCGCTCTACAGCCGGCTCGGGCCCTACCCGACCACGTTGCTCGACCAGGCCGCCTACCGGCGCCCGCGTGAGCTGTTCGAATACTGGGGCCATGAGGCGTCGCTGGTCCCGGTGGAGCTGCACCCGCTGCTGCGCTGGCGGATGGCCCGCGCCCACAGCGAATCCTGGGGCGGCATGCGGCGGATCGCCCAGGAGCAGCCGGAGCTGGTCGCCTGGGTCCGAGACGAGGTTGCCGCCCGAGGGCCGCTGACCGCCGCCGAGATCGAGCACGACGCGCCCCGGGAGACCGGCAACTGGGGGTGGAACTGGTCGGCGGTCAAACGGGCGTTGGAGTTCCTGTTCTGGGCCGGGGAGGTGGTCGCCGCCGAGCGCAGCACCTCCTTCGCCCGCCGCTACGACCTGCCCGAGCGGGTGCTGCCCCCGGCGGTGCTGGCCGCGCCCACCCCGACCGACGCCGAGGCGTACCGGACGCTGGTGGCCCTCGCCGCGCGGTCGCTCGGGGTGGCCGCCGAGCCGGAGCTGCGCGACTACTTCCGGTTGCCGCTGGCCGGCGCCCGGCAGGCCGTCGCCGAGCTGGCCGAGGCCGGTGAGCTGGTGCCGGTCACAGTGCCGGGCTGGCGACAGCCGGCCTGGCTGCACACGTCCGCCCGGCTGCCCCGCTGGGTGCGGGGCAACACACTGGTCAGCCCCTTCGATCCGCTGATCTGGGAGCGTGCCCGCACCGAGCGGCTGTTCGACTTCAGCTACCGGATCGAGATCTACGTTCCGGCGCCACAGCGGGTCTACGGCTACTACGTGTTGCCGTTCCTGCAGGGCGACCGGTTCACCGCCCGCGTCGATCTGAAGGCCGATCGCAAGGCCGGGGTGCTGCTGGTGCCGGCCGCCTGGCTCGAACCCGGCGCCGACCCGGGGGAGACCGCTGTCGCGCTCGCCGCCGAGCTGTACCGGCTCGCCGGCTGGCTCGGCCTGGACGCGGTGGCACCGCCGGCGGCCGGCGACCTGGCCGGTCCGCTCACCGCCGCGTTGGCCGGCGTGTCCGGTGTACCGTGAGCGCGTGACGAGCGCTCCCGGACCGGTCGACCAGCCGCACCCCGCCCCCGGCGCTGTCCACACGGCGCCGGCCGACGGCGCTGCCGGTGGCTCGGTTCCCGGCGGTTTCGGTCCCGGTGGCTCGGGTCCCGGTGGCTCGGGTCCGGAGGGTTGGCCGGCGACCCCGCCGGGTGGCTACCCGGCGCCTGAGCCGGACCGGCTGACCCGGTTCGTGCTGCGGCTCTACGAACGTTCCCCGCGCTGGGCGGTGCCGCTGGCCGCGGTCGGCTGTGTTGCCATCGGCATGAGCTACGCGCTGCTCAGCAACCCGACCTACGCCGACCCGGACGCCGCACCCACCTGTCTGCTCA
This sequence comes from Micromonospora sp. 050-3, assembly GCF_046549335.1. Taxonomy (NCBI): domain Bacteria; kingdom Bacillati; phylum Actinomycetota; class Actinomycetes; order Micromonosporales; family Micromonosporaceae; genus Micromonospora; species Micromonospora sp. 050-3. The sequence continues at coordinate 1,827,924 of NZ_JAJPVX010000002.1, forward strand.
AGTTGACCAGCGGGCTGGACTGCCCAGGCTGTGGTGGCACCCGCGCTCTCTGGTACGTGCTGCACGGCGACCTGCCGGCCGCCGCCCGGCACCACTTCCTGTTCGTCTTCGCACTGCCGTTCCTCGCGTACCTCTTCGTGGCCTGGGCGGGAAGCCAGGCGTTCGGTTGGCGACTGCCCGAGCTGCGGATCAGCTCCAAGGTCATCGGCGGTTTCCTGGCCGCGTGGCTGGCCTTCTCGGTGCTGCGCAACCTGCCCTGGGCGCCGTTCACCTCCCTCTACGTCTGACCGCGCCGCCGCCGAACGCGCTGCGGCCCCGACCTGCCGGCGCCCGCCGCGCCCAGTGCCCGCGGCGCTGCCAGTGCCCACCGCTCATGATCGACTCGGCATGCAGGAAACCGGGCCATCCGTCCGACCCGGATACCCCGACTTCCAGGAACCCGAGTCGATCAACCCGGTGGGCTGCCGCACGCCCGCGTCTGCGGCGGACGGCGGCCGACGCATCTCGCCCCAAGATCGCGCTCGATCCTGGATCTAGTGGGGTCGTGCACGACGGATGCCACTACATCCATGAAGTTGCGCGATCTTGCGATCGGAAGCGGTTGCCGGGCCGCTCGGGCCGCTCGGGCGGCGCTCGGGCCTCAGCCGTCGGCTGGGGCGGCCCATCCGCCGGGGCTGATGTCGCCAACGATTCAGCTCCACAGGACGCCGATGGAACTGTCCGCCCGGCTCGACGAGGACCCCGGACCCGGACCTCGGACCCGGACCTTAGACCTGGACCTGGACCTGGACCTCGGATCCGGGACCCGACGCCGGGGGCGTCGGCGGGTCCATCGTTACCTGAGTGATCGACATTGCACGGGGCGCGCCTGAGTTGGGCCGGGCGGCACCCCACCACTACAGTCCCAGGAATGCCGGACATGGTGCAGCCCCAGGTCAAGTTGATCGCGTGGACCCAATTCGCGGCCCCGGACGACGTGCCGTGGTCGACCGACGCGGAGGGCGGCCAGGCGCTCGCCGAGTTCGCCGGTCGGGCCTGCTACCAGTCGTGGAAGAAGCCGAACCCGGCGACCGCCACCAACGCCGGCTACCTGGCGCACATCCTCGAAGTGGGCCACCTGAGCGTGCTGGAGCACGGGTCGGTCACCTTCTACTTCACCGGGGTGTCCCGCTCCTTCACCCACGAGCTGATCCGGCACCGGCACTTTTCGTACTCCCAGCTGTCGCAGCGCTACGTCCCGGAGCGGGACGCGGCCATGGTCGAGCCCGCCGTCATCGCCGACGACCCGGAGCTGCACAAGAAGTTCGTGGAGGCAGCCGAGGCGAGCGTTCGGGCCTACACCGAGTTGCTGGAGGGCCTCGAGCAGCGCTTCTCCGACGAGCCCAACCCGACGCTGCGCCGCAAGCAGGCCCGGCAGGCGGCCCGCGCGGTGCTGCCCAACGCCACCGAGACCCGGATCGTGGTCTCCGGCAACTACCGGGCCTGGCGGCACTTCATCGCGATGCGGGCCACCGAGCACGCCGATGTGGAGATCCGTGAGCTGGCCGTGGAGTGCCTGCGCCAGCTCCAGGGGGTCGCCCCGAACGTGTTCGCCGACTTCGTGATCTCCACGCTGCCGGACGGCACCGAAGTGGCGGCAAGCCCGCACGAGGCGTCCTGAGCCCTTCCCCGGCGGGCCCCGGCTGGTCGTCCGCTAGGTTGGAGGGTATGACGCACGACCACCTCGACGCCGCGGCCCGACCGGCGTCCCGCCCCTTCGGCCGGCTGCTCACAGCCATGGTGAGCCCGTTGACCCCTGACGGTTCCCTCGATCTCGACGGCGCCGCCCGGCTGGCGAGCCACCTGGTCGACGAGCAGGGCAACGACGCGCTGGTGGTCAACGGCACCACCGGCGAGTCGCCGACCACCACCGAAGCGGAGAAGGAACACCTGATCCGGGCCGTGGTGGAGGCCGTCGGTGACCGCGCCAAGGTGGTCGCGGGCGTCGGCACCAACGACACCCGGCACACCATCGAGCTGGCCGCCGCCGCCGAGAAGGCGGGTGCGCACGGCCTGCTGGTGGTCACCCCGTACTACAACAAGCCGCCGCAGAGCGGGTTGCTGCGACACTTCACCGCGGTGGCCGACGCCACCGGCCTGCCGGTGATGCTGTACGACATTCCGCACCGCTCCGGCGTGCCGATCGACACCGAGACGTTGGTCCGGCTCGCCGAACACGGCCGGATCGTCGCGGTCAAGGACGCCAAGGGCGACCTGACCGCCACCAGCTGGGTCACCAGCCGGACCAGCCTCGCCTTCTACAGCGGCGAGGACGCCCTCACCCTGCCGGCGCTGGCCGTCGGATGCGTGGGCGTGGTCGGCACCTCGACGCACTTCACCGGGGCGCTGACCGCACAGATGATCGAGGCGTACGACGCGGGGGACATGCCGACCGCGCTGGCCCTGCACCGGCGGCTGCTGCCGCTGTTCACCGGCATCTTCCGCACCCAGGGCACCATCCTGGTGAAGGCGGGCCTGGCGTCGCTGGGCCTGCCGGCCGGTCCGGTGCGACCCCCGCTCGTGGACGCCACCGACGACGAGATCGCCCAGCTGCGCGCGGACTTCGCGGCAGCGGGCCTGGAGCTGCCCGAATGATCGAACGACACGATGGACGTCGAGTAACGGCGTCGCAGAATGAGGTGGACGCGTGACCGAGGCGCACATCGAGGCGGAACTACCCCCGCCGCTGCCGGAAGGTGGCCTGCGGATCATCCCGCTCGGCGGGCTCGGCGCCATCGGTCGGAACATGACCGTCTTCGAGTACGACGGCAAGTTGCTGATCGTCGACTGCGGGGTCCTGTTCCCCGACGTCGAGCAGCCGGGTGTGGACCTGATCCTGCCCGACTTCGGGCCGATCCTGGACCGGCTGGCCGACGTCCAGGCGATCGTGCTGACGCACGGTCACGAGGACCACATCGGCGCGGTGCCGTACCTCCTCGCCCACAAGCCCGACATCCCGCTGGTCGGCTCACAGTTCACCCTCGCCCTGGTCGAGGCGAAGTTGGCCGAGCGGCGAATCCAGCCGTACACGCTGACCGTGCGGGAGGGCGGCCGTGAGCGGCTCGGCCCGTTCGAGTGTGAGTTCTTCGCGGTCAACCACTCGATTCCGGACGCCCTCGCGGTGGCCATCCGCACCCCCGCCGGCCTGGTGCTGCACACCGGCGACTTCAAGATGGACCAGCTGCCGCTGGACGGCCGGATCACCGACCTGGCGGGCTTCGCCCGGCTCGGCGCCGAAGGCGTCGACCTGCTGCTGTCCGACTCCACAAACGCGGAGATCCCCGGCTTCGTCACCCCGGAGCGGGAGATCGGGCCGGTGCTCGACTCGATCTTCGCGAAGGCCAAGGGTCGGATCATCGTGGCCTCGTTCGCCTCGCACGTGCACCGTGTGCAGCAGGTCTTCGACTCCGCCGCCGAGCACGGCCGCAAGGTCGCGCTGATCGGCCGGTCGATGGTCCGCAACATGGGCATCGCTCGGGATCTCGGCCTGCTCAACATCCCGGCCGGCCTGGTCATCAGCATCGACGAGGCGACCACACTGCCGCCGGATGAGATCGTGCTGATGTCCACCGGTTCCCAGGGTGAGCCGATGAGCGCCCTGGGCCGGATGGCCAGCGGCGACCACCGGCACATCACCATCGCGCCCGGTGACACCGTCGTGCTGGCGTCGTCGCTGGTGCCGGGCAACGAGACCTCGGTCTACCGGGTGATCAACCGGCTCGCGCGGGCCGGCGCGGTGGTCGTGCACAAGGACGTGGCCAAGGTGCACGTCTCCGGGCACGCCCCCGCCGGGGAACTTCTCTACCTGCTCAACGTGGTCCGGCCCAGCAACCTGATGCCCGTGCACGGCGAGTGGCGTCACCTGCGCGCCCACGCCCGGCTCGGCATCGAATCCGGGGTCGCTGCCGATCGGGTGGTGCTCTGCGAGGACGGCGACGTGGTCGACCTGGTCGAGGGCCGCGCCAGCGTGGTGGGGCACGTGAAGAGCCGGTACGTCTACGTGGACGGCCTCGCCGTCGGTGACGTCAGCGAGTCGCTGCTCACCGAACGGCGGATCCTCGGTGACGGCGGTTTCATCGCCACCACAGTGGTCGTCGACTCGGTCACCGGCAAGGTGGTCGCCGGCCCGACGCTCTCCGCGAAGGGCTTCTCCGAAGACCCGGAGGCGTTCAACCCGGTGGTGCCGCTGGTCACCGAGGCGCTCAACCGGGCCGCGGCGGACGGCATCACCGACCCGCACCAGCTTCAGCAGATCGTCCGGCGGACAGTGGGGCGGTGGGTCAACGACAAGTACCGTCGTCGGCCGATGATCGTGCCCACCGTCGTCGAGGTCTGACCGCACGCGTCACGATGCCCGTCCGCACCCCGTGTGCGGACGGGCATCGTCGTTTCACGATTGGGCCCGCCGTCCCGGGTCAGTCGCGCTGGAGCCGGCGTCGCAGTAGCAGCAGTCCGCCGCCGAGGGTCAGCAGTGACACGCCGATCAGGCCGTACGCGACGGTGGTCGTGCCGGTGCGCGGCAGTTCCGTCGCCTCCGGGGCGGGCGTGGCCGGTGGCGTGGTCGGGTCGGCCGGTGGCGCGGTGGTGGCCCCGCCGCCCCCGGATCCGCCGCCGGTCAGGCGGAGCGTCACCGAGGTGTCCCGGTTGGTGTAGCGGTTGGTGGGCGCGAGCCACAGCCGAACGCTCGTCGTGCCGCCAGTGGCCGCCACCCGTACGTCGAAGCTGTCCGTGGCGCCGCTCGCGAGGCGGCGTTCGCGCAGGATCTCGCAGCCCACACCGTTCATCCGGCCGCTGTCGGAGCACCCCGGTGCGGTCACCCGCACCCCATCCGGGGTGGCGACGTTCACCGAGTACCCGCCGATGTCGAACGTGCCGGTGTTCGTGACCCGTACCCGGAGGGTCGCGGCGCCGTCCACGACCGGGCCGGCGGTGGCCCGTAGCCGCAGTGTCGTGCGGTCCGGCCAGTTGATCCGAAAGTCGGTGGGTCGGTCCTCGCGGCCAGTGGCATCCCGACCGGCAACGGAACCCCACCCGGTCACCCCGAAGACCGGCTGCGCGGCCGATGAGGTCACCGTCAGGCGGTACGTCCGATCGCCCCCGGCGGGCAGTTCCGCGCCGCCGCAGACCCAGGTCCTCGGCGCACCGTCGCCGGCCCGGCAGTCTCCGCCAGCGGTCAGGTCGACATCCGGTGGCAGGCGGAGCACGAAGAAGCCCTTCGCCGCTGTCCCACCCTCGTTGACGACCTTGACCTCCAGCGGACCCGACGGGTGCCACGGGTCACCGCCGAGGAAGACGATGTCGCCCCGGGCCAGGATCGTCGGCGCGGCGCCCCCGGCCGTCGTGCTCGGCGAGACGGTCGGCTTCGCAGCGGCGGCACCGGCAACGGCCGGGGTGGCGAGGGCGGACAGGGCGAGCACGGCGGCACCGAGAATGCCGGACCGGAGCGGACGGTTCATGACGACTCCCGAGGGGTTGCGGTGGGCTGACGGCGATATCACCCCGGTGCCGTACCCCCGGTTGCGAGCTGTCGGATGTCGTGCAATCGCGCGGCGACTGCAACCGTTGGCGCGCCCGGTGAATCAGGGCAGCGCGGCGACGGCCTCGGCGTACGCGACGCCAGTGGCGATGGCGGCGTCCATGAGGACCCGCAGCTGCGCCGGGGCGACCCCGTGCGCCAGGTCGGTGGCCACGTCGCCGGCCAGCACCAACTCGTCGCCGAGGTCGTGCGCGTACGCCTTGGGCAGCAGCCGGTCGTGGTTCCACGCGTTGCAGAAGGCGTACGCCTCGGCGCGGCGGGCCGCCGGCAGCCGGCGGTTGGCCATGGCGCGGGCGTGCAGCACCTCACCGCGCTCACCGGCCCGCCGGAACTGGATGACCGCACCCTCCCAGTGGCCGACCACTGTCTCGCCCTCGTCCACCAGGTACCGGTCGCCGCGCCCGTCGAGGATCGCCGTGATCATGCCGAGGGAGAGCGCCGACAAGTCGCGCTCGCCCAGCTCAGCGCTGGCGTCGGCGTCGGGCCGGTCGGTGTCGGGCTCGTCGATTTCGTCGGGTTCGTCGTCGCTGGGCAGTGGAACCGGCGCCGCGAGTGGACGCTCGGCCAGCCAGGCGGCCATTCGGCCGGAGTGGTGCCCGGTGCCGTTGCGTGCGTCGAAGCTGCCGGCCAACTCGCTGGCCACCCCGAGCAGCAGCGCCCCGAGCGCGGCGACGTCCAACTCGGTGGCCGTCCGCTCGCCGTACGCCGGGCGAGGCATCGTCCGCCCGCCAAGCCCGGCGTCGGCGGCCAGCCCGCAGACCAGGGCCCCGGCGGCGGCGAACTCCATGGCGGCGAGATCGTCTGTCGGCCGGTCCAGCCGGGGCAGCTGCTCGGCCAGAATAACCAGCCCGCGCTCCAGGTGCCCGCCCAGCGCGCAGAACCGCAGGTGCGCGGCGAGGTGCGGGAACGCCGCGCGCTCCCGCCGGTGCCGGCGGTACGCCCGCACGTGCGCCGTCGCCGCCCGCGCCGGCTCGCCGGTGCGCAGTGCCGGCAGCAGACCGGCGACCAGGTCCCGCTCGGGCTGGTCGGTGCAGGACTGCGGGTCGCCGTCGGATTCCTCAAGCTCGGTGACCGCGGCATTCCACTCGCCCCAGCCGGCCAGCAGCTCGGCACGCCGGGCCGAGGCGCAGCCCGGGCAGCCGCCGGCCGGGCCGGGCCGTTTCCCGGACCACCGCTCGTACCAGTGCCGGGCGGTGGGCTCGTCGCCCAGGTGGTCGGCGATCCGGCAGTGCAGCTCCGCGACGGTCGGTGTGTCCGGACCGTCCGCGCCGACGCGGTGGGCCAGGTCGTGCAGCAGGGACCGGGTCTGGTCCAGCCCGACCCGGGGGGTGCCGAGCAGCGCCTCCACCGCGTACCGCTGGTAGCGCAGCAGCAGCACGGTCTCCGTCTCGGTGAGTAGGTCGGGGCGGTGGTCGGCGGCGGCCCGGCAGCGCCGGACCGGCTCGACCAGACGCCACCGCTCCCCGTGCAGCAGGTACGCCTCGATCAGCGCGAACCGCGCGTCCATCCCGGACCGGACGTCGCCGGCCGCGTCGGCGCGCTCGGCGAGTCGTTCCAGGGCCACCTGCCGGGCCGGGCCGTCGGGGAGGTCCCGGGCCTCGGCGAGCGCGGCCTCCAGTGCCGGTGCGCGGCCCCGCGCCAGGCGGTCACCGGAGCCGGTGGGTGGCGTGCCGGTGCGGCTGCCGGTGAACTCGTCCCGGCCGGTCACGACGGCACCGCGCCGGGCAGTCGACGGACCGCCACTGCCAGCTGGCAGCCGGTGGAGATGCCACAGTCGAGCAGTTGGTCGAGCTGGTGTGGTGTCACGCCGCGTTCCAGGTCGGTGATCACCTCTCCGTACACCCGGGCCCGACCGTCGTCGTCGACGTGCACGAACGCCTTCGGCCAGAGCCGGTCGTGGTTCCAGGAGTTGCAGAACGCGTACAGGTCGGGCACCCGTTCGATTCCGAAGGTCGGATCGACCATGGTGCGGATCTGGAGCAGCTCCCCGTCCCCGCCGACGCGGAGGAACCAGATCAGGTTGTCGTCGAAGTGGCCCACCAACTCGCCGTCCGGAGTCGGGCCGACGGACCGCCCACGGGCAGCGAGCACCGCGGCGACCAGTTCACCGGTCAGCGGACGCAGCGCGCCAGGGTGCCCGGCCAGCGGATCGTCCGGATCGCCTTCGATTTCCGGCGACGCCATGGGGCATCCCTTCTGAGGCGGATATCACGACCGGCGGTGGGGTTCGTGTTACGACGCGCGGACACGACCCGGAAAAGCGGGGATCTGCCCGGCCCCACCGTTACCGTGACTCTATGGCGGGCCGTACCTCTCAGGCGAGCCGGCGGCGCGGCGCGTCGCCGCGCGGTGGCACCAACAGTCGTGCCCGTCAACCGGCGAAGAAGGCCACCCGGGCGCCGGTCCGACGTCGCACCACGCCGCCCCGGCCCGGCCCGGCGGTCTACGTCGGCCGTGCGGTCGGTGCACTGTGGATGGGGCTGGCGCACGGGATGGGCTGGGCGGTGCGTGCCGCTGGCAGGCAGGCCGCCTCGGCCCGTGACCTCGACCCGGAGCACCGCCGGGACGGTGCCGGGCTGCTCATGTTCGGGCTCGCCCTGCTGTCCGCAGTGGCGCTCTGGCTGTCCGGAGCGGGGCCGGTGGGCGCGCGACTGGCCGACACGATCCGGCTGTTCCTGGGCGCGATCTCGGTTGTCGTCCCGGTGCTGCTGATGATCGGGGCGTGGCGGCTGATGCGTCAGCCGGCCGATCCGGAGCACCGGGGTCGTGGGTTGATCGGCTGGGGTTCGCTGCTGGTGTCGACCGCCGCGCTGCTCCAGATCGGTCAGGACCCGGTTGACCCGCTGGAGCGTGACTTCGCCGGCGGTCTGGTCGGTGCGGGCGTCGGTGGGCTGCTGGAACGGGCCGTCACCGCCTGGGTGGCGGTGCCGCTGCTCATCCTGCTGCTGCTCTTCGGCCTGCTCGTGGTGACCGCGACGCCGATCAACAAGATCCCCGAGCGGCTGGGTCTGCTCGCCGGCGGGCTGGTCGGCGCACCGGAGGCCGACGGGGAGGCGGACGAGGAGACCGCCAAGCCGGCGCGCAAGCGACCGACGAAGCGGATGCCCGCGCCACTGGACCCGGACGACTTCGAGGACCTGGACGGCGCGGACCTCCAGGAGACCATGGTGCTGCCGCGCAAGTCTCCGGCTAAGGTGCCGGCGAGCCGCAAGCCGTCGGTCGAGCCCCCGGAGCACTCGCCCGCTCCGACCCGGGCCGAGCAACTCGCGTTGACCGGGCTGGCGGGGGACTACACCCTGCCGCCGGCCAACATGCTCAGCGCCGGGGCCGCCGCGAAGACCCGCAGCAAGGCCAACGACGAGGTGATCGCCGCGCTGACCGGCGTGTTCGACCAGTTCGATGTGGACGCTGCGGTCACCGGCTTCACCCGCGGCCCGACCGTCACCCGCTACGAGGTGGAGCTGGGGCACGGCGTCAAGGTCGAGCGGATCACCCAGCTGTCCCGCAACATCGCGTACGCGGTGAAGTCACCGGACGTTCGGATCCTCAGTCCGATCCCGGGCAAGAGCGCCGTCGGCGTGGAGATCCCGAACACCGACCCGGAGAACGTGGCCCTCGGCGACGTGCTGCGCTCGCGGGCGGCCACCAGCGACCACCACCCGATGGTGGTCGCGCTGGGCAAGGACATCGAGGGTGGCTACGTGGTGGCCAACCTCGCGAAGATGCCGCACATTCTCATTGCAGGAGCCACCGGAGCTGGGAAAAGTTCGTGTCTGAACACCCTGCTGGTGTCCGTCCTCACCCGGGCCACCCCGGACGAGGTGCGGCTGCTGCTGATCGACCCGAAGCGGGTCGAGATGACCGGCTACGAGGGCATTCCCCACCTGGTCACCCCGATCGTGACCAACGCCAAGAAGGCGGCCGACTCGCTGGACTGGGTGGTCCGCGAGATGGACATGCGCTACGACGACCTCGCGGCCAACGGGGTCCGGCACATCGACGACTTCAATCGCAAGGTCCGCAACGGCGAGATCAAGGCGCCGCCGGGCAGCGAACGCGAAATGCGTCCGTACCCGTACCTGCTGGTGATCGTGGACGAGCTGGCCGACCTGATGATGGTCGCGCCGCGCGACGTGGAGGACTCGGTCGTCCGGATCACCCAGCTGGCCCGGGCCGCCGGCATCCACCTGGTGTTGGCCACCCAGCGTCCCTCGGTGGACGTGGTGACCGGTCTGATCAAGGCGAACGTGCCGTCCCGACTGGCGTTCGCCACCTCCTCCCTCGCGGACTCCCGGGTCATCCTCGACCAGCCGGGCGCGGAGAAGCTGCTCGGCCGTGGTGACGGGCTCTTCCTGCCGATGGGCGCTTCCAAGCCGGTCCGGATCCAGGGCGCCTGGGTCACCGAGCGCGAGATCGCCGACGTGGTGAAGTTCTGCAAGGACCAGCGTGAGCCGGAGTTCCGCACTGACGTGCTGGCCCCGGCGCAGGAGAGCAAGAAGAAGATCGACGAGGACATCGGCGACGACCTGGACCTGTTGGTGCAGGCTGTGGAGCTGGTGGTCACCTCGCAGTTCGGCTCGACCTCGATGCTGCAACGCAAGCTGCGGGTCGGTTTCGCCAAGGCGGGTCGCCTGATGGACCTGATGGAGACCCGGGGTGTGGTCGGGCCGTCCGAGGGGTCGAAGGCGCGCGACGTGCTGGTCAAGCCGGACGAGCTGGACGAGGTCCTGGTCGGCCTGCGCGGCGACGTGGACTGACCGACGGTCGACCCCGGACGCACGACGGGCCCGCCGGTATTCGGCGGGCCCGCGACGTGGGGGAGCAGTCAGTTGTTGATCAGCGCGGCGAAGACCACGAGACCGAGGATCGCGGCGACGACGCTGGCCGCGGCGGCGTACCAACCCAGCGGCTTGTCACCGAGCACCGCGCCGACGACGCCCGCGATGACGCCGAGCACGCCGAAGATGATCGGGTTGAGCAGCAGGGCCAGGACCGCGAAGACGAAGCCCACGATGGTGATGATGCGGGCGGCGTTGCTGCGGGGACGAGCGGTGCTCGGCATGTCGGCCATGTCTTCCTCCGGTTTGAGAGCCTGTCGTGACGGATCGATCACTACCCACTGTGGGCGCTGGCCACGCCTGCCGACGGGGCAACTCAGTGGAAGATCTTGAGACCGATCACGCCGGCGACCACCAGCAGGAGACAGAGGATCCGGGGCAGGCTCGCCGACTCGCCGAGCGCCAGCATCCCGACCAGCGCGGTGCCGACCGCGCCGATGCCGACCCAGACCGCGTAGCCGGTGCCGACGGGGATGTCCCGCAGCGCATACGACAGCCCGGCCATGCTCAGGAGCAGGGTCACCACGAACACCACGGACGGGATCAGCCGGCTGAAACCAGCGCTACGGTCCAGGGCGATAGCCCAGGCCGTCTCCAACAGTCCAGAGATCACCAGTACGAGCCAGGCCATCGTTCACCTCACCGGAAAGCGCCCGGGGCTGCCGCGCCGGGACGAGTCGAGTCTGCACGTCACGCGGGGCGTCTTGGCCTGACCGGGTACGCCCACCACTCGTCCGGAGCGGCCACGAACTCCGGCCACCGGTGCCGACGCTAGCACCGACCCCGGTGGCGGGGCGGTGACCATCACCACGGCCCGTTGACCTGCACCTGACTTCAACTTGCAGTATCGCCAGCATGACCATGCTCTACGCCGACCCCGAGGTCGCCGCCGCGCTGGACGCCGCCACCACGGTCGACGCCATGCGCGCCGCCCTCCTGGCCGCGTACGAGGGTCGCCTGATCGCGCCGCCCCGGGCCGCCGCACCGCTGAGCGGCGGGCGGATGGTGCTGACCGCCGGGCACCTGGTGGGCGAGTGGTACGGCTTCCGCTCGTACGACACCTTCGGCCACCCGCAGGGCGAGCAGTTGGTGGTGCTGCACGACGCCCGGACCGGGGCGATCCGGGCGGTCGCCGTCGGCGAGGAGCTGGGCTCCCGTCGTACCGGAGGGTTGGGGGGCCTCGCGGTCGACGCGCTGGCCCGTCCCGACGCCGCCACCCTCGGGGTGATCGGCTCCGGCCGACAGGCGTGGACCCAGGTCTGGGCCGCCGCCGCCGTCCGCCCGTTGCGCGAGGTGGTCGTGCACAGCCGGTCCGCCGCCCGCCGGGAGGCCTTCGCCGCCCGGGTCCGTGCCGAACTGGGCGTGCCGGCCCGCGCGGTGGCCGACCCGGGCTCGGCCGCCGCCGGGCGGGACCTGGTGGTGCTGGCGACCACCAGCCCGACCCCGGTGCTCTGCGCCGCCGACCTCAGCCCCGGCACGCACGTCAACGCGGTCGGCTTCAAGCAGCGCGACCGCAGCGAGTTCGGCACCGACCTGCTGGACACCGCCGACCTGCTGGTCACCGATTCGCCTGCACAGGCGGCGGACTACCAGCCGCCGATGCTCGCGGCCACACCCCCGTACGCCGGGCGGTTGCGCGACCTGGGCGGCATCCTGGCCGGCGCGGTCCAGGGCCGGACCAGCGCGGACCAGATCTCGGTCTTCTGCTCCACCGGCCTGGCCGGCACCGAGGTGTTCCTGCTCGACGCGCTGACCCGGGTTGGCGCCGAGGCGCGCTGACCGGAATGACGTTCGCCTCCGTGTCGACCGTCTCCGCAGCCCGCGTGCGTGGGGTTACCCGGCCGGCCCGGTACCCTCGGATGGTGTCTGCCACCTCTCCTTCTCCCGCTGACCACGCCGAGGGCCGTCGCGTCGCCCTGCTGACCCTGGGCTGTGCCCGCAACGAGGTCGACTCGGAGGAGCTGGCCGCCCGCCTGCACGCCGACGGCTGGCAGGTGACCACCGACGGCGAGGGCGCCGACGTGGTGGTCGTCAACACCTGCGGTTTCGTGGAGAAGGCCAAGCAGGACTCGATCCAGACCCTGCTCGCCGCCGCCGGAACGGGCGCCAAGGTGGTCGCCGCGGGCTGCATGGCCGAGCGGTACGGCCGGGAGTTGGCCGACAGCCTGCCCGAGGCGCAGGCGGTGCTGAGCTTCGACGACTACCCCGACATCGCCGCCCGGCTGAACGCCGTCGTCGCCGGCGAGCAGATCACCGCGCACACCCCACGGGACCGGCGCGAGCTGCTGCCGCTGACCCCGGTGCAGCGCCGCGACAGCGGTGTGTCGCTGCCCGGCCACGGCACGGTGACCCGCACCATCGTCGACACCGACGAGCACACCCCGGCGCACCTGCGTCAGGTGCTGCGCCGACGGCTCGACACCGGCCCGGTGGCCTCGCTGAAGCTGGCCAGCGGCTGCGACCGCCGCTGCGCGTTCTGTGCCATCCCGGCCTTCCGGGGGGCCTTCGTCTCGCGTACCCCTGACGAGCTGCTCGCCGAGGCGGAGTGGCTGGCCAAGACCGGCGTACGGGAGCTGGTGCTGGTCAGCGAGAACTCCACCTCGTACGGCAAGGACCTGGGTGACCCGCGCGCCCTGGAGAAGCTGCTGCCGCAGCTCGCCGCGGTGACCGGCATCGTCCGGGTGCGGGCCAGCTACCTCCAGCCGGCCGAGACCCGGCCCGGGCTGGTCGAGGCGATCGCCACCACCCCGGGCGTGGCACCGTACTTCGACCTGTCGTTCCAGCACTCCAGCGAGCCGGTGCTGCGCCGGATGCGGCGTTTCGGCTCCACCGACCGGTTCCTGGAGCTGCTGGCCAGTGCCCGCGCCCTGGCCCCGGACGCGGGCGCCCGGAGCAACTTCATCGTCGGTTTCCCCGGCGAGACCCGCGCCGACGTCGACGAGCTGGTCCGGTTCCTGACCGAGGCCCGGCTCGACGCCATCGGCATGTTCGACTACAGCGACGAGGACGGCACCGAGGCCGCCGGTCTGCCCGGCAAGGTCTCCGCCGCGACGATCAAGCGGCGCTACGACCGGCTCAGCGCCCTCGCCGACGAGCTCTGCTCGCAGCGGGCCGAGGACCGGCTCGGCTCGACCGTCGAGGTGCTTGTCGACTCGATCGAGGACGGCGTGGTGGAGGGCCGGGCGGCCCACCAGGCGCCGGAGGTGGACGGTTCCACCACCCTGGTCGCCCCGGTCGCTGGCGGGGTCGACCTGGCCGCGCTGCGCCCGGGCGATCTGGTGCGTGCGACGGTGACCGGCACCGAAGGGGTGGACCTGCTCGCTGTGCCGGATGAGATGATCTCGGCGGCGCCCGGCGCGGCACGGTGACGGCGGGCCCGAGCGGAGCGGGGGACCCAGGTGGTGCGGTGCCGGGAACACCACGGCGGCCCGAGCGGAGTGCGGCGGTGACCGGGGCGACGGAGTCGACGCCGGGCCGGGTGGTGGCAGTGGTGCCCGTCGTCAACGCGGCCAACGCGCTGACCGCCCTGCGGCTGGTGCTGGTTCCGGTCTTTGGCGCCTCGGTGATCGTGTCCGGGATGACCCACGCCGGCTGGCGGATGGCAGCCTGTCTGATCTTCGCGGTGGCCTCGGCGACCGACCTGGTGGACGGCTGGATCGCCCGCCGATTCGGGCTGGTCACCTCGGTCGGCAAGGTGGCCGACCCGATCGCCGACAAGGCACTCACCGGCGCGGCGCTGGTGCTGCTCTCCTGGTACGACCAACTGCCCTGGTGGGTGACGGCGCTGATCCTCGTCCGCGAGCTGGGCATCACCGGGCTGCGGTTCTGGGTGATGCGGCACGGCGTGATCGCCGCCAGCCGAGGCGGCAAGGTCAAGACCGCGCTCCAGATCCTCGCCATCGCCTGGTACCTCTGGCCGATGCCGGCAGCGCTCGCCGCCGTCGGCCCCTGGATCATGGCCGCCGCCGTCCTGGTCACGGTCGCCACCGGCTTCGACTACATAGCCCAGGCCCTCCGCCTCCGCCGCCCCCGCTAACCCGCCCCCCCCGGCGCTCTCCCCGCGTTGATCTTGAGGTTATTGCCAGTCGGGTCGGCGTGTCGCGACGCTAACTCCATGATCGACGCGATTGGGTCGGGGTTGGGGACTGGTGGGTGGGGAAGGACGGTGGGGTGTCGGTGAACGGTGGCGGGGCGGACGGTGCTGGAGTGAGCGGTGCTCAGGCGGACAGTGCTGGGGCCGACGGTGCCGAGGTGGGTAGTGCGGCGGCCGGGGTCGTGCACCGGCTGGCCGAGCGGCACGAGACCCTGGCCACCGTCGAATCGCTCACCGGTGGGTCGTTGGCCGCTTCGATCGTGAACATCGCCGGGGTCAGCGGGGTCTACCGGGGTGGCCTCGTGGTCTACGCCACCGAGTTGAAGGCGACCCTGGCTGGCGTACCGGATGATCTGCTGGCCGAGCGAGGCCCGGTGGACCCGGAGGTCGCGGCGGCGCTCGCCGAGGGCGGCCGGCAGCGGTGCGGCGCGGACTGGGGGCTGGCCACCACCGGGGTCGCCGGCCCGGAGCCGCAGGACGGGAAACCAGTGGGCCTGGTCTACGTCGCTGTCGCCGGCCCGAACGGCGGCGAGGTCCGCCAGCTCGACCTGGGCAGCGGGCGGGACCACGTCCGCGCGGGGGCGGTGGTCGAGGCGCTGCGGCTGCTCGCCGACCGGCTGGCCGCCGCAACCTCGTGAACGCCAGGGCCGAAGCGGTCAGAGCCACCCAAGCCGACGCCACACGGGCGGCGGCGCGCCCCGGTGATCCCGTCCCGGCGAACCGACGGGCGGGGCGGGATGTCGCCCGGGCCCGCAACGGGTACGGTTGCGGGAAGGCTCCGACGTTCGGGGTCGGCGCGGTCCGCCGCGGCCGGCTGCCCAGCGGCGGGCGCGAGGTATCCCTCAGGGGGAGGTGCGATGATCCTGCTACGCCGGGTGATCGGTGACGCACTGCGGGCGCGCCGGCAGGGCCAGCAGCGCACGCTGCGTGAGGTCTCCACCGCCGCCAACGTCAGCCTCGGCTACCTCTCCGAGATCGAGCGCGGGCACAAGGAACCGTCGAGCGAGCTGCTCGCCGCGATCTGCGACGCCCTCGGCGCCCGCCTCTCCGAGCTGCTGCGCGAGGTGAGCGACACCGTGGCGCTCGCCGAGCAGATGCCCGGGGTGCTCGTCTCGATGCAGGACGAGCCGGCCGACGCCGCAGCCAAGAGCACCAACCGGGGTGTCCGTCAGGTCACCTCCGACGGCAAGGTCGCTGTCTCGGTCCGCCAGGACTCGCCGCTCAAGGCCACCCTGCGCAGCACCCGCGTCCGCCCCACCGAGCGCGACCGGGACGTGGTCTGCGCGGCCTGAGCCGCCGATCCAGTTGACCATGGGCGGGCTGGCCCCGGCCGCGTAGGGTTGCTCGCAGGAGCCGCCGGTGCTGTCGACCGCCCGGTACGGATGCCTCGTTGGCGTTCTGCTGGGACGATGGAGACCGGCCGGTCACGGTCGGTCGGTTCAGCCGGCCCGGCCGTGGTGGAGCGACGCTACTGAGGGGATACCACGGAGATGGCGAACCCGTTCGTCAAGGGTTGGAACTACCTGATGGCACTCTTCGGTGCGAAGATCGACGAGCATGCCGATCCCAAGGTGCAGATCCAGCAGGCCATCGAGGATGCACAGCGGCAGCACCAGGCGCTGGTTCAGCAGGCTGCCGCGGTGATCGGCAACCAGCGTCAGCTGGAGATGAAGCTGTCCCGGCAGATGTCCGAGGTCGAGCGGTTGCAGGGCAACGCCCGGCAGGCCCTGGTGCTCTCCGACCAGGCCCGGGCCAAGGGCGACGAGGCCGAGGCGGTGCGGTTCGAGCAGTCCGCGCAGACGCTGGCCAGCCAGCTCGTCTCCGCCGAGCAGGCCACCGAGGACCTGAAGACCCTGCATGACCAGGCGCTGGGCGCCGCCGCCCAGGCCCGCCGAGCGGTCGAGAACAACTCGATGATCCTCCAGCAGAAGCTCGCCGAGCGCACCAAGCTGCTCAGCCAGCTGGAGCAGGCCAAGATGCAGGAGACGGTGGCCCGCTCGTTGGAGTCGATGTCGTCGCTGACCGCGCCCACCAACACCCCGTCGTTGGACGAGGTGCGCGACCGCATCGAGCGGCGGTACGCCAACGCGATGGGTCGCGCCGAACTGGCCGGCAACTCCGTCGAGGGCCGTATGTTGGAGATTCAGAAGGCCACCATCGACTCGGCCGGCTCCGCCCGGTTGGAGCAGATCCGGTCCAGCATGGCGGGGGAGCAGCTCGGCGGCGCTGCCCAGCGACCGGCAGTGCCGCAGGCCGAGAAGACCGGCCCGGCCAACGACCCGACGGCCGCCGCCCGATTGGACGAGCTGCGCGCCAGCATGGCTCGCGAGCGGGGCACCGGCGACCCGACCGCCGCCGGCTGAACGACCGGATCGAGGGGGTCACTGTGGCAGACGAGCGGACACGGTACTTCCGGAGGCTGGGTCGGCTTCGCCGGTCGGCCCGACGGTGGAGCGTGCTGGCCGGTGGGCTCGGCGGCGCGGCGATGGTGCTGACTCCGTACGCCGGCCTTGGTCTGCCCGACGCGGCCTGGGCCGGCGCCGCGGGCAGTGCTGTGGCGCTCGCCGCCTGGCGCTGGATCGACGTGCGCGCCCTGGCCGCCCAGCCGGCGCCTCCCGCGCTCGACCCGGCCGAGGCTGCGGCCCGGTCGCGGGCCCGGTTGATCGCCGCCGTCGAGCGGCTGCCGGTCGGCCCGGGCGTGCTGGCCGAGGTGCGCCGAGTCCGCTCCCGGATCGCGCTGCGCGGCACCAGCGCTGGGGAGCAGTGGGCCCGACTGGACCGGGCGGCGCTCACCCTGGCCGGGATGGCCCCCCGGCTCACCGGGCTGGCCGAGCCGGCGGTGCTGGAGGCCGCCGCCGCCGACCGCTCGCTGCGCGACCTGGCCGCCCGGGTAGCCAGCGTCGAACGCGCGCTGCGGCTGGCCCCGGCCGACGCCCGGCCGCCGCTGGCCGAGGCGCACGCCGCGCTGACCGCTCAACTGGAGGGCGGGGTGGCGGCGTACGAACGGCTGGTGGTCGCCGCCGCCGGCTACCTGGCCGAGGACGCCCGACCGGAGACCGCCCACCCGGCCGCCGACCGGCTCACCGAGGCGACCGACCTGCTGCACGGGGTGGCCGGGGCCCTGGCCGAGCTGCGGGCCGTGGGCACCCCGCTGCGCGCCCCGACGCGCTGACGGCGCCCGCCCCGAGAGGGCGCACCGACCCTGGGCGGTCACTGTGGTGTCGTCACCAGGACCTGCCCGGTGTACGGCGAGGTGCCCACGACGTTGAACGACCGGATCCGGTAGTGGTACGTCACGCCTCGGGCCAGCCCTGTGTTGGTGAAGCCGCGGCCGGTCACGGTGAATGTGGCCGTCTCCTGCTCAAAGGCCGGGTCGAGGGCCCGCTGCACTGTGAACCCGGACCCCGGACCGCTGGGTGTGCTCGCCTCCCAGGTCAGGGTCACCGTCGCGGTGTCCGGCCCGGGTGCGCCGGCGGTGGCGCTCACTCCGCTGGGGGTTCCCGGCGCGGGTGGCGAGGTCACAGTGGCGACCGTCGACCACGCCGAGGCGGCGCCCAGGTAGGTGGTTCGCACCCGGTAGTAGTACGTGGTGTCCGGTGCCACTGCAGCGTCCAGGTGGCTGTCCCCGACCCCGATCGCCGTGGTGCCCGGGCCGCTGGTGAACGTCGGGTTGGTGGCCCGCTGCACGTCGATGCCGGTGGCGAACGAGCGGTTCGTCCAGCGCAGCGCCGCGCGCAGCGGCGCGGCCGGCGGGAGCGTCGCGACCAGACCGCTCGGCGCGGCCAGGTGCACCGAGGCGGGCACCCCGTTCGACCAGGACGAGTAGCTGACCGCGTTCTCCGCCCGGATCCGGTAGTGGTAGGTCACCCCGGGGGTGACTGTCGCGTCGGTGTAGCGGGTGGCGGCGGCCGCGACGGTGATCGTGGTGACCTCCCCGCCGAAGGTCGCGTCGGTGGCCCGTTGCAGCAGGTGGCTGGTGGCGGGGGGTCGCCCGCCGTTGCTGGTCCAGGTCAGCGCGATCGCGGGTAGCGCGGTGGCCGAGCCGGGCACCGGTGTGGCGGTCAGCCCGGTCGGTGCCTTCGGTGCCACCCGTAGCACCAGCGGTCGGCTCATCCCGCCGTCGCGGTGCCCGGCGAGCTGACTGTGCCAGCGGTACTCCCAGCCCAGGTTGACCAGTTGGTTGACCACAGTGGCCGGTCGCCCGTCGGCCGGGCTGACCGGCGTCGACCCGGTCCGCGCTCCGGCCGGCCGACAGGGGTCGAGCAGCCGGACACTGTCACCCAGCTTGAACGGCAGAGCCGGCGCGACCGGGCGCAGCGCCACCACCACGTCCTCCCGGGGGTTCACCCGGATGATTCCCTTCCAGCCCAGCTCCGTGCCGTGCGGGAGTCGCAGCGTGCCGTCCCAGCCAACCCGGTTGACCACCTGTACGTCGCATCCACCGACGTGCAACGGCTCGGTCTGTCGGACGTTGCCGCTGATCCGCCAGAGCTGCGTGCCGTCGGTGGGGGCGCCCACCGGCACGGCGGGGTCGGTGGCGAAGAGCACCTCGGTGACCGGGTCGGTCGCACCGAGCGGCAGCGTCGTCGGGTTGAGCGGCCCGGCGTACGGGTGCCCGACGCCGAGCCGGCCCGCCAGCCGGCCGTGGTCCGGTTCGAAGATCTGCTGTGCGGCCTTGACCGCGATCGGCACTGTCACCGGGCCGGTGCCGGCCGTCGGCGTGAACGTCACAGTGGTGGCGTGCACCGGCACCGTCGTCTGCGCCGGGGTCCGGGTGCCGAACGCCGGGTCGTACGCCGGCTGCGGGACGATCGGTGGGCGCTGGCTGGCCGCGTACGCCAGGGGCAGCTGTTTGCGCAGCCGGCTCAGGTCGTACGGCGGCTCGGGCGTCCCGGTGACCCGAAACTGGAGCACGGTGCGGGTGTTCGGGCCGTACCCCGGTTCGGTGGGGGGCGGGCCACCCTCGGCGCTGCGGTCTGGGGCATCGGTGTGCTGGTCGTAGCGGGGGTCGAAGCCGGGCAGCGGGGCCGGAGCGTCGTTGTACAGGATCAGCGTGCTGCCCGGCGGCACGGCGGAGAAGTCGACGAGCACGTCGGCCCGTTCGCCCGGGGCGAGCAGCACTGTGTGCCCGTCGACGTTCAGCACCGTCGGGTCGAGCCGGTCGTAGCGGTAGCCGATCGGTCGGTTCGGCAGCACCACCGGCGCCGGCAGGAGGCCGGACTCGTTGCCGATCTGGATGAACTCCGGCCCGGCGGCGCGCGGGTCCGGCACGCCGCCGTCACGTCCGTCGGTCGGCCACCCCGCCGGACGGTCCGCCGCCCGCGCGGCGGGCACCATCGGCACCTCACCGGCGTCGGGGTCGGCGAGCGCCCCGTCGGTCGTCCACATCGCCGCGTCGGAGCAGGCGCGGTACAGCTGGAGGTTCAGGCTGCGGTCCAGGCAGGCGTTGAGGATCCGGAACCGGTACGTGCGCGGCTGCACCTCCAGGTACGGATAGGCGACGCCGTTGACGAGCGGGGTGTCGCCGTACGCCTCGGGAACTGCCGACGGGTGCGGTACGCCGGGGCTCAGCGGCGGCTCGTCCGGCGCGCCGACCGGGTCGTGGTACGGGTTCGGCACCCAGCCGTCGGCGCGGGTGTCGTCCGGGCTGGAGTTGTGGGACCAGGGTCCGTAGTCCCACCGGCCGGTGGGGTTGCGTCCGCCGGACCGGTACGGGTTCTGCCGGGGTTGGTAGACGTGCGGGTGCCAGAGGCTGCCCCGGGCGCCCCAGCGTTCCCGGTCCCAGGTCGGGTCTTCGGCGGCGAGTTGGGTGTCGTCCGGAACGAACGTCTTGTCCTCGATCACCAGTGGTATCTGGTCGGCCGGCAGCACCGCGTCGGCGACGAGCTGGTCCTCGGCCGGGTCGGTGAGCAGGTAGAGCGCGAGCTGTCCGCCGTAGACGGTGAGCCGGGCCAGGCCGAGGGTGTTGTCGTGGAACCACAGCAGCCGACCGCTCTGCTCGTTCGGGAAGTAGAGCGTGGTGGCCCCGGCGCCGGGCGCCGGCATGTCCGGCACGTGGGCCAGGCCGGGCCCGGTCGGGTACGGGGTGATCTCCCCGGCCGGGGTGATCCACTGCCCCGGGTTGCCCGCGCTGGTCCAGCCGGTCTGCGCCCCGGCCAGGTGCAGCACGGCCCGGTTCTGCGGGTAGGGCGCCGGTCCGTCCAGGGGGCCCAGGCCGGCCCCCTCGATGGTGTCGTCGACCGGCAGGAACAACTCGCCGGCCCGGCCGGCGGGGAGCTGGTTGATGAACTTCACCCGGACCGGTCGACCCCGACGGGCGCGGATCATCGGCCCGAGGTGCCACTGTCGCTCCGGAGGCACCACGGTGTTGTGCCCGGCCGGGTCGGTAGCCAGGTTGAGTTGCCGGTAGCCGCGCAGCCGGGTGGCCGGCAGGTCCCGGTGCAGCCGCTGGGCGTACTCCTGAAGGCCGATCTCGTAGTAGTCGCAGCCCGGATAGCTGATGGTGTCCGGCACCGCCACCGGTAGGTGGCTGCCGAGATCGCCATGGCCCGGCTGGCCCGGGAGGGGCAGTGGGTCGACGAACTTGCGCAGCCCGGTCCCGGCCACCACCTGTCCGTCGGGGTCCCGGGTCGGGCGAGGGCTGTAGGCGAAGTTCGGCACCGGGCCGAAGTAGCGGGGCACGACGGCCGGGTCCAGGCTCGGCGTGACGACGGCCTCCTCGGCGGTACGCGCGGCCGGCACTGACGCCGCCCGGCCGTCGGCGTCGGTGTCGCGGGTGGTCCGCTCGAAGAAGGTGGAGCGGAGTCTGCGGAACATCGCCATGACTCTCCCCGGTTCGGGGCGCGAGGTCCGCCACCCCGGCGTGGGGGACCTCGGCACTCTGCTGACGGTCGGTGAGCGCTCAACCGCAGCATGCGACTCCGGCGGCCGGTTAGGAATTACCCAATCGTCCGTTTCTGCCATGGGTTCCGTCTGGCCAGAGCCTGGTCAGCCGGATGACGACGAACCGGAGGGCTCGGGCTGGCAGACCGGGCACCAGTAGGTGACCCGCTCGCCCAGCTCCTCCTTGCGGATGGCGGTGCCGCAGCGGCGGCAGGGCTGGGCGCGGCGGCCGTAGACGTAGCTGGTCTGCCCCCGGTGCAGCGAGCCGGTGCTGCTCTGCGTCCACCGTCCCCGGTTGGCGGCCAGCAGCCGCTGTGCGAGGGCCACCAGGCCCGGCAGGTCGGGCACCCCGCCGACCGGAGTCCACGGTGACACGCCCCGCAGGAACAGCACCTCGCACTTGTAGAGGTTGCCCACGCCGGCCAGGTTGCGTTGGTCGAGCAGCGCCTCGCCGATGGTCTGCTCCGGGTGGTCGGCGAGCCGGCGGACCGCCTCGGCCGGGTCCCAGTCGAGGCCGAGCAGGTCGGGGCCGAGGTGGCCGACCAGACGGTCCTCCTCGGCCGTCGGCACCAGGGTCAGGTCGTGCAGGTGGTAGCCGACCGCGACAGCGCCGGGGCTGCGCAGCACCACCCGGATCAGGTGCGCGGGTCGGCCGCTCCAGCGTTCCCCCGGGGCGTACGCCCGCCAGGCGCCGTCCATCCGCAGGTGGGAGTGCAGGGTCCAGTGCTCCTGGGTCGGGGCGTCGAGCCGCAGCAGCAGGTGCTTGCCCCGGCTGGCCGACTCGCGGACGGTCCAGTCGGTGAGGTCAGTGGTCGCCAGCTGCGGCACCCGGAAGTCGCTGCCGGTGATCCGCGCGCCGGCCAGCGCGCGGTGCAGCACGCGCGCGGTGTTCCAGACTGTGTCGCCTTCGGGCACCCTGCCATCCTCCCTCTTTCGAGCAAGATTCGCATGTGTCGCCATTTGTACTCAGGTTCCTCATGATCTCCCGACATGCGAAGGTCAGTGGGTTCTGAGGAGAATGCCCATGACGCGACACCATTGTCGTATCCCATCCGTCGCCCTCATTGCCACCCTCGCCCTCCTGCTCACCGCGGCGCTCCTACCCGCCGGCCCTGTCCCGGCCGCACCCGGCGGCGCCCCGATCACCCTCGTTGCCGCCGCACCCGGCGACGAGCGGTGGAGCGCCGACCTCAGCATCGTCGACCGCGACGATGTCAACGTCCGGCGCGCCGCCGCCGGCCTACGCCTGCGGGAGGTCCGGTCCACCGGGCGCGGCGCGCGCAGCCCGCACAGCGCGGTCGCCGAGGGGATGCTGCTGACCGCTCCCCGCACCCTCGCCCGGCCGGCCACCCGGGTCCGCGCCGAGGTCAACGCCGCGGTCCCGGCCGGGGCGACAGTGGAGGCGCAGGTCCGCGGCTGGCGGGCCGCCGGCTGGACGGAGTGGCGGGCGGCCACCACCGGCGCGGTCTTCGACCGGCCGGTCACCCGGGTCCAGACCCGGGTGGTGCTCACCGCGCCCGATGGTGGCGCAACAGCGACGGTACGGGGTGTGCAGCTCACCGCCGACGCGAACGCCGCCGTCTCCGCCGCCACGCCCGGCCGCACCTACCGGGTGTACGCCACCCGCATCGGACTGGTCGGTGAGCTGACCGCCAACGGCCGTACCGTGCAACCCCGGGACCACTTCGCTGCGCTGCCGTCGCGGCGGGGTCTCTCCCCGCTCAACACCGGCGACTACACGGTGCGGATCTGCACCACCAACGGCTCCCGCTGCGAGTACGCCCCGGTCTGGGACGTCGGGCCGTGGAACACCCGCGACGACTACTGGAACCCCTCATCGGTCCGGGAGAACTGGAAGAACCTGCCGCAGGGCCGGCCCGAGGCGCAGGCCGCGTACCAGTCCGGCTACAACGGCGGACGGGACCAGTTCGGGCGGACCGTGCTCAACCCGGCCGGCATCGACCTGGCCGACGGCACGTTCTGGGACGGGTTGCGGCTGACCACCAACGCCTGGGTGGACGTCGCCTATCTGTGGACCGGAGGCGGGCCGCGCGGCGTGGTCGGTGACGGACCGCTCAACATCCGCACCGGGGCCAGCACGTCGTACGGGACCCGTGGCCTCGCCGCCCGGCTGGCCCACGTGCCGATCCAGTGCTACGTCACCGGTCAGTCGGTCGCCGGCCCCTACCGGACCACCACCCGCTGGAACCGTCTGGCCAGCGGGCAGTACGTCAGCCACGCGTACATCTCCAGCGTGTACGGCGGCAGCGTCCCCGTCTGCTGAGCCACGCTCACCTCGTCGGGTGCCCCGTCAGGGTCAGGGGCGCTCGTCGGGGCGGGCCGTACGCACCATGTCCTGGTAGCGCGGGTGGCTGGCACCGTAGACGGCGTAGTTGAGACGGGCGTGCGTGAGGCTCAGGTCGCCGTTGGGGCCGCCCCGGACGGCGTCGGCGTCGGCGTCGGTCTGGCCGTCGTCGGTCCAGAAACAGACGGGGCAGGTCCCCCCGCCGGTCCGTGACGCACAGCAGGGACAGCCCACAGGAACCACATGCTCACCCACCGGAGAAGCATTCCACAGTCGAACATCAGCCCGATACCCGCAGGAGGTCCCCCGGGGAGGCCGCGAGGAGGTCCGCGGCCGGGTGGTAGAACCGCCGGTGTTGGCGGATACGGGACAGCGCAGTGGCCGACCGGCCCCTCCCGCCGACGGAGGACGTTGGGCAGACTGCCCTGGTGACAACTCGGAACCTCCCCGCAGTCGGAATCCTGCTGGTCGCCGTCGCCCTCAGCGCCGGTTGTGGCAGTGACGACGACGGCAGCCCGAACGCGACCCCATCCGTCTCGTCCGAGGCGGCCCCGACCGGCCTGCCGACGCCCCAAGCCTCATCCAGTGCCGACGGCGCGACCCCGCCCTCCGCCGCCGCACAGGGCACGACGCAGCGACGGCCGGCCAGCCCGCCGCCGGTGGTGCTGCCCAAGCGCCCGGCCAGTGCGCCCGGCGCGAAGAAGGTCATCGAGGCGTTCCGGGCTGCCGGCCTGAAGGTGTCGCACCCGAAGGACCGCTCGGTCGACTGTGGGCCGGACGGCCTCGGCCTGGGCTGTTCCGAGCTGATGGCCACCGACGCCGTCACCGTCTACGTCTTTCCGGACGAGACCAGCGCCAGCGACATCGCGGAGACCTGGGGCGGCCAGTCGTACCAGCGCGGCGCTGTGGTGCTGAACTACCTGGAGGCGAAGACCCCGGCCGCCGATCGCCCGCGCTACGAGAAGGTCCTCAACGGCCTGGGCTGAGCGCCGGTCCGCAGCGTTGAGACTGTCGCTCAATCACGTGCGTCAGGCCCGGCAGGGTGGGGTGAGTTCGGCGGGTCAGCCGCGCAGGCGCAGGCCGCGGGGGGTGGCCCGGAAGCCGGCGGCGGTCAACGCGTCCCGCAGCGGCGACGAGTGCACCGCCTCGCCGTCGGCCCGCTCCACCGACATCGCGCCCAACGCCCCCGAGTGGACGGCGTCGGCGAGCGCCTTGCCGGCCGCGGCGAGCGTGTCGGTGTCGTCGGTGAAGGAGAGCAGCGTCCGGCCGCCGCGTTCGACGTAGAGGACGAGGTCGCCGCCGACCTGCACCACCAGGGCGCCCGCCTTGCGGCCGGCCCGGTGCCCGGTCGCCGGGGTGGCACCGTCGCCGGAGTCGATCACCCGTTCCGGCCAGGGCAGTGCCGCACCGTACGGGTTGGCCGGGTCGGTAGCGGCGAGCACTGTGGCCGCCGCGCCCCGACCCCGGGCACCGTCGGTCGGCTCGGCCAGCGCGCGTAGCCGGTCCACCGCACCGGGTACGGCGAACTGCGCCGCTCCGAGCCCTTCGACGAAGTAACCACGGCGGGCCGCGCCGCGCTCCTCCAGCGCCGACAGCACCGGGTAGACCGCCGAGAACCCGCCGACCACCTGCTCGGCCATCACAGCGCCCCGGGTGACCACCCCGTGGCGCTCCAACAGCAGGTCGGCGAGCGCGGCGGCCCGCCGGGTCGGGTCGAGGTCCCGCTCCGGGAGACGTGACCAGCGGCCCGCGACAGTCGGCGGGCCACCTCGGGTCGGCAGCGCCACCCGACCGGGGCGCCGGTAACGGGTGCGAGGCGCGGACGGCCGGGAGCGGTGCGCGCCGCCGGCACCGAGCACCGCGCGCAGCGGGGCGAGGGTGTCGTTGCTGAGGTGCCCGGCCCAGACCAGGTCCCAGATCACCGCGGTCAGCGCGGCGTCGTCGGTCGAGCCGACCCGGTCGGCCAGCGGGCGGAAGAACAGCGCCTGCCCGTCGCCGAGCGCGTCGAGCACCGCGTCGTGCAGCGGGGTGCGGGTCAGCGCCTCGTCCGGCGGCGGCAGCAGCAGCGGCGCGGCGTCCGCGTACGCCAGGGTGACCCAGCCGTCGCCCCCGGAGATCGCGCCCGACCCTGCCCAGAGCACCTCCCCGCTGGCGCATAGCTCGTCGAGCTGGGCGGGGGAGTAGTCCGCGACCCGGGCGGGCAGCACCAACCGCTCCAGCGCGGACGCCGGCACCGCGGTGCCCTGCAACTGCTCCACAGTGGCGGCGAGCGCCTCCACACCCCGGGCGGACGAGCCGACCTGCTGCCAGCGCGGCAGGAACGTCGCCAACGCCCGGGGCGGCACCGGCTCGATCTCCCTGCGCAGCGCGGCGAGGGAGCGGCGGCGCAGCATCCGCAGCACCTCAGCGTCGCACCACTGGGCGCCGGCCGACTCCGGGGTGAACTCCCCGGAGACCACCCGCCCGGTGGCGCCGAGCCGGCGCAGCGCCTGCTCGACGACGAACACGCCGAGCCCGAACCGGGCCGCACAGCTGGCCGCGGCGAACGGGCCGTGGGTGCGGGCGTAGCGGGCCACCAGGTCACCGAGCGGATCGGCCACCGGGGCGAGGTACGCCTCGGCCACCCCCATCGGCAGCGCCACGCCGAGGGCGTCGCGCAGGCGGGCGGCGTCCTCGACACCCACCCAGCGCTGCTCGCCCGCGATCCGGACCCGCAGCACCCGGCGGGTGGCCTCCAGCTCGCTGAGCCACGTCTCCGGCACCCCCCGCTCGGTCAACTCGTCGTCGCTCAGGTCACCGAGCACCCGCAGCAGCTCGACGACGTCCTCGGCGTCGCGGGGGCGGCGCTGCTCGGTCAGCCACCGCAGCTGCCGGTCGGTCTCGGTGAGCACGGCCGGGTCGAGCAACTCCCGCAGGTCGACCCGGCCGAGCAGCTCGCCGAGGAGCGTGGAGTCGAGGGCGAGTGCGGCGGCGCGGCGCTCGGCCAGCGGGGCGTCGCCCTCGTAGAGGAACGCGCCGACGTAGCCGAAGAGCAGCGACCGCGCGAACGGCGACGGCGCGCTGGTCTCCACCTCGACCAGTCGCACCTTGCGGGTGGCCAGGTCGCGCATCAGCCCGGCCAGCGCCGGCTGGTCGAAGACGTCCTGGAGGCACTCCCGGGCGGCCTCCAGGGTGACCGGGAAGTCCGCGTACTCGCGGGCGACGTCGAGCAGTTGCGCGGCGCGTTGCCGTTGCTGCCAGAGCGGTTGACGGCGGCGCGGGTCGCGGCGCGGCAGCAGCAGGGACCGGGCGGCGCACTCCCGGAAACGGGCGGCGAAGAGGGCTGAGGTGCCGACCGACTCCTCCACGAGTTGGGTGATCTCGTCGGGCTCGAAGACCACCACGTCGGCGCCGGGGGGCTCGTCGGCGGTGTCCGGAAGTCGCACCACGATGCCGTCGTCGGAGGGCATCACCTGGGCGTCCACCCCGTACCGCTCGGCCAGCCGGCGGCCCACCGCGAGGGCCCAGGGTCCGTTGACCCGGGCACCGAGCACGCTGTGCACAGCCAGTCGCCAGTCACCCAGCTCGTCGCGGAACCGCTCGACCACGACCGTGCGGTCGTCGGGCAGCGAGCGGGTGGCCTCCCGCTGCTCGCGCAGGTAGGCCATCAGGTTGCCGGCGGCCCAGTCGTCCAGCCCACCGTCGCGCAGCGCGGCCAGGGCCGCCTCGTCGGTCTGGCGCAGCAGAGTTCGCACCCGGGCGCCGATGGCCCGGCCCAGCTCCACCGGCCGGCCCAACTGGTCGCCCTTCCAGAACGGCATGCGCGCGGCCTGCCCCGGGGCGGGCGAGACCAGCACCCGGTCAGGGGTGATCTCCTCGATGCGCCAGGAGGATGAGCCGAGCAGGAAGACGTCGCCGACCCGGGACTCGTAGACCATCTCCTCGTCCAGCTCGCCGACCCGGGCGGCCCGCTCGGCGCCGGCCAGGAAGACACCGAACAGGCCCCGGTCGGGGATCGTTCCGCCGCTGGTCACCGCGAGGCGTTGCGCTCCCTGGCGGCCGGTGAGCACATCGGTGGCTCGGTCCCAGACCAGGCGGGGTCGCAGCTCGGCGAACGCCGTGGACGGGTAGCGGCCGGAGAGCATGTCGAGCACGGCGTGCAGCGCCGAGTCGGGCAGCTCGGCGAAGGGCGCGGCCCGGCGGACCAGCACGGCCAGGTCGCCGAGTGGCCACGGCTCCAGCGCCACCATCGCGACGATCTGCTGGGCCAGCACGTCCAGTGGGTTGCGCGGGTAGTGCAGCTCCTCGATGGCACCGGCGGTCATCCGCTCGGCGACCACCGCGCAGGACAGCAGGTCGCCGCGGTGCTTGGGGAAGACCACCCCCCGCGAGATGGCGCCCACCTGGTGCCCGGCCCGGCCGACGCGTTGCAGGCCGGCGGCCACGCTGGGCGGCGCCTCGATCTGCACCACCAGGTCGACAGCGCCCATGTCGATGCCCAGCTCCAGGCTGGAGGTGGCCACCACCGCCGGGAGCTGACCGGACTTGAGCGCCTCCTCGATGTGCTTGCGCTCCTCGCGGGAGACGCTGCCGTGGTGGGCACGGGCGATCACGGGCGCCGCGCCGGTGGCCGCGCCGGACTGGGCCATCACCTCGGCCGGCGGCCGGTTGCGCAGCGGACCGGCGGGGCCACCCCAGCGCTGCGCGCCGGAGGCCTGGCCGTCGTCGCCCGCCGGGTCGTCGCCAACCGGCAACCCCTCCGGTACGCCGATCGCGCCCTCGCCCGACGCGGATGCGTCCACCGCCTCGGCGGCCAGCTCGTTGAGCCGGGCGCAGAGGCGCTCGGCACTGCGGCGGGAGTTGGTGAAGACGATTGTCGAGCGGTGCTGCCCGATGAGGGTGAAGACCCGCTCCTCCACGGCCGGCCAGATCGACGCCCGACGCGGCCCGGGGCCGCCGAGGTCGTCCTCCGGTGGTTGCTCCTGCTCGTCCAGGCGGGTCATGTCCTCCACCGGGACCTGCACGCTGACCTCGATGGTCTTCGGCGTGGCCGGCTGCACCACGTCGACCGGGCGGGCGCCGCCGAGGAACTGCGCGCAGGCGTCGATCGGCCGGACGGTGGCCGAGAGGCCGATGCGCTGCGCCGGGGCGGGCAGCAGCTCGTCGAGGCGTTCGAGGGAGAGGGCGAGGTGGGCGCCGCGTTTGCTGCCGGCCACCGCGTGCACCTCGTCGACGATCACCGTCTGGACGCCGCGCAGCGAGTCGCGAGCCGCGGACGTGAGCAGCAGGAACAGCGACTCGGGCGTGGTGATGAGGATGTCCGGCGGGGTGCGGGCGAAGGCCCGTCGCTCGTCGGCGGGCGTGTCGCCGGTGCGCATGCCGACGGTGATGTCGGGCGGTGCGATGCCCAGCCGGGTGGCCGCCTGCCGGATGCCGGCCAGCGGGGCGCGCAGATTGCGTTCGACGTCGACGGCGAGGGCCTTGAGCGGGCTGACGTAGAGCACGCGGCAGCGCTGGCGGGCCTCGGCCGGCGCCGGCTCGCGGGCGAGTCGGTCCAGTGACCAGAGGAAGGCCGCGAGCGTCTTGCCCGAGCCGGTGGGCGCCACCACGAGCGCGTTGCGGCCGGCGGCGACCGACCGCCAGGCACCGGTCTGCGCGGCGGTCGGTGCGGCGAAGGCGTTGTCGAACCAGGCGCGGGTGGCCGGGCCGAACCCGGCGAGCACCGCGCCGGCGTCTGCGTCTGCCCCGGTCACCGGTCCATGGTGCCCCGCCGGTCCGACATCCACGAGCGACCTCACGACGGAGTGGGCCAGCAAAAGGCAAAAAGCGTGGAACGTGCGCTTAATACGTTAAGTCTCACTTAACTGCTTGCTTCTAAGGAGCAACATAAAGTAACTTCACTCGCAACGCGAACCGGGGTGAGGGGATTTGATGGCCGGCGAGCAGCGCACCGTCGAACCGGGCACCGACGTGCTGATTCGCAAGGTCGACAGCCACCTCGCCGCGCTCCGGGCCGGTCTGCACAGCCCCGAGCTGGAGCTCGCCGAACGCCTCGCCCGCTGCCTGCGCGAGTTGGTCCTCTGCACCGCCCAGGCCAGCGCCGCCGACCGAGGTCAGGTCCGCGTTGCCGTCCACTACTTCGTGCTGCGTCGCGAGAGCCGTGGCCGCCTGCTCTCGGTGCGGTCGCTGACCGCCGCCGAGCGGGTGGTTGACCGGGTCGCCCGCCAACTCGGCCGCCCCGACCTGCTGGCCGAGCTGCGCCGCGATCGCCCCACACCCGACGACGCGCAGCCCCTCAACAACGCCCTGCTGCGCTGAGGCCGCCCCACCCCCGGGCCCGCGTCATCAAGCTTCCCACCTGCGCGATCTTGCACTTGCAGTCGCGGCCATAGGGGGCATTCCGTACATCTGGGCGACCGAAAATGCAAGATTGGCGCCCCAGGGGGTCGCGACGTGGGGTTGGGGTTGGGGGCGGGGGGTCGCAGGGGCGAATTCTGGCAAAACCGCCCGGCGGGGGAGGAACTGGCGTCTGATCGCTGCTAGGCGCCACCGCTGCCACGGGCGTCGGCCATGTCGATCGGGAGCGCAGGTGCTGGTACTGCTCATCCTCCACCTCGTGGCGGCCCTCGCCGCGCCCCTGCTCGTCCGCTGGTGGGGTCCGCGCGCGTGCTACCCGCTGGCGCTCGCGCCGGCCGCAGCGTTCTGCTGGGCGCTGGCTCGCACCCCGGCCGTCGCCGACGGCGGGGCGGTGGTCGAGACGTACCCCTGGATCCGGCAGTTGGGCCTCGACCTCGCGTTCCGGCTCACCACCCTGTCCTGGCTGATGACGCTGTTGATCGGTGGCGTCGGCGCGCTGGTGCTGGTCTACAGCGCCCGCTACTTCGGCGCCGGTTCGACCGGGCTGGCGCAGTTCGCTGCGGTCCTGGTCGCCTTCGCCGGCGCGATGCTCGTCCTGGTCTTCGCCGACGACCTGCTGCTGCTCTACGTCGGCTGGGAGCTGACCACGATCTTCTCGTACCTGCTGATCGGGCACAGCACCGAACGGCGGTCCAGCCGCTGGGCGGCGGCGCAGGCGTTGACGGTCACCACCCTGGGCGGCCTCGCGATGCTGGTCGGCTTCATCCTGCTGGGCGAGCACGCCGGCACCTACCGCTGGTCGGAGATCAGCGCGCAGCCGCTGCCCGGCGGCGGGTACCTGGTGGGCGCCGTGCTGCTGATCCTGGCCGGCGCGCTGTCCAAGTCGGCGGTGCTGCCGTTCAGCTCGTGGCTGCCGGTGGCGATGGCGGCACCCACGCCGGTCAGCGCCTACCTGCACGCCGCCGCCATGGTCAAGGCCGGCGTCTACCTGGTCGGACTGCTCGCGCCGGTGCTGGCCACGGTCGGCCCGTGGCGGCCGCTGGTGCAGATCGCCGGCGTGGCGACCATGCTGCTCGCCGGGTGGGCCGCGCTGCGCCAGACCGACCTCAAGCTGCTGCTGGCGTACGGGACGGTCAGTCAGCTCGGCCTGCTGGTGGCGGTGACCGGCTCGGGCACCCCGGACGCCGCACTGGCCGGCACCGCGATGCTGTTGGCGCACGCCCTGTTCAAGGCGGCGCTGTTCCTGGTCGTCGGCATCATCGATCACGGTGCTGGCACTCGTGACCTGCGCGAGCTGTCCGGGGTGCGGCACTGGTCCCGGCCGCTGTTCGTGGTCGCCGTGCTGGCCGCGGCGTCGATGGCCGGGGTGCCGCCGCTGGTCGGCTTCGTGGCCAAGGAGGCGGTGTTCGGGGCGTTCACCGACCAACCGGTGCTCCTCACCGGCCTGGTCGCCGGGACGGTGCTCACCGTCGCGTACAGCGCCCGCTTCCTCTGGGGCGCGTTCGCCGACCGGCCGGGTGTGGCGCCGGTCCCGCCGGGGTCGATCGCCGCGTCGATGCTGGTGCCGCCCGCGGTCCTCGCCGGTGTCGGTCTGCTCGCCGGTCCGGCCGCGAGCGTGCTGGACGACCTGCTGCGCCCGTACGCCGATCTGCTCGGCGGGGTCGACGCGCACCTGGCGCTCTGGGCCGGGCCGACCCCGGCGCTCGGCCTGTCCGTGCTGGCGCTCGTCGGCGGCGGCCTGCTCTTCGCCGTGCGTGGGCCGCTCGCCCCGGTGCTGGCCCGGCTCCGGTCACCAGTGCGGGGAAACCAGGGGTACGAGTGGGTCGTCGGCCGCTTCGACCGGCTGGCCATCGAGGTCACCAGCGCGACCCAGCGCGGCTCACTGCCGCAGTATCTGGGCATCATCCTGGTCACACTGGTGCTGGTGCCGGGTGCGGCGATGCTCTCCGCCAGCCCTTGGCGGGCGCGGATTCCGCTCTGGGACAGCGCGCTGCAGCCGGTGGTCATCCTGGTGATCACGGTGGCGGCGGTGCTGGCGGTCGGTGCCCGTCGCCGGTTGACAGCGATGCTGCTGGTGGGCATGACCGGCTACGGCACGGCGATGCTGTTCGTGCTGCACGGAGCGCCCGACCTGGCGCTCACCCAGTTTCTGGTGGAGACCTCGACGATCGCGGTCTTCGTGCTGGTGCTGCGTCGCCTGCCGGAGCGCTTCTCCGCTCGTCCGCTGCGCCGTACCCGCTGGGCCCGTCGGGTGATCGGGGTGGCGGCGGGGGTGGTGGCCGCCGGGTTGGCCCTCACCGCGGTCGGCGCCCGCCGGGCGCCGGACATCTCCGCGGCCTTCCCCGATCTGGCGGTGGCGCACGGGTACGGCCGCAACGTCGTCAACGTGACCCTTGTCGACATTCGGGCCTGGGACACGATGGGCGAGCTGGCGGTGCTGGTGGTGGCCGCGACCGGGGTGGCCAGTCTGATCTTCGAGCGCTCCCGCACCGGGCCGCGGCCGCGCCGGCCCGAGTCCGACCAAAGTGCGGGTGGGCGTGGCCGGCCGGTCTGGCTGCGCGGTGGCCCCACCCTCTACGAGGAACGCCGCTCGATCGTGTTGGAGGTGGTCATCCGGCTGATCTTCCACACCGTGGTGCTGTTCTCGCTGTTCCTGCTTTTCTCCGGGCACAACGCGCCGGGCGGCGGGTTCGCCGGCGGGCTGGTGGCGGGTCTCGCCCTGGTGGTCCGCTACCTGGCCGGCGGCCGGTACGAGCTGACCGAGGCGGCCCCGATCGGCGCCGGCGCGATCCTCGGCGCCGGCCTGGCCATGGCGGTGGGCAGTGGCGTGGTGGCGCTGCTGGTCGGCGGGTCGGTGCTGGAGAGCGCGAAGGTCGACCGAGCCCTGCCACTTGTCGGCGACGCCCATCTGGTCACGTCGCTCTTCTTCGACATCGGCGTGTACCTGGTCGTGATCGGGTTGGTGCTGGACATCCTGCGCAGCCTCGGTGCCGAGGTGGACCGGCACATCGAGGCAACCGGAACAGCCACCGGCGGGTTGGCCGTCGACAAGGGAGACCGGGCATGACGCGGAGCGGTGCGGGGCCGACGTTGGTGCTGGTACTGGCTGTCGCGGTGCTGGTCGGGTGCGGGGTGATCCTGCTGTTGGAGCGGAGCCTGACCCGGATCCTGCTCGGGGTGATCATGATCGGCAACGGGGTGAACCTGTTGATCCTTTTGGGTGGGCGGTCGGGCGGGGCGCCGATCGTCGGCACGGGCCCGGTGGAGCGGATGAGCGACCCGCTGCCGCAGGCGATGGTGTTGACCTCCATCGTGATCACCTTCGGGTTCACCGCGTTCCTGCTCGCTGTGGCGTACCGCAGCTGGTATCTCTCCGGCGACGACGAGGTGCCCGACGACCTGGAGGACCGGCAGATCATCCGCCGGGCCGGGCGCAACGAGTTGGGTGCTGTCGATCGCGGTGGGGAGGGCCCGAACGGCGACCCGGAGCAGGTCGATCCCGAGCCGGCCCGCCGCCGGTTACGGCGCGGGGACGAGTCGTGATGCACGCCCTGGTGCCGCTGCCGGTGGTGGTGCCGCTGCTCGGTGCGGCGCTGACCCTGCTGTTGGCCGGGAGACCCCGAATCCAGCGCGCGACCAGCGTGCTGTGTCTGAGCGGCACGCTCACTGTGGCGGTGCTGCTGCTGGTGCAGGCGTACCGGCACGGGCCGGTGGTGGTGGCGGTCGGGGGGTGGCCGGCGCCGGTCGGCATCGTCCTGGTGGCCGATCAACTGGCCGCGTTGATGCTGGTGGTCTCCTCGGCGGTGACCCTCTGCGTGCTGCTCTACTCGATCGGCCAGGGTCGCAGCGAGACGAGCGAGAGCTCGCCGGTGTCGATCTTCCACCCGACGTACCTGGTGCTCACCGCGGGCGTCACCAACGCGTTCCTGGCGGGTGACCTGTTCAACCTCTTCGTCGGGTTCGAGATCCTGCTGGCCGCCAGCTTCGTGCTGATCACACTGGGGGGAACAGAGACCCGGATCCGGACCGGGTCGACGTACGTGGTGGTCAGCATCCTCTCCTCGATGATCTTCCTGACCGCTGTGGGTCTGGTGTACGCGGCCACCGGCACGCTCAATCTCGCCCAGCTCGCTCAGCGCCTCGACGACCTGCCCGACGGTGTCCGACTGGCCCTGGAGCTGATGTTGCTGCTGGCCTTCGCGATCAAGGCGGCGGTGTTCCCCCTGTCGGCCTGGCTGCCGGACAGCTACCCCACCGCGCCAGCCCCGGTCACTGCCGTCTTCGCGGGACTGCTCACCAAGGTGGGCGTCTACGCGATCATCCGCACCGAGACGTTGCTGTTCCCCGCTGGGCGTGCCCACGTACTGCTCATGGTCGTCGCCGGGTTGACCATGGTGATCGGCATCCTCGGTGCGGTGGCCCAGTCCGACCTGAAGCGAGTCTTCTCGTTCACCCTGGTCAGTCACATCGGCTACATGATCTTCGGGGTGGCGTTGAGCACCGTCGCCGGCCTCTCCGGCGCGATCTTCTACGTGGTGCACCACATCACGATCCAGACCACGCTGTTCCTCGTCGCCGGGCTGGTCGAGGAGCGCGCCGGCAGCACCGACCTGCGGCGTATCGGCGGGCTGGCCCGGGTGGCGCCGCTGCTGGGTGTGCTCTTCTTCGTCCCGGCCATGAATCTCGCCGGAGTGCCACCGTTCTCCGGTTTCCTCGGCAAGCTCGGCCTGCTCCAGGCCGGGGTGGCGGCCGGCGGGCCGCTGCCCGGGGTGCTGGTCGCGGCCGGCACGCTGACCAGCCTGCTCACCCTGTACGTGGCGTCCCGGGTGTGGAACATCGCCTTCTGGCGGGCGCCCCGGCTGGCCACCAGCGAGCCGGTCGTCCAGTTGCCGAGGCTGATGGTGGGCGCCACAGTGGCCCTGGTCGCCCTCGGGCTGGCGTTGACAGTGCTGGCCGGTCCGCTCTTCGAGGTCACCGCCGACGCGGCCGCGGACCTGCGGCTGCGCACCCCGTACGTGCGGGCAGTGCTGCCGGGCGGTGTGCCGTGACCGGCACCTCTGAGCCGGCTCCCGACGCCCCCGGGCCCGCAGTGGTGGGGCGGGGCCGGCTCGGGCGCTGGCGGGACCAGGCGGTGGCGCTCGGGTGGCTGGTGGTGGTCTGGAACCTGCTCTGGGGCGACATCAACTGGGCCAACCTGGTCGGCGGCCTGCTGGTGGGCGCGGCCGTGCTGGTGTTCTACCCGCTGCCGGCGGTCAGCTTCGGTGGCCGGTTGCGACCGCGGGCGCTGCTGGTGTTCGCGGGCCGGTTCGCCGTCGAGCTGGTCAGCGCGAGCCTGCACATCGCCCGGATCGCCGTGCAGCCCGGCTACCGGCCGCGCGGGGCCATCATCGCGGTCCGGTTGCGGGTGTCCACCGACCTGAACCTGGCGCTCACCGCCGAGGCGGTCTCGTTGGTGCCGGGCACCTTGATCCTCGAGGTGGACCGGGACTCCGGAACGCTCTACCTGCACGTCCTGGACACCCACGGCCCGGGGGACCTGGACGTGGCCCGGGACCGCACGCTCGCCGTCGAGCGGCGGATCATCCGCGCGGTCGGCTCCACCAGCGAACTGCGCCGCCTCGACGTCACCTCACCCGAGAAGGGAACCCGCCCGTGACCACGTTCCTGGCCGTCGTCCTCACCGCCCTGCTGTCGGTCACCGCGCTCCTCGCGCTGGCCCGCCTCTACCGGGGCCCGTCGCTTGTGGACCGGGTGATCGCCGCGGACATGCTGCTCGCCACGATGGTCGGCGCGGTGGGCGCCGAGGCGGCCGTCAACCGGCACGCCACCACGCTGCCCGTGCTGGTGGTGCTCTCCCTGCTCGGCTTCGTGGGCTCGGTGTCGCTGGTCCGCTTCGCCGTCCGGGAGCAGCAGTGATCGCGACGGTCGCGGACTGGCTCGGCGCCGGTTGTCTGGTGGCCGGCGCGCTGCTCGGCCTGGCCGCCGGGATCGGCGTCCTGCGTTTCCCGGACGCGCTGTCCCGGATGCACGCGGCCACCAAGCCGCAGGTGCTCGGGGTGCTCCTGTTGCTGCTGGGCATCGCGTTGCGGCTGCGGTCCCCGGCGGACCTGGGCATGCTCCTGCTGGTGGCGGTCTTCCAGTTGGCGACCGCGCCGGTGGCGGCGCAGATGATCGGGCGGGCCGCGTACCGGTCGGGGCGGGTGGACCGCAGTCTCCTCGACGCCGACGAGCTGGCCGACCGGTGACCCGACCCGGCCGCCCGGACTCAGCCGGCGGTGTGGTCACCGATCCGACCGCGCCCTGCGATTAGCACACACTCCTGTTCCATCTCTAGATGTACAGGTATCTATCGCCTCGCCCGAACGCCTCTTGCTGCTACGAATCGACCGCTGTGACGATGTGCGCATCACAACGGGAGACACAAATGAAGAGAACTTCGCGGGCCCGGACCCGTGTCGCTGTCGCACTCGTCGGTGCGGTGACCCTCGGCCTGCTGGTCGGCGTGCCGCCCGGGCCCGCCGCCGCAGCCCTGCCCGCGGGCGGGATGACGGCCGCCGCACTCAACACCGAATTCAACTCGTACGGCGACACCGGCGGCAAGTGGACGAGTGGAGACAGCACCGTCTCAATCCCGTTGCCTGACGGCCGTGACGCCTGGCTCTTCTCGGACAGCCTGATCGGCACCGTCAACGCGGACCACACTCTGCCGAAGAACACCCCGATGGTGAACAACTCCATCGTCGTGCAGGACGGATCCGACCTGGTCCAGACAGTGCACGGCGGCTCGGCCGCCGCACCCGCCTCGCTCGTCCGCCCGACCGATGGCAGCGCCGACAAGTACTGGGTCGGCGACGGCACGGTCGAGAGTGGGGTGCTGCGGGTGGTCTACCAGCGGATGAAGACGACGGGCGCCGGGCCGCTGGACTTCGCCCAACTGGACAGCGCCGTGGTCACCTTCGACCTGCCGGCGCTCACCGTGCGGAGCATCGTGGACCGGGGCTACGGCAACAGGATCGCCTGGGGTTCAGCGGTGCTCGAGGACGGCGCGTTCACCTACGTCTACGGGGCCGAGTCCGTCGGCCAGATGCGCTTCGCCCACGTCGCCCGGGTACCGGCCGGCGGACTCTCCGGCGCCTGGCAGTTCTGGACCGGCAGCGGCTGGTCCAGTGCCCAGGGCGATTCCGCTCGGGTGCTGTCCGGCGTTGGTGCCGGTTTCGGCATGCAGAAGGTGGGCAGCGACTACGTTCTGGTCACCCAGGAGAACAACCTGACCTTCTCGGCCGACTTCGTGGCCTACACCGCCAGCTCGCCCACCGGGCCCTTCGCCGGTCCGGTGCCGTTGTTCACCGCCCCGGAACCGGCCTCCATCCCGGGCAGCATCGTGTACGACTCCCGCGTGCACCCGGAGTTGGCACGCGCCGGGAAGCTGTTGGTGTCGTACAACGTCAACAGTCTGGTCGCGGACGCCGTCTACGGCGACGTGAGCACCTACCGGCCCCGGTTCGTCGAGGTCGACTGGCCCCGGCCCACGCCCGATCCGGCCGCGGTGCCCGCCGCGCCCACCGCACTGACGGCGCAGGCCGACAGCAGCGGCAGTGTCAGCCTGCGCTGGCAGGCGCCCGCCGGCACCGGCCTGACGTACGAGGTCCACCAGCGGGACGTGACGGCGGGGCAGACCCACCTCGCGCGGGTCTCCACCGGGATCACCGGGAGTTCCACCGAGCTGAGTGTGTTCTACGAAACCGGCCACACCTACGAGTTCCGGGTCGCGGCCCGCAACACCGCCGGGGCCGGACCGCTCTCCGCCCCCGCCACGGTGGCCGTCACCATCGGAGTGCCCGCGTCGCCGACCGGTCTGGTCGCGGCCGCCGTCGACGGGGGTGTCATCACGCTCAACTGGAACACCGTTCCGTACGTCTGGCGGTACGAGGTCTACCGGCGTGACGTCACCGCCGGCGAAACCGAGGCCACCCGACAGTGGGACTCCTCCCCGCAGGACACCACCCTCTCGCTGAACGGCCTGGAGAACGGCCATCAGTACGCGTTCCAGGTGGTGGCAGTGCACGGCGGCGGCGAGTCGCCACGCTCGGCCGAGGTGACCGCGACGGCGTTCCACAGCAGACCGCCGACGCCCACCGGGCTGACCGCCACCACCCAGACCACCGGCGACATCAAACTCCAGTGGACGCACGCCAACAACACCGACTGGTTCTACGTCTACCAACGCGACGTGACCGCCGGCGAGACGGACTTCACCAGGCTGGAGTGGCCGGTCGACACCTGCTGCACGATGACCGCGGGCGGCCTGGCGGACGGGCACACCTACGAGTACAAGGTCACCGCCCTCGGCAAGGGCGGCGAGTCGGCGCAGTCCGGGGTGGCGGCGGCGACGGCGCAGCGACCCCTTCCCGCCACCCCCACCGGCCTGGCCGCGGCCGCGCAGGCGGACGGCAGCATCAAGCTCACCTGGCAGCAGTCGCAGCCCGATGTCTGGTTCCAGGTGTACCAGCGCGACGTCACTGCCGGCGAGATGAGTTTCACCAGGCTGGAGTGGCCGGTGACCGCCTGCTGCACGATGACCGCCGGCGGTCTTGTCGACGGGCACACCTACGAGTACAAGGTCAGCGCGCTCGGCGCCGCCGGTGAGTCATCGACGTCCGCCGTCGCCTCCGCGACCGCGGACGTCGCGGCACCCGCCGCCCCGACCAACCTGCGGGCCACGGCCGGAGACGGCCAGGCGGCGTTGACCTGGGACGGTGCTGCCGACAACTGGCACCTGGTGTACGTGCGGGACGTGACGGCCGGGGAGACGGCGTTCAGCCCGCTCGAGTTGCCGGTCACCACCTGTTGCACGATGACGGCCGGTTATCTCACCAACGGCCATCGCTACGAGTTCAAGGTGACCGCCAACGGGTCAGGCGGGGAGGGTGCGGCGAGCAACGTCGTCGCGGTGACGCCGACGGCCCCGCTGCCAGCGGCCCCCAGCGCACTGACCGCGACGTCCCAGGCCGACGGCACCATCAAGCTGGCCTGGACGGCTGCGGCCCCGGATCTGTGGTACCAGGTCTACCAGCGGGACGTGACCGCCGGGGACGCCGCCTTCACCAAGCTCGCCGCCCCGGTCACCACCTGCTGCACGATGACCGCCGGCTACCTCACCAACGGCCACTCGTACGAGTTCAAGATCGCCGCGATCGGCTCCGGTGGTGAGGGCCCCACCGGAAACGTGGTGTCCGCGACGAGCAGCCAGCCCCGTCCGGCCGCGCCGACAAACCTGCGCGGTCAACCGGCCGGGTCCGGCACCATCGAGCTGAACTGGGACGCACCGGCGCCCAGCCTCCTGTACTGGGTCTACCAGCGCGATGTCACCGCCGGGCAGGCCACCTTCACCAAGTCCGCCCTGCCCAGCAGCACGACCTCGGCAACCCGGGGCTACCTGGCCGACGGCCATGTCTACGAGTTCAAGGTGACCGGTGAGAGTCAGGGCGGGGAGGGCTCCGCCTCGGCGACCGTCCGGGTCACCGCCGTGGGCGGGGTGCCGCAGGCGCCGAGTGGGCTGACGGCCACCGCCGGCGACGGCAAGGTGACCCTCAACTGGACCGCCAGCCCGACCGGCGGTTCCTGGTACCAGGTCTACCTGCGCAACGCGAGCGCCGGCCAATCGTGGCAGAAGCTGGCCAGTCCGGTCACCACCTGCTGCACGATGACCGCTGGTTACCTCAGCAACGGCGATGTCTACGAGTTCAAGGTCACCACCATCAACGGCGCCGGTGAGTCCACGCCGACGTCCGTGGCCAGCGCCAAGCCCCTGCCGCCGGCACCGGCCGCACCGTCCGGCCTCACCGCCACCGCGGGGGACGGGAAGGTCGTCCTGGGCTGGACGGCAAGCCCGACCGGGGGCGTCTACTACGACGTCTACCTCCGCGACGTGACCGCGGGGCAGTCCTGGCAGAAGGTCGGGCTGCCGGCGACCTGCTGCACGATGACCGCGGGCTACCTCGCCAACGGCCACCGCTACGAGTTCAAGGTGGCAGCCAGCAACATGGCCGGTCAGTCGGCGACCAGCAACGTCGCGGCGGCGACCCCGCTCCCGCCGTTCCCCCAGGCACCGTCCGGCCTGACCGCCAGTGCCGGCGACGGCAAGGTGACGCTGAGATGGACGGCCAGCGCCACGGCGAAGGTGTACTACCTCGTGGAGTACCGGGTCTCCGGCGCGGCGAACTGGACCCGGTTGAAGTTGCCGGTCACCCAGTGCTGCACCTTCGTTGCCGGTTACCTCGGCAACGGCACGACCTACGACTTCCGGGTGCGCGCCACCAACCAGGCGGGGGACAGTTCTCCGAGCAACACCGCGTCGGCCCGGCCCATGCCGCCGTTCCCGCAGGCGCCGTCGGGGCTGAGCGCGTCGGCCGGGGACGGCAAGGTGACGTTGACGTGGAGCAGGAGCTCGACGGCGAACGTCTACTACCTGGTCGAGTACAAGACCAGCAGCTCGTCGACCTGGACCAGGGTCAAGGTGCCGATCACCTCGTGCTGCACCTTCGTCGCCGGCTACCTGGGCAACGGCACCACGTACAACTTCCGGGTACGGGCGACGAACATGTCCGGTGACAGCGCGCCGAGCAACGTCGCCTCGGCCAAACCCATGCCGCCCTTTCCCATGGCCGTGTCGTATGTCTCAGCCAGCTCCAACGGGGTCAGCCAGGTGAACCTGAGCTGGACCAGGAGCAGCACCGCCGGGGTGCTCTACTGGATGGAGTACCGGACCGCCGGGGATCCGTACTGGATTCGTCTGCCGCTGCCCGCCTCGGGCACCTCCGCCTCCCTGAAGTACGGATTCTCGGACGGCGAGGTGCACGAATTCCGCGTGGTCGCCTTCAACATGTCCGGGGAGAGCGCCAGATCCCCGAATGCCGAGGCGGTCGTCGAACGGTCCGAGTACGCGAGGACCCGCGGCGGAAACGACCTCAATGGCAGCAACTACGTCGCCACCCGGGTATTGGGGGGCGGAAGCTGGTGTGACCCGGGCCTCGGCTCGCGGGTGTGCTACGGCACCTCTCCCGCGGGAGATCAACCGGCAACCGTCGGAGACTACTTCTTCTACGGTGGAAGCGAGAGTTCGTACCGGGCCCGCCTGAGGTGCGAGGCGTACAAGCGGGCGAACATCCGTTACGACTATGGCCGGAGCTATGCCGACAGCAGGGGCCCGGATCTCCCAAGGCACGAGGTGATCCATTCCGACGCGTACTCGAGGTACTTGTCCGCGGGCAATTTCCTCGCGGACTACGCGATCCAGTCGGGCTACTCGAAACTGAAAACCGGCACCCCCTACCTGGAAAACAGGTTCGAGAAGGACGCCAATCTCTACTGGGGCGGATACATCCACTGGGGGGTGGGTCGTCACTACAGCGGCCCCTCGGGGTGCAACTGGTTGTACTGACACCGCATCGACCAGGCAGCCGGCCCCGGACGCAGTTCGGGGCCGGCTGCCCGCATCGCCACCATCTCCCAGCGGGCCTCCAGCCGGGGCGGATAAAATGACGGCATGATCGACTCCTCTGCCCAGGAGGGCAGCAGTAGCCAGCCGGGTCGTGCCCGGCATATCCCCGTACCGACGACCCCGGGAGCCCTGAGCGACCCGTGTTGATCGTCGTTGGTCTCCTTCTGATCATCTTGCTCACCGCCGCCACCGGTTACTTCGTGGCGCAGGAGTTCGGCTATGTCGCCGTGGACCGGGGCAAGCTGCGCCAGCTCGCCGATGACGGCGACCAGGCCGCCGTCCGGGCCCTGACCGTCACCAGCCGGCTCTCCTTCGTGCTTTCCGGTGCCCAACTGGGCATCACCGTCACCGCGCTGCTGGTCGGTTACGTCGCCGAGCCGTACCTGGGCGGTGGCCTCGCCGACCTGCTCGGCGTGGCGGGCGTCAGCGAGGCGGTCAGCCTGCCGCTGTCGGTGGCGTTGGCCCTGGTCATCGCCACCGTTGTGCAGATGGTCCTCGGTGAGCTGGCCCCGAAGAACCTGGCCATCGCCCGGGCCGTGCAACTGGCCCGGGCGCTGAGCCGCTCCACTCTGATCTACCTGGCCGTCGCCGGGCCGCTGATCCGGCTCTTCGACCGGGCATCGGTCCGGCTGCTGCGCCGCATCGGCATCGAGCCGATCGAGGAGCTGCCCAGCGGCGCCACCCCGGCGGACCTGGAACAGATCATCGCCGAGTCCCGCGAGGAGGGCAGCCTCGACGCCGAGATGTCCACGCTGCTCGACCGAGGTCTGGACTTCCGCGAGCTGACCGCCGGCGAGGCCATGGTTCCGCGCGTCGACGTGCACACCGTCCGGGCGCACGAACCGGTGAGTCGGGTGGTCGAGCTGCTGGACACCGGTCACTCCCGCTTCCCGGTACGGGGTGCGGAGGGCGTCGACGACCTGCTCGGCATCGTCGGCATCGCCGACGTGCTCGGCGTACCCCCGGGGGAGCGGGCCACCACCCCGGTGAGCGCGGTGGCCGGGCCGCCGCTGCTCGTGCCGGAGACGTTGCCCCTGCCCACGGTGCTCGACCGGTTGCGGTCCGGGCACCGGCAGATGGCGTGCGTGGTCGACGAGTACGGCGGCTTCGCCGGCGTCATCACGCTGGAGGACATCGCCGAGGAACTGGTCGGCCCGATCCGCGACGAGGACGACCCACCGGAGCGGGCACCGGCCCGGCAGGACGACGGGTCCTGGGTGGTGCCGGCCCGCTGGCGGATCGACGAGGTCGCCGACAGCACCGGCATCGCCCTGCCCGAGGCCCCCGAGTACGACACCCTGTCCGGGTTGGTGATGCGGGAGCTGGGCCGGGTGCCGGAGGTCGGTGACCGGCTGGAGATCAGCCTGCAACCCGAGGGGGCGGACGGCGAGGACAACGAGGCGGAGCCCCGGGCACTGGTCGAGGTGCTGGCCGTGGACCGACACGTGGCCGACTCGGTGCGGTTGCAGCTGACCAAGCCGGGGGTGAGCGCGTGAGCCCCGGGATCGCACTGTTCAGTTCGGTGATCCTGCTGGCGCTGAACGGGTTCTTCGTGGCCGCCGAGTTCGCCCTGGTGGCCAGCAAGCGCTACCGCCTGGAGCAGGCGGCGGCGAACGGTGGTCGGGCGGCACGCGCCGCGCTGGATGGCGTCCGCGAGCTGTCGCTGATGCTGGCCGGCGCGCAGCTCGGCATCACGCTGTGCACACTGGGTCTCGGCGCGCTGGCCGAGCCGGCGATCGAGCACCTGCTCAGCCCTCTGCTGCACGCGGTGGGCCTGCCGGACGCGGCCAGTCACCTCGTCGCCCTGGTCTTCGCCCTCGGGGTGGTGACCTTCCTGCACCTGGTGGTGGGGGAGATGGCACCGAAGTCGTGGGCGATCACCGACGCGGAGCGCTCGGCGACGCTGCTCGCGTTGCCGTTCCGCGCCTTCGCCCGGGTCTCCCGGCCGGTGCTCTCCGCGCTGAACGCCCTGGCCAACGCGATCCTGCGGCTGGTGGGCGTCAACCAGCAGGACCAGCTCGCCCAGGTGCACGGGCCGGACGAGCTGCGGATCCTGCTGGAGCAGTCCCGCGAGCACGGGCTGCTCGGTGCCGAGCAGCACCAACTGCTGACCAGCATGCTGGAGTTGCAGGGCACGTCGGTGGCGCAGGTGATGGAACCGTTCGCCACCATGGTCACCGTCCGCCGGGACGACCCGGCCGGGCGGATCGAGGAGGTCAGCCGGGACAGCGGCCGATCCCGGCTCGCGGTGCTCGACGAGGCGGGTGACGTGTGCGGGCTCGTGCACGTCCGGGAGGCGGTACGGGTGGTCACCACCGGCCGGGTCGCCACCGCCGGGCAGCTGATGACGCCCGCGTTCACACTGCCCGCCACGTCCTCGGTCACCGAGGCGGTGGCGGCGATGCGGGCCCGGCAGTCGCAGCTCGCGTTGGTCCGCAACGGCGGTGGCCCGGCCCGGCCGATCGGCTTCGTGGCCCTGGAAGACCTCCTGGAGGAGGTCATCGGGGAGTTCGACGACGAGACCGACACGGTCCCGCGCGGGCGTCGGTTGCGCTGACCTGCCGACCCGGCCGCACACACGAAGTGCGGCCGGGTCAGCGCTCGGCCTGGCGGCGCTGCTCGACGCGGGCGGGCGTGAGCCGACCCCGACCGGGTAGGCGCGCCTGGTGGGGCCGGCGGGGCCCCGTCCCGGGAGGGGGCGCGCGGTGCGGCTGACG
Source organism: Micromonospora sp. 050-3 (assembly GCF_046549335.1). Lineage (NCBI taxonomy): Bacteria > Bacillati > Actinomycetota > Actinomycetes > Micromonosporales > Micromonosporaceae > Micromonospora > Micromonospora sp. 050-3. The sequence continues at coordinate 1,872,170 of NZ_JAJPVX010000002.1, forward strand.
GGAGTGTCCCCGGAGTCCGGTCGGACCGGGCTCTCCGTGCAGACCACGCTGCCCAATCCGAGCACCAGGCCGGGCCTGCGCCTGCCGGGGCGGGTGACCCTCGCGGCCGGCCCGGAGGACGTGCTGGTGCGGCACATCCGGCTCGGCCTCGTCACCACTGTCGAACCGGACGACCCGAACGAGGCCCGACGTCTCGTGCAGTTCCATCACCTGCCGATCGCCGGCCGGTTCGTCGTACCGGCAGGCCGGCGGCGGGCTGTCGACTTCGCGTTCCCGCTGCCCTGGGAGACCCCGGTGACCACCTTCGGTGGGGTGCCGCTGCTGAGCCTGCGCATGGGCCTGCGGACCGAGGTGTCGCTCGACCCCGACCGTGACCAGGCGGCCATGGTGCCGGTCTTCGTGCATCCGATCCCCACCCAGCAGCACGTGCTGGCGGCGCTGGACACGCTGGGCTTCATGATCCGCCAGTCCGGGTTGCAGGAGGGCGGGTTGCCGGGGGTTGAGCACACCCTGCCGTTGCACCAGCGCTGGGGCTACTGGGTGGGGCCGCTCTACGCCGGCCCGATCACCGAGCTGGAGGTGATCTTCGTGACCAACTCGGCGGGCCTGGAGGCCATCCTCTGGATGGACCGCCGGCTGGCGCTGGCCGGAATCACCCACCAGAGCATCAGCCGGTTCCGGATCTGGCACGAGGACGCGGACCGACGCGACTGGGTCGCCACGGTGGACGGCTGGATCCGCCAGGCGATCAACCGGCATGCCGCAGCGGCCGCCCACGCCGACTGGTCCGCGCAGATCACCGGGTCGGCCCACGTCAGCCGCCATCCCGACGAGCCGGTCCAGTCCGGCTACGGCCTCGGCGGCACCGCCGGCGGCGCCGGTGTAGGAGGCGGCGGCTCCGGCGGCGACGGAACCTGACCCGGGGGTCAGCCGGCGCTGGCGGTGGCTAGCTTGAGGCTGAAGGCTAGGAACAGGGCGGCCACGGCGGTGGTGCCACCGGCGGCCAGGCGACGGCGTTGCCGGAACTGGGCGGCCAGGAAGGTGCCCGCGAAGATCAAAGCGGTCAGGTAGAGCGCGCTGGTCACCTGCGCGATCAGCCCGAGCAGCAGGAACGACAGCGCCGGCCAGGCGTAACCGGGGTCGACGAACTGGATGAAGAACGAGATGAAGAACAGGATCGCCTTCGGGTTCAGCAGGCTGATCACCAGCGCCTTGCGGAACGGGCTGCGCATCGCCGCCGGCTCCGCGGCGTCGATGAGCCGCGGCGTGCTCGGGTCGTTGCGGTCGCGCCAGCGCCGCACGGCGCCCAGCAACATGGTCACCCCGACATAACCGAGGTACGCGGCACCTACGTACTTGATCACCATGAACAGCGGCGGGTACGCCTTGAGCAGCGATGCCACCCCGGCGGCGGAGAGAAACATCAGCACCCCGTCGCCGACGAACACGCCACCGGCGGCCCGGTAGCCGACCGCGACGCCCCGTTTGGCCGCGGTGGAGAGCACGAAGAGTGAGTTCGGCCCGGGCAGCAGGATGATGGCCACGGTGCCCAGCACGTACGTCCAGATGTCGTTGATCCCCAGCACGCCCGCCATCATCACGCCACCGGTGCCGTCCGCAGAAGTCTTTCCCGCAGCCTGGCCTGTGCGTTCGGCCACTCGTCGACGGTCATCGCGTACTGCACGGTGTCCCGCCAGGAGCCGTCCGGGCGTTGCCGGTGCATCCGCAGCACCCCTTCCCGGGTCGCGCCGAGCCGTTCGATGGCCGCCTGGGAGCGAACGTTGCGGATGTCGGTGTGCCAGGCGACCCGTACCGCGCCCAGGTCGTCGAAGGCCCGGCTGAGCAGCAGCAACTTCGCCTCGGTGTTGATCCCGGTACGCCACCAGGGCCGGCCGAGGAAGGTGTGTCCGATGGCCACCGCCCGCCGCTCCGGGTCGATGTCGTAGTAGGACGTGCTGCCCACCACCGCCCCGGTTGCCGCGCAGCGCTGCACCCAGGCCACCCGCTCGCCCCGGTGCTGGGCGGCCAGGGCGGTGCCGATCACCTCGGCGGTCTCGGCGGGCGCGGTGGGCGGCGCGACGCTGAGGTGCCGCCACACCTCCGGGTCCGCGGTGGCGGCGTGCAACTCGTCGGCGTGCGCCAACTCCAGCGGCTCCAGCCGAACGTGCTCGCCGTGCAGCGACGCCGGGTCGTGCCAGGGCGTGCGGGGCATGCGCAGGTACGCCGGCAGCGGCGCGGTGACCCCGGCGTCCGGCTCGGGTGCGCCGGCGGTCAGTCGCAGTGGCAGCACGCCGGCCCAGTGCGGCAGGCCCAGGTCGGCCTCGTCCTCGCGGACCCCGCCGCTACGGGCCCGGACGGACACCTCGCGCAGTGGCAGCGCCAGTACGGCCGTCTCGGCCAATTCGCGACGGCTGGGCGGACGGGTGGCGGTGCTGCGTCCCGCGCCGACCTTCTCGACCAGCGCGGTGAGCATGGCGAGCTTCTCCCGCTCGTCGGTGACCAGTCGGGCGGTGCCGTGTGCGACGACCGAGCGGTAGTTGGCGCTGTGGTGGAACTGGGAGCGGGCGTAGACCAGCCCGTCGAGCAGTGTCACCGCGACGCAGACCGGCAACCCGTCGTCGCCCCGGGCGGCGAGCAGCGGCCGACTCCCGGTGGAGCCGTGCAGGTAGAGGGTGTCGCCGATGCGGACGTGCAGGGTGGGCAGCACCCGTGGCTGGCCGTCGACGGTGAAGCTGAGCGCGCAGTCGTACGCCTCGTCGAGCACTGCGTGCGCGGCGGCCCGGTCGTAGCTCATCTTGTCGCGGGAGCGGTGGGGTGTGGTCCGGGCGGTGGGTGGATACATGCGCTCGCCCCTTTGTTCTAGTACAATCTCTTATTTGTGTCAGCACACTATCAGCTCACCGGTACGACGGCCGTCGAGATTTCGGCCAGCATCGAGTCGGGCATCCGTACCGGCGCCCTCTCACCGGGGGCCGCCCTGCCACCCGTGCGGGCACTCGCCGCCGAATTGGGGGTCAGCCCCGCCACCGTCGCCCGCGCCTACCAGGAGCTCCGCCAGCGCGGCCTGCTCGCCACCGCCGGTCGCCACGGCACCCGGGTGCGCCCGCGCCCGCCGGTTGCCGCCCGCCGCTCCGCGCTGCGCCCTCCACCGTTGCCCGGCGCCCGAGACCTGTCCCGGGGTGAACCCGACCCCCGGCTGCTTCCCCCGCTGGGCCCGCACCTGGCGGCGCTCGCCGCCGACGACGGCCCGCCGGTCGGCTACTCCGATGCCGGAGTGCTGCCCGAACTGGCCGAGGCGGCCCGCGCCCGGCTGCGCGCCGACGGCGTCCCGGCCGGGGAGTTGACGCTCACCGGCGGCGCGCTGGACGGCATCGAGCGGCTGCTCGGCGCCCACCTGCGCCCTGGCGACGCGGTGGCGGTCGAGGACCCGGGCTGGGCCAACCTGCTCGACCTGGTCGCCGCGCTGGGCCTGCGCCCGATCGGTGTGCCGCTGGACGACGAGGGGCCGCTGGTCGCCGGGGTGGCCGCGGCGCTCGCCGCTGGAGCGCGGGCGCTGATCATTACCAGCCGGGCGCAGAATCCGACCGGTGCCGCCGTCTCCGAGGAGCGCGCGGAGGCGTTGCGGGCGCTGCTCGCCGGCCGGCGGGACCTGCTGCTGATCGAGGACGACCACGCTGCCGAACTGGCCCGCGTAGGCCTGCACCCGCTCGCCGGCGCGACAGCGAGTTGGGCCTTCCTCCGCTCGGTGAGCAAGCCCTTCGGCCCGGACCTGCGGCTGGCGGTGCTGGTCGGCGACGAGACGACGGTCGCCCGAGTTAGCGGCCGTACCCGGGTCGGCGCCGGCTGGGTCTCCACTGTGCTGCAACGCCTGGTGCTCGCCCTGTGGCGGGACCCGGCGGTCACCGAGTTGGTGCAGCGGGCGGCGCAGAGCTACGAGCAACGGCGCGAAGGGCTGCTCGCCGCGCTGGCCGAGCACGGCCTGAGCGCACACGGTCGCAGCGGCATCAACGTCTGGCTGCCGGTCGCGGACGAGACCAGCACTGTGACCGCGCTCCGCGACGCCGGCTGGGCGGTGGCCCCCGGCGCGCTCTACCGGATCGCCGCCCCGCCCGCCCTGCGCATCACCGTCAGCTCCCTGGACACCGCCGACCTGGCCCCGCTGGCCGCCGCCCTGGCCCACGCCGAGAACCCACCCCCCTCCCGAGGCTTCCCCACCTAACCCCACCCCACCCCGCCCTCGCGATCTTGCGGTTGGTGTTGGCGAAATGTCGGACCTGTGCATGTTGGCCCGGGCAGAAAGTGCGAGATCGCGGGGATTCGGGACGGCCGGGACGGGTATGCGGGCGCCCGGAGGTGGGGGACATGGCTTCTGGTGGGGCTCGTAAGGGGATCTGGATCGCGGTGGCGGTGGCGATCATCATCATCGTCATCGTGCTGATCGCGATCGCGTCCGGCGGCGACGGGGGCGGCAACGGGTACTGACGCGAAGCGGCCGGAGCACCGGGGCGTATCCGGCGGCGAGCATCGAACGGGTATATAACAGTCGGCATGGCCGAGCAGACCGGGAGCGCTCCGGGCGCCCAGCGGTTCATCCCGTCCGACGCCGACACCATCGACGACCTGCGCACCGCTGCCGGCGGCTGCCGGGGTTGCGAGCTGTACCGGGACGCCTCGCAGACGGTCTTCGGCCGGGGTGACGAGAGCGCCCGCGTGGTGCTGGTCGGCGAGCAGCCCGGTGACATGGAGGACCAGAAGGGGCTGCCCTTCGTCGGCCCGGCCGGGCGCCTGCTGCGCCGCGCCGTCGACGACGCCGGGCTGGACCCGGGCCACCTCTACCTCACAAATGCCGTAAAGCACTTTCGTTTTGAGCTGCGTGGCAAGCGGCGGATCCACCAGACCCCGGACCAGGCGCACATCACCGCCTGCCGCCCCTGGTTGGTCGCCGAGTTCGCCCGGCTGCGTCCGGAGGTCGTAGTGGTGCTCGGCGCGACCGCCGCCAAGGCGCTGCTCGGTCCGTCCTTCCGGGTCACCCGGCAGCGGGGTGAGCTGCTGCCCTGGCCGGAGTCGGCCCAACACCCCGCGGACTTCGAGCAGGTGCCGGTGGACAACGCCGGAAAGCGGGCCGACGCGCCGCAGGCTCGGCTGCTGGCCACCATCCACCCGTCCGCCGTCCTGCGGGCCGACGACCAGGACAAGGCGTACGAGGGCCTGGTCGCCGACCTCACCGTCGTCACCCGCGCCCTACCGGGCTAGCCGGCGACCGCAACCGCCCCGATCCGAGCCGGCCAAATTCCGGCCGGGTCGCGCGGCGAGGTGATACCCGCCGGAAACGGCGACGCGGGCACTGCGTAACAGATCCTCTGCAGACTCATGCGAGTCGATCTTGTAGGGGAGGCCGTTATGAGCGATCAGACGACGTCGATGGTCAGCCGGCGTGGGTTCCTGCGTACGGTCGGAGTCAGCGGTGGTGCCGGAGCGATGCTCGCCACGATGGGCGCCATGGGGCTGGCTCCCAGCGCGGCGGCGTCGGTCACCCCGGCATTCCGGCCGCCGGAGCGGTCAGACTTCACTCTCACTGGGCGGTCGGGCGCCAGCGTGGTCGTTCTCGGCGGCGGCATCGCCGGGCTCACCACGGCGTACGAGTTGGGCAAGGCGGGCTACCACTGCACCATCCTTGAGGCGCGGCACCGCGTCGGTGGACGGAATCTGACCATTCGGGGCGGCGACGTCGAGACCGACCTCGACGGACGCACCCAGCGGGCCAGCTTCTCCGACGGGGTCTACTTCAACGCCGGGCCGGGCCGCATTGCACAGTGGATGGTCACGATGGACTACTGCCGCGAACTCGGCGTACCCATCGAGGTCTTCACCAACCAGAACGCCGACGCCTGGATCTACAACGAGTCCGCCGGGATGACCGAGCCGGTCCGGTACCGCACCGCCAAGGCCGACGTGTACGGCTACGTCTCGGAACTGCTCGCGAAGGCCACCGACCAGGGCGCGCTGGACGCCCGGCTCACCACCGAGGACCGTGACCGGCTGCTGTCGTTCCTGCAGAGCTTCGGTGCGATCGGCGGTCGGACCAGCGACTGGGCGTACACCGGCACCAACCGTCGCGGCTATCTCACCTATCCGGGCGCGGGCAACGACGTGGGGAGCCCGCTCGGTACGCCGCCGGCGCTCTCCGACGTGTTCGCCAGCAACATCGGCAGGTACTTCTCCTTCGAGTTCGGCTACGACCAGGCCATGCTGATGTTCCAGCCGGTCGGCGGGATGGACCAGATCCCCCGAGCCCTGGCCCGGGCGGTGGGCCCGCACCGGATCCGACTCAACGCCGAGGTGACCGCGGTGACCGACCGGGGCAGTCGGGTGGAGGTGACCTACCGGCAGGGTGGCCGGCAGTCGCAGATCACCGCCGACTACTGCGTGGCGGCGCTACCGCCGCACCTGATGGCCCGCGTCCCGCACAATCTCGGCACGGCGGTGACAGCGGCCCTGGCCGACTTCCCGGTCACCGCCTCCGGAAAGATCGGCCTGGAATACCGCAGCCGCTGGTGGGAGACCGATCAGCGGATCTACGGCGGCATCACCGAGACCGACCTGGACCTGTCGCACATCTGGTACCCGTCCTACGGCTTCCACGGGAAGCGCGGCCTGGTCGTCGGCTACTACAACACCGGGGCGAACGCCAGGACATACAGCGGGCTCACGCCGGAGCAGCGCAGCGAGCGCGCGATCAGCCAGGGTGTGAAGATCCACGGTGACAAGTACCGCAGCGAGCTGGTCAGCTCGTACTCCCACGCCTGGGACCGTACCCGTTACATCGAGGGCGCCTGGACGTCACCCCGGTACGGCACGGCCGGCTACAACCTGCTGCTCCAGCCGGCCGGGCGGGTCTACTTCGCCGGGGACTGGCTCAGCCACGAGGTGGCCTGGCAGCACGGGGCGTTCGTGGCGGCGCGTTCGGCGGTTTCCGCGCTGCACCAGCGGGTGATGGCGGGCTGACCGACCCAGCCGTACGCCGTCCAGATCTTGGACAGTTTCCGTTCGCGCGGAACGGAAACTGTCCAAGATTGACAGTGCGTCGCGGATCGTGCTGGTGGGTAACGGGTGTCGATGGACGTTGACAACGAGGAGCGTCGCGCCGGAGCGGCCGCCGGGCGTCGCGGGAGAGGGAAGCGATTCTTCGAGCGGGCGCCCGGCTTGCAGCTCATGGCCGTCTACTGGGTGCCGATGACAGTGCTCATCGGGCTGCCGGTGCGCTGGCTCTTCGACCGACAGGAATCACTTGACGAAGCCGTGCTGGGTGCCGCGCTGAACGCCGTCTCGATCGGCCCCGCGCTCTACCTGAGCCGGCGGATGGCGGGCCAGCAGAGTGCCCGGCGGGATCCCGAGGGGTACGCGCTGCGCGAGGCGATGCGTACCGGCACCGTGCCCGAGGACGACGCGGTACGGGCCGACCTGCCCGGCTACCTCGCCGGACAGCGGCGGGCCACCTGGGCGGCGCTGCTGTCCATCCTGGGCATCTCCCTCGGGCTGATCCTGCTCGCTCTCGTCGCCGCCGACAACGAGGGCTTCGCTGTGCTCTTCGGCGTGGTCGCCGCCGTCAGTGTGGCCGTCGCCGCGCTCACCCTCACCCATATCCGCCGGCTGGCATCACGGGCACGATAGGCGTGGACCGCGTCGGCGGCGACTCCGTTCCGGCAAAACCCACTGCCGGGCGTTGGTGCGGGTGCGCGAGGATGAGGCACCCCTTCCGACAGGAGCGCCGATGGCGACCAACCTGACCGCGCCGCGTACCGCCGCCCGACCCGACGTCGCGTCGATCCAGCGGCGTACCCTGCGGCTGCTCTTCACCACCCAGATCATCGGCGGGATCGGCGTGACCATCGGCATCGCCGTGGGCGCGCTGCTCGCGGCACGGATCGCCGGGACCGCGGTGGCCGGTGTCGCGCAGAGCGCCGGGGTGGTCGGTGCCGCGCTGCTCGCCGTACCGGTCACCCGGATCATGGCGCGGCACGGTCGCCGGCCGGGCCTGGTGCTGGCGTACGCGGTCGGCGCCGTCGGCGGCCTGCTGGTGGTGCTGGCCGCTGCCACCCGCTGGGTGCCGCTGCTCTTCCTCGGCATGCTGCTCTTCGGCGGGGGCACCGCCGCGAACCTCCAGGCCCGCTACACGGCGGTGGATCTCGCCGAGCCGGCCCGCCGGGGGCGGCAGCTCTCCCTGATCGTCTGGGCCACCACCATCGGTGCGGTGGCCGCGCCGAACTTCGCCGCGCTGGCCGACCGGGTCACCACCGGCTGGGGATTGCCCCCGCTGGCCGGCCCGTTCGCGTTCAGCGCGGCCGCGTTCGTGCTGGCTGCCGTCGTACTCCTCGGGTTGCTCCGCCCCGACCCGCTGCTCACCGCGCGGCGGCTCGCGGCGGCCGACGCGCCGGCCGCCGATCTGCCGCCGGCCGCCGACGCGACGGCGACCGCGGTGGCGGCCGAGGCGCCGGTGGCAGGTGGCGGTGCGACGCCGGCCGCCGCGCCGGTCACGGTGCGCGCGCCGCGCGGCGCCGGGATGCGTGCGGCCTGGTCGGTGGTACGCGGGCAGCCCGCCGCCCGACTCGGGATCGCCGCCGTGGCGGTGGGTCATCTGGTGATGGTGGCGGTGATGGCGATGACTCCGGTGCGGCTCGGTGAGTCGCACGCCGACGCCGACGTGTTGCGGCTGGTCGGCATCGTGCTGAGTCTGCACATCGCCGGCATGTACGCGTTCTCCCCGGTGGTCGGTTGGCTCACCGACCGGCTCGGTCGACGGGCGGTGATCCTCGGTGGGGTCGGGCTGCTGCTGGCCGCCTGTGCTGTCGCCGGCACCGCCGGGCACCACACGCCCCGGCTCTCGGTCGGTCTGGTCCTGCTCGGGTTGGGTTGGTCGGGGACGATGGTGGCCGGCTCGACCCTGCTGTCCGAGTCGGTGTCGGCCGAGGTGCGGCCGAGCGTCCAGGGGCTGTCCGACCTGATCATGGGGCTGGCCGGGGCCGGGGCCGCCGTGGTCAGCGGGTTTGTCATGCAGTTCGCCGGATATCCCGTGCTCACCCTGCTCGCGGCGGTCGCGGCGGCGCCCCTGGTGGCGCTAGCGTTGCGCCCGGTGCCGACCGGGGCACCGGACGAGGAGGGCTGATCACTGTGCGGCTGACCGATTTCTGGACGCGGTTGGACGAGGCGTTCGGGCCCGGCTACGCGGCCAGCATCGCCCGCGATCAGGTGCTGTCCCAGCTCGGCGGGCGGACCATCGAACAGGCCCTGGCATCGGGGGAGCAGACGCACGTGGTGTGGCGGGCGGTTTGTGCCGCGTACCCCGACCGGGTGCCCGCCCGACTACGCTGAGCAGCCTTTTCGCCGGTCCCGCGTGTCACTTGTCGAGTCGTACACCTGTTCGGCTATTGTCCACAGCGGGGTGCTCGTCCACAGCTCGCGGCCCGTCGGCTGGTTTTCTGTCGGACCTAGCGCCTAGCGTGTCCGCGTGACGCGAAGCTCAGCAAAGACGCCGGCGAAGGCAGGGGTGGCAGCCATGGCAGCAGGGCCTGACCGGGAGAAGGCACTCGACCTTGCTCTCGCTCAGATTGACAAGCAATTCGGCAAGGGCTCGGTGATGCGGCTGGGTGACCGGCCGGTCGTCCAGACCGCAATCATTCCGACCGGCTCCATCGCTCTCGACGTGGCCCTCGGCATTGGTGGCCTGCCCCGTGGCCGGGTGGTCGAGATCTACGGCCCCGAGTCCAGCGGTAAGACCACCGTGGCGCTGCACTCGGTGGCCAGTGCCCAGCGACTCGGCGGCATCGCCGCCTTCATCGACGCCGAGCACGCGCTCGACCCGGAGTACGCGAAGGCCCTCGGTGTCGACACCGACGCGATGCTGGTCTCGCAGCCGGACACCGGCGAGCAGGCGCTGGAGATCGCGGACATGCTGATCCGCTCCGGCGCGATCGACATCATCGTGATCGACTCGGTGGCGGCCCTGGTGCCGCGCGCCGAGATCGAGGGTGAGATGGGCGACAGCCACGTGGGCCTCCAGGCCCGGCTGATGAGCCAGGCGCTCCGGAAGATCACCGGTGTGCTCAGCAACACCGGCACCACGGCGATCTTCATCAACCAGCTGCGGGAAAAGATCGGCGTCATGTTCGGCAGCCCGGAGACCACCACCGGTGGTCGGGCGCTGAAGTTCTACGCCTCGGTCCGGCTCGACGTGCGACGCATCGAGAGCCTCAAGGACGGCACCGACGTGGTCGGTAACCGCACCCGGGTCAAGGTCGTGAAGAACAAGGTCGCCGCGCCGTTCAAGCAGGCCGAGTTCGACATCATGTACGGCAAGGGCATCTCGCGTGAGGGCTCGCTGATCGACGTCGGTGTGGAGCAGGCGATCATCCGCAAGTCCGGAGCGTGGTACACGTACGACGGCGACCAGCTCGGCCAGGGCAAGGAGAAGGCCCGGGAGTTCCTGAAGGAAAACCCGGACGTGGCCGCCGAGATCGAGAAGAAGATCCTGGAGAAGCTCGGCGTCGGGGTCGGCGCGGGTGACGCCGCCGGTGGCCCGGAGCTGCCGCCGGTCGACTTCTGACCGGTCGCTGACCCATGGCAGGACGACGCGCTCGTACGGGGCGGGGCTGGGATGCCAGTCCGCCTCGTACGGGCGACGCCACCGATCCGCCGCGCCCTCGGCGAGGCCGCCGGGGTCGGTCCGAGGAGGCCGACGCCGTCGAGTCTCCGGCGCCTCCGCGCGACGAGTCCGAGGTGGCCCGGGAGATCTGTCTGCGCCAGCTTGCCGTCCGGCCCCGCACCCGGGCCGAGCTGGCCGGGGCGTTGGCCAAGCGGGGCATCTCCGAGGAGGTCTCGGCCGAGGTCCTCGACCGGTACGACGAGGTCGGCATCATCGATGACGCCGCGTTCGCCCGGGCCTGGGTGTCCAGCCGGCACGCCGGGCGCGGCCTGGCTCGCCGGGCGCTCGCCAACGAGTTGCGCCGCAAGGGCGTGGACGGCGAGGTGGCCACCGAGGCGCTGGGTGAGCTGGACGAGGAGACCGAGGCGGACACCGCCCGTGGCCTGGTGGAGCGCAAGCTACGCACCGCCCGAGGTGAGCCGGACGCGGTCTTCCGCCGGCTGGTGGGCATGCTGGCCCGCAAGGGCTACCCGCCTGGCGTGGCCATCCGGGCGGTGAAGGACGCGCTCGCCGCGCAGAGCGCCGAGGCGGCCGAGTTCGCCGAGCAGATCGACGCCGACGCGCTCGCCGACGCCGAGGGCGAGTTGGAGCGCGACAACCGTCTGGTCGAGTGAGCGGTCCGCTGCGACTCCCGATGGAGGTGCGGGCGCGGGCGGGTTCTGGTCGAGTGCATGGCCGAGGATGTGGCGGTCGCGTTGGCCGACGCCTCCCGGATTCTCACCGCGCTGCCGGCGGGCGCGCCGTCGGTGCTGCTGCACGCCGAGGGTCCGGCGACCTGGCCGGTCCTCGCCGAGGCGGTAACGCCGGGGCCTGGACACCCGGATCGGGCTTGAGGACACAGTGTGGCTGCCGGACGGCTCACCCGCCGCGGACAACGCGGCGCTGGTTGCGGCGGCCGTGGCGGTCGGAGCCAGCTGACGTCTGGATTAGACGGATCGGTCACACCTCACTCGTCGTCGCCCCCGTCTGACAACCGCCTGGGCGGCCGCTGAGCAGGCCCGACACGTCCAGTGGGCAGCACACCTCGCGGAGTTTGTCCCCTCCTGTCCGGCGTGACATCAGCGCGCGGTGACGGCTCAACTTCTCTCCGTTCGGGGGGTTTGATCATGAGTCCTTGACCAGAGCACCCCCGGCGACCTAGCCTCGCCATACAGGCTCACATTGCCCGACCAGCGCAGGCTAAGCGCACAACATAGATCGCGTAACAGAACAGCATCACTTTGGCCGACTCCGCGGCCTTTGGCGGCAGTCCCGGACAGGCCGGTCCGGAACGCTGCGACAACTGCACCCGGTCGCCGACGCTGCCCCATGGGCACCGCCGGCGGAGAAAGCTACCCACGGCCAGCCGCTCCGGTCGGGCGTCCACAGCCGCAGGAGTGTGCCCCCGGCACGGTCGCTGCGGTCTCGACGTTAGGGGAGGCGGCCATGGCGGGGCGGCGGCACAGGTTCATCGGTAGACCCGACGGGGTCCCGGTATGAACGCGTTCGACGTCGTGCTCCTCGCGGCCGTCCTCGTCCTCGCGGTGGTGGTGATCGGGGCCGTGCTGGTCGGCATCCGGACGATGCGCCGGATGGGTGCCGCGCCGGCTCCGGAGGATCCCGCCTTCATCGCCGAGAAGGACCGCCAGGAGCAGTCCCTCGCTGCGCTGCGGACCGCGGCCGACGAGGCGAACAGCACTATCGACGTGGCAAAGTCCGCGGCCGCCGCAGCCCGTACCGAGGCGGCGGCGGCGAAGGCCGAGGCGAAGGCGGCCCGCGCCGAGGCGCGTCGGGTCCTCGACGACGCCCGGGCCGAGGCGGACACCGTTCTGGAGCGTGCCCACAAGCAGGCCGAGGCGGACGCCGAGCAGTTGCGGACGGCAGCCCGGCGCAGCGGCGAGCGGGAGGTCGCGGTGCTCGCCGCCACCACCCGGGAGCAGGCCGCCGAGGTGGAACGTCGGGCAGCTCGGATGGACGAGCGGGAGCGGATGCACACCGAGGAGGTGGAGCGGTTCGCGGAGCGGGAGCGGCAGCTCACCGCCGCGAAGGCCGCCCTCGCCGCCCGGGAGGCCGCGCTCGCCCAGCGGGAGGCCGAGCTGACCGAGTCGGAGGAACTGCGCCGCCGGGAGCTGGAGCGGGTCGCCGGGCTCACCGCCGACTCCGCCCGACTGGAACTGGTCGACGCCATCGAGACGCAGGCCAAGCGGGAAGCGGCGCTGCTCGTGCGGGACATCGAGTCCGACGCGCGTAACACGGCCGAGCAGCGCGCCCGGCACATCGTGGTGGACGCGATCCAGCGGGTCGCCAGCGAGCAGACCGCGGAGAGCGTGGTCAGCGTCCTGCACCTGCCCGGTGACGAGATGAAGGGGCGGATCATCGGCCGGGAGGGGCGCAACATCCGCGCCTTCGAGTCGGTGACCGGCGTCAACCTGATCATCGACGACACCCCCGAGGCGGTGCTGCTCTCCTGCTTCGACCCGGTCCGTCGGGAGGTGGGCCGGGTGACCCTGGAGAAGCTGGTCCTGGACGGGCGCATCCACCCGCACCGGATCGAGGAGGTCTACGACCTGGCCCGGCAGGAGGTGGAGCAGCTCTGTCTGCGCGCCGCCGAGGACGCCCTGGTCGAGGTCGGCATCACCGAGATCCACCCGGAGTTGGTGACCCTGCTCGGCCGGTTGCGCTACCGCACCTCGTACGGGCAGAACGTGCTCAAGCACCTGGTCGAGACCGCCCACATCGCCGGCATCATGGCCGCCGAGCTGCGGTTGGACGTGCCCATCATCAAACGGTCGGCGTTCCTGCACGACATCGGCAAGGCGCTCACCCACGAGGTGGAGGGCAGCCACGCCATCATCGGCGCGGATCTGGCCCGCAAGTATGGCGAGCACGAGGACGTGGTGCACGCCATCGAGGCCCACCACAACGAGGTGCCGCCGCAGACCATCGAGGCCGTGCTCACCCAGGCCTCCGACGCCTGCTCGGGTGGTCGGCCAGGCGCGCGCCGGGAGAGCCTGGAGGCGTACGTCAAGCGGCTGGAGCGGATCGAGGAGATCGCCGCCGGCAAGCTCGGCGTGGACAAGGTCTTCGCCATGCAGGCCGGCCGGGAGATCCGGGTGATGGTCAAGCCGGACGACGTGGACGACATCGGGGCGGCAGTGCTGGCCCGCGACGTGGCCAAGCAGATCGAGGAAGAGCTGACCTACCCGGGTCAGATCCGGGTCACGGTGGTCCGCGAGTCCCGGGTCACCGAGATCGCCCGCTGAGTCGGACCGGCAGCGCTCGCCGCGCGGACACTGGCAGATGACCGAAGGCCGCCCCGAATTGCTCGGGGCGGCCTTTTGGTCGGTACGGCGTGGCTCAGGCGCCGCCTCCGCCGCCTCCGCCGCCGCCCTCGGCCTGGGAGACCAGGGCCGCCGGCGGCGGGTTCTGCGCCGGGGTGCCGGCGGTCTTGCGGCCTCGGGCGAGCCGCCGCTGGACGTACTGGGCGAGCTTCGACAGCGAGTAGTTCACCACGATGAAGAGCACGGCGATCACGACGTAGACCTGGATCGGGTTGCCCAGCACGCCGATGATCTGCTTGCCGATGTTCAGGGTCTCCTCGTAGCTGATGATGAACCCCAGCGAGGTGTCCTTGAGCACCACGACCAGTTGGCTGATCAGTGCCGGCAGCATGATCCGGAAGGACTGCGGCAGCAGGATCATCCGGGTGGTCTGCGCCGGGGACAGCCCGATGGCGGCCGCGGCCTCCCCCTGGCCGCCGGGCAGCCCCTCCATGCCGGACCGGAGGATCTCGCCGATCACCACCGAGTTGTAGATGGTGAGGCCGATGACCAGGTACCAGAGGTTGTCGAAGTAGAGACCGAACTCGGGAAAGCCTCTGGCCACGAAGAAGATGGTGATCACGACGGGCAGGCCGCGGAACACCTCGACGCAGACCCGGGTGACCGCCGACAGCAGGGTGCTCACGCCACGCAGCAGGTAGGCCACCGGCGTTGCCAGACCGGTGAACCGGAGCCGGTTCAGGCTCTTGAGCTGGATGCGCAGGACGGCGAGCAGTGTGCCCAGCACCAGCGAGGAGACGACGGCCAGAGCCGCCGCGATCAGGGTGTTCTTGAAGCCGAGGCCGATCCGGTCCCATACCTGGGAGAAGTTCTCGTTGGAGGGGTCGAGCAGCGGCCCCCACAGCTCCATCGAGAGCTGGCCCTTCTCGTCCAGGGGCTGGTAGATCAGGAAGTAGGCCCCGACGAGCAGGACGACGCCGGCGACGATGCTGCTGATCAGGGTGATCCGCCGCTGCCGGGGCCCGGGGACGTCGTAGAGGACGCTGGTCTGCTGACTCATCGGGCCACCGCCTGTCGCTTCTCGATCCGGTCCAACAGGGCGCCGAGCGGCACGGTCATGATCAGGTAGCCGAGCGAGATGCCGATGGCGACCGGGACGAAGGCGTAGCCCTCGGCCCCGGTGAGCTGGTCGGCCGTGGCCGACAGGTCGCCGACCACCCCGAAGAAGCCGGCCAGTGCCGAATTCTTGATCATCGCGATGATCACCGAGCCGAGCGGCACCACGGAGGCCTGCCAGGACTGCGGCAGCACCACGTGGCGCAGGTTCTGCCCGAAGGTCAGGCCCAGTGACCGGGCCGCCTCCGCCTGGCCGGCGGGCACCGCGTTGACCCCGGAGCGCAGTGCCTCACAGACGAACGCGGCGGTGTAGAGCACGAGGGCGATCAGCGCGAACCGGAAGTACGGAAGATCGGTGCCGAGCCGGGTGAACAGCGAGTCGATCAGCGGGATGCGGAGGAAGTCCGCGTTGGAGCCGAGCGCCGGCAGGCCGAACGCGGCGAAGAACATCACCACGGTCAGCGGCATGTTGCGGAAGACGTTGACGTAGCTGGTGCCGAGCGCGCGTAGCGGCGGCACCGGTGAGATGCGCAGCACCGCCACGATGGCGCCTAGGACGAGGGCACCGATCGCGGCGAGGATGCAGATCTGGAGGGTGAGCCAGAAACCACCCGCAAAGACGTCGAACTTGTCGATGAGCACGTTCACGGGTCGGTGTTCCTCCCCACCCTCCAGATCGAAGGATCAGATCAGTAGCGGTTGATGGTGGGCGCCGAGCCCAGTTCCGCGCCGAACTTGCCGGCGGTGCCGTCCCAGGCCTTCTTCCAGCTGCCGTCCGAGACCGCCTTGTCCAGCGTGTCGTTGATGAAGCTGCGGAAGTCCGCGTCCTCCTTCTTCACGCCGATGCCGTACGGCTCCTTGGTGAAGTTGCTGCCGGCCAGCTTGAACGACGCCTCGTCCTTGGCGATGTAGCCGAGCAGGATCACGTTGTCAGTGGTAACGGCGTTGACCTGGCCGCCCTTGAGGGCGTCCCGGCACTTGTCGTAGGTGTCGAAGAGCACCAGCTGGGAGCCGACGTCCTTGACGTACTGCTTGATCGTCTCGGCCGGGGTGGAGCCGGTGACGGAGCAGACCTTCTTGGTGCCGTCCTTGAACGAGTCCGGACCGGTGATGGTCGTGTCGTCCTTCTTGACCAGGATGTTCTGGCCGGCCTCGTAGTACGGGCCCGCGAAGGCGATCCGCTCCTTGCGCTTGTCGTTGATCGTGTAGGTCGCGGCGACCAGGTCGACAGTGCCGTTGACGATGACGTCCTCGCGGACCTTCGAGGGGGCCTCGACCCACTCGATCTTGTCCTCGGGGATGCCGAGCTCCTTGACGATGATCTTGGCAATCTCGACGTCGAAGCCCTCCGGCTTGCCGGAGAGGCCCTTCAGGCCGAAGCCGGGCTGGTCGAACTTGGTGCCGACCTTGATCTTCTGGGCCTTGTTCAGCTTCTCCATGGTGCTGCCGGCGGTGAAGGACTTGCTGCCAGCGCCGGTGCCCTCCCCGCCGTCGTCGCCACCACAAGCGGTGAGGCCGAGCGCCAGAGCGGCGACCGCGGCGACTGCCGCAACGCGCTTGATACGCATACTCTTCTCCTTCTTCAACGGAGCCCACCGAGTACGGCGCGCTCCACTACGGACGCCTAGTGCGTGAGGATCTTGGAGAGGAAGTCTCGGGCCCGCTCGCTGCGGGGGTTCGCGAAGAACTCCGCCGGTGGGGCGTCCTCGACCAGTTGCCCGTCGGCCATGAAAATGACCCGGTTCGCCGCGTGCCGGGCGAAGCCCATCTCGTGGGTCACCACGACCATCGTCATGCCGTCGCTGGCCAGCGAGGTCATCACGTCGAGCACCTCGCCGACCATCTCCGGGTCCAGGGCGCTGGTGGGCTCGTCGAAGAGCATCGCCTTGGGCTGCATGGCCAGCGCCCGGGCGATGGCCGCCCGCTGCTGCTGGCCGCCGGAGAGTTGGGCCGGGAACTTGTCCGCCTGGTTGGCGATGCCGACCCGGTCCAGCAGGGCCAGGCCGCGCTCGCGGGCGGCGGCCGGCTTCTCCTTGCGGACCTTGATCGGGCCGAGGGTGACGTTCTCCAGGATGGTCTTGTGCGCGAAGAGGTTGAAGGACTGGAAGACCATGCCCACCTCGCTGCGCAGCTTCGCGAGGGGCTTGCCCTCGGCCGGCAGCGGCTGACCGTCGAAGGTGATGGTGCCCGAGTTGATCGGTTCCAGTCGGTTGATCGTGCGGCACAGCGTCGACTTGCCGGAGCCGGACGGGCCGATGACCACGACCACCTCGCCCCGACCCACCGACAGTGAGACGTCGTCCAGCACGTGCAGCGGCCCGAACCACTTGTTGACCGCGTCCAGCACGATGAGCGGTTCGCCCGTCGTCACGTCGTCCACCGTCCCCTGTCGTCTCCCGGATCGGGGTCGGTTGACCCCCGGTGCGGCCACTGTAGGCGGCCTGATGTGGCAGAACGCAACCCAGCGGGTCACGGAGCGGTAACACCGGTCACGATCGTTCTCGGGCGTCCGATTTCGGTCACCGACTGGGTGGTCGTGGTGGCGATCGTGGCGCCTTGTCGAGATCATGGGGGGATGACCGAACCCGTACGGTTGACCAAGTACGCCCGCGGCGGTGGCTGCGCCTGCAAGATCCCGCCGGGCGAGCTGGAGATCATGGTGGCCGGTCTCGGCCCGGCGACCGGCACCGCCGAGTTGCTGGTCGGGCTGGACCACGGCGACGACGCGGCAGTGGTGCGCCTGGATGAGCGGACCGGCCTGGTCAGCACCGCCGACTTCTTCACCCCGGTGGTCGACGACGCCTACGACTGGGGTCGGATCGCCGCGGCCAACGCGCTCTCCGACGTGTACGCGATGGGCGGCACCCCGCTGGTGGCCCTCAACCTGCTCTGCTGGCCGCGCGACGTGCTGCCGCTGGAGTTGGCCCGTGAGGTGTTGCGCGGCGGCCAGGACGTGGCGCGGGAGGCCGGCTGCCACCTGGCCGGCGGGCACAGCGTGGACGACGACGGCCCGAAGTATGGTCTCGCGGTCACCGGCACGGTCCGACCGGAGGAGCTGATCACCCTCGACGCCGGGCGGGCCGGGGTCCCGTTGTCGCTGACCAAGCCGCTCGGGGTGGGTGTGTTGAACACCCGGCACAAGGCGACCGGGGAGAGCTTCCCGGAGGCGGTGGCCACGATGAGCGCGCTCAATCGGGACGCCGCCCGCGCGGCTGTCGCCGCCGGCATTCGGTGCGGCACCGACGTGACCGGGTTCGGGCTGCTCGGGCACGCCTCGAAGTTGGCCCGGGCCAGCCAGCTCACGGTGGCCATCGACACCGCCCGGGTGCCCTATCTGGCCGGCGCCCATGAGGCGCTGCGCGACGGGTTCGTCAGCGGCGGCAGCCGGCGCAACCTGGAGTGGGTGACCCCGTGGACCGACTTCGGCGCGGCGGACGAGGCCGAGCGGCTGCTGCTGGCCGACGCGCAGACCTCCGGTGGGCTGCTGGTCGCCGGCGAGGTGCCCGGCGCTCCCGTGGTGGGCGAGTTGCTGCCTCTGGGAGAGCACCGGGTGGTCCTGCGCTGATCAAGGGCGGTCGACCCGCGGCAGGACACGCGGTGGCGGTGGCGCGAATGGCGCACCATACCCGATAAACTGTCACCTTCCCGCTACTCCGAGCAATGCCGCTCAGGGAAATTTTGCCCGGAATGGTCACAGACCGGTAACTTGCCCCCGGCTGGGGTCAAATGCCCCCCACCATCGTGTGTAAGGCCCGATCCGGAGGCCGGTGGGGACGAACGCAGCGAGGAGGCGGAATGACCGAGCTGTGGAACTGGAGAATCGACGGGGCTCAACCCGTGGAGGTCTACCCGGCGCTGGCCGAGGCGCTTGGTCGGGTGGTGATGCCGCTGGCGGTGGCCGACCCGGCGCGGCTGCCGGCGTACGCGGTGGTGTGTGACGTCTGGCAGGCGCCGGGCGAGTTCTCGACGGTGGTGGACTGCTACGGGGTGCCGGAGCAGCTCTCCGAGCACGCGAGCATCGCGGCACTGGCCCGATTGCTGGGCCGCAACTGCCTGTTGCGCGACGACACGCTCGACGCGGGCCGGCACCTGCTCGTCGCCCCGGACGGCACGGTCCGTCCGGTGCACTTCGACGTGCGGGACACCGAGGACGGCGAGGTGCTCAGCAGGCTGCGGCTCTGCTCGCTGGGCGACCCGGGTTGCCGGGGCTGGTCGCAGTGTCACCGCTCGCGCTGGGCGCCCGACACTGTCGCCCCGGCGCTCGCCGCGGCCTGACCCTCCCCAGGGTCAGGCCCGGCCGGGGTGCCGTGCCGGTGGGCGGCGGTCAGTTGGCCGCGGTGGCCGACCGGTCCGTGGTGCCCGATCCGGCACCGCGCACCACCAGTTGGTCGAGCAGGGTGCGCGTCGCCTCGGCCACGGCGGCCACCGCGGCGTCGAAGGCGGCGGCGTTGTGCGCGGCGGGCGTCCGGAAGCCAGAGATCTTCCGGACGTACTGCAACGCCGCCGCCTCGACGTCCGCGTCGGTCACCTGCGGGGTGAACGGTTCACGCAGCGTCTTGATGCTCCGGCACATGTCAGCTCCTCCTCCGTCCACCGCCATGTGCCACTCGCCGTGCCGGCGGTGGTACCGACGGTGACACTGGGTCGATACTTGTCTATCCTGGTCACGGACCAGAGCCGTTCGAGCCACAGCCGCCGCTTGCGCTCCCAGCGCCCCGGGCCCCCGGAGACTCATTGTGGACCATGCCCCCACCCGCCCATCCCGTCCCGACCTAGACGATCTCACCCGTAGCCTGCACATTCCGCTGGAACGGATCGCCGTCGAGCACGCCGATCTGATCGAGGCGGTGCGCAGCCGCGTCGTCACTAACGACTCCGTGCCGTCCGGCATCGTGGCCGTCGCCGCCTTCAACTCGTCCATCTGAGTGATGGTCTGCCGGTGCGGTCCGCCCGGAGTGGGCGGATCCTGCCGGCGGATCAGCCAGTTCGTGCTGAAGGTGCACAGCCGGTGCGACCTCAGCTGCGACCACTGCTACGTCTACCAGCACGCCGACCAGACCTGGCGCGGCCGTCCGGCGCGGATGCCGCCGGCCACCGTCCAGGCCGCCGCACGACGCATCGCCGAGCACGCCCGCGAGCACGAGTTGCCGATCGTGCACGTGGTGCTGCACGGGGGTGAGCCGCTGCTGCTGGGGGCCGCCGGGTTACGGGAGGTGCTCGCCGAGCTGCGCACGGCCATCACCCCCTGGGCGCGGCTCGACCTGCGCATGCAGACCAACGGCGTGCTGCTCGACGAGGAGCTGTGCCGGCTGTTCGTCGAGTACGACGTGCGGGTCGGGGTCTCCTTCGACGGCGACCGTGCCGCCAACGACCGCCACCGGGTCTTCGCGCACGGCGGCAGCAGCCACGACCTCGTCCGGCGGGCGCTGGCCCTGCTCCGACGGCCGGAACACAGCGCCAGCTACGCCGGCATCCTCTGCACGATCGACGTCCGCAACGATCCCGACCGGGTGTACGAGGCGCTGCTGGCCGAGAGCCCGCCCCGGGTCGACCTGTTGCTGCCCCACGCCACCTGGGACAACCCCCCGCAGCGCCCCGGCCCCGAGCCCACCCCGTATGCGGACTGGCTGGGGCGGGTGCACCGGCGGTGGGTGGACGACGGGCGCCTGATGTCGATCCGGATGTTCGAGGCGCTGCGCCCGGGTGGCGGCGGCACCGAGGCGTTCGGCCTCGCGCCGGCCGACGTGCTGGTCATCGAGGCGGACGGCAGTTGGGAACAGGTCGACTCGCTGAAGACCGCGTACCACGGCGCGGCCGGCACCGGGTTCGACGTGTTCGACCACTCGGTGGACGAGGTTGCGCGCCACCCCGGGGTCGCCGTCCGGCAGGACGGCGTGGACGGGCTCTGCGCGACCTGCCGGGCCTGCCCGGTGGTCGACCGGTGCGGCGGCGGCCTGTACGCCCACCGCTGGCGCACGGGCTCCGGCTTCGACAACCCCTCGGTGTACTGCGCCGACCTGCTCCGCCTGATCGACACAGTGGACGCCTACCCGCCGCCCACCCCACCCGCGTCGGGGGACGGGTCGACCACCTCGCCCGTCGACGAGTTGCTGGACGACCTGGCGACCGGGCACGGGTCGGCGTCGACGCTCGCGCTGCTCGCCGACACCCAGCTCTCCATCACCCGGGCGCTGCTGGCTGCCTGCCGGGACGGGTCCGGCACCACTGCCGCCTGGGAGTTGCTCGTCCACCTCGATGAGGTGGCGCCGGAGGCGGTCCGGGCGATCCTGGCGTACCCCTTCGTCCGGCCCTGGTTGGTGCATCGCCTCGACTCGTCGGCCCCGCACGGCCTCGGCGCGGCAGTCGACCCACTGCCGGCCCTCGCCATCGCCGCGGCGCTGCGGGCCGGCGTTCCGGCCGCGTTGCACGTCCCGGTGCGGGCCGACACGATCACGTTGCCCATGCTCGGCAGCCTGGTGTTGCCCGGCCTGGGGAAGAGCGCCGAGGTGACCATCCGGCCCGGCGAGTTCCAGGTCCGCGGCGGGTCGGTCGCGCAGACTGTGGTCCTCGATCCGATGGCGCCGCCGTCGACCGGCTGGTTTGCGACAGGGGACGTGTCGGTGCCCGGTGGCCGGTTGCGCCTTGAGGACGGCGACCCGTACCGCGACTGCTACGGCCAGCCGGTGGAGTCCCGCCTGGACGTTCCGGCGGCGCGGGCGTTGGGCCGTACCCTGGCGGCGGCCTGGCGGGTCGTGCACCGGGACGTGCCGGCGCACGCGGCGGCGCTCGACGGCGGCCTGCGTGCCGTCGTCCCGTTGGCGCCCGACCCGGCGCGACCCCTGCGGAGCGCGACCGCCCGGCACGCGTTCGGCGCGGTCGCCGTCACCCCTCATCCCGACCCCGAGACGATGGCGGTGCTGCTCGTGCACGAGTGGCAGCACGCGAAGCTGGGTGCGGTGCTCGACCTGTACGACCTGGTCGAACCCGGGCAGGGCCTTCGGATCAGGGTGCCCTGGCGCCCCGACCCGCGGCCACCGGAGGGCGTCCTCCAGGGGGTGTACGCGCACCTCGCCGTCACCCAGGTCTGGCAGTCCCGGGCGGCCACCGACGATCCGGACGCGTCGGCGCACGCGGCCCACTTCCTGGGGTGGACCCGGGACGGCGTCGACGCGCTGCTGGCCAGCCGGTCGCTCACCGCGGCGGGTGAGCGGTTCGTCGGCCAGTTGCGCGACGCCCTGGAGGAGACCCGTGTCGGGTCCAGATGAGCACCCACCGCCCAGACTGGGCCGTCCCCGCCTCGCCGACGACCTGCGGGCGTTGGGCGTACGCCCGGGGGTGTGCCTGCTGGTGCACTGCGGCCTGCGCCGGGTGGGCCCGCTGGAACATGGCCCGGCGACCCTCGCCGGCGCGCTGCGCGACGTCCTCGGCCCGGCCGGCACGCTGCTGGTGCCCACCCACACCGACGGCAACTCGACCACCTCCCGGGCCCACCTGGCGGCCACCGCCGGCATGGACCGGGCACAGCGCGAACGGTACGAGGCGGCGCTGCCGGGCTGGGACCGCCGGACCACCCCCGCGCAGCGGATGGGCGCGCTCGCCGAGTACGTCCGGTGCACCCCCGGTGCCGTGCGCAGTGATCATCCACAGACCTCGTTCGCTGCGCTCGGCCCCCGGGCCCGGCAGCTCACCGACGGCCATGACCTCAGCTGTCACCTGGGGGAACGCTCACCGGTCGGCGGCCTCTACGCGTCGGACGGGCAGATCCTGCTGCTCGGCCTCGGCTACGAGGCGTGCACCGGCCTGCACCTGGCCGAGTACCGGCTGCCGGCGCCGCTACCCGAGCGCGACTACCACTGCTTCCGGCTCGTCGACGGGCGGCGAGTGCGCCTCGACTTCCGGGCTCTCGACCTGGACGACCGGGACTTCCCGACGGTGGGTGCCGCCCTCGACGACACGCCGTTGGTGCGGCACGGTCGGGTGGGGCGGGCCAACGCCCGACTGCTGCCGGCGCGGGCCGCTGTCGACTTCGCGACTGGTTGGTTCGCCACGAACCGGTTGGCGGCGCGACGTTGACGCGGGGACTACGCTGATGTTCCGGCCGCGTGGGGAGGGCGGAGGGGCTGCGGTGAGCACACTGGACGCACCCTCCCAAGCACGCGCCCCACTCTTCTTCATCAGCTATTCGCGGGCGCCGGTCGGCCGAGCCACCGGCAAACCCGCCGAGTACGTCTCCCGTTTCTTCGAGGACCTCTCCGTCCACGTCAGCGAGCTGGTCGGCCCGGTGACCGGAGTGGACGCCGGCTTCCTGGACAGCTCCATCGCCGGTGGTGAACGCTGGAGCCCGGAGCTTCTCCAGGCCGCCGGCACCTGCCAGGTCTTCGTCCCGCTGGTCTCCAGCGCGCTGCTCGGCAGCGACTGGTGCGGCCGGGAGTGGGACGCGTTCTCCCGCCGACGGATCACCCCGCGACACAGCTCCGCCTCGGTCCACGAGACGGCGATCGTGCCGGTCACCTGGTCGCCGACGAACGGCACGGCGCTGCCTCGGGTGCTCCGCGACATCCAGCGCTTCACCCCGACCGCGATGCCGGATCCCGACATCGCGGTGCACTACCAGCGGGACGGGGTCTACGGCTTGCTGACCATGCAGTGGGAGAACGCGTACCGGGCGGTGGTCTGGCGCCTCGCGCAACGGATCGTGGCCATCCACCGGTCGTACCTGGTCGAACCCTGGGTGCCGGCGAGCGTGGACGAGCTGTGCAACCGGTTCGCCGAGGAGCCGGAGTGAGCTCCCCGACGGCCCGGCGTCGGCCGGGGGCGCGCGGGACGTACTTCTTCCTGAGTTACGCCCACTCGGCGCCGCCGCCAGGCGGCCGGGCCGACGCCGACGTCTGGGTCGGCCAGTTCTTCGCGGACCTGACCGACGAGGTGCGGCGCCAGGCGCGACCGGTCGCCGGGATGCGGATCGGCTTCTTCGACCAGCACATCCCGTTGGGCGCCGACTGGAAGGCCGCCCTCGCCGAGGCGCTCGGTGACGCCGAGGTCTTCGTTCCGCTCTACTCACCCGGCTACTTCAGCCGCCCCTGGGCGCTGGGGGAGCAGGAGTCCTTCCGGGCCCGACTGGCCGCCGCCGGGTCGGCCCGGCTCACCGCCGGCCACCTCACCCCGGTGCTGTGGATCCCGTTCCCCCCGTGGGAGGCCCACCCGGAGCTGGACGGCGCCCTGGACCTGGGCCGGGACGTCCCGGAGTACGCGGCGGACGGCCTGCGCGCGTTCTGCATGCTGGCCTCCTACCGGGCCCAGTACGAGCTGATGCTGAGCCGCCTGGCGAGCCGGATCGTGCACACCGCCGAGCGGCGACCGATGGGCCCGTCACGGGCGCCCGGCCTGGACGAGGTGGTCCGTCCGGCGCCGACCGACCCGGACTTCGTCGTCGCCGTCCTGGCCCCGACCCGCGACCGGCTGCCGACCGATCGCGACCCCGCCGGCTACGCCGCCAGCGGCCGGCTCTGGCGGCCGTACGGGCGCAGCCAGCAACTGCCCGCCGCCGAGTACGCGGTCAGCACCGCCGAGCGGCTTGGGCTGTCGGCCCGTACCGAGGACTTCGCGCAGGCCTCCACGATGCTCGATCGGCGCCCGGCCGTGCTGTTGGTCGACCCGTGGATCGCTGCGACGCCGGACGCGGCAGCGGTCCTCGCCCGCATGCTGCGCGGCCTGCGGGAGTGGGTCGTTCCGCTGGTGGTCACCGACGACGACGACAGTCAGGACGCCACCCGCTGGGCCACCGAGGTGACGCAGCTGCTGCACGACGCCGGTCTGCCCCAGGTGAAGCGGGCGTGCAACATGCCGGAGTTCGTCGACCTGATGCCGGCGCTGGTCACCGAGGCGCGCCGGCAGTTCCTCAAGTACGGCCCGGTCGTCCCCTTCGAACCACCGCCGGAGCCGGTGCCGAGCCTGCGGGACGGCCTGCCCGCCGCCGGCTCGACCGCTTCCACCGACCCCGCGTCCCCGCCTGATGATCCGGCCCCACCGCGTCCCCACGGAGAAAACCGATGAACAACGATCGCGAAGGCCAGGTCGTCACCTTCTACTCGTTCAAGGGTGGGACGGGCCGGACGATGGCGCTGGCCAACGTGGCCTGGATCCTGGCGGCCAGCGGCCGGCGGGTGCTCGTCGCCGACTGGGACCTCGAGTCACCCGGTCTGCACCGCTTCTTCCACCCGTTCCTCGACGCCGAGGCGATCCAGGGCACCAGCGGCGTGATCGACATGATCCGCGACTACGAGTGGGAGACCACACGGGTCGACGACCGACCGGACCGCTGGATGGAGCAGTACGCCCGGGTCGGGCGGCACGCGTTCTCGCTGCGCTGGAACTTCCCCGACGGCGGCGGCCTCGACTTCCTCTCCGCCGGCCGGCAGAACAGCGACTACGCGGTCTCGGTGAGCGGGCTGGACTGGGACAACTTCTACAACCGGCTGGGCGGGGCGCAGTTCTTCGAGGCGCTGCGCGCGGACATGAAGCGCCAGTACGACTTCACCCTGATCGACAGCCGGACGGGGTTGAGCGACGTCGCCGACATCTGCACCCTGCACCTACCGGACACCCTTGTCGACTGCTTCACGCTCAGCGACCAGGGCATCGACGGCGCGGCCCGGGTGGCGCACTCGGTTCGGGACCGGTACCGGCGGCGTGACATCCGGGTCCTGCCGGTGCCGATGCGGGTCGACCAGGCCGAGAAGGAGCGGGCCGAGGCGGGTCGCCTGCTGGCCATGCGCCGGTTCGCCGGGTTGCCGGCCGGCATGACCGAGGCGGAACGGCGGCGTTACTGGGCCGCGGTGGAGGTGCCGTACCGGCCGTTCTACGCGTACGAGGAGACCCTCGCGACGTTCGGCGACCCGCCGGGCTCGCCGACGTCGCTGCTTGCCGCGTTCGAGACGTTGACCGGGATCCTCACCGACGGCGCGGTGACCGCGTTGCCGCTGATGGACGAGTCGGTGCGGGAGCGGGGCAAGGCCCGGTTCCGCCGACGCACCGAGGCGATCGACGACCAGATCGTGCTCCGGTACGCGCCGGAGGACGCCATCTGGGCCGAGTGGCTGGAGCGGGTGCTCAGCTCGGCCGGGCTGCGGGTGGTGGAGCCCACCGCCGCCGTCGGGTCCGCCGGCACGCCGGCCCCGCGCACGCTGACAGTTGTCTCACCGGCCTACGTGGCGACGCCGTCCGGTGGTCTGCCCGACCGGGACACGAGCACCGGTTCCACGGCCCTGGCCGTGTACGTCGCCGACCTGCGCCCGCTGGCCGAGTTCCCGTCGCAGAGCTCCACCAACCTGGTGAACGTGAGCGCCGCTACCGCCGTGGAGCGGGTCTTGCGGCTGGTCGGCCGGCCGGTGCCGTCGTCGGCGGACGGGCCGGCGGGCGGGGCCACCCGTTATCCCGGCACCGAGCCGTTGATCTTCAACGCCCCCAACCGGAACGCTCGGTTCACCGGCCGTGAGGACGACCTGGCGCGTCTGCGCGCGCAGTTGCAGAGCGGGGGCAGCGCTGTGGTGCTGCCGGTCGCCCTCCAGGGCATGGGCGGCGTCGGTAAGACGCAGGTGGCTCTGGAATACGTGCACCGGTTCAAGGCCGCGTACGACGTGGTCTGGTGGATCGTGGCGGACCCGCCGCAGTTCGTCGACACCGCCCTCGCCGACCTCGCCAGTCGCCTCGGCATCCTCGTCGGGCCGACCCTGCCCGACACGGTCCGGTCGGTGCTCCAGGTGCTCGGCCGTGGCGAGCCGTACGAGCGGTGGCTCGTCGTACTGGACAACGCCGAAGAGCTCGACCAGATCGAGCCGTTCCTGCCGCAGGGCCCCGGGCACGTCCTGCTGACCTCCCGCAACCGCGCCTGGGGTGACCGGGCGAACCCGATCCAGGTAGACGTCTTCGACCGCACCGAGAGCGTGGCGCACCTCGCCCAGCGGGTGCCGACGATCAGCGCCGAGGAGGCCGACCGGGTGGCCGAGGCGCTCGGCGACCTGCCGATCGCTGTGGCCGCGGCGGGCGCCTGGCTCGCCGACACCGGCACGTCGGTCGCCGACTACCTGCGGCAGATCGAGCGGCACGGCCCCAGCGCCCTCTCCGTGGAGGCGACCTGGGACCTGTCGCTCAACCGGCTGCTGGAGCAGGCGCCCGCCGCGTACCGGCTGTTGCAGCTCTGCTCGGTGCTGGCCCCGGAGATCGCCCTCGAACTCATCTACAGCGACGAGATGGCGGCGGCCCTCGTGCCGTTCGACCCGTCGGTGTCGGAGCGGCTCGTGCGCGGCGCCCTGGTCCAGCAGATCAACCGCCTGGCACTGCTCAAACTCGATGTCCAGGGCGGTCGGGTCCAGGTGCACCGGCTGTTGCAGGCGGTGGTCCGCGACCGGATGACCGACGACGAGATCGTCGCCGCCCGACACCAGGTGCACCTGGTGCTGGCCGCGTCCCGGCCCCGTGGCGACGTCGACGACCCGACCACCTGGGCCCGGCTGCGCATGCTCTGGCCGCACCTGGAGGTCTCCGAGGCGCTGACCTGCCCGGACGAGCCGGTGTGTCAGCTGCTGATCGACCGGGTCCGTTATCTGTGGCAGCGCGGCGGTCTGGACCAGGCCGACGCGTTCAGCCAGGAGGTGGACGACACCTGGAGCGCCCGGCTCGGCGACACGCACGACGAGGTCGAGGCGTCGGCGCTCGGCCGCCAGCTGCTGCACCTGCGGTTCAACCGGGCGAACATCCTGCGCAGCCTGGGCCGGTTCAACGAGGCCCGGGACCTGGACGAGGCGGTGCTGGCCGAGCAACGCCGGCTGCTGGGCCCGCTGCACCCGCACAGTCTGATGACCGCCGGCAGCCTCGGCGGTGACCTACGGGCGCTCGGCCGCTACGCCGAGGCCCTGGAACGGGACCGGTCCACCTACGCCTCCTGGCTCCAGGTGTTCGGCGAGGACCACCCCCGGACGTTGAGCGCGGCCAACAACCTCGCCGTCTCGTACCGGCTGGTCGGCGACTACCGGTCGGCGCGTCGCTGGGACGACGAGGTGCACCAGCGGCGGCGGCTGGTGCTCGGCCCCACGCATCCCTACACCCTCGTCTCCGCCGTGCGGCTGGGCAGCGACCTGCGGGAGGCTGGCGAGTACGAGAGGTCGGCCACCCTGCTGCGCACCGTGTACGACACGTACTGTGAGGTGCTCGGGCCGGATGACGGCCAGAGTCTCGCCGCTCAGGTCAACCTGGCGGTGTCCCTGCGCAGCTCCGGTCGGGGCAGCGAGGCCGCGCCGATGTTCGAGACGGCCTACCGCGAGCTCGACGAACGCTTCGGGGCGGACAACCCGGACACTGTGGCGTGCCGGTCGAGTCGCGCGGCGAACCTGCTGGCCGTCGGCGACGCGGCTCGGGCGCTGACCGAGATGAACGCCGTGCGGGTGGCGTTCGAGGAGCAGCTCCGGCTCGGCCCGGAGCACCCGCACGCCCTGGCGACGGTGAGTAACATCTCGGCGGCGGAGCGCGCGCTCGGGCGCAGGTCGGACGCGCTCGCGTCGGCGTCCCGGGCGGTCGGCGAGTTGCGCAAGGTGCTTGGTCCGGACCACCCGCACACCCTCGCGGCGGAGGTCAACCAGGCGGTGTGTCTCGCCGAGGAGGGTGACTGGGAGTCGGCGCGGGACCGGCTGCGGGAGGCCGCCGGCCGATTGGCCGCGGTGATCGGTGCGGACCACCCCGACACGCTGCGCTGCCTCGGCGATCTCGCCCTGGTGGCGAGGCGGGCCGGCGACGGCCCGGCCACCGAGGACGTCGGCGCCGTGGCGGACCGGTTGGCCGAGGTGATCGGTCTGGAACATCCCACCGTGCAGACCCTGCGCGAACGGCGGTTCGTGGTCCGGGTGATCGACCCACACACCATCTGAGCGGGTCGTTCGGTGGGCGGTCCGGCGGTCCGGGCCGGCCCGCCGGTCCGGACGCTCAGAGTTGCGGGCTGGTCGCGAGGTCCGGCGTGGCCAGCCAGGTCAGGGTCTGCGGCAGGATCTCCACCGCCCCGAAGTGCGCGGCGCCGGGCTGCACCTGCACCTCGGCGCGCGGAATCCGCGAGGCGAGCCAGTGGGAGTGCTCCACCGGGGAGAAGCGGTCCTGTTCGCCGTGCCAGAGCCGGACCTCCGCGCGGATGGCACCCAGGTCGAACCCCCAGCCGCGCCGGATCGCCAACACGTCGTCGATCCAACCCTCGGGGCCGTGTCGTAGCGCCTCGGAGTACATGTCGGTGAGCAGTCGGCGGATCGCGACGTCGTCGACGACCCGGATGTCCTCGTCGGGCAGCTGGGGGCGGAGGAAGTCCAGCAGCGTCATCGGGTCCCGGCGGGCCTCGTCCGCGCGAACCTTCAGGTTGAGCGTCAGCTCGGCCAGGTCCTCGTCGGCCTGCCCGTAGTCCTCCACGTTCGATTCCGCCATGCCCGCGTACCAGTCCAGGTCGGGCGCGCCGGCCGGGGCGAGCCCCACCAGCACGGCAGCCCGGGTGACCCGGTCCGGCAGCAGCGCGGCGCAGGCCAGGGCGTGTGGCCCGCCACCGGATCGGCCCACCACCGCGAACCGGTCGATGCCGAGGTCGTCGGCGATCGCCGCCACGTCGGCGGCGGCGTCGGCCACCCGCCGACCCTCGTGCCGGTCGGAGTCGCCGTACCCGGGTCGGTCGTAGCAGACAAGGTGCACGCCGAGGCGGTAGACGACGATGCCTCTGGGTCGGGGGCCGCTGCGGCTGCCCGGGGTGCCGTGCAGCAGGAAGACCGCCGGCCCGTCCGGCGCTCCCGAGGTCTCCACCGCGAGGTGCCGCCCGTCCGGGGTCGTGACGGTGCGCTGTGTCGCATCTTGTCGCGTCACGGTTGGCCTCCCGCGGGTCGTCATGTGCTCCCCCGTGAACGGAGCCGCGCATCGTCGGCGCCGAGTGCAAAGCCCCCGAAATCGCCCAGAACACATCCTTGTTGTGCAGCGTACTGCCCGTCGTGGATGCCCGCCATGGGCCAGCGGGTCAATGCCGGTGGGTCGGGCCTCCCGAACGGGCCGCTACCCTGGTAGCCCGAGGGGAAGGGGCACCAAGAGGGTGGCTAGGACCTACAACGTCGTGACGTACGGCTGCCAGATGAACGTGCACGATTCTGAGCGGATCTCCGGCCTGCTCGAACAGGCCGGTTACGTGCGCGCGGTGCCGACCGACGACACCCCGGACATCGTCGTCTTCAACACCTGCGCGGTGCGGGAGAACGCGGACAACCGGCTCTACGGCAACCTCGGTCGCCTGCGCCCGGTCAAGGACAAGCACCCCGGGATGCAGATCGCTGTCGGCGGCTGCCTGGCCCAGAAGGACCGCGGCGACATCGTCCGCAAGGCCCCCTGGGTGGACGTGGTCTTCGGCACCCACAACATCGGCGCGCTGCCGGTTCTGCTGGAGCGGGCCCGGCACAACGCCGCCGCCGAGGTGGAGATCCTGGAGTCCCTAGACGTCTTCCCGTCCACGCTGCCCACCCGCCGCGAGTCCACGTACGCCGGCTGGGTGTCGATCTCGGTGGGGTGCAACAACACCTGCACGTTCTGCATCGTGCCGGCGCTGCGCGGCAAGGAGAAGGACCGGCGCCCCGGCGACATCCTCTCCGAGGTGCGCGCCCTGGTCGACGAGGGCGTGCTGGAGGTGACCCTGCTCGGGCAGAACGTCAACTCGTACGGCGTGGAGTTCGGCGACCGGTACGCGTTCGGCAAGCTGCTGCGGGCCTGCGGCGACATCGACGGGTTGGAGCGCGTGCGCTTCACCAGCCCGCACCCGAAGGACTTCACCGACGACGTGATCGCCGCGATGGCCGAGACGCCGAACGTCTGCCACTCGCTGCACATGCCGTTGCAGTCCGGCTCCGACGACGTGCTCCGGGCGATGCGCCGGTCCTACCGCTCCGAGCGCTACCTGGGGATCATCGAGAAGGTCCGCGCGGCGATGCCGGACGCGGCGATCACCACCGACATCATCGTCGGCTTCCCCGGTGAGACCGAGGCCGACTTCCAGCGCACCCTGGACGTGGTCCGGGAGGCCCGGTTCTCCTCGGCCTTCACCTTCCAGTACTCGAAGCGGCCCGGCACCCCCGCCGCGACAATGGACGACCAGCTGCCCAAGCAGGTCGTGCAGGAACGCTACGAGCGGTTGATCGCCTGCGTCGAGGAGATCACCTGGGCGGAGAACAAGCGCCTCGTCGGGGAGACCGTCGAGGTGCTGGTCGCTGTCGGCGAGGGCCGCAAGGACGAGCGGACCGGCCGGATGTCCGGTCGGGCCCGCGACGGTCGACTGGTGCACTTCGCGACCGAGACCGCCGACGGGGAGTCCCTGGCCGGTCAGATCCGGCCGGGCGACATCGTGCACACCACTGTCACCTACGCCGCCCCGCACCACCTGAACGCCGACGGCGCGCCGGTGGCGCACCGACGCACCCGGGCCGGCGACGCGGCCGAGGCGGGTCGCTCCCCGCGTACCCCTGGGGTGTTGCTCGGTCTGCCGACGATCGGCGCGCCGCCGGTCGCGGCCGCTCCCGCCGCCGGCTGCGCCACCCACTGACCGCACGGAAGGGCCCCTGGACGAGGGGCCCTTCCGCGAGAGGCTGAGTCAGACGGTGATCCGGCCGGCGCCGGCGCCCGCCGTCACGATGGACTTGACGTTGCTCGCGGTGTCCAGCTGGTAGGAGTACGGGATGCTGGCCACGCTGCCGCCGGCCTGGCCGGTGGGCGAGTTGACGAAGTGGTTGTTGCGGGCGACCAGGCTGCCGGGCCCCGAGTCCCCCTCACCGAGGTGGTACGGGTCGTCGACGTTCTCGAAGTAGTTGCCCTCGACGAGCACTCCGGCGTTCTCGGTGGACGCCACGCCGTAGCCGCCGTTGGCCCGGTAGTAGTTGTTGTACACGTGCACCGGGTTGCCGAAGCGCACCCGGGGGTTGCGCTGGTTGCTGCCGTCGAACCAGTTGTGGTGGTAGCTCACCCGCAGGTGACCGACGTCCTGGCTGGCGTTGTCGTCGCTGTGGCCGAGCAGCATTGTCTTGTCGTGGCTGAAGACCCGGTTCCACGAGACGGTGACGAAGTCCGAGCCGCGCTTGATGTCGACGGCCCCGTCGTACCCGTTGCTGAAGCTGTTGTGGTCGATCCAGATGTTGGTGGCCGACTCCTGCACGTTGATCGCGTCGTCGTTCCAGCTGCGGAAGGTCAGGTTGCGGATGATCACATTGCGGTCACCGCTGACGTTGAACCCGCAGCCGGCGATGGTCGCGCCGTAGTTGCCGAGGATGGTCTTGTTGGACCGGACCCGCAGCATGCCCGAGCAGGTGATCGTTCCGGACACCCGGATCACCGCGGCGCCGGTCGCGTTCAGCGCGCTGGTCAACGCCGAGGCGGTGGTGACGGTGGTGGTGGCCGCGTTGCCGCCACCGGTGGTGCCGCCGTTCTGGGTGGCCCAGCCGACAAGCGTCGACGGCGGCTGCGTGCTGGGCGGGGGAGTGCTCGACGGTGGCGGGTCCGTCGGCGGCGGGGTGGTCGGTGTGGTGCTGCCGGTGCAGGCCACGTTGTTCAGGCTGAAGCTGCTCGGAACCGGGTTGCTGGAGCTGTTCCAACTCGCGTTGAAGCCGAACGTGGCGCTGGCGTTGGTCGCGAGGGTGCCGTTGTAGTCGACGTTTGTCGCGGAGACCTCGCTGCCACTCTGCGAGGCGGTTGCGCCCCACGCCTGGCTGACCTGCTGACCGGCCCCGTACGACCAGCGCAGCGTCCACCCGGAGACCGGGTCGCCGAGGTTGGTGACTGTGACGTTGCCGGTGAACCCGCCCGGCCACTGGCTGGCGACCGAGTAGGCCACCTGGCAGCCGGCGGCCGCCTGGGCGGACACGGAGGTCAACAGCCCGGCGGTGACCAGTGCGGCGGTGGCTACGGCAGTGGTGGCGATCAGCGTCATTCGACGCCGTCCTGTGCGCATGCTGCTCCCTTTCGATGAGGCGGACGGAGGTGTCGCGACGCCCATGCCCGTGGGCGGCGAATCTCGGCCGGGACCAGTGGTCCTCGGGCCCGCCAGTGCAGGTTCGTGAAGGAAAGCGGCTCCCGCGCTCGCGCCGACCGACGAAGAGGCAAGCGCTTTCCCGATAAAAGCATAGAAGGACCTCGATGTAAATGGCCGGGACGGCCGATGCGGTGCGCACCGGCCGTCCCGGTCGATCAGCAGCTGGTGCCGCTGAGTTTCACAGTGCCCGGCGCGTTCGCGGTGCCGTTGGCGGTGAAGCCCACGGTGACCGAACCGCCCGCCGGCAGGGACTGAGCGTGGCTCGGAGCCGCTGCGGTGACCGTCGTACCGGACTGCGTGACGGTGGCGTTCCAGCCACTGCCCAACGTCACCCCGGACGGCCAACTCCAGGTGACCGACCACGGGTTCACCGCGCCCGAGCCGGTGTTCTTCACTGTCAACTCGCCCTGGAAGCCGCCCTGCCAGGCGTTGACCTGCCGGTAGGTGGCCGTGCAGGCGCCGGCCGGCGGGTCCGTCGGGCCACCGGTCGGCGGCCCGCTGGTGCCGCCACCCGACGGCGCGATCAGGTACGGCTGAAGGATCGCCTGCTTGGCGGTGTTGACGTTCGTCCAGTCGTCAAGCGCGATGCCGCCGGTGTCACCCGAGTTGGGGTTCCACGACCAGTAGGTGAAGGACATACCGGTCACCCCGGTCCCGGTGTACGCCATCAGCTTCTCCAGCCACACCTTGTCCTTCGGGTCGACGAGGGTGCTGCCGAACTCGCCCATCATGATCGGCGCGATGTTCTGCTTGTAGAGGTAACCGAAGTACTTGTCCCAGATGGCCGGCATGTTCGCCGGGTAGTCCGGGGCGTCGAACCAGGTCTGCCGGTACACCGAGGTGGCGTACTCGTGCGGTGAGTAGACCAACCGGTTCGCCACGCTCAGCCGGACCGGGAACTGCCCCGCCTTCGACAGGTTGCCGCCCCACCAGCCGCAGTCCTCGTCGTTGCTGGTGTCGCCGTCCCAGACGTTGGAGAGGCCGCCGCTCGGGCAGCTCACCCCCTCCACGAAAATCAACCAGTTGGGCTGGACGCCGAGGATGGCGTTGCCGGCCCGCTCGGCGGCGAGCCGCCAGTCCCGGGTGGTGTCGCCACAGCCCCAGCACGCGCCGGTGGCCGCCGGGTTGGTGCCCTCCGCGTGCGGCTCGTTGTGCAGGTCGGCGCCGATCACCGTCGGGTTGCCCGCGTACCGTTGGGCGAGCATCTTCCAGTCGTTGATCCAGGTCGCCTCGGACACCGTCGACGTGTACCAGAGCGGCGACTGCCCGGCCGCCGTCGGCCGGTGCCGGTCCAGGATGATCCGCATGCCCTTGCTGCCGGCGTAGTCGATCACCTTGTCCAGGATCTGCAACGGCGACAGCCCGATCAGGTCCGGGTTGACGAAGTCGTTGATCCCACTGGCGGTCGCGCCCGGCTTCAGCGCGTCGTTCGAGTACGGCACCCGCAACGTGTTGTAACCCAGCCGGGCCATCGTGTCGAGCTGTCCCCGCCACGGGTTGTTCGACCACAGCCCGTGGAAGGTCTTGTTGTCGGTCTCCATGCCGAACCAGTTGATGCCGGTCAACCGGACCGTCGCGCCGGTGCTGTCCACGATCTGGTTGCCACTGGTATGCAGATAACCCGTACCGGTTCCAGCGGCGACGGCCGGGCTGGTGCTGACGGCGGCGGCGAGGAACACGCCGGCCGCGACGGTGACGAGCGCGGTGAGCGCGCCGCCGAGAGCTTTAGGACGGAACAATTCGAGCTCCACTTCGGAGGTC
Source organism: Micromonospora sp. 050-3 (assembly GCF_046549335.1). NCBI lineage: Bacteria > Bacillati > Actinomycetota > Actinomycetes > Micromonosporales > Micromonosporaceae > Micromonospora > Micromonospora sp. 050-3. The sequence goes on from NZ_JAJPVX010000002.1 coordinate 1,907,082, forward strand.
CGGCGCCGTCCAGAGACGACGCCGGCGGGCGGCCGTCCGCACGTCACGGCCCCCAGGGGTACGCGGACAGTGCGCGACGGCCATGTCACGCGGACGTGGTCACTCGCGGAAGCTCACCGGCGACCCTCGACGGCGGATGTTCCGCCTTCGTCGCCCTCGTGCCGGTGGCCCTACCTGGCTCCGTCGCTCATTCTGATCAGCCCACGTCAATGCGTCAACTGTCCCGCCCCGCTGCGCCCCGCGCGCCCTCGCCCCCATGATCACGCTCGATCCTGGATGTAGTGGCTTTCCGCCGCTTCGTGGCCACTACATCGTGGATCGGGCATGACCTTGGTGGCCGCACGCACCCCGAACCCTGCTCCGGGCGGTCAGACACGGGTTTTGTCGTCAAGATCCGCGCCACATCAGGGATGTTGCTGCCTCCCGCGCATCGGAGGCAGCAACATCCGGGAAGTTGCTCGGATCTTGGCCCGGGGCCCGGGGCGCGGGGCGGACACGCGGGAGCCCCCGGTCCCGCTGGGGACCGAGGGCTCCGGACGTCGTCAGCTCAGCCGGCCTGCTCGGCGAGTTGGAGGAACTGCCGCTTGGAGGCGAGGGCCTGCTCAGCCTCCTTGATCCGGCGTGCGTCCCCGGCGCTCTGCGCCCGGGCCAGCCGGTCCTCGGCCTCCGCCACCTGCGCCCGCATCTGGGCGAGCAGCGGGTTGTCCTCCTTGGTGGTGCGGCGCCACGCCGAGTCCATCACGTCACGGACCTTGTCGTCGATGACGCGCAGTCGGCGCTCCAGCCCGGCGGCCGCCTCGCGGGGCACCCGGCCGGCCTCGTGCCACTGGGCCTGGATCTCCCGCAGCTTGGCCTGGGCGCCCTTCGGGTCGGCGTCGATGTCCAACGCCTCGGCCTCAACGATCAGGGCCTGCTTGCGCTCCAGGTTGCCGCGCTGCTCGTTGTCCCGTGCCGAGAAGACCTCGCTGCGCCGGCTGAAGAAGGCGTCCTGCGCACCCCGGAACCGTTCCCAGAGCTTCTGCTCGGCCTCCTTGGAGGCGCGCGGAGCGGCCTTCCACTGGGTCATCAGGTCCTTGAGCTGGTTGGCGGCGGCGGCCCAGTCGGTGGAGTCCGAGAGCTTCTCCGCTTCGGCGACCAGTTCCTCCTTGGCGGTCTGCGCCTGCTTGCGCTGCGAGTCCAGGGAGGCGAAGTGGGCGCCGCGGCGGCGGGTGAAGCCGTCCCGGGCGGCGGCGAACCGCTTCCACAGCTCACCGTCGGCCTTCTTGTCGACCCCGCGGATGGTCTTCCACTCGTCGAGGATCTCCTTGAGCCGGTCCCCGGCGGTCTTCCACCCGGTGGATTCGGCGGCCAGCTTCTCGGCCTCTTCGACCAGCGCGGTCTTGCGGGCCAGGGCCTCGCCGCGAGCGGCGTCCCGGGCGGCGCGCGCTTCGCCGGCCTTCTCCTCGGCGAGGGTCGCCAGCTTGTCCAGGCGGGCGGCCAGCGCGTCGATGTCGCCGACCACGTTGGCCTCGGGCAGCGTGGTGCGGATCCGCCGGATCGTGCTCAACGAGTGCCCGGCGTCCGCCGCACCCGACTTGAGTCGCGCCTCGGTCAGGTCCACCTCGGTCACCAGGTCGGCGAAGCGACGGGCGAAGTGTGCCAGGCCCTCCTCCGGTGCCCCCGCCTGCCAGGATCCGACCACCCGCTCTCCCTCGGTGGTCTTGACGTACACGGTGCCGTCCGCGTCCACCCGTCCGAAGGCAGTCCAGTCGCTCATGTGCCCATCCTCGTTCTCCCGGCGTCGAGGGATCGATCCCCCGTCGCCGCCACGGCGCAGCCAAGTTACTTCCGGCATTGTCACAGGTCCGACCCGGTCCGCGTCGAGCGCCTATCGCCGACCGTGACCATACGGTGTCCTAGGGGCCTAATGACCGGATCGGCTCGGAGACGCACCGGGGATTCCCGCTACGGTGGACGGGTGCCACTGGTCGCTGCCGCCGTCTGCCCGCATCCGCCCCTGCTCGTGCCCGAGGTGGCCGGTGCCGCGGCCCCGGAGCTGGACGATCTGCGGGCGGCCTGTGACACCTCCGTACGCCGGCTGTTGGCCACCGATCCGGACATTGTGGTGCTGGTGGGTACCGGCCCGGTGACCGGCCCGATCCGCACCCCGGCGACCGGTTCCCTCCAGCCCTGGGGTGTCGACCTGGACGTGCCACTGGTGCCGGGTCAACCGGACCGGGGCGCGGTGCTGCCGTTGAGCCTGACCATCGGTTCGTGGCTGTTGGCCCGCCACGGCACCCCACCGCCGGTGATCGCCGTGCAGGTGGCTGCCGATGCCGGCCCGGCCGAGCTGGCCGCGCTCGCCCAGGAGGTCGGCGCCGCCGGTGACCGGGTGGCGTCGCTGGTGCTCGGGGACGGGTCGGCCTGCCGCGGGGAGAAAGCACCCGGCTACGACGACGCGCGCGCCCTCCCGTACGACCGGGGGGTTGCCGCGGCGCTGGCCGACGCGGACCTGGACGCCCTGCTCGACCTCGACCCAGTGGTGTCGACGGAGCTGAAGGCCGCCGGTCGCGCCCCCTGGCAGGTGCTCGCCGGCGCGGCCCGCGCGGCCGGTGGTGGGTGGCGCGGCGAGTTGCTGCACGACTCCGCCCCCTACGGGGTGGCCTACTTCGTGGCGTCCTGGGAGCGGGTGTGACCAGCGCCGGTGTCGGCACTGTCGTCGCTGTGGTCGGCCCGACCGCGGCCGGCAAGTCGGCGCTGAGCATCGCGTTGGCGCACGCCCTGGACGGGGAGGTGGTCAACGTCGACTCGATGCAGCTCTACCGGGGCATGGACATCGGCACGGCCAAGTTGACAGTCGCCGAGCGGGACGGGGTGCCGCATCACCTGCTGGACATCTGGGAGGTCACCGAGCCGGCGAGCGTCGCGGAGTACCAGCGACTGGCCCGTGCGGCGGTGGACGACATCCTGTCCCGGGGGCGGGTGCCGCTGCTGGTCGGTGGCTCCGGGCTGTACGTGCGGGCGGTGCTGGAGCGCTTCGAGTTCCCCGGCACCGACGCCGCGCTGCGGGAGCGGCTGGAACGGGAGTTGGCCGAGGTCGGCCCGGCCCCGCTGTACGCGCGGCTGCGCGCCGCCGACCCGGTCGCCGCGCAGGGCATCCTGCCCGGTAACGGCCGGCGGATCGTGCGGGCCCTGGAGGTGATCGAGCTCACCGGCGCGCCGTTCGCCGCCTCGCTGCCGCAGCCCACGCCGTACTACCCGTCGGTGCAGCTCGGCGTCGACCTGGACACCGGCCTGCTGGACGAGCGCATCGCGATGCGGGTCGACCGGATGTGGGCCGACGGCCTGGTGCCGGAGACCCGTGAGCTGGTCGGGCGCGGCCTGCCCGAGGGGCGGACGGCGAGTCGGGCGCTGGGTTACCAGCAGGTGCTGCGCCTGCTCGCCGGTGAGCTGACCGAGGCGCAGGCGCACGACGAGACGGTCCGGGCGACCCGGCGTTTCGTCCGCCGGCAGCGGTCCTGGTTCCGGCGCGACCCGCGGATCCACTGGCTGGACTCGACGACGCCGGACCTGATCGGGGCCGCCCTGCGTCTGGTGCCGGCCGCTGCGCGATGATGGGGGAGTGGAGTTCACCAAGGGCCACGGCACCGGCAACGACTTCGTCCTCCTTCCCGACCCGGACGGTCAGCTCGACCTGACCCCGGAGCTGGTCGCTGCGCTCTGCGACCGGCGTCGGGGCATCGGCGCGGACGGCGTACTGCGGGTGGTCCGCGCGGCCAAGCATCCGGACGGCGCGGGTTTGGCCGGCGAGGCCGAGTGGTTCATGGACTACTGGAACGCCGACGGTTCGTTCGCCGAGATGTGCGGCAACGGCGCCCGGGTCTTCGTGCGCTACCTGCTCGACACCGGGTTGGCCACGCCGGCCGGTGCGGCGCTGCCGGTCGCCACCCGGGCCGGCGTCGTGCGCGCGCTGGTCGAGGGCGACGTCGTGTCCGTCGAGATGCGCCGACCCCAGGTGTACGACAGCTCCGCCGCCACCCTCGGCGGGCTGACCCTGACCGGTGCTGTGGTGGACGTCGGCAACCCGCACCTGGTCTGCGTGCTGCCGGCCGGCGTGGAGCTGTCGGCGTTGGACCTGACCGTCGCGCCCGGGTTCGACCCGGCGGTCTTCCCGAGCGGGGTGAACGTGGAGTTCATCGTGGCGGGCGACCCGGTCGACGGCACCGACGAGCACAGCCTGATGCGGGTGTACGAGCGTGGCAGCGCCGAGACAATGTCCTGCGGCACCGGTGCCTGTGCGGTGGGCGCCGTGGCGCTGCGTGACGCCGACCGGGACACCGGAGTGGTCGCCGTGGACGTGCCCGGCGGCCGCCTGACTGTGACGGTCACGTCGGACTCGTGCTGGCTCTCCGGCCCCGCCGTCCTGGTGGCCACCGGCGAGCTCAGCCTTCCCTCGCTTCCCTGACGCCCCGCCCCACCCGTGTTGATCAAGAGGTTTGCGTCAGCTTTCACGCGGTTCCTGACGCAAACCTCTTGATCAACGGCGTGGCCGGTGGGTCGTTCGCGCGTTACGGGGTGGCGCTGGCGCTGGCCGCGATCTCGGGGAGGTCGGCCGGGCCGGGGTCGGCGGCCGGCAGCGGGCTGGGGTTGTGCGCGGCGGCGCGGACGGCGGCGGCGACCGCCGGGGCGACCCGGGAGTCGAAGACGCTCGGCACGATCACCGTCGGGTTGATCTTGTCCTCCCCGACGACGTCGGCGATGGCCCGGGCGGCCGCTAGGGCCATCTCCTCGGTGAACTCCTCGGCGTGCGCGTCCAGCATGCCGCGGAACACCCCGGGGAAAGCGAGCACGTTGTTGATCTGGTTCGGCTGGTCCGAGCGGCCGGTGGCGACCACGGCGGCGTGCTTGCGCGCCTCCCGCGGGTCCACCTCCGGGTCCGGGTTCGCGAGGGCGAAGACGATCGAGTCCTTCGCCATCTGCGCGATGTCGTCGCCGGTGAGCAGGTTCGGCGCGCTGACCCCGATGAACACGTCGGCGCCGCGGATGGCGCCGGGCAGGTCGCCGGAGTAGTTCTCCTTGTTGGTGTTCTCCGCCAGCCACTGCCAGGCCGAGTTGAGCCCGGTCAGCCCGCGGTGCAGGGCGCCCTCCCGGTCGTACGCGATGATGTCGCCGACGCCCTGACGCAGCAGCAGCTTCATGATCGCGGTGCCGGCGGCGCCGGCTCCGGAGACGACCACCCGGACGTCCTCGAGCCGCTTGCCCACCACCCGCAGCGCGTTGGTCAGCGCGGCAAGCACGCAGATCGCGGTGCCGTGCTGGTCGTCGTGGAAGACCGGGATGTCCAGCGCCTCGCGCAGCCGGGCCTCGATCTCGAAGCAGCGCGGCGCGGCGATGTCCTCCAGGTTGATGCCGCCGTAGGCCGGCGCGATCGCCTTGACGATCTGCACGATCTCGTCGGTGTCCTGGGTGTCCAGCACCACCGGCCAGGCGTCCACACCGCCGAAGCGCTTGAACAGCGCGGCCTTGCCCTCCATCACCGGCAGCGACGCGGCCGGGCCGAGGTTGCCCAGGCCGAGCACCGCCGAGCCGTCGCTGACCACCGCGACGGTGTTGCGCTTGATGGTCAGCCGCCGCGCGTCGGCCGGGTTCTCGGCGATCGCCATGCAGACCCGGGCCACCCCCGGGGTGTACGCGCGGGACAGCTCGTCGCGGTTGCGCAGCGCGACCTTCGAGGTCACCTCGATCTTGCCGCCGAGGTGCAGCAGGAACGTCCGGTCCGACACCTTGCGCACATCCACGCCGTCCAGCGCGGTCAGCGCGTCGACCACCTGGTCGGCGTGACCGGCGTCGGCGGTGTCGCAGGTCAGGTCGACGATCACATGGGTCGGGTCCGAGTCCACCACGTCCAGTGCCGTGACGATCGCCCCGGCCTCGCCGACGGAGGTGGTGAGCCGGCCGATCGAGGAGGCGTCCGCGGTCACGGCGATCCGAATGGTGATCGAAAATCCGGCGCTGGGCATTCGGGTGATGGCCACGGGATCCCTCCGTAACGGCTGTGCGGCCGATCGGCCGCCGCCCGCATTTCTACCGGGTTGTCGCGGCCGACCAGCATTCGCCCCCACTTTTGGCGACCTTCACCATGGGCATATAGCAGGTGCGTTCGGCGTTGTGTCATGTCAGGATTACGTTCTACTTATCAAAACGGACAGGAGAACCGCTTGCGAGACCAGGAGAGCTTTGTCCCCGTCGAGGACGAGCTCGACGACGTCACCACCGGCGAGATGGATCTGTCGGAGCGACAGTCCCTCCGACGCGTCCCGGGCCTGTCAACCGAGCTCACCGACGTCACCGAGGTGGAATACCGCCAGCTGCGGCTGGAGCGGGTCGTCCTGGTGGGCGTCTGGACCGAAGGCACTGTCACCGACGCGGAAAACTCGCTGGCCGAGCTGGCCGCGCTGGCCGAAACCGCCGGTTCGCAGGTGCTCGAAGGGCTCATCCAGCGTCGTACCCGACCCGACCCGGCCACGTACATCGGCCGTGGCAAGGTCGACGACCTCGGCGCGGTGGTGCTCTCCACCGGCGCCGACACTGTCATCTGCGACGGTGAGTTGTCCCCGTCGCAGCTGCGCAACCTGGAGCAGCGCACCAAGGTCAAGGTCGTCGACCGCACCGCGCTGATCCTCGACATCTTCGCCCAGCACGCCAAGAGCAAGGAAGGTAAGGCGCAGGTCGAGCTGGCTCAGCTCGAATACCTGCTGCCCCGACTGCGCGGTTGGGGTGAGACGCTCTCCCGGCAGACCGGTGGTTCCGGCCGGGGCGGCGGCGCCGGCGGCGGTGTGGGTGTCCGTGGTCCCGGTGAGACCAAGCTGGAGACCGACCGGCGGCGCATCCGTCACCGCATCTCCCGGCTGCGTCGCGAGATCAAGAGCATGAAGACGGTACGCGTCACCAAGCGCGCCCGGCGTTCCCGCAACGCCGTTCCCGCGGTCGCCATCGCCGGCTACACCAACGCCGGCAAGTCCAGCCTGCTCAACCGCCTGACCGGCGCGGGCGTGCTGGTGGAGAACGCGCTGTTCGCCACGCTGGACCCGACCACCCGCAAGGCCACCACCTCGGACGGGCGGCTCTACACCCTCTCCGACACCGTCGGCTTCGTCCGACACCTCCCGCACCAGATCGTCGAGGCGTTCCGCTCGACGCTGGAGGAGGTCGCGGAGGCGGATCTGGTGGTGCACGTCGTGGACGGCACCCACCCGGATCCGGAGGAGCAGGTTCGGGCGGTCCACGCGGTGCTCGCCGAGGTCAGCGCGGACCGGCTCCCCGAGCTGTTGGTGGTCAACAAGACCGACGCGGCCGACGAGGACACTCTGCTGCGGCTCAAGCGGCTCTGGCCCGACGCGATCTTCGTGTCCGCGTACTCCGGGCGCGGCATGGACGAGCTGCGCGCGGCGATCGAGGAGCGGTTGCCGAGCCCGGCCGTGGAGGTCCGGGCCGTGCTCCCGTACGACCGGGGTGACCTGGTGGCTCGGGCGCACCGCACGGGCGAGGTGCTCAGCACGTCGCACCTGCCGGAGGGCACTTTGCTGCACGTCCGCGTCGGCGCGGAACTGGCGGCGGAGCTGACGGCGTTCGACGTGGAGCGGCAGGGGCAGGCGGCCGGCAGCCGGTCCTGAGCGGCCACGGCGTCATCCACCGGAAACGCGCGGCATGCGACACTGGCCGAATGCGCCGCGTTGTTTCCTCGGTCACGGTTGCCCTCGGCCTGCTCGGGGCAACCGTGGCGCTCGCCGGAGTCGCCGCAGCGGCTCCCGCCCCTGGGGCGTCCGGGCCGCCCGCCGCCAACCCTGGCCAGAAGCGATGCACGATCGTCGACGAACGCCTACGGGAGCTGTCCGGGCTGGTCGCCACCAAGAGTGGCTACATCGTCATCAACGACGGCACCGAGGTCGCGGAGCGCAAGCGGGTCTTCTTCCTCGACAGCAAGTGCAAGATCTCGAAGGAGCCGGTCCGCTACTCGGGGCAGGGTCCGTTCGACACCGAGGATCTCGCCCTGTCCAAGGACGGCAAGACCCTCTGGATCGCCGACACCGGTGACAACCCCGACTCGAAGGAGCGCCGCAGCCGCGTCGCGCTCTGGTCGATGCCGGTCACCGGCGCCAAGGCGCCGACGCTGCACCGGCTCTCCTACCCCGAGGCCAAGCCGCACGACGCCGAGGCGCTGCTCATCGGTGACGACGGAAAACCGCTGATCATCACCAAGGTGACCAGCGGCAAGGCCGACATTTACACGCCGTCGGCGGCTCTCAAGAGCGGCGACACCGCCCCGGTGCCGATGCGTAAGGCCGGCGAGCTCACGCTGCCGAAGACCCAGACGGAGAACACCCTCAACACGTTCGGCCGGATCGCCATCACCGGCGCGTCCCGGGCACCGGACGGCTCCCGGGTGGTCCTGCGCACCTACGCGGACGCCTTCGAGTTCGACGTCACCGGTGGCGATATCGTGGGCGCGCTCACCACCGGCAAGCCGCGGGTGACGCCGCTGGCCGACCCCTTCGGCGAGGCCATCAGTTACACCTCGGACGGGAAGTCGTTCCTCACCGTCTCCGACGCGGGCCGGTTCACCGAAGACGAGCCGCTCGACATCCTCAGCTACGCCCCGTCCACGTCGACCGCGGTGCCACTTGCTGCCGAGGACGGTGCCAAGCCGGCCGCCTCGAAATCCTGGACCGACGGGCTGAGCCTCGACGACATCACGTACCTGGTCGGGGCGGTCGGGCTGATCGGCCTGCTGTTGGTCGCCGCCGGCATCTTCGGCATTGTCCGCGCCCGCCGTCGGCCGCCGCCCGGTGACGCGTCCGACCCGTCGGAGCCGGATGGCGAGCCGTTCGGCCCGCCAGCGGGCCGTGCCGTCGACGGGTTCCCGGCCGACGATGACCGCAGGGGTGGTGTCTACGGGGGCGGCGCGCCGGCCGGTGGCGCGGTCTACGGCGGTGGTGCGGGTCGCGGCGGCCCGGCCCCAGCGGGTGGTGCCGTGTACGGCGGTGCCGGCCGGCCGGCACCGGCCGAGGGTGGCTACGGTGCGCCGCGACCGGACGGCGGCGGTGCTGGCGTGTACGGCGGCGGGGGACGTCCCCCGGCTGGCGGCGGCGGTCGTCCCCCGGCTGGCGGCGGTGGCCGTCCGCAGGGTGGCGGCGGCGGTCGCCCCCACGGCGGTGGCAGTGGTCGTCCTGGCGGTGGCGTGTACGGCGGCGACGGCGGTCAGCCCGGTCGCGCGGAGCCGCCACGGCGCGGTGGGCAGGAGCCCGACTACCGGGGTCAGCGGCCCGGTCGCCGACGCGACGACGACGCGCCGCCCGTGGACCCGTACGGGCAGTATCCCGGGGGCGGTCGCGGTCACCGGGGCGACCGTTACTGATCGGCGCTGAGGCGCTCACCCGGCCTGAACGAGCGGTGCGGGTGGGCGCGCCGTCGGCACCCACCCGCCGATCGGTCAGATCCGGCGTAGCACCGCCACGACCCGGCCCATGATGGTGGCGTCGTCGCCGGGGATCGGGTCGAAGGCCGGGTTCTGCGGCATCAGCCAGACGTGCCCGTCGCGCCGCCGGTAGGTCTTCACTGTCGCCTCGCCGTCGAGCATGGCGGCCACGATCTCGCCGGAGTCGGCGGTGGGCTGCTGCCGGACGACCACCCAGTCGCCGTCGCAGATCGCCGCGTCGAGCATCGAGTCGCCCTTGACCTGGAGCATGAAGACCTCGCCCTCACCCACCAGCTCGCGGGGGAGGGGGAAGATGTCCTCCACGGCCTGCTCGGCGAGGATCGGCCCACCGGCGGCGATCCGACCGAGCATCGGCACGTACGCCGGGGTCGGCCGCTGTGCCCTCGACAGCTCGTCGTCGATCGCCTCGCTGGGGGCGCGGACGTCCACCGCGCGCGGCCGGTTCGGGTCGCGGCGCAGGAAGCCCTTCTTCTCCAGCTCCTTGAGCTGGTAGGCGACGCTGGACGGCGACACCAGGCCGACCGCCTCGCCGATCTCGCGGACGCTCGGCGGGTAGCCGTGTCGTTCCACCCAGGTGCGGATGAACTCCAGGATGCGCCGCTGGCGGGCGGTCAGGTCGACCGTCGCCGGGTCGGGGAAGGCGCTGACCACCGGGGTGACCGGGCGCACGGCGGGCTGACCCGTCCGGCTGCGCGCGGCGCTGCGGCGTCGGGTGGCTGGCGGGCCCGCCTCGGTGATCTGCTGCGGGCTCTTCGGCCGGCTGGCCCGGTCCTCGGTCACGTCCGTCCTCCCTGGTCGGCGCTGGGTGCCTCGTCGGCTCGTGGTGCGTGCGGTGGTGCCACGTTGTTCATGACCGTATAGGTGAGATCAGTCATTTTCAAACATCTGTACGACCTCTCACCGGCGTGTCGGGGTGAAAAAGCACTCCGGTCGTACGGATGTTCTGATAAATGGTACGTCAGGTAGCACTGGTGTTCGATCGTGGACCATTTTCCGGCCTGATCCGGCCGGCTGGCCGGTAACCCGGGCGGGATCGTGACGTTGGGTCTTCGGGCGTTGTGCGGGGCGTGGATGACCGGATGGTCCGTGACGCGCCGGACACGCCGGTCAACTTGACCCGGCTTCCCCGGCGACATACGGTCGACCCCTAGATGTAGTAGTGACACGGGCGTAAGTTGCCTACAGGTTGGGTCTGACTACCGACCGCACTCCCGTAACGTCGATCACGGCGGGCGTCATCCGAGGATGGCATCGTCGGGGTCAGTCGTGCCCGGGAGCGTCCGGTGTGCTCGCAGTTGATCATTATTTTGGAGGTGGGCGATGCGGTGTCCGTACTGCCGGCACGCTGACTCCCGGGTGGTCGACTCGCGGGAGGCCGACGACGGCCAGCTCATCCGACGGCGGCGGTCCTGCCCGGAGTGCGGCAAGCGGTTCACCACCGTCGAGGAGGCGGTCCTCGCGGTCGTCAAGCGCAGCGGGGTGACCGAGCCGTTCAGTCGCACGAAGATCATCGGCGGGGTGCGTAAGGCGTGCCAGGGCCGGCCGGTGGACGACGACTCACTCGCGCTGCTCGCGCAGCGGGTGGAGGAGACGGTCCGGGCCAAGGGGGCCGCCGAGATCCCCAGCCACGACGTGGGCCTGGCGATCCTGGGTCCGCTGCGCGACCTGGACGAGATCGCCTACCTGCGGTTCGCCAGCGTCTACCGCTCGTTCGACTCGCTCGCCGACTTCGAGCGCGAGATCGAGACGTTGCGGGCCGCGGCGCGAGCCCGGGAGCAGGACCGGGCCGATGCGGTCGAGACCGCCGGCCGTACCAGCTGAGTCTTCACGGTTTTTCAAAGAGATTGGGACGCGCGGTGGGTGACCGCGCAGACGAGGGGGGCAACGGCGTGACTACTAGCCGTTCACGAAGCAAGGCAGGCGCGGGGCTGAAGATCGAGCGGGTGTGGACGACCGAGGGGGTCCACCCGTACGACGAGGTCTCCTGGGAGCGCCGTGACGTCGTGATGACGAACTGGCGGGACGGCTCGATCAACTTCGAGCAGCGTGGGGTGGAGTTCCCGGAGTCGTGGAGCGTCAACGCAGCCAACATCGTGACCACCAAGTACTTCCGGGGAGCGGTGGGGACCCCGGAGCGGGAGTGGTCGCTCAGGCAGTTGATCGACCGGGTGGTCACCACCTACCGCACCGCGGGTGAGGAGTACGGCTACTTCGCCAGCCCGGCAGACGCCGAGGTCTTCGCGCACGAGCTGACCTGGATGCTGCTCAACCAGGTGTTCAGCTTCAACTCGCCGGTCTGGTTCAACGTCGGCACGCCGTCGCCGCAGCAGGTCAGCGCCTGCTTCATCCTGGCCGTCGACGACTCGATGGACTCGATCCTCGACTGGTACAAGGAGGAGGGGCTGATCTTCAAGGGCGGCTCCGGCTCCGGGGTCAACCTGTCGCGGATCCGCTCGTCCCGTGAGCTGCTCTCCTCCGGCGGCAACGCTTCCGGCCCGGTCAGCTTCATGCGCGGCGCGGACGCCTCCGCCGGCACCATCAAGTCCGGCGGCGCGACCCGCCGGGCGGCCAAGATGGTCATCATCGACGTCGACCACCCGGACATCCAGGAGTTCGTGGTCACGAAGGCGCGCGAGGAGGACAAGATCCGCGCGCTGCGTGACGCCGGGTTCGACATGGACCTCGGTGGCTCCGACATCGTCAGCGTGCAGTACCAGAACGCCAACAACTCGGTCCGGGTCTCCGACGAGTTCATGTCGGCGGTGGAGAACGGCAAGGGCTTCGACCTGCGCGGCCGGCTGGACGGCTCGGTGATCGAGACCGTCGACGCCAAGAACCTGTTCCGCTCCATCTCCCAGGCAGCCTGGGAGTGCGCCGACCCAGGTCTGCAGTACGACGACACCATCAACGACTGGCACACCTGCCCGGAGACCGGGCGGATCACCGCGTCGAACCCGTGCTCGGAGTACCTGCACCTGGACAACTCCTCGTGCAACCTGGCCTCGCTCAACCTGATGAAGTTCCTCCGCGCCGACGGTGGCTTCGAGGTGGAGAAGTTCGTCAAGTCCGTCGAGTTCGTCATCACCGCGATGGACATTTCGATCTGCTTCGCGGACTTCCCGACCGAGAAGATCGGTGAGACGTCCCGCGCCTACCGGCAGCTCGGCATCGGCTACGCCAACCTGGGCGCCCTGCTGATGGCCACCGGCCTGCCGTACGACTCGGACCAGGGCCGCTCGGTCGCCGCGTCGATCACCTCCCTGATGACCGGCACCGCCTACCGCCGCTCGGCCGAGTTGGCCGGAGTCGTCGGCCCGTACGACGGCTACGCCCGCAACGCCGAGCCGCACAAGCGGGTCATGCGCAAGCACGCTGCGGCCAACGACGAGATCAAGCCGACCAGCCCGGTGGCCACCGCGATCGTTCGCGAGGCGACCAAGCAGTGGACCCAGGGCAACAAGATCGGCGACAAGAACGGTTGGCGCAACGCGCAGGCGAGCGTCCTCGCCCCGACCGGCACGATCGGCTTCATGATGGACTGCGACACGACCGGCGTGGAGCCGGACCTGGCGCTGGTCAAGTTCAAGAAGCTGGTCGGCGGCGGCTCGATGCAGATCGTCAACCAGACGGTGCCGCGCGCCCTGCGCAGCCTCGGCTACCCCGAGGAGCAGGTCGAGGCGATCGTCGAGCACATCGCCGACCACGGCCACGTGGTGGACGCCCCCGGCCTCAAGCCGGAGCACTACCCGGTCTTCGACTGCGCCATGGGGGAGCGGACGATCGCCCCGATGGGTCACGTGCGGATGATGGCGGCCATCCAGCCGTTCGTCTCCGGCGCCATCTCCAAGACGGTCAACATGCCGGAGGCGGCCACCGTCGAGGACGTCGAGAAGATCTACTTCGAGGGCTGGAAGCTCGGCCTCAAGGCGCTGGCGATCTACCGCGACAACTGCAAGGTCGGCCAGCCGCTCTCGGTGGCCAAGTCCAACAAGGCCACCGCACCGGCCGCAATCGAGACCGCACCGGCCGCGCCGGCCGCGGTCGAGAAGGTCATCGAGTACCGGCCGGTGCGTAAGCGCCTGCCGAAGAAGCGCCCGTCCGAGACGGTCAGTTTCTCCGTCGGTGGCGCCGAGGGCTACCTGACCGCGTCGTCCTACCCGGACGACGGCCTCGGTGAGGTCTTCCTGAAGATGTCCAAGCAGGGCTCGACCCTGGCCGGCGTGATGGACGCCTTCTCGGTGGCCATCAGCATCGGCCTGCAGTACGGCGTGCCGCTGGAGACGTTCGTCAGCAAGTTCACCAACATGCGCTTCGAGCCGGCCGGCATGACCGACGACCCGGACGTGCGGATGGCGGCCTCGGTGATGGACTACATCTTCCGTCGCTTGGCGCTGGACTTCCTGCCCTACGAGCGCCGCGCCGAGCTGGGCATCTTCACCGCCTCGGAGCGGGCCGCGCAGCTGCGGGCCGAGGCCGACGCGGAGGCCGCTGGCGTCACCGGCGCCGAGCTCACCGCGATGGCGTCGTCCGCGCCGGTGGAGACCCCGGCCAAGCCGGAGGCTGTCGCCCAGCCGGCCCAGGAGATGGCCGACGTGGCCGCCGCCAAGCCGGCTCCGAGCGTGGGTTCCAGCACCGAACTGCTGGAAGCCGTGATCGGCAAGGCCGCCGACGCGCCGCTCTGCTTCACCTGCGGTACGAAGATGCGCCCCGCCGGTAGCTGCTACGTCTGCGAGGGCTGCGGCTCCACCAGCGGCTGCAGCTGACGTACGCGAAACGCGGCGCTGCCCCGGCTTCCCTCGTGGGAGTCGGGGCAGCGCCGTTTCCAGATGCTCGTCATGACGGTATCCCCATGATCAAATGATCAAGGTAGGTCACCACCGTTGCGTCAGGCGGAGTGGCTGTCCATCAATCCGGAACTACCTCGTCGATCATGGAGTTGTGGTGGGTGACAAAGTGCCCGGACAGCACCATGCCAGGCACGACAACTCCATGATCGACGAGGACGGGACCGTCCCACCCGCGCCGATCTTGCACTTACTGTCCAGGCGTAGGGGGCATTCCGCGCATCTCGGCAACCGAAACTGCAAGATCGGCGCGAGTGGTCCGTTCCGTCGCCCTCGGTTGGGCCGCCTCGATCACTTGATGCTGGGTAGTTGTGCGCGAGCCGCTCTGGCTACTCAGCATCAAGTGATCTTGGCGATGACGGCGCAGTCGGGCTACTGGCTCGCTCGCTCGGCGGCGCGCACGGCGTTGCGGAAGAGCATCGCGACGGTGGTCGGACCGACCCCGCCGACCCGGGGGGTGATGGCGCCGGCGACCTCGGCGCACGCTTCGTCCACGTCCGGTAGGAGGCGCCGCCCTTCGTAGCGGACGCCGGCGCCGATGACGACGGCGCCGGGCTTGACGTGCTCAGGCTGCACAATCCGGGGTACGCCGGCCGCGGCGACGAGGATGTCGGCGCGGCGGGTGTAGCGGGCCCAGTCGGGCACCCCGGTGTGCACGACGGTGACGGCGGCGTTGGCGGTCGGGCGCTTCTGGGCGAGGAGCATGGCCAGGGGGCGGCCAAGGGTGGCGCCCCGGCCCAGGATGACGACCTCACGACCGGCGACGGGGATTTCGTAGTACGCCAGGAGGGCTTCGATGCCGGCGGGGGTGCACGGCAGCGGGCCGGGCAGGCCGACGGCGAGACGTCCCATGTTCAGTGGATGCATGCCGTCGACGTCCTTGTCCGGGTCGATGGTCTGCAGCGCCGCGTCGTAGTCCAGATGCCCCGGCACGGGGTACTGCACGAGCAGCCCGTGCACGGCTGGATCGCTGTTGAACCGGGCAATGGCCTGGTGCAGCTCGGCCTGGGTGGCGGTGGCGGGCAGGTGCACGTGCGGGGAGTCGAACCCGAGCGCGGCGGCCTGACGCTGCTTGATGGAGATGTAACCGGCGCTGGCGTCGTCGTCGCCGACGAGGATCGTGGCGAGGCTCGGTGTGATCCCGCGGCTGCGCAGGCGGGCGGCTGCGGCGGCGGTCTCGGCCAGGACGGCTTCGGCGACCGGCGCACCCGGCAGGAGCCGGGCCGTGCCGGAGGGGGTGCGGTGCTCGGTGGATTCGCTGGTCGTGGTCATGACGGTTCCTCGACGCAGGCGCCCAGGCGGTCGACGCCCGCGAGAGGCTCCCCGATGGTTCCACCATCCCCGTGCCGCCAGTCGCCGGTGCTTCGATAATGCCGTATCACCAGGTCGGCTGCCCAACTGGACCAGCAGCGCCGCCGTCAGAGCCGGGCGGCCTCAATCAGTCGGCAGGAGCGGGCGCATGAACGTTCGCTCGTACCGCACGACACAACCCGAGTGGTCCCGGATGCTGTCCGCCGCGAGGAACTCCGGGTCATTGCCGAATCGTGCGCGGTAACGCTCATAGGCTGCGAGGCTCTCGAAGCTGAACAGCGCCTCGGCCTTGTCGCTGGCGCCCTCGGCGGGCAGGAAGTAGCCGTGGTGCACGCCACCGTGCTTGGCCACCAGCCGCATCCATGCTCGGGCGAAGTCCTCGAACGCTTCGATCTGTGCGGGATCAATGGTGTAGTGCACGACACAGGTGATCACGCCGTCACCCTACGGGCGGGATGTTCGGTAACACCCGCGCTCCGCGTGACGAAGAAGGGGTGTGAGGGCTACGAGGGGGGACGGCCTGTGAATGAGCCGAGCCGAGCCGATGACGACATTTCTGGCATCGGAGCCGATCCGGTGGCCTTCGAGGTCTTCTACCGGCGGCACCTGGAGGCGGTGGGCCGGTTCGTGGCGCGGCGGGTCGACGACCCGCATCTCGCCGCCGACCTGACCGCCGACGTGTTCCTGGCGGTGATCGAGTCGGCGGCCGGCTACCGGCCGGAGCGGGGTAGCCAGATCGGCTGGCTGTACGGGGTGGCCCGCAACGTCATCGGCGACGAGCGGCGTCGGGTGGCTCAACGGCTGCGGGTGACCGGCCGGCTGGCCGGACGACGGGACCTCGGCCCCGATGACATCGCCCGCATCGAGGAACGGATCGACGCCGAGTCGGCGGCCTGCCGCACACATCGGGCGCTGAGTGAGCTGCCCGAGGGCACCCGAACGCTTGTCGAACTCGTCGCCGTGGACGGCCTCACCGTCGCGGAGGCGGCGACTGTGCTCGGGGTGTCGCCGGTCGCCGCTCGGGTCCGCCTGCACCGTGCCCGCCGTGTCGTCCGCGCCGTGCTCGCCCGCCCGGCAACCACCCTCGCCTGAGAGACGGAGATGACGATGAACGAGATCGAACAATCGCCGCAGGGTTTCGAAGAGCAGCTCCTCAGGGATCTGACCGCACACGTCGCCCAACGGGCCGAGATGGCGTCGGCGGCCCGTCCCGCCGGGCGTCGTACCCGGTCCCTCCGCGGTTGGCGCCTCGCCGGAGCGTTCGGGTTGGCAGTGACGCTGACCGCCGGTGCCTTGGTGGTGCAGACGATGAGGCTGGGCGACCAGCCGCCTCCGACGGCCAGCGCGTCGGAGATCTTCCATCTGGCGGCCGACGCGGCCCGGCAACAGCCGGAGCTCACCGCCCGACCCGACCAGTACGTCTTCACGGAATCCCTGGTGACGATCCGGGACCTGCCGGACAGCGGCCCTTACCAGACCATCCGGAACCAACTGTGGCAGTCGGCCGGCGGAGTCGCGTACACGCAGGGACGCTACCGACCGGAGAGCGATCCGAACGGGTGGGGTGAGCTGAGGGAGCTCCGGATGGGCGATGCCGCCGATCCCACGAAGAAGCTCGATGCGTTCCAGCCGCCGGCGTACCACGGCGACCTGCCCACCGATCCGGACGAGCTGCTTCGATACCTTCGGGAACACCCGGTCGACCTGCATCTTCCCGAAGGCGTCGATGAGGAGGCCCTCTACGGGGACGAGAGCATGGCGTACACCACCGCGCGGATGATGCTCCAAGGCTACGTGCCACCCCGAGCGCTGGCGGCGCTGTTCGAACTGTTGGCGCGGGAGCCCGGAGCGGTCGTCATATCGGGCGACGTGGTGGACGCTGCCGGTCGGCACGGGGTGGCGATCCGGATGCCCGGTGTGATCGGTGGCAACTCGGACCTGCTCTTCGACCGCGACACCCACGTCTTCCTCGGGCGCCGCGGGTCGGTGGTGCGCAACGGCAAGGAGTCGCTGGAGTCGGCTGCCGCGCTACTCCGCATCGAAATCGTGGACCGGCCGGGCCAGCTGCCGTGAGCGGCGATGCGCTCGTTCCGGCTGCGTCCGGCCGGTCAGGGCTGGGCGAACAGGGGCCCGTAGTTCGAGCGGAACATCTGCTCGCCGAGGCGGCGCATCACCAGATCGCGCAGCGCGGGCGGGAGCCCGGTGGCCTTGTCCCGGCGATGGGTCTGGCTGAGCACCCAGTCGGTACGTGGGCGGCGACGCGCCTCGTACCCGCGCAGGGCCTCGGCAATGGACCCGGCAGTGGCCAACGAGAAAGCGAGCACGACCGCGTCCTCCAGGGCCATCGCCGCGCCCTGGGCCATGTTCGGCGAGGTGGCGTGGGCGGCGTCGCCGATCAGCAGCACCGGCCCCCGGGACCAGGAGTCGAGCACGACCTCCTGGTTCGGCCCCGCGTGCAGGGTGCTGTCGTCGTAGTCGAGGGCCTTGAGCATGGTGGCCACCGGCTCGGTGAACGTCGCTGCCAGCTCGTCGCGCCAGCCGGGCCGCTCGGTCACCGGGCCGTCGTTGTAGTAGCAGTACGTCTGCTCGGCGCTGATCGGGATGGTCAGGAACTGCCTGCCGCGCCCCAACTGCACCGACCAGACCGGCTCGTCGTCGACGCGGAGAGCGACCCACCGGTACGCGTACTGGCCGAGGTCGCGGGCCGTCTGGCCGTCGAAGGCGAGCCGGCGGACCGCCGAATTGACCCCGTCCGCGCCGAGCACCAGGTCGTACCTTTCGGTGGCACCGTCGTCGAACTCGACGGCGACCACGTCGCCCTCCTCGGCGAGCGCGACCGGCTGGCGGCCCCAGCGGATCGGCGCGTCGCCGACACCGGCGAGCATCGCCCGGTGCAGTTGTGCCCGGGGCAGCGACACGCAAGGCCCCACGCCCCGCCACAGTGCGGCCACGTCGATGTCGAAGAGGCGACGCCCGCGCTGGTTGGCGCTGCGCTGCCGGGTGATCTCCACGGCGACGTCGACGACCGGCTCCCGCAGACCGAGTACGTCGAGCATTCGGGTCGCGTTGCCGGTGAGGTAGATGCCGGTGCCGGAGTCGGTCGGCCCGTGCGCCCGCTCGACCACGTCGACCGTCGCGCCCCACTCGCGCAGCGCGGCCACCGCCGCCAGTCCGGCGACACCTCCGCCGACGATCAGTACCCGGACACCGTCACCCCGCACGACACGATCCTCCCCGTTGCCCTCGCCCGCACCCCGGCTGGGCTGCTGCTCACCGGTCCGGCCGCCGCAGCACTCTACGAGGCGGGTGAGTCAGCGCACGGAAATGGGGGCTGAACTACCGAGGAATGGGCTGCAACGATGAGGGCATGACGACCGCTGAGGCGTACGCCACGTTCGGCAGCTACGAGGCGCGCGGGGTGTCGGCGACGTATGAGCGCCTGTCGCAGGCCGTCGCCCGCGACGACGACCTGCTCACCCTGCTCGACGGGCTTCCGCCGGCCAAGCGGCAGCCGAATCTGCTGTTCGGCGTCGTCCGCTGGCTCGGTGGCCCGGTCGACGACCCGGCCGCGTTCCACGAGTACGTGGTGACGCACTGGCCGGCCATCGAGACGCAGATGCGTGTCCGGGCCACCCAGACGAACGAGGCGGGTCGGTGTGCGGTTTTGTTGCCGGTGCTCGCCGCGTTGCCGCAGCCCCTCGCCCTGCTGGAGGTCGGTGCGTCGGCCGGGCTCTGCCTCTACCCCGACCGGTACGCGTACCGCTACGGCGACCATCGGGTCGGCTCCGGCGAGCTGGTCCTCGACTGCGCGGCCAACGGGCTGGTGCCGCCGGCGCGCGTACCCCAGGTGGTGTGGCGGGCCGGCCTGGACCTCAACCCGCTCGACGTGAACGACCCCGACGACGTGTCCTGGTTGGACGGACTGATCTGGCCGGAGCACGCCCACCGGCGGGCCCGGCTGCGCGCCGCGGCGGCGGTCGCCGCAGCCGACCCGCCGCTGCTGGTCCGCGGCGACCTGGTGGACGACCTGCCGGCGCTGGCCGCGCGGGCGCCGACCGACGCGACGCTGGTGGTCTTCCACACGTCAGTGCTCTATCAGGTGCCGCCCCCGCGCCGGGACGCGTTCGTGAGGTTGGTCCGGGAGCTGCCGGGGCACTGGGTGGCGAACGAGGAGCCGGAAGTGCTCCGGTACGGCGGGCTGCCCAACCCGCCGAGCGACGCGCTGCACAACGTCCTCGCGCTCGACGGAAAGCCGCTGGCCTGGGCCAGAGGCCACGGCCAGGCGCTGACCTGGTTCGGCTGACGCCGCCATCGGTCAGGTCAACGAGCCGGCTCGGGCATGCGGTGGTGCAGGGCCCGGATGAACCAGTCCACGGCCGGCGCCGTCGCATCGCCGGTCGACCAGCCGTTCAGCACCGCCAACAGGTCGAGGTAGCGGTCCCGGCGGGGGTCGTTGGCCGGAACGAGCCGGTCAAGTAACCGCCGACGCAGATCGGCCTCGTCGGAGTGACAATGCAGGCTCGCGTACCGGTTGGTGACGGCAGCGATCACCGGGTCGGCGTCCGGGCTGGTCGGGTCGACACCAGCGGCGAGGGCGGGGGCCACCGCGTCCCTGACCACAGCGACGGCGTCCGGGCGGGGCAGCCCCGGGACGTCGTGGTCGGCGGCGTGTTGCCGCGCCAGCCGCCGCATCCGGGCCTGGAACTCCGGGTCCCGGCACAACTCCGCCAGCTCCAGCCACGCCTCGACCTGCTCGGTGCTGGGGTCGTCGGGAAGCTCCGGCGTCAACGAGACGATCACACCCGGGTAGGCGGGCTGGTCACCGAGGCCGGCGAAGACGCCGTCCAGGAAGTCGCTGACCAACTGCCCTCGCTCGCGGGTGGTGAGCTGGGCCAGCCGGTGCAGCTCGTCCACCTCGGCCGGGCCCGACCCTCGCCTCGCCGCGACGGTGAGCACCGCCTGGCGTAGCCGCAGCACCCGGATCTGCACGGCCAACGCCTCGGCGTGCGCGGCGGCCACCTCGCGAAGGGGCACCTCCTGGTCCACCACCCGCCGGATGGTGGCCAGGTCCAGGCCCAGGTCACGCAGCGTCCGGACTAGCTCCAACCGGGCCACGGCCCCCGGGCCGTACCGCCGGTAGCCGGCCGGGCTCCGGTCCGTCGGCGGCACGACCCCGCTGTCGGCGTAGTACCGGATGGTCTTGACGCTCAGGCCGGTCCGTCGGGCCAGGTCGCCGATCGTGTGAAACGTCTGCCCGCTCATGCCCCCACCCTCGCGTCTCCCCCCGGTGGAGACTCAAGCACCCGCGCTCATCGGTCAGCGCGCCCGCTCGTGGCGGAGCAGGACCACGCCGTTGCCGAAGACCCGGCTCTCCACCAGCCGCAGACCGGTCGGAGTCTCGGCGTCGGGGAAGAGCCGACGGCCCCGACCGACAAGCACCGGGTGGACGTAGATCCGGTACTCGTCGATCAGGTCGTGCCGGGCGAACGTCGCGGCCAGGTCGGCCCCCCCGAGCGCCAGGTCGCCGCCCGGTTCTGCGGTGAGCTTGCGGACCTGCTCGACGTCGACCTCGCGCACGACAGTGGCGTTCCAGTCGGCGTGGTCGAGGGTGCGCGAGTAGACGATCTTCGGCATGTCCCGCCAGATCCGGGCGAACTCGCGCTCCGGGCCGCTGGCGGCCGGGTCCTGATCGGCGGTCGGCCAGTAGGCGGCCATTAACTCGTGGCTGACCCGGCCGCTGAGGAACCCGCCCATCGGGGCGATCACGTCGTTGAAGTGCTGGTGCAACTCCTCGTCGACCTGGTGCCAGCCGATGTCGCCGCCCGGGCCCTCGAAGAACCCGTCCAACGACAGGCTCATCTGCACAACGATCTTCCGCATCGCGTCTCCTCCGTATGCGTCGACGGGTGTCGAACCCGATCGTCGTCGGACCGTACGACGAAACGGCGACCCACCGCGACGCCTGCGGGGGCATGTCGTCGCATCCCAGACGGCGGGTACCGTCCCGGGGCCCGCACCGAGCGGCCGAACGGAGGCTCGAAACCCGTGTCCATCGCCCTGATCACCCTCGGCGGCACGATCGCGATGGGTGGCGTCGACGCCGGACGCCCCGGTGTGGTCACCCGGCTCACCGGCGCGGACCTCACCGCCGCAGTGCCCGGCCTGGCCCAGGTGGGCGTACCCGTGGAAGTGCGGGACACCCACGCGGTGCCCAGCGCCCACCTCACCGGCCGGCAGCTACTCGCCGTGGTCGACGAGGCGTCACGGGCGGTGTCCGACGGGGCGACCGGTGTCGTGGTCACCCAGGGCACCGACACCCTGGAGGAGACGGCGTTCCTGGCCGACCTGGTCTGGCCACACGCCGCCCCGCTGGTCTTCACGGGCGCGATGCGCAACCCCACGCTGGCCGGTGCGGACGGGCCGGCGAACCTGCTCGCGGCGCTGCGGGTGGCTGCCGCTCCGGCCGCCCGTGATCTGGGCGTGCTGGTCGCGGTCAACGACGAGGTACACGCCGCTCGCTGGCTGCGCAAGACGCACAGCACCAGCATCAGCACCTTCGCCTCGCCCAACACCGGTCCGCTCGGGCAGGTGATCGAGGGCGAGGTGCGGGTGTTGACCCGGCCGGTGCGGCACGAGCCGCTGTCACCCGTCGACCCGGACCGGCTCGACGCGACCCGGGTGGCCCTGTACGTGGTGACGATGGATGACGACGGGCTGCTGCTGAACGACCTGGACCACACCCACCACGCCCTGGTGGTAGCCGGGTTCGGCGTCGGGCACGTGCCCGCCACGCTCGCCCCGGCGCTCGGGGACCTGGCCGAGCGGATGCCGGTCGTGCTCACCTCCCGCTCCGGGGCAGGGTCGGTGTTGCGGCACACGTACGGGGCGGTCGGCTCGGAGACCGACCTGCAACGACGCGGCCTGCTCAACGGCGGGCTGCTCGACCCGTACAAGGCCCGGGTGCTGCTGCGTCTGCTACTCGCCGCGGGCGGCGGTCGAGGCGAGGTGGCCGCCGCGCTGGCCCGGCACGGATGAGCCGGGCGGCGGTGCTCGTCCCTAGACTGCTCCGGTGACCGGAGAGCGACGACCCCTGGCCGGCCGGCCGCTCACCGAGCCGCACCCGTCCCGGCTGTCGTCCGACCATCCCGACCGGGCCCGGATCCTCGCCGCGCACACCGCCGCGTTGGCCGCCGACGAGGCTGGTTACCTCGACCCGGCGAGCGGGCTGTTCGTGCTCAGCGCCGGGTTTCTGGCCCGCCGCGGCACGTGCTGCGGGCGCGGCTGCCGGCACTGTCCGTACGTGGATGATCCACCCTCGGAATAGGCGTAGAACGAGGGCTTCCGCGCGACACCGACACCCCGTACGGTGTCCGACGGACATCTGGCGGGCGCCTTCCGCCGTCGGTCGGCGAGAGGGTGGAATGTGCGCGGGCGGATCGTGGTCGCCGGGCTGGCCGGGCTGCTGGTGAGCGGCTGCGCCGACGAGGCGGAGCCGGTGGCGGTGCCGCCGCCGGTGCCGATCGCTGTGGATGTGGCGGCGGCCTCCTCGGGCGGCGCCTGCCGTCTGCTGGACTTCACAGTGATCGAGCAGGCGGTGAAGGTCCGCTTCGACGTGGCGGCGGCCAGCGAACAGGGCGACACCCACACTTGTGTGGTCCGGGCCTCGGGTGCCACCCTGCCGGAGCTGACACTCAGCGTGACCGAGACCACGATCGACAAGACCAGCTTCGGCGCGGATGTGGTGCCGGACAAGGCGGCGAAGGTCACCGGGCTGGGTCAGCAGGCGTACAAGCGGACCACCGCCGCGGCCAGCGGGCACGGGCCGGTCGCCGAGGTGGGCTGGCTGGCCGGCGACGGACGGCTCGCCACGGTGAGCTGGACCGCGGCCCGTGGCAGTGAGCGCTCGGCGGTGGAGAAGCTGACCGGTGACCTGGCCGCGCTGGCGAAAAAGGTGGACACCCGGGCGTTGTGACGCCCGGGTGCCCGGTTGATCAGGTGGCGGCGACTCAGGTGGCGGCGACGAAGACCCGGGAGGCGACCTCGCGGGGCAGTCGCACCCGGTCACCGGAGCGGTCGATCGACACCCCGTCGCGCTCCTGGGCCACTGTCACAGTGGCGCCCGGGTCGACACCGGCGGCGTGCAGTTGGCGCAGCACGTCGGCGTCCTTCTGCACGCTCTCGCAGATCCGGCGCACCACTACCGACCCGGAGAGGCCGGGGAAGGCCAGGTTGCGCTCGCCCTCCGGGGCCTCGGTGGTCTCCGCGGCCGGCGAACCCAGCTCCTCAAGCCCGGGGATCGGGTTGCCGTACGGGGAACGGCTCGGCCGGTTGAGCAGGTCGTAGACCCGCTTCTCCACGGCGTCGCTCATCACGTGCTCCCAGCGGCAGGCCTCCTCGTGGGCCTCCTCGTAGGGCATCCCGATGACGTTGACCAGCAACAGCTCGGCGAGGCGGTGCTTGCGCATCACGGACACGGCGCTGCCGCGACCTTGGGCGGTGAGCGTCAGGTGCCGGTCTCCCTCGACGGTGAGCAGGCCGTCGCGCTCCATCCGGGCGACGGTCTGGCTCACCGTGGGGCCACTCTGCTGCAGCCTTTCGGCGATCCGGGCACGCAGCGGTGGCACCCCCTCTTCTTCCAACTCGAGGATGGTGCGCAGGTACATTTCGGTCGTGTCGACCAGGTCGTGAGACTTCATAAGGTCAGCGGCCCTCCGGTGCACGATGTTACCTCGGTGAACGACTGGCGACCGCCGCCGAACCGCGTGCCGTCTACGCGAATGGTGTTGGATGGTCGCCATGTCCGGTACCCAGGAGCCGTTGGTCGAGGTCGATCGGCTCGTCGCCGAGCTCGACCAGGTCGATCCGCCCACCCTGCTCGACGTCCGCTGGCGGCTCGTCGGCCCGCCCGGCCGCGACGACTACCTCGCCGGTCACCTGCCCGGGGCGGTCTTCGTCGACCTGGACACCGCGCTCTGTGGGGCGCCGGGCGCCGGCGGCCGGCACCCGCTGCCCGACCCGGCCGCGTTGCAGGCCGCGCTGCGGGCCGCCGGCGTCCGCGCCGGTCACCCCGTTGTGGTGTACGACGGCGGCGACGGCATGGCCGCGGCGCGGGCCTGGTGGACGCTGCGCTGGGCGGGGCACCGGCCGGTGCGTGTGTTGCACGGCGGCTACCCGGCCTGGGTCGGCGCCGGCCGGCCCGTCTCCACCGACGCGCCCGCCCCACCTCCCGGTGACGTCGTCGTGCGCCCCGGTGATCTCCCGGTGCTCGACGCCGGGCAGGCCGCCGCGCTGGCCGCCGCGGACGACGCCGTGCTGCTCGACGTACGGGCGGCGCCCCGCTACCGGGGCGAGGTCGAGCCGATCGACCCGGTCGCCGGGCACGTGCCGGGAGCGGCGAACCTGCCCGCCGGTGAGTACGTCGGGCCGGACGGCCGCTTCCTGGCCGCCGACGTGTTGAGCGAGCGGTTCGCCGCCGCCAGGGTGACCGAGGGACGGGCCGTCGGCGCGTACTGCGGCTCGGGGGTAACCGCCGCCCAGGCGGTGCTCGCGCTGCACCTGGCCGGCCGCACGGACGCCGCGCTCTACGTCGGATCGTGGAGCAACTGGGTGGCGGACCCGGCCCGGCCGGTCGCCTCCGGGCCGACACCCGGCCGCTGACCAGCGCGTGCGGTGGGCCGGCGCCGGTCCTCGTGCGACGATGGGCTCATGTCCGACGACACGGTGGTGGTGTGGGACGAGTCGCTGCTCGCCTACGACATGGGTGACCATCCACTCGACCCGGTCCGGGTGGAGCTGACCATCGCGCTCGCCCGCGAGCTGGGCATCCTGAATCGACCAGGGGTGCGGATGGTCAAGCCGGAGCCCGCCGACGATGCTCTGCTCACCCGGGTGCACGAGCCGGCCTACCTCGCCGCGGTGCGTAACGCGCCGCGCGACCCGCTCTTCGCCGGGTACGGGCTGGGCACCTCCGACAACCCGGTCTTCGAGGGGATGCACGAGTCCAGCGCGCTCATCGCCGGCGCGACGGTGGCCGCGGCCGAGGCGGTCTGGCGCGGCGACGCCCGCCGGGCGGTGAACGTGGCCGGTGGGCTGCACCACGCGATGTCCGCCCGAGCCTCCGGCTTCTGCGTCTACAACGACCCGGCGGTGGCCATCGCCCGCCTGCTCGACCTGGGTGCCGAGCGGGTCGCGTACGTGGACGTCGACGTGCACCACGGCGACGGGGTGCAGGACATCTTCTGGAACGACCCGCGGGTGCTGACGGTCAGCCTGCACGAGACCCCGCTGGCGCTCTTTCCGGGCACGGGTTTCCCGGACGAGACGGGTGGGCCGGGCGCGCAGGGCACCGCTGTCAACATGCCGTTGCCGCCGGGTGTCGACGACAGCGGCTGGCAGCGCGCGTTCCACGCGATCGTGCCGTCGGTGCTGCGCGCGTTCCGGCCGCAGGTGCTGGTCAGCCAGTGCGGCGCCGACGGCCACCGACTGGATCCGCTCGCCGACCTGAACCTGACGGTGGACGGGCAGCGGGCCACCTACCTGGCGATGCGGGCTCTCGCCGACGAGTTGTGTGAAGGCAGGTGGGTGGCCACCGGCGGCGGCGGGTACGCGCTCGTCGAGGTGGTGCCCCGGGCCTGGAGTCACCTGTTGGCCGTGGCCACCGGTGACCCGATCGACCCGGCCACGCTCACCCCACCCGCGTGGCGGGACCTGGTCGCCTCCCGACGTCTGGGCCGGGAGATACCGCTGCGGATGACCGACGACGCCGACCCGTCGTACGAGCCGTGGCAGCCGACTGGCGAGCCGAACGCGGTGGACCGGGCGATCGCGGCGACCCGCAAGACTGTCTTCCCGCTGCTCGGGCTCGACCCGCACGATCCCCGGGACTGAGCCGGGCGGGGGGAGGGCGTTCCGGTGACGACCGTGGACCAGCCGGTCGACGTGCTGCTCAGTGATGGCAGCACCGTCCAGTTGCGACCGATCGACCCGGCTGACGCGCCGGGCATCGTGGCGATGCACAGCCGGTTCTCCGAGCGCACCCGCTACCTGCGGTACTTCTCGCCGTACCCGCGCATCCCGGAACGGGATCTGATCCGTTTCGTCACAGTGGACCACCACGACCGGGAGGCGTTCGTGGTGCTGGCCGCCGACCAGATCGTCGCGGTCGGCCGGTACGAGCGGCTCGGCCCGCAGGCCCCCGAGGCGGAGGTGGCCTTCGTGGTGGAGGACGCCTACCAGGGGCGGGGCATCGGCTCGGTGCTGATGGAGCACCTGGCCGACGCGGCCCGCCGCAACGACATCATGAGCTTCGTCGCGGAGGTGCTGCCGGCCAACGGGACGATGCTGCGGGTCTTCGCCGACTTCGGCTACCAGGTCCAGCGCGAGTACGCCGACGGCGTGGTCCACCTGAGCTTCCCGATCGCGCCCACGGAGGCCAGCCTGGAGGTGCAGCGCGGCCGGGAGCACCGGACCGAGGCCCGCTCGATCGCCCGGCTGCTCGCCCCGCGGGGCATCGTCGTCTACGGAGCCAGCGCCACCGGCCAGGGCGTCGGCGCGGCGGTGCTCGGGCACCTGCGCGACGGCGGGTTCACCGGCGCGGTGGTGCCGGTGCATCCGAGCGCGTCGACAGTGGCGGGCCTCCCCGCGTACCCGTCGGCGGTTGACGCCGGAGCGCCGGTGGACCTGGCGGTGGTGGCGGTCCCACCGGAGGCGGCGACCGCCGTGGTGGCCGACGCCGCCGCCGCGGGGGTGCACGGCCTGGTGGTCATCTCGGCCGGCTTCGCCGAGGCCGGCGGCGAGGGCGCGGCCAGGCAGCGGGCGCTGGTCCGCGCGGCGCACGCGGCCGGGATGCGGGTCGTCGGCCCGAATTGTCTGGGCGTGGCCAACACCGATCCGACGGTACGCCTCAACGCCACCCTCGCCCCCGCGTTGCCGCCGGCCGGCAGGGTCGGCATCTTCAGTCAGTCCGGTGCGTTCGGAGTGGCGCTGCTCGCCGAGGCGGACCGGCGGGGCCTCGGGTTGTCCAGCTTCGTCTCGGCCGGCAACCGGGCCGACGTCTCCGGCAACGACCTGCTGCAGTACTGGCAGGACGACCCCGGCACCGACGTGATCATGCTCTACCTGGAGACCTTCGGGAACCCGCGCAAGTTCGCCCGGCTGGCCCGGCGGATCGGCCGCGCCAAGCCGGTCGTCGCGCTCGCCTCGCCGGCCCGCCCGCCCGGGGTCGGTGACGCCGCCGGGCCGGACGAGGTGGCGGTGGCGGCGCTCTTCGCCCAGTCCGGGGTGATCCGGGTGGACACCGTGCCGGAGCTGCTCGACGTGGGTGTGCTGCTGGCCAACCAGCCGTTGCCGGCCGGCGGCCGGGTCGGTGTGGTGGGCAACTCCTCGGCGCTCACCGGGCTCGCCGCGACCGCCTGCCTCGGGCACGGCCTGAGCGTGGCCGACGGTTATCCCCGCGACGTCGGGCCGAGCGCCGGTGCCGCCGAGTTCGCCGCCGCGCTCGCCGAGACGGCCGCCGACGAACGGGTGGACGCCCTGGTGGTGGTCTTCGCCCCGCCGCTACCCGGCCAGCTGACCGAGGTGGACGCCGACGTGACCGCCGCGCTGCCGGCCGCCCTCGCGTTGGGCAAGCCGACAGTGGCGACGTTCCTGGTCGGGCGGCTGCCGCCGGGGGTACCGGCGTACGGCGGTGTGGAGGAGGCGGTCCGCGCGCTCGCCCGCGCGCACCGGTACGCCGAGTGGCTTCGCCGCCCGCCCGGGGTGGCACCGGAGCTGCCCCGGCTCGATCGGGCTGCCGCGCAGGCCGCGCTCCGGGCCGACGCCACCGACCCGGATGCGCTGCTGGCCGCGTACGGCATCGACGTGGTGGCCTCGGCGTCCGTCGATTCGGCCGACGCGGCGGTCGACGCGGCGGCGCGGTTGGGCTTCCCGGTGGCGCTCAAGGCGGCTGCCCCCGGGCTGCGGCACCGGCTCGACCTCGGCGCGGTCCGGCTGGACCTGCCCGACGAGCCGACCCTCCGCCGGGCGTACGCCGACCTGGCGGCGACCTTCGGCGCGGACGCGCTGGTCCAGCCGATGGTCCCGCCCGGGGTGGCCTGCGTGGTGGAGGTGGTGGAGGACCCCGCGTTCGGGCCGGTGGTCGGCTTCGGCCTGGGCGGGGTCGCCACCGAGCTGCTCGGCGATCGGGCCTGGCGGGCGGTGCCGCTGACCGACCGGGACGCGGCCGAGCTGGTCGACGAGCCTCGGGCGGCGCCGCTGCTGCGCGGGCACCGGGGGGCCGCGCCGGTCGACCGGGCGGCCCTGGCCGATCTGCTGCTGCGGGTGGGTCAGCTCGCCGACGAACAGCCCCGGGTGCGATCCCTGACCCTCAACCCGGTGCTCGCCCGCCCGGACGGCATCTCGGTCCTGCACGCCCAGGTGGGGACGGGTGGCATCGTCGCCCGCCCGGACACCGGCCCCCGCCGCCTGTGAGCGTGCCCGGTCAGGCGCGGCTGGAGATCTGCTGGACGCCCCAGGTGTTGCCGTCCGGGTCGGCGAAGAAGACGAAGCCGACGTTGTCCAGCGGATCCGGCACCGGCCGGGGGTTCTGACCCACCACCTGGATCTCGCTGACCTCCACACCCCGCCCGACCAACTCCTCGTGGGCCCGCTTCAGATCGGGCACCACCAGTTGCAGGCCCCTGAGTGAGCCGGGCGGCATCTCCGGCACGACGCCTTTGCCGATCACGATCGAGCATCCCGAGCCGGGCGGCGTCAGCTGGACGATGCGCGCCTCGTCGTTGATCACGGTGTCGTGGTCCACAGTGAAGCCGAGCTGGTCGGCGTAGAACTTCTTGGCCCGGTCCACATCGGAGACCGGCACGATCACCACTTCCAACGTCCAGTTCATTGTTGTTCTCCTCCTGTCGTCGCTGTCGCGCGCAGCAGCTCGGCGAGCCGCGTGAAGCTCTGCCCGGCGCCCCGGGCCATCGGGTACCGCAGCACGGTGTCCCGCCCTCCTGCGGTGGCGTAGAGCAGGGTGGTGGTGACTGTCGTTCGCCCGGCCACCTCGGAGAACTCGTGGCTGACCAGCGTCTCGCCTGGATAGGACTGGTCGTCGAAGAGTTCGGTGTAGACCAGCCGGCGCGTTGGCTCGACGTGCCGGTAGACCCCAGCCTGGACCATCCGGGCGCCCTCCGGGCCCAGCGACACGAACCGCCACCGTCCCTCGACCCGCAGGTCGATGTCGCACTCTGCCAGCCTCCAGCCGCGCGCGCCGTACCACCGGACCAGCAGGTCGGGTTGGGTGAAGGCGCCGAACACCAACTGCGCCGGTGCCTCGAACAGCCGACTCAACACGATCCCCCGGTCGCCCGAGGTGTGGACGACGAGCGGATCCTCGACGCCGGTCACCCTCCCGTCCCGTCCGGTCGGTCGGGCCGACGCTCGACGTCGGTGCGGTCACCGGCGTGGAGTTCGTCGAGAAGCGCGTCGAGGCGTTGGTAGCTCTCCGCCCAGTAGTCGCGGTAGTCGGCGAGCCAGGCCGTCGCCTCGCGCAGTGGTCGGGCCTCCAACCGGCACGGCCGGCGCTGGGCGTCCCGCCCCCGGCTGACGAGGCCAGCGCGTTCCAGCACCCTGAGGTGCTTGGAGATGGCCGGCTGGCTCATGTCGAAGGGCTCCGCCAACTCCGTCACTGTGGCCTCGCTGCGCGCGAGCCGGGCGAGGATGGCCCGCCGGGTCGGGTGGGCCAGCGCAGCGAAGGTCGCGTCCAGCAGCTCCGCACCCATCGCTCATAACCTCCTGGTTAAATAACCACTTGGTTCTATCAGGGCTCGAAGGTCGCCGTCAAGCACCGCACAGCACGGAAGGCCCCGGCGAACCGTCGGGGCCTTCCGTGGGAACCGGGTGCGTCAGCAGGCGTACGCCTCGAGGCGCTGAGCCCGCTCCGGGGCGCGCAGCTTCAGTAGCGTCACCTTCTCGATCTGCCGGATCCGCTCCCGGGACAGGCCGAACTCCCGGCCGACCTCGTCCAGGGTGCGCTGGCGGCCGTCGTCGAGGCCGAACCGGAGGCGGATGACCGCCTGCTCCCGCTGGGACAGGGTGGAGAGCACGACGCTGACCTCGTTGCGCAGCTCACCCTGGGCGGCGGCGTCGCCCGGCTCGGTGCGCGGGTCCACCGAGGCCACGAAGTCGCCGAGGGCACTCTCACCGTCGTCGCCGACGGCCTGGTCCAGGCTGACCGGTTCCCGGTCGTAGGAGATCAGCTCGATGACCTGGATCTCGGGGATCTCCAGTGCGCGGGCCACCTCGGCGACAGTCGGTTCGCGGCCCAGCGTCACCGACAGTTCGCGGCGGGCCCGGACCATCCGGTTGACCTGCTCGACCATGTGCACCGGGATGCGAATGGTGCGGGCCTGATCGGCCATGGCGCGGGTGATGGCCTGCCGGATCCACCAGGTGGCGTACGTGGAGAACTTGTAGCCCTTGGCGTAGTCGAACTTCTCCACGGCCCGGATCAGACCGAGGTTGCCCTCCTGGATCAGGTCGAGAAACGCCATGCCACGGCCGGTGTAGCGCTTGGCGATGCTGACCACCAGCCGCAGGTTCGCCTCCAACAGGTGGTCCTTCGCCGCCCGACCCTGGGCGACGATCAGCTCCAGGTCGGCTCGCAGCTCCGCGGAGACCGGGGTGCAGGTGGCCAGCTTCTCGTCGGCGAAAAGGCCGGCCTCGATGCGCCGGGCCAGGTCGACCTCCTGCGCGGCGGTCAGCAGCTTCGTCCGGCCGATCCCGTTGAGGTAGGCCCGGACCAGGTCGGTGGAGATGCCGCGCTCGTCGGTGGCGTCCAGGTCGACGAGGGCTTCGGGGGCCCCGTCAGTGTCGGTCGTGGTGGCCGGGCGCGTCCGGTGTTCCGTCATCTGCAGGACCATCTCTGTCTCTCCCCGTTTCCACGTCGGTGCCGTGTTCCCGGCCCAGTGGTGCCGGTGTGACAACAGCTTGGCGGGCGGGGCGTAAAACGGGAGTGAGGCGATCGGGCACCCGACAGGAATTGCGTCGGATCGCTGGTGCGGTGTGTCGTCGGAGTGTGTGGTTGCCCGCCCCGGCTACCTTGCGGACGGCCGGCCACCTCTGGTCGGCCGAAACGACAGATGGAGGACGGTGTGGTCTTCAAGCGGCTCATGAAGGCGATGGGCGTCGGCGGCCCGTCGGTGGAGACGGTGCTGGCCAACCCGAACTGCCGCCCGGGCGGCCAGGTGGAGGGCCGCATTCAGGTGATGGGCGGCGACCACCAGGTCGACATCGACCACGTCGCCCTCGGCCTGGTCACCCGGGTCGAGGTCGAGAGTGGTGACAATGACTACGACACCACTCAGGAGTTCCACCGCCAGCAGGTCACCGGCGCGTTCCGGCTGGAGCCGGGGCAGCGCTACGACCTCCCGTTCCGCTTCGACGTGCCGTGGGAGACGCCGGTCACCGAGCTGTACGGGCAGCACCTGCACGGGATGACGATGGGCCTGCGTACCGAGTTGGAGGTCGCCCGCGCGGTTGACAAGGGGGACCTGGACGCCGTGTCGGTGCACCCACTGCCGGCGCAGGAGCGACTGCTGGACGCGTTGCTGCGGCTGGGCTTCCGGTTCGCACGCGCCGATGTGGAGCGTGGTCACATCTACGGCGTACGCCAGACGTTGCCGTTCTACCAGGAGATCGAGTTCAGCCCGGCGCCGCAGTACGCCCGCTCGATCAACCAGTTGGAGGTCACCTTCATCGCCGACGCGCAGCAGATGCAGGTGGTGCTGGAGGTCGACAAGCGCGGCGGTGTCTTCACCGAGGGCCGGGACGCCTTCGGCCGCTTCACTGTCGACCACGCCACCGCCGACCGCACCGACTGGACCGCCGAACTCGACAACTGGCTCCGCCAGTCCCTGTCCCGCCGAGGCCTCTTCTCCTGACCCACCCCGCACCCCTGGGCCGGCCTCCGCTGATCATGGGGTTGGCCGGCGATTCGATCTTCCAAAGGCCCGTCAACCTCATGATCAACCGGGCTGGGCGGGGGTGGGGGTGGGTGGGTCAGAGGTCCAGGAGGAGGGTTTGGGGGCCGATGTTGATGCTCTCGACCAGCATGTGGGTGCGGAAGCGGCCGGTCTCGACCTTCGCTCCTCGTTCGCGGAGGGCGTCGACCACAGCTGTCACCAGTGGCTCGGCGACCTCGGCGGGGGCGGCGGCGGTCCAGCTCGGTCGGCGGCCCTTGCGAACATCGCCGTAGAGGGTGAACTGGCTGACCACCAGGATCGGCGCGCCGGTGTCGGCGGCGGACCGCTCACCGTCCAGGATGCGTACCTCGTGCACCTTGCGGGCCATCGTCTGAGCGGTCTGCGCGGTGTCGGTGTGGGTCACCCCGAGCAGCACCAGCAGGCCGTTGTCGATGGCACCGACCACCTCGCCGTCCACAGTCACGCTGGCCCGGCCGACGGTCTGCACCACCGCCCGCATCAGGCGCTCACCGGCTCGATGAAGCCGCGCTCCACCAGATGCGCGACGATCGGGCCGGCGGCCTCGGCCATCTCGTCGGGCTCGACGTCGTGCGCGGCGGCGAGCAGGGCGAGCTGGTCACGCAGCGGCAGCCGGCCGTCGGCGCCACCGACAAGCGCCAGCACCAGCGGATCGATCTCCTCGGTCCAGCGCAGGCCGTGCGGCATCGCCAGGACCTGCCGGTCCACCCCCCAGCCCTCGTCGCCCATGGTGGCCTCCTGTCGCAGCTGAAGGCCCTCGGCGGCCCGGTAGCGCTCGGCGAGCAACGCCTCGGTGTCGCGTACCCGGAGGAAGTCCTGGCGGTCGAACCAGGCGGCGACCTGGTCGCCCAGCGGTGGCTGCACCCGCTGGCGCAGGTCCTCCACCCGGACCACCGGGTCGGCGTGCCCCCCTCGACGCAGTGACACGATGCCGAAGCCGATGCCCTCCACCTTGTGCGCGTCGAACCAGTCCAGCCAGGCGGCCATCCGCTGCGGGTCGGCGGTCTCGCCGACGTCGGTGAGCCACAGGTCGACGTACGCCATCGGGTCGGCCACCTCGCGCTGGATCACCCAGGCGTCCAGGCCGGTCCCGGCGAACCAGCCGGCGACCCGCTCGTCCCACTCCTCGCCGGCGACGTGCACCCAGTTCGCCAGGTACTGCATGGTGCCGCCCTCGGTGAGCAGGCCCGGGGCGGCGGCGGCCAGTTCGGCGCCGATCGCGTCACCGACCCGGCCGGAGTCGCGGTACACGTGCGTGGTCGTGCCCGGGCCGACCACGAACGGTGGGTTGCTCACCACCAGGTCGAACCGCCGACCGGCCACCGGGGCGACCAGGTCGCCGCGGAGCAGTTCCCAGTCCTGACCGTTGAGGGCGGCGGTGGTCGCGGCGAAGCGCAGCGCCCGCTCGGAGAGGTCGGTGGCGGTCACGGACCTGGCGTGGGTGCCCAGGTGCAGGGCCTGGATGCCGGAGCCGGTGCCCAGGTCCAGTGCGGTGTCGACCGGCCGGCGCATGGTCGCGCCGATCAATGTGTGGGTCGCCCCGCCGACGCCGAGGACGTGCTCGGCGTGCAACGGGCGGCCCGGGCGGGCGCTGGCCGGCACGTCGGCGAGCACCCACCAGTCCTCGCCGTACGGCTCCAGGTCGACGCCGGCACGCAGGCCGTCGCCGTACCGCTCGACCAGCCCGCCGGCGAGGGCCTCGTCCAGGCTCAGCGGTGCCAGCGCGGCGGCCACCGCCGCCTCCGACTCGGTCTGGGCGCAGATGAACACCCGGATCAGGGTGCCGAGCGGGTCGCCGTCCTCGGTGGCGCGCAGCGCGGCCCGGTAGTCGTTGCGGGCGACCGCCGCAGTCGCCTGGGCGCCCAGCCGATCGGCGATGCCGTGGCTGGTGAAACCGGTCCCGGTCAGCGCGGCCCGCAGCGCGTCGACACCGGCGGGGGAGAGCAGCAGGTCGTGTTCGTCCACCCCGACATCCTGCCTGCCGTCGCGTCCCGGGTCAGCGTCACCCGCCGGTTGGTGTCGGAGCGTCGGTGTCCGTCCCGTTCGGTACGCCAGGCAGGATGGTCCGCATGACGCTTGTGCTGCCCATCGACCCGGAGGCCAACCGGCTGCTGGAGCGGAGCCCGCTGGCCCTGTTGGTCGGCATGGTTCTTGATCAACAAGTGCCGATGGAGAAGGCGTTCTCGTCGCCGTACGTGCTCCAGCAGCGGCTCGGCCATGAGCTGGACGCGGCGGAGCTGGCCGGGTACGACCCGGAGGCACTGGTAGCGCTTTTTGCCCAGCCGCCCGCGCTGCACCGGTTCCCGAAGGCCATGGCGGCCCGGGTGCAGGAGGTCTGCCAGGTGCTGGTGGAGCGGTACGACGGGAACGCGGCGCTGCTCTGGGCCGAGGTCGCCGACGGGCCGGAGCTGCTGCGCCGGGTCTCCGCGCTGCCCGGCTTCGGCAAGCAGAAGGCACAGATCTTCGTGGCCCTGCTCGGCAAGCGGTTCGGGGTGACCCCGCAGGACTGGCGGAAGGTGGCCGGAGACTACGGCGACCCGGGCGCGTACCGGTCGGTGGCCGACGTCACCGACGCCGACTCGCTGCGCCGGGTGCGGGAGTTCAAGCAGCAGATGAAGGCGGCGGCCAAGGCGAAGACCGCCGGCGGCTGAGCCGCCCGCTGGCGAAGGGACGGTCTGCTCAGGCGGCGGTGGGGTGCGCCAGTGAGGCCAGCGCGCGCCGGACGTCGGCCAGCGAGACGGTGGCCGAGTCGTCCAGGTCGGCCAGGCCGGTCTCGATCCACTGGCGCATCAGCGTGGTGACCCCGATGCCCCGGGCGTCGGCGGCGGCGCGGACCCGCTCGTAGGTGTCCAGTGGCAGCCGCACCGAGCGGCTCACCATCGGCACGTCGCTGTCGGGGGTGGGCAGCTCGGCCGCCGGGCTCTCGTCGATCAGCTCGGCGATCCGGTCGCCGCCGTCGTGGAACTGCTTGGTCGCGTCGTTACGGTGCATCGTCACGGCCTCCTCATCTACCGAGATCTCCGCACGGCCTCGTCGTAGCGCTTGGACTCGACGTCGCTCAACTCGCGGGCGGAGAGAATGTCCCAGTCGTTGTCGGTGCCATCGGCCTCGGCGAGCAGCACCGCCAGCCGGCGGCCCCGACGGGCGGCGGCGTAGACCACCATCACGTCGTCACCCAGATGGCGGATGACCCGTCGGGCGCTGTGCAGCGCCTCCCAGACTTCCCCAGGTGTGACGTCGTAGACCCTCAGGTTGGCCAACGCCTCGTCGGTGAAGCTGAACCTGCTGCCCACATCGCGGAGCGTACCACGGGCGTAACACGCGGCGGGATGAGTCGAAGTTCGCTGATCACGGACCTGCGGTGACAGGATGAGGCGTAACCCCCTCGAGGAGGTCCATGGTGAAGCGTCAGGCGTACCAGCCGATTCTGATCACCGACGCCTCGCGCAGCCAGGACGATCAGCTCAACAGTCGCCAGCGCCGCTATGTCCTGATGATGGGCATCCGAGTGTTGTGCATCATCGTCGGCGCGATCCTGGTCGGTGCGAACGCCCCACTGCTCTGGCTCTGGCTGCCACTGTGCGGCCTCGGCATGGTGCTCATCCCCTGGCTGGCCGTGCTGCTGGCCAACGACCGGCCGCCGAAGGAAGAGCACCGGCTGGCCAACCGGTTCCACCCCCGCCAACAGGACGACACCCCGCCGATGAGCCTCACCGCCGAGGAGCGCCCACACAAGGTCATCGACGTCGAACCCTGACCCGCGAACGGGCCAGGGTTCGAGCAGTCGGGGCTGCGGCCGTGTGACGGCCGCTACGCCTGTGGCCGAGCCCCGGCGGTGGAGACGGCCAGCGCGCCCAGGTCGGTGGCGCGGCTCAGCGCCGCGGTCGGAGTGGTGCCGGCGAGCCACGCGGTGAGCAGACCGGCAGCGAAGGCGTCGCCGGCGCCCGTGACGTCCACCACCGCCACCCGGCGGGCCGGAGCCACGCAGACCGGCGTGGTGCGGTCGACCCAGACCGCGCCCGCCGCGCCGCGCTTCACCACCACCCGCCGAGCCGTCGCCGACAGCGCCCGCCCCTGCGCCGCCGGGTCCAGCCCGCCGGCCAGCACCGTGGCCTCGTCCGCGTTGACCAGGAGCAGGTCGATGCCGCGTACCCAACTCAGGAACGCCGCCGCGCCGACCCGCCGCAGCGGCGCCGCGGAGGCCGCGTCGACGCTGATGGTGAGCCCGCGCTCGCGGGCGGCGGCCAACGCCCGCAGCCCCGCGCCGCGCGACTCCGCGTCCAACAGGGTGTACGCGGACAGGTGCAGATGCCCAGCGTCGGGCGCCGCCGCGAGGGCCTGCTCGACGTGCGCGGCGCTCAGCCGCAGGTTCGCGCCCCGCTGGCTGACCATGGTGCGCTCGTCGTCGGCGGCCAGCACGATGACAGTGCCGGTCGGTGCGCCCTCGACCCGCTCGATGGCGCAGTCGACGCCGGCCCGGTCCAGCTCGGCCACCCGGTCCCGTCCGGCGTCGTCGTCACCGACGGCCCCGACGAGCGTGACGTCCACCCGCTGCGCGGCGATCCAGGCGGCGGTGTTGGCCGCCTGACCGCCGCCGCCGAGACTGATCGCGGCCCCGGTGTCCGAGCCGGCCGCGAGCGGCCCGGACAGCACGGCGACCACGTCGGTGATCACGTCCCCGACGACGACCACCCGGGCCGGTCGGGTCATGCCGGGACGGCGGTGCCGCGGGCCACCGAGGCGACAGCGATCCGCGCGGCCAGGTCGGCGTTGCGCAGGATGATCCGCACGTTCACCGCCAGGCTGGCGCCCTCGGTGGCCGAGTGGAAGTGCGCGAGCAGGTACGGGGTGACGGCCTTTCCGGTGATTCCGTCCCGCTCCAGCAGGGCCAGGCCCTCGGTGAGCGTCCGGTCGTGCAGCTGCGGGTCGAGCTGCTCGTCGACCGGCAGCGGGTTGGCGATGAGCAGCCCGCCGGTGTGCACGGCGTGCTCGTCCCGGGCGGCGAGCACCGCGGCGACCTGCTCCGGCGAGTCCACCGACCAGTCCAGGTCGAAGCCGGCGTCGGTCAGGTAGAAGCCGGGGAACCGGCGGGTGCGGTAACCGACCACGGCGACCCCGAGGGTCTCCAGGCGTTCCAGCGTCGCGCCCACGTCGAGGATCGACTTGACCCCGGCGCAGACCACGGCGATCGGGGTCTGCGCCAGAGTCACCAGGTCCGCCGACTCGTCGAAGGTGTGCGCGGCCTCCCGGTGCACCCCACCCAGCCCGCCGGTGGCGAACACACCGATCCCGGCGGCGGCGGCCACCGCGCTGGTAGCGGCCACCGTTGTCGCACCGTCCGCGCCGGTCGCGGCGGCCACAGCGAGGTCGCGGACGGAGAGCTTCGTCACGCCGTCGACGGTGGCCAGCCGGGTCAGCTGCGCGTCGTCCAGGCCGACCACCAGCTCACCCGCGATCATGCCGATCGTCGCCGGAACGGCGCCGGCGTCCCGAACCGTCCGCTCGATCTCCCTGGCCACGCGCAGGTTCTCCGGCCGGGGTAGACCGTGCGAGACGATGGTGCTCTCCAGGGCGACGACGGGCCGGCCGTCGCGCTGGGCTTCGGCCACCTCGGTGCCGTAGCTGATGCGAAAGTCATTCACACGGGCACCGTACGGGGTGGGGCCTCGGCCGGCCTCAAGTGGACCCGGCCGTGATGACCTGCCAAACTTGTCGGTTGGAGGTGCAGACGTGAGCACAGAGGTTCTCGAGCGTCCGGAGCTGAAGGACGCCGATACCGGTCCCGAGATGTTCCACTACGTCCGCAAGGAGAAGATCGCCGAGAGCGCCGTCATGGGCACTTTCGTCGTCGCTCTCTGCGGCGAGACCTTCCCGGTCACCAAGGCGGCCAAGCCGGGTTCACCGGTCTGCCCCAAGTGCAAGGAGATCTACGACTCGTACCGTGAGTGAACCTCGGCCGGTGCTTCGGCCGGCGACGTAGCCTGCGGCGGTGACCACCTCCACCGCCCTGCTCCTCGCTGACCTGACCGGGGTGGCGGTCTTCGCCGCGTCCGGGGCCTCGGCGGCGGTGGCCAAGCGACTGGACCTGTTCGGCGTCGCGTTCGTCGGCTTCGTGGCCGCCCTCGGCGGTGGGATCTTCCGGGACCTGGTCATCGACGAGGTGCCGCCGCTGGCCTTCGCCGACTGGCGGTACGTCGCCACCGCCGCGATCACCGCCCTCGCCGTCTTCTGGCTGCACCCGCAACTGGCCCGACTGCGCACCACGGTGCTGGTGCTGGACGCGGCCGGTCTGGCGCTGTTCACCGTCACCGGCACGCTCAAGGCGCTCGACGCCCGGGTGCCGGCCGTCGGGGCCTGCCTGATCGGCATGCTCACCGCGATCGGCGGCGGGCTCGGCCGAGACCTGCTCACCGCCGAGATCCCCGTCGTACTGCGCCGGGAGATCTACGCGCTGGCCGCACTGGCCGGTTCGGTCCTGGTGGTGCTGCTGTACGTCACCGGGCAGACCGGGCCCGCACCGCTCACCGCCGCCGCCGTCCTGGTCTTCGGGCTGCGCCTGATCGCGCTACGGCGACGCTGGTCCGCGCCGGTGGCCACGCTGCGCCCGCCGCGCGCCGACGGGGCGGATCCACGCACCGACCGGGAGTGGTGAGACGGTCGGGCCGCTGTTCGGTTGAGTGCGGGATTGTGACCAGCGTGGCGTCGCCTGGGCCCGCCGGCCCGCGCTGGTTATGCTGAGTCGGCCTTCGCGGCAGCTTCTGCGCGGAGGCGTTTTCATGGGCGGCGGATCCTCGTGGCCCTCGCCCGGGGTCCGCCATCGTGCGGTCGGAGAGGAGCTTCGCGTGGCAGCCCGGACGCCGGTGCTCGAGACGTTCCCGGCACTACGCGCCTGGCAGCGCAAGGCCCTGGTGGAGTACCTGCGTCGCCGTACCGACGACTTCACCGCGGTCGCCACGCCCGGTGCCGGCAAGACCACCTTCGCCCTGCGGATCGCGGCGGAACTGCTCGGTGACGGCACCATCGAGGCGGTCACAGTGGTCGCACCGACCGAGCACCTGAAGAACCAGTGGTCCGACGCCGCGGCCCGGGTGGGCATCCAGCTCGACGCCGCGTTCCGCAACGCCGACCTGCACTCCGCTGCCGACTTCCACGGCGCGGTGGTCACCTACGCGCAGGTGGGGATGGCCCCGCAGGTGCACCGGCGGCGCACCATGACCCGACGCACACTGGTCATCCTCGACGAGATCCACCACGCCGGCGACTCCCGATCCTGGGGCGACGGGGTGAAGAACGCATTCGAACCCGCCGTACGCCGACTGATGCTCACCGGGACGCCGTTCCGCTCCGACGACAACCCGATCCCGTTCGTCAGCTACGAGCGGGGCGGTGACGGCCTGCTGCGTTCCCGCGCCGACTCGGTGTACGGCTACTCCGACGCGCTGCGCGACGGCGTGGTCCGGCCGGTGCTCTTCCTGGCGTACTCCGGGGAGACCCGCTGGCGTACCAACGCGGGGGAGGAACTGGCGGCCCGGCTGGGCGAGCCGATGACCCAGGACCTGGTGGCCCAGGCGTGGCGTACCGCCCTGGACCCGGCCGGCGACTGGATGCCACAGGTGCTGCGGGCCGCCGACGCCCGACTGACAGTGCTGCGCAACGCGGGCATGGCCGACGCCGGTGGTCTGATCATCGCCACCGACCAGCAGACCGCCCGCTCGTACGCCAAGCTGATCGAGCAGGTGACCGGTGAGAAGGCCGCCGTGGTGCTCTCCGACGACCAGGGCGCGTCCGCCCGGATCGCGACGTTCGCGGCGTCCGAGCAGCGGTGGCTGGTAGCGGTGCGGATGGTGTCCGAGGGGGTCGACATCCCGCGACTGGCGGTCGGGGTCTACGCCACCAGCGCCAGCACGCCGCTCTACTTCGCCCAGGCGATCGGCCGGTTCGTGCGGGCCCGCCGGCCCGGGGAGACCGCGTCGGTCTTCCTGCCCAGCGTGCCGCACCTGCTCGGGTTGGCAAGCGAGATGGAGACCGAGCGCGACCACGTACTCGGCAAACCCAAGGAAGCCGACGGTTTCGACGACGACCTGCTGGAACGCGCGCAGCGCGACGACCAGGCCAGCGGTGAGCTGGAGAAGCGCTTCGCGGCGCTCTCGGCCACCGCCGAGCTGGACCAGGTGATCTTCGACGGTGCGTCGTTCGGCACTGCGGCGCAGGCCGGCACCCCCGAGGAAGAGGAATACCTCGGCCTGCCCGGCCTGCTCACCGCCGACCAGGTTTCACTGCTGCTGACCAAGCGGCAGGCCGCACAGCTGGCCGCCCAACGCCGTCGTACGGCCGACGGGGCCGCTCAGCCGGCCGCTGCGGCCACAGCAGCGCCACCCGCACCCATGAGCGCCGCCCAGCGTCGCGTGGCGCTCCGACGCCAACTGAACGCTCTGGTGGCCGCCCGACACCACCGC
Organism: Micromonospora sp. 050-3; assembly: GCF_046549335.1. Lineage (NCBI taxonomy): Bacteria > Bacillati > Actinomycetota > Actinomycetes > Micromonosporales > Micromonosporaceae > Micromonospora > Micromonospora sp. 050-3. The sequence continues at coordinate 1,948,150 of NZ_JAJPVX010000002.1, forward strand.
ACCGGCCAGCCGCACGGCAAGATTCATGCCGAGCTGCGCCGGCTCTGCGGTGGCCCGCCCAGCGCCCAGGCCACCATCGAGCAGCTTGAGGAACGCATCGCCACCGTGCAGACCCTCTAGACCGCCCAGCTCTGAACCCGCCCAACCGGCATTGCGCCCGACCAAGCGGGCTGACCGGTCCGGACCAGGCCTTGGGGCGTGGGGTGCGCCCGTGCTTGAGGCGCGATCGGGTTCGTGCCTATGTGCGTGGCCTGTGGTCGGTGTCCGTACCCGCCCGGAACGGCCGCGGGATGCCCTATCCGGGCGTCCCGACCTCAAGATCGCGCAATAACCAGGATGCAGTGGTATCGGCGCGTCGGTGATGCCACTACATCCTGGTTCGAGCGTGACCTTGGCGGCGGTGCGCGCCCCGAACCTCGCGCTCGGTCGGTTATGCAGGGGGTTCGTCGTCAAGATCCGCGCAGTACCGGGGATGTTGCTGTCTCTGGCGTGTCGGAGGCAGCAACTTCGGGGAAGTTGCGGTGATCTTGGCGCGGGGCGCGGGGCGCGGGGCGCGGGGCGCGGGGCGCGGGGCGCGGGGCGCGGGGCAGCGGGGCAGCGGGGCAGCGGGGCGCGGGGCGTTTGGGCAAAAAGCTGGCCGGAGGCACCCTCGGGGTGCCTCCGGCCAGCTATGTCGGTTTGCGGATTTAGTTCGCCATCAGATCGGCGCCACGCCAGCTGAAATCGGGCTCCGTTGCGAACCGCTCGGTGATCTTCACGAGATCCTCCGCGTACTTGTTCGCGTGATGCCCGCAGAACACCAGCTCGCTCCCACCCACCAGAGTGATTCGGAGCTTCCCGGCAGCATTGCAGCGGTCGCACCGTTCATCGGCGGCTGGGGGCGCCACCGTCTCGGGCGGCGGCGTGAGGGTCGAGTTCATCGCCTTCCTCCTCTGGTCGTCACCGATGAACAATCTCTTCGGTCGTTGCTCACCTATCGTGCAACACCCTTGCTAGGCACTGCCTTCCCTGTGTGCCCGCGGGGGACCGAGGTCACACATGGCAGGGACAGTGTGCCGTGTACCAAGGGTGCCACGTCAACGATCACATTCGTGCAACCGGACGATCACCATCTGGCGTTGCACCCCAGGTGATCAAAACGACACGTTCGGTTGACGAAACCCGCTCAGTCCAGGTAATCCCGGAGGACCTGCGACCGGGACGGGTGACGCAGCTTGGACATCGTCTTGGACTCGATCTGCCGGATTCGCTCCCGGGTCACCCCGTAGACCTGACCGATCTCGTCGAGCGTCCGAGGTTGGCCGTCGGTCAGGCCGAAGCGCAGGCGTACCACACCCGCCTCACGCTCGGAGAGCGTCTGGAGCACCTGCTGGAGCTGGTCCTGCAGGAGCGAGAACGACACCGCGTCGACAGCGACAACGGCCTCGGAATCCTCGATGAAGTCGCCGAGCTGGCTGTCGCCCTCGTCGCCGATGGTCTGGTCCAGTGAGATGGGCTCCCGAGCGTACTGCTGGATCTCCAGCACCTTCTCGGGTGTGATGTCCATCTCCTTGGCCAGCTCCTCCGGAGTGGGCTCGCGGCCCAGGTCCTGGAGCAGCTCACGCTGTATGCGGCCGAGCTTGTTGATGACCTCGACCATGTGCACCGGGATGCGGATGGTGCGGGCCTGGTCGGCCATGGCGCGGGTGATGGCCTGCCGGATCCACCAGGTGGCGTACGTGGAGAACTTGTAGCCCTTGGTGTAGTCGAACTTCTCCACGGCCCGGATCAGGCCGAGGTTGCCCTCCTGGATCAGGTCGAGGAAGGCCATGCCGCGGCCGGTGTAGCGCTTGGCCAGCGACACCACCAGTCGGAGGTTCGCCTCCAGGAGGTGGTTCTTGGCCCGCTCGCCGTCCCGGGAGATCCAGCCCAGGTCACGGACCATGTCCCGGACGAGCTTCTCTTCGCCCTCGTCGGCAGCCCGCAGTCGCTCGGCGGCGTAGAGCCCGGCCTCGATCCGCTTGGCCAGCTCCACTTCCTGCTCGGCGTTGAGCAGCGGAACCTTGCCGATCTGCTTCAGGTACGCCCGGACGGAGTCGGCGGAGGCGGTCAGCTCGGCGTCACGTCGCGCCTGCTTGAGGGCCTCGGACTCCTCGTCGTCCCACTCGAAGTCGTTGTCGGTCGCCGAGGCGGCGGCGTCGGTCTCGGCGGCCTGGGCCAGCTCGGCCGGCTCCTCGACCACCACGTCCTCGATCGCGGCGGCCAGCTCCTCCGGGTCGATCTCGCCCTCGGCGCCCTCGCCCTTTGCCTTGCCGCCAGCCTTGGTCGGCTTGGCTCCGGCAGCTGCGGCCACCGTCGCCTTGGTGGCTCGGGTCGACCGGGTCGCCTTCGCGGGCGTCACACCGGCAGCCTCGGCGGCGGTGCCGGTCGCCTTGCGAGCGGCCACCTTGCGCGGGGCCGACGTCGCCGCGGCGTCGTCGGCGGCGGGCGCCTGCTTCGGGGCCGGCGCGGCGGCCTTCTTGGTGGTCTTGGCGGTGGTGGCCCGGGACGCTGGCGTGGTCGAGCGGGCCGCGGCGACGCGGCGACGGGTGCTCGCCGAGCCGTCCACCACGACGGTCACTCCCGCCTCGGAGAGCGCCCGCAGGATCTTCTTGGCCTGGGCCGGAGTCACCTCGGCGGACTCGACGGTGCGCGCGAGCTGAGCCGACGTGAGCTGACCACCGGCGCTCTGCGCGTGGGCGATCAGGGTGTCGGTGAGCGAGCGAACGTCGGCGCCGGGCTGGCGGGGTTCTGTCACGAATGACCTTCCGGAGGCGAAGAGCGGGCACGGCGGGTTCGTCCAGCGCAGCGAGGGTTACCGTGCCGGGCGATGTGGTTGAGGGACCCTCGTGTCACGGTCCGGCCGGTGGTCGGCGGTCCGTGCCGCGTGGGCAGGGGTGAATTGTAACGCCGTCTGCGGCGATCATCCTGCTCCGCACCGCGTACCGCCGGTGGGGACCGTCGGTGGGGCGGGGATATGGGCTTCGCGGTAATGATAGCCGCGCGGCCGGCGAACTGCTTCCGTCGTCGAGCCCGTTGGCGCGTAGATCGTGTCCGAACTGCCGTTTGAGCAGGCAGTACGAGGTCAACGTGGCGGTTGCGAGGGTGCGCGTGTGGATCACCGAGGTCGCTGTTGGTGCGGCCGGTGACGTCCCGACCAGGTCGCGGTTGGGCAACGGTTGTGAGCCGAGCATGGGTGGGGCGGTAGGCACTTAAGCGACATTACCAACCTAAAGGGGCATCTTGTCGAAGGTCGGCCGCTCAAGCCGTGCGGACGGCGCGGGTGCACCCGCTCGCAGCGGCAGGCCAGGCACCAAAGATCCCGGTCTGGTGCCGTTGCGCGGCGTCGGGAACGATGATCTTCGGAGGCCGGGTCGGTAGTTTCACCCACCCACATGCACTCGAACTGCGGAAAGAGGCGAATCATGACCAACTCGGCTACGGCACCGTCGGAGCTGCTGACCATCGCGGTGCAGGTGGCTCGGGACGCGGCCGACACCGCGTACCGGATGCGCGCCGAGGGAGTCGTCGTCGCCGCCACCAAGAGCACCGTCACCGACGTGGTCACCGCCGCCGACCGGGCGGTCGAGCGGCAGATCCTCGGCGCGTTGGCCGCGCTGCGCCCGGACGACTCGGTGTTGGGCGAGGAGTACGGCGAGGGGACTTCCGGCGCGGCGCCCAGCGGGGTGCGCTGGATCGTCGACCCGATCGACGGCACTGTGAACTACCTGTACGGGCTGCCGTACTCGGCGGTCTCGCTGGCGGCCGAGGTGGACGGGGTGGTGGTTGCCGGCGTCGTGCGCAACGTGAGCACCGGCGAGGAATGGACCGCCACGGCCGGCGGCGGGGCCTGGCGCGACGGTGTCCGGCTGCGCTGCTCCGGCGAGGTCGATCTGGGGCAGGCGCTGGTCGGCACCGGCTTCGGCTACGACGCCGGCCGTCGGGCGCACCAGGCGCAGGTGGTGGCGGGGCTGATCGCACACGTACGGGACATCCGCCGGCTCGGCGCCGCGGCGCTGGACCTCTGCCTGGTCGCCGAGGGGCGGCTCGACGCGTACTTCGAGAAGGGTCTTGCGGCCTGGGACCTGGCGGCGGGCGGGCTGGTGGCCACCGAGGCGGGGGTTCGGGTCGCCGGTCTGGCCGGTCGGCCGCCGGGACCGGACCTGGTGGTCGCGGCCCCGCCCGCGCTCTTCGCGCCGCTGCACGACCGGTTGGCCGCGCTGGACGCCTCCGGCGGTCCCTGACCGGCGGAACCTGACCGGTGGAACAGGCCGGCCGGCCCTGGCCGGCAGGGCGGGTCGGTGCCGGCTTCGCCGACCTGGCGTCGCGTGGGCCCGGTTACGCCGTCACTTGGCGGGTGGGGACGGGCAGGAGCCCTTGGGAGCCTCCGGCGGGCCCGAGTCGCCGAGTGACTGGTTGACCTCGGTCGTGGTGGCGAGCTGCTGGAAGTTGTTGCCCAGCACGACGTCCACGGTGTCGTCGGTGCGCTTCTCGTCGTAGCCCGGGGTGGCGTTGTTGAGGAAGTACGCCTGGAGCAGGTGCGCGGACCCGACGCCCTTCGGGCCGTACCGCAGCACCGCGACGCTGTTGATCTTCTTCTCGTTCCCGGTCTTCTTGACCTGGAACTGTCGATTGCTGAACTCGTCGGCGACGGTGTGGGCGAGCCCGGGCTGATCCGTGGCATTGAACACGTTGATCTTGACGTCTTTGCGCTCGCGCAGGGTCAGATCCGCCAGCGGCCAACCCTCGGGGCAACCCGCCGCGGTGCCCACGTTGCCCTGGCTGTCGCGGACCACGGCCACGACGACGAAGACCAGGGCGATGATCGCCAGCAGGCCGACGACGACGAGTGCTCGCACGCGCGCAAAACTCATCAGGGCACTCCCCGGACCTCAGTGGGTGGTGGCGGCCAGAAACGATCGCTCAGGCCGCCGGCCGTCGAATACGCCGCTGAGGTTAACGGTTGTCCGGCCGTCGCGTGGAAACAGCCCGACATGCCGGCGCGCCGACCGCGAACCGGGTACTACTACCCCTATCTTCGTGTCGCCTGAATCACATTGGGAACAACTTCGCGTGCGGGGGCGTACATCTCAGCCGCAAGGGCGGTATACATGCCTCGCCCAAGGGGGGGTAAGGTTCCGCGCTCGCAGGGGAGTCGCCCCGGCGAGCTCGACCCGTTCGGTCCTCGGGTCGGGTGCCCGACACAAGTGGTGGCCGGCCAGCGGAACCGAAACAGCGTCGTCCGGCGTTACAACCGGAAGCGACAACATCGATATGGGAGAGTGAAACCGATGGCCACCGACTACGACGCCCCGCGTCGCGACGAGGTCGACCTCGGCGAGGACAGCCTGGAAGAGCTCAAGGCACGGCGCGTCGACTCACAGTCGGGCGCGGTGGACGTCGACGAGGCCGAGGTGGCCGAGAGCTTTGAGCTGCCCGGTGCCGATCTGGCCGACGAGGAGCTCACGGTCAAGGTGCTTCCGATGCAGCAGGACGAGTTCCGGTGCGCCCGCTGCTTCCTGGTCCACCACCGTAGCCAGCTGGCGGTCGAGCGTAACGGCGAGCTGATCTGTCGCGAGTGCGTCTGACAACCACAACAACACCGGCGGCGGCCTCCTGAACGGGGTCGCCGCTGCCGGTGTAGGCATGCGGCAGCGGTGGGTACCTGCTTGACTCGTAGCGGGTAGCCACAGCACCGGGAGGTCCGATGAGCGATCGAGGCGGCACCACCGATGGCGGCACGGACGGCCTCGGCGCCACCCGTGACACGGACGACCTCGGTGCCACAGTCGCGGCGCTGACCGCTGACGACATCGCGCCGGCCCGACGCCGTCAACTGCTGACCCGGATGGTCGGGCAGGCCCGTGCGCGAGGTATCTCCGACCTGTTCAAGCCGCGCGCCGCCGTGCGGTGGATGGTCGACGCCGTCGCCGAGATCGCCCCGCACGTGCCGGTACGGGACCTGGACACGCTGCGCCAGCACTTCCCCGGCCTGGACGACGCCGCCCTGGCCGACCGGCTCATCCGCAACGCGTCGAGGACCACCGCCGCGATCGGCGCGGCCGGTGGGGGCGTCGCCGCCGTCGAGTGGACGGTGGCCCCGACCCTGCTCTCCGCGCCGGTGCTGCTCGCCGCCGAAACCGTGGCCGTGGTGGCGGTGGAGCTGAAACTCGTCGGCGAGCTGCACGAGATCCACGGCGTGGCGCTACCCGCCGCCGGCAGCCAACGGGCGGTCGCGCTGGTGCACTCCTGGGCCACTCAACGCGGCGTCAACCCGATGGTCCCCGGCGTGGGAGTGGGAGCGGTGCTCGGCACCGCCGCCCGCAAGGAGTTGCGGGACATGCTGCTGCGGCGCTTCGGTCGCAACCTCACCACGCTCGGGCCGTTCCTGACGGGAGCGGCGGTGGCCAGCTTCCTCAACCGCCGGGCCACCCAGCAGATGGCCGACCAACTCCAGGTCGACCTGCGTCGGCGGGGCATCGCCCGGCCCGCGCCACCGGCGGCCCTCCCGGGCCCACCAACCGGCACCTGAGCGGGCCCTCGCCGTCGGATCAGCCCGGCTCGCCCGCCGTCGGGTGGGTAGCCGCCAGGGCGTCCCGTGCGGTCAGCACCGCCTCGGCCAGCTCGACCGGGTGGCGGGTGCTCACCACCCAGAACGGGGTCGGATCCGCGGGATCGTCGAGGATCACCTGCACGGCGCCGCCGATCCACGGTCGCTGCACCACGAAGGCGAGCGGGTCCGCGCCGACGCCGAGCACCTCACGTCGGCCGGCCACGTCCAGCGGCACCACGTCGGCCACGAAACGGACCGGCAGGCGGGCGTCGTCCACCCGCAGCTCGGCGTCGGTCACCCCGACCCGGATCCGGCCCAGCCACCACAGCCCGACAGCGGTCAACGGCACCAGCACGGCGAACGGCAGCCAGGCGCGGACGCCGGAGGCGCCCATCCAGATCTCGACGGCCAGCAACGCGGCGGCCACCAGCCCGGCCAGCCACAGCCACCAGGGCAGATTCAGTCGCTCGGCGTACGCCGAGCGGGCGGCGACCGGCGGCTGATCGGCGGACGGGGAGGGCGACATGCTCACTCCTGCGAGGGTACGGCGCACGGCGGCTCGACGAACCGGCAGGATGGCAGGGTCACCCCGCGAACCGGACGGAAGAGGGGACCCGTGACCGACGTCGTACCCGTGCCTGTGCAGCTGCTCGACCCGGAGCTGCCGCTGCCCACGTACGCCCATCCCGGCGACGCCGGGGCCGACCTGGTGGCGGCCGCGGACGTGGAGCTGCCACCCGGCGGCCGTGCCCTGGTGCCCACCGGCGTGGCCATCGCGCTGCCGGAGGGGTACGTGGGCCTGGTCCATCCTCGCTCCGGTCTGGCGGCCAGGCTCGGCGTGACGGTGCTCAACGCGCCCGGTACGGTCGACGCCGGCTACCGGGGTGAGATCCTGGTCAACCTGATCAATCATGATCGGGATGTGCCGGCGAAGATCTCCCGCGGCGACCGGATCGCGCAGCTCGTGGTCCAGCAGGTCGCGCGGGCGCGGTTCGAGCCGGTGGTCGAGCTGCCCGCGTCCCGGCGCGGGACCGGTGGGCACGGGTCCACCGGTGGGCACGCCGGGCTGGTGCCGTCGCCGACGGGCCAGGACCGGGTCGAGCGGCGGCCGAGTGAGCCGGGCCGCGGGCAGACGGAAGAGGTGGCAGGGTGAGTGTGAACAGCGGAGGGCAGGCGCAGTGATCTTCTCCCGAAAGCGGGCCGATGCGGAGCGGCAGACCCGTGACGAGCGGGCTACCCAGGTCCCGGACCAGGGCGATGCGACGCCGACGCTGGAGCGCGGCCCGTACGACATCTCCGAGAGCTACGACGACGTGCAGCGACTCGACCTGGGCAGCCTGCACATCCCGGCGATCGCCGACGTCGAGGTACGGGTGCAGGCCGACCCGCAGGGTGTGATCCAGCAGGTGGTCCTGGTGCACGGTGACAACGCGCTCCAGTTGGGCGTCTTCGCCGCCCCCCGGTCCGAGGGGATCTGGGACGAGGTGCGCGAGGAGATCCGGCAGTCGCTGCTCCGCGACGGTGCGAGCGCGCAGGAGGTCGCCGGCGAGTACGGCCCGGAGCTGCACGCCCAGGTGACCACCCCGGACGGCCCGACGAACCTGCGGTTCGTCGGAATCGACGGGCCGCGCTGGATGGTCCGGGGTGTGTTCCAGGGCCCGGTGGCCACCGACCCGGCCATGGCCGGTCCGCTCGTCGAGTGCCTGGACGGCCTGGTGGTCGACCGTGGTCAGGAGGCGAAGCCGGTCCGCGAGCCGCTGCCGCTGCGGCTGCCCCGGGAGATCGCCGACCAGGCCGAGGCCGAGGCGGGCGACGCCACGGCCGCGCCGCGTCAGGTCTGACCCGCGCGCACCGGCCCGCCGGAACCAGCCCCGTCGGCGTACGCTGGCGGCACGGTTCCGGCGCCGCCGGGGCCGGCCGGGGACGGCGAGCGTGGAGAGGGTGACGCGGAGGTCATGACGACCGACGAGGGCCGGGTGTCGCTACGGCGCATCCTGCAGAGGTTCACCGCCAGCGAGGCCGAGATCGACGCGCAGGAGCTGCGTCGGGAGAGCGCCCAGTGCGGCGGGATCCCTGCCCAGCAGTGCTCCCGGGGTCAGCTGGTCTCGGTCGCCGGTCGGCTGCGCACAGTGGTCTACACGCCGCGCACCAATCTGCCCACCCTTGAGGCCGACCTGTACGACGGCAGTGACGTGGTCACCCTGGTCTGGCTGGGGCGACGGCACATCGCCGGGATCGAGCCGGGCCGGCATCTGACCGCCCGTGGCCGGGTGGCCGTGCGGGACGACCGCAAGGTCATCTACAACCCCTACTACGAGCTGGACTCGCCCAAGTGACTGCACTGCGGACGGAAGGCCGGCGATGACGACGGGACAGGACCGGGCGGCACAGCCGGATACCGACCCTCAGGACGAGGAGCCGCTGCCGACGATCGCCGAGCAGATGGCCGACCAGCTCGGCGGCTGGCGCGGGCTGGTCGAGTCCAGCATCCCGGTCGTGGTGTTCGTCGTCGCCAACATCATCGGCGAGCTGCGGCCGGCGGTGATCGCGTCGATCACTGTCGCCGTGCTGATCGCCGGGCTGCGGCTGGCCCAGCGTCGGCCGATCCGGCACGCCGTCAACGGGCTCTTCGGCGTCGGCGTCGGCGCGGCCATCGCGTGGCGTACCGGCGACGAGCGTGACTTCTACCTTCCCGGCATCCTCTACGGCATCGGCTACGGCATCGCCCTGCTGGTCTCGGCCGCGATCCGGCAGCCGCTGGTGGGCTGGATCTGGTCGGTGTTGGTGGCCAAGGGCCGTTCGGAGTGGCGGTCCGACCCGAAGCTGGTGCGCACCTTCACCCAGCTGACAGTGCTCTGGGGCGTGGTCTGGCTGGCCAAGGTGGGCGTGCAGGCCGGGCTCTACCTGGCCCACCAGGACACCGCCCTGGGCGTGGCCCGGCTGGCGCTCGGCTACCCGCCGTACGCGCTGCTGTTGCTGATCACGGTCTGGACGGTGCGCCGGGTCACCCGGGAGTCGCCGCCGGCCCCGCTGCCCAGCGCCTGAGCGACGCCGGGTCACCCGGCCCGTTCAGCGCGCCCGTCGGGGTCAGCGTGAGCCGCGGGTCCGTTCGACGCTGTCCGGCCCGAGGATCACCGCGCGGACCTCGTCCTCCACCTCGGCCGTGCAGACGAAGATCAGCTCGTCGCCGGCCTCGATCGGGTCGTCCGGGCTGGGCACCAGGACCCGCTTGCCGCGCAGGATCGCCACCAGGGCGGAGTCGCGGGGCAGCGGCACGGCGTGGATCGGCTGACCGACGTAGGGGGCGGTCGGCGGCAGGGTGATCTCGACGAGGTTCGCCTCGCCCTGTCGGAAGGTCATCAGCCGGACCAGGTCGCCGACGGTGACAGCCTCCTCGACGAGCGCGGCCATCACCCGCGGCTTGCTCACCGCGACGTCCACGCCCCACTGCTCGGTGAACAACCACTCGTTCTCGGCCCGGTTGACCCGGGCGACCACCCGGGGCACCGCGAACTCGGTCTTGGCCAGCAGCGACAGCACCAGGTTGGTCTTGTCGTCGCCGGTCGCCGCGACCACCACGTCACACCCGGCGATGTTCGCCTCCTCCAGGCTGGCCACTTCGCACGCGTCGGCCAGCACCCAATCGGCGGCCGGCACCCGGTCCGGGCGCAGCATCTTGGGCTGGCGCTCGATCAGCATCACCTGGTGGCCGTTGTCGATCAACTCCTGGGCGATCGAACGGCCCACGTTGCCCGCGCCCGCGATGGCGACCCGCATGGCTCAGTGCCCTCCTTCCGGCGGCGTCGCCGCCACCGACGTGACAGTCGCCACGATGTCATCGCTGACCAGCATGAACACCTGGTCGCCCTCCTGAATGACGGCGGAGCCGGTGGGCAGTGTGCCGATGCCGAAGCGGATCAGGTAGGCCACCCGCGCCCCGGTCGCGTCCTCCAGCGTCCGCACCGGTCGGCCGATCCAGTCCTTGTGTACGGGCACCTCGACGATCGACACAGTGCTCGTGGGGTCGCGGAAGATCTCCACGTTGCCCTCCGGCACCAGGTGTCGCAGCATCCGGTCCGCCGTCCACCGCACTGTCGCCACGGTGGGGATGCCCAGCCGCTCGTAGACCTGCGCCCGGCGCTGGTCGTAGATGCGGGCGGCGACCCGGGACACGCCGAACGTCTCGCGGGCCAGCCGGGCCGAGATGATGTTGGAGTTGTCGCCGCTCGACACCGCCGCGAAAGCGTCCGCGCGCTCGATGCCGGCCTGTCGGAGCACCTCGCCGTCGAAACCGGCCCCGGTCACCGTGATCCCGGCGAAGTCGGGGCCGAGCCGGCGGAAGGCGTCGGCGTCCTGGTCGATCACCGCCACCGAGTGCCCTCGGGACTCCAGGCTGTGGGCGAGGGTCGATCCGACCCGACCACATCCCATGATCACGACGTGCACGCTGTCCCTCCCAAGGTGCGTCCCGCTCCCGCTGCCGGTGGCCTTCGAGTGCGAGCCTGCCACGTCCCGGTCACGAGCGGGGACCGACCGTACCCCGCCGCCGTGAGCAGCGGTGATCGCCCACCCCCGCGCTCCCGCTGAGGTGGTCGTACTCTTGGCGTTCGTGGCCAGTCCCACCTCGCTGCTGAAGCGGCTCCTTCTCGGTCGACCGTTCCGGTCCGACCGGCTTCAGCACACCCTCCTGCCGAAGCGCATCGCGCTGCCCGTGTTCGCCTCCGACGCGCTGTCCAGCGTCGCGTACGCGCCCGACGAGATCCTGCTGACCCTCTCCATCGCCGGTGCGTCCGCGTACTTCTTCTCGCCGTGGATCGCGCTGGCCGTGGTCGTGGTCATGCTCACCGTGGTGGCGAGCTACCGGCAGAACGTGCACGCCTACCCGTCCGGTGGCGGCGACTACGAGGTGGCCACTGTCAACCTGGGGCCGAAGTTCGGCGTCGGGGTGGCCAGCGCCCTGCTGGTCGACTACGTGCTCACGGTGGCGGTGTCGGTCTCCTCGGGAGTGGCCAACCTGGGCTCCGTTGTGCCGTTCGTGGCCACCCACAAGGTCCTGATCGCGGTGAGCGCGGTGGTCCTGCTCACCGCCGTCAACCTGCGTGGGCTGCGTGAGTCGGGCACGGCGTTCGCCATCCCCACCTACGGCTTCGTGATCGTGATGCTCGGGATGCTGCTCACCGGGCTGTTCCGGGTCTTCGTGCTGGGCGACGAGCTGCGCGCGCCGAGCGCCGACTTGGTGATCCAGGCCGAGCACAGCGTGACCGGTTTCGCGCTCGTCTTCCTGCTGCTGCGGACGTTCAGCTCGGGCGCCGCCGCGCTCACCGGCGTGGAGGCGATCTCCAACGGGGTTCCGGCGTTCAAGGCGCCGAAGAGCCGCAACGCCGCCACCACCCTGCTGCTGCTCGGCACCATCTCGGTGAGCATGCTGGTCGGGATCATCTGGCTGGCCCGGCTGACCCACCTCCAGTTCGTCGAGGATCCGAACCTCCAGATCGTCTCCGGCCCCGAGGGGTACGTGCAGAAGACGGTCACCACCCAGCTCGGGGAGACGGTCTTCGGTTCCGGGTCGATCCTGCTCTACGTGCTGGCCGGGGTGACCGCCCTGATCCTGTTCCTGGCCGCGAACACCGCGTTCAACGGTTTCCCGGTGCTCGGCTCGATCCTGGCCCAGGACCGCTACCTGCCCCGCCAGTTCCACACCCGGGGCGACCGGCTGGCCTTCTCCAACGGCATCACCTTCCTGGCCCTCTTCGCGATCGTGCTGATCGTCGGCTTCCAGGCCGAGGTGACGAAGCTGATCCAGCTCTACATCGTCGGGGTCTTCGTCTCGTTCACCGTCTCCCAGGTCGGCATGATCCGGCACTGGAACCGGCACCTGCGCACCGAGCGGGACCCGGAGGCACGTCGCCGGATGCACCGCTCTCGGGCGATCAACACGTTCGGCGCGGGCCTGACCGGCGCGGTACTGGTGATCGTCCTCATCACCAAGTTCCTGCTCGGCGCGTGGATCGCGATCGCCGCGATGGCGGTGATCTACGTGCTGATGCTGGCCATCCGGCGGCACTACGACCGGATCGCCGTCGAGCTGACCCCGCCGGACGAGGGCCGGGCCGTGCTGCCCGCCCGCAACCACGCGATCGTGCTGGTCAGCAAGGTGCACCAGCCGACGCTGCGGGCCATCGCCTACGCCCGCGCCACCCGGCCGGACACACTCACCGCGGTGACCGTCAACGTGGACGAGAAGGACACCCGGGACCTGCAGGCCGACTGGGAGCGCCGGGAGATGGCCATCCCGCTCACCGTGATCGACTCGCCGTACCGGGAGATCACCCGCCCGATCCTGGACTTCGTCGCCTCCACCCGCCGCAAGTCGCCCCGGGACGTGGTCACCGTGTTCATCCCGGAGTACGTGGTCGGCCGTTGGTGGGAGAACCTGCTGCACAACCAGAGCGCCCTGCGCCTCAAGGGCCGGCTGCTCTTCGAACCGGGGGTGATGGTGGTCAGCGTGCCGTGGCAGCTCGCGTCGACAGCGAGCAAGAACCTCGACCGGCTGGACGCCACGCTGTCCCGGACCCCGGCGCGGGGGCCACGCAGCGCCGCCCCGCCGCTGGTCGCCACCCCGCCGGTGGCCCCCGCGCCGCCCGGCGAGGGCGGGCCCGAGAACAGCGAAACGATGGGAAACACTCGTGACTGAGCCGGGCGGTCAGCGGACCGCGACACCTGGGACGCCGTCGGCGACGCCGGCATTCGAGCGGGGCCTGGCCGAGGCGGACCGGGTCGAGCTGACCGTCGACGCGGTCGCCCCCGGCGGGCACTGCGTCGCCCGGGTGGACGGGCAGGTGGTCTTCGTCCGGCACGCGCTGCCCGGCGAACGGGTCATCGCCGAGGTCACCGAGGTGCACCGGGGGTTCGTCCGAGCCGACGCGGTGACCGTGCTGGAACCCTCACCGGACCGGGTCGAGCCGCCCTGCCCGTACGCGAAGCCGGGTGCCTGCGGGGGCTGCGACCTCCAGCACGTCGCTCCGGCCGCGCAGCTGGCCTGGAAGACCGCCGTGATCCGCGAGCAACTGGTCCGCCTCGGCGGGCTGACCGACGTCGAGCTGGACCGGCTCGGCGTCCGGGTCGAGGCGTTGCCCGGTGGGCTGCTCGGCTGGCGCTCCCGGGTCCGTTACGCGGTCGACGCCGCGGACCGGGCCGGCCTGCTCAAGCACCGCTCGCACGAGGTGGTGCCGATCGACCGCTGCCGGATCGCCCACCCGGCCATCCAGCAGCTGCCGGTGCTCACCCCCACCGGTGCGCGCTGGCCGGCCGCCGACGCGGTGGAAACCGTCGCCAGCACCGGCGGGGACGTGACCGTCACGGAGATCCGCGACGGGGTGCCCACCCCGGTCAGTGGTCCTACCGAGGTCCGCGAGGTCGCCGCCGGACGGGACTGGACGCTGCCCGCGTCCGCGTTCTGGCAGGTGCACCCGGCCGCGGCGGACACCCTCTCCACGGCGGTGCTGGAGTTGCTGGACCCGCAGCCCGGCGAGATCGCCTGGGACCTCTACGGCGGCGCTGGGCTGTTCGCCGCCGGGTTGGCCGAACGGGTCGGCGCGACCGGCCGGGTGACAGTGGTCGAAGCGGCGGCGCAGGGTGTCGCCGCCGCCCGGGAGAACCTCGCCGACCTGCCCAGCGTCGAGGTGGTGTCGGCCCGGGTGGAGACCGCGCTAGCCCGCCGACGGATCACCGGCCCGGTCGACGTGGTGGTGCTCGACCCGCCGCGCTCCGGGGCCGGCGCCCCGGTGGTCCGCGCGCTGGCTGCCGCCGGCCCGCGGGCGGTCGCGTACGTGGCCTGTGACCCGGCCGCCTTCGCCCGGGACGTGCGTACCTTCGCCGAGCTCGGTTGGCGGCTGGCGGCGCTACGGGGCTTCGACCTCTTCCCGATGACGCAGCACGTCGAGCAGGTCGGGCTGCTGCTTCCGCCGGACGCGCGGTAGCACACCACGCGTCAGCGCCTGACCGGGTGCTCAGCTGCCCACTTCCCGCCCGGCCCGGGTGCGTGGGGCTCGGGCCGGGCTGCGGAGTACCGGGGGGCCGATAGACTCTCCGGTCATGAGTGTTGAAGAGGACACGGCCAACCACGGCCGGCTGCTGGGGACGGTTCGCGGTCCGCAGGACGTCAAGCGGATGTCCGGCGAGGAACTGGACGTCCTCGCCGCCGAGATCCGGGACTTCCTGATCACCAAGGTCTCCCGTACCGGCGGGCACGTCGGGCCCAACCTCGGTGTGGTCGAGCTGACGCTCGCCATGCATCGCGTCTTCGACTCCCCCCGGGACCGGCTCCTGTTCGACACCGGCCACCAGGCGTACGTACACAAGATCCTTACCGGGCGTCAGGCCGGCTTCGACAAGCTCCGCCAGCGCGGTGGCCTCTCCGGCTACCCCAGCCAGGCAGAGAGCGAGCACGACCTCATCGAGAACTCGCACGCCTCCACCGCGCTGTCCTACGCCGACGGCCTCGCCAAGGCGTACGCCCTCCGGGGCGAGGCACGCAGCGTCGTGGCCGTTGTCGGTGACGGCGCGCTGACCGGCGGCATGTGCTGGGAGGCGCTGAACAACATCGCCACCGCCGGCAACTCCCTCGTGATCGTGGTCAACGACAACGGCCGGTCCTACTCGCCGACCATCGGCGGTCTGGCCGACCACCTCTCCTCGCTGCGGCTCAACCCCGGCTACGAGAAGGTCCTCGACACCGTCAAGGACGCCCTCGGCTCCACGCCGCTGGTCGGCAAGCCGATGTACGAGGTGCTGCACGCGGTCAAGAAGGGCATCAAGGACGCTGTCGCCCCGCAGGCCATGTTCGAGGACCTCGGCATCAAGTACGTGGGCCCGGTGGACGGGCACGACGTGACGGCGGTCGAGGCGGCGCTGCGCGCGGCCAAGAACTTCGGCGGCCCGGTCATCGTGCACGCCGTCACTCGCAAGGGCTACGGCTACCGTCCGGCCGAGGAGGACGAGGCGGACTGCCTGCACGGCCCCGGCAGCGCCTTCGACGTGGAGACCGGCGCCCTGCTGGCCGCCCCGTCGGTGAAGTGGACGCACGTCTTCGCCGACGAGCTGCTGGCCATCGCCGACGAGCGCCCGGACGTGGTGGGAATCACCGCCGCCATGGCCGAGCCGACCGGCATCGCCAAGCTGGCCCGCAAGTACCCCGAGCGGGTGTACGACGTGGGCATCGCCGAGCAGCACGCGGCCACCTCGGCCGCCGGGTTGGCGCTCGGTGGGCTACACCCGGTGGTCGCGGTCTACGCCACCTTCCTCAACCGTGCCTTCGACCAGGTCCTGCTGGACGTGGCGATGCACAAGCTGCCGGTGACCTTCGTGCTGGACCGGGCGGGCATCACCGGCCCGGACGGGCCGAGCCATTACGGCATCTGGGACATGTCGGTCTTCGGGGTGGTGCCGGGGCTGCGGATCGCCGCTCCCCGCGACGCCGCCACCCTGCGGGAGGAACTGCGCGAGGCGATGGCCGTCGACAACGGCCCGACAGTGGTGCGGTTCCCGACCGGTGCTGTCGCCGCGGACCTGCCGGCGCTGCGCCGGGTCGGCACTGTCGACGTGCTGGCCGAGTCCGCCCGTACCGACGTGCTGCTCGTCGCCGTCGGCTCCTTCGGCCAGTTGGGCATGGAGGTGGCCGCCCGAGTCGCCGAGCAGGGCTACGGGGTCACCGTCGTCGACCCTCGCTGGGTGCGTCCGGTCCCGGCGGAGCTGGTCGACCTGGCCGCCCGCCACCGGCTCGTGGTCAGCGTCGAGGACGGCGTCCGCGTCGGCGGGGTGGGCGACGCGCTCGCCCAGGCGATGCGCGACGCCGACGTCCGGGTGCCGCTCAAGGACCTGGGTGTGCCGGCCGAATGGCACCCGCACGGCACCCGCGCGCAGATCCTCGCCGACCTGGGCCTGACCGCTCAGGACGTGGCTCGCAACGTCACCGGCTGGATCTCCGGCCTGGACGCCGCCCCGGACCGCCTCACCGCCAGCGACGCGGCCGCACAGAACTGACGAGAACGAACAACGGCGGGCGTCCCGAGGGACGCCCGCCGTCGTCTAGCCCCGCCCACCCTCCCTCGTCGATCAAGGACTTATGGTGGGCGGTGAATGGTGGTTCGCGCCTTTTGCGAGGCACCACAACTCCATGATCGACCAAATCAAGGTGCGGGGGTCAGCGGGGGGAGATTGAGCGGTAGTGGGTCTTGTCGGTGTTGGCGAGGCTGTAGGTCTGGGAGCGGGACGGGGTGGGGATGACCGCCAGGCCGGGGCGCTCGACCAGCAGGGGAGTGCCCGGCGGGACGGACAGGGAGCTGTCCCGGGTGGGCCGCCAGCTCAGCACCACCAGCGGCTGACCGGGCACCGGCAGTTGGTACGCCTGCAACGGGGTGGCCCGGTCGGCGGGTGAGACGACGGGTGCGCTCCCGTCGGCCGGTCGGTAGATCACCGCCGTCATCGCTCCGGCGTCGGTGTCCCAGCTGAGCTGCTGCAACTCGGCCGGCTCGCCGCCGCCGAGGGCGACTTCGCCGAGCGAGCGCACGGTGAGCTTCGCCATCGGCCAGGACGTCGGCACCGAGCGTGGGGCGTCCCGGTCCCCGATCCGGCGCGGGATGCTGCCGAACGGGCCCCGGTCGCCGGACAGCACGCAGGTGTCCAGGCCGGTGAGCGCCCGCCGACCCGTGCCGGACTCGTCGCGGACCAGCGGATAGCGCGGGTCGACGGTGCCGGTGCCCAGGTCGAGCAGCCGGTCGGCGGCCCGCCCACGGGGCAGCGACTCCGTGGTCCGCAGGGTCGCGGTCACGCCGACGGCCGAGCAGGACGGCACGTCGACAGGTGCGCTGAGACCGTCCGCGATGGTCAGCGTCCGGTCCTGTGGCCCGAGGAGGCTCTGCACCCGGGCCGAGACCAGGTAACGCCGGCCGCCGGCCGTCTGCACCGGCAGCACGTCGGAGTAGACGAGGTAACCCGGATCGGTGTACTCGGTGGCGCGGGTCACCGCGTACCGGTCGCCGTCGCGGGTCAGTTGCAGCAGCCAGGACGCGCTTTCGCCGGGTACGTCGGCGGCCACCAGCGCCACCGGTGCGCCGTCGACCCGACCGGAGAAGAGGATGCCGGACGAGGGCAGGTGCGCGCGGTCGTCGGCCGGCGACCGCCAGCCCCGGACGGCCACGGTGACCGCTGCCGTCGCGGTGGCGTCCCCGGAGAGGTCACCGCGGGGCGGCCACACAGCGAGGGTGCCGTCCAGGCTGTCGTACCCGACCTGGAGGTTCTGGGGCTTCCGCTCGGCTACCGGGCCGCAGGCCGTGCCGGCCAGCAGCGCGCTCAGCAGGACGGGAAGCGCCCTGCCGTACCGACGGCCTGGAGTCACCTGGCCCGCCCCCGATCGCCTCGCCGTCGCTGTCGGAAAGCGCCATAGTACGAGATGTCCGGTGCGGAGCCTCAGCTGGCCGGCACTCGAACCACCACAATGGACACCACCGGGGGTTTAGGGCGTTTTGGTTGCTCCGGTAGACTCCGCCGACTGTGACGCCTGCCGAGTCCCGCGCCCTGCCCGCGCCGCACCCGGAGGCGGCAGCCGACTCCGCCGAGCTGGTGAGTTACCGCACACCGGCCGGCCTCTTCGCCGGCCCGCCCGCGCTGACGGCCCCCACCACAGAACCGGCCGGCCCCGAAGCGCCAACGGAGCCCGGAGCGCCGGCCGAGCCCGAAGCACCGGCGGAGAGCACGGTGCCGACGCGGGCGCGGTGGCGTCGGTGGACTCGGCGGCGGCAGCACCTGGCGGTGGGCGGGCTGTTCCTGCTCGCCGCACTATGGGTGACCAGCCGGATCTGGCTGGACCCGTCCGGCCGGGTGGCCTCGCTCTACACCGGTGACCCGGCGCAGGTGCAGTTCTTCCTCGCCCACTCGGTCCGCGTGGTGCTGCACGGCGAGTACCCGTTCTACACCGAGCAGTTCAACTACCCGGACGGCGTCAACCTGATGGCCAACACGGCCGTGCTGGCGCTGGGCATCCCGATGGTCCCGGTGACGCTGCTCTTCGGGCCGGCGGTCTCCTTCGTGGTGCTGGTCACGCTCGGCCTCGCCGGCACTGCCATGGCCTGGTACCTGATGCTCTCCCGCCACCTGGTGCGTACGCCGCTCGCGGCGGCGGTCGGCGGCTGGTTCTGCGGGTTCTCGCCCGCGATGCTCTCGCACGCCAGTTGGCACCCGAACATCATCAGCCAGTTCCTGCTGCCGTTCATCGTGTGGCGGGTGCTGGTGCTCACCCGCTCCGGAAAGCCGGTTCGGGACGGGGCCCTGCTCGCCCTGCTGGTCGCCGCGCAGGCATTCATCAACGAGGAGATCCTGCTCTTCACGGCGATGGCCTGCGGCGTCTTCCTGCTGGCGGTGCTCGCTCAGGAGCCGGCCCGGTGGCGGGCGGCGTGGCGACCCCTGGGCGTCGGCGTGGCGACCTGCGCGCTGCTGGCCGGGGCGCTGCTGGCGTACCCGCTGTACGTCCAGTTCGCCGGGCCGATGGCCTACCACGGGCTCAGTGACGCGGTGCAGGACTACGGCAACGACATCGCCGCCTTCTTCGCGCCCGGCTCGCCCACCCTCGGCGGCAACCAGCGGGCCAACATCAACCTGGCGCCGAACTACTCCGAGGAGAACGCCTTCTTCGGCTGGAGCCTGTCCATGCTGGCCATCGGCATCGTGGTCTGGCTTCGCCGGGAGCTGATCGTCCGGGCGCTCGCGGTGACCGGCCTGTTCTTCGCCGTGCTCTCCCTCGGCGAGCGGGTCTCCTGGTGGGACCGCGAGCTGATCACCGGGCCGTGGCAGTGGTTGGTCCACCTGCCGCTGCTGGACGCGGTGGTGCCGACCCGGTTCGGGCTGATCACCAGCGTGGTGGTGGGCCTTCTGCTCGCGCTCGCCGTCGAGCGGGCCTGGGCGCTGCGCCCGGCCGACCGCCGTACCGTCCACGTGCTCACCGCCGCGGGCCTGGCCTTCGCGCTGTTGCCGATCGCGCCGATGCCGCTGCGGATGGTCTCCCGGCCGCCGGTGCCGGACTTCATCACTGCGGACCGTTGGCGGGCGTACGTCGGGCCGGATCAGACGCTGGTGCCGATCCCGGTGCCCAGCATGGGCAACACGCACGGCATGCGCTGGGCGGCGACCACCAACCTCGACTTCAAGATCCCCGGCGGTTACTTCCTCGCGCCCCGCAACGGCAACACCGGTGACGCGGGCCGGTTCGGCGGTCGTCCCAGCGGGGTGGGCCAGATGCTGGAGGAGGTGGCGACCACCGGCCGTACGCCCAAGCTGGACGACCGGCAGCGTCGGCGCTTCACCGACGAACTGCGGCACTGGCGGGCGGCGATCCTGGTGCTGCCGGTGCGGCAGCAGAACGCCGAGCCACTGCGACGTACGGTCGAGGAGCTGGTCGGCCCGGGCCGCCAGGAGTTGGATGTCTGGGTCTGGGACGTCCGGACGCTCACCGACCGTTCGGTCTGATGACCACCGGGACGACGTCCCCGAACATTTCGCCCCCGGTGACGGTCGGCGCGTCCCGTCCGGCCTGGCTGCGGGACGCGCTGGTGGTGGCCGGCTATCTGGGCCTCGCCGTGCTGGTGACCAGCGGGCAGTGGGGCCGCCCGGGGCGGTTGTTCCACCAGGCCGGTGACCAGATCCTCTTCGAGTGGATGTTGGCCCACGCGGCGCATGCGGTGGTCGAGGGAAAGAACCCGCTCTTCAGCACCGCGTTGAACGCGCCCGACGGGGTCAACCTGATGGCGAACACCTCGGTGCTCGGCCTGGGTGTCCCGCTCACCCCGGTCACAGTGCTCTTCGGCTCGCAGGTGGCGTTCTGCGTGGCGGTCGTCTGCTGCCTCGCCGGGACCGCCGTCGCCTGGTACGTGCTGCTGCGCCGCCGGCTGGTCGGCACCCGGGCCGCGGCCGCGGTGGGTGGGCTGATCTGTGGCTTCGCCCCGGGCATGATCGCTCAGGCGGGCGCCCACCTGCACATCGCCGCCCAGTTCCTGGTGCCCGCGATCCTCGCCCTGGTGTTCCGGCCCGCCTCGGGGACGACGCGTCACGGGGTGTGGCGGCCCGGCGTCGGCCTGGGGCTGCTGCTCGTCTGGCAGGTCTTCATCGGCGAGGAGGTGCTGGTCTTCCTGGCGCTCGCGGCCGGGGTCTTCGCGCTGGGTTACGCGCTCGCCGACCGGGTGGCCGCACGGCGGCTCGCGCCGGCTCTCTTCGGCCGGCTGGCGGTGGCGGCCGGCGTGGCGGTGGTGCCGCTGGCGTACCCGCTGTGGTTCCAGTTCCACGGCCCGCAGCACTACTCCGGGATGGCGTTCGCCACGCAGGGCTTCCAACTGGACGTCGCCTCGTTCACCGCGTCGGCCCGGCAGACCGTGCTGGGCGACGACTGGCTGCCGGGGCTGCTCTCGCCGAACCCGACCGAGGAGAACTCGTTCTTCGGCCCGGGTCTGCTGGTGCTCGCCGTGGTGATCGTGATCTGGCAGTGGCGACGACCACTGGTTCGGGCACTGGCCGCCTGCGGCGTCGTCTTCGCCCTGCTTTCGCTCGGCGACGAGCTGCGGCTGGACGGTGAGGCCACCGGCATTCCGGGGCCGTACCGGCTGGTCGGCGGGCTGCCGTTGCTCGATCTCGCGGTGCCGGCCCGGTTCGCGCTGGTCTGCGTGCCGGTGCTGGGTGTGCTGGTCGCGCTGTCCCTGGACCGGGTGCGGGCCGCGCGCGGGCCGAACGTGGCGCCGGGTCTACCGGTGCGGCTGCTGTGGGCCGGAGCGGTCGCCGCCGCGTTGCTGCCCCTGATGCCGACGCCGATCCGCGTGGTGCCGGTCGCGCCGGTGCCGGCGTTCCTCGCCGCCGCTGGTTGGCGTCCGCTGGTGCCGCCCGGCCGGACGGTGGTCGCGGTACCCCCGGTCACCGGTGCCGGGCGCAGCCCGGTGATGCTCTGGTCCGCCCGTACCGGTCTGGCGTTCGCCGCGCCGGGCGGTTACTTCATCGGCCCCAGCGGCCCGGACGACCCGGCGGCCCGCTGGGGCGCGCCGGACCGGCCCACGTCGGTGCTGCTGCGGCAGGTGGCCGACACCGGGGCGGTGCCGGTGCTCACCGACGCCGACCGCCGCCGGGCCGTCGAGGACCTGCGGCACTGGCGGGCCGCCGTGGTCGTACTCGGGCAACTGGAGCACGGTGACCCGGTCCGCCGCACCGTCGACGACCTGCTCGGCCCGGGCCGGCCGGTCGACGGCGGATGGTTGTGGGACGTCCGGGACCGCGTCGGCTGAGCCGACCGACGGACTAACCCACCAGGGTGCGCACGTCCCAGACCCAGACGTCGTCGACCCGCTGCGGTGGCCCGATCAGGGCGGTGACCAGCTCACGGAGCACCGCCTCGCGGGGGTGCGCCCCGAGCACCACCACCGACGCCCGCCAGAACCGCAGGTCCTCGACGGCCTGGCGGCGGTTCTCGTCGGTCAGCGCCGGAACCGTGCCGCTGTCCATTGTGGAGTAGATGAGGGAGCTGGTCGGTCGGTTCGGCGCGCCGAAGACCCCCTCACCCAGCTCGTTCGGGCCGATGAAGTAGCCGCCCGGAACGGGGAACTCCTGCTCGGTCAGCGCACTCCACCGCAGCGTCGGCAGACCGTGCACGTTGCTCGGGATCGGCACCGGCACCAGGGTTCGACCCGCCGGCACGTACGGTCGCCAGCCGCCAGCGGTGATGAAGTGCGGCGGCGGGTCGATCTGCTGGGAGGGAAGCGGGCGGGGGAAGAGCGGCAGCACGGCGAGGGCGACCGCCGCGTACCCCACCGGGCGCAGCCACCGACGGCGCGACGCGACCGGCGCGGCGGGCTTTTCGTCGGACGTCGCCGGGGTGGCCTCGGCCACCCGCTGGGCCGGCACCCGCGGCCGGTCGGCCACCGGGCGCCCCTGGCGGTGCGCGGCGTCCCAGGTCAACGCGAGCAGTACGCCCACAGCGGCGGCGACCACCAGCGTCAACCGGGTCGGCATCATCATCTCGACCAGCGGCAGGTCGTCCGACACGTAGGACCAGGGTCCCTTCACGCCGGTCTCGACCCCGTTGAAACGCACCCACGGACCGATCGCGGCGACGCTGAACACCACGATGAGCACCGCGGCGATCCGGGCGGCCAGCGAGCGGCGTACGAGCAGTACCAGAGCCACCACCGAGAGCAGCACCAGCGGCCAACCGAACCAGGTGTTCTGCTCGGTCAGGCCGATCGTCTTCTCCACGGCCGGGTCACCGGCCCAGGTGTCCCTGGCGAAGGTGACGAAGGCGACCAGGTCCTCGCCCCAGTTGTGGAACACGCCGCCCTGCAGGCCCCGGTAGGACTGTGGGCCGTTGAACTGGAACCAGATCGGGTATGCGGTGAGCACCAGGGCCAGCCCGCCGGCGACGCCGAGTCCGGCCAGGAAAGTGCCGGCGGCGGCCCGAGTTGCCCGCGGCCGCTGCACGGCGTAGGCCAGCACGATGACCAGGCAGGCCAGCGCGGTGAGTAGCAGCATCTCCTCGTTGATGAAGATCTGGTACGCCACCAGCGCGCCGAGCACGAGACCGTTGCGTCGCCAACGGCCCGGCTCACCCAGGGTCAGCACCCGCACCACGATCAGCGGCAGCAGGAAGTTGGACACGAAGTTCGGTTGGCCGTTGGCGTGGTGGATGATTCCCGGCGCGAAGCCGAGGAACGCGCCGCCGACGAACGCCGCCGCCCGGGAGCGCACCAGGTGGCGGGAGAGCATCCAGTAGCCGGTGCCGGCGGTGGCCGCCAGCGCCGCGCCCAGGTAGAGCGCGTACATCACCTGGGGGCCGAGCAGCATGGTCAGCGGGGCCAGCGGCAGGGTCACGCCGAGCAGCGAGGTGTTGGCCATCATGTTCACCCCGTCCGGGGCGTTCTGACGGGCCGTGAACAGCGGGTTCTCCAGGTGCCGCACCGAGAACGCGCCGTGCGCGAACAGCCACTCGAACCAGCTGTGATCGGTGGGCAGGTGCGAGGAGACCCGGCCGTTGACGTCACCCCAGTAGTTGAGGCAGACGAAGACGCCCAGCAGCACATAGGCTCCGAGGGCCAACAGGTCGGCTCGAGCCGGACGGCGTCGAGGCCGCCGTGTCGACTCGGCCTCGGCCGGGTCGGCGTCGGTCACGGGTTTCAGCGAAGGGTCTACCACCGGCACAGCCACGACGCGCCATCGTACAGGCGGGGTTCCGTCGCTTTTGCCGGGCCGGTGCGCCGACGGTCGGTTTGCCGGACGGTGACCCGTCGGCCAGCCTTACCTGGTGACGGAAGGACGGTCGTTGTCGATCATCGAGCTGGGCGAGATTCGGGACGAGCCCACGTCGGCGCCTCCGGTTCGCCGCCCGCGCGCCGCCGGTCGCCGGCTGCGCAGCGCGACGGTGCTGTTGCTCAGCCTGGTGGTGCTTTCCGGTGCGACGCCGCCACCGCAGCGAGCGGTGAGCGTGGTGCCGGCGTCGAGAACGGCCACCGCCTACCTGGCCGGGGACGGCGTCTTCGTTGTCGATCCGCCTACTCCCGACGGGGCCCGGTACCTGACCGCGTACGCCCAGCCGGCACCGACCGGCGCCGGGGTGCGGCGGCGGTGGCAGGCGCCGCTGGCCCGCACCGGTGACTACCTCGACGTCCGGGTCGAGCAGGGGTTGGTGCTGGCGATGGCGGTCAACGCCCCGAACAGGCTGTTCCAGACCACCGCCTTCGACGCCGCGACGGGCCGGCAACGCTGGCAGCATCCCGGTGCCCCCCAGCCGACAACCGGCGGTGGCCTGCTGGTGACCGACGGCCGGGAGGACGGGTCGGGCGCGATGAGCGGGGTCGAGCCCGACACCGGCCGAATGCTCTGGTCGGTGCCGATCCCGCCGGCCGCCAGCCCCACCTACCACCTCACCCCCGAGGGTCAGGTCGACCGGTTCGTGCTCCTGCAACCGACCGGCGAGGTGCAGGTGTACGACGCCGGCGCCGGCCAGCTGCTGCGCAGCATCGACACGCTGACCGGTGACCGGTCGGCGTACCAGCGGGTGCAGGTCGTCGACGACCTGCTGCTGCTCGTCCCGCCGGGCAGCACCCGGCTGGTGAGCTTCGGGCTGGCCGAGTTGGAGCCACGGTGGACGGCGGAGGTGACGCTGGTGTCGCATGTGCTCGAGTGCGGCGGTCTGCTCTGCGCGGTACCGCAGACCGGTGGCCTTCAGGTGCTCGACCCGGCCACCGGCGCGGTGCGGTGGTCGGAACCGGGTCAGGACAACCTGGCCGACGTCCGGTACGGCCGGCTGCTGATGGCC
Source organism: Micromonospora sp. 050-3 (assembly GCF_046549335.1). Lineage (NCBI taxonomy): Bacteria > Bacillati > Actinomycetota > Actinomycetes > Micromonosporales > Micromonosporaceae > Micromonospora > Micromonospora sp. 050-3. The sequence goes on from NZ_JAJPVX010000002.1 coordinate 1,973,058, forward strand.
AGGCCCGGCCAGGGGTACACGGTGCGGGACGCGGCCACCGGGCAGGTACGGACCGAACTGGGCGCGTGGAGCCTGCTGCCGGTGCTCCGGGCGGACGACCCGCTGGTCGGTGTGCGGCGGGGCGACGACGGTCGGATGGTCGTCGCCGAACTGGACCTGGCCGCCGGCCTACCGCGGATCGTGGACGTGCTGCCGGGCATCGCCGGCAGCTGCCAGGCGTCCCTGCCGGTCCTGCTCTGCCAACGCCTCGACGGCACTACTGCTCTGTGGAGGTTGACGCGGTGACCGACTCGGTGATCGACCTCGGCGAGCTGCGGCACGATCCGGACCCGGACCCGCAGGCCCGCCCACCTCGCGCTCACGGTCGCCCGCTGCGCTGCGCGCTGGTCGTGGTGCTCGCGCTGGTCACGCTCGCCGCCTCCGCCGTCGCACCACCCCGGCGAGCCCCGGTGACGCTCCCGGCCCGGCCCGGGTCCGACGTCATGATCGATGGTGACCTTCTCCTGGTCGTCGAGCAGACGAACCCGACGCGGCAGGGGCGGCTGGCCGCGTATCGGCTGCCCGGTGGCGAGCCGGTCTGGCAGGCGCCGCTGTCGGCCGAGGCCCGGTACTGGGGAATCACTCCGCTGGCCGGGATGCTGATGGCCACCGGTTACGAGATCGGCCCGGAGGGTCGGGACACACTCACCATCGCACTGGACCGGGCGACCGGGGCGTACCGGTGGCAGCAGCCGGGCACCGCCTCCCCGCTGACCGACGGTAACCTGCTGCTGCGCAGCGGCGGCGATTCCTTACCGTCCAGTCTGCGGGCGGTCGATCCGTGCTGCGGCACCGTGCGCTGGCAGCTCTCCGGCATCAGCGCCGACGTGTTCGTGCGGGGGGACGAGCTCGGGGTGGACCGGGTGGTGCTCAACCAGTTGAAGGGCCCGGCAGAGGTACGCGACGCGATCACCGGCGCGGTGCTGGCGCGCGCCGACCTGCGTCCGCCCGACGGTGGTCCGATCAGCGTGGACCTGACAAAGGACCTGCTGCTGGCCATCGACAGAGGCTCAGGCACTGTCACCGCGTACGAGCTGGACCAGCTCGAGCCCCGCTGGACCCGCGCCAGGGTGCACATCGATTTCGCGCTGGACTGCGGCCCCGTCCTGTGTGTGCGCACCGGCAACAACGAACTACAGGCGCTCGACCCGGCAACCGGGGAGGTGCGCTGGCGCAGCAGCCAGTGGGGGTGGGCCTGGCCGGCCGACGGCCGGCTGATGGCCAACCTCAGCGGTGTCGGTCCGTTGGAGCAGTACCTCGTGCTCGATGCGCTGACCGGCCGGCAGTTGGCCGACCTGGGCCGGTGGGAGCTGTACCAACTCGGTGCCGGCGGCCGGCTGGTCGGCATACGCCGGCATCCCGACGGAGGGGTGATCGTCGGCGAGTTGGACATCGCCGCCGGAAAGGTGCGCATCGTGGACGTGCTGCCCGATGCCACCGGGGAGTGTCAGGCGATCACCGGCTACCTGGTGTGCAGTGACACCCCGGCCGGCTCGTACCAGCTCTGGAAACTGACCGACTGATCACCAGTTCGCCTGGGCGGGCGGCGGGGGCAGCGGCACCGACGCGGGTCGCAGCACGTACGCCACCCCGCCGCTGCCGCGTTGCCAGACCGCCTCGAACCCCTGCCGGGGCACTGTGCGACGGACCGCGTCGTCGTCCGGGGCGTACGGGTCGTTGAGCACCGGGTCGCCGTCAGCGGTGAAGCCGACAAGCACCATCAGGTGCCCTCCGGTGTCGTACCCGAGCCCCGGCACCTCATCGGCCCGGAACGCGGCGGAGACGATCAGGGGGATGCCGGCGGCGACGAACGCCTCCGCCTCGACCAGCGACCGCAGCCGGGTGACGAACGCGTCCACCCCGTGCAGACCGGCGTACGCGGTGTTGAACGGCCAGTTGCCGGCCCCGGCGTACGCGTGGTCGTAGCAGTGCCGGGCGGCGTGCACCACCACCGGACGCGGCCCGGACGGCTCCACCCAGGCGTAGCGGTCCGGAGTCGGCTCGGCGCCCCAGTAGGCGAGCACCATCGAGGTGCAGGTGGGGCTGCACCAGGAGTCGCCCCCACCACCCCATTGCGGGTACTGGCCGGCGTGCAGACGCTGCGAGTAGCGGGGCACGTCCAGCACCCGGCCCCGGGCAGCGGACGAGGCGGGCTCCCACGCGTACACCTGATCAGCGGTCGTGGGCCCGGTGGCGACCGCACCGATGCTGCGCAGCACCGGGCCGCTCGGGCTGCCGGCGGGCCGACACAAGGTCACCCGCGCCTGCCAACCGGTGACCGTCGCTCCGGTCACGATCAGGGTGTCGGTGTCGACCCGGGCGGCACTGTCGCGCTGTCCGGGCAGCGAGGTGCGCCGTACCGTCTGGTCGCCGGCGGCCCAGCGGGCCAGCCGGTACCAGTCGGTGCTGGGCTTGTCGTCGTGCCAGCCGCGCAGGTCGACCTCGATCCAGCAGCCGTCCGGGGTGTCGGCCGTCCAGGACGGCACCACCTCGGCGACGGCGAAGCCGACAGGTACCGGCGGCGACGTCCAGGTGCCCCGCAGGGCGACGCCGTCGAGGGCGAGCCCCGGACCGCTGGCGAGCAGGCCGTCGCCGCTGCCGCTGGTCGTGTCGGCCGGCAGGTGGAAACCCCGGTAGGCGATGTCTCGCCGGGTGGGTGGTGCCGCAGTGGTCATGCCAGGTCCGTCCGTCGCTCGATACCGCCGGCCAGCATCGCGTACGCCGCGGTGGCCCGCAACGCCGGCCGGCGCGGACGGCGAGGGACGATGGTTGCCGGCCGGCACTAGGTTGTCGGTGGTCAGCAGCGAGGAGGCCGGGATGCGGGTACTGGTGGTCGAGGACGAGCGCAACCTCGCCGACGCGATCGCACGAGGGTTGCGCAAGCGGGGGATGGCTGTCGACGTGGCGTACGACGGCGACGCCGGACACGAGGCGGCGTTCGTCACCCGGTACGACGTGGTGGTGCTCGACCGCGACCTGCCGGGTGTGCACGGCGACCAGATCTGCGCCGACCTGGCTGCCTCCGGCGCGTTGACCCGGGTGCTGATGCTCACCGCCAGCGGCACAGTCGCCGACCGGGTGGAGGGGTTGCAGCTCGGAGCGGACGACTATCTGCCCAAACCGTTCGCCTTCGACGAGCTGGTCGCCCGGGTGCAGGCGCTGGGCCGGCGGGCCACCCCGGCCGCGCCGCCGGTGCTCGAACTGGCCGACCTGGTGCTCGACCCGGCCCGCCGGGTGGCCACCCGCGCCGGGGTGCCGGTGGACCTCACCAACAAGGAGTTCGGGGTGCTCAGCGAACTGCTCAAGGCGCGTGGCGCTGTGGTCTCCAGCGAGGAGCTGCTGGAACGGGTCTGGGACGCGAACACCGACCCGTTCACCACCATCGTCCGGGTCACCGTGATGACGCTACGCAAGAAGCTCGGTGACCCGCCGTTGATCGAGACGGTGGTCGGTGCGGGCTACCGCACCGCCGAGGTGGGCGCATGAGCCGGCGGCTGCGACCCACCCTGCGGCTGCGGCTGACACTGCTCAACGGGGTGCTGCTGATCGGGGCCGGGGCGATCCTGGTGTTGCTGGCCTGGCTGCTGGTCCGCGACGCGTTGCGACCCACCGACGAGTTGGTGCCCGGCACGATCGTGCTGCTCTCCGACGGCCGGCAGATGGACGCCGCCCAGTGGCAGCGGCAGTTGGTCGATGCCGCCTCCGGGGAGCTGCTGGCCAAGGGCCTGGTCGCGCTGTTGGCGATCAGCGTGGTCGGGGTGGCCGGCGCGTACGCGGTGGCCGGTCGGGCGCTGCGCCCACTGCACCAGGTCACGGCGACCGCCCAGCGGCTCGGTGAGGCGACCCTGGACCAGCGGATCGGCTACTCGGGCGCCGACGACGAGGTGGCCGAGCTGGCCAAGACGTTCGACGCCATGCTGGACCGGATCGCGTCCGCGTTCGAAGCCCAGAAGCGTTTCGTGGCGAACGCCTCGCACGAGCTGCGTACCCCGCTCGCGGTGATGCGCACGGAGATCGACGTGACGCTCAGCGACGACGACGCGGACGCCGCCGAGTACCGACGGATGGCGACGGTGGTCCGCGACGCCTCCGAGCGGGCCAACGGCCTGGTGGACGCGCTGCTGGTACTGGCCCGCAGCGAGGCGCAGACCGGTCGGCAGCTGGGCCGGCGGACCGAGTGTGACCTCGCCGCGGGCACCGTGAACGCGCTGTCGGCAATGCGCCGCGAGGTGGAACGGATCGGCCTGCGGGTGCAGACGTCGCTGGAGTCCGCGCCGGTCGTCGGTGACCCGGGGTTGCTCGACCGGCTGGCCGGAAACCTGATCGAGAACGCGGTCCGCTACAACCACCTGCACGGCCGGCTCTGGGTGCGTACCGGCACCGACGGTGAGCGGTCCTGGCTGGTGGTGGGGAACACCGGTTTCGAGGTGGACCAGGCCGACGTACCGGGGTTGTTCGAGCCGTTCCGCCGTGGTGGCCGGGAACGCACCGGCGCTCGTGGCTCCGGCCTGGGGCTGTCCATCGTCCGGGCGGTCTGCAACGCGCACGGCGGCGCCGTACGGGTGGTCGCGCAGCCCGGCGGCGGCCTGGAGGTGACGGTCACCCTGCCGTCGGCGGACGCTCCAGCGGTGCCCGGATCGGTGGTGCCCGCCGGCTGATCGGGGTTGCGCGCCCCGCTCGGCCGGTGGCAAGATCGCCGGGTCAGCTCGGAGTGAAGGGGGGTGCGTCGATGTCCATCAGTCAGGGCTCCGCACCCCGGGTCTTCGCAGGCTGACCCCCGGCGGCGGAGCGTCCCCATCCGAAGGTAGAGGGACCACCCGTGTATCCACGGATCCGCAACATCAGTTTCGACTGCCACGACACGTACACCCTGGCCGGCTTCTGGTCGGCGGTGCTCGGCTACGCCCGGCTCCCGGAGGACGTTCCGGGTGACCCGGAAGCTGCCCTGCTGCCGCCGGACGGTGCCACGCCGAACATGTTCTTCCAAGCGGTGCCCGAGGACAAGGTGACCAAGAACCGGGTCCACATCTGCCTGGAACCGGTCGACCGGACCCGCGACGAGGAAGTCGAGCGGGTGCTCGGCCTCGGCGCCACCATGGTCACCGACCGGCGGCGCACCGACGGGACGGGCTGGGCGGTTCTCGCCGACCCGGAGGGGAACGAGTTCTGCGTGCTCCGCAGCGCCGGGGAGCGGGCCGACACCACAGTGGAGGACCAAGCATGAGTTCGACGATCCACAACATCAGCATCGACTGTCACGACACGTACGCACTCGCCGGCTTCTGGGCACAGGTCTTCGACTGCCCCCGGCAGCCCGACGACTTCCCCGGCGACCCGGAGGCGATGCTCCTGCCGCCGGGTGGCCCGGAGGTGCTGTTCATCGCGGTGCCCGAGGGCAAGACGGTGAAGAACCGGCTGCACCTTGATCTGCAACCCGCTGATCGGACCCGGGCCGAGGAGGTCGAGCGACTGCTCGGCATCGGCGCGACGCTCGTCGCCGACCATGTCGGACCGACCGGCGGTGGCTGGGTGCTGCTCGCCGACCCGGAGGGCAACGAGTTCTGCGTGCTCGGCAACGCCGCCCAGCGGGCGGCCGCGGCAGCGGCGCGGGCCGCCGCAGCGGTTGCCGAACCGGCCTGACCCGTCGACGTACGGCACGGGGCCCCGGCCACCCTCGGGTGGCCGGGGCCCCGGTCGCGTACGGATCAGGACTGCTGCTCGACCTGGCCCCGGATCGTGGTGAACTCAGCCTTCGCCTGGTCGGCGGACTTGAAGTACATCACCACCATGCCCAGGCTGCCCCGGTCGGCCCAGACGCAGATGCCCAGCGGCACGGTCTCGGCCTTGCCGTCGCCGCAGCGCGCCTCGCCGCCGAGCGGGCCGGCGTCGACCGCCGTCATCTTGTCCACGGTCAGCTGCTTGGACAGGCCGTCCACATAGGCGTCGAGCTCCTTCTTCGGGTCCGACAGCAGCCCGGACACGCCCGTGATCATGACGAGGTCCTGCTTGGCCGGGTCGCCGTAGAAGGCGGCGACAGTGCTCGTCTCGTTCCCCGCCGCCGTCTTCATCCCGCTGACCGCCTGGTCGGCGGCCGATTGGAGCTCCGGGGTGGTGAGCTTCGGCCGGCCGGCGAGGGTGGTCGGCGCGGTCACCCGGGTCTTGCTGGCGTCCACGACGGCGCCCACGTCGTCCTTGACGACGAACCAGGTGATCGCCACGCCGCCGAGGCAGAGCACCAGCACCACTGCCAACACGATCAGCACGATCTTGCCGACGCTCGACTTCTTCGCCGGGGGCGGGCCGCCGGCCAGGTTCGGGTCACCGTACGGCTGGGCGGGCGGGAAGCCCTGCTGCGCGGACGGGAAGCCCTGCTGCGCGGACGGGAAGCCCTGCTGCGCGGACGGGAAGCCCTGCTGCGCGGGCGGGAAGCCACCGGGCTGCTGCGGCTGCCCCTGCTGCTGCGGCGGCGGCCAGCCGCCAGGCTGCTGGCCCGGCTGCTGCGACGGGTCGGGGGAATCGTGCGGCGGGCCGTAGGGATTGGCCGGCGGCTGGGACATCAGTCAGCTCCAAGATGGGGGTGCAAAACGCGTGATCCTAACCCGGCGAGGAGCCCGCCGTTGTCCCTGCGGAATCCGCAACCGGCGATCGTCTGATCACAAACGGTCGCGGTGGCCGGCCCGTCCACCGGGGACGGTCCGACCACCGCGATGGTGGTGCTGCTATTCCTCAGGCCGGCAGGCTCGCCGCGCCGGGCGGCAGGAACCGCTGGCCGGTGACCCGCTCGGAGGTGCCGGTCCGGTCCAGGTACGGCGTGACGCCGCCCAGGTGGAACGGCCAGCCGGCGCCCAGGATCATGCACAGGTCGATGTCCTGCGCCTCGGCGACCACACCCTCGTCCAGCATCAGCCGGATCTCCTGCGCGAGCGCGTCGAGCGCGTTCTGGCGTACCTGCTCGGCGGTCAACGGCTGGTCACCCACCACCAGCAGCTTGGCGACCTCCTCGTTGACCTGGTCGTCGACCACGATCGGCTGGCCCGAGTCGGCGATCCGCTTGAGGTTCTCGCTGACGCCGAACCGGTCCGGGTACGCGGCGTGCAGGGTGCCGCCCACGTGGTACGCGACGGCCGGCCCGACCAACTGGAGCAGGGCCAGCGGGCGCATCGGCAGGCCCAGCGGGTCCAGTGCGCTGTTCGCCACGTCCAGCGGGGTGCCGGCGTCGACGGCGGCGAAGACGGTGCCCAGGAAGCGGGTGAGCAGCCGGTTCACCACGAACGCCGGAGCGTCCTTGACCAGCACGCTCGACTTCTTGAGCTGCTTGCCGACCGCGAACGCGGTCGCCAGGGTGACGTCGTCGGTGCGCTCGCCCCGGACGATCTCCAGCAGCGGCAGCACCGCCACCGGGTTGAAGAAGTGGAAGCCGACCACCCGCTCCGGGTGCTCCAACTCGGCGGCCATCTCGGTGATCGACAGCGAGCTGGTGTTGGTGGCGAGCACCGCCTCCGGAGAGACGATCTTCTCCAACTCGGCCCAGACCTGCTTCTTGACGCTCAGGTCCTCGAAGACCGCCTCGATGACGAAGTCCGCGTCCGCGAACGCGCTCTTGTCGACAGTGCCGCTGACCAGGCCGTACAGCTTGGCGGCGGTGCCCTTGTCCATCCGGCCCTTGATGACGGCCTTCTCGATCTGGGTGTGCACGTAGCCGACGCCCTTGTCCACCCGGGACTGGTCGAGGTCGGTCATCACCACCGGCACCTGGAGGCGGCGGGCGAACAGCAGCGCCAGCTGGCTGGCCATCAGACCCGCGCCGACGATGCCGACCTTGGTGATCGTGCGGGCCAGGCCCTTGTCCGGTGCGCCGGCCGGGCGCTTGGCCCGCCGCTGCACCAGGTCGAACGCGTACAGGCCGCTGCGCAGCTCCTCGGAGAAGACCAGGTCCGCGAGGGCCTCGTCCTCGGCGGCGGTGCCGGCGGCGAAGTCGCCGTCCTTCGCCGTCTCCAGCAGGTCGAGCGCCTTGTACGCGGCCGGGACCGCGCCGTGCAGCCGCTGGTTCAGCGTCTCCCGGGCGAAGTAGAGCACGCCCGCCCACATGTCCTTGTCGACCTCGGGCCGGGTCACTGTGACCTGACCCCGGACCACGCCGGCAGCCCACTCCAGGGACCGCTCCAGGAAGTCCGCCGGCTCCAACAGGATGTCCGCGATGCCCAGCTCGGCTGCCTGCTTCGGCTTGAGCATCTTGTTCTGCATCAGCGGGTTCTGGATGATCACCTGGGTCGCGGCGGGGATGCCGATCAGGTTCGGCAGCAGCTGGGTGCCGCCCCAGCCGGGCACCAGACCGAGGGAGACCTCGGGCAGCGCGAGGGCCGCCGCGCCGCCGGAGAGCGTCCGGTAGTGGCAGTGCAGGGCCAACTCCAGGCCACCGCCCATGGCCGCGCCGTTGACGAAGGCGAAGGTGGGGACGGTGCTGTCCTTCAACCGGGCGAAGACCCGGTGGCCGAGCCGGCCGATCTCCAGCGCCTGCGCGCGGTCGGCGAGCTGTGGCAGACCCACGATGTCCGCGCCCACACAGAAGATGTACGGCTTGCCGGTGACCGCGATGAACGCCGGGTCGGCGGCGAGCGCGGCCGTGATCGCCTCGTCCAGGCTGGCCAGCCCACCCGGGCCGAAGGTGTTCGGCTTGGTGTGGTCGAAGCCGTTGTCCAGCGTGATCAGGGCGGCGGGCCGGTCCAGCCCCGGCACGTTCACCTGACGCAGCAGCGCCCGGGTGACGACCTCGTTCGGTGCCTTCACTTGTCGCCCTCCCAGTGCGGGTTCTCCCAGATGACCGTGCCGCCCATGCCGATGCCGATGCACATCGCCGTGACGCCGTAACGCACCTCGGGGTGCTCGGCGAACTGGCGGGCCAGCTGCGTCATCAGCCGCACGCCGGAGGAGGCCAGCGGGTGACCGATCGCGATCGCGCCGCCCCACGGGTTGACCCGCGCGTCGTCGTCGGCGATGCCGAAGTGGTCGAGGAAGGCGAGCACCTGCACGGCGAACGCCTCGTTCAGCTCGAACAGGCCGATGTCGTCGATGCTGAGCCCGGCGAGGCGCAGCGCCTTCTCTGTCGACGGGATCGGGCCGACGCCCATCACCTCCGGCTCGACTCCGACGAAGCCGAACGACACCAGCCGCATGGCGACCGGCAGGCCCAGTTCGCGGGCGGTGGCCTCGTCGGCCAGCAGGCTCGCGGTGGCGCCGTCGTTCAGGCCGGCCGCGTTGCCCGCGGTGACCTTGCCGTGCGGGCGGAACGGGGTCTTCAGGGTGCCCAGCTTCTCCAGCGAGGTGTCCCGCGGGGCCTCGTCCACTGTGGCCAGACCCCAGCCGCCCTCCGCGTCGCGGATCGACATCGGCACCAGGTCGTCCTGGAGCTTGCCGTTGGCGTACGCCTTGGCGGTCTTCTGCTGCGAGGCGAGCGCGAACGCGTCGGTGCGAGCCTTGGTGATGTGCGGGACCAGGTCGTGCAGGTTCTCCGCGGTGGAGCCCATCACCAGCGCGGACGGGTCGACCAGCTTCTCAGCGATGATGCGCGGGTTGGGGTCGACGCCCTCACCCATCGGGTGGCGGCCCATGTGCTCGACGCCTCCGGCGATGGCGATGTCGTACGCGCCCATGGCGATGCCGCTGGCCACTGTGGTGACAGCGGTCATCGCACCCGCGCACATCCGGTCGATGGCGAAGCCGGGAACGGTCTTGGGCAGCCCCGCCAGCAGGGCGGCGGTGCGGCCGATGGTGAGGCCCTGGTCGCCGATCTGGGTGGTGGCCGCGATGGCGACCTCCTCGACCCGCTCCGGCGGCAGCTGCGGGTTGCGACGCATCAGTTCCCGGATGCAGCGGATCACCAGGTCGTCGGCGCGGGTGTTGGCGTACATGCCACCCGCCTTGCCGAACGGGGTACGGACGCCGTCGACGAAGACGACGTCGCGAACTTCACGGGGCACTTGAGCCTCCTATTCGACCGTGATTCGGCCTTCGCGCCGGGCGGCACGCCGGACCGGAACAAGGGTCGCCGACACGGGCACGTTTCCCTCGGATGCTACTCGCCAGTAACCAACCCCGTCCCCACCCCCGGCTGTGGCCCACCCCACACCCGGGGGTCGGGTCAGGCGGCCGAGGCCGCCGGAGCCAGGGCTTCGGTCAGGTTGGGGGTGAGGAGGCCGATCTGCCACTCGCGGGCGTTGAGGCCGCGCAGGGTCTCCGCTACCGACTCCTCGGTGATCTCTCCCGGCGGTGTCCAGGCCAGGCGACGGACCGAATCCGGAGTGATCAGGTTTTCCGGCGGAAGGTTGTGCTCGCCAGCGATGCGGATCACGACCTCCCTGCAGCGGGCCAGCCGACCGGCCGCCACCGGGTCCCGTTCGGCCCACCGGTGCGGCGGGGGCGGACCCTCCACGGCCGGCGAGACCGGCAGGGAATCCTCCGGCAGCTGCCGGGCGTCGTCGAGCGCGGCGAGCCAGGTGCGGGCCAGCCGACGGACCGACCGACCACCGAAGCCGGGCAGGGTCAGCAGGGTCTTCTCGTCCTTCGGGTCCAGCTCGGCCGCGGCGATGATCGCCGAGTCGGGCAACACCCGACCGGGAGCGGCGTCCCGCCGGGAGGCGATCTGGTCCCGGGCGTACCACATCGAGCGGACCCGGGCCTGGGCCCGCGCCCCCCGCAGCCGGTGGATGCCCGAGGTACGCCGCCACGGCTCCGCCCGGACCCGCGGTGGACGCGCCCCGGTGCGGACCAGCGCCGCGAACTCCTCCGCGGCCCAGGCCGACTTGCCCTGCCGGGTCAACTCGGCGTCCAGCGCGTCGCGCAGGTCGGTGAGCAGCTCCACGTCGAGGGCGGCGTACGTCAACCACGACTCGGGCAGCGGTCGGCTCGACCAGTCCGCCGCCGAGTGGTGCTTCTCGAGGGTGAACCCGAGCAGCTGCTCGGTGAGCGCGGCCAGCCCGACGCGTTCGAAGCCGGCCAGCCGAGCCGCCAACTCGGTGTCGAACAGTCGGCGCGGGCGCAGCCCCACCTCGGCCAGGCAGGGCAGATCCTGGCTGGCCGCGTGGAGGACCCACTCGGCCTCGCCGATCACCGCGTCCAGCGCGCTGAGGTCGGGCAGGGGCAGTGGGTCGATCAGCGCCGTGCCCGCACCTGCTCGGCGCAGTTGCACCAGGTACGCGCGTTGGCTGTAGCGGTAGCCGGAAGCACGCTCGGCGTCCAGGGCGACCGGGCCGGTGCCCGCCGCGAAGCGGGCCACGACCTCGGCAAGCTCGGCCGGGGCGGCCACCGGATCGGGGGTGCCGTCACGCGGGGCGATCAGCGGAACGGGCCCACCGTCGGCCGGGTCGGCCCCCGCGTCCGCCGGCTGCGGCTGGGCCGACGGCGGGTGCTGGAGTGCGTTTCCCGGAAGTTCTTCGGTGGGCCGACGGCGCAGGGGTGGTTCGTCGGTCACCTGACAACCCTAGTGCGCGCGGAGATCCGGCGGGTGCAGCCGGTCCGGCGTGTGTCGATCAGGTGTCCGCAAAGTGTCCTCCCGAGGGCCGAACGTCAGGCTGCGCCGGCCGGGCGGCGGTCGGAGAGGGCGGTGACGCCGGGTGGGGGAAGACCGGCGGTGGAGGCGAGCAACGCGCACCAGCCGAGCAGGTGTGGGGTCAGGTCGTCGTCGATCGGCGTCCAGGACGCGCGGATCTCGATGTCACCGATGGTCGGTGGCCCGGCGAGATCGCCGAACCGGGTCGACATGGTCTGCGTCACCGTTCCGCCGATCGCCCGGTGGCCGGCGTCCTGGGCGTCCAACGCGTCGGTCAGCCACGTCCAGCCGACCCCGGGCAGCAGCGGGTCGGCGGCCAGATCGACCTCCAACTCGGCGGTCACGTAGGTGACCAGCCGCAGGGTGCCCTGCCACGCCTCGTGCCCGACCGGGTTGTGCAGCAGGATCAGCCGGCCGGTCGCCACCTCGTCGTCGTCGCGCAGAACTGTGGCGGCGAGCGCGAACGCGTACGGGGCCAGCCGCTGGGGAGCGCCGACCTCCTCCAGGGTGATCTCCGGCCGGGGGGCGGCCGACCGCAGCCCGGCGACCGCTCGGGCGAACGTCTCCGGGAGCGCGATCGGGGGGGCCATGTCGGCAGCCTATGCCGACGCCCGCCCCCCGCTTCGACGGCGCGCCGACGCTCACCGAGGGGCCCTCGCTTCGACTCCGAGGTAAGGAACGGTGCCCTTCCTCTCACCCCCACCCGGTTGGGGGTGGCGGGCGTGGCACGATTGCGGCGATGACCACGGACACCACGGGCACTGTCGCCCGAGACGGAGATTCCCGCCCCGGCGGACCGGCCGACTCGCCCTTCATCCGGGCCTGCCGACGTCGGCCCGTCCCGCACACCCCGGTCTGGTTCATGCGCCAGGCCGGCCGCTCCCTGCCGGAGTACCGGGAGATCCGGGCGAGCGTGCCGATGCTGGAGTCCTGCCGGCGCCCGGAGCTGGTCACCGAGATCACCCTCCAGCCGGTGCGCCGCCACGGCGTGGACGCGGCGATCCTGTTCAGCGACATCGTGGTGCCCGTCGCCGCGGCCGGGATCGACCTGGACATCGTGCCGGGCACCGGCCCGGTCGTCGCCGAGCCGATCCGCACCGCCGCCGACGTGGAGCGGATCCGCCTGATCACCCGCGACGACGTCTCGTACGTGGACGAGGCCGTCCGGCAGTTGGTGGTCGAGCTGGGCGACACCCCGCTGATCGGCTTCGCCGGTGCGCCGTTCACGCTGGCCAGCTACTTGGTCGAGGGCGGTCCGTCGCGCACCCACGCGAAGACCAAGGCCCTGATGTACGGCGACCCCGAGCTGTGGCACGCGCTCTGCGCCCGGCTGGCCGATGTGACGCTGGCCTTCCTGCGGGTGCAGATCGAGGCCGGAGTCTCCGCCGTGCAGCTGTTCGACTCGTGGGCCGGCGCGCTCTCCGAGGCCGACTACCGCCGTTTCGTGTTGCCGCACTCGACCGCCGTGCTGAGCGGGCTGGTGGACGCCGGGGTGCCCCGGATCCACTTCGGGGTGGGCACCGCCGAGCTGCTCGGCGCGATGGGCGAGGCCGGGGCGGACGTGGTCGGCGTCGACTGGCGTACGCCGCTGGACGTGGCCACCGGCCGAATCGGCGCGGACAAGGCGGTGCAGGGCAACCTGGACCCGTGTGTGCTGCTCGCGCCGTGGCCGGTCGTGGAGGCTGAGGTACGCCGCATCCTGGAGCAGGGCCGGGCGGCCCCCGGGCACGTGTTCAACCTCGGCCACGGGGTGATGCCGGAGACCGACCCGGAGGTGCTGACCCGGGTGGTCGCGCTGGTGCACGAGCTGTCCAGCCGCCGGGCCGACCAGGGCTGACCGGGAATGCGGCAGCCCTGGCGGGTGGCGGTGGTCGGCGGCGGGATCGCCGGGCTGGCCGCCGCGGTCCGCCTGCGCGACCGCGCACCGGCCGGCACCGAGATCACTGTGTACGAGCAGTCCGGCGCGCTGGGCGGAAAGCTGCGCACCGGGGAGCTGGCTGGTCAGCCGGTGGAGTTCGGCGCTGAGTCGTTCCTGATGCGCGACCCGACCGGCGCCGAGAGCGCGGCGGTGGCGTTGGCCCGCCGGCTCGGGCTGGCCGAGAAGATCGTGCACCCCACTGTGGGGCAGGCCGCGCTGGTCATCGACGGAGGGCTGCGCCCCATCCCGGGCGGCACCCTGGTGGGCGTACCCGGGGATCTGGAGCGGGTGGCCACTGTCGCCCGCCCGGCCGCGGACGCCGACACCGACGGCGGTCGGCCGCTGGTCGGGCCGGACGCGGACGTCTCGGTGGGCGCGCTGGTCCGGTCCCGCTTCGGCAACGAGGTGGTCGAGCGACTGGTCGACCCGATGCTGGGCGGCGTGTACGCGGGCCGAGCCGACGATCTCTCCCTGGTCACGACGATGCCGGCGCTGGCCCGGGCGGCCCGGGTGGAGCACACCCTGGTCGGCGCGGTCCGGGCCGCGCAGGCCGCCGCGCCGCGTGCGCCCGGCGCCCCGGTCTTCGGCACCCTCGCCGGTGGGCTGAGCACCCTGGTCGAGGCGGCGGTGACGGCCAGCGGCGCGACGGTACGACGGGACGCCGCAGTGCGCGAGCTGACGCCGACCGGCACCGGTTGGCGGCTCACCGTCGGCCCGACCCGCGACCCCGAGTTGGTGGACGTGGACGCCGTGGTGCTGGCGGTGCCGGCGCGACCGGCGGCGCGGCTGCTCGCCGGCCCCGCGCCGGCGGTGGCGGTGGACGTCGGCGTGCTGGACTACGCGAGCGTCGCCCTGGTCACCATGGTGTTGCCGCAGCCGCGACTGCCCGAGCTGTCCGGCTTCCTGGTGCCGAGCACCGAGGGCCTGCTGATCAAGGCGGCGACCTTCTTCACCACCAAGTGGGGGCACCTGCGCAGGCCGGACGGGTTGGCCCTGGTGCGCGCCTCGGTGGGCCGGTACGGCGAGGAGGCGCACCTTCAGCGCCCCGACGCGGACCTGGCGGCCACCGTGCACCGGGAACTGTCGGCGGTGCTCGGCACCCCGCTGCCCGCCCCGGTCGACGGGCACGTGCAGCGGTGGGGCGGTGCGCTACCGCAGTACGCGCCGGGGCACGCCGACCGGCTCGCGGCCGCGCGGACGGCGCTGCGGGCCGCACACCCCACACTGGTCCTCGCCGGCGCCGGCTACGACGGCGTCGGCATCCCGGTCTGCGTCCGCTCCGGCGAGACGGCGGCCGAAGAGATCATCACAGCACTGGGAGGATCGGCGAGATGACCGAGCAGACCAACGCAGCCCGGTTGCGGGAGCTGAACGACAGCATCCGCTACACCATGTGGTCGGTGTTCCGGGCCAGCTCCCCGCTGCCCTCGCTGCGGGACAACGTCACCGGCGAGGTGGTGTCGCTCTTCGACGAGCTGGCCGGCAAGGACGTGGTGGTCCGGGGCGTGTACGACGTCTCCGGGCTGCGCGCCGACGCGGACGTCATGATCTGGTGGCACTCCGCGTCCCCCGACGCGCTCCAGGACGCGTACCTGCGGTTCCGCCGCACCACGCTGGGTCGGGCGCTGACACCGGTGTGGTCGCAGATGGCGCTGCACCGCCCGGCGGAGTTCAACAAGAGCCACATCCCGGCGTTCCTTGCCGGCGAGGAGGCCCGCCCCTACATCTGCGTGTACCCGTTCGTCCGCTCCTACGAGTGGTACCTGCTGCCCGACGCCGAGCGGCGCGAGATGCTGGCCGAGCACGGCAAGATGGCCCGCGGCTACCCGGACGTGCGGGCCAACACTGTCGCCTCGTTCGCGCTCGGCGACTACGAGTGGATGCTCGCCTTCGAGGCCGACGAACTGCACCGGATCGTCGACCTGATGCGGGACCTGCGCGCCTCCGGCGCCCGCCGGCACGTCCGCGAAGAGGTCCCGTTCTACACCGGCCGCCGCCGCTCGGTAGCCGAGATAGTCAACTGCCTGGTCTGACGCCCGCCGGCCGGCGCCGCACCCCCGCCCGGGTGCGGCGCCGGACGGGGATCAGCTGGTCGTCGTACAGGAGACCAGCGGAACCGGGTTGCTGCCGTTCCACGAGCCGAGGAAACCGAACGTGGTGCTCGCTCCGGCGGCAAGGGTGCCGTTGTGGTTGGCGTTACGTGCGGTGACCAGCGTGCCGTTGGTGCCGACCGTCGCGTTCCACGACGAGGTGACCTGCTGGCCGTTGTTGTAGTTCCAGCTCACCGACCAGCCCTTGGTCGGTGAACCGCCGGCGGTCACCTTCACCTCGGCCTGGAAGCCACCGGACCACTGACCGGTCACCTGGTACGTCGCCGTGCAGGCACCGGCCGGCGGCGGGGTGGTCGGCGGGGGCGTGGTGGGCGGCGGGGTCGTCGGCGGGGGAGTGGTCGGCGGGGTGGTCGATCCGCCGCCGAAGTCGACGTCGCTGCACAGGTAGTACGACTGGTCCAGGTGGCTGGCCTGCCAGACGGTGTAGACGATGTGTCGCCCGGTGCGTCCCGGCGCGCTGACCGGGATCTGGATCGAGACACCACCGGTGTCCGGGTCCCACTGGGAGGCCGGGGTGTTACCGATCTGGCCGGCCAACTCCAGGTTGCCCCAGCCGAGCGGTTGGGTGGTGGAGTTGAAGCCCTGCTTGGTCACGTACACCCGGATGTAGTCGGCACCGTGGCTGGCCTGGTCGAAGAAGCGGAGCCGGAAGTTGTTCGACACCGCTGTGGTCTTCCAGGCGCCGACGGTGTCCAGCGCGTTGTAGCGGGGGCTCTGGGTGCGTCCGCCGCTGCACAGCTGACCGTCGGGGACGGCGGCCTGGTGGTTGCCCCCCACTCCCTCGCGGAACAGGCCGTTCCAGTTCCACATGGCGGCCGGGTCGGCCTGCCAGGCCTGCCAGCACATCGGGTCTTCGGTGGCCATCCGAGGGTTCTGGAAGTCGCCGCCCCAGCGTTGCCAGCAGCTGTAGTTACGCGAGGCCGGGTCGACGACCGAACCATGCGCCGAAGCGGGCTTGGGCAGCATGGTGGTCAGTGCGGTCGTCAACAGGAGCGTGATGGTCGCCGCGATGGCGAACAGCCAGAGCACGCGTCGTGGTCGGGTGGGAGTGAACATGGAGCCCCCGGGGGGATGAGGTCGGACGTCGACACCCGGATCGCCGGGAGTTGCCCACTCCCGTGCCTGATCGCTGGCTCCCGCGATGGCTCTACCCGGCACCATGCCAGCTCGATCGTCAGCCGTCAATGGCATCGCGTCGCATCGGCGTGTGCGGGATGCCGTCCTCGACGTAGTCGGGGCCGCTGACAGTGAAGCCGTGCCGCGTGTAGAACGCGACCAGATGCGACTGGGCGTCCAGCACGCAGGGCCGGTTGCCCACCACCTCCAGCGCCGCCGTCATCAGCCGGCCGGCGTGGCCGCCGCCGCGCGCCGCCGGGGCCACCACCACCCGACCGATCCGGGCGACGCCGTCCGGGTCGGCCAGGATCCGCAGGTACGCCAGGGGCGCGCCGCCGTCGGTGAGCCAGACGTGCCGGGTGCCCGGCTCGACGTCGCGCCCGTCCAACTCCGGGTACGGGCAGTTCTGCTCCACCACGAACACGTCGATGCGCAGCTTGAGCAGGTCGTGGAGGGTGCGGGCGTTCAGGTCGGCGAAGGAGGCCGTCCGGAGTTCGGTGGTCTGCTGGGGCATCCGTCGATGGTAGGTCGGGCGGGTTCACCGGGTTTCCGCCCGGTCGGGTGCGAGGTAGGTGGCGGCCACGGCGGTGAGCAGCAGGCCGCCGCCGACGATCACCGGCAGGGGGAGCGGTTCGTGCAGCAGCGCCACCGCCAGTGCCGCGGCGGTGAGCGGTTCGAGCAGGGTCAGCACGGCCGCGACGCTGCCCGGGGTGGTGCGCAACCCGGCGTAGAACAACGCGTACGCGACCGCCGTGGTGACCACGCCGAGGTGCAGCAGCAGCGCCACGGTGTCGAGGCGTACCGGCACGCTGACCCCGGCGACCAGGGCGAACGGTGCCAGGGTCAGCGCGCCGACAGTGGTGGAGATGGTGGTCAGTGCCATCGGCGCGGTGCGCTGCGACACCTGGCGGCTGATCAGGGTGGTCACCGCGTACCCGAGGCCGGAGCCGGCCGCCGCGAGCAGGCCGAGCAGCGGGGCGGGCGCCGCCGCGCCGGGGTGTTCGGTGGCGGCGGTGATCAGGACGAGGCCGGCCACCGCCGCTACCAGCGTGCCGAGTCGCAGCGGGCCGGGGAGGCGGCGGGCCTGCGCCGACTCCCAGGCCGCGGCGAGCACCGGGGCCAGGCCCAGGCTGACGATGGTGGCCACGCTGACCCCGGCCCAGGCCACGGCGGCGAAGTAGAGCGCCTGGTAGAGGCCGAGGCCGACGCCGGTGAGCAGCAGCGGTACGGGCGCGGCGCGCACTGTGGCCACGAGCGTGCGGAGCCGGCCGGCGGTGCACGCCAGCAGCACGAGCGCGGCGATGGCGAGGCGGTGGAAGCCGATGCTCACCGGGCTGAGTCCGGTGCTCTCTCGCAGGAGTTGCACCGCCACGCCGGTGGTGCCCCACAGCACGCCGGTGACGGTGATCTGGATCAGGCCGCTGCGGGCGGCGTGGCTGGCGGCCGAGGCGGCCGGCAGCGCGGTTCGGGTCGTGGACACGGGAGCGCTCCGAAGGGTGAGCCGTTGACGGGGACGACGTCGACGGAGCGCGTACGACAGAGTGGCCGAGCGGGGTCAGGTCACCCGGTCGGCGAGAGGCGTGGCGCTCCGCTCAGGAGCGCGGCGGGGGCAGGACGCCCAGGAATGGCCGCATGGCGACGACCGTACCCCAGCGTGGCGGTCCGGAGGGCCCGCGGCCGGGCTGGCGCGGTCAGGCCGGGCGGGCGCCGACGGCGTCGCGGATCTCGGCGCCCACCGCGCCCTCGACGGCTCGGGCGCAGTGTGCGCAGCAGAAGAAGCGGCCGTTGACCTCGACACCGTGCCCGACGATCTTGACCTGGCAGTGCTCGCAGATCGGCGCCATCCGGTGGATCGCGCACTCGAACGAGTCGAAGGTGTGCACGTCGCCGCTGACGGTGTGCACCTCGAACGCCATCCAGTAGTCGTTGCCGCAGACCTCGCAGGTTGCCACCGAAAACCTCCGTTAAGTGTGCAAGTGCCTACAGAATCCCCCGGTTGGCATCGACGTGGGGGCGGAACGTCAATGCCTGGCCATGACTGCGGCGTGTCGGCGTCGGCGTGTTGCCCGTTATGCCGGGTGAACCGCCGCAACCCCCGGAGGATCACCGTGATCAAGCGCAACAAGCTCTTCGGCAACCAGACCCGGGTCACCTTCTGCCTGCCCCGCGATGTCCCGCCCGGCCCGGTGAGCGTCGTCGGCTCCTTCAACGGCTGGCAGCCGGGTCGGCACGAGCTGGTGGCCCGCCGCGACGGCACCCGGACGGTGACACTGAAGCTGCCGCCGGGGGAGTACCGGTTCCGTTACCTCGGCACCGGCGGCGTCTGGTTGGACGACGAGTCGGCCGATCAGGTCGACGACCGGGGCAGCCTGCTCCAGCTCTGAGAAGAAAACTGCCGCCATCGATGGATTTATCGATGAGAGTCTTTACTGTTAACAATGTTTAAATTACCTTGAGGGCACCTCACCGGACCTGGAGAAGGAGCTGCCCGATGCGTCGAAGAATCACCGTCCCGCTGGTGGCGGCGGGCGCCGTCGCCGCCACCCTCACCGTCGCCGCCCCCGCGCAGGCGCACGGCTACGTCTCCGCCCCGCCCAGCCGGCAGGCGCTCTGCGCGCAGGGCCGGGTTCCCGACTGCGGGCAGATCAAGTACGAGCCGCAGAGCGTCGAGGGGCCCAAGGGCCTGCGCAGCTGCAATGCCGGAATCGCCCAGTTCGCCGTCCTCAACGACGACAGTCGGGGCTGGCCGGCCACCTCGGTGGGCAGCTCGCTGACCTTCACCTGGGTGAACACCGCCCGGCACGCCACCAGCAACTGGGAGTACTGGATCGGCAACACCCGGGTCGGCGTGGTCAACGGCAACGGTCAGCAGCCGGGCGCCACTGTGTCGCACAACGTGAATCTCGGCGGCTTCTCCGGCCGGCAGAAGATCCTCGCGGTGTGGAACATCTCCGACACGGCGAACGCCTTCTACTCCTGCATCGACGTGCAGATCGGCGGCGGAGGGTCGAACCCGACGCCTACCCCCACCCCCACCCCCACCCCACGGCCCACCCCGACCACCACGCCGACCACTCCGCCCGCGCCGGGCGGCAGTTGGACGACAGGTCGGGCGTACCAGGTCGGCGACCAGGTCACCTACGGCGGAGCGACGTACCGCTGCCGGCAGGCGCACACAGCGATCCCGGGCTGGGAGCCGCCGAACGTACCGGCGCTCTGGCTCCAGGTCTGACCGCACGGGTGCGGCCCCTGGTCGCACCCGTGTCGCCGCTCTCGCGTGAACGGAGCACCGGCATGCCCCGCCGTACCCCGCTGGCGACCCTCGTCGCGGCTCTGATGCTCACCGGAGCCTGCGCCGGACCGCCCACGTCGAGCCCGCCGACCCTGCCGCAGCCGGCCCCCGCGTCCCCGGCCGGCTCGGCGGCGGCCGGGTCTGCGGGCGTCGGGCCTGCGGGCGTCGGGTCCGCGATCGAGGCGGACGCGATGAGCGGGATCGACGTGGTGTTCCTGAGCACCATGGTCGGGCACAGCGAACGCACCCTGCAGATCGTCCGGCTGGCCCGGGACCGGGTGCGCGACGACGCGCTGCGCACCCTGGCCGCCGCCGTCGAGGCGACCGAGGCCGACGAACTGGCCGCGATGCGCGGCTGGTTGCCCACGACCGGGCCGGGCGCCAGCGCGGTCGCACACCACCACGACGGGCACGGCGACGACGCCGCGCTCGACCGGCTGCGGACCGCGCCGGACGCGGACGTCGACCGCGTGCTGCGCGAGGTGCTCACCGACCACCAGCGATCGGCCGCCGACCTTGCCCGATCCCACGTCGGCGTCGGCCGCAACGAGCGGGTCCGCGACCTGGCCCGCCGGATCGAGCAGTCCCGGACCGCCGAGGTCGAGCTGCTCAGGGGTACGCCCTGAGCACGGTCATGCCCTGAGCACGGTCATGCCCTGAGCACGGTCATGCCCTGAGCACGGTCATGCCCTGAGCAGCTGTTACGCCCTGCGCGTTGTTACGCCCTGGGTGCCGGGTCAGCGGGGTTCCAGCTTGATGGAGACCGAGTTGACGCAGTGCCGGGTGTCCTTCGGGGTGAAGCCCTCGCCGTGGAAGACGTGCCCGAGGTGACTGTCACAGCGGGCGCAGCGGATCTCCGTACGGGCCATGCCGAGGGTGCGGTCCTCGATTTCCTTGACCCGGCCCGGGATGGCGTCGTCGAAGCTCGGCCAGCCGCAGTGCGAGTCGAACTTCGTGTCGCTGGAGAACAGCTCCAGCCCGCAGGCGCGACAGTGGTAGACCCCCTGGGTCTTCGTGTCCACGTACTCGCCCGTCCACGGGCGTTCGGTGCCGGCCTCCCGCAGGACGTGGAACTCCTCGGGGGTCAGTCGGACCCGCCACTCTTCGTCGGTACGGGGCAGCTCATTGTCGTCAAGACTCACCCGTCAACGGTACGTCGAACGTCGGGGGCTTGGCATAAGGTCGCGGGATGGGTGGCACCAAGGCTGCGGCCGCCGAGGTCGAGGTAGCCGGGCACACCGTCCGGCTGAGCAGTCCGGATCGGGTGATCTTCCCGCAGCGGGGGTTCACCAAGGCGGACGTCTTTCACTACTACCTTGCGGTCGGCGACGGGATCATGCGTGCCCTGCGGGACCGGCCGACCACCCTGCAACGCTTCCCCGAGGGCGTCGAGGGCGAGGCGTTCTTCCAGAAGCGGGTGCCCACCCGGGGGGTGCCGCAGTGGGTGACGACCGCGCAGATCACCTTCCCGAGCGGCCGGAACGCGGCGGAGCTCTGCCCGGCCGATCTGGCGCACGTGGCCTGGGCGGCGCAGATGGGCACCATCGTCTTCCACCCGTGGCCCGTGCGGGCCGCCGACGTCGACCGCCCCGACGAGCTGCGCATCGACCTGGACCCGCAGCCCGGCACCGACTTCGCCGACGCGGCACGGGCCGCCGGTGAGGTCCGCGCGCTCCTCGACGAGCTGGGCACGACCGGCTGGCCGAAGACCTCCGGCGGCCGGGGCGTACACGTCTACCTGCGCATCCAACCCCGCTGGACGTTCACCGAGGTGCGCCGGGCCACCATCGCGCTGGCCCGGGAGATGGAGCGCCGCAACCCCGACCTGGTCACCACCGCCTGGTGGAAGGAGGAGCGCGGCACCCGGGTCTTCGTCGACTTCAACCAGATGGCGCGCGACCGCACGATCGCCTGCGCGTACTCGCTGCGGGCCAACGCGCGGGCCACCGTCTCGACCCCGGTCAGCTGGGACGAGCTACCCGACGTCGACCCGGACGACTTCGACCTGCGCACCGTGCCGGCCCGGCTCGCCGAGCGAGGTGATCCGCACGCCGGCATCGACGACGCACCGTGGGACATCACCCCGCTGCTGGAGTGGGCCGAGCGGGACGCCGCCGCCGGCCAGGGCGACCTGCCGTACCCGCCGGATCACCCGAAGATGCCCGGCGAACCCAAACGGGTGCAGCCCAGCCGCGCCAAGCGCACCCCGGACGACAAGACCGGCTGAGCGTCGGGCTGCCCGGGACAGGCACGTCGCCCTCCCCGAGCAGCCCAACGGTTTGCTACTGCTCGGGATCGCAGGGGTTGAACATCTTGGGATGGATCGGCTTACCGGCGGCCACCGTGTCGGCGATCTCCCAGAAGCCCTCCGCCCAGGCGCCCTCCTTGTCCATCTGCTGGAGCACCTTCCAGTTGTGGCTGCTGCGCAGCGCGTCAGCCGCCCGCCGGAGAGCGGCGTCGTCGCCACTCTTCTTCGCGCGCGTCCATTCGGTGATCCAGGCGCACCCGACCGGGCCGAGCACCTGGACGCCGAAGTGGTAGGGGGAGTTGATTCCCTCGACGTCCAGCGTGGCGGGGTCGAAGCCCGGGGGGAGCGGTACGTCGGCGAGTACTGCGGCCGCCCGCTCGTTCACCCGCTCCGGTGTGACGATCTCCGCCGGGAGCGCGGCCAGCCACGTACGTGCATCGACGCGGACCACGCTGGCGAGGATCTGGTCGAGATCGCTGCGGGTGAAGGGGCTTGAGGTCCGCAGCTCGACCATGGAGCCGTCGCGGGGCGGGAGAACGACAGTGAAGTCGCTCGCACTGTGTTGGAACAGCTCACCCGGCTGGCGGTCGACAGTCACCGGCTCCGCCTTGCCAGACTCAAGCCGACCCCGGCGGCGCTCGTCATATTCACTGGCCGCGTACCAGTCGATCGTGAAGAGCCGCCCACCGTTGCTGTAGGTGATGCTCCCGTCCTTCTTGGCGAACCCGTCGACGTCCTTTGCCGTCCAGCCAGGCTGGTCGATCAGCAGCCGCGGGTTCTCCTCGGCCGCCTTGAGCACCATCGCCGAATAGCCGGTCGTTCCTCCAGGGGCCGCCGAGGTCGAGGACGTCCCCGGGGACGTCTCGCCGCCCCCTGGCTGGTCGGGCTGCACGATCGCGATGCCGAAGGCGACGGCGAGGACGGCGGCCGCGACGCCCGCGGTGGCGAGGCCGCCCAGCAGGCGGCGGCGCGGCCGAGGACGCCGGCCCGGTGGCTCGGGTACGGATTCGAGGATCGGCGTGGACATGATCTCCTCCAGGAGGTCCTGCGCGGCCCCGTCGAGGTGCGCGATGACCTCGGGTCGGTACGGGTCGGCGTCGCGGACCCTCCTGTCGAACTGCTCGTCGGTCATCTGCCCTCCTCGGGGGCGCGTACGGCCATGACGTCGAGTACATGTCCGGGTGGACCGAGGTCGTCACCGACGATGTCTCGCAGACGGGCTCGGGCGCGGGACAGCCGCGTACGGACCGCAGCCGGGCTCACCTGGAGAACCACGGCGATCTCGCGTGGCTCCAGCCCCTCCCAGAAGGTCAGCATGAGCACCTCCCGGTCCATCTCGTTGAGCTGGGCCAGCGCGGCCCGGACGGTGAGTCGTTGGGGCACCTCGCTGCCCGGGTCGACGGCAAGGGCCGCCCGGAACCGTTGCCGCAGTCGGTCGCCCAGCCGCCCCCGGCGGCTGCCGCTGCGGTGGTGATTGGCCAGCACCCGACGGGCCACGCCGTGCAGCCACAACCGGGCCTCCGCCTCGGGCGGCATCTCGCGGCTGCGGCGCCACGCGACGAGGAAGGTCTCGGCGACGATGTCGGCGGCGTCCTCGGGCTGCTCGACGCGTCGCATCGCGTACGCCAGCAGTGGCGCGAAGTTGACCGCGTAGACGCGTCGGAAGCGTTCCTCGTGCTCAGTCCCGGAGCTCACGTCTACTCCATGTCCGGATCGGTGCCCGTCGTGACAGCCCAACGATCAGAGGCAGGACCCCGGGTCCACCGCCGTGCCGATGATCGCGAACAGCATTCGGCGGAACGTGTCGACCTCGGCCTGGCTGAAACCGGCCATCGCGTTCCGCTCCGCCTCCTCGCTGGCGCGGGCGACCCGCGCCCGTACCTCCTCGCCAACTGTCGTGATCGCCGGAATGCGCAGCCGGCGGTCGCGGGGATCGGAGTGGCGTACGACGAGATTCTTCTGTTCGAGTCGATCGAGTTGGGTCATCAGCGTGGTCTTGTCGAGCCCGAGCGTCCTGGCCAGCTCGACCTGGGTCAGCCCGGGTGTCTTGTCGAGCGCGCTCAACACGATGTAGTCCCGCAGGTGCAGGCCGTGTCTCTCGGCCTGTTCGCCGGTCACCACGTGCATCCGTTGGGCGGCGCGATGCAACAGCCAGGTGATCTCGGAGTCGAGCGACGGCGCCGGTCCAGCGGTCATCGCGCCGCCCCCGGCAGCAGCGGGATTCCCTCGTAGGCGCGCCGGTCGTGGGCGGGGACGACCTGCATCAGCTCGGTCAACGCGGCCGATCGCAGGATGCCCTGCCGTACCTGTTCGGAGTCGCTGTCGGCGAGGGCCCGTAGCAGCCAGGGGCGTTCCACCAGCCGGTGGACTCCGTCCAGTTGCCAGGTCAGGTCGCCGATGAACGCGTAGCGCTGCCCGGACGGAAGGGTCACGAACGCGACCACGGACCCCGTCGTGTGGCCGCCGGCCAACGCCAGCACGAGGGATCCGTCGCCGTGGACGTCGAAGCTCGCGGGGAAGCCGAGGTACGCGGGGCCGTCGAAGGAGTATTCGCGGATCTCGTGGCCGTGCGAGACGGCGCGGTAGACCTTTCCGTCACCGTCGCTGGCGGCGTACTCAAGCTCGCCCCCGTTCATCCAGATCGGGAGGTCGAGCGAGTCGAGGCCGCTCGCGTGGTCCCAGTGCGCGTGCGTCAGGAACACCCCGCGGAGCCTGGTGCTGTCGTAACCGCTGTCGTCGAGCTGCTCGCGCACCGTCCGGGTGCTCTGGAAGGGGGCGCGGGCGAACCGCGGCTGCATGGCGACGTGCGCGGCGACGTTGGCCCCGAAGCCGGCGTCGATGAGAAAGTCGCCCTTCGGGTGCCGCACGAGGATGGCGGTGGCGGCGAACTGCCGCTTGTCACGAAACGAGCCACCGCGAAGGGCAAATGCCGCTCGCGTCTCGTAGGTGCCCGTGGGGAGTTGATGGATCGCCATGTCGGGTGGCGGTGTCGCCTCGGGAAGGGCAGCTGTCCACGGCTCGGGGGCAGGAAGGGTTTTCACCACTCGATCGTACGACGTCAGATCGTCTGACACCAGACGAAGCTGCCCTCTCCAGGACTGTCGTACACCTGCTCTAAAGCCGACGGCGGCCCGACCACCGACCCAGGAGCACTGTCGGTTCGCCGTCGACCGCTCCGTTGGCGAGCGTCGCGGCGTCGGTGAGGACACTGCGCATGACCGACACCGGCAGGTGTGGGTTGGCGGCGGCTGCTCCGGCGGTTTCCGGATCGTCGAACAAGTCGAGCACGCGACTCGGCGACAGTCGGGGGTCACCGGCCGTCGAGTTCCGCACCTCCGGACGCGGGTCGTGGCTGAGCCGCTCGATGAGCTGCGGTGCTGCCTCGGGATCGCTGACCACCAGGGCTCGGGCCCAAGGGTCCGGCGACTCTGCCAGCTGGGCCAGTCCGACCCGCTGGAAGCTGGGGTGGTCGAGGAGGCGGCCTCGGGTCGCCGTCGTAGCCTCCAGGTAGGTGTGGAGCACCGGCTCGTGGGTGACGCCCGAGTGGCGTTCGCACAGCAGGAGCCGTACGGCGAAGTCGTCGTCGTTCTCCAGCGCGGCGACGTGGTCGGCGGTGAGGTGGGGGTTGCAGGCGACACTGCGACGGAGCCCGATGTGCGCCGAGCGCACGCAGCGGCTCTGGATTTCCGGGTCGCGGGTCTTGGTCGCCCAGGCGGCCGGTTGGATCCGGTCGTCACGTCCGACGTGGTAGTCGATTGCCGCGCGTTGCTCCTCAGTGAGCTCGGGGCGCATCGACACGGCGAGCCGGACCGTGGGTGACGGGTCCACCGCCAGCCGGGCCACGAGGTCCGCACGCAGGTCGGGGTCGGCGGCGGCGGTGCTTCGCACCCATTCGTTGTCGTCGCTGGCCTTCGCTTCGAGCTCCCGACGGTCCGGCGGTGGCTGTTCGGCCGGCGCCGTTCGTGATTCGCCCGGCCACAGCCGGGTGCGGAGTTCCTGCGGCACCCACGGCGAGTCGACCATGATCAGGTCCAGCATTGGGTGCCGTTCGAGAAGTCGCTCGTACGCCCAGACGGGGAGCGCCGCCGTCACCGTCCACGTCGACGCGAGGAGCGAGATCGGCCCTTCGGCGAGCGCCCACAGCACGGAGCGTTCCGGGTCCTCAACCAGCGTGGCCCGTTGTTCGGGGGTGACGTGCACCGCCTGCGCCAGGATCTTGCGCACCTTGTGGTCGGGTGGTTCACCAGTGCCTCGAACTGCTCTTTGGTCCATTCCGGACGGAACATCAGGGCGGCCTCCACCTCCCGCAGGTGCTCCTCGGCAAGCTGCCGCAACAGGTCGGCGGGGATGGCGGGGTTGCGGACCAGGCCGCGTAGCCGAGCCCGTGCCGGGTTGTTGTAGTGGGCGAGGAACGCGTCGTTGACGTACAGCGGGACCTCCAGGGTTTGCGGAGCCGCAGTGTCGGCGCCAGCGGTTAACCTGCCGTCATGGCGAGCACAGAGCTGGATGAGTTGATCGTCGCGGACGCCGACGCCCTACGCGCGTGGTTGTCGGCCAACCACGCCACGTCGCCGGGCGTGTGGCTCGCCCTGACCAAGAAGGGTGGCACGGTCACGACGCTGACCTGGCAGCAGGCGGTCGACGAGGGCCTGTGCGTCGGCTGGATCGACGGGCAGGCCCGCAAGCGGGATGAGGAGTCGTCCTGGATCCGGTTCACCCCGCGTCGGCCCCGCAGTTCCTGGTCCCAGCGCAACGTCGGGCACGTGGCCCGGCTGGAGGAGCAGGGACGGATGTTGCCGGCGGGCCGTGCCGCGGTGGACGCCGCGAAGGCCGACGGGCGATGGGCGGCCGCCTATGCCCCGCCGTCGGAGGCGGAGGTGCCGGCCGACCTGCTCGCCGCCATCGCCGCCGAGCCCGCCGCCCAGGCCATGCTCGACGTGCTCACCAAGGCCAACCGGTTCGCTCTCATCCATCGCCTCAATGCCGTCAAGCGGGCGGAGACCCGCGAGCGCAAGATCGGCGAATTCGTCGCCATGCTGGCCCGTCACGAGACGTTCTATCCCCAGAAGGCGAGGCCGGCGCCCGGGCCGACGTCGTACTGAACTCGGAGCGGACGTTCCAGCAACCGATTGACTTTCGATAGGTAACGAGCGAAACTCGATGCATGGTTACGGAGCATCGAGCGGTTGCCGCTCTCAGAGTCTTCCTCGTGGTGCTGTTCGGAGTCCTGGTCCTGTTTCAGACCTTCTCCCTGCCCGGACAGTTCGCCCACATGGCCGCGGAATCGCCGCAGGACGCCTACCTCCGGTGGCCGGCCACGGTCGTGGCGGTGTTCTGGGTGCTGTGCGTCCAGATCGTCATCGTCGCGACCTGGAAGTTGCTCAGCCTGGTCAAGAGCGACCGCATCTTCACCGAAGCGTCCCTGAAGTGGGTGGACGCGATCGTGTGGGCCATCGCCGCCGCGTGGGTGGTGCTCGTGGGTGTCTTCCTCTACGTGGGGTTCAACGCGGACGATCCGGGGCTGCCGCTGCTGCTGTTCCTGCTGACTGTGGGCGTCAGCGTGCTGGGGCTCCTCATGGTGGTGATGCGGGCGCTGTTGCGGCAGGCCACCACCCTGCGGACCGACATGGAAGCGGTGATCTGATGCCCATCGTCGTCCGCATCGACGTGCAGTTGGCCAAGCGCAAGATGAGCGTCGGTGAGTTCGCCGAGCGCGTCGGGCTCACCCCCGCCAACGTGGCGGTGCTGAAGAACGGCCGCGCCAAGGCGGTCCGCTTCAGCACCCTCGAAGCGATGTGCCGAGTGCTCGACTGCCAACCCGGAGACCTGCTCGAGTGGGTCGAGGAGGAAACCCCATGAAGTACACCCTGACCGTCGCCGCCATTCTCGTGGTCGCTCTCGGCGTCGCCGGCATCGTGCACGGGGAGGCCGACGACTCGCCGGGCCTTCAACTTCTGGGTGTCGTGCTCGTGCTCGGCGCGGTGGTTTTCGGCATCCGCAACCTTCGCGGCGGCAGTTAGCCGCCAGGCGCGCTGGTCGGTCTGAGCTGACCCTCCCCGTAATAACGATCATGTAACGGGCGCGAACCTTTCCCGGTAGGTGGCCTGTCTTGATGGTCGTCGGCCCGCCAGGGCCAGGGGAGGCGTCGTCGGATGAAGCTGGTGTGGAGGCGGGCCCGCGAGGCGCGAGGGTTGCTGGTCGCGGCGGTGATCGCTGCCCTCGTCGCCGTCGCGTTGGTCACCGGGCTGTCCGACTACAACCGTCGGGCGGTGGACGCCGGGCAGCGAGCTCTGGTCGCCGCCTCGCCCGCCGAGGAGCGCGGCCTTCTGGTCAGTGGCTCGGGTGGGCGGGACGCGGCCGAGTTCGCCACCCGGGACAAGGCGGTCCGAGCCGAGTTCGCCACCGGGCTCGGCGGCGTCCCGGTCAGCGTCACCGCCGCCCGTTACGGCACCGGCCGGGAGCTGACCGGCGACCTCGGGCAGATCCCGCGTACGGCGGACGAACCGGTCTTCGCGAACCTGGCCACGCTCGCCGATCTCGCCGGCCACGCGGAGCTGACCAGCGGAGCCTGGCCCAGCCCCGGAGCGAACCCCGTCCAGGTGAGCCTGCCCGAGCGGGTCGCCGGCGCCCTCGGCCTGACCGTCGGCGAACGCGTCCCGGTGCGCGACCGGGCCACCGAACGACGCGGGGAACTGATGCTCGCCGGCACCTGGCGGCCCCGCGACCCGGCTGACGCGTACTGGCTGCTGGCCCCCGGCGTGGGGGCGGGCAGTGCTGGTTCCGGCACCTCGTACGGGCCGTTCACGCTCGACCCGGCCGACTTCGCGGCCACCTTCCCGGGCTCGGTGTCGGCGTCCTGGCTGGCCCAACCGGACCTCGGCACCGTCGACACCGCCGACCTGCCCGCCGTTCGGAAAGCCCTCACCGAGGCGGTCTCGGCCGTTCCCGAGGCCGCCCAACTGGGCAGCTCCGGGCAGACGGTGACCAAGATGCCGCAGCTGCTGGACCGGATCGCCCGCGCCGACCTGGTGGGTCGCTCGTCGCTGGCCACCCCGCTGCTGCTCATCCTGGTGCTCGCCGGGTACGCGCTGGTGCTGGTCGCCGCGCTGCTGCACGAGGACCGCCGCCCACAGACCGCGCTGCTGCGCGCCCGAGGCGCCGCCCGTCGGCAGTTGGCCGGCCTGGCCGCCCGTGAGGCGACCCTGGTGGTCGCCCCGGCCGCCGTGCTCGGTCCGCTGATCGCCGGTGAGGCGCTGCGGTACATCCGACCCGGCGGGTCGGGTGACCTCTCCACCGCCGGCGGCAACACCACACTGGTCTGGGCGGCGGCAGCGGCCACCGCGGCCGGCTGCCTCGTCGCCATGGTCCTTCCGACGCTGCGCGGCGCCGGAACGTACGTCGCCGACATGGCTGCCCGATCCCGGCCGAACCGGGCCGCGAGCGTCCAACGCGCCAGCGTCGACCTGGTGCTCGTGGCGCTCGCCGTGCTCGCCTGGGTGCAGTTACGTCGGTACGCCTCCCCGCTGGCCGGCTCGGGTGGTCAGCTCGGGCTCGACCCGCTGCTGGTCGCCGCTCCGACGCTCGGCGTGCTGGCCGGTGCCGTGCTGGCGTTGCGGGTGCTCCCGCCGCTCACCCGGTTCGCGGAGCGGTTCGTCGACCGACGTCCCTGGACCGCCACCATGTTCGGCATGTGGCAGGCCGGCCGGCGTCCCCACGCCGGCCCGGTGTTGCTGCTCGCCCTCGCCGTCGGCGGCAGCACCCTGGCCTGGTCGCTGATCAGCACCGGCGAGCGGTCCCAGGTCGAGCAGGCCGGCCACACGGTCGGCGCCGACCTGCGGGTGACCGAACGGGCCGGAGGCGCCCCACCGACCCGGGCCGGCGAACTCGCCGCGCTGCCGAGCGTGGACCGGGTGCTGCCGGCGTGGCGGGACGAGATCCGGGTCGGGCGGGAGAACCTGCCGGCGACAGTGATCGCTGTCGACCCGGCCAGCGCCCCGGGCGTCGTCCGGCTCGCCGACCGCCTCGGCGACGGATCGGCGTCGGAGCAGTACCGGAGGATGGTCGGCGCGCGGGGAGAACCCGCCGGCGTCGAACTGCCCGCCGGGGCGCGTGAGATCACCGGCACGATCCGTACCCCGGTGAGCAACGCCGCCCGGTCATTGAAGGTCGCGGTGACGCTGCTGGTCACCACCCCCGACGGGCTCGCCCTGCGGCTGCCGGCGGCCAACGCCGACAGCGACGGCCGGGCCACCCCGTTCACCACGCGACTGCCCGACCTGGGCGGGGCGCGGCTGCGGCTGGCCGGCTTCGAGGCAGACGGTGGGTTGGCCGCCGGCAACTCCTACGAACTCCAGGTGGACGGGCTGACGGTGGTCAAGGCCGACGGCACGAGCCAACCGACCGAATTGAGCGGCGACTGGGCCGTGACCGCCCTCGGGCAGAAGCCCACGCCGGTACGGACCACCGGCGCCGGCTTCGCTGCGGCCCGCGCGGTCGAGGTGATCCCCGGCGGGCAGTTCGCGTACCAGCCGCCCACCCGGTTCGCTGTCGTGCCGGGCGGGGGAGACGTCACGTTCGTACCGGCGTTGATGACCCCCGGGGTCCGCGACGCGCTGAGCCTGAGCGTCGGCGACACCGTCGACCTGACCCTCTCCGGGGCGACGCTGCCGGTGCGGCTGGTCGGCGAACTGGCCGCCGTGCCGGCCACCACCGGGGAAGGCGTCCTGCTGGACCTGCCGGCCGCGGTCGACGCGATGATCCGGAGCAGCGGCGCGGTGCGACAGGTACCGGAATGGTGGGTCGGCGCCGGCGACGCGAACGCCGCCGCCCAGTCGGCCAGCGCGCTCCCGGGCGTCACAGTGCTCAACCGGGAAGCGGCCATCAAGGCGGCCGCGGACGACCCGTACTGGCGCGGCTCGCGTACCGGGATGCTCGCCGCCGCGTTCGGCGCGGTGCTGCTCGCCCTCGTCGGCCTGATGGTGGACGTGTGGGCCACCGCCCGGCGTCGGCTCGGCGAGTTCGCGGTCCTGCACACCCTCGGCGCCACGCCCCGGCTGATGGCCCGGGCGCTGCTGGCCGAACAGACGTTCCTCGCCGGCATCGGTGTGGGCGTCGGGTTGTTGCTCGGCACCGCGGTCGGCGCGACGATGGCCCCACTTGTCATCCTCACCCCGGCCGCCGGCCGGCCGATACCCCCGGCGGCGTTCGTGCTGCCCTGGGTGCCCATCGGCCTGACCGCGGTCGGTCTGCTGCTGGCGGCGCTCGCCTTCAGCGCGTTCATCGCCACCGGCATCCGTCAGCGGGTGGCGGCGGTGCAGCTGCGAATCGGGGGAGAACGATGAACGTCGGGGCGGCCGTCCGGCGGGTCCGGGCGTACGGGGGGCAGTTCCTGCTGCTGGCGGTGCTGACCCTGGTGGTCACGCTGCTGATCAGTGGAGTGCCCCGGCTGGTCAACCGGCTCGCCGAACAGGGGCTGCGAGCGCAACTCAACAGCGAGCCGGCCGCCCGCCGGGACATCTCGTACGCCACCAGCCCTGCGGCGGTGACGTCACAGCGGACGGCGATGGGCAGTGCCGCCGAGCGGTTCGACGCCCTGGCCGCGGAGATGCCGCCACAGGTGCGATCGGCGGTGACCGAGCGGTGGTACAGCGTCGAGACCACAGAGGCCCGGGTGGTCGGGCCGGACCTGGCGGCCCGCAACCTGCTTGTCGACATGGGCCTGCGGGCCATGCCCGACATTCAGGG
Organism: Micromonospora sp. 050-3; assembly: GCF_046549335.1. Classification (NCBI taxonomy): domain Bacteria; kingdom Bacillati; phylum Actinomycetota; class Actinomycetes; order Micromonosporales; family Micromonosporaceae; genus Micromonospora; species Micromonospora sp. 050-3. The sequence continues at coordinate 2,005,071 of NZ_JAJPVX010000002.1, forward strand.
GGCGAGCACCCTCGTCGACGGGGCGTGGCCGAGCGAGACGTACGTTCCCGACCGGCCGATCGAGGTGGCGCTCGACGTCGACGTGGCCCGCAAGCTCAACCTGCGCGCCGGCAGCCAACTGCGTATCGGCACCACCGATGACAAGGGCAGGCTCGTCGACGGCGTCCCGCTGACGGTGACCGGGCTGTTCCGCCCCGTCGACAGCGCGAACGGCATCTGGGACGGGCTCCCACAGCTGCTGCGGATCATCGAACCGCAGGGTGATGGCCAGCCGTTCGTCATCGTCGGCGTTGTCGCGCAGTCGCCCCTCAACAAGCGGGCCGCGGAGGGCTGGCCGATCCAGTCCAACTGGCGGTACCGCCTGGGCGTCGACCGGATCGACGCACGCGAGCTGGACCAGCTGATCGACGGCCTTCAGGTGATGCAGCGCAACCAGCCGAAGGACCTGAGCCTGACCCAGGGCGTCGACGTTCCGCTGCGCGCGTTCGCCGCCCAGATCGACGCCGTCCGGACCCTGCTCGCGGTGATCGCGGCCGGCGTACTGGCCACCCTGGCGGGACTCATCGTGCTCGCGGCCAGTCTCGCCACCAGGCGGCGTCGCTCGGAGTTCGCGTTGCTGCGCGCCCGTGGGGGCGGGGCCACCGCCGGCGCCCGGCGCAGCCTCGCCGAGTCGGTGCTGGTGGTGCCGATCGCCGCAGTGCTGGGCTGGTGGCTGGGCACCCTGTTCCCCGGTGCACCGGATCCGACCACGCCGTACGTCATCGGGGCGGCCGTGCTGGTCACGCTGGCACTGCCGTTGGCGACGCTGGCCGTACCGGCCGGCGGAGCGGCTCGCCGGGACCTGATCCGGGTGCGCCCGTCGGCCCGTCGGCTCACCGTCGAGGTCTCCCTGCTGCTCCTGGCCGGGCTCGCCGCGGTGCTGCTGCGTCGACGTGGTCTGACTCTCGGCGAGGTGGACCCACTGCTCGTGTCGGTGCCGGTGCTCCTCGCGATCGCGGCGGCGGTGCTGGCGCTGCGCGCGTACCCCTGGCCGTTGTTGCTGGTCAGCCGGCTGGCCGCGCGGACCCGGGGCAGCGTGGCCTTCCTCGGCACGGCCCGCGCCGGCCGAGCGGCGGTCGCCGCCCCGCTGGTCGTGGTGGTGCTGGCGATCGGTACTGCGGCGTTCTGCGCGGTCGTGGCCGCCGGCGTCGACGCGAGCCGGGAACGGGCCGCCGCGCAGATCGTGCCCGCCGACGCGGTGATCCGCGGGGAGCGCTTCGCACCCGACACCATCGACGAGCTGGGCCGTCTGCCCGGGGTCCGGGCCGTCACAAGGGTGCTGTACGAGGACGATGAGCGGTTGGCGTCCGACGAGGTCGGCACCGACGCCTTCATCGGGCAGGCGGACGTGCTGCTCATCGACGGCTCGGGGTTGGCCAAGGTGGCCCGCGACTCGCAGGTGGACCTGTCGATTCCCGCCGCGCTGCGCACCGCCGCGCCCGGCCCGGGTCCGCTGCCGGCGATCGTCTCACCGGCGGTCGCCGGCGACCTGGCCAAGGCCGGGCTGGACGACTCCGCCTTCATCTCGGTGCAGGGCCAGCGGTACGAGTTCCGGGTGGCCGGCACCGCTGACGGTTTCCCGATGCTGGCGGCGAACGCCGGCCGGTTCGTGATCCTGCCCTGGCAGGCCCTGCCGACGCGTAACACCACACCCGTGCCGACCAGCCTGCTGATCGCGGGGGACCCGCTGGATGCCGAGGCGCTACGCGTCGCCGGCGACCAGGGGCAGGAACGCTACCAGCGGGACGGCACGGTCACCGGTCGGGAACGGATGATCGGGGTCACCGTCGACACCCGGGCGGAGGTCCGCCGGGATCTCGGCGAGGGCGGGGCGAACGGGGTGCTGGCCTTCGGGTTCGTGGCCGGCGCCGCCGGCGGCACGGTGCTCGGGCTGCTGGCCATCGCGTTCACCGTCCTGGCCGGCGCGCGCGCCCGGGGCCAGGTGCTGTCCCGGCTGCGCACCCTCGGCCTGTCCCGCCGGCAGTGGCGAGGGCTGCTGCTGGTCGAGTTGACCCCGCTGGTCGCGGTGTCGGTGCTGACCGGCGCGCTCGTCGGCGCTGTGCTGCCCCTGCTGCTCAACCCGGTGCTCGGCCTGTCCGCGTTCACCAGTGGTGTGCCCGTCCGGGTGGCTTTCGAGCCCACTCTGGTCGCCGCTGTGCTCGCGCTCGGGGCGGTCGCCCTCGGCTTCGCGGTCGCCGTCGAGGCCCTGAACAACCGCCGGTTGCGCCTCGGAGAGGTGCTTCGGCTCGGAGAGGAGAGCTGAGATGACCGCTACCGCCCAGACTCCACTGGTGCCTGACCTGGCCGCCCTGCAACAGCGGGCAGCGCTTCGCGCCGCCGAGCGGGCCGGCGGGCAGGACCGCCTCCGCGGGCACATCGTCTGCGACGGCCTGGTGCGCATCTTCAAGACCGAGGGGGTGGAGGTGGTCGCCCTGCAAGGGCTCGACCTGGTCATCGACCGGGGTGAGCTGGTGGCGATCGTCGGCGCCTCCGGTTCGGGCAAGTCGACACTGCTCAACATCCTCTCCGGCCTGGACACCCCGACCGCCGGTATCGCCCGGGTGGCCGACTACGACCTGCTCTCGCTCTCCGCCAAGCGACGGCTGAGCTACCGCCGGCAGCTGGTCGGGTTCGTCTGGCAGCAGACCGGCCGCAACCTGCTGCCGTACCTCAGCGCGCTGGAGAACGTCGAGCTGCCGATGCAGCTGGCCGGCAAGCGCAGCCGCAAGGCCCGCCGGGAGCGGGCCCGGGAACTGCTCGACCTGGTCGGCGTGGGCTACTGCGCCGATCGGCGCCCCGGGCAGCTCAGCGGCGGCGAACAGCAGCGGGTCGCGGTGGCGGTGGCGGTGGCCAACGACCCGGAGGTGCTCTTCGCCGACGAGCCGACCGGTGAGCTGGACGAGGCGACCGGCGCGGAGGTCTTCGCGGCGCTGCGCACCATCAACGCGGAACTGGGCGTGACCATCGTGGTTGTCACCCACGACCACGCCGTGGCCACGCAGGTCCGCCGGACCGTCGCGATCCGCGACGGCCGGACCGCCTCCGAGGTACGCCGGACCGCGCGGATCGACGCGGACGGCAACACCGAGCTGGTCAGCGAGGAGTACGCGGTGCTGGACCGCAACGGTCGGATGCAGCTGCCGGCTGCGTTCGTCGACGCGCTCTCGCTGAAGGAGCGGGTCCGGCTCGACCTGGAGCCGGACCATGTGCAGGTACGGCCCGGCAACCGGGCCTCGGAGGAGCGGGGAGCACGGGCATGAGCCGGCAGGACATGGTGGTGACCGGCGCGGCCGGGTTCGGCGGCGCGTCCGCGGCGTACCCCGACGAGGTGGTCCGGGTCAGTGGGGTCAGCAGGACCTTCGGCCGTGGTGAGCACGCCGTGCACGCGGTGCGGGACGTCTCGTTCACCGCCAACCGGGGCGAGTTGGTCGCCATCCGAGGCCGGTCCGGGGCCGGCAAGACCACGCTTCTGAACCTGATCGGCGGGCTGGACCGGCCGGACAGCGGTCAGGTGGTGGTGGCCGGGCACGAGGTCACCTCCGCCGGGGAGGCGGAGCTGCTGCGGCTGCGCCGGGGCACCGTCGGGTTCGTGTTCCAGACCTTCGGGCTGGTGCCGATCCTCTCCGCCGCCGAGAACGTGGGCGTGCCGTTGCGGCTGGCGCAGGTGCCGGCCGCGCAGCGGGAAGAGCGCGTAGCGGTGCTGCTGGAACTGGTCGGCCTGGGCGGGCACGCCGCGCAGCGCCCGTACGAACTCTCCGGTGGCCAGCAGCAGCGGGTCGCTGTGGCCCGTGCGTTGGCCAACGAGCCGGACCTGCTCATCGCCGACGAGCCCACCGGTCAGCTCGACTCGGAAACCGGTCGATCCATCATGGACCTGCTGCGCGCGGTGGTGCACGCCCGCGGCATGACGGCCCTGGTGGCCACGCACGACCCGGCCCTGATCGACCTCGCCGACCGGGTGCTCGTCCTGCGTGACGGACGCCTGGTCGACGGCTGACCTTTGCCGAGGCTGCGGGCGGCGGATGGCGGGCGGCGGCGGACGCTGCCGCCCGCACTGTCAGCGCAGCTGGTCAGAGCGCCAGCTTCATGCCCTCGTGGCTGGCCACGAAGCCGAGGCTCAGGTAGAAGCGGTGCGCGTCCTCGCGGGTCTTGTCGGTGGTGAGCTGCACCAGCGCGCAGCCGCGCTGCCGGGCCTGGTCGACCGCCCAGATCATCAGGTCCCGGCCCAGCCCCTGGCCACGCCGGTCGGAGCGGACCCGGACCGACTCGATCAGCGAGCGCTCGCTGCCGTGCCGACCCAGACCCGGGATGTAGGTGATCTGCAGGCAGCCGACCAGTTCGCCATCCTGCTCGGCCACGATCAGCTGGTTGCGCGGGTCCGCGTCGATGTCAGCGAACGCCCTCTCGTACGCCTCGTCGATCTCGGTGAAGTCGCGGGCCTTGCCCAGGACGTCGTCGGCGAGCAGAGCGATGACGGCGGGTAGGTCGGTCCGGACCGCCTCCCGGTAGATCACGTCGCTCATGCCGGTGATCCTGGCACAGCGAAACCGGCGAATGGGTCTGTGCCGGTTGCGGGCGACGGGCAGCATGGCGGCATGGAGCTAGTGCTGCTGCCGTTCCGCTGGGTGTACCGGGCGTTGGTGTGGTTCGCGAACTCGCCCCGCACGCTGATCACCTCGTACCTGTTGATGATCGTGGTGGCTGGGGTCATCTACGGGGAGGTCGAGCAGCGCAGCCCGGCCGACGCCGTCTGGTGGGCGGTGGTGACCGCCTCCACCGTCGGATACGGCGACATCTCGCCGACCACCTGGGCGGGCCGCACACTGGCCGCGCTGCTCATCTCGACCATGGTGCTGCTGGTCATTCCGCTGATCACCGCGCACTTCGCGAGCCGGCTCATCGTCGACGACGACGCCTTCGAGCATGAGGAGCAGGAGCAGCTCAAGGCGGACGTGCGCCGGATGCGGGCGCTGCTGGAGGAGTTGGCCGCCCGGCAGGGGATCGATCTGCCCCCACTGCCGCCGACCCAGCCGGTCAGCGGGCCGGGCAGCGCTGCCCCTCCGGTGGCACGGTCAGGTCGATCAGGTAGGCGTCGACCGCGTTGGTGATGCAGGACGTCTGCGGGTACGCGGTGTGCCCCTCGCCCTCCCAGGTCAGCACCCGACCGACGCCCAGCATCGACGCGAGCCGTGGGGTCTGCTCGTACGGCGTCGCCGGGTCGCCGGTGGTGCCGACGACCACGATCGGCGGTGCGCCGTTCGCCTTCCCGGTCGGGTACGGGTCGCGCCCGCCCGGCCACTCGACGCAGCTCAGCATGCCGACCGCCAACGCCGGCCCGAACAGCGGGTATTTCCCGCGCCACTCGGACTGCAACTGCCGGATCTGCGCCCGGCTCGGCTTCTCCGTCTCGTCGGCGCAGTTGATGGCCAGGTTGGCGTCGAACAGGTTCGAGTAGTGCCCGTCGTCCTCCCGGCCGGCGTAAGCGTCGGCGAGCCGGAACACGTCCTTCGGGTCGCCCTCGGCCAGCTTGTCGATCGCCTGGGCCAGCTCCTGCCAGCCGGATTCCGTGTAGAGCGAGGAGATGACGGCGTAGAACACCCAGCCCGCGGTGGCCTCCCGCCCGTCCGCGCCGCGTACCGGGGAGACCTTGGCCTTGTCGATGGCCGAGGTGACAGCGGCACGGGCGTCCGGGGCGATCGGGCAGCGGCCGGCGTTCGCCGCGCACCAGCGCGTGAAGTTGGTGAAGGCCCGTTCGAAGCCGCGAGCCTGGCTCTCCGAGCCCTCGACCAGCCGCTGCTGCGGGTCGACAGCGCCGTCGAGCACCAGCGCCCGCACCCGCTGCGGGTAGAGCTGGGCGTACGTGGCACCGAGCAGGGTGCCGTAGGAGTAGCCCAGGTAGGTGAGCTTGTCGTCGCCCACGGCGGCGCGTACCGCGTCCATGTCACGGGCGGCCTGCTCGGTGCCGTACAGCGGCAACTGGTCGCCGTAGCGGTCGCCGCAACCGCGCCCGATCCGCTGGCTCAGGCCGACGAAACCGTCGAATGCCGACTGGCTCGCCGGGTCCGGGTCGAACCCGAAGCTGGCGTCCAGGTCGGCGTCGGAGATGCACTTCACCGGGCTGGACCGGGAGACCCCGCGCGGGTCGAAGCCGACGATGTCGAAGCGTTCGGTGATCGAGGCGGGCAGCCCGCCGAACTGGGGGCCGAAGGAGAGGTAGACGGCGGTGTCGACACCGGAGCCGCCCGGGCCGCCCGGGTTGATCACCAACGAACCTATCCGGTCGCGCTGTTTGGTGGACCGGGCGCGCAGCAGGGCGATCTCGAAGGTCTGCCCGACGCCCGGGCCGGCGCTCGCCCCGCTGCCGGTGCCCCAGTCGCGGGGCACCGCGATCCGGGTGCACTCGTAGCGCATGTTCGGTGCGCTCCGACCGACCAGCTCGTCGGGCACCTCCGGGCAGGGCCGCCAGTTCGGTGCGCTGCCGGTCGGGGCGGCCGCGCCCTCCACCTCGGTGCGCGGCGCGAACGCCGGCAGCGTGCAACCGGCGGTGAGCAGCGCGGCGACGCCGAAGGCGGCCAGAGTGCGACGGACCCGGCGGCTGGTCGCCATCCGAGGCTGGTCGGCGGTGCGGGTCACGTGGTCCTCCGGAATCGGGTCGACGGCCAGGCTACGCCGAGCCGGTGGCGGCTCGGTCCACGGTGGCCGTCGGGTCGCCGCGCAGCACCTGGTCCACGTCGAAGCGGATCGGCCGGTCGAGCTGGTCGTAGCGGCAGGATCGGGGGTCGCGGTCCGGGCGCCACCGCACGAACTGGGCGGTGTGCCGGAACCGTTCGCCCTCCATGGCGTCGTAGCCCACCTCGACCACCAGCTCCGGGCGCACCGGCTCCCACTCCAGGTTCTTCGTGCCGGTCCATCGGCTGACCCCGCCCGGAATGCGTTGGCCACGCTCGTGGTCGCCGTGCACCCACGGGTGCTCGCCGCCGGTGTCCCGATAGGGCGCCAGCTCGTCGAGCAACTCGGCCCGTCGGGCCATGCTGAACGACGCGCTCACGCCCACGTGGTGCAGGACCCCGGCGTCGTCGTACAGGCCGAGCAGCAGCGAACCCACCACCGGCCCGGACTTGTGCCAGCGGAAGCCGGCCACCACCGCGTCGGCGGTGCGGGCATGCTTGACCTTGAACATCAGTCGCTTGCCCGGCTCGTACGGCAGGTCGGCCGGCTTGACGATCAAACCGTCCAGCCCGGCGCCCTCGAAGACGTCGAACCAGCGCCGCGCGGTGTCCGGGTCGGTGGTGACCTGGGTGACGTGCACCGGCGGGCGCACCCCGGCCAGCGCCTCGACGAGCCGCTCCCGGCGGCGCGGGTAGGGCTGGTCGAGCAGGGCCTCGTCACCGATCGCCAGCAGGTCGAACGCGACGAAGTCGGCCGGGGTGGTCTCGGCCAGCATCTTCACCCGGGACGCGGCCGGGTGAACGCGCTGGGCCAGCAGCTCGAAATCCAGCCGGGGCTGGCCGCTCGGCCCGTCGCGCCGAATCACGATCAACTCCCCGTCGACAGCACACCGCTCCGGCAGCTGCCGGCGGGCCTGCTCGACCACCTCCGGGAAGTAGCGGGTCATCGACTTGCCGCCCCGGCTGGCCAACTCGACCTCGTCGCCGTCGCGGAACACGATGCACCGGAACCCGTCCCACTTGGGCTCGTAGGTCACCCCGGGCGTGACGGGCAGCTTGGGAACGCTCTTGGCCAGCATCGGTTCGACCGGCGGGTTGATCGGCAGGTCCACGCCGACCAGTCAATCAGACGGTGCCGACAGTCGTGAGGCAGATCACCGTGCATGGCGGGGCGGCGTGTCCGGCTACGCGCCGCTCGTCCCCACCGGGCGAATCGAATAACCCCAGGTCAGAGCTATTTTCGCGAGGTGTCCGAGTGGGTCTGTGGCTGCTGCGGGCGGTGGCGGGTGAGCGTCGAGCTGATCCGGGGCCGCCACCGCTTCCGGCTGACCCGCCGCTACCCGGAGCGGTACGGCGGCGGTCGGAACGTGCTCGGCGAGGTCGGCTCGGTGCCCGAGCTGGAGGAACTGCTGCGTCGGCGTACCCCGCTCACCCTGGCCGACCTGCACGAGGCCGCCTGATCGGCGCGCGACGGCGTGTGGTGTGCGGCCGGAACTGCGGGTTGCAGGACCGAGCTACCTCCACTGAGGAGGGTCGGACGGGATCGAGCGTCGGTGTCACAATGCTCCCGGCGGCCTCGTCTGCACCCGTGGCGGTGCCGAGCGGCGCCGCCGGGGAGGGGACACGATGCGGTTCGAGGCCGACACGAAGATCGCCGCGGACGCCGAGCCAATCTGGGCGGTGCTGGTCGACGTGCCCCGCTGGCCCGAGTGGACGGACTCGGTCACCCGGGCCGAGCGGGGGGAGCCGGGGCCGCTCGCCGTCGGCGCGACCGCACGGCTGACCCAGCCGAAGCTGCGGCCGGCGGTCTGGCGGGTCACCGAGCTGACCGAGCGGCGGGAGTTCGTCTGGGCCTCCGACGCCCCCGGTGTACGGACCACGGCGGAGCACCGGCTGCTGCCGCTGCCCGACGGGCGTACCCGCGTCGAGTTGGCCTTCAGCCAGTCCGGCCCGCTGGCTGGCCTGATCGGCCGGCTGTACGGCGGGCTGTTCCGCCGCTACGTGCGGATGGAGGCCGACGGGCTCAGGCGTCGCTGCGAGCGGGGCTGACGGCCGGCTTCTCCAACACGGCCAACGAGATGCCGTTCGGGTCCGGGCGGTGCGCCACGATCCGGTAGCCGTGCCGCTGGTACAACAGCAGGTTGCGCGCGCTGTCCGCGCCGGTGAACAGGGTGAACCGGGCCACCCGGCCGGCACAGGCCCGCTCGATGGCGGTGAGCAGCTGCGCCCCGACACCCCGCCCCTGCTGGTCCGGGGCGACCGAGAGACGGCCGACGTGCGCCGTGTCCCCGTCCAGGTGGGCCCGCACCGAGCCGACCAGCCGGTGCCCCAACCGGGCGGCGAGCACGATGCTCGGGCCGGCCAGCACCGCAGCGACCTCGTCCAACGTCTCGGTCAGCGGAGGCAGGAACGGATCGGCGTAGTGCTGCGCCTCGCTCAGGTACGCGGCGCGCTGCACGGTGAGGATCTCGCCGGCGTCCACGACACCGGCCGGAACGATGCTCGCCTCTGCGTTCATCGGGGCAGCACACCACAGCCGTCGTCGCCATCGACGGGCGGCCCGACCGCACCGGCCGTACCCTGACCCGTGTCCGGTCGAGGTCGAGGGGGCAACGGTGGCCGAGCTGACGTACCCGGAGGTGGGGTCGACCCGGCACGGGCCGCTGCCCGGCGGGTACCACCACCTGAGCCACCGGTATCCGTTGCCCGGCGGCTGCTTCGACACCGCCGCCGACGCGGTGTTGAGCTGGCGGCTGCACCGCGCCGCCGGCGTCCGGATCCGGACCGCCGCGCCGCGGGCCACCGCCGGTGTGCTGGTGACCTCCGGCCTCGGGGTCGGCCCGGCCCGCCTCTGGGGGCCGTGTGAGGTGGTCTGGAGCGCGGACTCGCCCACCCTCGCCGGCTTCGGCTACGGCACCCTGCCCGGGCACCCGGAGCGGGGCGAGGAGGCGTTCGAGGTCGTCCGCGACGACACCGGTGCGGTCTGGTTCGAGGTCCGCGCGTTCAGCCTGCCGGACCGCTGGTTCACCCGCGCCGGAGGCCCGGCGGTCCGGGCCGTGCAGCACACGTACGCCTGGTGGCTCGGCCGCACCCTGCGTCGGCTCTGCGCCGGTCGCTGACCGCCGTGGCGCCGGCGAGACTCTAGAACCGGGCGAACGAGCGGATCGGGGCGCGCGGGCCGTACTTCGGTGCCCGGATGCCGGCCGCCTCCAGCAGCAGACACACCCGACCCCGGTGACCTCGGAACGGCTCCAGCAGGGCCATCATCCGGGCGTCGTCGCCCCTCGGTTCGCCAGCGAGCGCCCAGGCCACGGTGTTCGGGATGTGGTAGTCGCCCACGCTGACCGCGTCCGGGTCGCCGTAGGCGATCCGGACCACCTCGGCGGCCGTCCACGGCCCGATGCCGGGGATGGCGGTCAGCCGGCGGGTGGCGTCGGTGGCGTCGGTGCTGCGCTCCAGGCGGTCGGCGAGCGCCGCGGCGCGACGGAGCGTGTCGGCCCGGCGCTGCTCCACCCCGAACGGATGGAACACCCAGTACGGGGTCGCGGCCACAGCGGCTGCCTCGGGCGGCAGGAGCAGCGGCTGCAACGGGCCGGGAGCTGGCTCCCGGAAGTGCCGCACCATCGCCGCGTACGCCCGGTAGGCCTCCTTACCGGTGACCTTCTGCTCGAAGACTGCGCGCAGCAGCCGAGGGAAGACCTCCCCGGTGGCGGGCATCCGGAGCCCCCGGTGCTCCCGGGCCAGCCGGGCGACCAGCGGGTGCGCCGCGGCCAGCTCGGTGAAGCCGGTCAGGTCGTCGCGCAGCCCCGCGATCGCATCGGCGCGGGCGACGACGTGCTCGGCGCCGGGCCCGTACCCCTCCGCGAGCAACTCGCCGCCAGCCGGTCGCAGCGCGAGCGTGGCCGGACCGTCCGGGGTGCGCGTGGCCCACCAGAAGGTGCCGGCCGCCACCCGGGCGCACGGGTCGTACGGGCTGAAGGTGAGCGCGCGGACCGAGGCGGTCAGCCGGTAGCCGACCGGCGGGTGCAGCACCCTGGTCGCGGCGGGCTCCGTGGCGGTCACTCCGCCACTGTGCCAGGCACCGAGGCGGCACGGGTAGCCGGTATACCGGTACACGGCCGGATCCGGCAGCAGCGGGAAGACACCATCGGTCCACCGTTGTGCCGCATTCGCACCAACCGAACGGACAAAATTAATTGGGCGAAATGGTGCAAGACTATTATATGTGACGATTGCTGGTGGGCCGGGGCATCGATCGTGTGGTTGTTTGGTGACCAGTAGGTGAACGGTGCTGCTTCGGGCTCACCTGCGGCGGCTATACCCGTCCGGAACGGGCAGGCCCGGGGTTGGGTGGTGGTCGGTGATCCGCGGCAGTCGCTGCGTGCGCCTCAACCCTGCCCGGCTCGTCGCGCAGCGTCACGGGGAGCTGTGGAGAGGCATGCGGTGATGGCTGCGCGAGTGAACGTCCGTCCAGAACGGCCTCCCGCATGATCGCTTTACGGATCTACCGCGCGCTGCCCCCACCTGTGCGGCGCCGACTGGTCAACCTGCTTCCCGCGCACCGGCGGATGGGGGTCGTTCGTGCCCTCTCCGGGCCGCGCGGGGGCGGCACTGTCCACCCGCTGGGTGCCCGGGTGACGGTTCCTGACGGCGGCGTCCGTACCCGGGCCGAGGTGGTCGCCACGGCCACGCCGTTGGAGCTGTGGCACCGCAACCTGACGGCGGTCACGAGTGCCCTGGAATCGGCCGGCATCGACTACCACTGCCTGCGTAACGATGACTTCCTCCGCAGCTCGGTAGCGGTTCTCGACGACCACCGTGCCGCCGTCAGTCGGCTGGTGCGGTCGGCGCCCGCGCTGGCGGGCGCGCACGTCCGGGTCGTCGAGGTGCTGCCCGGCCGGGATCAGCCGGAGGCGGCGCCGGCAGAGGTGTTCCAGATCTGGTTCCCGATGACCGACGCCCGAGCGGGTGTGGTCCTCGGCGCGCAGTTCGCCTGCGAAGTCGAGTTCTGGACGCGACACGACGACGTGGTCCGCGCCCCCCGGCACAACGCGGTGATCGACGAGGCGCCCGTCGGGGCGGAGCCGGTCCGGGTCGCCGCCGCGCTGCTCAGCCACTTCGTGCCCGAGGCGGACGACCACACGTACCGCACCCGGCGGGATCTCACCGTTCGCGCCCCCGACCGGGTGGGCTTTCCGATCGACGCCGTCTACACCTGGGTGGACGGTTCGGACCCGGAGTGGTTGAAGCGGAAGATGGCAGCACTCGGCACCCCCGATGGTCCGCTGCACGCGATCGCGGCGAACACATCGCGCTACCACAACCGCGACGAGCTGCGGTATTCGATGCGCTCGCTGCACAGCTTCGCGCCGTGGCTGCGCCGGATCTTCCTGATCACCGACAGTCAGTTGCCCAGCTGGCTCGACCCGACGCACCCGATGGTCACCGTCGTGTCGCACGCCGAGCTCTTCGCCGACCTCGGCGGTCAGTCGTCGTTCAACTCCCACGCCATCGAGGCCCGGCTGCATCGCATCGACGGTCTGGCCGAACACTTCCTCTACCTCAACGACGACGTCTTCCTGGGCCGGCCACTGCTGCCGACGCACTTCTTCCACGCCAACGGGATCGCGAAGTTCTTCCTGTCACCGGCGCAGTTCGGGCTGGGTGAGGCGAAGCCGACCGACGCGCCGGTGAAGGCTGCCGGGAAGAACAACCGCCGGCACATCCAGCGGCAGTTCGGCGTCACGATCACCCAGAAGATGAAGCACACGCCGTTCGCACTCCGGCGCAGCATCATGCGCCAGATCGAGGTCACCCTGCAGGCGGACGTGACGGCGACCGCCCAGCACCGTTTCCGCCACCACGGCGACCTCTCGATCCCGTCGTCGCTGCACCAGTACTGGGCGTACCTGACCGCACAGGCGGTCCCCGGGGACATCGAGTACGAGTACGCCGACCTCGGTCATCCCTCGACGCCCGCCCGCCTCACCGAGTTGCTCGCTCGTCGGCACCGTGACGTCTTCTGCCTCAACGACACCGACTCGGACCCGAATGCGTTCCAGGAGCAGGAGAGCATGCTGGCCGACTTCCTGCCGCGCTACCTGCCCTTCCCGGCGCCGTTCGAGCTGCCCGACGAGGTGATCGCCGAACGCCGGAAGTTCGGGGCCACCGACCTGTGGCGACAGGCTCGCGGCGCCGACCGGCGCGGCAGGCAGTTGGACGCGCCGACGACCCCCGCACTCCGGGTCGGCCGGCATGTGGACTCGGCTGTGGTGCACAAACCCCGGGTAGGACCGCGGCTGGACGCGCCGACGCTACCCTCGGGCCGCATCGCCTCCGGCCGGCATGCCGCCCAGCAGGCGGAGGATCGCCGCCCGGGACCGGACCTTCCGCCGCGGTAGACCCGAAGTCGAGGTTCCCGCTGAGCGGGAACCTCGACAGGGCTCCGCTCAGCGGGCCCGGTTGCGGATGCTGCCTCGCTCGAACTGACTGGCCACGGGGAAGTAGCTCTCGAGGAAGGTCATGACGATCCGGCCCTGCTCCGCCGCGTCGAGGTGACCGTGGTGAGTGTCGTTCAGGCAGAACGAGTCGTAGCTCCGGGTCGTCATGATCTGGGTCAGCTGCGGGTGCTCCGACGGCTCGCCGGTGTTGACGTAGCTCATCCGGATGCTGCCCGGCACGGACCGCCCGGTGAGGTAGCCGACGTAGTGGTGCAGCGAGGACGCGACCGAGACGTCCGAGTGGGACCGTAGCTGGGACGAGGCGGTGAGCTTCACGTCATCGGCGAACTGCCGATCCAGGTCGTTGGCGATGCTGCGGGTCATCGCGTACGGCGCGTGTAGCAGGCCATGGGTCAGCGTACGACCGAACGCGCTCCGGATCAGCTGGCGGTTGTTCTTGGCCGCGCTGAAGTTGTAGTCGTCCTCCGCCGCGACGTCGAGCATCGGAATCGGTGTCGGCGACAGGAAGAACTTCGCCAGGCCGGTCGGGTCGAAGAACAGCGTCTGCCGGATCGGGCGGCCCAGGAAGAAGTCGTCGTTGAAATAGATGAAGTGCTCGGCGAGGCCCTCGATGTGGTGCAGTTGCGACTCGATGGCGTGTGAGTTGAACGTCGGCAGGGTGCCGCGTCCACCGAACAGCTCGCGGTGGTCGACGACGGAGACCCGGGGGTGGTCGGTGTCGAGCCAGGCCGGCGTCTGCCCCGCCGTCACCACGTAGATGTTGCGGACCCACGGCGCGTACATGTCGATGGAGCGCAGCGAGTAGCGCAGCTCGTCGCGGTCCCGGAAACGAGCCGATCCGTCCGCCGCGGCGAGTGGCTCCCGCCCCAGCTCCGCGAGGACCCGGTCCTTGGCCGCGCGCCACTGCGGGTCGTCGCCGTCCACCCAGGTGTAGACGACGTCGACCGGGAAGTCCAGATCGGATACGAGTCGGTGGGTGAAGGGCTCGATGGTGGGATGCTCCCGACCCCGCACGGTCAGGGTGGCCGGTGTCATGGCCGCCACCGGGACGCTGGGGCCGAGCAGTGTGGGACGAGTGGCGACCAGCGCCGAGCCGTCCTGGGACGGGGTCCAGAACTCGACGTCACAGCCGAGCGCGGGCCCGTACCGGAGGGTCCGCGACGACGACACCACCGGGCGGAACAGCCGCAGGCCGATGGCCTCGGCGGCCTGACTCTCGCTGGTGAGGCACGCGGCGAGGGTCACGGCCGTGACCTTGGCCCCCGTGGTGAGGGTCTCGGCGTAGAAGGGCGCGGCGGAGAACTCCTCAGCGAAGGCGGCGAAGACCGCGTCGCGATGCTCCGGGGCGACCACCACCCGGTATCGGACGCCGTGGTCGCGCGCCACCCAGTAGGAGATGCCATGGCGCCAAAGGAGATCGGTCACCGCTGTGAAGTTTTCGTGCGCGGCGTCGGCGGGTGTCAGGTTGTCCCGGACGACGCTGAGGCGACCGCCGGAGCGGACCAGCCCCGCGACGGCCTCCTGGATGCGCTCCTCGACGGTCGCCACGTCCAACCCGCTCGTGACATGAGCGGGACGGGGAGCGGCGGGAGCGAAGCCGGCTCCGCCGGTGCGCCCGATCCACGCCGCGAGCCGGTCGGCACGCGCCTGCTCGCCCTCGGCCCGCCCCGCGATCAGGTCCGCGTAGAGCTGCTCCCAGCGGTGCATGATCGGATCGATGCGGTAGTCCTCGGCGGCGCGCAGGGCACTGTCACCGAAGTCCTGCCGCCGCTGATCATCCGCGATGAGCTTCATCATCGCGTCGGCCAGACCGTCGATGTCGCCCGAGCTGACCAGGAAACCATTCGCGCCGTGGGTGATGATCTCGGCCGGACCGGTCTGGATGTCGTACGCCACCGCCGGCACGCCGGCCGCGAACGCCTCCAGCAGCACCAACGGCAGCGCCTCACCGTCGCGCGAGGAGAGCAGCGCGATGCTGGTCTTCGACCACTCCTCGACCATCCGGTTGGTTGGTCCGAGCACCTGCACGTTGTCGCTCAGGCCGAGGTCGGCGGCGAGGCCGCGCATCTCCCCGAGCAGCGGGCCGTCGCCGAAGATCCGCAGCGTCCACTCCGGGTACGTGTCGGCGACCGTGCGGAAGGCGCGGATGGCGTGGTCGATCCGCTTCTCCGGCACCATCCGGCCTGCCACGCTCACCACCGGGTTGCGGAGGGTGGACCGGGGACGGAACCCGTCGGGGATGCTGTTCTGGATGACCTCGATCCGCGGGCAGGACGAGGCGAAGGTGTCGACGAACCAGTCCCGGGTGCGGTCGGTCAGCACCACCAGCGCGTCCAGTCGCGGGGCGAACTGGAACAGCGGCTCGCCGGTTCCGCCCCGCAACTGCGACGGTCGATGCTCCTGGTGCACGGTGACCACGGAGGGCGGCGCCAGTGTGGTGGCCATGGCCATCAGCGCCGGCGAGGAGGAGACGAGCACGTCGGTGTCGAGCGACCGCAGCGCCCGGTCGATCTCCAGGTCGGCCAGGCGGCTGCCCTGCTTCTCCCACCGGGCCGGCATCAACCGGCTCGGGCTGCGGTGCAGCGCCGCGTACGCCTCGTCGTCGACGCTCGTCGGGCGGATCGGCCGCGGGGCCGGGCCGGTCAGGTCGACCAGGTACCGCATTTGTACCCGCTCGTCGGCCTGGAAGAAGCCCTCGTCGCTGGTGCGGTAGACGCTGATCACTTCGACCGTGTGACGTCGCGCGAGGTGGTCGGCCTGCGTGAGGATGGCGCGTTCCGTGCCGCCCATGGCATCGGCGGTCAGCAGGAGGAATGTGATCTTCAACTCGGGGTCCCCGTGAAACGTGTGAAGCGGAGGCAGGCCACCGCCAAATTGCCGGCTGGGGTGTAGTACGGGCGGTAACCAGCGAACTGGTCGCCGTCGAGCGGCAGAACGGCCCGGCTGACGCGGAGGACCGTACGCGGGTCGGTGAGGTCGTGCAGGAACCGGCCGAGCCGGACCATGCGGGTGGCGGAGGTGCGCACCCACGCTTCCCAGATGACCTCCTCGCCCAGTTGGTCCGGCGCCAGGTCGGCGAGGGGCACGACGAACTCGAAGTCGTCGCCGACCGGCGCGATGGGCACGACCACGTCGGTGCCACCGCCTCGCGGCGTGAAGACGATCGCCGGAGCGTCCTGCGCCCGTACGCCGACGAACCGGGCCCGGATCCGGGCCTCGGCGTGGCCGGTCGCGAGCTGGACCACCTCGGCCCTGGCGCGCGCGCCGGTGACGGTGAGCTGTGCGAGCCCGTCGCCGCTGCGCCCTGGTCGGTACGACCAGCCGGACACCGGGTGCGGCGGGTTGCCCACTGTCGGTCCGTCCCGATCCGGGGTCTCCTCGACCGTCAGGGAGAAGCGACGTTCACCCGCCGGGCCGGCGTCCACAGCGAGCCCCATCGACCAGATGCCTTTGTCCAGCGCGATCTCGTCGGTGGAGTCACCGAGACGGGCCACCGCCTCCACGGCGAGCCGACCGGCCTCCCGCCGGACCCTCGCCGGGCAGTGGAGCGTGTCGCCGTCGCGGACGAAGAAAATCACGGCCTGGTCGGTCGGTTCGGTGTCGGCCGGCAGCACCGCGTGTACGTGCAGCGTGCGCCCGTCGAGGACGGCGAAGAAGTCGCACTCGGCCGGCGGCAGCCCAGCCACCGGGTCGTGCCGCAGGCGGGTGACCCGCTCGACGAGCCGGTCGGTGACCAGACCGGCGCGACGGCGGGCACCGTGCATCGCCTGCAGCAGGCGGGGCTGCGCCATCCGGTTGGCCGGGTTCATCGGACCCACTCGGGTTCGTCGGTCGTCCCGTCGACCCCGCCCGCCGTAAGGGGGTGCTCACCGGCGACCGCGGCGGCCTCCGGAAGGTACGTCGCGGCCCGCGCCGTCGCCGTCATCCTCGCCCGCTCCGCCTCGACCTCGGCCGGGAGCTCGAACGGCGCTCGGAATGGGAAGTACGCCGAAAGGAAGTCGGTCAGCATGGCGAGCTGCTCGGAGAGCAGAACCTCGCCGGAGTCGGTGTCGTTCAGGCAGAACACGTCACAGTGCCGCCGGGCCAGCAGGTTGGCCAGCTTCACCGGGGTGGACGGTTCGGCCAGGTCGGCGTACGTGTAGCGGATCGACCCGGGCACCGCCTGACCGGAGAAGAACGACCAGTAGTGCTGCAACGAGGACGGGATCGAGAGATCTTTCGGGTGCCGGAACTGATGCCCGGCGGTACCCACCACCTCGGCCGGCAGATGCCGCTCGATGTCCTCCAGCACGCTTCTGCGCAGCGGGTAGGGGACGTGCCGCATCTTCTGCGTGATGGTGCGTCCGAACCGTTCCTCGATGTGCCGGCGGTTGTTCTTGCCGGCCGCGGTCACCGGTGCGTCGTAGACGGTCGCCGGGCCGACGTCCAACTGGGCCGGCGACGGGAAGAACTTCGCGATGCCGTTGGCGTGGAAGAACGTGGTCGGGAGCAGCGGGCGCCCGAAGAACATGTCGTCGTTGACGTAGATGAAGTGCTCGCTGAGGCCCGGGATGAGGTGCAACCGGGACTCGATGGCGTGCGAGTTGAAGGTCGGCAGCTGGCCGGTGTCACCGAAGATCTCGCGGTGGCGCACCACCCGCACCGTCGGGTGCTCGACGTCCAGCCACGGCGGGACCTGGTCGTCGGTCACCAGGTAGATCTGCCGGACCCACGGCGCGAACGACACCACGGAGCGCAGTGAATACCGCAGCTCGTCGCGGCTGGCGTAGCGGGAGGAGTGTGCGCCGACCAGATTGATCTCGGCCTGCCCGTGCTCGCGCAGGGCCGCGTTCTTCCGGGCCTGCCAGTCGCTGTCGTCACCGTCGACCCAGGTGTAGACGAGGTCGATCGGGAAGGTGATGTGCTCGTGGCCCAGGCCGGCGAACTCGGAACGGGTGCGGTAGGTGGCCGGCCCACCGGCCGGCACGAAGCGGCTGAGCTGGGACGCCGGGATGCGGATCATTTCGCCCGTCTCCGGTACGGCGGTGGCCACCTGGTTGCCGCGCGGCGCTACGAGGTCCGCCTCGGGCTTCTCCTGCGGCGAGACCGTACGCCAGAACTCGACCTCGCAGGCAAAGGCGCTGCCGAGGACTGTGTGACCGAAGGGGTCGGTGACCGCGTGGAAGACCTGTGCGATGGCGTCACGGTGGCTGGCGCCGACCTCACGGCGGGCGGAGTCGACGAATCGCAGGGTGACCCCGTCGGTCGACGTGGCCCGGGCGAGCACCTTGAGCACCTTCACCCGGTGCTTGCGCGGCACGGCGATCGCGCTGCGCAGGTCGTCGGCGTGCCGCACGTGGAAACCGTCGATCCCGGCCTTGTCGAACGCCCGGGTGACCAGGTCCAGGTTGCGCTGCCGGAGGGCCAGCGGCGTCGCCTCCTCGACGACCCGGGCCTGCACCCGGTGGCCGTCGACATCCCGGACCTGACGCACCTCACCGGGCGCGGTCCGGGATCGGCGGGCGGCGGTGACCTGGGTCAACCGACGGACGAGCCAGAGCTGCCGCTGAGGCGGCACGAGCTGGATGAGCTTGTCCCGGTACGCCTTCGGCACCACCCGGTGAGGGCGCAGCATCATGCTCGACCGCCGTTCCGACGCGTACGCGCGTCACTCGCGATCCGGCGGCGCGGGCGGGCCGCGCCACTCCGTTCCGACCGCGGAAGGGCAACGATCACCCTGCGTTCCACGCCTTGCCCCCGTTTCCTGTCGTCGACCGGCGAGCGGTCGGCGTCGTCCCACCGCCTGTGCGGGCATGCCGCATGGGCGGCCGCCTCACCCCGCCGGTCGCGCAGCGGAAAGGTACCAGTGCGATCTCCGCGGGAACACCCTCTCCTCACCTCGTGGTAACTGTCCGTTCGGATTACATCTGGCAAATGGTGCATTTACCATTCACGACGTACCGTCGGTGCCGACGGCGAAACTCACTGCGCGGACGAACAGGCCCGACCCGCATCGGTGACCTGGTAGATCCGCACGTGGCCCTCCCGGTGGACCAGGGTCACCCGTTTGCTGTCGTCGAGCCGCTTCTGCTCGTAGTTCGCCCGCCAGCCCTTGTAGTCGCGGCCGCCCACCACCACGTACTCGATACCGAACCGGCGTACCGTGCAGCCCTGGTTCTTCGGCCCCTTCTGGTTGACCAGCCAGGTGAACGCCCGCCACCGGTCCGTGTAGTTGTCCCGGCCCACCTTCTCCAGCGGCGGTATCCCGAACAGCGTCGGGACGCCGTAGTCGGCGTGAGCCCAGGACATGAACTGCCGGTGCCGGTCGTACGCGACCACCTTGTCCGGCGGCGTGTGCTCGGCCAGCCACTCGAACGTCCGGGTGTACTCCTGCCCGACCGGTGCCCGCTGCACCATCGTCTTTCGCAGCGGACGCCACGTGTCGGGCACCAGGGCGAGCGACGCCAGACTCGCGACCACGACCGAGGCCGCGACCGCGGTGGGGACAGCGGATCCGCGCAGTGTCCCGGCACGGGCGACGAACCGCACGAGCAACCACTGGACTCCCAACCCGATGACTGTCGCGCCCGCCACTGTCAGCACCCCGTACACCGGGAAGATCATCGAACGCGGTCGTTCGGCGTCGCCGTACCAGAGGCCGGCCAGGGCCTGTGCGGCCGACGAGCCTGACGCGACGGTCCAGATCCCCAGGAGCGTGAACAAGACGCCGGCCAGCAGCCACGGGCGGGCCCAGCGCACCTGCGGCAGCACCAGCGACAGGGGAGACGCGAGCAGGCAGGCGATGACGATCCAAACGCCGACCTGAACGGCCAGCCCGTCGAGCTGGGCATTGTTGCCCGGCACCGGGAAGCCCCACAGCACGTAGCGTTGCGGATCGGTGACCCAGTATTCGATCGCCTTGCCCCACTGGCCGAGCAGGTCGGGCGGCTCGGTGATCCGCTCACCGCCGGCGCCCAGGATGACGCCGATCAGGGGCAGGATCGGGACGAGGCCCGCGACGGCCGCCGCGCCGATGCCCGCCCCGCTGCGGCGCCAGGTCAGGGCCCCCGGCACCACCAGGAGGAAACCGAGCGCGAGCACGCCGACGAAGAGGACGTCGTACGAGTGCATCATCACGATGCCGGCGCCCCCGAGGCCGGCCAGCAGGCCGAGCCGTACCGGGTGTGGGCCGCGCAGGGAGAGTGCGAGCAGCAGGGCGACCCCACCGGCCAGACAGGGAGCCGTCTGCTCGTTGACCCGACCGGTGATCAGTGAGGTCCACATCGGGCCCAGGAAGGCCGGAGCGGTGGCGGCGGCGGCCGCGATCACCGGTCCCCCGCGGAGGATCCGGACGGCGGCGTAGATGCCGGCGACCAGGGCGAGCGGCCCGATGACTATCGCCCACGCGGTCATCGTCGTGCTCAGCAACCCGCCGGACAGGTGGGTCGCCTGCGCCCAGGCGACGTTCTCCGCCAGCGGGTAGAACTCGCACGAGGTGACCGTGTCGGTCGAACCCGAACTGCACACCGAGGGAATGTCGACGCTGTTCGTGTCCAGAATGCGCCTCGCCATGTACCCGTGGTTCATCGCGTCCCAGCCGGGAGTGGCGGCGAGTCTCCCCACCATCGCCCAGCCGTACGCCAGGGTCACCACCGACGGCACGGCGACGGCGATCAGGTCGGCGCGGCGCGGCAGGACCGGCCGGATCCGGAAGCGCGACACCTTTGAGCGGCGTTGGTCGCCGTTCGTGTCGTCGTCGGTGCCGCGCTCGGCGGCTGGCTGCTGGTCAGCGGCCTTGCGCCGGTACAGCAGTTGGGAGAACGCGACAGCGGCGCCGGCCACGAGCAGCTCCGCGACGAGCGCCGCCGAGGCGCTGTCGGGCAGCCCGAGCGCGGGCAGCCAGGCCATCGCCAGCGCGATCAGGCCCAGGGTCAGGGCGGGGGCGGCCGCCCAGGCAACCCAGCGGTACCGCCCCGGCGGAAGGGCGAAGCCGAGCAGCGCCCCGGGCACGACGGCCACGAGAAGGGCGATGAGTGTGGTCAAGATTGGTTCCCTCCCATGTCGCCGCGCAGCCGCAGCGGCCGGAAGAGTACCGGAATGAGGGCGGTGGGCGGTGCCCTCCCATTGCCGAATGTTGGCGCTGCCGTTGGGACGGCTGATGCCGCTGAGCCCCGAAGGTCCCTCAGCACGACGGTGGCCGGTCGCGCCCTCCCCGGCGACGACCGACCACCGTGCCCTCGTGGGCGACCAGGCTCAGTACGAGTAGCCCGAGCCGCCAGCGTCGTTCGAGCCGCTGTCCGCCGGCGGTGCGACCGCCTTCGGCGTGCCCTTGGGCAGGCAGCTCAGGTTCTTCTTGCCATCCGGCTGGACCACGAACCAGGTGCCGCCGACAGCCTGGCCCTTCCACTGGCCGGGCTTCTTGTCACCGATGTAGCGGTAGACCGGCCAGCCAGCGATGGTGAGCTGACGGGTGCCGTCCTGCCGGGTCACGCTGCCGACCTTGTCGTCAGAGACGCCGGTGAGCTCCGGGTTGCCGTCGGTCAGTGCCGGGGGCCACACCTCGGCGCACTTGTCGACGCAGTTCGACGACGGCGGGTCGGCGGTGTCCTTGTCGAAGCGGTACAGGATCCAGCCGTCCTGGTCGGTGACCACCTTGCCCATCCGGGCGACACTCTTACCGACCAACTTCTCGGTCAGGTCGACGTCCGCGGGCGGGGCGTCGGCGGCGGGCGCCTCCGGGGAAGCCGAGGCCTCAGGTTCAACCGTCGCGGTGGGCTCGGCCGCGGCGACGGCGACCGGCTCGGCCGCGCTCGAGTTCGCCCCGTCGTAACCCGCGGGAGCGCAGGCCGTTAGTGCGACCATCGCGCTCGCGACGATGACGGTCCGCTTCATCTGTGCCACGTGCCCTCCTCATTCTTGACAGTTCACCCATAGGTACGGCGGGCAGGCTGTCAAGGTTGAAGTAGTAACAGTGGTCAATTTCACGTAAAACGATTGAACCGTTTCCGGCCGCCATGCGTACGCCCCGCGAGGGGCCCCTTCGCGTAACGACAGATCGGCGCCGGCCATTGTGACAATGGCCGGCGCCGATGCGGTAGCCGCGCTTACATGGGTACGGTGACCAGCGGACTCGCCACGCCGTTGGCATCCACCGACTGCACCTGGAGCTGCTTGATGTCCTTCGGCAGAGCCGACGTGGAGGCGCTCAGTTCGAGACCCTGCGGTCGGGTGTTGGTGCCATAACCGCCTTCCGGCACCGACCAGCTCGAGATGACCTCGGTGCTGCCGTTCTTGCGCACCACCACCAGTCGGCAGACGCGTGGGCCGGGCAGCTTCCGCAGGCTGAAATTGATCCGGGTGCCGTAATCCTTCGTCACCAGGAACATGGTGGTCTGCACACCGGTGGTCGGGTCGGTCGCCTCGACCTGGTCACCCTCCACCTCGGTGCCGCCCACACCCGGGCCGCTCGGCGCGGCCGTCGGCACGCTCGTCGGCGGGTCGTTGGGTGCGCTCGGCGTCGACTCGGCGAGCACACCCGGCGGCTGCTCGTTGCCGGTCACGCTGACGAAGCCGTACCCGGTCAGACCGCCGAAGACCACCACCGCGGCGGCCGTCGCGAGCAGGTGACGAAACCGGGTACGCCGCCGGTCCGCCCGGACCGCGCCGAGCGTCCGGTCCAGCAGGGCCGGGTCGGTCGCCGTCTGCTCCAGCGCCATCATCGTCTCGCCGTCGATGTCGGAGAGCAGCCCGACCACCGGCACCATCGTCTCCAACTCGGCCGCACACGCCCAGCAGGTGGCGAGATGCTCCTCGAACCGCTCAGTGTCCTGCTCGTCGAGCACACCGAGCGCGTACGCCGCGACGTCCATGTGGTCCGGCCGGCTCATTCTGTCACCCCCCGCTCCTGCAGAGCCGTGCGCAGCGCGCGCAGCGCGTAGTAGACCCTCGACTTGGCGGTGCCGAGCGGCAGGCCCAACTCCTCGGCGGCCTCCGGCACCGTCCGCCCCCGGAAGTACGTCGAGATCAGAATCTCCCGGTGCGACTGACTGAGCGTACGCAGCGCGTCCGCCACCGTCATGGTCCGCAGCACCCGGTCGGTGCTGTCCGCCTCGGCGAACGCGGTGAGGTCCCGGTCGTACGTCTCCGGCGGCCGGGCCTCCTGGCTGCGGTGCTCGTCGATGGCGATGCGACGGGCCACAGTGACCAACCACGGCCGCAGCGAACCCTGCCCCTGGGTGCCGAGGCGGTGCGCGTTGCGCCAGGCCCGCAACAGCGTCTCCTGGACGATGTCCTCCGCGCGCTGCCGGTCCCCCCCGGTGAGGCGCATGACGAACATCAGCAACGGGCCGGCGTGCTCGGCATAGAGCTGACGGATCAACTGGTCGGAGTGGCTGGCCTCGGTTGTCGTCGCCTGATGGCGCCCGGGCGCCGGTCGCGGCGTCACCGGACCATTCTGGCGAGGCGTCGCCCGCGCGTCGACCCCCCGGGCAGACGAGGTTGACCGTGACGAGGGTCGCGCCGACAACCAGTCAGCGCGTACCGCGTCGCCATGCCAACCGGCCGCCACCGCGTGCATGCAGACCTCCGGGATGTCCGTGACCAACGCCGACCCACGAGGTGGGCCGCCCGGTGGTACGCAGCGCCGGTCCCAGCGGATCAACGAACGACGAAAATAGTTCCCCGCCGCTGTCGAGTGGACGGTCAGCGGCGTACCGAGAAGAGCCCCGGCGGTGGCGGATCGGAGCCGGTCGCGTCGGCGTCCCGCACCACCTGCGCGCCACCGACGAAGCGGTCCAGGTCGTCGCCGGCCACCACCCGGCCGGGGAACCAGTCGCCGGCAGCGCGTCTGGTCAGCTCCGGCACCGGCGGTGTGGACCGCCCGGCGACCAGCACCAGATTTCCGTACCGGCGCCCACGCAGCACCGCCGCGTCCCCCACCAGACAGGCCTGCGGCAGCACCGAACGGACCGTGGCGACCTGCCCACGGGCGTGCCGCAGCGGCGGACCGTCGGCCAGGTTCGCCAGGTACCAACCGGCGGGGCGGAGCACCCGGGCCACCTCGGCGGCGTACTCCACCGACGTGAGGTGAGCCGGAGTACGCGCACCGGCGAACACATCGGCTACCACCACGTCGTAGCTGGCCTCCCGGGTGGACGCCAGCACCGCCCGGGCGTCCTCCACCCGGACCCGCAACCGTGCGTCGGACGGCCACGGCAACGCCCGACGGACCAGCTCCACCAGCGCACCGTCCACCTCGGACACCCGCTGGGTGGACCCGGGTCGGGTGGCGGAGACGTACCGGGGCAGGGTCAGCGCGCCGCCACCCAGATGCAGCACCCGCAGCGGCTCACCGGCCGGTGCGATCAGATCCACCGCGGCGGCCAACCGCCGCACGTACTCGAACTCCAGGTGGGTGGGATCGGTCAGGTCGACGTGTGACTGCGGCGCGCCGTCCAGCAGCAGCGTCCACGAGCCGGCCCGGTCCGGAGCCGGGACGAGCTCCGCCAGCCCGGTGTCCACCTGCTCGACCACCCGGTCACCCGCCCGTTTACGCCCCACCGGAACCAGTATCCGCGCTCATCGGGCGGCGCGGGCCGCGGCGGTCAACGCCCGGTGCAGCAGCCGGGAATCGCCGAGCAGGGCCCGCAGTCGGCGCTCCAGCCCGGCGATCGGGATCAGGTTCTGCGGGGCCCGCGGATCCTTGTACGGGGTGGACGCGAAGCGCGGCAGGGTCACCAGCGACAGGTCGGCCAGCTCGATCGCCGCCTCGACGGGCAGGTCGGCGGAGCACTCCACCCGGACGACGCCCGCCCACGGAGCGCCGATCGCCACCGGCAGCCGCAAATACCACGACCAACCACCCCAGGCGGTGCCGAGCCGGAACACCGGGGACCGCTCACCCGACGCCATACCCGTCACCACAGCTGTCAACCGGGCATCCAGATACTGACTGTGCTGCGTCTTGATGTAGCCCAGGGTGCGCGGCAACTGCCGACGACTACGCAGCGGGCCGTCCACCACCAACAGGTCACCGTCGACCCGGGCGGCGTCGGACACCGCCACCTCCAACGCGGTCAGCGGGCCCTGCACGGCGGCCGGCAGCTTCGCCAGCTCACCGGTGCCACCCACCCGGTGCACCGGGTAACGGATCGCACCCGCCACCACATCCTGCGCCGACGGGCTCGCGGTGAACAGGCCCCGGCCAACCCGGGTGCCCGCCAACTGCGCCGCACCCCGCCCCAGATCGCACCGGACCACCCCGGCCGCGTACGAGGCGGCCAACCCGGGAAACGACAGACCGTCGGTCTCGGCCGTCCAGATGCTCGCGTCGATGCGGCGAACCCCGTCGACCAGCAACACCACGTCGGGCGCCCGCACCCCCGGGCGTACCCCGATCGCCCGCCAGTCCACGGCGGGCACCTCCACGTCCGCGTCGACCTGGGCGCTGCTCGGCGCGGCCGGCCCGGCGGCGGACGCCTCGAACGACGCCCCGTACGCCGGATCCCACGAATCCACGAAGAACGCGGCGTCACTCACCGGCCGGACCGTCCCATCCGCGCTGCACTCCTCGCGCTCACCGGCCCGTCCGCTCTACCCGCGCCGAACGCGCATCCTTGCGCACCTCGAAGCGGACCGGAATCCGCTCGGCCAACGCCGGCACGTGGGTGACCACGCCGACCATCCGATCGCCCCGGGCCGCCAGGTTCTCCAGGGTCGCCGCCACAGTGTCCAGGGTGGCGGCGTCGAGCGTGCCGAAACCCTCGTCCAGGACGATCGACTCCAGGCTCGCCGCCGTGGTGGACATCCCGGCCAACTGCTCGGAGAGCGCCAACGCCAACGCCAGCGACGCCTGGAACGTCTCACCGCCGGACAGGGTGCGCACGCCCCGCCGCAGCCCCGCGTCGTGGTGGTCGACCACCACGAACTCGCCCTTGTCGTGCACCAGCTCGTACTGCCCGGAGGACAACTCCCGCAGGATCCCCGACGCGCCGTCGACCAGCAGGTCCAACGCCTCGGCCAGCAACCACCGCTCGAAGTTGTTGGCCCGCAGGTGCCCGGCGAGCGCGCGCGCCACCTGCGCCTCCCGCTCGTGCCCCGCCCGCTGCTCGCGCAACGTCCCGGCCTGCTCGCGACGCTCGTGCAGCCGCCGCCGGTCGGCGTCGGCCCGCTCCACCGCCACAGTCGCCGCGTGCACCGGGTCGTCCCCGACCGGCACGTCGGCGGCGGCGAAGATGCCCGCGATGGCCCGCTGCACCCCGTCGGCCACCGACTCGGCCTCCGCCACGGCGGCGGCCCGACCGGCCCGCTCGGCGCGGCGGCGGTCCGCCTCGGTGGTCGCCCACCCGGTCAACGCAGCCCACGCGGCAGCCACGTCGTCCCGGTCGGTCGCCGGTGGGCCGAACCGGGCCAACCCGTCACGGGCGGTGTCGAAGGCCCGCCACGCCGCCCGCAGCCGCTCCTCGGCGGCGTCCACCCCGGCCCGGGCCTGCCGAGCGGTATCGCGGCCGGCCCGGACCGCCGTCGCCGCCTCCTCCAGCGCGCGCCGCAACCGGGCGTGCTCGGCCAACTCCCGGCGCAGCACGGCCGGCTCGGCCGCGCTGGAGAGCTGCCCGTCCAGCTCGGCCAGCCGGGCGTCCATCTGCTCCTGCCGGGCCCGCGCCTGCACCAACAGCCGCTCCAGCTCCCGCGCCGCCGTGTCCCGCTCCTGCACTGTGGTCTGCGCGGCCTTGGTCGCGGCCCGCGCGGCCTTTCCCGCCGCCGTCGCGGCGGCCACCGCCGAATCGGCCGGCACCGCCGGCACCTCGGCCACCGGCTGCTCGCACACCGGGCACGCCGCACCGGCATGTAGGTGCACCCGCAGGCTCACCGCCAGGTCGGTGGCCTTCGCCTCCTCGTGGGCTCGGAAGGCCGCCTCCAGCTCGGCGTCGGCCCGCTCGGCGACCACGCGGGCGGCGGCCAGGGCCGCCACCGCCGCGGCGTGCTCGTCGTTCGCCGCGCGCACCGTCGCCCGGACCGTGTCGGCCTCGCCGGACAGCCGACCCCGATCGTCGTACGCCCGCAGTTGCAGTCGCAGCGCGCTCTCGTCACCGGCGGCGGCCAGCTCGCCGCGCAGCTTGTCCTCCCGCTCCTCGGCCAGCGACACCGCGGTCGCCGCCGCCTCGGCGTCGGCCCGCGCCGCGGCGACCGCGCGAGCGACAGCGCTCACCCCAGCCGGCGCGCGTACCCCGGTCAGCACTGTCAGCTCGTCGTCCAGCGCGGTCAGCGCCGCCGCAGCCTCCCGTGCGGTGAACCGGGCCGCCGCCAGCTCCGGCACCGCCTCGGCCACCGCCGCCGCCAGCTCGACCATCCGGTCCACCCGGGCGTCGGCCTCGGCCAACGCCTCGTCGTCGACGCCGGTCAACCCGGCGAGCACCTGGTCGACCGCCTCCAGCCGGGCCTCCGCCTGGGCGGCGCGCGCCGTCGCCTTCTTCTGCACGTCCTCGTAGACGCCGAGGCCCAGCAGGTTGACCAGGATCTGTTGCCGCGTCGCCGGCTTGGCGTGCAGGAAGTCGGCGAACTGCCCCTGTGGCAGCACCACACAGCTGGTGAACTGCTCGTACGGCAGCCCCACCGCCTCCAGCACCGCCTGCTCCATCTCGGCGGGGGTGCCGGCCACCACCTCGCCGAGGTCGTCCGGGCTCAACCCGGTGTCCAGTTTGGTCACGTCGAAGCCGGCCGGCATGAGCTGCAACCCGGCGTTCGCGGTCTTCACATTGCCCCGGCCGTCCCGGCGGACCACCCGGGTCGCCACGTACCGGGCGCCGCCGGACTCGAAGACCAACCGCACCCGCGCCTCGGTCGCCGACGGTGCGAGCGCGTTCGCCAACCCCCGGGCGCCACCCCAGCGGGGCACCATGCCGTAGAGGGCGAAGCAGATCGCGTCCAGCACTGTCGACTTGCCCGAACCGGTCGGGCCGATCAGCGCGAAGAAGTCGGCGTCGGTGAAGTCGACTGTGGTCTCGTCCCGGAAGACCGTGAACCCGGCCATGTCCAACCGCATCGGACGCATCAGTGATCGACCTCCTCGAAAAGCTCGTCGAAGAGCTCCCGGACACCCTCGTCGGCGTGGCCACGGCTGTCCAGGTAGTCGGCGAACAACTCCCGGGGCGAACGCCCCGAGCGCTGGGCGATGCGCGCGCCGCTGCCCGGCGCGGCCAACAGCTCCGGGTCGATCCGGATCTCCAGGGCCCGGGGGAGCAGCTCCTGGATCTCCTCGCGCAGGCCGGCGCGGGGCTGCTCCCGCACGTACACCCGCAACCAGGCGTCCGGTGCCTCGATCTCGGCGAGCTGGGCCAGCGTGCCCCGCACCGTCCGCAGCGCGCTCGCCGCCGTCACCGGCACCTCCCGCACCCGGGCGGCGGTGCTGGCCGTCACCTCGACAATCGTCACCGAGGGGATGTTCTCCTGCTCACCGAAGTCCACAGCGAGCGGGCTGCCGCTGTACCGCACCGGGCAGGGGCCGGCGACGCGCTGCGCCCGATGCAGGTGACCCAGCGCCACATAGTGCGCGGTGGCCGGGAAGACGGTGGCCGGAACGGCGTAACCCAACACGGTGTGCGCGTCGCGCTCGCCGCCACCGGTGGCCGCGCCGGTCACCGTGAGATGCGCGGTGACCAGGTGCACCCGGTCCGGTTCGGTGAAACCCTCGGTCAGTCGCCCCAGCACCCGGCCCAGGTGGTCGGCGTACGTCTGGTTGGTCTCCGCGGCGGTCAGCTCGTACATCTCCAACGCGCGCACCGCGTACCGCTGGGACAGGAACGGCAACGCGGCCAGCCGCCACCGCTCGCCACCGGCGGTCGTGCCGTCGATGACGTGCTCGTCCGGATTTTCCCGCACCCCTCCGCGCAGCGTGATGCCGGCGGCATCGGCCCACGGACGCAGCGCGTCGAGCGCCGGGCCGTTGTCGTGGTTGCCGCCGATCGCCACCACGTCCGCGCCGGTCCGCCGCAACGCCGTCAACGCCCTGGTGACCAGGCGGGTCGCCTCCGAGCTGGGCGCGGCGGTGTCGTAGAGGTCACCGGCGACGATCACCAGATCCGGCTGTTCGGCGCGGGCGATCTCGATCACCCCGGCCAGCACGGCCTTGTGCTCGTCGGCCCGGGACTGCCCCTTGAGCACCTTTCCCACGTGCCAGTCGGAGGTGTGCAGGATCTTCATGGCTGTGCTGGCCTTCCGTTCGCGACTGCGGGGCTCGCAAGCTCACTCCTCGCGCTCACCTGTGCTGGCCTTCCGTTCGCGACTGCGGGGCTCGCAAGCTCACTCCTCGCGCTCACCTGTGCCGGCCCTACCTAGAACGGGATGTCGTCGTCGGTGCCGCCGCCGGAGCCCACCACGGCGAACGGGTCGGCGGACTGGGTGATCGAGCGCAGCGTCTCCGATGGTGCCCGGCCCGCCTCGGAGACCCGGGTGGCCCAGGCCGGGAACGGGAACTCCAGACAGAGCGGCACCGGGATGTCCGGCTGGTTGACGAACATGGTGCCGGGCTTGGCCAGCAACGCGCGCTGGCGCTGCGCGGGCGGCAGGAAGCCGTACTCCGGGCGGGATGCCTCGGCCGGGTCGAGCCGGCCGACCACCCGGATCGCCGAGTTGGTGACGATTCGCCGCTCCACCTCGCTCGCCGTCTGCTGCGCGCCGATCAGGATCACCCCGAGCGAGCGGCCCCGCTCGGCGATGTCCAGCAGGACCTCCTTGATCGGCGAGGAGCCCTCCCGGGGGGCGTACTTGTTGAGCTCGTCGAGGACGACGAAGAGCAGCGGCTTGGCGGTGCCGGACTTCTCCTTGCGCTCGAACTCGCTCTTGAGCGTCACACCGACCACGAACCGCTGCGCGCGGTCCGGAAGGTTGTGCAGGTCGACCACAGTGACCTGCGCCGACTCGCTCGTGTTGATCGAGTGGGGGCGACGGGTGGCGAGGTCACCGCGGATCAGCCGGGCCAGGTCCTTCTTACTGCCGATCAAGCGTCGCGCGAACGCGTTGACGGTGCCCAGACCCACCGCGCTGCCCGCCCAGTCGGAACGGGTCTCGTCGTCGTTGAGCTGATCGACGATGTGGTCGACCAGATCGCCGTAGGAGCCGAGCCGAACCCCGTCGATGCTCACCCCACCGTCGGCGGGCTGGGCGTAGCGGGCCAGGTGCGCGGCCACCGAGTGGACCACCATCGTGTACTGCTGGCGCTCGTCGTCGGCGTCGGCGAAGACGTACGGCAGCAGACGGTCGGTGCAGAACTCACTCAGCGTCCAGTAGAAGGCGTCGACGCCGGTGAGCCGGCTGCTCACATCCGGTGTGCCGGCCGCGTCGCCGACCCGGGGAGGGGCGTACACGCGCACGTCGGGGAAGGCGCCGGCGCTCAGGCCGAGCTTCGCGTACGCCGCGCGGGTGGGCTCGTCGAGGCGGGTGTTGGGGTGGTCCAGGAAGAGCAGATCCTCACCCTTGACGTTGAAGATCAGCGCCTTGGCGTTGACCGCGTCGCCGCCCAGCACGCCGGAGCGGAACACCGAGTAGAGCAGGAAGGTGGCGAAGCTGGTCTTGGTGGCCACCCCGGAGATGCCGGAGATGGAGACGTGCGCGCCCCGGCTGCCGTCGAGGAAGTCGGCGTTGAGGTAGACCGGGACCCCGTCCCGACCCATCCCCATCGGGATGCGTCGCTCCATCCGGTCGAAGTGCAGCGCGCGCGCCCGGGCGTCGCCCTCGGCCCGGTGCACCACCGCGCCCGGGGTCGGCGGCACGTACAGCTCGGGGTCGACCCGGGTGGTGGTGATCTCGGCCGCCTCCTGCACCTGGGCGGGTAGCGTGCCGTCGGCGATGGCGAAAACGTCGGAGTCGAACTGGGCGCCCTCGTGCCGAGCGCGGACCTGAGTGACGACCCCGGCGATCGTCACCGGCTCCCGGTTCGGCAGCTCCCGGCGGGTGACCACCACGTCGTCGAGCTGGAGGTAGCTGCCGGGTGCCACGGCCGTCCAGAACTGCAAGGGGGTGGCGTCGGCGGTGCCCAACACCCGCCCGACCGCCTCGCCCGGGCTGTCGAGGTCGGCGTCGGTCATCGGGCGACTCGGGTCGGTCGGGCATCACGGTCGGCACGCATGAGGTGCATCCTGCCCGAGGAGTACGACAGGTCGCCACGCGACGCGGCGGACGACACCATGCGCCGTCACACTCATGACGCTGAGTGCTCGGCCGAGCGCACGAGGTGGGCGGGAGGCATGTCGCGTGCACCGCGCGAGGCCGGCACTCAACCCCCCGGGCGTCGGTGGCGTTACCTAGGCATGGAGCACCCATGAATGACGACTTCGGCGCCTTCGTCGCAACGAGCGGCCCGCGGCTGCTCCGCTTCGCTGTGCTGATCACCGGACAGCGGGCGGATGCCGAGGACCTGCTGCAGGAGGTGTTGGAGCAGGCGTACCCGCGTTGGCAGGCGGTCCGACAGCGGCAGCCGGAGGCCTACCTGCGTCGCGCGATGACCAACCGGCTCGTCAGCCGGTGGCGCTCGCCGTGGAACCGGCGTCGGGTCGCCGGCCTTCCGGGCACGATGCCGCAGCAGGATGAGACGAGCCGGGTGGACGACCGGGAGCTGCTGCTGGCGGCGCTGCGGGAGCTTCCGCCGCGAATGCGGGCAGTGGTGGTGGTCCGGTACTGGCTTGGCTTCTCCGAGTCGGAGGCAGCTGCCGAACTGGACTGTTCCGTGGGCTCGGTGAAGAGCCAGGCTTCCCGTGGTCTGCACCGCCTGCGGGCCCGACTGGAGGCTGCCGGGGTTTCCCCACTCGACCTCGACCTTGCGGAGGAGAACCATGCGTGACCACGAGATGGCCGGCCTGCTCGACCACGCTGTCGCGATCGTGGAACTGCCGCCCGGTCTCGTCCAACGGGTCATCAGCAGAAGCCGGGCGCGTCGCCGCCGGCGTCTGTTGCTGTCGGGCGGCGCGGCAGCTGTGGTGGTGGCCGCCGGGGCGCTGGTGCTCCCGCAGTTGGGGCCGGCCGGTGGCGAGGACGCGGGCACCGGGCCGAGCGCCGCCGTCGACGTCCCAGCCGAAATCGTCGGCCCTGACGGTCGACCGGTGACGCCGGCGCAGGTCCTGGCGGTCGGCCGGGTCGGAACGGAGACGCTCGTGCTGATCCGACGGGAATCGCGCGCCGAGGAGCGGGCCGCCGGGGGACAGGCGGCCGAGGTCATCGTCGCCCCGGACGCGGGCGAACCGCGCCGGTTGCTCGACCACCTCTCGTACGACCTGGCCTGCGTCGAGGGCGATGTGGTCTGCGCGACCGTCAGATCCACCGGCAGCGGGCTGGGCGTTGCCGTGGCCCGACGCTCCGGCGGCCGGCTCTACGTCCTGGTCCAGGCGCCGCCGGGGCGTACCGTCGAGGTCGTCGCCAACGGCGTGCCGCATCCGCTCGGCGCGGCGCCGCGGGGCGCGGTGGTCGAGGTGGTCGCCGCCGAGCCGTACGAAGAGGTGCAGGTCTGGGCGAGCATCGAGGACGGCCGGCGCTACCAGATACCGTGGGCTCCCGGGGCGGTGCTCGTCGACTGAGGTCTCACGGGCGGGCGTGGCGGAGCAGGAGGACACCGTCCTCGGCGGCGAGCACATGTCGCAGGGGCAGGTGCCGGGGCGGCGCGGCGGCGCCGGCGGTGATCCGGCCCGGTCCGGGGCCGGCCAGCAGCGGTGCGACGGTGAGACACAGCTCGTCCACCAGGTCGGCGGCAGTGAGCGCGCCGAACAGGTGCGGGCCGCCCTCGCAGAGCAGTTGGGTGAGCCCGCGGCGGTGCAGTTCGGCGAGGCCGGCGGCCAGGTCGACCCGCTCGGTGCCGCAGCGCAGCACGTCGGCGACGTCGGTCAGCCCGGGCGGCGGTTCGGCGTCGGCGTGGGTGAGCACCACCGGGCGGGTCGGCGCGTCGGCGAAGGCGGCCTGCGCCGGATCCAGGTCGAGCGAACCGGAGACGACCACCAGTGTTGGGTATTCGGCCAGCCCGTTGGCGCGGCGCCACGCGCGGCGGCGCTCGTCGAGGCGGACCGCCCGGTACCCCTCGTGGCGAAGCGTGCCGGCGGCCACCACCAAGGCGTCGCAGACCATCCGCAGCAGGCCGAACACCCGCTTGTCCGGCTCGCCGGAGAGACCGGCGGAGTAGCCGTCCACGGTGACCGCGCCGTCCAGGCTGGCCACGAAGTTCACCCGCAGTAGCGGCTCGTCGGCGCGGCCGTAGAGAGAGGTCAGCGCGGCGTCGTCGAGCGGCTGCGTCGACGGCTCGGGCCAGAGCCGTCGGATCGGAATTCCGACGGTCATTCGCCGGCCGGACCGGTGACCGGAGGGGTGGGTTCGGCGGTACGGTGCTGGCAGTCGCACCAGTTCCGGCCCGGGCAGTCGTCGTGTCGCCGGGCCCGGCACGCTCGGCAGATCATGCTCGCAGCCTAAGCCGCGGGAGGACAGGACAGCATGTCGCGTCAGATCTTCCAGCTGAAGATGTCCCTCGCCGGGACCCGTCCGCCGGTGTGGCGCCGGGTGCTCGTGCCGGCCGGCTACACGCTGGACCGGCTGCACCGGGTGGTGCAGCACGCGATGGGTTGGCGGGACTGCCACCTGCACTCGTTCGAGATCGACGCGATGCAGTACGGCGAGCCGGACCCGGACGGGGAGTTGGCGTTGCACGACGAGCTGGATGTGCGGCTCGACGCGGTGCTCGGCAAGGGCAGCCGGTTCTCCTACACGTACGACTTCGGCGACTGGTGGGAGCACGACCTGGTCGTGGAGGACGCGTTGACCGCCGACCCCGACGAGCGGTATCCGGTCTGCCTGGCCGGCGAGCGGGCCTGCCCGCCGGAGGGTGCCGGCGGGCCGTTGGGCTACCAGGCGCTCCTGGACGATCCGACCGTCCCGGCCGACCCGGCCGACCTGGTCAGCCCTAGCCACGGGCTGTTGCACGAATGGGCGGGCTCTTCCTTCGACCCGTCCCGCTTCGACCCCACCCGCGCAACCACCCTTCTCCGTCACTTCTGCTGACCGCCCCCTGAACTCCGGAACCGGGGCGTAGTTGATCAAGAGGTTTGCGTCTGCGGGGCGCCCTTTCCTGACCGAAACCTCTTGATCACCAGGGCTGGGGCGTGGGGTGTGATTGGGGTGGGTGCGGTGTGAGTGATCAGCGGTAACGATCTGGGAACGCTCCCAACGTCCTATTGACACTCCCGTTACCCGCCGGCAATCTCATGGGAGCGCTCCCGGAGGTGGTGTGTGTCACTCACGGACCCCGGCCCGGCGCGATGAGCACCCCCCACCACACACATCAGCCTCACCACCGGAAAGAGGGGTCAGCGAATGAGTGTCACCACGCGGCGTACCCGCCTGGCGGCCGCTGCCCTGGCCGCGATCACCGCGGTCAGCGGTCTCGCAGCCTGCGGCAACGACGACGACAAGCCGGCGGCCGGCGAGAAGCCGGCCAAGCTGGTCGTCGACACCTTCGGCGAGATGGGCTACGACGAGCTCGTCAAGCAGTACGAGAAGGACACCGGCATCAAGGTCGAGCTGCGCAAGACCGCACAGCTCGGTGAGTACCGGCCGAAGCTGGTCCGCTACCTGGCCACCGGCAAGGGCGCGGCGGACGTCACCGCCCTGGAAGAGGGCATCCTCAACGAGTTCAAGCCCAACGCGCGCAACTGGGCCGACCTCACCCCGCTGGTCGCCGACCACTCGAAGGAATACCTGCCCTGGAAGTGGGAGCTGGGCAAGGCGCCGGACGGCCGGCTGATCGGCCTGCCGACCGACGTCGGCAGCCTCGCCGTCTGCTACCGCAAGGACCTGTTCCAGGCGGCCGGCCTGCCCACCGAGCGCGACCAGGTGTCGGCGCTCTGGCCGGACTGGAAGGGCTTCCACGACGCCGGTCTGAAGTACAAGCAGGGCACCGGCGGCAAGGCGTTCATCGACTCGATCACCGCCGTCTCCAACGGTGTGCTCTTCCAGGGCAACGGTGACCTGTTCTACGACAAGGAAGACAACATCATCGCGGACACCAGCCCCGCGGTGAAGAACGCCTGGGACACTGCCACCTCGATGGCGGACATCTCCGCCAAGGCGTCCACCTGGTCGCCGGAGTGGTCGGGTGGCTTCAAGCAGGGCACCTTCGCGGCCACCTTCTGCCCGTCCTGGATGCTCGGCATCGTGTCGGACAACTCCGGTCCGGCCAACAAGGGCAAGTGGGATGTCGCGTCCGTGCCGGGCGGTGGCGGTAACTGGGGCGGCTCGTGGCTCGCGGTTCCGGCGCAGAGCAAGTACCCGAAGGAGGCGGCGAAGCTCGCCGAGTACCTGACCAACGCGAAGAGCCAGGTCGAGGCCTTCAAGCTCAAGGGCCCGCTGCCGACGAACCTGGAGGCGCTAAAGAACGACGCGTTCATCAGCTACACCAACGAGTACTTCAGCAACGCGCCGACCGGCAAGATCTTCGGGGAGAGCGTCGCCAAGATCCAGCCGACCCACCTGGGTCCGAAGCACCAGGCGGTCAAGGAGAACGCACTCGAGCCGGCTCTGCGGGCGTTCGAGAACGGGCAGGCCGACAAGGCGAAGGCCTGGGAGCAGTTCACGAAGGACGCCAAGACTCAGGGCGCATTCTGAGTGATTCCCTGCCGGTGGCGTTCGGGGTTTCCCGGACGCCACCGGCCGGTCCCCTCCGCGTAGCGCCCTGCGCGAGGGCCCCCGGGCCTCGCCGGAAAAGGAAATTCGCATGAGCCTGTCGGCCACGACGGCACGGCCGTCGCCAGCAGCACCGCCTTCTCCCGACGTCGATCGCCGACGTCGACGGGGAAGGTTACTCAACCGCCTTGATGTCAAGTACTCGCCGTACCTCTACATCGCCCCCTTCTTCCTGATCTTCGGCGTATTCGGGCTGTACCCGATGCTGCGCACCGCGTGGATGTCGCTGCACGACTGGGACATGATCGGCGAGCACACGTTCATCGGCTTCGACAACTACACCCGGCTGGTGTCCGACGAGTACTTCTGGAACGCGCTGGTCAACACGTTCGGCATCTTCGCCCTGTCGACCATCCCGCAGTTGTTGCTCGCTCTCTTCCTGGCGAACCTGCTCAACCGGACCCTCCTGCGCGCCAAGACCTTCTTCCGGATGGCCATCTTCATGCCGAACGTGGTGTCGGTGGCCGCTGTCGCGATCGTCTTCGGGATGTTGTTCCAGCGGGAGTTCGGCCTGTTCAACTGGCTGCTCAGCTTCGTCGGTGTCGACCCGGTCGACTGGGACGGGCACCGGTGGAGTTCCTGGACGGCCATCTCGTCAATGGTCAACTGGCGGTGGACCGGGTACAACACCCTGATCCTGCTCGCCGGCATGCAGGCGATCCCGAAGGACCTCTACGAGGCCGCGGAGATCGACGGTGCCGGTCCGTGGCGACAGTTCTGGCAGATCACCCTGCCCATGCTCAAGCCCACCTTCATCTTCGTGGTCATCCTGTCCACGATCGGCGGCATGCAGCTCTTCACCGAGCCCCTGCTCTTCGGCAACGGCAACATCATCGGCGGCAACCAGCG
Organism: Micromonospora sp. 050-3; assembly: GCF_046549335.1. NCBI lineage: Bacteria > Bacillati > Actinomycetota > Actinomycetes > Micromonosporales > Micromonosporaceae > Micromonospora > Micromonospora sp. 050-3. The sequence continues at coordinate 2,041,774 of NZ_JAJPVX010000002.1, forward strand.
GGAGTTCCAGACGCTGGCCATGTACATGTACGAGATGGGCATCGTGAACCTGAACACCGCCGGCTACGGAGCCGCGATCGCCTGGGCGATCTTCATGATCATCATCGTGGTGTCGCTGTTCAACTTCCTACTCGTCCGCCGCTCGGCGAAGTGAGGAGAGATCGATGATCTCGGCTTCCCAGCGCCTGTGGCGCACCAGCCCGCTGACCTACCTGGCGCTCCTCCTGGCGGCGCTGCTGTCGATCTACCCGTTCTACTACATGCTGGTGATCGGCAGTCGCAGCCTGGACAACATCAACGACGTGCCGCCGCCGCTGACCCCCGGTGGTGCGTTCGGTGACAACTTCGGGCGGGTGCTCGACAACGACGCCGCCAACTTCCTCACCGGCATGATGAACTCGATCATCGTCTCCTCGGTGGTCACCCTGTCGGTGGTGCTCACCGGTTCACTGGCCGGGTTCGCCTTCGCCAAGCTGAAGTTCCGCGGCAGCAACGCCCTCCTGCTGGCGATCATCGTCACCATGATGATCCCGACCCAGATGGGGCTCATCCCGCTGTGGGGCATGATGCAGGACCTGGGGTGGTACGACACCCTCTACGCGGTCACCGTGCCGTTCCTGGTCACCGCCTTCGGCGTGTTCATGATGCGGCAGTACGCCAGCCAGGCGATCTCCGACGAGCTGATCGAGGCCGGCCGCGTCGACGGCGCGAGCACGTTCCGGATCTACTGGAGCATCGTGCTGCCCGCGCTGCGTCCCGCCGCCGGCGTCCTCGGTCTGCTGACCTTCATGGAGACCTGGAACTCGTTCCTCTGGCCGTACGCCATCCTCACCCCGGAGAACCCGACCCTGCAGGTCTCGCTCTCCTTCCTCTCGTACGCCTACTACACCGACTACTCCCAGGTGTTCGCCGCCACGGCGATCGGCACCATCCCCCTGGTAATCGTCTTTCTCGTGTTCGGCCGCCAGATCATCGGCGGGATCATGGAAGGTGCCGTCAAGTCGTGAGCAACCCCGCCAGCCCACCCGCCGTCGACGTCCTCGACGAGCGCCCCGGGCTGACCTTTCCACCCGGATTCCTCTGGGGGGCCGCGACGGCGGCGTACCAGATCGAGGGGGCGGCAGCCGTGGACGGCCGCGCCCCGTCGATCTGGGACACCTTCAGCCACACCGAGGGTCGGGTCGTCGCCGGGCACACCGGGGACGTCGCGTGCGACCACTATCACCGCCTCGGCGACGACGTCGCGCTGATGGCCGAGCTGGGCCTGAAGTCGTACCGTTTCTCGGTCTCCTGGTCCCGGGTGCAGCCCACCGGCAGCGGCGCGGCCAACCGGGGCGGCCTGGACTTCTACCGGCGACTGGTGGACGAGCTGCTGGCCAATGGCATCGAGCCGTGGCTCACCCTCTACCACTGGGATCTGCCGCAGCCGTTGGAAGACGCCGGCGGCTGGCCGGCTCGGGACACCGCTGCCCGCTTCGCCGACTACACGACGCTGGTGGCCGACGCGCTCGGTGACCGGGTGCGCTACTGGACCACGCTGAACGAGCCGTGGTGCTCCGCGTTCCTCGGCTACGGCTCCGGCGTGCACGCCCCCGGTCGCACCAACGGAGCGGACGCGGTGCGCGCCGGACACCACCTGATGCTCGGTCACGGCCTGGCCGTGCAGGCACTGCGGGCCGCCCGGCCGGCCGCCGAGGTGGGCGTGACCGTCAACCTCTACCCGGTCGACCCGGCCACCAACACGTCTGCCGACCGGGACGCCGCCCGGCGGATCGACGGGCTGGCCAACCGGTTCTTCCTGGACCCGCTGCTGCGCGGGTCGTACCCGGAGGACCTGGTGGCCGACCTCAGCACGGTGACCGACTTCGACCACGTGCGCGACGGCGACCTGGCGACCATCTCCACGCCGCTGGACCTGGTCGGGGTCAACTACTACAGCCGGCACGTGGTCGCCGCGCCGGTCGAGGGCGTCGAGGCCGACCCGGCCCCCTCGTGCTGGCCGGGCAGCGAGGACGTCCGGTTCGTCACCCGTGGCGTCCCGGTCACCGACATGGGCTGGGAGATCGACGCCCCGGGCCTGACCGAGACGCTGCGTCGGGTGAACGGCTACACCGATCTGCCCCTGTACGTCACCGAAAACGGCTCCGCGTTCGTCGACTCGGTGGTCGACGGGCAGGTCGACGACGTCGACCGGCTGGCCTACTTCGATGCCCACCTGCGCGCCGCCCACCAGGCGATCGACGCCGGAGTGCCTCTGCGGGGATACTTTGCCTGGTCGTTGATGGATAATTTCGAGTGGGCCTGGGGTTACACCAAGCGGTTCGGCATGATCCACGTCGACTACGACAGCCAGGTCCGCACCCCCAAGTCCAGCGCCAAGTGGTACGCCTCGGTGATCCGGCGCAACGGTCTGGCCGCACAATAGGCTCGGGCCAGCCATCAGGACGGCCCCGGCGTCCACCTCTCGCAGGTGGTGCCGGGTCCGCCCGCCGTCGGAGGAGCAGACGATGACAACGCAGCGCACCCGGTCGCTCGGGCGCCCGACCCTCGACGCGGTCGCGGCGCGTGCCGGCGTCGGTCGGGGCACGGTCTCCCGCGTGGTCAACGGCTCGCCCCAGGTCAGCCCCGAAGCCCGGGCCGCGGTCCAACAGGCCATCGCGGAGCTGGGGTACGTGCCGAACCGGGCCGCCCGTGCGCTCGTCACCCAGCGCACCGACTCCGTCGCGCTCGTGGTGTCCGAATCCGGCGAGCGGGTCTTCACCGAGCCGTTCTTCGCCAGCATCGTGCGGGGGATCAGCTCCGGGCTGCTGGAGACGCCGATGCAGCTCTGGCTGGCCATGGCCCAGTCGCCTGTCGAGCGGGAACGGGTCGAGCACCACCTCACCAACCAGCACGTCGACGGCGTACTTCTGCTGTCGTTGCACGACTCCGACCCGCTGCCGACGCTGTTGGAGGAGCGCGGCCTGCCCGCAGTGCTCGGCGGTCGGCCCGCCCGGATGCTGCAACCCGGCGCCCAACCGGCCTGGTTTGTCGACGTGGACAACGTTGGCGGGGCTCGGCAGGCGGTGGAGTACCTGGCGAGGCAGGGGCGGCGACGCGTTGCCACCATCGCCGGTCCGCAGGACATGGGTGCCGGCCTGGCCCGCTTGGCCGGCTACACCGACGCGGTAAAGGCCACCGGTGCCAGCGTCAACCCCGACCTGATCGCGTACGGCGACTTCAGCGAGGGCAGCGGCGCGGCCGGAATGCGCCGGCTGTTGGAGGTCTGCCCGGACCTGGACGCGGTCTTCGTCGCGTCCGACCTCATGGCGTTCGGCGCACTGCGTACCCTGCGCGAGGCTGGCCGGCGCGTCCCGCAGGACGTCGCGGTGATCGGCTTCGACGACGCGACGATCGCCCGACAGGCGGAACCGCCGTTGACCACTGTCTTCCAGCCGGTGGAGGAGATGGGCCGGCAGATGGCCCGCCTGCTGGTGGCCCGGATCCGTGGCGAGGAGCTACCCGCCTCCCACATCCTCCTGGACACCCAGTTGGTCCACCGAGCCTCCGCCTAACCTTCCCCCGGGTTCCCCAGGGACCCGGACGGCGCGCGTCGATCATGGAGTTGGCTTGGACATTCCGGCCATCCCGGCTCGCCAACCTCATGATCAAGAAGGCCGGCGGGCAAGATCGTGCTCGATCCTGGATCGAGTGGCCTCCCGGCGACCGCACGCCACTACATCCAGGATCGAGCGCGATCGTGGGGGTAGTGGCGCGCGGGGCGCGGTCGGGCAGGACTTGTTGCTCGGCGGTCAGTCGGGGGTTATGAGGCCCAGCGGCGGAGTTCGCGCTTGGCCAGGGAGTTGCGGTGCACCTCGTCGGGGCCGTCGGCGAGGCGCAGGGTGCGGGTTTGCGCCCAGAGGGCGGCCAGTGGCGTGTCCTGGCTGACGCCGGCGCCGCCGTACCCCTGGATGGCCTTGTCGATCACCCACTCCGCCATCGCCGGCGTGCCGATCTTGATGGCTTGGATCTCGGTGTGCGCGCCCTTGTTGCCGACGGTGTCCATCAGCCAGGCCGTCTTGAGCACCAGCAGGCGGGCCTGCTCGATGCGGACCCGGGACTCGGCGATCCACTCCCGGACCACGCCCTGCTCGGCCAGCGGTCGGCCGAATGCGATCCGCCCGAGCGCCCGCTTGCAGAGCAGTTCCAATGCCCGCTCAGCCATTCCGATCAATCGCATGCAGTGGTGGATCCGGCCCGGCCCCAGCCGGGCCTGGGCGATGGCGAAACCGGTGCCCTCGGCGCCGATCAGGTTCTCCGCCGGCACCCGGACGTCGGTGAAGTCGATCTCCGCGTGCCCGCCGTGCGAACCGTCGGTGTAGCCAAAGACGGTCATGCCGCGACGCACTGTCACTCCGGGGGTGTCCCGGGGGACCAGCACCATGCTCTGCTGGCGGTGCCGGTCGGCGGTGGGGTCCGTCTTGCCCATCACGATGAAGATCTCGCAGCGGGGGTCCATCGCCCCGGACGACCACCACTTGCGTCCGTTGATCACGTACTCGTCGCCGTCGCGGGTGATCCGGGTGGCGATGTTTGTGGCGTCGGAGGACGCGACGTCCGGCTCGGTCATGCAGAACGCAGAGCGGATCTCACCCTCCAGCAGCGGCATCAGCCACCGCTTCTGCTGCGCCTCGGAGCCGAACTCGGCCAGCAACTCCATGTTGCCGGTGTCCGGAGCCGCGCAGTTGACCGCCTCCGGCGCGAGGTGCGGGCTGCGCCCCGTCAGCTCGGCCAGGGGAGCGTACTGGAGGTTGGTCAGGCCGGCGCCGTAGCGCGGGTCGGGCAGGAAGAGGTTCCACAGGCCACGCTTGCGGGCCTCCGCCTTCAGCTCGGCCAACACCGGGGTACGCGACCACGGGTCCCCGGCGGCCACCTGCTCAGCGTGCACGGCCTCGGCCGGGTAGACGTGCTCGGTCAGGAACCGGGTCAGCTCGGCGCGCAGTTCCTCGGTCCGGCTGTCGTATGAGAAGTCCATCACCGCTCCCTGGCGGCGGTCAGCCCGTGCGCGACCAGCGGTGCCACCATCTCGCCGATCCGGTCGAAGCCCTCGCCGAGCGTCTGCCCGAGCGTGTGGCGGTAGTGGATTCCCTCGCAGATGACAGCGAGCTTGAAACAGCCCAGCGCCACGTGCCAGTGCAGCGGCCCGACGTCGACATCGCTGCGTCCGGCGTACCTGTCGATCAGCTCGCTGCCGGTGGGGAAGCCGGCGCGCGGGCCGAGCCCGTCGGCGACGGGGTTGCCGGCGGCGGTGTCGCTGCCGCCGAGCACGTCCCAGTACGTCAGCAGCAGCCCCAGGTCGGCGAGGGGGTCGCCGAGGGTTGCCATCTCCCAGTCGAGCACCGCGTGCACGGCGACCGGGTCGGCCGAGGCGAGGAGGTTGTCCAGCCGGTAGTCGCCGTGCACGATCCGGCCGGCGTTCGCGCCCTCCGGGGCGGTCGCCGCGAGCAGGTCACGCAGCTCGTCGATGCCGGGCAGCGGGCGGCTGCGGGAGCGGTCGAGCTGGCCGGCCCAGCGGCGGACCTGCCGGGCGAGGTAGCCCTCGGGGCGGCCGAAGTCAGCCAACCCGACGCTGGAAGGGTCGACGCTGTGCAACGCGGCGAGCGTGTCCATCATCGCCATGGCGAGGGCCCGGCGGCGTTCGTCGCCCAGCGGGTCGGTCTGCGCGCGGCTGCGGAACACCTCGCCGGGCATCCGCTCCATGAGGTAGAACGGCGCGCCGATCACCTCGGGGTCGGTGCAGAGCAGCAGCGCGCCCGGGACCGGCACCTCGGTCGGTGCCAGTGCCGAGATGACCCGGAACTCGCGCGCCATGTCGTGCGCGGTCGCCAGCACGTGCCCCAGCGGTGGGCGGCGCAGCACCACCTCGCGGTCGCCGAGGCGCAGCAGGTAGGTGAGGTTGGACTTGCCGCCCGCGATCAGCTGGGCACGCAGCGGCCCGACGGCCAGCTCGGGTCGGTGCGTTGCCAGGTGGTCGGCGAGACGGTCCAGGGCCAGCCCCGCCGGGGAGACGGGAACGGCCCCCGGCCGTGACTCGTCGACGGCCGGATCGCTCATCCGACTAGTTGATGGCAGCCCGCTCACGTTGTCAAGGTCAGAATTTCCGCTCGGGACATGCCCCTGCAACAGGGACGAAATGGTCAACTACCAGGCTGGGGTCAGCCTGCCGGCCGCTCTTTTGCCGGCCCGCCGAGCGGAGGGACAGACATGTTGCTGCGAGTTCGGGTCACCCTGCCGGACCGTCCGGGCACCCTCGGTCAGGTCGCCCGCACCTTGGGCGTCTCCGGGGCGGACATCGTCCAGGTGGTGGTCCTCGAACGGCTCGGCGGGCGCGCGGTGGACGACTTCACTGTCGTCTGGCCGGGCGCGGCGCGGGTGGAGCGGCTGCTGGCTGGCCTCGCGGCGATACCGGGGGTGCGGGTGGACGGTGTGTGGCGGGCGATCGGCGCGCCCACCACCACCGGCCAGGACGCGGAGCTGTTGGCCCAGGTCGCGGCCAACCCGGCGGACGGGTTGGCCACCCTGGTCGACGCGGTACCGGGCCTGCTGGCCGCCGACTGGGCAGTGGGCGCCGTGGTGCCGGTCGACTGGGCCTCGCGCAACGGGGGCGGCGGGGCGACAGTGGGGCACGCGAGCTGGCGTGCTCCCGTTCCCCTGCGGTTGCCGGAGGTGACGCCGCTGCGCGGACGGTCGATGACCACGCCCGACGGCACCCACCACGCGATCGCGCCGTTCGGCCGGGCGGGCCTGGTGCTGGTGGTGGCCCGCGAGCGCAGCGAGACCCTCTCCGCCGCGGCGTTCCACAGCACCGAGGTGGACCGGCTCACCCAGCTCGTCCGCGCCTGCGCGGTGATCCTCGGCGACCGACTCGATCTCGTCGGCGCGCCGCCGGTGGTCGCCGGCCCCTGAGCGGCCCGAGGAGTTCCCGGGCCGACACCGCCGGGCAACCGGGTGGCAACAGGCGGGGGTGAGGCTCTTACCGGGGAAGGGAGCCAACCATGACGTTGTGGCGGATCCGAGCGACTGTGGACGACCGACCGGGCTACCTGTCGGTGCTCACGGCGAGCCTCGCGCTGCGTGGGGTCAACATCCTCACCGTGCAGGTGCAGCCCACCGTGCAGGGCGCGGTGGACGATTTCCTGGTCGACGCGCCGGACGCGCTCGACGAGGCCGAGCTGATCGCCGCCGTCGAGCGGGGTCGGGGCCGGGACTGCTGGGTGGCGCGCAGCGAGGCGCGTGGTCTGGCCGACCAGCCCACCCGAGTGCTCGGGCTGGCCAACCGGCTGGTGCGTGACCCGGACGCGACGGGCGAGGCGTTGCGGACCCTGCTCGCCGTCGACGTCGTCAGGTGGCGACCAGCGTCGGTCGGCGTGGAACGGGGGATAACCGGCGCCAGCATGCTGTTGGCCGACCCGGCGGGTGGTTCGTTCGCGCTGCGCCGGGCCGCGCCCGACTTCACCCCGGCGGAGTACGCGCGGGCGCAGGCCCTGGTCGAGCTGGCCGCCACAGTGGCGCGCCGGGCCGCCGAACAGGTCACAGTGGTGCTGCCCGACGGCGCTGAGGTGGCCGTCCGGCCGGCCAGCGCCCACGACCTGTCCGGCGTGCTGGAGCTGCACGAGGCGTGCTCACCGCGCAGCCGGCAGCGGCGTTACCTGGGCGGGGCGGCGCTGCCGCAGCCGGCCCGGCTGCGTCGACTGCTGGAGCCGAGCCGAGGGCTGACGCTGATCGCCAGTACCACCGGCTCCGACGGCACGGCCGAGTCGGTGGTCGCCATGGCCAATCTGCTCGGCGAGGGCGACGAGGCCGAGGTGGCGCTGCTGGTGCGCGACGACTGGCAGCGGCGTGGGCTCGGCTCGGCGTTGCTGCGCCGGGTGGTTCAGCACGCCGACCGCGCCGGGTACGCGGCGCTGGTCCTGCACGTCCAGGCCACAAACGACCCGATGCTGCGTACGCTGCACCGGCTGGGCCGGCCCACTGTGGTGGAGCGCGACGGCGGGCTACTCACCCTCACCGTCCCGCTCGCCGTGGCCGCCGCGGCGGACCGGAAGGGCGCGCTGTCCACGCCGGGCGTCTAGGGGCCCGGCTCAGGGCCGGGACGGCTCTCGGCGGCCCGAGACGCAGAACCGGTTGCCCTCCGGGTCGGCGAGCACCACGTACGGCGGCTCGGTGGGGTGTGGATCGGTGGGATAGTGCCGCCAGTTGACGATCCGCGCACCGAGGGCGAGCAGTCGGTCGAGTTCCTCGTCGAGGGGTCGGTCGCCGGCGTCCAGATCCAGGTGGAGCCGGGGGAACTCCCGCACGGGGCTCTCGCTGAGGTCCATCGCGAGGGCCGCGCCCGACACCCCGGGCGGCGGCTCCAGCACGATCCACTCGTCGCCGGCGAATCGGGGCTCGCGGCGACGGTAGTTGAGGGCCGCGGCCCAGAACGTTCCTGCCCGCTCGGCGTCGGACACGCCCAGGGAGAGCTGCGCGATCAGTGCCATCTCCCGACGGTACGCGTCGACGGGGGCCCCTTGTGCGCGTCGCGCGTCCACAAGGGGGCCTCTCCCGCTCCGGTGCTCAGGTGGTGGGGTAGCTGTTGTAGTCGGGGAAGTTGCCGTAGAGCCGCCTGTCGCCGCCGACGGTGACGGCCTGCACCAGCAGGTCGCCGCCGACGAAGGCGCCCTTCCAGGAGGCGCCCCGGCCGCCGAACGGTTCGTCCCGGTCACCGCGTGAGCGCGGTTTGTTGATGCCCACCTTGAACGCCTGAAGGTCCACGGCGAGCTTGCCGGCCTCGTCGGTGTCGTCGCAGGCCAGCGAGGCCACCAGCGCGCCGTTGGAGGCGTTCATCGCGGCCAGCAGCTCGTCGGTGGTGTCCACCACGACGATCGTGTCGACCGGACCGAACGGCTCGGCGTGCATCAGCCGGGACCGCCCGGGCGGGGCGAGCAGCACCGATGGCGCCACGTACGCCGAGGTGTCCTGTCCGGGCAGGAACGGCGCGCCGGTGAGCTTGCCCCGGTGCAATGGGATCGCGCCGCCGCGGACCGCCTCGTCGACGGTGCGGCGTAGCTCGTCGGCCTTGGCCGCGCTGATCAGCGGCCCGAAGTCCAGCTCGGGCAGCGGGTCACCGGCGGCCCAGTCGTCGCCGACGGCGAGCGGGTGACCGAAGCGGACCGAGCGGACCACCGGCAGGTACATGTCGAGGAACTCGTCGACCAGGTCGCGCTGCACCACGAACCGGGGGTACGCGGTGCAGCGCTGCTTGCCGTACTCGAAGCCCTTCCTGAGGTGGGTGGCGAGCAGGTCCCACTGGGAGAAGTTCCAGATGCCCCAGGCGTTGAGACCCTCCTGCTCGATGAAGTGCCGCTTGTCGCTGTCGAGCAGCGCGGCGGCCACCTTGCCGCCGTTGGACCGGCCGCCGACAAACGCCACCGCGCCGATCTCGGGTGCCCGGACCAGCACCTCGGACAGCTCCCCGCCGCTGCCGGAGACGAGCGTGGCGGGCAGCCCGGCCCGGCGCATCAGCGCGTGCGCGACGGTCAGGCACACCGCGCCGCCCTGGGACGGTGTCTTGGCGATGACCGCGTTGCCGGCCAGGAGCTGCACCAGTTCGGCGTGCACCAGCACGCTCATCGGGTAGTTCCACGACGCGATGTTGCTGACCGGGCCGGGCAGCGGCTCGCGGCCGTCGGCGAGCATCCGGTCGATCTCGCCGGCGTACCAGCGGACGCCGTCGAGCGCCCGGTCCACGTCGGCGCAGGCCAGCCGCCACGGCTTGCCGATCTCCCAGACCAGCAGCAGGGCGAGCAGGTCGCGGTGGGCGGTGAGCGAGTCCACTGCCTCGGCGACCCGGGCCTTGCGGTCGGCCAGCGGGGTCCGGGCCCAGGTCCGGTGCGCGGCGGCGGCGTGGGCGACAGCGGTGCGCGCGGTGGTCGCGTCGAGGCGAGGCAGGTTGATGAGGACTGTGTTGTCCACCGGGGTGCGGACCGCGGTGGGCTGGCCGACCGCCCGCCATTCGCCCTCGACCAGGTTGTGCAGTGTGGTGACGCCGTCGACCTCGGCGCCGAACGCCTCCGGGGTGACGGCCACCGCGCGGGCCAGGATGTCGGTCCAGGCGGTGTCGTCGGCGAGTCGTAGTGCCATCGCTTCTCCTCAGGGTTGACCAGGGAGCGGCGGCGTCGACGGCACCGCTGGTGAGCGGTACTGTCTCGCGCTTCGTAGCGGGTCAGCAACAGTACGTTTGTCTGGCTGGCCGCCGAAGCGCTCGATCAGCGCGAGCATTTTTCCGGAGGCCTCCGCAGTGAGCTGCGCAAACGCCGGACATTGATCGAAGCATGTCGATGGTGTGAAATGCTCCGCATTGTTACTCATGAGTACGGGAGCGGGTCCCGCGCGCGTCGGCCCCGGGCGGCAGGCTTCCCAACCGACGACCCGGCCATTACATTGTCGTTTATCCATGGGAGCGCTTCCACGGCCCGTGGTCACACCGCCACCCCGCTGTCGCCGGTGGCCGTGCCGCCCGTACGCCGTCCCGCGTCGGTGCGACCGCCGGCGGCGCCTCCGACAGGAGTCCGCCATGCGTCACCTGACCCGGCCGTTCAGCGGCCAGCCCGGCCGGTCGCCGGCCGCCGACCAGCCCTGGCCGCGGCGGCTGCTGGCCCTCGGCGTCGCGCTGCTCACCGGCGCGTCCCTCGCGGTGACCGCGCCACCGTCCGCGCCCGCCTCCGCCGCGCCGGCGGCGACCTACAACTACGCCGAGGCGTTGCAGAAGTCGCTGCTCTTCTACGAGGCGCAGCAGTCCGGTCGACTGCCCGACTGGAACCGGGTCTCCTGGCGCGGCGACAGCGCGCTCGCCGACGGCGCCAGCGCGGGCGTGGACCTCACCGGCGGCTGGTACGACGCCGGCGACCACGTCAAGTTCGGTTTCCCGATGGCGTTCAGCGCCACAATGCTCGCCTGGGGCGCTGTCGAGTACCGCAGCGGCTACACCTCGTCCGGGCAACTGCCGCACCTGCTCAACAACCTGCGCTTCGTCAACGACTACTTCATCAAGGCGCACCCGTCGGCCAACGTCCTCTACGGACAGGTCGGCAAGGGCGACGACGACCACAAGTGGTGGGGTCCGGCCGAGGTGATGCCGATGGCGCGGCCCGCGTACAAGATCGATGCGAGCTGTGGCGGCGCGGACCTGGCGGGGGAGACGGCGGCCGCGATGGCCGCCTCCTCAATGGTGTTCCGGCCCACCGACGCGACCTACGCGGACAAGCTGCTCGGGCACGCCCGGCAGCTCTACACCTTCGCCGACACGGTGCGGAAGGCCTACCACGAGTGCATCACCGACGCCACGAGCTTCTACCGCTCGTGGAGCGGCTGGCAGGACGAGCTGGTCTGGGCCGCGATCTGGCTGCACCGGGCCACCGGCGAGGCCAGCTACCTGGCCAAGGCCGAGAGTGAGTACGACAAGCTCGGCACCGAAAACCAGTCCACCACCCGCTCCTACAAGTGGACGATCGCCTGGGACAACAAGCAGTTCGGCGCGTACGTGCTGCTGGCCAACCTGACCGGCAAGCAGAAGTACGTCGACGACGCCAACCGGTGGCTGGACTACTGGACCGTCGGGGTGAACGGGCAGCGGGTGCCGTACTCGCCGGGCGGGATGGCGGTGCTCGACTCCTGGGGCGCGCTGCGCTACGCCGCGAACACCTCCTTCGCCGCGCTGGTGTACAGCGACAAGACCACCGACACCACACGCAAGGCGCGCTACCACGACTTCGCCGTCCGACAGATCAACTACGCGCTCGGCGACAACCCCCGCAACTCCAGCTACGTCATCGGGTTCGGCGCCAACGCACCGAAGAACCCGCACCACCGCACCGCGCACGGCTCCTGGTGGGACAGCCAGACCGTGCCGGTGGAGACTCGGCACACCCTCTACGGCGCGCTGGTGGGCGGCCCGTCCTCGGCCAACGACGCGTACAGCGACAGCCGGTCGGACTACGTGATGAACGAGGTGGCCACCGACTACAACGCCGGCTTCACGTCCGCGCTGGTCCGGCTGACCTCCGAGTACGGCGGCACGCCACTGGCGAACTTCCCGGTCGCCGAGACGCCGGACATCGACGAGCTGACCGTCGAGACCACTGTGACGCAGGCCGAACCTCGGGCCACCGGGCTCAAGGTGATGGTCTACAACAAGTCCGCGTTCCCGGCCCGCGCGCTGACCGACGGCCGGTTCCGGTACTACTTCCGGCCCGACGGCACCGGCCCGGTGCAGGTCACCGCCGGCTACACCCAGGGCTGCCCGTCCCCGACCACCGCTAAGCAGTTCAGCGGCGACATCTGGTACGTCGAGGTGGACTGCGCCGGGCACACCATCGCCCCGGCGGGTCAGTCGCAGCACCGGATGGAGGTGCAGTTCAAGATCGGCGTGCCGGAGGGTGGCACCTGGGACCCGACCAACGACCCGTCGTACCAGACCACCGCCGGGCCCAACCGGAAGGTGCCGCTCTACTCCGGCGCCACCCGCGTCTGGGGCGAGGAGCCGGGCCCAGTCGTACCGGACACGACCCCGCCGACCGTCCCCGGTACCCCGGTGGCATCTGGCCTCACCCCCCGCGCGGTCACCTTGACCTGGGCGGCATCCACGGACAGCGGCGGCAGCGGCCTCGCCGGGTACGACGTCCGCGAGTTCATGGTCGGTAACGACGTGGTGGCGACCCGACGGGTCACCGAGAACTCGATCACCATCACCACGCTGTTGCCGGAGCGGACGTTCGAGTACACCATCGTGGCGCGCGACGGCGCGGGCAACGAGTCGGCCGCCTCGCCGAAGCTCAGCGTGACCACGCCACCGGCCGGCACCGCCGACACCACAGCGCCGAGCACCCCCGGCACGCCGGTCGCCTCGGCCGTCACCGCCACCGGGCTCACACTGGCCTGGACCCCGTCGACCGACAACGTGGGCGTCACCGGTTACCGGGTCTACCGCGAGGCCGGCGCCACCGACGTGCTGGTCGGCTCGCCGACCGGCACCACCCAGGCGGTGTCCGGGTTGACCGCCTCGACGGCGTACCAGTTCTACGTGGTGGCGGTGGACGCGGCGGGCAACACCTCCGCGGCGTCCACGCCGGTCGCGGTGACCACAGCGGCCCCGCCGGTCGGCGGCGCCTGCACCGTGGGGTACGCCACCACCGACTGGGGCAGCGGCTTCACCGCCAACGTGTCGATCACCAACACCGGCACCACAGCGATCAACGGCTGGACCCTGCGGTTCAGCTTCCCCGGTGGGCAGAGCGTCAGTCAGGGCTGGTCGGCGACGATCAGCCAGAGCGGTGCGGCGGTCACCGCCACGAACCTGTCCTACAACGGCACGATCGCGGCGGGCGCGTCGGTGAGCTTCGGCTTCAACGGCACGTACAGCGGCACCAACCCGAAACCGACAGCCTTCACCGTCAACAACACCCAGTGCACCATCGCCTGACCGGCACCGCGACGAGATCTTGGACAGTTGCCGTTCCGCGCGGACGGTAACTGTCCAAGATCTGCGGTGACCCAGGTGGAGCCGTGTCGAGCCGGGTGAGCCGCCCGCTCACTCCACGAGATCGTCGGCGAGCAGGTCCATCAGCAGGCCGTCGTGCCAGCGGCCGTCCGCGCCGCGCTCGTAGCGGCGCAGCACCCCGACCGGGCGGAAACCAACCTTCGCGTACGCCCGGATGGCGGCGCTGTTCGCCGCAGCCGGGTCGATGGTGAAGCGGTGGTGGCCGTACTCGTCGATCAGGTGTCGGGCCAGGGTGCGGATGGCGTCACCGCCGAGGCCGGCACCGCGCTCCGCCGGGTCGAGGAAGACGTCCAGGCTGGCGTGCCGGTAGTCCGGGTCCGCCTCGGCGTACCACTGGATCGCGCCGATCACCCTGCCGTCGTGCTCGATCGCGTACACGTGCAGGTCGTCGTCGGCGAGGTCGGCCCGCACGGAGTCGGCCAGGTCGTCGCCGCCCCGCCACCACCGGCGTACCTCCGGGTCGGCCCGGATCGCGGCGAGGGCCGGCACGTCCGCGACCGTCGCCGGTCGTAGTGACACCGCCCGCCCTCGCAGCACCGGCTCAGCCCCTGATCTCGCCGTGCTCGACGCAGACCGCCGACCAACCCACCGGCAGCACCTGCACCTTCATTCGGCGACGGCAGCGGGGGCAGAACCGGGGCGGCTCCAACTGGCGGGCCGACGCGCAGGCCGGGTGGGCGGTGGCCGTCGCCGACTCACCGCACCTGTCGCACCACAGCTCCGTCGTCGTCATGGTCGTCACAGCGTGGCGGAGAGCGCCTTGACCGGCATCTTCAACTCGTCCAGCAGCTCCAGGTCGGCCGTCGCCGGTCGACCCAGGGTGGTCAGGTAGTTGCCGACGATCACCGCGTTGATGCCGCCGAGCAGACCAGCGCGGGTGCCAAGGTCGCCGAGGGTGATCTCGCGACCACCGGCGTACCGCAGGATGGTGCGCGGCATGGCCAGCCGGAACGCGGCGATGGCCCGCAGCGCGTCCTTGCCCTCCACCACCGGACGGTCACCCAGCGGGGTGCCGGGACGCGGGTTGAGGAAGTTGAGCGGCACCTCGTGCGGGTTCAGCTCGGCGAGCTGCGCGGCGAACTCGGCCCGCTGCTCGACGGTCTCGCCGAGGCCGAGGATGCCGCCGCAGCACACCTCCATGCCGGAGTCGCGCACCATCCGCAGCGTCTCCCAGCGCTCCTCCCACGAGTGCGTGGTGACCACGTTGGGGAAGTACGACTTGCAGGTCTCCAGGTTGTGGTTGTAGCGGTGCACGCCCATGTCGACCAGGTCGTCGACCTGCTCCTTGCTGAGCATGCCCAGCGACGCGGCGACCTGGATGTCGACAGCCGCCTTGATGGCGGCGACGCCCTCGCGCATCTGCTTCATCAGCCGGTCGTCCGGACCGCGGACCGCGGCGACGATGCAGAACTCGGTCGCCCCGGTCGCGGCGGTCTGCTTCGCCGCCTCGACCAGCGACGGGATGTCCAGCCAGACCGAGCGAACCGGCGAGGTGAACAGGCCCGACTGCGAGCAGAAGTGGCAGTCTTCCGGGCAGCCGCCGGTCTTGAGCGAGACGATCCCCTCGACCTCGACCTCCGGGCCGCACCAGCGCATCCGCACGTCGTGAGCGAGCTGGAGGGCGGCGGGCAGGTGCTCGTCGGGCAGGTTCAGCACGGCGAGGATGCCGGCCTGATCGAGGCCGACACCGTCACCCAGGACCTGGGTCCGGGCCTGGTCGAGGATCTCTGGCATGGCTCGTACCCTACAAGGCCGCCCGATCAGCTGGAATGCCCTGGCAGTTCGTGGACAGCTCGCACCGAGTGGAATCGTCGGGCCGGTGGCGGCGGGTGGTAATTTCGCCCGGCGGGTGTCGGGCTGACCGGCACGCACAGCGGGGGAGGGTGACGGTGGCGGACTGGCTGGCGGCGCTCGACCGCCGCGCGGAGCTGCGGGCGAAGGCCGGGTTGACCAGGCGACTGCATCCGCGTCCGGCCGACGATCAGATGACCGATCTGGCCGGCAACGACTACCTCGGCCTGGCCACCCATCCGGATGTCATCGCCGCGGCCACGGCGGCCCTGTCGGCGTACGGGCTGGGGGCGACCGGGTCGCGCCTGGTTCGGGGCTCCACCGACGCGCACCGGGCCCTGGAGGAGGACCTGGCCCGCTGGCTGGGCACCGACGGCGCGCTGGTCTTCTCCTCCGGCTACCTGGCCAACCTCGGCGCGCTGCGGGCGCTCGTCCAACCTCGGACGCTGCTCGTCTCCGACGCGCACAACCACGCGTCGCTGATCGACGGCTGCCGCATCTCCGGTGCGGAGACGGTGGTCACCCCGCACGCCGACGTCGACGCGGTGGCCACCGCGCTCGCGGCCGCTCCCGGCCGCCCGGCGGTGGTGGTGACCGAGTCGGTCTTCTCGGTCGACGGTGACCTCGCCCCATTGGCTCGGCTGCACGCCGTGGCCCGCCGTCACGGCGCGCTGCTGCTTGTCGACGACGCGCACGCGCTCGGCCTGACCGGCCCGGCCGGCGCGGGCGCGGTGGCGGCCACCGGGCTGGCCGGCGAGCCGGACGTGGTGGTCACCGCCACCCTGTCCAAGGCCCTCGGTGGCGCGGGTGGCGTTGTCGCCGGCCCGGCCGAGTTCGTCCGGCACCTGGTCGAGACCGGGCGCACGTTCATCTTCGACACGGCACTGCCGCCGGCGGTCGCCGCCGGTGTGCACGCCGCGCTGCGGCTTGCCCAGGCCGGCGACGACCTGCGCGCCGAGCTGTCCGACCGGGTGGGGCTGGCGGTCGGTCGACTGCGGGCGGCCGGGTTGACCGTCTCCGCACCGGACGCGGCGGTGATCTCGGTGACCGCCCCGGGGCCGGAGGCGGCGACCGCCTGGGCCGCGGACTGCCGGGACCGGGGCGTCGCGGTGGGCTGTTTCCGTCCACCATCCACCCCGGACAGCCGCTCCCGCCTGCGCCTCACGGTCAGCGCGGGGGTGCCCCGGGCGGCGTTCGAGCGGGCGCTGGACGTCATCGTGGACTGCGCGCCGTGAGCGCGAGGAGTGAGCCGGGGTTGCGAGCCCCGCAGTCGCGAACCAAGGTGGCGCCGTGAGCGGGTGGGCGGGGTCGGTGCTGGTTACCGGGACGGACACCGAGGTCGGCAAGACGGTGGTGACCGCGGCGATCGCGGCCGCCGCGCAGGCGGCCGGGCTGCGGGTGGCGGTGGTCAAACCGGGCCAGACGGGTACGGCCGGGGGTGAGCCCGGCGACGTGGACGCGGTCAACCGGCTGGCTGCGCCGCTGACCGGTCGGACCTTGGCCAGCTATCCGGATCCGCTCGCCCCGTTGGCCGCCGCGCGGGTCGCCGACCTGCCGCCGCTGGAGTTGTACGCGGCGGTGGACGCCGTCCGGGCGGAGGCCGACAAGCACGACCTCGTGTTGATCGAGGGCGCGGGTGGGTTGCTGGTTCCGATGGGGCTGCGGCCGTCGGGGGAGCCGTGGACGATGGCCGACCTGGCGGTGTCGCTCGGCGCGCCCGCTGTGGTGGTCGCCCGCGCCGGGTTGGGCACGCTCAACCACACCGCGTTGACCCTGGAGGCGTTGGACCGTCGGGCGGTGCCGGCCGGTGTGGTGATTGGTGCCTGGCCGGCCCGGCCGGAGCTGGTGCACTGGACGAACCTCACCGATCTGGTGCCGAACCTGCTCGGCGCGTTGCCCGACGGTGCCGGCGCGATGGATCCGGGTGTTTTCCGGCGGTCCGCGCCGGGTTGGCTCACTCCGGCCCTGCACGGCGTGCTCGACGACTGGCGGGTCTGGGCCGAGGAGAGCGGCTGAACACCTGACTTTCGTCGGTGTCCGCGCAGGTCGGGCGTGGGTAGCCTGACCGCCGTGCGGATTCTCGACTTCGCGCCGCCGGATTGGCTGCACCGGCGGCGTCGCCTGCTGCTGGACGTGCTGCTCTGGGCGGTGGTGGCCGCCCCGGTGGGCTACGCCGAGGTCAGCCCGCCCTATTCGCGGTACACGTTGCCGCTGCTGGTCGGCAAGCTGCTGGTGCTGAGTGCGGCGGTGGTGGCGAGTCGACGGCAGCCGTTGGTCGCCCTGGTGCTGGCGGTGCTCGGGTCGTTGGTCGATGGCAACTTCGTGTTCGCCATTCCGGTGTTCAGTTATCTCGCCGGGCGGCGCAGCGCCACAGTGGGTCCGGCGATCATGGTCTTCGTGCTGATCACGGCCGGTGGTACGGCGCTCAACCTGGGGTTGCTCGGCGCCGGCGCGGCCACCTGGTTCCTGCTCGCCTCGGTGCTGCTCTTCGCCGCCGTGTTCCCCTGGTTGGTCGGCCGGTACCGCCGCCAGCAGCAGGAGTTGGCCGACGCCGGTCGTCGGCACGTCGACGCGCTGACCCGCGAACAGCGGGGTGCCGCCGAGCGGATCCGGCTGCGTGAGCGGGCCCGGATCGCCGGGGAGATGCACGACTCGCTTGGTCACGACCTCAGCCTGATCGCGTTGCGCGCCGCCGCCTTGGAGGTCGCCGCCGACCTGGACGACCGGCACCGGGCCGCGGCGGGGGAGTTGCGGGCCAGCGTCTCCGCCGCCACCGAGCGACTGCACGAGATCATCGGGGTGCTCCGCGAGGAGGCGGGCGCGTCGATGCGTCCGAGCGGGGAGAGCGTGGCCGACCTGGTCGACGGTGCCCGGGAGGCCGGCATGGCGGTACGGCTGGACGCCGCCCCGGCGGTCGCGGACCTGTCGGCGATGACCGGTCACGCGGCGCACCGGATCGTTCGGGAGGCGCTGACCAACGCGGCCCGGTACGCGCCGGGCGCCCCGGTCGATGTGCGCCTCACCCGCGACGGTGACCGGGTCGAGGTGGCCGTCGTCAACGACGCTCCGCCGGCCGGGCCGCTGCCCGCCCCGCCGTCGCAGGGCAGTGGGCTGCTCGCCCTCGCCGAACGGGTCCGCCTCGCCGGTGGGACGCTCGACGCCGGCCACCGGGCCGACGGCGGGTTCGCGGTACGGGCGGTGTTGCCGGCCACCGCGCCGCCGCCCGAGGCGATCGGGTCGGCGGCCGAGGCCGGGCCGACGCCTTGGTCCGACGAGCGGCCCGATCCGGCGGAGCGGCCGGTGGACGCCGAGCGGCGGCTGCACGACGCCCGGCGGCGGGTTCGGCGCAGCCTGCTGGTGGCGCTCGTCGCACCGGTCGGGTTCGCCCTGGTGCTCTCGTTCGTCTACTACCCGGTGGCGACAGCCGGGACGGTGCTGGACCGGGCCACCTTCGACCAAATGCGCGTCGGCACGGCCAGATCGGAGTTGACCGGCCTCCCCCGGCGGCAGCTGGAGCGCCCCAGCGTGGTCGACCGGGCCGACTGCGAGTACTACACCGACGGCAACTTTCCCCTCGCCGCGCCGACCTGGCGGCTCTGTTTCACCGATGGCCGGCTGGTCAGCAAGGAGTGGATCGCGTAATGAACACCGACATGGCCGGGGTACCGCCGATCCGGGTCGTCCTGGCCGACGACGAGGCGATGATCCGGGCCGGCGTCCGGGCCATCCTCGCCAGCGACCCCGGCATCGAGGTGGTCGCCGAGGCCGGCGACGGGCACGCGGCGGTGGAACTGGTCCGTGCCCACCGACCCCGGGTCGCGCTGCTGGACATCCGGATGCCGCGGCTGGACGGGTTGGCCGCCGCAGCCGAGATCCGCCGGGTGGTGCCGGAGACCGCGACGATCATGCTGACCACGTTCGGCGAGGACGACCACGTGGCCCGGGCGCTCGGGCACGGCGCCAACGGGTTCCTGCTCAAGGCCGGCGACCCGCGTGAGCTGATCGCCGGTGTGCACGCCGTCGCCGACGGTGGGGCGTACCTGTCGCCGAGGGTGGCCCGCCGGGTGATCGAGCTGGGGGCCGGCCGCCTGGCCCGCCGACCCGCCGCCCGGGAGCGTACGGCCGGGCTGACCGAGCGGGAACGGGAGGTGCTGGCCCTGGTCGGGGCGGGGCTCTCCAACGCCGAGATCGCCCGCCGGCTGCACCTGGTGGAGGGCACAGTGAAGAGCTATCTGACCAGCATCTTCACCCGGCTGGACGTACGCAACCGGGTGCAGGCGGCGATCCTCGCGTACGAGGCGGGGCTGGTCGACGGCTGAGCGGGGGCCCCGACGGGCCCCCGCTCAGTGCACGCTCTACGCGTCGCGGCGGCGCAAGGCGGCCCGGCCCAGCAGCAGCGCGGCGCCCGCCCATCCGGCGAGCAGGAGCAGCCCGACCAGGCTCGGATACGGCTCGGTGTCGCCGGCCAGGAAGTGCCCGCCGGCCACGCCGGGGAACACGTCGGCGATCCGGTTCAGCACGTCGATGTCCGGCTGCTGCAACGACAGCGGCACGATCATCAGGGTGGCGAGGAGCACGGTGATCGTGAGCACCGCACTCCGTAGCGCGGCGCCGAGGCCCAGGGCGAGCACCCCGATCAGCGCCAGGTAGATCGCCACCGCCACGATGTCGCCGATCGTGCCGGCGGCCGGTGCGCTGCCCCACTCACCGAGCACCGGCCGGGCGACCAGGGCACCGACACCGCCGAGCAGCAGGCCGAGGACGAAGGTGACAACGCCGGTCACCACGGCCTTGGCCAGCAGTACGCGGCCACGGGACGGGGTGCACTGCAACGTGGTGCGGATGGTGCCACTCGTGAACTCCGCGGTGATCGCGAGCAGGCCGAGCGCCAGCACCACGTACTGGGTCATTTCGACCGAGTCGATCAGCACGCTGCCGACGGTGACGATTCCCAGGTCGTCGGTCGGGTCGTCGTTGGTGTTGTCGTTCGCCGCGTAGATGGCCAGTTGGCCGGCGCTGGCGGCCATCACCAGCAGCCCGGCCAGCGCCGTCCACCAGGTGCTCCGCACCGAGGAGAGCTTGGTCCACTCGGCGGCCACGGCACCCCGGAAGGCGCCCGGCGCACCTGCGGCCGGCGCGATGGCGGGACGGCTGTCCGTGTCGGTCTGCGCGCTCATCGTTGCCCACCCTCGGTCGTTCCGCCGGCGTACTCGACGCTGTCGGCGGTGAGTTCCATGAACGCCTGTTCCAGCGACGCGGCGTGCGGGCTCAGCTCGTGCAGTCGTACCCCCAGCTCGTGGGCCAGGTCGCCGACCCGGTCGGCGGTGGTGCCGACGACGGTCAGCTCGTTGCGGTCGGCCGCCTCCACCGTCGCGCCGGCGGCGGTGAGGCGCGCGGCGAGGGCGGCCAGCCCGTCCGGGTGTGGGCTGCGGACCCGGACCGCGACAGTGCTGCGGGCGATCACGTCGCCGATCGGCGCGTCGGCGAGCAGTCGCCCCCGGCCGATCACCACGAGCTGGTCGGCGGTGAGCTGCATCTCGCTCATCAGGTGGCTGGAGACGAAGACCGTCCGCCCCTCGTCGGCCAGCGACCGCGTCAGCTGCCGCACCCAGCGCACCCCGTCCGGGTCGAGGCCGTTCACCGGCTCATCGAACATCAGCACCGGTGGGTCGCCGAGCAGCGCGCCGGCGATGCCGAGCCGTTGGCCCATCCCGAGGGAGAGCGTCCGCCCCGGCTTACCGGCGGCCCGTCCGTCCAGCCCGACGGTGTCCAGCACCTCGTCGACCCGGCGGATCGGGATGCCGTTGCTGTGTGCCATGGCCCGCAGGTGCGCCCGGCCGGACCGGGCGGGGTGGATGGCCCGGGCGTCGAGCAGCGCACCCACCTCGTGCAGCGGCCGGCGCAACTCCCGGTACGCGCGCCCGGCGACCAGGGCCTGCCCGGCGGTGGGACGGTCCAGCCCGAGGATCATCCGCATGGTGGTGGACTTGCCGGCGCCGTTGGGGCCGAGGAAGCCGGTGACCCGGCCGGGCGCGATGTCGACGGTCAGGGCGTCGACAGCGACTGTCGACCCGAACCGTTTCGTCAACCCACGTAATGTGATCATGCGCTGACGCTAGGCGAGTGGCCTGCTGCCGCACCGCGCCCGAACGGCACCACCCACCCCTGACTTTCGTCAGGTCGGTGGCGGGTTGCTCACCGTACGTACTGCTCCAACAGCGCGGGGGTGAGCCCGGCCCGGTGAATCGCCTTCAACGCCGCGAGAAGGTCGTCCATCAGCGCCGGTCGGAAGTGCATCAGCAGCACGTCGCCGGGTTGGACCACCTTCTCCGGGGTCTGGTAGCGCACCTTTCCCTCGTGGACGGTCTCGGTCCAGTGGAAGACCGCCTTCGCGCCGCAGTCGTGCGCGGCCTTCAGCGTGGTGCTGTCATGCTCGCCGAACGGTGGCCGGAACAGGGTGGGGCGCTTACCGAACAGTTGCTCCAACCTGTCGGCGGCACCGCAGATCTCCTGCTTCTGGTAGTCGTACGACCGGCCGGCCAGCGAGTTGTGCGTGATGGTGTGGTTCTCCACGGCCCCTCCCACCGCCTCGATCTGCCGGAAGTAGTCGGTGTTCTCCGCCGCCGCCGGCGAGTTGAGGAACATCGTCACCGGGATGCGCGCCTCCCAGATGAAGTCGATCACTTCCGGCGGGCGGGCCAGCCCACCGTCGTCGATGGTGATGAAGGCGACCTTCTGGTCGGTCGGCAGGCGGTGCCAGAACGCCGCCGAACCGGTCGTGGGCAGCACTACCGGTTGCGGCTGCGGCGCCTCGGGGAACGTCGGCACCTGGGACACGTACCAGGCCAGGCTCTTGAACGCCGGTTTCGCGGTCGAGGACGGCGAGGCCGAGGGGGTCGGCGCCGGTGCGGACGGAGTCGGCTGGGCCACGGTGATCTGCCGAGCGTGCGCCGGGTGACTGGGGCCGACTGTGCAGGCACTCAACGCCAGCAGGGCCAGAAGCGTTACGACGGCAGGGATCCGACGGGTGGGGATGGCTGACACGCCCGGAAACATACCGAGCGGATGTCAGGATCCGGTCAGCCCGGTGACCCCGGGGAAACGGCGGACCACGAACGCGTCCGGCATCCGGAAGGTGAGGTTGTCGGGGCACCAGGGCGGACGGAGCACTGTCACCCCGTCCAGCAGCGGCGCGGCCTCGGCCACCACCACGGCCGCCTCCATCCGGGCCAGCACGTCCCCGACGCAACGGTGCGCGCCCGCCCCGAACGCCAGGTGTCGGCGTGACCCACGCTGGCCCGGACGGAACTCGTCGGGCGACTCCACGACCGCCGGGTCCCGACCGGCACGGCCCAGCCACAGCACGATGCTGCTGCCCGCCGGCACCGGCGTGCCGCCCAGCGTGCTCTCGGTCGTCGCCACCCGCCGCCAGGTGACGATCGGCGGCTCCAGCCGTAACCCCTCCTCCACGACGTCGGCCACCGCGACCTCGCCGGTGCGCAGGCCGGCCCGGACCGCGGGCTCGCCGGCCAGCCGGTGCAGCAGCAGGGTGAGGAACTGCGAGGTGGTCTCCTGCCCGGCGACCAACAGGAAGAAGAGCGCGCCGACCACCACGTCCGGCGGGTGCCCGGCCGCGCGCAGCTCGGCGGCCAACCCGCCACCGACGGCCGCGAAGTCACGCAGTACCCGGTGGAACCGGCCCACCTCGGCGGCGAGCGCCACCTGCCGGTCGGCGTCCAGTGGTGCCCAGAACAGCTCCAGGGCGGCGCGGGCGAACTCCTTGACCGCGCCGACCGGCGCGTCCGGCAGCTCGACCAGCCGGGCCAGCGCCAGCAGCGGCAGGTCGGCGGCGAGGTCCGCGTACAGGTCGACCGGTTTGCCGGCGTCGAGCGCGGCGCCGATCCGGGCGACCCGGTCCCGGACCAGCGCGGTGAGCCACTGCTGCTGCGCGGCCACCCGGGCGGGGTGCAACGCCTCCGCCACGATCGCCCGGATCTGCGGATGGCTGACGCCCGAGTTGTTCGCCAGAGTCGGCGGCAGCCGGAACCGGTGCCCGGCGAGCACCCGCAGCGCGGCCGCCGGCATCGGTGTCACCGCGTCCAGCGCGTTGTCCGGCCGGTAGGTGACCGCGTCGGCGAGGACCTGGCGGACCAGGGCGTGCCGGGTCACGACCAGGTGGGTGCCGCCGACGTGGTCCGGCACCCGGGCCACGTCCGGCCATGCGGGGTCGGCCACCTGCGCCCAGCTGCGGAACAGCACCCGGACACGCTAGCCGGCAGCCCTCGGCAGCCCGGCCCGCAGCCGCCAGACGGTGGTGCGCTTCACCCGCACACTCTCCAGCGCCTCCGGCACCGGCACGTCGTACCCGGCCACCTCGTCGAAGCGGTCCCGGGGCAGGAACGCCCGGCCGGGGTCACCGACCAGCGCCGGCGCGCCGGCCCGGGCCGCGCGCAGCAGGAACCGCAGGACCCGGCGGGCCATCGCCTCGCTGTAGAAGACGTCGCCGGCGAGAACCACCTCGGCGTCCCCGGCGTCGCCGTCGAGGATGTCGCCGAACTCTGCGTCGACGCGTACCCCGTTGGCCTCGGCGTTGAGGGCGACCGCCGCCACCGCCAGCTCGTCCACCTCGACGGCCCGCACGGACGCCGCGCCGGCGCGGGCAGCGGCGATGGCCACCAGGCCGGAGCCGGAGGCGAGGTCCAGCACCCGCCGGCCCGCGACCAGCTCCGGGTGGTCGGTGACGTGGCGGGCGAGGGCCTGCCCGCCGGCCCAGGCGAACGCCCAGAACGGCGGCGGCCGGTCGCTGGAGAATTCGCCCTCGGTCAGCTCCCACAGGCCGATCGGCTCGTCCGCCTGGTGCAGCCGCACCTCGGGAACGAAGGGGACCGGGGCCAGCCGGGCGTGCAGCCGGACGAACGTGCTGGAGAGCTCGGACACGGCGTGATTCTCCCAGCGGCCCGACTTCCGGCGTGTCGCGGGGGAGCGGTGACCGGTTCACCACGGTCGGTGAAAAGCCACCCCGTCCTTGCCGTCCGGTGCGAACACACCCGTCTGGTCGGCGCGGTGCCCCGCTTCTAGCGTTGCGGGGTGGAGGCAACCGAACGGAGGACGGCGGTGGTGACGGTGTGGCGGTATGCGCTGAGGGCAGGGGTGGTGCTGGCCTGTCTGAGCGGGGTGGAGCTGGCGGTGGCCGCCCCGGCACAGGCGGCCTTCACCACCGAGATGAGCGGCCTGCCGGGACGGTTCACCGCCGGTGAGCAGGTGCGGACGATCTCCGCGGTGGTCTCCCAGACGGACCGGCGCGCCAGGTGCGCGAAGGTGCGCTGGTCGATGGTGCTCAGCGTGCAGGGCGGCCTCCGGCTCGACCAGGTGAAGATGGACCGGGTGGAGGAGAACGGCGACTTTCCGCTGGAGATCCGCACCGAGGGTGACGTGGCCCGGTTGACCGACCGGCAGCTCGACCCGGGCACGCTCTGCCCGGGCCGCACTGTCACGGCCCGCTACCGGGTGGCTTTCGCCGAGGACGTCACCCAGGGGCGGGTCACCCTCGCCGCCGAGGCGTACGACGCCAACCTGCGCCTGCTGGCCCGGCAGACCGCCACCCGTTCGGTGGTGGGAGCGGGCGGCACCCCGACCAGTACGCCGAAGCCGACGGCGACCCCGCCGGAGCCCACCGAATCCGCGAGCGCGCCGGCCGAGGGCGACAGCACGGCGACGGAGGAGCCGGCCGTGGAGTATCCGGCCGAGGCCGTGCCACCGGCGGCCAACCGCCCTGTTTCGCAGTCCGGCGCGTTCGGCGTGGTGCAGGTCGCCTTCCTGCTCGGCGGGCTGCTGCTCTTCCTCGGGGTGGGGCTGCTGCTGCGGCTGCGGCACCTGACCCGGGCCGCGGCCGGGGACGCCGACGGGGGCGACGACCCCCCGGTGGACCGGCGCTGGGAGCGCCCGGCCGTCGCCGACCCCTGGCGTCGGGCGCACCGCTGATCGAGGGCAGTGGGGCCGGCGGATGATCGAGGGCAGTGGGGCCGGCGGACGTCCGCCGGCCCCACTGTGTCACTTCGAGAACGCCTGGAACTCGGCGATCCTGACCTGGCTCCGGGCCGGGCTGGCGGTCGCGCAGTCCGTCGTCGTGGCCGGGTCGTCGTCCTGCTCGCCCGCGTAGTTCGGGCCACCGGTGCACTGGCTCGCCAGCACCTCGACGCGCAGGTGGGTGGCGAGGGTGGTGGGCACCGCGAACGTCCGGAGGTTGATGTCGCGGCTGTACGCCCGGTACGCCCCGCCGGGGAACGCGTCCCCCGCGCTGGTGTAGATGCGCTGCCAACGCGTCGGATCCGCGCAGTCGGTGGTCGTCGCGTTGCAGGCGGACACCGCGAACGAACGCAGCGCACTGAGCGCGTTCTGGGCGCCGGTGTCGGCGTCGCCGGTGATCGCCGGCCGCAGCATCGCGCTGACGTTCACCCGCTTGACCGTCTGCGGGGCGTCGCCCGGCAGCGCCACGGTGAGCTGCCGGCCGGCGACCCCGTCCAGGGACGCCCAGTTCGTCGCCTCGGTGTCGTCGACGACACGGTCCAGGTTGACCCCGTCGCCGGTGACTGTGGCGCCGGACGCGCTGGAGGCGAGGTTGCGGCTCATCCGCAGGTCGACGTACCCGTCCTGACCGGCCTTGGCGACCGCGCTGAGCCGCTGGTGCCCGAAGCCGGGGGCCACGGCGAGCAGGTCGTACGTGCCGGCGACCATCTCGACGGTGTCCGGGATCGGCGTCGCCGGGTCGGTGTCGGCCACCGGCACGGCCCGCGCCTCGTACGCCCCCACGTACACCCGGATCGGCGCGTTGGCGCTGTCCCCGCGCGGGCGCAGGGTGAGCGTCGCGTTGCCACCGCTCGGCGAGGCGAAACTCGGCGTCGGGTCGGTGTCGCCGGCACCGTTGGTGGCGGCGTCCCGGCCCATCCCGGAGCGGGCGAACTCGGCCCAGATCAGGTCCTGGTTCGCCCCGCCGAAGCGGAGCAGGTCGGCGGTGAGCATGTTGTCGCGCATGTCGAGCATGCTGACCTGGCTGGCGGCCTGGAGCAGGAACGAGTCGAAGACAAGCTGTGACCAGCGCCGGTTGCCCGGGCACTGATCGGCCGCGACCTTGCCCAGCGCGCAGTCGAGCTGCCGTTGCGGGGTGCCGAGGCCGTACCGCTTCACCAGGGCGGAGCGGACCCGGAAGTTGGTGGCACCCCAGATCTCCCCGTCGGCGTGCACGGCCGGGCCGGCGGTGTTGTAGCCGATGTCGGAGTAGTTGAGCGGGCTGCGGCTCAGGTCGTAGTTGCGGATGCCGCTGACCAGGTTGCCGGTGACGTAGCCGCCGGTGATGAAGGGCGTCTCGCCGGGCGCGCGCAGCCCGTGCTGGAAGAGGTACTCGGCGGCGAGCAGATCGCCCCAGGACTCACCCATCGACCCGCCCTGGTGGCCGCTGATCCCGCTGTCCGGGCCGGCGATCATCCGGTTGGTGATCGCGTGGGTGTACTCGTGACCGATCACGGTCATGTCGTAGTCGCCGTCCACACACGGCGGGTACGGCCCACCGGCCTGCGGCTGCCAGAGGTACATGTTGGTGGTCGGCGGCAGCCCGTCGCGCGGGGTGCCCTGGTTGGCGTTGTTCCGGTTGCCGGTCAGCGCGCCCTGCTGGGCGCGGCCCTGCTCGGCGTCACCGCCCAGGCCGGACGGGGTGAGGTTGACCGCCTGGAGGTTCCACGCCGACTCGGTGAAGCCCAGTTGGTACGACCAGTCGTGCATCCGGTTGTGCATGGCGAAGAGGTTGGCGATCGACGCGTCCGCGTCGTTGCGCTGGGCGGAGGTGAACACCCCCGGGTTGCACCGGGCCTGGTGCCACTGGTCGGTGAAGGGGTACTCGTAGCGGCGTTCCGGGCTGGTGGGTGCCGGCACGACCGGGGTGTTCGCACCCCAGGACAGCACAGTGTTGGCCGAGTTGCCGCGCGAGGTGAAGGTCGGCGTGCCGGTTGCCGCGTCGACGTCCCACTGTTGGCCGGTGGCCGGGTCGCGGAAGGCGGCCTGGCAGCCGGGGGTCGGGTCGCCGCACCAGCGCACCCGGGGGTCCTGCCCGGGGCCGAGGTCGCGGGGCGGGGTGGCCGGGAAGACCGCCCAGCTCGGGTTGTCGGAGTCGAAGTCGACGAGGTCCTCGCGGACCAGCACCTGGCCGGTGCTGCCGTCCACGTAGCTGGTGAACGCGGCCGGGTGCTCGGTGTCCGCGCCGATCATGGTCACCTCGTAGGCGGCCCGTGGCCCGTCCAGCGGGGTGGGCACGGCCACCGACCGGATGGTGTGGCTGGCCACCGCGTCGGCGGTCAGCTTGGCGTCGGCGAGCGCGGCAACGTACGCCTGCTCGGCGGTGCGGGTGGCCGGCGCTGGCGTGCCGGTGTTGCGGGCCAGCGAGGAGCTGACCGAGAGCACCGCGCCGTCGGCGACCGCGAGGGTGACGAGGCCGTCCGGCCCGGCGGGCAGGTCGCCGAAGCGTTGCCGGAGGGTGACAACTGTGCCGCTGCCGATCGGCCGGACCAGTACCCGTTCCATGCTGGCCACCGTGGCGGCGTCCATGCCGAACAGGTAGTGGTTGGCGGCCAGGTAGGCGCGGGCGGCGGCCTCCGGATCGGCGGGCAGCCCGGTGGCCAGCGGAGTGCGGCCGGGGCCGAGCGCCTGCGGGGTGCCGAGCCGGTTCCACCGGACGTCGGGGTCGACGGCGCGGGCCAGGCCGCGTTGGCGGGCGTCGGGTGCCGCCGTACCGGTGCGATTGTCGGCGTCGGCGGGCGTGTGTCCCTCGGCGAACGGCCCGGACCGGCGCTCGGCGGACGCCGCGCCGCCGGTGGGGGCCGCGGTGCTCACGCCGGTGGGGAGCAGCGCGGCGGCCGTCGCCGTCGTCGCCAGGATGGCGATGAGCCGGCGTCGACGCCGGCTCATCGGGGGTGACCACTCCGGTTGTGGCACGGGACCTCCTCGTGGGAGCGGGATGGCCGGCGAGTCGCCGGCCACAGATGCGCGGTGACGCATGCGCATCTGTGGATATCAGCCTCCCGAGGTCACGGCAAGGTCCGGAGCCGCTATCGCACCAACAGATCGAGATTTGCTCAGTCGCCTGGCGCCCAGTCGGGGTCACGGCCGAACGCGGCCAGTAGGTGGTCCTGCTCGTCGGCGTCGTCGGGCACCTGTACCCCGGTGTGGACCAGGTTGTTGCGCCGGTAGGCGTCGAGCTGGCCGGCGAACCACTGGGCGGCGGCGTGCACCGCGTCCGGGTCGAGCCGTGGCTGCGCGCCGATCGCCACCGCCACGTCCCAGCCGTGCACGAGGTGCTCGGCGAGGAGTTGCTGGAGGTACTCGGTGGCCGGGGTGTCGCCGGCGGAGAGGTGCACGGTGCGGTCGATGGTGCCGGGGTGGGTGGCGGCGATCTCGGCCTGCGCGGCGGCCTCCCGGGCCGTCGCGATCGGGTCGGCCCCGAGTTGGTCACCGTCGAGCCGGTTGCCGACCTCGTCGATGGTCCGGCCGGCGAGCAGCGGAACGCTCCACCGGTCCTCGGTCACCACGTGGTTGACCAGCGTGCGGACGTCCCAGTCCGAGCATGGTGTCGGGTCGGACCACTGGCCGGGCTCGATCTGGTCGACCCGGTCGATGAATTCGGCCAGGCTCCGGCGGTACGCCTCCAGGAGATCCATGCTGCCGATTGTTCCGGTCGGCGGGGCGGGCCGAGTCCGTTTTGCCCGGCCTGGTGTGGCGGATTGGGTGCTGCTTGCCCAGCTCAGTCCAGGTCGGCCGGGTCCAGGCCGAGCTCTCGGGCGGTGACCAGCCGGACCCACTCGCCGAACTGCCGGCGGGAGATCACCCGGTCGTGCACGGCGAGTTGGACGGCGAGGCCGTCCATCACCGCGCTGATCCGCCAGGCGGCTCCGTCGGCGTCGGCGCACTGGAAGGTGCCGTCGGCCACCCCGGCGGTGATCACCGCCGCCAGGTCCTGCCGCCAGCGCAGGTCGAGCCGGCGGGAGACCTTCTCCAACTCGGGGGTACGCAGCGACTCGGACCAGCCGTCGATCCACATCGACCAGGAGGTCGCGCGCCCCGCGGGGGTGTAGAGCTTGAGGATCCGTCGGAGCTTGGTCAGCGGTGCGGCCGAGGAGCGGGTGACCGCGTCCAGCCGGGCCAGATCCTGCTCGACCGCGTACGCGAAGGCCTGCGCCAGCAACCGCTCCTTGGTGGCGAAGTGGTAGAAAACCAACGCCTGACTCACGCCCGCGGCATTCGCCACGTCCGCCGTCCGGGTGTTGGCCAAACCGCGCTCCACGATCACGTCGCAGGCGGTGCGCAGCAGGGCATCCAGGCGGATCTCGGCCGCACGTCTCGTCACGACCGTTACCGTAGCCCATCCGACTGAACACGAACAGTTACCACTGCGTGCCGATTTACGCGGCGACAGTCGGAAGCCGGACACTTCTTTCGGGTGTCGTCGGTCGTTCCACGGAGAGTGTTCGTCGAGGTCCGCTGCCCGGTGTCGGGTCGCGGAGACGTTGATGGTCGGGCATGCGACGCGATGATGACGATCATTGCCGAGGAAGGTCGGAGTGTGACGGTCCGTGCTGGATCCAGGCGCCGGGTCAGCCCCCTAGGAAGCCCGCCGACAGTGGCTCCGGCCCAGCCCCAGCCACCCCTGACGCGCCGAGGCGACCCCGAGTTGGCAGTCCAACACCGGCTCGGCTAAAGTTCTCATCCGTCACCCGGGAACGTCCGGGGGCG
The DNA here is from genome assembly GCF_046549335.1 of Micromonospora sp. 050-3. Lineage (NCBI taxonomy): Bacteria > Bacillati > Actinomycetota > Actinomycetes > Micromonosporales > Micromonosporaceae > Micromonospora > Micromonospora sp. 050-3. Next base: position 2,071,916 of record NZ_JAJPVX010000002.1, read on the forward strand.
TGCGGACGTAGCGCAGCTGGTAGCGCATCACCTTGCCAAGGTGAGGGTCGCGGGTTCGAATCCCGTCGTCCGCTCGGAGCTGCCGCCACGCATGACGGGGGCAACCTCGGTGGGGTGGCCGAGAGGCGAGGCAACGGCCTGCAAAGCCGTGTACGCGGGTTCAAATCCCGTCCCCACCTCGGCAACAAGCACGGGCGATTGGCGCAGTGGGAGCGCGCTTCCTTGACACGGAAGAGGTCACTGGTTCAAACCCAGTATCGCCCACCAAGAGAACGGCTCGTTACCGGGAAACCCGGTAACGAGCCGTTTCGCTTGTGGCGCCACGGTCATCAGTCGACGCTGAGCCGGTAGCCGATGCCTCGCACCGTGTGCACGCGCAGGGCGTCGTCGACGGCGTGCAGCTTGCGACGTAACCGCTTCACCGCCGAGTGCAGGGTCGACGTGTCGCCGAGGAACGCGCAGCCCCAGACCGATTCGAAGAGCCGCTGGTACGTCCAGACTCCGACCGGTGCGGTGGCGAGTTGGGTGAGCAGGTTGCGCTCGAGTCGGGTCAGGGCCAGCGGCTCTCCGCGCCACGTCACCCGATGGTCGAGCGGGTCGATGGTGAGGTCACCGAGGTTGATCTGGCCGGCCACGGCCACGGCTGGAGCGGCTGCGGCCACGGCTGAAGCGGCTGCGGCAGCGGCCGGAGCGGGGGCGGACGCCGTGGTGGGGATGGGGAGTCGCGCCGGCCCGCTGATGACCGGCCCGCCGATCATTGCCTGCAACTCCGCGAGGTCGGTGCAGATCACCAGGGTCCCGAGACCGTCCAGGCGCCGCACCATCCGTTCGCGCACCGACACGTCGGCGGTCACGCAGAACACGAGGGACACATCGTCGATCACTGTCGTACCTCCCCAGGGCGCCAGTAAAAGACAACGCTGTCTGCACCCCGTAGTCAATGGTTTCGGGCGGGCGGCCGCCCCGTGGTCCACTCGGGCTCGCCGGGCCGTGCGTTCGCCTTCAGAAGGTCAACAGGCGGAACTCGCCCACCGGCCGGAAGCCGAGGCCGCGGTAGATCGACTCGCCGACGGCCGAGGAGGTGAGGGCGGCGGTGTGGGCCCCACGCTCGCCAGCCGACTCGAGGGCGGCCCTGGTCATGGCCGCGCCGATGCCCCGGCGGCGCTGCTCCGGCTGGGTGCCGACGAAGTAGAGAGTGACCAGACCGTGGCTGATCCAGGCGACGGCCGTCGCGACCACCCGGCCGTCCTCGAGGCGACCGGCCAGCCGGAGCACTGTGCCGTCGCCGGTGAACGCCTTCTCCCGTTCGATCGTCGCCGCGACGCCATCCGCCGGGAATCCGGACACCCGAGCATGGGCCGGGACGAACATGGCGAGGTCGGTGGTCTCGGCGATCCGCACGTTGGCCGGTGCCGGTACATCGGTCACCGCCCCGATCCCCACGTTCATGATCGGCATCCGGGCAACCTGCACCGCGCCGAGGGAGACCAGGCCGTCCGCGGTGCCGGCGTCGCTGTCCGGGCCAACCCACGGTTCGTTTCGGCGGCTGTGACCGGCGGTACTTTGTCGATCGTTCCAGATAGCGGGTAGCGTTCAGCCATGGCCCGCACCCGTGAGTTCGACCTCGACGCCGCGGTCGACGCTGCCATGGACGTGTTCCGGAGCAAGGGCTACGAGGGCACCTCCATGCGGGACCTCTCCGAGGCGACCGGCCTGGGCAGCGGTTCGCTCTACGCCGCGTTTGGCAGCAAGGACGGCCTCTACCTGGCGGTGCTCGACCTGTACCGGCAGCGCTACGCCACACCGATGGTCGATCTGCTGCGCTCGGGCAACGACGCGCGAGCGGTCATCCGTGAGGTGTTCATCGGCACCGTGGACGACATCACCGGCGACGGCCGGCACCTCTCCTGCCTCATCGTCGGCGCCTCGATGGAACGGGCGCACCAGGACGTGCGGGTCGCCGAGCGGCTTCGTTCGACCACCCAGTCCCTGGAGTTGGCGCTCTACGACCTGCTCGCCGAGGCGCAGTTGCGGGGTCAGATCACCACCGGCCGCAGCGCCACCGACCTGGCCGGCTTCCTGGTGACCAGCCTTCAGGGCCTGCGGGTCATGGGTGCCATCAACCCGGACCGGGCGGCGCTGACGCGGTACGCCGAGGTCGCGCTCACCTGCCTGGACTGACCGCCGGACAGGTGGTCGGCCGGTCATCCGAATGAGGGGTCGAGCATGAGAGCGGTCGGACTGCTGCGCTACGGCGGGCCCGAGGTGCTGCGGGTGGTCGAGCTTGCGACGCCGCACGCCGGCCCGGGCGAGGTCCGCATCCGGGTACGCGCCGCGGCGGTCAACCCTGCGGACACCCTGATCCGGGCCGGTATGACGCCGGTGCGACTGCGCGGCAGCGACCCGCTGCTGCCCGGCCAGGACATCGCCGGCACCATCGACGAGGTGGGCTCCGACACCAGTGGCGCACTCGCCCCGGGGGACCCGGTGATGGCCATGGTCAATCCGACCCGGGCGGCCGGCGGCGGGTACGCCGAGTGGGTAGTGCTTCCGGAGGCCTGGGTGGTGCCCGCTCCGGCGGGCGCGTCACCCGCCGAGGCGGCCACGCTGCCGTTGAACGGGTTGACCGCCCTGCACGCCCTGGACCAGTTGCGGCTGCCAGCCGGCAGCACCCTCGCGGTGACCGGCGCGGCCGGTGCCGTCGGCGGGTACGCGGTGCAGCTCGCCAAGGCCGCCGGTCACCGGGTGTTGGCCGACGCGGCGCCGGGTGACGTTGACCTGGTCGCCGCGCTCGGCGCCGACGTGACGGTGACCCGAGGTCCGGGTGTCGCTGACCGCTTCCGGGAGCACGCCCCGGACGGGGTGGACGCCGCTGTCGACACCGCGCTGCTCGGTGGCGCGTTGCTGCCCGCGGTGCGTGAGGGTGGCGCCGTCGCGCTGCTGCGTGGCGGGCCCGATCCGGTGCTGCGGGCGCAGGCCGACCGGCGGGGGATCGACATGGTGTCCGCGTACGTGCACGAGTACGACGGGCGCCGCGACAAGCTCGACCTGCTTCGGCGGCTCGCCGAGGAGGGTGCGCTGACCCTGCGGGTCGCCGGCCGGTTCCCGCCGCAGGACGCGGCCCGCGCGCATCAGCTCCTGGAAGCCGGAGGGGTGCGCGGCCGGTTGGTCATCGAGTTCTGATTCCGCCGCCAGGGCATGCCGGCCACTCACTGGCGGCGACGTCTACCCGGCGTCTGCTGCGGAGCGGGGTCGCGGGTGCGACGGGCCGGCTGCCTTCGGCGAGGCGGCCGGCCCGGAATCACGTTGATCTGGCGGCTTCGCCAGCGATGGAGGTGGTCCTGTCACAGCGGCGGAGCGATGTCCCGCCGCTCCTCGACCTGGCGGTACTCCACCGGCTGCTCCGTGGTGGTGACCACCTGGCGGCGGCGACCCCAGATCAGCGTGGTCATGATCAGGCCGAGCACTCCGGCGCCCATCAGGATCCAGCCGACCACGTCGAGGTTGATGCCGCCGACGCTCGCGTCCAGTGCGAAGGTGAGGATCGCGCCGAGCGCGATCAGGAAGATGCTGGTGCCGATACCCACGACAGCCTCCTTAAGGGGGTGTGGTGCGCTGTCGAGTCCTTAACTACCCCGGCAGGGACCAGCGCAACCGCGACCGGCCAGGGTGCCGCGCCAAGCGATCTTGGCATCGGGTAGAGTTCACCTGTCACCGGCGCTTGTCGGAGACGTGCGGACGTAGCGCAGCTGGTAGCGCATCACCTTGCCAAGGTGAGGGTCGCGGGTTCGAATCCCGTCGTCCGCTCGCGACGCGCCCCACGGGGCCGCCACGGGCGATTGGCGCAGTGGGAGCGTGCTTCCTTGACACGGAAGAGGTCACTGGTTCAAACCCAGTATCGCCCACCATCCATGCAGCAGATCAGATGACCCGTTTACCGGATGACCGGTAGCGGGTCTCTGCGTTTCTGCTCCCTGCCTTGGAAGATCGCCCGGTTCGCTCCTGCGTGGACATTCCGCCGGACACCGCCCGGCCCTGCCAGTAGCCGGTCACTCGCCGGCGCGGAGCACCTCGCTCAGCCGGTCGCGTCGCCGCAGCGCCGACTCGACAGGTACGACAGCGGCGGCCGTCGCCAGCAGCGCGACGCTCACCAGGCCCAGCAGCCACCACGGCAGGACCGCCGCCGGGTCGGCGGCTTGGCCGGTGAGCAGCCGCAGGTCGAGCGGGCCGAGCGTCAGGCGTGCGAGCAGAGCCCCGAGTAGCGGGCCACATACCGCGGTGACCACGACCGGCGGCAGCAGCTCTCCGGCGGCGACCCAGCGGGCGTCGCGTGGCCGCAGGCCGAGGGTCCGCAGCCGGGTCAGGGTCTGCCACCGCTGCGACGCGCCGGCGGCGGCGGCGAGCGCGAGGCCGAGCAACCCCAGCGCCAGCAGCACGGCGGCGGCCGTCCACGCCAGCCGTACCAGCCCTGCGGTCAGCGGAGCCACCCGCTGCGCCCGCAGCACGTCCGCCCGCAGCACGACGTCGACGGCGACGCCGGTGTTCGACACGGCCCGCGCCGCGCCGGACCCGGTCACCCAGACGGTATTCGGAGCGGCGGGCAGCCCGGCGTCGGCGAGGGCCGCGGCGTCCACGATGACGACGTCGTCGGCGCCGCCGACGGAGGGAGCGGTACCGACCGCGGTGAGACGGATCGCCGGGCCGCTCTCCCGGGGGAGCTGCAGCCGCGTGCCGGTCCGCAGCGCGCCGTCGCTCGATCGGATCAGCGCTGGCATGTCCCCGGGGCCAGGGCGGGGTGCCGTGAGCCGGGCCAGCGCCGGCGCGTCGGGCAGCGGAGTGGTGGCCAGCAGGCGCTGGAACGCGGCGGTGTCCACGACGACCAGGCGTGGGGTGAGCAGTGTCGACTCGGTGAAGACGCGTGCCGAGTCGGTCACCTGCGCGACGACAACCTGTTCCACCCCGGGTGCGGCGGCGATGCGCTCGGCGAGTGCCGGCGTGGCGGCCTCGGCGTCCGCGCCGACGTCGAGGCGGGCGTCGGCGCCGACTGTGCTCCACGCGCCGTCGGCCAAGCCCCGGGTGACGGTGGCGCCGAGGATGAGCGCGAACGACGCGAGCGCCGTGGTGCTGACCAGAACCAGCAGCGGCAGCGCGCGCGCTGCCGTTGTGGCCGCCTGGGCGGCACCGAACACGGCCAGCGGGCGGCGCGAGCGCAGGGCCTGTCGGAGCGCGAACCGCGCCCCGAGGGGTAGTAGCCGGAGCAGGGCGAGCGCGCCGACGAGCGCGCCCAGAGCGAGGGCGCTGATCGGCAGGATCAGGTCACCGGTCAGCTCAGCGCTGTCCCCGTCGGAGGCCTGGGGCAGGGGCCCGCGCTGGTGCAGTGTGACGAAGGCGGCGACCGCGGCGATCAGGACAGCGGCCTCCACGGCGGCGCGGCGCAGCTGGCCGGTGGCCCGGATCCAGCGCCGAGCGGCCTGGTTTGCGGGTTGGCGCCGGTCGCGGCTGGCGCGGGCGGCGGTGAGGGTGCCGAACGCCGGCCCGGCGACGGCACCGGCCAGGACCACGGGGACGGCCCAGGTCCAGGAGACGCCCGGAGCTGCCGCGCGGGCGAGCGCGAGCCCGACGGCGGCGGCCGACAGGGACACGACTGTGGACTCGATGATCAGTTCCGCACCGAGGTCGGGTAGCGCCGCTCCACGCTGTCGGGCGGCGCTCAGCGCCGGGGTCCGGCGGCCGACCAGCAGGTAGGCGGCGAGCAGGAGGACCAGCACCGTGGCGGTCAGCACCCCGGCGAGCAGGACGGCGGCCTGTGCGGACGCGGCGCTGTTCCGGGTACTGGCGTCGCGCAGGACGGTGTCGAGCTGCGACTGCCACTTTAGGGACTGGTCGCGGTCGATCGACGAGCCGGAGGCTGCCTTGAGCGTGACCACCTGGCTGGCGAGCGTCGCGGTGGCGTCCCAGGTGAGCGCCTCGGGTTCGGGCGCGAAGTGGACGGTGCGCTGCAGTTCGTCCTCGTCGATGGCGAGCCGGGCGTCCGGTAACGACTCGCGCGACAGCAGGCCGGCGAACCGGGTGGTCCCCGCGCCGTCGGCGCCGGGCACGGGGCGCAGTAGCGCCGGGGCGAGTCGCCAGGCCGGGTCGGCGCTGTCCGCGGGTCGGTAGATCCCGCTGATCCGGACGTCTCTGTCGCGACCCTGGCCGTCCTTGACCGGAATTCGATCGCCGGGGCCGAGGTTGAGTGCGGCGGCGTCCGCCTCGGAGAGGCCGACCTGCACCGGCCAGGGCGGTCCGTCGTAGTGGGTCTCGACGTACTCGTCGGAGACGGCGGGGCCGGGCGGGCTGCCGGCGAGCCAGGCCACGTCCGGGCCGCCGAGGTCACCGGCCAGGTAGGTGAAGTGGAAGGTACGCGGCACGCTGCCGTCGGTGATGGTGAGGATCGGGCCGTTGACAGCGGCGATGGGCGGGAGCAGCGCGGCGTCCAGGTCGGGCCCGAGCGCGGAGGCCGCCCGGGCGCGGAAGTTGTCGAGGTCCTCGGCGAGGCGGGGCATCCGGACCCGCCCGCCGGTCGGCCCGTCGTCACGTTCCCAGTTGGCGTGTACGAGGACGTTCGAGTCGGTGCCGGCGCGGCGGACCGTGTCCTGGACGGCCTTGTCGGCGGCGGCGCGGAGCAGCTCCGGCGCGGCCCCGGCGAGCAGCGCGACTGCCGCGATGACGGCGGCGGTGAGCAGCAGCGGTCCGGCGTCGGTACGGCCACGGCCACGAATGCTGGGCCAGTGCAGCGCCGGCCACCGGCGGATCAGCCACCGTCTCACGGCGCCACCCGCAGGTGCGCGGCGTCGGCCCGGCGGACCTGGACGGTGACCGCGACCGCGACCGCCAACACGCATCCGGCCAGCAGTACGGCGAGGAGTGCGGCCTCGGCTGGCCACGGCCAGTGTGGCTGGGTGGCCGGGATGGGCGTGGCGCCGGTGTCGGAGCGCACGAGCAGGGGAGCGACGACGCCGGTGGCGAGCGCGCCGACGACCGCGCCCGCCGCGAGTAGGGGCAGCAGAACGCCGGCGTGCTGGCCGAGCAGCACGGCCCGGATGTCGCGTCGGGACATCCCCAGGCCGCGCAGCCGCGCCACCTCGACGGCGCGGACCTGTAGGTCACAGGTGACGTGCAGGACGACGCCGGCGAGCAGCAGCAGGGCCGCGGCCGGGACGATGAGCCGGAGCGCGGCCGGCAGCCCGGCGCTCAGCGGGCCGCCGATGAGGCGGGCGGTTTCCGCCTCACGGGTGCGGACGGCGCCCAGGTGCAGGGCGGTGGCCCGCTCGGCGGCACCGGGACCGGCTGGGTGGCCGACCCACCAGGCGTCGACCGGGAACGTCAGGTCGCCGGCGACGGCGCGTGCCCGGGACAGCGTGTCCAGGTCGGCCAGGACGGCGACGGCGCCGGGGGCGGACGGTACGGTCGGCACGACCTCGGTGACGACGACCGGGACGGGCGTGATGCCGACAGTGACGCTGAGCTGGCTGCCGCTCTCGGCACCGACCTCGCTGGCGAAGCGGGCGGAGACGGCGACGGGCACCGGGCCGGGGTCCGGGAAGGCAGTGGCGACGAGGGTCCGGGCGGCATCCTCGGCGCCGTCGAGGTCGACGGTCGCGGCCATCCGCAGCGCGGTTCCCGTCGGCGTGGCGGACACCCCGACAGTCAGGTCGCGCAACTTGCTCGGGATCGGCGGCGCCGACGTGGCGGTCCAATCCAATCCGTCAGTGGACCTCTGCGCCGACCCGGCGGGCGGCACGGTGAGTGTGACGGCTACGGCGACGGGTCCGCCGACCTCGTCGGTGGTGACCGGCAGGGCGACCGCGACGAGGCGCAGCCCGTCAGCCGTCGCGCAGGCGGGCAGCCGGAACTCCTGGCCGTCGAGCGGTACGGCGGGACCGGTGCAGGACGTGCGTAGGCCGCTGGCGTCCTGCAGCAGCAGCCGGGGCGTCACGGCCAGCGGGGTGCCGCCGGAGGCGGTCCCGCTCAGGACGAGCGGGGCGCCACTCGGAATGGCGAGGCCGGTGACCCGGGTGCGTGGCGCCAGCGCGGCGCCCACGTCCGCCCAGCCGCGGTCGCTGTCCAGCCGCCCGCGCAGCAGCGCGTCGGCGCGGGTGGTGTCGACGGCGATCAGGCGCGGCGCATCGCCGGCGTTGCCGAGCCACTGACCGACGGCGGTACCACGGTGGAGGACCGGACTCACTGCTCCCCCGGTGGCCGCGCTGACGACAGCGCCCTCTCCGGACACCGGCGCCGTGCTGAGGGTGAGTGCCAGGTCGGTGCCGACGGAGAGCGCGGCCTGGTCGCGCTGCGACTGGTGCCACGTGTTGTCGAAGGCGAGGCCGAAGGTTCCGGCCGCGCAGGCCAGTCCGACGAGCAGCCCGGCGGCGACCGCCTGGGGCCGGCGGGCGGCCTCGGAGACCGCCAGCGGAAGCGCCAGCCCGCGGGCGCGGTACGCCAGCCGGTCCGCGCCGCGAAGGGCGGGCATCACCACCCGGAGCGCCAGGGCGGCGCCTGCGGTGAGCAGCAGCGCCGGCGCGAGCACCCGGACCGCGTCGGCGCGTGGGCTGGCGGTGGTGGGCTGCGCGTACAGCTGCCACCATCCGGCGGCGGCGAACAGCGCGAGCATCAGGTCGGCGCCGGATCGGGCCAGCAGTTCACGGCGGGTGCGCTGGTCGCCGGCCGCCGGGACGGGCCGGATCGCCAGGACGATGAGTACGACGGCGAGCACCAGCGCGCCGCCGGCCACCGCGAGGACCTGGGCACCGGTGATGGCCGGCAGGACGCTCAGGCCGGCGCCGTCCAGCGGCGGCAGGTGGGTCAGGCCGGCGTGCAGTGCCGACGAGGCCGGTATCGCGAGCGCGGCGGCGACGGCGGCGACGAGCCCGGCCTCGAGTGTCGCGGTGGCGGCGAGTTGGCGACGGCTGGCGCCCAGGGCGGACCGCAGGGCGGTCTCGTCGGCTCGGATGCCAGTGGTCAGCCGGCCGGCGAGGACCAGTGCCGTCGCGGCCAGGACACCGCCGAGCGCGGCGATGGCGAGCACGACCGCGGCGGTGACGTGCCGTTGGTCGTCAGCGGACCGCAGGGTCGCCGGCAGCTCGGAGGAGACACGTGCGAGTCGGACGCGGTCGCCGAGGGTGCCCGCCAGCCGGCGGTCGGCGTCGCGGACGGCCCCGGCCACGGTCTCCAGGTCGTGGCGGTCGGGGTGGGACAGGTCCGGATGGGCGGTGACCTCCATCCGGTCGACTGTGGCGCCGGTGGTGACCAGGTCGGCGAGGTCGACGAGGAACGGGCCGTAGGCGTTGACCGGCTGCATGAAGCGGCCGTCCCGGTAGCCGGCGGCGGAGCCGGCCGCGGCCAGCGGGTCCCGGTCCCAGCCGCGCCCCGGCAGCGGGCGGACCACACCGACGACGATCACGTCGATGGCCGGGACGGGCGCGTGGGCCAGCTCGGCGCCGAGGCGCACCCGGCGACCGGGGGTGAGGCCGAGCAGTTGTGCGGTGGACTCCAACAACACCGCGTCGCCAGGGTGCTGTGGCCAGCGCCCGGTCACCCGCTCGCCTCGGGCCGGCAGGTCGTCCAGCCCCGACAGGTACGCCTGGGCTCCGACTGTGGTGCCCTCGGCGAGCCCGGGCGGCAGCGCCCGCAGCACTGTCGACGCCCGCGCGGTTGTCGTCACCGGGAACGGCGCGAGCGTGGAGACCACAGCGGTGCGGGTGTCGGCGGCGACGGACGGCATGTCCGGGCCCTCGACGGTGCCGGTGTAGACGGTTACGTCGACGGCGGCGGGGGCGGCGCGGGCCATGGCGACCTCGAGCGCCCGTTCGGCGGTGCGGGTGACCAGCAGGGTGCAGGTACCCAGCAGGGTCGCGCCGATCGTGACGACCCCGAGGAGGGCTGCCAGCAACGGCCACTGCGCGCGGGCGCGCCGGCTGACCAGCCTCATCGTCGTGTCACCCGGCGTCCGGCGCGGGCGGCTGCCCGGCTGCCTGTTCGTCGAGGTGCCCGTCGTGGATGCGGATCACCCGGTCGGCCAGGGCCATCATCACCGCGTCGTGCGTCGACACCAGGACGGTGACGCCTTCGGATTCGACTATCCCGCGCAGCAGGGCCATCACCGACAGGCCTGTCTCGGCGTCCAGTTGCCCGGTGGGCTCGTCGGCGAGCAGGAGCTGGGGCGAGGCGGCCAACGCGCGGGCGATCGCCACCCGCTGCTGCTGGCCGCCGGACAGCTCGGCCGGCCGCTGCCGGGCGTGGTCGGCCAGGCCGATCAGCTCCAGCAGCAACTCGACCCGCCGCTCGCGCTCCGCCGGGGCGACGCGGGCCATCCGCAGCGGGGCCGCGACGTTTTCCGCGGCCGACAGCACCGGGATCAGCCCGAAGCTCTGAAAGACGTATGACACCTTCTCGCGCCGCAGGCGGGACAGCCCATCCTCGTCGAGCGTGGTGACGTCGGTGCCGTCGACGTGCACGGTGCCGGCGTCCGGGTGGTCCAGGCCGCCGATGACGTTGAGCAGGGTGGTCTTGCCCGAGCCGGACCGGCCGACGAGCGCCACCATCGAACCGGCGGCCACGTCGAACGACACACCGCGCAGGGCGTGTACGACGGTCGGCCCGGTGCGGAAGCGCCGGTGTACGCCGCGCACGCTGAGCAGCGGCTCGCTGCTCATTCGCCGGTTCCCGAGTCGGGGCGGATCGTGATGTGGTCGGGTTCCAGGGCCAGCCGGACCCGTCGGGTCAGCTCCAGCGCCTGGCGGAACTCGCGGGGCACCTGGACCCGCCCGGCCCGGTCCATCACGGCGTACTCCTCGGCGATCATGTGCGTGTCGCCCTCGGCGTCGGTGGTGGTGCGGCGCAGCACCTCGCTGCTGGTGCGCCCATCCCGGATCGCGACGGTCCGTTCGACCTGGCCGCTGACCTCCGGATCGTGGGTCACCACGACGACGGTGACGCCGTACCGCCGGTTGACGTCCCGCAGCACGCCGAAGACCTCCGCGGACGTGGCGGCGTCCAGCTCGCCGGTCGGCTCGTCGGCGAGCAGCACCCGTGGCTGGTTGGCCAGCGCCACCGCGATCGCGACCCGCATCTGCTGCCCTCCGGAGAGCTGGCCGGGGCGCCGATCGGCGCAGTCGGCGACACCGAGGCTGTCCAGCAGCTCGGCCGCGCGCTCCCGGCGCTCCTTCTTCGCGGTGCGGGCCGCCGTCATCGGCAGGTCCACCATCTCCCGTGCGGTCAGGTAGGGGATCAGGTTGCTCGCCGTCTGCTGCCGTACGAACCCGACGGTGCGCCGCCGGTAGTCCACCCGGTCGGCGCGGGACATCGTCAGCAGATTCCACCTGTCGACCCGGACCCGCCCGGCGGTGGGGGCGTCGATGCCGGCCAGGATGGAGAGCAGCGTCGACTTGCCCGACCCGGAGGCACCGACGACGGCGACCAGCTCGCCGCTCTCCACGGCCAGGTCCAGTCCTTGCAGTGCCTGCACCTCGATCGAACCGGTCTGGTAGATCCGCACCAGGTTCTCGCAGACGATGAGCGCGTCCCGGCCGAACTCGGGCGCCCGCGCGGATGGCTGCGGCAGGGACAGCGGGGTGCTGGACATGCCCTTCTCCATCCAGGTTGTGCCAACGTCGGTTGCCGTGCTGACGCAGATTGAAGCAGCTTCGCAATCGCCGGCTTCGTTGACCATGCCCTGGGCGGCTTTCCTGCATTCTGGGCGGGGGTCCACCGCGCGACCCTCCACCCGCCGAGGCCGGCTTTCGCTGTGGCGGGTCGTGAACCTGCCGGCGGCACCATCGCGGGGTTCTGCCACGAGCAGATTCGCTGCCGGTGAACAGGGGTGCCCTTCGCGGGCCGGTGCCAGCAGGGTGGAGCGCATGAGACTGCTGGTGCTGGGCGGTACGGGCTTCGTGGGCGGGACCACTGTCACCGAGGCGGTGCGTCGTGGCTGGTCGGTGACGGTGTTCAACCGGGGGCTGCACGGCGCGGTGCCCTCCGGCGTACACCGGTTGCGGGGTGACCGCACCGCGCCGGACGGCCTGGCGGCGCTGGCCGGCGGCGAGTGGGACGTCGTTGTGGACACCTGGGACGGTGCGCCGCGGGCCGCCGGCGACGCGGCCCGCGCCCTGGTCGACGCGGTCGGCCACTACGTGTACGTGTCCAGCGGCTCGGTCTACACCGACCATGCCGCGGCGGGGTTGCATGAGGAATCCCCGGTGGTGGACGCCGACGCGGGCTCCGTCGACGGCGACTACCCGCAGCTCAAGGCCGGCGCCGAGCGCGCCCTGCGGGAGGTGTTCGGTAAACGCTTGCTGGTCGCCCGGGCCGGCCTGATCCTGGGCCCGGGCGAGGACATCGGCCGGCTGCCCTGGTGGCTACGGCGCGTCGAGCGGGGCGGGGACGTGCTCGCCCCCGGGCCGGCCGACCTGCCGGTGCAGTACGTCGACGTCCGCGACCTGGCGGGGTGGATGCTGGACGCGGGCGCCCGACGGGTGCGCGGCACGTTCAACGCGGTCGGTCCTGCGGCGCAGACCACGATGGGCGAGTTGCTCGACGCGTGCGTGGCCGCCACCGGCGCTGACGCCCGGCTGCGCTGGACCGACCCGGCGTCGATCCTCGCCGCCGGTGTGCAGCCGTGGAGCGACCTGCCTATCTGGCTGCCGCGCGGCCACCCGTACCGGGGGTTGCTGGAGCAGGACGTGACCCGGGCGCTGGCCGCCGGGTTGACCTGCCGGCCGGTGGCCGAGACCGTCGGCGACACCTGGCGCTGGCTCCGCGAGGTCGGTACGGTTCCGCCGCGCGCCGGACGACCGCAGCGCAGCTCGATCGGGCTGGACCCGGCCCTGGAAGCCGCCGTGCTCGCCGCCTGACAGTGCCCGGCGGGTCAGGCGGGCACCACCGGCAGGTCCAACACCTCGTCGATGCCACGTCGGGGGGTCGGTCGACCCGGCTGGCCGTACCCGATCCGCAGCACCATCTGCGGTGTGCCGAAGCGGCCCAGGGACAGCCGCAGTTGCTCCCGCGCCGTGGGCACCTCGATCGGCTGGGAGAGCATCGACACGCTGAGTCCGGCGTCCGTGGCGGTGAGCAGCAGACGTTGCAGGGCCTGCCCGGCGATCACCTGGTCCACTGCGGTGTTGCCCACCGAGCCCAGCACCCCCACCAGGGGTTCCGGTTCGAAGTCCCGCCCGGGGGCGCGGTCGCGCCCACCGTAGCCGCGTGTCGGCAGGACGTCCTGCGGCTCGCCCCGCGGACCTGCGGCCGAGTTGGGCACGCCGTCCGGGGTGGACTCCCGGCGCAGCCACCGTTCCCGTTCGGCCCGGTACGCGGGGTCGCGCTCCAGCACCCGGTGCGCGCTGCGCGCGATCTCTCCGAACGCGGAGACCGCGCTCACCCCGATCAGCAGCTCCAACCAGCACTGCTCGGCATGGGCCGCCTCGCCGAGGCGCCACCGGGCGTCGGCCGGCACCGGGTCCGGCCAGAACGGCAGGCGGTTGCTGAACCGGCGGGGGATGGCCGCGGACAGGCTCTGCTCGGCGGGGGTGGGTCGGCGTGGGAGGTCCGGTGCCAGCCGAGCCAGCAGGTCCGGCTCGGCCGGGTCGGGGCGCAGCCGCACCCGGGCCGGGATGCCGGCCACGGCCAGGGCGATCCGCAGGTTGAACAACGCCGCGCCGCAGGCGATCCGGAGACCCCACCCGCTCGGGTCGGTCGACGGAAGCCGGCGGGTCGGGTCGGTCAGCACCTCGATGCCGCCGTCGCGCAGCCGTAGCCGCCACGGCTGGGTGTTGTGCAACGACGGTGCCCGGACCGCGTCCACGGCGGCGGTCCGCAGCTGGGCTGCGGTATAGCCGATGTCCATGGCGGTGCTCCTCTCCCGCTGGGCCGGCGGCGGGTGGTGCCGCGGTGGCCGGCGTGCCTTCACGGTCCATCGTCCGGAGGTCGCCGTGCAGGGCCGGACGTCCCGACCGGTCGGGTCCGAGCGCCCGCTCGCTGCGTGCCGATCGGGACCTTCGGCCCGTGCGGTGTGCCGTGGGCAGCGGGTAGAAACGAGGGATGATCCGTGTGTTCCTCCTCGACGACCATGAGGTCGTCCGCCGTGGCCTGACCGACCTGTTGCAGAGCAGCGGCGACATCGAGGTGGTCGGCGAGTCCGGCTCGGCGCAGGAGGCGGCCCGGCGCATCCCGGCGTTGCGGCCCGACGTGGCGATCCTCGACGCCCGGCTGCCCGACGGCAACGGCATCGACGTGTGCCGTGACGTTCGCGCCGTCGACTCGTCCATCAAGGGACTGATCCTCACCTCGTACGAGGACGACGAGGCGCTGTTCGCGGCGATCATGGCTGGTGCCGCCGGGTATGTGCTCAAGCAGATCCGTGGCACCGACCTGGTCGACGCGGTGCGCCGCGTCGCGGCCGGGCAGTCGCTGCTCGACCCGGCGGTCACCACCCGGGTGCTGGAGCGCATCCGCAACGGCGTCGAGCAGCCGCGCGAGCTGAGGTCGCTCACCGAGCAGGAGCGGCGGATCCTGGAGTACGTGGCCGAGGGGCTGACCAACCGGGAGATCGCCGGGCGGATGTTCCTGGCGGAGAAGACGGTGAAGAACTACGTCTCCAGCGTGCTGGCCAAGCTGGGCCTGGAGCGCCGCACGCAGGCCGCCGTCCTGGCCACGCGTCTGCTGGGCAAGGCGCCCTGACCCGGGTCGCGGGAGTCAGTCGCGCAGCGGCACGGCCCAGCGCACCTCGGTGCCGTGCGGCTCGGCCGGGGCGATCGTGAAGGTGCCGTCGAGGCGGCTGGCGCGTTCACGCAGGTTGACCAGGCCACCCCGGGCGGCGCCCGGGTCGCAGCCCACCCCGTCATCGGTGACCGTCACGGTGACCTGGCCGGCGTCGACGCGTACGACGACGTCGACGCGGGTGCACCGCGCGTGGCGGACCACGTTCGACAGGGCCTCGCGCAGCACGGCGGTGAGGTCCGGGCGGATGGCGTCCGGCACGGCGCTGTCCACCGGCCCGGTCAGCTCCAGGTGCGGCTTGAAGCCCAGCGGTTCGGCGGCCGCCTCGATCGCCGTACGGATCTCGGTGCGCAGCTCCGAGGTCATCGGCGTACGCAGCTCGAAGATGGTCCGGCGGATGTCCCGGATGGTGGCGTCCAGGTCGTCGACGGCCGCGTTGATCCGCTTTGCCATCTCCGGGCGGGCCATCGGCGCGGCGCTCTGTAGTTGCAGGCCGGTGGCGAAGAGTCGTTGGATCACCACGTCGTGCAGGTCGCGGGCGATCCGCTCGCGGTCCTCGAGAACGACCAGCTGTTCCCGTTCTTCCTGGCCTCGGGCCCGTTCCATCGCCAGCGCGGCCTGCCCGGCGAAACTGCCCAGCAGCGTCAGATCCTCCTCGCTGGCGCCCCCGCCGCGCTCCGGGCGGTGTGCCACGATCAGCACGCCGTGCAGGCTCTCGGCGGTGGTGAGTGGTGAGATCATCGCCGGGCCGGTGTGCAGCAGTGCCGGCCACGGTGCGGCGTGCGCCAGGTCGTCCACCTGGTCGTGCCTGCCCTCGGCGGCCGCCGCGCCGAAGCTGGTGTCGGCGGCGGGCAGGACCGCGCCGACGAGCGCGTGGGCCTGCTCGTCGGCGCCGTCGACCACCTCCACGGAGAACTGGTCGGCGTCGCTGTCGTAGAGCAGCACCAGCGTCAGCTCTGCCTCGGCGACCTCGCGGGCTCGGCGGGCGACCAGCGCCAACGCGTCGGTGCGACGTACCTCGCCGAGCAGCACCGTGGTGATCTCGGCGGTGGCGGCGAGCCAGCGTTCCCGCCGGTGCGCCACGGCGTACAGGCGGGCGTTCTCGATGGCCACGCCGGCGGCGGCGGCGAGCGCGACGACGATCTCCTCGTCGTCCTCGGTGAACTCCGCGCCGCCCTGCTTCTCCGCCAGGTAGAGGTTGCCGAAGATCTGGTCGCGGATGAGGACCGGCACGCCCAGGAAGCTGTGCATGGGCGGGTGGTTGGCCGGGAACCCGTAGGAGCGGGGGTGCTGGGTGATGTCGGGCATCCGCAGCGGCCGGGGATCGTCGATGAGCAGCCCGAGCACGCCTCGCCCGTGCGGCAGGTCGCCGATCTGCTCATGCTGCTCGGGCGTGATGCCGTGGACGATGAAGTCGTGCAGCAGCCGGTCCGGGCCGACCACGCCGAGCGCGCCGTACCGGGCGCCGACCAACTCGCAGGCCGCCTGCACGATGCGTTGCAGGGTGGTGCGCAGATCCAGGTTGGTGCCGATGCCGACGACCGCGTCGAGCAGGGCCCGCAGGCGCTCCCGGCTGGTCATCACCTCACCGACCCGGACCAGCATCTCCTGTAGCAGCTCGTCGAGACGGACCCGGGACAGCGGCGTCAGCCCGAGCGACGGTGCCGGGGAAGGTTCCTGGCGGGGCGACGGCGCGCTGCTGGTCACCGGGGGATGGTAGCGCCGGTGCCGTTCGTCGCCGGGCCCGTCAACGGACGGCGGAGGTGTCGACCACCTGCGCGGTGGTCAGCCGCGGCGTGTGCGGCGGGCCGGAGTGTGCCGGGTCCGCGATGCCCAACCGCAGCACGAGGTACGGGAAGCCGATCCCGGCGAGCAGTTGCCGCAGGGTCTGCCGGGTGCCCGGGACCTCCACCACCGCGCTGAGCGGCACCACGGACACACCGAGTCGGGTGGCGGTCAGCCAGCCGGCGGAGAGCGCCTCGCCCGCGCGCAACCAGCTGTCCCGTTCGTCCTCGTCGCCGTGCAGCATCGCGTACACCGCCATCCGGTCGTGGCCCGGACCCACCGGCAGGCTGCCGGGACGACCGAAGTCCCGGCCCGGCACTGTGGTCTGCGCGGGCTGCTCGGGCAGCACCTCCGCCGGCAGGCCGGTGCCCGAGCCAGCCCGGCTGGTCCAGTACGCCAGCTCGGTGCGCAGCTCCGGGTCCTCGGCCTCGACCGTGTCGGCGTGCGCGGCGGTGGCGGCCAGTTCCAGCACCTGGTCACGGTCGAGGATCTGCAACCGGCAGCCTTCCGTGCTGACCGTCCGGGTGATCTGCTCGATCGCCGTGGGCGGGACCGGCTCGTCGCTGACCGGCCGCCGGTCGGTGTGTCGCACCTGCATGCACTGCACGGTCCGCATGGCGTCCGGGTCGGCCCCGGTGTGCCTGAGGTCGGTCAGCCGGGCCAGCAGCTCGTTGTCGTTTGGGTCGGGCAGCCGTTGCACCACCGCGCGCCACCCTTCGGCGGCCAGCGCCAGTCGGGCGTGGTGCAGGGCGGTGCCGCAGCTGATCGCGAGCAGTCGCCCCTCGGGGTCGGTGGCGGCGAGCTGCCGGTCGGCAACGGAGCGCAGCTCCAACGCGTCGGGCAGTACCCGCCAGCGCCACGGCTGGGTGTTGTGCAGCGAGGGAGCGTGGCCGGCGGTGGCGGCGGCCTCCGCCAGCGCGGTGGTCAGCTGACTTTCCTGACTCATGGTCACGACCTTTCCGTTTCTGCGCGGCGATCCGTACAGCGGTTCGCCGTGCCGTGGGTTGCCGCCTCATCCTGTGGCCTTCGGCGGTGTGCCCGCAGGGCCACAGGTCCCGACCCCGCCGGGTCGTTGTGCCTACGGTGGTCAGCGTTCGCGGACCACCGCGACCGGGCAGGCGGCGTGTTGGATGAGCTGTTGACTCACCGAGCCGAGCAGCATTCCGGCCAGCCCGCCCCGGCCCCGGCTGCCGACCACTACCAGCCGCGCGTCCCGACTCGCCTCGATCAGCATCGCCGACGGGCTTGTCGACTCCAGGTCGACGGTCACCGCCAGTTGGGGGAACGTTCGCCGCCACGGCTCCAGCGCCTGCTCCACGGCGGCCCGCTCGTCGGGCACCCCGGCCGCACCGCCGGGGCCCGGTGTCCAGGCGTGCAGGACGCGCAGCGGCAACTGCCGTTGCGCCGCCCGTTCGGCCGCGAAGCCGAGCGCCACCAGCGACGGTTCCGAGCCGTCCACCCCGACCGCCACCGGGCGGTTCGACGTGTCGATCGCGGCGCTGCCGGCGCCGTCCCGGACCACCACGACCGGGCAGTGGGCGTGCGCGGCGACCGAGACCGCCGTCGACCCTGCCAGCAGGCCGCCGAAGCCGCCGTGACCCCGGCTGCCGAGCACCAGCATCCCGGCCTCGGCCGAGCGTTCCTGCAACACCAGCGCGGGCGGCCCGTCGTACACCTCGCCGGTGATCCGCAGCCCGGGGTTGGCCGCGGTGGCGTCCGCCGCGGCGCTGCGGACCAGGTCCTCGACCTGCCGGCGGGCGGTGTCGTCAGGCCACACACCGGGGGCGACGCCCGGGCCGACCCAGCTGGCCACTGTCAGCCATTCGAAGACGTACGCCAGCCGCACCGGCTGGCCGCTGTGCCGCGCCTCCTCCATGGCCCAGTTCAGGGCCACCGAGGCGTCGGTCGAGCCGTCGTAGCCGACCAGGATCTCCGCGTCGCGCACGGCGTCCTCCTTCAGGGGGTGGTGGGGTCGGTTCCGCGGATCCAGCGCCACTCGGCGACCTGGGGGTCGTCCTCGCCGTACTGGCGGGTGTAGTCGCGGGCCGCCTGCCGGGCGTCGACCATCCGTTGACGCAGGTGCGCGGCGCTGGCGGCCAGCCCGGGCACCCGGTCGATGACGTCGATGACAAGGTGGAAGCGGTCCAGGTCGTTGAGCATCACCATGTCGAACGGGGTGGTGGTGGTGCCCTCCTCCTTGTAACCGCGCACGTGCAGGTTGTCGTGGTTGCTGCGGCGGTAGGTGAGTCGGTGGATCAGCCACGGATAACCGTGGTAGGCGAAGATGATCGGCCGGTCCTCAGTGAAGATGGTGTCGAACTCGTTGTCGGTCAGGCCGTGTGGATGCTCGGTGTCCGGCTGGAGTCGCATCAGGTCGACCACGTTGACCAGGCGCACCTTCAACGTCGGCAGGTTCTGCCGCAGCAGCTCGACGGCGGCCAACGTCTCCAGGGTGGGCACGTCTCCGCAGCAGGCGAGCACCACGTCCGGTACGGTGCCGCCGTCGTTGCTGGCCCACTCCCAGATGCCCAGGCCACGCCGGGTGTGCTGGATCGCCTCGGTCATCGTCAGCCAGTTCGGGGCGGCCTGCTTACCGGCCACCACCACGTTGATGTAGTGCCGGCTGCGCAGGCAGTGGTCCATCGTGGCGAGCAGCGTGTTGGCGTCCGGCGGCAGGTAGACCCGCACCACCTCGGCCTTCTTGTTGACGACGTGGTCGATAAAGCCCGGGTCCTGGTGGGAGAAGCCGTTGTGGTCCTGCCGCCAGACGTGGCTGGAGAGCAGGTAGTTCAGCGAGGCGATCGGCTGCCGCCAGGGGATGGCACGGGTCACCTTCAGCCACTTCGCGTGCTGGTTGAGCATCGAGTCGACGATGTGGATGAACGCCTCGTAGCTGGTGAACACGCCGTGCCTGCCGGTCAGCAGGTAGCCCTCCAGCCAGCCCTGGCACAGGTGCTCGGAGAGCACCTCCATCACCCGCCCGTCGGGGGAGAGGTGGTCGTCGCCGGGCACTGTGGCGGCCACCCAGGCCCGGTCGGTCGCCTCGAACGCCGCACCCAGCCGGTTGGACGCGACCTCGTCCGGGCCGAACAGCCGGAACGTCCGGGGGTTGGCGTTGATGACGTCGCGGATCCACGGGCCGAGGACCCCTGTCGCGCCGGCGATCGGCGTACCCGGTTCGGGTACCTCCACGCCGTAGTCGCGGAAGTCCGGCAGGGTCAGGTCGCGCAGCACCAGACCGCCGTTGGTCACCGGGTTGGCGCTCATCCGCCGGTCACCGCGCGGCGGCAGCGTCAAAAGCTCCTCCACCGGTGCGCCGGTCGCGTCGAACAGCTCCTCCGGCCGGTAGCTGCGCAGCCAGTGCTCCAACTCGGCCCGGTGCGCCGGGTTGTCGCGTACGCCCGACAGCGGCACCTGATGGGCGCGGTAGGTGCCCTCCACCCGGGTGCCGTCGACCTCACGCGGGCCGGTCCAGCCCTTCGGCGTCCGCAGGATGATCATCGGCCAGCGGGGACGTTCGACGACTCCTCCGGAGCGGGCCCGCCGCTGGATCTCGGCGATTTCGCTCAGCACGCGGTCCAGCGTCGCGGCGAGGGCCCGGTGCACCCGGGCGGGCTCGTCACCGGCCACCACGTACGGCTGGTAGCCCGACCCGCGCATGAGGTCGAGCAGGTCGGTCTCGGGGATCCGGGACAGCACGGTCGGGTTGGCGATCTTGTATCCGTTGAGGTGCAGGATGGGCAGCACCGCGCCGTCGCGCGCCGGGTTGAGGAACACGTCGGAGAGCCAACTGCCGGCCAACGGCCCGGTCTCCGCCTCCCCGTCGCCGATCACGCAGGCCACCAGCAGGTCCGGGTTGTCGAACGCGGCGCCGTAGGCGTGGCTCAACGCGTACCCGAGCTCGCCGCCCTCGTGGATCGAACCCGGCACGTCCGCCGCGACATGGCTGGGGATGCCGCCCGGGAAGGAGAACTGGCGGAAGAGCCGGGACATCCCGGCCTCGTCGCGGGCCACGTCGTGATAGCGCTCCGACCAGGTGCCCTCCAACCAGGTGTTGGCCACGATGGCCGGACCGCCGTGACCGGGGCCGGTGACCAGCATGGCGTTGAGGTCGCGCGCCACGATCACCCGGTTGAGGTGCGCGTAGATCAGGTTGAGGCCAGGGCTGGTGCCCCAGTGCCCGAGCAGCCGGGGTTTGATGTCGTCGGGGGTCAGCGGCTCGCGCAGCAGCGGATTGTCCAGCAGGTAGATCTGCCCGACGGTGAGGTAGTTCGCGGCGCGCCAGTAGGCGTCCAGCCGACGCAGCTCGTCGTCGGTGAGGGCGCGGTGCACGTCGAGAGCGGTCTCCATCATGCTGCCTCTCGCGGGTAGGAGTGGGGCGTCCGGCGTCCAGCCTGGCCGCTGCGGACGCCCGGGGTCAGGGCCGTTGGTCCCGCGCCGGGCGGGCACCACGCCCGGTCAGCGGCGCCTCGGCCAGGCCGCGGACGACGACCACCGGGGCCGGAGAGTGGTAGAGCAGGGACTGGGCGACCGCGCCCAGCATGGCCCGGCCCGGTTCGTCGCCGCGGGCGGCCACCAGCGCCACCTGCGCGTTGCGGGAGGTGCCGATCAGCACCTCGGCGGGGTCGCCGCGTACCACGCGACACTCGGTCGGCACTGTGTTGTCGCGGCCTGCGTGCCGGGCCAGTGCCTCGGTGAGCTGCTCGGCGACCGCGTCGGTGTCCTCGTCGTACTCCACCGCCCGCAGCGCCAACAGCCGCGCGCCCCGGCGGGCCGCGCACTCCAAGGCCCACTGGAGGGCGAGGTGTGAGCTGGGAGAGCCGTCCACGCCCACCAGCACCGGGCCCTGCGGCGGCGGCTCACGCCGGACCACCAACAGGGGGCAGCCGGCTCGTGCGGCCAACTGCACGGCGGTCGTCTCGGCCGGAACGCACTGGCCGCTGCCCGCCATGCCGCTGTCACCGACGGCCAGCAGGAAGGTGCCCTCCGAGCGGCGGATGAGGGTCGGCAGCGTGGCGCTCTCGACGATCTCCCCGCGTACGGTCAGCCCCGGCTCGGTCTGGTGGGCGAGCTGCGCGGCGCGGGTGATCAGTTTCTCTGCCTGGTCGCGGGGTGCGGCGACGGTGTCCGCGGCGAAGGCCGCGCGCCAGTCGAAGGTGTGCAGCAGGTGCAGTGGCCGGCCGTGTCCGGCGGCCTCCTGCGCGGCCTGTTCGACGACCGGGAGGTCGAGTTCCGACCCGAGGCCGACCAGCACCGCTGCGTCGGCGGGTGCGGCCATCCGATATCACCTCCCGGGCGTCGCGCCCGGCACGACCAAGCTATCCCTGACCGAGGGTAGTCGGATGAGCACGCTGGCGTTGCGTCGTTGCGTTATCGCCCGCTCGCCCGGCTGGAGAGGACTCGGTCCCAGTCGACAGTGCGGGCCCAGTCGGCGTAGCGGTGCCAGGCGACGTCGGGGTGCGCGGCGTGCAGCGCGTCGACGTCGACGAAGTCGGTGTTGGTCTCGAAGCGCTGGAACATGTCGGCGATCTCGTCGCCGGCCCATTGCCGGACCTGGTCCAACGGCAGCTGCTGGTACGGAATCTCGCGGCCGAGGACGTCGCTGAGGATGCCAGCCGCCTCCTCACCGGTCACCCGGTCGGAGACGACGTCGATCCGCTCGCCGACGAACCGCTCGGGGTGCTCGATGGCATGCACGGCGAGGCCGGCGATGTCCCGGACGGTGACCTGTTCCAGCGGCTTGCCCCCGGAGAGCGGGTTGGCCAGGACACCGTTGGTGAGGCGGCTGAACCCGGTGTTCAGGACGTTCTCCATGAAGTAGACCGGCGCGAGGACTGTCGCGCGTACCTGCTGCTTGCGCAGGTACGCCTCGATGTGCTGTTTGCTGTCGGCGTGGTCGATGTCCGTCTCGACCATCCGGTCGGCGCCGCGTACCGAGGAGTAGACGAGGTGCGCCTCGGCCGCCGCATCGACCAGGAGGCGACCCTGGGCGACCTCCTCGTCCTTCCCGCCGGGCCCGAACGGCACGGACAGCCCGAAGACCGCGTCGACGCCGTGGGCGGCGTCGGCGAGCGCCACCGGGTCGCCCAGGTCACCGGTGACCAGCCGTGCTCCCGCGGCGGACAGCGCCTGGGCGGGCGGCGACTCGGGTGAGCGGACATAGGCGGTGACCTCGTGGCCGTGCTGGAGCAGCAGGTCGGCGACGGCGCCGCCCTGCTGCCCGGTGGCGCCGATGACGAGAACTGTGGTCACAGGAAGGCTCCTTGCTCGCGGTTCGGGGACGCCGCTGATCCTCTGGCCTCAACCATGGTTGAGGTCAAGCAGTACTGTCGATCCATGCCAAGGCCCCGCACCACGTTTCATGAACTCACCGTCGGGCAGGTCGCCGACCGCAGCGGTGTCGCCATCTCGGCGTTGCACTTCTACGAGCGCAAGGGCCTCATCCGCAGCACGCGGACGGCGAGCAACCAGCGCCGGTACAGCCGCGACACCCTGCGGCGGGTCGCGTTCATCCGGGCCTCCCAGCACGTCGGCATCTCGCTGACGGCGATTCGCGAAGCCCTGGACCAGCTACCCAGCGAACGCACCCCGACCCCCGACGACTGGGCCCGACTGTCGGCGGCCTGGCGTACCGAGCTCGACGCGCGCATCGCGCAGTTGCAGACGCTCCGCGACGACCTCAGTGAGTGCATCGGCTGTGGCTGCTTGTCGCTGCGGGTCTGCCATCTGACCAACCCCCGCGACGTGCTCGGCCGTGAGGGTTCCGGTGCGCGCCGGTTGCTGGCGCCACGAACAGATCATGTCAACCAGGGTTGACAGGCGAGGAGTTGTCAACGTATGTTGACGGCATGAGTCAGGCGACAGAACTCGCGGCGGCAGCCGGCAGCACCGACCCCCGGGTCGGGCTGCGCGCCGTCCGCGCGCTGAGCCGGCTGCTCGAGCGGCTCGAGGTGGTCCAGGTCGACAACGCCCGACGACAGGGCTGGTCCTGGCAGGAGATCGCCGACGCGCTCGAGGTCAGCCGGCAGGCAGTGCACAAGAAGCACGCCGGGCGACCGGCGGTCAACTCATCCTGGGAGGCGTGATGTTCGAACGATTCACCGACCGGGCGCGCGGCGTGGTGCGACGGGCTCTGGAGGAGGCGCGGGTCGAGGGCCAGCGGCCGGTCGGCACGGAGCATCTGCTGCTCGCCCTGCTCGCCGACGACGCCGGGCTGGCCAGCCGGGTGCTCGCCGACGCCGGCGTACGCGCCGACGACCTTCGCGAACGCGTCCGGCGACACACCGCCAGCGGCGGCGCCGGCCTCGGCGACGCGGACGCGGCGGCCCTGCGGGAGATCGGCATCGACCTGGCCGCGATCGTGGCCCGCATCGAGCAGTCCTTCGGCCCGGACGCGCTACGGGAGGCGGTGCCGGCACCGCGCCGCCGCTGGGGGCGTAAGCGGTACCTTGGCGGCCCGTTCTCGCCCCGCTCGAAGAAGGCGCTGGAGCTGTCCCTGCGGGAGGCCATCCGGCTGCGCCACCGCCACATCGGCACCGAGCACATCCTGCTCGGGGTGCTCCGGGAGGGCAACGGGCTGGGCGCGTTGGTGCTCACCGAGTCCGGGGTCGACCTCGACGATCTGCGCCGGCGGGTGGAGCTCGCACTGCGGGCGGCGGCCTGACGGGTGGGGCCGGGTTGAAACCTGTCTGTGGCACTTCCGACGCGCGCCGGTCGCCGGGTCGCTGAAGCTGTCCGAGTGCTGCACACTGGCGCCGTGGATGCTGGACAGGACAGGCGGCCCTCGGGCGGCGACGGCGGGTTGCGCTCCGCTGTGGTGGTCAACCCGGTCAAGGTCGACGATCTCGACGAGTTGCGCCGTACCGTCGACGACGCCCTGACCGCGGCCGGCTGGCCCGCGCCGCAGTGGTACGAGACGACAGTCGACGACCCGGGTCGCGGCCAGACCGAGCAGGCCGTCAAGGACGGCGTCGACCTGGTCTTCGCCTGCGGGGGCGACGGCACAGTGATGTCCTGCGTCAGCGGGTTGGTCGGCACCGACGTGGCCCTCGCCGTGCTGCCGCAGGGCACCGGCAACCTGCTCGCCGCCAACCTGGGGCTCTCCACCGACCTGGCCGCCGGGTTGCAGGTCGCCGTCGAACGCGGCCGACGGCTGCTCGACGTCGGCGCTGTCGAGGACAAGTACTTCACAGTGATGGCCGGCATGGGCTTCGACGCCCAGATGCTCGAGGCCACCAACGAGACCACCAAGGCCCGCATCGGCTGGCCGGCGTACGTGATGGGTGCCGCCCGTCACCTACGGGACCGGCCGATGCGGGTGCAGATCCGCATCGACGACCGGCCGCCGGTGCGCCGCCGGGCCCGTTCGGTCCTGATCGCCAACGTCGGTCGGCTGCAGGGCGGCGTGACCCTGCTGACCGAGGCCGAGCCGGACGACGGCTGGCTCGACGTCGCCGTGCTCACCCCGCACACCCTGCGGCACTGGCTCGCGCTCGGCTGGGCGGTGATCCGCCGCAGCGGCCAGGTGCCGCGGATGGAGGTCTTCCGGGGTCGGCGTGTGGTGGTCACCAGCAACCGGGCCCAACCCCGGCAGTTGGACGGCGACCTCATTGCCCCGGACCGCCAGTTGCAGGCGGAAGTCCGGCCCGAGGCGCTCTGGCTCTGCGTCCCCCAACCCGAGGACGCTCCTGACCTGGCCGACGATGCGCGAAGCGCCGGGGAGCGGGGCGAGCAGCTGATCGAGGAAGCGCGCCGTGAGTAGCACCCGGATCGTGCCGGAGACCCGGCTGATGGCGGACGAGGAGCTGTCCGCCGACGACGCCTGGCACACACTGCGCGGGCAGGGTGGCTGGCACCTGCTGCGGGACGCGTTCATCCGGTTCCGCTACGGCGACGGGTTCAGCCACTCCCGCGCCTTCGGCTTGCAACTCTGCCTCGCCGTGGTGCCGTTCCTGATCGCCCTCACCGGCCTGATCAGCGAGCTGGGCGTCGAGGAGGGCGGCCGGTTGGTCGCCGACACCGTCCTGGCGCTCACCCCCGGCCAGAGCGCGCAGATGGTCGGCGAGCTGCTCGGTGAGGGTGAACGCGTCGAGGACGCCGGGGAGTTGGCGCTCACCCTCGGTCTGCTCACCGGTCTGTTCGCGCTCACCACAACGATGGCCCAGATCGAGCGGGGCGCCAATCGCATCTACGGCGTCGAGCGGGACCGCCCGGCGCTGCGCAAATACCTGCGGGCCGCCGTGCTGGCCGTCACCGCCGGTCTGCCCGCGCTCGCCGGCTTCCTGATCCTGGTCGGCGGCGGCGCGATGGGCGACTCGGTCCGCGAACATTACGAGTGGGGTGCGCTCGCCAACGGCATCTGGGACGTGATCCGCTTTCCGCTGAGTCTCGGGCTGACCGTCGTCGCCGTCGCCGTGCTGTTCCGACACGCGCCGCGCCGCAACCAGCCCGGCCTGTCCTGGCTGCTGTTCGGCGCCGGCATCGCCACCGCGCTGTGGTGGCTGGCCAGCCTGCTGCTCGCCGCCTACGTGCGGTTCTCTGACGGTTTCGGGCAGACCTACGGCGCCCTCACCGGCATGATGGCGCTGCTGCTCTGGGCCAACCTGACCGGGATGGCGCTCTTCGGTGGGCTCTCCTTTGCCGCCCAACTGGAGGCGCTGCGCATCGGTGCGCGGGAGCCCGCCCAACCGGACCTGTGGGAGCCCGACCCGGACCGCGCCGAGCTGTACGACACCGGGGACATGTCGGCGCTCTAGCGCCACCTCGCGTGTACGACGGACGCGGATCGGGTAATGCGCCTCGCCAGACAGGAAAGGGAGGTGCGGGGTGACCGCGGTCAAAGAGGTGGCTCGCCGTCCGATCGGTCATTTCGCCGAACGGAGCATTGCCGGTCTGGTGGCCGTCACCGGTGCCGGAGTGGCCTTCGGGCTGCTGTTGTTGCTAGTCCGGGTGCAGTGGAGCCCGCTCCAGAATGTCGACCACGGGCTCGCCGAGTGGTTCAACGGGCTCGTTGCCCCGCACCACGCGCTGGTCACAGTGCTCCAGGCGGTGACGGACCTGGGCGGCCGACCGATCCTCATCTGGCTGGTCACCATCGCCGTGGTCGGGCTGCTGATCCGGCGGCAGCCCCGACTCGCCGTCTACCTGATCATCACGGGGGTCGGTGGCCTGATCCTCGACCCGTCGCTGAAGACGCTTGTCGGCCGGCTCCGCCCGGTCGTGGACGTGCCGATCGCCAGCGCGCCCGGCAACAGCTTCCCGAGCGGCCACGCGCTCGGCTCGTTCGTCGCGTACGGCGCGCTGCTGCTGGTGTTCCTGCCGGCGATGGCGCCCCGCTGGCGCAAGCCGGCCATCGTCGGCGTCGGTGTGCTGGTGGCACTGGTCGGGCTGACCCGGATCGCGCTGGGCGTGCACTTCGTCTCCGACGTGCTGGCCGCCTGGCTGCTCGGAGCCGCCTGGCTGGGTGTCACCGCGTACGCCTTCCGACTGTGGCGGCGGGAGCGGGGGCGGCCGGTGCCGCCGCTGACCGAGGGCCTGGAGCCGGAGGCGGGGCACGACATCGCCCCCGCCCCCGCCGAGGAACACGTGTTGGCCCACCCCCGCTCGGCGGTTGCCGAGCTGCTGGTCGGCTGGGTGATCGTGTTCGGGGCGCTGTACGGCTTCGGCACCTACGTCAGCTACCACGCCAAGGGCACCTTCTTCGACACCCTCGACACGGAGGTGCCGCGGTGGTTCGCCGAGCGGCACACCGAGGTGCTGACCGACGTCAGCTGGTGGTGGAGCAAGTTCGGTGACACCCATGCCATCCTGCTGATCTCCCTGGTGTTCTGCCCGCTGGTGTTGGCGGTGTGGCGGCGCTGGCGTCCGGTGCTCTTCGTGGCGCTGGCGATGGTGGGGGAGTTGACCCTCTTCCTCGCGTCGGCCCGCGCGATCGACCGGCCGCGTCCGCCGGTGGAGAACCTGGACGGCCAGATGCCCACCTCGTCGTTCCCGTCCGGGCACATCGCGGCCACGATCTGCGTCTGGCTGGCGATCACCCTGATCGTCTTCCCGCGTACCGACAGGTGGTGGCGTTGGATCTTCGTGGCGCTCGCCGTGCTCATGCCGGTCGGGGTGGCCACGTCCCGGATGTACCGGGGGATGCACCACCCGACCGACTTCATGGGCGCGATCCTGCTCTCCGCGCTCTGGATCGGCCTGCTCTACCTGGTGATCCGCCCGAACGAGGACCTGAAGGAAGGTAACCGACCGTCCATCGAGTCGGAGGACGTGGACACCCTCGACGACGAGCTGGCGCGGGCCGGCCGAGCCGACTAGGCGCCCCCGTCGTGCTGCGGGTGATGACCTGGAACATCCGCACCGGCGGCCGGGATCGCGGCGGCCTCGACCGGCTGGATCAGGTGGTCCAGGTCGTCGACGAACAGGCACCGGACGTGCTGGCCCTCCAGGAGTTGCGCGGCTTCGACCGGGACGGGTTGATGGCCACCGTGGCCGGCCGGGTGGGGATGATTCCCCACCTGGCCCGGTCCTGCTTCGGGCAGCCGGTGGCGGTGCTGGTCCGGCCGCCGTACCGGGTCGTCGACGCGGGTTCGGTGCGCCGTCCGTTCCACCACGCCGCCGCCCGCGTCGTAGTGGCCACTTCCGTCGGCCCGTTCACAGTGCTCGGCACCCACCTCTACCCGTACTCCGGGGGTCGACGGCGGATGGAGGTCGACTGGTTGGTCGCCGCGATGCGCCGCAACCAGGGGCCCCTGACGCTGGTCACCGGTGACCTCAACTCGCTCGACCCGACCGTCGACCACACGGCCCGGCTGGCCGGCATGCCCACCCTCTACCGGCGGCGGCACCTGCGTCGCTCCGGTGACGCCGTGGACACCCGGGCGATCGCCCGGCTGCTCGCCGCCGGCCTGGTCGACCTCTGGCCGTCAGCCAACGTCGACGTGCCGGAGGCCGCCGGCCACTCAGTGCCCACCCGACTCGGCGGGGCCGAGTTCGCCGGGATGCGATTGGACTACCTGCTCGGCAGCACGGCGGTGGCGCAGCGGGTCCTGGAGTGTCGGGTGATCCGCGACGGCGTGGCGGCCACCGCCTCCGACCACTATCCGCTGCTCGCCACGCTGGAGTTGTCTCCCGGCTGACGCCACGTCGGTCCACGCTGCCGGCGGCCCCCAGGGCGTGGCGCGGGCCGATTACCGTGCCACCGTGACCGACCGCCGCACTACCCGCTCGCCGCTGCCCGGTCCACCGAACGATCACCGGGCCGTGTCGGCGAGGGCGCGCCCAGCCGCCGACCCACTGGCCTCGGGCAGGGCGCAGCCGGCCGCCGTCGCGCCCCCGCTCGTCGCGGCCGTCGCGCGCGGTGTGGCGTTGGTCGTGGTGCTGCCGGTACGCCTGCTCTGGGAGCTGATCGTGGCTGCCGGCCGGCTGCTGCACCGGTACCTGCTCCGCCCGGCGGGCCGGTTCCTGCGCCGCTGGCTGCTGACCCCGCTGGCCTGGCTTCTGCACCGGCTGGTCTGGCTTCCCCTGGTCTGGTGCGCCCGGCACCTGCTGTGGCGCCCGCTGGTGTGGGTCGTCCGCACGATGATCTGGCCCGCGCTTGTCTGGTTGACCCGTCATGGGCTGCGCCCGGCCCTCGTGGTCCTCGGGCGCGTGCTGGTCTGGCTCGTCGAGCACCTGCTCCTGTGGCCGCTGCGATTGTTGGGCGCGGTGCTCACGCCCGTCGGTCGGCTGGTCGTCGCCGCGGTGGTCGGCGCGTGGCGGACGGCCGGCCGACTGCTACGACTGCTCCACCGACTGCTGCTGCGCCCGCTCGGGCGAGGATTGCGGTGGCTGTGGCGGGCCACCGTCGCGCCCGCCGCCCGCTGGGCCCGCCGTTCGGTGTTCGACCCGGCCCGGCTGGCCGTCCGCGAGGTGCTCAGCGCCCTGGGCCTGCCCTGATGAGACGTGCGGGGCTCAGAGCACCAGATTCAGCAGGACGGTCAGCACCACCGAGGCCACGATCGAGAAGAGGATCATCAGGAGGCAGCCGAGGCCCCCGCCGAGCGGGCGGATCTCCGTGTTGCCGAAGCGCATGATGTTCACCTGTCCGTGAGTGCGGGATGAGGGGCGAGCAACTGCCGGATCGCGTCCGCGACCGTCAGCGGGTCGGTCGTCGCCACGTTGTGCGGGGCGCCGGGAACGACCACGAGGTTGGCGTTCGGCACCAGCCTGGTCACCTGGTCCCGCCACCGTGGCGGGGCGATCGGGTCCCGCTCGCCGGTCAGGACCAGGGTCGGCGCGGTGATCCGGACCAGGTCCGCCTCGACGGCGTTGTGCACCGAGTGCGACAGCGTCGCGAGGACCCGCCAAGGCCGTGCGTTCCACACGTCCCGCGCCAGGACCGGCGCCTGTAGCGGTGCCTCGTCGAGGCTGTCCACCAGCCACCGGCCGAGCAGGGCCCGACGGGACCGGGCGGACGCATCGCTGGTCGGCCCGGCCAGCACCAGCGCGCGTACGGCGCCCGGGTGGTTCGCGGCGAGCGCGGCGGCCACCTCGGCGCCGAACGAGTGCCCCAGCAGGCAGACCGGCGGCAGTTGGTACGCGGCCAGCCAAGCGGCCAGGTGGTCGGCGTGCCGGCGGACGTCGTACGCGCCCCGGGGGCGTTGGGTCAGCCCGAAGCCGGGCAGGTCCGGCACGTACACCTGGTGGGTGGTGGCGAGCGCGACGGCCAGCGGGGTGAGATACCGATGCGATACCGCCAGGCCGTGCACGAGCACCACGGGTGGTGCCTCGGCGGTCGGGCCCGCAGCGCGCCGGGTGTGGGTTCGCAGCCCGTCGACGAGCCGCCACTCGCTGGTCAGCCCCCCGGCCGGCCGGGGCGCGGCCATGCCGAGCCGCAGTTCGGCCATCCCGAAGCGGCTGGTGCGAGCCGGTCGGGTCGGCCGGTGCCTCGGATGGGTCGCGGTTCGTTTCACAGTTGGCGCAGTCGGGGCAGCAGCTGCTCCTGCGCCCAGTCCAGGAACATCGGCTGGGTCTCCCCACCGACCTGGATGATCGCCACGTGGGTGAAGCCGGCGTCGACGAACTTGCGGAACGCCTCGACGTGCGCGTCCAGGTCCGGACCGCAGGGGATGCCCTCGGCGACGTCCTCCTCGCGGACGAACTGGGTGGCGGCGGCGAAGGACTCCGGGCCGGGCAGGTCGGCGTTGACCTTCCAACCCATTCCGAACCAGCGGAACTGGTCGTGCACGATCTTGCGGCACTCCGCCTCGTCGGGGCCGTAGCAGATGGCCACCTGGCCGTAGCGGGGCTGGCCGACGCCCCCGGCGTCGTCGTACATCTCGATGATGTGCCGGTCGGGTTCGGTGGAGATGAGGCCGTTGCCGTACTCGGCGGCCAGCGTCGCGGACTGTCGACCGGACGCGGCGATCGCCATCGGCACCGGCCGTTCCGGGCGGTCCCAGACGTAGGCGTCGGGCACGTCGAAGTGATTGCCGGAGAAGGTCAGCGTCTCCCCGTTGAGCAACGGCCGGATGATCTGCAACGCCTCCTCGAACATCTCGTGCCGCTGCTGGACGTGCGGCCAGCCGCCGACCACGTGCTCGTTCAGGTTCTCCCCGGCGCCCAGGCCCAGGGTGAACCGGCCGTCCGAGAGCGCCCCGATGGTGCTGGCCTTCTGCGCGACCACGGCCGGGTGGTAGCGGCGGATCGGGCAGGTCACGAAGGACATCAGCTGCGCGCGGGAGGTGGCGTGGGCGACCGCGCCGAGCACCGACCAGGCGTACGGAGAGTGGCCCTGGGAGTCCAGCCAGGGGTAGTAGTGGTCGGACATCACCAGCTGGTCGAAACCAGCCGCCTCGGCGCGTACCGCATGGTCCACCAGCTGTTTGGGCCCGGCCTGCTCGCTCATCAGGGTGTAGCCGACGCTGACCATCCTGGTATCCCCTCTCGCTGACGGATCGTTCCCGGGATACCCCGGTGCACGGCGGTCAACCCTCCCGTCCGGTTCGGCCGCCGCGGTGCTTGACGGATCCCCGCCGCCTGCCTACCGTCGCTCTTAACCGGTTAAGAGCCGGGTGTGGCGCACATCCTGTGGTGGGGATGACCGCCCCGCGACGGCCCGCGTCCGCGCGGGCCGTTGCGGCTGTCTGGGCTGCGGGCCCGTCAACTGAACCGGTTGCGAAGACCAATCCATCGTCCTACGCTGATGCCTGCGCCGAGAGCCGGGCGCGGCTGCCGGGCTGCAGCCGCCTTCCCCTGTTACATCCCCACCCCTGTCGGGCACCGGGGGTCCTCCCTGAGGAAGGCCATGAAGACTCGACTCTCCGCCGCCGGCGCGACTCTGCTCGCGTTGCTCGTCACCGTCTTGGCGTTCGGCCAGCCGGCACACGCCGCGGCTGGTTTCTCCGTCGCAGGCGGCAAGTTGTACGACGCCAACGGCGCCGAATTCATCATGCGCGGCGTCAACCACGCGCACACCTGGTACCCGCAGCAGACCAGCTCGTTCGTCGACGTGAAGGCGCTCGGCGCGAACACCGTGCGGGTGGTGCTCTCCAGCGGCGACCGGTGGACCCGCAACACCAACGCCGACGTCGCCAACGTCATCTCGCTCTGCAAGGCCAACCGGCTGATCTGCGTGCTGGAGGTGCACGACACCACCGGGTACGGCGAGCAGAGCGGCGCGATCACCCTCGACCGTGCGGTCGACTACTGGCTCAGCCTCGCCGACGTCCTCGCCGGCCAGGAGAGGTACGTCATCGTCAACATCGGCAACGAGCCGTACGGCAACCAGAACTACGCCTCGTGGGCCACCGACAACGCCAATGCGATCAAGCGCCTGCGGGCCGGCGGGTTGACCCACACGATCATGGTGGACGCCCCGAACTGGGGGCAGGACTGGTCGTTCACCATGCGCGACAACGCCGCTTCGGTCTTCGCCGCCGACCCGGCCCGCAACACGGTGTTCTCCATCCACATGTACGGGGTGTTCGACACCGCCGCGGAGATCAGCGACTACCTGGGCCGGTTCCGCACCGCCGGGCTGCCCATCGTGGTCGGTGAGTTCGGCTTCAACCACTCCGATGGGAACCCGGACGAGGACGCCATCCTCGCGTACAGCCAGGCCAACGGGATCGGCTGGCTGGGCTGGTCGTGGAGCGGCAACGGCGGCGGCGTCGAGTATCTCGACCTGGCCACCAACTTCAACCCGGCGAGCCTCACCGACTGGGGTCAGCGCCTCTTCAACGGCGTCAACGGCATCCGGCAGACCGCCCGCGAGGCCAGCGTCTTCAGCGGCACCCCACCGCCGACCACGCCGCCGCCGACCACCCCACCCCCGACGACGCCTCCGCCCACCACGCCCCCGCCGAACGGTGGCTGCACGGCGACGTACACGGTGACCAACCAGTGGCAGGGCGGCTTCCAGGGTGAGGTACGGGTGACCGCCGGCGCGAGGGCGATCACCGGCTGGACAGCCGGGTGGACCTTCGCCAACGGCCAGCGCGTCACCCAGTCCTGGAATGTGGCCCTCACCAGCAGCGGAACCACCGTGACCGCCCGCAACACCGACTACAACGGACGGCTGGCCGCCGGGGCCAGCGCCAGCTTCGGCTTCCTCGGCAGTTGGACCGGCACCAACAGCCTGCCGGTGGTGAGCTGCACGGCGAGCTGATCGTCGGACCGGTGGCCGGGTCCGCGCCGGACCCGGCCACCGGAAACCGTCCCGGTCAGTGCTCCCCGGCCAGGTTCACGACGACCACCCCGGCGATGATCAATGCGATGCCGGTGAGCTTGGCGAGCCCCACCGACTCGCCCAGGAACACCGCCCCGATCGCCACGATGGCCGCGGTGCCCAGACCCGACCAGAGGGCGTACGCCACCCCCAC
Organism: Micromonospora sp. 050-3; assembly: GCF_046549335.1. Taxonomy (NCBI): domain Bacteria; kingdom Bacillati; phylum Actinomycetota; class Actinomycetes; order Micromonosporales; family Micromonosporaceae; genus Micromonospora; species Micromonospora sp. 050-3. The sequence goes on from NZ_JAJPVX010000002.1 coordinate 2,105,314, forward strand.
TGGGATCTCCTTCACGGCCTGGGCCAGCAGGAGGAACGCCAGCGCGTAGCCGCCGAGGCACGCCACCGTCGGCCAGAGCCGACTGAACCCGGCGGTGCTCTTGATCAGGCTGGTCGCCACCACCTCGGCGAGGATGGCGATCCCCAGCAGCACGTACGCCATGGTTCCTTTGCTCCTTCGTGGTCGATGAAGCCCGTCGCAGCAGTTGCCGGGGTCGAGCCGCGCCGGAAGACCAGTGACCCCTGTTGTTACGAAAGATCGACGGACTGGGCGGCCAGTCGGGCAGCCCGCATGGTCAGGTAGAGCTGCTCGGGGCGGCTGCTCGTGCGGGCGGCGGCGATCCGGTAGTCGGCGATCGCCTGGGCCTGATCGCCGGCCATCTCGTGCAGGTGGGCGCGGGCGGCGGCGAGCCGGTGGTTTCCGGCCAACTGCGGGTCGTGGGTCAACGCGTCGAGGGCGGCCAGGCCGGCGGCCGGCCCGTGCACCATGGCCGTCGCCACGGCCCGGTTGAGGGCCACCACCGGGCTGCCGGCCATGCGTTCCAGCACCTCGTACAGTGCCTGGATCTGCGGCCAGTCGGTCTGCTCGGTGCTCGACGCCTCGTCGTGCAGGGCGGCGATGGCGGCCTGCACCTGGTACGGACCGACCGGCCCGCGCGGCAAGGCCCGGGTCACCAGTGCGACGCCCTCGGCGATCGCCGTCGCGTCCCAGCGGCTGCGGTCCTGATCGGCCAGTGAGATCAGCTCGCCGGAGGGCCCGGTCCGCGCCGGGCCGCGTGCCTCGGTGAGCAGCATCAGCGCCAGCAGCCCGGCCGACTCGCTGTCGTTCGGCAGCAGCGTGTGCAGCGCGCGGGTCAGCCGGATCGCCTCCGCCGCGAGGTCGACGCGGCGCAGGTCCGGGCCGGTGGTGCTGGTGTGCCCCTCGGTGAAGACCAGGTAGAGCACCTGCCGTACGGCGATCAACCGGTCCGCCCGCTCCGCCGGCTCGGGCATTCGGAACGGAAGCCCGGATGCCCGGATGCGCTGCTTGGCCCGGCTGATCCGCTGCGCCATCGTCGCCTCGGGCACCAGGAACGCGCGGGCGATCTCGGCGGTGCTCAACCCACCGACGGCGCGCAGGGTCAGCGCCACCGCCGACGTCGGCGCGAGCGCCGGGTGGCAGCAGAGGAAGAGCAGCACCAGCGTGTCGTCCCGCTCGGCGGTCAACTCCTCGTCCGAGGCTGGCGCGTACCGCTGGTCGTCCGGGTCCCGGCGGGCGACCAGGTCCTCCCGGCGGCGTCGGGCCTGCTCGCCGCGGACCAGCTCGATCATCCGCCGGTAACCGACCTGGATCAGCCAGCCCCTGGGGTTCGCCGGCAGCCCCTCGGTCGGCCACTGGGTGGCGGCGGCCAGCAGCGCCTCCTGCACCGCGTCCTCCGCCGTGGCGAAGTCACCGAAGCGGCGGCTGAGCACGCCGAGGACCTGCGGCGCCAGCTCGCGCAGCAGGTCCTCGAGGCGGGGATCGGTGTTCAGCCCTCACAGCTCCTGCGGTGGGGCGGACATCACCGGGTGCACCTCGATCGGCATGTTCAACGGCCGGCCGCCGGGGCCGGGCGCCGTGGAGATGTGGGCGGCCAACTCCACGGCCCGCTGCGGGCTCTCGCAGTCGACGATCCAGAAGCCGGCCAGGAACTCCTTCGTCTCGGCGAACGGCCCCTCGGTGACCACCGGCGCCCCGCCCTCACCGGCGCGGACGATCCGGGCCTGCTGCGGGCCGCCGAGGCCCTGCCCGTCGACCCACTCGCCGGCGGCGGTGAGCTTGGCGTTGACCTCGCCCATGAACGCGATGTGCGCCCGGACCTCGTCCTGGGTCCAGGTGTCGACGCTCGGGAAGTCGGTCCCGGCGGCGCTGAACTGCATCAGCAGCATGTACTTCATGGTTGGCTCCTCACACCCGTGCACCGTCGTCGATGCTCTCACCCTGAGGTAGAAGCAGGCCCCGCCGTTCTCGACACCCCGGCCGAAGATTCTCCAGAATCTTTTCAGTCGACGGCGTCGACCTCCAACACCAGGCTCTGCTCCGGGTGCAGGGCGGGCAGCTGCACACCCACCCGGGCCAGCGCCGCCCCGCTGAGGGTGAGACCACTCGAGAGCCAGGCGGGCGGGGACCTGTCGATGCTCGCCGGGGCCGGTACGCCGGACACCTGTCGCACCCGGTACCGCCGGCCCGGGTCGAGGCCGGGCAGCCGCACCGCGCCGGGCACCTGCGTCACCGAGGTGGTCAGCCGGGCCACCGCGTACACCGCTCGGGTGTTGTCGTGGTCGACCACGCCGTGCGCCCAGACGGCCGGGTCCGGGTGGTCGACCCGGACCACCCGCCCAGCGTGCAGCAGCGGGCGCAGCCGCTTGTGCAGTGCCACCCAGGCGGCCAGCTCGGTCTGCTCGGCGGCGCTGATCGACGCGATGTCCCACTCGATGCCGTGGTGGCCGAAGAGCGCGGTCGCCGCCCGGAAACCCAGGTCGTGCACGCGGTTGGTGGTGTGCGAGCGTTCCGGGCCGACGTGGGTGCCGATCAGCTCCGGTGGCAGCAGCAGCCCCGTCCAGCGTTGGATGCTGAGGCGCTCCAGTGCGTCGTTGCAGTCGCTGGCCCAGACCCGGTCGGTGCGCGCCAGGATGGCCAGGTCAACCCGGGCCCCGCCGGACGAGCAGCTCTCGATCTCCAGCCCCGGGTGCCGATCGCGCAGCTCGTCGAAGAGCCGGTAGACCGCCACTGTCTGCCCGTGCACCCCGGGGCGGCCGTGGTGACCGGCCTCGGTGAGGTCCCGGTTCTGGTCCCACTTGAGGTACCGGATGCCGGGGTGGTCGGTGAGCAGCGTGTCGAGGCGTTCCAGCACATGGTCGTACGCCTCGGGGCGACCCAGGTCGAGCACCTGCTGGTGACGCCAGGCCGGCGGCAGCCGCCCCGGCACGGCGAGCACCCAGTCCGGGTGCGCGCGGAACAGGTCCGAGTCGGGGTTGACCATCTCCGGCTCGACCCAGAGGCCGAACTGGAGGCCCTGGCCGGTGACGTGCTCGATCAGCGGTTGCAGGCCGTCCGGCCAGACGCCCTCGTCGACGTACCAGTCGCCGAGCCCGGCGGTGTCGTCGCGCCGGCCGCGGAACCAGCCGTCGTCGAGCACGAACCGCTCCACGCCGATCTGCGCGGCCCGGTCGGCGAGCGCCCGCAGCCGGTCCAGGTCGTGGTCGAAGTAGACCGCCTCCCAGACGTTGAGGGTGACCGGGCGGGGGGAGCGTGGGTGTCCGGGGCGGGCCCGGAGGTGGGTGTGCAGCACGTCGCTGAGCCCGTCCAGCCCGACGTCGGACCAGACCGCGTAGAGCAGTGGAGTTTCGTACGCCTCGCCGGGGCCGAGCCGGACCTCCCCGGGGGCCAGCAGCTCGCCGCCACCGAGGGTGGACTCGCCGGTGGGCCGACGCTCGGCGAACGTGACGTGGTCGCCGCTCCAGGCGGTGTGCACCGCCCAGACCTCACCGTGGCCGAAGCCGAACCCGGCGGTGCCGGCCACCAGCAGCAGCGTGGCGTCGTGCCCGGTACGGCCGTGTCGGCCCTCGCGGACCCAGGCGCCGTGCTGCCACGGATGCCGCTGCGGGGACCGTTCCCGACACCACCGGCCGGTCAGGTCGAGCAGTTCGGTGGCGACCGCCGGCACCGGCAGCACCGGCGTCAGCTCCCGCAGCTCGTACGCGCTGTCGCCGTCGTTGCGCAGCCGGTGCCGAACGGTCAGCAGGCCGTACGGGTCGAGTGTGATCTCGATGGTCAGGGCCAGCCCGGCGGCCGGGTCCGACGCCCGGACGGTCACCCGCGCCGGTCCGTCGGCGGGCTGGTCGACGTCGAGACCGTCCAGCCGGAACGCTGTGGACCAGTCGGCCCTGTCGCGGTGCCCGGCCAGACCGGGCCGTCCACTCCAGCCGGCGCTGGCCTCCGGCAGCACTGACAGCACTGTCGGCTCGTCGAAGCTGCTCGGCACCACCGGCGGTACTGTCGCGTCGGTGAGCTGGCGCAGGCCGTCGTCGTCGAGGTCGCCGACGTCGCCGCCCCAGTGCACGACCCGGGGCAGCCCCGGGCCGCGCGCGTCGAGCACCAGGCTGGTCCGCGCGCGGCGCAGGTGCAGGATCGTCATCCTTTGGAGGCTCCCAAGGTCAGGCCCCGAACGAAGTGCCGCTGGAGCATAAAGAAGATCACCAGGGTGGGGATCGCGACGAGCACGCTGCCCGCCGAGACCAGGTTGTTGTCGGTGAAGAACTCACCGCGCAGGTTGTTCAGCGAGCTGGTCACCGGGAACTTGTCGCCGGTGCGCATGAGGACGGTGGCCCAGAAGAACTCGTTGTAGATCCAGGTCACCTCCAGCGTCGCCAGCGCGGCCAGAGCCGGCCGGCACAGCGGCATGGTGACCTGCCAGTACTGCCGCCAGATACTCGCCCCGTCGACCATCGCCGCCTCGTACAGGTCACGGGGCAGCGCCTTCATGTAGTTGCTGAGCACGAAGACACAGAACCCACACTGGAAGGCCACGTTGATCAGAATCAGGCCCCAGTAGCTGTCGTAGAGCAACTCCGAGTCGCTCATGAACTCCGGCAGCGGCACCTCGGTGAAGAGCCGGAACAGCGGGATGAGCAGCGCCTGCTGGGGCAGCAGGTTGGCAGCGGTGAAGATCCCGAGCAGCACGAGGTTGAGCTTCCAACTGAACCGGGCGATGACGAACGCCACGCAGGAGGCGAGGAAGAGCGTCAACAGCACCGCCGGCACGGTGATGTACACCGAGTTGAGGAAGTGCTGCCCGAACTCCGCCGTCCGCCAGGCGGTGACGTAGTTGTCGAAGGTCCAGCCGCCGAAGGAGACGTAGCCGTTCGCGGCGGTGTAGTCGTACGAGCGCAGCGAGGTCAGCACCGCCCAGGCGATAGGAAAGAGCCAGGCCAGCGAGACGACGATGAGGAAGCCGTGCAGCAGGATCCGTAACGGGGTGAGTTTTTTGCGGCGCGGCGGCGCGTCGGGCCCGCCCTCGGTACGCCGGGTGATGGTCGTGGTGCTCATTCCCGGTTCTCCCTCATCACGGTCGCCAGGTAGATGGTGATGAAGACCAGCGAGACGACCAGCATGATCGTCGCCAGCGCCGAGCCGAAGCCGATCCGGCTCGCCTCACCCACCACGTTCTGGGTGACCAGCGCGGAGATCAGCTCCAGCCCGTTGCGGCCCTTGTTGACCACCCAGACCAGGTCGAACGCGCGCAGCGACTCGATCACGGTCACCACCAGCACGATGATGTTGATGGGCCGTATGACCGGGAACACGACCCGGAAGAACGTCCGGCTCTCCGAGGCGCCGTCGACCGCCGCCGCCTCACGCAGCGACGGGTCGACGCCCTTCAGGCCGGCCAGGTAGAGCAGCATGATGTACCCGACGTGCCGCCACCCGGAGGCGACCATGACCGCCCAGATGTTGACGCTGGAGTCGCCGTACCAGTCGATGCTGCTGCCGAAGACGGCGTTGATCAGGCCCTGGTCCCGGGAGTAGAGCAGCTGCCAGACGAAGCCGATGAGCGCCAGCGAGAGCACCACCGGCAGGTAGAGCGCGGTCTGGTAGAAGCGGCTGCCGCGCAGCTCCTTGTCCAACAGCACGGCCAGGAACATGCCGAACGGGGTGGCGACCACGAAGAGCGCCGCGAGCCAGAGCAGGTTGTGCTGGACCGCCGGCACGAACGGCGGGTAGATGTTCACGACGTCGCTGTAGTTGCGCGCGCCGACGAACTCGATCTCGTTGAGTGGGCCGATGCCGTCCCAGTTGGTGGCGGAGAGCAGCACGGTGGCCGCCGCCGGCAACCAGACGAACCCGGTGACGAGCAGCAGTGGGACGAGCACCATCAGCGTGATGACCACGCGGTCGGTGCGGGACAGGAGCCGTAGCCGCCGGCGACGACCACCAGTGGAGGTGGTCGCGGCCGGCGGCGGCACGGCGCGATCCGCTTGGATCAGGGGCAGGTCGGACACGATGTCCTCCCCCTTCCGCCGTCAGTCAGTGAAGATCGACTTTTTCTGGTTCTCGATGGACGAGGTGAGCCCGCCGATGTCCTTGGGGTCCTTGATGAACTGCTGGAGCGCCGGGATGATCACCGTCGAGGCGAAGTCCGGCCGGGTGTCCCGGTCGAGGAACTGGGCGATCTCGGTGGCCGACCCGACCAGTTCGGCCGCCTTCTTCTGCAGCGCTGTGTAGCCGCTGACGTCGGCGCTGCCGTTGGCAACCAGGGTGGCCGGGTCGTTCTTGACCGTGATGTTCGCAGCGTCCTTGCCACCGAAGTACTCCAGCAGCTTGCGCGCGTTGTCCTCGCTCTTGGGCTTGCGGGCCATCATGTAGCCGTCGATCGGGGCGTCCAGCGCCTTGGCGCCGATGGCCGGGTCGATCTCGGGGAAGGTGAAGAAGTCGAGGTCGCTCTGCTCCTCGTTGCTGAACTGCTGACCGACGAAGAGGCCGAGCAGGTACATGCCGCTCTTCTTCTGCTGCAACGACTGCGCGGCCTCCTGCCAGGTGCGGCCGAGGCTGTCCGGCTGGTGCAGGGGGAGCAGGCCGGCCCAGGTGTCGAAGACCTTCTTGACCTTGTCGGAGGTCCAGGTCTCCTTGCCGGCCATCAGGTCGATGTGGAACTGGTAGCCGTTGATGCGCAGGTTGAGGATGTCGAAGGTGCCCATCGCCGGCCAGCCGTCCTTGTCGGCGAAGGCGATGGGGGTGAGGCCGTCCTTCTTCATCTGTGCGCTGAGCGCGGTGAGCTGGTCCAGGGTGGTGGGCACCTGGTAGCCGTGCTGCTGCCACACCGACTTGCGGTAGAAGACCGCCCACGGGTAGTAGGACGCCGGTACGAAGTACTGTTTGCCGTCGTCGCCGGTGGATGCCTTCTTGAAGGCGTCGGAGTAGCCGGAGAGCTTGCCCCACACGTCGCTGATGTCGCTGGCCAGGCCCTTCTGCGCGAAGAAGCGCATCCGGTAGCCGGCGAACCAGGTGAACACGTCGTCCGGCTTGCCCTGTAGGTAATTGTTGATGTTCTCCTGGAACGTGTTGTGGTCGACCGTATTGACGGCGACCTGCACCCCTGACGAGGTCTTGAAGCCGTCGGTGACCTTGACCAGGACGTCCTTCGGCTTCGGGTCGGACTGGTTCGAGCCGAGCGACACGTCCTTGCTGGACCCGCCGGAGCCGGAGTCGTCGCCGCAGCCGGCGAGCAGGCCGGTGCCGAGCAGCGCGCCCGTGCCGGCCGCGCCGGCCAGCAGCGATCGTCGGTTGATGCCGGCGACTGAGGGCGGTACGAGCCGAGCCAGGTACTCGGCTTGGGATTGGGGACGGGACATCTGTGCCTCCTGCGGATGAGAAGGAGCTACGCCCAAGGGCCTCAGGGTGGTGAGGGCAGGTCCGGCGTCGTGATCACACATTGAGATCCACCGAGAATCCACATTGGCGAACACGAACGGCCATTGGGGCCTCAAGCTACCCTGCGGTCGGGCGCTGTCAAGAGGGCAGTTCGCCTCTGATAACCCAGTCGTGACACGGCCGTTACCTGGTAAACGTTGGAAAGAAGCTCGATGTTGGAACCTGTTGACTTCCCTGGGCCAGCGGGTGCACCCTCAGCTGTCATGCGGCGATGGCAGGGTGACAGCATCTATTTCGGCGGCGACTACAACCCCGAACAGTGGCCCGAGGAAACCTGGTCCGAGGACGTCGACCTGATGCGCCAGGCCGGGGTCAACCTGGTCTCCGTCGGCATCTTCTCCTGGGCGTTGCTGGAGCCCACCCAGGGGCGGTTCGAGTTCGGCTGGCTGGACCGCGTGCTGGATCTGCTGCACGACGGCGGCATCCAGGTCGACCTGGCCACCGCCACGGCCAGCCCTCCACCGTGGTTGACCCGCGCGCACCCGGAGACCCTGCCCCGCCGGGCCGACGGCGCGATCCTCTGGCCGGGCGGACGACAGGCGTACTGCCCCAGCTCACCGGTGTTCCGCGAACGGTCGCTGGAGCTGGTACGCGCGGTCGCCAGCCGATACGCCGAGCACCCCGCCGTGGTCATGTGGCACATCTCCAACGAGCTGGGCTGCCACAACGCGCACTGCTACTGCGACGTCAGCGCCGAGGCGTTCCGTGGCTGGCTGCGGGAGCGCTACGGCGACCTGAACCGGCTCAACGACGCCTGGGGCACCGCGTTCTGGAGTCAGCGCTACGGCGACTGGGCCGAGATCAACCCGCCGCGCGCCGCGCTGGCCTTCGCCAACCCCACCCAGCAGCTGGACTTCCTGCGCTTCTCCTCCGACGAGCTGCGCGCCCAACTGCGCGCCGAACGCGAGGTGCTGAAGACCCTGGTCGGTCAGCCGATCACCACCAACTTCATGATCGGCATGGGCGTCAAGCACATGGACTACCAGTCCTGGGCGTCCGACGTGGACCTGGTGTCCAACGACCACTACCTGACCGCCGCCGACCCGCAGGCGCACCTCGGGCTGGCGCTCGCCGCCGATCACACCCGAGGCGTCGCCGGCGGCGATCCGTGGCTGCTGATGGAGCACTCCACCAGCGCCGTCCAATGGCAGCCGCGCAACGTGGCCAAGCTGCCCGGGCAGCTGCGCCGCAACAGTCTGGCGCACGTCGCCCGCGGGGCCGACGGCGTGCTGTTCTTCCAGTGGCGCGCGTCCCGGGCCGGCGCGGAGAAGTTCCACTCCGCGCTGGTGCCGCACGCCGGGCCGGACACCAAGGTGTTCCGCGAGGTCTGCCAGCTCGGCGCGGACCTCAAGGCCCTCGCGGAGGTACGCGGCAGCCGGGTGGACGCCGACGTGGCGATCCTGTTCGACTGGGAGGCGTGGTGGGGTGTCGAGCTGGATTCGCACCCCAGCGTCGACGTCACCTACGCCGACCGGCTGAACGCCCTGTACGGCTCGCTCTGGCGGGCCGGCGTGACCGCCGACATCGTCCACCCGTCGACCGACCTCAGCGGCTACCGACTGGTCCTGGTGCCGACCCTCTACCTGGTCCGGGACGCCGACGTCGACGCGCTGCACGCGTACGTCGCGGCCGGTGGCACGGCGGCGATCACCTACTTCAGCGGCATCGTCGACGCCGACGACCACATCCGGCTGGGCGGCTACCCGGGCGCGTTCCGGGAGTTGCTCGGCGTCCGGACCGAGGAGTTCTTCCCGCTGCGCGAGGGCGAGCAGGTCCACCTCGACGACGGCAGCACCGCCGACGTGTGGACCGAGTGGGTGCACCCCGACGGCGCCGAGGTGCTCGCGTCGTACACCGATGGGCCCTTGCCGGGCGTGCCGGCGCTGACCCGCCACCGGGTGGGCGACGGCGCCGCCTGGTATGTCGGCACCCGGCTGGACGAACCGGCCACCGATCGGCTGGTGGCCCGACTGCTCGCCGAGGCCGGCGTCCGCCCGGCGGTGTCGGCGCCGTCCGGGGTGGAGGTGGTCCGCCGCCGCGACGGCGACCGGACCTGGCTGTTCGCGATCAACCACACCGACACCGAGGTACGCCTGCCGGCGCACGGCGTCGAGCTGCTCACCGGAGGACACTGCGCCGGTGAGCTGGCACTGCCGGCCGGTGAGGTGGCGGTCGTCCGTGAGGATCGGACCTGATTCCGACGGCAGTCACGGCGCGAAGGAGGTTCCCCCCATGCTCGCCCAGCAGCGGCAGACCGCCATCCTCGATCTGATCCGCCAACGTGGCGGGGTACGGGTGAGTCACCTGGTCAGTCGGTTCGGCGTCTCCGACATGACGATCCGACGTGACCTGGAGGTGTTGGCCGAACGTGGCCTGGTCGACAAGGTGCACGGCGGCGCGACCCTCGCCGGACCAGGCTCGGCCGAGGAACCCGGCTTCGCCGCGAAGTCGATCCGCCAGCAGGCGGAGAAGCGGGCCATCGCCGAGCGGGCCGCGACGATGGTGGAGCCGGGGATGGCCATCGCGCTCTCCGCCGGCACCACCACCGCCGCGCTGGCCACGCTGCTCTCCGACGTACGCGGGCTGACCGTGGTGACCAACTCGATCCCGGTGGCCGACGCGCTCTACCAGAACCCGCGCGCCGACCAGACCGTCGTGTTGACCGGTGGCATCCGCACCCCGTCGGACGCGTTGACCGGGCCGGTGGCCGAGGCGGCGATCAGCGCGCTCAACGTCGACCTGCTCTTCCTCGGCGTGCACGGCCTCAGCCCACGGACCGGCTTCACCACGCCCAACCTGCTGGAGGCCGGCGTCAACCGCTGCCTCATCGGGGCTGCCCGCCGGTTGGTGGTGCTCGCCGACCACACCAAGTGGGAGACGATCGGCATCGCCACCATCGCCCCACTGGAGGCCGCCGACGTGCTGATCACCGACCGAGGGCTGCCGCCCGAGGCACGTACCACGATCGGCGAACAGGTAGGCGAGCTGGTGATCGTGGAGCCCGACTGACAATGCATCCTCGCCGGACGGCCCGCACGCCCACCCGTCCGGCAGACCAGGACTCGAACAAGGGAGCACGGCCATGAGCGCGGTCACTGCGCGATGGGCTGCGATCGTCGTCGTGGGCCTGGCCCTCGTCGGGATGCTGAGTTGGGTGGCCGGCTCGTGGCCCGCCGACCAGACCCGGGCGACCGTCGATCACTGCTATGTGACCCACGATCGGCTGGAGGCCATGCACAGCCGGTGCGTCGGCAACTGGACCCGCGGCGGACGCGGGCGACAGGGGCCGATCCACGGCGTCGACGTTCAGGAGTCCTGGAAGATCATCGACGGCGAGCCCAGCAGCGCGTACGAGTGGGAGGTGGCCGTCCCGGCCTCGGCTCGACAGCCACGCGTACTCGCTGACACCCGGCAGGCATGGACGCTGTCGCCGCGTGCCCTGCCCTGGGGTCTGGTCCCCGCCGGCCTCGTGGCGCTGCTGGCCGCGCTCGCCTGGTTGATCACCGCGTCGGTCAGAGCGCCGAGGTCGGCGCCGAGCGCGCCGGCCGGGTCGAGCGCCACGCCCACCTGACATCCGCCCCTCCGCTGACGTCGAACGGGAGGCGGACATCGGGCGGCCGAGCTGATGATGTGCGGCGCTGATCGACTCGGATTCAAGGAAGTCGGGGTGTCCTGGTCGCCGGGAGGCCCCGCTTTCCAGGAACCCGAGTTGATCAAACGCCGACCCCGACGCGGGGCGCTTCACAGCCACCTCACAGGGGTGCTGGATAGGGTGCCGTTCGAGTCAACGTCCGACTCCAACCTGGAGCGGTCGGCGTCGCACAGGAGTTCCGATGGTCTTCAAGAAGATGTTGAGCGCGTTCGGTGTGGGCGGTCCCAGCGTGGACACCGTGCTGACCAACCCCAACACCCGGCCCGGCCTGACCCTCGACGGGCAGGTCAACCTCGTCGGCGGCGACGCTGAGGCAGCCATCGAGCAGGTGGTGATCGGCCTGGTCACCCGGGTCGAGGTCGAGGGACACGACACCGAGTACGCGGGCACTATGGAGTTCCACCGCATGGCGGTCAGCGGTCCGCTCAAGCTCGCCCCGAAGCAGCAGCTCTCGATCCCGTTCCAGCTGCCGGTGCCGTGGGAGACCCCGATCACCGACGTGTACGGCCAGCGCCTGCACGGCATGACAATGGGTCTGCGCACCGAGTTGGCGATCGCCCGAGCGGTCGACAAGAGCGACCTGGACCAGGTGGCGGTGCACCCGCTGCCGGTGCACGAGCGGATCCTGGAGGCGTTCCAGCGGCTCGGCTTCCGGTTCAAGCACGCCGACCTGGAGCGTGGTCACATCCGGGGCGTGCAGCAGACGCTGCCGTTCTACCAGGAGATCGAGTTCTTCGCCTCCCCGCAGTACGCGAGCACGATCCGGGAGGTCGAGCTGACCTTCGTGACCAGCCAGCGCGGTGTGGAGGTCATCCTGGAGTGCGACAAGCGCGGTGGGTTCCTCAGCGCCGGTCACGACGCGTTCGGTCGCTTCCAGGTGTCGCACGCCGACGTCGACCGGGTGGACTGGGCGCAGGTCGTCGACGGTTGGCTGCGCGAGACCACGACCCGCTACGGCAGCCTGCGTTCCCAGTACGGCGCGAGCCACGGTCACCGGGGCGGGCACGGCATGGGCGGCATGGTGGCCGGGGCGGCGCTCGGCGTCGCCGGTGGCATGATCGCCGGCGACATGATCGGGGACGCGTTCGAGGGTGACTTCGGCGGTGACTTCGGCGGCGACGAGTAGTCGCGCACAGACGACGGTGGCCTCCGGGAGGTTCTCCCGGAGGCCACCGTGCACTGTGAACCGGTCAGTGCCGGGCCTTGCGCTCCTCGCCGCTGCGCCAGTTGCTGCCGGCCTTCGAGAGGCCACGGCTACCGAGGTAGCCCAGCGTCAGCAGGGTGATCAGGAACCAGGCGTTGTCGGCCCGGAAGATGTCCACCCCTGCGGAGTTCTGACCAACGACCTGCGACGCGCCCAGTACGGCGGCCACCGCGATCAGGTAGATCCAGAACTCGGTGGTCTTGAACGCCTGCTTGGTCTCCGTACCGGGTGCCTGCATGTCGTTGCGGCGCCCGTCATGCATGACCGGCATCTGCTGGGTCTGCATGTCCCGCATCTGAGCGGGGTTCTGCGGATCGTTCATGGGCCGGTTCATCGGCCGGGTGGAAGCAGCCTGCGTGCTCATCTGGTCCTCCTCAGGATGCGATGAGTCGTACCTGCATTCCCTCGCCCCGCTACCGCGTTTCGGCCACGGCACGGTTCGCTTTCGTGGCGAGGACAACCCCCGACTACCCGAGGCCCCGGAGCAGGTAACACCGATCGCCGGCCGGAAAAATCCGGCCGGCGATCGGGTGGTCGACGGGTCAGCGCAGACCGTTGCGGATCGCCACGCTCACCAGAAGGCCCGGGTCGTCGGTGATGATGCCGTCGACGCCCAGGTCGATGACCCGCTGCATCACCGTCGCGTCATCGACGGTGTACGGGATCACCTTCAGGTCGTAGCGCGTCTGCAGGGTCCGAACGTCCGGTCCGTGGAAGTATGCCGGGTTCTCCCGCAGGTACCAGTCGGTCGAGGCGACAGTGCCCTGCTTCGGGTCGTGCACCTGCCAGTTGGCGGACACCGTGCCAGCGCCCGCAGCCCGGGTCAGCTTGCCGAGGTCCTGGTACTTCCACCAGTCCAGTCCACCGGTCCACGGGCTCTTCACCGACGGGTTGCCGTAGACCGCCTCCAGCGAGCACTCGTCGGCGAGGGTCGCGCACTCGGCCGGACCGTACTGCCAGACCAGGCCGACAGTGCCGATCCGCCGGTCGAGCTGCCGGGCGTACGTGATGGTGCGCCAGTCGAACGACTGGATGGTGGCCCGGCTGGTGAAGCCGGCCCGCTGGATCGCGTCGACGAGCTTGCGGGTGAAGCTGCGGTACGGCTCGGTGTCGTTCACCACCGGGCTGATCTTCGTCTCGATGTTCATTCCGATGTCGGTGCGGCCACTCGCCTTCACCAGGGCGAATACCTCGTCCAGGGTCGGGATCCGGGCACCGGGCGCGGGCACCTGGGCGGGCAGCTCGGGCAGTGTCTTCGTGCCGCAGTCCACGGTCTTGAGCTGCGCCACTGTCAACTCGTGCACCGGCTTGCCCACGTACGGGAACTTCCGGTCGCCCGGGCGCACCGGGGCGGTGTCGACGCAGTGCGACCCGTTGACGGTGCGATCGTGCAGCACCACGAGCTTGCCGTCGGCGGTCACGTTGGTGTCCAGCTCCAGGGTGGAGATGGCCCGGTTGGACAGCGCGTTCGCGAACGCCGGCAGTGTGTTCTCCGGCCGGGTGGCCCGACCGCCCCGGTGTGCCTGGATGTCGAACGGCGCGGTGTACGCCTTCGGCAGCCGGTAACCGCGCTGCGCCAACACGCCCCGCAACCGGTCCGGGTAGTCGGTGATCAGGCCGTCCACCCCGTCGTCGATCAGCTTGGTCATGGTCGGCACGTCGTCGACCGTCCACGGGATCACCTTGATCCCGTAGCGGTGCGCCTGGGCGACCATCTCCTTCGTGACGTACGGCTTGTAGCCCGGGTCGGTGACTGTGCCGTTCTGCGGCATCCCGTGCACCGGCGAGAAGGCGCTGGCGCCGAAGCTGCGGATCGCCTTGATCGGGTCGCCGCCGAAGTCGTCGATGTCCAGCCCGCCCAGCCACGGCGAGGCTCCCGGCTGACCGGTCTGAAGGAAGTCGTAGTTGGTCAGGGCGACCAGCGGCAGCTTCGGCTCGACCTGACGCATGCGCATCAGCGCGCCCCAGTCGAAGCTCTGGATGGTGACCTGCTTGAGCAGCCCGGCGGCGCGGATCTCGCCCGCGGTGACCCGGACGAACTGCTCACGGGGGGCGGTCTCGGTCGGCGCGCCGGCCTCGACCTTGGTCTCGACGTTGAGCTTCACGTCCTTCGCCCGGTAGCGGTTGACCAGCGCGAAGACCTCACGCAGCAGCGGCATCCGGGCACCGGGGACGGCGAGCTGGCCGGGCTTGTCCGACAGCGTCTTCGAGCCGCAGTCGAGCGAGCGCACCTGGGCCAGGCTGAGCGTGTTGATGTACTTCCCGACGTACGGGAACTCCGGGTCGCCGGGCGTCACCGGTGTGGTGTCGACGCACTTGGTGCCGGTCACCTTGCGGTCGTGGGTGACGACGGCCTGGCCGTCCTCGGTGATCTGCACGTCCAGTTCGAGGGTGCTCACCCCGAGCTGGAGGGCGTTGCCGAAGGAGGCGAGGGTGTTCTCCACCCGCAGGCCGAGGCCACCCCGGTGGGCCTGCACGTCGAATGTCCGGTCCGGTCGTGGCTTCGCCTGGGCGGGCACCGCGAGCCCGGTCGTCACCGTCGCGGCCACCAGGGCCGCGACGGCGGTACGGCGTACTGTGCGCACGCTGTCATCCCCTCCTGCCGGCGGGCATCTCCCACCGGTCGCGGGACAGCATGGACATCTCGGGCTGCGGGCAGGCGGCCAGCGGGCGGCGTGACGGTGAACCGCCGTGGACGACCTCCCGGTCAGGCCGGGTTTGGTCGGCCGGTGGCCGGGCACGCAGTCAGTTCCACAGCTTCTGCGAGGTGATGGACGTGCGTGAGGACGACATGCGGCAGGATGCCGCCCGCGAGGCCGAGGATCGGATCGCCGGCGGCGTGTACGGCAAGGGCGCCCTCGACGAGGTGACTGTGCCCCGCACCGATGTGGAGAGTCAGATCCAGCGCGATGACCCGTTCGATCCGGCGAAGGAACGGATCGACCCACAGGTGCTGCGCGACGGTGGCCCCGTCGGCGGGCAGGGCGCGGTGACCACCACCGGTGGCACTGCCGGGCCGGCGAGCGTACGCCGGGTGGCCCGACAGCCGGAGCGACACCCGGGCACTGTCGCGCCGACCACCACCGGCGATGCCACCACCGGTGGCCTCAGCACCCCGATGGGCGGTGGCACCAGCGACCAGTCCACCTCCGCAACGGGCCCGGCAAAGTCCATCAGGGACAAATCCAACGACTAACCTCACCCGCCGTCCCCGCCGAGCGACAACTCGGTGGGGACGGCGGGCTTCGTGGTCAGCTCGCCGGGCGGAGGACGCCGAGGCGTTGGGTGGCACGGGTCAGGGCCACGTACAGGTCGCTGCGTCCGCGCGGGGACTCGGCCACCATCCGGTCCGGGTCGACCACCAGCACCGAGTCGAACTCCAACCCCTTGGCCTGCGCGACTGTCAACACCACAACCCGGCTCTCCAGCTCCGGATGCTCGCCGACGGCGGCCTCGGGCAGGGCGGCGGTCACCGCCGCGCCCAACTCGCCCACCCGGCCGGCCGGCACGAGCACCCCGAGCCGGCCCTCGGTCAGCCCGGCAGCCTCCCGGGCGGCCTCGGCGACCAACTCCGCCGCCAACCGCCCGTCGGGCACCGTCCGGTCCCACGGCGGTACGCCGCTCTCCCGCACCGAGCGCGGCGGCCGCAGCGCCGGATCGATCTCGGCCAGTACGTCGGCGGCGACCGCCATGATCTCGGCGGGGGTGCGGTAGCTGACCGTCAGCTCGGTGAGCCGCCACCGCTGCTCGACGTACGGGGCCAGGGCGTCCGCCCAGGACGGCGTGCCGCTGAGCGCGCCGGTCTGCGCCACGTCCCCGACGATCGTCATCGACCGGCTCGGGCAGCGGCGCATCAGCAGTCGCCAGGCCATCGGCGAAAGCTCCTGCGCCTCGTCCACGATGACGTGGCCGAACGCCCAGGTGCGGTCGGCGGCGGCCCGCTGCGCGGTGGTCAGCCGATCGGCCTCCTCCTGCCGCTCCAGCAGCCGATCCGCGTCGATCAGGTCGGTCACGCCGAGGATCTCACCGCCCTCGGCCTCGTCCTCGACGTCGATCGAGCGGGAACCCCGGGCGATCTCCAGCACGCCCTCGGCGTACTCCCGTTCCATCGTCCGGATGCGGTCCCGCCGGGCGGCGGCGGCGCGTTCGTCCTCGCCGAGCAGTTCGGCGGCCTCGTCCAGCAGCGGGACGTCAGCCGGCGTCCAGCCACCGGGCTCGCGGCGCAGCAGCCCCCGCTCGTCCTCGCTGAGCATCGGCGCGGCGGCGGCGATCCGGTAGGGGTCGGCGTACAGGTCGGCGAGCAGTCGCTGCGGGGTGAGCACCGGCCACAACCGGTCGAGGGCGGCCTGGATCTCCGTTTCCTCGCGCAGCTCGCGGCGGATCTCGGCCCGGTCCGCCTCGTCGAGGAGGTTGTCACCGCCGAGCGGGTCGGCGCCGATGCGTTCGGCCACCTGGTCGGCGAGCGCGTGCACGATCTCCACGTCGAACAACGCGCGGGCCAGGTTGTGCGGTCGGTCGACGCGGCGGACCCGGTCCCGGGCCGCCCGCACGATCTCCGGGTCGAGGGTCAGCGTCTCCCGCTCGACCTCGATCTCCAGCGGTTCGTCCGGCACCCACTGCCGGTCCCGTACGGCCAGCGCCAACACCTCGGCGAGCACCGCCCGGCCCTTGAGCGCCGCGGTCTCGGCCGGCTCGGTCCGTTGGGCGCTCACTCCGGGAAAGAGATCACCCTGGGTACGCAGCAGCACGCCGGTCTCGGCCAGCGTCGGCAGCACCTGGGAGATGTAGCGCAGGAAGGTCGCGTTCGGGCCGACCAGCAGCACGCCACGGCTGGAGAGTTCCCGGCGGTGCGTGTAGAGCAGGTACGCCGCCCGGTGCAGCGCGACTGCGGTCTTGCCGGTGCCGGGGCCGCCCTGGACCACCATCACGCCCGGAAGCTCCGCGCGGATGATCTCGTCCTGTTCGGCCTGGATGGTCTCGACGATGTCGCGCATCCGGCCGGTGCGGCCCGCGTTGAGCGCGGCGAGCAGCGACGCCTCACCGGTCAGCTCCTCGTGGGCGCCGGGGGAGGCGGTGTCGATGTCGAGCACCTCGTCGTTGAGCCCGGTCACCTTGCGCTGCCGGGTACGCAGGTGCCGGCGACGGCGTACGCCCTGCGGGTTCGCGGCGGTGGCGAGGTAGAACGGGCGGGCGGCGGGTGCCCGCCAGTCCATCAGCAGCGGGTCGTAGTCACCACTGGTGTCGAAGATGCCGATCCGGCCGATGTAGCGGCGGGAGTCGTCGTCGCCGTCGAGACGGCCGAAGCAGAGCCCGTTCTCCACGGCGGAGAACTGTTCGACCTGATCGGCGTACATCGCTACCGAGCTGTCGCGCTGCGAGCGGTCCTGGAGGGTGCCGCCGGTGTTGTGCAGCTCGGCGGTGAGCCGGTGGGCGGCCTGCTCACGCAGCTGGTCCAGCCGGTTGTAGAGCATCGAGACGTACTCCTGCTCGCGACCGATCTCGTCGTCGAGCGGCAATTCGCCGGAACCGCCGGAGTGCCTTGACAAGCCGTCTCCCTAAAGATTAGAATCCCTTGCAGGAACGGCTTTTAGCCGTTCTTTTTTGTGCCTTCGAACTGTTGAAGATAGCGCGTTCCGCCGGTTCTCACCAAGCCGGGCGGTCCGGCGCGCCGGTGATCGCGAGGTGGCGGCGGATGATCCTGCGGACCGGGCAACGGGTGGTCTTCATCGGGGACAGCATCACCGATTGTGGTCGACGCGACGTCGCCGCGCCCTACGGCAGCGGATATGTGAGCCTCGTGCGCGCCCTGGTCGACGCGCGGCACCCCGAGTTGGAGCTGGAGTGGGTCAACCGGGGTGTGAGCGGCAACACGGTGCGTGACCTCGCCGCCCGCTGGGACGACGACGCGATCGCCGAGCGCCCCGACTGGCTCGCGGTGATGATCGGCATCAACGACATCTGGCGGCACTACGGTGACCGGCCGGATGAGGCAGTCGGCATCGAGGAGTACGAGCGCACCCTGCGTGACCTGCTCCGTCGGGCGGTCGCCGCCACCGGCTGCCGACTGATCCTCGGCGACCCGTTCTTCATCGAGGCCGACCGGAGCGTCCCGCAACGCGCCGACACGGACCGGTACGCGGCGGTGGTGGCGGGGCTGGCCACCGAGTTCGACGCGGTGCACGTGCCCAACCAGGCGGCGTTCGACCGGGTGTTGGCGGTGAGTCCGGCGACGCGTTGGGCCGACGACCGGGTCCACCCGTACCTGCCCGGCCACGCGGTCCTCGCCGACGCGTACCTCAGCGCGCTCGGCGCCTCCTGACCTCGGCCTGACCCACAGCGAAGCGCCGGGCCGACCGTCAGGTCGACCCGGCGCGAACACCGTGGAGATCAGCCGCGGGCAGCCTGGTAGAGCCGCTCCGGCGTCACCGCTCCGGCGAGCACCCGGCCGTCGTCGGTGAGCAGCACGCTGAACAGTTTGCTGGTGAGGAGCCGACCGCTGCCCCAGTCACCACTGACCGCCGGCAGCCCGCCGAGCAGCTTCGACATGTCCAGGTCCGGGCCGGCGCCGGCCGGCGGAGCGGCCGGCTTCGTGGCGGGCTTGCGGCCCACATCGGCCCCGTCGAGGCGGCCGACCAGCACTGTCGTCCAGCCCTCGCCCACGGCGCGGACCTGCGGGTCACCCGCCGGCTCGACGTGACCGGGCTTGCCCGTCGGGCGCTCGGCCTTCTCCTCGTTGACCGTCACGCCGGGCGGCGGGTTGAAACGGAACTGGTCGGCGTCCGGGCGGCGGTAGTCGACCTGGGTGAAGGCCACCTCGAACGCCGGCCGGTCGCTGCCCTTCGCGAGCACCTCGAAGCGCAGCGGCACGTGCTGCTTGGCGTCGATGGCGATCCGCAGCTGGTGCACCAGGGAGTCCTGGTCGCGCGGCTGGAGCACCAACTCGTACGCGTCCCGGCCGGCGACCGTGGCCGACCGGCCGACGCTGACCTCGGTGCTCGGGTCGATCGCGCCCAACGCCAGGTCGGCGGCCTGCTGCGGGGTGGCCGGCAGGCTCGCTGCCGGTTCGGGGGCGGGCTTCCAGGCCCCGGCGTCGCCGCCCAGCGTGCGGTGGGTGGCGGTGTTGCTGCGGCTCTGCCACGTCCACAGGTCCCGGCCGTTGCGGATGATGTCCTGTTCGCCCAGGGTGTCCACCAGGGCGACCCGCTGCTTGTCCGGCCCGGAATACCAGACCCGCAGGGTGTGGGTGCCGGTCAGCAGTGTGGTCAGCTCGTTGCCGGGAACCAGCCCGACGAGGGGCGGCAGGCCGAGATCGGCGCGTTGCACCAGGGTCCCGGACAACCCCTCCAGCCGGGACGTCTGTAGGTCGACCAGGAGCTGAGCGGCGGTTCGGGGCGGCAGGCTCGGCTCGGCCTCGGCGGCGAACGTGCCGATCGCCGCGCCGCCGCCGATGACGGCGACGGCCGCGGTGGCCGGGACCAGCCAACGAAGGACGGGACGGCTTCTCAGGACGGACATGGTGGCACCTCCTGCGGCCATCTTGCCCCCTCCGTGCTGTGAACGGGCTGAGGACACCGAACCGCGCCGATTGACCCGGGTGGCACCCTTGAGCTGTGCGGGTGCTGGTGGTGGAGGACGAGGCCCGGTTGGCGGCTGCCCTGCAACGCGGTCTCCAGGCGGAGGGGTTCGCGGTGGACGTGGCGGCGACCGGCCCTGCGGGCCTGGACGCGGCGCGGCACGGCGGGTACGACGCGATGATCCTCGACGTGATGCTGCCCGGCCTCTCCGGGTACGAGCTGGTCCGGCGGCTGCGCGCGGAGCAGCACTGGTTGCCGGTGCTGATGCTCTCCGCCAAGGACGGCGAGTACGACCAGGCCGACGGCCTCGACTGCGGCGCCGACGACTACCTGACCAAACCCTTCTCGTACGTGGTGCTGCTGGCCCGGCTGCGGGCGCTGCTGCGTCGGGGCGCGCCGGAGCGCCCGACCGTGCTGGCGGTCGGTGACCTGCGGCTGGACCCGGCCGGTCGGCGGGTGACCCGGGCGGACGCCGAGGTGGCGCTGACCGCGCGGGAGTTCGCGCTGCTGGACTACCTGATGCGCCGACCGGGCCAGGTCATCTCCAAGATCGAGTTGTTGGACCACGTCTGGGACGCGAGCCTGGAGACGGCGCCGAACGCCGTCGAGGTGTACGTCGGCTACCTGCGCCGCAAGCTCGGCCGGGATCGGCTGGAGACGGTCCGGGGTGCCGGCTATCGGCTGGCGACGTGACCGCCGACGGCCCGGCACCCACCCGTCGGGCCCGGCCCGGGCGACTTCCGGTCCTGGGGCTGCGCGGGCGGCTCATGGCGCTCGGTGTGGTCGGTCTCACCATCGGGCTGGCAGTGGGCGGGGTGGTGCTGCTCGGTGCGCTCGGCTTCGTGCTCCAGCGCACTGTCGACACCGAGGCGTTCCGCACCGCTGACGCGGTCGCCCTGCTCGCCGCCGAGGACGCGCTGCCCGACCCGCTGCCGGTGGCCGGGGGGCAGGTCCGCGTGCAGGTCGTCGACGGGCAGGGACGGATCCGTGCGGCTTCGATCGACGCCGACCGCCTGGTGCCGATGGTCCGCCCGGAGCGCCTGAACCGCGACGGTCGGCAGCGGTTGGAGGTGCCGGCCGAGCGGGTCGGGCTCGTCGGCCCGGTCCGGGTGGTCGCCGTACCCGCCGGCACGGCGGCTGACCCGCTCACAGTGCTGGTCGCCCGCTCGATGGCCGACGTGCGGCACAGCACCCACGTGGTCCGGACCATTCTGCTGGTGGCGTTCCCGCTGCTGGTTGCCGTGCTGGCCGGGGTGGCGTGGCGGGTGGTGGGCGCGACCCTGCGGCCGGTCGAGGCGTTACGTCGAGGCGCCGAGGAGATCACCGGCAGGGCGGGCGCCGGCCGGCTGCCGGTGCCGGCGTCGGCTGACGAGATCCACCGCCTGGCGGTCACCCTCAACGGCATGCTGGGCCGGTTGGAGTCCGCCCGCGTCCGGCAGCGGGCCTTCGTCTCCGACGCCGCGCACGAGCTGCGCAGCCCGTTGACCAACATCCGGACGGAGCTGGAGGTGGCCCAGCGCCTCGCCGACCGGACGGACTGGACGGCGGTGACCGCCAACCTGCTCGCCGACACCGACCGGCTGAGTCGCCTGGTCGACGATCTCCTGCTGTTGGCCCGCCTGGACGAGACGCCGGCGGCCCGGGGGACCGGCCCGGTGGAGCTGGGCGCGTTGCTGACCGAGGTCGCCGCCCGCTACCCGTCGCCGCCGGTGCGGGTGACGCCGCCGGAGGGCCCGCTCTGGACGATCGGCAGCGTCGAGGAGTTGCGTCGCGTGCTGGCCAACCTGGTCGACAACGCGGTACGGCACGCGCACGGCAGTGTCGTGCTCGCGGCCGAGACGACGGTGGCGGGCTCTACGGTCGGGCCCGGCGTCGGGGCGTACCACCTGGTGACGGTGACCGACGACGGCCCGGGGGTCGCGGTGGCGGACCGGGAGCGGGTCTTCGACCGGTTCACCCGGCTGGATGACGGACGGGCCCGCGACGACGGGGGCGCCGGCCTGGGGCTGGCCATCGTCCGGGAGTTGGTCCGACGCGCGGGCGGCAGCATCACCCTGGCCGACGCGCCGGAGCAGCGAGGCCTACGGGTGTGCCTGCTGCTGCCAGCGTCACCGGCCGAGGACGGCCAGAGGTAGACGGCGGCTGGTGGGCGTGGCTGTCGGGTCGTGGCGGCCGGGTCAGCGGCGGCGGGTGCAGACCTGCTTGGAACGGGCCACCGTGTCGGTGGACCAGGCGACGGCGACGGTGAAGCAGAAGTCGTTGGTGCGGTTGAGCGCGTAGATGACGAAGCTGGTGGTGCCGGCGGGCAGCGTCGCGAAGATGTTGTGGGTCTGGCCGGTGCGGCCGCCCGCGATGACCACCGGGCCCTCGCCGCCGGCCGGGTAGGTCCAGTTCAGCGCGATGCTGTCCCGGGTGTCGCGCAGGGTCACCGCGCTGGGCGGAGTGCCGGGCGGCGCCGCAGCGGCAGCCGACGTGGGTGCCGTGCCGCCCGGGGCCGGCGCGGTGCTGGCCGGCGCGCCGGCGGTGGGGGAGGCGCTGGCCGGCGGCGGGGTCGGCTCGTCGTCGCCGTCGACCCGGGCCACCCCGGCGATCACCGCTGCCGCGCCGAGGAGCACCACGACCACGCCGGCCACCAGCACCGGCACCAGCCGATTGCGCTGCTCCGGCGACGCGCGGTGCACGGGCACCGGCAGCAGCCGCGACGGCGTGTACGGCTCCACCTGCGCGTACGGGTCCGGGCGGGCGTACGGGTCCGGCCGCGCGTACGGGTCGGCGGGTCGGTGCAGCCGGTACACCCCGGGCTGCTCCTCCGTGCCGCCGGCCAGCCCGACCACCGACGGGGGCACCGGAGGGTCGGCGGGGTGCGGCGAGGGCTCGTCCACCGGTTCGGTCGACCATCTGCTGCCCGTCGATCCGACCCCTTCGTCGGAGGGCAGCCGGGGGTTCGGCACCGCCCCGGCGTGGTGGGTCGCGGTTGCCGGCGGGTGGTAACCGGATTCGGCCGGCCCGTCGCCGTGCGGTGGGACGCGGGCGGCCGGCACGACCGGAGTGTCCCGAGCCGTGGGCGGGTTGTCCGCGCAGGCATGGTCGGGATTGGCCGCCGCCCGGGCCAGGGCCGCCACCTGGGTGGCCAGCGGGTCGTCGGCGGGCAGGTGCTGCCGGCACAGCTCACGGGCGAGCGCCAGGTTGTCGTGTCCCTCGGTGAACTGCCCGCAGTCGCGCTGCATCCCCCCGAGCCGCGCCAGCATCTTGATGCCGCTGGGGTGCCCGTCGCCGTACACCTCGCGGTGCAGCTCCCAGGCGTCCTGGAGGCGGTCGCGGGCCACCACGCACTGGCCGCGCGCGTACTCGACGGTGGCCAGGTCGGCGTGCGCGGCGAGCACCCGCAACGACTCCGGGCCGTCCTGCGCGGTCAGCTCGATGATGACTTCCTGATAGAGCCGCGCCGCCCGGGAGTGGCTGCCGACCCGGTGCAGCACCGCGGCCAGGGTCGCCGCCGCGGCCACGGTGCGCGGGTCGGCACGGCCGTGCAGGCGGGTGGTGGCCGCGTACGCGAAGGCGGCCCACCCCCGGGCCGAGTGCGGCTCACCGAGGGCGATCAGCACCCGCGCCTGGAGGCTGGCCGCCTCGGCCAGTTCGGGGGTGGCGTTGGCCGGGCGGGGGTCGGCGTCGGTGAGCGCGTCGGACAGCAGTTGTTGCGCGCCGGCCAGATCGCCGGAGGACACGAGGTGGTGCGCCTGATCAGTCAGTTCACCGAAGCCGGAAGACACGCCCCATCGTGCTCATCCGACGACGGTAAGTACAAGACCCGCGCCGGTGTCGATTGGTCAGGATCCGGTCAGGTGCTCGGCCAGGGTCTCGCTGATCCGGCGTAGCTGGTCGACCTGGGCGGGGCTCAACGCGTCGAACAGGTGTCGGCGTACCCCCTCGACGTGGCCGGGTGCGGCGGCCGCGAGGACGGCGAAACCCTCGTCAGTGAGCAGCGCGACCTGCCCGCGCCGGTCGGTGGGGCAGTCCTCGCGGCGCACCCAGCCGGCGGCCTCCAGCCGAGCCACGGCGTGCGAGAGCCGGCTGCGCGACGACCCGGCGGCCTGGGCCAACTGGCTCATCCGCAGTTGACGACCGGGGGCCTCGGAGAGCTGGACCAGGATCTCGTAGTACGCGTGCGGCATGCCCGCCTCGCGTTGCAGCTCGCGGTCGAGAGTGTCCATCAGCACCCGGGAGGCGGTGAGGTACGCGCGCCAGGTGCGCTGCTCGTCGGGGTCCAACCAGCGGGTCATGGCCGCCATCATACTCCCGATGGTTGAATGTTCAACTAAACCGCGCTAGCCTCGGGTCATGGGTATCCACCGGCTCAACCACGCGGTCCTCTACGTCAGTGACCTCGCCCGCAGCGTCGCGTTCTACAGCGACGTGCTGGGCTTCCGCCCGGTGGCGATGACCCCGGACGGCTTCCGGGGCGCCACCTTCCTCCAGGCCCCCGACTCCACCAACGACCATGACCTCGGCCTCTTCGAGATCGGCGCGGGCGCCGGTCGGTCGACAGCAGGTCGGTCCACCGTCGGCCTCTACCACCTCGCCTGGGAGGTGGACACGCTCGACGAGCTGGCCGCCACCGCCGAGCGCCTCGTCGCGGCCGGCGCACTGGTCGGCACCTCCGACCACGGCACGACAAAGAGCCTCTACGGCAAGGACCCGGACGGCCTGGAGTTCGAGGTGGTCTGGCTGATCCCGGCCGACCTGCTCGACGACACCGCGCTGGCCGCCCGCAAGCAGATCGGTCGGCTCGACCTGGACGCCGAGCGGCAGCGTTACGGCGGGCAGACCCGGGGCGGGGTGGGGATCTCCGTCCCGGCCTGACCGGCCGTACGGTAGAACGGACCGATGCCGACCGACCGGACCAATGATTTCCTCCGCGAGCTGCTGGTCCGCCAGTTGACGACCTGGCTGCCCGCGGCCCTGCACCGCTCCCGGCGGGCCACCATAGCCCTCGCGGGCGCCGACGCGGGCAGCGCGGAGGCCGCGCTGCGCCTGGTCGCCACGCACGGCGACCAGGTCCGCGGCCGGCAGGTGACGGTGCTGGTGCTGGCCGACGCCGCCGCCGACCTGCCGGCCCGACTCGGCCCGATCGAGGCGGAGCTGCCCGCCGAGGTCACAGTGCATCTGCTGCCCGGCGAGCCGTACCGGCTGCCGGTCGCTGTGAAGGCCGCCGGGGCGGCCGGCGCGCCGCTGTTCTCCTTCGTGGACCTGCCCGGCGCGGTGACGCCGAAGCTGCTCAGCGCCGCGACCAACGGCCGGACCGGAGAGCTGCTGCTGCACACCGCCGACAGTGCCCGAGACGTGCTCGTCTCCGCCGGCTTCCCCCTGGTCGCCGAGGTGGCACCGGTGCTGCCCGGCGGCGAGTCCGCCGGGGTGATCGCGTTCGGCAGCCGCTCCGACCGGAGCCTGGAGGCGGTCCGTGACGCGCTCTGGGCGGTCGGCGCGGACCTCGACGTGCGCTACCGCGACCCGCTCGACCCGACCGGCACGACTGTCGACGTGGTCGACGATCCCGACCTCGAACCGCTGGCCCACGAGCTGCTGGCCGAGTTACGGGCGGGTGGGCCACGGGCCGTCACCGAGCTACGCCGGCACACCCTCACCGCGACCGTCTACCGGGCCGCCGACGCCAACCAGGCGCTCGTCGACCTCATCGACGCCGGCGCCCTGCGACGCGATCGCGAATCCGGGCGGCTGGCCGGCGACGAAATCATCACCGTGGCCCGCTGAGCGCCCCCGCAGACGCCGAGCGGGGTGCCGGTGAATCACCGGCACCCCGCTCGACTCCCGGGATGCTTACGACCGGGACTTGTCCTGCTTCCAGCTCAGCGGACCCGGCAGGTCGACCCGGTGCGCACGGGCCTTGGAGTTCCAGGACCAGCGACCGATCTTGATGCTCCACGAGGAGAAGCCGTTCTCGGTGAAGTTCAGGATGATCGGACCGTACTTCTTGCGCTTGCGAAACATGAGGCCCATCGGAGGTCTCCCCTCGTCACCGTTCCCTGCCGTGTCGAGATCGAACATGCCCGAACCGACGACTTTTGAAACCCTCTCGCTGTCCGCCCTGGACGGTCGCCCACCGGGCACCGCAATCTCTATTCAACAGATAGGTGTTGCGGCACGGTAAACGCTGGTCGGGGCGGTCCGTAACATCGGCAGCGATAGAAGTCTCATCTTTTGGAAGGCCGTTGACCGCTCGTTCCGATCCCGGGCAGCATGGGGTCATGTCGCAGCGGGATGAGCTTCTCCTCACCGCTCGTGTGCACGTCGACCTGGTCCGGCACGCGAGCGCGCTCTGTTGAGCTGACCGGTCCATCCGGCTCGGCTCCAGCGCCGCACTCTCACCGCCCGCCCGCTCAACGCGGAGCAGCGTGCCCGCACGCCCTCATCCGGGCGTCCCCGCTCCCATCGTGGACAGATCAGGAGACTCCTCATGTCCCCACCCCGTCGTGCCATTCTGCGTACGCTCGCCGCCGTTACCGCCCTGGTCGTGCTCACCGCCATCGCCGGCTGCGGCGGTGACGCGGCAGCCGGCGGCGCCCAGGCCAGCGAGCTGCGCTACCAGGGCTCGGTCGGCCAGGTCACCCTCCCCGAACTCGCCGCCGACCTCGGCTACCTCGGCGACGTCAAGCTCAAGTGGATCGGCAACGTCACAGGTGGCCCGCAGGACATCCAGGCCACCGCCACCGGTCAGAGCGACTTCGGCGGCGCGTTCAACGGCGCCATCGTCAAGCTCGCCGCCGCCAACGCCCCGATCACCGCCGTGGTCAGCTACTACGGCTCGGACGCGCAGACGTTCCAGGGCTACTACGTGCTCGACGACAGCCCGATCCGCAGCCCCCGTGACCTGATCGGCAAGAAGATCGGCATGAACACCCTCGGAGCGCACGCCGAGGCCGTGCTCAAGACCTGGCTCGCCCGCGGCGGTCTCACCCCCGCCGAGATCAAGCAGGTCGAGCTGGTCGCCCTGCCACCGGTCAACACCGAGCAGTCGCTGCGGCAGCGGCAGATCGACGTCGCGGTGCTCGGCGGGGTGATCCGCGACAAGGCGGTCGCCAGCGGCGGCATCCGCACCATCTTCACCGACTACGAGTTGCTCGGCGCCTTCAGCGGCGGCACCTACGTCTTCCGCGACGACTTCATCAAGCGCAACCCGGAGACCGTCAAGGCGTTCGTCACCGGGGTCGGCAAGGCCATCGAGTGGGCCCGCACCCAACCCCGGGAGACAGTGGTCACCCGGATGCGCGACATCATCGGCAAGCGCGGTCGCAACGAGGACCCGTCGCTTGTCGCCTACTGGAAGAGCAGTGGCGTCGCCGGCCGCGGCGGAGTGATCGACGAGCAGGAGTTCGGCACCTGGATCGACTGGCTCGCCGGCGAGGGCGAGCTCAAGGGCGACCGTCCGAAGCCCGGCGACGTCTACACCAACCGGTTCAACCCCTTCGTGGACGGGGGGAACGCGTGAGCACCGACAAGATCCTCTTTGATCGCGTGAGCAAGACCTTCCCGGTCCGCGCCAGCCGGCGTGGCGGCGCCGGCGCGGTCACCGCGCTGGACGAGGTCACCCTCGGGGTACGCCCCGGCGAGTTCCTGGTCGTCGTCGGCCCCAGCGGTTGCGGCAAGTCCACGCTGCTCGACCTGCTCGGCGGGCTCACCGAGCCGACCGCGGGGCGGGTGCTCGTCGACGGTCGGCCCGTCACCGGTCCCGGTCTGGACCGGGGCATCGTCTTCCAGCAGTACGCGCTGCTGCCCTGGCGCACCGCTGCCGGCAACGTCGCGTTCGGTCTGGAAGCGAAGGGGGTGCCCCGCGCCGAACGCGCCGCCCTGATCGAGCACCACCTCGACCTGGTGGGCCTGCGCGGGTTCGCCGACCGCTACCCGCACGAGCTGTCCGGCGGGATGAAGCAGCGGGTGGCCATCGCCCGCAGCCTCGCGTACGACCCGGACGTGCTGCTGATGGACGAGCCGTTCGCCGCCCTGGACGCGCAGACCCGTGACTCGTTGCAGGACGAGCTGGTGCGGATCTGGGCCCGTACCGGCAAGACCATCGTGTTCATCACCCACGGCATCGACGAGGCGGTCTACCTGGGTCAGCGGGTGGCGGTGCTGACGTCCCGGCCCGGGCGGCTCAAGCAGGTCATCGACATCGACCTCGGCGACCGGGACGCGGTCGAGGACGTTCGCTCCACCGACGCGTTCCGCCACCACCGCCACGAGATCTGGACCCTGCTGCGTGACGAGGTGCGGGCCGCCCAGGCGGCCGAGGGCGCTGGCGTCCGCCACACCGAGGAGGCCCGCGTTGGTTGACATCGCCGAACGTCCCACCCGACTCGTCGGCCCACCCACAGTGCCCCACGCTGCGGCCGACAGTGCCGTTCCCGGTCGCGCCGGTCGGCTGCTCGGCATCGGCGCCAAGGTGCTGCACCGCACCGTCGCCATCGCCGCGCTGGCCGCGATCTGGGAGGGCGCACCCCGGCTCGGGCTGGTGGACCGGGTGTTCCTGCCGCCGCTGTCGGAGGTGCTGGTGGCCTGGTGGGAGTTGCTGCGCAGCGGGCAGCTCGCCGAGCACGTGGGCGCGAGCCTGACCCGGTCGTTGGCCGGGCTCGGCTTGGCGGTGCTCACCGCCATCCCGCTCGGGTTGCTGATCGGCTGGTACCGGCCGCTCGCCGAGCTGCTCAGCCCGCTGCTGGAGGTGTTCCGCAACACCGCCGCGCTGGCCCTGCTGCCGGTGTTCGTGCTCATCCTCGGCCTGGGGGAAACCTCCAAGATCGCCCTGGTGCTGTACGCGTGCTCCTGGCCGATCCTGCTGAACACCATCGCCGGGGTGAAGGGCGTCGACCCACTGCTGATCCGGTCGGCCCGCTCAATGGGGCTCAACCACCTGCGGTTGTTCCAGAAGGTGATCCTGCCGGCCGCGGTGCCGACCATCTTCACCGGCGTCCGGCTGGCCGGGGCGTACTCGATCCTGGTGCTGGTCGCGGCCGAGATGGTCGGCGCGAAGGCCGGGCTCGGCTACCTCATCAACTACGCGCAGTACAACTTCGCGATCGCCGACATGTACTCCGGGATCATCACGATCTCCGCCATCGGCCTGGTCGTCAACCAGCTCCTCGTCGCCCTCGAACGTCGCTTCTCCACCTGGCGCGTCGACGTCTCTGCCGGATAGGACGGACACCAATGACCCGCACCCTGCACCTCAACGCGTTCCTGATGGGCGTCGGCCACCACGAGGCCGCCTGGCGGCACCCCCGCACCGACCCGCGTCGGGTCACCGATGTACGGCACTTCCAGGAGTTGGCCCGGATCGCCGAACGCGGCACCCTCGACTCGCTCTTCCTCGCCGACGGTCTCTCGGTCGGGCCGAACCCCCGACACAACATCCAGGCCGTCTTCGAGCCGCTGACCCTGCTCGCGTCGCTCGCCGCGGTGACCGAACACATCGGTCTCATCGCGACCGTCTCCACCACCTACAACGAGCCGTTCCACGTCGCCCGCAAGTTCGCCTCGCTGGACCACCTCAGCGGCGGCCGGGCCGGCTGGAACATCGTCACCTCCGCCCAGGAGCGGGAGGCTGTCAACTTTAACCGGGACAGCCACCCCGAACACGCCGACCGGTACCGGCGGGCCGCCGAGTTCGTCGATGTGGCGATCAAGCTCTGGGACAGCTGGGAGGACGACGCGCTGGTCTTCGACACCACGGCCGGGGTGTTCGCCGACACCGACCGGGTGCACGAGGTGGCGCACCGCGGGCCGGAGTTCCAGGTCCGTGGCCCGCTGAACATCCCCCGGGGGCCGCAGGGCCGACCGCTGCTGGTGCAGGCCGGCTCGTCGCCGGACGGGATCGCCTTCGCCGCCCGCTACGCCGAGGCGGTCTTCACCGCGCAGCAGACCCTCGCCGACGGGCAGAGCTTCTACGCCGAGCTGCGCCGGCAGGTCACCGCCGCCGGCCGGAACCCGGACCTGGTGAAGGTCCTGCCCGGCATCGCGCCGGTGCTCGGCGGCACCGAGGCCGAGGCGCAGGCGCTCGCCGCCGAGCTGGAGGAGCTGATCGTCCCCGACTACGCCCTTGCTCAGCTCTCCGGGATGCTCGGCATCGACCTGACCGGCCTGCCGCTCGACGGGCCGCTGCCGGAGCTGCCGGCCGCCGGCACCGTGCAGGCCCACCAGAGCCGCTACCAGCTCGTCACCGAGCTGGCCCGCCGGGAACAGCTCACCATCCGCCAGCTGATCGGCCGGCTCGGCGGCGGCCGGGGTCACCGGGTCGTCGCCGGTACGCCGGAGCAGGTCGCCGACCAGATCGAGCTGTGGTTCACCCAGGGCGCCGCCGACGGGTTCAACATCATGCCGCCGCACCTGCCCGGCGGGCTCGCCGACTTCGTCGACCACGTGGTGCCGGTGCTGCGCTCCCGTGGGCTGTTCCGCACCGAGTACACCGGTCGGACGCTGCGCGAGCACTACGGCCTGCCCCGACCGGCCAGCGCGTACGCCACGTCGGCCCTGGTGCCGGCGTGACCACCGTGGAGCGCCCCTCGGCGGACATCGCCGAGCTGCGACCGGTCAACGCGGACCTGTTCCGCGCACTGCTGCGGCGGCAGGCCAGCAGCGTCACAGTGGTCACCGCTGTCGCCCGCGCCACCGACCCCGCCTGCCTCGGTGGGATCGGCGCGCCCATCCGGGCGGGCTTCACCGCTACCTCGTTCACATCGGTGTCGCTGGACCCACCGCTGGTCTCGTTCTGCCTCGGGGTGGCGTCGTCGAGCTGGCCGGTGCTCGCCCGCGCCGAGCACGTCGCCGTGCACCTGCTGAACGCCGGGCAGCGGGAGGCCGCCACTGTCTTCGCGACCAGCGGCATCGACCGGTTCGCCGCGTACCCGGACTGGACGTCCGGACCGTTCGGGGTGCCGCTGCTCGACGGGGTACTGGCCCGGCTGCTCTGCCGGGTGGTGCACCGGGTCCCGGCGGGCGACCACACGCTGGTGATCGCCGAACCGCTGGCGCTCGGCGACGGCGTCGACGGCGCGCCACTGGTCCACCACCGGGGCGGCTACACGACCGCCGTCTCGCCGTGAGCGAGCGCAGCGAACGAACCATCGGGCACGTGGCACGTCGCGGCGGCACGCAGCGAAGCGGAGTGCCGACGTGACAGCACCGACCACTGCCGACCTGCTCGCGTTGGACCGGGCCGCCCAGGACCTGCTGTTCCGGGTGGCCCGCACGGCCAACACGTTCACCGACGAGCCGGTCACCGACGCCCAGGTCGCGGCGATCCACGACCTGATCCGGTACGGGCCGACCGCGTACAACGGTCAGCCACTGCGGGTGCTGCTGCTCCGTTCGGCGGCGGCGCGGGCGCGGCTCCTGCCGTACGTCTCGTCGAGCAACCGGGCGAAGACGGCCAGCGCGCCACTGGTGGCGGTGCTCGCCGCCGACGTGGACTTCCACGAGCGGCTGCCCGAGCTGTACCCGCACCGGCCGCAGGCCCGCGACTGGCTGAGCGACCGTCCGGCCCGCGCCGAGCAGGCCCGGTTCAGCGCGACCCTCCAGATCGGGTATCTGCTGGTGGGCGTACGCGCCGCCGGGCTGGCCGCCGGCCCGATGGCCGGGTTCGACGCGACCGGGGTGACCCGAGAGTTCTTCCCCGACGGCCGGCACGAGGCGCTGCTGCTGCTCAACCTGGGCCACCCCGGCCCGGACGCGTGGGCGGAGCAGCGGCTGCCCCGACTCAGCACCGAGGAGGTGGTGTGGACGCTGTGAGCCGGCCCAGAGTCAGCGGGGCTCCCACGCGTCGGGCAGCGCGGTGAGCTTGCGGACGTGCGCGGGCAGTCGACCGCTGACGATCTCGGCGAGGCTCACCTCGTCGACGACCCGCCGCACGGCGGCGCGGACCGCCACCCACAGGCCGGGCAGGTTCTCCGCCGAGCCCTCGTACCGGGTTTCCTCGGGGCGCAGCCCGCGTACCCCGGCCAGCGGACCCTCGACGGCGCGCAGCACCGCGCCGACGGTCACCTCGCGTGGCGGGCGGGCCAGCGTGTAGCCGCCCTCAGCACCGCGCTGGGCGCGAACGATGCCGGCCCGGCGCAGATCCGCCAGGACCGCCTCCAGGAACTTGCGGGGCATGTCCTGCTCCGCGGCGATGGCCTGGGTGGACAGCAGCGAGGGGTACGCGGTGGCGAGGCTCAACGCCGCCCGTACCGCATAGTCGCCGCGCGCGGAGATCTGCACAGTGCCATCATGCCCGCCCGGTGCCGCCCGGCCCTCCGGTGGGCGGCCCGGGTCTCGTGGCGTGCCCGCCATTCATGGGTTCGCCGGGGGTGCCGGGGCGGAACCGACCGCCGTTGGCGCCCGTCGACTCGGCCGGCGGTCGAGGTCGGACGACCCGGCCGGCCGCCGGTTGGTCCCGGGCGGCCCGGAACGCGCCGGGGCTGACCCCTACCTCGCGGGTGAAGAAACGGCCGAAGTTCGTGGGTTCGGAGAAGCCGAGGCGCCGGCCGATCTGGGCGATCGGCTGATCCGTCGCGGCCAGTAACCGGCCGGCCTGCAACGCGACCCGCTCGTCGATGACCTGTTTGGCGCTGCGACCGGTGACGGCCAGGCAGGCCCGGGTCAGGGTCCGCACCGAGCAGCCGAGCGCGGCCGCGTAGTCCTCCACCCGCCGGGTGTGCGGGTAGCCGTGCTCCACCTCGCGGCGGAACCGGTGGAACGTCTCGTCCTCGGGCCGGGACGGCGACCGGTCGGCGTGGGCCACGGCCAGCCGCAGCAGCAGCACGGCCAGTTGGTGCCGGAGCAGCGCGCGGGCGGTGGGGCCGTCGGGGTGCCGCCGGCAGTCCACCACCAACTGGCTCACCTCGCTGATCACCGCGTCCTCGTCCTCGCCGGCCAACTGCCGCCAGGTCGCGGTCGTGGTCAGGTCGACGTCGAAGCCGCGCAGCGCCTCGGGATCCCAGGCGACCACTGTGGCGTCGAACTGGGGGCCGGCGCAGCGAAGCACCTGGCCGGGGCGGACCCGCAGCAGCGTGCCGGGCCGGCACGGCAGCAGATGAAAGTCGAGTTCCGCGTCGCCGTGCCCACGCGTGGTGAGAATCAGCAGCTCCCGCTCGACGATCACCGGACGACGCCAGCCCGGGGCGCCGGCAAGATCGGCCAGCGCGAACGTGGCTATCTCGTCGGTGACGGGAGACGCCGTTCCGATCGATGGCGCGGGGGAGGGATCGGTGGGGACCATCGCCTGCGACGGTAGCCCGAACCGCAGGTCACCGCATCCCGATCGACGTTCGTAGCGGAATCCGCGGCGCGCCACGGGCTTGTCCCGGTCCCGGCGGCCGGGCTACGTTACCCGGCGGTAGCGCCGTCGGTCCGCGGTCCACCCGGCATCCGCCGGCCACCCGACCGGCCGGCGGCCCCCGCCGACTTACGATGGGATGGGCATGACGCAGCTGTTCTCGGTCGAAGGTAAGACGGTCCTGGTCACCGGCGGCTCGCGGGGGATCGGGCTGATGATCGCCCAGGGCTTCGTCCGGGCCGGCGCACACGTGATCATCTCGTCGCGCAAGGCGGACGTGTGCGAGGCGGTCGCCACCACCCTCTCCGCCGAGGGTCGCTGCGAGGCCATCCCCGCCGACCTCAGCGACGATGCCGGCGCCGAGACGCTGGCCGCCGCCGTGCGCGAGCACTTCGACCGCCTCGACGTGCTGGTCAACAACGCCGGCGCGACCTGGGGCGCACCGCTGGAGGACTACCCCGAGGCCGCGTTCGACAAGCTCTGGGCGGTCAACGTCAAGGCCGTCTTCCGGCTCACCACAGCGCTGCTACCGGCGCTGCGCGCCGCCGCCAGCGCCGACGACCCGGCCCGCGTGATCAACATCGGGTCGATCGACGGCATCCGGGTGCCGATGATGGAGGTGTACGCGTACTCGGCCACCAAGGCGGCCGTGCACATGCTCACCCGCAGTCTCGCCCATCAACTCGCCGGTGAGCAGATCACCGTCAACGCGATCGCCCCCGGCCCGTTCGAGAGCAAGATGATGGCGTTCGCGCTCGACGACCCGGCGAGCAGGGCCGCCATCGAGCAGCAGGTGCCGCTGGGCCGCATCGGGCGCCCCGACGACATGGCCGGCACTGCCATCTACCTCTCGTCGCGTGCCGGCGCATACCTCACCGGGGCGGTCATTCCCGTCGACGGCGGCATCACCACGCACGGCTGAGCACCGGCCGACCCGGGCGGACTGCCCGCGTACATCCCTGGGTGTGTGCCGGGGCCGCGCGAACTCGGCAGATCCGCGCGGCCCCGGTGTGGCCGGTGTTGCAGGTTCAGGCGGTCAGCGACCGGCGAGCAGCCGGGTCACCGCCGTGTCGACGTCCAGGTGCTCGGCCTCACGGCCGCGCGGGACGACGACGTACGTCCGTCGAAGGAAACGCACCAGGACGCTGCGCGGCACCTCGAAGAGGGCGTTGCCGTCCGGTGACGAGAGGGCCAGCGCGACGAAATCGCCGCGCGGTGTGGCCCAGGGCCAGACCCGCACATCCCCGATGCCGGCCGGCTCGTCCAGGCCGGTGACCAGAAGTTCGCGAGCGAACGACCAACTCACCGCCTCGCCCCCTGCCGATTCGGCATGGAACAGGACATGGACCGCATACGGGTCAGCAGGGTCGTAACGCAGACTGGCACGCACCGGCAAGGCGGTGGCGTCAGGTGCGACGAGCCTTAGCGACGTCTCGACCTCTACGGTCGTCGGTCGGATGACACTCATGGACGTTCTCCCCCCGGCACCGCTGCGGAACGCGCGTGTCCCGCTTTTCCCATACTCAGGTGCTACCTCTGGCTACGCTCCGCCATACGCTGACTTCACCCAGTGGTGGGAAGGGGGACGGAAAGGCTGCGTGAATGTGACCATTCATGTAGAATTTCCGGTTCTGCCCAGTGCGTGATCCCGCCCGGTATCGGGTGGCTCAGTCGTCGACTTACTCCGGTAACGTCCAGTCGGCCGTTGCAGTGACGGGCCCGAGCGACACTGGGGGGTGAAATGGTGACGAAGCAATCCTCAGTGGATCCGGCGTCGGCGCCCGGCCCGCCGAAAGTCGCGGTCCGAGCAGCCGAGAAGCGGGGGTACGGAGTGCCGATGGAGCAGCCCGAACGGACCGGTCGGCCGGCGTCCGACGCCGGTCGTCCCGGCGGCGATGGTGCCGGTGATGGTGGCGGCATCGGTGCTGGTGGCGATAGCGGCGCTGGTGCGGGTGGTGGTGGCGGAGTCGCCGTGCAGGATCGGCCGCACCGTCCCCGCTGGCGCGAGCGGATCTCGCTGACCCTCGAGCTCATCCGCGCCAACCCCACCGGCCGGATCGCACTCAAGATCTTCATCGCCATTGCCGGGGCGCTGGTGGTGACCATCGGCATCGCCCTCATCCCGCTCCCCGGGCCGGGCTGGCTGCTGGTGATCGCCGGCCTGGGCATCTGGGCCGTCGAATACCACTGGGCGCGCCGGCTGCTCGGCTTCACCCGCCGCCACGTCCACGGATGGACACGCTGGGTAACCAGACAGTCGCTGCTGGTGCGAATCGTGCTCGGGTCCGTCGGCCTGGTCTTCGTGGCCACGGTGGTCTGGCTGTCCCTCAAGTACAGTCTCGGCATCGACGTGGTGGCCGAGGCGATGCACTACCTCGCGACGCACTGACCCCGGATTTCCGGTCCGGTTCCACGATCGGGTAGAGTCAGTGGCGCTGAGGGCGATTAGCTCAGTGGGAGAGCGCTTCGTTCACACCGAAGAGGTCGCTGGTTCGATACCAGCATCGCCCACTCTCAGTTCCGCAGGTCAGAGGCCGCTTCCCGAGTTCGGGAGGTGGCCTTTCTGCTGTCGTACAGCAGCTAAGTACAGCAACGGCGTCATCGGCCCAGTGAATCGCCAAGGCGTTGGAGGGCGTCTCTGGTCGCCTTGTTGGATACCTGGGTATAGATCTCCATCGTCACGGCGAAGCGGGCGTGCCTCAGCACCTGCATGGCGGCTCTGGGGTGGACGTCGAGATCAGCGGGCGCAGTCCGGCGTAGGCGATCGGTTGGCCGTCAAGGCTGCCTTGACGGTGGTCGGCCGTCGTGGCGCCGCTGCCCGCGGCCGCACACCAGCAACGACAACCCGCACAGCGAAGCGCACTTCAAGACACTGAAGTACCGGCCCGGCTTCCCCGACCGCTTCGACAACATCGAACAGGCCCGAACCTTCTGCTGGTCGACGCGGTGCAGGGTTCGAGGGGCCCGATCCACGCTTCGGCCGTCAGTCCGAGGTCCGGATCTGCTCCAGGCGCGTCAGAGGCTCCTGGAGGTACTCCATGAGCTCCCGCAGCGCGTCCTTCTCCGCCGTGGTGATCACAACGCCCTCCTCCCACACGGCGCCGACGAGCGTCGTGATCGCCAGGTCCCAGGCCCCGGCGCCGGCGGCGTCCCGGACGATCGGCAGGTACTTCGGGCTGATCTTGGGTGCGAGCTGGTCGATGATCCGGAGGATGCGCCGGATGTAATCGTTGACTTCCATGGGTCTCCCGTGGGTGCGGTGGTTAGGCCAGCGGGTTGGTGCGGACGCCCTCGCCGCTGACGGGGTGGCCGCCGGAGATGCTGCCGTCCTTGTCCAGGGTAACCTTGCAGGTGATGCCGTCGCGAGTGCCGCTGACGACCCAGCCGTCGCCGCCAGGACGCGCCTGAGGGCGGCTGTCGGGGTTGGCGGCGATGCTCTTGAACCAGCCCTCGACCTGCTCCTTGGTGGTGCCGGGCGGGAAGACCGTCTTGCCGGGCTCGGTGGACGAGGGCTTGTGGTTGCCATTGTTCCTGCCGTCGCCGTCCCAGATCTTGTCCATCGCCCCGTCGCCCATCTGACCGAAGCGGTCCATGTCGTACATGGCGTCGGCGAACTCGGGGTCGTCCCAGGGGTTGGTCCTCTTGGGCGCCTCGGGCTCGGATGTGTCGGCGTCCTTCGGGCGGCCCTCCCGGACGCGATCGAGGCCGTGCTGCTGGGCTGCTCCCACGCGCTTGGGCATCATTGCCGGGTTGAACTTTTTAGGCTTGGGGCCATCGTCGCCACCGCCGTGCGGTGGGGTGGGGCCTGAGGGGTGCTTGTGGAGGCCCGCCACAGCGAACAGGACCACCAGGACGGCGGTGGTCCGCAGAGCCGCCATGAGTTGTCGCATCGTGGGCCGCCTAGACGTCGAGGAGTGCGCGAAGGGCGGAGAGGCTGCTGATCAGGCCCATCAGCCAGCCGAAGATGCGGCCGGTCCAGCGGACGACGGCGACCGCGAGCTGGGAGGCAACCAGCGGTGTGGCGAAGCCGAGAGAGAAGACCACCTCGGCCAGCCACACCACGACCTTGGCGATGCAGTCGGCGATGAAGGCGCGCACGACCTCCCGCACCGTCTGCACCAGGATTCCCGCGCCACGGGTCGCGGCACCCATGCCGGCGGCCGTGCCCGCGAAGATCCCGGCGACGTCGATGTTGATGGTCAGGATGTCGCGGTAGGCGTCGGCGGCCGCGCCCTGCCATCCGTCGAGGTCGCCGACCAGCCGCGCCTTGAGGTCCTCGGCGATGGAGAACAACTCACTGGCCATGTTGTCCCAGGTCAAGGCGTGCGTCTCGATGGTCTCGGGGTCGCCGGCCAGCCAGTCGAGTGCCTGCTTCAGTGGCTCGACCTGCTCGATGGCCCACTCGATGCCCATCGACAGGAGCGTGCTGAACGGGTCGATGACGATGGACGCCCCGTCGAGAGCGGCGCCCAAGCCCGCGACTGAGCCGTCGATCCAGCTGCCGGAGTCGATGGCGTCCTTGATGCCCATGTAGTCGTCGGCGAGCGGCAGGCCGGTCCAGCCGTCGCGGTGCGCGGCGCTTGTCGAAGCGATGTCGGAGGTCGTGGCGACCAGTGGGTTGCTCATGAGAGGGCGCCGGGCCGGCTCAGGTCGCGGAGTGGAAGGAGTTGAAGCCGTCGGTGGTCGACTCCTCGGTCCGCTCGTAGGCGTCGGCGTTTTTCTTGATTCCCGCGGCAAGCAGCTCGATGTTCTCGGCGAGCATCCCCACGCCCTTGTCCTGGTCCCGGTGGCGTCCCTCCAGGATGGGCGGTAAGAACTGGCAGAGCTGACCGTACGCCTCGTCGGCCTGGAAGATGGTGCCGCTCGCGGCCATCACGGCGGCGAAGCGGTCGTGAATGGCCAACATAGCCGTGGCGTGCGCGCGCAGCGCCTCGACGTTGACCTCGAACCCCCCGTGCATCAGTAACGCCCCTCTTCGTCCTCGGTGTCGGCGGTCCGGAATCCGGCCAGCAGGGCCCGACCGGTCGCCGAGTCGGCGCCGACCGTCTCCCGCACGACCTCGGCGGCGGCCTCGGCGAGCTTGACCCGCGCGTTGCGATAGGCGCCCATGATCGCCTGCTGCGTCTGCTCCAGACTCACGCGCTGCACCCGCGCGGAGAGCCGGACGTCGGCCATCGCCCCCGTGGAGTCGACGGTGACCTCGACGATCCCGTGGGCGTCGCTGGCCGTGACCCGCAGCGCGCGCAAGCCGGCAGCGGCGGCCTGCGTGTCGGCGGCCCGGCGCGAGGCATTGGCCTGCCATGCCTCCAGGCGTTCCCGCGCATCCTCGGCGTCCAACAGCGGATTACCCATCGCGCCTCCGTTTCGGTTGCCGAGCAGGGAATTTAGAGGCGTCAGTGTAGCCGCGGCCCGCCACACCAAGATTGCCGAGCGAATGCGGCGTGATCTGATCAATCTGGATCTCGGCGACGTGGGTGCTGATGATCGCCTTCTTCGGGCCTGCTCGACCTGGCGGCGGAGTTCGGCCCAGGGAGCGCCCACCACCCGGGCGGCCAGGTGTGATGAGCCCGGTCAGCGCCTCCCGGAGGTCCGCAAGCGCAGCTTTCCTGCGTGTCACCCTCGCCGAGCGCTCCCAGACTGGCCGCAATCGCGCGTGAGCACACCACACGCCATCTTCGTGGCGGTGGCCAGTGCGTTCAGTGTGGACGGCCGAGTAGTTGCGCGATCCGTCGGGGTGTGGTGTCGTCCGCGTTCAGTTCTGGCCAGGACTCGCGGTGGGCAGGCCGCCGCCTTGGCAGCGTCGAGCAGACGCCGGTCGTGAGTGACGAGGGCAACTGACTCCACGCTGGACTCGCTGGGACCCCAGGACCTTCGGTCAGCCCGTCGGCGAAAAGGCGACCTCCCGGGAGTACCTCGGCAACTACCGTCTGACCATAGAGATGAAGTGCGACGGACTGGACGCCGAGCAGCTCGGCCGACGCTCGGTACCGCCCAGCACCCTGAGCTTGCTCGGCCTGGTCCGCCATCTGGCTCAGATGGAGAACCACTGGTTCCAGCATGTGCTGCAAGGGCGGACCGACGCATCGCGCCTTTGCAAGCACGAGGACGACCCGGATTGGGACTTCGGGGGCGGGGTCCCCGACCCAGCGGTGGTGAAGGACGCCTTTGCAACCTGGAAGGCCGAGATCGCCAGGGCGGACGAATGGCTCGACGCCCTCGAGGAGGCCGACCTGGGCCGCGAGGTGCCGGTCGACGGTGGCAGCCACGCCATGCGCGACGTGCTTGTTCACGTGATCGAGGAGTATGCGCGGCACGCGCCCCGGCATTCTGCGGTTACTGGCCCATCTCGACCTTCCAGCAGTTCGCCTGTCGGAGACTGAAGGAGTATGGCTCGTGGATGTCCCACTTCGAGGGCCTCGACCGTGCTGCAGCTCAATAGGATGCGGAAATGTATCGGCCAGTGATCTTCGACCTTTTCCATACCCTGGTTCATGGTGCCGATGACGAGCGTGACCGGGTCGTTGGCGAGATGGCGCTGGTGGTCGGGGTGGCTCCGGCCGCGCTGGTCGCTGCGTACCACGCCACCTGGCGTGACCGGCTGGTCCGGTGGGACGTGGAGGAGACCGTCCGCATTCTCGCCGGACGCCTTGGCGGCACACCAACCGACGAACAGGTGACACAGGCCGGTGGACATCGGCGAGCTCTCGCGTCCCGGGTGCTGGGCACTGCCTCGACCGCCACCCTGGACGTGCTTGACGCGCTACGCGACGACGGGCATCCGCTGGCCCTCATCAGCAACGCCACCTCGGAGACCGCCGAGGCGTGGCCACAGAGCCCGCTCGCCCGCTGCTTCGACGTCACGGTCTTCTCCTGCGAAGTCGGGCTGGCCAAACCCGACCCGGCGATCTTCCGCATTGCCGCTGAGCGGTTGGGCGTCGCGCCGGAAGACTGCGTCTTCGTCGGTGACGGCGCAGAC
The DNA here is from genome assembly GCF_046549335.1 of Micromonospora sp. 050-3. Taxonomy (NCBI): domain Bacteria; kingdom Bacillati; phylum Actinomycetota; class Actinomycetes; order Micromonosporales; family Micromonosporaceae; genus Micromonospora; species Micromonospora sp. 050-3. The sequence goes on from NZ_JAJPVX010000002.1 coordinate 2,145,487, forward strand.
GGCGAGCTGGCCGGCGCGGCAGCGGTCGGTATGACCGTCTTCCGGACCACGGAGCACAACGACACCGACCCGGGTTGGGGCGGGCCGGCTCTCGCTACCCTTGGCGACCTGCCCGCCATTCTTCGAGCAGCGACCAATGATGTGAGCCCAATACGTGACATGAGCAGCACGGCGACCAGGCTGCGGTAGGGCACGGGGAGGCGCACCTCAGTTCCGCTTCAACTCAGCGGCTCCTAGCCGTGGACGGGGCATCCGGACCATGGCTGGGCCGTCTGACAGCCGTAGGGTGCGGAAGAAGCCTGAGGAAGTTGTTCTTCGCCTTGACCGACCGACAGCCACGTCGCTCGCGGACCTGATCTACCACATCGGCGAGTACCAGGCCGCCGGCATACCTATCGCTCAGTTGTCGGGTGACGACAGCGAAAGGCTCGGGCGGGTGCTCCACGACCTCTGGCGAGCCTTGGGCGTCTCGCTCCCGTACGGCGATGTTCTTGGGAAGCAACCTCGTCGCCGGATCTCGCGCAGCGGTTGAAGGTCTACCGGGAGCGGTCCGGGTAGACCCGTGCGGTGCTCGGGGGGGTTGGCGGGTCGCAGCGCCGAGTGGGTCAGGGCAGTGGAGACCGATCGCTTCCTGCCGCCGCGCAGTCACATGCTGGACCGCCTCTGCATCTCGATCAGGACTGCGCGGCGCCGGCCTTGAAGCTTCGCAGCTGTTCGACCTTGCGATCGGCGTCCTGGCGCAAATAGGAGCCGAGCGCCGAGAGAGGCGTGGACCCAGCTTCGTCACTGAGCCGGAGAACGGGAGCGTAGAGCGGCAAGCCTCCTCGTACGTCAATCTGCACGCAGTCGACCGCCTGGATCGCGCTCCACGGTGTGACCTGGTCACGGCTGTCGAAGCCGCGGAGCCGGACACCCTCTGCGTCGATGACCACGCCGAGTCGGCCAGCCCGCCAGATCCCGGCCACGCCGCTCGTCACGAGCACGCATCCCAGCACGATGCCGAACCAGTCGCGCTCGGCCACTACGTCCCCCGAGGTGAGGTAGGTGACGCCCACCAGGGTCCAGGCAGTGAAGATCACGACCAGGATCGGGATCTGGATGCGGGGCCTGACGACGATGCGGCTCATGGCGCGACAGGCTACGGAGGGACGCCGGGCCGGTTTGCTTGGAAAGCATGGCGCGTGCAGGGCGGTGATTGGGTAGCGTCCCGGGCGTGATCGAGCTTGTCGAGCGGCATACGGTTCTCGCCGTGGTGGTCGGGTCGCGGGCGTACGGGCTGCATGACAAGGACTCCGACTACGACCGGCGTGGTGTGTATGCGGCACCCACCCGGGCGTTCTGGCACCTCGACAAGCCGCCCACCCACCTCGACGGCCCAGCGGTGGAGCAGTTCTCCTGGGAGTTCGAACGCTTCTGCGTGCTGGCCCTGCAGGGCAACCCGACAGTCCTGGAGGTGCTCTGGTCCCCGCTGGTTGAGTCGATCACCGTCGACGGGAAACGGCTGCTGGCGGCACGGCAGGCGTTCCTATCGAGGCGGGTCGCTGAAACCTATGGCAACTATGCCCGGGATCAGCTCAATCGAGTGGCGGCCCGCCGCGAGCGCACCGGCGAGACGAATCACAAGCAGGCCATGCATATGATCCGGCTGCTGGTCGCCGGGGCGCACGTGCTGCGTACCGGGGAGGTGCTGGTCGACGTTCGTCACTTGCGTGATCGGCTGCTCGCGGTGCGGCGCGGCGAGGTGCCCTGGGATGAGGTCGCCGCCTGGGCGGCGGACCTACTTGCTGAGCTCGATGAGGCAGCAGCCGCCACCGAGCTGCCGGACCAGCCCGACCGGGTTGATGTGGATCGGCTGCTCACGGCTGTGCGGGAGAGGAACCTGTAGTGACCACCGAGGTGCCGCCGTGGGCCGCTGAGCAAGCCTGCGCCCTGCCCCGTCCGCTGCTGTTCGCCACCGTCAGCGGTGCGCATCTGTACGGATTCGCGTCCATCGACTCCGATCTGGATCTGCGGGCCGTGCACCTGCTTCCGGCCGAGGAGGTTGTCGGGTTGCGCACCGGTCCGCAGACTCTGCAGCACCTGGGCGTGCGCGACGGTGTCGAGTTGGACGTGGTCAGCCACGATCTGCTGAAGTTCGTCACCCTGTTGAGCAGCCGCAACGGGTACGTTCTGGAGCAGCTGCTGTCGCCGCTGGTGGTCGTGACCACTGAGGTGCACGCCGAACTCATTTCCGTGGCCCCGCGACTGGTCACCCGTCACCACGCGCACCACTACCTCGGATTCGCGGCCACCCAGGAGAAGTTGTCCGCCAAAACCGGGCAGCTCAAGCCTGCGCTGTACACGCTGCGAGTCCTGCTCACCGGGATCCACCTGATGCGGACCGGCCGTGTAGAGACGAACCTTGGTGTGCTCGGAACGAGATTGGCGTACGTACCGGATCTCATTGCCGCCAAACGGGAAGCCGAGCACGGCCCGCTTCCCGCGGGCGTTGCAGGGCGGCTCGCCACTGACGTGCCGCGGCTGCGCGCCGAGCTGGAGACGGCCCGCGACATCTCGGTGCTGCCCGAGCGCGCGGATCCGGCAGCCGTGGAGGCCCTGCACGACCTGGTGGTGCGTACCCGACTGCATGGGCTCCCAGCCAGCGTCGTGACTCAGCGGGCTGAGGTCCGCCGCAGGTCCGTCATCTGAGACACCGATCTCACGGGCTGCGTATGGGTCGCCGGGTCCCCGATCCGCACAGTGACCCACCTCGCAATACTTGCCTCTGACGCCAGCGTGAGGTTTTAGTCTGGCGGCATGCAGATCAACGGCAAGAAAGCCCTCGTAACAGGCGCCAACCGTGGCCTCGGCAAGGCCTTTGCCGAGGCTCTCCTCGCCCGCGGCGCCACCACCGTCTACGCCACCGCCCGACGCCCCGACCGCATCAACATCCCCGGCGTCGTCCCCCTCCAGCTGGACATCACCGACCCAACATCCGTCGACGCCGCGGCAGCCGAGGTGGGCGACCTTGATGTCCTCATCAACAATGCTGGCATCTCCACAAACGCGCCCCTGCTCGGGCCCTCTACGGAAAACGTCCGCCGCGAGTTCGACACCAACTTCTGGGGCACCCTCAACGTCACCCGCGCCTTCGCCCCCAGGCTTGCCGGGGGCGCCATTCTCAACGTCATCTCGGCGCTGAGCTGGTACACCTTCGCCCCCGCCAGCAACGGCTACGCCGCCTCCAAGGCTGCGGAATGGTCTCTCACCAACGGCATCAGACTCGAGCTGGCCGACCAGAACACTCAGGTCACCGCCCTGGCCCTGGCCATAGCCGACACCGACATGATGGCCGCCTACGACATCCCTAAACTCCCACCCCACGAGGTGGTCGCCATGGCACTCGACGGCCTGGAAGCGGGCAAGCTCGAAGTGATCGCCGACAGTCCCACCGCCAATGTCAAGGCCTCGCTTTCCCGCGATCCCGCCCTCTTCTACGCCGACATCGCCGCCGCCCTCTTCGGCTGACACCACCACCACGTCGCATGCCTCGCCATCGATGATGGATCCGGCCCGCTCGCTGCCCGTCCGATGCCCCAATTGTCAGCCGCGTTATCCGTCGCTGAAAAAGGCGGCACCACCAGGCGTTCCGCCAGCACAACGCGCTTTTCAGAGGCGGAAGATCCGAACTATCAACCCGGTGTCGTGCATCGTGTGCGGCGCGAGGGCGTGGTAGGCCCACGCGTGCACCCAGGCGTTGCCGGTCCGTACGGTGAGCCAGGTCTTGAATGCGCCGGGCAGCGTGTAGATGAGAAGCACGAACAGGATCGTCAGCGTGGCCTCGCGCGGCGACCCGAACCTGCCCCAGCCCTCGAACACGTGCATTGCCGCATACGTCAGGCCGCCGAGAACGAGGGTCGCGGTGGTGGAGCCGGTCAGACGGGCGTATCGGGGGACGAGGACGCCCTGAACGAAGATGACTGTGGGCAGCACCGTGCCAGCCAAGTACAGCAGGAATGTCAGTGGCACTCCGACGGCGAGCTGACCCGGGGCCAGGCCGGCGAACGCATGGCCGAGCACCACCCATTGCGCGAGCGATTCGAGGACCAACACGACGAGGATGAGGATGGCATCGCCGCGCCGATCCGCCGAGCGCAGACACATCTGGTGGGCGGTGTAACGCCGCCGGAACCACAGGAGTGGCACCAGCGCGTAGACCACAACGTTGTACGTGGCCCAGCCGAGCGCCTCGGCGGGCCCGACCGGATCGGTGGCACCGACGAGCGTACCGGCCAGGTGGAAGCCGATCGGGTGCCAGCCGAGCCCTCGGGCGATGAGCAGGCCACCGAGTTGGGCGAGGACGCCGTACGCCAGGACGAGTCCTGTTTCACGACGAGCGGTCGGGAGCGTCGGTGCGCGCTCGGCGATCACCGGTGCGGGTCGACCACGGGTAAGCGCGTATGCGATGGCGGCGAGCAGTACCAACTCGACGAGGGTGGCCTGAGCGGCGATCACCTGGCCGTGCCCGGTTGGCGGGTCGTGCTGCGCCGGCCAGTCGAAGGCGGCGTCGCCGGGCGCGAGGAGCAGTACCGCGCCGTTGAGTGCGATCCAGCCGACCACCGCTGCCGTGAGCCAGGCGCGTTCTCGACGTGACACAGACGCCTCCGCTTGTCTAGCACAGTTGTGTTAGCAACAGGAAGCTAGCACGAGTGTGTTATAAAGGGTAGTGCCGAAGCTGGTGGATGCGCAGGCCCGACGGACCGAGCTCGCCGAAGCGGTCTGGCGGATCGTGATACGGGACGGGCTGGAGCAGGCATCGGTGCGGAACGTGGCGCGCGAAGCCGGCTTGTCCATGGGTTCGTTGCGTCATTTCTTCACCACACAGTCCGAACTCCTCGGATTCGCCCTACGGTTGGTGGGAGAACGGATCGAGGAGCGGATCCGAGCCGTGGACACCACAGGCGACCAGCGTGCGGTGGTCCGGTCGATGATCGACGAGATGCTGCCGCTGGACCGGCTACGGCGCGGCGAGTGCGAAGTGTGGCTCGCGTTCACGGCACGCGCCGTCGTAGAACCGACCATGGCCAACCTGCGCAAGGAAATCGACAGACGCCTTACCGACGCCTTCACCACAATGATCCGGCGACTGGCCGACGCCGGTGCGCTCCGGCCCGGGCTCGATCAGAAGGTCGAGGCAGAGCGTCTCTACGCCCTCGTCGACGGCGTGATCCTGCACGCCCTCCTGCGCCCCGGCCGGACCTCGAACGCAACCGCCAAGGCCACCGTCGGCGCACACCTCGACCAGATCGCGCCAGCCGCCGCGGATGAACGCTGATCAGCCGTACGGCGGCAGCGGATCACCCGGACCACGAAGCCCCCGACGACGTTGATACTCGCTAAGCGCCGGATGACTGGTCTCGCCGCCGACTCACCGGAGTTCCTCGACGTCTACGCCGAGCAGCTACGTCGTGTCATCGCCCGTCTCGCCGACCCGGTCTGACACCCACTCGTAGGGCCCATCTCAAGCGCAGACCATGCTCATGCGCGCAAATCTGCTGCCGATCCGGCGGCGATCGTGAGGAATTCGTCGCCACCTGGACGGTCAGCTCCCTGTTCCTCGCATCGGTCGGTGATGCCCTCGGCGGATACCAGATAGGTGGTTTCGCGTACGACGCAGGGATTGACCAAGAATCTGCAGGCCACCGACGCGTACCTGGACGCCGTCGCCCAGAGGTGGCTCAGCCCAAGTCGTCGTGGCTGCGGCACTCGTGGCTGCGGCCCTCCCGGGCGGCGAAACGAGTCGCTGTTGGTGGGGGTCCTGGAAGCTGAGACTCAATTCCACCGGCAACCTTCCGGCCAGTGCTTCTTGCTGGGAGACCTCGTAGTCTCGGTAAGCCCCAAGTGACACCTGCCGATTCGAAGGAAGCCCGGCATGAGTAGCGAAGGCTGGTCGACGGAGTTCGTAGGCTTCGCCGAGGTCGCGGTTCCGAGTGGACCCCGTCGGACGGAGCGCCCGACTTGCATGCTAGGGGCCCGGGGACTTGGGTGTCGGCGTGAGAGGCGGCGCGCGGCGTGTGTGGGGTTATAAGGCGGCAGGCAGGCCGGTAGCGTTGGGTGGCAAGGCGGCCTGGGCGCCGACGATGCGTCCCGCGCTACGAGGAGGTCCGGGATGGATTCCATGCCGGAGTTGACTTTCGGGCAGCGATTGAAGGTCTACCGGGAGCGGTCCGGGAAGACCCGTGCGGTGCTCGGCGGGTTGGTGGGGCGCAGCGCCGAGTGGGTCAAGGCGGTGGAGACCGATCGCATCCTACCGCCGCGCATTCACATGCTCGATCGCATCGCGCGTGCTCTCAAGGTCGAGGTGTCTGCCTTGGTCGGGGAGTTGAGCGCCCGGTCTGCTGTGGTCAACGGGCCGGAGCATCCGGCGCTAGCCTCCGTTCGGGACGCGGTGAACCGCTTCGCCATTTCCGACGAGGCTTCCCCGGAGTCGTTGACGAGCCTGAGAGAGCGGCTTGCGATGGCATGGCGGGCACGCCATCAGGCGTCGGATCACCGCACGGTGCTGGGCGGGTTGTTGCCGCCGCTGCTGCGCGACGTGCAGCGCGCCGCATTGGCGTACGAGGGTGATGAGCGTCGGCAGGCTCAGGCCCTGTTGGCCGAGACGTTCGGGCTGACGCAGATGTTCCTTGCCTACCAACCCGCAGCCGAGTTGTTGTGGCGGGTCGCGGACCGAGCGATGGTGGCGGCGCAGGAGTCCGGCGAGCCGGAGGCGGTGGCGTGCGCGGGATGGTTCCTGTGCCAGGTGCATCGGGATGCCGGTGACTGGGACACCGCGATGGCGGTGACCCTGGACCTTCTGTCGGCGCTGGAGCCGCGTACGGCCGACGGGAACACGAACCTGTTGGCGCTCTGGGGCGCGTTGCACTTCGAGGCTGCCTACACCGCCGCCCGTGCTGGTGAGGAAGGCCGGGCCTGGCGGTACTGGGACCGCGCGGACCGGGTGGCGCAACGCTTGCCGCAGGGCTTCTATCAGCCGCAGACATCGTTCTCACAGGTCATCATGGGCGCTCACGCGGTGACCGTGGCGGTGGAGTTGCAGAAGTCCGGCGAGGCGGTGCGGCAGGCACGCCGTCATGATTCCGCGGCGATCCCGTCGAGGCCGCGCCGGGCACGCCACCTCATCGAGGTCGCGCGGGCGCACTACGGCAAGGACGACACGGAAGCGGCCGTGATGACCCTCCGGCAGGCGTACGAGTCGGCCCCGGAGACGATCCGCTTCAACGGGTACGCCCGGCAGATCACCTTGGACCTGCTCGACGGCCCGCGTTCCACTCGTGACGACGCCCGTGACCTTGCGATCAAGGTCGGGCTGCTCTCGTGATCCAGGGGTAGGAACCTTACCCATTCCGCTCCGCGACTCACCGTAGCTTCTTGCTCACGGGACGCGGCGGGCGGTGCGGGTATCGCCTGGTCGCCGCGTCCCTCAGGTTCAAGGGCGGGAAGCCGTCCTCGTGCTCGAACGAGGGAGGGTCCGTGCGGCGCGTCTCGTATGACGAATATCTGTCGGCCACCGCGCTGACTCTCGCCCGCAGGCATCGGCCGGTGTGGTCGTGGCAACTCTGGCGGCATATCTGCCGCTGCGGAGCCGACCTGCCCTGCCATGCCCGGCACCGGATTCCGATCAATCGTGGCCACTGGCCACAGGAAGGTGAGCAGTGAGCAGCTGGCAGGCATGGGCGATCACCGCTCGTTTCCTGGCGGGTGTGCGGTGACCGTCCACGGCCCGGTCATGCCGATCTGGAGCTGCGGTGGCTGTGGCCTGCCCTGGCCCTGCTCGACCCGGAGGCGCGAGTTGCGGACTGAGTATGCGGATGCTCCGGTGTCGCTGGCTCTCTACCTGGGGTCCTACCTCGTCCAGGCAACCGAGGACATGCCCTGGACATCGGCAGGCGTGCTGCACAGCCGGTTCCTCGGATGGACCAGGGAGGCCGAGCTGTCCAAGCCAGCAGTACAGCAGCCAAGTACAGCCACCGTTTCAGCCGAACCGAGCCGATAGACCCGTCGGCAGACCGCCTGACCTCGCATCAAGCCTGGCCGGACCGCCTTGTGGAGATTTGACACCGAAGCGCGCTAGCCATGCTTCAGTCATCTCCGTATTCGTCCACGTCCAGCTCGGCCTTGGTGTGGTGAAGGAACTCCAGGGCCCGGCGATCGAGGTGCCAGCCGAGTCGTTGATGCTGGTCGCCATCTTCGTCATTGATGTAGCGCACCACCTGCAGTGTCGAGGTGATGCCCTCCCCCTCCAACTCATCGATCACTCTCACCAGGTCCGCGATCTGATCAGCGATGGGCTCAAGGCGGTCGATGATGCGGTCAATCTGCTCATCGACCGTGAAGCCGCTGTCACGACACACAACCCTCCACGAGTGGACGCGCGGCACCGGAGGGTTCTCCCGCTTGCTCCCCTTGATGCTGACCTCGTCTGGCTCCATGCCTAACCGCGTCGCCATCTCGCGCGCAGGGAAGTGATCCGAACGCAACGAGAAATACACGTACTGGTGTACTCGCATGGCTCGATCATGGCAGCGCACCGGCGCAACAAACCAGCTTCACCCTGGCGATGCAAATTCGCCGTGCAGCCGTCAGTTATCGTCGGAGAACGACCTGAGAGGGAATCGACATGCCTCCGTCTCCATCGCTGCGATGACCCGGTCCGGACGACATCAGATGCTGCGTTGGACGGCCGCTGTGCTCACAGTGCTCGTCGGCGTGGTCCTCATGGTCAGCGTTGTCCGGTTCATTCCGGCCTACCGGGCCGAGCCGACGCTTTCCGGCCAGTCCGGCTACCTGGGCACGATCCTTGGCGCGGTGGCTCTGCTTGTCGTGATGGTGCAGTGCCTGCGCTGGCTGGCCCGTCGAGAGGAGCCACTCGGGCTGCTCGCGCGACTGCAATTGAAGGTCGCCAGCGACGTCGCCGCCCGGACCGCGCAGATGCGCCGGACCGCCGAGGACATCGAGCTGGCGTATGGGGCAGGCGGCGAACCCGATACGACGCTGCACACGCTCGCCGGAAGTCTGCGGCACCGGCAGACACGGGTCGTCCTGGTCGCCCACCCCGGCCGCGGAAAGTCGTACAGCACGCTGCGGATCGCGCTGGAGTTGGTCAACGACGATCCGCGGGTGCTTCCACTGGTCGTGCCGCTGAGTCGCTGGACCGGTCAGAACGACATCACGACCTGGCTGGCCGGCTTCGTCGCGGTCGAACTCAACGGGTCCCGCCGGTCCGCCCGGGAGCTGATCGAGTCGGGTGACGTGCTGCCCCTGCTCGACGGACTCGACGAGCTCTGCAGCACGGAGGAGGCCGTGGAGCCGGCCGAGTGGTTCCTCCAGCGGCTCGTCGACTGGCGGCTGCGCGGCAAGCGGGCGCCGTTCCTACTCACCTGTCGTCAGGCCACCTGGCGGGCGATCCGGGCGGACCTGCGCGAACATCACACCTTGACCGCGTACACGGTTCGGCCGGTCGGCTACGTTGACGCCGCAACCTACCTGTCGCGCTCCATCGGCGGCACCGACCGCTGCTCCGTGGCGGAAAGCCTGGCCGAGTCGTTGCGGGACGCAGGCCAGGTGAGAGCGCTGAAAAGCCCATGGCAGCTCAGCATGGTGGCGGAGCTAGCCCGCAACCGGCGGGCGGTCGGCGGTTCCTCTGAGCAACTGGTCACCGGCGCTGAGGCGGCTGATGTCAGGTCGCTGGTGGCACGGTACGTGGAGTCAGTCGTCCTGACCGGCTCGATCTGGCGCCGTCTCCGCAGCGTCGCCGACCTGTACTGGCTGTCGCGGTGCGCGCGCTACTTGGAACACAATCGTACGAACCAGGCCAACTTCGCAGGACGGACCTTGCCGTCCCACGACATCGTGCTGCACCGACTTTGGCCGATCGCCGGCCGCCGGGCGCCCCGCTTCGTGGACCTCGCCATGTGCGTGCTGCTGTCCGCGCCCGGCTTCGCCTGGCTGACTCTGTTCCTGTGGCCACGCGGGTGGCTCGGCCGCGGTGTCCTGCTTGTCGGCGCTCTGGCCTGGGTGGCGATGCTGGCGCGGACGAGCACGAAGCCGTGGGTGCCTGCGGCCACCCCAGACTGGTCCCGACTGGGCAATCCCCGGTTCTTCGTGCCGCAGGCAGCAACGGCCCTGCTCATCGGCGCGGCTGCCTGGTTGCTCCTTGGCCCGTTGGTCGGGCTGATCGGATTCGTCACGTCGTGGCTCGCGATCGGGCTGACCGTGGGGTTCGGACAGACCCTGGCTACCGATGCCCGCCCGGAGATCGTTGGTCCGCTCGGCGTCCTGCGCCACGAGCGCACGGTATCCCGGCTCTCCGCGGCGGTCGTCTGCCCGGCAGTTGTGTGGAGCTTCAGCTACACATGGGGGTTGTGGCCCGGCGCCGTGCTGGGTGTTGCCTACTGCGTGATCGTAGGCGAGACGGTCGCCTGCGCGCTCTGGCGGCGCTACCTCGCGATGATCGTCGCCTCGGCGTTCCGGATGCCTCCGGCACCGGCCCGCTGCCTGCAGCGCATGTGCGCCTTCGGCTTCCTGCGCCCAGCTGGAATCTCGTATCAGTTCCGCCACGACGACCTGCTGTGGCATTTTGCCCACCGGCACGACGCCCGTGAACACCTACGTCGCGTGAGAGCCCGGACGGGCGCTCGTCAACAGGTCAGACCGACAGTCGAGTGAGCCAGCGTAAGTTCAAGCCCGTTCCTGCAGCGAGGGTGTGAGCCAGACGAGCGATCCGGCGGACAGGCCGCGTTGGAATGCGCGACGAGCGCCGGCTACCGGCATGTCAACCCGCCGTGAGCCGGCAACCCGCAGCGGAGATGGGACCAGCGGGGAATCGAAGGTGATGGCAAGATCGGTCGGTCGCTCGGTGCTTCCCCTGGCAGCCGAGCAAGCCTCTTGGAGGAATCGTGCCGAACGCGCTGGACTTTCTGGCGGGCCCGGTCTGCCTCGGATTCGGCGTGGTGTTCGTGCTGCAAGCAGTTCGACGCTTGCGGACAGAAAGACGGCAGGGCCAGCAGCCGCCTCGCAGAGAACTTCTCAGTGGGCGCGAGTTGCTGTGGGAGGGTCTCGCGGTCGCCCTGCTCGGGACCGCCAACCTGCTCGATAGACCTTGGACTCTTCTGGCCATTCCAGCCGTGGTCGTGATCGTGGTGCTCGCTATGCGCATCTTCTTGCGTTTGATCCAGGACCGGTCACGCCGAGCGCATTGAACAAGTGGGCGCCTGGGACTGTCAGAATCTTGTTGACGGAGCCGGTGCGCGGAGACGAGGAGAAGGCATGAGCGACTTTAACGACAAGATCATCGCGGAGTTCCGCGCCAACGCTGGGCAGGTCGGCGGTCAGTTCGCCGGCGCACCGCTGCTGCTGTTGCACACGGTCGGTGCCAAGAGCGGCCAGCTTCGCGTGAACCCGATGATGTACCAGAAGGTGGACGGCGGTTATGCCGTGTTCGCGTCCAAGGGCGGTGCGCCTACCAATCCGGACTGGTACTACAACCTGCTCGCTCACCCGAAGGTCCATGCGGAGATCGGTACGGACAAGTTCGAGTTGGTCGCCAGAGTTGCCGTCGGTGACGAGCGGGAACGGATCTGGAGCCCGTTGAAGGCCGCGTATCCAGGCTTCGCCGACTACGAGCGGAAGACCACCCGCCAGATCCCAGTCGTCGTACTGGAACCTGCGCCGTAGGCAGAGACGGTACAACCCAGTTCAGATCTGACGCGTGGATCCGTCGGCGGGGTGCGCTCCCGCCGACGGACCTCAACGCAAGACGCTGCCTATGGTTTGCGGGCGAGGAGCCCGACGAAGGTGTGATAGGTGTCGGTCTGCACCGTCGGCGGTGCGTCCGGCTCTGGACGCCACTCGGCCAGCGGCACCAGCCCTGGCTCCAGCACTGTCAGCCCATCGGCGAACGAGAGGATCTCCTCGTCCGTACGCCAGCGGCCAGTGCCCAGCGACTCGTTGAAGACCCGCTCGACCTCGCGGGCCTTGCGGGAGCCCTCCGGGTCTCGCTCGCCCGGGTCGCGGAAGTGCGAGATCGCCACGTAGCTGCCGGAGGGCAGCGCGTCGATCAACGCCGCCGCCACCGCCTTCGGGTCCTCGTCGTCACCGAGGTGGTGCAGGATCGCAAAGAGCAGCAACCCGATCGGCCGGTCGAAGTCGAGGAAGCGGCGTACGTCCGGGTGGTTGAGGATCACCTGCGGCTCACGGATGTCCGCCTGGATCACCGTCGCGGTGCCCTCCGCGGCGAGCAGGGCCCGCCCGTGCGTCAGAACTATCGGGTCATTGTCCACATAGACCACCTGAGCCTTGGGGTTTTGCTCGGTGGCGACCTCGTGCACGTTGCCCTGCGTGGGCAGCCCCGATCCGATGTCGAGGAACTGGTCGATGCCCGCCTCGCTGACGAGGAAGCGAATCACTCGACGCAGAAAAGCCCGGTTGGCCTGGCCGGCTGCTGGCCCGTCCGGTGTGATCCGCAGGGCGTGCTCGGCGACCCTTCGGTCAACCTCGAAGTTGTCCTTGCCGCCCAGGAAGAAGTCATAGACCCGGGCCACGCTGGGAACGCTGGGGTCGATGCCGGGGGGTGCCGCCTTGTCGCGGGTCACAGGCGTCTCCTATCGATGGGGATTGGCGCAGGCTGAGGTCTGCGGCGGTGCCGGCGTTCCGGCGAGTGTAGCGATCGGGAGCGTTGAATTTTGCCCCACTGGTATCGCTCCCAACGACGCGGCTGAGGCGTCAGGAGCAGTTCCTGTCATCGGCCGAGGCGTGAGACACGTTGGCGATCATCGATCTTTTGCTGCATCGTCGACGTATGACTGGCGTCCCCTCGTCTTCACAGTTTCGCCGTTTGCGGCCTGGCCTGCTGGCTGCTGTCGTGCTGTTGACGGCGGTGCCCGGCACCGCTCTGAGCGGCGCACCGGCGGCCGACGCCGGCACCGTGACGCCGGCCGCGTACCCGAGGGTCGCCCCAGCGCCCGCGGCGGCCGCCGAGTCCGTCGCAGCGCCGGCCGGGACCAACCCGCCAACGCCGACTACGCCATCCAGTACGCCGAGCGCCTCGCCCGTTCCGCCGAGTGCGCCAACGAACCTGACCGCCAGCGAGGTCCGCAGCTCGTCGGTCACCCTCACCTGGACGGCCGCCACGTCCGGCTGCTGCACCATCGCCGGCTACGACATCACGTATTACCAGGAGTTCGGCGACATCGTCTTCAGCGCCAGCGTCGGGGCCGTCACCAGCACCACCATCACCAACTCGCTTGGGTCGGGCCAGCAGTACACGTTCCGATTGATCGCCCGGGACAGCCTCGGGCAACGCTCGAACTGGTCGGACGCGCTGACAGTGGTCACCCCGGTGACGGACACCGGCCCGGACACCACCCCGCCGAGCGCGCCGAAGAACCTGACCGTCGGCGAGGTGACTGCCTCGACCGGCACGTTGTCCTGGTCGCCGTCGACGGACGACGTCGGCGTGCTCGGGTACAACGTCTACCGGTTCGACGGCTGGTTCACCTCGCAACTGGTCGCCACAGTGCCGGATACGACGTACACGACGCCGCTACCTGCGTCGACGCCGCTGCGGAACCTGTACTACGTGCGGGCCCGGGACGCGGTGGGCAACGTCTCGATCGCATCCAACACTGTCGCTCTGCCCACGACGACGACCACCCCGACGCCCCCGCCGCCCTCGACCTGCCGGGTGACCTACCGGAACCAGTCCGAGTGGCAGGGCGGTTTCGTGGCCACAGCGACGGTCCACAACGCCGGAGCGGCACCGATCGACGGCTGGGCCATCACCTTCAGCTACCCGGGAGACCAGCAGGTCACCTCGGGGTGGAACGCCACGATCGGCCAGACCGGGACAACAGTGACCGCTCGTAACGTCGGCTGGAACCGCGTCCTCGCGCCGAATGGCTCTACGACCTTTGGCGTCCAGGGGCGGTGGGGCGTCAGCGACGCGCCGCCGACCGGCTTCTCGCTGAACGGCGCCCCCTGCACAGTGGGCTGAGGAGGTCTCGTGAGCACACCCCAGCGCCGCCCCAGGGCCCTTGTCGGGGCTGTCGCGGCCGGTATCCTCGTCGTCGCCACCACGCTCGGCGCCGCGCCCGCGCCCGTCTCCGCCGCGAACACGCTCACCATGCGGGGCGCCGACGTCTCCTCGTTGCAGCGCAGCCTGGATCTGGGCGCCAAGTACTACGACGCCGGCGGCGTCGCCCGCGACCCACTGGACATCCTGAAGTCCGTCGGCGTCAACTACGTCCGACTGCGCGTGTGGAACAACCCGGCCAGCGGCTACAACAACAAGAGCGCGGTGATGGGTCAGGCGAGGGCGGCCAGGGCGAAGGGCCTCAAGGTGCTCATCGACTTCCACTACTCCGACACCTGGGCCGACCCGGGCAAGCAGTACAAGCCGGCAGCCTGGGCCGGCCACAGCCTGAGCCAACTGCGTACCGACGTCTACACCTTCACCTACGACGTCTGCTCGAGCCTGCGGGGGCAGGGCACCCCACCGGACAGCGTGCAGATCGGCAACGAGATCAACGTCGGGATGCTGTGGAACGAGGGCAGGGTCGCCAACAATGACTTCGCCCCGCTGGCCGGCCTGTTGAAGCAGGGTTACAACGCGACAAAGGCATGCGGCAGCGGCATCCCGGTGATGATCCATACCGCCAACGCCGACAGCAACGCCAACGCCCGATGGTTCTACGACGGCATCCGCGCCCAGGGTGTGCAGTGGGACATCACCGCCCAGTCGTACTACTGCATGTGGCACGGCACCCTGGCGAACCTCTACAACAACATCGTCGACCTGCGCGGGCGCTACGGCAAGCCGGTGGTGATCGTGGAGACCGCGTACCCCTTCACCCGCAACAACGCGGACAGTGAGCCGAACGCTATCGGCGACGCGACCTGTGACGGCATCAGCGCGACCTGGTCCGGGCAGGCCCAGGAATTCGACTGGGTGCAGAACACCGCCCGCAACGCGGGGGCCATCGGTGTCTTCTACTGGGAACCGACCTGGTACGCCGTCCGCGGCAACGGCTGGGACCCGGCCAACATCAACGGCACCGGAAACCAGTGGGACAACATGGCCGTCTTCGACTGGTCCGGGCGGGTGAACCCGGGCGTACGGTGGACGCCCTGACCAAGGGCCGGACGCGTCGCAACGGTTCCTGGCCTCTGCCAAGACCGCTCGGGCAGCGGCCACGATCCGTCGCCGAACCACTGTCGGGCGGCGGGCGAAAATCAGCAGGTGCGCGGCTGCCAACTCACCTTCGTCACGAACATGGGCACATACAGGTCCCCGCCGCCGGGGCGAGCGCAGATCGCGCCGGAAAGCTGCGTCCCGAGGTAGTTGTAGGACCAGGTGATCTCGGCGTTGCGGGAGGTGCGGTTGTAGAAGTTGAAGGCCGGGACGTTGCCGGACCACTCGCTGGTGGTCACCAGAGACGGAGTCGCGCCCAACGAGGTGCCGTACCAGTCGCAAACGCAGGGGTGCCGGTAGCGAGACGGCTCGCATCGAACAGAGGACCGGCTAGCTCCAGATGAGAGTGTTGCTGCTGACCGGCGCGATTGGTGAGCTAGGGGTGAGCCCGGCGACGTCGATGGTGTAGGCACCGGGTGGCAAATCATTGACGAGGGTCGTCGTCGTTGTGCTTCCGCGAGGTCTGGTAACTCGCGCGTCGACCACTTTGTGGTTTTCGTCGGACACCGTGATCCGGATGACGTGGGCGAAGCCGTCGGTGGTGGCGACGTGGATGGGAAGGGGTTCGCCGGCGAGGAGCAGGTCGGGAGTGCCGACATGGAGCGCAGTGGTGCGCGGTGCGCGGATGGCGATTCGGCTCGCGGTGAGGATGCCGTGGATTTCGTCGAGGACGGCGGTGTTTCGATGCAGGTTGCCGTGCTGGTCGGGGACGCGTCGTAGTAGCGGGCTGTTCATTGGAACGTCGGGTCTGCTGGCAGCGACGATCGGGACGGTGGCGTCGCCATGGAGCTCGTCTGTGCGGTAGGTGTCCATCAGTTCGATGCGGGAGCCGCTCAGGCGTGCGGTGGTGGCGGTTGGTTGGTGGATGCCGATGATGGCGTGGGTGGTGGTGAGGCTGGCCGGGCGGCCGATCTCGGCTTCGGCGAGTTGAGTGTGAAAGCGCATCCCGTCGTCGATCTTGGCCGTGGCCAGTTCTGGTAGGGCGGTCTCGGTGGTCTTGGCGAGGCCATCGGGATTTTCGAGGCAGGCGTACTCAGGTAGCAACTGGTACATGGACGGCATGCTGCGGATCAGGTCCGTCAGACTGACGCTGAATCCACCGATGCCCTTGTGGCTACCGTTGACGAGTTGTCCGAGGGCCTTGGCAGATCCCCGATACGGCGTACCGATGGTGATGAGCTTGTGAGTTGTTTCTGCGCCGCGGCAGTACTCGATGTACCAGCGGGCGATGAGACCGCCCATCGAGTGGCAGACGAAAGTCACCATGGCGTCGGCGTAGGCGCCGCCTTGACCACGCCAGCGTTCGAGGGCGGGTTCGATCAGACACGAGAGGCGTCGGCCGTTGTACCGGTTGGACAGCCGCCAGTCGTACGCGATGGGTAGCAGGTTGCCGGGCGGGGCGTCGGGATGGTCCACGGATTCGCGGTAGCCGAGGGCGCGTAGCCGGGTCAGGAGCCGGTCGTACCCCTTGATCGGGGTCCAGATGCCGGGGAGCACGTGCAGGTCGGGCATCAGGCCAACCGGTTCAACACCGTCGCCGGGGTGCTCGTCACCGAGGCCGTCGGGCAGTTGGAGGTCGCGGATACTGCGACCGAAGGTTCGGATCGCGCGGAGCGCGGAGCCGGCCGAGGGCGCCCAGACCAGCTTGCCGCGATGTCGCAGGGTGCTGCCGAGGATGCCGGGTAGCACGACGACGAAGTCGGTGGGGTTGGTCATCCCTGGGCTCCCGGTTGCTCGTCCGGGATGGTGAGGACGCTGATGAGGTGCAGCGCGGCAGGATGGCGGCGGCCGATGGCCGCCAACCGATTGATCCAGGCGGCAGTCTGCTCCGGTGCGAGCCGGCGTGCTGCGGTGAGGACGTGCGTCGCCTCGTCCACGTCGTCAGCGAGAGCAGAGGCGACGGCGGTGTAGAAGTCGGCGGTGGCTGCCGCCGCGTCTGTTTGTGCCGAGGTCCGGGCCAGAAATGCGGTGGCATCGAGGGCAGCCGGGTCCGGGCTTTCCGCGATCGCGGCCATGAGATCGGTGAACTTCTCAGGATGGATCAGCGCATCGAGGGCCGGTTCGGCGGCGCCGATCTGGGCGAGAGCGAGGATCGCGTCGGCGCGATCTGCGGTACCGCTGGTGTCCCGCTGCGCGAGCGCTGCGAGGGCCTCGCGGGCGCCGTCGGTGAGCAGCTCCTCGTTGTGTTCCGCGAGCATGGTGGTTTGCGTGAGTGGATCGGCCGCGGCGAACTCGGCGGCGAGAATGCTCAGCAATAGGGGAGCGTAAGCCGCAGTGACGCCGTCGGTACGGGCGATTCTGCGTAGCGTCAGGTACCGCAGGGCTTCCTGGTCGCTGACTGTGAGGAGGGCCTCGGTGACGGCAGTGTCGACGGCGGGAGCGAGCAGTTCGGGATGGGTCGCGAGGTAGTCGCGTTCGTCCTGGTACGAGGTCGTGTTGATCCACGCTTGGGCAACGGCGAGGAGAGCCGGGTCAAGCGTAAGCCAGTCCGGGAGATCCCCCGCGATCTCGGTCCAGGCACGTTCGAAGCGGTCAGGGTCAGGGCGACGGAGTCGCCTTGCCTGATCACGTAGAGCACGGAGCAATACCCGATCGGCAGGCTCGTGCCGCAACGCGGTCACAACCCATTCGACGACTTTTGGAGTCCCGGCATCGGCCGTAGCAACCCGGGTGAACAGGAGATATGCGATGTCCGGCGGCGATGCGTCGGCCAGAACAGCGAACCAGATTGCCTCCTGTTCTGCCGACCTCCCCACCTCGCTGTAGCGGTTGCCGAGGTTGTTCAGTGCACTGGCCAGGTTGGGGAGGAAGGTGGGGCTGGTGGCGGCGAGTTCCCGGTAGAAGGTGACGGCTTCCTCGGCGGGAGCGACGGCGTCGTATCGTCGCCCGACTTCGCTGTAGCGGTTGCCGAGGTTGTTCAGCGCGGCGGCCAGGTCGGGTAGGAAGGCGGGGTTGGTGGCGGCGAGTTCCCGGCGCAGGGTGACGGCTTCCTCGGTGGGAGGGACTGCCTCGTATCGTCGCCCGACTTCGCTGTAGTGGTTGCCGAGGTTGTTCAACGCGCCGGCCAGGTCGGGTAGGAAGGCGCTGTTGGTAGCGGCGAGGTCCCGGTAGGCGGTGACGGCTTCCTCGGTGAGAGGAACCGCGTCGTCTCGCCGCCCGACCTCGCTGTAGCGGACGCCTAGGTTGTTCAACGCGCCGGCCAGGTCGGGTAGGAAGGCGGGGTTGGTGGCGGCGAGTTCCCGGCGCAGGGTGACGGCTTCCTCGGTGGGAGGGACCGCGTCGTCTCGTCGCCCGACCTCGCTGTAGCGGTTGCCGAGGTTGTTCAGTGCACTGGCCAGGTTGGGGAGGAAGGCGGGGTTGGTGGCGGCGAGTTCCCGGTAGACGGTGACGGCTTCTTCGGTGGGAGCGATCGCGTCGGGTCGCCGCCCGACTCCGCTGTAGCGGTTGCCGAGGTTGTTCAGCGCGGCGGCCAGGTCCGGTAGGAAGGCGGGGTTGGTGGCGGCGAGTTCCCGGTAGGCGATGACGGCTTCTTCGGTGGGAGCGATCGCGTCGGGTCGCCGCCCGACTCCGCTGTAGCAGATGCCGAGGTTGTTCAGCGCGGCGGCCAGGTTGGGTAGGAAGGCGGGGTTGGTGGCGGCGAGTTCCCGGTAGACGGTGACGGATTCTTCGGTGGGAGCGACCGCGTCGGATCGCCGCCCGACTCCGCTGTAGCGGATGCCGAGATTGTTCAGTGAGCCGGCCAGGTCGGGTAGGAAGGCCGGGTTGGTGGCGACTAGTTCCCGGCGCAGGGTGACGGCTTCCTCGGTGGGAGCGATCGCGTCGGGTCGCCGCCCGACTCCGCTGTAGCAGATGCCGAGGTTGTTCAGCACGCCGGCCAGGTCGGGTAGGAAGGCCGGGTTGGTGGCGGCTACTCCCCGATAGGCGGCGACGGCTTCCTCGGTGGGAGCGATCGCGTCGGATCGCCGCCCGACTCCGTTGTAGCGGATGCCGAGGTTGTTCAGTGCGCCGGCCAGGTCGGGTAGGAAGGCCGGGTTGGTGGCGGCTACTCCCTGGTAGACGGTGACGGCTTCCTCGGTGGGAGCGATCGCGTCGGATCGCCGCCCGACTCCGTTGTAGCGGATGCCGAGGTTGTTCAGTGCGCCGGCCAGGTCGGGTAGGAAGGCCGGGTTGGTGGCGGCTACTCCCCGATAGGCGGCGACGGCTTCCTCGGTGGGAGCGATCGCGTCGGATCGCCGCCCGACCTCGCTGTAGCGGATGCCGAGGTTGTTCAGTGCGCCGGCCAGGTCGGGCAGGAAAGCGGGACTGGTGACGACCAGTTGCCGGTAAATGGTGACGGCCTCTTCGGTAAGCTCCATGGCTTCTTGCCGGTAGCCCCACCGACGAAAGCGTTGAGCTACGAGTAGTCCAGCCGCTGCCACGTCGGGTACGAGCGCCCGGTCAGTCTCGGCGAGCAGTCGAATCAGATGCAAGCCGTCCGGGCCAGCGTCGGCGGCGTGACGCCAGAAATATCGCCACAGGTATATCGGTCGGTCCGCGTTCAGCCCAGCGTCGAGTCTCGCCCGGTACAGGGTAGCCAGAGCATCGGCGATCAAGTACGCATCCGGATCGAATACCTGCTGGTGAGTGGCGCGGAAGGGCGAACGGAGATGGTCAGCCAAGCTTTGATGCGCCACCCGATAAACTGCGGTGCCGCCCTCACCGTCCTGCACGATGTACCGGCCGAGCCGGTCCAGCAGCCAACTGAGATCGTCACGCTCGAACGTCCCCGCCGGCTCTCTGCTGGCGTTCGCAATGGCTAGCCACTCGTCCTCTGGCAGACCCGCACCATAGCCCCGACTCAGCGCCGCAAGCAGCTGCCGGGCCGCCGCTACGTGGTCACTCACTCCCGTCCTCTGAGTGCCCGGGAATGCGCTGATCGTGGCCAGGTCACTGTCGAACGCCTGCTCGACCGAGACAGCCACTCGGCCCTGCCAATCCTCGGCACTGGTGTCGACCGGCACAGCATTCAGCTGGTCGGCCACCAATCGCGCGAGGAGGAATGGCCGACCGGCCTGCCAATCCGCCGCTGCGACGCCCGCTCCAACTTGCTCGGCGACCAACGCCGGATTCATGGCGGGATCCACCCCCGCCAGCCGAGCCGCGACGTAGTCGACAACATCGTGACGAGTACGCTCCTGCGCCTGCCTGGTATCCAGATCAAGTCCTGGTCCGTCTGGATTCAGCGTGGACACCACGCTCGCCCCACCGCCCGGCCGGGGAAGATCGCGGGTGGACACCACCACCACCGCGAGTCGGGACAGGCGCAACACCAGCTCCTCCGCCAGTGTGAACGCTTCGCCACGTGACTCGTCCACGCCGTCCACCACCAGCACCGGAGGTGCGGCGCCGGCCTCTACCGCCCGCTGTACCTGGCCGACCAGCTCTGCGGCGTTGCGCCGGGCCGCCTGCGCCGGTAGCAGACCACACCTGACCAACTGCCCGGCGATCAGCTCCGCTGCCTGGTCCACGCTCAAACCCCGAGCGTGAATGTGCGCGTGTATCGACCGTTCGCCAGGATCGTCGTGCTCCCACGGCCGGCCCTCGGTCAGCAGGCGGGCACGCTCGTGTGGATTCGACAGGCTGACGACCCGGCCCGTGATGGCGGATTTACCGGTCCCCGCTGAGCCCGTCACCACGTAAACGCCCGGCTTGCCGGCCCGAACCCACGTGACGACCTGGTTCACCTCGGTCGTGCGGCCAGTGAACCAGGACCGCTCATCCTCTCGCGCGCCGCCACGGGCTGCCCGCAACAGGTGCTCCACCACCTGCTCCGGCGCGCCCGGGTCGAACAGCGGGTTAGGGAACATCCACCAAGCGCTGCCGCGGCCTTGAAACTGCGGCGTCTGCCGTGGGCCAGGCCACTCTTTGATCACCGCATCGCAGAGGTCGTCGCCACGGATCGACTGGTTGTGCACCGACCAGCGCAGCCGCAGCATCGCCGACTGCGGTCCGTGTGCCAGCAACGACCGCAAGAGCTCACCCAGCAGACCGTCCTGCGCGGTTTCGACAGCCATGCAGGATGTCAGCACTCCTACCCACAAATGCTCGCCGTCGACTGGAAGTTGCTGCATCACCTCGGCCGCAACCGCAACTGCCGGTAACCCTTCACCGGAAAAGCAGGCGTCCAGGATGAGCAGCAGCTGACTCGAACCGGACGATGCGCAGTACGCGGCCACGTCCAACGCGCCGATCCCCGCCGCCAGTTCACTCCCGCTGTCACTGGCCAACAACCTCAGCCCAGTGGGGGATCCGATCCCGTGCCCGGCCCATAGCAGTACCAGCGGCCCGTCTGAATGCTCACCCGAGAGCTCACGAAGTCGGTCTCGTGCGGCGTTCTCGTCCGGGTCGGTCAGCAATGCACTAACGAAGTCCGTCCCCAGCAACTCTGCGAAGGCCCTAGTGTCCGGCACCGCATGGCGCAGGGGCGCGTGTCGATCCTGGTCGTATTTGCCGACGGCGATGCCAATGAATCGTCCCACCCGATCGACGCTCCCTCTCCGACAACGCGTGATGAGCGCGCCTGACCGTACACACAGCCAGCGATATCACGTGACAGGTACCCGACAGCAGAGCCGGGACTGCGAGGTCGTGCGGGCTGTGCCTCAAGGGCCTCGCGGTAGACGTTGCGGCGGCGAGTGAGCCGTGTTCGAGCCCCAGGTATCGGTGCGCGAGGATCGACAGATGAAAGATCTCCTCAGATTTCTTCATCACCGGTATGAGGCGGACTGCCACGCGTACGCCGACGTGTTTCACCGCTTCGGGGGCGACGCGCTCCTCGACAGCCAGCTGCCGATGCTCGACCTGGTCGACATGCTGGCGCGGGAGTACGAGGCGATGGACCCCGATGACGAGCGCTTCGCTGGCCTCACGTATGCGCTCCGGGTGCTCGTGCAGTCGTACAACGAGCACCCCGACTACCGCAAGGAGTGGCGTCCCTAGCTGCCTGACAGGCGCCAATGAGCCATCAGCGGTTGAGGTAGGCGGTCAGGCCGCCGAGTTCCTCGCTGGCGATGAACACCGACCGCACGTTGAGGATGGCCTCTTCGACGTGGGCGGGGCAGCCCCACGCCGCGTCGCCCCACGAATCGGCGATCTTGATCTCGGCCCGCGCGGTGCACCCGGCGGCACCGCCGAGCTGGCAGTGCTCGGGGTGCGGCGTGGCGGCCTGCGCGGCCGCGGCGGCACGCATCTGGGTGGCGAGTTCGGCGGCGACGGTGGCCCGCTGCTCAGCCTCGGCGCGCAGTTCGCGCTCCACGCGCAGCACCTTGGCCAGCTCGTCATTGGCCGACTTGGCGCGTGCCTCGGCGGCGAGTTTCGCCTGCTCGATGTGGTGGCGTTCGATGGCCAGGGCTGCCGTTCCGGCGAAGAGCCGGGTGAGGGCGAGGTCGGTGTCCTGCGGGACGCGCGGGGTGCGGTGATACATCGCGAAGGTGCCCAACAGGCCGCCGTCGCGGGCCAGGATCGGCGTCGACCAGCAGGCCGCGAGGCCGGCCTGGTCGGCCAGATCCCGGAAATCGTCCCAGAACGGATCGGTGGCGATGTCGGTGACGATGACTGGTTCCCGCCGGTGGGCGGCAGTACCGCACGAGCCGACACCTTCGCCCGTCGCGATGCCGTCGATGGCCTGGTTGTAGAAGTCGGGCAGGCTCGGCGCGGCGCCGTGGCGCAGGTGCCGGGCATCGGGATCGGCGAGCAGCACGGAGACGAGCACCTCCTGCGGTGCGAGGTTCTCGATACAGCGGGCCATCCCGTCTAGCACTTCGGTCAGGGGTGCCTGGCGGGCGATCTGCTCCAGCAGGGCACGGTGTTCGGCCATCAGCCGTTGGGCGTGCTTGACCTGCGTGGTCTCCACGCCGAGCACACGGATCCCGGTCACGTTGCCGTCGGTGTCTCGACGCGGCTCGTAGGTGAAGTCGAAGAACGCCTCCCGCGCCTGCGGGCCGCTGCCCAGCACGACCCGGACGTCACGGCCGGTGTACGGCTCACCAGTGCGGAAGACCTGGTCCAGGAGAGCGATGAATCCCTGACCGGCCAGTTCGGGCATCAGCTCGGCGATCGCCACCCCTACCCGGGCCCGCTCTTCGCCGACGGTGGCGAAGAACGCCGGGTTCGCCGTCTCCACCAGGTGCGATGGCCCCGCCAGCGACGCGAAGACGGCGATGGACTGCCCGAACAACGCCCGCAGGTCCTCCTCCGCTGCTTGCTCGGCAGCCGCCGGACCCGCAGCAGCAGTAGACCGTTGGCCTGGTACTGCGGTCATGGTGTGGGTTCGCCTCTCGTCTGCGGATACGGGCAACGACCGACGGTGCCACCCGTCGGTGCGGGTGGCCCCGGTGCGGCGGGAGTTGGCTGAGGCCACCGCCGGTGCAGCGTACCCATGTGCCCGACATTCAGGTCTTACCCACCAACCACGTACCGCAACCCGTCGCCCGAACAGCGCGTCGCCAGGTGATGGGTACATCCTGGAGCTCAGATCCGCTGCTCCCACAAACGGATGAGATCGGCCGCGTCCTCAACCCTGCAGCGCCGCAGTCAGCAGGTCGCACGTCGCGTCGTCGAAGGCGACCAGACGAACACGCTCAACAGTTGTCGGCGTCGCACTGATGGTCGAGATTGCGATCTTCGCTGCCTGGTCGGCCGGGAATCCGTAGACGCCGGTCGCGATGGCGGGGAAGGCGACGCTGCGAGCGCCAATCTCATCGGCAACCGCGAGGCTGCGCCGATAGCACGACGCCAGGACGTCTGCCTCGCCGTAGCCGCCACCTTCCCAGACCGGACCGACGGTGTGAATGACATGACGTATTGGTGGGTCCAGGTCGAAAGCTGGCGTGGCAACCGCATCACCGGGATCGCATGGAGCCAGCGCTGCTCCCGCCTGGGCCAGACGCGGCCCTGCCGCACGGTGAACCGCCCCATCGACACCGCCGCCACCCAACAGCGACTCGTTCGCCGCGGTCACGACGGCGTCGACGTCCTCACTGGTGATGTCGCCACGAACAACTTCGACCACAGGCATGGCTCGATGATGCCACCAACCGGTCAGCCCCACCCGTCGTCCCGGCACAGTCAGATCAGGGCTGCGGCGAGGGCGCGGAACGCGTCGGCGGGGAACGTCGTGGCGTCGCCGTCGTTGAGCACCTGGATCGCCACCTCGTCCGCGCCGGCCTGGTAGTGCTTCTCCAGCCCAGCCACCACCGTCTCGACGCTGCCCCAGGGGATCAGGGCGTCGATGAGGCGGTCACTGCCGCCGTCGGCGAAGTCCTCGTCGGTCCAGCCGAATCGCCGCAGGTTGTTGGTGTAGTTCGGCAGTGCGAGATACCCGCTCGCGTACTGGCGGGCGGTGGCGCGCGCGGTGGTGGCGTCCGCGTCGAGGACCACCGCGACCTCGGGGGCGAGCAGCCGGTCGGGTCCGATTGCCGCCCGGGCTTCCGCGGTGTGCTCGGCAGGGACAAAGTACGGGTGCGCCCCGGTCGAGCGGTCGCGGGAGAGTTCGAGCATCCGCGGGCCCAGTGCGGCCAGGATGCGCCGCTCGGGCGAAAGCCCGGCCGCGTCGAGGCCGTCGAGGTACTGCACCATCCGTGAGTACGGCTTGCGATAGTCGGTGCCGCTGCCCTCCACCACCACCGCGTGGCTGGCACCGAGACCGAGCAGGAACCGGCCGGGATGCGCCTGCTCCGCGTCCTTGGCGAACGCCGCCGCCTCGGGTGGCGACGAGTGCCAGATGCTCACGATCCCGGTCGCGACCCCGATGCGCGTGGTCCCGTCCAGGATCTCCCGGAAGCGGGGGGCGACGTTCTCGCCGAAACCACCGGAGAACCAGATTCGTGAGTAGCCGAGGTCTTCCAACTCGGTCGCGGCGTCGATGGCCGCGCCCTGACTCTCGCTAGCAAGGAAGAACGGTTGCCACACGCTGACGAGTCGTTGTGCCATACCGCAACCCTACGACCCGTGGGGTCAGGCGTCGCGGCGTAGCAGGATGGTGACGGCCACCCAGACGACGACCAGGGCGAGGCCGAGCCACGGCTGCCCGAGCAGGGCGAGCATCCCGCCGCCGAGCACGAACCAGCTGGCCTGGAATGCGCGCTTGGCCGGTGGGCGTAGTGGCACCCGGGCCCGTGGCGAACCGAGCGCACCCCAGAGCCCGGCAAGCAGCAGCGGTACGACGATGGCAGCGACCAGCCGGACGACGATGGGCGCGTCCAGGGCCCAGCCCCAGCGTGCACCGACTGCGAGTACGGCGAGTTCCAGGAGGAAGATCAGCAGCAGCCCGCCCCCCCGAAGCATGGTCGCCGCCCCAGCTTGGACCTCGTCGGTGATCTGCCCACCATGGCGCTCGACCTGGCTAGCCTTCATAGCCTTAAAGCTAAGCCACTTAGCTAGCGTCGTCAAGCTGAACGGGGAGATCCACGCGGTGATGGTGTCCGACGCCGACGCCGACGCCGACGCCGACGCTGGACCGCATGGCGGAACACGACTGACGGGGTGGTCGGCGAAGATCGTCACGGTGCGAGGCCGGCCTGGATCGCCAGGATGGCGGCTCGTACGCGATCGCGGCTGCCGGTCTTGGCCAGCACGTTTGTCACGTGGGTCTTGACGGTGCTCATGGACAGGTAGAGACGCTCGGCGATCTCGTTGTTGTTGAGCCCGGCGCCGATCAGGGCGAGGACATCGGTCTCCCGAGCGGTCAGCTGGTAGGCCGCCAACTCCACGCGGGAGGCCGGCCCGGTCGCGCGGACCCGGTCGAGGACGGCGCCGGTGACCTCGGCGGAGAGGACCGCCTCGCCGGCCGCGACTGTGCGCACCGCGGCGATCAGGTCACGGGCGCTGGACCGCTTGAGCAGGAACCCGCGCGCGCCGGCGGCGATGGCGTCCAGGACGTAGGCGTCGTCGTCGAAGGTGGTGACGACGATGACGGCCGGGGCGTGCGGGATCGTGGCCAGCTCGCGGGTGGCTTGCAGGCCGTCGAGCACCGGCATGCGGATGTCGACGAGGGCGACGTCGATGCGGGAGTCGCGACGTACGGCGTCGAGGAACTGCCGGCCGTCGGCCGCCTCGGCCGCGACCTGGATGTCGGGTTGGGACCGCAGGATCAGGCTGAAGCCGTCCCGGACCAGCTCCTGGTCGTCGGCGATCGCGACGCGGATCATTTGTTCGCCACCGGCAGGTCGGCCTGCACCACGGTGCCGCCGCCCGGGCGCTGGCTCAGCTCCCAGCTCCCGCCGCGCGCGGAAACGCGTTCCCCGATGCCGAGCAGGCCCGAGCCGCTCGTGGGTGCGCGGGGCGGGCCGACGCCGTCGTCGCTGATCCGTAGGCGAGCGTGGTCGCCGACGCGGACCAACTCGACCCAGGCCGCCGTGGCCTTCGCGTGGCGGGCGATGTTGGTGAGGGCCTCCTGGGCGATGCGGTAGGCGGTCAACACGCCGATCTCGTCCAGGCCCGGCTCCGGGTCCAGCTGGACCCGCACCGTCACGCCCTGCTGGCGCAGCGGCTGGGCGAGCAGTTCGTCGATGTCGGACAGGCGCGGTGGCGCGCTCACCGCGATCGACGCGTCCGGATCGCGCAGGTGCACGACGAGCGTGTCCAGCTCGCTCAGTGCGGTGCGGCCACTGCCCGCGATCGCCCGTAGCGCCGCCCCCGGGTCGTCACTGAGCTGGCCCGCCTCGGCCTGAACCACCATCGCTGTGACGTGGTGGCCGACCACGTCATGCAGCTCGCGGGCCAGGTTGGTGCGCTGTTCGAGCCAGGCGGCCTGGCCGCGTAAGTCGTCCGTCTCCCGGGTCAGGGCGTTGCCGCGGGACCACGATCGCAGCAGGATCGCCAGCAGGTAGCCGGCCGTCACGAAGAAGAACGGCTGTTCGTACACCCCTCGCTCGTTGACCAGCGCGGTGGTGAGGGCGCCGGCCGCGCCGATCAAGCCACCCACCCACCCCAGCCACGGGTGTCGGGCAGGGTCTTCGCAGACCGAGACGAACACCAGGCCGGCGGCCGCGAGGCCCAACTGCACCGACTCCCCGGTGCTCACGATCGCCACGAA
This sequence comes from Micromonospora sp. 050-3, assembly GCF_046549335.1. Classification (NCBI taxonomy): domain Bacteria; kingdom Bacillati; phylum Actinomycetota; class Actinomycetes; order Micromonosporales; family Micromonosporaceae; genus Micromonospora; species Micromonospora sp. 050-3. The sequence continues at coordinate 2,172,789 of NZ_JAJPVX010000002.1, forward strand.
CCCCGCGCAGACCGCGAAGACCAGGGTTCGGTAGCGGGGGCGCAGCGCCGTGGCTCCGAGGCCGACCGGCAGTACCAGCCACGCCCAGCCCGCCGGCACGGACACGCCGTCCTCGACGGTGGTGACAACGGCGGCGATGATCAAACCAACCACACCGTACGCGAGCCGGCGCACCCGCTCGGGGTCGCGCAACCGTTCGCGGATTCCAGTCATCACCTGCACAGTCTCCGTGACCAGCCGGAAGACCGGCCAGTACCCAGGTACTGGATCGCCCGGCACCTCGGTACCGCCCTCGGGACCAGATCGGCACCGCGGCACGTTCCGCGAAAACGTTCACCGGACGACTCTGCGGAGGTGACTCTCGTTGACTCCCGCGCCGCCATTACCGTCGGCCCGCTTCGTACGGTTCCCAACTACATCACCGCCGTTCGCACGGTCGCCGCTGTCACCGTCGGCGTCGTGGCCCTCGTCTCCGGGTCGGTGGCATTGATGGCGGTATCGTACGGTATCTACTGGCTCGGTGACGTGCTCGACGGCTGGGCCGCCCGCCGGCTCGGACAGGAGACCCGGGCCGGGGCCGTCTTCGACATCGTGAGCGACCGCGCGTGCACCGCCGTACTCTGCGTGGGCCTGGTCTCCCTCGTGCCGGACGTCGCTGTCGTGGCAGTGGTCTTCCTGCTCTCGTTCCTGGTGCTGGACACCATGCTGTCGCTGGCGTTCCTGTGCTGGCCGGTGCTCAGCCCCAACTACTTCCACCTGGTCGACCGGCAGGTGTGGGCGTTGAACTGGTCGCCCCTGGCCAAGGTCGCCAACACCGCCGGGGTCATCGGCGCCATCGCGTTCGGGCAGTACCTGCTCGCGCTGGCCGTCGCCGTCGCCGTCGTCGTGGTCAAGCTGTGGTCGGTCGCAGCTGTGGTCCGGCTGCTCGAGCGGGACGGTCGGGCGTGAGCAGCCTCGCCGAGGCCGTGGTGGCGCTCGGCTACGGTGTCGCCTCGGCGCTCGTCCCGATCGTCAACGCCGAGGCCTACGCCGTGGTCGCCGGGCATCGCGGCGGCCACGCCCTCGTCGCCGTCGTGGTCGCCCTGGCACTCGGGCAGACCGCCGGCAAGCTGCTGCTGTTCGAATCGGCGCGTCGCGGATCGGGGCGACTGGCTCGGAAGGTCGCGAAACGGAAAAGGTCAGGTCGCGCGGCGGCTCGGGCCGCACGGTGGACCGAGCCGATCCGACGCTGGCTCTCCCGCCGCCGCACCGCCCTACCGACAGTGCTGGCCTCCGCCGCGGTCGGGGTTCCACCGTTGGCAGTCGTCAGCCTCGCCGCCGGCACCGCGGGCCTTCGACGCTGGGAGTTCGCCGTCGCCTGTCTGTCCGGGCGGGTGATCCGATTCGCCCTCCTCGTCCTGCCAGCGGTGCTGGCCTGACCCCGACTCCCGGTCAGAGGAGCCGGCCGTCGTGGGCGAGCAGGGCGATCTGGGTACGGTTGTCGAGATCCAGCTTGGTCAGGATGTGCGAGACGTGGGCCTTCACCGTCGTCACGCTCATCAGCAGCTCGCTGGCGATCTCGGCGTTGGAACGCCCCTGCGCGATGGCCAGCACGACGTCGCGTTCCCGGGGCGTGAGCAGGGCCAGCCGCTCGTGCGCCTGCTCATAGGACTCGGCCCCCGACGCGACCCGCTGCATGAGGCGGCGCGTCACGCCCGGAGACAGCATCGGGTTGCCGGCCGCGACCGCGCGGACCGCCTGGCTGATCTGCTCGGGCGGGGTGTCCTTGAGCAGGAAGCCGTTCGCACCGGCTCGGAGCGCTCGCACCACATGCTCGTCGGTGTCGAACGTGGTGAGCACGATGATCTCGGGCGGCCGGTGGCGGCGGCGCAGGCGCTCGGTGGCGGTGATGCCGTTGACGCCGGGCATCCTGATGTCCATCAGCACCACGTCCGGCAGGTGCCGGTCCACCGCCGTGATCGCTGCGGCGCCGTCGGCGGCCTCGCCCACCACGACGATCCCGTCGGCGCCGTCGAGCATCAGCGTGAGCATTCCCCGTACGAGGGGGTCGTCGTCGACGATGACGACCCGGACTGGACCCGTCACGTCGGCCACGGCAGCCACGCGGTGAGGTGGAACCGGCCCTCGGCGTCGACGTGGTGGGCGACCCGACCGCCGGTGAGCGCAGCCCGTTCGGCGAGGCCGATCAGGCCGGTACCGGCGGTACCGGTGGCGCCGCTGTCGGGCGTGGTCGGGTTGCTCACAGCGATGCTCAGGCCGGAGCCGGGCGCGCCGCCGAGCACCAGCCGGACCGGCTGGCCGGCGGCGTGTTTGCGGGCGTTGGTCAGCGCCTCCTGCGCGATCCGGTACGCGGTGCGGCCGACCGTCGGGGGCATCTCGACCGACGGGCCGAGCGGGTCGCCGACCTCGATCTGTTGCCCGGCGGCCCGCGCCTCGTCGACCAGGCGCGGCAGGTCGGCGAGGGTCTGCCCGGGTGGTGCGTCGGTCGGCGACTCGGCGTCGTCGCTGCGCAGCAGGGTGATGACCTCGCGCAGCTCGTCGAGGGCGTGGTGTGCGCTGGCCCGGATCACCCCGGCGGCGGCGCTGAGCCGCTCGGGCGGCGCGTCCGGCCGGTACTCCATCGCGCCGGCGGCCGCCGCCAGCAGGGACAGCCGGTGGGCCAGCACATCGTGCATCTCCCGCGCGATCCGGCTGCGCTCCGCCGCCCGCGCCTCGTCGACCCGTCGTTCCTGCTCCTGCTCGGCCCGCCGGGCCCGGTCCCGCAGCGCCGCCAGCAGTGCGCTCCGGGCCTGCGCCCAGGTGCCCCAGCCGAGCAGGGCCGCGTAGGCGATCGTCATCAGCACCAGCCGCCACCCGTACGGCAGGCTCGGCACCGGCCGCCAGAGCGCCTGCACCGCCTCGCCCGCCACGCCGACCACCGCCACCGCCGCCGCCTGCCGAAACGGTCGGTTGCGGGCGATGAACAGCACCGCGAAGCTCGCCACCGGCGTGGCCACCGGAGACAGCGCGACGAGCAGGCCGGCCAGCACGCCACCGATCGGCGGGCGGCGGACGACCACCGGAACGAGGGCCAGGGCGGCCACCGCCAGCGCGACGTCGAGGCCGACCAGGCCTGGGGAGCTGGACCGGGTGGCGGACCACAGCATGGTCGCGACGAGGACGCCGATCGCCACGGTCGTCACGACCACCACGGAACGCCACGTCCGCGGCGGCTTGACCTCGCACGTCGCCGCATCCACACCGCGCACGCTACTGGGCTCGCGGCCGGCCGGACCACCTCCTTTGGTAGTAGGTGGAGCCGCCAGCGGACGTACCCGCCGCGGCGTCTGGACCGACGCGTCCGGGCCGGCCCGGTCCACAGACTCAGACCATGACGAACAACCTTCTCCTGGGACGGGCCGCTGTGACGGCCGGCGCGATCGTGGTGGCGGTGACCGAGTTCGCGCTTCTGCACTCGGCGGCCGGCGTCGACCTGGCGGTCAGGTCCGCAAACTCGACCCGGCAGGTAACTGTGGCAGCGGTCGTCGTGGCCACCGCTGTCGCGGCACTGGCCGGCTGGGCGCTGCTCGCGGTGCTCGAACGCCGCAGCAACCGCTCCCGCGTCTGGTGGATCTCGATCGCTGTCGCCGTTCTGCTTCTGTCGCTCGTGCTCGGGCCGCCGAGTGGCGTCGGCGGGGGAGCGAAGGCGACCCTCGCGCTGCTGCACCTGAGCGTCGGCGTCATCCTCATCCTCGGTCTGCCCCGGTCGCGCCCGGAAGGGGCGAGCCGATGACCACGCTGACAGTTCGCAAGCAGGACGGGGCATTCATTCTCGAGTCCGGGGCGCGCGCCTCGCTGCGTACCGGCTGGACCTGGCGGTGCGGCGAGATCCGCACCGGCACCGGCCGCTGGACTGTCGCACCGACCGACCGTCGACGCATCGGGTTCAGCTCCCGGGGCGAGCACGGCGTGCCGGTGCGGCTCGACCCGGGCCGGTCACACGTGCCGGGGCCTGGCGGGGTGGCCCGCTGGGCGCCCGGTCGCTGCGGCGGTGAACTGGTACGCGACGGGCACCGCCTCGCGGTGCGTCTCCCCGGCCGGCGCGGCGGGCCGATCCGTGTCGACGTCACCGGCGAGTGGGCCGAGCTGGAGTTGGTGGTGCTCACCGCCTGTTTCGCGCTGATGAGTCAGCGGCGGCGACGCACCCTGATCGTGATGGCGGTCGTCAGCGCGGGGAGTGGGTGACAGTCGGCCCGACGGCGAGGGCGGGTGCTCAACGGGTTCCTGTCTCAGTTCACACAACTCCTCGGCGCCACGCCCGGCGCGCACCGGAAGGTCTTCCGACCGCAGGCGCGTCAGGCAGGCGCGCAGTCGAGGGAGGAGCGACGGCGCGGCCGCGACGCGCGTCAACCGAGAGCAGCGTGAGCGCGGCCAGCATCAGCAGCCCGCCCACGAGCGCCAGCGGGCGCGCCCCCGAGGTGGGCAGGAGGGCGCCGCCGAGCAGCGATCCGCCGGCGATGCCGGCGTTGAAGGCGGTGCTGACCCCGGCCGACGCGATGTCGGTGCTGCCGGGGGCCAGGTGCAACATTCGGTTCTGCACGGCAGAGCCGAACGCCGCGTACGCGAGGCCGATTCCGGCGAGAAGCGCGACCACACCTGGCTTGAGCGCGCCGAGCGCGTACAGCCCGAGCAGCGAGGCCGTGCCGATGCTCAGCGGCGTCAGCAGCGAGGCGATCGGTCGGGTGTCCAGAGTCCGGGCCGCGACCAGGGTCCCGACGACGCCGGCCGCGCCGGAGACGAACAGCAGCGGCGCCAGCACCGCGTCGGCGAAGCCGCTGACGTCGAGCAGGAACGGTGTCACGTAGGTCTGCAGGGTCATGAAGCCGCCGATGCCGAGGGCGGTGCCGATCAGCAGGACGACGAAGCGCCGCCCGTCCGGTGCGGTGCCCCGGGCGGCGCCGCCGGCGGCCGGGGGATAGGAGGGGAGGAGGAGCAGCACCGCGGCGGCGATCGCCACACCGATTCCGGCCAGCACCGCGAACGCCGCGCGCCAGCCGGCTTGCTGCCCGAGCAAGGTGCCGAAAGGTACGCCGAGCACCGGGGCGAGCGTCGCCCCAGTCCCGAACAGCGCCACCGCCCGGCCGCGCACCGCGACCGGGAACGGCCCGATCACGGTCGCCGTGGCGACGGACCAGAACAACGCCTGGGCAAGGGCGGTCACCAGGCGGGAGCCGGCCAGAACGGCGTACGTCTGGGCGAGCGCGGCGGCGGCGTTCGTGGCGGCGAACAGGAGCATCGTGACGCCGAGCAGGTGCCGCCGGGGGATCCGCTGGGTCAGTCGGGTCAGCGGCACGGACGCCAGCACCACCACCACTGCGTACCCACTGACCAGCAGGCCCACCTCTGAGCGGGACCGGTCCAGATCCGGTGCGATGCGGGTCAGCAGACCGACGGGCAGCAACTCGGTCGTGATGAACGCGAACGCGGCGAGGGAGAGCGTGACGAGCACGGCCCTGGCCCTTCGCGGCGACACCTCCGGTGCCATGGCCCACCCCCCATTCCAGGGGGTCACCGTAATGGAGGGCCCGACCCCCACTCCACGCTTGTGGTCAGGATCGCGTCCGGAACGGGGCCAGGACGGCGCGAATCTGATCGGCCGCGCCCCAGACGTCGTCGAACTGGGCCAGCACGGCGAGGTGTTGTCGCAGCTGGATGACCGGCATCCGGGCCTCCCAGCCGGCGTCGAGCGAGGTCAGCTCCGCGTAGACCTCGAACATCCGTCGCGCCTCGGGCGGGGGCGAGGTGGACCACACGTGCGCGAGGTCGACCTCGGCCCACACGTACGACACGGCTGGGTCGATCAGCGCCGGCGCTCCGTCAGCGGTGGCAAGGATGTTCTGTGCCCACAGGTCGCCGTGCGTCAGGCACGCCGGACGCTCCGGCAGCAGCTCGGGCAGCCGGTCGCAGAGCCGTTCCAACGCCCGGCGGCGGCCCAGCCAATTGTCGTGCTGCCAGCCGAAGCGCGGATGGGTAGTGCCCAGGTGCAGGCCGGCGAGCAGGTGTGCGAACTGCCCCCAGAAGGCCTCGCTGCGCGGCCTCTCCCGCAGCACCGACAGCACCAGGACGTCCCGATCCGCCAGGATCACCTCGGGTGTCGCCACACCGCCGAGCTCGCGCAGGGCGGCCAGCCCTTCGGCCTCGGCGACGAAGACGTCGTCGGCCGGCGAGTCGGCGAAGCCCTTGACGAACACCGGTGGGGCATCCCGGCGGGTGGCGATGCCCGCGAGCGCCGCGAGCCCGCCGGTCACCGGCTGCACCGCGACGACCTCACGCATGCCGGCCAGGTGCAGCCGCTCCAGCAGGGTCATCCGGGACGCTCCAGGTCCGGCGTACGAGGTCACCCGATCCTATGTGGCTGGTCACGGCTTACGCCGCCGGTGGCGGGGGTGTTGGAGACTGCTGAGCATGGGTCACGTGTCGGTGGATCAGCGGCGACTGGAGCGGACCGTCCAGGAGTTCGGTGCTCGCTGGACCAGAGACGCCGCCGACATCGAGACCTACCTGGCCGCCCAGGTCTCCGACGCCAGTCACCGTGAGGTGGTCGGCCCGCTGCTCGCCGCCAGTGGAGCCAGTGGTGTTGTCCGGGTCGGCGGTCGGGAGGTAGCGGCCTGGGGCGATCCGGCGGTCCCGGAGATGGCGTTCAGCGTCACCAAGTCGGTCGTGTCGGTGGTGGCCGGCCTGGCCTTCGACGACGGGCTGTTGGTGCCGGACCAGCCGGTGCACCAGGTCGTCGACGTTCCCGAGTTCCAGGGGCCGCACAACGAGCAGATCACCTGGCGTCATCTGTTGCAGCAGTCGAGCCAGTGGGAGGGCGAGCTGTGGGGCAAGCCGACGCGCGTCGACGCGCAGAGCTTCCGGGAGCGGACCGAGGTGCACGGCACGCCCCCGGGCCAGGGGTGGGCGTACAACGACGTGCGGATGAACCTGCTCGCGTACGCGCTGACGCTGCTGTTTCGGCGGTCGCTACCGGAGCTGCTGCGGGAGCGGGTCATGGACCCGCTGGGTGCCTCCGACCGGTGGTCGTGGCACGGGTACCGGACGAGCGTCGTCGACCTCGACGGCCGCCGGGTCGAGGTGGTCTCCGGCGGTGCGCACTGGGGCGGAGGACTGATCGTCCCGGCCCGGGACCTGGCCCTGATCGGGCAGCTCTTCCTGGACCGGGGCACCCATGCCGGGACCCGGCTGCTCAGCACCGAGTGGGTTGACCAGTCCTGGTCCCCGTGCCCGGTCAAACGGGAGTACGGCTACCTGTGGTGGCTCAACGATGAGCAGGTGCCGTGGCCCGGAGCCCCGGCGACCGGCCGCAGCGCCCGGGGCAACGGCGGACGACACCTGCTGTGGGTCGACCCGGCCCGGGAGCTCGTTCTCGCCTCCCACTGGACCGAAGAACCGCTCGATCTGATCCGGGAGGTTTCTCGTACCGTCACGAGCCCCACCGGTTGACGAAAGTTGATCCTCTGGGTCGGTGCGGTCGAGAATCGGGGTCGTGGATCTACCTCAGGACTGGGTCTCGTTGCTGGGCCAGCTTGACCGGCAGGTGTCGTCCGGGCGGCTCTCACCGGACACCGCGGCGTTGCCCGAGCTGATGAGCAGCTACGACGTGCCGGGGGTCAGCCTCGCCGTCGGCCACGTGAGCGGGCAGGTGTCGGCGGCGGGGTTCGGCGTCCTGGTTGGCGGGACGTCGAGTCCGGTGACCGCGAGCACCGCCTTCGCGGCCTGTTCGATCAGTAAGCATGTCGCGGCGTTCGGCGCGCTGCTGCTGGTCCAGGCCGGTGTCCTGGACCTCGACGCCGACATCGGCGATTACCTCACGACATGGCACCTACCCGGACGCGAAGGCCAGCAGGGAATTACGGTACGACAGCTGCTGGCGCACACTGCCGGGCTCTCCGACACCTGGTACCGCGGCTATGCCGCAGATGGCGCCCCGTCGCTGTTGCAGGTCCTGGAAGGCAGCGGCGCGACGACTACCCCACCGGTCCGGCCGACCCTGTTGCCGGGTAGCCGCTTCCGGTACTCGGGCAGCCACTACTCGGTGCTCCAGCAGCTGATGGCGGACGCGACCGGAACCCCGTTCGAGGACCTCCTGCGAACTCTGGTGCTGGAACCGCTGGCCATGGCCCACAGCAGCTTCGACCAGCAGTTTCCGCACCAGCGACCGGATCGGGTGGCACATGGCCACCACGGCGGCGGCACCCGGATTACCGGCGGCTGGCGCACGCAACCGGAGCTGGCCGCGGCCGGACTGTGGAGCACCCCGACCGACCTGCTCCGGCTCGACCTCGAAATCGCCCGAGCCGTCTCGGGAAGTTCGAAGCTGCTCGACAGCGACCTGGCCACCCAGATGTGCACACCGCAGATGCCTGGCGGCAGCTACGGGCTCGGCACCGAACTCGACGACCGCGCCGGAAGTCGGCGTTTCGGACACACCGGGCTGAACGTCGGCTACACCTGCTTCTCCTACGTGTGGCCCGACAGCGGCGTAGCCGTAGCGGCGATGACCAACTCCGAGGATGGCTGGGAGCTGCTGGTCAGCATCCGCGCCGCCGCGGACCGTCGCTACGCCATCACGAGTAACGCCGCTGCGCCGATTGCCGACGTCACGGGCCGCTACGTGCTGCGCGACGACTACCCGATCGACATCGCGGTCACCGACGGCCAGCTGACGTTCGCCGCAGCGACCCAGCAACCGGTTGTCCTCCTGGCGGACCCGGACGGTCGCTACCGACACCCGGACCTCGATGTGGAGGTCCGGTTCGTCCGGACCAACGATCAGCCCTACGTCCTCGAACTGCGTCAGGAAGGGGTCACGCAGAACGCGAGGCCAACATCCGAGCATCCGGAGTAGCCGGTTGGGTCGGCGTCGTCGGATGGTCAGGGTCGGTTGTGGACGAACCAGGCGTCACCGGCCGGTAGGGCGACGGCGACCTCCCATTGGCTCAGTTCGAGGTCCGGGGCGAGCGCCTTGAGCTGGCCGGCGGCGGCCCACGCCTCGTCACCCGGCGTCGGACGACGACCCACCTGAAACTGGAGCATGGTGCCCCACGACGCGACCAGGCGGGCGTCCCACCGGTGCCGCCACTGCGCCAGCACCTCGGCGAGCCGCTGCCGGTCCTCCTCGGTGAGCGCACCGTAGAAGTCCACCCAGTACGCCGAGCCGCGGACGTCGCTGGTGGGCAGCAACATGAGCAGGACGCTGTCCGGCGCATACCAGTAGTCGGTCTGCGTCACGAGCCGCACGTTGCCAAGCACCTGGGCGTGCAGGTCGGCGTCGGCGAGCAGCCGGTCGTACAGCGCCCGCTCCAGCGCCGGGAGTGGCATCGGCAGCACCACGTCCGGCAGCAGGGCGGTCAGGTCGACACCAGTCGTGCCACGCGCGTAGAACTCGATCTCGTCCTCGTCGACCTGGTGGTCCTCGCTGTGGTGGCGGTAGGTCAGCCAGGGTTTGGAAGATGCCGCGGCCTCGGCGAACACGCGCAGCTCCGACTCCGATGGACCCTGCTCGGGCTCGTACCGGAACGTCAGCGCGTCGTCGAAGTCATCGGTGACCATGACGGGCCGGCGTCCGATGACCGGCACCAGCGCCTCGGCGGCCTGCCAGACCTCGTGCAGGCGGTCGGGGTCGACGTCGGCGACGAGGATGCTGCCCGACGGGCCGTGCCCGATCGGCAGGCCAGCCAGTGGCGTGCCCAGGAAGGCCGCTTCGATCTGGTTGAGGTCGTCTCGCACGCCGACAGCTTTGCCGATCACTCGAAGTGGTCGGCCAGCTTCGTCAGCTTGCTGACGTACGCCGGCCAGTCGTAGTCGTCGGGGATGTTGCTGTTGTTCCGCCGGAGGCCGACCGCCGTGTCGTGCTGTTCGCGCATGATGTCGGCGTGCCCGGCGTGCCGGGCGATATCGCAGGTCACGTGGATGATGATCCGCTGTAGCGTCACGTCCTGACGACCTGGCCGCCACCACGGCACCTGCCCCGGCGCGTCGAGCGGTAGCTGGTCGATCGTCTGGTCGGCGAACTCGCCGACCCGGCGATACAGGTCGATCAACCCGTCCTTTGTCTCGTCCTCGCGGGCGTACCAGTCTGCCTGCGGGTCCTCGTCGAACGCCGCCATGGGGACCAGCTCGTCAGGCGTCGGGAATTCGCGGCCGAAGGTGGGCCCGAAGTAGCCGGCTTCGACATTGAGGCAATGCTTGAGCGCACCCAGCAGGTTGTTGCCGGTCGCCGTGCGGGGCAGCCTGACCTCCCGTTCGCTGAGCCCGTCGAGCTTCCAGATGAGGTCTTCGCGGTTCTCCCGGAGGTAGTCGTGCAGCGCGGCCTTCGCATCGCTCGGATCAGCCATGCCCGCCAGTCTCCCCTATCCACCGGGCCCACGCGCACCCTCGGCGGGCCGGTGCCGAGGCGCCGGCCCGCCGAACGACTCGATCTGCCCGGAGCGTCAGCTTCCGGTGCAACTCGCTGTGGTGCCGCTGCCGCTGCCGGTGCCCTGAAAGCCGAAACTGGTGGCCTGACCTGCGGCCAGTCGCCCGTTGTAGCTCTGGTTCGCGACGGTGATGGTCCCGCTGGTGCCGCTGCTAACCCCGTTCCAGAGCGAGCTGACCGACGCGCCGCTCGGCAGGGTGAGGGTGACCCGCCAGCCGGTCAGCGCTGTGGTTCCCGCGGTGACGCTGACGTTGGCGACGAATCCGCCGCTCCACTGGTCCTGGACGGAGTAGATCGCTGTGCAGCCGGGGGTGCCGGTCGGCGGCGGGGTGGTGGGAGGTGGGGTGGTGGGTGGCGTGCCGTCGTCGAGCGTCAGGTTCTTCTGCTGGACGCTCCACTGGCTGCGGCAGAGACCGCAGTCGGAGCCGACGAAGTTGCGGCCGGCCGTGGCGTCGCCCTTCAGACGCCACGTGAAGTAGAGAGTCGCCACCCGGCCGAACTCGCCGCCGTTGGCCTGGTCGTAGGTGCCGCCATGCCCGACGTTCAGGTTGCCCATGAAGGCGGGCAGGCCCGCGGGCAGCTTGCCCCAGTCGTCCATGGCGTTCGGGTAGGCGATGTCGCTGGGCCCGCCGACGAAGTAGGCGATCGGCTTGGTCAGCCTCCTGAGCTGGTAGTCGTCGGCGTCGTTGAGCAGACCGCTGCTGAAGATGCCGGTCGTGGTGACGCGCGGGTCGTTCGAGACGGCGTACGCCTCCAGACCTCCGCAGGAGAAGCCCGCGACGGCGACCTTGCTCGTGTCGATCTTGTTGTAGTACTTGCTGCCCTGCCGGGAGTTCTCCGCGACCGCCCAGTCGATGGACTGGGTGAGCATCTGGGAGGTGGTGGAGCCGGATCCGTTCGGGGCGCCGTTGGCGATGGCGAGGAAGCCGTGGGAGGCGATCTCGCGGAGGAAGTTGCCCTGGGAGAGGCCGTTGGCCGAGCAGCCGCCGTTGCCCCAGACGACGATGGGCAGCCGTTCGGACGGGAGGGTCTGCGGCCGGAAGATGGTGTGGTTGGCCAGGGTGGCCGAGGTTTCGTAGTCGGCGGGGTAGGGGCCGGAACCGCCGATGGCGGCGGACGCCGGTGTCCCGCCGAGCGCCATGATGACGGAAGTGACCGGGACGATGGCGGCCGCCAGCCCCGCGTAGATCTTTGCTCGCCTTCTCATTGAATCCTCCAGGAACAGTCGCGGTGGCGCTCCCTGCGGTGGCGGTTGTGTCACTCGCGCCCCGACGAGGGTGGTCAGCGCTGGCCACGGGGTCTGGTCGACGTGGGCGCGTCGCGGCCTGGGCGGCGGCCGTGCCCTCGGTCGCCGCTGCCCGCTCATTCAGCGCCGTCGACCGCCCGGCCGCGGTCCCTACAGGCGCTCCGATGGGAGCTGTATGCAGTTACTATCACTCTCGCAACGAAAAGTGTCAATGTCCGGTTGGCTCTGACCGGCCGCGACGTCGTCAGCCGGCGAGTGGGCCGCTATCGTGCCTTCCGCCGGTCGGCTCCGGCCGTGACGGATCCGTCGACGCCTGGAAGTGGGTGATCCACGAGGCGGCATCCGGCCAGTGCGGAGTCGCCACCTCGACCAGACGCGCCTGAGCGAGCGAGCCGAGCATGGTGTGGATGTCCAGGAAGGTCTCCCTGGCCTCCTGGCGAGGCCAGGGCTCCGGCAGCAGGTGCGGGGGGAGGTCCGGGTCGACGTCGGCGAACCTCCGCCAGGAATCCATGGCGGAGGTCCGAGCCACCAGCGCCCGGGCCGCGTCCACCTCGCCGTTTCGCGCGGCTGCCCGCAGCTCCGCGTACTGCTCGATGAAGCTGGAGTACGCCGAGGCGAGCCTGGTCAGGTCGTACGCGGAGGCCGGACCGTGCGGCCCGGTCTCCTCGTCGAACCGGGCATGCAGAACCGACCATCGGGCACCCTCGACGTGGTGCAGCAGCTCGCGCAGCGCCTCCTGCGCCGGCGCGGCGTCGGATCCCGGCCGGATCCACACGCTGTCGTACAGGCCCACGAACCCCAGCGCGCTCAACGATCTGCGGAGCGCATGACGGGAGGCCTGGCCGGCGTTCGGAACGGAGAAGGACGCCAGCACCCATTCGCCGGTCCAGGGCGCCGGGTGGGAGCCGAAGTTCAGGAAGTGCCGCATCCGGGAGCGATGCTTGGCGATCGCCTGTGGCGTGAGGTGGTAGACCGGCGACCGGTCCTTCCTCCGCATGGCGATGAGACCCCGCTTGACCAGCCGGGACAGCGCGGCGCGGGCACTGGACTCGCTGACCCCGAACTCTCGCAGAATCGCGATGACCGCCATCGACGCCAGGTCGGCGTCCGAGGAGTCGAGGTACTCGCCGAGCACTGTCGTCAGCAGATGCTGCGGGCTGGACCCCGCCTGGGCCCGGGGCACTCGGACGTCGTCGGCGTTCACCTCATCAGACTGCCGCACCAGGATGCCCACGGCTCGTCAGGTGGGGCTGGGCAAGGCGCCGTCAGGGGGCGGTGGAGGCACTATCGTTCTGACGTGCACATCCGTTTTGACGTCCCCGCCGATCCCGTCTACCCGGGCCGGGTGGCCGCCGCGCTCGGCAACGCCCGGCTCCGCAGATTCGGCTACATCGGAGCGGTCCTGACAGCGGTCGGGGTCATCGGTCTCGTCGTCTCGCGGGGGTTCGGGTGGGGCGAGCGGAGTTTGCCCCTGTGGACAGCGCTGGTAGTGGCCGGCGTGCTGTCGATGCTGTACCGGCCGTGGGTGCTGGCGCGCGCCCGACGCCGCTCCGGTAGCTACGCCGTCGAGGGCGCCTACGACATCACCGATGACAACATCATGATGCGCAGCGGCTCGGAGTCCGGCGGCATCGCCTGGGACGGGGTCGCCCAGGTGCGGGACGCCGGAGATTTCTGGGTCGTGTACGTCGGCCGAATGCCGGCGACAGTGATCCCGCGCTGGCTGATGTCCGCCGAGGACGCCGAGACGTTGCGCGCCTACATGACCGAACGAGGGCTGCTGCCCCGTCAGTGAACTCGGCCGCCGCGGGCCGCTGGGGATCGGACTACCGCGTGTGGGCCGGTCGCGAAGGGGCACCGAGGAGTACCTCGTACTGGTAGAGATCATCGTTGGTGCCGGTGTGCCGGAAGCCGGCACGTTCGAGGGTCCGCCGGGAAGCGACGTTGTCGCCGGTGGTCTCGGCGACGATGCGGGACAGCCCGTGCGCGGTCGCGAGGTCGAGCAGGGCGGCGAGCGCCTCCGCCGCGTAGCCGTTTCCCCGGGCTGACGGGGCGAGGCCGTAACCGACCTCGATGCGTCCGTTCTCCGGTTGCCCTTTGAAGCCGATGCCTCCGATGGCCTTCCCGTCGGCGGCGCGGGTGATCCGGTAGTGCCCGAATGGACGTCGGTCGCCGTAGGCGGCGGTGGCGGCGAGAAAGCCCCGCACGCCGAGGACGTCACCATCGAAAGGGAAGTCCTCCGCCCAGTCGTCCCCGGCCTCGGCGCGTCGCCCGACTATGCGTTCACCCTCTGCGGTGTCGATGGGGTGCAGGCGCAGTCGCGGCGTACGAAGCTCGGTCACGGGCGACAGCGAAGCAGCCCTCATGAAACAGCACAAGCCAATTTGCGCGCCCGGCACAGGCCGGCTCCGCGGAATCGGCCCCCCCGTGTCGGCATCCCCGCCCCTAATCGCCTGCCGCTCCCTATTCTCGACGGGGATGCACCAGTCCGAGTGGTGGCCGTCGGCCCGACGGCTTACAGGAGGCCGTCATGAGCAGCACGGATCGACCCGAGGGGATCAGCCCCACAGCTGTGGAGTCAGCGCCAGGGCTGTGGCGGATCGATCTGCAACGGCACGACCTCAGCATCCCCGGTCGAGAGGTCATTCAGACTCGGGTGGAGTTCACGCCGGATTCGCCACCGTTCAAGCATTTCCACCCCGGCGAGGAAATCATCTGCGTCCTTCAGGGCACGCTCGAATATCGGCTGGAGGGGCAGCCACCCATGGTGTGCAATCCCGGCGACGCGCTCACGGTCCCGTACGGTGTGCACCACCAGGCCCGCAACGTCGGCGACGGTATCGCTGTCGAACTGGCCACGTACGTCGTCGAGAAGGGGAAACCACTTCTCACCAAGGTGGAGTGAGATTTCCACGGTCGGCCTGACAGCAGCGGCCTGATCCACGCCGCACCGTTTACGCGATCGGCGCCTTGGGCAGAAGGCGCACCATGACGAATGAACGGGTCAGGTCTGTCGGTGGCTACACGATGCGGATCCTCGGCGTGCTGGCGATCGTCGTGGGCGTGCTGGGGATCGTCTCCAGCCTCTCCCAGGGCAACCTCGTCGGGGTGATCCTCGGTGTCGTCTTCATCGTCGGCGGGGCGTTCCTGCTCAAGCGCTCGGGCGCAGCGGCGACACCGAGGCCGCGGAGCACGCACTGACGTCTGCGGGGTTCGCGGTCGCCGTGGTCGTCGCGGTGCTCGACCACGGCGGCCGAACCCCAGGGCAGCACCGGGCCGGGCCGAATCCTGGTCAGATGGTCGCTGAGTCGCCGGGTCGTAGGTCGACGAGCACGTCCGTCAGGCCCGCGGTCTCGAAGGCGCGCACGACGTCGTCGGCGCCCTGGGTGTAGTGCGCCCAGCCGTCCTGATGAACCGGGATCACCGCCCGGACGCCGAGCAGTGTTGCCGCTCGCGCCGCCAGTTCCGCGGTCAGGGTGAGGAACGCCTCGCCGCGCACCGCGATCTGGGCCGCGCCGAGGTTGAGAATCGCGATCTCAATCGCCGGAAACTGCTCCGCGACGACCGCCACCACATCCAGCGAGGCGTTGTCGCCGCTGACATAGACGGTCGGCCAATCGGTCGCCTCCAGCACGAACCCGATCACCGGGCCGTTGACCACACCGATCTCCGGCGAACCGTGCAGCGCCGGCACCGCCGTGACGCGCACGTCGCCGACCTCGGCGTACTCGAATGGCCGCAGGCCGGTCGCCCCCGGCCCGAGATTCGGCGCCCCCGCCGTGGTGGTGAACACCCGTCGGGCCCGGCGCGCGTACTCCCGCCCGGAGACGTCGAGGTTGTCGATGTGGTGTTCGTGCGACACGAGCACCACGTCGACCGGGTCGAGGTCTGTGGGCGCCGCGCTCGGGCCGGTGAACTTGGTGGCGGCGACCGGCCCGTCCTGGTACGTGCGCGGATCGTCGAAGGTCGGGTCCAGTACGACGCGTTGGCCCGCGTAGTCGAGGACGGCCGTGGGTCCGCCGACGGTGCGTACGGTCAACTTGTTCATGGTGTTCTCCCTGGCTGGTGATTCGCCTGCTCGCGGAGGGCCTGGTTTTCGGCGCGCAGGCGGGCGAGTTCGTCGCGCACCGGCGCGAGCGCCTCCGAGAGTTCCGCCTCGCTGAAGCGGGGCGTGATGTGTTGGGGGCAGTTCCAGTCGTAGCCCTGCACCTTGACGGTGATCAACCGTTCCACCCGGCCCGCTGGCCCGGGCACGCTCAGCCTTTCCAGCAGCTCCTCGAACCCGGGGTCTCGCACGTCGGTGACGTGCGCCGTGCCGATGATCTTGAGTCGGCGTTGGTGGGCGTAGTCCATGAGAAGCAGCGAGACCCGGGGTGACGTGGCGAGGTTGCCGACCGACAGGTACTGCCGATTGCCGCGCAGGTCGGCCCAGCCGAGGACGCTGTGCCCGTCGACGGGGTCGAGGACGTGCAGGAACCCGGCTGGGCCGCCGCGGTGCTGTAGGTACGGCCAGCCGTTCTCGCCGACGGTGCCGAGGTAGAAGTTGTCGCGTTCGGTGATGAAAGCGGCCTCATCGTCACTGAATGTCGCATCTGTGTCCCAGCCGGCGGTCATGCGCTGGATGGCGGGCCGGCTGCCGTAACGCTGTTGCGCGGCGACCACCGACGCGGTGGTCAGCTCCTCCAGATAGCGGTGTGGCATGACGAGCACCTTCCAGGGGTCACCTAACCATCGTTCCGTCTTTTACCGGTAAGAAAGATACGTTGCGATGACTAACCTGTCAAATGGCAGACGGTGGTAAGGTCGGCGGCATGACACGTCGGCCACTGGTGGGCGAACCCCTCGCACTGGACCTGGTCAACACCCAGTGGGTCGAGCGGGGCCGCATGGTCGACCTGTTCGACGAGCCGGACGGGCTGCCGGGATGGCTCGCCGAACACCACCTGGAGGGTGACCCCGCAGCGGTGGAGCCCCCGTTGCGGGAGACGCGTTCCGCGCTGCGCCGCGTCCTCGAACAGCCCGACGAGGACGCCGAACGGGGGGTCAACGCGATCCTCGCGCGTGGTGCCTCGCTCTACAGGCTTCGCGAGGGGGCCGCGCAGGAGCGGCATGACGTCGACGCCGGCTGGCTCCCCTCCTGGCGAGCGGCCATCAACTACCTAGACCTGCTGCGCCAGCAACCCCACCGCATCCGACGCTGCGGTAACCCCGCCTGCGTCCTGCACTTCTACGACACGTCGCGCAACGGCACCCGACGCTGGTGCTCGATGGACGGCTGTGGCGCTCGCGCCAAGGCCGCCCGCCACTATCAACGCCAGCGCGTCACCCCTACCGCCTAGCCAGCGGCAGCAGGGCGAACCTTAAGGTGAACGAATGTCGGTCAAGCAAGTACAAGTGACCTTCGACTGCGCCGAGCCTGTGCGCGTCGGTCGTTTCTGGTGTGAGGTGTTGGGGTACGTCCCGCCGCCGCCCCCGGAGGGGTGCGCCACCTGGGACGATGTCAATTCCGAGCAGGGTTCGTGGTTCGCGTGCAGTGACCCCTCGGGGGTGGGCCCGCGCCTGTACTTCCAGCGGGTGCCGGAAGGCAAGGTCGTCAAGAACCGGGTGCACCTCGACGTGCGGGTCGGCACCGGGCTCGTGGGCGAGGAGCGCCTGGCCGCCCTCGAGGCCGAATGCGCGCGACTGATCCCGCTCGGCGCGGTGCGCGGGCAGCTGTTACTCGCCGACGAAGAGAACGAGTCGTGCCTCAACATGCAGGACGTCGAGGGCAACGAGTTCTGTCTCGACTAGGTGCCCGGGCACCTGCCGAATGGCGCTAGCCTCGGCCCTCATGACCTGGCTGCCCGAGGAGTTCGTCCACCCCGTCCATGTGCCGGTGCCCGACACCGCGCTGCATCTGCGGCCGATCCGCGAGGCGGACACCCCGCTCGACTACCCCGCCGTGATGGGCTCCCGCGAGCGCCTGTGGGAGATCTTCGGCCCGGCCTGGGGGTGGCCCAGCGAGACGATGACCTATGAAGAGGATCGCGTCGACCTGCTGCGGCACGAGGAGGAGATAGCCGCGCACCAGTCGTTCAACTACGCGTTGCTGAACGAGGGGGAGACGGCGATCCTCGGCTGCGTCTACATCGACCCGCCGGAGCGCACCGGCTCCGACGGCGAGGTGTCCTGGTGGGTGGTGGACGACCTGGTGGGCAGCGAGGTAGAGGCTGCGGTCGACGCGCTGGTGCCGCAGTGGATCGTCGCGGACTGGCCGTTCCGCCAGCCCCGCTATCTGGGCCGCGACATCGCCTGGCAGGACTGGCTGGCGTTGCCGCGCGTCTCCTGACTTGGGCCGAGCCTGATGGGGTGGCCAGGCGAAATCGCCTGGCCA
Source organism: Micromonospora sp. 050-3 (assembly GCF_046549335.1). Taxonomy (NCBI): domain Bacteria; kingdom Bacillati; phylum Actinomycetota; class Actinomycetes; order Micromonosporales; family Micromonosporaceae; genus Micromonospora; species Micromonospora sp. 050-3. The sequence goes on from NZ_JAJPVX010000002.1 coordinate 2,190,864, forward strand.
CCCACGTTTGGGCTCGATCAGCCCAGGTACTTCTCCCAGGGACCGGTGATGGCCAGGGTGAGGCCCGGGTCCTGCATGTTGACGAAGAGCACCTTGCCGTCCGCGCTGAAGGTCGGCCCGCAGAACTCCGAGTCGTTGAGCTGGTTGCGGGCGATCGCGTACGTGGGCCCGCCCGGGATCGTGCTGAGCACGTGCGAGGCGCCGGTGCCGTCCTCGGCGAGCACGAGGCTTCCCCACGGGGTGACTGTCACGTTGTCCGGGCCGTCGAAGGTGAGGTCGGTGTACTTGACCGGCGCACCCTCCTCAGAGGCCGTCTGGTGCGGGAAGTACGTCACCAGCTGGATGGTCTGGTTCTTGTAGTTGTAGAACCAGACCATTCCGTCGTGCGGCGCCGCGTCCGCCGGCAGGTCACCCTCGTCCCAGGCGTAGGAGTTGACCACGTACACGCCCTCGTCGGTGGCCCACACGCCCTCGAACTTGCGTCCCCGGGTGACCTGGCCGTCGGCGAACTGCTCACGCACCGACTTGGTGCGCGCGTCGCGGTCCGGCACCTCGATCCACCGGACCGGGAAGGGGCGGCCCAGCTGGGCGGAGGTCAGGTAGGCGACGTCCGGCAGCACCGAACCGTCATCCATGATGATCTGCATCGCGGCGAGGACACCGGCGTTCGGTGCGAGGCGGGTGAGCACGCCCGGGCCCAGCTTGACGCCGTGCGGCGCCGTCCAGCGGTAGAAGAGGCCGTTGGGCTCGTCGGCGTCCTCGGAGAGGTAGACCCGGGTGCGGTCCTTGTCGACGGCCAGGGCCTCGTGGGAGTAGCGGCCCAGGCACTTGATCGGCTTCGGGTCGGCGCTGCCGTCGGCCCACACCTCGAAGACGTAGCCGTGGTCCTTCTGGTAGACGCCGGACCGGCCGCCCTCTTCCCACGTGTCGCCGGCCCGGTCCTCGGTCTCCTCGCAGGTGAGCCAGGTGCCCCAGGGGGTCGGCCCGCCGGCGCAGTTGGAGATGGTGCCGGAGAGGGCCACGAACTCACCCAGGTTGCGGCCCGCGAGGTCGGTCTTGATCACGGTGCAACCGCCGGCGTCGACGGCGCCCGCGTCGTAGACCGTTCCCTTGACGTGCGGCACGCCGAACTCGGCGCCCGGGTCGATCTCGTGGTTCTGGATCAGGGTGTACCGGCCGTGGCCGGCGTCGTAGACGGCCATGCCGTCATGGTCCGACGGGGTGGTGCCCTGGCCACGGTCGAGCCGGGTGACGCCGGTCCGGGTGACCACTGTGTAGCTGAAGCCCTTGGGCAGGGCCAGGATTCCCTTGGGGTCGTCCACGAGCGGTGGGAAGGGCACGTTGCCGGGCTTCACCGGCGGGTGCGGCCGGGCCGGGCTGGCCTGGGCCAGGGACGGCAGGCCGCCAGCGACGGCAAGGCCGACGCCGGCGGCGGCGCCGCTGGCGAGGAAGGTACGACGAGAGGAAGGCACGTGGATCAACTCCTGGTCAAGACGTAGTGCGACGACTGGCAGCCAACTCCTTCGGGCGGACAGCGACACGTCACCCGTGGGATCGGGCGGTGACATCGGAGTTAAGAGTCAGGGTCGCGCACGCGTCGCGGGCAGCAGTGCGGGCCAGTCCTGGGCGAGGGCCCAGTCGGCGAAGTTGTGCCAGCCGACCTCCGGGTAGTCGCGGCGCAGCGCGGTGACGTCGACGGTCAGGCCCACGGTGCTGAAGTAGTCGAACATGGCCGCCAGGTCGGTGGACCGCTGCCGGACCTGGGCCAGCGGCACCTGCACGTGGGTGATCGGGCGGCCGATGGCGCTGGCGAGGATCTCGGCCAGTTGGGTGGGTGTGCGTTCGTCGGAGGCGATGTCGATGCGGCGGCCGGCGAACTCGCCCGAGCGCTGGAGGACGAGCGCGGCGAAAGCGCCGATGTCGACCGCCGGGATGAGGGTGAGCGGCCGGTCGGCGGGCATCGGCCAGGCGAAGGTGTCCCTGCCCAGGCCGTCGAGCGTCCAGCCGCTGGCGTAGTTGTCCATGAAAGCGGCCGGCGCGATGATCGTCCAGGGCACTGTCGAGGTGCGCAGGTGCTGCTCGACCAGGTGCTTGCTCTCGTAGTGCGGGACGCCGGTGCCGCGGTCGGCGTGGGCGACGGTGGTCAGAACGAGGTGACCGAGCCCGGCGGCTGCCGCCGCGTCGACGAGGGTCCGTCCCTGCCGGACCTCGGTGGCGAGGTCGGTGCCGAACGGTGTGGTGACCGCGAACAACGAGTCGGCTCCGGCGAGCGCGGCGTCGAGGGACGCGCGGTCGTCGAAGTCGGCCCGGCGCACCTCGGCCCCGAGATCGCGCAGGGCTTCAGCGGCCGGCGAGGTGGGGTGGCGGGTGATGGCGCGTACCCGGTGGCCGGCCGCCAGCAGGGCGCGGGCGGTGGCACCGCCTTGGGCTCCGGTGGCGCCGGTGACGGCGACGGCGAGCATGGGTCCTCCAGGAGGGTAAGATGGCTGCGTAACGCATTAACTGCGTCATGCAGCAGATTATGGCGAATCGCTGCGTCACGCAACTAATTGGGATGTGATGCGGATGACTGCGAAGCGTCGGGCCCGGCTGTACGAGGAGATGTCGATGGCGTCCCGGCGCTATCTGGCCTCGTACGTCCTGTTCAACCAGGCCATCGCCGACCACCTGGGGCTCCACCCGACCGACGTGCAGTTCCTGAGCCTGCTCTCGGCGGCTCCTGCGCCGCCCACGGTGCGAGAGGTCGCCGAGATGACCGGCCTGACCACGGGATCGGCAACCCGACTGGTCGACCGGCTCGAACGCGGCGGCTACGTCAAACGGACGCCCGATCAGGAGGACCGGCGCCGGGTGCTGGTCACCCCGGTGCCGGATCGCCTCGACCGGGTCACCGCGGTCTGGGACGACCTCGGCCAGTCCTGGCAGGAACTCCTCGACGAGCACACCGACGAGGAACTGGAGGTGATCACGCGCCACATGAACCGAGCGCATGACCTCAGCCACGCTCAAATGCGTCGCCTGCGGTCCCAACCGAAGCCCGACTGAGGCCGGCGGTTACCGTTCGACCTGATCGACTGTCAGCTCTGTTGGTAGTTCACCGCGGCGAACCCGCACGGCTGGTGCAGGTGTAGGTAGTAGGCGCCCTCGCCGACGTCGTCCAGATCCGCGCCGCCGACCAGACCCACGTAGTCCATCGGGTCCCCGCAGCCGGGGCAGTCGGCGTGCTCGGCGTCCTGGATCCAGTCCGGTCGCCCGCCCAGCGTGGAGCCGCCCTGGTGCCAGGCGCTGGCCTGGTACGGGCTCGACAGGGCCGGCCCTGGAACCGGGAGCAGTGTCGGCGGGTCCTCCGGGCCGTCATCGCCGCCCAGGTAGCTCGGCCGGGTGTTGTCGGCCCACCAGGTGGTGGCGCCGGCCGGTGTGACCCGGCTGTACAACGTCGTGTAGCAGGCGCAGAAGTGGCAGGTCTCGATGACCAGGCGGCCGGACCAGCCGGTGTGGGCCAGCGCGGCGCCGACGGCGGGGTCGGTGGTGTCGAGGTCGGCGGCGACCCAGAGCGGTGACGCGCACCAGGGGCAGGCGGGTCGGTCCGCGGGCGCTGGCGTCTCCCGCATGACCCACCGGTACGCCACGTCAGCGCACAGGTCCCGTCGGTTGCCGTTCGGGCCGATCGTCCAACCGCCCTCTGCCGCGTAGCTCAGCACCCCCACGTACAGGTCGTCCGCACCGGGCGGTGGGTGCTCCGACCAGCGACGCAGGGCGTCCTCGGCGAGCGGGTGAGCGCTGTGGGCCAGGATGAGGAGGAGGTCGTTGAGTTGGTCCGGCGTCCGCCCGCCGTCGATTTGCTCGATGACCCGGCCGACCACGTCGGCGCCCGCCGCCCTGTACAACGTCGCCGGACACAGCAGGTCGAGGTCGAGCAGGGCCCCGTGGTACGGCGACAGCCTCTGTGGATCGGCCGCGGCGATCTCGCTCAACTCCTCGATCGCGTCGCCGTCCTCGTCCGCCGCTCTCCTGATCAATTCCTCGATCACCGGCGAAGGGTAGCTCCCGCCTCCGACGCTCAGCGTCGCGCTGCCGGGGCCGGCTGGGGTTCGCGCTCGGTGGACGTGTCGGGTGTGGCGCGCCACCAGCGGCGGGACGCCAGCGCCGCAAGCCCGGCGCCCACGGCGTTGAGCAGGACGTCGTCCACTGACGACACCCGGTCCAGCCGCAGGACGTACTGGGCGGTCTCCACGAGGACCGAGCAGCCGGCCGCGAGGACCAGGATCCGCGGTACCGACGCCAGCGCCGCGAACCGCAGCGGGGCGAAGAAGCCCAGGGCCGCGAAGACCAGCAGGTTGCCGACGACCTGGACCGTCGCCGTCAGCGGGCCCCCGTCGGAGAAGATCGTGAGCAGGTCGCGCAGCGGCACCAGGGTCACCCGGCCGGAGACGACGCCGGCCTGGTCACCCGGCAACATGATCATCCATACCCACGGCACGGTGCCGTAGACGATGCCGACGTCGGCCAGCGACGTCCGCCACGCCGCACTGGTGCCGGCGGCACGTCGGCGGCGTGCCAGGGCCCACACCGCCAGCGCGGCCAACGGCAGGACGACCACAGTGATGAGGACGACGCCGTTGAACGTACCGAACCAGCCGTGCCAACCCCTGACCATGCGACCCCCGCTGTTCGCCCAGCCCGAAACCTACCCGGCCCGGGCGGCGTGCGGTCGCCCGTTCGTGGCACCCGCGCGTCAGGAGTTCATCGGTCGACGGGCGAGGTGACCGATGCCCGTCATGGTGGCAGCGGCCACCGCGATGAGGATCGCCAGCGGTAGCGGCTGACCGTCGAAGTGCTGCATTGCCGTGTTGACGAGCAGTGGGTCGGGGATGAGCCATCCGGCGAGGAAGCCGGTGAGTGCGACGCCGACGATGACGGCGGGCCGGTGACGGCGGACCGCGAATGCGGCGGCGACAGCGGCGGTGGCGGCGGCGAGGATCCCGATCACCGTCGGCACGGCGTCGAGAACGTAGACGCCGTGGCGTCCCCATTCTCCGGTGCCTTTCCAGGCGAGGATCCCCAGCGGGACGAGGGCCCACCAGAACAGGCGCGGCCGGGGCACGGTCCACCGCTCGCGGGCTGCGATCGCGAGCAGGGCGAGGATCGAGGCCGGTACGGCGTACGCGAAGATCTGTTGGCCGAGGTTGGTGCCCATGCCGGCGCCGTTGAGCACGTCAAAGACGAACCAACCAACGGTGACCGTCAGGAACATCGCTTGCAGGGTGAGGGCGGTCCGGGTCGCACCGCACAGCCAGGCGATCAGCGGCGCGAGGGGTAGCAAGCCGAGACCGACTATCTGCGGCCAACTGGAAATGATGGCCGGCATGTCGGTGGTGAGGACGGCGCCGGTGAACAGGTCCAGGGTGTGACCGGCGGGCTGGGTGCCGGCGGCGACGAGCAGGGCACTGAGCCCGGTGGTGAGGGCCGCTGTGGTGACGGGTGTCGTGAGCCGCAGCCGGATCGCCAGGGCGATGATGTTCAGTGTCTCGTGCCGGCTCGGGTGTCGTCGGCCGTCGTCGAGGTCCAGCAGTAGTCCGAGCAGTTCCTCGCCGCGAGCGGTGCGGTGCGTGGCTGGCAGCAGGCGCAGCAGCCGTCGATACCGTCGTTCCAGAGGGCTCATGCCCGGGCTCATCCGATGGTCCCGAGGCGCGGGGCGTTGCGGGCGGCACGCTTGTTGAGGCGTTCCTCGGCGAGCCGGACCGCGTCGGCCATCCGTCGGCTCTCGGCGCGGATGGCGTCTGCCCCCGCGTCGGTCAGTTTGTAGAAACGGCGCAGCCTGCCCTTCTCCACCTCATCGTGGTCGGGGGCGATGAGCCCTTGGGTGACGAGGCGGTCGAGGGCACCGTAGAGGGTGCCAGCGCGTAACCGGATCCGGCCGGCGGTCATCTCGTCGACCTCCGTCACCACTGCGTAGCCGTGCCGGGGCTGGTCGGCGAGGGCGGAGAGGATCAGGAACGTCTGCTCACTGATGTCCATGCACGATATATACCGCACCGCGATATATAAAGCAACGACGTCGCGCGATGGAGTGGCAGGGCCGTCGTCGGCGGAGTGAGGTCGCCGGCCGTACCGCCCCTGTGCACCTCGCGGGGGCGGTACGACCGGCGCAGTCGGGCGGTGGGTCAGCTCCGGGTAGCCCACTGCTGGTTGGTGCCGCCGTTGCAGGCCCAGAGGATGAGCTTGGTCCCGTTCGCGGTGGCGGCCGCGTTGGCGTCGAGGCAGAGCCCGGATTGGACGCCGGTGATGGTGCCGTTGGAGTTGAGGTTCCACTGTTGGTTGGTGCCGCCGTGGCAGTCCCAGATGATGGCTTGGGTGCCGTTGGTGGTGCCCTGGCCGTTGGCGTCGAGGCACTTGTTGCCGTACACCTGGAGTTGTTTGCCGGCGGTGTAGGTCCAGCGCTGCGCGGTGTTGCCGAGGCAGTCCCAGAGTTGGACCTGGGTGCCGTTGGTGGTGCTGCCGTTCGGTACGTCGATGCAGCGGCTGGACTGGCCGCCCACGACCTGGACGTTCTGCTGCGGGTTGCCGCCGCCGACCGGCGCGTAGGCGGCGGCGTTGATGTTGGCCTGGACGGCGTTCTCGGTGGCCGCCGTCGGGTAGCCGGAGGTGAGTACGCCCTCGAAGAAGGTGCCGCGACCGGTGATGCTGTTGTCACCGCCGATGCCGAGCAGGATGGCGCCTTCCTTCTTCATCGGGTGGTAGCCGTTGGGGCGTGGCCCGTCGAAGTAGGTCGTCAGGCTGCCCGACTGGGCGTTGCCGCCCCGGATCGCCCAGTGGTTCGGCTCGCCCTTGACCATGGCGGTGACGAAGCGGTGGTTGATCGACGCGATGTTGTTGTAGCCCGCGTTGACGCCGGAGAACAGCCCCCACTCCAGGTCGGCCATGATCCAGGGCCCGGCCCCCGCCCCATAGCCCCACTGCTTGTTGGCGCCGAAGTAGACGGTCTCCATGATGGCGCGTTCGTCGGCGAGGTTGTTGGTCTGCGCATTGCCGTAGTCGAAGCAGCACCACTGGTTGTAGTGCGTGCCGTCGACGACCGCGTAGATGCCCTCGGGCTGGTCGCCGGTCGCGACACCGTTGGTGTTGTTGTTGCGGTAGCCGGTGCCGGGGGCGATGTAGACGCCGTACGCCTTCTGGCCGCCGACGGTGACCGGCGCTGCCTTCGCGTCGGCGAGGTTGTCCCATCCGCCGGGGGCGGGGCCGGCGAAGCCGCCGGGGGGCGCCTGGGTGAGGCGGTTGTTGCGGCCGGACTGGTCGTAGATGATCGTGATGACGCAGTTGGTGCTGGCGCAGAACGTGTCCTGGGTGGCGGCGTTGGCGTAGCCGCCCTCGCTGAGCACGCCGACGTCGCGGGTGGTGTTGTCCGACGAGCGTCGGACCTGGTAGAGCGGGCCGTTGTACGCGCCGTACAGCGCGCGGGTGGTGCTGTGCGCGGCCACGCACGGCGTGCCGCCCGAGGCGTAGATGTCACACGGACCCGTGCCGGCGGCGTGGGCGACGCCCGGCGCGTCCGAGACCACATAGGCGCCAGCGCCGACGACGAGGACGAACAGGGTCCCGGCGGCGGCCATCAGGCGACCCAGTTTTCTCTTCACGTTCATCGGATCCTTTCGGGTGCGTGGTGGGGGTGGGCTGCGGCGGTGGAATTGACGTCACACGTCATACCTGTGACATTAATGGGTGTCCATCTATTGGCGCTAGTTGGCACGCGTTGGTCATCGATCGATGAGCCTGAGGACGGATATGCTGGTCGGCGGAGCAAGGTGCGTCCCCGTATCGGGGCAAGAATCGATTCGAGGGCGATTGATGAACATCGGGGAGATCGCTCGCCGGGCGGGGGTGTCCCGCAGCACTGTTTCCTACGTGCTCAGCGGAAAACGCAGCGTGTCGGAGGCGACCCGGCAACGGATCCAGTCGGTCATCGACGAGTTGGACTACCGCCCGAATGCCAGCGCCCGTGCTCTCAAGGAGGGGCGCACCCGCACCCTCGGGCTGGTCATCCCGCCAGCGAGCCAGCGGTTGACCGACATGCAGCTGGGCTTCGTCGCCAGCGTCGTCGAGGCCGCCGCCCGCCACGACCTCGACGTGCTGCTGTCCCCCTCGGGTGGCGACCATGACCGGTCGTTCGAGCGGATCGTCACCGGGCGTCGGGTGGACGGCGTGGTCCTCATGGAGATTCGGCTGGCCGACGACCGGGTGACCCGGCTGACCAAGGCCGGGCTGCCGTTCGTCACCATCGGCCGGACCGCCGAGCCGCACGGGATGAGCTGGATCGACATCGACTACGCCGGGCTGATCGCCCGGTGCGTGCAGCACCTGGCCGACCTGGGGCACCGGCACGTGGCACTCGTGAACCGGTCCGCCGAGTTGGTGGCCGCCGGATACGGCCCCAGCCATCGCGCGCTGACCGGCTTTCGCGCGGCGGCGGTGGAGCGGGGGTTGACCGGCGTGGAGGTTTGCAGCGGCGACGACACCGCCTCCGGCGAGGCGTGTATGGAGCAACTGCTCGCGACGCACCCGGAGGTCACGGCGGTGGCCACCATCAACGAGGCCGCACTTCCCGGAATGCAGCGCGCGTTGACCGGTGCCGGTCTGTCGGTGCCCCGCGACTTCTCCGTCGCCGGAGTCGCCGCGCAGCACTGGGCGGAGGATTTCCGCCCGCCGCTGACCGCCGCCGACGTGCCGATGGTCGAGATGGGCGCCGAGGCGGTGTCGCTGCTGCTGGAGATCATCGCGGCCCCCGGTGCCGTGCCACGACACCGCCTGTACAGCCCGCCGATCTCGTTGCGGTCCAGCACCGGCCCGGTCCGGGCCCGCTGATCCGAGCCGGCTACCCGCCCCGGACCCGCCGCTCCTCCTGGGCGGCGGCGAGGATGAGATAGCTGCTGGCGGTCCAGGTGTAGGCGCGGTCCCGCAGCCCGGTGCCGGTCTCGGCGTCGAAGTTCTCCGCGAAGCCGGACTTCTCGCACAGCGCGAGGAACCGCCGACTGATGTCGTCGGCGATCCTGGTCTGCCCGGCCCGACGCAGGCCGTCCTCGACCAGGACTGTGGAGGGCGCCCAGATCGGGCCACGCCAGTAGCCGTCGGCGAGGTAGTGGGCCGAGTCGGTCGGCTCGGTGGCCAGCCCGTGCGTGGTCAAGTGGGTTTCGACGCCGCGCGCCAGCGCGGCGGCCACCGGGGCCGGCAGATCGGCCCCGAGCGTGACGGGCATCAGGTCGAGCAGACTGCGGCTGGGTCGGCGGCGCCCGGTGTGGGGGTCCCGGGCGCGGAAGCGCTCGCCGTCCCACAGGTCGCGCAGCATGGCCCGGTGGATCCGGTCGGCCTCCCGGGACCAGCGGGTGGCCGGCTCACCCAGCTCGGTGGCGAGGTCGGCGAGGCAGCGAAGCTGCGAGACCAGGAACGCGGCGAGGTCAGCCGTCTCAAGGACCCGGTTCTCGTCGAAGGTGGTGGCGTTGTCCCAGCCGCTGTCGTTGCCGTGCTGGTAGTGCGGCAGGTCGTGGCCGGGAGCGCGCCGCGCGTCGAGCCAGAACCCGGTCCAGCGGGCGAGCCGGTCGTACGTCTGCGCGAGTGCCGCCCGGTCCGGCGGCTGGGGAAGGCGTCGGCGCAGGTGCCGGAGGGCCCAGCCGTGGATGGGGGGCTTGACGTAGTTGTGCAGGACCTCGGAGTGGGTGACCGAGTCGGGGAGGGCGCCGGACTCGTCCTGGTGGTCGAAGGGCAACTGGAACTGGTGCCAGGCCAGCTCCGGCTCACCGGCCGCCAGGGCGATCGCGTTGAAGCAGTGGTCCCAGCTCCACACCTTGTCCATCCAGTGCTTGGACATCAGGACGGCCGGCCGGGTGACGAAGCCCGCCGGGGCGACAGTTGCCGACCAGAGGACGTACGCGGCCAGCTCGGCGGCCGGGGTCTCCGGACCGCGCCAGGGCGCTATCGCGTCGACGAACGCGGTGAACTCCGCGAACCGGTCGCGGCACAACTGCTCGAAGGTGACGGATCCGGCGTACGGGCGGCGAGCGGTGGCGTACTCCTCGATCGCGATCTCCCAGGGCTGGTCGCCGGAAAGGTCCAGGGACCGGTCGGCGGCGCCGAGCGCCTGGGCGCCGTCAGTCCGCAGCAGGGCGCCGGAGAGCACCGTGATCCGGTAGCGGCGACCGGTCTCGTACGAGGTGAACACGTGCGATCCGTCGACCGGGTCGGCGTAGAGGTAGGTGCCGCTGAACGGGGTGAGCGTGTGCGCCGCCGCGGCCAACCGCAGGCCGAGCCGGTGACCCCGGATCCGCAGGGCGTCCGGCCCGTCGTAGACGGCCTCGATCCGGTCGGCCCCGTTGCGCCAGGTCAGCAGCGTGGGTGTGGCGACGACCGTGGTGCCGGCGACAGTGGGGGCCAGACGCAGTACGGGGTGCAGACCGGTCTGGTGTGAGACGAGGTGCAGGTCGTCGGCGTACGTCTTCTCGGCTACCACCGGGGAGATGTTGAACCAGGATCCGCGGTAGCTGAACGGGATGTCCTGGATTCCGAACTCCGGACCGGACGGGGCGACGGTCATGGGTGGCGGGTGCCTTTCTGTGGTGCGGGTGGTCAGTCCTCGACCGCCGCGGATGGTCAGTCCTTGACGGCGCCGGCGGTCACGCCCATCGAGACGTACCGCTGGGCCAGGATCAGCAGCACCGCGGCGGGGATCGAGGCGACGACGGCGGTGGCCATGATGGCGTTCCACTGCTGGTTGTTGTTGCCGATGTAGTGGTAGATGCCGAGGGTGATCGGCTGGTAGTCGCCGCCGCCGGCCAGGGTCGAGGCGAAGACGAAGTCCGACCAGGACCACAGGAACGCGAAGAGCGACACCGTGACGATCGAGTTGCGGCTGACCGGCAGCACGACCGACCAGAAGGTCCGCAGCCGGCCGGCGCCGTCGACCACGGCGGCCTGGAGCAGCTCGTCGGGGATGCCGGACATGAAGGCCGTGAAGATCAGGACAGCGAACGGCACCGCGAGCGTGGTGTCGGCCAGGATCAGGCCGGGGAGCGTGTTGAGGACGCCGAGGGTGAGGTAGATGGCGTAGAAGCCCATCGCCATGATGATCCCAGGGATCATCTGCGCGATCAGCAGCACGAAGCTCAGTGCCGGGCCGCCGGGTGGCCGGAGCTTCGCCAGCGCGTAGCCGGCGGGGGCGGCCAGTGCCACGGTCAGCGCCACAGTGCCGAGGCCGACCAGGAAGCTGGTCCCGAGGTACGGCAACTGCTGGTCGAGCACCGCCCGGTAGCCGTCCAGGGTGCCGTTGGTGGGGAACAGGTGTGGGGGACTGGCCCGCATGTCCTGGTCCCGGGTGAAGGACACGTTGATCATCCAGTAGACGGGGAAGAGCATCAGCCCGGTCAGCACCAGACCGATGCCGGTCTTCCACCAGGTCCGCGGCGTCGAGGTGGTCATCGCAGCTGCTGCCTCCGCTCGATCCGGATGTAGACGAGGCCGGCGATCAGGGCCAGCACGATGAGCAGGTTCCCGATGGCCGCGCCCGGGCCGAACTCGGGCAGCAGGTTGCCGAATCCGAGCCGGTACGACCAGGTGGCGAGTGTGGCCGAGGAGCCGGTCGGGCCGCCCTTCGTCATGATCCAGATGATGTCGAAGACCTTCAGTGTGTAGATCAGCCCCAGCAGCAGCGTGATCAGGGAGACGGGGCGCAGCAACGGGAAGGTGATCCCCCAGAACCGTTGCCACCCCGTCGCGCCGTCGAGCGCGGCCGCCTCGTACATCTCGATCGGGATCGCCTGTAGGCCGCTGTAGAGCACCACCAGGTTGAACGGGATGCCGATCCAGACGTTCGCGATGATCACCGAGGTGAGCGACCAGCCCGGCGAGGTGAGCCAGTTGACCGGGCCGATCCCGACGACGCCGAGCGCCGCGTTGACCAGCCCCGAGTCGCTGTTGAGCAGCCACGACCAGGTCGACGCCGAGACGATCAGTGGCAGCAGCCACGGTACGAGTATCAGTGCCCGCAGCGTGCGCGACAGCGGGAAGTGCTGGTGGAAGAAGAGGGCCAGGGCCATGCCGATGGTGAACTGGAAGGCGAGCGAGGCCACTGTGAAGACCACAGTGTGCGTCAGCGTCGGCCCGAATGCCGGATCGGTCAGGATTGTCCGGTAGTTGTCGAGGCCGGCGAAGGGCGCCCCGCCCTGCACGAACGAGCGGACGGTGTACTCGCGCAGGCTCAACTCGACGTTGCGGTAGAGCGGGTAGGCGTAGAACGCCGCCAGGTAGATGGTCACGGGTGCCAGGAAGCCCCACGCCCACCATCGGCTGGGCCGGCGGGCACGGGAAGGGGGAGGCCCGGGCGGGGCGGCGCTCGCCGCCCCACCCTGGCCGCGTACGGCGGTGGAGGTCTCTGTCGTGGAGGGCATGGTGTCGGTTCGGATCGCTTACCTGGTCGTGGCGGCGGTCTGCGCGGCGGCCAGCGCCTCCTGTGGCGACTTCCCGCCGCTGAGGGCCGACTGCACAGCGGTCCACAGCGCTTCGGAGATCTTCGGGTACTTCGTGCCGAGGTCGTCACCGGTGCGGCCCTTGGCTGCCCGGACCGCCTCCACCCAGACCTTGAGCTTGGGGTCCGCGGTGGCCTGTCGCTCCTGGACGGCGGCGACGGGTGCGACGTAGGAGAGCGTGGTGTCAGTGGTGAGGAGGTTGTCGGCGTTGGTCAGGCAGGTGACGAGCTTCTGCGACGTCTCGTACCGGCCGGTCTTCTTCTGCACCGGAATGGAGACGAACTCACCGCCGGTGGGCGCCGGGGCCGGGCCGCCCGCGCTGGCCGGGATCGCGATCGTGCCGTACGAGAAGCCGAGCTTCTCGGCGTTGGCCAGCTGCCAGGTGCCGTTCTCGGCGAACGCGTAGTCGCCGGTGGCGAACTCCTGCCAGCTCGTGGTCTGGGTGTTGTTGATGACGGAGTTCGGGGCGTGGCCCTGCTTGAGCCAGTCGGTCCAGAGCGTCAGCGCGGAGACCGCCTGCGGTGAGTCCAGACTGGTCAGTTGGGCACCGGAACCCCAGAACCAGGGCAGGAACTGGAAGCTGCCCTCCTCGGTGCCGATCGCGGAGAAGGTGATGCCCTTCTTCCCCTTCGCCTTGACCTTGGTCAGTGCCGCGGTCAGTGCGGTCCAGTCCTTGACGGCGGCGGGATCGACGCCGGCGGCGGTGAGCACATCCTTGTTGTAGTAGAGGGCGAGGGTGTTCGCCCCGATCGGCACCCCGTAGGTCTTGCCGTCGCTCTGGCCGGCGCCGAGCAGGTTCTTCTCCATGGCCGAGACGTCCAGCTTGTTGTCGTCGGTGGTGGTGAGCGCACCAGCTTCGGCCAGAGTTGAGATGACCGGGTTGTCCACGATCAGCACGTCCGGTGAGTTTCCCTGCTGGGCGGCGAGCAGCGCCTTGTTGGTCAGGTCGGTGGTGTCGTAGCCGGTTCGCTCGACAGTCACCCCCGCGGAGGTGCCGCACTTCTTGAGCAGCGCGACCCACTCGGAGTCGTCGGCGAACTGCGGATACGGGTCCCAGACGAGGTAGGCGCCGCCGTCGGCGGGGTCGTCGGCGGACGACGAGCAGGCGCTGCTCGCTACTGCGGCGAGAGCTATCACGGCGACGGCGGCCAGGCGCCGCCGACGACTGAGTCCGGTCATGTGGTGCCTCACTTCAAATCGATCGTCAGGTGGGGTTCGTGGGTTGATCGTCGCGGGTTGGATCAGTCCAACCATGATGCGAATCGATTCGACGAATCGGTTCGCCCGAAGATAGGTCTGGCCATGCCCGGGGGTCAAGGGTCAGTTGGTCGCACCGGGAGGATTGCTGGGCAACACGGGCGATACCTGGCCGTCACTTCATTGACATGGTTCAGTTCCCGGTCCTACGATCCGTGCGAATCGATTCGCAAGCGCTGCCCTCCGGAGAGCGTCCCCCGCGCCCCACCAAGGAGCCGCCCGTGAAAACCCCGTCCCGCAGCAGCTCAGGACGAGTCCGCGTGTTCGTGGCCCGACTCGTCGTCGGCCTGCTCGCCGCCGCTGCCGCCGTCACCGCCGTTTCGTCTCCCGCCCAGGCCGCCGACGAGTCGATCAGCGTCAACTTCGCCACCACCAGCGGTGCGCCGACCTACCGCGCCTCCGGCTGGATCTACGGCATGACCGAGAACGCCAGCGGTCCGGCCGACCACTTCTACCGGGACGTCAAGTTCCAGTACATGCGCGCCGGCGGCGCGCAGCTCCCGGGCAGTGGCTGGGTCGGCGGAACCTACGACCGCCGCTGGAACTCCACAGTCGCCCAGGCGCGTCGGACCACCGCCCTCGGCGGGAAGTTCATCATCCTGCCGCACGACCTCTGGGGTGCCGACGGCGCCGGAATCTCCCGCTTCCCCGGGGACAACGGCAACTGGACCGACTACGACAACTTCCTGACCCGCCTGATCAGCGACGTCCGGGCGTCCGGGCTGTCGGTGCAGTGGGACATCTGGAACGAACCCAACATCACCATCTTCTGGAACCGGCCGATCTCCCAGTACCTCGAACTGTGGCGGCGGACCTACCAGCGCATCCGGGCGGAGTTCCCCAGCCAGCTCATCGTCGGGCCGAGCTGCGCCTGCGTACCGTCGACCAACCACGCCTTCTGGAACCAGTACCTGGACTTCGTGCGCTCGACGAACACGGTGCCGGACATCATCAGCTGGCACTCGCTGCCCGGTGACCCGGTGGCCAACGTCGCCGCCGCCAACGCCACCCTCGACCCGCGCGGCATCGCCCACCCGCGTCCTTACCAGATCAACGAGTACGGCGCGCCCGACGAGCAGAACCCGGCCGACGGCGCCTGGTACATCGCGCGCCTGGAGCGGGCCAAGGCCGACGGCCTGCGGGCGAACTGGGCCAGCGGCGGCAGCCTGCACAACGACCTCGGCAACCTGTTGATCCGTAACTCGGCCGGCCAGCACCAGCCCAAGGGGGAGTGGTGGAACTACCGCTACTACGCCTCCCAGGTCGGGGAGAACGTCGCGGTGACCCCCAGCCAGTCGTACGACGCGTACGCCACGAAGACGGCGGGGGTGGCGAAGGTGCTCATCGGCGGTGGTCGTACCACCGGCAACCTGACCGTCAACCTGCAGCGCCTGGACACCACCAGCGGCATCGTGCAGAACAACCAGGTCCGGGTGCTCACCCAACGCATCCCGCACAACGGTGGCGGCGCGGTGGCGGGGCCGGTCACCGTCTCGAACAGCGTGGTCGGTGTGTCCAACAACAACGCCACAGTCACAGTGCCGTACACCAACCAGACCGACACCTACACCGTCACGCTGCTGCCCCCCGCGGATGGTGGCTTCCAGTCGGTGGCGGTGGCCCAGCACTCCCAGCAGTGCCTGAACAACGCCGGCCTGAGCACCGCCGACGGCAACGTCCAACAGCAGAACTACTGCGACGGCGGTGACCAGCAGCTCTGGAATTTCCGCCCGGTCGCCGGCGTGGCCAACACCTACACGGTGGTCAACCAGCAGAGCGGCAAGTGCCTCGACGTCAGCGGCGTCTCCACCGCCGACGGCGCGGCAGTGCACCAGTGGACCTGCCTGAACGCCCCCAACCAGCAGTTCACACTGCGCAAGGTGACCTACTCGGGCAACGACTCGCACGACTACCAACTCGTCGCCCGGCACAGTGGCAAGTGCGTCGATGTCAACGCGGTCTCCACGGCGGCCGGCGCGCTGGTCCACCAGTGGACCTGCAGGGCGGTCAACCTGGGCAGCCCGTTGAACCAGACGTGGCGGCTCCTGGGGCGGTAGGCGTCCCGGGGAAAGTGGTGCGCTGGCCGTCCGCCCAACGGCCAGCGCGCCACTCGGCACCACATTCATTGACATAAATTAAACAAAGGTCATACGATTCGCTGCGAATCGATTCGCCACCGCCACCACCACCCGTGGCGCGTCGACACCCCCACCGCGCTTCCACGACTCCGAGGAGCCACCTCGTGCGAACCCCGTCCCCCCTCGGGCCCGGAACAGCCCGTGATCTTGTCTCGAGACGTCAGCGCGCCCGACGTCTGACCGCCCTGGCGGCCGCGCTGGTCGGCATTCTCGTCGGCATCGGCGCCACCCCCGGTGCCCCGTCGCCGATCGCCGAGGCCGCCGCCGCCCCGATGGCGGCCGCCATCGTGCCGGGGCAGAGCACCCCGATCATCGGTACGCCCTCCGGCCGCTGCCTCGAAGTGCCCAACTCCAGCACCACCAACGGCACCCAGACGCAGCTCTGGGACTGCAACGGCACTGCCGGCCAGACCTGGACGTGGACGTCGACAAAGCAACTCCAGGTGTACGGCAACAAGTGCCTGGACGCCTCCGGCCGCGGCACCGCCAACGGCACCCAGGTGATCATCTGGGACTGCAACGGCCAGAACAACCAGCAGTGGAACGTCAACAGCAACGGCACCATCACCGGCGTGCAGTCCGGGCTGTGCCTCGACGCCAACGCGGCCGCCACAGCGAACGGCACCAGAATCATCCTCTGGGCCTGCAACGGCGGCGCGAACCAGCAGTGGGCCTCGCCGACCACCACCCCGCCGCCGACCAACCCACCGACCGGCGCGCGCCCGTGCGACATCTACGCCTCCGGCGGCACCCCGTGCATCGCGGCGCACAGCACCACGCGGGCGCTCTACGAGGCGTACGCCGGCAACCTCTACCAGGTCCGACGCTCGTCGGACAACACGACCCGCAACATCGGGCTCACGGGCACGGGCGGCACCGCCAACGCGGCGACGCAGGACTCGTTCTGCTCCGGCACGACCTGCGTGATTACCGTCGTCTTCGACCAGTCCGGGCGTGGCAACGACCTCTGGTACCAGGGGTCGAGCGTCGTTCCGGGCTCCCCCCAGAGCAGGCCGGCGACCGCAACCTCGGAGTCGCTGACCGTTGGCGGCGCGAAGGCGTACTCGCTCTACATCAACCCCGGCAACAGCTACTGGCGCGACGGGCACCTCACCGGCGTGCCGACCGGCGCGGCACCCGAGGGCATGTACATGGTGACCAGCGGGACCCACGTCAACAGCGGCTGCTGCTTCGACTACGGCAACAGCGAGACGACCAGGAAGGCAGACGCCGCCGGGGCGATGGACGCCATCAACTTCGGCAAGCAGTGCTGGTTCGGCGGCTGCTCCGGCAGTGGCCCGTGGGTGCAGGCCGACCTCGAGTGGGGTCTCTTCCCGGGTGGCAGCAGCTCCTGGAACCCGAACCAACGCGCATTCACCAGCAAGTTCGTCACCGCGACGCTCAAGAACAACGGCGTGTCCCGCTTCGCCATCAAGGGCAGCGACGCGCAGGCCGGCAACCTCTACACGCTGTGGGACGGCTCGCTCCCGCCGGGATACAGCCCGATGAAGAAGCAGGGCGCGATCATCCTGGGCAGTGGCGGTGACTGCTGCAAGCCCGACGGCGGCGCCAACCTGAGCGCCGGAACCTTCTACGAGGGGGCGATGGTCGCCGGCTATCCGTCCGACGCGATCGAGAACGCCGTGCAGGCCAACGTGGTGACCGCCGGATACCGCTGATCCTGGCGGCGTCCGAACGAGTCGTGCGCCGGTCACCAGCTCATGGTGACCGGCGCACGCGCGGATGGGTCTCAGGCGACAGTGCAGGACGCGCCGTTGAGGGTGAACGAGGACGGTCGGGTGTTGTCACCGGTGTGGGTGGCCTGGAAGCCGAAGCTCACCGAGCCGTTGGCGGGGATGCCGCCGTTGTAGGAGACGTTGCGGGCCGTCACCTGCCCCGAACTGGGTGAGTAGGTGGCGTTCCAGCCCGAGGTGATGGTCTGCCCACCCGGCAGGGTGAAGACCACTGACCAGCCGTTGACGGCGCTGGTGCCCGTGTTCGTGACGGTGATGTTCTCGGTCAGCCCGGTGTTCCAGGCGTTGACGTCGACAGTCACCCGGCAGGCGCCGGAAGCCGGCGGCGGCGTGGTCGGCGGCGGCGTGGTGGGGGGCGGCGGGGTGGTCGGGGGCGGCGTCGTGGGGTTGGTGAGTCCGAAGAACGCGATGGCTGACGCCGCCATGCCGCCGGAGGGCAGGCTGTGCCCGGCACCCTGGATGCTGTACGCCTCGACCTGGACGGTGCCGCCGTTGTCGGCGTACCGGCGCCGGTTCCAGTTGGCCTGAGGGGTGTCGGTGGAGGTGGGTGTCTGGCTCAGCCCGAACACGTTCGTCCACTGCTCGATCGCCTCCTGCAACAACGAGTACGGCACGAGCGTGTCGTTGGTGCCGTGCCACAGCTGCACGCGCGGGCGGGGCCCGGAGTAGCCGGGGTACGCCTGGCGGACCGCGTCGCCCCACTGCTGCGGAGTCCGGTTCATGTTTCCGCCGGTGCACTGGCTGCTGGTGGGCGGGTAGTCCGCCGCGTTGGCGAAGCAGTTGAACGGCACGCCCATGAACGCGGCGCCGGCCTTGAACAGGTCGGGATAGAGGGCGAGCATGTGGTTGGTCATCATGCCGCCGGACGAACTGCCGGTGGCGTAGACCTGCTGCGGGTCGGCCGCGTACTGCTGTTGCACGTACCGGATCATGGAGACGATCGACACGGGGTCGCTGCCGCCGCCACGTCGCTTCGCGGCGTCCGACCAGACGTCGAAACAGTTGCCGAACCCGGCCTGCTGGGTGGCGGACGGGTAGATCACGATGTACCCGTAGCGGTCGGCGAGGCTGGCGAACTCGCTCCCGGAGTGGAAGCCCGGGCCGGACCCGCCGCAGCCGTGCATGGCCACCACGACCGCAGGCCGGGCCGGGCGGTTGTCCGGCACGTAGACGTGCATGCGCATCCGGCCCGGGTTGTCGCCGAAGCTGGTCACCTCGGTCAGCGACGCCGCGTACGCGGGCCCGACCGTGGGGGCCACCAGGCCGGCCGCCACCAGTGACGCGGCCAGGGCGAGTAGCAGTTTCCTTCTGATTCTCAACTGACGACTCCTTCGATTGCCTGTGCAGGCTGGATTGGCAGTGCGATCCGGTCGCGGTGTGCCCGACTCCCGCGGTGATCGCACGATGCCCGCTACCTGTGGCTCGCCCAGCCCGGCTTCGGATGGCGTCGCGTGGCAGTTAGTGTTCCGTCCGGGCCAGGAAGTGTCAATCGAGGATTCTCGATTTATGGGGGAGCTGTGGCCGTCCGTCTACAGTCGTCTTGCCGTCCCCGAGGAGCACGGAGCGCCTGTGGCAAGCCCTTTCGACATCGACGAGATCTATCCGGACGACGGAGACCAGCCACCCCGGCTGCCCCGCCGGCAGGTCGGCACCTCGCCCCAGGGTGTCGCGGTGACCCTGTTGGCGGACTACACGCTGCGGACCCGGGTCGCCCTCCCGTCCGCGGCCATCGTCGCGCTGCTCGGGGAGACCGGCGTGACGACGGCCGGAGCGCGGACCGCGATCAGTCGGTTGGCCCGTCGTGGCGTGCTGGAGGGCAGTCGACTGGGGCGGCGCAGCTCCTACCGGCTCAGCCGCGCCGCCGCCGCCAACCTCTCCGCCGGCGGGCAGTGGATTCTCGCGTCCACCGCCTCGACGGCGCTGTGGGACGGGTGTTGGACGATCGTCGCCTTCTCGCTGCCGCAGGATCGCAGTACGCAGCGCCGGGCCCTGCGGGCGCAACTCCGGTGGCTCGGCTACGCCCCGCTGTACGACGGTCTGTGGATCTCGCCGCAGGAGCTGACTCCCGCGGCTCGGACCCAGCTCGACCGGCTCACCCTCGGCGCCGTGACGGTGTTTCGCGGGCGGCAGACCGCGCTCGCCTCGACCATTCACCGCGCACCGATCGAGGCCTGGGACATCGAGGCGATCAGCCGGAGCTACGACGCGTTCCTCCGGCGGTGGACGCCACTGTTGCCCGGGGTGCTGTCCGGGCAGGTCGACGGCGCCGCGGCGGTGCGGACCCGTACCGAGGTAATGGACACCTTCCGGCGTTTCCCCGTCCTCGATCCGCAGTTGCCGGTGGAGCTCCTTCCGCGGGAATGGCTCAGGCAGCCAGCGCGGGAGTTGTTCGCAGCCGTCTACGACGGCCTCGCCGCACCCGCCGAGCGACACGTCCGGTCGGTCGTCGAGCGGTTCGCCGACGCCCCGCAGCCCGGCATCGAGGCCCACACCACCGCCGACCTGGTCGCCGGAATACGCGCCGGGGTGGCCGTCTCCAAGTAGCTCGGCCATCAGGTGCTCGTGAACCGCCAACAGTCGCGGCCGGCGACTGTGAGCGATAACAGGGTTGCCCTCCGGCGTGCTCCGAGCGGCGCGGTGGTACGACTCGTCCGCTGATCGCGCGGCGGCTGAACACGGTTGCCCTGGGCCTTTGGTTACCGGGCGAAACGTGGCGTTCCGGGAGATCGGCGTGAACGGCCCGTTACGTCTTGACGAACGGCATGTTATCGCTCACTCTCGATATAGAGGACGATCGTTCCCGTGGCTCACCGGGCGAGCCGCACTGGTCGTGCCTCCGATCACGGCGTTCGCAAGGGCATGCGGACGTCACTCGGACCCGGCAGTTGCCGGCGACAGCCCTCTCGGACTGTGCGTGCTGATGCCGGGCGGCCAGGATGACCGCCCCGATCAGTCGCCCCGAGCGAAGTGGCACATCACCACCACCGATGCAACCACTGAAAAGGAACGCCATGAAACCCATGAGAACGATGCTGGCGGCGGCGACCATCGCCGTCGCCCTCACCACCGGTATGACGGTGGCGCTGACTCCCGCATCCGGTGCCGGCACGACCCTGAAGGCGGCCGCCGCCGAGAAGGGCCGCTACTTCGGCGCCGCTGTCGCCGTCGGCAAGCTGTCGACCAGCGCCTACACGACGATCCTGAACCGTGAGTTCAACAGTGTGGTGCCCGAGAACGAGATGAAGTGGAGCTCGACCGAGCCGCAGCAGGGCACCTTCACCTACTCGAGTGGTGACCGCCTGGTCAGCCACGCGCAGGCCAACGGCATGAGCGTGCGCGGCCACACGTTGTTGTGGCACGCGCAGCAGCCGGGCTGGGCGCAGGGCATGTCCGGCAGCGCGTTGCGGAACGCGGCGATCAACCACGTCACCCAGGTCGCCACGCACTTCCGGGGCAAGATCTATGCCTGGGATGTGGTGAACGAGGCGTTCGCCGACGGTGGTAGCGGTGGGCGTCGGGACTCGAACCTGCAGCGCACCGGTAATGACTGGATCGAGGCGGCGTTCCGGGCGGCGCGGGCCGCGGATCCGGGTGCGAAGTTGTGTTACAACGACTACAACACCGACGGGATCAACGCGAAGTCGACGGGGATCTACAACATGGTGCGGGACTTCAAGTCCCGTGGCGTGCCGATCGACTGCGTGGGTTTCCAGTCGCACCTGGGCACCTCGCTGGCCGGTGACTACCAGGCGAACCTGCAGCGGTTCGCCGATCTCGGTGTGGATGTGCAGATCACCGAGCTGGACGTGATGACCGGCGGCAACCAGGCCAACATCTATGGCGCCGTCACCCGCGCCTGCCTGGCCGTCTCCCGCTGCACCGGCATCACCACCTGGGGTGTGCGCGACTGCGACTCGTGGCGCGGGTCGGACAACGCTCTGCTGTTCGACTGCAACGGCAACAAGAAGGCCGCGTACACCGCCGTCCTGGACGCCCTGAACGGTGGCTCGACCCCGCCCACCACGCCCCCGCCGGGCTCCGGGGTGGACACCAGCGCCTGGTACGTGTTGGTGAACCGAAACAGCGGCAAGGCGCTGGACGTCTACGCCTCGGCCACCAACGACGGGGCGCGAATCAGCCAGTGGACGCGGAACAACGGCGTCAACCAGCAGTGGCAGTTCGTCGACTCGGGGAGTGGCTACTACCGGGTGAAGGCGCGCAACTCCAGCAAGGTGCTCGACGTCAGCGGCTTCTCCACCGCCGACGGCGGCGCGATCGTGCAGTGGGCCGATCTCAACGGCACGAACCAGCAGTTCCGACTCGCGAATTCGGCTGATGGCTACGTGCGCCTGATCAACCGCAACAGCAACAAGGCCGTGGAGGTGCAGGGCGCGTCCACCGCCGACGGTGGAAACATCGTCCAGTACGCCGACTGGGGCGGCAACAACCAGCAGTGGCAACTGGTCCGAATCGGCTGACGACCGCCGCCATCGCCTGGGGGAGCGGGAGTTGCCGGCCGCTCGGGATCCGGCCGGCGCCCGCCCAGGCGAGGCGCGACGCACGGCGGCCCGCCCTCTCCGGGGCGGGTCGCCGTGACCGTCAGGTTGTTGCTGGCCGTGATCGCGCGGATCGATACCAATCGTTTGACGTATGACGTCTTGACCGCTAATTTTCACCCTGCGGGCCACCCGGCTACCGGGAGCCAGGACGTCGCACCGCGCGGTTTGGCGCGGGCCTGCCGCGAAGCCCGGATCGTGGCATCGCCATCGACGTACACCGTTGGCCGCGGGTTGCCCGCACAACACCCCCAGACGTGCTGAGGCCACCACCAGACGCCGGCACGCACGCCAGGGCACACACGGGCGTTCTGCTCGTGGGTGACCCCGATCGAAGGAGTGGACCATGAAAGCCCTTGGTGAGGCTCGTCCCGCCTCTCGACAGAGACGCTGGCGGTCAGGGTTGGCCGCGGCGGCGGCCGCGGCCATGGCAGCCAGCGCACTCGTCGCTGCCAACGCGGCGCCCGCGGCGGCAGCGACAGTGGACACCAACGCCTCCTACGTGCTGGTGAACCGCAACAGCGGCAAGGCGTTGGACCTGTATGCCTCGGCTACGAATGACGGGGCGCGGATCAGTCAGTGGACGCGTAACAACGGGGTCAATCAGCAGTGGCAGTTTGTGGATTCCGGGGGTGGCTACTACCGGGTCAAGTCGCGGCACTCGGGCAAGGTGCTCGATGTCAGTGGGTTTTCCACCGCTGACGGTGGTGCGGTCGTGCAGTGGGCTGATCTGAACGGGACGAATCAGCAGTTCCGGTTGGCTGACTCGGACGGTGGTTATGTTCGGTTGATCAACCGCAACAGCAGCAAGGCGGTGGAGGTGCAGGGCGCGTCCACCGCTGACGGTGGGAACGTGGTGCAGTACGCCGACTGGGGTGGCACCAACCAGCAGTGGCAGCTCGTCCAGGTGGGCGGCAGCGACCCACCGCCGTCGGGTGGCAGCGGGTGCGGCAAGGCGCCGACGCTGGCCAGCGGCACGCACACGATCCAGAGCAACGGCAAGAGCCGGACCTTCATCCTCCGGGTGCCCGCCAACTACAACAACAGCAACCCCTACCGGTTGATCTTCGCCTTCCACTGGCGGGGCGGCACCATGCAGGAGATCTCCTCCGGCGGCACCAGCGGGACCCCGTGGTCCTACTACGGGCAGCAGGAGCAGTCGAACAACAGCGCGATCCTGGTCGCGCCCCAGGGGTTCGGCAACGGCTGGGCCAACTCCGGCGGTGAGGACATCGTCTTCGTCGACGACATGATCAGCCGGATCGAGAGCAGCCTCTGCGTCAACCCGAGGCAGCGGTTCGCACTCGGCTTCAGCTGGGGTGGCGGCATGAGCTACGCCGTCGCCTGCGCGCGGGCCAACGTCTTCCGCGCCGTCGCCGTCATCTCCGGTGGGCAGATCAGCGGCTGCAGTGGCGGTACGCAGCCCATCGCGTACTTCGGGCTGCACGGCATCTCGGACAACGTCCTGGGTATCTCGGGTGGCCGGGCGTTGCGCGACACGTTCGTCCGGAACAACGGCTGCACCGCGCAGAGCCCGCGCGAGCCGGCGGCCGGCAGCCGCACGCACGTCACGACCACGTACTCGGGTTGCCGAGCCGGATACCCGGTGCAGTGGGCCGCGTACGACAACGGCCACATGCCCGGCCCGGTGGACGGCACCTATGCCGAGAGCGGCATCACCACCTGGACCAAGGGTGAGATCTGGAGGTTCTTCGCCCAGTTCTCGTGACTGATGTCGGCCACAGCTGGCGGCGCCTGCTCCCGTACCTCGGGGGCGGGCGCCGTCCGTTGCCCGTGACGGTCAGCGTTCGAGGCGGACCGGGCTCCCCGAACCACTACGACGGACCAGCCAGGCCTCGGTGATGTGGGTGAACATCGCCTCGGCGGCGCCGTTGGGATCGTGGGCCGCGATGCGTTCGTAGATACGTCGGTGCCCCTGGTTGGACGCCACGCACAACGCCCGCTCGGTCCGGCCCATGTACCGGGCGGTGTTGATGACCTGGCTCTCCAGCGCGCGTACGACGCCACGGGCGATGCGGTTCCCGGATGCCTGCATGATCGTGTCATGAAAGGCCCGGTCGTGGTCGTGGTAGGTGACGTGGTCGTCGACGAGTTCGTCCATCCGGTCCACCATGGCCCGCAGTCGATCGACTGTCCCGCTGTCGGCGAGGCGAGCGGCGACGTTCGCCATGTCGGACTCCAGCACCCGCCGGGTGACGACCAGGTCGTCGAGTATGGCGAGGCTGTCGTCCACGGCGATGGTGGCCGCGAGGACGAGCTCGTCGAGCATGTCCCAGTGTGACGGCGGGGTGACCATGGTGCCGGCGCCCTGACGGACCTGCACCAGCCCCTTCTCCTGAAGGATCTTCACTGCCTCCCGGACGACGGTCCGGCTTACGCCGAAGGTCTCGCAGAGGATCGGCTCGGGAGGCAGGGACGACCCGGACGGGTGTACGCCGCGGACGATGCGCTCCACCAGTTCGGCGGTGACCGCCCTGGCGAGGTTGGTCGGCCGACGCACCCACGCCGGGGTCGCCGGGCTGTTCAGGGCTGTCTCCTGCGGTGGCGTCATGTCCCCCTCCGAATGGCTCGCCGTGGCACGACGTCTGGGTCAGTGTACGGCCGACTGTTGACGTCACACGTCATACGAGTTACCTTCCGGTCAACATTTGGCTCGCGGGACACCCGTCGGCCACCCCCCATATAGAGGTGACAATCGATGAGACAGCGCGCAATATGGTCGGCCGTCCTCGTTGTGGGCCTGGCCCTGGCCGGTTGTGGAAGTGCTAGCGATTCGGGCAAGTCAACCAGCTCGGACGGCAAGTTGGTCGTGTGGGACTGGAAGTCCGGCGAGCCGTTCGCCAAATCCTATCTGGAGAAGGCCAAGGCCGACTTCAAGAAGAAGCACGCCGACGTCGAGGTCGAGTTCGTCGCGCAGCCCTTCGACCAGTACTACACACTGCTCGGTGCGGCGATCCAGTCCGGCAAGGGCCCAGACGTGATGCTGTTCAACGGTGGCGGCCAGATCCGCGACCGGGTGGACGCGCTGGTGCCCCTCGACGACTACGTGGCCGAGGACAAGCAGCGGTTGGCCGGTTGGGAGGCATTCGCCAAGGACGGCAAGACCTACGCCGCCCCGGTGACGCTCCAGGGCTACCCCATCTACTACAACAAGGAAATCTACCGGAAGGCGAACCTCGACCCGGCGAGCCCGGCCACCACGTGGGACAAGTTTGTCGCCGACTGCGCCGCCATCGCCAAGGCCGGCTCCAAGTGCTTCGCCCTCGGCAACAAGGAGGGTGTCGGCATTCAGTTCTGGCTCTCCAGCCTGGGCTCGACCACCCTCACCGCCGCGGAGTACGACGCCTGGATCGCCGGTAAGCGCGACTGGAACTCGCCCAACATCAAGCGGATCTTCCAGACCTGGAAGGAGGCCGGCGACAAGAAGATGAACAGCGACGGGGCCAACTCGACCGCCATGTTCAACGACTCCTTCGCGCTCTTCCAGTCCGGCAAGGCCGCGCACGTCATGGGTCTGATGTCGGACGTCGGGCACTGGCAGGACTTCAACGAGTTCCTGACCGCGGAGAAGCTCGGCGTCATGAAGGCCCCGGTCGTCACCGCCGGCACCACCCCGAGCCTCCCGTACGACGGTGGCATCGGCTACGCGGTCGCCAAGTGGACGAAGGACCCGAAGGTGGCGGCCGACCTGGTGCGCGCCCTGAGTTCGGCCGAGGCGTTGAAGGCCTTCTACGCCGACGCCGGCGCGATCGCCGCCGACACCACCATCGACGTGTCGGCGGGCGGGCCCGCGGTCTCCACGATCGTCAGCGAGCTGAAGAGTGGCAAGCCCGCTCTGCACGTGGCGCTCTCCTCGAAGACGCTGGACCTGATGGGGCGCCTCTCCCAGCAGCTGCTCAGCGGGTCGATCACCGTCGACGAGGTGGTGAAGCAGTTGGCCGCTTCCGACCAGGCGGGCTGACATCGTGCCGATGGGAAACACGCAACCGTCGGTCCGTCCGGCTTCGGCCGGACGGGCCGGCGGGGCGGCGGTCACCCCCGCCGCGCATCGGAGTGGCGTACGACCCCGTCGCACCCGTGGCGGCCTGCGGGCCGAGCGCTTCGCCCCCTACATCCTGGTCCTCCCGGCCGTCCTGATCATCGTGCTGCTGCGGCTCTACCCGCTGCTCCTCGGCGTCAACTTCTCCTTCACCGGCGACGGTGAGCAGAACGGGACGGCTGTCGGTTTCGGCAACTACCGCGAGCTCTTCGCCGACCCGTTGTTCCAGACCGCGCTGAAAAACGTCGGGCTGCTGGTGCTCCTGCTGCCGGTGGCGGTGGCGATCCCCGGTCTGCTCGCGACGTTCATCTACCTTCGGGTGCCCGGCCACCGCTTCTACCGCAGCGTCTACTTCTTCCCGGCGGTGCTGTCGCCGGTCATCGTCGGTGCGATCTTCAACCTGCTGCTCGCTTTCGACGGCCCGCTCAACGCCGTGCTCGGGTCGTTCGGTGTCGGTCCGGTGGACTGGCTCGGGGACCCGGACATCGCGATGTTCATGGTGGTGGGCGTGCATATCTGGGCCACCTTCGGGATGGCCCTGGTGGTGTTCCTCGCCGGCTTCGCCACGCTGGACCCCGCGCTCCTGGACGCCGCCCGGGTGGACGGGGCGACGCTCGGCCAGGTCGTCTGGCACGTGATCATTCCGGCCCTCTCGCGCACCATCCAGTTCGTCTTCGTGACCACGATGATCGGGATGCTGACCTCGATGTTCGGCCTCCTCTACATCATGACCAGCGGCGGGCCGGAAGGGTCGACGTACCTGCCGGAGTTCTACATCTGGAAGCAGCAGGGCCAGATGAACCGTCCGGCTCTCGCGTCGGCGGCCTCGACGATCCTCTTCATGATCATGCTCGTCGTGGGGCTTCTCCAGATCAAGCTGCTCGAACGATCCGGAAAGGAGGACTGATGTCTCGCCTCCGCCTGGGACGGTGGCTGGTCGCCATCCCCATGTCGCTGCTCGCCCTGGCGACGATCTACCCCCTGCTGTTCACCGCCAACGTCGCGATGAAGACCCGGCGTGACTACATCCTCGACCGGTTCGGCCTGACCGACGCCCTACGCTGGGAGAACATCAGCACGGCGTGGAACAGCGTCGGTATGGGCCGCTACTTCATCAACTCGCTGTTCGTGGTGACGGTGTCGGTGTTCCTGCTGCTGCTGTTCGGGTCGATGGCCGGCTTCGCCCTGAGTCAACTGCGGTTCCGCGGCTCGTCGGCGCTGTTCCTGGGTTGCCTCGCGGGGCTCTTCATCCCGTTCCAGGTGATCATGGTGCCGCTCGCTCGGATCATGGCCGACACCGCGCTCATCGACACGTACCCGGGTCTGATCCTGGTCTACGTGGCCCAGTTCCTGCCCTTCACGGTCTTCCTCATGACGAGTTACTACAAGGGCATTCCGCCGGAGATCGTCGACGCCGCGCGGATCGACGGCAGCACCGTGTACGGCGTGTACCGCCGGATCATGCTGCCGCTGGGCACCCCGGCGCTGCTGTCGGTCGGCATCCTCAACGCCCTGTTCTGCTGGAACGACGTCCTCATGGCGCTGGTGATGATGCCCTCGGCCGATCACCGGACGCTCATGATCGGGGTGACCTCGCTGCGCGGGCAGTACTCCGACAACATCCCCACCTTCGCCTCCGGGGTGCTGATCGCCGCGATACCCGTCCTCTTGGTCTACCTGTTCCTCCAGCGCCAAATTGCCGACGGCGTGGCCGCCGGTTCCACGAAGGGTTGACATGCGGATCACGGGATATCGGACGCTCTCCACGGTCCAGGAATGGGGCCGACCAGTCGGCGACGCCAACGGTGTGTTCGCCGACGGGGTGGTCCCGGTCTCGATCGTCATCGTCGACACCGACGAGGGCATTTCGGGAGTGGGCCTCGGGCCGCACGTCGAGATCGAGCGGATCTTCCCAGCCATCGAGGGTGAAGACCCCCGGGCCGTCACGTCCCTGTACGACCGCATGTTGCGGCACACCTTCAAGGCTGGCCACGCGGGGCCGGTGTTCGGCACCATCGGCGCTCTGGACACCGCACTCTGGGACATCAAGGCGCAGGCCGCCGGCGAGCCGCTGTGGCGGCTGCTGGGCGGACGGGACCGGCGGGTCACCGCCTACGCGTCCGGGCTGGACATCGGGCTCACCGACGACGAACTCGTCGCGGAGTACGAGGTCTACGCCAGCCACGGCCTGCGAGCGGCCAAGCTCAAGGGCGGCCTCGACATCGAGCGCGATCGGCACCGCCTGAGCCTGGTCAAGGAGGTCCTGACCGAGGCCGGGCACGGTCGACGGCCGGGTCTGATGCTCGACGTCAACGAGGCGTGGACCCGCAAGCAGGCGGTCCGGCATGTCTGCGAACTGGAACGCACACTGGATCTCATCTGGATCGAGGAGCCGGTGCGGCGCTGGGACGCCGAGGGTCTCGCCGCGGTCAGCCGAGGCGTGTCCGCGTCGGTCGCCACCGGTGAGAACCTCACCGGGCTCGAACAGTACCGTCCGCTGATCGCTGCCGGTGCGGTCGACATCGTCCAGATGGCGGCCGTCTGGGGGGTCACGCACTTCCTGCGGGCGTCCGCCCTGGCCCACGCCCATGACCTGCCGGTCAGCCCGATCGGCAACAGCCCGGTCGGGCTGCTGCACGCCGCGACCTCAGTGCCGAACCACCTGACCAGCGAGTTGCAGGACCTGCACACGCCCGTTGGTGTCTCCATCGACCTGCACGTCGAGGACGGCGCCTTCATCCTCGGCGACTCACCCGGGCTCGGGGTCCGGGTGGACGAGGAGCGGATCCGGGCGGTCAACCGCCGTCCGCAGGCGCAGACGGCCGACAGCCCCAACGTCCGGCCGGAGCGGGCCGGACGACGGCTGCTGGCCGGGGTCGACGGGGTGATCCCCACCCGCCAGGTGCCTGTCGTGTCGCTGAACTCCCGCAACGAGGTGTCGCCGACCGTACGGCACTGAGCTGACAACCAGAACAGGTAAGGCGTGGGTGCATCGCGGCGGCGATGCACCCACGACCATGCCCGGTCGGTACGACCGACGTACCGACCGTCGAGACGGAGGAACGATGAAGGCAGTCGTCTACCGGGGAGCGCGACACCTCGGAATCGAGAACCGCGACCCGGAGCCACCGGGCCCCGGCCAGGTACGGATCGAGGTGGCGTACACCGGGATCTGCGGTACGGATCTGCACATCTACCACGGGGACATGGATGCCCGGGTCGGTGACTCCGCCATCATCGGGCACGAGATGTCCGGGCGGATCGCGGCCGTCGGCGAGGGCGTTACCGGTTGGAACATCGGTCAGCCCGTGACCGTGATGCCGACCCGACCCTGCGGACGCTGCGCCGCCTGCCAGCGGGGCAACTCCCACGTCTGTCACGAGATGAACTTCCTCGGCATCGACTCGCCGGGTGCCATGCAGTCCTCCTGGACCGTGCCGGTGGAACTGGCCCTGCCGCTTCCGGAGGAGTTGCCCCTCGACCACGCGGCGCTCGTCGAGCCGGTGGCGGTCGCCGTGCACGACGTACGCCGGGGGAACGTGACCGCCGACGACCAGGTGGTCGTGGTCGGTGGTGGACCGGTCGGCGTCCTCATCGCCACCGTCGCGCGGAGCCGTGGCGCGCGGGTGCTCCTCGTCGAGCCGGACCCGTTCCGACGCGAGGTGGCCGAGGGGATCGGGATCGAGGCAGTCGACCCGCGAGCGACCGATGTCGTGGCGCTTGTCAACGACCGTACCGATGGCGCGGGCGCCGACATCGCCTTCGAGGTGTCCGGCGCACCGGCCGGCGTCACCACGGCTGTCGACGTCCTCACCACTCGCGGGCGGCTGGTCATGGTGGCGATCCATCCCCAGCCCCGCGAGGTCAACCTGCACCGGTTCTTCTGGCGTGAGCTGGAACTGCTCGGTGCCCGGCTGTATCAGCGCGACGACATGGTGGAGGCGATCCGGTTGGTCGCCTCGGGCGCGATCCCGGCACGGCAGCTGATCTCCCGGGTCGAGCCGGTCGAGGCGGCCAGCGCGGCCTTCGAGGCGTTGGAGGGTGGCGGCGTCATGAAGGTGCTGCTCGATGTGCGGGAGGGTAACCAGTGACGGCGTTGTTCGACCTGTCCGGCCAGACGGCCGTCGTCACCGGGGCGCGGCGCGGTATCGGCCTCGCCATGGCCGAGGCCCTGGCCCTGGCCGGTGCCGACATCGTGGGCGTCTCCGCCCAGCTCGAAGCGGAGGGCAGCGAGGTCGAACGTCGGGTACGCGCCACCGGCCGCCGGTTCGCCGCACTGCGGGCGGACCTCGGCGACCGGGCGGCCGTGCACCGGTTGGCCCGCGACATCGTTGCTCTCGGGCCAGTCGACATCCTGGTGAACAACGGCGGCACCATCGCCCGGACCCCGGCCGCGGAGCACCCGGACGAGATGTGGGACCACGTCATCGAGGTGAACCTCAGCAGCCAGTTCATCCTCAGCCGGGAGATCGGCCGAACGATGGTCGAGCGCGGCCGAGGGAAGATCATTTTCACAGCGTCACTGTTGAGTTTCCAGGGCGGCATCACCGTCCCCGGCTACGCCGCGTCGAAGTCGGGCATTGCCGGCCTCACCAAGGCGCTGGCGAACGAGTGGGCGGCCCACGGGGTGAACGTCAACGCGATCGCGCCCGGCTACATCGCCACCGACAACACCCAGGCGCTGCGCGACGACCCCGACCGCAACCAGGCGATCCTCGGCCGGATCCCGGCCGGGCGGTGGGGCCGGGCCGACGACCTCGGCGGTGCCACTGTGTTCCTGGCGTCGGCCGCGTCGGACTACGTCAACGGCGTCGTGTTGCCCGTCGACGGCGGCTGGTTGGGCCGATGACTGGCGCACAGGAGCCCGGGCACGCCGGGATCGTCGACGCACACCATCACCTCTGGGTCCGCGCCCGGCACCCGCAACCGTGGATCGACCCGGTGACAATGGCGGCCATCGACGCCGACTTCGCACCCGCCGATCTCGCGCCGGCGGCCCGGGCGGCCGGGGTCACCGCGACAGTGGTGGTGCAGTCCATCGCCTCCGACACGGAGACCGTGGACCTGCTGCGCGTGGCGGACGAGGACACACTGGTCCGTGGCGTTGTCGGCTGGGTGGACCTGACCGCCGACGACGTTCCGGAGCGCCTCGACGGGCTGCGGGCCGCCCGGGGTGGGGAACGCCTCGTCGGTATCCGCCACCTCGTGCAGTCCGAGAGCGACCCGGCGTACCTGGACCGTCCCGACGTGCGTCGGGGGATCGCGGCGGTGGGCGCCGCCGGCCTCGTCTTCGACCTGCTGGTACGCCAACACCAGCTCCCCATGGCCGCGCGTCTCACGCGCGACCTGCCCGAGGTGAGCTTCGTCCTCGACCACCTGGGCAAGCCCGCGCTGGGCCGTCGGGAGATGACCGAGTGGAGCCGGGACCTGCGGTCGCTGGCGGTCTCGCCAAACACCACGGCGAAGCTCTCCGGGCTGGTGACGGAGGTGCCGCTCCCGGACTGGACGTCGGCTGACCTTCGACCCGCCGTCGAGGACGCTCTCGACGCGTTCGGGCCGGACCGACTGATGTTCGGCTCGGACTGGCCGGTCTGCCTGCTCGCCAGTTCGTACCAGCTGTGGGTCGACACCCTGGCAGAGCTGCTGGAGGGCCAGGACGGGGCCGACCGGGTGTCGGTCTGGGGCGGGACGGCACGCCGCGTCTACGGGCTGGAGTCGTCATGATGGCGCGCGCACTGCCGCGCCGCCCGCAGCTACGGCTCACCGAGCTGGGCTTCGGCGCGGCCCAGGGGGGCAACCTGTACCGGACGACGACGGACGAGGAGTTCGCCTCGGCGGTCGACGCCGCGTGGGAGGCGGGCGTCCGGTACTTCGACACCGCGCCGCACTACGGTCTCGGTCTGTCCGAGCGCCGCCTCGGCGCCGCGCTGCGCCAACGGCCGCGCGACGAGTACGTGGTGTCGACGAAGGTCGGGCGACTCCTGGTGCCGTCGCCTGACGACGCGCACCTGAGGGACTCCGACGGGTTCGATGTGCCTGCGACCCACCGGCGGGTGTGGGACTTCAGCCGCGACGGCGTGCTCCGCTCCATCGAGGCCAGCCTTGAGCGGACCGGGCTGGACCGGATCGACGTCGTCTACCTGCACGACCCGGACGACCACTGGGAGCAGGCCGCGCACGAGGCCGTACCCGCACTGATCGACCTGCGGGACCAGGGCGTCGTGGGTGCCATCGGTGCGGGCATGAACCAGTCGGCGATGCTGTCCCGGTTCGTGCGGGAGACCGACGTCGACGTGATGATGTGCGCCGGGCGGTACACCCTGCTCGAACAGGGCGCGGCCGCCGACCTCCTGCCGGCCGCCGAGAACCGGGGGGTGGGCGTGGTCATCGCTGGCGTCTACAACTCGGGCCTGCTCTCGCGGGACCGGCCGCCGGCCGACGCCGTCTACAACTACCAGCAGGCCCCGGCTGCGCTGATCGAGCGGGCGCGGCGGATCGCCACGGTCTGCGAGACGTACGGGGTGACCCTGCCGCAGGCGGCTCTCGCCTTCGTCCGCCGGCACCCGGCAGTGGTGTCGACGGTGGTCGGCGTCCGCAACGAGGCGCAGGCGGTAGAGACGGTGCGACGGTCCGGGAGCGTCGTCCCGGAGGAGTTGTGGGACGACCTGGCGGCGGCCGGGCTGCTCGCCGCGCCGCCCGGCCGGCCTGCCTGATCGACGACGACGTCCCGGCCGGGACCGGCTCCGTTCCTCGGATACCGGTCCCGACCGGGACGTCAGTTGTTACCGCGACAGCCGCAGGGTCACACTGCGGTAAACCGCCACTGCTGGTTGGCTGCGCTGTGGCAGGTCCACTGCAACAGCCGGGCGCCGTCGGTGGTGGCGGCAGCGTTGACGTCCACGCAGAGCCCGCTCAGCACGTTGCGCACCGTGTACACGCCGGAGGTTCCCGTCGCGGTGGCGGTGAACTTCTGCTGGTTGCCGTTGTTGCAGGTGGCCTGCTGGAGGAAGGCACCCGCTGCGGTGGAACTGCCAACCACCTCGACGCACTTGCCGCTGTGCACCGCCTTCAGGTAGACCGCCCCGCTGCCGGCGTCGACCGCCTGCCACTTCTGGTTGTTGCCACCGGTGGACGCCCACTGGGTGATCTGGGCGCCGTCGGCGGTGGAGACACCGCTGACGTCCATCAGCTTGTTGCTGTGCTGGGCCGTGACCGTGTAGGTCTTCCCCGCCAGGCCACCGCCGGTGCTGGGCGTGCCGACGCCGTTGCCGCCGAAGGTGTGCGAGTCCAGATCGAACGAGTTGCTGCTGTTCTTGAACACCATGTAGAGCGTCTGTGTCCCGCTGAGCGCGGCGACGCTCACCGGAGTCGTGGACTGGTAGTTGTCCCAGCCGCCCGTACTGGGCACCGTGGTGGTGGCCAGCAGGGTGCCGGTCGGCGAGCCGGCGCGCAGCTCGATCGAGCCCCCACCGGAGGGCGACGACACCCGGTAGCTGACAGTCGAGATGCCCGACAGGTTCATCGGACTGAACGCGATCCAGTCGTTGGTGGAGATGTCACCGACGCGCTTGGTGCTCTCCGCCGCCGCCTGGTCGACGACCCGGACCCCGGACTGGCTGCTGAAGTACTCGGACTGCTTGTGCTTCGGTTGCAGGATCGCCTGCGCGGTGCCGGTGAGCGGGGAGCCGCCCCCCGAGCCGCCGTTGTCGGTGTACCGCGCGTTCAGCACGTAGAACAGGTTGGCGCCATCAGGGTGCCCACCGAGCAGGTCCGTGGAGATGGTGCCCGAGCAGCCGGGGTACTCAGTGGTCTCGTGCGCGTGGTCGTCGTGACCCAGCGCCGGGTTGAGGATGACCTTCGAACAGTCGACGGTGCCGCCGTCCGGATCGGTCACGGTGATCTGGTACGACACCTTGTCGCCGAAGGTCAGCATGCCTCCGTTGCCCGGTGTGGTGATGGTGACCACCGGAGCGCTGTTGCCGACGGTGATCGGGACGTTGGCGAAGCCGGTCTTACCGGTGCTGTCGGTGACCTTCAACTGGGCCGTGTAGTTGCCGTTGGAGGTGTATGTCTTCGACGGGTTGGCCGCCGTGGAGGTGGTGCCGTCGCCGAACGTCCACAGGTAGCTCAGCGTGTTGCCGTCCGGGTCGGACGTGCCCGCGCTGCTGAACTGGACGGTCAGCGGCGAGCTGCCGCTGGTGGGTGTGCCGGTGGCCTTGACGATCGGCGACCGGCCGCCCTGGATGTAGTCGATCCGGTAGAGCCCGGAGTCGCTGTTGCCGCCGCCGAAGTTGGTGCCCCACTCCAACAGGTAGAGCGAGCCGTCCTTGCCGAACTCCATGTCCATCGGCTTGTTGAACCCGCCACCGGGCAGGAACGGGTTGGTGCGGGTCACCGCGGTGGAGGAGTCGAAGTGCACCTCCTTGACGTAGCTGCGCGACCACTCGTAGAAGAAGTGCACGCCGTCGTAGTAGGGCGGGAACTTCGTCGCGGACGGGTTCGCCGCGTCGTACCGGTAGACCGGGCCGCCCATCGGCGCGGAGCCGCCGGAGCCGAGCTCCGGGAAGGTCGTCGAGGCGGGGTAGCCATACCACATGTTGGGCATGACGACCGGCTTCAGACTGGTCAGCCCGGTGTTGTTGGGCGAGTTGTTGACCGGCGAGGAGCAGTTGAACTTCGAGCCGACGACGCCGGTATCGGGGTTGAACGGCGCGTAGGGCTGGTTGTTGCCGTGACAGAACGGCCAGCCGTAGTTGCCGGGCGTCTTGATCACGTTCAGCTCGACTAGGCCCTCGGGGCCTCGGTTGGTGGTGGGCGGGTTGCGGTCCGGCCCGTAGTCGGCCAGGTAGACCCAGCCGGTGGCCGCGTCGATCGAGAAACGGAACGGGTTGCGGAAGCCCATCGCATAGATTTCCGGCTTGGTCTGCGCCGTGCCCTGCGGGTAGAGGTTGCCGCTCGGGATGGTGTAGCTGCCGCTGGCTCCGGGGCGAATGCGCAGCAGCTTGCCGCGCAGGTCGTTGGTGTTGCCAGCGGTCCGGGCGGCGTCCAGGTTGGACTTGCCCGAGCGCCAGTCCAGCGGGGCGTAGCCCTGCCAGTTGGGGTCCAGGTTCGGGGGCGTGTCGTCGCCGGTGCCGATGTAGAGGTTGCCGTCCGGGCCGAACTCGATGTAACCGCCGGTGTGGCCGGGCTCCGGGAACGTCCGGTCCCGGTACGCCGGGATGTCGATGATCGTCACGCCGCTGGACGTGTTCAGCGTGTCGCCGCTCATCGTGAAGCGGGAGACCCGGTTGACGTCGGTCGAGCTGCTCGCCGGTGAGTGGTACAGGTACACGTACCCGTTGGTGGCGAAGTTGGGGTCCAGTGCCATGCCGGTGAGGCCGTCCTCACCGCCGGTGTAGACGCTGAGCGTGCCGGCGGTCACCGTGCTGTTCGTGGAGGGCTTGAAGATCTTCAGCTGCCCGCCGCGCTGGGCGTAGAACACGCGCCCGTCCGGGGCCACGGCCATCGCCATCGGGTCGACGGTGTTGTCGTCCAGGGTGCGCTTCTCGAAGTTGCCCCAGACGGTGCCGCCGCAGTCGCCGGCAGCGTTCCCGGCGGCCCACTTGATGCCACCGAGGACGTGGTTCTGGAAGTTCGTCTCGCTGTAGGAGGCGATCGCGTGGCCCATCGCGGTGGCCCACACCCGCCCGCCGGCGGTGTCGCGACACCAGGAGATCGGGTGGTCCGGGCCCATCGCCCGGGATCCCGGGTTGTACGTGCGCTCGTCGGCGGTCACCAGGACGTGCACCTTGCCGCGCGGGTTGGTGTCGAAGTTGTACCACTCCTCGCTGCGGTTCCACCGATCCGGCAGACCGGCAGTCGACGGGTGCTTCTTGTCGGCGACGATGGCGGTGCCGGGCAGCACTCCGGGGGAGTGCTCGGGCATGTGGGCGCCGCCGTTGATGGTCTGGTCCCACCACGGGTACTCGGACTCGATGCCCATGTCGGTGGCGTTGTGGATGGCGACGATGCCCTTGCCGCTGGCGAGGTAACCCTCCACCGCCTGGCGCTGCGCCGTCGAGGTCCAGACCATGCCGGAGGTCTGGAGCATGACGATCACGTCGAAGGTCGCCAGGTTGCTGGCGGTGAAGACACTGGAGTCCTCGGTTGCCACCACCTCGAAGTTGTTCGCGGCGGCCTGCTGCTGGAGCATGCTGATCCCGGCGGGGATCGAGTCGTGCCGGTAGCCGGTGGTCTTGCTGAACACCAGGGCGCGGAAGGCCGGGGCCGCCGACGCGGGTGGGGCGAGTCCGAGCGCCAGTAACAGGCCGGCGATCACCGAGATGAGCAATGTGTTACGACGCATGCCGTCTCCTAGGTTGGGCGGGCGTAGGGATTGCGACCACGGGTCCTGCGACGCGTCAGGTTGACCCTGGACACGTGAGGGGACACGGGCGCGCTGGCCTGTCCTCATGCCGTTCGCCGCAACGGCAGTCAGACCTGCGGGACGTCACACAGCGTGATGGTGACTGTGGTTCTCGTCCCGTGGTCCACGAGGTCAGGATGAGCTAGAGATCGAAGACTGTCAATTCACGAAGTAACGTCCGACGTCCTGCCCGGTGGACGGCGGTCGCGCTCGGCTCCCTCGCTGCGGTACCGCCTGTCGATCGCGGCCCGGGCTGGCAGTCGGGCTTGATCGAGGATTGCGGACGCGCATCCAAACATCTATCTTCATACGTGTGATGTTTCCTCGATGTCAAGGAAATGTTTTCGACGCGCGAACGTAAGCCATTGCTGTTGGCACGAAAGTTTGATGTCCAGCGCTTCAAAGTCGTCGTAGTGTGGCATTGAGTACTATCAATAACTACTGTCTGTGAGGGCGCTCGGGATGTCAGACTCGCGGCCGGTGCCGCTGCTCACCCTTCGGGGCATCGGCAAGTCCTTCCTCGGAGTGCGCGTTCTCGACGGTGTCGACCTCGATGTCGCGCCGGGCGAGGTGCACGCCGTGGTCGGTGAGAACGGTGCCGGGAAGTCGACCCTCATGAAGATCGTCTCGGGCGGGTACGCCCCGGACGGGGGCACTGTCGGGTTCGGCGGTGAGACGCGTACGTTCCGTGGCCCGCGCGACGCGCAGCGGGCCGGCATCGGCATCATCCACCAGGAGTTCAACCTGCTCCCGGAGCGCACCGTCGCCGAGAACGTCTACCTGGGGCACGAGCCGGTCCGACGCGGGCTCGTCGATCGTCGGGGGATGGTCGAGCGCACCACGCGGCTGCTCGCCTCGATCGGCGAGACCGCGTTGCCGGCCGACGCCCAGGTGGGGCAGTTGGGCATCGCGCAGCAGCAGGTCGTCGAGATCGCCAAGGCGCTCGCCCTGGACGCGCGGCTGCTCATCATGGACGAGCCGACCGCCGCGCTGGCCGACCACGAGGTCGAGCTGCTCTACGGGCTGGTGCGCCGGCTCCAGGAGCGCGGTATCGGGCTGCTGTACGTCTCGCACCGGCTCGCCGAGGTCTTCGACCTGTCCGGTCGGATCACAGTGCTCAAGGACGGCCGTCGGGTTACCACTGTGGACACCGGGGACACCACCGCCGACCAGTTGGTGCGGCACATGGTCGGCCGGGAACTGTCCAGCTACTACCCGGACCGGGCCGCCCCCGAGGACCGGGGCCCGGTGCGGCTCAACCTTCGCGACGCCGGCAACCGGAAGCTGCGGGACGTCAACCTCCAGTTGCGCGCCGGCGAGGTGCTCGGCATCGGCGGCCTCCAGGGCTCGGGACGCTCGGCGCTGGCCCGTGCGATCTTCGGGGTGTCGCCGTTCACGACCGGCGACGTCACGCTCGACGACCGGCCGGTCCGACTGCGCTCGCCCCGCACCGCGATGCGGGCCGGCATCGCCTACGTCACCGAGGACCGTAAGGGCGAGGGGATCGTCCCCCGGCAGTCGGTGCTGGACAATGCGCTGCTCGCCAGCCGGGCCGTCTTCGCTGCCCGGTCCGGCCGGGCGGCGAGGACCGCCCGGGTGCGCGAGTTGCTGGCCGCCGTGGAGATCCGCGGCGCCGGCGACGACCAGGAGATCCGCTTTCTGTCCGGGGGCAACCAGCAGAAGGTCGTGCTGGCCCGATGGCTCGCGCTCAATCCGCGGATCCTGCTCTTCGACGAGCCGACCCGGGGCATCGACGTGGGCGCGAAGTCAGCCATCCACGACCTCGTCCGCCGCCTCGCCCGTGATGGCGCGGCCGTGCTGATGATCTCGTCCGATCTACCGGAGCTGCTGGGGATGAGTGATCGGATCGTCGTCATGCGGGACGGCCACGTCGCGGGCGAACTGCCCGCCGGGGCGACCGAGGAGGAGGTCGTCGCGCTGGCGGTCGGCACGGCACGGGAGAGCGTCCAGTGAGCGCGAGGAGTGAGCCGGGTTTGCGAGCCCCGCAGTCGCGAACCGAGGTGACCCAGTGAGCGCTCTGTCGCTGTTGCCGGCCCGGCGTTCCGTACCGGGCGTCTTCGTGGCTCTGACCCTGACCCTGACGATCGGCTGGCTGGTCGTCCTGCTCGACGGTGGTCAGCTCTTCAACCAGTCCACAACCGTGAGTCTGCTGCATGTCGCCGCCGGCCTCGGGCTGGTCGCTGTGGGCCAGACCCTGGTCATCCTGGGGGGCTCGCTCGACCTTTCGGTGGCGTACGTGATCAGTCTCAGCACCCTCGTCGCGGCCGAGACGATGAACGGCAGCGACGGCGCGGTGCTGCCGGCGATCGGCCTGGTTCTGGTCGTCAGCGCCGGCGTCGGGTTGCTCAACGGGCTCCTCGTCACCAGGTTCCGGGTCAACGCGTTCATCGCGACCCTCGGCGTCGGGCTGCTGCTCAAGGGCTACCTCGACAACGGCTACGACGGCCCGGCCGGCACCACAGCACCCTCGCTGGTGCAGGCCCTCGGCTACCAGCGCATCGGGCCGGTGCCGGTGTCGTTCCTGCTGCTGATAGCGGTCACCGCGGCGGCCTGGTTCGCGCTCTCGCGGACCCGCTTCGGCCACCATCTGGTCGCCGTCGGCGGGGATCCGGAGGTGGCCCGGCTCTCCGGCGTCCGCAACGACCGGGTCCTCGTCACCGCCCACGTCCTGTGTTCGATGTGCGCGGGGCTCGCCGGCATCTACCTCGCCAGTCGGCTCGGCTCGGGCGCCCCGCGCGTCGGCACCGAGGGCCTCTACGACCTGGAGTCGATCGCCGCGGTGGTGATCGGCGGTACCGCCCTCGCCGGTGGGCGCGGCGGCGTCATCGGCACTGTCGGCGGGGTGCTGCTGCTGGCCAGCATCGACGCCATCTTCAACCAGCTCGAGGTCGACGCCTTCTTCAAGCAGGTGATCCGGGGCGTCATCATCATCGCCGCGGTCGCCGTCTACGCCCGCCGGGCCATGCGAAAGGCGGCCTAGCCATGCAGACCGTCCAGCCCCGTTCCCTGCCGCTGCGTCTGCCGCGGATGCGTCCCGGTGGTGTCCTGCCGATCCTCGCGATTCTCGCGGTGCTGTTGGTGCTCGTCGGCATTCGGCAGCCCGACTTCCTGGCCCCGCAGTCGCTGATGTCCTTCCTCGGTCGTTCGGCGCCGATCATCCTGCTCGCCGCCGGCCAGTACTTCGTGATCGTGTCCGGTGAGTTCGACCTCTCGGTCGGTTCCCTGGTCACCGCTCAGGTGGTGGTCGCCGCCCGGCTGATTGACAGCGACCCGGCGCGTACCTGGCCGGTGGTGCTGCTCCTGCTCGCCTTCGGCGCGCTGGTCGGGCTGGTCAACGGCCTGATCACGACACGGCTGCGGGTGCCGTCGTTCATTACCACCCTCGGCATGTTCCTGATCCTCGTCGGCGCGGTCTACCTGTGGTCCGACGGTGCCCCGAAGGGTGGGCTCTCCGAGGAGTTCCGGCGGTTCGGCCGGCGGGCCTTCGAGGATGTGCCGCTGCTGGGCCGCGTGCCGTACGCGCTGCTGGTCCTGGTGGTCCTGGCGGTGGCGGCCGTGCTGCTGATGCGCTCCGACTTCGGCCGGACGCTGGTCGCCGTCGGCGACAACCCGCGCACCGCCGAGCTGAGCGGCGTACGCGTGTGGCGTACCCGGACCTTCGCCTTCATCCTCAGCGGGCTCGCGGCGGCGGTGGCGGCGATCCTCCTGGGCGGCTACAGCGGCGTGTCGTTCCAGGCCGGCGCTGGTCTGGAGTTCGGCGCGATCACCGCTGTCGTCCTCGGTGGGGTGGCGCTCGGCGGGGGTCGCGGCGCGGTCGTCGGGGCGATGCTCGGCGCGCTGACCCTCGAACTGCTTTTCGCTCTCATGAATTTCTACGGCGTCTCCGGCGCCCTCAGGTCGACCGTCCAGGGCGGGATCATCCTGCTCGCCGTGGCGGTCTCGGCAACGCGTTCTTCTTCGAGATAAGGGGAAACCATAGTGCGACGTTCCATGGCGGCGATTGCCGCTGTCACAGTACTGTCCCTCGCCGGCTGTGCCACCGACGAGCCGGCCGCGAGCCCGTCGGGAAGTGCATCCGCCGCCACTGGGTCCGGCACCGGGGACCAGTCGAAGTTCTTCGTGCAGGCCGACTACGACGCCGAGCTGGCGCTGCTCGACGCGGCGCCGACAGGCCCGGCCGACAAGCCGTGGGAGCAGGTGCTCAACCCGACGATGGTCGACACCGCCAAGTTCAAGAAGAACGGCCCACACAAGATCTGCTTCTCGAACGCAGCCCTGAACAATCCCTGGCGGCAGGTCGGCTTCAAGACCATGCAGGCCGAGGTCGAGGCGCAGAAGAGCCGCATCAAGGAGTTCGTGCACGTCGACGCCGAGGGTAAGGACCAGAAGCAGATCGCTGACATCAACGATCTGCTCGGCAAGGGCTGCGACGCCCTCATCGTCTCGCCGAACACCACCGCCACACTCACCCCGGCCGTCGAGGCGGCGTGCAAGGCCGGGCTGCCGGTCGTCGTCTTCGACCGTGGTGTCAACACGAAGTGCCCGGTGACGTTCATCAACCCCATCGGCGGTTACGGGTTCGGCCACGTCGGGGCCGAGTTCGTCAGCCAGAAGATGAAGCCCGGCGGCAAGGTCCTCGCCCTGCGGATCCTGCCCGGCGTCGACGTCCTGGAGACCCGCTGGTCGGCGGCGAAGGTGGCGTTCGACAAGGCGAAGGTTGACGTCGTCGGTGTCGAGTTCACCGATGGTGATCCGGCCAAGACCAAGAAGATCGTCGACGACTACATCCAGCGGTACGGCACCATCGACGGGGTCTGGATGGACGCCGGAGCGGTGGCCGTCGCGGCGGTCGAGGCGTTCCAGGACGCGGGCAAGCCCGTTCCGCCGATGAACGGTGAGGACCAGCTCGACTTCCTGAAGATCTGGAAGGACAAGCAGCTCACAGCGATCGCGCCGACCTACCCGACCTACCAGTGGCGTACGCCGATCATCGCGGCGCTGC
The DNA here is from genome assembly GCF_046549335.1 of Micromonospora sp. 050-3. Classification (NCBI taxonomy): domain Bacteria; kingdom Bacillati; phylum Actinomycetota; class Actinomycetes; order Micromonosporales; family Micromonosporaceae; genus Micromonospora; species Micromonospora sp. 050-3. The sequence goes on from NZ_JAJPVX010000002.1 coordinate 2,232,566, forward strand.
GGATCCTCGACGGCCAGCAGGTGTCCAACCCGTGGAAGCTGCCGCAGCCGACCGTCACCCAGGACAACCTGGACCAGTACCTCGACGCGGGCATGCCGCCGCTGCACTACGCGATGTGCGGCTGCACCGACCTGCCCGGTTACCCGCAGCGCTGGAAGTAGGGTCCGATGTACGCCATCGGCGTCAACCCCTGGGTCTGGGCCTCGCCGGTCGACGACAAGGCCTTGGCCGAGCTGATCCCGCGGATCGCCGCGTTCGGTTTCGACGCTGTCGAGTTGCCGATCGAGCAGCCCGGCGACTGGGACCCGATCCGGACCCGGGATCTGTTGGCGGCGCACGGCCTCGTCGCCGCCGGCGTCTGCGCGGTCACCCCGCCGGGGCGGGAACTGGTCGACGCCGCACCAGCGGTCGTCGAGTCGACGGTGGCGTACCTCATGGGCTGCGTGGCGAGCGCGGCGGCCGTCGGCGCTGGATGCGTCGGCGGTCCCGCGTACGCCTCGGTCGGCCGCACCTGGCGGATGTCACCGGCGGCTCGCGCGGCCTGCTACGCGGATTTCCGGCGGGCCCTGGCGCCGGTCGCCGAGCAGGCCGGCGAGGTGGGCGTGAGCATCGGTGTCGAGGCGTTGAACCGCTACGAGACGAGCGTCGTCAACACGATCGAGCAGACGATCGAGTTGATTGACGGGCTACCGCCGAACGTCGGCATCATGATCGATACGTACCACATGAACATCGAGGAGGCCGACCCCTACGCGGCCCTCGCCGTCGCGGGCCGGCACATCAAGCACGTCCAGGTCAGCGGCACCAACCGGGGCGCTCCCGGTGCTGACCACTTCGACTGGCCCCGCTTCTTCACAGTCCTGCGAGACACCGGCTACCAGGGCGCGATCTGCATCGAGTCGTTCACGGCGGAGAACGAGGCCATCGCCACCGCCGCGGCGATCTGGCGTCCATTGGCCCCCTCTCAGGACCGTCTCGCCACGGATGGCCTGCGCTATCTCCGGGAGATCCTCGGATAACAGCCACGACCTGCCACCCCCGCGCTCGTCGAGGCCGTCCCTTCACCTCCCCCGTTCTCACGTCAGGAGCACCGTCCCGTGTCCTCGTCCATCTCGTCGCTGCGCCGACTGCTGGCCGGCGCCGCCGCGACAGCGGTGACCGCCTTGGTCGCGGTAACCGCCTCGGCGTCCCCGGCCCTCGCGGCCACCACCACCCTCTACGCGTCCCCCTCCGGCACCGGCACCGCGTGTTCCGCCAGCCAACCGTGTTCGCTGACCGCCGCCCAGACCGCGGTGCGGGGGATCAACAGCGCGATGTCCGGTGACATCGTCGTCGAGTTGGCCAACGGCGCGTACCGCCTCTCGTCGCCGCTGCGGTTCACCACGGCCGACTCGGGCAACAACGGCTATCAGGTGATCTGGCGGGCGGCCTCCGGCGCACGTCCGACGATCACCGGTGCCCGGGCCGTCACCGGCTGGTCGCTCGTCGACTCCGGGAAGAACATCTGGCGGGCCAACGTCGGCGCCGGGCTCGACTCCCGTCAGCTCTACGTCAACGGGGCCGTCGCCACCCGGGCACGCACCGCCGTGAACCGCTCCGACTTCACCTTCACCACGTCCGGCATGCGGTTCACCAACGGCGCGCTCAGCTACCTGAACAACCTCGGCAACCAGAACCGGGTCGAGGTGGAGAGCGTCGGCTCGTTCACCGACCGGTACTCGCCGGTGCAGAGCATCAGCGGAAACTTCCTGACGATGCAGCAGCCGGCGTGGAACAACAACACCTTCGGCTTCGACACGCTGTCCCGTCCGCACCGCGCGGGCCCGTTCTACCTGGCCAACGCGTACGAGTTCCTGGACTCGGCGGGGGAGTGGTATCTCAACCCGAGTAACGGCCAGCTCAACTACATCCCGCTCAGCGGACAGAACATGAGCTCGGTCAGCGTCGAGCTGCCGCAGATGCAGTCCCTGGTCAACGTCGGCGGCACCTACGACGCGCCCGCGCACCACATCTCGTTCAGCGGCATCACCTTCACCGGCACCAGCTGGCTCGGCCCGAGCAGCAGCAACGGCTTCGCCGACCAGCAGACCGGCGCGCACATCGTCGGTTCCTGGGCCCGCCCGTCGGACGCGCTGACCTCCTGCCAGGAGGGTTGCCCGCTGTTCGAGGCCACCCGCCCGAGCTGGGCCCAGATGCCGGCCGCGGTGCAGGTCTCGGCCGCCAACACCATCAGCTTCAGCGACTCCCAGTTCGTCAACCTCGGGCAGACGGCCATCGGCATCGGCAACGACGCCAACGCCCACGCCAGCGGCGTCGGCCTGGGGGCCAACAACATCACCGTCACCCGCTCCGAGATCGCCCGTAACTCCGCCGGTGGCATCGTGGTCGGCGGCGTGCGCGCCGACGCCCACCACCCCAGCGACCAGCGGATGGTCAACCGCAACGTCACCATCAGCAACAACAAGGTGCACGATCTCGGTCTGGAGTACCGGGGCGTCGTCTCGATCCTGACGACCTATGTGAACACCTCGCTGGTCTCGCACAACGAGGTCTACAACATGCCGTACACCGGCCTGTCGGTCGGCTACGGCTGGGGCGCCAACGACGCCGGCGGCAGCCAGCACTACGCCAACCGTGGCCTGTACAACTACCAGCCGCGGTACTCCACGGCGACCACCGCGGCCAACAACCAGGTCATCGGCAACTACGTGCACGACGTCATGCAGCAGATGACCGACGGCGGGTGCATTTACTCGTTGTCGGCGAACCCGGGCGGGTTGATCGCCGAGAACTACTGCCTGCGCACCAACGGCTGGTTCGGGCTCTACTTCGACGAGGGCTCGCGCTACTACACCGCCCGCAACAACGTGTTCTCCTCCACCGGCACCTGGGCCACCGCCAACTACTACTACGCCGAGAACATGGGCAACTTCACGGTCACCAACAACTGGTCGACCAGCAGCGGCACGAACGTGACGAACGGTGACCGCGGCAACGTCGTCAACGGCAACGTCACGGTCAGCAACGGCAACTGGCCGTCGGGCGCGCAAACGGTGATCAACACGGCCGGCGTGCAGAGCGGTGGCAGCACCAACCCGACGAACGTGCAGATCGTGGGCGCCCAGTCGGGCCGCTGTGCCGAGATCGGTAACTCCAGCACGACCAACGGCACGCAGGCCCAGATCTGGGACTGCATCAGCAACGTCGCCAACCAGCGGTGGACCCACACCGCGAGCCGGCAGCTCATGGTCTACGGCACCAAGTGCCTTGACGCCTCCGGCCAGGGCACCGTCAACGGCACGAAGGTGGTGATCTGGGACTGCAACGGTGGTGTCAACCAGCAGTGGAACGTCAACTCCAACGGCACGATCACGGGCGTGCAGTCGGGTCTCTGCCTCGACGCGAACGGTGCCGCGACGGCGAACGGCACGAAGTTGATCCTCTGGGCCTGCAGCGGCGGCACCAACCAGCAATGGCAGCTGCGCAGCTGAGCTAGCGACAGGTCCGGGTCGGGGCGACACGCCTCGGCCCGGACCTGTCCGGTTACGGCCCTTCGACCACGGTCAACCCGCTCGCGGCCTGGTAGCGGACCGGGATGGGATCGGTGAGTTCCCCGACGAACGTCTCGTCGACGTGGTCGAGGAAGCCGATGAGGGACCAGTCCCTGGCAGGTCCGGGGACCAGCCGGGGCGCGTACAGGTGCGGATGGGTGAACGGCTGGGCGGACGCGATGTCCCACGGCCCGAGGGTGCTCTCGCCGGCCGCCACCCAGATCCGGTGGTCGTCGCGCCGAGCGCTGCCGGTGGCCTCGGCGGAGAACAGCAGCAGCGGTTGCCCGTCGAGGACCGCGACCTGGGGCACCTCCAGGTGACCGAAGCCGGCCGGTGTCGACAGCGGCGGCGCGACGGTCCAGGTGACCAGGTCGGTGGAGGTGGCGTGGCCGACGACGCCTCGGGTGTTCGCCGGACCGGTGTTGGCGCGGGCGGTGATGAGCATGTGCCAACCCTCGCCGTCGGGGTCGGGGAACACCCAGGGGTCACGCCACGCCTGCTCGTACCACAGCTCCTTGTCCAGCAGCTCGTACCAGGTCGGGTCGGCCTGGACGATCGGTTCGGTGCCGTGCCGGTGCCAGGTCATGAGGTCGTCGGAGACGGCCAGCCCGATGCGTTGGACGAGGCCGTCCTCGGCGCGACCGACCCCGGTGTAGAACAGGTACCACCGTCCGTCAGGGCCGCGCACCGTGCAGCCCGTCCAGGTCGCCAGGTCGTCCCAGCTGGGCGCGTCGGCGGGGACCACGGCGTCGGCGACCAGGCGCCACGAGCGCAGGTCCGCCGAGACGGCGTGGCCGATGGTGGCCCGGCGGTGGCGGCGGTGCGGGTCGTGTAGGGCGCGGGACGCGCGCAGGAAGAACACGTGCCAGAGGCCGTTGTCGTCCCGCGCGTACCAGCTGTCCCACACCCAGTGGTCGGGTAGACGAAGCATGGTCGGAAACCTAGCACTAAACCGTTTTAGCGCCGGTAAAGGCCGACCCGGTGGCACGGTCGGAGGGTCGTTGGTCAGCCGGCCGGAGGCGCGAGCGACCGGCGTCGGCGCAGGGGCATCGGAACGAGCGAGGGTTCGGCGGCGCCCCCGTCCAGGAGCAGTTCGACAGCGCGCCGCCCCATCTGCTCGTGTGGCAGCGCCGTGGTGGCCAGGCTGGGACGCAGCCAGGCGGCGATCGGGTCGTCGTCGAACGAGATGACCGAGATGTCCTCCGGGACGGTCAGCCCCGCCTCGCCGAGTGCCTGGTAGGCGCCGAAGGCCAGCCGGTCGTTCATGCAGATGATCGCGCTGGGTCGCTTCGGCTTGCTCAGCAGGCCGCGCATGGCGGCGTACCCGTGCTCGGGCAACCACTCGTTGCAGAAGCACTCGGCCAGCAGGCTGACCTCCGCCTCGTCCAAGGTCTGCCGGATGCCGTGCAGGCGGGCGCGGGCGGCGAGCGAGACCTCCGGGTCGTCCTCCTTGAGTCGGTTGCGGCCGATGAGCGCGATCGCGTCGCGGTGGCCGAGCTCCAGCAGGGCGGTGGCGACGGAGCGGCCGGCCCCCTCGTCGTCCGGGACCACGCTGGGCAGGCCATCGGGGCTGGTGGCGTTGAGCAGCACCACCGGGCCGCCGAGGATGGCCGCGGGCACCGTCAGCCGCCGGGTCGCCATCGCCGCGTAGATCACACCGTCGACCTGCCGGTCCAGAACGGCCTCGATGGCGTACTGCTCGAATGTGGCGTCGCCCTGCGTCTCGGTGATGAGCAGGACGTGGTCCCGTTCGCGGGCCGCGTCGAGGGCGCCGCGGATGAGGTCGCCGGCGAACCGCGTGGTGGCCACGATGTCGGAGACGAACGCGATGGTGGCCGTCTTGCGGGTGCGCAGGCTGCGCGCGGCGAGGTTGGGCCGGTAGCCGAGCTCCTCGGCGGCGGCGAACACCCGCTGGTGCGCCTCGGCCGAGAGGCGGGTGCCCTCCCTGCCGTTGAGCACCATCGACGCGGCGGTCTTGGACAGCCCGGCTCTCCGCGCGACGTCGGCGAGTGTTGCTCTGTTGCGGCCCATCAGTCCTCCGAATCAGGCGCGGTGCCACAGGCGCCGCTCCTGCCCATCATGATGCGTCGCCGTCCGGGATCGAGCGCCGGTCACGTCGGCGTGGTGTGAACCCGACGTTTCCGCACCGTTGCCAAGTTGTCCTTGACAGCTTCCCGCGCCGCGCGCATGCTCTGCTAAATCAGTTTAGCGACCACTTCTGGTGCATCCAGAGGCGCCTTCGATGGTTCTTTCGCTGACCGTACGGGGTGCTGCGCTCGGGCGACTGGTCACGGCGTACGCGTGGAGATGTCAAGGAGTCATGAAATGGCAGAATTGCTGACAAAATTTCCGCGACGGAGAACTGTGCTTCTCGCGTCGCTGCTGGCGGTCGGGATGACCGCGACGGCCTGTAGCGCGCCGGGCGAGGACCGGTCGTCGACCCAGAAGTCGGATGCCGCGGTCAAGACCGAGCTGGGCACCGACCCGGTCACCCTGGAGATGTACGCGGAGACCGGCTTCCCGCTGGCCAAGGCGTTGGCCGACGAGTTCTCCAAGCAGCACTCGAACGTCAAGTTCAACATCCGTGAGGACCAGTTCACGGTGATCGTGGAGAACGCGCCACGGGTGATGGCCTCGGACAACTCGCCCGACATCATCCGGCTCCCGACCATGGTCGACCTGGTCAAGGACGACCTGCTCAAGAACCTCGACCCGTACTTCACCGCGTACGGCTGGGACAAGTTCCCCGCCTCGCAGCTCATGCAGCTGCGCGTCGGCGAGAACACCCGGGGCACCGGCTCGCTGTACGGGATGGGGCTCGGCTACAGCGTCACCGGCGTCTTCTACAACAAGAAGCTGGCCAGCCAGATCGGCATGACCCAGCCGCCGGCCACTGTCGCCGAGTTCGAGGAGCTGCTGGCCAAGGCGAAGACCGGCGGGGTCCAGCCGATCATGCAGTTCAACAAGAACACCGCGGGCATCAACTTCCCGCACCAGGCACTACAGAACCAGTTCGGCGACCCGACCCAGGTCGCCGACTGGATCTTCCAGAAGCCGGGGGCCACGTTCGACACCCCGGCCGCCCTGAAGGCCACCCAGACCATCCAGAAGTGGGCCCAGGCCGGCTACTTCACCAAGGACGCCAACGCCCTGGACTACGCGGGCATGGTAGGGGAGTTCCAGAAGGGCAACGGCCTGTTCATGTTCAACGGCGACTGGGAGTCGGCCAACCTCGACAAGTCGATGCCCGGCAACGTGGGCTTCTTCCTCTTCCCCACCGAGTCTCCCAGCGGAAAGCACGTGGCGATGTCCGCCCCCAACACCTTCGGCGTCTCCGCCAAGGCCAAGAACCCGGACGCCGCCGCGTACTTCCTGAACTGGGTGCACACCAACGCCAAGGCCCGCGAGATCTCGGTGACCGTCGGCGGCTCCAGCCCCGGCGGCCCGAGTGACCTGCCGGTGCCGAGTGCCGCCCCGAACACCGTGCTGGCCGAGACCCTGAAGGCGTCACAGCAGCTCGGTGTGGAGAACGGCGCCGTGGACTTCACAGCGAACGCGACCGGCGGCATCTTCGCCGCCGCGATCACGCCGGAGATGCAGAAGCTGATCGCCGGTCAGCAGACGCCCGAGGGGTACGTGAAGGCGGTCCAGGCCGAGTATCAGAAGGAACTGTCCCGATGACGTCTGCCCTCGGCAGCGCACCAACCGGGCGCGACGATCGTCGCGCCCACCCCACCCCCACGCGGGCCCACCGATTCCGGTGGGCCCGCGCGGCCGGGACCGGCTGGTTGTACGTCCTGCCCGCCCTGGTGATGTACGCGGTGTTCGTCCTGCGCCCGCTCGTCCTGACGCTCCAGTACTCGCTCTACGACTGGAACGGCATCGGGGTGGCCCGCTGGGTGGGCCTGGACAACTACCTCACCGTCTTCACCGACAGCGACCTGCTGAAAATCATCGGCAACGCGATCGTCCTGATCGTCTTCTTCAGCTTCATCCCCGTCGCGCTCGGGCTGTTGGTGGCGAGCATGGTTCGCCGGATCACCACCGGCGCGTTCGGCACCGTCGTCCGGACCATCCTGTTCCTGCCGCAGGTCATCCCCCTGGTGGCGGCGGGCATCGCGTGGAGCTGGCTGCTCTCGTCGAATGGTCTGGTCAACCAGGCGCTGCGCGCGGTCGGGCTGGGTGGAGTCGCCCGTGCCTGGCTCGGCGACTTCGACACGGCGCTGCCTGCCGTCGGCGTCATCGGGGCCTGGGTCCTGCTCGGCCTCTGCACGATTCTGCTGGTCACCGGCATGAGCAAGATTGATCCGGCGCTGTACGAGGCCGCCCGCCTGGACGGTGCCGGTCCGGTCCGCGAGTTCCTCGCCGTGACACTGCCCAGCCTGCGCCAGGAGATCGGCGTCTGCCTCACCGTGACGATCATCGCGGCGCTGGCGAGCTTCGACATCGTCTACATCTCCACCAGCGGCGGCCCCGGCCTCCAGACCACAGTGCCGGGCCTGGAGATCTACCGGTTGGCCTTCTCGCAGCGGCAGGTGGGGCTCGCCTCGGCGCTCGCCGTCGTACTCATGCTGCTCGTGCTGGCGTGTGTGCTGCCGATCCAGCGCCTGAGCCGAGGGGAGAAGCCGTGAACCTGAGCCGACGCGAACAGCTGACGGGCCGGGTCTTCCTGATCGCCCTGATCGTCGTCACCCTGCTGCCTTTCGTGAGCATGCTCTCGGCGGCGCTGCAGCCCCGCGGCACGGTGCCCAGCGGGCTCGAGTGGCCGTCCGACCCGCAGTGGGGCAACTTCGCCGACGCCTTCACCGCCGCGAACATGGGCGCCCTGCTCCGCTCGAGCCTGCTCATCGTGGCCGGTGTGGTACCCGTGTCGGTGCTCATCGCGACCATGGCCGGCTTCGGGCTCGGTCAGCTGCGGGTGCCCGGTGGCCGGCTCGTCTTCGGTCTCTTCCTGCTGGGTCTGACCCTGCCGTTCGAGGCCGTGGTCACGCCGCTCTACTACCAGATGCAGGATCTCGGTCTGCTCAACACACGCTGGGCCATCATCCTGCCGCTGATCGGGCTGTACATGCCATTCGCGGTGTTCTGGATGCGGGCGCACTTCACCAACGTGCCGGTCGAGTTGTCCGAGGCGGCCCGGGTGGACGGAAGCAGCACGTGGCAGTTGTTCTGGCGGGTCCAGGTGCCGCTCGCCCGGCCGGCGATCGCCTCGCTGACGATCCTGATGTTCCTCTGGACGTGGAACCAGTTCCTGCTCGCCATCGTCCTCGTGGACGACGCCACCAAACGCACAATGGCCGGGGCGCTCGGCGCGTTCCAGGGCCAGTGGGGCACCGACCTGGTGCTGCTGTGTGCCGGGTCGCTGCTGATCCTCACCCCGACCCTCATCGTGTTCCTGATCTTCCAGCGACAGTTCATCAAGGCCCTGATCCAAGGGTCAGTGAAGGGGTAGGCAGTGGTCACACAGCCGCAGATCCACGGCGATGTCGACGATCGCTTCGGGCGCGTCGCCGACGTCTTCCGCGACAACTTCACCTCCCGGGGAGAGGTCGGCGCCGCGGTCACCGTCTACGTGCGGGGCCGCAAGGTCGTCGACCTGTACGGCGGGGTGGCCGACATCCGCACCGGGCGGTCCTGGGACGCGCACACGCCGGTCGTCGTCTTCTCCTGCACCAAGGGGATCCTGGCGATCTGCGCGTACCTGCTGGCCCAGCAGGGCAGGCTCGACCTCGACGCTCCCGTGACGCGCTACTGGCCGGAGTTCGGACAGCACGGCAAGGCGGACATTCCGGTGCGCTGGCTGCTCACGCACCAGGCCGGTCTGCCCGCTGTGGATCGACCCCTGACCCTCGACGAGGTCCTGGCGTGGGACCCGGTCATCAAGGCGATCGAGGCGCAGACCCCGCTGTGGAAGCCGGGTACGGGGCACGGCTACCACTCGATGACCTTCGGCTGGCTGGTCGGAGAGGTGATCCACCGCATCACCGGCCAACTGCCCGGCGTGTTCTTCGCCGACACCGTCGCGGGCCCGCTCGGCCTGCACACCTGGCTGGGGCTACCGGCCGCCGAGAGTGACACCGTCGCCTGGGGCCTGGCGCCACCCCCGGATCCCGACCCGTTCGTGGACCCGGTCGCCGAACGCGGCATCACCATGGGGGGCGCTTTCGCCTTCCCCGCCGACGCCGACGGCCTGGTCAGCTTCAACGACGACGCCATCCGGGCCGCCGGTGTTCCCGGCGCGGGCGCGGTGAGCACCGCCGAGGGCCTTGCGCGCCTCTACGCCGCCTGTGTGTCGGAACTCCAGGGCGGACCGCTGCTCACGGCGGCGTCGGTGGACGACGCGGTAGTGGTTCGTTCGCGTGGTCAGCAGCGGCACGGCCCGCCGGACACCGGGCAGCGCTGGGGTACCGGCTTCCTGCTGCACTCGCCACCGGCCCGACCCCTGCTGGGTGAGCGCAGCTTCGGCCACGACGGCGCGGGCGGGAACCTGGCCTTCGCGGACGCCGAGCATCAGGTGGGGTTCGGCTACGTGGTCAACCAGATGCGGGGGATGGGCGACGAGCGCGCCAACCGCCTAACGGCCGCCCTTCGCGCCTGCCTGAACGACTGAGCCGCCGCCCGAACTGGTGTGCGTCTGTCTACTGTGGTCGGTAGGCGATGTTGCGGGGATATCTCGGGCACGTTTCATTGATAGTCTTGACAGGCGTTGTTAGCGATAACACGATGGCCTTCACGCCGCTCTCGCGTTTGGAGCTCGCCTTGGTCGTGTCGGTCCGTTCGCGTGTCCTGAACATCGCCCGCGCATCTGCTGTGAACAGCCTGAACGCCGCCGCTCACCACGCCACCAACACGCTGACCCGACTGGCGTCCACGGTGCGCCCGGATCGCCTCCGCTCACTGTGCGCGCTCGCATCGGCGGCCATCCTCGTCACCGCTGGCCTGGTGTCCACCCCCGCCGTCGCGCACGCCACCGACGGATGGTCGCCCCGATCGTCGTACACCTCGACCGACACCGGCGCCGGCACCTACTCGGTGCCACTGCTCAACGCCGACGTGCCGGACATCAGCGTCGAGCGGGTGCCAGCCGCCGAGAACGACGAGGGCCGCGACCTCTACTACATGATCAGCACGACAATGCACCTGAGCCCAGGTGCGCCGATCATGAAGTCGTACGACCTCGTCAACTGGGAGATCGTCAACTACGTCTTCGACCGGGCGAGCGTCGGCGACTCCTTCTCGCTGCGCAACGGCCAGAACTCGTACGGCCAGGGCCAGTGGGCGTCGTCGCTGCGCTACCACGACGGCACGTTCTACGCCGTCTTCAACACCAACAACCTCAGCGGGGCGTACCTCTACCGCACCGACGACATCGAGAACGGCCCGTGGCAGCGCACCGCCCTCGGGCGTGGTCTGCACGACCCGTCGCTCTTCTTCGACGTCGACGGAACGCCGTACATCTTCTACGGCTCCGGCGGCACCAGCGCCGTACGCCTCAACGCCGACCTGACGGCCATCACGCAGGACTACCCGAACATCTTCACCGCCAACAACTACGCCGGTCAGCCGTTCATCGGCGGACTGTTCGAGGGCGCGCAGGTCTACCACATCGACGGCTGGTACTACGCGGTCATCATCACCTGGCCGTCCGGCCAGGGGCGCCAGGTGGTGATGTTCCGGTCGAAGGACCTGCTCGGGCGCTACACCTCGGCCGGCGGGGTCAACACCTACGAGGCGCGCGGAGTGCTCAACTCCAATGGCTTCGCGCAGGGCAGCCTGGTCCCGATCAGCCGCGCGGGCGGCGCGACCGACTGGCACGGCATGTTCTTCCGGGACACGTTCCCGATCGGCCGGATCCCGGCGCTCATCCCCGCCACCTGGCAGAACGGGTGGCCGACCTTCGGCACCAACGGGGTCGTGCCGGTCAACGGCCTGTTCGACAAGCCGATCCAGCTCAGCCCTGCCGAGGAGCTGTTCGAGCGGCAGAAGAGCATCGTCGCCTCGGACGACTTCGCCAACGACGCGCCGCACAAGGCGTACCAGGACGAGCAGTGGACGGTCCCGGCGCCGCTCGACCCGGCGGAGGTCGCTCCCAACGGCTCACGGCTGGACCTGGCGTGGGAGTGGAACCACGCCCCGGACAACCGGTACTGGTCACTCACCGACCGCGACGGCTGGCTGCGGTTGACGGCCGGCACTGTGGTCACCGGCCAGTACGTCTACACGAAGCTGTCCAACCGGGCCGAGCTGGCGTGGTTCGAGGAGGCACGCAACACGCTCTCGCAGCGGACGTTCGGGCCACGACAATCGGTCCAGACCCGGATGGACATCTCCGGGATGAAAAACGGCGACGTCGCGGGCCTGGCGGCCTACAACCGCGGATTCTCGTACGTGGCGGTCAAGCGCGTCGGTGACGTCAACACCCTCGGCGTCGTGAACCGGTCGCAGCCGTTCGCTGTCGACCTCGACCAGTCCACGCTGGAGAACGTCATCGCCGGCACGACGGTGTCACTGGGCGACGCGACCGAGGTGCACGTGAAGGCGGACCTCGACTTCTCCTCGCCGGTCGGCCAACTGTGGACGACGTTCTACTACAGCCTGGACGGGGTCCAGTGGACCCGGCTGGGTAACCGCGTGGGGCCGCAGGCACTCGACGGCAGCCTCGCCCATTTCATGGGTCACCGGGTGGGCCTGTTCAACTACGCCACCCAGCAGACCGGCGGCCACGTCGACTTCGACGAATACCTGCTCAGCGACGTGCTGACCGCGCAGGCCCGGCCACTGGACACCACAGCCCTCGACGCGGCCGTCGCCCACGCGCAGACGCTCGACCCGCGCCACTACCCGGCCGACGCCTGGGCCGCGGCACGGTCCGCGCTCGCGGCGGCGACAGCGGCGCGGGCCGGCCAGTTCGGCACCCAGAACCAGATCGACGCACCGGAGCGGGCGCTCAGCTACCAGATGGCCCGACTCGGAGTGCTGGCGGCGCTGCCCGTGACGGCCACCGCCCAGGTGCGCTGCCTGAGCGGCATGACGTACCTGGCGGTGCAGGCGCGCAACGACTCGGACGAGCCGGTCGACATCACTGTGGAGACCCCGTACGGGAATAGGTCCTTCGCGGCCGTCGCACCCGGGGCGAACGTCTACCAGTCGTTCAACACCCGCGCGTCGTCGGTGCCGGCCGGCTCGGCGACGGTCCGGGCCACCGGTGCGGTCGCCGGCCGGGACGTGACCACCGACCATTCCGCCCAGCACCCCGCCAACGCCTGCGGCGGATAACCCCACAACGAGCCCTCGGCTCAGCGACCAGCACCACCGGTGACCGGCCGGGCGGCGCGGAACAACCGACCTGTCCCGCGCCGCCGGCCACTGTCGGACCGGTGGCGGCAGTCGACCCCTGATGTCCGGACCACCCACGGAAAGCGCAGCCACCGATCCCCCGTACACCGATGACCGCACGTCAGAGATGAAGGAGGATGTCTCGTGGAACAACGAATGCGACGGGCGACCCGAGGACGGGTCGCGGCGCTCGCGACGGTCGGCCTGATGCTGACCACGGGGTTCGTCGCCCCGGCGGCGCCGGTCCAGGCCGCCGACACGAACCTCGTCGTCAACGGCGGGTTCGAGGACGGCCTGACCAACTGGTTCGTCAACAACGGAAACGCCTCCGACGGCGCCCAGTTGTCGGCCACGTCGGACGCCTACTCCGGCGCGAACGCGGCGTTCGTCACCAGCCGGACGACCACCGGGTCCGGCCCGATGCAGGACCTCAGCGGCAAGGTTCAGGCCGGCCAGGCCTACACCCTCACGGCCCGCATCAAGTACGAGAACGAGAGTGGACCGGCCACGAAGCAGTTCTTCGCCACCATGCACTACGGCGGCGGCACCTACACCAACCTCGTCAGCGTGACGGCGACGAAGGGTCAGTGGGCGCAGTTCAACGGAACGTTCACGATCCCGACGACGCAGAGCGTGTCGACGGCGCGTCTGTTCTTCGAGACCCCCTGGACGAGCACACCGTCCACCGACCCGGCCCTGCACCTGATGGACTTCAAGCTCGACGACGTGTCGGTGATCGGCGCCGCGCCGCCCGCGCCCGCCTCGAAGACCATCGAGGTCGTCGGCAAGCTGCCCGGGGAGCACAACCCGTTGATCGGGCACAAGTTCGGCGCTGACGGTTTCGGCCTCGTGCACGACGGCCGGGTGTACATGTACATGACCAACGACACCCAGGGCTACGCCCCGAACCCGACCACTGGCGTCTCGCCGGGGATCAACTACGGCGACATCAACCAGATCACGGTGATCTCGTCGGAAGACCTCGTGAACTGGACCGACCACGGTGAGATCCAGGTCGCCGGCCCCAACGGGGTGGCCCCGTTCACCGCCAACTCGTGGGCTCCGGGCATCACCAAGAAGGTGGTGAACGGAGTGGAGAAGTTCTTCCTCTACTACGCCAACGGTGGTGGCTCCAGCAACGTGATCACGGGTGCGTCGCCGCTCGGCCCGTGGACCAGCGAGCGCACGAGCACGCTGATCGACGGCCGCACCCCCGGCGCCGAGGCTGTCGCGTGGAAGTTCGACCCGGCCCCGTTCGTCGACGACGACGGCCAGCCGTACCTCTACTTCGGTGGTGGTCCCGCGTCGACGAGCATGCCGCCGGCCGAGCGCTTCAACAACCCGAAGAACATCCGGTCGATCGAGCTGGGCGACGACATGGTCTCGACCGAGGGAACGGCCGCGGTGGTGGACGCTCCGGTCGCCTTCGAGGCGGGCCACGTCTTCAAGCGCCAGGGCAAGTACTACTTCTCGTACTCCTCGCACTTCGGCGGGAACGACTTCGGTGGTAGCCAGCAGCCGCTCCCCGGTTACCCCGGCGGTGGCCAGATCGGCTACATGATCTCCGACGGCCCGATGTCGTGGCCGAAGGAGACCTACGCCGGTGTGCTCTTCCCGAATCAGTCACAGTTCTTCGGGGCCGGCACCGGTGGCAACAACCACCAGTCGGTGTTCGAGTTCGGGGGCAGGTACTACTTCACCTACCACGCCCCGACGCTGAACAAGCGCATCAACGGCAACACCACCCAGGGGTACCGCAGCCCGCACATCCAGGAACTGACCTTCAACCCGGACGGCACCATCCAGCAGGTCGTCGGCACCTACGCCGGTGTGGACCAGGTCCGCGACTTCGATCCGTACCGCGTCTTCGAGGCCGAGACCTTCGGCTGGAGCAAGGGTGTCGCGACCACGACTGTCGACGGCAGCTCCGCCCAGTTCGGTGGCGCCGCACCCAACCTCGTGGTCCGCGACATCGACAACGGCGACTGGACGGCCCTGTCCTCGGTGAACTTCGGGGACAGCGGCGCGCAGGGTCTGACGGCGCGGGTGCGTGCGCTCGCCGCCGGCGGGCAGGTCCAGGTCCGGCTGGACGACGTCAACGGACCCGTCGTCGGCACGGTCGCGGTCGACACCCCGGTCGGACAGTGGGCCGAGGTGACCGCCGAACTCGACGGCGTCAGCGGCGTGCACGACGTCTACTTCACCTACACCGGCCCGGCCGGTGTCGACCTCTTCGAGATCGACAACTGGGCGTTCGCGGCTGCCACCGTCGACCTGCCGGTCACGCTTACCGCGTCCACGCGGTGCGTGGGCGGCAAGGCGTACGTGGCGGTGCAGGCGCGCAACGACCATGACGCGCCGGTGGGCATCACAGTGGAGACGCCGTACGGCGAGCGGTCGTTCAATGCCGTCGCGCCGGGCGCGAACGCCTACCAGTCCTTCAACACCCGTGCCGCGTCGGTGCCGGCGGGTTCGGCGACCGTCCGGGTGACCGGGGCGATCGGCGGACAGGACGTGACGACCGTCCGCACCGTGCAACACCCCGCCGGCAGCTGCGGCGGATAACCCCTGATGGCGGAGAACGGAGATCACATGAACACAGACAAACGGCGGCAGACGCTCGCGGCCGGCGTCGTAGGCGCCGTGCTGACCGGGGCGGCGGTGCTGCCGTCGCCCGCACTGGCCGAGCCCGGTGACGACGCCAGCGTGCGGGTCACTGTCGACATCGACGAGATCAGGGAACCGGGCGTGCTCGCCCTGTCGATCGCCGGCGACGCCGTCGCGCTGTCCGAGGACGGCTCGACCCTGCTGGTCCGCCAGTTCGTCGGCACGTTGCCGACGGTGACGGTCACCGACACCCGCGTCGCCGACGAGGTGCCCGACGGCGCCAACTGGGCGGTGCTCGGCAGCGCGACCGACTTCGCCGGTGCCGCTGGTCAGGCGCCGATCACCGCCGACCACTTCGGCTGGAAGCCGCGGCTGCTCGACGGCGGGGAGACCGGCCTGGTCACCGAGGGCGAGGAAGTGGTGACCAGTCTGGACGAGCCGACCCAGCCGGGCAACAATGTCGGCCTCGTCGACCAGGAGTTGTTGGTCTCGGCCTTCGACTCCGAGGCCGTCGCCAGCGACTCGTACTCGGTCAACGCCGACCTGTACCTGCGGACCCCCGCGGAGGTCGCCGCCGGCGAGTACAGCTCCACGCTCACGCTCTCACTGTTCGAGTAGTGGCCTGGGCGGGGGCCCGGACCGGGCCCCCGCCCAGCCCCGTGCCGAAGGGCCGATTCATGACCGTCACCCCGCTGCGCCGGGCACTCGTGGTCCTCGCCGTCGCATCCCTCGCGGTTGCGGCAGCGCCGACGGCGGCGGCGGCGGAACCGGACCCGAAGGCCCTGACCTGGACGGTCCAGCCGGCCACCGCGAACGGGCCGGACCAGCGCCGATGGATCAACGCCAGCCTCGACCCGGGGCAGGCGGTGACCGAGCACCTGGCGGTACGGAACTTCAGCCGCACAGCTGTCGTCTTCTCCCTGAAGGCCGCCGACGGCTACCTCACCGACAAGGGCCGCTTCAACATGCTGTCGTCCGAGCGCCCCTCGGTCGACGGCGGCACGTGGATCGATGTGCAGGAGAAGGTCACCGTCGGCCCCAACGAGACCCGGGTGGTGCCGTTCACGATCACGGTGCCCCAGGGCGCCACACCGGGCGACCACCCGGCCGGCGTCGCCGCGACCGTCACCAGCACCGGAGGCACTGTCAACGTCGAGAGCCGTGTCGGCTTCCGGGTGATGCTGCGGGTGAACGGATCCGCGCAGGCGGCCCTGGCCGTCCGGGGCCTCGGCGTGACGTACTCCCCGTCGTGGAACCCCTTCGCCGGCGGCACGGTGCGGGTCCGCTACACCGTCGAGAACGACGGCAACGTCTGGGTCAGCGGTACGAGTCGGGTGGCGATGTCCGACCTCCTGGGCCGGAGCAGCCACGACGCGACCAGCGCCGTCGAGGAGTTGCTGCCCGGCGGCGCTCGGACGGTGGAGACCCGGGCCGACGGCGTCTGGGCCCTGGGGCGCCTCCGCACGACAGTCAGCACGTCGCCGACGCTGCTCGGCGACGGCCAGGCCGGGGCCGACCTCCGGCCGGCCTCCGCCACCGTCACCACCTGGGTCGTGCCGTGGGCGCAGCTCGCGCTGCTGGCCCTGCTCGCCGGCCTGCTCCTGGGGCTGCGGGCCGCGGCCCGGCACCGGAGGCGTCGGCTTGCCGAGCTGCTGGCCCGCGCGCGGCAGGAGGGCCGGCAGGAGGGGCAGGAGTCCGTGCTCGTCAGCGGCGCGCCCACTGCGGCCGAGCCCGACGCGGGCCACGCCCGCCGGTAACCCGTCGGCGCGAGGTAACCCGCCGACGATCTTGCACCTAACTGTCCCGACGAACCGCCCAGATCCGCGTATCTCGGCGACAGAAGCTGCAAGATCGCGCGGACACGTCGCGGCCCGGACCGCGCTGACTCGCGCTCGACCTCTCCCGCGGGCACTGCAACAAACCTGCAAGCGTCAGCTATTGCCTTCAGGGAAACCGCTTTCCTACGATTGCGTTACATCGATGTTTCATTTACCCGTCGAGCGAGCGGCGTCACCGGGAGCGCCCCGTTCGCACGGCACACCCCTGCTTCTACCAGGGCGCCAGATGTCTCGATGAAATCCTCGCGATTGACTGTCGCCAATTTCTGGATGTTGTCCTTCGGAAGGCGCGGTCGCGATGTCCGTCGAGGCAAAGCCTGGAACGAGACGAATGCGAAGGTGAAACGACATGAGACGACCAGTCGTGCTGCGACATCACGCGGTGCTGGCCACGGCGGCGGTGGTGATAGCGGCCGGGGTGGCCCTGCCGACCCCGCAGGCATCGGCGGCGGTCGGCAACGCCACCGGCTACGCCACCCAGAACGGCGGGACCACCGGCGGTGCGGGCGGGCAGACGGTCCGGGCCAGCACGGGCACGGCGATCCACGCGGCACTGTGCGGTCGGGCCAGCAGCAGCACCCCGATCACGATCGAGGTCACCGGGACCATCAACCACGGCAACACCAGCAAGGTTTCCGGGTCGAGCTGCAACACCGCCGCCGGCGTGATCGAGCTCAAGCAGATCAGCAACGTCACCATCATCGGGGTCGGCAGCGGCGCCGTCTTCGACCAGCTCGGCATCCACATCCGCGACTCCAGCAACATCATCATCCAGAACGTGACAGTGCGGAACGTGAAGAAGTCGGGCTCGCCCACCTCCAACGGTGGGGACGCCATCGGCATGGAGAGCACGGTCCGCAACGTCTGGGTCGATCACGTAACCCTGGAGGCCTCGGGCGGGGAGTCCGAGGGTTACGACGGCCTCTTCGACATGAAGGACAACACCCAGTACGTGACGCTGTCCTACAGCATCCTGCGCAACTCCGGTCGCGGCGGTCTCGTCGGGTCCAGCGAGAGCGACCTGTCGAACGGCTTCATCACGTACCACCACAACCTCTACGAGAACATCGACTCTCGCACGCCGCTGCTGCGCGGCGGTGTCGCGCACATCTACAACAACCACTACGTGAGCCTGCACGAGTCCGGTATCAACTCTCGCGCCGGAGCCAGGGCCAAGGTAGAGAACAACTATTTCCGCGACTCCAAGGACGTCCTGGGCACCTTCTACACCAACGAGCGCGGCTACTGGCAGGTCGCCGGCAACGTCTTCGACAACGTGACCTGGTCCAGCGCCGGCAGCGAGAACTACCCCGCCGGCCCCAACCCGACCTCCAACACCACTGTCAGCATCCCGTACCCGTACAGCCTCGACGGGGCGAGCTGTGTGCCGGACATCGTCCGTCAGACGGTCGGCGCCAACACCGGCCTGAAGGTGTCCAACGGCAGTTGCTCGCCGCAGACCCCGCCGCCCACCACCCCGCCGCCGACCACGCCTCCGCCCACGACGCCCCCGCCCACCACTCCGCCGCCCACCAGCGGGACCAACCTCAGCCTGGGTGCCGGCGCCGACGGCTCCAGCAAGGCGAGTGGGACCAGCTACGGCAACGTGCGCGACGGCGACCTGAGCACCTACTGGTCGCCGGCCGGGTCGACCGGCACGATCTCGATCAAGTGGGGCTCGGCGACCCAGGTGTCCAGAGTGGTGATCCGCGAGCCGTCCGGCACCCAGGGATCCATCGGGTCCTGGCAGCTGATCAACAACGACAACGGAGCCGTCCTGGCCGCTGGCAGCGGGGCCGGTTCGATCACCTTCTCGGCGGCCGCGATGAGCAAGATCAACTTCAAGATCAACAGCTCCAGCGGTACGCCGCGAGTGGGCGAGTTCGAGACGTACGCCAGCTAGCAGCGAGCGCGGGCGGGAGCGGCCGGGCCCGGCCACTCCCGCCTCCGCGCGCCTGTCACGAATCCGTGGACGGCAGGGTGTCCATGAAGGAGCTGACCGAGAAGACCGCTCGCCCCGGCCCGGCGGGGCCGTACCCGGGCGGGCTGGACAGGCCGTGGGCGTCCATTGTCGCTCGGTATGCCTCCAGCAGGCGGACGTGGTATTCGAGCGGCGCGCCCTGCGGGTTCGTCCGGCCCAGCGGTGTGGTGGGCTCCGGGCACCAGGTGGTGAACCGGGGCGTGATCCCCCGGGACATGAAGTAGTCAAGCCCCTCGGTGGTGGAGGCGATCGCCTCGTCGACGTTCGTGAAGCCGTGCGGGGCGGCCATCTCGACGCCCGCCACGAAGTTCGGGATCACATTGCGCGGGCCGAACACCTCGGCGGAGTCGAGGATGCGCCGGTGCCACTCCTCCCGACCGACGTACCGCTCCTTGCCCGGGCAGTACAACTCGAACAGCCGCTTGTCCCACACCTCGTAGTTGGGGTGGTAGATGCGGATGCCGTAGTCGTGGAACCGCTGCACATCGGCGCGGGGCAGCGCCTGGGCCACGACCTTGCCGATCCACCGTCCCGGAAACCGCTCCTCGATCGCCTGCGCGTACTGGCCGTAGAAGTCGGCCTCGGCCAGCCCGTTGACCTGCGAGGTGATGCTGCCACCGGTCAGCGTGTACGCCTGCGACGCGCGGTCGACGTCGTGCCGGTTGATGATCTCCAGCGCCTCGAGGACCTCGTCGACGGGCTTGACCCCGGTGTAGGGCCGGCCGGCCTGCTTGTGCTGCCGCCAGTTGTGGTTGATGTCGCAGTACTGGCACTCCTCCTTGGCGCCGAAGTACTGGCAGACCCGGAACGCGGTGAGGTAGATGAGGTAGCCCCACTGGATCGTCGGGGCTACCTCCATCACCTGCTTGCCGTTGGCGAGCGTGTGGCGGTAATACGCCGGCATGGGGGGCAGCCCGACATCGGCGATCGGCCGTCCGTCCAGGAACAGGCGCAGTCGACCGTCGCTGTCGGTGCCGACACGGTACGGCGAGCTGGGGTTGGTGCGAACCGACACGACGGTACGGCGCAGCTCGTACGGACCCCCGGTGAGCACGATCTCCTCCGGTGGCCGGCGCAGCGCGGCCGTCCCCAGTTCCGGCAGTGTCCGGTGATCGAAGGAGAAGATGAAGTACGACTTCGGCTTCACGTCGCCGTGCTCGTTGTCGGTCAGTGCCGCGTCGTCGAAGGCGAGCCCGCCCCGCAGCAGGTCCTCCTTGAGGACCGCCTCCCGCGGCACGTGTGGAAAACGGCCCATCAACTCTTCGACGAGGTCGGTGCGCGACGTCATGCGGTTCCTCCCGAACTCGGTACGCCGAACCGGGTGGCCGGTGCCACCCGGTGCCGGCTGATCAGCTCTGCTTGGTCTCCCAGAAGATCTTCGAGATCTCCTCGATCTTGCCGAGGAGCTGCTCGGCGACCGCCGGGTCCGCGGCGCCCTTCGCGCCGCCGGCACCCGCCAGCTTCGTCGCCTCGTTGAAGAGGCTGTGCAGCTGGGGGTACTTCTCGAAGTGCGGCTGCTTGAAGTAGTCGGTCCACAACACCCAGAGGTGGTGCTTCACCAGCTCGGCCCGCTGCTCCTTGATGAGCAGCGAGCGGGTGCGAAACTCCGGGTCGTCGCTGGCCTGGTACTTCTCGGAGATCGCCTTGATCGACTCAGCCTCGATGCGGGCCTGCGCCGGGTCGTACACGCCGCAGGGGAGGTCGCAGTGCGCGCTCGCGACGGTACGCGGGCGGATAAGGCGGGACAGGAACATCGGAATCCCTTCGACGGTGGGCGTTCGGCTGACGTACGTCCGGGCGCGGCGGCCCTGACGTGATCATCTAGGGACGCTAGAACCTCAACCGCACTTCATGTCAATGTCGAGTCGATCACGAGCCTTGTCTCCGGATGAGCGTCAGCAGGGCGGCGTGCGTCCGCTCGTCCGCTGCCGCGACGAGACCGTCCCCGCCGGCGTGCAGTGGCTGGCCGTCGAGCCCGGTGACCACGCAGCCGGCCGCCTGGCAGAGCGCGATTCCGGCCGCGAAATGGACGCTGTTCCGCAGGTCGTGGCGGTCCGTCACATAGGCGGCGCGGCGACCGGCGGCGACCCAGGCCACGGCGAGGCTGGTGGAGACCACCCGGGGCCGGAACTGTTCGAGGAAGCCATCGTCCGCGAGCATGCGGGCGGCCAGGAAGACGTCCCGGTTGGGGAAGGGCGGGTCGAGGTTGAGGTCGACCAGCGTCGAGTCGGCCGACGGGACGAGACGCTCGTCAGTGCCCGCGCCCCGGAGGTACGCGGCGGTGCCGTCGGTCCAGAAAACCTCGTCGGCGAACGGGTCCACCGAGGCCGCCACTGTGACGTCCGACCCGGTGCGCAGGGCGACGTTGACCGAGGCCAGCGTGGTCCGCGCGGCAAAGTTCAACGTGCCGCACAACGGGTCGACCAGCCAGGTGCGTCCGTTGTCGCCAGTACCCGTGCGTCCGCTCTCCTCGGCCACCACGGCGTCGTCCGGACGCGCCTCACCCAGGACGTCCAGGATGGCCTGCTCGGCCTCGACATCGGCGGCGGTGGCGAAGTCACCGGCGGTCTTCATGACGCGCGTCAGTGTTGAGCCGTACCGGGAGCGCACAACTGCGGCTCCAGCTTCCGCCGCCTCGATGGCCAGCGCATGGTCTGTGATTGACATGCCCGAACCATAGGAGCTGTGGGCAACGTCGTTGACCGCCCCGCCCCGCCCCGCCCCGGGCCGTGGGCGCAGGGGCGGCCACCGCCCGCCCGGCTGACCGGGCGGACGGCGGTCACGACCGCATCAGCAGGTGCAGTCCGGCGGCACGATGTAGAAGTAGACGCTCGTGCTGCTCGCCTGGTACGTGGCGTTGCCGCTCCAGGTGAACTCGTACTGGAACTGCGGGTAGGTGCTGGCGTCCATGGTCGGTGGCGAGTCGCGGTAGGAGAAGGTGCCGTCCTCGGCGGTGGTGACCCTCGGCAGGTCGACCGACGAGCCGTCTGGGCCGATCCGCCGCACGGTCAGGCGTAGCTTCGTGCCGATCGACTCCGCGTTGCCGGCGGTGACCCTGCCCTCGATGACCGCCTGCTGGCCGTTCAGGAGGGTGCGGTCGGGCGACGTGGCCTCGATGCCGGACGGCCGCTTCTGCACGGTGCCGGTGATGGTGCCGGTGGTCCTGCGGTGGGTGGAGTTGCCGTCCCACGTCACGGTGTAGGCCACCTGACCGGTCCTGCTCACTGTGTCGTCGAAGCCGAAGTCGCAGGAGGCGTCGGTGGTGACGTTCGGCAGTCGCTGCGCCGCGCCGCCGTTGATCCGCCGGCTCACCTGGACCACTGTCGGGCCCGCGCAGGCTCCGTCGTCGTAGGTCACGGCGCCGGTGACCCGGAACGCCAACCCGAGGTAGGCCGGGTCCACCACCTGCCCGGTGATGTGCGAATCCGGCGACGACACGGTGATCTCGTGACTGGCGGACGATGCCGCGTACACCGCGTCGCCGTGCCAGCTGACCGTGTAGACGTGCCGGCCGCCCTGGGTGGGCGTGTCGAGGACGGTGAAGGCCCCCCGGCTGTCGGTGGTGACGTTGGACAGTTGCTGGAAAGCACCGTCGAGGCGGTTGTTCCAGATCATCCGGCTCACCACCAGTTCCTGTGGCTGCGCGGGGGCCTTGCCGTCGAGGCCCAGCGTGCCGGCGAGCGACAGCTGTCTGCCGTCCCTGCCGTCCGTCGGTCCGGCAAGGGTGAGCGTCGCGGCGCGAGCGGCGACCGGGACGGTCACCGAGGCGGTGCTGAACTGGTAGTTCTCGGTCGGAAACCAGTAGGCGTCGTAGCGGAGGTGGCCGCTCAGCGGAGGAGTGTCGGTGATGGTGAAGGTGCCGTCGACAGCGGTGTTGGTGTGGAGCGTGGTCCAGGTCTCGTCCGGCACGACGCGGTTGACCGTTATCTGCTGCACCCCCGGATCGGCGCCGTCCTCGAGGGTGAGCCGGCCGGTGATGGTGATCGGGTCGAGGGCGGTCGCGGAGGCGGGTGCGGTCAGGGAGATGGCCGACGTGGGCAGCGTCGGGTCATCGACCGCCCCGGCCACCCCACCGGCGGCGGCCGGCCCGGCGATGCCGACCGCGACCATTGTCACTGCGACGGTCGCACGTGCAACCCGGCGCGGCAGTGCGGCGCGGACCCGTGCGGAAACTGATCGGTACGACATGATCCCCCCGTCTGGAGCGACACCGCGTCGCTCCGAGCGGGATCATGGCCGGCCCCTGCGACAGGAATCCACCCGACTGCGCCGGCTGGTCCGACATCCTCACATGTCGATAAATGCGACACCGTTCTGAGCGCCTTCCGGAGCACTGCGGCGACGGTGCGGCGCAGTGGGGAGGGTCAGGAGATCGCCGTCTGCACCAGCTCGGTGATCTTCTTCTCCACGGCCGGGCTCCACTGCTGCAACGCGTACGCCACCGGCCAGAGATCCCCGTCGTCGAGGTTGGCCGGGTCCTGGAAGCCCAGTGTCGAGTACCGGTAGTTGAACTTGCCCGAGTCCTGGAAGAAGACGACGATCTTGCCGTCCTCGTTCGCGTAGGCGGGCATCCCGTACCAGGTCTTCGGCATCAGGCCCGGGGCGGCGGCGGTCACCGTCACGTGCACGCGCTCGGCGAGCGCGCGGTCCTCCGGCTCCATCTGCGCGATCCGGTCGAGGACCGCTTGCAGCCCGTCCGCCTTCTTGGCGCCCTTCTTGCCCTCGGCGCGCAGCTCGTCGGCGCGCTCCTTCATCGCGGCCCGCTCCTCGGGGCTGAAGCCGTCGGACACGGTAGTGGTCTTCGCGGACATTCTCGGGCTCCCTCTCGTCGTTCAGGTCGGCGTGCTGCCGTTCACCTGGGGAAAGGCTAGGCCGCTCGGCGCTGTCGGGCTTCTCGATTCCTGATCGGTTCGAAGCCGGACCGCAGGTGGTGGGCCTCGTGGCCATGATTTGCTGGTCAGCGTGATCGGTGGCTAGGTTGTCGACCGAAGCAGAACGATCGGTCTAGGGAGTCCCGTCATGAACATAACCGCCGAGAGAGGGCCATGACCTTCAGTGAGAACGTGCGCTCGGCGTTTCGCCGAGGGGAGACCGACGCCGTGGTGCGGATGAGCGAGGCCGAGATCGAGCGGGCCCAGGCGGCCGGTGACCCGGCGGGCGAGGTGGAGGCCCGGTACAGCCTCGCCCGGGTCGCCATTCGGGGTGGCGACCTGCCGGGCGGGGAGGCGCGGGCCCGGGAGGCTCTCGCTGTGGCGCTGCGTTCCGGCGACCGGGCCCTGGAGGAGCGACCGCGGCACGTGCTGGCCGGCGTGGCGAGGATGTCCGGTGACCTGCTCCGCGCCCGGGACCTGTACCGGGAGAGCATCGCGCTCAACGAGGCGCTCGGCCAACCCAAGACGGTCAACTCCGAATTTCACAACCTCGCGTTCTGCGAGTTGGGGCTGGGCAACCTGGACGTGGCCCGGACACTGTTCGCCGAGAACCGCGAGCGGGTGTTCCACAACGGCTGGGCCGACTTCGTGCCGTACGTCTGCGTCGCGGGCGCCGCGCTCGCGACCGCCGAGGGGGACCACTCCCGCGCGGCCCGGATGATCGGTGTAGCGGACGCCGCGTTCGCGGCGCTCGGCCAGGTGCCGGACCCGGACGACGCGGCGGACCTCGCCAGGATGCGCGCCGCCGCGACCGAGGCGCTCGGCCCGACCGACTTCGACCAGGAGTACGCCGTGGGCCAGCACCTGGAACCGAGGGCGGCCTTCGGCGCCTAGGGTGAGGTCGAGGCTCGGGCGGCGGTGATGATCCGTCCCCGCTCCGAATCTCCGAAGCGGTCGAGCATGGCGCGTACTTCGTCGGCGCTCACGTTGGCGCCGAACAACTCGCTGCCCGGTTCGAGTCGTACCCCCTCGGCCAGCGGGCCGGCGACGACCGGATCGAAGCCGAGCGCGTCCACCAGGGCCGCGACCTCGGTGAGGTCGGCGTTGTCGTCGCCGGCGATCGCGATGGCCTTGCGGCCGGTCACCCCCGCCGGCCGGGCGTCGTCCTCCAGGTCGTGGTAGCCCATGTGGTTGAACGCCTTCACGACACGCGAGCCGGACAGGAACGCCTGGACGGTCTCGCTCGACGAGGTACGCGGGTTGGTGAGGTCGTCGCGGATGCCGTCGATCTCCCACCAGTAGTTCATGGCATCGACGACCAGCTTGCCGCGCAATGCCTCGGCGGGAACGCTGCGGTACTTGCCCAGGGGCAGGGCGAGGATGACGACGTCGGCGTCGGCCGCCGCGTCGACTGCCGTGGTGGCCTCGGCCCCGGGGGCGAGGACCTCGACGGTGAGGGCGATCTTCGCCGGGTCGCCGGAGCCGGCCACCCGTACCCGGTAGCCGGCGGCGACGGCGAGCCGGGCGAGCACCGTGCCCACCTTGCCGGCCCCGAGGATGCCGAGAGTCGCGGGCCGGCTCCGGTCGTTGTCGTTCATGTCGTCCTCTCGCTTGGGAAGTGCTGATCAGGCCAGCAGTTCGCGGACCATGGGGATCACCTTCGAGCCGTACAGTTCGACGGCGCGCATCCGGGCACTGGCCGGTTGCGCGCCGGCCGAGTAGATGAGGTCGAACCGGCCGACGCCGAGGCTGCGGATCGCACGGGCCATCCGGCGGGCCACAGTCTCCGGTGAACCGATGTAGAGGGAGCCGTTCTCCACCTCGGAGTCGAACTCCTGGCGGCGGATTGGGGGCCAGCCCCGCAGTTTGCCGATCCGGTCCCGCATGATCCGGTAGTGCGGCCAGTAAATTTCCTTGGCCTGCTCGTCGGTGTCGGCGATGAAGCCCGGCGAGTGCATGCCGACCGGGTGCGCGGTCGTACCGAGCTGATCGGCGGCCCGGCGGTACAGGTCGATGTAGGGCGCGAAGCGCTCGGGGGCGCCGCCGATGATGGCGAGCATGAGGGGGAGCCCGTACTGGGCGGTGCGGACGACCGACTGCGGCGAGCCACCCACACCGACCCAGGTGTCGAGGTGACCCGATTCGGTCTTCGGGAACACGTCGGCGTTCTCCAGCGGGGCACGCAGGGTGCCGCTCCAGGTGACCGGCTTCTCGTCCAGCAACTTGACGAACAGTTCGATCTTCTCCTCGAACAGCGTGTCGTAGTCGCGCAGGTCGTAACCGAAGAGCGGGAACGACTCGGTGAACGAGCCGCGACCGAGGATGACCTCGGCTCGGCCGTTCGAAAGCGCGTCCACTGTGGCGAAGCGCTGGAACACCCGTACCGGGTCGTCCGAACTCAGCACTGTCACGCCGGAGGCCAACCGGATCCGCGAGGTGCGGGTGGCGATTCCGGCCAGCACCGTCTCCGGTGTGGAGACCGAGTACTCCGGCCGGTGGTGCTCGCCCAGGGCGATGACGTCGACCCCGAGTTGGTCGGCGAGCACTGCTTCCTCGACGACCTGCCGGATCGCCGCCGCGTGGGAGACGAGCTTGCCGTTGTCGTCCTCCGGTACGTCGCCGAACGTGTCCAGGCCGAACAGCAGATCAGACATGGTTAGGCTCCTTAGCCAGCAGCTCCCGGACCCGCGGCGCGACCTCACTGCCCAGCAGTTGGATGGTGCGCGCGCGTGCCTCGCGGGGCAGGTGCATGATGTCGTACTTCAGGTCGAAGCGGCTCAGTCGCAGGTCGCGAGCGACAGTGGCGATCTTCTGCGCCACCGTCTCGGGCGAACCGACGAAGAGCGCCCCGTTGTCGATTTCGGCCTCGTAGCGCGCGCGGTCCGGTTTGTAGAAGCCGCGTTCGGCGGCCAGGGCCGCCACGACCGGCTGCCAGTATCGCCACCACGTCTCCACCGCCTCCTCGTCGGTGTCTGCGACAAGGCCGAGTGAGTGCTGCCCGATTGGCTGCAGGGTATGCCCGAATTGTTCGAGCGCCCTGGTGTAGAGGTCGACGTGGCCGGCGAAGCGCTGCGGACGCCCACCGATGATCGCGAGCATGAGCGGACGTCCGTGCCGGGCGGCGCGGATCACCGAGTTCGGGCTTCCCCCGACGCCGATCCAGGTCGGGATGCCACCGGCCTGCATCCGTGGGTGCAGCCGCTGCGCGGTCAGCGGGGTTCGTACCGTGCCGGACCAGGTGACCGGTTCGTCCTGTTGAAGACGCAGGAAGAGGTCCAGCTTCTCCTCGAACAACCGCTCGTAGTCGGCCAGGTCGTAACCGAACAGCGGGAACGACTCGGTCGCCGATGCACGCCCGAGGACGATCTGGGCGCGGCCGTTGGAGACGGCGTCGAGGGTGGAGAACTCGTGGTAGAGCCGTACCGGGTCGTTGGTGCTGAGCACTGTGACCGAGGTGCCGAGGCGAATTCGCTCGGTCGCCGTCGCGACCGCCGCCAGCAACACGGGTGTCGCCGAGTCGTTGTGGCCCTCGCGGTAGTGCTCACCGACGCTGAACACGTCGATCCCTGCCGACTCGGCGAGCCGTGCCTCGTTCACGAGTAGCCGTACGGTCTCGGCGTCGCTCAGGACCCGGTCGCCGTCGGTGGCCACCTCCCCGAACGAGTTGAGCCCCAGCTCGAAGTCCGCAGCTGCCATCGTCTCCTCCTCGGTGCAATCCGCCGGCGACCCGCGGAAGCGGACCTACCGGTTGACGTGTCAATGATGCTAACTTGGCGATTGACACGTCAATTCCCGGGAGAGTGAGATGACGGAGGCCACACCCGGTCGGCGGGGCGGACGGCAGCTCCCGACCGCCGACGAACTGCGAATCTGGCGGGACTTCATCGAGACGACGGCAGCGCTCGGCTCCCGGCTCGAGTCCCGCCTACAGGGCGACTCGTCGCTCTCGACCGGGGACTACTCAGTGCTCCTCGCCCTCGGCGAGGCGGAGGGTCAGGCGATGCGGTCGTCCGAACTCGCCTCGCACATCGGGTGGGAGCGCAGCCGGCTCTCCCACCATCTCGGGCGGATGGAGCGGCGCGGCCTGATCCGCCGCCAGGAGTCCGCCACGGTTCCCCGCGGGGCGGAGGTGCTGCTCACGACGGCCGGCGCCGAGGCGTTCAGGGGAGCCACCTTTCCCCATCTGCGCGCCATCCGAGAGCTCTTCGTCGACGCCCTCACCCCGGAGCAGATCGTCGCGGCGGGCGAGATCGCCACGGCGTTGCGAGCGCGCCTCGACGTTCTGCGCGCGCAATGATCGCCGCACACTAATAACGGCGAGTGGGCATACGATTGCCGAGAGCTACATCCGGGTGGTCCAATCCTCCAGAAAGCCTGCTCCGCCGCCCGGGAGGTATGTCGATGAGCGAGACCGCCACCGCAGAGGCCCACCGCTTCAATCCCGGCAAGCCTCCCCCCGGGCGCACGGAGTCGGTGCTGCCGGAGCTGCGGGAGATGTGGTGGGAGACGGGGGTGCGGGCGCGCGCGGAGGCCGGCGTCTTCGCCGTCTTCGCGGAGCTGCCCCGGCTCGTTTGGACGGCCCTCGGTATCAGTTGGCGCGCGGACCGGCTCCGTACCGGTGTGGTGGCCGCTGCCACTGTCGGCGCGGGGGTGATGGCGGCCTTCGGCCTGTTGGCCACGCAGCGGGTGTTGGTGGAACTGTTCGCCGGCGGCCCGACAGCCGACAAGGTGCGGGCGGCGCTGCCCGCGCTGGCCGTGCTGGCCGTGCTGGCGGCGACTGTCGCGCTCCGCGCGGGGATGGGCATCGCCACCGGGTACGCGCAGAACGGCTTGACGCCTCGGGTGAGCCGTGAGGTGGAGCGGGGCCTGTTCGAGGTGTCCACAGCGGTCCGGTTGGAGGCGTTCGACGCCGACGCGTTCGCCGATGACATGGAACGCGCCTCCCGAGGCACCGAGTCGACGATCGGCCTGGTGCAGTCGTCGATGAACCTGCTCGCCGGGCTGGCCGGGCTGCTCGCCGTGGCGGCCGCCGTCATCGTCATCCATCCGTTACTGCTGCTGGCGCTGCTGGTCGCCACGGTGCCCAACGCGTGGGCGTCGTTGCGGGCCGGGCATCTGCGCTACCAGACGTACACCGCCGGATCGGTGCGCCGACGTCGACTGTGGCTGCTGCACAAGTTGATGGCCGAACGCGCCTCGGCCCCGGAGTTGCGCTCCTACGGGCTACGCCGGTTCCTGCTCGACCAGTACGACCGGGTGATGCAGGTGGAGACCGACATCCAGCTCGCCCTCGCCCGGCGGGTCACCACGACCACCACTGTCGGCGCCATCGTCGGTGGCCTCGCGACCGGCACCGTCTACGCCCTGCTCGGTTTGCTGCTCCTCGACGGGCAGATCCCGCTCGCCGCAGCGGCGACCTGCGTCATCGCCGTGCAGTCCGCGCAACGGTCCCTGGCCATCGCCACCTTTCAGGTCGACCACGTCTACACCGAGGGGCAGCACTTCGGCGACTACACCGGCTTCATGAACCGCGCCGACGCCTACCTGCCGACCAGCAATGGGCCCGTAGCCGCAGCCGACCCAGATCGGCTGCGGGAGTTGACAGTCAACGAGGTGAGCCTGCGCTACCCCGATCGGGACGACCCCGCCGTCGACGGCGTCACGTTGACGATCACCGCGGGGCAGACTGTCGCATTCGTCGGTGAGAACGGCTCGGGCAAGACGACCCTCGCCGCGATGATCGCCAGCCTCCGCGCCCCCACCGAGGGCAATATCGAGTGGAACGGCCGTCCGTTGCCGGACTGGGACGTCGACGGGCTGCGGGCCCGGATCGCTGTGGTGACGCAGGAATACCACAAGTGGCCGTTCACCGCGGCCACGAACATCGCCATCGGCGACGTCGACAGCGAGGCCCGGCAGGATCGCATCGAGGCCGCAGCCGGCCGCGCGGTCGCCCACGACATGATCAACGAACTTCCGCACGGGTACGAGACGCTGCTCGACCGGACCTTCGCGCGAGGCCAGGACCTCTCCGGTGGGCAGTGGCAGCGCATCACCGCGGCCCGTGGTTTCCTGCGCGACGCCGAACTGCTGATCATGGACGAGCCGTCCTCCGCGCTCGACCCCCGCGCGGAGGACGCCCTGTTCCAGACCATTCGGGACCGGAGAGGTCGTGCCACCACGATCCTCATCACGCACCGGCTCGCCAACGTCCGGCACGCGGACCGGATCTTCGTCCTGCACCACGGTCGGCTGGTCGAGGCCGGCACGCACGCCGACCTCGTCGCCACCGGAGGCCGGTACGCCGAGCTGTTCGCCCTCCAGGCCGCCGGCTACGACGCGAACCTGGCCGAGGGTCACCAGCACAGCCCGACCTCCCATTGAGGACCCGCACTGGCAGCCTCGGCGCGCGAGGTGACCGCTAATACGGCTCTGACCTGCGGTTATGTCGGATCCGAGCAGTGGCGTCTTGGGCCTGAAAGTGGTACCACTGGTATAAGGGACCGGGCGGTGCGGGGTCAGTAGGAGGTGGCGGATGCGTCTTACGAGCACCACGCCCCGGCGGGCGGGTCCACGATGACAAGCCCGGAGAACACCGAGGAAAAGTCGGCGGCCTACGCCCGCGGTATGGACGCGGGCCGGATCGAGCAGCGTCTGCAGGGGCACGACGAGCACCTGCGAAAGATCAATGGCTCAATCGACTCGATGACGCAGGCGCTCGGGTCTCTGACCGAGGAGCTACGCGCCAACGTCAACCTGCTCGGCAGCAACGTGACCGCGGACCGCCGAGATGCCACTGAGCGGGAGAGGATCGCGGCGGTGCGGGTGGAGGAGGCGGGCCTCGCCGAGTCCCAGCGGACGGTCCGGTGGACAGCCTGGCAGCGTTGGTTCGCGGTCGTCGGCGCGATCATCCTGGTCGTGAACTTCGGCCTGGGTCTCTACCTCGCTTTCGGCCGTTGACCTGAGTCGCCATCCGATCGGGGCTCCAGCACCACCACCGCGGTTTCGGAGCGCCGCCGCGCGGCGTGGGCGTCGAAGTTCTTGTCGGCGTCGCGCCAGCGTGGCCACAGTCGCGACCGCTCGTCGTCGGTGGCGACGCGACCGCGGACCGGCCGCCGCCCGTCGACCAGATCGACGGACGCGTCCGGGTGGGCCTGGAGGTTGAGCCACCAGGCGGGAGCGCCCTCGCCCCACCCGTTCATCGCCACGCCGACCAGGTTCGGACCGTCCTCGAAGTACGCGAGGATGACGCTGCGCTGCTGGCCGGTGCGTCGCCCGATCGTGGTCAGCCGCAGCGTGCCCCAACGGTTCGCGCGGGGTCGCCACAGCCCGGATCGGCCGCCGGAAGCCCGGTACAGGCCCCGGTGCACCGACCAGGCCAGCCGGATGAACCACCGCGGCGGAAGCCACGGTGCCTTCGTCTCCTGGGCATCGGACATGACGACCTCCTCCACCGACCAGTGCTGATGGCCCGGCAGGCTGCCGCATGCGGGCAGCAGCCCCCACTGTGGACCGAGATCCCCAAGTCTCCAGGCGCGAGCACAGCTTGCGTCCTGGTGTCCATGATCTGACCCAGGGTCGGACCGATCGGTGGAAGCCCGCGTTGACGGCGGCCGGATGAACTACCGCTGCCAGGCGTCGATGGTGCGTACGCCGTCACGGACGACCCGGTCCAGGATGGCGGGGTTGCCGCTGGTGCCCTCCCACCCCTCGTCGTCGAAGACCGTCACCGCGCTGTCGACGCGGGCCACCGCGATCTGGCTGGACGCGGTGCCGCCGGTGCGTTCGCCGTTCAGGCTCGTCTCGGGCCAGGTCAGGGTCAGCAGCAGAGCCTCGTCGCCGACCCCGGGCAGCGCCTTGCTCTTGACGGTGACGCGGTTTCCGGACTGGTCGTACGAGGGGCACGCCTGCACGGCGGTGCGGAGACGGCCCAGGTAACCCGAGGCGCCGTCGCCGTCGAAGGTGAAGATGGTCTGGTGGATCATCCCCTGCGGCACGTTGCTGGAGGGCTCGCCGGCCTTCTGGTAGGTGACGGTCATCGCGGCGCTCGCGGTGACCTGCCGGCCGCCGGTGCCGAACTCGTTGCCGCACAGCTTCGGCAGGGCCTCCTCGACGGGCGTCGTCCGTCGCGGAGACTTCCGCAGCTCGGCGGGCAACTCGACGAAGGCCGAGGTCGGGATGGTCACCTGGGTGCTCGCGCTCGGGGACGGTGGGTCGGTCGCGGGTGCCGGCGCCGACGCGGTGGCCGACGAGGTGGTCGCCGGGGCCGAGCCGGGCGGATCCTCGGTGGAGCTGCAGGCAGCGGCAAGTGCGACGGTGCCGAGCAGTGCGAGCGCGCGTCGCGTACGGGCCATCGGCAGTGGTGTGTATCGGCTCATAATCACCCCTCGTCTGTCCCGAAGCAGTTCCCTGCCCGGTGTCGACTGAAACGACCACGCGGCGCCTCGGGCAGCGGCCGGACCACGGGAATCTCTGTGTCGTCGCGTCGGCCGGGCCGCTAGGCTGCCACGCATGACCAGCGTGATCGTTCAGTGCACCGGACTGTCGTGTGACGTCCAGGTCGGTACGGGGCGACGCCGGCGATCCGTCGCCCGCCCGCGCTGACCTGTTTCCTGCGACCGGCGGATCGAGCCGCCGGTCGTTCGCTGGTCGTCCTCGGTCCGCCCGTATCTCCCCGTCAACGGCTCGCGTGACGGCGCGGGTCCGAGCGAGATCGGCGTACTCATGGATCTTGAAAAGTTGTTGTCCGACCGGCTGGCGCCGGCGTTCGCGGCGGTGGCCGGCGGCCCGGTCGACCCGCTCGTGCGGCGGTCTCCGCGTGCGGACTTCCAGTCCGACGCGGCGCTGGCGCTGGCCCGGCGGCTCGGCCGCCCGCCGCGCGACATCGCCGCGGAGGTGCTGGCGCATGTGGTGCTCGACGACGTCGGGGTGTCGGCGGAGGTCTCCGGGCCTGGTTTCCTCAACCTGACGGTTGCCGACCGGGCCCTGGCCGACCTGGTGGCCGGGCTGGCCGGCGATGCCCGGCTCGGCGTGCCGTCGACGGCGACGCCGCAGACCGTTGTGGTCGACTACTCGGCGCCCAACGTGGCAAAGGAGATGCACGTCGGGCATCTCCGCTCCACAGTCATCGGCGACGCGGCGGTGCGGCTGCTGGACTGGCTCGGGCACCGGGTGGTGCGGGCCAACCACCTGGGTGACTGGGGGACACCGTTCAGCATGTTGATCGAGCATCTGCTCGACCTGGGTGAGGCCGAGGCCGCGCAGAACCTGTCGATGGTGGACCTGGACACCTTCTACCGGGCGGCTCGGGTGAAGTTCGACGCCGACGAGGCGTTCCAGGAGCGGTCGCGGCTGCGGGTGGTCGCGTTGCAGGGCGGCGACGAGCGGACCCGGCGGTTGTGGCGGCTGCTGGTGACGCAGTCCGAGCGGTACTTCCTGACCGTGTACGACCTGCTCGACGTGACGTTGTCCGGGGCCGACTTTCGGGGTGAGAGCGCCTACAACGACAGGCTGCCGGACGTCGTCGACGACCTGGATCAGCTGGGGATGCTGCTGCCCAGCGGTGGGGCTGAGTGCGTCTTTCCGCCCGGGTTCACCGCTCGGGACGGCGAGCCGTTGCCGCTGATCGTGCGCAAGAGCGACGGCGGGTACGGCTATCCGGCCACCGACCTGGCCGCGCTGCGGCAGCGCGTCGGCGAGTGGGGCGCGACCCGGCTGCTGTACGTCGTGGGCCTACCGCAGCGGCAGCACTTCGCGATGGTGTTCGCCGTCGCCCAGGCGGCCGGTTGGCTCTGCCCGCCGGCCCGGGCCGAGCACCTGGGCTTCGGGTCCATCCTCGGTGCCGACGGACGGATGCTGCGCAGCCGGGCGGGTGAGTCGGTGAAACTCGTCGGGCTGTTGGAGGAGGCGGTCGCCCGCGCCACCGACCTTGCCCTGAGCAGGAACCCGGAACTCGACGCCGACGCCGCCGACGAGATCGGCCGGGCGGTGGGCATCGGTGCCATCAAGTACGCCGACCTGTCCGTTGACCGGACCAAGGACTACGTCCTGGACTGGGAGCGGATGCTGGCGCTGGACGGCAACACAGCGCCCTACCTCCAGTACGCGTACGCCCGGATCCGGTCGGTGCTACGGCGGGCCGGGACCGCCATGCGGCCGGACGCACCCATAGTGGTGGGGCAGCCGGCGGAGCGCGCGCTCGCGGTCGAGCTGCTCGGCTTTGCCGGGGTGGTCGGCGAGCTGGAGCGGAGTCTCGAGTTTCACCAGGTCGCCAGTTACCTGCACCGACTCGCGACCGCGTTCAACGCGTTCTACGAGCGCTGCCCGGTGTTGCGTGCCCCGGACGAGCTGCGGGAGAGCCGGCTGCTGCTGGCCGAGCTGACCGCCCGGACCCTGCGGCAGGGGCTGCAGCTGCTCGGCATCCGCACGCTGGAGCGGATGTGACGAGCCGGCCTCCCGGCCCGGTCAGCGGGCCCTCTTCGTCGCCCGCTTCCTGGGCGGCGTCAACAGGTCGGCGATCTGCGCGATCGCGGCGGGCACCAGGCGGTAGTACGCCCAGACCCCGCGCTTGTCGCGTTCGAGTAGGCCGGCCTCGGTGAGGATCCGAAGGTGATGACTCACAGTCGGCTGGGAGAGATTGAGCGCCGCGGTGAGGTCACTCACTGACGCCTCACCTTCCGGCGCGGACTGGATCAGGCTGAGCAACCGGAGTCGCGCCGGATCGGCGAAGGCCTTCAGCACCCCCGCTAGCCGCTCGGCATCGGCCCGCTTGATGGGATCGCCGGTGAGCGGCGAGATCGCAGGCATGGCAGTTTTCGCAGTTCCCACGCCTGCCATAGTGACACCAACACCATCAATAAACCGGCAGATCCGGCACCAGCCCTCCGATGGCGTCCGGATGGCGCGGCGGAACCACCGAACGTGAGTTGAACGCCGACGTCCGTGGTGGCACAAGGGCCGTGTGGAGCTTCGGAAAGCTCCACACGGCCCTAGGTCGGGGTGGGCGTCAGCGGCGGGGTCTGGGTGCGATGCGGGGCAGGACGTACGGCGGCCCCGCGAAGATCAGGTCGGACTTCAACTCCTGGTACGCCCGCTTGGGCTGGTAGTTCTCGTCGTAGATGGTGGCCAGGCCCTCCGGCGGGTCGTCGAACCAGCCCGGCACCCACGAATGTTTGTCACTGAAACCCCAGACGGTGTACGACAGGCAGCTCCGCACGGCGAGGCACGCCTTCATCAGCACGCTGAAGTTCGCGGCCGACGCCTGCAGCCGGGGGTTGATCTCCTCCGAGTTGCCCGCCTGGACGCCCTCCGTCAGCTGGCTGCGGACGTCGACCTCGGTGAACGCGGTCGCGACGCCGAGCCCGCTGAACTTCTTCAGCGCGGCGGTCACCTGGAGGGTGTCGAAGTTGCCGTACTGGGTGCCCAGGTGGCCCTGGGAGCCGACGCCGTCGATCGGGACACCCTGGGCGCGCAGGCTCTTGGTCATGTCGTACACGAACTGGGTCTTGTCGTCCGCCGGGTTGCCCGAGCCGAACGCCTCAATGTTGTAGTCGTTGTAGAACAGGAGGGCCTTCGGGTCGGCGGCCCGCGCCCAGCGGAACGCGTCAGCGATGTAGCCGGGCCCGAGGTTCTGCGCCCAGAAGCCCTTGTAGTGCAGGGTCGACGGGGTGTCCCACGGGTCGCTGACCGCCTCGTTGACCACGTCCCACTGCCAGATCTTGCCCTTGTAGCGGTTGACGACTGTGGTGATGTGCTTGCGCAGCAGCTCGCGCAACTCCTGCTTGCTGATGGAACCGTCGGCCACGCCGCTGGTCAACCAGGCGGGCAGTTGGTTGTGCCAGACCAGCACGTGACCGCGCACGCTCTGCCGGTTGCGCTTGGCGAACTCGACGAGCTGGTCGGCCGGCCCCCAGTTGTAGGTGCCGCGGGTCGGCTCCAGGCTCTCCCACTTCATCACGTTCTCGGCGGTGACCGAGGCGAACTCGGAGGAGACCAGCTTGCGGTACTGCGGGTCGCTGGCGTCGTTGAGGGCATCCATGTTCACCGCGGTGCCGACGTGCAGGCCGTGGCGCAGGCCGAGGGTGCCGAGGCTCTGCGTCGTCGGGTCGTACGGCCGACTCGCGGTCGCCGGCACCGTGTTCAGCGTGGCGATGGTCGCGACGGCGACGAGGCCGACGGTCGACCACTGTCTTAACTTCATGTGCCTGCCTGCCCTTCCAGACGATCAATAGATAGACGTCGATCTAGGAGGTGAGGGTCCGGTGTTGGCCGGGTGGAGACGCGAGCTGGTGGGGTGACGCCGGTAGTTCCGGCCGGAAACCGGAAACCCGCTCGAAACGTTAAGCCGATCTATGTCTGGCCGTCAACGCTGAAAACTTCCGGAAATTCATCACATGACCTGCGGGGTGCTGCGCCGCTGGAGGCCGAAACTTTCGACCACCGGGCAGGGCGGCGGGCAGGACATGGTGGCGGGCCGGTAAGGGCGGCGGGGCCGGGCGGGCGAGGTTGCGTTGACACATCGCAGCCTTGCCCTGCCGGCCAGGCGCACCGGGGCCGACCAGTGCTCTCACGCGACGCCTTGCGGCACAGTCGCTCACGCGCTCGGCGCCCGGCAGCGCTGCGGCGACTGACCCGGATAGGTCAGCGCAGACCGGCGAAGAGGTCGTCCTCGGGGGTCGGCGCGCCAGTCCGGTCCCGGACCCGCACGAAGGTCTCCACGCCCATCAGCTAGGTGAACCGCTCCTGGCCCAGTTGCAGGAAGAAGATGTTCTCGGTCTGACTGGCGTGAGTGGCCAGCGCGTCGAACTTCTGCGCGCCGTACTTGCTCGTGTCGACCCAGGTGGTGATTTCGTCGTCGGGCAGGCCGAGTTGCGGCCCCGGTTCGGACGCCGCGTCCGGCTCGGCCCACTCGACGCCGAGCTCCTTCATGATCCGGCCGAACTCCGCGAACGCCGTACGCGGCACAGTGGTCCAGTAGACCTTCGCCGGGACGTCCGTCTGCTCGACCGCGGCCATGGTGATCCGATGAGCCTGGATGTGGTCCGGGTGGCCGTAGAAACCGTTCTCGTCGTACGTGACGATCACGTCCGGCCGGTACTGCCGAATCAGCTCCGCGAGCCGGGCCGCCGCCTCCGCCACCGGTGTCGTCCAGAACGCGCCGGGCAGGTCGTTGGTCGGCCAGCCCATCATCCCGGAGTCGGCGTAACCGAGGGTCTCCAGGTGAGTGACGTTCAGCGTGGCGCAGCTGGCCTCCAGCTCGGCCTGGCGCATCGCCACCACGGCGGCCGGGTCGTGCCCCTCCTCACCCGGCTTGACCCCACCCGGGCCGTCCCCACATCGCCCGTCGGTGCAGGTCACGAGCACGGTGGTGACCCCCTCGGCGGCATAACGGGCAAGGACGCCGCCGGTGCTCGTCGCCTCGTCGTCGGGGTGGGCGTGCACCGCCATCAGGGTCAGAGGTCGCTCAGCCATGCCATCACCCTACGGTCATCCGGCTACGACCCCACGACCTCCACCGGGAACGTCCGCGGGAGCGGGCATTCTACTCAGTTCGGCATCCGTCGAGCGGTCCTTGTGTGAACGGTGCTCAGACTCCGGGCAGGTCGTTAGATTCGGGCGTGATCAGCACATCCGAGCAGGTCCGAACGCGGGGAGAAGTCGATGGCAAGGGCCGCTGGCGGGTTCACTGACCTGCGACAGGTCGAGGCCGGAGTGCTGAACGTCGGCTACGTGGACGCCGGCCCGCCTGACGGGGACGCGGTGATCCTCCTGCACGGGTGGCCGTACGACATCCACAGCTTCGCCGACGTCGTGCCGCTGCTGACCGCCGCCGGTCAGCGGGTCGTCGTCCCGTACCTGCGGGGCTACGGCACGACCCGGTTCCTCTCCGACGACACGATGCGAAACGGCGAACCGGCGGCCATGGGGCTCGACCTCATCGCCCTGATGGACGCCCTGAAGATCGACACCGCGAAGCTCGCCGGATTCGACTGGGGCGCGCGGACCGCCGACGTCGTCGCCGCGCTGTGGCCCGAACGCTGTCGGGGGCTGGTCTCGGTCAGCGGTTACCTGATCGACGGGCAGAAGTCGGGCACCGTGCCGTTGCCGCCGAAGGCGGAGTTCGCGTGGTGGTACCAGTACTACTTCGCCACCGAGCGCGGCCGGAAAGGGTACGACAAGAACCGGCGCGACTTCGCCAAGCTGATCTGGCACACCGCGTCGCCCAAATGGACGTTCGACGACGCGACGTTCGACCGCAGCGCGGCGGCGTTCGACAACCCCGACCACGTCGACATCGTCATCCACAACTACCGCTGGCGGCTGGCCCTCGCCGACGGCGAGCCGCAGTACGAGGAGATCGAGGAGCGCCTGGCCGCCAAGCCGAAGATCACGGTGCCCAGCATCTCCCTGGAGGGGGATGCCAACGGTGCGCCGCACCTGGAGCCCACCGTTTACGGCAAGCAGTTCGCCGGCCCGTACGAGCACCGGACCGTCGGGGGCGGCGTCGGGCACAACCTGCCGCAGGAGGCGCCGCAGGCATTCGCGGACGCGGTGCTGGAGGTCTGAGCCGCTGGCCTCCCGGTCACCGGGGCGTCGGACGTTCCACCCGCACCGGATCGCCGCGAACCAGCTCGTCGTGGATGCGCCACCGGGCGGTGGTGACGGCACGTCGCGCCGCCTCGTCGCCCTGCTCGAGGCGTTGGCGCAGCAGGTCCAAGGCGATGCGGCGGTTGAGGCTGAACTGACGCTCCTCGTCCACCACGACCACCAGGCCCGAAGGGCGGTGCGTTGCGCGTACCGCCGTGCTGGCCTTGTTCCGGTGCTGACCACCCGGCCCACCCGTGCGGCAGGCGACGATGTCGACGTCCGCCTCGCGGAACGTCGTCGGCCGGGCGTCGCTTTCGGGCGGCTGGGCGGTGACGTACCAGTTCTTCCGGCCGACGCCCGACCGGTACGGGCTGGGGGCCTGCCAGCACAGCGTGCCGGTCCAGGAGGCCGCGAACGCCTCGGCGTCGACGCCGGAGATCCGGATCAGCACCGACCGGTAGGTGCCGGCGCGGTCGCCGGGCACCGCCTCGACCTGCTGGATCGTCAGACCTCGGCGGACGCCCTCGCCGCGCAGCCGGTGCAGCAGTTGACTCAGTGCCCAGGCGCACTCCTGTGGCCCACGCCCGGCCGACAACAACAGGAACGCGGTCATGACCGGCCTCGCCGGCCACGGTGGCCCCGCCGGTCCGGCCGTGCGGCGGACCCGAGGTCGGGAGTCTTGTAGGTGACCACTGGCGTCGTGCTGACCACCGGCGTGGCCAGCTGATGCTCCACCAGGTCGGCGATCACCTGCTCGATGCGCTTGTACGCGGTGGGCGCCTCCTCGAAGAGCAGCTGCCGATCACCGCACACCACAAGCGATCCCACCGGGGTACGGCGTAGCTCCTCGACCGTGTGCTTGGCCCGGCCCCGCCGCAGGGCGTCGGCGCGAGACATCTTGCGGCCAGCGCCGTGGGCCACCGAATGGTTGGCCTCCGGCCCGGCGTGCGCGGCCACCAGGTAGGACGCCGTTCCCCGGGTACCGGCGATCAGAACATCGCGCCCGTCGCCCGGCGCCGCGCCCTTGCGGTGCAGGTAGACCCCGTCCCGGACCTCGACCAGGTTGTGGCACTGGTCGACGATCGACGCGGTGGGCTCGGCCCCCAACGCGTGCGCCACCCGGGCGGCCAGCACCCGGCGGTTGAGCGAACCCCAACGCACGGCGTCGTCGTGCATGCCAAGGTAGGCGGCGGGGTCGGGCGCCGCCCCGGCGGCGTGGACCTCGGTGTGCGCCCGCAGGATCCGCTCGCCCAGGCCACGGGAACCGCTGTGCACGATGAGCACCAGATCGCCCGTGTCGAGCCCGAGTCGGCCCGCGTGCCGTACGTCGAAGACGGTGTCGACGCGGGCCAGCTCCACGAAGTGGTTGCCCCGGCCCACCGTCCCGAGACCGTCCAGGTGACCGGCCGGAACGTCACCGTCGACGGCGGCCCAGGCGGGGTCGTCGGCGTCGCGTACCGGGTCGAGCGCCTGGTCGAGGTCGGGGAACCGGGCGGCGAGCCGTTCCGGTACGACCCGCTTGAGCTTGATCGGAAACACGGCGATGCCGCAGCCGATGTCGGAACCCACCAGGAACGGGTACAGCACTGTCGACGCCATGGCCGCGCCGATGGGCGCGCCCTTGCCGGGATGCAGGTCCGGCATCGCGGCGACGTGCCGCATGCCGTCCAGGGCGGCGACCTGTTGACACTGTGCGAGCGCATCGGACTCGATCCAGCTCGCGGGTGAGGCGAACACCGTGACGGTGGCCGGGGCGGACGGGGGCAGGGCCTCCCGAGGGAGGTGGTGCTGGGACAAGGAGGCTCATCTCTGGCTGCAAACGCGAAAGCGGACGGCGTCACGGCCCCCGGGAGGCGTCACCGGTGGCGCGGAGCAGGGGGTGGAGTCCGTCAGTACGTCATGGATGACACTCTGGCCGAGGCGCGCCAGGCACGACAACCGATTTTCCTTCACGACGTACGCTGCCGCGATGAGCGCACCGCGTCGCATCCTGGTCTACGGGGTGTACGGCTCCGGCAAGTCCACCCTCGCGGCGCGATTGGCCGAACACCTCGGACTGCAGTGGTATCCGGTGGACGATCTGCTCTGGCAACCGGGCTGGGTCGAGGTGCCGGTCGCCCAACAGCGCAGCCGGATCGAGGAGGTCTGCCGACGGGACCGCTGGATCATCGACGGGGCGTACCACGGCTGGCGGGACGTCCCGATGGCCCGCGCCGACCTGGTCGTCGGCCTGGACTATCCACGATGGCGCTCGTTCGGACGGTTGCTCCGCCGCACCGTCCGCCGGGTGGTCACCGGCGAGGTGATCTGCAACGGCAACCGCGAGTCGCTGAGCAGTGTGCTGTCCCCGGATTCGATCCTGGTGTGGCACGTCACCGCGTTCGGCCGGGCCCGACGGCGGATGCGGGCCTGGCAGGCCGACCCGTCCGCGCCGCCCGTGGTGTTGCTGCGCTCCCCAGCGGAGCTGGACGTCTGGCTGGCCGGGCTGCCCCGCCGGTGAGGCGCGCGAACGTCGTCGGCCCACTCCCGATGGGGAGCGGGCCGACGACGTGACGTGGCCCGGCCGGGATCACACCGGCCGGGCCACCGTTCAGGACTCCAGGCGTCGACGCCGGGCCAGGAAGAACGCGACAGCGCCCAGCACGACCATCACACTTCCGACGCCGGTCATGGCCGGGACCGCACCGCTGCCGGTCACCGGCAGGATGGGGTGCTTGCCGCCGCCACCAGGTTTCCCGGGAGGTCCGGGGGGTCCGGACGGACCAGGTGCTCCGGGGCTACCGGGTGCTCCGGGGCTACCGGGTGCTCCTGGGCTGCCGGGTGCTCCTGGGCTGCCGGGTGCTCCTGGGCTGCCGGGTGCTCCTGGGCTGCCGGGTGCTCCTGGGCTGCCGGGTGCTCCTGGGCTGCCGGGTGCTCCCGGGCTGCCGGGTGCGCCGGGGCTACCGGGCGGGCCGGACGGGCCGGGCGGGCCGGTGGGCCCGGGTGGGCCGGTCGGTCCGGGCGGGCCCGTCGGCCCGGCGCAGATCGGTGCGGTGATGGTGTTGGTGTCCAGGGTGACGGCCTCGGTGCGCGCCAGCGCGCGGCCCTGGAGGGTCGCGCCCGTGGCCATCGTGATCGCGGCCTGAGCCATGATGGTGCCCACGAACGTGGTGCCGGTGCCGATCGTCGCCGAGCTGCCGATCTTCCAGAACACGTTGCAGGCCGACGCCCCGTTGGTCAGGACGACGCTGCTGTTCGACGCCGTCGTCAGCGAGGAGTCGACCTGGAAGATGAACACGGCCGACGGGTCGCCCTGGCCGTTGAGCGTCAACGCTCCGGTCAGCTGGGCCGCTCCGATCCGGTAGACCCCGGCGTTGAGCGTGTTGCCGCCGAGTTCCGCCGGAAGGTTGGTGAACGGGGTCCGGCCGGCGGCGTCGTTGAAGGCGATGGTCAGGTCGCTCTGGGCCTGGAGTGCGACAGCGTCGCCGAGGTGCACCTCGCCGCCGATGGTTGCCGTTCCGAACCCGGACGAGGTGTTTCCCGGGAATCGCCCGAGACTCTGGGCCAGGAAGCTGGGGCCGGTGTTTGTGGGCTCCGCTCCGGCCAGGACGGAGAAGTCGGCCGCCGTTCCGAGATTGACCGGTGCGTCCGCGGCGTTGGCGGCGGTCGAACTGAAGAGCAGCAGGCTTGCTGCCACCGTGGCGGCGGCGCCAGCCGCGAGCGTCGGCAGGACCACCCGCCGCCGTAGCCAATGTTTGGGTTTAGCTGTCACAGAACACCCTCCGTGGGTACTACTCGCAGGAGACGTCCAGCGAGTGGCGTCCTGCGTGATACGGCTGTATGGCGCCGATAAGCGCGCTGACCACCACATCACGCCAGGTGTTCAAATGTGGGCAAAACGGAAACAATAGCCGAGGTGTATCTATCTGAATTGGACCGACTTTCGCGTTCGTGTTCGCCGCCTCCGCGACGGGCGGGCCGGTGCGGCCAGGCGGCCGAGCGGATTTCGGCCTATCGCTGGACCGTCGGGACCGGCCTGACCGCTCGGCCGAGGACGCAGGGGGAGGAGGGACTGTTGCTGGTGGCCGGGAAACGGAACCTGCGCAGCTCCTCCACCTCGAAGCCGGCCGCGCCGATCGCGGCGACGGTGTCGCGGTTGGTGTGGCAACCGGCGAACAGCTTCGGCCAGAGCGTGGCGTCGACCAGTCGTTGGGCGCGGTGCAGACCGGTGGACTCCTCGGCGGCCACGTGCTCGAAGAACCGCACCTGGCCCCCGGGGCGCAGCACCCGGCTGATCTCGGCCAACGCGCTCGCCTGATCGGGCACTGTGCACAACACCAACGCGACCACCGCCGCGTCGAACTCGCCGTCCCCGGCGGGCAGCGACTCGGCCAGACCGTCGACGACAGTGACCGGAACCGGCGAGGCCGACGCGACGCGCTCGGCAGCGGCACGCAGACGCCGCTCCGGCTCGACAGCGAGGACCTGGGTCACCCCCGCCGGGTAGTGGGCGAACATTCGCCCGTTGCCCGCACCGATCTCGATCACCCGGCCGGACAGGCCGGCGACCAGGTCCCGCCGGAACGCCGCCGTGCCGGCGCGGTCCATGGCGACGCTGAGCCGCTCGTAGACCCGAGCGAACACCGGGTGGGACACCGTGGCCACGTCGACCTCCTGATCTCCGTTGAACTGTTCTCTGGCGATTGTCCTGCATCCGCGCACGCTTTCCGTCTTACTGGTTGGCAGCACGATTCAACTCAGTGCAGACAGGACGTGGTTCGGCCATGAAGATCGTCGTCATCGGGGGCAGCGGCCTCATCGGTTCCAAGCTCGTGGACCGCCTCGGCGCCCAGGGTCACGAGGCGGTGCCGGCATCGCCGAAGACCGGCGTGAACACCCTGACCGGCGAGGGAGTGGCCGATGCGCTCACCGACGCCGAGGTCGTCGTCGACGTGTCGAACTCGCCGTCGTTCGAGGACGCCGCCGTACTGGAGTTCTTCGAGACCTCGACCCGGACGCTCCTCGCCGCCGCGTCGGACGCTGGGGT
Organism: Micromonospora sp. 050-3; assembly: GCF_046549335.1. NCBI lineage: Bacteria > Bacillati > Actinomycetota > Actinomycetes > Micromonosporales > Micromonosporaceae > Micromonospora > Micromonospora sp. 050-3. Next base: position 2,276,362 of record NZ_JAJPVX010000002.1, read on the forward strand.
GAACCACTACGTGGCGCTCTCCATCGTGGGGTGCGACCGGATCCCGGACAGCGGGTACATGCGCGCGAAGGTCGCCCAGGAGAAGCTCATCGTCGCGTCCGGACTCCCGTACTCGGTGGTGCACGCCACCCAGTTCTTCGAGTTCCTCCAGGGCATCATCGACACCGCCACGGACGGCGACACAGTGCACCTCGCACCGGTGCTCATTCAGCCGATGGCCGCGGACGACGTCGCGGCCGCGGTGGCCGAGGCCGCGCTCGGCGCGCCGACGAACTCCGTGGTCGAGGTCGCCGGCCCGGAGCAGTTCCGCCTCGACGAACTGGGCCGATCCCTCCTCGCCGACAAAAAGGACCGTCGTTCGGTGGTGGCCGACCCCGACGCCCGGTACTTCGGCGCCAAGCTGGGCGAACGCTCCCTCGTCCCGGCCGACGGTGCCCGCCTCGCCGGCACCGGCCTGGACGACTGGCGTACCCGGGCGGGCCGGGGACACTGAGCCGGACCGCTACCTCGACGTCCCGGGCGGTCCGGCCCGCCCACCGAGGCGCCGCACCAACTCCTGTACCGCCTCGGTGAACGGCTCGTCCGACTCGCCCGGCCAGTGCCCGCGGATGGCTGGGGCGACGCTGTCGCCGGGGGGCGCCACCAGGCCGCCGGGATCAGCCTGTCGGCGATCCACTCCGGTTGCCGGGTCCCCGGTGCTGAACGACGCGGGTGACGGGCTCGGAGAGAAGATCCAGCCACCGATGGGGTCGGTGTCGCGCCACAGGTTCACCCAGCGCCAACCCACCCGCCGGCCGATCTCGTGCAGTGCCGCGTCGTCGACGTAGGCGGGGAAGAGTCGTGCGTAGAGGCGGCGCAGCGGAGATCCGTGGGTGAGCAGGGCGACCCGGTCGCCGATCTGGGGCGGCAGCCGGAGCACAGTGGCGGCGAGCAGGACCGAGCCGTGGCTGTGCCCGGTGAGCAGCACCGCGTCGCCGCGTTCGACGAGGTAGGTGATCCGGCGGACCAGCTCCGGCACGGCCCGCTCGGCGTAGCAGGGCGGCGCGAACGGGTGGGCGGCCCGGGGCCAGAACGTGCCAAGATCCCAGAGCACACCGATGTGCCGGCGGTACGGCTCGGTCCGGTACGCGAAGATGCCGCCGATGATCAGGCCGAGGATGATCGCCGCGACCACCCAGGCAGCGAACACGATGGCGAACGTGATCGCCGTCGCCGGCACTCCGATGTTCCGCTCGATGACGTCGCCCGGGAACTGCCCGAGCAGGCCGATCGTGGTGGTGGCCGTACCGAGTCCGGCGAGGCAGCCGTAGACCACTGCCAACGGCACCAGTTTCTCGGTGAAGCGAGCCCGGGCTATCGCGTCCCGGACCTGCCGCAGTCGGGGCCCTGCCTCGGCCGGCGGGTTCGGAAAGTCGCGCGCGACGATCGCCGCGGCGGCCCGCCGTCGACCGCGACGGGAGATCAGGATGACGAGGCCGGCGACGATCGCGGTGATCAGCACCGCGCGGAAGAAGCCGTAGATCGCCCAGACGTAGGCCCGGGGTGGGCCGGCGGCGACGCCCTCCGCGGTTGGCACGTCGCGATCCAGGAAATCCGCCACCCGGCCGACCAGTTCGGCCGAGTACGCCACCGCCATGCTGATCCCGGTGGCGGCGACCACGAGAGCGCCCAGCCCGAACAGCGGGATGGCGCTGCGCTCCCGGCACTGCTGCCAGAGCAGCACCACGCCCAGCGCGGTCAGCAGCGTCGTCTGGGCCGCGAACAGACCAGTCAGCGTCGAGTCGTAGCCGGGGAGTTCCCGCTCCTCAGGCCAGGGTTGCGAACTGGTCAGCACGTGCGCCACGACGACCACGGTCAGGATGATGGCAGCGGTCCGGAGGATGCGGGTGACCCGGTCGAGCCGTTTGTCGCCGGGGGCCCGGTCGATCAGGGGCGGCGTGCAGAGCAGCCCCACGCAGCCCGTCAGGATCACCCCCGTGACCGCCGTCAGCGCGATCGTGGCCGCCGAAGCGCCACTCGCGCCGCGGGCCAGGAGCAGTGCGAGGTCCAGCGTCGCGAAGGCCACCGCGACATGGATGGCGCGCAACCGGCCCACCAGTGGCTCGGCGTCCCACTGACCGAGGGTGCCGAGTCGGGACGCGGAGACGTCCTCATCGGGTGCGCGAAACGCCTCGAACGTTCGCTCCGGTCGGCAGCTGACCCGCCAGATCAGGCCGATCGCGGCGGCCGGGACCAGCGCGAGCACCGCCAGCCGCAGTCCGACCGGCCTTCCACTCAGCCAGGACAACCAACTGCGTCCGGACGGGCAGTCGGGCGACGCCAGACATTTCCAGCCGACGAGGTCCAGGGCGACGCCGGCGATGGCGAGCACGTACAGCACTGTGAGCGTGAGTGCCAGCAGCCGGCAGAGGGACTTGACCACCGCCTCGGCGCCGGGGTTCGCCGGGCGCATCCAGATCGCGACGTTGACAAGCATGAAGGGGAGCAGGAAGACCACCGCCAGGGTGCGGGCCACGGTGCCGGAGGGCAGGTCACCCCAGCGGTACGCCTCAAGCGTCACCCCGGGCACGCCGGTGTTGTCCGGGCACCGGTGGCGCACCCGGTAGAACCCCCCACTGCGGTCGCCGGCGACCTGCCCGGTCTGTCCCTGGTCCAGCACCTGTGCGGCACTCGCGCCGGAGACTCCGTGCACCCGAAGTTCCACGACGCCACCGGAGCTGCCCGGCCCGCTCAACCGCTCTGGTCCATCCAACGTCCCCCCGAGGCGTCTCGCCGTCTGTCCCGCGACCCAGCCTCGACGGCACGCGCCGGGTCCGCCGACCGCGGTGACGGCCGGGCCGGTTCTACCCGAACCAGACCCGCTCAACCTCGACCGGCCGGGGCGCTACCACCCAGGCAGGGCCGGACCGGCGGTCACTGCCGCTTCGGGTACGTCGGTTCGCGCGGTCTCCGCCCACGCACGAGACCCGGCCGAGGCCGACCGGCTCTGGGCGTACGCCGAGAAGGCGCTCGCCTCGCGCTGAGGACGGCGGGGCCGTTCCGGCGAGGATTGATCCGGTCGTGGCGGGGTAGGTGCCGCCATGGTCGCTGCCGGTCGGCGCGGAGCGGACGCGGGCCCGTCGACCGTCGCCCGGTGGTGGGACCGCGTGGTGGCCGTGTTGCGCGAGCGGGTCCGTCGGGTACGAACCATCGGCGGCCTGGCCCTCCAGGCTGGCCTGGCGGCGGGGCTGTCCTGGTTTGTGGCGCATTCGCTGCTCCACGTGTCGCAGCCGGTCTTCGCGCCGATCTCCGCCGTCTCGACTCTGGCCGCGTCCGTCGGCCAGCGGTTGCGTCGCACCGTCGAGCTGATCATCGGTGTCACCGTCGGGGTGCTGATCGGCGACCTGCTCCTCCTGGTGATCGGCACCGGGTGGTGGCAGCTCGCCCTGATCGTCGTGCTGGCGATCGTCGTCGCCCTCTTCCTCGCGGGTAGCGCGGCGGTGGTGATCCAGGCCGGGGCGACGGCGGTGCTCATCGCCACGCTCAGCCCGGCCGTCCGGGATCTGGAGATCCCCCGGTTCGTGGACGCGCTCGTCGGGGGAGGAGTGGCGCTGTTGGTCACCGCAGTGTTGCTGCCGCTGAACCCGCTGCGGGTGCTCAACCGGGCCGCGCGGCCGGCGTTGGATCTCCTCGCGTCCCAGCTCGACGCCACCGCCGAGGCACTGACCGAGCGGGATGCCGCTCGGGCCCGTACCGCCCGGGGTGAGCTGCGGCAGAGCGCGGGCCGGTTGAAGGCGTTCGTCGAGGCGACCCAGGGCGCCCGGGAGGCGAGCACCCTGTCACCGGTGTACTGGCATCAACGGCATGGGCCGGTGGGCCGCTACGCGCAGGCGGCGGAGCCGATCGACAGGGCGATGCGCAACAGCGGCACCCTGATCCGACGATCGGTGACGCTCATCGAGGACGGCGAGCCGGTGCCGGAGTCGTTGCCGACGGCGGTGGCCGATCTCGCCGAGGCGGTCCGCCTGCTGAAGCGGCAGTTCGCCGCCGGCAACGAACCGAACCGGGCCCGGGAGCAGGCGCTGCAGGCGGTTCGGACGGCCGGGCACGCCTATCGGGACGGCGTCGGCTTCTCCGGTGCGGTGGTGGTGGCACAGGTCCGGACGACTGTCAGTGACCTCCTGGTCGCCTCCGGGCTGAGCCAGGAGGACGCGAATCACCTGGTCCGAAGGGGTTTCGGCGACGTCTGAGAGTCAGCTGACCCCGGCTAGAGCCACGAGGCGGCACCTTCCTGAGCCATGACTGTTGCACTTTGAGCCAAAGTGGTGCCATGATGGTGCCATGGAGCTGAGGTCATACGTCGAGAACCTGCGTAACGAGTTCGCCGTGGCCGCGGAGGGCGTGGACCCGGAGGCCCGGGCGTTGGCCGAACGACTCTTCGCGCAGTTGGAGGCGGCCACCCGTCTCACTCTGCTCGAAGCGCTGTCGGACGCGGCCGACGAGATCACCCGTGACCTCGCACCGGGTTCGGTGCACGTTCGGTTGCGGGGGCGCGAGCCCGACTTCGTGGTGACACCGGCCAGCCTGCCGGTCGAGGTGGTGAGCGAGCCCAGCGGCCCGCCGCCGCTGTCGGTGCCGGTGTCCGCGCCCGACGGTGACGAGGGCGGCACCTCGCGGATCAACCTGCGGCTCCCCGACCACCTGAAGGCCAGCGTCGAGGACGCCGCCGGCCGCGCCGGTCTCTCGGTCAACGCCTGGCTGGTGCGCGCCGTCGCCGGTGCCATCGGTGCGGGCGATACGGAGCGTCGTCCACCCCACCGGCCGGAGCCGCGCTCCGGCCAGCACTTCACCGGCTGGGCCCGCTAACTTCCCGTACCCCTTCCACCACGCCGCTGACCAGCGGCGACCTTCGCCGACCACAATTCGGGAGACCACCATGCCTGTTTTCGAGACACCAGAACCGATCTCCGTCCAGATCGAGCTGCCGATCGGCGATGCCTGGATCGCCGCGAGCGACCGCACCGACACGGTGGTGACGGTGCGGCCCCGCGACCCGTCGAGCAAGGCCGACGTGAGCGCCGCCGAACAGAGCACCGTCGAGTTCTCCGCCGGGCGACTGGTGATCCGGGTGCCGAAGAGCTGGCGCCGCTACGGGTTCGGCCCCGGGCCGTCGGTCGACGTCCAGATCGAGGTGCCGACCGGGTCACGGGTGTACGCCGAGGCGGCGTGGGCGGCGTTCCGCTGCGAGGGTCGGCTCGGCGAGTGTCGGATCAAGACCGGCAGCGGCATCCGACTCGACGAGACCGGGCCGTTGGAGATCGACAGTAGCCACGGCGAGGTCGCGGTGGAGCGTGTGCTGGGCTCCGCCCGGGTGAAGGCCTCGTCCGGCAAGGTGCGCATCGGCGCGGTCGACGGCACCGCCGAGATCAAGAACTCGTCCGGCGACTGCTGGATCGGCCGCAGCGCTGGCGACGTCCGGATCAACACGGCCTACGGCGATATCACTGTGGACGCGTCCCAGGCCTCGGTGACGGCGCGCACCGCCTACGGCAACCTCCGGCTGGGTGAGGTCACCCGCGGCGCGGTCGACGTACAGACCTCCTACGGCGCGATCGAGGTCGGCATCCGTCGCGGGACCGCGGCCTGGCTCGACGTCAGTTCCAAGCACGGTCGCGTGCACAACGCGCTGGAGTCGACCGACAGCCCGGCGCAGACCGACGAGACGGTCGAGGTCCGGGCGAACACCTCCTACGGCGACATCATGATCCGCCGCGCCTGACCCACCGCCCCGCCGACCACAAATGAGGAGACCATGACCAGCTCCATGAACCCCGCGATCGTCGCCACCGACCTGCGCAAGTCCTACGGCGACAAGGTCGTGCTGGACGGCATCGACCTGATGATCACCGAGGGCACCATCTTCGCGTTGCTCGGTCCGAACGGCGCCGGCAAGACCACCACAGTGCAGATCCTCTCCACCCTGATCGACGCCGACGGCGGTAACGCCCGCGTCTTCGGCCACGACCTGACCCGGGAACCCGACGCGGTACGCGCGCTGATCGGCGTCACCGGCCAGTTCTCCGCCGTCGACAACCTGCTCACCGGTCGGGAGAACCTGACCCTCATGGCCGACCTGTGCCACCTGGACAAGGCCGCCGGTCGGCGGCGGATCGCCGACCTGCTCGACCAGTTCGACCTGAGCGACGCTGCGGGCAAGCCGGTGTCGACGTACTCCGGCGGCATGCGCCGCCGGCTCGACCTCGCGATGACCCTGGTCGGCGAGCCCCGCGTCATCTTCCTCGACGAGCCGACCACCGGCCTCGACCCGCGCAGCCGCCGGGCCATGTGGCACATCATCCGCGCACTCGCCGCCGAGGGCGTGACCATCCTGCTCACTACGCAGTACCTGGAGGAGGCCGACCACCTCGCCGACCGGGTGGCGTTCCTCGACCATGGCCGGCTGATCGCCGAGGGCACGCCGCGCGAGCTCAAGCGGCTCATCCCGGGCGGCCACGTCGTGTTGCAGTTCGCCGACCAGGAGGGGCTCGACTCGGCGGCCCGGACGTTCGAGGCCGCCACCCGGGACGACGCGGCGCTCACCCTCCAGGTGCCGAGTGACGGCGGGGTCGGTTCGCTGCGATCCCTGCTCGACCAGCTCGACAGCGCCTCGATCAGCGTGGCGGGGCTCTCCGTGCACACCCCCGACCTCGACGACGTCTTCCTCACCCTCACCGGTCAGCCTGACACCCGGGCCAGCCGACCCGACCACGAAAGGGCTCCCGCGCGATGAGCACCCTCTCCCTCGCCGTCCGCGACTCGAGCACCATGCTGCGGCGCAACCTGCTGCACATGCGGCGGTACCCGTCGATGACGGTCCTGCTCATCGGCATCCCGATCATCATCCTGCTGCTCTTCGTCTACGTCTTCGGCGGCACGCTCGGCGCCGGCCTCGGCCCGTCCGGCGACCGCTCCCAGTACGCCAACTACGTCACCCCCGGCATCCTGCTCATCACAGTGGTCAGCGCCGCGCAGGGCACCGCCATCTCGGTCGCGATGGACATGACCGAGGGGATCATCGCCCGGTTCCGCACGATGTCGATCTTCCGACCGTCGGTCCTGACGGGTCACGTGCTGGGCAGCCTGGTTCAGACCATGCTCAGCCTCGCGGCCGTCATCGTCGTGGCGCTGCTGGTCGGGTTCCGGCCCACGGCCAACGCTGTCGAGTGGCTCGCGGCGGTCGGCGTCCTCGCCATGATCACCTTTGCGTTGACCTGGCTGTCCGTCGCCCTCGGTCTGGTCAGCGACAGTGTCGAGACGGCCAGCAACCTGCCCATGCCGCTGATCCTCCTGCCGTTCCTCGGTAGCGGGTTCGTCCCCACCGACTCCATGCCGACCGCCGTGCGGCTGTTCGCGGACTACCAGCCCTTCACGCCCGTCATGGAGACCCTTCGCGGCCTGCTGCTGGGCACCGGGATCGGCGCCAACGGGGTCATCGCGGTCGTCTGGTGCGCCGTGATCAGCGTGGGCTGCTTCTTCTGGGCCAAGGCCCTCTACAACCGCAACCGGACGGTCTGATCCGACCGGCGCGCTCGGTCCCGCCATCGCAGGCGGAGAGCCGGCGGCTCGGCCCACAGGGGTCGGGCCGCCGGCTCGTGGCGTCGTGCGACCGGCGGCGCGAGTGCGTGGTCGGGCGGCGGGTCGGCGGCGCGAGCACGTGAAAGGGCGGCGGATTGCCGGCGCGAGTACGTGATCGACTCGACTTTGGTGAAGGTGGCCGATTACGCCGCTGCCTATTCCGCGACATCAAGGAGCGCGAGTGGATCTTGCTTCCGGGGTCGCCCGACGCGCCGTTGGGCGCGTGGGCCGACCGGGCGGCGCGGGCACACCAAGACGTTGAATGTTATCGATAACACCGGGCTGTCGTCCGGCTTCGCGCCGGGCGCGTCGCCCTCCGGAGCGCTCAGCCATGAGCCCGCATGGTCGTCGATGGCTGTCGGGCGGATCCGAGCACGCGACCGCGACGCCCCGGGAATGTTATCGCTGCCATCATTGCCGGGGGGAGAAGTGGTCGGTATCGGACGGCGACGCCGCAATGTGCGGCGCACCGGACCTGTCGCGCCGCCTGTCGACGGGTCTCCGGTCGATTCTCGTTCCGGGCGACGGTCCCATTCGTCGGATGGCTGCCGCAGTTGACGCCAGAATCACATGGTTTGCACCGGTCCGCTATCTACCCTCCCGAGTCGGTCCGACTTCCGCGTTCCGTTACGGAGCTGTTGCGGCTAGATGTCTTGACGAGCCTGGATGTGAGCGTTAACACTATCCCCGTTAACGGTGGAGGTGAACATGAACCGTGTGGACGGAGCTGACGACCGCTACGTCGTCGGTGTCGACTACGGCACCCTGTCCGGGCGAGCTCTGGTGGTCCGTGTCGGCGATGGTGCCGAGTTGGGGACCGCGGTGCACGAGTACGGCGACGGCGTGATCAGCACGGCGCTTCCGGGAGGTCGAACCCTGCCCCCGGACTGGGCCCTGCAGAACCCACAGGACTACCGCGACGTGCTGCGGTACGCCGTCCCGGCGGCGGTGTCCGCCGCGGGGGTGGACCCGGCGGCGGTGGTCGGCATCGGCATCGACTTCACCGCCTGCACCGTGCTGCCGACGCTCGCCGACGGCACCCCGCTGTGCGAGACCCCCGAGCTGCGCGACCGACCGCACGCCTGGGTCAAGCTGTGGAAGCACCACGCCGCGCAGCCGCACGCCGACCGGATCAACGCGTTGGCCCACGAGCGGGCCGAGCCGTGGATCGGCCGGTACGGCGGCAAGATCTCCGCCGAGTGGCAGTACGCCAAGGGCCTTCAGATCCTGGAGGAGGACCCGGAGGTCTACGACCGGGCCGAGCGCTTCATCGAGGCGGCCGACTGGATCGTCTGGCAGCTCTGCGGCACCGAGACCCGCAACGTCTGCACGGCCGGCTACAAGGGCATCCTCCAGGACGGTCAGTACCCCTCCGAGGGCTTCCTGACCGCGCTCAACCCCAACTTCGGCGACTTCGTGGCCAAGCTGGACGGCCCGTTGCTGCCCCTCGGCGCCCGGGCCGGCGCGCTCACCGCCCAGGCCGCCGCCTGGACCGGCCTGCCGGAGGGGATCGCGGTGGCCGTCGGCAACGTCGACGCGCACGTCACCGCGGCGTCCGCGCAGGCGGTGCAGCCCGGTCGGCTGGTCGCCATCATGGGCACCTCGACCTGCCACGTCGTCAACGGCGCGGAGGTCGCCGAGGTGGCCGGCATGTGCGGTGTGGTGGACGGCGGCATCAGCCCCGGCGCGTGGGGTTACGAGGCTGGGCAGAGCGGTGTCGGCGACATCTTCGGCTGGTTCGTCGACCACGCTGCCCCGGCCGGCATCGACTCGCACGAACGCCTCACCGAGCTGGCCGCGAGTCAGCCCGTCGGCGCGCACGGCCTGATCGCGCTGGACTGGTGGAACGGCAACCGTTCCCTGCTGGTCAACCACGATCTCAGCGGGATGATCGTCGGCATGACCCTGGCCACCCGGCCAGCGGACATCTACCGGGCCCTGCTGGAGTCCACCGCGTACGGCACCCGGATGATCATCGAGGCGTTCGTCGACGCCGGGGTGCCGGTGAACGACCTGGTGATCGCCGGTGGTCTCACCAACAACGCGCTGCTGATGCAGATCTACGCCGACGTGACCAGGCGACCGCTGAACATCATCGCCTCGGCGCAGGGGCCGGCGCTGGGCTCGGCGATCCACGCCGCCGTCGCCGCCGGTGAGTTCCCATCGATCCACGAGGCGTCGCAGGCGATGGGTCGGGTGCACGAGGCCGTCTACCGTCCGGACCCCGAGCGGGCCCGCGCCTACGACGCCCTCTACGCCGAGTACCGGGCGCTGCACGACCACTTCGGTCGTGGCGGCAACGACGTCATGCTCCGCCTGCGGGCGATTCGCAACGCAGCGGTCGAGACCGCCGCGACCACCCACGAGGCCCCGCTGGAGGTGGTGGCGTGAACGCCGAGGTGACCCGACAGATCGGCGAGCTGCGCGAGACCGTCGCCCGCCTGCACGCCGAGCTGACCCGGTACAACCTGGTCGCCTGGACGTCGGGCAACGTCTCCGCGCGGGTCCCCGGCCAGGATCTGATGGTGATCAAGCCGAGCGGGGTGAGCTACGACGATCTCACCGCGGCCACGATGGTGGTGTGCGACCTCGACGGCGTTCTCGTCGAGGGCGACTTCGCCCCGTCCAGCGACACCGCCGCCCACGCCTACGTCTACCGGGCCATGCCCGAGGTCGGCGGGGTCGTGCACACGCACAGCTCGTACGCGACCGCCTGGGCCGCGTGTGGGGAGTCGATCCCCTGCCACCTCACGGCGCAGGCCGACGAGTTCGGTGGGGAGATCCCGATCGGCCCGTTCGCGCTGATCGGCGGTGACGACATCGGCAAGGGCATCGTCGCCACGCTCGCCGGGCACCGCTCGCCAGCGGTGCTGATGCGCAACCACGGCGTGTTCACCATCGGCCGCGACGCCCGCGCGGCGGTCAAGGCGGCGGTCATGTGCGAGGACGTCGCCCGCACCGCGCACCTGGCCCACACCCTTGGGCAGCCGGTCCCGATGGCCCAGGCAGACATTGATGCTCTTTATGACCGTTACCAGAACGTCTACGGTCAACAACCAGTCGCACCGGCGGGTTCCTGACCCTGCACCGATCGTCCGAGACCCGTCGGTCTGCACCACGACGCACCAGCACGCACCACCCGCGTACGCCGCTTTTCGCACCTCGGCGGTTGGCGCGGTTACCCACCACATCCAGCCAAGGAGATTCGATGGGAAAGATGCGAACGCAGTCTGCTCCGTGGCGCGCTGCCGCGGTCCTCGCCAGCGTGCTGCTGGTCGGCGGCGTGGCGGCCTGCGGCAATAGCGACACCGGCGGCGGCGGCACCAAGGACGACGGCAAGATCACGATGGGCTTCTCGCAGGTCGGTGCGGAGAGCGGGTGGCGTACCGCGAACACCATCTCGATCAAGGAGGCCGCCACGGCGGCCGGGATCGAGCTGAAGTTCGACGACGCGCAGCAGAAGCAGGAAAACCAGATCAAGGCGATCCGCAACTACATCCAGCAGAAGGTCGACGTGATCGCCTTCTCGCCGGTGGTGGAGTCCGGGTGGGACACCGTGCTCAAGGAGGCCAAGGACGCCAAGATCCCGGTCATCCTGACCGACCGCTCGGTGGACTCGGCCGACAAGTCGCTGTACAAGACCTTCCTCGGCTCGGACTTCGTCAAGGAGGGCAAGCTTGCCGGCGAGTGGCTGGTCGAGCAAAAGAAGACCGCCTCGGGTCCGGTGAACATCGTCGAGCTGCAGGGCAGCACCGGCGCTGCACCGGCGAACGACCGTAAGAAGGGCTTCGCTGAGGCGATCGCCGCCAATCCGAACCTGAAGGTCATCGCCTCCCAGACGGGTGACTTCACCCGGGCCGGCGGCAAGCAGGTCATGGAGCAGTTCCTCAAGGCCAACAAGCAGATCGACGTGCTGTTCGCGCACAACGACGACATGGGTCTGGGTGCTCTCGAGGCGATCACCGCCGCGGGCAAGGTGCCGGGCAAGGACATCACCATCATCACGATCGACGCTGTCAAGGACGGCATGCAGGCTCTCGCCGACGGGAAGTTCAACTTCATCGCGGAGTGCAGCCCGCTGCTCGGCCCACAGCTGATGGACCTCGCCAAGAAGGTCAAGGACGGCCAGGAGGTGCCTGCTCGGATCGAGACGCAGGAGACCACCTTCACGTCCGCGCAGGCCAAGGAAGCTCTGCCCAACCGTAAGTACTGATCGACGACGGGGTCGCCGCGTTCGCGTGGCGGCCCCGCCGCGTCGCTTCCCTACCCGAAACGGACCGGGCTTGGCCCGCGACGACCCCCGTACCACGCCCGCCCGAGCGCCCCTCAGGGGCGACCGGGCGGGCGTGGCGGGAGCGTAGCGGCCCTTCCGTGTCGAGAACCCAGAAGAGGTCTGATGGGATGACGGATAGCCGTCCGGTCCTGACGATGACCGGGATCAGCAAATCCTTCCCCGGGGTGCGCGCACTCCACGACGTCAACTTCCGGCTCTTCCCCGGCGAGGTGCACGCCCTGATGGGCGAGAACGGCGCCGGCAAGTCGACCCTCATCAAGGTGCTCACCGGCGTCTACGACACCGACGAGGGCGCGATCACCCTCGATGGTGAGCCCGTGTCGTTCACCGGGCCGATGCAGGCCACCGCCGCCGGTGTGAGCACCGTTTTCCAGGAAGTCAACCTCTGCACCAACCTCTCGGTGGCGGAGAACATCTTCATCGGCCGTGAGCCTCGGCTCTTCGGCGCCGTCCGTTGGGGTGAGGTCCGCCGCCGCGCCCGGGCCCTGCTGTCCCGCCTCGACCTCGACCTCGACGTCAGCGCGCCTCTCGGCTCGTACTCCCTGGCGATCCAGCAGATGGTCGCCATCGCCCGCGCGATCGACATCAAGGCCCGGGTGCTGATCCTGGACGAACCGACGTCCAGCCTCGACGCCAGTGAGGTGGCACAGCTGTTCCGCATCATGCGGCAACTGCGCGACGAGGGAATCGCGATCCTGTTCGTGACGCACTTCCTCGACCAGGTCTACGAGATCGCCGACCGGATCACCGTGCTGCGCAACGGCGGGCTCGTCGGCGAGTACCTCACCACCGAGCTGCCCCAGCTCTCCCTGGTCGAGAAGATGATCGGCAAGGAGCTCGACGTCCTGGAGGGCATCGAGGAGCACTCCCGGCGGGACCTGGCCGCGCTGGAGGAGGGCACCCCCCTGGTGGCGGTGTCGAACTTCGGTCGGGCGGGTGCGGTCGAGCCGTTCAGCCTCACCATCCACGCCGGCGAGGTGGTGGGCCTGGCCGGCCTGCTGGGCTCAGGGCGTACCGAGGTCGCGCGGTTGTTGTTCGGGGCTGACCGGACCGACGGCGGTCAGGTGACTGTCGACGGCACGGCGAGCAGCCTGCGCACCCCCGCGCAGGCCATCGACCACGGTGTGGGCTTCTGTTCGGAGAACCGCCGGGCCGAGGGGATCGTCGCGGATCTGTCGGTCCGCGAGAACATGATCCTCGCCATGCAGGCTGCCCGCGGTTGGCTGCGGCCCATTCCGCGTCGCCGCCAGGACGAGCTGGTCGACAAGTACGTCAAGGCCCTCAACATCCGGCCCGCCGACCCGGAGGTGCCGGTACGCAACCTCTCCGGCGGCAACCAGCAGAAGGTGCTGCTGGCCCGGTGGCTGATCACCGAGCCACGACTGCTGATCCTCGACGAGCCGACCCGGGGCATCGACATCGGCGCGAAGACCGAGATCCAGAAGCTCGTGACGCAGCTGTCCGACGGGGGCATGGCGGTGCTCTTCATCTCCGCCGAGCTGGAGGAGGTGCTGCGCCTCAGCCACAAGGTGGCCGTGATGCGGGACCGGCAGATGGTCGCGCAGCTCGCCAACGACGAGAGCCTGGACGCCGACCGCATCATGCAGACCATCGCCAGCGGAACCCACCGGGAGGAGGCAGACCGATGAACGACACCATGAGCCGCTACCGGACGATGATCGGTCACCGGCTGTTCTGGCCCGCCGCCGTGCTGTTCGTCATGCTTGCCGCGAACACGATCTACCGGCCCGGGTTCCTGTCCATCGAGCTCAAGGACGGGCACCTCTACGGCACGCCGATCGACATCCTGCGGCTGAGCGCACCGCTGATCCTCGTCGCGCTGGGCATGACCCTGGTCATCTCCACCGGCGGCATCGACCTGTCGGTGGGCTCGCTCTGCGCGATCAGCGGCGCGATCGCCTGCATGTACATCAGCAAGCAGCCCGACCAGAACAGCCTTGGCGTGGTGGTGACCGCCCTCGCGATGGCGATGGGCGTCTCGCTCGTGCTCGGCGCCTGGAACGGGGTGCTGGTGGCCGTGATCGGTATCCAACCGATCATCGCCACCCTGATCCTGATGGTCGCCGGTCGGGGCCTCGCCCAGCTGATCACCGAGGGCCAGATCATCACCATCAACTCCGAGCCGTACCGGGCGATCGGCCTGGGCCACGCGTTGACCCTGCCGCTGGCCATCTTCATCGCGCTCGCCGCGGCACTGCTGGTCGCCGCGTTCACCCGTCGCACCGCCCTCGGCATGATCATTGAGTCGGTGGGCGGCAACGCCATGGCCAGCCGGCTCGCCGGCATCCGTTCCGGCCGGGTCATCTTCCTGACGTACGTGATCAGCGCCGCGTGCGCCGCGGTCGCCGGTTTCATGATGACGGCCAACGTCTCCAGCGCCGACGGCAACGCCGCCGGCCTCTGGGTCGAGCTGGACGCGATCCTCGCGGTCGTCATCGGCGGTACGTCCCTCGCGGGCGGTCGGTTCTTCCTCAGCGGCACGATCATCGGCGCGCTGATCATCCAGACCCTGACCACCACTGTGTACGCCATGGACATCTCACCGCAGACCTCGCTGCTGTTCAAGGCGGTCGTCGTCATCGCCGTCTGCCTCATCCAGGCGCCGGCCTTCCGGGCCCGGTTCAGCCGGCGTAGGCGCAACTCCCCGCCGCCCGCCACCATCGCCGACAAGCCGAAGGAGCAGGTGCCGGCATGACCACTGGAACGCTTACCGCCGGTCGTACCCGGTTCCGGCTGCCGAGGAAGCAGATACCGGTCCTGGCGACCCTCGCCCTGCTGCTGGTGATGTACGCCATCGGCGTCTCGCAGTACACGGCGTTCTCCAACGTCCAGGTCATCTTCAACGTCTTCATCGACAACGGCTTCCTGCTCGTCGTCGCGGTGGGCATGACCTTCGTGATCCTCACCGGTGGCATCGACCTGTCGGTCGGTTCGGTAGTCGCCATGACGGCGATGGTGTCGGCCGCGCTGCTCCAGGACGGGATGCCGGCGGCGCTGGTGCTGGTCATCGCCCTGCTCATCGGCCCGACGCTCGGCCTGTTGATGGGCTGCGTCATTCACTTCTTCGAGATCCAGCCGTTCATCGTCACGCTCGCCGGGATGTTCTTCGCCCGGGGTATGTGCACCTTCATCTCCGGCGCGTCGATCCCGATCACCGACGGTTTCTGGACCTCGATGTCGCAGGAGCGGATCGGGAACCCCCAGGGCAACTTCGTGTCGATCAGCGTGCTGGTCGCCTTCGTGGTGGTCGTCATCGCCGCGTACACGCTGGCCTACACCCGGCTGGGCCGCAACGTGTACGCCATCGGCGGCAACCCGCAGTCGGCGCTGCTGATGGGCCTGCCGGTGGGGCGGACTCGGATCGCCGTCTACACGATCAGCGGTCTGTGCTCGGCCATCGGCGGGATCCTGCTGTCCTTCTACACTCTCTCCGGCGCGCCGCTGATCGCCGTGGGGATGGAGCTGGACGTCATCGCCGCCGTCGTCATCGGTGGCACTGTGCTCACCGGCGGCGCGGGTTACGTCTTCGGCACGGTGCTCGGCGTGCTTGTCCTCGGCGTGATCCAGACCCTCATCACCTTCGACGGGAGCCTCAACTCCTGGTGGACCAAGATCGTGATTGGCGGTCTGCTCTTCGCGTTCATCCTCCTCCAGCGCCTCATCGGAATCCGTTACAAGTGACCGCCCCTCTCGCGGAAGGCAACTCCATGGCACCACACACCGAACCCGAGATCTGGTTCCTCACCGGCAGCCAAGGCATGTACGGCGAGGAGACGCTCCGCCAGGTGGCCGAGCAGTCTCGCCAGATCGCGGCAGCACTCGACGACTCGCCGCAGATTCCCGCCCGTGTGGTCTGGAAGCCCGTCCTGACCAACAGCGGTGAGATTCTGCAGGTCTGCCGGGACGCCGCCGCTCAGGGTGCCGTCGGGGTCATCGCCTGGATGCACACGTTCTCGCCGGCCAAGATGTGGATCTCCGGACTGGACGCGTTGCAGACGCCGCTGTTGCACCTGCACACCCAGGCCAACGTTCTGCTGCCGTGGAACGACATCGACATGGACTTCATGAACCTGAACCAGGCTGCCCACGGCGACCGGGAGTTCGGGTACATCCAGACGCGTCTCGGTGTGGCCCGTAAGACGGTGGCCGGGCACGTCAGCGACCCGCGGGTGACCACTCGGATCGGGGCATGGGCCCGCGCCGCGCTGGGCTGGTCGGCGATGCGGTCGCTGCGCCTGGCCCGCTTCGGTGACAACATGCGCGACGTCGCGGTGACCGAGGGCGACAAGGTCGAGGCCGAGCTGCGGTTCGGGGTCTCGGTCAACACCTACGGCGTCAACGACCTGGTCGAGGTGGTCGGCGAGGTCACCGACGCGCAGGTGGACGACCTGGTCAAGGAGTACGAGGACACCTACCGCATCGTCGGCGAACTGCTGCCCGGCGGCGAGCAGCACGACTCGCTGCGGTACGCCGCGCGCGTGGAGTTGGGCATGCGCGCCTTCCTGGACGCGGGCGGGTTCCGGGCCTTCACGACGAACTTCGAGGACCTCGGGGGGCTGCGTCAGCTGCCGGGCATCGCCGTGCAGCGCCTGATGGCGGACGGCTACGGCTTCGGTGGTGAGGGCGACTGGAAGACCTCGGTCCTGGTCCGCACCCTCAAGGCGATGTCGGTGGGCGTGAGCGGCGGTACGTCGTTCATGGAGGACTACACCTACGACCTCACCCCGGGCAACGAGCTGGTGCTCGGCGCCCACATGCTGGAGGTCTGCCCGACCATCGCCTCCGACGTGCCCAACGTGGAGATCCATCCGCTGAGCATCGGTGGCCGGGAGGACCCGGTCCGGCTGGTGTTCGACGCCGCGCCCGGTCCGGCCGTGGTGCTCGGGCTGGCCGACATGGGGGAGCGCTTCCGGCTGGTGGCCAACGAGATCGACGTGGTGGCGCCGCCGCAGCCGCTGCGCCGGTTGCCGGTTGCCCGGGCCGTCTGGCGTCCGCGCCCCGACCTGCCGGTCTCGGCCGAGTCGTGGATCACCGCTGGCGCACCGCACCACACAGTGCTGTCGCAGGCGGTGGGCGTGGAGGAGCTGCACGACCTCGCGGAGATGAGTCGCACGGAGCTCGTCGTCATCGACGCTGCCACGGAGCCCCGCCGCTTCGCCGACGAGCTGCGCTGGAACCAGGCCTACTACCGGCTGGCCCGCGGCTTCTGATTCGCGCGGCTCGGCCGCACCTCGGACGGGTGGTCCGTCCCTGCCTGAATTTCCTCGGGCAGGGGCGGACCACCCGTTTGCGTATCCGTTAGCACGGTCACGAGCTGATTGGGTTACGTCTTGACTAAGGCCGTGTTATCGCTCACAGTCTATAACCAAGACGGTCGATGTCTGTGGCTGGCCCGGCCGCGATCATCTCTCTCCCCGTGTTCGGTAGATCAGTGCCCTGGACCACGGTGAGTGATGTTAGCGATCACATTGTGCGATCAGGCCAGCTCGGCACACCGCCCAGTGCCGTGGATGACGACCCGGGCCGTTCGGAACGCACTGTCAGAGGAGGATCATGGTTGCCATCGGTCGGGTTCCCTGGACAACACCAGCGCGGGGGCGTGGTCGGCTGTCGCGACTCGTCGCCGCCGCGGTCGCGGTGGTGGTCGGCGGCGCTCTGGCGGCTGTCGCGCCGACCGCCGCGTCAGCGGCGACGGTCGACACCAACGCGTGGTATGTGCTGGTGAATCGGAACAGTGGTAAGGCGTTGGACCTGTATGCCTCGGCTACGAATGACGGGGCGCGGATCAGTCAGTGGACGCGTAACAACGGGGTCAATCAGCAGTGGCAGTTTGTGGATTCCGGGGGTGGCTACTACCGGGTCAAGTCGCGGCACTCGGGCAAGGTGCTCGATGTCAGTGGGTTTTCCACCGCTGACGGTGGTGCGGTCGTGCAGTGGGCTGATCTGAACGGGACGAATCAGCAGTTCCGGTTGGCTGACTCGGACGGTGGTTATGTTCGGTTGATCAATCGCAACAGCAGCAAGGCGGTGGAGGTGCAGGGCGCGTCCACCGCTGACGGTGGGAACGTGGTGCAGTACGCCGACTGGGGTGGCACCAACCAGCAGTGGCAGCTCGTCCAGGTGGGCGGCAGCGACCCCGGCACTCCCGGCACGTCGTACTCGAACCCGGTGGTCTGGCAGGACTTCGCCGACGTCGACATCATCCGCGTCGACAACGCCTACTACATGTCGGCGTCCACCATGCACTACTCGCCTGGCGCGCCGGTCCTGCGCTCGTACGACCTGGTCAACTGGGAGTTCGCCGGGCACTCCGTACCCAAGCTCGACTTCGGCTCGAAGTACGACATGAGCGGCGGTAACGCCTACGTCGACGGGATCTGGGCCTCGACGCTGAACTACCGGCCGAGCAACCGGACGTACTACTGGGCCGGGTGCATCGACTTCGCGCAGACCCACATCTACACCGCGTCCGCCGTCGACGGCACCTGGAGCAAGCACACCACCATCCCCAACTGCTACTACGACGCGGGGATGCTGATCGACGACAACGACACCATGTACGTGGCGTACGGCAACGGCACCATCAGCGTGGCGCAGCTGTCCGCGGACGGGAAGTCCCAGGTTCGGGCCCAGCAGGTGTACACCACGCCATCGAGCATCGGGACGCTGGAGGGCGCCCGCTTCTACAAGCGCAACGGCGCCTACTACATCTGGCTCACCCGCCCGGCCAACGGCCAGTACGTGCTGAAGTCGACGAACGGCCCGTTCGGCCCGTACGAGCAGCGTCAGGTGCTGCTCAACCTGCCCGGCCCGATCTCCGGTGGCGGTGTGCCGCACCAGGGTGGGCTCGTGCAGACCCAGAACGGCGACTGGTACTACATGTCCTTCGTCGACGCGTACCCCGGTGGTCGGATGCCGGCCATGGCCCCGATCACCTGGACCGGCGACGGCTGGCCCGTGCTGCAGACGGTCAACGGCACGTGGGGCAGCACGTACCCGAAGCCGAACCTGCCCGCGCCGCCCCGGGCGGTCAAGCCGCTCACCGGCTCCGACACGTTCGCCGGCACCACGCTCGGCCCGCAGTGGGAGTGGAACCACAACCCGGACAACAGCAAGTGGTCGGTCAACAACGGGCTGAACCTGCAGACGGCCACCGTCACCGGCGACCTGTACAAGGCGCGCAACACGTTGACCCACCGCATCCAGGGCCCCACCTCGACCGCGACGATCGAGTTGGACTACTCCACCATGCGCGACGGTGATCGCACCGGCCTGGCGGTGCTACGCAACTCGTCGGCCTGGATCGGAGTCCGACGGGACAACGGGTCCACCCGACTGGTCATGCAGAACGGGCTGACGATGGACGGCAGCTGGAACACCACCAGCACCGGCAGCGAGGTGGCGAGCACCGCCGTCTCCGGCGGCCGGATCTGGTTGCGCGCCAACGCCGACATCAGACCCGGCTCCGGCCGGCAGGCCCGTTTCTCGTACAGCACCGACGGGGTCAACTTCACCTCGTTCGGCAACGCCCTGACGTTGGCGAACAACTGGCAGTTCTTCATGGGCTACCGATTCGCCATCTTCAACCACGCGACACAGGCGCTCGGTGGCGCGGTCACCGTGCGGCGGTTCGACCTGACCACTCCGTGACACCAGTCACACGACGATCGCTCTGACCGGTGGCGCTGGCAACGCAGGCCTGGCGGCATGTGTAGTCCGCGCCACCGCGTCAGGTCCTCGCCGGCCCGCTCCACGCTCTGTCCAGGAGCGAGGGCAGGCCGGTGTAGCACTTCGGGACCTGCCCCGTACCTGTTGCTGGGGGACTGCGGACGGGCACCGCGTTGTACGGCTTTGGCGCGTCGCGCGGTCCCCGCACAGCCGTGCCGTGTTCGGGGCCGTTGCTGGCGTAGACTGTCGGCGATCCAGCGCTGGTCACCTGGGATTCAGCACCGGCGTGGTGACTGAGCGAGGGGGATCGGGCCGGGCCGCTCCAGTCGACGTCGACGGGCCGCGGGCCGGAGATGTAGCGGGGGGAGTGAAATGGCCGTCCACGGTCCCGCGATGACGGACGTTGCTCGTCTCGCCGGTGTCTCCCATCAGACGGTGTCGCGGGTGCTCAACGGGCACCCCAACGTCCGTGAGCAGACCCGGCTTCGGGTACGCGCGGCGATCGCCGAACTCGGCTACCGCCCCAATGGCGCGGCACGCGCCCTGGTGACCGGTCGATCGCAGGTCATCGGTGTGGTCGCGCAGAACACGACGCTCTACGGTCCGGCGTCGCTGCTGGCCGCGCTGGAGCAGACCGCCGCCGAAGAGGGTTTCGCGGTCAGCGTCGGCAGCGTGCGAAACCTGGACCACCGCTCCATCTCGGCGGCCGTCGAGCGGCACCTGTCGCACCGGGTCGCCGGCATCGTGGTCATCGCCCCGGTCGAGTCGGCCGGTGAGGCGCTGGAGCGCCTGCCCAAGGATGTCCCGCTGGTCACTGTCGACGGTGACCCGAGCCGGCCGGTGCCGCTGGTGACTGTCGACCAGGTGGCGGGCGCCCGGGCGGCGACGCAACACCTGCTCGACGCCGGGCACCGCACCGTCTGGCACGTCTCCGGGCCGACCGACTGGTTCGACAGCGTGGGTCGGATCGACGGCTGGCGGCAGGCGCTGCTGGCCGCCGGGTTGGATCCGCCGCCGCCGATGCCGGGGGACTGGTCCGCAGCGTCGGGTTACCGGTGCGGGCAGATGTTGGCGCGGATGCCGGAGGTCACCGCCGTCTTCACCGCCAACGACCATCTCGCGCTGGGCGTGCTGCGGGCGCTGCACGAGTTCGGTCGACGGGTGCCGCACGAGATCAGCGTGGTCGGCTTCGACGACGTGCCGGAGGCGGCCTACTTCATTCCGCCGCTGACCACCGTTCGACCGGACTTCGACGCGGTGGCGCGGGCGAGCCTTCAGATGCTGCTGTCCCAGATCGAGTCGGGCACCGGTGGGGCGCTGCGGCAGACCATCGCCCCGGCTCTGGTCGCCCGCGAGAGCGTCGCCCCACCTCGTCGCTGACGGCCGGACCAACCGGAGTTCGCCTCCCGCGGTGTGGGGGAGCAGTCCCGCCGCCGCCGCTTCGCGCCCACTGGGTCCGCGCCAGCGTGCGCCAATGTTCGGCTGCTCTGCCCGATAAGACGCAACTCGATGGGTTGCAGAGTGTGACCAATCGATGCCAGGCGATACGACGCCGTGCAGGTATTGAACCTCGTGAAATGTCGCCGTAACATGATGGGCGTCTCTGTTAACGCTAACAAAATTGGCGTCCCACTATCGGCGTGCCGACCAGAGATCGTAAACACGGGCGGGCGTCACCGACAAGGAGGCTCGATGAACCGCATTACCCGAGGTCGTCGCTGGGGGAGCGTACTGGCGGCCGGAATACTGCTCGCCGGTGCCCTGGTCGGCCTTCGCGCGCCGACGGCGCAGGCACTGGACAACGGCGTGGCGCGCACTCCCCCCATGGGGTGGAATTCGTGGAACTCGTTCGGCTGCAACATCAACGAGGCGCTGATCCGGCAAACGGCGGATGCGATCGTCAGCAGCGGTATGCGGGACCTGGGCTACAACTACGTAGTGGTCGACGACTGCTGGTTCAACCCCAACCGGGACAGCTCCGGCAACATCCAGGGCGACCCCAGCCGGTTCCCCAGCGGGATGAAGGCGCTCGGCGACTACCTGCACGCCCGGAACCTGAAGTTCGGCCTCTACCAGGTGCCGGTCGACAAGACCTGCGCGCAGTACTTCGGCGCCTACCCCGGCGCGACCGGCAGCCGTGGCCACGAGGTGCAGGACGCGCGCCAGTTCGCCGCCTGGGGCGTCGACTTCCTCAAGTACGACTGGTGCTCGCCGGAGGGCAGCATCAACGACCAGGTGACCACCTTCGCCAAGATGCGTGACGCGCTGGCCGCCACCGGCCGACCGATCGTCTACAGCATCAACTCCAACAGCATCCACGCCAAGACCGGCCCACAGCGCAACTGGGGCGACGTGGCGAACATGTGGCGAACCACCGAGGACATCACCAACGCGTGGGACACCGGCCAGAGCAACGGCTACCCGATGGGCATCCAGAACATCATCAACGTGACCGTTCCGCTGGCGTCCTACGCGAGGCCGGGTGGGTTCAACGACCCGGACATGATGGAGGTCGGTCGCGGCGGCATGAACGACACGGAGATGCGGAGCCACTTCGCGATGTGGGCGATCATGGCGTCCCCGCTGATCGCCGGCAACGACGTGCGGAACATGAACGCCGCGACGCAGACCATCCTCAAGAACGCCAACCTGATCGCCATCAACCAGGACTCGCTCGGGTTGCAGGGGACGCAGGTGTCGTTCGACGGCACGCGTCGGGTGCTGGCCAAGCGGCTCGCCAACGGTGACGTCGCCGTGGCCCTCTTCAACCAGGGCGGCTCGACGACGACGATCTCGACCACGGCCGCGGCCATCGGCAAGTCCGGCTCGTCGTTCACCCTGGTGGACGCGTGGACCGGTGGCACCAGCTCCAGCAGCGGGACGATCAGCGCCAGCGTCCCCGCGCACGGCACTGTCGTGTACCGGGTCAGCGGTGGTGGGACGACTCCTCCGACGACGCCGCCGCCGACCACGTCGAGCGCGTACGCCAGCGCCGCCTCGGGCCGCTGCCTCGACGTGCCGAACAGCAACACGACCAACGGCACGCAGCCGGTCATCTGGGACTGCAACGGCGCCGCCAACCAGCGCTGGACCAGCAGCGGTCAGACCCTGCAGGCCCTCGGCAAGTGCCTGGACGCCCCGCTGAACGCCGCGGCCGGCGCCAAGGTGCAGCTCTGGGACTGCAACGGCGGGACCAACCAGCAGTGGACGGTCAACACCAACGGCACGATCAGCAACACGCAGTCCGGGCTCTGCCTGGACGTCAACGCCAACGCCACGGCAAACGGCACCACGGTGATCCTCTGGACCTGCACCGCGGCCGCCAACCAGCGGTGGTCGCAGCGGTAGCCGATCGGGTCCGCCGACCGCAGAGCTCGCGGCCGACCCACCTGATCCGGCGGTAGTGCTGGTGCCCGCGGACGACAGACGTCGTCCGCGGGCATCGGTCTGTAGAGTGCTGCGGACGACACGCTGAGTCGCCGCATCCTGCCCTTCCGGCGGATCGGCCACATGGCTACGCTCGCCTGGATGCTCCGTTACGAGACCGTGACACCGGTATTTCAGATCTGGTGTTGACGCAATCTATGTGAGCGCTAACACTACCCGAAAGATGACACTTGGCCCCGGCAGTCGGCGGGGGAGTCCAGAGAGGAGAAGCCCGTGGGCAGGAAATTCCTGGTTGCTCTCGGCGGCGCGGCACTCGCGCTCAGTTTGGCGGCGTGCAGCGGCGGGGGTGCGGGCAGCGGCGAGAAGAGCGGCGACGAGAAGCCCAGCGATCTGACCATCGGTGTCTCGATGCCGACCCAGACCTCGGAGCGGTGGATCGCCGACGGCAACGCGGTGAAGTCGAAGCTGGAAGCCAAGGGCTACAAGGTCGACCTCCAGTACGCCGGCGACGACATCCCCACGCAGTCGCAGCAGGTCGACCAGATGATCACCCAGGGTGCGGATGTCCTGGTCCTCGCGGCCATCGACGGCACCGCGCTCAGCAGCCAGCTGCAGGCCGCCGCGGCCGCGAAGATCCCGGTCATCTCCTACGACCGACTGATCCGTGGCAGCAAGGACGTCGACTTCTACGTCAGCTTCGACAACTACAAGGTTGGCGTCGCCCAGGGCACCGCGCTGCTCGTCGGTCTCGGCCTGCTGAACAAGGACGGCTCGAAGGGCACGGCCAAGGGGCCGCTGAACGTCGAGCTCTTCGCCGGCTCGCTGGACGACAACAACACCCAGTACTTCTTCGGCGGCGCTATGGACACGCTGAAGCCGTTCATCGAGAACGGCACGCTGGTCGTCAAGTCCAAGCAGACCACCCCCGAGCAGGTAGCCATCCTGCGGTGGCAGCAGGAGACCGCGCAGAAGCGGATGGAGAACCTGCTCACCTCCAGCTACAACGACGGCTCGAAGGTCGACGGGGTGCTCTCGCCGTACGACGGCATCTCCCGCGGCATCATCACCGCCCTGCAGAACGCCGGCTACGGCAAGGGCGCGAAGAAGCTCCCGGTGGTGACCGGCCAGGACGCGGAGATCGCCTCGATCAAGTTGATCAACGACGGCGTGCAGAGCTCCACGGTCTTCAAGGACACCCGGCTGCTGGCCGAGCAGGCCGTGAACGCGGCCGAGGCGTTCCTGCAGAAGAAGCAGCCGCAGGCCAACGACACCCAGACGTACAACAACGGCGTCAAGGTCGTTCCGGCGTACCTGCTGCCGATCGCGACCGTCTACAAGGACGACATCAAGGCGACGCTGATCGACTCCGGCTACTGGACGGCGGAAGAGGTCGCCGCCGGTCAGGCCAAGAAGTAAGCCACTCGTCGGGCCCGGCGGTCACCCGCCGGGCCCGACGCCTGGGCGCGTACCACGTCCAGACCTGACGGAGGACAGTGACCATGGACGACACCATCCTCGAGATGCGTCGCATCACCAAGACCTTCCCCGGCGTGACCGCGCTGGAGGACGTCACCCTCGCAGTGCGCCGCGGGGAGATCCACGCCATCTGTGGTGAGAACGGCGCCGGCAAGTCCACCCTGATGAAGGTGCTGTCCGGCGTCTACCCGTCCGGCTCGTACGACGGCGAGATCTTCTTCGACGGCAAGCCGATGCAGTTCCGTGGCATCCGCGACAGCGAGGCCAACGGCATCGTCATCATCCACCAGGAGCTCGCCCTGGTGCCGTACCTGTCGATCGCGGAGAACATCTTCCTCGGCAACGAGCGGCGCGGCCGCAGCGGGCTCATCGACTGGAACTTCGCCAACGCCGAAGCGGCGAAGCTGCTGGCGTCCGTCGGGCTGCACGAGAACCCGGTCACCCCGGTCATCCAGCTCGGCGTCGGCAAGCAGCAGCTGGTGGAGATCGCCAAGGCGCTGTCGAAGAAGGTGCGCCTGCTCATCCTGGACGAGCCGACCGCCGCGCTCAACGACATCGACTCGGCGCACCTGCTCGACCTGCTGCGGGCCCTCAAGGAGCAGGGCATCACCTGCATCATGATCTCGCACAAGCTCAACGAGATCACCGCCATCGCCGACTCGACCACAGTCATCCGCGACGGACGCGCAGTGGAGACCCTCGACATGAGGTCCGACGAGGTGACCCAGCAGCGGATCATCCGGGGCATGGTCGGGCGCGACCTGGACAGCTTCTACCCCGACCGCGAGTCGTCCCCCGGTGACGAGGTCCTGCGCATCGAGGACTGGACGGTGCGCCACCCGGTCCAGGACCGGATGGTCGTCGAGGGCGTCGGCCTCTCCGTACGCGCCGGCGAGGTCGTCGGTATCGCGGGCCTCATGGGGGCCGGGCGGACCGAGCTGGCCATGAGCGTCTTCGGTCGGTCCTACGGGCGCGACATCCGGGGCCGACTCTTCGTCCACGGGCGGGAGGTGCAGGCGCGCACCGTCGCCGAGGCGATCGACAACGGCATCGCCTACGTCACCGAGGACCGCAAGCGCTACGGCCTCAACCTCATCGACGACGTGCGGCGCAACGTGTCCGCCGCCGCGTTGGACCGGCTGTCCCGCCTGGGCTGGGTGAACGGCAACGAGGAGATCAAGGTTGCCGAGGCGAGCCGCAAGGAGATGAACATCCGGACGCCGAGCGTCATGGCGGTGGTCGGCAAGCTCTCCGGCGGCAACCAGCAGAAGGTCGTGCTGTCGAAGTGGCTGTTCACCGACCCGGACGTGCTGATCCTCGACGAGCCCACCCGCGGGATCGACGTCGGCGCCAAGTTCGAGATCTACACGATCATCAACCGGCTGGTGGCCGCCGGTAAGGCGGTGATCGTCATCTCCTCCGAGCTGCCGGAGCTGCTCGGAATGTGCGACCGCATCTACACCCTCGCCGCCGGCCGGATCACCGGCGAGATGCCGGTGGCCGAGGCGACTCAGGAGAGCCTCATGGAGCTGATGACCAAGGACAAGGAGCTCGTCGGATGACCAGCATCAAGACCCCTTCGACGGAGCGCCCCACGCCCCCGGACAGCACGCCCGCTGCCGCCCTGCACAGCGGGACGAGCGACCTGCGGGCGCTGGTGTTGAACAACCTGCGGCAGAGCGGGATCTACGTCGCCCTGGTCGTCATCGTCGCGCTCTTCGCGGTCCTGACCGACGGGGTGTTGCTGAGCCCCGGCAACATCACCAACATCGTCCTCCAGTACTCGTACATCCTGGTCCTCGCGATCGGGATGGTCATCCTGATCATCGGCGGGCACATCGACCTGTCGGTCGGATCGGTCGTCGCGCTCACCGGAGCGGTCTCCGCCGTCCTGGTGATCCAGCAGGGCCACCCGTGGTGGATCGGCGTCGTCGCGGCGCTGGTCGTCGGCGTCGCGGTCGGCGCGTGGCACGGGTTCTGGGTGGCGTACGCCGGCATTCCGGCCTTCATCGTGACCCTGGCCGGCATGCTGCTGTTCCGGGGTCTGACCCTGCGGGTGCTCGACAACATCTCGCTGTCGCCGTTCCCGTCCGAATACCAGCAGGTCGCGGCGGGCTTCCTCAACGGCCTGCTCGGCGGGCAGGGCTTCGACGCCTTCACGTTGCTGATCGGCGCCATCGCCGTGGCCGGCTACGCGGTCAGCGGCTTCCGCACCCGCGTGGCGCGTATCCGCTACCAGCAGCCCGTCGAGTCGTTCCCGCTCTTCGTCGCCCGGGTCGTGCTGGTCGGCGCGGTCCTCATGTACTTCGCCTGGCAGTTGGCGCACGCCCGAGGGCTGCCGATCGTGCTGATCATCCTGGCGGTCCTGGTGCTGGTCTACGGCCTGCTCACCCGGCGTACCGTCTTCGGCCGCCAGGTCTACGCGATCGGCGGCAACCTGTCGGCGGCGGCGCTGTCCGGGGTGAAGGTCCGCACCGTCAACTTCTGGATGTTCGTCAACATGGGCTTCCTGGCGGCGGTGGCCGGCGTCATCTACTCGTCGCGGTCGAACGGCGCCCAGCCCGCCGCCGGCAACATGTTCGAGCTGGACGCGATCGCCGCGGCCTTCATCGGCGGCGCGGCGGTCACCGGTGGCGTGGGCACCGTTGTGGGCGCGATGGTCGGTGGTCTGATCATGGCGGTGATGAGCAACGGCATGCAGCTGATGGGCATCGACCAGTCGACCCAGTCCGTGGTGAAGGGTCTCGTCCTGCTCGTCGCTGTCGCCTTCGACGTCTACAACAAGCGTCGCGCCGGCACCGCCCGCTGACGTTCCGACGGTACGCACGTGCCCCCTGCCCGCCTGGCGGACAGGGGGCACGCGTCCGTTAGTGGCAGGTGGTGGTGCCGGTGTCGGTGTAGGTCTGGCCGGCTACCGGTACGAACTGCCAGTCGTAGCTGTTGGAGTGCAGGGTGAACTTCAGGACGCCCCAGGCTGAGCTGTTACGCGCCTCGCTGTTGGGCTGGATGGTGCCGAAGCCGTAGTGGCCGGCGCCGCCCATCCCGGCGACGAAGCTGCGCAGACCCCGGCTGGAGTCGGCGCCACCGGCCGGGTTCATCGGGGCGAACCGCTCGTACACGTGGTTGTGCCCCCACACCACGACGTCGGCGTTGTAGTCGTAGAGGGCCTGGTACAGCGGACGCGTCGACGTCGACGGCGCGTGGTTGGAGCTGGACGTGAAGAGCGGGTGGTGCCAGTAGGCGAGCGTGCACGGCCTGCTGCTGGCGGCCAGGTCCGCGCGTAGCCACTGCTCCTGCGTCGAGCCGGCCGACATGCTGATGTTCGAGTTCAGCGACACGATGTGCCAGTTGCCGAGGTCGTACGAGTAGTAGCCGCGACCGCTCGGGCCGGCGGACGTACCAAAGTAGTTGTAGTAGCCGGTCGCGCCCGACGTGTTGTAGTCGTGGTTGCCCGGCGACGGGCGGGTGCGGGACTTGTGCCGACCCCAGGTGGGCTCGTAGTAGCTGTTGAACTGCGACGCAGTTCCGCTGTCGTAGACGTTGTCGCCGGTGGTGAAGACCGTTCCCGGGATGCTGTCGAGCAGCGTCGCGGTGGCGCTGTCGCCGGAGCCCGAGTCGGCGATGTCGCCGGCACCGACGAACACCGGGTCGCCCGACGGGGGTGGCGTGGTGCTTCCGGTGGTGACCACCAGTTGCGGGGCGTCAGCGCCGCTCTCGCGGGTGTCGTAGTAGGCGCCGT
The DNA here is from genome assembly GCF_046549335.1 of Micromonospora sp. 050-3. NCBI lineage: Bacteria > Bacillati > Actinomycetota > Actinomycetes > Micromonosporales > Micromonosporaceae > Micromonospora > Micromonospora sp. 050-3. Next base: position 2,304,561 of record NZ_JAJPVX010000002.1, read on the forward strand.
CACCGCTGGCCGAGGTGGCGCCGAAGCTGTACGTGCCGTTGCCGGTGACCGCGGCCGTGACGTCGACCTCGTACCAGGTGTTGCCGCTGACCGCACCGATCGTGCCGAGTGTGGCCCCGTCGATGGTCGGCTGGTTGTTCCAGGTGGTGCCGGTCTCCGACCAGGTCGTGTTGGACATCCGGCGGAACGTGCCACCGGCGTCGCTGCCGCTGTTGCCGCTGATGGTGCGCAGTCGCAGCTTGGCGCCGGTCACCGTGCCGCTGACACCGCTCACTGTGAAGCGCAGGAACGAGCGCCGCACCGGCGAGTTGTCGACCACGACCTGCGTGGAGGTGCCGTAGTTGGTGGTGGCCGTGTCGTTCTGGACGTAGGTGTCGGCGACCGGCGTGAAGGTCACGCTCGCCGCCGACGCCGCGCCAGCGCCGGTCACGACGACGGCGGCGGTCGCGGCGACGATCACCGTGACCACCCCCAGCGTCACCGACGGACGGGGGAATCGAATGTCCATCCAGGACTCCTTACCTCGTGGGAAGAGCGCAAGGAATGTAGGAAGGTCGATGAGCCGACGGGCGACGGGTGGATGAACAGTGCGTCCCGGCAGGCGAACACCTGGGTGTTGTCAGCCCGTTCACCCGACCCTCGTCCGGAGGCCATCCGTGGTCCGTTGTGCCTCCTCCACTGAGTACGGACGATGGCTGCCCGTCAACCGTCGATCCGAGGAGATGCTCGTGTACCTGTCGACCGTCTCCCGACCGGTCGCCGACGACCCCGGATCGGGACCCCGACGCCGCCGGTTCGCGATGGTCAGCGGCAACGTCGTGGCGCTCGGCACGGTCAGTCTGATCACCGACGTGTCGGCCGAGATGGTGGCCGCGGTGCTGCCGCTCTATCTGGTGCTGGGCCTGCACCTCAGCCCGGTGGCGTTCGGCGTGCTGGACGGCGTCCACACCGGCGCGACCGCGCTGCTGCGGGTCGTCGGTGGTTTCGCCGCCGACCGGTTCCGGCGGCGCAAGCTGATCGCCGGCGTCGGGTACGCGCTCTCGGCGGTCGCGAAGCTCGGCCTGCTGCTCGCCGGCCGGTCGATCCCGGCGATCGGCGCCGTCATCGCCGTCGACCGGATCGGCAAGGGGGTGCGGAGCGCGCCGCGCGACGCGCTGATCACGCTCTCCACGCCCCCTGAGGCGCTGGGTCGGGCGTTCGGGGTGCATCGGGCGATGGACAGCGTCGGCGCGTTCCTCGGGCCGCTCGCCGCGTTCGCGGTCCTGCTGGTCGTCGGGCAGTCGTACGACGCGGTCTTCGTCACCAGCTTCTGCATCGCGGCCCTGGCCGTGGTGGTGTTCGTGCTCTTCGTCCGGGAGCGGCCGGACGGTGAGGCGGCGGGCGGCGAGGGGGCGGGCGAGACCAACGACCCGAAGGTCTCCGTCCGGGAGGCGTTCGGGCTGTTGCGCGTGGGACCGGCCCGGCGGCTGGTGCTGGCCGCCGCGATGCTTGGGCTGGCCACCATCGGCGACGGCTTCGTCTACCTGCTGCTGCAACGCCGGATGGACCTCGGCCTGCGCTGGTTCCCGTTGCTCGCGGTGGGGACCAGCCTGGCGTACCTGCTGCTCGCCGCTCCGCTCGGCGTCCTCGCCGACCGGATCGGTCGTCTGCCCGTGGTGATCGGCGGCTACACCGCCCTCGGTGCGACGTACCTGCTGCTGGCCGGCCCGGTCGACGGGTGGCCGCTGATCGCCCTGGCGCTGACGCTGTACGGCGCCTTCTACGCGGCCACCGACGGCGTGCTCATCGCGCTCGCCGCTCCGGTGCTGCCGGCGCGCCTGCGAACCACCGGAATCGCGTTGGTGCAGACCGGGCAGGCGCTCGCGTACCTCGTCTCCTCCGTGCTGTTCGGGCTGGCCTGGCAGGCGTGGGGGCCGGAGAACGCGATCCGCGTGGCGGCCGTGGCCGTCGCCGGCGTCCTGGTCGGCACGCTGCTCCTGCTGGCCTCCCCGTCCCGACTCACCACCCGGAAGGTGCCCCGATGACCGCGATGTCGACCCGAGCGAAGCTCGGCGTGGTGGTCGCTTCGGCCGTGCTGCTGGGCGCCGTGGCGGCCGGCTACGCCGCCACGGCCGCGCAGGCTCCCGGGACGCCGCCACCCGCCGGCGGCGAGCAGGCGGTCACCCTGGCGCCCGGGCCGCGCCTGCTGGCGATCACCGACCGGCACGTCTCCACAGTCGCCGCTACCGACCCCACCGGGCCGCGCACCGTCGCCGGCCTGGAGTGCCTCCGGGTGTACGCGGCGGCCGGCACCGGGGTCTGCCTGAAGCCGGAGACCGCGTGGTCGTACCAGGTTGTCGTGCTCGACACGACGCTGCGCCAGACCCGGGCGGTCAGTGTGCCGGGGCTGCCGAACCGGGCCCGGGTCTCGGCCTCCGGCCGGATGGTCTCCTGGACGACGTTCGTCGGTGGCGACTCGTACACCTCCAGTGGCTTCTCCACCCGCACCGGGATCCTCGACACCCGCACCGGCACCACTGTGGCCTCGCTCGAAGAGTTCGCGATCACCCGGGACGGCCGGGGCTACCGCAACGCGGACGTCAACTACTGGGGCGTCACCTTCACCGCCGACGACAACCGTTTCTACGCGACCATGGCGACCGGGGGTAGGAGGTACCTCGTCCGGGGTGACCTCGCCGCCCGCACCGTCGAGACGCTGAAGGAGAACGTCGAGTGCCCGTCGCTGTCACCGGACGGCACCCGGCTCGCGTTCAAGGAGGCTGTCGACGCCGACCCGGCGAAGGGCTGGCGGCTGGCGGTCCTGGACCTGGCGAGCATGCGGGTCACCGCGACCGCCGAGGTCCGCAGCGTCGATGATCAGGCCGCGTGGCTGGACAGCGGGAAGCTGGCCTACACCCTGCGCCGGGACGACGGCCAGCCCGACGTCTGGAGCGTCCCGGCGGACGGGTCCGGCACACCGACGCTGGTGATCCCCGGCGCCGAGTCCCCGTCGCCGCTCACCTGACGATCCGGCCCCCGGCGCCGGCGGTCCGGACACCTGAACGCCTTGGCGCGGACAGCATTCCGTCATGTCGGATTCCGCCGCGCAGCCATCGCCGTTCATCGACGTTCCCGAGGCTGTTGACCATGACAAGGCTGAGCCGTCGCATCTTCGTCCTTAGTGGACTGGTGACCGCCGGGGTCGCGGTGACACCCCGCCAGGGTGCCCGCGCCGCGGCGCCGTACCCCTTCAAACTCGGTGTGGCGTCCGGTGATCCGGCGCCCGACAGCGTGGTCCTCTGGACCCGGCTGGCACCGTCCCCGCTCAATGCCGACGGGCAGGGCGGCATGGCCAACGCCGACGTGACAGTGGAGTGGCAGGTGTCCACCACCGACCGGTTCACCTCGCTGGTCGCCTCCGGCTCGGTGGTCGCCCGGTACGCCGACGCGCACTCCGTACACGCCATCGCGGGCGGGCTCGCCGCCGACTCCGACTACTACTACCGGTTCCGGGCCCAGGGCCAGATCTCGCCGGTCGGGCGGACCCGGACCACCCCGGCGCCCAGTTCCTTCGGCCGCGACCTGGTGATGGCCTTCGCCTCCTGCGCCCACTACGAGGCCGGCTACTACACGGCGTACCGGCGGATGGCCGAGGACAACCCGGGCCTGATCCTGCACCTCGGCGACTACATCTACGAGGGCGGCGTCGGCAGCTCCACTGTGCGGCAGCACGTCGGCGCCGAGATCGTGTCGCTGGCCGACTACCGCCGTCGGTACGCGCTGTACAAGTCCGACCCGGACCTGCAAGCTGCTCACGCGGCGGCACCCTGGCTGGTGGTGCCGGACGACCACGAGGTGGAGAACAACTACGCCAACATGGTCCGCAACGACAGTAGCCCCACGCTGACCGCCGCCCAGTGGACCGCCCGGCGCGCCGCCGCGTACCGGGCCTACTACGAGAACATGCCGCTGCGACCGGCGTCCGCCGCCAGCGGCAACAGCATCCCGCTGTACCGGCGCGTCCGGTGGGGGCAGCTCGCCACCTTCCACATGCTCGACACCCGGCAGTTCCGTGACGACCAGGCCTGCGGTGACGGTTGGAAGGTCTGCGCCGACGCGGACCTGGCCTCCCGGTCGCTGACCGGCGCCAGCCAGGAGGCGTGGCTGCTCGACGGGCTGGCCCAGCGCTACGGCACCTGGGACATCCTCGGCCAGCAGGTCTTCTTCGCCCAGCAGCTCGACGCGAACGGGGCGGCGAGCATGGACGCGTGGGACGGCTACCGGGCCTCCCGCAGCCGCATCCAGACCGGCTGGCAGCAGCGTGGGGTGCGCAACCCGCTGGTGCTCACCGGCGACGTGCACCGCTCGTGGGCCAACGACCTCAAGGCCGACTACGCCAACCCCTCCTCGGCCACCATCGGCACCGAGCTGGTCTGCACCTCGATCAGCTCGACCGGCAACGGCAGCGGCAGCACCACGGTCCCGAACGCGGCGGCCAACCCGCACCTGAAGTTCTACTCGGACCGGCGCGGCTACGTCCGTACCACGATCAGCCGCAGCCAGGTCCGCGCGGACTTCCGCGCGGTGAACACCGTGACCGAGCACGGCGCGGCGGCGTCCACAGTGCGCTCGTTCGTCATCCTCGACGGCCAGCCCGGCCTGCAGGCCGGCTAAGGGAGAGAGCCACCATGACCGTGACAACCGCACTGCTCACCGCGTCCCTGCTGGTCCCGAACGTGCTTCTCGGCCCGACCGCGATGACCGCCGAGGCGGTCACCTGGACCACCGCGAACAGCGTCGCCACCGGCGACCAGGACCTGCCCTCCATCGCCATGAACCGCAACGGCCACGTCGCCGTGGTCTGGGAGGACGACCGGGACAGCACCGCCCCGGAGGACGACACCCACAGCGAGATCTACCTGCGGCTGTTCCGCGACGGCACACCCGCGTACGAGCTGAAGCTCTCCACCGGGGGAACCAGCGGAGCCGCCTGGCGGCACCTCAGCCCCGACGTGGGGCTCGACGACCGGGGCAACGCCGTGGTGGTCTGGGCCGCCGACGGCGACGGCAATGGCGTCTATAACATCCAGTACCGGGTGGTGTCGCCCACCGGCGCGGTGCTCGGCTCGGGGCAGGCCAACGCCAGCGACGCCGGGCAGCAGATCTGGCCGAAGGTCTCGGTCGACCCGGACGGCGCGCCCACCAACCCCACAGCTGTCGGCTTCACTGTGGTCTGGGAGGACGTGCAGGGCACCGCTCCCGCCACTGTCAAGGCCGCCGGCTTCACCGCCGCCACCACCAAGGCGTACGAGGTGACGGCCTCGCAGACGACGGGCACGCACCACCGCCCCGACGTGGCGGTGTCCGCCTCCGGCGAGGCGCTGGTGGTCTGGGACGAGGACGCCGACGCGAACGGCTCGTACAACATCGGGCTGACCCGGCTGGCCCGGTCCAACGGTGCCGTGGCGCTGTCGCGGCGGACGGCCAACGCGCAGAACGGCGGCCAGCAGCAGCGGGCCTCGGTGGCGGCGAACTTCGCCGGTGACTTCACCGTCGGGTGGGAATCCGACCATCTCGGCACCCGGGGTGTCTGGGCTCGATCGTTCGCCGCTGCGGGCACGGCCCGGCACGACGAGGTTCCGGTCTCCACCGGAACCGGTGCCGTCGCCCCGGGGGTCGGCATCGACGACCAGGACAACGTGGTGGTGGGCTGGACGGTGTCCGGCGCCAACCCGGACGTCTGGGCGCGGGGCCTCAACCCGGACGGCACGTCCACCGGTCGGCTCGCGGCCCAGACGCTGAGCCAGACCACGACGGGTCGCCAGGAGCACTTCGCTGTCGCCGCGTCGCCCTGGGGCGAGGTGAGCGTCTGCTACACCGACGACAACGACGGCAACACCTTCGACCAGGTGCTCCTCGGCCTGGGTACGACGAACTCCACCTGGCTGTTGTCCGCCGACGAGCTGCGCCGACTGAAGGCGCGGGCGGGCGTCACGACCCACTGAGCCGGTCGTGGCCCGGCTCGCCGCTGGCCCGTGCCACCCCGTCGTCCCCGTCACCGGACGACGGGGTGGCCACCGCGCGCAGAGTGATCGACTGATCGGTGTGGTCGACCTCGAAGAGCGTGCCGGCCGGGAAGGTCGCCACCGTCTCGGGCGGCAACTGGATCGTGCCATCGCCGGCCACCACGGCGAAGTCCCGGCCGTCACGCCCCTCGGCCCCGACCCGGCCGTCCCGGATGGTGACGGCGCGGCCCAGCCGGGCACCGACCTCACCGTCGTGGGTTACCACGACCACAGTGGTGCCCCGCTGGGCGTTGACGGTGGCCAGCGCCGTGAGCACCTCGTCCCGACCGGACGCGTCGAGCTGGCTGGTCGGCTCGTCGACCAGGAGCAGCCCGGGCCCGGCCGCGAGCCCCTGCGCCAGAGCGGCCCGCTGACGCTGCCCCGGGGTCAGGTCGCCCACCCGCCGCGCGCCCGCGCCGGCGAGACCGACGAGGTCCAGGATCGCCTCCGGTGGGTCGAGCCGCCGCCCGGCGAGGCGCGCCGCGGGTCGCTGGGCCAACCAGATGTTGCGTGACAGCGACACGTACGGCAGCAGATTGCGTTCGGCGCCCTGGAGCACGGTGCCGACGGTGGCTCCACGGAGGGCCGCCAGGCCCTTGGACGAGAGCCGGGACAGCTCGTGGTCGCCCACGTGCACGCGGCCGGCGGACGGTTGCAGGAGCCCGCCGAGGATCGCCACCAACGTGGACTTTCCCGAGCCGGACGGCCCCACCAGCGCCAGCATCTCGCCCGGCGAGATGTGCAGGTCCACGCCGGAGAGCGCGACGACGTCGCCGGTGCCGGTGGAGTAGATGTGGATCAGCCGATGGCAGGTGACGGCCACGCCCCCGGCAGAGCTGGTCGTCGGCCCGCCGCGCGGCGCGGAGGCCACCGCCTCGTCCTGCGGCGCGGTGGTCATCGGCTGCTCCGGCGGCGTACCGAGGCGGCGACGACCCGACCGAGCACGACCGCCGTGAGGGCGAACAGCGCGATGGTGGGCACGATGAACATCAGCAGACGGCCGACGTCTGGCCAGTCGGGCAACGGGACCGGCGAGCGGCCGTCGCTGAACAGGCGCTGCCCGCCCCGGGTGAGCAGCCAGATCACCAGGGTCGCGAGGCCGCCCGACACGGCGGCGACCGCGACCGGCCACCCGTAGCCGCCCCGGACGGCGCGTGGCGGCAGCCCCTGCCGACGCAGCGCCACCAACATGGCCACCCGGGCACGCTGCTCGGCCGCCGCCATCGCGATCAGGCCGGCCGCCCCGATCAGCACACCGCCCAGGGCGGCGAACAGGTTGAAGCGCAGGGCCAACGCCGCACCCTGCCGATCGAAATCCTGTCGTACGCCGGCGGTCGTCCGCTCGGACTGGACGACCAGACCCTGGGCGCGAAGCCGATCGAGGACGTCGACGGGAGCTGACCGCGTCAACCAGACCTCCTCGTTGCCGCTCTGGCTGGCGACGGCGAGGCGATCCGCGTACTCCAGGTCGACGACCAGGCCCGACCCACCGAGCCGCGGCAGACGGCCGGCCACGCCACTGACCGTCGCCATGGTCGGTGTTCCGTCGACGCCGTCGTACGGGTGCGCTCCACCGAGCGGCGTCCCGACCGATCGGGTCAGGTAGCCGGGGAGTGGGAACGGCGCGTCGACAACAGCGATGCCGGCCGGCGTCGCACGCCGGTTTTCCGTCACTGTGAGGACCAACGCCGGGTCCATTCCGCTCGCGGTGTCGAGGAACGTGTCGTCCGGGTCGGACAGCCGCCACCGCTGCAGGTCGGCGAACTGTGCGCCGGTCAGCACCACCGTCTCGCGTCCGCCGTCCTCGTCGCTGTTGCGCAACTCCTCGAAGCGGACCTCCAGGTCCCGGGAGACCACCGGAGCAACGATTTCGACCTTGATCACTCGGCATCCCTGCGCGCACTCGGGCACCTCAAGGGGGTAGGCCTCGCGGACGGGCTCGATGTCCTTGCGGGAGAGGACCACTCGGGTGCCGTTGGCGCTGGCGACCGTGACCGCGAGGCGGACCAGATTCCCGGCGAAGGCCTGGGCGTCGAATTTGGCGGAGAGGACCATGGTGAGCAGTCGCCCCCGGACGTACAGCGGCTCACCCGGTGCGGGTGGGCGGATCTTCTGCGCGACGTCCGCCAGGGACATGCCGTAGGACGGATGCGGCGTCGCCACCGTCGCCAGGCGGTCGGAGTCCACCGCGAGCAGCGGTGTGCCGGCCTCGGAGGACGCGGTCGTCACCACGGCGGCCATCGCGAAGCGACCCTCTGGATCAGCGGCCCGCACGGCCGACAACAGGTGCGAACGGGACGTCGCGTCGACCTGGACCACGCGCGGCGCGCCGACCTCGACGACTGCCCGGTCGCTGTAGGCGGCCGACGCCACCTCGCTCGTCGCGGCGGTGAAGGAGAGCATCGCGACGACCACGGTGAGCAGCGCGATCAGGAGTCGGAAGCGTGGTTGCCGAGCCACCTGCAGCAGGGCGAGACCGGCGGCCGTCCGGCCGCGCGCCAGTAGCGCCGCGCCCGCCGCCCCGCCGATGATCATCGCGACCCGCGCCAGCAGCACACCCGCGGCGAGCGCCCCGACGACCGGTGCCACCAGGGCCAGCCCGCTGGGCGGTCCGCCGGAGCGCACCTGCACCACGGCCGCCGCGGCGACGGACACCGCGACGAGGTCACCGATGGTCGCCCGCCACCCGCGGATCCGTGCCGGCACCCGACGCAGCAGATCGACGACCGACGCGGACAACATTCGAGCCTGGGCCAGCAGCACCGCGGCGAGCGCGCCGGCCGCGCCGACGGCGGCGAAGCCGATCACTGTGGCGTCCACCGTGACGTCGGTCCGGGCCGGGAGGGTGTGCGCGGCGAGCAGCGTGGTGGCGGCGACGCCGAGCAGGCAGCCGAGGGGGATCGCGATCAACACGGGTACGGCGTACTCGCCGATCGCCAGCGCCCACAGCCGTCGGCGCTGCACCCCACGGAGCAGGAGCAGGCCCTGCTCCGGCCGTCGCTGGTCCGCCGCTGAGCTGACCGCGACGAAGAGGACCAGCCAGCAGAGCAGGACGAGCAGCCCGGCTCCCAGCGTCACGCCGTCGGCCAACTGCCCACGTTGCAGGGCCACCCGGTCGAGCAGGCTGGACAGGCTGGTGCCGCCCCCGAGGCCCTCGCGGCTCCCGTCGCGCGTCACCACCGTGACCGCGGCCCGCAGGTCCGCCACGGACCGGGTGTCGAACAGGCGCTCGGTGACGTAGAGGTCGGCCGTCGACCGATACAGGATGGCCTGGTCGTCGGTCAGGGGCGCGGCCTCGGCGGTGAAGATGGCGTCCTCCGCGCTGCCCACGGCCGACGTGCTGGTCGGGCCCGCTGCGGCCGGCCGAATGTATTCCGCACCCAGCCAGAACGGATCGGTCGCCTCCAGCGGCTGGTAGATGCCGGCCACCCGCACCGGCACCGCGCCGAACGTGAACTGGTCGCCGACGGCGACACCGAGACGCGCGGCGGTGTGCGTGCCGACCATGACCTCGGGGAGTTGCCCCCTTGAGGTGGCCCGGGGGCAGGCGCCGGCCACTGTGACCCGCTCGCAGACCCCCGCCCGGAAGACCAGACTCGAGGTCACTGTCCCGGCCCGACCGGCGGCGACGCCACCACTCTGGGCACCCAGGACGACCTCGAAGCCGGCCGGCGTCAGTTTCTTGACCGTGTCGGCGAACGGCGTCCGTGCGGGGTCCCCGGGCACCCCCGGATATTCGACGGGATCGGCGAGCCGCAGCCGAAGCTCGTTCGGCGTCGCCCTGGAAACCTCGTAGCGGGCCAGGGCCTGGCCGGCGGCGGCACCATAACTCGGCGCGGCCGCTGCGGCGGCACTGGCGAGCACCGCGAGCAGGAGCACCGCCAACGCCTGTGCCCGGCGGGCCGCGATCGCACCCCAGATGACGGTCAGCATTGACGCCGAGGCTATCGAGCCGTCCGCCGGCCCGCCGCCCCGTGCGACCGGACCGAGACCTGCCGGTTACCGGCGTCCTCAGTCGCGGAGGATCTCCGCCCGCCCCTCGACGAGGTGCAGCTCTGCTTCGCAGGCGGCGGCCACCTCCGGGTCGTGGGTGGCGAACACGACGGCCGCGCCCCGCCGCGCCTCGTCGTGCAACAGATCCAGAACCCGCTGCCGGTTGCCCGCGTCCAGTTCGCTCGTCACCTCGTCGGCCAGCAGCACACCCCCACGCAGGGCCAGGCCGCGGGCGACGGCCGTACGCTGTTGTTGGCCACCGGACAACTCCTCGACGAGCTGGTCGGCCTGGCCGGCAAGGCCCAGCAGATCCAGCATCGCGGCGGTCTGCCGGAGGGCCTCCGGTGGTGTCACGCCACCGGCCACGAGCGCCACTTGAAGGTTCTCGGCCGCGGTGAGGATGGGAGCGAGGCCGTTCTCCTGCGGGATGAGGACGATGCGGTGCTCGACCGCGTGATCACGGTCGCGCAGCGGCTGCCCGTCGACAGTCACTGAGCCGTCCCATGGCCGCAACAAGCCCGCCATCGCGTTGAGCAGGGTGGTCTTGCCGGCGCCCGACGACCCGGTCAACGCCAGGACCCGACCCGGTCGGACCGTCACCGAGATGTCAGTGAGGACGGCCGGCGCGTCGCCGTAGCCGACCGAGACCCCGTCCATGCTCAACATGTGCCACCGCCCCTCACCGGCACCGATGACGCGCAGACTGCCACGGCGAGCGGGAGTCGCACAATCCCGTCGATCTGTCGGCGGTACGACGTGGTCACTCGGTGCGGGGTAGCCGCTCGTACAGGACCAGGGCGGTGAGGAAGGCCGCCAGCAGGCCGAGGGCGGCCAGCGCGGGCAGGATCCGGGCAACCGGCAGCAGCAGGAGGACGACGCCGATCGCGACGAGCTGACCCGACGAGCCGCCGACGGTCAGCCGGAGGAACAGCAGACGGCCGATGAGGTAGAGCGCGGCGCCGCCGTAGAGCACTGTCGTCGCCGGCCATCCCATCGGCTCCCCGGCGGGGTGCCGAGGCTGGTCCGTCAGGCTCGCGAGGATCAGGTGGATGCCCAGGGCGAAGTAGACAACCCGGCGACCAGCGGCAGATGCGCCAGCGTGTACGCGTCCGACGCCAGCTGTTGACGGCGTCGGGTGCGCGGCGAGGCCGAGGTCAGCACCTTCGCGGCGGCAGGGGCGACGCCCACGAAGTAGAGCCACCACAGGCACACGGTCGCGGCGAAGCCGAACACGGCGGCCACCAGCACCGGCCAGACGATCATGGCCCGGCCCACGCCGGCTCCGGCCGACAGCAGGGACTCACCGAGCACGATGATCAGCACCAGGCCGTGGCGTTCGGCGAAGTGGGCCCCGCTGCGGACCTCCCCGAAGCTGGCGGCGGTGGCGATCCGGCCGCCGCCGTAGTCCACGAGGAACGCCACGGTCCACAGCACGGTCTGCGCGGTCCCGCCGAGGACGGCTCCCACCAGGAGCGGGACCCAGGCGAGTGTGGTGGAGACGGCGAAGCGCAGGGTCTGCCGGCGGTACTGCGGGTTGCCGGACGAGGCGTAGGTCATGAGGCCGAGGTGCAGCCCACGGACCACGATGTAGGCGATGGCCAGGGTGAGCGGCGGGCTCAACGCGCCGTCGTGGCGTCGCCACGCCTCCGGGATCACCAGCGCGCCCACGAAGATGGCGGCCATCGCCGCGAGCATCCCGGCCAGCACGGGGGCGTTGTCCGCGCGGACCTGATTGGCCAGCCAGGCGTAGCAGCTCCACGCGTACCAGAACCAGAGCAGGAGCAGCAGCCCCTGGTAGAGGGTGAGCGGCCCTAGCGATTCCGCCATGAAATCGATGAGCCGCGTCAGTGCGAACACCAGGACCAGGTCGAAGAAGATCTCGAAGGTGGTGGCCCGGTGTGCCTCCTCGACCAGCACCGGCCGGGACCGAAGGGCACGGCTCATCAGTTCATCCTCGTCGGTCCATCACCCTGCCCGGTGGTCGATGCGCGAAATCGGACGATGTAGAAAACCTTCGGTTTGTGCGTTGACTTCGACGTTTTACTACACAACAATCGGCATCAATATCGACGCTCATCTCCGTTGATGTGCGATAACCGCTGGTCAACCCTGCCAGTACCCCACCCCTCAGCGGCCGCGGGCGCTCCATCGCTCCGGCCTGGACCCCCATCGAAAGCGAGGGCACGATGAAACACGGTCGACGATTGGCCGGCCGCGCAGCCGCGGCCCTGTTGATGGTCACGAGCCTGATCGGGGCGGCGCCCAGCGCCGCTGCCTCGGCGGTCACCCCCGCGCTCACCGCCGCGGTGACCGCCAAGCTGCTCGGCTCCGCCGAGCTGTCCACGGCCGACGTGCGACCGGACACCCGGATCACCGTCAGCCGCACCAGCGGCAGGTGGGCATTTGGCACCGCCGTCGTTCTCGCCCCCCGACAGGAGGACGCTCACCCGACCGGGTCGATCTTCATCGCTCGGTCCGAGCCCGCCGGGTGGCGGATCGCCTTCGACGGCGAGGCCGCCTTCGGTGCGCTGGCCGCCGAGTCGCCCCTGATGACGGGTCAGGAGAGGAGCGTGCTCACCACCACCCCGACCCCGATGTACGCGGGCGGCGACTACCGGACCGGAATGGCCCTGCCGTTCGGTGTGGGCCAGACGTGGACGCTCACCAGTGGCCCGCACGGCTGGGGCGGAACCGAGTCGCCGTACAGCTCGGTCGACCTGGCCGGCGGCGACCAGGTGGTCCGCGCCGCCCGGGCCGGAGCGGCGTACACGATGTGCCAGGGGTGGATCCGCGTCATTCACGACCGGGGCTACTCGACCGACTACTACCACCTCTGGAACAGCATCTCCGTCAACGGCGTCAGCGTCGGTCAGGGTGCCGTCCTGGGTAACACCGGCACCGACGTCACCTGTGGCGGCGCCGCCTACGGCCGGCACGTCCACTTCGGGCTCCGCCAGAACAGCGCCTACGTGCCGATCGCCGGACACGACATCGGCAAGTGGGTGCTGGCCAACGGCGCCGCCGCCTACCAGGGCGGGGCGCGGCACGGGTCGGCCTGGGCCGGTGCCGGCGCGGGCCTTTACAACTACGGCGCGCTTGGCTTCAACCAAGGGGTGGTCGACGCGAACGGCGGCGGAGTGCTCACCCGACGTGCCGGACCGGGGACCGGCTACGGCTCGCTCGGCTCGGTGGCAGACGGTGCCACCGTCACCATTTCCTGCTCCGCCAACGGCACCTCCCACACCGGGCGGTACGGCACCACGGCGCTCTGGAACCGGTTGAGCGACGGCAGTTGGGTTTCCGACGCCTACCTGTCGACCGGTGTGAACGGTCCGATCAACGGCTGGTGCTGACGAGTTCGACCGCCGAGGTTGGCGGCTCACCGGCCGCCAACCTCAGTCACCGCAAGGAGTGCTCATGTCCGTTCGTAGCTTCCACCGAGGCCGGAAACTGCTCGCCCTGGCCACCGCCCTGACGGGAGCCGTCGCGGTCGCGTCACCGGCCATCGCCGAACCCGGTGGGAGGCCAGCGCCGGCCGCCCCGCTGGCCGTCGCGTTCGACACCGCCGCCGCGCGGTACGACGTTCCGCGCGACCTGCTGATAGCGCTGGGGTACGCCGAGTCGCGGCTGGACATGCACGGCGGCACACCGAGCGCGGCGGGCGGTCATGGGCTGATGCACCTCGCCAGCAACCCCGGTGTGCGCACCCTGGACGAGGCTGCCGCGCTCACCCGGCTCAGTCCGGCCGCGCTGCGGACCGAACCCACGGCGAACGTACTCGGGGCGGCGGCCGTGCTGCGCTCGTACGCCGATCAGGCGGGCCTCACCGCCGCGACGCGCGACGACGTGGACGGTTGGTACGGACCGGTCGCCCGGTACGGCGGCGCCAGCGAGGCGTCGGTCGCGCGGCTCTATGCGGACACCGTCTACGACCTGCTGCGTGCCGGGTTCACCGGGCGTGGCGAGGCGGTGGCCGGGCGGCCGGTCGCGCCCCGGCGGGGCGCCCTGGAGCGGGCCGCCGTGCTCGGCGGGATCGGCACCCTCAGCACCGACTACGGGCCGGCTGCGTGGGCGCCGGCCAGCACGAGTAACTACACGGTGGCCAGCCGCCCAGGTAGCCACCCGGTCACCCGCATCGTCATCCACCTGACGCAGGGCTCGTACGCCGGCGCTGTCAGCTGGTTCCAGAACCCGGCCGCCCAGGCCAGCGCGCACTACACCTTCCGCTCCTCCGACGGGGCCGTCACCCAGTCGGTGCGGGAGAAGGACATCGCCTGGCACGCCGGCAACTGGACCTACAACACCGAGTCGATCGGCATCGAGCACGAGGGGTACGTCGATAATCCCGCCTGGTTCACCGACGCGATGTACCGCGCCTCGGCCGCGCTCACCCGCAGCCTCGCTACGAAGTACGGCATACCCAGGGATCGGGCGCACATCATCGCCCACCGTGAGGTGCCCGGTGCCACCCACACCGACCCGGGCCCGAACTGGAACTGGACCTACTACCTGCAGTTGGTGAACGGGATCACCGGCATCGGCTCCGGCACGGTGAACACGGAGGCGTCCAGCCTCAACGTGCGCTCCGGCCCCGGTGCCAGTTATCCGGTCGTCGGCTCCGTCTCCGACGGCGCAACCGTCGCCGTCTACTGTCAGGCCGCCGGCAGCACGGTCACCGGCCCGTACGGGACGACCGCCGTCTGGAACCGGATCGGCACCAACCGCTACGTCTCCGACGCCTACGTGCTGACCGGCTACGACGGGTACATCCCGAACGTGCCGCGCTGCTGAGGGCTCGGTACGACAGCGACCGCTCAGGCCGCCGCCGACGAGCCGAAGAGCAGGTCCAGCTGGGCGTCCAGCGCGCCCAGCGCCTGCTCGGCGGTGTACTGCCCGCCCAGCAGGTAGACACCGAGCCCCTCCATCAGCGCCAGCAGGCCGGCCGCGGCGGCGGTGCCGTGCCGGTCGGGCAGGACGCTGGCGATGAACCCGGTGAACTGCGCGGTGTCCTCGTGCAGGCTGGGCGCGGTCGACGGCCGCACCGCCGTGTAGGCGAGGAACGCGAGTGCCACCCGCCCGTTGTCCCGGGTGCCTCCGTCGAGCGGCAGCAGCGCGGCGAGCATCGTGCGCAGCAGGAGCCGAGGCGACGGGGTCTCGCCCAGTCGTGCCACCGCCTCGGTGACCCGGCGTTGGCTGCGCTCACGCACCACGCTCAACGCGAACGCCATCATCTCGTCCTTGGTCCGGAAGTAGTGCTGGACCATCCCGGCCGACACGGCGGCCTCGGCGGCCACGTGTCGGAGGCTGACGGCCTCCAGGCCCTGATCCGCGGCGACCCGCATCAGCGCGTCCGCGATGAGGGTGCGTCGCTCCTGGTGATCGACCTTCTTGGGCATGGCCTCGATCGTTTCACAGTGGGTGGCCCGGAGACTCCGCCAGCGCGGCGGTCACCGGCTGACGGTCTGGCTCACCGGAGTGCCCCGCGCGCTGCGCAGCAGGCCGTCCGGGTCGTCGGCGTACAGTCGCAGCTCGTTGACCGGCGTGGACCCGGTCTCCGGCAGGTCGAAGGTCAGCGGCCGGCGCAGCAGGACGTCGATGCTGGTCTGGCTGCCGACCGAGATGGACACCATCCGCCGGTCGCCCTCCTGCTCGACCTGCACCGATTTGCTCGACGGCAGCGAACGGTAGCGCTTGCGCAGCGCCTCGACGTCCGTCCACGGGATCCAGATGTCGATGCCCCAGCTGAGCCGCACCCGCAGGCCCCGGTCGCCCACGACGTGGGGGTGGATCGTCATGCTGGCGAACAGGCCGATCATCCAGAGCAGACCCCAGATGCCGAGGCCCAGCACGATCCAGCGGGCGGGCCGCCACGGCACCACGTGGGTGACCACCACGTCGAAGATCGGGATCTCCACGACCGACAGGCCGATGAAGATGCCCAGGATCGGCTTGACCACGCCGAGGTAGCCGAACGGCTCGTCGCCGGGCTCCAGCGGCAGTGGACGACGCCGCGCCCACACGTACAGGCTGCGCCACGTCGCGGCCTCGACCTCGGCCGCCCGACGTAGCAGCGGGCCCACCCGCGCCCTGGTCGGTGTCTTCGTGTCGGTCATTGTGGTCCTTCTTGCTCGGGGGCCGACGGGTCAGTGCAGCGTGACGGTTCCGGCGCCGCCGTCCACTGTGACGAGCTGCCCGGTGGTGATGGTCCGGGTGGCGTCCGGCACGCAGATGACGGCGGGAATGCCGTACTCGCGGGCCACCGTCGGGCCGTGCGCCATGATCGCGCCGGTCTCGGTGACCAGCGCCGCCGCGGTGAGGAACAGCGGGGTCCAGCCGGGGTCCGTGGTTGCGGCCACCAGGACGTCGCCGGGCTCGACGTGGGCGGTGGCCGGGTCGTGCACCACCCGGGCGGGGCCGGTCACCCGGCCCGCCGACGCACCCACTCCGGCGAGCGTCCCGTCGCCGGTCGATGTCGCCGGCAGGACGGTCTCGACATCCGTACCGTCGGAGAGCAGTGCCACCGGGACCGTCCGACGCCGCAGCTCCCGGCGGTGCACGGCCCGCCGGGCGGTGACGGTGCCACGCAGATCAACACCCTGGTGTACGGCGGTGTGCACCTCGTCGAGGGTCAGGAACATGATGTCGTCGGGCTGGTCCAGCAGGCCGGAGCCGTGCAGGTCGGCGCCGATGAGCAGCAGTTGGCGGCGGGTCTCGCGCAGCGGGTACAGCCCGGCGAACTTGCCGGCCTCGCGCAGGCCGGCCAACGATCGCGCCCGGCGCAACAGGAAACCGGCGATCCTGCCCCGCACCGGCCGCCGACGGCGAGCCCGCGTGACCAACTCCCGCAGCGCTGTTTCCGCCGCCGAGGCGGCCCGCTGGAAGCGCTGGTCGGGGCCCTGTTGCGGATCGGTGACCCGCAGGTAGTTGGCGACCGCGGCGAAGACCGGCGTCGGGTCCTCCGCCCAGCGCGGCACCCCGAGGTCGACTTCGGCGACGCCCCGGTGACCGTAGCCGTCCAGGAAGGCCGCCATGCCGATGTCGGGCAGCGTGCCGCGCAGGTGCCGTGCGGCCAACTCGGCCGGCGGGGTGTCGAGGAGGAGCTGGCGGTGCTCGCCCACGCCCTGGGCGAGCCGCCACAGGGCCAGGTCCATCTCGATGGTGACGTTGTGCGGCATGCCGCCCAGCACGGTGTGGATCTCATCCGGGCCCGCGACGCCCTTGAGCAGCGCGGTCGGCAGGGCGGCGGCGAGCATCCCGGCCACGATCGGCCACATGATCGCGTCGGCGCCGTCGTCGGCGTCGGCGTCCTGCGCCTGCACGAAGCGCAGCCGGTCGGCGGTGGTACGCAGGTCGGCGGGGGCGGCTGAGCGTACTCTCAGCTGCTCGATCGCCTCGAACATCCGGGCCCGCGCGGCCTCGGGACGGGCCAGCGCGCGCAGGATGCCCACCACCGCGCGACCGGCCGTCCGCAGCGACGCGGCCCCCGGTGCCCCACCGCGCCGGGCGCCGCCGCTGGTCGGGGCGAACCGGGGATCGGTCAGCACGTGCTGCATCACCGCCTGGGCGCGCGGCCCGAAGTCGACAGCCAGGAGCTTCACCAGCCGCTTGCGGGACGACCGGTCGCGCGCGAGGTCGGTCAGGTCGCCGTAGAGGCGGCCGCCGATGTCGACGATCTCGACCCGTACCCCGAGCGCGGCGAGCATCGCGGCGATCTGCGTCCGCAGGGTCGACATGCCCATCGGGGTGACCGGTTGCAGCATGCCCTGGACGTGCCCGAACTCCAGGTAGACGCGGGGGAGGGGCTTCTCGCTGCGCGGTGGGGCGGGGAACAGGCTGGTGATCGGCCGGGACTGGAGGAGCCACAGCACGTCGTCCGCGTCGATCGCCCACTCGACGTCCTGTGCGCACCCGAAGTGGGCCTGCAGCCGCTCGCCGGTGGCGCGGAGGCGGGCCAGCTGCGTCGACGTCAGGCATCCGGCCTCGGCGCGCGTGACGTCGTCGAGAATGTAGTGGTCGACGGCCGTGGCGCCGTCCACCACTGTCGTGCCGAGGCCGGGCGCGGCGTCAACGGCCATTTCGTCGCGGCGGCCGGTCAGGGGGTTCGCGGTGAACAGCACTCCTGCCACAGTGGGTGTGACCATTCGCTGCACGACGACGGCCATCCGCACCGTCTCATGATCGATGCCACGGGCGTCGCGGTACGCGGTCGCGCGGTCGCCGTGCAGCGAAGCCCAGCATTTCTCGATGGCGGCGATCAGCTCGGCGGTCCCGGTGACGTTGAGGACGGTGTCCTGCTGCCCGGCGAAGCTCGCGTCCGGCAGGTCCTCGGCGGTGGCGCTGGAGCGCACCGCCACCGGGCCCGCACCGAGCCGCTGGTACGCGGCGACGACCTCGGCCGTGGGGACGACGCCGAGCCGGTGTGCCTCGGTGGTGACGCAGAAACCGTCGGGGACCTGCTCGCCGTGCCGGATCAGCTCGCCCAGCCCGGCCGCCTTGCCGCCGACCAGGGCGGTCATGGCGGCGGTCACCTCGGACAACGTGATCACGTGCATGGCGGCCCACTCTCTTTGCAATACGACTGCATTGCGTCCCACGCTATCTCGTTCACGATGCGACTGCAATGTCACTGCTCGAGGGGTGCAACCTCGGAATCGACATGTTGCCGGGATCTGCCATGCTCGGGCCGGTGACGACCGGCCGCCCGACCAGAGCCCGTTCCCACCGCCGCCCTCGAAGCCGTGCCATCCGTGTCCTCCTCGCGCTCGTCGCGGCGGCGGCAGTCCTGGGCGTCGCGGTGGTCGCGGTGCCGATGCTGCGACCGGCCGGGCCGCGCCCGCTCTTCCAGATGCCGGTGACCTGCGGCGAGACATGGCAGCTCAGCACCTACCCCGGTCACGACGACTACGACGTCGACTTCTTCCCGATCGAGGGCGAGACGTGGGGGCGGCCGGTGCTCGCGTCGTACGCCGGCACTGTCACAGTGGCGGGCATCAACGGCTCGCTGGGCGGCCGGAACCCGGAGAACCCGGAAGGTCCGCGGGGGCGCGGCGGCGGCTACTGGGTGAAGATCGACCACGGCGGCACGTGGGAGACGCAGTACCTGCACATGCTCGAACCGCCACTGGTCACCGTCGGTCAGAAGGTCGCCCAGGGTGACCAGATCGGGCGGCTGGGCAGCACCGGCAACTCCGGCGCGCCGCACCTGCACTACGAGCAACGCCGTGGCTGGGACAAGGTCGAGACCCACTTCGACGGCACGCCGTCGGGCATCACCACCGACGAGCGTGAACAGATCCTGCGGCGGGTGAGCAACAACTGCCCGGCCGTCTCCTGAGGACCGCGGTTTGCCCGGCCCGGCTCTGGGCACTGATTGGGGGGACAGTTCAGACGCAGGGAGGGAGCCGGCCATGGCCAAGGGTGATGTCGACACGTACCACGAGGACGGGCAGTGGAAGAACAAGCCGGAGGGCCACGAGCGGGCCACCAGCACGCATGACGTGAAGGCCGACGCGCAGGCCGAGGGTCGCGAGATGGCGGCCGACCGCGGCGTCGAACACGTGATCAAGAAGCAGGACGGCACGATCGGGGAGAAGAACACCTACCCCCGCAGCCGTGACCCCCGCGACATCGAGGGCTGACAGCTACCTGCGGACTGACCTCCTCGGCCGCGCCGAGCAGGTCAGTCCGCGTCAGCGCACGCGGCGACCGGGCGTGGGTTGTGTTCGTTGTCGTCGAGCTAGATGCCAGCCGACCAGCACGAGCAGCACCAGCAGTGCCGCGACGCCGACCGCGTAGGCGAGCCAGATCGGTCTCGGGGACTTGGCGACCTCCATCGGCGCCGCGACGGGCAGGGTGATCCTCCCCTCCGCCTTTCGTTCCACCAGGCCGCTGGCGAGGAGCACCTGTACGTCCCAGGCGCCCGCGGGCAGGGACTGGCTGACGTCAATGCGGACCTTGCCGCTCTGGCCCGGCAGGATCGTCACGCCGTTGGTGACCTTGAACGGCCCGGCCTGGACCGCTCCCTTGCTCAACGTCAGGCGTCCGGTCATGTCCAACGCCCGTTCGCCCGTGTTGGTGACGTTCGCGGTGACCACGGGAAACTCACCGTTTCCGCGCTCGGCCGCCAGTTCGTCAATGCGGAAGTCGGTCGGCGGCTCGCCGCCCGGACCAATGTCGAGGTAGACGCGGATACCCACCCGGTGAACCTGCACGACATTGCCGTTCTGCTTCGACGCACTGGTCACCTGTGCCCAGATGGCGGCGTACCGCTCGCCCTTGGATGCGTTCTTCGGGACGGCGATGTCCACCGCGACCGAATCACGTACACCTGAGGCGAGCTCGAGGGTGGCCGTCTTCAGCTTGATCCAGCCGCTGAGCTCGTTACCCGTGCGGTCTTCGGGCACGGTGAAGGCGTCATTCTCGACCGAGGCCGCCCCGGCGTAGAGCTCGATCTTCTGCGTCGCCGGGGAGTCGTTGCGTACCTCGACCCGGCGGCTGATTGTCGCGCCGGGCTTGAGGTGGTCGATGATGTAGACCCGGGCGCGGGGATCCTCCGCCCGGGCGGCGGGGATGTCCAGCAGCCTCAGGTTGATCGCGGCTGGATCGTCTCCGGGTTCGTACCGCTGCTCCCGCGCGGCAACGGCTGGTGCCGCCGACGCCCCGAACGCTACGAGAGCGACCGAGGCCAGTAGCACCAGCCGGCCGAGCGGCTCAGAGCACCGAATGTGTCACCGTCCCGGTGTAGACGCCCTCGACGGTTCCATCCGGAATGTTCACCTGCAACGTGGGGTTCCAGCTCGCGAAGTTGTTGCCTGTACCACCAGTCTTGCTGAACGCGGTCCGCGGGACATTGATGATCACGGCCTGAGCTGCGGTCGGCTGCCCAGGCGTGAAGGTGCCGGTGCCGGCCGTCCCGGTCGCGGGACCCGACCAGTACAGGACGTTGATGGCGGGAATCGTCTCTCCGGAGCTGCCGCCGCCGGTGACGAAGTCGGTGGAGACGACGGTGGCGGTCCAGTTCGGGGTGAGCGATCCCCGTTGGTCCAGCACGGTGACCGGGCCTAGCTGGCCGGAGACGGTGGTGCCCTCCACGCCGTTTCCGATGTTCGCCGTCGCGGGCACCGTGATCGAGAGGCCACCGGCGGCGTTGACGGTAAGGGTCACGATCGTGTCGCCCGTCGTGTCCGCGGCGGCAGGCCCGGCGAGGGCGGCGACCGCGGCGAAACCGGCCAGGCCGGCGGCGAGAAGTTTGCTGCGCATCAAGTCTCCTTCGTCCTGACATCCCCCGTGGGATGCACTGTTGAGACTATCCGCGCAAAAGAGCCTATTTCGGACGAAGAGCCTGTTTTCCACCTGCGAGGGGCACGCGGCTGCCTGGTCAGGCGGGGACCACGTACGGGAACTGTCCGGCGCGGGCCGCTTTGGTCACCTCCGGGGTGAGCCCAGAGGTCGTGCCGGTGTTCAACACGAGGGAGAACATCACCTCGGGCGCGTTGTCGGCCAGGGTGCGGCCGTTGCGGACCGCGAAGCCGAAGTTCGCGGCCGTGCCGACCTTGTACGACAGCAGGTCGGGGTAGAGCCCTCGGGCGACGCTCCAGCCGTACGCCTGCGGATCCGATGCGGTGCCGTTCGCCTTGACCACCCCGGCGACCGCGTTCGCGATCTCCTCGCCGCCCTCGGTGAGGTCGGTGCTGGGGTGCCGGAAGTTGGCGGGGTCGGAGAAGTCGGTGTCGTGGGGCCAGAAGATCGGCCACATCATCGGGTGGCCGGCGCGGTTGATCTGGCGCCATCCGCCGGCGTCGGTGGCCAACATGGTGCGACACCACACGCCGATCTCGGTGCCGTCGCGCAGCAGCGGCTCGTCGTGGGAGACCTCAAGGACGATCGACTCGACGGTGGTGCCGGCGAAGCTGTTCTTGGCCTGGTCGACCCGCCACGCGGAGCGGTCCACCCGCGAACCGTTCTTGACCGCGCCGTTGATGGTGGCGAGTTCGTCGAGGTCGACGAAGAAGGGGTCGGTGATCCGGCCGGCCCAGATCCGGACGTTGCCACCGGTCGTCACCTCGCCGGTTCGCCCCTCGGCGATGGGGGTGCCCATCGCGGCGTCGTCGCGGGCATCCGCTCCGGTGAGCTCGTACAACCGGAGGGCCTGCCGGGCATCGCCGTCCGGCTCGCCGAAGGCGAACCGGTAGGTCAGGTCCTCCACATCGGTGCCGTTGATGTGAATCTTGATCTCGTAACGCGCCTCGGCGTGGAAGCCGCGCTTGATGTCGGCCTTGGTCACCGAGCTGTTGACATCCATGACGAACACTGTGGCGCGGTCACCGTTGAAGACGTACAGGTCGTCGATGTACAACTGGCCGCCCTGGGCGGCCAGGGGCGTATCGAGGTGGTGCGACATGAGCTCACTCCCGGAACTGCCGGATTTTGGACTAATCCGACCATAGTGGGCGTAAGCCCGGCCTCCCCGTCCATCAAGTAATCCGGTTCTACGAGGTGAGCGGGAGCCCTCAGCGGCGGTGGGCCGCCCGAATCTCTCCTCGGACGGCCCACGCCTTCGCGCTCGGATCGTCAGATGCGAGACCACTTCTGGTTGGCGGCGCCAAGGCAGTCCCACAGGTGCAGCTTGCCGCCGTTGTTGGGGTTGGCCTCCCGTACGTCCACGCACTTGTTGGCGTTGAGGTTGACCAGGTCGCCGGAGGCGTTGAGGGTGAAGCGTTGCGCGGTGTTGCCGTTGCAACTGACCAGGTTCACCTCGGTGCCGTTGGCGGTGCCGGCCCAGGCCGGGTCCATGCACTTGCCCATCGCGCGGACGGTCCCGTCGGAGGCGAAGGTCCAGCTCTGGGCCGCCGTGGTGTTGCAGTCCCAGATCTGGAGCTTGGCGCCCTCGACCGGGTTGGCGCCGGGGATGTCGATGCAGCGACCGCTCTGCGCGCCCCGGATCCGGTTGGTGCCGGGAGTCGGGTCGCCCCCGCCACCGGAGGTGTAGCTGGACACCCGGACGTAGTCGACGAGCATCTGCTGCGGGAACTGGGTCGAGCCGTCCGGGTAGCCGGGCCAGTTACCACCGACCGCCACGTTGAGGATCATGAAGAAGGGGTGGTCGAACACCCAGCGACTGCCGCCGAGCCGTGCGGGATCGACCCGGTGGTACTGCACCCCGTCGACGTACCAGGTGATGACGTTCGGCTCCCAGTCCACCCGGTAGGTGTGGAAGGTGTCGGCGAGCGGCGCGCCCAGGGTGCGGCTGCCCGTGATGCCGCCGCCACCGGAGTAGCCGGGCCCGTGCACGGTGCCGTAGACGGTGTTGGGCTCCCGGCCGATGTTCTCCATGATGTCGATCTCGCCGGCGTCGGGCCACCCGCCGCCGGTGCCGAGCATCCAGAAGGCCGGCCAGATGCCCTGACCACGCGGGACCTTGATCCGGGCCTCGAACCGCCCGTACGTCTGGGTGAAGGTGGCCGCCGTCAGCAACCGTGCCGACGTGTACTCGCAGCGCCCGTAGTGGCACTGGTAGTTGGCGGGGTTGTCCCGACGGGCGGTGATGACGAGGTTGCCCTGGCCGTCGTGGACGGCGTTGCTGGTGCTGTTCGTGTAGTACTGCCGCTCGTTGTTGCCCCAGCCGCCACCGCCGGTGTCGAACCGCCACTTGTTCTGGTCGACGGGTGTGCCGGCGGAGGAGTTGAACTCGTCCTGCCAGCTGATGGGGCCGATGGCGGCCTCGGCCCGGTCGGGGTGCGCCGGGACGACGAGCGCCGTCGCGGTCGCGACGAGGGCGGCCGCCAGGAGTACGAGGGGCCGGAAGCGGAGGCTGGGCCGGGATGTGAACACGGGAGGCTCCTCAGCTCGGGGGTGGTGGAGGGGGGCTACCAGGGTAGAGAGCGCTCTCTAAAGCGAAGCATGTCGATATCATGTCTTTCTGTCAAGAGTGTTTCCAATATCACGACCGTCCGTTACCGCCCGATGCTGACCAGTGAGCGGCACCGACCCATCGACGGATTTCGGCACGGCCGCGGGTTACTCGATAGCGGTCGAATCGACCCTTCCTATTGCCGTGGGGCGTCCACGCGGGACAGGATGACGAGGCGTGCCGGAAACGTTCCCGTAACCTGCGCGCTGCTGGTCTCTGTCACAAGGAAGTGGGAGTCAGTCATGAGCGAGGCGTCGACGGCGCTGGGTGTGCGCCTCTACCCGGATCTGGTCGAGCGGGGTGGCCTGGCCCCCGCGCTCATCGAAACCGCTGCCCGCCACGGGCTCGACGTGGGCCAGGTGACCGCGCCGGAGCAGGGGCGAGCCCGATTCACCTGCGCCGAGCTGCACTCCGACGAGGGCGTGGTCTGCGTGGGGCTGGGATCGCAGGCCCGATACTTCATGATTGACCTGCGCGTCTCGGGAGAGGTTCTCGCCCGCGGTGACGTCATGGACCTGGCGCAGGTCGCCCAGGTGGCCGCGGCCTGGCGGGCCGGCCTGACGTTCGCCGAGCTGACCGCCCGGTTCCCGTTCATGGAGGAGATCAAGCACCGTCCGGCACCGGTGGCCCAGGCCAGCTAGCCGGGCAGGTCAGCAGCGCAGCCGGGGCGGCAGTGGTGCCTCGGCACCGACGTCCCGGTTGAGGTAGGTCGACTGGACGAAGTCGACGAAGCGTTCCGCGTCGGTCGCGATGGAGGCCAGTCCGAACGAGACGCGGATCGCGCCGCCCGTCGGTAGCCCCAGCGCGGCGAGGTACTGGTCGATCGTGTCGACCCCCGCCAACAGCCGCTGCCGCATCGACGTCCGGCTCATCCCGAACGCGCCCTCGGCCGCGCCCGGGTTGCAGAAACAGCCGGTACGCAGGGAGAAACCGGCCGCTGCCGCCTCCCGGGCCACCAGCCGTTCGTCGAACAGCGTGCCGTCCGGGTGGCGGAGGTTGAAGGTCAGCGTGCCACCGCGCCCCGCACCCGTCGTCGGCCCGTACACCTGGACCAGCGGGCCGCCGCTGTCGTGCCGCAGGGTGGCCAGCCGCTCCAGCAGCCACTCGGTGAGCAGGCCGACCCGGGCGTGGACGAGGTCCACGCCGATCGAGTCGAGCCAGCGCAGCCCGAAAGCCACGTCCGGGATGCTCAGGAAGTTGAGCGTGCCGTCCTCGAACGCCGACTCGTCGTCCATCGGCCGGTGCCAGTCGCCCTGCACGCTCACCGCGCGGATCGTGCCGCCGGCGAACCACGGCCGGCGCAACCGGGCCAGCGCCGAACGGCGGGCCAGCAGCGCGCCGATCCCGGTGGGGTAGCCGAAGAGCTTGTACCAGCTCAGGCAGACGAATTCCGGCCGGACGACGCCGAGGTCCAGCCGGTTCGTCGGCGCGAAGGCGGCCGCGTCGAGCAGCACGTCGTAGCCGCGCTGGTGGGCCAGCTCCACCCAGCCCAGCGGATGCTGCACCCCGGAGAAGTTGCTCTGCGCCGGATAGGCGAACAGCCCGCGCCGACCGGGCCGACCCCACCGACGGGCCAGACTGCTTCGGTCGGCGTCGAGCGCCGCGACCAGGGCCGACTCGGAGACCCGCAGCTCCGGCCCGTTCAGCGGCACGTAGCGTACGGACGCGCGGGCCGAGCGGGCGTACTCGCGGATGCCGTTGACCGAGTTGTGGTTGTCCCAGGTGAGCACCAGCGGCGCGGCCCGGCCGAAGTCGTACGCCTCACCGACCAGCCGGCAGGCGCCGCTGGCGTTCGGGGTGAAGATGACCGCGTACTCGTCCGGGTCGGCGTGGAAGAAGTCGAGCACCGCACGTCGCGCCGACTCCACCAGCGAGCCCGCCGCCATGCTCGTCGGGTTCTCCGAGTGTGGGTTGCTGTACAGGCCGGCGAGCAACCGGTCGTGGTGGGCGCGAACCTGTGCCTGGGCGGCCACCCCGGCCCCGGCGTAGTCGAGGTACACCTGCCCGTTGGTGTCCAGGTGTCGGTACTCGGTGGCGCGCAGCTCGTCGATCCGGTCGGTGGCGGCGTATCCCGGCAGCGCTGTGGGGGAGGCGGGCGGCGTCGGGTCAGGACGCACGACGGGGGTCCCGTCGGAGCAGGACCGCCCAGGCCGCTCCCAGGAAGAGCAGCATGAAACCGCCGAGCACCAGCCAGTCGACCCACACCGGCCGGGAGAAGCTGTCGCCGTACGTGGCCAGCAGCGGCGGGCCGAGCGGGGAGCCGCCGTCGCGCCAGAGCCGCTCCACCCCGGCGGTGTGCCCCAAGCCCTCGAACGCCCACCGGTTCGACATCGCGTAGCTGAGCCACTGACCGCCGACCGCCATGGCCGGCACCGGCAGGATCGCGCCGACGAACAGCACCTGTGGGAAGCAGAGCATCGGCAGCATGAGCGTCGCCTGGGCCGCGTCGGACACGGCCGCCGAGCAGAGCAGACCGAGAGCAAGCGCCGCCGCCGAGGAGAGCAGCAGGGTCGCGTACAGGGCGGCGAAGTCGGCGCCGCCGACCGGCGGCAACCGGTCCATGCCGCGCAGCACCCCGAGCAGGGCCAGGTCCACCAGGGCCAGCAGCGGCAGCAGCACCGCGACCTTCGCCAACAGGTACGGGACCAGCCGGACCCCGGCCAGCCGCTCCCGGCGCAGGATCGGCAGCTCGGTGCAGACCTGGAGGAGCCCGTAGGTCAGCCCGAAGAAGAAGCCGCCGAACGCGATCCAGAACAGGATCATCACGGTCACCGTCGGGCTGGGGCTGGTCGGCTCGAACGCTCCCGGGCGGAACAGCAGCGCGAACATGCCGAGCACCATCAGCGGCGAGCCGAGCAGGATCGCCAGGGTCAGCCGGTTGCGGACGACGATCTCCGCGTTGCGTGCGGTGAGGACCGCCCACTGGCGCAGCCGGCCGACGCGCCGGGGCGGCGTCGCGGCGACGTCACCGTCGTCGGTGGTACGGGACGGCTGCTGGGTCGCGCGCTGCTCGGCGAAGCGATCGGGCCACTCGGCGGGTTGCGTCGCCTCGTCGAGCCGGAGGTGCACCTCGGCCAGGGACCGCACGCCGAAGAACTCCCGGGCGGCGGCTGGGGTGCCGGTGAACGCCAGCCGGCCCTGACGGGTCAGCACGACGACCCGGTCGCAGTGGTCCACGTCGGTGATCTGGTGGCTGGTCAGCACCACGGTGGCGCCCGTGTCCGCGAGCGCGCGGAGCACCCGGAGCAGCTCCACGGCGATCGCCGGGTCCAGACCG
This sequence comes from Micromonospora sp. 050-3, assembly GCF_046549335.1. Lineage (NCBI taxonomy): Bacteria > Bacillati > Actinomycetota > Actinomycetes > Micromonosporales > Micromonosporaceae > Micromonospora > Micromonospora sp. 050-3. The sequence goes on from NZ_JAJPVX010000002.1 coordinate 2,331,784, forward strand.
GAGGTGGGCTCGTCCAGGAAGAACACGCCGGGCCGGGTGAGCAGCTCGACGGCGATGCTGGCGCGCTTGCGTTCACCGCCGCTGAGCAGGCCGACCGGCGTGGTGGCCCGGTCGGTGAGTCGCAGCTCGGCGAGCACCTCCGTGACCCGGTCACTGATCTCGGACGGCCCGGTGGTGGAGGGCAGGCGCAGTCGGGCGGCGTACCGCAGGGTGCGGGCCAGGGGCAGCTCGCGGTGGATGATGTCGTCCTGCGGAACGACACCGATGGTGTCGGCCGCGGCGGTGCCGTCGTACGTCACGGTGCCCGATGCCGGTCGCTGCACCCCGGCGAGGATCTCCAGCAGTGTGGTCTTGCCGGCGCCGCTGGCACCGATGATCGCGACCAGCTCGCCCGGCGCGATGCTCAGGGAGATGTCGGTCAGGATCTGGCGACCGCTCCGAACGATCTGGCCCAAACCCTGAGCGGCGATGCCGACCCCGGCACGCGGGGGAGACGTGGTCTGCTCGGTCGTCATGTCGAGTGCTCGATCCGGTCGGGGAGTGGTCCGCCTGAATATCGTGCCTCGCCGATGCTACTGAGCGGCCGCGCAGTCCGCCCGGAGTGGACGGTCAGTGACCGTCGTCCGTTCAGCCGGTGGTGGTCCGCGCCTGCGCCGGCACCTGGAGGAGATCAAGGCAGTTGCGCCACAGCGTCTCCAGCTGGGTCGGATCGTTGAGCAACTTCGCGAGCAGGACCCGCCCCTCGATCTGCGCGACGATCGATCGGGCGGCCTCCCGGCTGTCGACAGCAGGGCCCGCCAGGCCGCGCTCCTTCGCCTCGACGACGACCTGCTCGATGAGACTGATCTGCTCCTCGAAGATCTCTTGGAGCCGGCTGCGGATCTCCTCGGCCTGGTTGCTGAGTTCGAGGGCGAGGTTGCCGAACAGGCAGCCCGCGACCACGCCAACCTTCTGCTGGCCGACGCGCTGGACCTCCTCGGTGGCCTCGAACAGGTCCCGAAGTCGCTGTAGCGGGTCGCGTTCGCTGCCGAGCAACTGCTCCCACTGGCGGCGCTGGGTGACCCAGTGCTCGTCGATGACGGTGCGGGCGAGCGCCTGCTTGGACTCGAAGAAGTAGTAGAAGCTGCCCTTCGGCACGCCCGCCGCGGCGCAGATCTCGGCCACGCCGAGCGCCGTGTAGCCGCGTTGCTCGATCAGCGTGGCGGCCGCGTCGAGGATCTTGTTCTTCGCGTCACTGGTCCGACCCATGCCTCGACGATACACGACCGGTCGGCTAGCTTTTAGTAGACCAGTCGTCTAGTGAAGGTGATTCCCTCATGAACAGCAGTCAGAGCCAGAAGGTCGTTGTGATCACCGGCGCCTCCCAGGGCATCGGCGCCGACCTCGTGGCCGCCTATCGCAAGCTCGGGTACGGCGTCGTCGCGACCTCGCGCTCGATCGGTGCGTCCGACGACCCGGAGATCGTCACGGTCCAGGGCGACATCGCCGAGGCCGACACCGCCGAGCGGGTGGTGCGTGCCGCACTGGACAGGTTCGGGCGGATCGACACAGTGGTGAACAACGCCGGCGTCTTCGTCGCCAAGCCGTTCACCGACTACACCGACGAGGAGTTCGACCTGGTCACCAGGGTCAACCTCGCCGGCTTCTTCCACCTCACCCGACGCGTCCTGCCGCACCTGCTGGCCGGGGGCTCGGGGCACATCGTCAGCATCACGACCAGCTTCGTCGATCAGCCCAACTCGAACGTTCCGTCGGCGCTCGCGTCGCTGACCAAGGGCGGCCTCAGTTCGGCCACCAAGTCCCTGGCCATCGAGTACGCAGCGCGCGGCGTACGGGTCAACGCCGTCGCGCCCGGCATCATCAAGACCCCGATGCACCCGGTCGAGACGCACCAGACGCTCGCGGGCCTGCACCCGGTCGGCCGGATGGGCGAGACCAGCGACGTCGTCGACGCCGTCCTCTACCTCGAATCTGCCCCGTTCGTCACCGGCGAGATCCTGCACGTCGACGGTGGGCAGAACGCCGGTCACTGACCCGGCCCGGCGGCGGCGGGTGAGACACCTCGCGCGGGGGTACGTGGGTGGCACGGCCACCGCCTCGCGCGCCGGTGGATCACCGGTCGCCGCCGGCCGGCGGAGTTGATCATTTCGTGCGAACGTTGGCGGGTGATCAACACGAGGTTGGTCACCCGGAAGGGGACCGTCTCGTGGATCTGCCCGACGACCGGCCGCTATCACGAGGTCCGGGGGCGGGTGGTGCACACCAGCACCGAGGGTGCCGCCGAGCACATGGGCCGCCGAAATCTCCGGCCGGCTCGGCTGGGCCGGCGGTGCCTCGGTCGGCTCGGCTAGGCCGCGGGTACCGCGGCGAAGAACTGCCGCAGCGCGTCGGCGACCAGTGTGGGTGCCGTCATGGTCACGAAGTGCGACTGGCCCGGCCAGACGACGTAGCGGGCCGACGGAATCGTCCTCGCGAGGGCGTTCATCGTGGTGGGCATCGGCTCCCAGGTGTCCGCGCCGGCCAGCAGAAGAGTCGGCACGGCGATCGGGGACCACCGCGTGATGTCCGTGCTGTCCTGCGCGAGGGCCTCGAGATCGTGCAGCCAGCCGACCGCCGAGCGACGCGCCTCGACCGGGTCGGGCACCCGATCGCCAGCGCCGGCGGCGATCGCGGCGACGATCTCGGCCGGAACCCGCGTCACGTCGTTCAGGGCCGCTGCCATCGCGGCGGCGTCGTCGCGCTCGAAGGCGGCGCGGTACCGGTCGAGCAGCGGCACGATCTCCGCCCCGGCCGCGTAGAGCGGCGGCTCGAAGATCGCCAGGGAGCGTATGTCGCGCGGATGCGCCAAGGTGGTGTGCAACGCCAGTGTCGCTCCGTAGGACGCGCCGACGAGATGGACCGGTCGGCCCGAGGATTGACGGGCCGCCTCGATGACGGCGAGCAGATCGGCGGTCTCGGCCCGGAAGGACTTGGTGCCGGTCGGGACGTCGCTGGGACGGTATCCGCGCCGGGCCGGCAGCCATACCTCGTGGTCCTGGGTCAGGTGCTCCGCGACGGTGGCCCAGGAGTGCAGCCCGCCACCCGAACCGTGCACCAGCACGACGGGGTCTCCGACGCCCAGGCGTCGTACCACCAGGCGGGTCCCGTCGGCCGACTCGACCGACTGATCGTGGCTGCTCACTGCTGCTCCTGTTTCTGGGTCGGCCAGTTGCTCAACGTGGTGTGCACCGCGTCGAGGATCGACTGCCAGGACGTGTCGACAGCGCGGGGATGCCCGAAACCGTCGACGGTTTCGAGGCTCGCGAAGCCGTGGAAGGTGCTGCGGACGAATCGCATCGCGTCGGTCACCGCCGGCTCGTCGAGCCCGTACCCGCGCAGCATCGCGTAGCTCAGCTCGATCATGCGGAGGTGCCCGGCTGACCGGGTGCCGACCTCGGGCGGCAGTTGAAGCTGGGTCGCCGCGTACTGCCCGGGATGGGTGACGGCGAACGCGCGCCAGGCGTCGGCGAACCCGATCAGGGCCTGGCGGCCGGCCCGCCCGGCCACAGCGATCGCGAGCGTGTCGGCGAACGTGGCCGCCGCCCGGACCGCGACGTGCTCGATCAAGGCGTCGCGGCTGCGGACGTGCACGTACAGGGCGGCGTCTGAGACCCCGAAGTGCCGGGCGACGGCCGCGACGGTCAACCGGGACAGGCCGACTGAGTCCGCCAGCTCGGCTGCGGCTGCCGAGACGCGCGCGCTGGTCAGACCCTGCCGTGGCATACCGAACCTTTGCTTCACTAGGGAATAACTTAGGGATCCTAAGATACCACCCGCCGGCCGCCGGGTCGGGCAGGCATGAACGGCCCAGTCGGGGGAAGACCGGCCGTTCCACCGCCGAACAGGAGAGCCGGGATGAGAGCCGTCGTCTACACGGACGTCCGGACGGTCGCGGTGCGGGAGGTGCCCGACGCGACACTGGAGGCGGAGACCGACGCGCTCGTGCGGATCACCTCCACCGCCCTGTGCGGCACGGACCTGCACATGTACGACGGACGGACCAGCGCCGAGCCCGGCCTGGTGCTCGGTCACGAACCGCTGGGCGTGGTGCAGGAGGTGGGCGCCGCGGTGCAGACCGTCCGGCGGGGCACCCGGGTGGTGATCCCCACGCACCTGTTCTGCGGGACGTGTGTGATGTGTGCCCGCGGGCTCTCGGCGGCCTGTCTGCGGGTCCGGGCCGAGGGGCCGGGTGCGGCGTACGGGTACGCGGGGATGGGCCCGTACCGGGGTGCGCAGGCCGACCTGCTGCGGGTGCCGTGGGCCGACGCCAACTGCGTACCCCTGCCCGGCGAGCCGGGAGACGCGTACGAGGACGACTTCGTGCTGCTCGCCGACGCGTTCGTCACCGGGTGGCACGCCGCCGCCACCCTCGCCGAGGTCGAGCCCGGTGACACAGTGGCGGTGTTCGGCGCCGGCACCGTCGGTCTGCTCGGCGCCTACTCGGCGCTGCTCCGGGGCGCCCGGGTGGTGTATTCCGTCGACGGGGTCGACGCCCGACTCGACAAGGCCGGCGAGATCGGCGCCGTACCGATCGACTTCCGCCGGGGCGACCCGGTCGAGCAGATCCGCGCCGACCGGGCCCGGATCGGGCTGCCGCTCGGCGAGGAGAAACTGGGTGGGGTCGACAAGGTCATCGACGCGGTCGGGTTCCAGGCGCGCGACCGGGAGAACCCCGACCGGGAGCGTCCGAACCAGGTCATCGCCGACGCGGCCCGGCTGGTGAACGCCGCTGGCGCGATCGCGGTCGCCGGTGTGTACCCGGACCGGGACCCACACCCCGGGCCCGGCGCGGACGGTCACGAGGACCTTGTCGCGCCCTGGGGAGCGCTGTTCAGCAAGGGGGTGGCGGTCCGGTTCGGTCGCACCCACGACCGCCGCTACACCGTCCTGCTGCGGGATCTGGTCGTCGCGGGCCGGGCGCGGCCCAGCATGATCGTCACCCACCACGGCACCCTGGCGGACGCCCCCGAGTTGTATCGCCACTTCGACCGGCGGGAACACGGCGTGATCAAGGCGGTGCTGCACCCGAGCTGACCGGCTGGGCGGCGCGGTGTGCCGTCACGAACTGCGCTTAACGGACGCCAAGGCACTGACCTGTCGCCCGGTGCCCGCCGCTCGGCAACGGTGACCGCCGATCCATCCGGCCGGCAGAGGCGTGGGTCACATCAGTTGCCCGAGGCCACTGGTGCGCCGCTCGCACGGCGTTGGACCTGGTGCCCGATCATCATCGCTCGATGGCGTGGTGGGTGCGCTGCGCCACCGGCCGCACCCTCCCTGGCGCGTCTTGCCTGGTGGGAAAGCTGCGGGTAGCGGCGCGGGTCGATTGGCGCGTTGTCGCAGGTCGGCGTGGGTGCTGTGGCCGAATCGGGGCGCCGGGAGGGGCTGTGGTGGCCGCTGTGGCAGGCGAACACTGTGCCACATCTATATTGCCGGATTGTTACTTTTTCAACAGTCCCTCGCCTTGCGGATGGCCCTCCGGCCGCAATACGTTGCCGTCAACAACAAAACCAAGTGAAGGTTCAACCTTCCGGAGGCAACCGATGACGTTGGCGAGGTGGTACGAGCGATGAGCGACGTGCCCATCCTCCTTGAGATGCGCTCCATCACCAAGGAGTTTCCTGGAGTCAAGGCCCTCTCCGACGTCAACCTGGTGGTTCGCGCCGGCGAGATCCATGCCATCTGCGGCGAGAACGGCGCGGGCAAGTCCACCCTGATGAAGGTGCTCAGCGGGGTGTACCCGCACGGCACCTACGACGGCAAGATCGTTTACCAGGGGTCGGAGAGCAAGTTCTCCGACATCCGGGCCAGCGAGAACGCCGGCATCGTGATCATCCACCAGGAGCTCGCGCTCATTCCAGGGATGTCGATCGCCGAGAACATCTTCCTCGGCAACGAACCGCGCAAGCGGGGCGCGATCGACTGGAAGGCCGCGAACCGGATGGCGCTGGACCTGATGGCCCGGGTCGGTCTGGAAGAGGACCCGGACACCCTGATCAAGGACATCGGGGTCGGCAAGCAGCAGCTCGTCGAGATCGCCAAGGCGTTCGCCAAGGACGTGAAGCTGCTCATCCTGGACGAGCCCACGGCGGCGCTGAACGAGGCCGACTCCAAGCACCTGCTGGACCTGCTGCGTGGGTTCCGCTCCCGTGGCATCACCTCGATCATGATCTCGCACAAGCTCAACGAGATCGAGGCGATCGCCGACCAGATCACCATCCTGCGCGACGGCCGGACCGTGGAGACCCTCGACGTCAAGGCGGACGGGGTCGACGAGGACCGGATCGTGCGGGGCATGGTCGGCCGTGAGCTGAGCAGCCGGTTCCCGGACCACACGCCGAAGATCGGTGACGTCTTCTTCGAGGTCCGCAACTGGAACGTCCGGCACCCGATCTCCGCCGAGCGGCAGGTCTGCAAGAACGAGAGCTTCGTGGTGCGCCGCGGCGAGATCGTCGGCTTCGCCGGTCTCATGGGCGCGGGCCGTACCGAACTCGCGATGAGTGTCTTCGGCCGCTCCTACGGGGTGTACGAGTCGGGCACGATCATCAAGGACGGCAAGGAGATCGTCCTGAAGTCGGTCGCCGACGCGATCGACAACGGTCTCGCGTACGTCAGCGAGGACCGCAAGGCGATCGGCCTCAACCTGCTCGACGACATCAAGACGTCGACGGTGGCCGCCAAGCTGTCCAAGATCTCGCACCACGGCGTCCTGAACGAGGTCGAGGAGTACCAGGCGGCTGAGGCGTACCGCAAGGAGTTGCGGACCAAGGCCCCGACGGTCGACGAGAGCGTCTCCAAGCTCTCCGGCGGCAACCAGCAGAAGGTCGTCCTGGCCAAGTGGATGTTCACCGACCCGGACCTGCTGATCCTCGACGAGCCGACGCGTGGCATCGACGTGGGTGCCAAGTACGAGATCTACGGCATCATCCAGCGGCTCGCCGACCAGGGGAAGGGCGTCATCGTCATCTCCTCGGAGCTGCCTGAGCTGATCGGGCTCTGCGACCGCATCTACACAGTGTTCGAAGGCGCCATCACGGGCGAGATCGCCCGGGCGGACGCCACCCCGGAAACCCTCATGAAGCAGATGACCTCGACGAAGAAGATGGCCACACGATGAGCCGATTGAAGGACCTTCAGAAGAACCTGTTCGGAGGCACCACCTCCAACGCTCGCCAGTTCGGAATGATCTTCACCCTGGTGGCGATCGTCGTCCTGTTCCAGATCCTGACCGACGGCCTCACCCTTCGGTCGGACAACCTGATCGCGCTGTTCCAGCAGAACTCGTACATTCTGATTCTGGCCATCGGCATGCTCATGGTGATCGTGGCCGGGCACATCGACCTCTCGGTCGGCTCGGTCGCCGCCTTCGCCGGCATCCTGGTCGCCAAGTCGATGACCGAGTGGGACCTTCCCTGGCCCGCTGCCATCGTGTTCGGCCTCGCCATCGGCGCGGTGATCGGCGCCTGGCAGGGCTTCTGGGTGGCCTACATCGGGGTGCCGGCGTTCATCGTCACCCTGGCGGGCATGCTGCTCTTCCGGGGCGGCAACCAGTTCATCGGCAACGCGAGCACCGTCCCGGTGCCGGAGGGCTTCCGGGAGATCGGCTCCGGCTTCCTGCCCGAGTTCGGTCCGAACACCGGCTACAACAACGCCACGCTGCTGCTCGGCCTGCTCGCGGCGTTGGCAGTGGTGTGGCGCGAGATCCAGGCCCGCAAGACCCGACGGGCCATGGACGCCGACCCGGCGCCCGTGTGGATCTCCATCCTACGGATGGTCATCATGGTCGGCGTCATCGCCTTCGCGGCGCTGCGCTTCGCCAGCGGTCGCGTCGGCACCAGCTTCCCGATCTCCGGCATCATCCTGCTGGTCCTGGTCATTGCGTACTCCTTCTACACCCGCAACACGGCCGGTGGCCGGCACATCTACGCGGTGGGCGGCAACTCCCGGGCGGCAGAGCTGTCCGGTGTGAAGCTCAAGCGGGTCAACTTCTTCGTCATGATGAACATGTCCGTCCTGGCCGCGCTGGCCGGCATGATCTTCGTGGCCCGTTCGGCGGCCTCCGGACCGCAGGACGGCAACGGCTGGGAGCTGGACGCCATCGCTGCGGTCTTCATCGGTGGCGCAGCCGTCGCCGGCGGTATCGGCACCATCAGCGGGTCCATCGTCGGTGGTCTCGTCATGGCCGTGCTCAACAACGGCCTGCAGCTGATGGGCGTCGGCACCGACCGCGTTCAGATCATCAAGGGTCTGGTCCTGTTGCTGGCCGTCGCGATCGACGTCTACAACAAGAGCCAGGGGCGCTTCTCCATCATCGGGAGCCTGATGCGGCCCTTCCGCCGCGAGGACTCCGCCCCACCCACCTCACCGCCGGACGCGGAGCGCGAGCCCGCCAAGGCAGCGGTGTCCGGCTGACGGCCACCGACCTCTCTACCCGCCTCACCATCTAGAAAGGCAAGTCCTCACCATGCGTAAATTCTTCGGCACGTCGGTGGTGGCCATCAGCGCCGCCGCCATGCTGGCCCTCGCCGGCTGCGGCTCCGGCCGCGACGGCGACAGCGGCTCCGGCGGCGAGGCCGCCAAGGGCTTCCCGGCCAACTCGCTGATCGGCGTGGCCCTCCCGGCCAAGACCTCGGAGAACTGGGTCCTCGCCGGTGACCTGTTCAGCAACGGCCTCAAGGAGGCCGGCTTCCAGGGTGACGTGCAGTACGCCGGCGCGTCGACCACTGTCGCCGACCAGCAGGCTCAGATCACCGCCATGGTCACCAAGGGCGCCAAGGTCATCGTCATCGGCGCGACCGACGCCGCGCAGCTGTCGACCCAGGTCGCGGCGGCCCACACGGCCGGCGTGAAGGTCATCGCCTACGACCGGCTCATCACGAACACCCCGGACCTCGACTACTACGTCGCCTTCGACAACTTCAAGGTCGGCCAGCTCCAGGGCCAGGCCCTGCTGGACGGCATGAAGGCCAAGAAGCCGAACGGCCCGTACAACATCGAGCTGTTCTCCGGCTCGCCGGACGACAACAACGCCGGGGTCTTCTTCAACGGCGCGATGGACGTGCTCAAGCCGGAGATCGACAAGGGCAACGTGGTCGTCGCCTCGGGTCAGAAGGAGGTCAAGCAGACCGCCATCCAGGGCTGGAAGGCCGAGGGTGCGCAGGCCCGCATGGACCAGCTGCTGACCTCGACCTACGGCAACAAGGAGCTGGACGGCGTCCTCTCCCCGAACGACACGCTGGCCCGCGCCATCCTGACCTCGGTCAAGGGTGCTGGCAAGCCGACCCCGATCGTCACCGGTCAGGACTCCGAGGTTGAGTCGGTCAAGTCGATCGTCAAGGGCGAGCAGTACATGACGATCAACAAGGACACCCGCAACCTGGTGAAGGAGACCATCAACATGGTCAAGGCTCTCCAGGCCGGCGACAAGCCGCAGGTGAACGACACCAAGTCCTACAACAACGGCAGCAAGGTCGTCGACACGTACCTGCTCCCGCCGGTCGCCGTCACCAAGGCGAACGCGGCTGAGGCGTACGCCACCGACCCGAAGCTCGCGCCGCTCACCAAGTAATCACCGCACGGTAGGTAGTAACGCCGATGGGTCCCGGGTCTCCTCTACCGGGACCCATCGTCGTCCCTGCACCCCCGCACCAACCGGCATCGACCCGGAAGGAGGTCTGACCGTGGCGACACCAGTACGGGCCAGGCCAGCCGGCGTCGGCCGCAACGCCGAATCCCCGCTGCCGTCGGTTCCCGGCGCCAGCCAGGAGGAGATCCGGCGGCAGAACCTCGGTGCTGTGCTGCGCTACGTCCACCTGCACGGACCGACGTCCCGCGCCGAGTTGACCAGCCGGCTCGGCCTCAACCGAAGCACCATTGGCGCCCTCGCGGCCGACCTGGTCACCAGCGGCCTGGTCACCGAGGAGGCGCCAACCACCGCCCGCCGCGCCGGCCGTCCCTCGTTGGTGGTCAGCCCCCGCTCCGACCGGGTCTACGCACACGCGTTGAGCATCGACGCTGATCGGCTGCGTGCCGCCCGGGTCGGCCTCGGCGGGCAGATCCTCGATCTGCGGGAGATCCCCCGACCCAGCGGCATGTCGGCGATCGAAGCCGTCGGGCCCCTCGCCGACCTGGTCCGCGACATGGAACGCTCGGTGGCTGGCGACGCGCTGCTGGTCGGCGGCGCTGCCGCGGTCACCGACACCACCCGCGACCCGGACGGCAGGCTCCGGATCGCCAGCATCGACGAGACGCTCGGCGCCGCGCTGGAGGCGGAGTTCAGCTCCGGCCCCGGTTTCGTGGCCGGCGACCTGGCCGACATCGCCGGCCTGGCCGAGCACGTCCGGGGTGTCGCGGTCGGCATCGACGACGTCATCTACCTGCACGGCGACCTGGGCATCAGCGCCGGCATCATCGTCGGTGGCCGACTGGTGATCGGCCACCGGGGTCACAGCGGCAAGGTCGGCCACATGGTCGTCAACCCCAATGGCCTGCCCTGCGGCTGCGGTTCACGCGGTTGCTGGGAAACCGAGATCTCCGAAGCCGCGCTGTTGCGGCACGCCGGCCGTGACCCGAGCGACCGCGCGGCGGTGGCCGAGGTGCTGCGTGCCGCGGCGGAGGGCGACACGACCGCCCGCGCGGCGGTCGAGCAGGTGGCGGACTGGCTCGGCTTCGGCGTGGCGAATCTGGTCAACGTGGTCAACCCGGACGCCGTGGTGTTCGGTGGCTCGCTGCGCGACATCTTCACCGCCGGTGCGGACGTGGTCCGGGACCGGCTGGACACCATGCCGTTGCCCGCCTCCCGCGAGCACCTGCGGCTGCGCGCGGCGGCACTCGGCCGCGACGCCGTCCTGATCGGCGCCGCCGAGTTGGCGTTCGACAAACTCCTGGCCGACCCGTTGAACGTCGGCGTCGCGGGCCAGGTCGGGACCGCCGAGCCCGAGTAGCCGCGACTGCCGCCGGTGCCGCCTGGCTCCGGAAGTGTCCTGACGTCGGCCGCAATGATTGCCCCTGCCCCCACTCGGTGTGCCTTCATCCGACTTCCCGTACGCGCTATCGTACGTTGTACGGTAACGCCGACGGACAGCTTCGGGAGGGAATTGCTGTGACGACAAGAGCCGACGCGATAGTGGCGCAAGGGCTGCGCAAGCGGTATCGGGACCGGTACGCGCTGGACGGGTTCGACCTGCGGGTGCCGCAGGGGACCGTGTGCGGCCTGCTCGGTCCGAACGGAGCCGGCAAGACCACAGCGGTACGGATCCTCTCCACCCTGCTCCGACTCGACGAGGGTCGTGCCGAGGTGGCCGGCTTCGACGTGACCCGCCAGCCCGACCAGGTGCGCTACCGGATCGGGCTGGTGGGGCAGCATCCCGCGCTCGACGAGGCGCTGAGCGGCCGGCAGAATCTGGTGCTCTTCGGCCGGCTGTTCCATCTGGGTCGCCGCCGGGCCCGCCAACGGGCGGTCGAGCTGCTGGAACGCTTCGGTCTCGCCGACGCCGCCGAGCAGCCGGTCAGCACGTACTCCGGCGGCATGCGCCGACGGCTCGACCTGGCGGCCGGCATGATCCTGGCCCCCGCGGTCCTCTTCCTCGACGAGCCCACCACCGGGCTGGACCCGCGCGGCCGCAACGAGGTGTGGGAGTCGGTCCGGGAGTTGGTACGCACCGGCACCACGGTGCTGCTCACCACCCAGCAACTGGACGAGGCCGACCAACTCGCCGACCGGATCTCGGTGGTCGAGGCCGGCCGCGTGATCGCCGAGGGAACTCCGGACGACCTCAAGACCCGGCTCGGCGGCGATCGGATCGAGGTGGTCGTCGCGGCGCCGACCGACCTTGCCGCCGCCGTCGCCGAGGTACGCCGGGCGGCCGACGACGAACCGACTGTCGACGTGGACCGGCGGATGGTGAGCGTCCGGGTCGGTCACCAGGCCGGTGCGCTCGTCGACGTGTTGCGGGCGCTCGACGCAGTGAACGTCCCGGTGGCGGACGTCGCGCTGCGCCGGCCAACCCTGGACGACGTGTTCCTGCACCTCACCGGGCACCGGGCGGCGATCGCCGAGGCGGCAGCATGAGCGCGGTGAGCACGCCGGCCCCGCCGGTGGATCTGACGCCCGGCCGGCCCGCCCTCCTGGCCGACAGCAGCACGCTGATCTGGCGCGGCCTGGCCAGGTGGCGACGCGATCCCGGCCCGCTGATCGCCTCGCTCGGCTTCAACATCCTGATCGTGCTGATGTTCGCCTACCTGTTCGGTGGCGCGATGCAGGTGCCCGGCGGTGGGAGCTACCGAGAGTTCCTGATGCCGGGCATGTTCGTGATGACCATGGTCTTCGGCATCAGCCTCACCACGATCGCCGTCGCCGAGGACCTGGAGCGCGGGGTGACCGACCGACTCCGATCGATGCCCGTCTCGCCGCTGGCGCCGCTGGCGGCCCGGGCGGTGGCCGACATGCTGTTCGCGCTGGTCACCCTCGGGGTCCTGCTGCTGACCGGTCTCGCGATCGGGTGGCGGGCACACGGTGGGGTCGGCGCCACACTGGCGGCGGTGGGATTGATCCTGCTGCTGCGCTTCGCCCTGATCTGGGTCGGCATCTTCCTCGGGTTGGTCACCCGTGGGCAGACGGCCGTCGTGGCCGTGCAGACCCTGGAGTTTCCGCTCGGCTTCCTCTCCAACGCGTTCGTCGCACCGTCCACAATGCCGGCCTGGCTCGGTGCGGTGGCCGCGTGGAACCCGCTGTCGGCGACCGTCGGCGCGACCCGTGAGCTGTTCGGCAACCCCGGTTGGGGTGGCGACTCCTGGGCGGCGCAGCACTACCCGTGGCTGGCGGTGCTCTGGCCGCTCGTCCTGGTCGCGGTCTTTCTGCCGCTCTCGGTCGCCCGCTACCGGCGACTGGCCGGCTGACCCGCTCGACGGACGGGCCTCCGGTGGTCGTCGATCCACCGGCCCGGACGGGTGATCGCCGAGCCCCCGTGGCCCGGCGATCACCCGTCGTCGACTACGCGATTCGGCGGATCCGGCGCACCGCGATGTAGAGCAGGAGCACGGCGAGGGCGACGAAGATGCCTGTCTCGATGCCCTGGAACAGCCAGAACCGGTCCGCCGGCTGGTAGAGCTGCCAGTTGTACGCGCCCGGTTCGAGGCCCAACTCGGCGCCGCAGACCCGACCGTCCGGCCCCTTCCCGCCCGGTGGGCACTGGATCCGGCCGCCCTCCGAGATCATCGTGCCGTCGGGGTTCCGGACGCCCTGCGCGAGGACCCAGTCTCCCCGGCTGACCTCCGGTGGCCCTTCCCCCTCGATCGGGAAGGTCTGGGTCCGGGCCGGCTGATAGTGCCGTCGGGCCAGCAGCTCGACCGCCGCCCGTACGCCGATGAACCCGGCGAGGGTGATGCCCATGGCGGGCAGCATCCGCTTCCACACCGTGCCGGCGAAGATGCCGAGCGCCACGGCGAAGAGGGTGTAGCCGATCGGGACGATGCCCTGCAGATCGAAGACGATCATGCCGAACCGGCCCTCGTGCGCGGCCTTGGTGAGCGGGTCGACCCACCAGGACATGCCCAGCCCGTAGACCGTCGCGAGGATCAGGACGGACCCGCTCACCAGACCGAACTTCACCAGGGCCCAGCGGGTCCGGCCGACGCCCTGGGTCCAGACGAACCGGTGCGTGCCCTGCTCCACCTCGCGGGCGACCAGTGGCGCACCCCAGAAGAGGCCGACCAGCACCGGCAGGGTGATCAGCAGTACGGCCACCAGACTGAGGTTGCCGTACTGGTTGCCGAAGCGCCGATAGCCCGCATCGCACGTCTCCCGGGTCGCCTGCGCCACGTCGGCGCGAGCGAGTTGGGTGGCGCAGTCCGTCAGCCCGAGGTCGGAGAAGGTGTGCCGCATCGCCAAGCCGATCGGCACCAGCAGGGCGGCGAGCGCCGCGAGCCCCAGCAGGGTGTAGAAGGCCTGCTTGCGGTGTTGCCGCCAGGTCAACCAGATCATGCCGCTACCCCCCACTCGCTGTGACTGGTCTTCGTGGTGCCGTCGGCCAGGTAGGCCAGCACGACGTCCTCCAGGCTCACCTCGCGGACCGTCCAGGCCGGATCGGTGACCGGCCCGTCGGTGCGGACGAGCAACGTGGACTGGCGGTCGGTGTGGCTGGCCCGGATCACTGCGGCGACGCCCCCGACAGCGCCGCCGTCGTGCCGCGGCCCCACGAGCTGCCGGTGCCCGGCGACCAGGTCGTCGACCGTGCCGGTGAGCTGTACCTGGGAGGCGTTCAGCACGATCAGGTAGTCGCAGACGCGTTCCAGGTCGGCCAGCAGGTGCGAGGAGAGCAGGACTGTGGTGCCCGATTCCGCGACGCTGCCCATCAACGACTGGAGGAACTCCCGTCGAGCCAGGGGGTCGAGGCTGGCGACCGGTTCGTCGAGCAGCAGCAGCCGCGGCTGCTTGGCCAGTGCCAGGGCCAGCGCGACCTGGGCCCGTTGACCGCCGGAGAGCTTGCCGACCGGCTTGTCCGGAGGGATGCCGAGCTGCGCCAGCCGCTGGCGGGCCAACGCCGCGTCCCACCGCTTGTTCAGCTTGCCGCCGGCGATGACCAACTCGGACGCCGTGAAGTCCCGGTACAGGGGGGTGTCCTGGGCGACGAAACCGATGTCGGCCAGGCCCTCCGTGTCACCGTACGGGGAGCGACCGAACACCCGGACCGTGCCCGCGTCGGGCTTGAGCAGCCCGACGGCCAGGTGCAACAGCGTGCTCTTGCCCGCGCCGTTCGGCCCGACCAATGCGGCGATCCGGCCGGCCGGCAGATGCAGCGAGCAGTCCCGCAACGCCCAGGTGCTGCCGTACCGCTTGCCGAGGCGGTCTGCTTCCAAGACCATGTCCATCCCTTGTCCTCTCGTTCCGTTCACGCCGCCGCCTCGCGGTCGCGCGAGTGCTTGCGGTGCCTGATGGTTCGTTCGCTCTGCTCGCTCACGCGGGCTCCTTCTGCGGGGCGTCGTCGGCGAGGGTGGCGCGCAGCGTCGTCTCCACCAGGGCGACGACGTCCTCGGCCGTGAGGCCGGCCGTCTTCGCCCGGTGCAGCCAGGCGACCAGGTCGTCGCGCAGCTCGGCCTGGTTGGGCAGGGACGCGCCGGCCAGGGTGCGCTGGACGAACGTGCCCACCCCGGGTCGGCCACCGACCAGACCCTCGATCTCCAACTCCCGGTACGCCTTCAGCACCGTGTTCGGGTTGATCGCCAGGGATTGCGCGACGTCCCGGACCTTCGGCAACTGGTCGCCCGGCGTCAGCAGGCCAACCCGTAGCGCCTGTTTCACCTGCTGCACGAGCTGCATGTAGGTGTTCACCTTCGACCGGCTGTCCAGTACGAACTCGATCACTCCCGATGATCCTTCCTGTTGTCCTACGACAGTAGGACTAATAGACAGCTTCATCGGTGGCCCACCGGCTGTCAAGCCCCGCACGGAAGGTTCTGACCGGGCGCGGCGCGTCTCGCCCGGCGCGCCGCGCCCTGCCCGACGAGGCGGGGCGCGGCGCGGCGGGCCGACAGTGGTGGCACCGGCAGGCCAGCGATTGGCACCGACGGGTCAGCCCGGGGGGAAGGGACCGGCAGCGATCCGCGTGGACGGGGAGGTGTTCGATGGTCACCAACGAACTGACGACGTCGAGGGCGACTCCACTACAGGCCGCTCGCGCCCGGGGCCGCGTACGTGGGCGGTTGATCCTGCTCGGCCCGGCGTTCGTCGCCGCCGTCGCCTACGTCGACCCCGGCAACTTCGCCACCAACTCCGCCGCCGGCGCCCGCTACGGCTACCTGCTGGTCTGGGTCGTGGTGGTGGCCAACCTGATGGCGATGCTGGTGCAGACGCTCACCGCGAAGCTGGGTCTGGCCACCGGGCGCAGCCTGCCTGAACTGTGCCGGGAACGCCTACCCCGGCCGGTGAACCGGATGATGTGGGTGCAGGCCGAGTTGGTCGCCATGGCCACCGATCTGGCCGAGGTGATCGGTGGCGCGGTCGCCCTGTACCTGCTCTTCGGCGTCCCCCTGCTGCCCGGCGGGATCATCATCGGCACTGCCGCGTTCGCCGTGCTCGCCCTGCGCTCGCGCGGGTACCGCGCCTTCGAGGTCGCCATCGCCGTCCTGCTCGGGGTGATCGTGCTGGCCTTCGCCGCCAACCTGCTCGCCTCCGGCTCCGACCCCGGCTCGGCCATGGCCGGCCTGGTGCCGCGCCTGCAGGGCACGGACAGCGTGCTGTTGGCCGCCGGCATCCTCGGCGCGACAGTCATGCCGCACGTCATCTACGTGCACTCCGCGCTCACCCGCGACCGCATTCCCGCCGCCGACGACACCGAGCGTCGGATCCTGTTCCGCGGCCAGCGCACCGACGTGCTGCTCGCCCTGAGCGCCGCCGGCGCGGTCAACCTCGCCATGCTGCTGATCGCGGCGGCCAGCTTCCGGGGCGGCGGTCCGGGCGGTGCGGACAGCCTGGAGGGAGTGCACGCCGGGCTCGGTCAGACCATCGGGACCGCCGCCGCGTTCGGGTTCGCCGTCGCCCTGCTGGTGTCCGGGCTCGCCTCCACGAGCGTCGGCACCTACGCCGGAGAGGTGATCATGCAGGGCTTCCTGCGGCGGCGGGTGCCGCTGCTGCTGCGTCGGCTGGTCACCCTGCTGCCCGCGCTGGCCGTGCTCGCCATCGGCCTCGACCCGACCCGGGCGCTCGTGCTGTCCCAGGTCATTCTCAGCTTCGGCATCCCGTTCGCGCTCATCCCGGTGGTCGCCTTCACCCGCCGCCGCGACCTGATGGGTAACCTGGTCAACCACCCGCTCACCACCGCCGCCGCGTCCCTGGTGGCCGTGCTGGTGGTCGCGCTCAACGCGTTCCTCCTCTGGCAGGTTGTCGCCGGTTGAGCCGGCCGGTCAGCGTCGCCGGTTGAGCCGGCCGGTCAGCGTCGCCGGTTGAGCCGGCCCGTCAGCGTCGTGGGCTGAGCCGCGCGGGCGTGGTCAGGTGCGACGCCCCTCGTCGCGGGTCGGGATCTCCTGGCGCTGTTCGAGGGCGTCCGCAGGGTTGGCGTCGGCCGGCAGCGACGTCACCTCCTCGAGCGTGCCCGCCGGGAAGGCGCCCTGCTCGGCCAGGTCGGCCTCGGCGGCCTCCGGGTCCACGTCACCCGACACCCGGTCCGGCGGCCCGACGTCGAACGCGTCCTGTCGTTGTTCCAGGGCATCCGCCTCCGGCGGAGGGAACGTGCCGCCCTGTTCATCCCGGTACGTGCTCATCGGAGCCTCCCACCCGGCGGGTGTCGACATGCCGCCGGGCCGCTGCCTACCCGCCAGCGCCGCATTCAGGCCGCCACGCTGGTCGAGATCTGGGCAGTTTCCGGGATAGTGCTGCCCCCGCAGCGGCGGAAGCGGCACTGTCCGGGTAGTTGCGCGGATCTTGAGAGGGGCTGGCGTCACGCCCGGCGGCAGTGGCCTGCATTGGGCTGTCGTACCGTGGTGGGCGCCCCCAGGTCGACGGGGTTCGGGCCGCCCGAGCAGGCCAACGCGCCCACCTGGCCGCCGGCGAGGATGGGCGCCGATGCGGTACCGGTCAGCGCCAGCGGCCCGGATACCCGGGCCCCCACCATCGTGACGTGGTCGGAGGTGCCGGTCAGTGCCACGGCGCCGCGTACCTCGGTGTTCAGCACCTCGACGGCGGTGGCGCGGGACGCCGTCAGGTTTCCGGCGATCGAGGAGCCCTGGGCGACCAGGGCGGCGCCGGGCGCGACGGTGACCGGGCCAGTCACGGTGGCCGCGCGCAGGCAGGTGACACCGGCGGTGACGGTCAGCGGGCCGGCGTGTCGGCCGGTGACCACTGTGGTGCAGGCCGGTGGAGGCGGGATCAGCGTGGCCACGAACGCGCGGGCCGTCCCGATGTTGCCGACGGCGTCGATGCCCCGGTATTCGATGCGGTGCCGGCCGTATCCGGGAGACCGCTCAGCGAACGGGGACACGGACAGGCCGCCCGAGCCGAGGTTGCCGTAGACCAGGCCGTCCACGTCGGTGCCGGTGGCGGTGAACAGGAACGGCGATCGGGCGTCGGTAGGCCAGCCGTAGTAGTTGTGCCACCCGTCGCCGTCGAGCCGGAACTCCGAGGTGACCTGGCCGGTGCCGTCGTCGGTGCCGGTCAACCCCATGCTGAACGGGCCGTTGTACACGTACTCGGGGGGTCGGCCGGGCCGGGTGACGGTGAGCAGCGGCTCGGAGAGGGCGTACGCCACGTCGGGCCGAGTCGCGTCGACCGTCCAGGTGCGGGTCACCGCTTTCCCGGTGTCCGGATCGGTGACCCGGGCTGTCAACCGGTGAGTGCCCCGCGACAGGCGCAGGGCGCCCAGGTCCACGTCCCGGTCGGTGCCGGTGTCGGCCACCGGCCGGCCGTCGAGCGTCCAGCGCACGCGTGGCGCCCGATCGGCGGGCTGGCTGGTTCGCACGTACACCACGTCGTGCGCACCGACCGGTCGGTCGGTCGCTGTGGACGCGATGATCGCCAGCGGCGACTCCACCGCCGGGGTACGCACCGCGGTGTCCACGGTCCAGGTGCGGGTCTGGGTCAGCGCCGGTGAGCTGCGGACCGCCGGGTCGCGGACGAACTCCGTCGGGTCGGTCACCGTGGCGGTCACCGTGTGCCGGCCGGGGGAGAGGCGTAGTTTCCGCAGGTCCAGGTGGCGGGCGTTGCCGGTACGCGGCACCGCCCTGCCGTCCACCGACCACGTCACCGTCAGCGCGTGGCTCACCGGGTGCAAAGTGTCCACCCAGAGCAGTCGGTCCGTGCCAACCGCCTGATCGGTGGCCGTGCCGCCCTGCACGATGCCGACCCGGGCGGCGATCCGTTCGGTCATCCGCTCCCGGCCGACCTGGTCGAAGTAGAAGCCCAGCGACTTCATCATCGAGTGTCGGCTGGGTCGCCAGACCCCGCGCTGGAGGTACAGGCCGCCCTCGTAGCGGCCGATCGTGCCGCCGGACTCGCTCGGCTCACCCAGCCAGCGCCACCACTTGGCCCGGGTGTCGCGCATCTGCCGCTCGGTCAGCACGGTGTGGTGCACCGACTCCGGTTCCGGCCCGCTGTAGGTGTCGCCCGGCACCCCACGGCCGTAGTAGTCGTACTCGTCCTGCAAGCCACCGAGCGAGTGCCCCAACTCGTGCGGGCTGATCAGCGCGGAGAGCGCGTTGCCGCCGGAGGCGGTGGCGTTGCTGCCTCCGGCCCCGCCGTACGTGCCGCTGTTGGCCAGCGCGATCAGCTGACGGTTTCCGGGGTTGGTGCCGACGGCCAGGTCGGCGTACGCGTTCGCGGCGGTGCCGTTGACAGTGAGCAGACGTTGCACGCTCGCCGGGTTGCAACCACCCCAGAAACCCATGCCCAGCGCGGTGTCGCGTTGCGGCGCGGACAGGCCGGGGTCGCAGTCCACCCCGGACTCCGCTGAGACGGTTTCGACGGCGTAGACGTTGAAGTAGCTGCGGTAGGACTTGAACGGCTCGATCGTCCACAGGGTGTTGAGGTGCCGGTCCACATGTGCTCGGAAGGTGGGCAGGTCGGCCTCGGTGTAGCCGTCGCCCAGCAGCACCAGGTTGAACCGTGTCGCCGGGTCACCGGTGACCTGGATCGGCACCACTGTGGCGCCGGCCACCGGGACGGCGGCCGGGACGGCGGCCGGTGTGGCGGCGGCCGGTGTGGCGGCGGCCGGTGTGGCGACAGTCAGTCCCGCCGCGACGAGCGCCGCGACACACAACCCCGCTCCGATCCGCACGATGCGCCCCTTCCATGGCCGGTCGGTCTGGCGGCGCCGGCCGCCGGGCCCGGCGGGGGCGCCGTCGTCCGGGCCTGCCGCGACCGTGGACATCTCGGACCGTACCGGTCTGCGCACCGGCAGGTAACCCTCGACGGTCATTGGTGGACGTCGAAGCCGGTCAGATGGAGGCGGGGCCCCCTGGACCGCTCGGCGCAGCCAGCCCGGCGTTCGGCTCGCGCCCGTGCCGGAGTCGGCCCCGGCAGACAAGCCATCGGTCACCATCAATGGGTGCGTCCGGGTGTGGTAGTCGTTTTCGGCGGACGGCGTACCACCGAGGCTCCCGGACGACCTTCGAGGAGAGGGATCAACCATGCGATGGAACGCACGACAGGCCGCCGCCGGGGCCTTCGGGCTCGTCCTCGGGGCCGCGCTGGCGCTGGCCCAGGTCGCACCCGCGCAGGCCGAGTCGAACGGTGGCGTACGCGTGATGCCACTCGGTGACTCGATCACCGATGGTTTCAACGTGCCCGGCGGGTACCGGATCAACCTGTGGCAGCGGCTGGCCAGCGGCGGCTACACCGTCGACTTCGTCGGCTCGGGGTTCAACGGGCCGGCCAGCCTCGGTGACCACGACCACGAGGGCCACTCCGGCTGGCGCATCGACCAGCTCGACGCCAACATCGTCACCTGGTTGCGGGCTACCGATCCGCGTACCGTGCTGCTGCACATCGGCACCAACGACGTGAACCAGAACTACAACCTCGCCACCGCTCCGGCCCGGCTCTCCGGTCTCATCGACAAGATCAGGGCGACGGCTCCGGGAGCGGATGTCTTCGTCGCCACCATCACCCCGGAAGCAGACCCGAACCTGGAGGCCCGGGTGCAGGCGTACAACGCGGCGATCCCCGGGATCGTGGCGCAGAAGGGCAGCCAGGTGCACCTGGTCGACATGCACGCCGCGCTCACCACCGCCGACCTCGCCGACGGCGTCCACCCGAACGCCGGCGGGTACGACAAGATGGCGGCCCGCTGGTATGCCGCGTTGCAGTCTGTGCCCGGCAGCCTGGTCCCGGCGGGCGGACCGCCGGTGGGCATCGCCGTCGGCCTGGTCAACCCCGCCTCCGGGCGTTGCCTGGACGTGAACGGCGCCAGCACCACCGCCGGCGCTGCCACGATCATCTGGGACTGCCACGGGGGCACCAACCAGCGGTGGACCCGCACCGCCGCCGGGGAGCTGCGGGTCTACGGCGATCGGTGCCTGGACGTGAACGGTGGAGCAAGCGCCGACGGTACGAGGGTGCAGATCTGGACCTGCAACGGCACCGCCGCGCAGCGCTTCACGTTCCGCACGGACGGCACTGTCGTGCTCGCCTCCGCCGGCAAGTGCGTCGGCGTGACCTCCGCCGGCACGGCCAACGGCACGACCACGCAGCTCTGGACGTGCAACGGCAGCGGCGCCCAGCGCTGGAACGTCCGCTAGCGGACGCCCCGGGTCGGTCCACGTCGTACCTTGGCGGGGCCGGCCCTGGGCGGGCCGTGACCGGGCCGACGGCGGTCAGTCGGCCGTGGCCTCGGGTGTGTTGTTCCGGCGGGTGCCGGCGGCCAGCCCCAGCGCCAGCAGCACGCACACCGCGCCGACCAGGAAGAGCAGTGACGCGGCCGGCTGGCCCAGCCACTCCCAGTACGGGTGCCAGGCCGGGTGTGGCTCGCCGAGGTGGTGGTGCAGCAGTTGCGGTGCGGCCAGCGGCACCGGCAGCCACCACAGCACCGTGGCCACACCGATCAGGCCGTTCACAGTGCCGCGGCTACGGCGTCCCTCGGTGCGTCGACTGGCCCAGCCGAAGACCAACCAACCAGCCACCGCGCCCAGCACCGTGCCGAGCACTCCGGCGGGGACCACCAGGGGCGGCGGCGCGCGGTGCAGCTCGACCGAGAGGTAGCTGGCGTCGACGGCTGTCTGCGAGGAGATCGAGGCGTTCAGGATGGTGTCGCCACGTCGGGCGGTCAGCGCGGTGTCGGTGACCGCCAGCGGGGTGGCGCACATCTTGTCCGCGCAGCTGACGCCATCGGACACCTGCGGGTCGTACACCCGCCAGCCGGCACCGGTCAGGCGCTCCCGGGCCACAGTGACGATCTGCGCGGCGGGCACCGGTGGCGCGCCGAGGGCGCCGGCGCCGGTGGCGCTCTCCTGGTACTCGCCGCCGTCACCGAACACCAGGGTCTTGACGGTCCCCAGGCGCAGCGCGTGCCCGTAGACGACGAAGAGCGCCGGTGGAGTGTCGATCTCACCGAGGTCGTGGCCGGGGAAGACCTCGGTCAGGATGGCGGCGGCCTCGGCCCGGTCGGGTTGCGGCCGGGAGGTCTCCCAGGCGGCCCGGCTGGCCAGCGCGCCGGTGAAGAGGCCGCAGACGACCGCGGCGAGCGGCACCCACGCGACGGCGGCGCCACCGGCCGGGCGGCCGAGGCGGCGTAGCAGCCGCCGTCCGAACCGGGTGGCCGGCGCGGTGTCGCTCACGGACATGGCCACCCTCCAGCTTGAGAATCAGGCCGAGCGACAGTACATCGGCCAGGGGTTCCGGCGCGTCCCCCGGATGACCGTCGACCGTGGCCGGGATCGGCCAGGATGGTCGGGTGGCCGGTCACGGCCGCGACGAGGAGGGTGGGCGATGCGGGTACGTGGACGGTTGACCTGGGGGCGGCGTGCTCGGGCGGGGGCGGTACTGACCGCGTTGCTCGCGGGCGTGCTGCCGCCGGCCGTGGTGCTGGCGCCGGGCGCTGCCACGGCGGGCGCCGCGGCGGCGGGGACGCCGGTCTGCCAGGTGCGCGACGACCGGCTACGCGAGATCTCCGGGATGGTCGCCACCGACGACGGGTACGTGGTGATCAACGACGGTGCCGACGACGAGGCCCGCCGCCGGATCTTCTTCCTCGACCAGCGCTGCGCGGTGGCGCGTACCGTCTCCTTCCCGTCTCGCCCCCGCGACACCGAGGATCTGGCCATCGGCCGGGACGGCACCGTCTGGGTCGCCGACATCGGCGACAACGACCGCTCCCGGACGACCGTCGGCGTGTGGCGGCTCGCGCCCGGGGCGAAGCGGCCGGTGCTGCACCGGATGACCTACCCGGACCGTCCGCACGACGCCGAGGCGTTGCTGCTCGACGCGTCCGGGCGGCCGCTGATCGTCACCAAGGGCGGCAGCGGCACCGTCTTCCTGTACGCGCCGACCACCGCGCTGCGGTCGGACGCGACGACCCCACTGACAGCTCTCGGCCAGGTGACGGTGCCCTCGACCACGACCAGCAACCCGTTCTCGTTCCTGGGGCGCGGCGTGATCACCGGCGCGGCGAGCGCGCCGGACGGACGGCGGGTGGTGCTGCGCAGCTACGCCGACGCCTTCGAGTACGACGTGCCCGACGGCGACGTGGTCCGCGCGCTGACCACCGGCACCCCGCGGATCACCCCGTTGCCGGACGAGCCCCAGGGCGAGTCGATCACCTATAGCCGAGACGGCCGGTCGTTGCTCACCGTCTCCGAGTCCGCCGGTCAACCAGCCGGCACCCGCTCGACGATCCTGCGCTACCCGGCCACTGCCACCACGGCCACCGCCGCGCCACCCACGCGGTCCGATGACCCGGTGGCGCCCACCGCGGTCCGTCCGGCCGCCGGGGAGGTCGGCGGCGCAGGGGGCGGGCGGACCTGGCCGCTGGCCATCGGCGCGGGCACGCTGCTGGTCCTGCTCGGGTTGGCCGCCGCGCTCTGGTGGAGGCACACCGCGCGCCAGTGAGCGGGCCGGGCCTGCGGCAGGATGGGGGGATGTCCGTCCTGTCCACGTTGCGCCACCCGATCATCGCCGCCCCGATGGCTGGTGGCCCGTCCACACCCGCGCTGGTGGCCGCCGTGTCCGGCGCGGGTGGGCTGGGCTTCCTCGCCGCCGGGATGATCGACACCGGCCGGCTGGTCGCCGACGTCGCCGAGGTCCGCGCGCGTACCGATCGGCCGTTCGGTGTGAACGTCTTCCTGCCCGACCCCGGCGGCGTCGACGAGGCCGCCATCCAGGCGTACGCGGATCGGCTCGCCCCGCAGGCCGCGCAGCGCGGGGTGAGCCTGGGCGAGCCGATGGGCGGCGACGACGCGTACCCGGAGAAGCTGGCCGCGCTGCTCGCGAACCCGGTCCCGGTCGTGTCCTTCGTGTTCGGGCTGCCCGACCGGGGGGCGGTGACCGCCCTGCGGGAGCGGGGCACCGAGGTGTGGGCCACCGTCACCCGCCCGGACGCCGCGAACGCCGCAGCGGATCTGGGTGTGGACGCGGTGGTGGTGCAGGGCACCGAGGCCGGTGGGCATCGCGGTGGCCTGCCGGACGACGACGATTACGGGTTGCTGCCGCTGCTCCGGCTGACGGCCGCCCGCTGTGACCGGCCGTTGGTGGCCGCGGGTGGCCTCGGCGACGGCCCCTCGGTGGCCGCCGTGTTGGCTGCCGGCGCCGCCGCCGCGCAACTCGGCACTGCCTTCCTGCGCTGCCCGGAGGCGGGCAGCTCGCCGATGCACCGGGCGGCGGTGGCCAGTGCCACGCCGACCGCGTTGACCCGGTCGTACACCGGTAAGCGGGCCCGTGGCGTGGCCAACGACTTCCTGCGTCAGCACGACGCAGTGGCACCGCGCGGTTACCCCCAGGTGCTGCACCTGACGCGTCCAATGCTCGCCGCCGCCCGGCGCGACGCGGACGCGTCGGTGGCCAACCTGTGGGCCGGGCAGGCGCACCCGCTGGCCCGGGACGTGCCGGCGGCGCAGGTGGTCGCCGAGGTGAGCACAGACGCCCGGGCCGCGCTGGCCACAGTGGTCGAGCGGTCCAGCCGCTGGGGCTGACCAGGACGCCGGCAACCGCTCGGGCGGGCGGGAGATGGCCAGGCGGGCAACCCGTTAGAGTCTCGCCGTGATCGAGATCGGTGCGCAGGTCGACCTGTCCCACCCGGCTGAGCGGGTCTGGCGCGCTCTGACCGATCGGGAGTTGCTCGGCCGGTGGTTCGCCGAGGCCGAGATGGTCGAGGGCGTGCCGGACCGGATGCTGCTGCACACCGCCGGCCTGCCCGGCTTCGAGGCCAACGTCGAGGTCGAGGTGACCGAGCGGCAGGAGCCGGACCTCCTCGTGCTGGCCTGCGACGAGGCCGGTCGGCTCAGCGAGCTGACCTGCACGGTCACGGCCACGAAGCAGGGCTGCCGGCTGGAGCTACGGGAGATCAGCACGCACGGCGCGTGGTCCGCCGAGCAGCACGATCCCCGCGAGCAGCAGCTCCGGCAGGCGCTGACCGTCCGGCTGCCGGCCATCCTCGACTGGATCGCCTTCCAGCAGGTCGACCTGCGCCGCGCCGACGGTGGGATGACAGCGGAACTGCCGCTGATCGGCGTACGCGGCGGGGCCGGCCGCAATCCCCGGCGGCGTCGCACGCTGGTCGCCGTGGTCGCCGGGGCCGTGCTGGTGGCGGGGACGGCGGCGTGGGTGACGTTGCCGCCCGACGCGAAGCCGGCCGCCGCACCCGCACCGGCAGCGACAGCGTCGCCGACCGTGACGGCCGCCAGGACCACCGTCGCTCCCACCGCGACACCCTCTGCGCGCCCCTCGCGGAGCACCGCGTCGGCGACCGCCCGGCCGAGCCGGACCCCGTCGGCGAAGCCCTCGCGGACGCCCGCCTCGGCCACGCCACCTCCGCCGCCGACGCCCATCACGGCCCGCTACGAGACCGAGTCCGACCGACTGTTCGGCTACACCGGCGAGATCGTGGTCGGCAACCCCGGCGCTGCACCCGTGGCGGACTGGGCAGTGGTGGTCACCCTCGCCGAAGGCACCACGGTGGACGACGTCGACGGCGCGAACTGGCGACAGGACCGACGGGTGGTCACCTTCACCGGAGCCGCCGTGGCGGCCGGAGGATCCCAGACGATCAGCTTCGACGTCCGCGACAGCCGGCCCAACGCCCGGGAGCCGGAGAGCTGCACGATCGGCGGGCAACCCTGCGCGGGCCTCTGACTAGGCTGCCGTCATGGCACTGCTGCACAGGGCGACCCTGCACCCCACGAAGCTGGACCTGCTGACGGCCTGGCTGCCCGGCCGACAGTGGTTCGCCGGACCGACCGGCGTCGAACTGGTGAGCCGGGGCGCCTACCGCTTCGACGACCCGGCCGGCGAGGTCGGCATCGAGACGATGCTGGTCGGTGCCGCCGACGGGCCGGTCCACCATGTTCCGCTCACCTACCGCGCCGCGCCCCTCGACGGTGCGGACGGGTGGCTGGTCGGCACCACCGAGCACTCGGTGCTCGGCCGGCGCTGGGTGTACGACGGCTGCGTCGACCCGGTGTACGCCGCCGCGCTCGCCCACGCGATCCTCACCGGCAGCGGTCAGGCGGAGCAGTACTTCGAGGTCGACGGCCGGCGCGAGGTGCGTGAACCGACGGTGACGGTCGTCGTCGACGGCGCCGCCGACGCCCAGGTACCGACCGTGGGCGCGGTGCGACGGGTGGTCGACGAGGACCGCACGCTCATCGACACCGGCACCGTCGAGCTGGTCGTCGTGCGCAGGCCCGGGGCCGGGGCAGACGGGCCGGCCGGGGGCATGCTGAGCGGCAGATGGCACGGTCAGTCCACCACGGTGCCGCTGGCGTACGTCAGGACGCGCTGATCTGTGCGCGGTGGGCGGCCCGATCGCTCGGGCCGCCCACCGCTGTCACCACTGCGCCGGAGGCGGGGGCGGCGAGACGGGCGGCCGGTCGTCGCAGGTGATGGTGTTGGGCAGCAGCCACGGCGCGAGCCACCCGCCGTCGTTACCGCCGAGGTCGGTCAGTGTGAACTCCGAACCGGCCGGGGTGAAGTGGAACGATCCGCAGTTGTTGACGCCTACCGCGCCGACGTTGCGGGCGTCCACGTTGGCGAACGAGGCCGACCCGGCCGCGCGGGCGCTGACCACCGAGGTGCCGGTGCCGTCGACCCGGACGTCCCGGAACCGCGCATCGGAGATCGAGTAGAGATCCTTCACCGGCCAGTCGCTGACCAGCATGATCGCGTTGTACGTGTTGTCCAGGTACGCGTCGCCGGTCACCTCGATGGGCGCCTCGATGCTGCGATCCAGGGCGAAGACCCAGATCGCGCCCAGCCCGATGTTCCAGTTCAGCTCGTACGTGCCGGCGCGGGCGGTGGTGTTGTTGGTGAACCGCAGGTACCCGGTGAACGGCTCCGCGCCGAAGCGGGCCCCGGCGTGCAGGCCGCTGCCCTCGCGTACCGGGTCGGCGACCAGGTTGTGCGAGACGGTGGTGTCGGTGCCGCCGTAGATGGCGATGCCGTTGGCCAGGGTCGGTGACTGCACTGTGTTGTGGTCGAACGTGTTCCGCGCGTTGGCCGTCTTCTCCGACCACATCGCCAGGCCGTCGTCGCCGGTGTTGCGGACGAAGTTGTGCGACACCAGGGAGTCGGTCACGCCGGTGTGGAAGTTGAGCGCGTCGGCGATCTGGTCGACGATGATGTTGTTGGTGACCCGGACGTTGCGCATCGGGCCGTCGAACCACAGGCCCGCCTTGGTGTGGTGCAGGTAGAGCCCGTCGATGGTGGAGTCGCTCATCGCTCCGCCGATCGCGTTGACCTGGTCGGTGTCGATGCGCTCCCGCACGTCGCCCTCGATGGCGAAGCCGGAGAGGTGCACGTTACGGCTGCCGCCGTCGGCGGCGTCCCGACCGTAGAACCCGACTCCGGTGTGCACCGAGCCGTCCGGCGCGGGAGTCGGCAGGGCGACCTCGCGGCCCTTGATGGTGGTGTACCAGTTGCCGGCGCCCTCGATGGTCACGTCGTCGACGATGATGTGCCGGTTGACCTGGTAGGTGCCTGGCGGGATGTACACCTTGAGGTGGGCGCGCCGAGCGAAGGCGACGGCCCGGTCCAGCGCGTCGGCGGAATCCCGCCGGCCGGTGGGGTCGGCGCCGAAGGCGAGCACGTTCGCGGCGAGCAGCCGGACGTGCGGCGGCGCGACCAACTCGGAGTCGAGCAGGTCGATGACCGTCCACGCGGCGGCGCTACCGGGCGGCGCGGTGAGCCGTACCTTGTCGCCGGCCCGGTAGGTACGCCCGAGCAGCAGCCGCTGCTCGTCGTAGAAGTGGGTGGGCCGGAACGGCTTGTCGATGGTCGGGGACGGCGTGGTGGCCGACGGCACGCACTGGCACTCGGTGATCCACCAGTCCGGGTGCAGCAGCCCGGCCTGCGGGTCGTTGGTGAACGGGTACTGATTGTAGAGCCACGAGTACTGCGAGGTGAGCGTCATGGTGCGCAGGTGCTTGCCGTTGACGGCGACCTTCAGCGGCGCGGTGATCCCACCACCCTGCGGCGCATCCGGGATGCTGTACCGCACGGTGATCCCGTTCGCCGCGCTGGGCAGGACGAACTCCACGTACTCCCCGGGGGCGAGCCGGACCGCCCGGCGGCCGGAAGCCTCCGCGGGCAGCGTGTATGCGGACCGGTCGGGTCCGATGATCTCGCCGTTGGTGCGGGCGTTCTCCGCTTCCTGCTCGAGGAAGTCGACGTCCGCTCCGCGTCCGGCGACCAGCGCCGGATCGAGGGCGGCCCGGGTGACCACCGGCTGCGCGCCAGCGGATCCGGGTGGACTGGCGGCGGCGGCGGTGGGTCCGGCGACCAGCACGGCGAGACCGGCCGCGAGCGCGACGGCGGTGCCGCTGGGCCGGCCGGGGCGTCCCCGCGCCGGCGTGAGGCTGCGAAACATCGGTGACCCTCCTGGGTGGGTGGTGGTGGAGGTCCGCCTGGCGCTCCCCCGACGCCCGACATTGATCGTCATGATGCAGCACCAGACATGGCACTGCAAGACACCTATCGAACATTGAAATTAAACGACTATCAGGCCGCAAGAAATGGACGGTCGTCGAGTTGAGGTGTCGCGCGTCGCCCGCCCCGACCAGCTCAGGCCCGGCGTAGGCTGGTCCGCGTGGATCAAGAAGACCGGATTGCCCTCTTCCTCGACTATGAGAACCTCGCGTTGGGCGCGCGCGACCATCGCGGCGGCGCGGCCTTCGACTTCCGGCCCATCGCCGACGCGCTGGCCGAACGAGGTCGGGTGGTGGTCCGCCGGGCGTACGCCGACTGGTCCTACTTCGACGAGGACCGCCGAATGCTCACCCGGTCCCACGTCGAGCTGATCGAGATCCCGCAGCGGATGGGCGCGTCCCGTAAGAACGCCGCGGACATCAAGATGGCCGTCGACGCCATCGAGTTGGCGTTCGAACGCGACTACATCTCCACCTTTGTGATCTGTAGTGGTGACAGCGACTTCACCCCGCTGGTGCACAAGCTGCGCGAGCTGAACAAGCGGGTCATCGGCGTCGGGGTCGAGGGGTCCACCTCGGGCCTGCTCCCGCCGGCGTGTGACGAGTTCCTGTACTACGACCGGCTGGAGGGCGTGGACATTCCGCCGGCCCGTGGCCGGCGCGCTCGTCCCACCACCCGGCAGGCCGGCGCGGAGCAGCGCCCACCCGAGCCGGAGCGGGAGCACGAGCCGGAGGTGGACCGCCGGCCGACGGGGGAGGAGCCCGGCCGCGACGTGGACGCCCTCGCCGTGTTCGTCGCCCAGTCGGTCGCCGGGTTGCAGGGCAGCGCCAACGGTGAGGTCACCGCCTCCCGGCTCAAGCGGACCCTGCTGCGCAAGGACCCCACCTTCAGCGAGTCCGACTACGGCTTCCGCACCTTCGGCGAACTGCTGCGCCACCTCGCCGAGCGCAACGTGATCGAGCTGGCCGAGGGGCCGGCGAAGGGTGACCCCGAGGTCTCACTGCCCGAGCACGGCGACCGGGAGGTGGCCTTCGGTCTACTCCGGGGCGTCGTGGCGGACCTGGGTAGCGGCGGTAACCCGGTGGCGTTGTCCGGGTTGAAGAACCAGGTACGCCGGGCCCGCCCCGACTTCAGCGAAAAGAAGCTCGGCTACCGCAGCTTCCTCCAGTTCTGCAAGGCTGCCGCCACCGCCGGCGTACTGGACCTGCGGTGGAGCCCCGAAGCCGACGACTACCTCCTGACAACCCAAACCTGACCACCGCGCCCTTCTCGCGTTGCTCGCCCTTCTCGCGTTGATCAAGAGGTTTGCGTCACCCGGGTAGGGGATTCGTGACGCAAACCTCTTGATCAACAACGGCTGGGGGTGGGGGTTGCGGCGAGGGGGCAGAGTGGGACGGGGTTCCTGATTCGCAAGTCAGGAGCGGCAGAACCGTCCGTTATGGTTTCGAACCGTCAACGGTTGGGCCGAAATGCGCCTGGAATGTCGCTCTTGCCCCGGTCCGGGCATACCTGCGCCGTACCCTCGGCGCGGGAATTGCTATACGGTCGGCGAATGAAGGTGGAGGAACACTGGTGGAACGGAGACACGACCCCGCGCGGGCGCCGGGACGTGTACATCCGTACTGACGGGCAGGGTTGGGAGGTCCGCGCCCAGATCGGTGGGGCGTCGGGTCGTGAGCGGGTGCAGCAGTGCCCCAGCCGGGCCTCGGCGGCCATCCTCGCCGACGCCTGGCGCGGCACCCACCCATCCTGGCGCGAGCTAAAGCAGCGCTGATCCGGCACCGGGCCGGGTCGGCAACGCTCCCGGGCTTCAGCCCGGCGCGCCCGCCGACCGGCCCGGCGCTCGGTAACCCCTCACCACCTCGGCTACGGTCGGGCGCGGCTCAGCCGATTGGTGCGGGTCGCCCCCACGAAGGTGCTCCACTGCTCGGGACGGAAACGCAGCGCCGGGCCTGACGCATCCTTGCTGTCCCGAACTCCGATCACGTCGGGCAGGTTGTCAGCCACCTCGACGCAGTTTCCCTGGGCGCTGCTGCGGGTGCTCTTGCGCCAGGTGACGCCGGTCAGATCAGTCATGGTGTTTCTCCTTGATTTTCTGCATGAGCTCGCGGGACTTCGGCACACTCAACGCCTCAGACGTGAGCGTCTTCCAGACGGCGGCGTACGCCTTGACCTCTTCGATCCGGTCCAGATAAAGGGCGCCGGACAATCCCTCGCTGTACACGGTTGTCGGCTCCGCGGACCTGGCACCGCTGGTCGGGAAATCGAGGATGACGAAGCTGCCAACCACCGCTACCTGACTCAATCTGCTGCGGAGTGGCAGAAGCCTGATGGACATGTTGGGTGTGTCGCTGGCATCGAGGAGCCGAGCTATCTGGTCGGCCATGCCGGGAACGGACCGGTGTAGTAGCGCCTCCTCCAGAATCACGTCCAGCGTGGGGGCGGCCGGTCTCTTCCTGGTGAGGATCCGCTGTCGCTCGATCCGTAGCTCGACCAGCTTGGCCACCTCCTCGTCCGAATTTTCGGACCGACTCCGTCCTACCTCAGATGCGTACTGCGGCGTCTGCAACAGGCCGGGTACCAGGGCATGCTCATAGGTCCGTATGCGGCTGGCCGCTGATTCAAGGCCCACGTACAGCTCGAACCACCTCGGAATGATCTCGCCGTAGGCGTGGTACCAACCCTTGCTCTTGGACTCCCGAGCAAGACTCACAAGGACTTCGGTCATGTCGGAGGCGACACCGTAGAGGCGACACATCTGGTCCACGTCCAGCGCTCGGACCGGCGTCTGCCCGGACTCGATCCGGTACATCTTGGCGCGTGACCACTCAAGGTCTGACGCGGCGGCCTCCAGGCCGATCCCTGCCTGCTCCCTGGTCTGCCGCAGCAGCCGACCGAGCTGCCGCCTCGGCACCGTCGAACCAGCCTCGGTCATCCGCACCGTCCTCTCGGTCTCATCCTGATGCGTCTTGCGGCGTCGATTGAGACGCCACACGCATCATTACTTGAAATGCGCCATGCGTAGTGAACGTCTCACGGCGAGTGTTGCAAGAGGAATCACCGCTCCGGGATCGTAGTGGCTATCTGGGCTGGTAAACGGCGCTTCGCCGCCAGTCAATGCCCATCGTCGAGCAAGAGGGGATGACGATGATTGAGCAGTATCGACCCGAGCCTCCGTTCCTCGTGATCATGGCCGGATATGTGATCGACCTTCATCACCGCGACGTCTGCGGCCGGTGCCGACCGGACGGGACGTGCCCCAAGCTGGCCGAGGCCGCCGAGCGCTTGGCGACCTGGCGGGAACGCCGTAGATGAGGCTCCGAGCGGCCGACGTCCTACTGGTCGACCGGTCGGCGAGCCCGCAGTTCGCGGTGCCCATCAGGTTCCGGCTGATTCGGATCCTGCCCCTTGTCACCTACGAAGGCTGGGCATGGCTCGACGGTTATCAGGTAGACGGCAATGGCCTGGCCATTGCCCGCCGGGAGATCTACGTGCAGCCGGCACAACTCCGCAAGCTCGCCATCGCACCGTCGGCCACCCGCTCCCAGGCTTCCTTGATCAGTTGATGAAGAGCAGTTCTGGGCGGGCTTTGACTGCTCTTCATCAAGTAATCAAGGGACGGCGCGCGTGTTCCGTGTCTCCGCCCTCAGGAGGGGTACACGGAGGGCTGCCGGTCGCGCCCGATGGAGGTCCCCATGTCGCAGGGTCCCGACGAGGAGAACCCCAGGCTCGACGAGGAGATCCGGGAGGCCGAGCGCCGGCTCGCCGACCTCGCCACCCCGTCGGACGACGCCCTGACCGACGACGACGCCCGGGCGCCGGACGAGGCCCGCTCCGAGCAGAACGCCGACTAGGGGCCCGCCCGGCGTCATGCCGGACAGGCCCCGATGGCGGGTCAGCGCTTCAGCGTGAAGGTGAAGTCTCCGGAGAGTTTGCCGCTCAACCGAACCGCCGAAACGACCTTCCCCTCCGTGATCAGTCGGTCGACCTCGGCCCGCGACAGACCGCACCCATCAGCGATCAGTCGTGTCGGCCGGACCGGGATCCGCGCTGCGTTGCGGATCGCGACGTCGATCACGTCGAGGTCCAGGTGATCCGTTCCGCCGGTGTCGAGACGCCAGGCGTTGTCCCAATCGAGGACGAATCGGTTTCGGCGCTGGACGCCCGGCTCCTGCAGCAGCTCAGCGGTCAGGCCGGGGTCGTTGGCATGGAGCCGGTCCAGCAGTTCGGGTCGGATGGAGCGCACTGTCATCCGCTCCAGGACGGTGAGCTTCGCCGTCTCCCCGCACGCGGTGCAGAGCGCGAGCAGCCAGGCGTCGAGGAGCTTGTGGTTGGCGTTGACACGGAACTTGCCGCTCGCCCGAAGGCGTTGGGACGCGCACGCATGGCAACGGCGGCGAACGATCGGTAGGCAGGTGGGCACGACGGCCCAATTTTTGAGCACAGAAGTACACCGGTTTCAGTGAGAAGTCCGCAGCAAAAAGGAGCGCGGCGCAGCTGCGCGACGCGCGACAGATCAGCTCTCGGGAGGTCTCACAGGGTGTACAACGGCACGTCCTTGCCTAGACGACCTGGTTGCGCAGCACGGTAACGGCGCGCAGCGGCGCCGTTCCACTGGTTTTCGCGTACGCGTCAGGAGCCCGGGTGGCGGGAGGTGCCCACCGGTCGGGGTGTCAGGCCCCGGTCAGGCGGTCGGGACCGGCAGCACCACGCCCTCGGCAGCCGAC
The DNA here is from genome assembly GCF_046549335.1 of Micromonospora sp. 050-3. Lineage (NCBI taxonomy): Bacteria > Bacillati > Actinomycetota > Actinomycetes > Micromonosporales > Micromonosporaceae > Micromonospora > Micromonospora sp. 050-3. The sequence goes on from NZ_JAJPVX010000002.1 coordinate 2,365,105, forward strand.
TGGTGCGCCAGCTCGATCAACTCGACAGTGTGGACCGAGTCCCGGGGGTCCACCGGCATCGGCGCACCGTCGCGCAGCGCAGCCGCCACCTGTGCGTAGAAGCTCTGGTACGCGCCGGGCTCCGTCGGCACCGGCCGCAGGTCACCGTCGACGCCGAGCAGGCCGTAGCGGTCCGGCGGGACCTCGCCCCAGCCCGGCTGGTCCGGTCGGCCACCGTCGTGCAGCGCTGCCTCCTGCACGTCCAGCCCGTAGCTGGTGTAGCCGGCCTGGTCGCCCAGCACCCGCAGGCGCGGCCCGAGCTGAGCGGTCACCGCGCCCATCCACAGGTGCGAGTGGACCCCGTTGGCGTGGGTCAACGCCACGAAGGCGTCGTCGTCGACGGCTGCGCCCGCGCGGCGGCGGTCCACCTCCGCGTAGACGCGGTCGACCCGGCCGAACAGCTGCACCGCCTGGTCGACGAGGTGGGCGCCGAGGTCGAAGAGGGCGCCGCCGGCCTCCTCCGGACCGGCGAGCTCCCGCCAGCCCGGCTTGATCGTCGGACGGAACCGCTCGAACCGGGACTCGAAGCGCAGCACCTGCCCCAACTTGCCCTGCTCGACCAGGCGGCGGACGGTCAGGAAGTCGCCGTCCCAGCGCCGGTTCTGGAAGACCGTCAGCGGCACCCCACGCTCGGTCGCCTCGTCGATCAGCACGCGGCCCTCCGCGGCGGTCGGGGAGAGGGGCTTGTCGACGACGACCGGCAGGCCGGCGGCGAGAGCCGCGCGCGCCATCGGCACGTGCTGCCGGTTCGGCGTCGCCACCACGACCAGGTCCAGGGCGTCCGGGGTACGCCACAGCTCGTCGGCGTCGTCGACCAGACGGGCGTCCGGGAAGTGCTGTCGCGCCTGCTCGCGTCGCTGCGGATCACGGGTCACGATGGCGTCGAGCCGCAGCCCGGGGGTCGCGGCGATCAGCGGCGCGTGGAACACCCGGCCCGCCAGCCCGTACCCCAGCAGACCAACCCGCAACGCCTTCGCCATGCCGTGCCCCCGTCTCCCTGGTCCGCGCCCTGACCTGGCGCCGGTACCGCTGAGAAGAATCTACGCCGGGGGCGGTAGGGCTCCACCTGGGCCCGGCGCCGCTCAGGTCACCGGGTCGGCGCGCAGGTAGGTGAGGACCGCGAGCACCCGACGGTTGGTGTCGTCGCTGGGCGGCAGGTCGAGCTTCAGCAGGATGTTGCCGACGTGCTTGCCGACCGCCGCCTCGCTGACGTGCAACCGGCCGGCGATCGACGCGTTGGACCGCCCCTCCGCGAGCAGCGCCAACACCTCACGTTCCCGGGCGGACAGCGCGGCGAGCGGGTCGCGGGGGCGGTGCAGAAGTTGCCGAACCACGTCCGGGTCGATGGCGGTGCCGCCGCCGGCGACCCGGCGCAGCGTGTCGACGAACTCGGTGACCTCGGCGACCCGGTCCTTGAGCAGGTAGCCCACCCGTTGGCCGTCGCCGCTGTCCAGCAGCGCCGCCGCGTACCCGGTCTGCACGTACTGACTGAGCACCACGACCGGGAGGTCCGGTCGCTCGGTGCGCAGCGCGACGGCCGCGCGCAGCCCGTCGTCGCGGCGGCCCGGCGGCATCCGGATGTCGGTCAGCACCAGGTCCGGTTGGTGGTCTCGGGCCGCAGCCAGCAGGTCCGGCGCGGAGCCGACGGCCGCGCACACAGTGAAGTCGAAGCGGGTCAGCAGGGCGACCAGACCCTCCCGCAGCAGCACCTCGTCCTCGGCGAGCACCACCCGGGTCACCGACGACATGGCAGCTCCACCCGGACCACTGTAGGCCCGCCGGGCGGGCTGGACAGCAGCAGCCGGCCGTCCACGGCGGCGACCCGGTCGGCGAGCCCGGTCAGGCCGGTGCCCCGGGCCGGGTCGGCGCCGCCGTGACCGTCGTCGGTCACCTCGACGACGAGGTCACCGCCGACCCGGCTGAGGCGTACGTCGGCACGGGTCGCCCGGGCATGCCGGGCCACGTTGCCCAGCGCCTCGGAGACCACGAAGTAGGCGGTCGTCTCCACGATCTCCGGCAGCTCGTCGTACGGGTCGGCGTGCACGGTGACCGGGATGGTGGCGCCGTCGGCCAACTCGCGTACGGCGCCGGCCAGGCCGAGGTCGGTGAGGCTCTGCGGGCGGATGCCGTGCACCAACTGCCGCAGCATCACCATCAGGCCCCGGGCCTGGTCGTGCGCGACGGCGAGCGGTCGGGAGGCGGGAGAGTCCTCGGGTACGTCCAGCCGGGCCAGCCCCAGCTGGAGGGTGAGGCTGGTGAGCCGGGGTTGTGCGCCGTCGTGCAGGTCGCGCTCGATGCGGCGGCGTTCGGCCTCGTACGCGCCGACCAGCCGGGTGCGGGAGCGGGTGACCTCGCGCAGCGCCGCCGCGTCCACCGGGTGGGCCAGCAACCACCGGGCCACGGCTGCCTGGACGGCGGCGAGCAGACCGACGGCGTACCAGAGCACCGGGATCAGCAGCACCCCCACTATCGCGTACGGAATGGCCTCGCCGGTGCTGTCGATCGGCTGCCAGATCACCACCGGCTGGTTGGTGTCGCCGGCCAGCCAGGGGCTGGTGATCATCCCGAGGTCGAGCAGCACCAGCACCAGGAACACCCAGTAGGCGACCGGGGTGAACCCGCCCAGCCAGAACAGGTACGCCACCTCCCGCCAGGTCGCGGCGCTGCGGTAGCGGGCGACCAGGCCCGGCCACGGCGACGGCGCCAGCGGACGACCGTCGACGAGCCCGACCCGCCACCGCTCGACGACGGCCACCGGGAAGCTCACGAGCGGGGCCAACGCCAACAGGGTGAGGCTGCCGGTCGCCAGGAACAGCATCAGCGCGATGCTCGGCGGTCGGCCGTGCAGGCGGAGCCCGTTGGCGGCGGCCAGCAGCGGCGCCCCGATGACGAGCAGCCCCACGCCGAGCACGCCGGCGATCGGCACTGTGGTCACCAGGTAGGCCAGCGCGCGCCAGGGCCACGCGGAGATCAGCCAGCGGCGGCGGCGCAGCGCCTCGGCCAGGTGCGAAGGGTGTTCCGTGGTCATGCAGCAGACGCTAATCGGGGAGCGGCCGGGTGCCCCAGCCGTCCAGATCCACTCTTCGGGGTATGCCCAGCACTACCCGTGAACGGGTGTGCGGGGTCCGGAAACGGGAAGAACGCGCCGTCACGCTGCCCGCGTGACCTGTGCTGGCGGCGGCTGGAGAGACATGGGTGCCAGAACCTTCGTGGTGGTCGGCGGGACCAGCGGTCTCGGCCTCGCGGTGGCCCGACTGCTCGTCGACGAGCATCAGGTGGTGGTGTTCGGCAACGTGCCGGCCGAGGTCGCCGCCGCGACAGACGAGCTGGGTTGCGACGGCGCCGTCTGCGACATCTCCTCCTACGAGCAGGTCCGCGACGGGTTCACCGAGGTGGTCGAGCGCTACGGCACGATCGACGGGGTGGCGGCCTGCGCCTCCATGTGGGCGGGCGGCGACCTGGGGGACCTGTCGGTGGAGCACATCCGCCGGGCCGTGGAGATCAACGTTCTGGGCATCACGTACCTGCTGCGGGAGGCGGTGCAGCACCTGCACCGGCAGGGCCACGGCAACGTCGTCTACATCGGCGCGCTGGCGCTGGCGGCACCCCGGCCGGGCATCCCCGTCTACCGGGCCACCAAGAGCTACGGCAACAGCCTGGTCGACTCGCTGGCCGAGGCCCAGCACAGCAACCGGGTCAAGGTGATGCAGCTGCATCCCGGGCCGATGCCGACGCGTCTACAGGAACGGGTGGGCGCCGAGTTCCTGGACGAGGTGTACGCCATGCCCGAACAGGTCGCCACCGAGGTCGTCCGGCTGCTGCTGCTCGAACCCGACGACCTCTACGTCTCCGGTGAGCGCGTGCTGCGCGCGGACGGGCGGTGGTGACGGCCGCAGCCGGACCCGCCGACCGTCCGGCCTCGGCCTGGGCGCCGCTGCGGACGGCCGTCTACCGCAACCTGTGGCTGGCCCTGCTCGTCGCCAACATCGGCACCTGGATGCAGACCGTCGGCGCGCAGTGGCTGCTGATCAACCACTCCAACGCCTCGACACTTGTCGCGTTGGTGCAGACCGCCAGTCTGCTGCCGGTGCTGCTGCTGGCGCTGCCCGCCGGGGTGCTGGCCGACAGCTTCGACCGCCGGCACCTGCTGATCGCCGTGCAGCTCTTCCTGGTGGCGGTGGCGGTGGCGTTGACACTGCTCACCCTGGCCGGCCGGATGCCGCCGGCGCTGCTGCTCACCCTCACCTTCGCGTTCGGGGTCGGGCAGGCGCTGACCCTGCCGGCCTGGGCGGCGGTGATCCCGGAGCTGGTGCCGCAGGACCAACTGCGGTCGGCGTCCGCGCTCGGTTCGATAAGCGTGAACGTGGCGAGGGCGGTCGGGCCCGCGGTGGCCGGCGTGCTGATCGCCCGTACCGGCGTCGCCCCGGTCTTCGGCATCAACGCGGTCGCCTTCGGGATCTTCGCGTACGCGCTGTGGCGGTGGCGGCCCGGTAACGCCCGCGCGGTCGAGGTGCCCGAGCGGTTCACCGCCGCGTTGCGCGCCGGCAGCCGCTACGTACGCCACTCGCCGACCGTACGCCGGCTGTTGCGCCGTGCGCTGGTCTTCGTGGTCCCGGCCAGCGCGCTGTGGGCGTTGCTGCCGTTGGTGGCGAGTCGGCGACTGGGCCTGGGCTCCGGCGGGTACGGGGTGCTGCTGGCGGCCCTCGGCGTGGGCGCCATCGCGGGTGGCGTGCTGCTGGCCGTGATCCGCACCCGGCTGTCGGCCAACCAGCTCCTGCTGATCGCCGGGGCGCTGTTCACCGTGGCGCTGACAGTGGTCGGCACCGTGCGGGCGGTGCCGCTGGTGCTGCTCGCCCTGCTGCCCGCCGGGATGGCCTGGGTGACGGTGCTGGCCAACGTCAACGCCGAGATGCAGCTCTTCCTGCCCAGTTGGGTACGGGCCCGGGGCCTGGCCGTCTATCAGGTGTGCTTCGCCGGTGGGCAGGCAGCCGGGGCGCTGCTCTGGGGTCTGGTGGCCGAGATGGCCGGGCTGCTCCTCGCGTACCTGGCGGCGGCGGCGCTGATGCTTGTCGGCACCCTGACGAGTCGGATCTGGCCGTTGCCGGACCTGCGGTCGGTGGACCGGGAACCGGCGGCCTACTGGCCGCAACTGCACCTGGCGCACGAGCCGGACCCGGGGGTGGGGCCGGTGCTGGTGACCGTGCAGTACACCGTCCGGCCGGAGCGGACCCAACGGTTCCTGGCGGCGATGGACCTGGTGCGTGGGGCGCGGCAGCGGACCGGCGCGATGCGCTGGGGGCTGTTCCGCCCGGCCGAGACTGTGGACCGGTTCGTCGAGGTGTATCTGGTGCCGTCCTGGGACGAGCACCTGCGTCAGCACGGTGGCCGGTTGACCGGTGAGGATCGCGCGGCTGAGCAACGGGCCCGGGAGTTGACCGACGGGGAGCCGGAGGTCCGACACCTGGTGCCCGCCGCCGCCGGTCCGACGCTGTCCGACGACCGCGAGGCGCTCTGACAGCGCGCGGGGCACCGGGAGCAGCCCGGCGGGCGCGCGAGCGTACTGCGTACGGCCGCGTTGTTAGGATGGCAGCACCATGGCGAGTGAGCGCAAGGCGACCGCGGACCCGGCCCGCAGCCTGGCCCTTCTCTGGCGCACCCGGGAGCCGACCAGCCGCAGCGCCGGTCCGGCGCTCAGCGTCGACCGGATCGTCCGGGTCGCGATCGACATCGCCGACGCCGAGGGGCTCGACGCGCTGACCATGCGCCGGGTCGGTGAGGCGCTGGGGGTCGGCACCATGTCGGTCTACACCTACGTGCCGGGCAAGGCCGAACTCGTCGCCGTCATGATCGACACCGCGTACGGCGAGATGCCGCGCCCCACCGTCGAGGGCGACTGGCGGACCCGGCTGGAGCGGATCGCCCGCGACAATCTGGCGCTCTACCAGCGGCATCCCTGGATGCTGCGGGCCGAGACGACCCGACCGGTGCTCGGCCCGCACCTGATGGCCAAGTACGACTACGAGCTCGGCGCGATCGTCGACATCGGGCTCACCGACGTCGAGGTCGACGCGGTGCTCACCCTCGTGCTCGGTCACGTGAAGAGCGCCGCCCGGGCCGCCTCCGAGGTGGTCGACCTGGAGCGCGAGACCGGCATGACCGACGGTCAGTGGTGGCAGTCGCACGCGCCCTGGCTGGAAACCTTCCTGAAGCCCGGCGCCTACCCGACCGCGTCCCGGGTCGGCACCGCGGCCGGCCAGCAGCACGGCGCAGCGTACGGCCCGGAGTACGCGTTCGAGTTCGGTCTGCAACGCGTCCTCGACGGGATCTCGGTGGTGGTCGCCGAGCGGGCGGCCAGCCGATAGCCAGCCCTAGCGTGCTGCCCGTCTAGCCAGCCGGGCCAGCGAGCGCGCCGACGGGCTGCCCGGCTCGGCGTGGTAGACCACCAGCGACTGGGTGGTGCCGCTGATCGTGAGCTTCTCGTAGCGCAGCGCCAACTCGCCCAGCTCCGGGTGCTGGAACACCCGCACCCCGCCGCCAGCGCGGGCGGTGACGTCATGCCGGGCCCACAGCCGCCGAAACCGCTCGCTGCCGGCCGTCAGCTCCTCCACCAGCTCGATGAGGCGGGGGTCGTCCACCTCGGGGCCGACCTGTGCGCGCAGGCCGGCCACCGCGTTGGCCGCGACCGCCGTCAGAGCCGGGTAGAGCGCCGGCACGCTCGGGTCCAGGAAGACCGCGCGCAACAGGTTCACCCCGGCGGTGAAGATCGGCGCCAGCGCGGTCGCGGCGGAGTTGGCGAAGAGCACGTCCAGGTGTCGACCGTGCACGAAGGCGGGCGTCTCGGCCCACGAGCCGACCAACTGCCGGATGCCCGCCGGCACCCGCTCCGATGGTCGCGCCGCCCGGCGGGAAGGCGCCGGCCGGGCCAGGCCGTGCAGGTGGGCCGCGGCATCGGCGTCCAGCCTCAACGCGCGGGCCAGGGCTTCGATCACCTGCGTCGACGGGTGCCGGTCACGCCCCTGCTCCAACCGCAGGTAGTAGTCGGCGCTGATGCCGGCGAGCAGGGCCGCCTCCTCGCGCCGCAGGCCGGGCACCCGCCGGCGGCCGTGCGCGGGCAGGCCGACGTCACCCGGCCCGATCAGCTCGCGCCGGGCACGCAGGTATTCGCCCAGCGGGCCGGCCGTGCTCACCCGCCCATCGTAGGAGCCGCCACCGACCACCCAGCATGGTCCTGCCACTACCAGGAAAAACAGGGAACCGGCTAGGGCCCGCCGCCGGGGTGACAGTGTCGGGGTAAGCGTGATCGAGAGACGGGACAGCAATGACAGAGCGCATCACGACCCCCTTCGGATTCGCCTCGACCGCCGACGAGGTCATTGCCGGGGTGGACCTGAGCGGCAAGCGGGCCATCATCACCGGCGGTGCCGCCGGTATCGGCATCGAGACGGCCCGTTCGCTCGCTGCCGCCGGCGCCGAGGTCGTGCTCGGGGTCCGCCGGGTCGCGGCCGGTGAGCAGGCCGCCGCCGACATCGCGGCCAGCATCGGCGCGGAGCGGGTCACCGTCCGTGCGCTGGACCTGGCCAACCAGGATTCGGTACGCCAGTTCGTCGCCGGCTGGGACCAGCCGCTGCACATCCTGGTCAACAACGCGGGGATCATGGCGCTGCCCGAGCTGGAGCGCACCGCCGAGGGCTGGGAGATGCAGTTCGCCACCAACTTCATGGGGCACTTCGCGTTGACCGTCGGCCTGCACGACGCCCTCGCCGCGGCCGACGGCGCCCGGGTGGTGTCGATCAGCTCCAGCGGCAACCTCTTCTCCCCGGTGATCTTCGACGACCTGCACTTCGCGTTCCGGCCGTACGACCCGCTGCTGGCCTACGGACAGTCCAAGAGCGCCGAGGCTCTGCTCGCCGTGGAAGCCACCCGCCGCTGGGCCGGCGAGGGCATCTACTCCAACGCGCTGAACCCGGGCGCGATCGCCACCGGGTTGCAGAAGCACACCGGTGGGCTCAAGTCGCCGAAGGAGATGCACAAGACCCCGCAACAGGGTGCGGCGACCTCGGTGCTGCTCGCGGCATCCCCGTTGCTGGACGGTGTCGGCGGTCGCTACTTCGAGGACTGCGCCGAGGCCCCGGTCGTCACCGAGCGGCCCGCCGACTACAGCGGCGTGGCCGCGTACGCGGTCGACCCGGGCAACGCCGAGCGGCTCTGGACCGTGGCGTCCGACCTGATCTCCCAGCGCGGCGTCCCCGCCGGCCGCTGACCACGGCGGCCCGGCTCGGCGGAACCTACCCGGGCCCGGCCGCGCGGGTGGTACGACTGGGGCGGCGGTGGCAGCTGCGGGCCGGGGAAGGATGGCGATGGCCGGCGACCAACCGCGACGACACGACGTGGTGGAGTTGCGGGTGCACGGCGTGTCCGGGGCGGACCCGACGGTCATCCTCGACCAGCCGCAGGTCCGGCAGGTGGCCGGCGACGGCAGCGGTGGCTTCCACCGGGCCGCCCGGTCGGACGGCGTCGGCCCGGACGGGGTGACGCTGGAGGCGTACCGCTGGGGTGACCTGCCCTCGGGCACCGTCGGCCGGACCCTCGCCATGGTCTTCCTGCTGCCGTTCATGCTCAGCAACGTGGCTGTGTGGATGCGCCCCACCGGCCGCCGCCGCGCCGCCGCGGTCAGCGTGCTGTGTCGGCTCCTCGCGCTCAACCTCACAGTGCTGTACGTGGTGTCCATCGCCGGAGTCGCCCTCGACCTGCTCGCCTGGCGGTGTCTCGGTGCGGCCCGCTGCCGCCCGCCCTTCGACAGCATGGCCGGGCTCGACGGCCGGCACGTCGGGCAGCGGCTGGCCGTGCTGGCGCTCCTGCCGATCGCCGCCATAGCGGTCCTGCGTCTCCTCGGCACCCGTCGGTCCGGCCCGGCCGACAACCCACTGTGGGCCGTGGAGCCGCTGGTGCACCGGCTGCGCGCGATCCACGTGGCCGCCGCGCTCGTCGTACTCGATATCGTGCTGCTCACGGCCCGTCGCGCCAGCGGCGCGACGTTCTCCACGACGCTGCTGCTGGCGCTCAGCACGGCGGTGTTGCTGGTCTGCGTCGGTCTGCTCGCCGCTCCGGGGTTGATCGACCGGGCGGCGACCGCGCGGACGGCCACCTGGACCGCCCGCACGGCGGGCGCGGTGGCGGCCGTCCTGAGCGTGGCGACCCTCGTCACCCTGGCGAGCGACGGGCGCGACTGGTCGTCGGCGACCGGGCTTCCCGGCTACGACGGGCTCGCGGGTCTGGCGCTGTTCGGCCAGATGATGTTGCTGGTGCTGCTCAGCGTGGTGGTGCTGTGGCGGCGCGGTCGGGTGGGCGGCCGGTCCGCGCTGCCGGGTGGCCTGGGCGCGGCGGTCCTCGCCGCCCTCGCGGTCGGCCTGACCGGCGCGCTCTCCGCCGGCCTCGTCTACCAGACGGGGGAACTGCTCGGTGGCTACCGCGGTGACGGTGGGCCACCGTCGCCGTACCGCTGGACGCTGCTGGCCTTCTTCCTGCACGTGGTCGCGGCGGTGCTGCTGTGTGGCGCGTTGAGCGTCGTGTCGCGGCGGCGCCGGCGGCGTGCGGCGGCGGCGATCACCACCCGTGACTTCCCGGTCGTGCCACCGGAGGCGGTCGGTCGGCTCCGGCTGACGACGAAGGCCATCGCCCGGGCGCGGTTCACCGAGTGGTTGGGTCTGCTCGCGGCCACGTACGCGGCGCTCGCGGTGGTCGGACTGACCACGAGCCTGGTGGGGCGTACCGGGCGCGAACCGGAAGAGTTGACCCGGCAACTGCTCGGGCTGCCGGCCGGCGCCGTCCAGATGGCGCTCAGCGGGGGCAGCTTCCTCCTCGCGGCGTTGCTGCTCACGCTGTTGACCGGCGGCGTGTTCGCCCATCGGACCGCGTGGTTCCGCCGGCACGTCGGCATCCTGTGGGACCTGGGCACCTTCTGGCCCCGGGCCGCGCACCCGTTCGCACCACCGAGCTACGCCGACCGCGCGGTGCCGGAACTGGCCGACCGGATCAGCCAACTGGCCGAGCGGCACGTCGGGGTGTTGCTCTGTGGGCACAGCCACGGGTCCGCGCTGCTCGCTCTCGCGGTGCTGCGGCTGCCCCCGCGCGTCCGTCAACGAGTCGCGCTGCTCACCTACGGGTCGCCGCTGGACCGCCTGTACGCCCGGCTCTTTCCGGCCTACCTCAACGAGAAGGTGCTGCGTGAGGTGGGGGAGCGGGTCGAGTGGCGGTGGCTCAACCTCTGGCGGGACACCGACCCGGTCGGCGGCTGGGTCTTCGCCGCACACCGCCCCGGCGATCCACCCACGGACCCGGCCGATCCGGCGGGCCAGGTCGACCGGCGGTTGCGGGACCCACCGGACCTGCTGGCGGCGCCGGGGGAGCGGTCCGCGCCGCCGCTACGGGGGCACCATCCGGGCGAGACCGACCCGGAGTTCCGGGCGGCGGTGCGCGAACTCGCCGAACGCCTTCGTGGTGCTTGCTGAGCCTGCCGGCCGTGGGCCGGGCGGTGCGGGGACACCGTTGCGGTCAGCGGTCCATCTCAGGGACCCGGTCGGACTCCGCCACCGTCGCTCGGACCTTGCGCAGCGTGGCGTCTGGGGCACGGATCGCGGCTGTGGGACGGGTGAAGCGCGGCGACCCGGTTGCTCGGCCACCCAGTGACAACAAGTGTCGGATAGTGCCCAGGGTGACAGTGGCAGCCGGGTCGCCGATCGCTCAACGGGCGAGCAGGGCGCGCAGCGCCCGGAGCACCTCCGCCGGGGCCTCCTCCGAGTACCTCGTCGAGCCTGCCCGGCCGTGATCAGCAGCCGGTCAGCGTCGGATCAGTACCGGCCGGGCCGCGGGCCTAGATTGGTGCCATGACCAGGCAGCTGACGGCACCCGTCGCGGTGACCTTCGGCGTGCTCGGGCCGGTGACCGCCGCGACCGAGAGCGGCCCGGTCCCCCTGCGGGGACACCGGCAGCGCCTGGTGCTGGGCCGGCTGTTGATCGCCCACGGTCGGGTGGTGCCGGTGGATCGTCTCGTCGACGACCTGTGGGAGGTCGCAACGGACGGCGCGGTGGGCGCGATCCGGACCTTCGTCGCCGACCTGCGCCGGGCCCTGGAGCCCGATCGACCATCCCGCCAACCACCCCGGATCCTGGTCACCGAGCCGCCCGGGTACGCCCTGAAGGCCGCCCCGGACGCTGTCGACGCCGGACGGTTCGAGGCAGCCGTCGGCGAGGCGGCCCGGCTGCTGACGGCCGGCCGCCCCGCGCCGGCCCTGGCCGCGCTGGACGCGGCGCTCGGGCTCTGGCGCGGGCCCGCGTACGCCGACTGCGCCAACGAGTCCTGGGCGATCGCGGAGATCAACCGGCTGGACGAGCTGCGGATGCTCGCCGTCGAGAGGCGGGCGGAGGCGCTCCTGGCGGTGGGCCGACCGGACGAGGCCGCCGCGGACCTACCGGCACACCTGGCCAGCCACCCGCTACGCGAGGACGCCTGGCGGCTGCTCGCGACGGCTCGGTACCGCGCCGGCCGGCAGGGCGACGCGCTGGCCGCGCTGCGGGAAGCCCGCCACGTCCTGGTGACCGAGCTGGGCGTGGACCCGGGGCCCGAGCTGCGACGGCTGGAAGCCGACATCCTGGCCCAGGCCCCGCACCTCGCCCCATCCCTCGACCGGGCCGCCGCCCCCGGCCTCGGGGAACCCGTTCGACCCGTGCAGGCGGAGCAGCGCCCGTTCGTCGGCCGTGACGCGGAGCTGGAGCGGCTGCGGCACGCCGCCGAGGTCGCGTCCCGACGCCGCCAGCCCACACTCGCCCTGCTCAGCGGCGACCCGGGCGCCGGCAAGACGGCGCTGGCCGAGGCCCTGACCCGGCGACTCGCCGCCGAGGGCTGGACCACGGCATGGGGACGCAGCCCGGAGTACGAAGGGGCTCCGCCAGCGTGGCCGTGGACCCAGATCACCGACGCGCTCGCCAGGCCCGCCGCCCCCGCCTCCGCCCCCGCCGCCGTCGCCGCAGACTCGGAAGACGGCTCGGCTGACGGTTCGGCCGACCCCGCCACGGTGCGGTTCCGTCGACACCGCGCGGTGGCCTCGCTGATCTCGGCGGTCGCCGACCGGGAGCCGCTGCTGCTGGTCCTCGACGACCTGCACCGTGCCGACGGTGACACCCTGGACCTGCTGACCGCACTGCTCACCGGTCCGCAGCCGGCCAGCGGGCCGGTGCTGATCCTCGGCACCTACCGGGCCACCGAGATCAGCCCGGAGCTGACCGCCACCCTGGCCCGCGCCGCCGGGCTGGAGCCGGTCCGGGAGTATCTAGCCGGCCTGCCCGCGTCGGCGACCGGCGAGCTGGCCGGTGCCATCGTCGGGGCGGAGCTGGACCCGGCCACCGCCCGGTCGATCCAGCAGCGCAGCGGAGGTAACCCGTTCTTCGTTCGCGAGCTGGCCCAGCTCTACGCGAGCACCGGCCAGGCGGGGCTGGCCGCCGTGCCGCCCGGGGTACGCGACGTGATCCGGCACCGGCTGGCGCAGCTGCCCGCCTCGACCCGTACCGTGCTGCGGCAGGCGGCAGTGCTCGGCCGCGACCTCGACCCGGACGTGCTGGGCGTGTTGGCCGGTGACCCGACGGCAGCGCTGGACGCCGTGGACCGCGCCCTGGCGGCCGGGTTCCTCACCGAGCGGGAGTCCGACGGGCGGCTGCGCTTCACCCACATCCTGGTCCGCGACACGCTCTACGCCGACCTGTCCGCGCCGCGCCGCGCCGCCTGGCACGCGGCTGTCGCCGAGGTGCTGCGACAGCGGGAACCCGTCGAGCCGGCGGCCCTCGCGTACCACCTGCTGCGCGCCGGCGGGCCGGTCCACGCCGCCGAGGCGTCGGCCTACGCCCGGGTGGCGGCCGAGCGGGCCGAACGGGGCGGCAACCCCCACGAGGCGGCCCGCCTGTGGGGCCAGGCGATCGACGCCTACGACCGGGCCGGCGGGGTCGAGCCGCGTGGCCGAGTGACCGCGCTGCTCGGCCTGGGGCGGGCGCTGGCCGTGACGGGCCGGCTGGCCGAGGCGCGGCGACGGCGAGCCGAGGCGATCACCGCCGCCGAGTCCACCGGCGACCCCCTGCTGATCCAGGAGGCACTAGCTGGCTTCGACGTGCCAGCCAGTTGGACGCGCAACGACGACGACCTGCTCTCCGGGCACATCGTCCGAGCCGCCGAACACGCCCTGGCCGCCCTCGGCCCGATCGGCTCGGCGCAGCGCAGCCGTCTGCTGAGCACCCTCGCGCTGGAACTGCGCGGCACCACCACCGCTCGTGGCCGCCGCGCCGCCGCCGAGGCCGAGACGATCGCCCGCGACATCGGCGATCCCGGGCTGTTGGCCTTCGCGCTCAACGCCCGCTTCATGCACGCCTTCCACAGCGTCGGTCTGGCCGACGCGCGGGCCCGGATCGGCCTCGAACTGGTCGAGCTGGCCGCCCGGCACCACCTGGTGACCTTCGAGGTGCTCGGCCACCTCGTCCTGGTCCAGGCCAACTGTGCGCTGGCCGACCGGCCCGCCGCCGACGCGCACGCGCGTGCCGCCGACCGCCTCGCCGAACGGTACGAGCTGCCGTTGGTCGGTGTCTTCACCCGGTGGTACGCCGCACTGCGCCTGGCGCTGAATGGTCAGTCGGTCGCGGCGGCGGACGCGTACCGGGCGGCAGCCGACCGAATGCCCACTGACGGCATGCCGGGGCTGACCCAGGGGTTGCTGCCGCTCGCCCTGCTCGGCCTGCGCCTGGCCGACGCGGTGAGCGACGACCCGCCGGCAGGTAGCGCCCGACTGTTCCCCGGGCTGCGACCGATTCCCGGGCCGGACGACGAGGACTGGGCGCGGCTGGACTGGGGCCCGCACGAGCCCTGGGTCCGACCACTGCTGCTCGCCGCCGCCGGCGACCGCAGTGCCACCCGAGCGGCACTGCGAACCCTGCCGGACGGGCCGCACGACCTGCTGCGGGAGGTGCGACTGTGCCTCACCGCTCGGGCGGCGCTGGCCATCGACGACCAGTCCACAATGGAACGCCTCGCCGACACGCTCCGCCCGGCCGCCACCGAACTGGCCGCCGGCAGTGGGGTGATCACCGTCGGTCCGGTAGCCGGGCACCTCGCGGATCTGGCCGCTGCCCTCGGCCGCGACGAGGAAGCCACCGAGCACCGCCGGACCGCTCGTGCGCTCACCGCGTGTGTCCGCTCCGGCGACCCAACCTGAGCGCCGTCGGGCGAATGCTGCTCGATGCCAGGGCCGCCGCTGCACCGCTTCAAGGGTCACGTACTGCGAGATCTTGGACACTTTCCGTCTTGCGCGAACGGAAAGTGTCCAAGATCTACGAACAACCGCCGAGCCGAACGCCGGGCGACAGGGCAGCTCGTTCCCGCACCTGCACACGTTGCGCCACCTGATCCACGACCACACCGGCTCATGCCTGCCCGCCAGGGTCAGGGCAGCAGCGAGCAGATACTCCGCACAGGTGCCGTTCTCGTGCCAGACCACGCGCCCCCTGCTCGGGCTACCTGGCGACTTGCCGGTTTGGGCCGGAATCCACCGGTGGGTGCGGTCAGATGGAACCACCGGCGCGTCCACCGTCGGCCGTGGTCCGAGGGGGTACGCGTGGAGGCGCTCATCCTGATCGTGGCGCTCGGCCTCACCGTCCTCGTCGGCACCACCCTCGGCGGCCGGTACCGGGTCGCCCCGCCGGTCCTGCTCATCGCGTTGGGTGTGCTGCTCGGGCTCACGCCGCCGCTGTCCGAGGTCACCCTGGAACCGGACCTGGTCCTGCTGATCTTCCTGCCGGCGATCCTGTACCGGGAGAGCCTCACCATCAGCCTGCGGGAGATCCGGGCCAACCTGCCGGTGATCGGGCTGCTCGCCGTGGTGTTGGTGGTGCTCACCATGGTCACTGTGTCGTTCGCCGCGCAGGCGTTCGGGGTGAACCCCGCCGCCGCCTGGGTGCTCGGCGCGGTCCTCGCGCCGACCGACGCCGCCGCGGTCACCGGCCTGGCCAAACGGCTGCCCCGGAAGCTGCTCACCACCCTGCACGCGGAGAGCCTGATCAACGACGGCACCGCGCTGGTGGTCTTCGCGGTGGCCGTGGGTCTGCTCAGCCACAGCGACGACCCGGGCGTGCTGGGCATCGGCGAGGAGTTCGTCGGCGCCAGCGTCGGCGGTGTGATCGCCGGTCTGCTGGTGGGGGCCGCCGTGGTGCTGATCCGCAAGCGGCTCGACGATCCGCTGCGCGAGGGTGCGCTCAGCGTGCTGACGCCGTTCGGCGCCTTCCTGCTCGCCGACTCGGTGCACGCCAGCGGTGTGCTGGCGGTGGTGGTCGCCGGCCTGGTGCTGGCCTACGCCGGCCCACGGGTGATCCGCGCCCGGTCCCGGGTGCTGGCGTACGCGTTCTGGGACCTGTCCACCTTCCTGATCAACGGCGGGTTGTTCGTCCTGCTCGGCACGCAGATTCCCCGCGCGGTCCGGGGCATCACCAGCACCTCGCCCGAGCGGGCTCTGGTGATCGTGCTGGTGGTCACCCTGGTCGTGATCGGCACCCGGCTTCTCTTCATCTACCTCACCGCGCAGTCGGCGCGGCTGCGGCGCCGCCGGATGGTGGACGACGACGGCCGAGGTCCCTCCGGGTGGCGGGTGGGGACCGTCGCGGGCTGGTCCGGTTTCCGGGGCGCGGTCTCGTTGGCCGCGGCTCTGGCAGTCCCGACGGTGATGGTCGACGGTCGACCTGTGGTCGAACGCGATCTGATCATCTTCGTCACCGCGCTGGTGATCGTGCTGATCATGCTGCTTCAGGGCACCACCCTGCCGTTTGTCGTGCGCTGGGCCGGGCTGATCGGTGACCCGGAACGCGTCGACGAAACCCGGAACGCCCGGCGGCGGGCCACCGAGGTGGGTCTGGCCGCCCTACCGCAGGTCGCCGCGGAGGTCGGTGCCCAGAATGACTCGGTGCGCCGGCTGGAGGCCGAGTACCGACGGCATCTGGAGGACTTCAACGAGACCGGCGGGAACACCGCCGAGGAGCGCCGGTTGGAACGCCGGCTGCGCCTCGGCGTCCTCGCCCACAAGAGGCGGGAGGTCACCCGACTGCGCGACAACCGGGAGATCGACGACCTGGTTCTCCAGGAACTCCAGTCCGCGCTGGACAACGAGGAGATCCGGCTGCTGGGGCGCGGGCCCAACGAGTGATCGAGGGCTCAGAGCACCTGGTCGAGGAACCGGCGCAGCCGCGGATGCTCGGCCCGTTCGAAGATCGCCTCGGGTGGGCCGGCCTCCAGCACCACACCCCGGTCCATGAAGGCGACGGTGTCGGCGACCTGCCGGGCGAAGCCCATCTCGTGGGTCACCACCACCATGGTCATGCCGGCGGCGGACAGGTCGGCCATCACCCCGAGGACGCCCTTGACCAACTCCGGGTCGAGCGCCGAGGTGGCCTCGTCGAAGAGCATCACTTCGGGCCGCAGCGCCAGCGCGCGGGCGATCGCCACCCGCTGCTGTTGACCACCGGAGAGCTGCGCCGGCCGGGAGTTCGCCTTGCCGGCCAGCCCCACCAGCTCCAACTGGGCCCGGGCGACGGTCTCCGCCTCGTCCGCATCGAGCTTGCGCAGCCGACGCAGCGCCAGCGTGACGTTGCGCAGCACGCTCATGTGCGGGAAGAGGTTGAACTGCTGGAACACCATGCCCACCCGCTGCCGCAGCGCGTCCGGATCGTCGCCCAGCACGCTGCGCCCGTCCAGCAGCACGTCGCCCCGGTCCGGTTCGATCAGCCGGTTGATGGTGCGCAGCAGGGTGGACTTGCCCGACCCGGACGGGCCGATGACGCAGGCCGTTGCGCCCCGCGGCACCGAGAGGTCGACGCCGCGCAGCACCCGGTTCGGTCCGAAGGCGAGGTGCACGTCGCGTACGTCGAGACTGACCGAGGTGGTCGTTTCGGTGGTGGTCATCGCCGGTCTCCCTGGGTGGCGGTGGGCAACTGGGGCTCGTCGTCCTCGTCGTCAGGTGCGGCGACCGGCCGGCCGTTGCGCAGCCGCCTGTCGATCCAGTTCACGACGTGCGTCAGCGGGACGGTCAGCGCCAGGTAGCACAGCCCCGCCAGCAGTAGCGCCGACTCGTTGCCGGTGGTCGCCGCGTAGTCCTGCCCGATCCGGAACAGCTCCCGTTGACTGGCCACCAGGCCGAGGAAGTAGACCAGGCTGGAGTCCTTGATCAGCGCGATGAGCTGGTTCACCCAGGCCGGCAGCACCCGCCGGATGCCCTGCGGGATGATCACCAGCCGCATCGCGTCGGCCCAGGAGAAGCCGAGCGCCCGGGCGCCCTCCAACTGGGCGGCCTCCACCGACTGGATGCCCGAGCGGAAGATCTCCCCGATGTAGGCGGCGGCGATCAGCGACAGCGCCAGGATGCCCAACGGGTAGGGGTCCGGCCCCCAGACCTGCATGCCGAGCGGGGCCAGCCCGACGCCGATCAGCAGGATCGTCGCCGCCGCCGGCAGCCCTCGGAACACGTCGGTGTAGACCCGCGCCGGCCAGCGCAACCAGCGGCTGCGAGAGATCCCGGCGACGGCCAGCAGCAGGCCCAGCACCGAGCCGAGCAGGGCGGCGGAGACCGCCAGGATCAGCGTGTTGGGCAACCCGACGGTCAGCATCTCGGGCAGCGCCTCGCGCATCGCGTCCCAGTCGAAGAAGGTCTCCCACAGGGTGCTCAACGGATCCATCGGTTGCTCCTCCTACCGCCCCGCTCGCTCGTCACCGGCTCAGGACGTTGCCGACGCGGACGCCGACGGCCCCGTCGGCACAGCCGACACCGACGGCGTGGCCGAGGCGGACGGGGCCTTCACAGTGCCGCTGCCCGGGGTGAAGTCCGCAGGGATCGGCCGGCCGGGGTAGTACTGCGCCTGCAACCGGCTCCAGGTGCCATCGGCAATGACCTCGTCGAGGGCCTTGTTCAGCGCCTCACGCAGCTTGTCGCCGCCCTTGGCCACGGCGTACGCGGTCGGTGCCGGGCTGAGCTGCTTGGCCGCCACGTTGATCTTGCCGTTGCTGTCGGCAGCCGACTTCTCGCCGATCTCCGCCGGGGCGATCCAGGCGTCGGCGGTGCCCGCCTTGAGCTGGTTGATCGCGCCGTTGTAGTCCGGCACCCGCACCGGGTTGAGCTGCTTGCCGGTGGCGTAGTCGTCCTGGACTGTGCCCTGCACCACCACGACCCGCTTGCCGGCGAGCTGGTCGAAGCCGGTGATCGGCGAGCCGGCCGGGACGTCCAGCCCGAAGTAGCCGAAGTCGTAGCCGTTGCCGAAGTCGACCGTCTTCTTGCGGGCCTCGGTGATGGTGATCGAGGAACTACCCACGTCGAACTTGCGGTTGTTGACCTGGCTGAGCAGCGCGGAGAAGTCGGTGCCGACGAACTCGACGGTGAGGCCGAGCTTGCCGGCCACGGCGGTCAACAGGTCGTTGTCGAAGCCGGTGAACTTGCCGTCCTTGAGGTACACGTTCGGCGGGGCGTCGGTCAGCGTGCCGGCGCGCAGCACACCCGCCTGGGCCAGGCCGTACGGGTTGGCGGTGGCGTCGGACGAGCTGTCGTCGCCGCAGGCGGTGAGGGCGGTGGCGGCCAGGATCGTGGCCGCGCCCAGGGCGACGGCACGGGTCAGGGCAGGAAGAAATCGCACTGGTGTCTCCGAAGGGTGGTGTCTCGGCGCGCACGGACGTGCGCCACCGACGGCGCGCCCGATGGGCGGACCGGTGGGAAAGGAGCTCGGGAAGGGGGTGCTAGAGCGCGGTGCCGCGACGACAGGCGGCGCTGCACATTCGCATCATGTCCACGTGCCGTCGCCGGGTCAGTGCGGGCGAGGGTCGACCGGTGCGGGAGTCCGCGACGTCGGTCGGTGGGGTGGTGCTGAGGATGCTCATGGTTCTCCCGGGTCTGTGCTGACCTGGGTGCCAGGCCACGCTTGCACCGACGTCGTGCCGGTGCCTGGTCTTCACCCGGGGCACCCCACCGCGGAGGAGGGTTGCCGGCCAGCGAGCCGGGGCTTCGCGCTGGCACTCATGACCTGCGCCGAGGCTAGCAGCAGGAACCTGTGGATCGTCCAGTCGTTATGACCACGCTCACCGTGCGCGACGGGCCGTCGGCTCGCGGGTCAGCCGGCGTGCACGTGCGGTCGACGGTGCGGGTCGGGCTCCTGGCGGCGCAGGATCTCCCGGGTCACCGAGGCGATCGCACCCTGTCCGAACGCCAGGTAGCGCAGGAAGTTGCGAGTCGGACCGCCCTCGGACCACTCGAAGTAGATGTGGGGGCGCCGACGGCTGCGGTCGCGGATCTCCAGCAGCAGGGCGGCGAGCGCGGTGGGCACCGACGAACTGGCCAGGCTGAGCACCGAGAAGCGGCCGTCGACCACCCCGCCGCGGACCAGCAGCTCCGTCTCGAAGTCGGACGGGTCGGTGACGGTGACCTCGACGAAGATGACGTCGCTGTCGTCCGGAAAGTCGTTGTCCGCCATGGTCTGCGCCAGCTTGGCGCGGTACTCCGCCTCGTCGCGCCGGTCGGGTTCGTGCGCGATCAGGCGGATCCGCCGTCCGGCGCGCTCGTCGATCATCCCGGCGGCCGTCCGGTCCAGCTCGACGTGGTCGACGCGCAGCTCGTAGGCCCGCATCACCCGGGACAGCACCGACACCAGGATGATCCCGCCGATGAAACAGGCCGCGATCTTGACGCCGTCCGGGCGCTCCACCACGTTCGCCAGTGTGGTGTAGACGAAGATCACCGCGATGACTCCGAACGCGATGGTGCGGCCGCGCTGACGCTGCCGGAGCGCCGCGAGGGTCACCGCCGTCGCGGCCGAGGTGATCAACACCAGGACCCCGGTGGCGTACGCGCCGCCCTGCGCGTCCACGCTGGCCTCGAAGACGATCGTGATCAGGAACGCCACTGCCGTGAAGACCAGCACCAGCGGCCGGACGGCTCGCGCCCAGGTCGGCGCCATGCCGTAGCGGGGCAGGTAGCGCGGCACGAGGTTGAGCAGGCCAGCCATCGCCGATGCCCCGGCGAACCAGAGGATGCCGATGGTGGACAGGTCGTAGATGGTGCCGAACACCTCGCCGAGGTGGGCGTGCGCCAGGTAGGCCAACGCGCGCCCGTTCGCCGGCCCTCCCGGCTGGAAGGCCTCCGGCGGAATGAGCACGGTGGTCGTCACGCTACTCGTGATCAGGAAGACGCTCATGATCACCGCTGCGGTGGTGAGCAGCCGGCGGGCGCCGCGGATCCGGCCCAGCGGTCGTGCCTCCGAGTCCTGCGGGTCACCCCGTACGCTCGGCATGACCGCCACCCCGGTCTCGAAGCCGGACAGACCCAACGCCAGCTTCGGAAAGACGAGCAGCGACAGCCCGACCACCAGCCACGGGTCGCCGTGCCCGGTGGTCAGCATGGTGGTCCAGTCGCCGACAGCGCTCGGATGCGTCGCCACCCGCCACAGCGCGTCGGCCACCACCACCGCGTTCAGCGTCAGATAGACCGCGACCAGGACGACGGCGATCCCGATGGCCTCGGTGAATCCCTTGAGGAACACCGCGGCCAGCAGCGACACCAGCAGCAGCGTGACGAGCACCTCGTGACCCTTGAGCCCGCTTGGCCAGAACGGGTTCTCGTCAATGTGCGCCGTCGCGTCGGCGGCCGAGAGGGTGATGGTGATGATGAAGTCGGTGGCCGCGAAACCGAGCAGCACCAGCACCAGCAACTTGCCCGGCCAGTAGCTCAGCAGGCGTACCAGCATCGCGATGGAGCCCTCGCCGTGCGGGCTCTCCACCGCCACCCGCCGGTAGACCGGCAACGCCCCCAGCAAAGTCACCAGCACCAGCACCAGTGTCGCCACCGGCGAGAGCGCCCCGGCGGCCAGCGCCGCGATGCCCGGCTGGTAACCCAGTGTGGAGAAGTAGTCGACCCCGGTCAGGCACATCACCTTCCACCACGGGTGGTGCCGGTGTTCCGGCGGGCGCCCGTGCGGCCCCGGGTGCTGCACGGCCTGGTCCGAGCCGGCGTTGAGCAGCCACCCCCGCAACCGGCCGGCGCGTCTGTCGACAGTCACCGGCGCGTCCCCCGTCATCCCGCCCACGATCACCGTGAGTATCCGCCCGACGGGCCGCCCCCGTCCGCCGGTGCGCGGAACCCAGCCGACGCCACGGCGGGTTTCAGGGCCCAGGACAGGGGGAAGCAGCGCCCCGGGCTGGACGGGACGGCACCGGGGGAGGGGACAGGGCATGGTCGGCGGCCGTCGCTTCCGCCCGGGTGGTGGCTTCGGCCGCCAACTCGACGAGTACGAGACGAGGGTCGGTGTGCCCCCGTCCACGGAGCCGCCCGCCGCGTCCCACGGCGGCCTGGTCGACAGCGCCGTCTACATCCGGGGCCACCGGTTCGCCTCACCGTCCGGCCTCGCCGAGACGTACCGCTGCCTCCAGGAGCAGGACGGCGCGATGGCCTGGATCGGGTTGTACCGGCCCGACATCGAGCAGATCACCTCGCTGGCCCGGGAGTTTCGGCTGCACGACCTGGCGGTCGAGGACGCGATCAACGCCCACCAGCGGCCCAAGCTGGAGCGGTACGGGCACACCCTGTTCGTGGTGCTGCGCGCCGCCCGCTACGACGACCTGCGGGAGGAGGTCGAGTTCTCCGAGCTGCACCTGTTCATCGGCCCGGGCTTCGTGGTCACCGTCCGACACGGTGAGGCGCCCGACCTGGCCGCGGTGCGGCGGCGGCTGGAGACCGAGGCGCAGATGCTCGCCCGGGGGCCCGAGGCGGTCCTGTACGCGATCCTCGACCAGGTCGTCGACGGGTACGCGCCAGTGGTGGCCGGACTGGAGAACGACATCGACGAGATCGAGACCGAGGTGTTCGGCGGCGACCCGAACGCCAGCCGCCGCATCTACGGGCTCAGCCGCGAGGTCATCCAGTTCCAGCGGGCCGCCCGCCCCCTGCTCAGCGTGCTCGACGCGCTGGCCGACGGCGTCGGCAGCGCCAGCGCCGACGAGGAGCTGCGCCGCTACCTGCGCGACGTGACCGACCACCTGACCCAGGTGGTGGAGCGGGTGGACGGTTTCCGGCACCTGTTGCAGAACATCCTCACCGTCAACGCCACCCTCGTCTCGCAGCAGCAGAACGAGGAGATGCGCAGCCTCACCGCTGCGAGCTACAGCCAGAACGAGGAGCTGAAGAAGGTTTCCTCCTGGGCGGCGATCCTCTTTGCTCCCACGCTCATCGGCACCGTGTACGGCATGAACTTCGTCCACATGCCGGAGCTGAACTGGCGCTTCGGCTACCTCTTCGCGCTCCTGTTGATGCTGCTGGTCTGCGGCACCCTCTACGTGATCTTCAAGCGGCGCGGCTGGCTCTGAGCCGTGCGGCCGGGATTCACTCGATGCCGCGAAGAATGTGTCGTTCGTCCTCGACGTCGTCGTCGCCGGCACTGATCCGGCCGAGCAGTACGGCGGCCGCCCAGATCGTCAGTGGCGTGGCCGCCCCGGTCATTCCGCCGCCGGTCCGGTCGTCCCGGGTCTGGCTCCGCTCCGTGCGCGGTGGCCTGCGCTGAGCCTGCATGGGCCCTGCCTCTCCTCGTCGAAGCCGCCGTGGGTGGCGCGGGGTGACCCCGCGCCACACCGGCCGGGCGAACCGCCTGCGAGCAGCTCACCACCGGTACGACAGCCACTCGAACCTTCCCACGCCCGGCCGCATCCGCACCGCTTGTTTTCGGGTTTCCGACTGTCGCCCGCCAAACCGGACATTACGCCTCGACGGTCGAGGCGCGGTCAAGGCAGCGGGTGGGCGATGCCGCGGGCGTGGTCGGTGAGCGCCGCGCCGACCACTGTCGCGGCCAGCGGCAACACCTCCAGACAGCGGCGCACCGCCGCGGCCATCAGCGTGTTCGGCACCCGCATGGACAGCGTGCAGTGCGGCACCCACCGCCCCGGCTGGTAGTGCTCGGCGAGGGGGATGCCGGCGGCGGCGAGCCGGTCGTGCACCAGCCGGTGGTGCGCCAGCAACTCCGCGGTGGGCGCCGGGCCGAGCCAGAGCACCCGACCGACGAACTGGCCGGCGTGCTGGAAGTCGAGCCGCAGCGGGGCGGCCACCACCGTCCCCTGTAACGCCTCGGCGACCTGCTCCCTGTCGAAACGGGGCGCCACCATGAGCGAGACGTGCGGACGGTGGCGCTGCTCCAGCAGCGAGCGCATGCTCTGCACGCCCTCGGCCTCCAGCGCGTCCCAGAGCACCCGGATCCGGCGGGTGGCGTCCGGGTCCAGGTACAACTCCACCGCGGCGACCATTTGATCACCGTAGCGGCCGAGGTTTGCGCGCCCGGGTCCGGCGGTACCTGTTCGGAAACCGACCAGGAAGGCGTACCCGTGGATGTGAGTGACCTGCTGACCGAGGCGTACGACCGGCTGCCCGACCTCGTCCACGCGGCCGTCGACGGCCTCAGCCCCGAACAACTGCGCCAGCAGCCCGGGCTGGGCGCCAACTCGGTCGGCTGGCTGGTCTGGCACCTCACCCGGGTGCAGGACCACCACGTCGCCGACCTGCTCGACGCCGAGCAGATCTGGGTGAGCGGCGACTGGGCCAGTCGGTTCGGGCTCGCCGCCGACCCCGACGACACCGGCTACGGGCACTCACCCGCTCAGGTCGCGGCGGTGCGACCGGAGAGCGCGCAGGCGCTGATCGACTACTACCAGGCGGTCGCGGCGCGTACCGGAAGCTTCCTGGCCGGCCTGGTCCCGGCGGACCTGGACCGCGTGGTCGACCAGGCGTGGGACCCGCCGGTCACCCTCGGCGTCCGGTTGGTCAGCGTCGCCGACGACGACCTGCAACACGTGGGCCAGGCCGCCTACGTGCGCGGCCTGATCGAGGCCGGCTGACCGGCCTGTTACCAACTGGGGACCAAGGTTGGCTGGATCAGCGCTAATGGGTGCTATTTTATGGGGGGCGGCCCCGTTTAGCTGAGGGATGGAGGTGCTGGTGACCGAAGCCATCACCAGGCGGCCGTTGCGCGCCGACGCCCGGCGCAACTATCTGCGCATTTTGACTGCCGCCGAGAGCGTCTTCGCAGAGCAGGGCGCGGAAGCCTCCCTCGAGGAGATTGCCCGGCGGGCCGGCGTCGGCTCAGCGACACTGCACCGGCGCTTCTCCTCACGTCGCGCACTGCTTCTCGCGGTTTTTGCGGACGGGATCGAGGCACTGTGCGAGCGGGCGCAAGCTTTGGCCGAGGAAGCCGAACCGGGGCCGGCGCTCACCACGTGGCTACGCGCCCTCGCCGCCTACACCGCGACCCATCGTGGACTGGCTGTGTCACTCCTGCCGGCCGGTGCCGGGCTTGAACCGTCAGAACCGGACAACACGTGCCACTCGATGCTGAACGCAGCCGGCGGCCAACTGTTGGCAAGGGCGCAAGACGCCGGGGCCGTGCGGCCGGAAGTCTCCCTCGCCGACCTGCTCACCCTCGTTAACGCCATCGCCTTCGCTACCGAAGGCGCCGGCGACCCAGGCGATGTGGACCGCCTACTCGTCTTGGCGCTCAACGGGATCCAACCCAGGCCGTAGAGCACGATCCGGCCGACGCCGGGGTCTTTCCCTGCGGGCTGGACGCGTGGGCCGATCGACAGGCAGCCGCATCCGATCCGGGGTGGTGTCGCCGCTGCGTGTGCGCCTGGACCCAGGCAGGGGCTGGGCGAGGCGGTTCCACGCTCACTCATCCTCTGCTGCCGCACGTTCTGTCAATGGGACACCCGAGCTGCTACCCGCAGGCTCGCAGGACACCTGTTGCCCGTCGCTCTCGGTGCGGTTGCGGTGGGTGGCGGGCCCGGGAGCGTGATCGAAGCGACGGCTCTCGACCGGTCCCCGCGGCGATCGTGCGCGGCAGTCCGTCCTGGCCGCTCACTTGACAAGTGGGGTGGCACCCCATATAAATGACAGTAAGCGGGGTGCCACCCCGGATTGCAGTCGAAGGGGAATCGTGATGAGCGACGTGATCGTGAACGAGCGGCGAGTGGTGCTCGTCACCGGAGCCAGCACCGGCTTCGGTCGACTGATGGTCGAGGCGCTGGCTCGGCGCGGCCACCACGTCTTTGCCGCGCTGCGCGACCTGAGCGGGCGCAATGCGCAGGCTGCGGCTGAGCTCGCGACCCTGGCCTCGACGGAGGCGCTTGACCTGCAGGTCGTCGAGCTGGACGTCACCGACCAGTCGTCCGCCGATCGGGCGATCGAGGTGGTAATGGCCAGCAAGGGCCGGATCGACGTCGTGGTGAACAACGCCGGGATGATCTTCCCGGGACCGGTCGAGGCCTTCACCGCGGAGGAGGCGCACCGACAGTTCGACGTCAATGTGCTCGGCGCGCTGCGTGTGAACCGAGCCGCTCTGCCGCACCTGCGTCGGCAGGGTCGCGGAGCACTGATCCAGATCGGTTCCCTGTCGGGCCGGGTCACGCTTCCGTTCGGTGGCTTGTACGCGGCGAGCAAGGCTGCGCTCGGGAGCCTCACTGAGGCGTGGCACCACGAGCTGGCGCCGTTCGGGGTCGAGTCGGTGATCGTTGACGCCGCGTCGTACCCGACGAACATCGGGGTCAACGCCGCCCTGCCGACGGACATGGCGAGGATGGCGGCCTATGGGGACAGCTTCAGCGGCTACGTCACGGCGATCGGTGAGCGGGCCGCGAAGCTCGGCGGCGATCCGCGTGTCGTGTCAGATGCCGTCGTCGACCTCGTCGAGGCCGCCGAAGGCCATCGGCGGCTCTGGACGATCGTGGCGCCCGCCGATCAGTACGAGGCAGTCGACCGACTTGCTCGGCGGAAGGCGGAAGCCGCCCGAACCGTCGCTGTCGAGATGGGCGTGGACTCTTTCATGGCGAGCGATGAGTAGCGAGCCCTCTGACCGAGCTTGCCGGCGGCAGCGGTCGCCGATCCCGTCGAATGGCGCCTCCACGGGCAGCCCCACCGCGCTAGCAGGGGATGAGGAGACGGACGGCATGGGCAGGATTGTGCGGGTCGAGGTGTGGACGGACGTGCAATGCGTGTGGTGCTACGTCGGCGATGCTCGCTGGAGGCGGGCGATATCGATGTTCGGCGGAACGGTCGACGTCGTGCACCGCTCGTTCGAGTTGCAGCCGGGGTTCCCGGTGGATTTCGACGCGCAGGAATATCTCCAGGCGCAACGCGGCCTGAATGCGGCAGAACAGGCGCGGGTCTTCGAATCAATGACACGGGTCGCGGCCGAGGAAGGGCTGGCCTACGCGCCGGAGCGGATCCGGCCGACCAACTCGCATCTGGCGATGGAGGTGTTGCACCACGCGGAAACGGTGGGGCGGGGCGACGAGGTTCGCGATCGGCTGTATGCGGCGTACTTCGTCGAAGGCCGGCACATCGGCACGACCGAGTCATTGCTCGAGCTGGCCACGGAAGCGGGGCTCGACCCGGACCGGGTGCGCGCCGAGCTGGACGCGGGCACCTACCGCGCGGCCGTGAACGAGGATTCGGCTGCCGCGCGCGTTCTCGGGGTGCAGGGCGTTCCGTTTGCCGTGATCGACAACGTGTACCCGATCTCGGGTGCGCAGCGTACCGAGGCACTCGTCGAAGCGTTGCAGCGGGCGAGCGCAGCCCCGTCACCCCGTCCGGGTGAGCCCTCCTCACCCCGACGCGGGTGATCCTGCGGGAAACCGTGGGGAGGGGACCCGATGGGCGCGACGGCGGAGCAGTACCTGCGACAGCTGGACACCGGTCGGCGGCCCGACCTGCCGGAGACCACAGCGGGGACGCTGCGGCTGGATGTCCGCGACGACGGCAGCACCGATCACTGGTACCTGACCATCGCCGACCAACAGGTCCGGGTGACCCGCTCGGCCGACGACGCCGAGCTGGTGGTGCGGGCCGACCGGGCGGTCTTCGACCGGATGGCCCGCGGTGAACTGCACCCGGGCGCGGGCCTGTTGCGCAACGAGCTGACAGTGCACGGCAACATGCAACTGCTGATGCTGCTGCGGCGGATCTTCTCCGGGCCGGACGGCGCCCGTCACCCGCATGAGCTGGGCCGGGCCGCGCTGGCTGGCCGGGCCGCGACTACCGCTGGGAATGAGCGGTCGTGAAGCAGGAACTGGTGCACGTCATCGCCGGCAACCTCTTCGCGATCAGCGACGCCCAGGGCGACATCGAGGCCGACCCGCAGGCCCCGCTCGGACTCTTCGCGTACGACACCCGGTTCCTGTCGCACTGGGTGCTCAGGATCGACGGCGAACGGATCAACGCGCTCTCCCGCGACGACCTCACCTACTTCGAGACCCGGTTCTTCCTGGTCCCCGGTGCGGCGAGCCACTACGTCGACGCGGACGTGTCGATCATCCGGCACCGCTCGGTGCACGACTGCCTCCACGAGAACATCACTGTGCTCAACCACTCGTCGCAGCCCGCCGAGTTCACCGTCCGGGTGGAGATGGCCAGCGACTTCACCGACATCATCGAGGTCGGGCAGCTCCGGCAGCGGGCCGTCGAGATCAGCGCCGACCCGGCGAGCCAGCGGCTCGTGCTGCGCTACCAGCGGGACCGGTTCGTCCGCGAGACCACGGTGCGCAGCACCGTCCCCGCAGAGGTCGACGAGCAGGGGATGACGTTCCGGATCCGGATCGAACCCGACGGGAAGTGGGAGACCGACCTGCACGTCAGCGCGACAATGGGCGGCGAGGACGGCCGGGATCTCCGCGCCGACCTACAGTCGCACCAGCAGACCGAACGCAGGGGGATGCGCGAGGACCTGGCGCAGTGGCTGAACCGGGCGCCGCAGCTGGTGGCCGAACGCAGGGGCCTGGAGGAGCTCTACCGGGGCAGCCTCGCGGACCTGGCGGCACTGCGCTACAAGCCGCTGTCGTACCGCGAGCGGGTGCCGATCGGTGGTCTGCCGTGGTCGATGGGGTTGTGTGGACGGGACGCCATCATCACCTGCCTCCAGACGATGGCCTTCACCCCCGAACTTGCTCCGGCGACGCTACGGATGCTGGCGCTCATGCAGGGCGGCCAGCTCGACGACGCGCTGGACGAGGAGCCCGGCAAGATCCTGGCCCAGCTCCGGTACGGCGAAACGGGGGCATTCAGCGACCGGGCGAGCGCGCTGTACTACGGCGCGGCGGACACCACCCCGCTCTTCGTCGTGCTGCTCGACGAGTACGAGCGCTGGTCCGGTGACGCCGACCTGGTCCGCGAGCTGCGCCACCCGGCCCGGATGGCGCTGGACTGGATCGACGAGTACGGCGACCTGACCGGGGACGGCTACCTGCGCTACCAGCGCCGCAACGAGCGCGACGGCACGATCAACCAGTGCTGGAAGGACTCCCCGGACGCCATCGTCGACTCCCGCGGTCGGCAACCCGCCTTCCCCCGCGCCACCTGTGAGTTGCAGGGCTACGCGTACGACGCGAAGCGGCGCGGCGCCCGGCTGGCCCGGGAGTTCTGGGGTGACCCCGCGTACGCCGACCGGTTGGAACGGGAGGCGGCAGCGCTGAAGGAGCGCTTCAACAGGGACTTCTGGCTGCCGCACCGGGAGTACTACGCGTTGGCGCTCGACCCGTACGGCGAACCGGTCGACGCGTTGGCCTCCAACATCGGGCACCTGCTCTGGAGCGGGATCGTCGCGGACGACCGCGCGGAAGCGGTCGCCGAGCACCTGGTCGGGCCGCGACTGTTCAGCGGGTGGGGGGTGCGCACGCTGGCCACCGGGCAGCGCACGTACAACCCGGTGGGCGCACACCTGGGCGCGGTGTGGCCGTCGGACAACGCACTGATCGCCGCCGGGTTGCGCCGCTACCGCCTCGACGCGCAGGCGGCCCGGATCGCTGACGGTATCTTCGACATGGCGCAGACGCTCGGCGGCGCGCCGCCGGAGATGATCGCCGGCTACGAGCGCAGCCTGACGACCTACCCCGTCCAGTTGGCGACGAGCTGCCGCCCGCAGGCGTGGTCGTCGGGAGCGTTGCTGATGCTGCTCGGCACCATGCTGGGCCTGCGACCCACCGGCGACAACCTGCTGGTGAACCCGGCGGTGCCGGAGGGGTTCGGGCGGCTGGAACTGCTGGACATCCCGGGCCGTTGGGGTCACTCCGACGCCTACGCGCGAGACCGGACCACCGAACGCCGGCACCGCCTGCGGTGAGGCGGTGGAACAGCGCTCGGCCCGGCGACGGTGGGCGTCGGGGTCAGCCCATGGTCTTGGCGCCGTCGATCGACTCCCGCAGGATGTCGGCGTGCCCGGCGTGCTGGGCCGTCTCGGCGATCAGGTGCAGCAGCACCCGGCGGACCGTCCAACTCGCCCCCGACTCGAACCAGGGCGCCTGCGGCAGCGGGTGCGCCGCGTCCAGGTCGAGGGTGGCGGTCAACTCGTCGGTCCGGGCGGCCACCTGCTGGAAGCGCTCGACCAGCCCGGCGAGGGTCTCGCCCGGCAGCATCTGGAACTGACCGACCCAGTCGATGTCCTCGCGGCCCATCGCCTCCGCACCGTCGACGGCGAAGAGCATCCACCGGTGCTCGACGCCGGCCACGTGCTTGATCAGGCCACCGAGGCAGAGGCCACTGACTGTGGGGCGGCTGGCCGCCTGCTCGTCGGTGAGCCCGTCGACCGTCTGCAAGAGGAAACCGCGGTGCCTGCGGAGCGCCTGCAGGAGATCGGCGCGCTCGCCGGTGAGCTGCTCAGTGCTGGTCATGCCGCCACCCTTCGTTGATGTCCACCCGGTGTCACCGTAGGGCGAGGCACCGACACTTTCCGGGCACGACACCTCCTCGACCCAAGACCCGCCAGCGGTTGCCGATCCGCGCCGGTGGCGGTCCACTGAATGACATGGGTGTGATTAAGGTCGGCACATCGTCCTGGGCGGACCAGTCCCTGCTGCGCTCCGGGTGGTACCCACGCTCGGCCAGCACGCCGGCCCGTCGACTGGGCTTCTACGCCAGCCGGTTCCCGATGGTCGAGGTGGACACGTCCTACTACGCCATCCCGGTGCCCGAGACGACCCAGGGCTGGGTGGACGCCACACCTGACGACTTCACCTTCGACATCAAGGCGTTCAGCCTCTTCACCGGTCACCCGACACCGGTCGCCGTGCTGCCCCGGGACCTGCGACCGGCCAGCGGCCCGACCCGGATCCGCCGCCGTGACCTGCCGGAGCCGGCGTACGACGAGCTGTGGGCCCGGTTCCGTGCTGCCCTCGACCCGATCGCGGCGGCCGGCAAGCTCGGTGTGGTGATGTTGCAGTTCCCGCCGTGGCTGGTGCGCAGCCCCGCGGCCGAACGCCGGATCGTCGAGCTGGCGCAGCGCTGCCGGCCGTGGCGGGTCGCTGTGGAGCTGCGGCACGCCTCCTGGTTGGACGACGACGCCGCGGCGGACACCCTGGACCTGCTACGCGCCCACGACCTGTCAGTGGTCTGCGTCGACATGCCACAGGGGCACCCGTCGTCGGTGCCGCCGATCCTGACCGTGACGGCGGAGCCGGCGATCGTCCGGTTCCACGGTCACAGCGACGCCTGGGGTGAGGGCGACAAGCAGGAGAAGTTCCGGTACGCGTACGCCGAGGACGAGCTGCGGCAGTGGGCCGGGCTGCTGGCCGAGTTCGCCGATCTCTCCGACGAGCTGCACGTGCTGTTCAACAACTGCTGCGCCGGGCAGGCCCAGCGCGACGCGACCCGGCTGGCGCAACTGCTCGCCGAGACGATGGTCGTCGAGCAGGCCGTCCCGGCGACCGGCTGACCGTCGCACGGGCCGCCCGGCCGGGCGCCGGCCCGGTCAGGACCGCCGTCCCCGGCTGCGCAGGGCGTCCTGGGTCGACTCGCCGATGTCGGCGTCGTCGGGGAAGCTCCGGCCGCTGGGGGCGGGATCGGGTGGGGCACCCGGTCCGGCCATCGTCGTACGGGTCGGCTCGACCGAGCCGAAGCCGTGTCGTCCCGCCGGGTCGGACCGGCCCGCCGGGGCACCCGCGCGTCGCTCTCCGCGCCGTCCCTCGGGCACCGCGGTCTCCTCGCTGCCCTCGTCCATCGGTGAGTCGTCGCCAGTGCCCCAGGGCGCGTCGGCGTCGAAACCGTCGCCGGTGCCCCACGGCTTTGTCGCTTCCGGCTCCAGCCGGTCGTTGTCACCGCTGCGTCCCTTGTGTGCCGTCATGGCCACCCCGCTCGTCGGTCCGCCGTTAGCGGCGGACGATGTGCCCTCCTCGGGCCGGGACTGCCCGCCCGAGCGCGGCGCACGACATGTCGCCGGCACGCCGCCCGCGCGCGGGCTCCGTCGTCGCTCCGGTGCCCGCGCAGGGCCGGCCAGCGCCCCGCCGTCGAGGTGGCGGCGGGACGCCGGTCGGCCTGACGTTCAGCGTCCGGCCATCGCCATCGGCCGCTTGCCGTTGCTCATTCCCGCCATCTTGATCATGCTCTTCATTCCGCCGCCTCGGCCGAGCATCCCGCGGAACACCTGGCCGGGCTTCTGCTGCTCACCCATGTACGCGGTGACCACCACCAGGGTCCCGGTCAGCGCCGGAATGGCCCACTGGAGCAGCTTCATCTGCCGCTGCGACGAGGCCACGCTGGACGGCGTCTGATGGTTCGGCTCGGTGGCCCCGCTTACCGACGGACCGCCGGCCTTCTCCAGCCGCATGCCGATCAACCGGCTGTAGCCGGTGACCGCCAGCGCGCCGATGGTCAACGCGGTCTTGATGGCGCTGGCCCGGCCCACGCCGGACTGGGCCGCCACCCGTGGGCTCTCGGTCACCAACTCGCCGACGGCGCCGGCCAGGTGGGCGCCGATCGCGGCCGCGTTGACCGGTGTCCACTTGGACCATCCGGCCGAGGCGACCGGGAGTCGCTGGGTCGAGTCGCTGATTTTCGCAGCTGCGCCGTTGACGCCGAAGGCACCCATGAGGGAGCCGCCAAACCAGGCCGCCAGGCCCAGATCGTGCATCGAGCGCAGTGCGGTATGCCGTTCGGACATGTGATCCCCTTCCGCCGTGTCGGGCGGTGCGGCTTACCCGCCGGTCGGGCAGCTAACCCCGCCCCGGGCGGGCCGATCCGCGCCGTGGCGGGCCGCTACCGGACATCCGTGGCGTCGGCGGGTCGACCTGCCCCGAGCAGGAGTCGTTGGCCCGGTGGCGGGTAGATCCCGAGCGACGCCGACGAGAGGGGAACGCGATGTCGCAGCCGGACGAGAGCCGGGAGAAGACCCCCAAAACAGACGCGGTGCTCATGCACCCCGACAACGACCCACACCGGAACACCTCCGAGGTCGCGCCCCGCAAGGAGCACGCCGAGATCCAGGTGGAGCGGGACGGTGAACTGGTGCCACTGGACCAGGACGAGTGAGCTGACCGGCCGGTACGGCTCAGCGGGGCGGCAGGTCGCCGACGAAACCGGCGATCCGCCGCGCCAGCGGAACGCTGGCGCGGACCCAGGTGAAGTGGTCCAACGTCGTACCGGCCTGCGCCACTGTGTACCGCTCCCGGGTCACCGGCGCGTCGGCGAGCTTCGCGCAGAGGTGGTCCATGGTCTCGTGCGGGGTGAACTGGTCGTCGTCCACACTGACGGCCAGCACCGGGGTCCGCACCGCGCGGACCGCGGCCTCGGTGTCCGTACCGTCGAGCCGGGGGAATCGGCCGGTCCGTGCGGTGTGGGCCCAGTCGCGGATCACGCCGCGCGCCTGCCGACCGCCGAAGCCCCAGCCTGGCCAGACCCCGAGCAGCGCCGCAGTGGCGGCGATCCCCTGGGTGTAGGGCAGTACGCCGAGGCCGCGCCGGCCCGGGTAGCTCCGCCAGTACGGGATGCCGACCGCTACCAGCGCCAACCCGTCCACCTCGTCGCCTCCGTGCAGGGCGAGGTGCAGCAGCGCGGCCTGCCCGCCGAGCGAGTGCCCGAGGAGCAGTCGGGTGCGTCCGTCCAGTCGCGGCTTGAGGGCGGCCAGGACGGCGCCGACGTCGTCGGCCAGGTCGGCGTAACCGTGCCGGTCCGCCCGACTCGGCGCGGGCGTGCTCGCCCCGGTGCCGCGCAGGTCGGCCACGACCACTGCCAGCCCGGCGGCGCGCAGCGCGGCGGCGAAGGGCCGGTAGTACCGGGCCCGGACCCCCATCGCGGGCCAGATCACGACCACCGGCGCGCCCGGCGCTCCGGCCGGCTCCGGATAGACCTGCACACCCAGCCGGCCACCGTCGACCTCGACGAACTCCTGCGCGTACTCCGGATCCCCGTTCACCGGCCCAGCCTACGACCAGACGTTACCGGCGGGTAGCAGCAGGCTGTCGGGTCGACGACGGCGCTGTGCGGACGTGCCGCACGCTCGACGGACGCGACGAAGGGCCCCGCCGGATGGCGGAGCCCTTCGAAGGACGCTGCGGTCAGGAGACCGAGATCGCCCCGTTGCTGGCCCGCACGCAGGCCACCGCACGGGCGCTGGTGGAGGCCGCGCCGCTCAGGCACTGGCCGAGCACCTGGTGCCCGGTGGCGTTCGGGTGCCACGACTCCTGGCAGGTCTGGAAGTAGGTGACGCAGGTGTTGGCGATCCGCTGAATGGCGATCTTGTCCTTGCCGGCGAGGCTGGTGACGAAGGTGCCGCTCGCGCCGTCCTGAAGCCGGATCGGAGTGGCCAGCGCGCCGCTCGGGCTGCTGGTCTGCTCGCAGAGCCGGGCACCGTTGAAGGCCTGCTGCACGTTCAGGTACACCAGGTCGTCGGCGGGGAACTCGGCGGCCAGAGTGTCCCGGGTGGACTTCACGATGCTGCCCAGACCCTGGGAGAAGCGGTGCCCCGGCGCCAGGCTGGCCCGGTGGATCGGGCAACCGGCCGCGTACCGCTCGGCACCGAGGTCACGGAACTTGTCCCGGGTGTCGTCCCGGCTGTCCTCCTCGTGGAACTGCTGGTTCAGGTCCAGCGGCAGCGGGTTCGTGTAGTCCTGGAACACCACCCGGTGCTGCCCGTCCGCGTCCACCTGGTCGAGGGTGGTCAGGATCTGGCGTACGGCCGCTGTGGTCTCCGCGGTCGCGGCGCTGAGCTGCGCGGCGGTGGCCAGGTCGGCGTCGCTGCACGGCTTCTGCTCCACCGGCCCGTTCAGGTACGCCCAGAACTCCCACCAGCCGGTCCAGGCGTCGGCGATGAACCGGTTGGCGCACTTCTCCGCGACGCTGCCGAAGGTGAACGAGCTGTTGTTGGAGCCGAGGCCCACCAGCACCAGGTCGATGTCCTGGGTCTGCGCGACGGCGCGCAGCTGACTCAGCTGCGAGGCGACGGTACGACCGTTGGTCCGCGCCTGGGAGGCGTTGGCGATGTCGTGCGGCTGACCACCGGAGCAGGCCAGGTTGATCCGGTTCTGGATGCCCGGCAGGTTGGCCTGGTTGAGCGAGGCGTTCGCCGAGCGGTGGCAGAAGAACGCGTTGTTGTTCGCCGCGGTCCAACCGGGGAAGCCCTGGCTGACTCCGTTGACGTCGACGACAGGGGTGTACGCCCCGGCGCCCTCGCCACTGATGAAGCTGTCCCCGAGTGCCACCGCGGCGGTGGGCAACGCGGCGGACGCGGGTGCGGGCAGCGCGAAGGCGGTCGACAACGCGGCCATGGCGATCGTTAGTCCCGCGGCGAGCGCGGTACGCCGGAACCTGGGCATGGGGCCCCCAACCATCGAAAGATGAAAGATTCTCTGAGAGCGAGATCAGATCACCCCGGCGCGACGGGCGTCAATGGCCCGTAACAGATTCGTTCGACGAAAGACACGCGCCCGTAGGCAGGACGGGCTACCGCGTCGAGATTGGACCCGCGCTCCAGGTCGTCGACCCCGCCGACCCGCGCCCCTCGGCGCGCGGAGTCAGCTACCGGTCGGGCGGCCGCGCCGGTTCAACAGGGCCGCGCCCGCGGCGTTCAGACCGACACCCCAGATCAGGAGTACGCACAGCCACTGCACCCACCGCAGCGGTGTCATCTCTCCCGAGAGGAGGTTGCGCACGCTGCCGAACGGGGTGAGCCACGGCTGCGCCGGACGGAGCGCGTCCACGGCGCCCAGCAACGCGAACAGCCCCAGCGGCAGAATGATCGTGGCCAGGAACGCCACCACCACCGAGCGCGACAACAGGCCCAGCCCGGTGCCCACCAGGCCGGCGACGATGTGCACCAGCACACTGCCCAGCGCGACCGTCCCAGCGAACCGCCACGGCTCGCCGGCGACGTCGGCCGGGGTGAGGGCCAGCGTCGCGGCGCAGATCAGCACACCGACCACGCCGACGACCACCGCCGGCAGCCCCACCGCGAGCACGGTCGGCAGGACCGGAAGGCGGACAGGCGCCCGGCGCAGGTCGCGTACCAGCAGGATGCCGAAAAGAGGCGTCACGACCGACGTCAGGCCCTGGACCGTGCTCGAGAGCTCGGCGAAGGTCCGGTCGGCGGGATCCGCCGCCGCGACCAGCGCCACGGCGGCCAGCAGCCCCGCCACCAGGGTGCCCACCAGCAACCACCGCCGGGCCGGCGTACCGAGGGAGCGCCGCAGCGCGTCGCGAATCGTCCCGTCCACCTCGACCGCCTCCTGATCCCCTCGACCCGGACCGGCGCGCACCCCGCGCTCAACCGGCCGCGATCACGGGTGAGCGTACCGGTGGCGGTGTCTCTGCGTGGTCCCACGATCACCCGCAGCCTGTTCGTTGGCTCACGTCCGGCGGGCCGCGCGCGGCGGGTCGCGTAGGTCCTCCGGTAGTTGTCCTAGCCTCGGGCTAGGCTCGCTGCGGCGCGCCACGCCGGCTGATGTCGCCGGTGACCGGCAGCACACCGCCGAGACCGGGGAGTACGACCAGTTGACCGCAGAGCCTGACACCCTGTACGGGGCCGATGACCTCACCCACCTTGAGGGGCTGGACGCTGTCCGCAAGCGGCCCGGCATGTACATCGGTTCCACCGACAGCCGTGGCGTGGGTCACCTCGTCAACGAGATCCTCGACAACTCCACCGACGAGGGTGTCGCCGGTCACGCCAGCCACGTCGAGGTGATCCTGCACGCCGACGGCTCAGTGCAGGTCGACGACGACGGCCGGGGCATTCCCACCGACGTGCACGCCAAGTCCGGCATCTCCGGCGTCGAGCTGGTGCTGACCCGGCTGCACGCCGGCGGCAAGTTCGGCGGCTCCGGCTACAAGACCTCCGGCGGTCTGCACGGCGTCGGCGCGTCGGCGGTCAACGCGCTGTCCCACCGCTTCGACGTGACCGTCCGCCGGGCCGGCAAGATCCACGCGATGTCCTTCCGGCACGGCGTCCCCGGCATCTTCGACGGCGACGGGCCGGACGCCCCCTTCACCGCCGGCCCCGGACTCCAGGTCACCGGCGCCATGAAGCGCGGCCAACGCACCGGCACCTCGATCCGCTGGTGGCACGACGCCCGCTACTTCGAGACCGGGGCGGCGCTCGACGTCGACGCCGTCCGGATGAAGCTGCGCAACACCGCGTTCCTGGTCCCCGGCGTGACCTACCTGCTCCGCGACCTGACCGGTGAGACGCCCGCCGAGGAGCGGTTCCACTACCCCAACGGGCTCAGCGACATGGTGGAGTTCCTCGCCCCGGCCGGCGACCGGCCGGTCTCCGGCACCCTGCTGGTCAACGGCGAGGGCACCTACCGGGAGAACGCCGCCGACGCCAACGGCGTCATGCAGTCCAACGTGCAGCGGCGCGCCGAGGTCGAGGTGGCGTTCCGGTGGGGCACCGGTTACGAGCGCACCGTCGAGTGCTTCACCAACACCATCCGCAACGCGCACGGCGGCACCCACCGCAAGGGCTTCGAGCGAGCCCTCGTCCGCGCGCTCGCCGACGCGATCCGCAACACCCGCGGTCTGCTCAAGGCCAAGGAGGAGCCGCCCACACTGGACGACGTCCTGGAGGGGATGACAGCTGTGGTGCACGTGCGGATCCCCGAGCCGCAGTTCACCTCGCAGACCAAGGACGAGCTCTCCACCACCGGCATCACCAAGGTTCTCCAGTCCCTGGTCGACGCGCACATCAAGGCCTGGCTGGAGGATCGGCGCACCAAGGCCGAGGCGCGCACCGTCCTGCAGAAGATCGTCGACGCCGCCCGGGTGCGACTCACCCAGAAGCAACAGAAGGACGCCGCCCGGCGCAAGACCGCCCTGGAGGGCGCGTCCATGCCGCCGAAGCTGGTCGACTGCCGGGCCACCGGAATCGACCGCAGCGAGCTGTTCATCGTCGAGGGCGACAGCGCCCTGGGGACGAGCCGGATGGCCCGTTCCTCGGAATACCAGGCGTTGCTGCCGATCCGCGGCAAGATCCTCAACGTGCAGAAGGCCAACCTCCAGCAGGTTCTGGACAATGCCGAGTGCGCGGCCATCGTGCAGGTCCTCGGCGCCGGCTCGGGGCGCACCTTCGACCTCACCGCGCTGCGCTACGGCCGCGTGCTGATCATGGCCGACGCCGACGTGGACGGCGCCCACATCCGTACGCTGCTGATCACGCTGTTCGCCCGGTACATGCGGCCGCTGATCGAGGCTGGTCGGCTCTACGCCGCGATGCCGCCCCTGCACAAGATCACCACCAAGGGGCGCAGCCCGCAGACCGTCTACACCTACACCCAGGCCGAGATGGAGACGACGGTCCGCAAGCTGGAGAAGTCCGGCAAGCAGATCGTCACGCCCATCCCACGGTTCAAGGGTCTCGGTGAGATGGACGCCGACGAGTTGTGGGACACCACGATGAACCCGGCCACCCGCGCCGTCCGCCGGATCACCCTCGACGACGTCGACGCCGCCGAACGCATCCTCGAACTGCTGATGGGCGAGAAGGTCGAGCCGCGTCGCAACTGGCTCATCGACTCCGCCGACCGCGTCGACAGGGATGCGATCGACGCATGAGCGCCCGTTCCGTTCCAGTGGAGAGCTGAGTCATGGCACGCCGTAAGGAAAACAAGGTCGACCTCTCCTCGTTCGACCAGGCCGGCGCGCGGGTCTTCGACAACCCGCTGGTCACTGAGGTCTCCGACTCCTACCTGGAGTACGCGTTCTCGGTCATCCACTCCCGCGCCCTGCCCGATGCTCGCGACGGCCTCAAGCCCGTGCACCGGCGCATCCTCTGGTCGATGTACGAGCAGGGCTACCGCCCCGAGCGTGGGCACGTGAAGTCTGCCCGAATTGTCGGGGATACAATGGGAAAGTACCATCCGCACGGCGATACGGCGATCTATGACGCCATGGTCCGCCTCGCGCAGGACTTCTCCCTCAACGTGCCGCTCATCGATGGGCATGGAAATTTTGGGTCCCCAGACGACGGCCCGGCCGCCTCGCGTTACACCGAAGCGCGAATGTCCCGTGAGGCCATGCTGCTCGTCGGTGAGCTGGGCGAGGACACCGTCGATGTCGAGCCCAACTACGACGGGTCGCTGACCCAGCCGACGGTGCTGCCGGCGGCCTTCCCCAACCTGCTGGTCAACGGCGCGTCCGGGATCGCGGTCGGGATGGCCACCAACATGATCCCGCACAACCTGGCGGAGGTCGTCTCCGCGGCCCGTTGGCTGATCAACCACCCGGACGCCACTCTGGACAAACTCATGGAGTTCGTTCCCGGCCCCGACCTGCCCACCGGTGGGGTGCTGCTCGGCCTGGACGAGGTGCGCCGGGCGTACGAGACCGGGCGTGGTGTGGTGCGGATGCGCGGCAAGGTGGAGATCGGCCCGATCGAGGGCAGCCGGGGCCGTCAGGCGATCACAGTGGTCGAGCTGCCCTACGGCGTCGGTGCGGAGAAGGTCATCGCCGCGATCACCAACGAGGTCACCAAGACCAAGCGGCTGACCGGCATCGCCGACGTCAAGGACCTCACCGACCGGGAGAGCGGCACTCGGCTCGTCGTCGAGTGCAAGGTCGGGGTCAACCCGCAGGCGCTGCTCGCCGACCTCTACCGGCTGACCCCGCTGGAGCAGTCGTTTGGCGTCAACAACCTGGTCCTGGTCGACGGGCAGCCGCGCACGCTGGGCCTCAAGGCGCTGCTGGAGGTCTTCCTGGCCCACCGGTACGAGGTGGTCACCCGGCGCACCTCGTACCGTCGGCGCAAGCGTCAGGAGCGGCTGCACCTGGTCGACGGTCTGCTGATCGCGCTGCTGGACATCGACGAGGTGGTCCGGCTGATCCGGGGCAGCGACGACGCGCAGGCCGCGAAGGACGGGCTGATGAGCCGGTTCGGTCTCTCCGACATCCAGGCCACGTACATCCTGGACACTCCGTTGCGCCGGTTGACCAAGTTCGACCGGATCGAGCTGGAGGCCGAGCAGGAGCGGCTGCGCGCCGAGATCGCCGAGCTGAGCAAGATCCTCGACGACGAGCGGGTGCTCAAGAAGGTGGTCTCCGACGAGCTGGCCGCCGTGGTCAAGCAGTTCAGCACCGAACGTCGTACGACGCTTGTCGACGGTGACCTGAAGGAGGTGCTGGCCGCGTCCGCGCCGGCCGGTCCGCTGGAGGTCGCCGACGACCCGTGCCAGGTGATCCTCTCCGCGACCGGGCTGGTCGCCCGGACCGCGGCCGAGTCGGAGGAGAGCTCCGAGGGGCGCCGACGCAACGGCCGGGTCAAGCACGACACGGTACGCGCCATCGCGCACTCCACCGCCCGTGGTCGTGTGCTGCTGTTGACCAGCGCCGGCCGGGCGTTCAAGGTCGACGTCCTGCCGCTGCCGGTGCTGCCCGAGCAGGCGGGCACGGTGTCACTCCGGGGCGGTATGTCCGCGGCCGAGCTGGTGCCGTTGGCGGCGGGGGAGACCGTCGTCGGCCTGGCCCCGCTCGGCGGGCAGGCGGAGGGCTCACCGGGGCTGGCGTTGGGCACCCGGCAGGGCGCGGTGAAGATCTGCTCGCCGGAGTGGCCCGTGCGCTCCGACGAGTTCGAGGTGATCGGTCTGCGCGACGGTGACGAGGTGGTCGGGGCGACCTGGCTGACCGACGGCACCGAGACGCTGACCTTCGTCACCTCGGAGGCGTCGCTGTTGCGCTTCCCCGCCGGGTTGGTCCGGCCGCAGGGCCTCAAGGGCGGCGGTATGGCCGGCATCAACCTGCCGGCCGGGGCGCGCGTCGCGTTCTTCGGTGCTGTGCGCACCGACGACCCGGGGCATGGCGAGCCGATGGTGGTCACCTCCACCGGCGCGACGGTCAAGGTGACGCCGTTCAAGGCGTACCCGGCGAAGGGCCGGGCGACCGGCGGCGTGCGCGCGCACCGCTTCCTCAAGGGTGAGACGGACGTGGCCGTCGCCTGGGTGGGCCCGCGACCGGTCGGTGCGACCGCCACCGGCGACCCTGTGGAGCTGCCCACGGCGGACCCGCGCCGCGACGGCAGCGGCTTCGCGGTGATGCTCGGCCCAACGGTGGTGGGCCACCTGATCGAGCGCGACTGACCCATCCCGCGTTGTCGCGCCCGGCGCGCGCGGCCCGAAGATCGTGCTCGAACCAGGTTCGAGCACGATCTTGGGCAGTGGGGGCGTCCGTCAGCGCGGTATGGTGGGGTCCTCTGTTGTCGGTGAGGGTCTGGGTGCGCCGCTAAGCACCCCTCAACATGATGTCAACTCTGTCCGGCGGAGTCGCCGGCGCGGCGTGAGCGCCGCCATCCGGGTCCGGCCCAGGCGTGAGCTGCGC
Organism: Micromonospora sp. 050-3; assembly: GCF_046549335.1. Taxonomy (NCBI): domain Bacteria; kingdom Bacillati; phylum Actinomycetota; class Actinomycetes; order Micromonosporales; family Micromonosporaceae; genus Micromonospora; species Micromonospora sp. 050-3. The sequence continues at coordinate 2,405,790 of NZ_JAJPVX010000002.1, forward strand.
GCCGCCCGCCGTCCCCGGCCACACCGCTGCTGGGGTCACCTGATCGCCGCGCCACTCTGGCCAATGCACGGCGCGAATTTGGGCACCCTGTTACGTACGTGCGACGCGGTCGGCGCCTGCCTGGCCGTCCCCCCGTTCCGTTGGGTGGACGAGGCAGTGGCCCGGGGCAACACGCTGCGCCGGCCGGGCTGTGTCCACCGAGTCGGCAGTCCGCTGAGCTGGCTGGCCGCCGAACGGGCCGCCGGCACCCGGGTCCTCGGGGTGGAACTGGCCGACGAGGCCGTCCGGCTCGGTGATCTGCCCGCCGCGCGGGGCCGCACCGTGGTGCTGCTGGGGCACGAGGCGACCGGCATCCCGCCCGAGGCGCTCGACCAACTGGACGCGGCGGTGGAGATCCCCATGGTCGGCCACGGCCACAGCCTGAACGTCGCGGTAGCCGGCTCCCTGGTCCTCTACAAGTTAGCCGGCCTCCTCTAGCCCGGCGCTCGCGCCGATCTTGCATTTCCTGACCCGACAATGCATGGCGAAAGTGGCATATAGGCGTCCGAAGGTGCAAGATCGGCGCGGTGAGGGGCGGGGCGGGTTTGGGTTAGGCGACGTTGTGGGGGCGGAACTGGACGCTTACCCGAGGGCCCACGGGGCGGGTGGTCTTGGGGATGGCGTGTTCCCAGGTGCGTTGGCAGGAGCCGCCCATCACGATCAGGTCGCCGTGGCCCACCGGGAAGCGCAGGCTCTCGCCGCCGCCGCGTGGACGCAGCAGCAGCGGTCGAGGTGATCCGAAGGAAACGATCGCGACGATCGTGTCGGTGTGCGCCGAGCGGCCGATGGTGTCGCCGTGCCAGGCCACGCTGTCGCGCCCGGACCGGTAGAGGCACATGCCGGCGGTGACGAAGGGTTCGCCCAGCTCGGGCGCGTAGTAGGCGGTCAGGGCGGCCCGCGCGGCGGTGAGGACGGGGTGGGGGAGCTGCCGCGCGCCGTCGTACCAGCTGAGCAGGCGGGGCACGTCGACCTCGGCGTCATACATGGTGCGCCGTTCGGCACGCCAGGGCACCTCGGTGAGCAGGGTGTCGAGGACGGTGTCGGAGCCGCGCACCCAGCCGGGGAGGTGGTCGACCCAGGCACCCCGGCTGAGCTGGTGCCGGCGGATCTGGCCGGGCAGCGGCCCCAGGGTCGGCCCGGCGTCGGCCAGGTCGAGCATCGACGGCTGGTAGGCGGCCTGCGTCATAGGGCCACCCTAGCAGCACTTTCGTACACCCGTGCTAGCGGCGAACGGTGCCGGCCCGCTGCCACTCGGCAAGATCGTGCTCGATCCAGGTTGCAGTGGCCTGCCGCGCGGTGCGAGGGGACTGTTTCCAGGATCGAGCGTGACCGTGGCCTGCTGTGGTCAGCCGGGGACGGCGGCGGCGCGTACGGCGTCGAACACCGCGTCCACCACCCGGGCCCGGCCCTGCCCGTCGACTGTGGACCAGGCGCGCGCGGCGAGCGTCGCGCGCCGTTGCGGCGAACTGAGCAGCCCGTGCAGGGTTCGCGCCGCCGCCGCGCGGGCGGCCCGTCCGGCGACGCCGCCGGCGGTCAGCTCGGGCAGTTCGCCGAGGCCGGCGGCCAGGCCGTGCCGCACCACCCGGGTGTACGACTCACGTTGGTTGTCGACGACGCAGACCAGTGCGCTGGGTGCGCCGAGGCAGCAGAGTTCCCAGGTGGACGTGCCGGCGGCGCTGACCACCAGATCCGCCTCGGCGATCAGTGCCGGCAGCGAGGTGGTGGGCGGAACCGGTCGGATGATCTGCCCCCGGCCGGGGGTGACGTCCTCGACTTCCGCCTCGATCTCGGGTCGTCCGACGATGACCGTGAGGTCCATCGGGTGACCGGTGGCCACCAGCACCCGGGTCAGGACCGGGGCCGCGCCGACCGCGTCGGTGCCGCCGAAGAAGGCCAGCACCCGGGGGCGGCTGACCGCCGTGGCGGGCGGGGCGACCGGCGGCCGGGCGCTGGTCACGGTGTCGCGCAGCAGGGCGTACCCGCTCCCGGCGAGCAGCCGGCCGGGCAGTTCCGCCCCGGCATCCGGCCCCGGCAGCGCCGCTGGGGACCCCAGCCCGGGCAGTTCCGCCGCGGCATCCGGCCCGGCCAGCTCCGCTCCGAAGTTCTGGTCGAGGTAGAGGTCCGCGACCTGGCCTCGGCTGTCGCCGTCGATGATGGCGAGGGTGTAGACGCCGGCGGCGCGCAGGGCGCCGGCCCCGGCCGGGTCCAACTCGTAGGAGTCGAGGACCATGACGTCCAGGTCGTGTCGGCGGGCTGCCTCGACCAGTTCGGCCGCCGAGTCCGGGCCGGGCAGCAGCGGGATGCCCCGCGCGGCCAGCTCCGCGGTGGCCCAGTCGAGCCGTTCGACGGTGCCGAACACTGTGACGTCGGCGCCCCGGGCGAGGAACTCCTCGGCGAGCGCCAGGCAGCGGACGAGGTGGCCGACGCCGCGCCGTGGCCCGGCGTCGCAGCGCAACCCGACCCTCAGGGTGCTCAGGACTCCTCCAGGTGCTTCTGTCGTACGTCGGCGTTGAGCGCGCGCAGCCGGGGCTGACCGTCGAGCCAGTCGGCGAGCTTGGCCAGCGGCACGCTGACGTCACCGAAGTGGTCGATGATCGCGCTGACCAGCGCCCAGTCCTGCTCGGTGTCGAGGGTGAGCCGCAGCGCGGAGCGGTCCGGGGTGAGCGTCACCCCGAGCACCCGGAACAGTTCCGGATGGGTGTACGCGTACGAGGTGACGTGTACCCGGTGGTGGTCGGTGGCGAGCCGGCCCAGGGTGCGCAGCGTCTCCGCTCGGATGATCTCGACGTCCAGCCCTCGGGGCAGGGTCCGGGCGATCGACGTGCTGGCGTAGTCCAGCCCGGGGACGGCCCGGTACACCGACGCGACCAGGGTGATGATCTCCGGGTCGAGCAGGGGGCAGTCGGCGGTGAACCGCATGACGGCGTCCCCGGGGTGCGCCGCGAGGGCGCCCACAAATCGGTCCAGCACGTCGTCGACCGGCCCACGGTGGCACGGCACGTCGAGCCGCGCGCACTCGGTGGCCACCGCGTCGTCGACCGCGTCGGTGCTGGTGGCAACCACCAGGTCGGCCAGGACGCCGCTGTCCCGGGCGGCGCGTACGACCCGGCCCAGCACGGACCGTCCGGCGAGCGGGCGGAGCACCTTGCCGGGCAGCCGGGACGAACCCATGCGCGCCTGCACGATTCCGACGATCCGTGGCCCGGCGGCGTCCGTGGCGATTTCGGCGGTCACTGCTGCTCCTCCTGCTTGGGGGAGAGCACCGCGGTGGCCCGGCGTTTGGCGGCGCGGGCACCCCGCTTGGCCAGCCGGGCCGGGGTGATGGCGAGCCGGCCCACCCGGTAGCTGAGCGATCCGCTGAGCAGGCTGATCGTCGTCTCGGCCCGGCGTAGGGCCCGTTCCCGCGAGGTGAGCAACTCCTCGGTCCACGCGGTCAGCGCGGTCAACCGGGTGAGTTCCTCGCGCTGGCGCAGCCACGCCTCGCGGAGCTGCTGGTAGCTGTGCCCGCCGACCGGCGGGTCGGTCGGCGCGACGGCGTGCAGCTCCGTGGCGAGGCCGACCCTTCCGCCGGCGTCCAGCCCGTGCAGCGCGGCGGCGATGGCCGCCTCGACCTCCACCGCCTCGCTGACTGTCGCGCGGTCGAGGTCGTGGCCAGCGAGTCCGCCGAGCACCACGGTCAAGCCCGCGACGTCGAGAGTGGACGACCACGGGTGGGCGTACCCGCCGGTGAGCAGGCCCGCGGCGAAGCGCCACAGCCCGCGAGCGAGGACCACGTCGCCGGGCAGCGCGGCGGTGGCCCGCCAACTGGGGTCGAGCACCGCGTACCGCTCGCCGTCGACCACCACGTTGTCGGTGCCGGCCAGGGCCGCCGCGCCGGCGATACGGCCGTCGGTGTCGGCCTGGTCGGTGAGCCAACCCGCGTATCCGCGCAGCAGCGCGCGCAGGGTGGCCAGGTCGCGGCGCAGGGCCGCGTCGAGCAGCAGGGTACGCAGCAGCCGGCCGGACGGAACCGGGCCGGACAGCGCGTCCGCGTCTCGGTACGCGGCCTCGCGGCTGGCGAACGGCGCGACGGCCGACGTCGTCGTGTCGGTGGCCGGGATGAGCCCCCAGCGCCAACCGGAGGGGCCGTGCAGCACCTCCAACACGCCGATCCCGGGGCGACCGGTCTGCACGAGGGCCACCGGCAGGTCCCGGTCGACTGTCGGTGTGGTCGGGTCCGTGGGGTCGGCGGGCCGGTGGGCGAGGGTCAGCCAGCCCGGTGCGAGGTCGGCGGCGCGCCCGGCGTGCAGCGCGTCCACCGCGAGCCGGGCCGGGTCCTGGAGCACTGTGGCGCTGGTGAAACCCCCGGCGCAGGCGCCGTGCAGCACCGCGTCGAACAGGCCGGAGCCCGCGTCCCGGTCGAGGTGGTCGGCATCCAGCAGCGCCGTCGGGGTGCTGACATCGGGGTACGCGGCCCAGCACGCGGCCGGCCACAGCCCCGCCGCGGTGAGGCGCTCGCGCAGCTGGTCCCGGTTGGCGGGGTGGGCCCGGTCCAGGACGCCGCCGATCACCCAGGCGGAGTCGTCGCGGCGGGCGTACCAGGGGGTGGTGTCGACCAGCCGGTGCAGGCCCAGCGGGTTGTCCAGGCGCAGCAGCAACGCGCCACCCGGTCGCACCGCGGCGACGAGTCGTGCCAGCACACCGTCCCAGCCGAGCCGGGTGCCCTCCACCGACTCCACCGGGTCCAGCCCGGCGGCCGCGATCACCACGTCGTACGTCTCGTCCTCGGGCAGCCCGGCCGGGCCACCCACCACCACGCGGGCGGCCCGGTGCGCCAGCGCCACCGCGTCCGGGTGGCTGCGCAGCAGGCAGGTGACCTCGGCGTGGGTGAGCTGGTCGAGCAGCGCTGGGTCGTGTGGACCGGCCACCAGGACCCGGGCGCCGGGCGGCACCAACCGGGCGGCCAGCGCGGCGAGCGGTCCACCGTTGGCCAGCCGTTCCTGCGGCAGGTCCGACCAGGCCAGCATCTCGCCGCCCGGCAGGGTGATCCGGTCGGCGGGTGCCGTCTCAGTCGTCACTGTCTTCCTCTTCCTCCTGGAGGTTCGCCCAACCGAGCAGCTCGCGGAGCTCGGCCGGCGTGCAGCGGTGGTCGGTGCCCAGCTCGGCGCGGGCGATCTCGACAGCGGTGGACAGGTCGACAGCGGTGCCGTGCAGCTGCGGCCACTGGCGTCGGATCCGAGCGGTGCCGCCGAAGGTCGGGTCCTCGTTGGACAGGATCATCGGGTCGCCGTAGACCGCCGGCTCGCACCCCGCCGCGATGCCGTAGAAGATCGCGCTGGTCAGCCGGTTGGATGCTACCCGGCGGTGACGGCGCAGCTCGGTGAGCTGTCGGTCGAGGAACTCCGGATCGGTGTCCTTCCACCAGTGCCCGCGGTAGCCGTGACAGATCACCCGGAACCCGGCGCGCTCGTAGAGCCGGCGCACGTTGCGCATCCGGTACTCGTGCCAGTAGAGGCAGACAGTGACCGGGCCGGGTTCGGTGTGCTGGATGAGAGCGATCAGTTTGCGGTGGTCGCCCTTGACGTGTTGGCCCTCCCAGCCGTGGAACGGGTACCAGATGGTGCCCTCCCGCTCCTCGGCCGGTGGTTCCTCGGGCCGCATGGCCAGCAGGTAGCTGAACGGCGCGCCGATGACGACCACGTTGCGTCGCCCCACCGACCAGGCCCGGCGGCGGGTCTGCTCCGACCAGAGCAGGCTGGGGGTGCGGTCGGCGTACGGGTGGCCGGGGGCCAGGCCGTCGCCGATGTTCCAGCCGTGCTGCACGTACCCGTTGATCCGGGGTGGGTGCCGGTCGCCGAGGCCGGCGTACCGGGCCAGCACGTGTGCGTGGCCGTAGAAGTGGTTGGCGTGGTGCATCAGGTTCCCATCAGGCGGCGGGACGCACCGAGCCGACCCGCAGCGCGGCGGTCAGCGCGTCGATGACGCGGTCCTGGTCGGCGTCACTGAGCCCCGGGTAGAGCGGCAGCGACAGCTGCTGGGAGTAGAACGACTCGGCCACCGGGCAGGATCCGCGCCGGTAACCCAGGTCGGCGAAGGCCGGGTGCCAGTGCACCGGGATGTAGTTGACCTGGACGCCGATGCCGGCAGCTCGCATCCGGTCGTACACCTCGCGGCGACGCCCGTCGAGCACCCGGATCGGGTAGAGGTGCCAGGCCGGGTCGGCCCACGACCTGCGGTTCGGCAGCAGTACGCCGTCCAGGTCGGCCAGCGCCTCGTCGTATCGGGCGACCAGGGCGCTGCGGCGGGCGGTGAACTCGCCGAGTCGACGCAGTTGGCTGCGGCCCAGGGCGCAGAGCACGTCCGGCAGCCGGTAGTTCAGCCCGAACTCGTGCACCTCCTGGTGCCAGCCACCCTCGTCCGGGAAACGCAGGTCGTCGCGTTCGCGGACCACGCCGACGCCACGGAACCGGCGGGCCCGCTTCAGGATCTCCGGGTCCAGCGCCGCGACGGCGCCGCCCTCGGCGGTGGTCAGGTTCTTCGTGGGGAAGAACGAGAACGTGGTCAGGTCGGCGAGCGAACCGACCGGCCGACCGTGGTAGGTCCCGCCGATCGAGTGTGCCGCGTCGGCGAGCAGCAGCGCGTCGCTGCCCTCGACGGACTTGCGCAGCGCGTCGTAGTCGGCGGGGTGCCCGGCGTAGTCGACAGCGGCGACGACCTTCGTCCGCGAGGTGACCGCGGCGGCGGCCGCCGCCGGGTCGAGGCAGAACGTCTCGTCGTCGACGTCGGCGAACACGATCTTCGCGCCGAGGGCGACCGCGCTGCTGGCGGTCGCCACGAACGTCATCGGCGGGACGACCACCTCGTCACCCGGACCCACCCCGGCCGCCGCGTACGCCACGTGCAGCGCCGCGGTGCCGTTGGAGACGGCGGCGACACCGACCCCGCCGGTCCACCGGGCGAGGTCGGCCTCGAAGGCGTCGACCTGCGGACCGGTGGTGAGCCAGTCGCCGCGCAGCACGGCGGCGACGGCGGCGACGTCGTCCTCGCTGATCGACTGCCGGCCGTACGGGAGCATCCCCGTCATCCGTTGATGCCGAGCATGTCGCGCAACTGCTCGACGGTGAGCCACTCGTCGTTGGTGTCCGACTGGTAGGCGAAGCCGTCCGGCACCGGGTCGCAGTCGACCGGGGCCTGGTAGCCCCAGGTGGCGATGGTCGGCTGGACGATGAACCGGCCGTCGGCGCGCAGCGTCCGCCGGCTGTCGTCGGGCGCGATCATCTCCTCGTGCAGCTTCTCGCCCGGCCGGATCCCGATCTCGTGGGTGGTGGCGTCCGGGGCCACGGCCTCGACCAGGTCGAGGATGCGCATGCTCGGGATACGCGGCACGAACAGCTCGCCGCCCTGCATCTGGTCGAACGAGTCCATGACGAACTGCACGGCCTGGTCCAGGGTGATCCAGAAGCGGGTCATCCGCTTGTCGGTGATCGGCAGGCTCTTGCCCTCGGCGGCCAGCCGGCGGAACAGCGGGACGACCGAGCCGCGGCTGCCCACCACGTTGCCGTAGCGCACCACCGAGAACCGGGTGGGGTGCTGGGCAGCGTAGTGGTTGGCCGAGACGAACAACTTGTCGCCGACCAGCTTCGTCGCGCCGTACAGGTTGATCGGGCTGGACGCCTTGTCGGTCGAGAGCGCGATGACCTTCTTGACGCCGGCCTCGATCGCCGCGTCAACGACGTGCTGCGAGCCGGTGATGTTGGTGGCGATGTACTCCGAGGGGTTGTACTCCGCGGTGTCCACCTGCTTCAACGCGGCGGCGTGCACCACGTGGTCGACGCCGTGCATGGCCCGGGTGAGGCGGTGCCGGTCCCGGATGTCGCCGATGAACCAGCGCAGCCGCGGGTCGTCGCCGAGTTGCTGGCGCAGCTCGTACTGCTTGAGCTCGTCACGGGAGAACACCACCACGCGGGCGGGGTCGGCCTCGTTGAGGATGTGCCGGAGGAACGTCCTGCCGAAGGAACCAGTTCCCCCGGTGATCAGAATGGACGATCCATTCAACTCACTCAATGTGGTGCTCCCGTGTTCGTGGATGAACGAGCGGCCCTCGGCCGGCCGACCGGGGTGACACGCTAGCCATGGCGGGTTAACTCCTCGGCGCTCGCGGGTGAACCACAACCTCTGCTCCCGTGAATGCCGAACACCGCGTAGGCGAACACTTCAGACCGCCCTGGATGTGGGCTGACCTGGCCGGATCGGGCCGTTACAGTGACCGCGCGAACGACCCGTCGGCCCGGCGCGCAGCCGGGTCCACCGTTCACCCGACATCCACCCCGGCTCGGTGCGAGCGGGCCACCCCAGGCGTCACCGACGTCGGCCGGTGGGCCGTCGGATCAGCGCGGGCCCGGTCCGGCCGGCAATTCTGGAGGCGTTCATGGCACCCGATAGTGACGTGATCGAACGGCCGGTGGTGGTGGCCGAGACGCCGAACGGCCCGCCCGCCCGGCGTTGGCTCGTGCCGCTGCTGCTGGTCGTCGGTTGGGTGCTCAGCGTGGCCTGGCGGATGTGGTGGTCCCGGCACGTCGTGCTGCCGATCGCGCATACCGACGAGGACAGCTACCTGAACACCGCCCGCGCGCTGGCCGGCGGCCCGGGGGGCTTCAGCAGCGAGAACGACCTGCTGCGCCGGGTCGGCTACCCGATGCTGATCTCGCCGGCGTTCCTCGGGGACCGGGACTTCACCGACAGCTACCGGATCGTCCAGCTGATCAACGCGATGGTGAACTCGACGCTGCTGCCGCTGGCGTACCTGTTCGGTCGCCGTCTGTTCCAGCTGCGCCGCTCGTACGCGTTGCTCGGCGCGGTCGCGGCGGCGACCCTGCCGGCCACTGCCTTCTACGCGGGCGTCGCCATGATCGACGCGGTGATGGCGCCGCTCGTGGTCGCCTGGCTGCTCGCCGTGCACCGCTGGATCACCCGGCCCGGCCCGCTCGCCGCCGCCACCGTGGGGCTGCTGGTCGGCGGGTTCCACCTGCTGCACTCCCGCGGCCTGGTGATCGTGGCCGTGCACGCCGGGCTGGTCCTGCTGCTGTTCGTCCGCCGCCGGATCAGCCCGCCCGCGGTGCTCGCGGCGCTGCTGCCGGTGCTCGCCATGGCGCTCGTCAACGAGGCCGCCATCCGCTACCTCGGCGGCAAGGTCTACCTGCTCGGCAGCACCCCCGGCGGCAGCATGCTCGAGGCGATCGCCTCGGCCCAGGGCGTGGCCCGGGTGAGTGCCGCGGTCACCACCCAGCTCTGGTACCTCGTGGTGATCACGTTCGGAATGGCGGGGGTGGCCTGGGCCGGCGCCGTGCGCGAGCTGTGGCGCCCACGGCACGGAGACGCCGCCCGCTGGACGTTGGGCGTGGCGCTGGTGGTGACCGTCGGAGTGGCCGGCGGCGCGTCGGTGATCCTGTCCGGCATCACCGGCAAGCCGCTGGACGCGATCTACGGCCGCTACGTGCAGATGCTGGCGCCGTTCTGGCTGCTGGTCGGGCTGGGAGTGTTGTTCACCGCCGGGTGGCGGGTGGTGCTGCGCCGGGCGGCGGTCGCGGTGGCGCTGCTGGTCGGTGGCGGCGCGGTGGTCGCCGCCCGACTCGCGTACGTGGCCAGCCAGGGCCACCATCTGCGCTACGGCGGTTTCAGCGCGCCGGACCTGGTGGCGTTGACAGGGGGCTGGCGGGAGCTGCGACCGGTGGTCGGGTCGCTGGTCGGCATCGCCGGCTGCGTGCTGCTCGTCGCCACGGTCCGGGTGCCCCGCCTGCGGCTACCGATCCTCGGCGCCCTCGTGGTGGTCAACCTCGTCACGATGCAGGTGATCGACCAGCGGATCGTGCAACCGACCGCCGCGAGCACCGCGCCGACGCCCCGGGTGGCCGACGTCGGCGTACGCCCCGGCGAGCGGGTGTGGGCGTCGACCGGCGTGCACTACGTCCTCCGGTTCAACCTCAGCCACCAGGTGACCTGGACCGACGTCCGGTGGTTCGGCGACAAGCAGCCGCCGGCCGTGGCGCAGGTCGTGTTCGCCCGCTGGGCGCCCGGGCAGGCCGACGACTGGGACGGCACGGCGTACGGCTTCGTCCGACTCGGCGGCAACCCGGAGCAGCACTGGGCCGCCTGGCGGCGCGCCTGATCCACCGCGGCCCGGTGGACACCGCTATTCGTGAACGGCGGATGTCCACCAGGAGCACTGTTGGTTAATGGTTCCCGGCCATTGCGGAAAAGGGTCCGACAATCAGCGCTGGCGGCGGTCCGCCCGAGCCAGGGAAATCGGGATGACGGTGATTTCCCGGCCGTCGGACAGCTCCTGTCGCGGGGTGCCTTCGACGAATCGGAAACGTCGGTTCATCTGTCGTACGACGGTATTGTGGCCGAGTACCTCGCCGTCGAGTCGGTCCAGGTGCAGCCCGTCGAAGGCGTACTCGACGGCCTCCCGCATGACCCCCAGCCAGGCCGGCAGTGTCTCGCCCCGCTCGTCCAGCCCGTCGGCGTCGAGATAGAAGCCCCACGCGCCGGTGCGGGGGCCGTCCAAACGCAGGTCGAAGAAGGTGACCACCCCGCAGGGTCGGTCGTCGCGGACGTACACCAGCACCCGCCGGGACGGGTCGTCGCGGACCGCCGACCACCACCGGGCGTGCTCCTCGACGGTGATCTCGTGACTGGTCTTGCTGACCTGTCGATTGGTTTCCTGATTACGCCAGGACAACATCAGATGAACGTCGTCCGTCGTCGCTTCGCGCAGCACGTGCGTCTCGCTTTCCTAGCCGTTCACGTCGGGTTCCGGCACCTTACCCGGGCCTACCGGGAAATCAGATATGCATTCGTTGGGTTGTAGACTGCGGCGCATGAACGAATTGAGTCGCGCGCAGATCCGCGACCTCATGGCTCAGGTGCTGAAGAACCAGGACAAGGAGCTGCCCGCGGACGACGCGGCGCAGTTGCGGGAGATCGGCTTCCGGTCGCTCGACTTCTCCGAGCTGGCCCTGCGGGTGGAGGACGAGACGGGGGAGGAGCTCAACTTCGACGCCCCCGGGCTGCGTCGCATCGCCACCGTCGGGGACGTCCTCGACTTCCTCGTCGAGCTTCAACACCAGTGACCGTCGCGACGTCGCGCCACCCCACCCCCGCTGACCCGGAGCCGGCCGGTGTCGACAACCGGCTCGTCGTCGGTGGCGCCGCGCTGACCTGGCGTTCGCTGCCGACGCCCACCCTGCCCGACCCGGCGGCGGTGCTCGCCCACTCGGCAGTGCACGCGCTCACCGCGGCCCGGCAGCACGCCGTACGCGGCACCGAGCTGCTGCTCAGCACCGAGAGTCGGGTCGACACGGTGATGCGCGCCGAGCTGCTGGAAGCCGGGTTCACCGTCAGCGTCCTCGACGACGACGGCGTGCAGCCGAGCGCACCGGCCCGGCCGCGAGCCGCCGAGCCGGGCCGGCTCTGGCTGCTGACCTCGGGCTCCACCGGCCGTCCGAAGCGGGTTGGGCACACCCTCGACACGTTGACCACGGTGCGGGCCGACCAACCCGACCGGACCTGGCTCTGCCCGTACGCCCCGGGCACGTACGCCTGGTGGCAGGTCGTCACCCTGTCGCTGACCCAGCCCGGGCAGCACCTGGTGGTGGTCGAGCCCGACGAGTTGGACGACTGGCCCACTGTCGCGGCCGCCCACGGGGTGGACGCGGCCTCCGGCACCCCGACCTTCTGGCGCCGCACCCTCTACCGCGACGCCGAAGCGCTGGCCCGGGTGCCGCTGCGCCAGATCACCCTCGGCGGCGAGCCGGTGGACCAGGCGATCCTGGACCAGCTGCGGGAGGTCTTCCCGACGGCCCGGATCTCCTGGATCTACGCGTCCTCCGAGGTGGGGGCGTCCATTGTGGTCCACGACGGGCGGGCCGGTTTCCCGGTCGACTGGCTGGACCGGGAAACCCCGGGCCGGCCGACGCTCTCCGCCCGCGACGACGAGCTGGTGGTCACCTCCCCGTACCACGGGGCCGGTCTCGCCGGCCCGATCCGTACCGGGGATCGGGTGCAGGTGCTCGACGGCCGGGTGCTGATCACCGGCCGGCTGGACTCCGACGAGATCAACGTCGGTGGCAGCAAGGTTTCCGCCGGTGTGGTTCGCGGTGTGCTCGCCGGTCATCCGGCGGTGGCCTGGGCCCGGGTGACCGGCCGCCGCGCCCCGGTGCTCGGGCGGATGGTGGTCGCCGAGGTGGTCCTCGCCGCCGACCCGTCCGCCGCCGACACCGGTGTGCCGGACGAGGCCACGCTGGTCCGCTGGTGCGCCGACCGGCTTCCCGAGCACGCGGTGCCGCGCCGCATTCGCGTCCTGACCGACATTCCCGTCAAGGAGACCCTGAAGAGCGATGTCTGAGCCCGCCGACACCCAGCTCGTCCCGCCCAGCTCCGTGGTCCTCGTCTCCGGCGGTTCCCGTGGCCTGGGCCTGGCCATCGTCACCGACCTGCTCGACGCGGGCGTACGCGTGGCCGCGTTCGCCCGCACCATCACCCCGGAGTTGGAGAAGCTCGCCGCCGAGCACCCCGACCGGGTGCACGTCGGCTCGGTGGACGTCACCGACCTGCGCGCCGCGCAGAGCTTCGTCCGCGAGGTGGAGCAGCGCCTCGGCCCGATCGACGGCATCGTCAACAACGCCGCCATGGGACAGGACTCCCTGCACGCGCACACCGCCACCGACGACATCGCCCGGATCATCGAGACCAACCTGACGGCCCCGCTCCAGCTGACCCGGCTGGTGATCCGCCGGATGCTCGCCAAGGGGCTGCGCGGGCGGATCGTCAACATCACCTCGATCTGCGGGCAGCGCGGTTTCCCCGGCCTCGTCGCGTACTCGGCCACCAAGGGCGGCATGGACGCCGCCACCCGCTCGCTCGCCCGCGAACTGGGCGGCCGGATGCTGGTCAACTCGGTCGCGCCCGGCTTCTTCGCCTCGGAGATGTCCGCAGTACTCGGCCCGACCCAGCTCGACCAGATCGTGCGCCGCACCCCGACCGGTCACCTGACCGAGCCGGTGGAGGTGACCCCGGTCGTGCGGATGCTGCTGCGGGAGCACACCAACATCAACGGCCAGGTCATAGTGGTGGACGGTGCCGCCGCCATCTGACCTGCTGCCGGGTTCCCTCCCGGTGCGACCAGCGCGGCGGGCCGGCCCCACCGGGCGGGCCCCGTCGTCGGGAGTGGGCGACGCCGCTGTGCCGCGTCCGGTGCCGGGGCTGCTCGCCGCCGCCGAGCGGCATCTGCGCATCGGGTCGCCGGCCGCGATGGCCGACGCGGTGACCCGCAGTCACCTCGACGATGGACGGTGCGTCGGCTGGTACGGCCCGCCGGCGCCCGGCTGGCGGGTGGCCATCGACGCGGAGCGCGCCGACGCCCCGGTGCCCCCGGCGCTGGCCCGCCGGTTCGGCGCGGGTGACTTCTGGGCCCGGTGGACCCGGGCAGAGTGCTTCTGCAAGCTGGCCGACGTGCCGATCGCGACCTGGTGGCGGAGTCACGGCCTGGGTACGCCGGCCGACGGCTCGACGCTCTGGCGAACCCTGCGCACGGCTGACCTGGTGGTCACCGTCGGCTTCGCCCCCAACGGTCGAGGTTCCGCTGCCAACGGCCGACCCCGGTAGACCCAACCCCCACCAACCCCCACCCCGCCGCACCCGTCGATCATGGAGTTGTGGTGCCTAACAAAGCAGGCACCGGGGGTCCAAACGCCCACCACAAGTCCATGATCGACACGGGCAGTCGGGCGGGGCGGGGCGCGGCGGGGCGGGGCGGGGCGGGGCGGTTAGATCAGGTTCCAGCTCAGGGGGGTGCCGCGGGGGACGTCGGTGGCGAAGGTGCGGCCCAGGACCCGATCGATCTCCACGGGCGCCAGGCCGCCGGCCGGCCGGATCGAGCGGACGTTGCGCGCGGTCACCGGGTCACCGGCCCGGACGTCCTCGACCACGAAGAGCGACCGGCGGAACCGCAGCCCCTCCCGCTCGGCGGGGGTCGGTCCGATCGCGGTGCCACCCAGCGCCTCGTACGCGCGGCCCGACTCGGCGACCAGGGCCGTGAGCTCCGCCGGGTTCAGCGAGAAGTCCGAGTCCACACCGCCGTCGGCCCGGTCCAGCGTCACGTGCTTCTCGATGAAGCAGGCACCGAGCGCCACCGAGGCGACCGCCACCCCGATGCCAGGCGTGTGGTCGGAGAGCCCGACCGGCACGTCGAACGCGCCGGCCAGCACCGGCAACCGGCGCAGGTTGCTGTCGGCCGGCGGCGCCGGGTAGGACGCGGTGCAGGCCAGCAGGACGATGCCCGCCGCGCCGCCGTCCCGGGCGGTGCGCACGGCGGCGTCGATCTCGGCGACCGTCGCCATTCCGGTGGAGATCACCATCGGCTTGCCGGTGCTGGCCACCAGTCGGATCAGCGGCAGGTCGACCAGCTCCGACGAGGCGATCTTGTACGCTGGCGCGTCCAGCGACTCCAGCAGCTCCACGGCGGTCGCGTCGAACGGCGACGAGAAGACCGTCAGGCCACGCTCGCGGGCCCGCTCGAAGATCGGGGCGTGCCACTCGTACGGGGTGTGCGCGCGTTCGTAGAGGCGGTACAGGTTCTCCCCGCCCCACAGCTCGTGCCCGCTGGAGATCCGGAACGCCGGGGTGTCGACGTCGATGGTGATGGTGTCCGGCCGGTACGTCTGGAGCTTGAGCGCGTGCGCCCCGCTCGCGGCCACCGCGTCGACGATGGCCAGCGCCCGGTTCAGATCGCCGTTGTGGTTGCCGGACATCTCGGCGACCACTAACGGTCGCTCCCCGGCACCGACCGCGTGCGGTCCGATCTTGATTGTCGCCGTCATTCCGACCTCTGCTCAGGTACGTCCGCACCGGGGTGCGGTGGTGCTGTCGTCGTCCACCCGGCGGGCGGACGACCTGGGACATCAGGGCGCCGGGAGCCGCCCCGGCTCTCGGCGTGCTCGGCGGTGGGGTCGATCACGGCAGCCGGCCGACGGCCAGCGCGTCGCGCCGCTCCGGCGCGAGCTCACCGTCGCGCGTCGGCCCGGCGCTCGCCGCTCGCCCCGGCTCCTCGTCGGCGGCGAGCGAACCGCCGTCGGCGCCGCCCACCGGGCCGGGACGACGCAGGCGGCCAGCGACCCGGTGGGCCTGGCGCAGCGCCGAGTACGCCAACCAGTCACCCCGCCCGACGAGGCGGTGCTTGAGCCCGGTCACGCCCGGGGGCAGCGGGTAGCCGCCGGTGGGCAGGTACCGACGGTAGTGCGCGGCGGCCCGGTGGAAGAAGTCGCGCCGCAGGTGTGGGTGCAGCCGGCCGTCGTTGCCCACCACCACCAGGTAGTGGCTGATCATCAGCTCGAACAGTTCGGCCTGCAACCGCTCGTCCGGGTGCTTCCGGGCGACCCAGTCCAACAGCCGCTCGTACTGGGCGAAGGCGTCGAAGTGCCGGCCGCTGCGGGTGGAGGTGATCGCGCCCTGGCGGCCCTGCCGGTACAGGTAGCAGACCCGGTCCAGCACGGAGATCTTCTCGGCCCCGATCAGCAGAGGGTGGCTGAACGGGATGTCCTCGTACCAGCCGGGGAAGAACCGCAGCTCCAGCTCGTCCATGAAGTCCCGGCGGACCACCTTGTTCCAGGCGGTGTGCTGCACCCGCAGCAGGTGCGGCTGGTCGGCCAGCCGGGTCACGCCGGTGATGCCGCGCAGCAGCGGGCTGCTCGCGTCGACCTCCCGCCGGCCGTCCTCGTGCACCCGCAGGTGGTCGAGCATCAGCACGTCGGGCTGGTGCTGGCGCAGCCGGTCCAACACCGCCGCGATCGTGCCCGGCGGCAACCAGTCGTCGCTGTCGACGAACCAGACGTACCGGCCGGTGGCCACGTCGAGCCCGGCGTTGCGGGCCAGCCCCAGACCCACGTTGCTGCTCAGGTGCACGACCCGCACGCCGTCGCGGCTGACCGCGTACGAGCGGAGCATGTCGCCGCAGCCGTCCGGGGAGGCGTCGTCGACGGCGATCAGCTCGACCGCGTCCGACTCGCCCGCCGGGATGTCGGCCCGGATCGACTCGAGGCACTGGTACAGGTATGCCTCGACGCCGTACACGGGCACGACGATGCTCAGCAGCGGTGCGTGCGTCGGCTCATTGACCACGTCCGCCACCTTCAACGACCCGGGTGGCCGGCCCCGGAACCTGACGTTGCCGCCGATGGTGGACTCTCTGAACTCCCGCCCAGCGGAAGGTTAACGCCGGGCCGGTGGACGGTCTCCCGGCCGGGGAAACGCGGGCTGGTGGGGCGGGTGGGATGCGTCCGGTTCACCCGGGAGTGACCCGGTAGGGTGCCTCGGTGCGGCCCTGCCGGGTCGTCGTGGGCGTCGCCGTCGCGCCGTCCGACGCCGCGCCGAGGAGGCTACGACAGTGCTGGTGACCCTGCCGAGCGCCGGGATCCCGGCATGACGAGCGTCGCCGCGATGTCGGCCGCCCGACCCGCACCCGCCCCGCCCCGGCTGCCCTCGCTGACCGGGCTGCGGTGGATCGCCGCTCTGCTGGTCTTCGGCTTTCACGCCGGCACCATGCGGATCATCGCCGAGCCGGACTACAAGGCAGTGGTTGACGAGCTGTTCACCCTGGGCCTCTCCGGGGTGCAGTTCTTCTTCATCCTCAGCGGGTTCGTGCTGGTCTGGTCGGCCCGCGAGGGGGACTCCCGGCGTACCTTCTGGCGGCGACGGATTGCCAAGATCTACCCGAACCACCTGGTGCTGTTCGCGGCGACGCTGGGCGTCGCCTGGTATTTCGCCGACCCGGTCCTGCCGGCGGCGGCGTTGGAGAACCTGCTGCTGTTGCAGGCGTGGGATCCCCGGCCGGGCTGGTTCTACAGCATCAACACGGTCAGCTGGTCGCTGTCCTGCGAGTTCTTCTTCTACCTCTGTCTGCCGCTGGCGCTGCCGCTGCTGCGCCGGGCCCGACCGAAGGTGCTCTGGGCGCTGATCGTCGCGCTGCCGCTGCTGATCCTCGCGCTCTGGCCGGCGCAGGAGTTGGTGCCGGAGGTGAGCCGCTGGTGGTTCACCCAGATCTTCCCGCCGGTACGGTCGCTGGAGTTCTGGTTGGGCGCGGTGGCTGCCGAGTTGATGCGCCGCCGGCTCTGGCGTGGTCCCAACCTGGCCGTGGCCACCGGGATCTTCCTGGTCACCTGGGTGGTGGCCGCGCAGTGGATCCGCGCCGAGCTGTGGACCACGCTGCTCGCTGTCGCGTACCTGTTGGTGATCACCGCTGCCGCGGACGCGGACGTGCGGGGTCGGCGCTCGCCGTGGCGGTCCCGGCCGCTGGTCTGGCTCGGTGAGGTCTCGTTCGCGTTCTACCTGGTGCACGTGCTGGTGATGACGAGCGTGCTGCGCTGGAGCGGAACCTGGGGGATCGGCTTCGCGGGCTGGCGTGGCCCGGCCGTGGTGTTCGGCTTCCTGGCGGCGACCCTGATCCTCGCCGGGCTGTTGCACCGCTTCGTCGAAACCCCGATGATGCGCCGGCTCGCGCCGCGCCGTGCGGCCCGTCCGGCGCCCGTTCCCCGACAACGCGCGGCCGGCGACGATGGCGCGCGAGACCTCGGAAGCAGCGCCCGCGGTGAGGTCGACGGACCTGCCGGCGCTGTCGGTCAGACCGGCGCTCGATCAACGTACGTCGACCTGAGCTGACAGCGTCCACCCTGGTCAAAGGGGTCGGCGCGGCGTAGTTCGACACGCCCGTGGTCGGTGCGCCAGGCTCGGCGCGACGGTAGCGTGGGGACGTGCTTCCGGTCGCGTTCACCTGTCCGCTGTGGTGGGTGGCGCGCTGGGCGACTCGGGTGCTGACCAGCCTCGCCGTCGTCGCGGCCCTGGCGCTCGGCGCAGGCCCGGCCACGGCCGCCTCGTCAACGCCCGGCCCGGTGCCAACGTCGAGTGCGGTGTCGGCCTCGGTCGCCGCCGGGTCGCTGGCGGCCTCCTGCTGGCTCGCCGGAGCACCCGGTGCGGCCCGCCCGGCCCCGGCGATACCTCCGGAGGTCACCGAGGAGCCGGTCCCGACCTGGTCGGTCGACATGCCGGTGGCGCTCCCCGGCGATCAGGGCACCATCGCGTCCGGCGTGCTGTCGGTCCGCGCTGCCGAATCTGACCGGCTGCCCCTCGTCGACGGTCCGAGCGGTCGGGCTTCCCGGGCCCCACCCGGGCGCTGAGCCACCGGGACGACCGTCCCGTCACCGCGCCCTGTCGACCCACAGCTCCCGGACCCGCCGACCCGTGGCCCACAGTGGCCCGTTGGCCGGCGCGGCTCCCCATCGCACTGCTCTCTCCCCGAGGTGCCGACCATGGAGACCGTCGTCTTCTACCAGTTCGTAACCGAGGTGCCGCAGGCCGCCGCCATCTGGTCGACGCTGTTCCTGCTGACCCTGGGCCTGCTCACCGTGCTGGCCGCCCGCCCCGAACGGGACCGGCCCACTGACGACCCGCTCCCGGCCGGGCCCACTCCTCGGGAGCTGGCCGCCGCCGAGGCCGTCGACCTGCGCCGCTACGCCGAGGAGGTGGCCGTCGCCGCGGCCGGCGCGGCCACCACCGCCAAGCGGTGGCGCGCCGCCTGGCTGACCGCTCAGGAGCAGCTGGAGCGGGCCTGGATCGGGTACGACGAGGCGGACACCGCCACGCGCCGCTTCGCGGGCGTCGGGACACTGCCCACCCCACAGACCCCGCACACCCCCGCCGAGTACGCCGCCCGGGAACGCTATCTGCACCGAGCGGCGATGGCGGCGTACTGGCGGGGCGACCTGACCATGGCACAGCTCGGCGACGTGTTCGGGCACCGGCGCGGCTGGGATCCCCGGCGACACCCGGTCGAGCAGGAGGTGCTGATCAGCCGGGTGATCCGGGATGCGCGGCTGGCCGACTACCAGGTGGCCGCCGACCGTGAGCGGGCCGCCTGGCGCGACGCGGAGTTGGCCGCCGAGTCGGCTCGTGCCCTCGCCGAGGAGGCGTACGCGGCGGCGGCCCGGCTCCGCCCCGCCCCGGTGCCCGCGCGTCGGACGGTGGCCGGGGCGTTGCGTCCCGCCGTCGTGGCACTGTGGCGCCCGGCCCGGGTGGGTTGAGCCCAATCCGTGATGTGAGGCCGGTCACCCCATTGCGAAATCGGACGTGCGGCGCGATCGGCGGCATTGTTCCCGCGATTGTGGTCGCGTTCTTTGCGGCCTGTCCGGTTGTCGCCCGTAGGCGTCACCGCAACCGGTTGTCCCATCGAGTCACATCATCGGCAATACGCGCAGAAATTGTCGCGCCAATTGGGGTTTACGCAGGTGAACCTGGCTTGGCAGGGCGCTGAGACGCCAGTAGTGTCGTCTCGTCCGGTGCGGTAACCGATCGCAAGACGCGACGCCGCATCGACCCGCTTAATCGTGATCAACGAGCCGGGGACCCATCAGTAAGTCTGGGGTGAATCCGCGAGCCACGGCCCGCGGTAGGGCGATCTTCCCGCCCGAATCCGTCAGCTAACCCGGTAGGCGGTGTCGGAAGGAGTCCCGTCCTCGTGCAGCACCTTTCCACCCCTCGGTTGTTCCCTCGCCTCCACGGCGCGGCGGTGCACCCGCTCATTCGTCCAGTGACGGTGAGCTGACCCCCGGGTCATCGCCTTTCCCGCCCGGCCGCGCCGGGCGTTCCCCTGAGCGGTTCACCATCCGCGGACCACGGTCCGCGCGCTGGCGCCTGCCCGGATGCCGGTCCGGCCCCGGTGTGCCGCTCTCCCCCCGACCCGTGGAGGACCCCGTGAAGCACACCCTGAAGCGTCAGCTCCGCCGCCTCGCCACCGAGCGCCCGTACCAGATCGTCGCCGCGTCCGCCGCGGCCCTCGCGATCGCCACCACCACCGGCGCCCTGCTCACCACTGCCGACGACGCCCCGGCCGGCCAGCGCACCGCGACCACTGTCGCCGAGATGCGCAGCGACGTCGCCGCCTCCCGCGGCGATGTCCGGGACGCGTCCCCCTCGGCCAGCGCCGCGCCGACCACCGCCGCCCCGGCCACCAGCGCCGCGTCCCCCGCGGCCAAGGCCAGCAGCAACCCTGACCTGACCCGCAAGCCGCAGCCGCCGAAGCCGCCCGCGACCAAGGTGCTCGACTACGACTACGAGGCGCAGAACACCTACTACAACTGCGGTCCGGCGGCCACCCGCAACGCGCTCAGCGCCGCTGGCATCGACCGCACCCAGGAGGAGCTCGGCGCCGAGCTGGGCACCACCGAGATGGGCACCAACTCGGCCGAGGACACCACCCGGGTGCTCAACGCCGAGGTGAAGGGCTCCCCGTACCGGACCCGGATGTTCCTCGGCGCGCCCAGCCCGGCTCAGATGGACCGGCTCCAGGCCGACGTGGTGAAGGCCATCACCGACGGGCGGGGCGTGGTGGCCAACGTCGTCGGGGACGCCACCGACACCGACGGCAGCTGGCACTCCTACGGTGGCGGGCACTACATCGCCGTCGTGGGCTACAAGGACAACGGTCGCACCGTGCGGATCGCCGACTCGGCGAACCCGGCCGACCCGTCGTACTGGATCACCACGATCGACCTGGCCAACTGGATCGCCAGCCGGGGCTACTCCGCCTGACCCGGGCACACTGACCGCCGCGGGCGCCGTCCTCCACAAGGGGCCGGCGCCCGCGGCGTTTGTCCGCGCGGTCCGCCGTAACCGTCATCGACGGCTCTCGTACCAGGCCGTGAACCATGGGAGACTGCGGCCGTGGTGGAGAAAACGGGTGGTCACGCCGGCCGCAGGCCGGTCCTGCTGCTGCTGCACGGCATGGGGGCGACCGGGGACGTGTGGTTGCCCTGGGCGCCGTACCTCGAGCAGCACTGGCCCGGGCGGTGGCTGGCACCGGACCTCGCCGGCCACGGCTGGGCGTCGCCGCTGCCGTCGTACTCCTTCGTGGGCTTCGCCCAGCAGATCGCGCAGGCACTCGCTCCCGACGACCGGCTGGTGGTGCTCGGGCACTCGCTGGGTGGGGTGGTCGGCCTGGCGCTGGCCGCCCGCGAGGCCGGGACGCCGGTGGACGCTGTGGTCGGGCTGGGCATCAAGGCGCTCTGGTCACCCGCTGAGCTGACCCGCGCCGCCGAGGTCGCCGCCCGCCCGGTGAGCTGGTTCGCCAGCCGCACCGAAGCGGCGCGCCGCTACCTGCGGGTCGCCGGGCTGGCCGGCTTGGTCTCGCCCGACCACCCGGTGGTGGACGCCGGGCTGCGCCAGGTCGACGGCCGGTGGCGCCTCGCCATGGACCCGGCCGCCTTCGCCGTCGGCGAGCCCGACCTGGCCGCGCTGCTGGCGGCGACCGACGTGCCGGTGGTGCTGGCGCGCGGCGAGAACGACCCGATGGTCACCGACGAACAGCTCAAGGAGTACGGCGTACCGGTCGCCACCCTCCCCGGCCTCGGGCATAACGCGCACGTGGAGGACCCGGCCGCAGTGCTGGCGTTGCTCGACCCGTATCGCTGAGCGGCTACGCCGGTGTGGACGCGGTCAGTGTCTCGGCCGGTGCCAGCTCCCGGCGGGCGGCGGTCAGGAACGCCTCGGCGTACGACTCGGCCGGGAAGTCACCCAGGTAGCGGCGGCGGGTGGCCCAGCGGGCCTCGGCCAGCGGGTCGGTGTCCAGCAGCGCGGTCAGCACCTCGTCCACGTTGGACATGTCCCGGCGCAGCACGTAACCCGACCCGGCCAGCGGGAACCGCTCCACGAACCGGTCGCCCTCGTCGCCCATGTCGGCGACCGCGTACGGCTTGCCGGAGTAGAGGAAATCCGAGATCACGCCGGACACGTCGGAAACCAGCGCGTCGGCGGAGTTGACGCACTCGGTCAGGCTCAGCTCCCGAGCCGCCGCGCCGACCACGTGCTGGCGGCCGGTGCGGGCCCGGTCGGCGACGAGCAGCTCGGTCAGGCGGCCCAGTTGGCGGGCCGATGCCGGGTTCTGCGCGGTGTACGGATGGGCCCGCAGGATCACCGTCGCGCCGCGCTCCAACAGTCGGCGCAACAGTTTGTCGGCCACCGGCAGCGAGCAGTAGTCGGCGTCGGCGTGGTGCCCGGTCCAGGTCGGCGTGTAGAGCACCGTCGGGTGCGCCAACCCTCGCGCGGGCTCCGGGCGTACCTCGATCGACTCGACCTGCGGGCGACCCACCACCACGAACTTGTCCGCCGGGATCTGCACTCCGGCGCGGGCGTACCTGTCGATCGCCGCCTGCCCGGCCACGAAGATCCGGTCGAAGATCCCCGACACCGGGTTGGCGCTCGGCGCCTTGTCGCTGTCGCCGTGGTGCAGCTGGATGTGGGTGAGCTGGGTGAAGCGGACGCAGTGGCTGTTCTTCGCACCGTGGTTGACGTAGAACGCCGCCCGCAGGCTCGGCACCAACGCCTCGTCCATGGCCGCCAGGGTGGGGCAGTAGACCACCGGTACGTCGGTGGCCGCCGCGATCGGAGCCAGGAACTCCGGCTCACGCAGCACGACCAGGAACGGTCGGCCGATCCGTTCCAGGTACGGCAGCCACATGGTGACCTGGTATTCCGAGCCGGGAGGCGCGGAGAAGTAGAGCAGGAACTCCGGCTGGTGCCGGCGCAGCGCGGCGGCCACCGACCCGCCACCGGCTCGCGGCCGGAACCGCCGCCGGGCCAGCTCCAGCGCGACCGCCCCGGCGCCCGCGCCGACCAGCAGGCTGGCGGCCAGCGCCACACCGGCCGGCAGGGCGAGCGCGGCGGCGAGCGCCAGGGCGGCGAGCAGCCCGAGCAGAGCCGTGCCGAGCCGGTCGGTGATCAGCGGCGTCCAGGCGCGTACCCGCAGATTTGCCGCCCGGATCTCCAGACTGCCGGCGGTGCGCAGGGGCCCCACCAGCAGCACCAGCCCCAGCAGGACCAGCCCGGTGGCGACCAGCGCGAGGTTGAGCCCGCCGTCCAACCGCCGGGAGTAACCGACCAGGATCGCCGCGGCGATCAACGCGGTCTCCGCCACCAGGTCGGCGCTGGGCCGGATCCGCTGTTCGGCGGCCGAGGCGGCCAGCGCGGCGACGGCCAACGCCAGCCCCCAGCCGGTGGCGCCGGTCAGCGCCAGCACGACAAAGGCCAGCACGGCCAACCCGGTGGTCAGGCACCGGGCGGCCAGCTTTCGGACCAGGTCGCCGCGCATGTCGCTCCGTTCGTGGTTCCGCAGCCGCCGGGGTCAGTTGGCGGACGTCGCGCCGGCTGGCGTCTCGAACCGACCGGACCCGGACTGGGCCGGCACGCTCGGCGTGGGCCCGTCGCCGGGTGCCCGGCGTACGTCGATCACCTGGCCGGTCAGGTCGGAGATCAGCACGTCCAGCGACGACTGGGCGACGGCCTCAGCGGCGAGCAGGGTGTGCTCCGGCTCCTCGCCGAAGGCCCGCGTCCGCATCGGGGTGGCGGTGCGCTCCGGATTGATGCAGTTGACGCGAACACCCACGTCTGCCCACTCGTCGGCGAGCGCCTGGGTGAGGTTGACCAGGGCGGCCTTGGTGGCCGAGTAGAGCGCGTAGCGGGCCCGGCCCCGGGTGTAGGAGCTGGAGGTGTAGAGCAGCAGCTGGCCCTTGGTCTGCTGGAGGTACGGCAGGGCCTGGCGGGCGATGGTCACCGGGCCGACGAAGTTGACCTGGAGCAGCCGGTCCATGGTTTCCTCGTCCATCTCGGCGAGGGCGCCCTTCTCCAGGATGCCGGCGGTGACCACCACGTGGTCGATCCGGCCGGTGGCCTCGAAGGCGGTCGTCAGCGCGGCCTCGACGTCCTCGGCCCGCTCCACGTGGGTGCCGGTGCTGGAACGGCTGAACGGAAAGACCTGGGCGCCGTAGCGCCGGGCCAGCTCGGTCAACTCGTGGCCGATGCCGTAGCTGCCGCCGAACACCACGATGGTCCGGCCGGTCAGCTCCTCGCTGTAGCTGCGGTGGTCGGTCAGCCGGGGCGCCTGCGCCGCGGCGAGCTGGAAGAGCTTGTCCGCCAGGTGCACGTCGACCGGGTGGGTGACCTTGATGTTCTCGTCCGAACCGTCGATCACCTTGATCGGGGTGCCGGGCAGGTAGCGCAGCACCACGCCGCAGTCGTCGGTGGCGGCGAAGTCCCTGTCGTCCTCGGCGATCTGGTACGCCGCCCGGATCGTGGGGGAGCGGAACGCCTGCGGGGTCTGGCCACGGCGCAGCCGGGAGCGTACCGGGATGTCGGTGATGCAGTCGTTCTCGTCGACCTGGATGATCGTGTCCGCGGAGGGGATGGCCACGTCCACGGCGTCGTAGCTCCAGAGCGCGTTGACGCACTCACGCACGATCCGGCCGCTGAGCAGCGGGCGCACCGCGTCGTGGAAGAGGATGTTGCAGTCTTCCGGGCCGACCGCGTCCAGCGCGATCCGGGTGGTCGCGTTGCGGGTGTCACCGCCCTCGATCACCTTGGTGACCTTGCGCAGGCCGGCCTTCTCGACGATCTGCTGGGCGTCCTCGACGTGGCCGGTGGCCATCAGCACGATGATCTCGTCGATCTCCGGTGCCGCCTCGAAGACCGCCAGGGTGTGCTCGATGATCGGCTTACCGGCGATCTTCAGCAGTTGCTTCGGGATGCCGAGGCCCAGCCGGGTCCCGGTGCCGCCGGCCAGAACCACCGCCACTGTCCGCGAGGGCCGCCACGGCGTCGGGGTCTCCGCTTCGGCGTCCGGGCCAGTGGTCTGGTCCTGCGTCATTGCCGGATCCTCACTCTCAGGGATGCGTTAACGGAAGGTTCCGCCCGAGCGGCGACGGAATGAACCTTAACGCGCGGACCGCGTCGCCCCAACGCGGGCGACGCGGTCCTCGGGTGTCATGTCGATGCCGGACGTTCGCCGGAACCCTACTTGCTGTTCGCGTACGCCTCGTACGCCCGGATGACCTCGTCGGTGGGGCCATCCATCCGGATGACGCCCGACTCCAGCCAGATCGTCCGTTCGCAGGTGTCCCGTACCGAGGAGAGCTGGTGGCTGACCAGGAACACCGTTCCCGCACCCTCCCGCAGCTCCCGCACGCGCTGCTCGCTGCGCTTGCGGAAGCCCTTGTCGCCGGTGGCGAGCGCCTCGTCGATCAGCAGCACGTCGTGCTTCTTGGCGGCGGCGATGGAGAACCGCAGCCGGGCCGCCATGCCCGACGAGTACGTGCGCATCGGCAGGCTGGCGAAGTCGCCCCGCTCGTTGATCCCGGAGAAGTCGATGATCCCCGCGGCCTGCTTGGCCACGTCGTCGGGGTGCATGCCCATGGCCAGGCAGCCGAGGGTGACGTTGCGCTCCCCGGAGAGGTCGTTGAGCAGGGCGGCGTTGACGCCCAGCAGGGACGGCTGCCCCTGGGTGTGGATGGCGCCCCGGTTCACCGGCAGAAGGCCGGCGATGGCCCGCAGGATGGTGGACTTGCCGGAGCCGTTGCTGCCGATCAGCCCGATCGCCTCGCCCCGGTACGCGGTGAAGGAGATGCCCTTGACCGCGTGCACCTCCCGGACGTTCGGCGCGTGGGTGCGCTTCACGAGCCGGCGCAGCGCGGCCACCGGCGTGGTGCCACCGGCGGCGCCCTGGTGCACCCGGTAGATGATGTGCGCGTCGTCCACGACCACTGTCGGGATGCGCTCCTGGTTTCGGGTCATCGTCGCGCTCGCCTCAACGGGGGCGTCGAAGTGATCAACCACGGCCGTACTCCTGTTCGCCGCGCCAGAAGTAGATGAAGCCGCCGATGCCGGCGACCAGCGCCCAACCGGCGCCGACCAGCCAGAGCTGGGTCAGCGACTCGTTGAGCAGCGGTGCCTCCTCGAGTAGCGCGTACCGCGCCAGCTCGATGTAGACCAGCAGCGGGTTGTACTGCACAAGCGTCGTCGCCCAGCCGGGCAGCCGGTCGAAGAGGGTGACGCTGTAGAGGACGCCGGAGCCGTACATCCAGGTCCGCATGATGAACGGCATGACCTGCTTCAGGTCGCTCGACTTGGCGCCGAGGCGGGCCACCAGCAGCACCACGCCGGCGTTGAACACCGCTTGCAGCAGCAGCGCCGGCACCAACAGCAGCCACTCCCAGGTGAGCGGCTCGCCGGTGGCCAGCACGATGCCGACCAGCACCACCATCGAGGCCAGCAACTGCTGGAACTGGGTGATCGTGGTGGACAGCGGCAGGCTGGCCCGGGGGAAGTGCAGCGCCCGGATCAGCCCGAGGTTGCTGCTGATCGACTGGGTGCCGGCCAAGACGGCGCTCTGGGTGAAGTTGAAGATGAACAACCCGGTGGTCAGGTAGGCGATGAAGTTCGGGATGCTGTTCTGTGCCAGCACCACCCCGAAGATCAGGTAGTAGACCGCCGCGTTGGTCAGCGGGGTGAGCACCTGCCACAGCTGACCCAGCTTGGCGTTGCTGTACGAGGCGACGAGCTTGGCATTGGCGTACGCGGCGATGAAGTGCCGGTAGGCCCAGAGTCGGCGGCTGTACTCGACGAGGCTGGGTCGCTCACCGGCGACCCGTAGCCCGTGCCGAGCGGCCAGCTGCGCCTGGGTCAGGCCCGTGTCGGGGTCGACCAGCGCGGTGGTGGCCATGGAAATGGCGCTCCGATCTTTCGTGCAGACGGGGGTTGCTCGCGACGATCGAATCCTAGTGGGAAATTTGCGCGGGGCGCCGCCTCGTCGCTGCGAGGACAGTAGTCCGAAACACGTCGGGACGCAACCGTACCGTCGTTGCGCTACGCTGTCCGGCGTGACCTGCGATAAGAGCCCTCGATGACCACCGAAAAGAGGCGGGCGCCGGCTGGCGCGGCGGTGCTGCGCGACGAGATCACCACGGCGATCCGCCGGGCGCTGATGCAGGAGCTCGCCGCCGTCGGCTACGGCCGGCTCTCCATCGAGGCGGTGGCCCGGCGGGCCGGCGTCAGCAAGACGGCGATCTACCGCCGGTGGAGCTCGAAGCTCGACCTGGTGCTGGAGATCGTCGCCGCCGCGGCACACGGCAAGCTCCCCGCTCTGGACACCGGCACGCTGCGCGGTGATCTCGCGCTGCTGTTCCAGGCGGTGGCGCACGCGCTGCGCCACCCACTGGCGTCGCAGATCATTCCGGACCTGCTGGCCGAGGCCGCCCGCAACCCCAGCATCGACGCGACCCTGCGTCAGGTGCTGCACGCCCGGCAGCAGGAGATCGGCGGTCGCCTGGTCACCCGTGCGATGCAGCGTGGCGAGCTGCCCGCCGACACCGAGCTGGACGCCGCCATCGACCTCATCGTCGGGCCGCTCTACTGGCGGCTCGCCATCGCCCGGCTCCCACTCACCGACGGCTACCTCGACAACCTGGTCGAATCCGTGGCCGCCGGGCTCGGCGCCGACAGCGCGCTGCCCCGTCCCCGGGCGGCTCCGATATCGGGCTGACCAGCCCTCGACACTCGGTCGCCAGCAGCAGCGGCCCCCCTGCCCGACTCCGCTACGCTGCCCCCTTGACACCCGGCCGTCACCGTGCCGACGCCCCTCATCCGCCTGACGAGTAAGGACGCCCGTGGCCAACGTCGACAGCATCGCCGTAGCGCCCGCCGAACCGGACCCGACGCCGCGGACCGGGCCGGCATCCCGACCCGCCGGCGCTCGCGCGGGGCTGTCCCGGGTACGCGCGCTGGTGGCCGTCGCCCCGGCGGTGCTCACCGACGGCGCCGTGATCGCGTTCGCGCTCTTCACAGTGCTCTACCACCTGGCCTTCCTGGGGGACCTGCGTCCGTCGGTGACCTTCCGGATCTGGCTGCTGGCCTGTGTGGTGCTCGCGGTCGTGGCCGTGCTGCGCGCCCGCCGCCGCGCCCCGGCCGACAGCACCCCGACCGACAGCGCCCCGGCCGCTCAGGATGAACCCGTCGTCGCACGCGCCGCCGCCGACCGCCGCCTGCTGATCGGGGTTCTGGTCGCCGCCGTGGTGGCCGCAGTCTCCGCCGGGGTGGCCGGCACCGGCACCAGCCTCTCCTGGTGGATCCCGGCGGTGGCCGGCCTGCTCGCTGCCGTCGGCGGCCTCCTGCTGGTACGCCAGGCCTGGGTGAGCGGCCCGGCGCCCACCCCGGCGGCCCCGGCGCCCACCACTGTGCAGTCGGCGTACGCGCTGGTCGTCTCGGCCCTGGTCGGCATCTCCTCGTTCTTCATGGCCCGCAACACCCCGGACGACGTCTACTACGTCGGCAAGTCGGTGTGGATCGCCGAGCGCGACCTGATCCCGCTCAACGACTTCCTGTTCTCCGAGAACGTGCTGCCGTCCATGGGCTCGCAACCGCCCATCCCGTCGATCGAGGTCTTCGACGGCGCGTTCGCCAATGTCGTCGGCATCCACGCCAGCTCGGCCCTCTGGTACGTGCTGCTGCCGATCATGGCGGTGATCGCGGCGCTGGCGCTGTGGCGGCTGACGCACCGGTGGGCCCCGCGCCGTCCGCTGCTCGCCTTCACAGTGGCGATCGCGTACCTCTACCTCGTCGCCGGTGACGATGCCGCGCTGGGCACGTTCCACCTGCTGCGGCTGCACGAGGGCAAGGGGATGTTCGTCTCGGCGGTCATCCCGCTGATGTGGCTCTACCTGACCGAGTGGTTCGACAACCGGTCGCGGCGCAGCCTGCTGCTCATCGTGGCCCTCTCGATCACCGCGATCGGGCTCACCAACACCGCGGCGATCATCCTGCCGATGCTGGTCGGCGCCGCCGGCTTCGCCATGCTGCTGGTCGGCCGTTGGAAGGCGGCCATCGTCGCGGCGGTCGCCGCCCTCGCGTACCCGATCGGCTCGCTGGTGGTCTCCCGGCTGCTGCTCGGCGGGATGACCGCGACCGGGGCGGACGACGCCTTCTTCGACGCGGCGTACACCTACAAGCGGACCCTGTTGTTCGGTGTGGTCGGGGTGATCAGCGGTCTCGCGCTGTGGTGCGGCGCGCTGCTCGCCCGTCGGCGTACGCCCGCGCTGCTCGCGGCCGGCGCCGCCCTGGCGTTGAGCGTGTTGTTCGTGCCCGGCGTGCTGGAGCTGCTGAGCGCGTTGAGCGGCATCTCGGTGGTGCTCTGGCGCGTGCCGTGGCTGCTCGCCCTGCCGACGCTGATCGGTCTGCTCTGCACCGTGCGCGTGCCGGCACCGACCCCGGCGTTGCGCCGGGCGGCGTCCGGGGGGATCGCGGTGCTGCTGGTCGCCTCGTTCGCGCTGTTCGCCACCCCGATGTGGTCGTCGAAGAGCTGGGTCGAGGTGCACGACCGCCCCACCTGGAAGCTTCCGCAGCAGCGTCAGTCGATCGCGTTCTGGATCAAGGGCCTGGACCGCCCGGAGGGCCTGCTGCTCGCCCCGAAAACGATCATGCGGACCACGCCGATCATCACCAGCGAGGTCCGGGTCGTCCTGCCCCGCGACTTCTACCTCGTCGAGTACGACCTCAGCTCCCAGTTCGCCAAGGACCGACTGCTGCTCTCCGACTTCGCCGACGGCACCTCCAGCCCGACGCCGGCCGAGCTGACGCCGGTACTGGACCGCCTGGACGTGGGCACCATCTGCGTCTACAACGGCAACCGGTACGCCCGCGACACCGCGCCGCAGCTGGGCTACCGGGAGTTCGCCACGCGCCCGGCGCCCGGCGCGATGACCTGCTTCCGGCGGGTCGGCTGAGCGCTTCACCCGCACCGAGCGCCCGACCCCGAGGTGGGTCGGGTGCACCCCGGTGTGGAACTTTGCCCGAAATGGTGCCGGATACCCGAGCGACACCGAGCTGTCCCCTCGCGTTAAGGTCGCAGTCACACGCAGCCGGCCGCGACTGAGCCGCTGCGCGACGGGGGAGTGACGTCGGTCCATCACGGGCATCGCCCGCAACGAAACCTCGTAGGGAGCGAACTCTTTGTTCGGCACGTTCACAGGACGCCTCGGAGTGGCCGCCCAGAGTGCGCTACTGGTACTGGCCTACCTGGTCATGCTCCTCGGCGGCGTATTCGGTTGGGTCGGCCTGTTCGCCGTCGCCGGCCTTGCCGCCATCATCGGCGAGTTCGCCGTCGCCCGCTGGTCACCTCCGTCGCAGCTGCTGTTGGAGAAGGTGGGCCTGCACTGGTCGTACCGACAGCTCACCCGGGACCTCGCCGCCGTGTTGCTGGTCGCCGCCGAGGTGCGGCTCACCGGCGGCGAGCTGACCCTGCTGCTCGTGCTGCCGGCCGCGGTGTGGGTCGTGTCGGTCTTCGCCGGTGCGTTCTCCACCATGATCGAGCGTCGTAACCCGCTCTCCGCCATGGTGCGCAACATCGAGCTGGGTCCGCTGTCCAGCGCCCCGCAGCCGCCCGCCTGGGCGGCGGCGGTCGCCGGTGACCGGATGCCCCTGCTCAACCTGCTGCTGGTGCCGGCCGGCGTGGCCGCGGCGGTGCAGCACGATCCGACGCCGTTCTTCGTGGCCGGCGCTGTGGCGGTCCTGGCGACCGCTCTGGTGGGCGCCATCATCGCGCTGACCTGGCTGCGGGGCCGGGGCGCGGGGCAGGGTCCGCTGCTGCCGGCGGTCCAGCGTTGGCTGGACAACTACCGGCCGGAGGTGGCGCTCTACTTCGCCGGCCCGGCCAAGGACGTCTACCAGGCGAACATGTGGCTCGCCCCGGCCGAGGCGCTCCAGCAGCGCGCTGTGGTGCTGTTGCGCAGCCGGGACGCGTTCCTCGAGCTGGCCGACACCCGGCTGCCGGTGATCTGCGTACCGGCCGGGGTCGACTTCATGAACCTCGACCTCGGCGGCATCCGCGCGGCGCTCTACTCAGCGAACGTCGGCGCGAACATCCACATGCTCCGCGAGCCGGGTACGAAGCACGTCTTCGTCGGGCACGGCGACAGCGACAAGCAGGCCAGCGTCAACCCCTACAGCAAGGTGTACGACGAAGTCTGGGTCGCGGGCCTGGCCGGCCGGGAACGCTACGCGCGGGCCGGGGTGGGGGTGCTCGACTCGGACATCGTCGAGATCGGCCGACCGCAGCTCGCCGGTGTGCACACCTTCGGCGCCGAGTCGGTGGACCGGCCGTTCACAGTGCTCTACGCGCCCACCTGGGAGGGCTGGCTCGACGACGACCCGTACCACACCTCGCTGGTGCTGATGGGTGAGCGGATCGTGAAGGGGCTGCTCGCCACGAATCCTCGGGTCCGCCTGATCTACAAGCCGCACCCGCTCACCGGGTCGCGGTCCAGGGCGGCGAAGGTCGTGCACGACCGGGTCGTCACGGCGATCCGCGCTGCCGGCGGCAACCCGGACGCCTCCTCGCTGGACGGCACCGCGCACCTGGTGGTCACCGGCCGCACGCCGGCGCTGTTCGACTGCTTCAACCAGACCGACCTGCTGATCAGCGACGTGTCCAGTGTGGTGTCCGACTTCGTGCAGAGCCAGCGGCCGTACGTGGTGGCCAACCCGGCCGGCCTGTCGGAGGACGAGTTCCGCCGGGAGTACCCGACGGCTCGGGCCGCGTACCTGCTCTCCAAGGACTGCGGCGAGCTGGAGAAGATCGTGTCGGTCACCAGGGCCGGTGACGACCCGATGACCGAGGCCCGCCGGGAGCTGAAGACCTACCTGCTCGGCCCCGCCGAGGCGAACCCGATGGACCGGTTCCAGCAGGAGATCGACCGGCTCTGCCACTGAGCCCCGTCCCTACGGCATCGCGCCCGGCCCGACACTGTCGGGTCGGGCGCGTCCGTGTCAGCCAGCAGAGCCGCCACCGGGTCGGCCCGGCGGAGCGTCCACCGGGTCAGCCCAGCAGGGCGGCCACCGCGTCGGCGGCCGGAAGGTCCGCCGGCAACGCCCGCGCCGCCACCACCGCCGCGACCGGCAGCGGGCCGTACACGTGCGGGAAGAGCTGCCCGCCGCGCGACGGCTCCCACCGCAGCGCGTCGCCCAGTCGCTCCTCCTCGACGCTGAGCAGTGTCAACCCGGGCGCCCCGGTGAAGTACCGCCGCGCCGTCTCGACCACCTGGTCGGCGCCGGAGAGGTGGATGAACCCGTCCTGCCGGTCCACCGCGGAGCCGGTGAAGGCACCGGCGGCGAGGGCGTCGTCCCATTCCGCGCTCGACAGCAGTTTGTAGATCACCACAGCAGCGTACGGGGCCGTGGTCGGCGCGCCTGCCCGGTTTTCGCCGGTACCGCAGCGCCCGTCGCCTCCCGCCGGGCATGCTCAGGTCAAGGGCCGCGGAGGGATGGACGATGCAGAGTTACGACGATGACTGGACCGACAGCCAGCGCGCGCTGTACGACGAGTGCTACCAGGCCGGTGGCGAGTGGGCCGATGACCCGGACACGTCGTCCGACGACGTGCAGCACGTGATCAACCTGGCCGAGGCGGACGACGACGCCTTCCAGGACGCCGAGATCGACTATCCGGCCCTGGTCGACGCGGTCACCCAGGCCAGCGGGGTCAGCGTCACCAGTGTGCCGGCCAGCCACGAGGACCCGGGCTTCCGCGGGTTCACCGACGGCGTCCGGGACGCCGTCGCCGACGACACCTTCGGCCTGTAGCGGCCGGTAGCCCGCCCAGCGCGAGCGGGTGGCCTCCCGGTCCGCGCGCTCTTCTGCCACCATTCGCAGAACAGCGCTGCGACGGACGGGGGCACGGGTGCGGATCCTGTTGGTGGAGGACGACCGCCGGGTGGCCGCTGCGCTGTCCTCCGCCCTCACCCGCCGCGGGTACGAGGTCGAGCACGCCGCCACCGTCGCCGCCGCGCTCTCCGCCGCCCCCTGTGACCTGGTGCTGCTCGACCTGACCCTGCCCGACGGCGACGGCACCGACCTGTGCCGGGAGTTGCGTCGGCGCAGCAGTCAGCTCGGCATCATCGCGGTGACCGCCCGGGGTGAGGAACGGGACCGGGTGCTGGGTCTGCGCCTGGGCGCGGACGACTACGTGGTCAAGCCGTTCTCGATGGTGGAGCTGCAGGCCCGGATCGAGGCGGTGCTGCGCCGCGCCGCGAACGCCGCGCCCGAACGGCACCTCATCGAGGCCGGGCCGGTCCGCATCGACGTGGCCGCGCGGACGGTGACCGTCGACGGCCGTGCCGTCACGTTGACCCGCAAGGAGTTCGACGTGCTGCTCTCGCTGGCCCGCCAGCCCGGGGTGGCGGTGCCCCGCGACCGGATCCTGCTCGACGCCTGGGGCACCACCTGGGCCGACCGGCACACCGTCGAGGTGCACGTCGGGTCGCTGCGCGGCAAGCTCGGCGACGCCCGCCTGGTCGAGACCGTGCGCGGCGTCGGCTACCGGCTGCGCGACGCGTGAGGAGCTGACGTGCGCCGTCGCCTGGTGATCAGCTATCTGCTGCTGATGGTCCTCGTCCTCATCGCGTTGGAGACCCCGCTTGCCGCCACCATGGCCAGCCGGGAGACCGAACGGGTCCGCGCCGACCGGCTCGCCGACGCCACCCGTTTCGCCTCGCTGGCCGGCCCGGCGTTGCGCGACGGCGGGCCCGGCCCGATCGAGTCGGAGCTGACCAGCTACGACGACCTGTACGCGATCAGCGCCGCGATCGTCGACCGGGACCGGAACATCCCGGTCTCGTCGCCGAGGTGGCAGGCCAGCCCGGGGACCGCGACGGTGCTGGACGTCGCGCTGTCCGGGCAGCAGACCAGCGCCCCCGAGTCGGTCTGGCCCTGGACGACCGACCCGGTGGTGGTGGCGGTACCGATCAACGACGGAGGTGAGGTGCTCGGCGCGGTGGTGATCGTGACCCCGGCCGGCCCGATCCGTCGAGCCGTCGTCGCGTGGTGGCTGCTGCTCGCCTTGGCCGGTCTGCTCGCCGTGCTGGCCTGCGTGCTCACCGCGTTCGGGCTGGCCGGTTGGGTGCTGCGCCCGGTCACCGAACTGGACGCCGTCACCCACGAGATCGCCGAGGGCGACCGGGGCGCCCGGGTGCAGCACCGGTTGGGACCGCCGGAGCTGCGCCGCCTCGCGGCCAGCTTCAACCACATGGCCGACGTGGTCTCCGACGTGATGGACCGGCAGCGTGCCTTCGTCGCGCACGCCAGTCACCAACTGCGCAACCCGCTCACCGCGCTGCGGCTGAGGGTGGAGGAGTTGGGGCCCAGCCTCACCGACCCGGACGGTAGGTCCGAGCACCGGCTGGCGCTGGAGGAAACCGACCGGCTCGCGCTGGTGCTCGACGCTCTGCTCACCCTCGCCCGGGCCGAACGGGAGGAGAACGAGCGCGTCACAGTGGACGCCGCCGCGGTGGCCGCCTCCCGGGTGGCCGCGTGGGCGCCGCTGGCCCGGCACCGGTCGGTCGCGTTGCGGCTGGCCACGAGCGACGCCCCGGCGTACGCCCAGACCGTGCCGACCGCCGTCGACCAGGCGCTGGACGCGCTCATCGACAACGCGGTGAAGTTCAGCGGGACGGGCGGGGCGGTGACGGTGACGGTGGCCCGCCGCGACGGCGGGGTGGCGCTGGAGGTACGCGACTCCGGCCCCGGCATGACCGAGAGTCAGCTCGGCCAGGCGACCGAGCGGTTCTGGCGCGCCCCGGACGCGCAGAACGTGGACGGCGCGGGGCTCGGCCTGACCATCGCCGCCGTGCTGGTGGACGCCTCGGACGGGCGGCTCACCATGCGCCCGGGGGAGTCGCGGGGGCTGGTCGCCGCCTTGTGGTTCCCGACGCCGGCCCCTGCGGTGGAGCCGGCGGAGGAGAAACCGGCCGCCGAGCTGCGACCCTCCCCGGCACGGTAAGGCCCGGCCGTCAGGGTTTGGTGGCGCGGTACCAGGAGGCGGCGCCGGGGTGCAGCGACAGCGGCGCGGTGACGATCGCCGACCGAGGGCTCATCCGCCCCGCCGCCGGATGGGCGGCGGCCAGCTCGGCCCGGCGTTCCATCAGCAGCCGGGTCACCTCACGGACCAACGGCTCCGGCAGGTCGGCCCGAACGATCAGGTAGTTCGGGTCGGCCACGGTGGTCACCGCGTCCACCCCGTACACCGAGCGGGGGATGTCCCGGGAGACGTAGACCTGGCCGTAGCGTGAGCGCAGCGGCTCGGTCCACTCGCTGAGGTCCACGATCCGGATGGCGCTGGCCTCGGCCAACTCCTCGATGCCCCGGACCGGCAACCCACCGGAGAAGAAGAACGCGTCGATCCGCCCGGAGCGCAGCGCCGTCACCGAGTCGTCGAGGCCGAGTCGCTCCCGACGCACCTCGTCACCACCGAGGCGGGCCACCTCCAGCAGCCGGGTCGCGGTGATCTCGGTGCCCGAGCCGGCCGCGCCGACGGAAACTCGCCGGCCGCGCAGGTCGGCGACGGTGCGGACCGGGCCGCCGCTCGTGGTGACCAGGTGCAGTTGGTCGTCGTACACCCGGGCGACGGCGTCGACCGCGGGGCTTCCCGCAGTGCTGGTGGGCAGCACGTCGGCCTGGGTGAAGCCCAGCTCGGCTCCGCCGGAGCCGACGAGCTGGACGTTCTCCGCCGAGGCGGCGGTGATCACCACGCTGGCCCGTACGTCGGGGAGTTCCCGGTTGAGGATGGCCGCCAGGGACTGCCCGAACGCGTAGTAGACAGCGGTGGGGCTACCTGTGGCGATCCGGATCGACGTCGGCTCGGTCGGGGCGTCCCGGCAGCTGGCGACGGCCAGGTTCGCGATCAGCAGCACCGTCGACAGGGCGGCCAGGCCGGCGCGGCTGGACGAGGTACGACTCACGCGGTGCACTGTGCGCCGTCGGGCGGGTGCGCGCAAGCCCGGGCCGGCGACGTGCAGGACGCTCGGAACCCGATCAGCAGGCCGTGCGACCTGCCGGCGCAACGACCGCGCCCCGCGCCGACGCCGGGATCACCCCGCGCGCTGTCGCCGCCCCGGGTGCGGCCAGCGGACCGCGCGCCGGCTCCAACGCCGCGCTGCGCAGGATCCGCTGCCGGTCCGGGCCGTCGGCAACGCTGACCAGGAAGCAACCGGTGCCGGGGCGGAGCCGGGCCGGCACGTCGAGCACGGCCGCTCCCCGGATCAGCACTGCGGCCAGCTCCCGGTCGGTGAGCCGGACACCGAGGATGTGCCGGCGGACGTGCCGTCCGGCGGCCAGCAGCGCCGAGCGCCAGGCCGCCTCCGCCAGTCGGGTCACCAACCGTCGGCGGGCCGGTGAGGCGCCGGGCAGCGGCCCGCCGAGCAGCTCGCGCCGCCCCTGCCACCAGCCCGCGTCCAACATCCGGGTGTACGCGCCCTGGTGCTCCCGGGGCACCCACAGCCGGTGCAGCTCGTAGCGGCGGCGCAGGCCGCCGACGGTCACCTCGTGGCTGACCGGGATGTCCAGCCGGTTGAGCAGTTGCCGCATCCGCTGCGCGGCGTCCTCCCGGTTGAACTCCACCCCGGCGGTGTGCTCGGCCCGGACCGCGCTGGGGCGGGCGGCGGTCGGCGGCGGCGTGCAGCGCAGCAGGCAGGCAGCCTCGAACGCGTCGCCCAGCGTCAGCCAGCCCAGCGGAGATGGGGTGGTCGGGGTGTGGGGCCGGTCGAGCACTGCGGGTTCGTGGGTCAACGAAGGCTCCCTTGTCGGAGTCTGGGTTGCCCTACCGTGGCCCCTGCCACGCCGTTACGGAACTGCTCCGGCCCAGCCTTGAGCAAATCTTGCGACTGCGGTGCCGCTACAGCTCGGTGACCACCAGATCCACCTGTCGCGCCCGGCCGGGGGCGGTGGCCTGCTCCTCGACGGTGTGCTTCAACTCCCGCAGGGTGCCCACCAGCTCCGCAGCGGTGCGCGGCCGGGCGCCGGCGACGAGCAGGTCCCGGACCAGACGCCCCTTGGTCGCCTTGTTGAAGTGGCTGACCACCGAGCGGACCGGCACGCCGTCGACCTCCCGCTCGTGCAGAACCCGCACGGTGACCGTCCGCTCGGCCAGCTCACCGCGCGGCGTCCAGGTGGCGGCGTACGCGCCGGAGCGCAGGTCCAACACCGGGCCGCGCCCGGCGGCGTTGTCCACCGCCGGCGTCAGCTCCCTGCGCCAGTACGTCGACAGCGCCCCGACGTCGGGCAGGCGGGCGCCGATCGGGCAGCGATACGGCGGAATCCGGTCGGCCAACCGGACCGCGCCCCACAGCCCGGAGCTGATCAGGATCGAGCGGCGCGCCGCCCGCTGCGCCGTGGCCGGCAACGAGGCCAGGTCCAACGCCTCGTAGAGCACCCCGGTGTAGAGCCGCTCGGCCGGCGCGGTGGCAGCCTCCCGCAGTCGGGCGTTGCGCCGCAGCTCGCCCCGCTGGCCCTCGCTGAGGCCGAGCGCCGCCCGCGCGGCCTCCTCGTCCGGCCCGGCGCTGAGCGTCACCAGGGCGTTCAGCACCCGCTCGCGGGCCGGGTTCAGCTCGGGCAGCGAGAGCCGGTCCGGGGCCCAGCGGCGTCCGGTGCCGGCGTCGGCCTTTCCCTCCGAGGGCGGCAACAGGATGAGCATGGATCTCCTCGACGGGCGAAACGGCGGCGCCCCACGCGCCGGTCCGGCCAGCGTACGACCAGCCCCTACCGCCAGGGCCGCACCGGGGTGTCAGGGTGGTAGACGCGATAGCCGCCGACCTCGCGCACCGGCGCGGCGTCGGCCCGGTCGGCGAGCAGCCGGCGCAACCGCCGGTCCATCGGCGAGTCGGCCTCCACCACGTAGCCCGGCCGCTCGGCCCGCCCCACCTGCCGCCAGTACGGCCGGTAGCGGTTCTGCCCCGGCGACAGGTTCCCGTCGAGGACCCCGCAGACCACCGACTCATCCGTGTTGAAGATCAGTCGGTTGCAGGTCCAGTAGTCCCCGTACACCTCGTGGGGTCCGTCGGCGCGCAGCGCGGCGGCCAACTCCCGGGCCTGGCGCTCCTCGGTCCGCGACGCCGCGGTGCCGGTGGCCGCGAACAGCACGGTGATCACCAGGGTGGTGACTGTCAGCGCGGCCAGCACGGCGGCGGACAGCGCGCCGGCGAACCGCCCCAGCACGCTGCTGGTGCCCCGCCAGGCGGTCAGCGCCGCCACCCAGAGCGGCCAGAGCACCGCCGGCAGCGACAGTTGCAGCACCGACAGGTAGCGGGCGTTGTCCAGCGGACTGGTCGCGGCGAGCGGACTGCGCACGTACGACAGCAGTGTCAACGCGGCGCCGGCGATCAGCGCGAGCTGCACGACCGGCCCGACCCGCTCCCCGCGCAGCGTCCCGGCCCGCTCCCCGCCCGGCGCCCCGGCGGCGCGGCGGTACGCGAGCACAGCGAGTGCCGCGCCGGCCAGGAGCAGCAGCGGGTACAGCACGCCGAACCACTGCTGCCAGCGTCCGCAGCCGTCCACCGGGCAGAGCCCGTGCGCCAGCGGCACCCCCTCCAGCAGGCCGCCCCGGATCCGTTCGGACCACGGCGGCTGCGGCCCGGCCTTGGTGCTGACCTCCCGGAACACCGACAGCGAATCCTCACCGGGCCCGGCCCGCAGGTTGTCCACGATCATCGGGGCCACGCCGACGACCACCCCCGCCACCAGCAGTAGACCGGACCAGCCGAGCAACTCCCGCCGCACCGCCCAGACCAGAGCCAGCCCGGCCACCGCGAGGTACGGCAGGATCAGCCAGTCCGACCAGACGGCCAGCCCGACGAGAAGCCCGAACAGGCCGACCGCGAGCCGTCGGCGATGGACCGTGCCGGCCGCCAACCCCACGGTGATCAGCAGCATCAGCAGCACCGCCGGCTTCACCTCTGGCCGCCCACCGACGACGGTGAGCTGGTCGCGCACCACCCGCTCCGGCCCGAGCGCGAGCAGACCCACCACGAAGGCGGCGAACCACGGGGTGCCGAGCCGGCGGGTCAAGCGGTGGATCAGGTAGAGGAAGATCGCGTACAGCGCGAGCATCGGCAGGCGCAGCACCGGCCAGCTCGGCCCGGCCACCGCCACCAGGGGAGCGGCCAGGTACGACTCCAACATCCCCATGTAGTGCTGGCCGTAGAGGAAGACCGGGTGTTCCCGGCCCTGCCCGATGTGCAGCGCGGCGAGCCCGAACGTCGCCTCGTCGCTGTTCGACACCGGCACCGTGAACAGCGTCAGGACCAGCCGGTAGACGACACCGACGAGCCCGAACAGCAGCGCGACGAGCGCCGGTCGATCGAGTCGCGGGCGCCATCGCCCACGGTGCTGCTCTGGATGCGACACGACCAACGCCCCCGTCGTCGTCCCGACCGGAGTGTTTCACGTTCGGCCGGGCCGCCGAGGGGGATCGGCGCAGCCGGGGTGGGCTGGATCGGCTCCGCGGTGGCCGGGCCGCGGTGGCGCAGCCGGGGTCGGCTCGCGTGGCCGTGGCTGTCGACGTGTGGCAGGGTTGGCGCGTGCCACCCACTCCCGCCGGCCAACTGGCCGTTCCGAACCTGCACCGGGCTGCGCGGATCGAGGACGCCGTGCACCAGCTCGTCGAGCGCCGGCTGCGGCGCACCGGCTGGCGGGTCAACATCGTCGCGTACACCGGCTATGGCGCGCCGGGCTGGGTGCGGGTGATGTGTCGGGTGCTGCTGGGCCGTCCGGACACCCGCCAGCGAGGTCGGCTGGACAAGGTCCGCGGCTGGCGCAGCTTCACGACGCTGCCGAACAAGCACGTCACGGTGACCATCGAGGCCGGCGGGGTGCGGCACGAGACGCGGGCCGACCGCAGCGGCTTCGTCGACACCCTGGTCGAGGCGGACCTGCCGCCCGGTTGGGGTACGGTCCGGCTCAGTGTCCCGGACGCCGAGCCGGTCGACGCCCCGGTGCGCATCCTCGACCCGGAGGTCAAGTTCGGCATCATCTCCGACATCGACGACACGGTGATGGTGACCGCGCTGCCCCGGCCGCTGCTCGCCGCGTGGAACACGTTCGTGCTCGACGAGCACGCCCGCAACGCGGTGCCCGGCATGGCGGTGCTCTACGAGCGGCTGGTCACCGCGCACCCCGGCGCGCCGGTCTTCTACCTCTCCACCGGCGCGTGGAACGTGGCGCCCACGCTGACCCGCTTCCTGTCCCGGCACCTCTACCCGGCCGGGCCGCTGCTGCTCACCGACTGGGGTCCGACCGCCGACCGCTGGTTCCGCAGCGGCATGGAACACAAGCGGGTC
Organism: Micromonospora sp. 050-3; assembly: GCF_046549335.1. Taxonomy (NCBI): domain Bacteria; kingdom Bacillati; phylum Actinomycetota; class Actinomycetes; order Micromonosporales; family Micromonosporaceae; genus Micromonospora; species Micromonospora sp. 050-3. The sequence continues at coordinate 2,445,830 of NZ_JAJPVX010000002.1, forward strand.
ACCCTCGCGCGGCTGGCCCAGGAGTTCCCCGACGTGCGCTGGCTGCTGGTCGGCGACGACGGCCAGCACGACCAGGAGATCTACCGGGAGTTCGCCGCCGCCCACCCGGAGAACGTCGCCGGGGTGGCGATCCGGCGGCTCTCCCCGGCGCAGTCGGTGCTGGCCGGCACCCTGCCCGCCCCGGCCGGCCTCCCGTCCTCGGGGCCGGCGGGGCAGAAGTGGCTGTCCGCCCCGGACGGCGCCGGGCTGTGGCAGCTGATGCGCGACGCCGGCCTGGTGTGACGGCCGATCAGGACGACGGGTTCCCGGCGTCCTGCGGTGCGGTGCCGAGGGACCGGCGAAGCATGGTGACCAGTTCCTCGGCTGCGTGGCGGCTGTCGAAGTCGGGGTCGGCCAGGCACTCCGACACGATCGCGTCGATGGCTCCGTTCACGATGACGGCGGTGGCCTGCGGGTCGACGCTGGGCCGGTAGTCGCCGGCCGCCCGCGCCGCGTCGATCAGACCGGCGACCGCCTCGCGCCGACTGCGCGCGTTCGGCGTGTCACCGATGCCGGTCTCCTCGCTCAACGCCTCGACGATCATCCGGGTGTGGTCCGGGTGGTCCCGCAGGTACGCCACCAGGGACCGGACGTAGGCCTCCACCGCGGACGCACCGGATCGCGACGCGACTTCGGCGCCGACGTACCCGGTGAGGGATTCCAGGACCGAGGCGTAGGCGGTCCGCACGACCGCGTCCTTGGACGGGAAGTGGTAGAGGACGGCGGCCTTGGAGATGCCGGCCGCCTCCGCGATCCGGGCGAGTGAGGTGCCCGGATAGCCGTGCCGGGCAACCAGATCGATGGTCACGCCGATGAGTTGCGCCCGTCGCGCCTGCTCGGTGATCGTGAGTGGCTTGGCGGCGCGGACCTGCGCTGACGTGGTGTCGTTCGGGTGCACCCGCTCACCGTACCGGCCCCTTCGCCCCCCACTATCTGACCTGACGGTTGTATTTTCTACCACGCGGTTAGTAATCTGACCTCATGGTGATGAGGGTGGTGCGGAGGGTGGGCGGATTCCTGCGAGCGCATCGACGCCTCCTGATCCGGGCCGGCGCTGTGCTCGTGGTGATCACGGTCGGGATTGCGTACGCGCTGCGCGATCCCGCACCCGTCGGCTACTTCACGTCGACGGAGTCCCACGATCGTTTCGTCGGTGTGTACCGGGAGGCGATGGCGCAGTTGCCGGCCCCCGACCGCACGCTCGATGTCCGGACCGGACACGGCGTCGTACGGCTCTACCACTTCAGCGGCGGCGGCGAGCCGGCAGCCGCGCCCCTGCTGCTCCTGCCCGGCCGGGCGTCGGCGTCACCGGTCTGGGCGGACAACCTGCCGTCGCTGCTGCGGTCGCGCGACGTCTACACCGTCGACCTGCTCGGTGAGCCGGGCATGAGCATCCAGCAGCGCCCCATCAAGGACACGACCGCGCATGCGCAGTGGTTGCACGAGGTCCTGCTGGCGCTGCCCGAGCCGACCATCCACCTGGTCGGCGTGTCGTTCGGCGGTTGGACGGCGATGAACCTTGCGGTGCACCGGCCGCAGAAGGTCGGCAGTGTCGTGCTGCTCGATCCGGTCCTGGTCTTCGCTGGTCTGTCAGCGGAGGTGGTGCTGCGGTCCATCCCGGCCAGCGTCCGCTGGGCGCCCCGATCCTGGCGGGACAGCTTCGCCAGTTGGACGGCGAACGGCGCCCCGGTGGAGGACGTACCGGTCGCCCGGATGATCGAGGCCGGCATGCAGGCGTACGTGGTGAAGCTGTCCGCCCCGACCCGGCCGTCCGAGGACCAGCTCGCGGCGGTCGACGTCCCGGTGCTCGTCCTGATGGCGGGGAAGTCCCGGCTGCACGACGCTGGCGAGGCCGCGGAGCTGGCGGAGCGGTCCCTGACCCACGGCACCGTGAAGACCTACCCGGACGCTTCGCACGCCCTCAACGGGGAATACCCGAACGAGATAGCCGCCGACATCTCCGCGTTCCTCGACTGACCGGCGACTCCGCGTGGACTTCGGCCGGCGTGACCGGGCCGCCTCAGCTCTGCCGGAGCCAGACGGCACCCAGCGGCGGGATCTGGAGGGCCGCCGAGGCGACCATCCCGTGCCACGGCACGTCCTCGGCGTGCACCGCACCCATGTTGCCGACCCCGGAACCGCCGTAGTGGTGGGCGTCGGTGTTGAGCACCTCGGTCCAGGTGCCGCCGGCCGGCAGGCCGATCCGGTAGTCGTGCAGCGGATGGGCGGAGAAGTTCGCCACGCAGACAAGCGTCGAGCCGTCCGGGGCGATCCGGACGAACGACACGGTGTTGTTGGCGACGTCGTCACCGGCGATCCAGCGGAAGCCGGCCGGCTCGGTGTCCTGTGCCCAGAGCGCCGGGGTGTCCCGGTAGACCCGGTTGAGGTCGGCGACGAGCCGCTGCACGCCGGCGCGGGCCGGGTCGTGCAGCAGGTACCAGTCGAGACCGCGCTCCTCGCTCCACTCCCGGTCGTCGGCCAGCTCGGAGCCCATGAAGAGCAACTGCTTGCCGGGGTGCGCCCACATGTACGCCAGCAGCGCCCGCACGTTCGCCAGCCGCTGCCAGGTGTCGCCGGGCATCTTGCCGGCCAGTGAGCCCTTGCCGTGCACCACCTCGTCGTGGCTGATCGGCAGCACGTAGTTCTCGCTCCAGGCGTACGCCAGGGAGAAGGTGAGCTGGTGGTGGTGGTGCTGGCGGTAGATCGGGTCCTTCGAGGTGTAGAGCAGGGTGTCGTGCATCCAGCCCATGTTCCACTTGAACCCAAAGCCCAGCCCGCCGTCGGCGGTGGGGCGGGTGACCCCTGGCCAGGCGGTGGACTCCTCGGCGATCATGACGACGCCGGCGTGGTGCTTGTAGACGGTCGCGTTCACCTCCTGCATGAGCGCGATGGCCTCCAGGTTCTCCCGGCCGCCGTACTTGTTGGGGGCCCACTCGCCGTGGTTGCGGGAGTAGTCCAGGTAGAGCATCGAGGCGACGGCGTCGACCCGCAGCCCGTCGACGTGGAACTGGTCGCACCAGTAGAGCGCGTTGGCGACCAGGAAGTTGCGCACCTCGTTGCGGCCGAAGTCGAAGACGTACGTGCCCCAGTCGGGGTGCTCGCCGCGTCGCGGGTCGGGGTGCTCGTAGAGCGGGGTGCCGTCGAACCGCGCGAGGGCCCACTCGTCCTTCGGGAAGTGCGCGGGCACCCAGTCCAGGAGTACGCCGATGCCGGCGGCGTGCAGCTGGTCGACGAGGTGCCGGAACTCGTCCGGGTCGCCGAATCGGGAGGTCGGCGCGTAGTAGCCGGTTACCTGGTAGCCCCAGGAGCCGCCGAACGGGTGCTCCATCACCGGCAGGAACTCCACGTGCGTGAAGCCCAGCTCGGTGACGTACGCGGTGAGTTGTTCGGCCAACTCGCGGTAGCCCAGGCCGGGCCGCCACGAGCCGAGGTGCACCTCGTAGACGCTCATCGGCTCCTGGTGCGGCTGCCGCTCGGCCCGCCGGGCCAGCCAGTCCGCGTCGTTCCACCGGTACGTCGAGTGGTGCACCACCGAGGCGGTGGCCGGCGGCACCTCGGCGTACGCGGCGAGAGGGTCGGCCTTGTCCCGCCACTGCCCGTCGGCGCCCAGCACCCGGTACTTGTAGCGGGCCCCGACCCGGGCGTTGGGGACGAACAGCTCCCACACTCCGCTGGAGCCGAGCGACCGCATCGGCCACCCGTCGTCGGGGCCCCAGCCGGTGAAGTCGCCGATCACCCGCACCCCACGGGCGTTGGGCGCCCAGACGCTGAACGCCACGCCCTCGTCGAAGACCCGGGCGCCGAGCGCCTCCCACAGCCGCTCGTGCCGGCCCTCGCGGATCAGGTGCAGGTCTAGCTCACCGAGGGTCGGCGGATAGCGGTACGGGTCGTCGTGGGCGGTGCCGTCGACCTCCACCCGGTAGTCGAGCACTGTGCCGTCGACCTGCGCCTCGAAGACGCCCATGTCGTGCACCCGCTTCATCGGGTGCCGCTCGTCGCCGACGAGCAGCGCCACGTCGCCGGCGCCCCGGCGCATCGTGCGGATCGTCGTCGAGTCGTCGGCGGGGTGCGCGCCGAGCAGCGCGTGCGGGTCGTGCGTCGCGCCGGAGATCAGCTGGTCCATCGGTCGTCCTTCGGGGCGGGAGCGGTCGGCGCGGAACGGGACGAGCGGGCGGCAGCCGAACGGGTGGCGGACAGCCGGGACGCCACAGTGGCCGGGGTCGTCGTAGCCGGAGTCGTGGTGGCCGGAGTCGTGGTGGCCGGGGCCGTCGTGGCCGGGGTCGTCGGCGCGGTGCCGCCGGACAGGTCGTCCGGCACCTCGGCGACGGTGAGGTCGGCCGGCTCGGCGCCCGCCGGCTGCGGCTCGGTCGGCGGGGTCGGGCGACGCAGTGTCAACACGTGCGCGGGTTGCAGGTACGGGTCGAGCCGCACCGCGTTGCGCTGACCCCAGTCGTAGCTGGTGCCGGTCAGCTCGTCGTGCACCGTGAACCGTTCGTGCCAGTCGAAGCCGAGCGCCGGCATGTCGAGGGTGGTGTTGCCCCACTGCACCTCGCGCGAGTCGAACGAGCAGATCACGATGACAGTGTTGCCGGTCTCCGGGTCGTGCTTCGACCAGCAGAGCAGCGCCGGGTTGTCGATCTCGTGGAAGCGCAGGTTGCGGAGCTGGTGCAGGGCCGGGTTGTCCCGGCGTACCCGGTTGAGGGTGGTCAGGAACGGCGCCAGCGAGCGGCCCTGCGCCTCGGCGCCGGCCCAGTCCCTCGGCCGCAGCTGGTACTTCTCGTTGTCCAGGTACTCCTCCGCGCCCGGCCGGGCGACGTGCTCGAACAGCTCGTAGCCCGCGTACAGACCCCAGGAGGGGGAGAGTAGCGCGGCCAGCACCGCCCGGATCTTGAACATCGGCGGGCCGCCGTGCTGCAACGACTCGTGCAGAATGTCCGGGGTGTTCGGCCAGAAGTTCGGCCGCATGTAGTCGGCCGCCTCGATCAGCTCCTCGCAGTACGCCCGCATCTCGGCCGCCGTCGTGCGCCAGGTGAAATAGGTGTACGACTGCGTGAAGCCGATCTTGCCGAGGCCGTGCATGATGGCCGGCCGGGTGAACGCCTCGGCCAGGAACAGCACGTCCGGGTCGACAGCCTTCACCTCGGCGATCAGCCAGTGCCAGAAGTCGAACGGCTTGGTGTGCGGGTTGTCCACCCGGAAGATCCGGATGCCCTCGCCGACCCAGTGCAGCACCACCCGCAGCACCTCGGCCCGGATGCCCTCCGGGTCGTTGTCGAAGTTGACCGGGTAGATGTCCTGGTACTTCTTCGGCGGGTTCTCCGCGTACGCGATGCTGCCGTCGGCCCGGGTGGTGAACCACTCCGGGTGCTCGGTGACCCAGGGGTGGTCCGGCGCGCACTGCAACGCCAGGTCCATCGCCACTTCCAGGCCCTGTGCCGCCGCCGCCTGGATGAAGGCCCGGAAGTCTGCCGGCGTACCCAGATCGGGATGGATCGTGTCATGCCCGCCCTCGGCGGCGCCGATCGCCCACGGCGAGCCCACGTCGGTCGGCCCGGCGGTGAGCGCGTTGTTCGGGCCCTTGCGGTTGACCCGGCCGATCGGGTGGATCGGCGGCAGGTAGAGCACGTCGAAGCCCATGGCGGCCACACCCGGCAGCCGCCCGGTGGCGGTCGCGAAGGTGCCGGACCGGCCGCCCACCGCCCCTTCGGAGCGGGGGAAGAACTCGTACCAGGCCGAGTAGAGCGCCCGCTTGCGGTCAACCCAGATCGAGTACGTGTCACCGGCGGTGACCAACTCCCGCACCGGGTGCTCCCACAGCAGGTCGGCCAGGGCCAGCGCCGGGTCGACCCGCCGCGCCAGCGGCAGGTCGGTGTCGACAAGCGCGGTGAGCGCGTCGGCGACCCGGGGCCGGTCGGCGGTCGGCACGAGATCCTGGGCGGCGGCGAGCACCCGCGCGCCCTCGGCCAGGTCGTTGGCCAGGTCCTCCGGCCCCTGCCCGGCGGCGATCTTCTTGGTCACCGCGTTCTGCCAGGTCAGGTACGGGTCCTGGAACGCCTCCACGGAGAAGGTCCACGAGCCGACAGCGTCCGGTGCGATGGTGGCGTGCCAGCGGTCCTGGCCGGGCTCGCCGGGGCGCATCCGGGTGAACGGCCGGCTCGCGCCGGCCGGACCGGCCCACACCACGTTGCAGCCCAGCGCGTCGTGCCCCTCCCGGTAGGCGCGGGCCGACACCGGAATGGGCTCGTCGACCACCGCCTTGGCCGGGTATCGCCCGCACGAGACGACGGGGGAGACGTCTTCGATCGGGAACCGTCCAGTCACCCCGCCAACCTACTGCGCGAGATCCGTTCGCGCGCGGCCAAGCCGTCAAGATCCACACCGGTTCAAGGAAAGCGCGGTGTCGGCGCGCTCAGGATGCGGCGGTTTCCTGGAAACCGAGTGGATCTAGGTAGGGCGAGAGGTCTTCCGGTCCTGATGGCGGTCCCGTCGGGGCGGACCACCGCACCGGAGGTGACGTAGCCTCCGGCCATGATCGAACGGGTGAAAGTCGCAGTTGTCGGTGTCGGTAACAACACCTCGGCGCTGGTGCAGGGGCTCGCTCTCCACCGCCAGAGCGGCAGCCTGGTCGGAATCCGCAGGCCGATGATCGACGGGCTCGGGGTGGGGGACGTCGACGTCGTGGCGGCCTTCGCCACCTCCGAGGAGAAGATCGGTCGGGACCTGACCGAGGCGATCTTCCTGGCGCCCAACAACTTCCCTCGGCTGAGCTGCGACCTGCCCAGAGCGGGTGTGCCGGTCACGAAGGGCCTGGTCGACGCGAGCGAGGTGCAGCGGGTGGCAGCGGCGCTGGCAGGGGCGGAGGTGCTGCTCTACTCGGCGCCGAGTGGCCGGCCGGAGACCGCCCAGGCGTACGCCGAGGCAGCCCACACGGCGGGCGTCGCCTTCATCAACACCACCTCCGACCCGGTGGCCCGCGATCCACGCTGGATCGAGAGGTTCGAGGCAGCCGGCCTGCCGCTGATCGGCGACGACCTGGCCAGCCAGTTCGGCACCTCGGTGCTGCACAACGCGCTGCTGCGACTCCTCAAGGAGCGGGGCCTGACCCTGGTCAGCTCCTACCAGGTCAACCTGGGCGGCACCGAAGACTTCCGCAACCTGGTCGAGAACCCCAACACCAAGAAGCAGTCCAAGCTCAACGCCCTGTCGGGCGCTGACGGCGTCGAGGTGGCCCCGCTCGGGTACCTGCCGCATCTCGCGTCGCAGAAGGTGGCGCACCTCAACCTTGAGGCGCAGGGTTGGGGTGAGACAGCGGTGAGCCTCGACGTGAAGCTGAAGGTGCATGACCCGAGCGGCGCCGCGGGGGTCAACATCGACCTGATCCGCATCGCCGCCAGCGCGCTACGGAGCGGGCGTGGTGGTCAGTGCGCCGAGGCGATCTCGTTGCTCAAGTCGCCGCCGGGGACGGCGATCTGAAGTCCGTTTCCCTCAGGCCGCGCCGACGGAGCGGTAGACCTCCAGGGTCTGCCGGGCGACGGCGTCCCAGGAGAAGTGCTGCACCGCGCGCCGCCGGCCGGCCTGGCCGAACCGCTCGGTGCGCGCCGGGTCGGCGAGCAGCGTGTTGATCGCCGCCGCCAGGTCGGCGACGAACTTCTCCGGCTCCAGCGGGGTCCCGGACCCGTCGGTCACCTGCTCGATCGGCACCAGCAGGCCCGTCTCGTCGTCGGCCACGACCTCGGGGATGCCGCCGGTCGCTGTCGCCACCACTGCCGTCTCGCAGGCCATCGCCTCCAGGTTGACGATGCCCATCGGCTCATAGATCGACGGGCAGGCGAAGACTGTGGCGTGCGTGAGCACCTGGATCACCTCGGGCTTGGGCAGCATCTCGGCCACCCACACCACGCCGGAGCGGTTGGCGCGCAGCTCGGCGACCAGCCCCTCCACCTCGGCGGCGATCTCGGCGGTGTCCGGAGCGCCGGCGAGCAGGACGAGCTGGGTGTCCGCCGGCAACTCCCGGGCGGCCCGCAGCAGGTACGGCAGCCCCTTCTGCCGGGTGATCCTGCCCACGTAGACCACGCTGGGGCGGGACGGGTCGACGCCGAGCCGGTCGAGCACGTCGGTGCCCTGATCCGGGGCGTACTGAATGGTGTCGATGCCGTTGTAGACCACCCGGACCCGGTCGGGGTCGATCTGCGGGTACGCGGTGAGCACGTCGTTGCGCATCCCGCCGCTGACCGCGATCACCGCGTCGGCGGCCTCCATGGCGGTGCGCTCGATCCAGGAGGAGAGCGCGTAACCGCCGCCGAGCTGCTCGGCCTTCCACGGCCGCAGCGGCTCCAGGCTGTGCGCGGTCACCACGTGCGGCACCCCGTGCAGCAGCTTCGCGGTGTGGCCGGCCAGGTTCGCGTACCAGGTGTGGCTGTGCACCACGTCGGTGCCGGCCGCGCCGGCGGCCATCTCCAGGTCCACGCCCATCGTGCGCAGCGCGGCGTTCGCGCCGGTCAGGCCGGGCGGTTCGGGGTACGCGGTGACGCCCGGCTCGGTGCGCGGCAGGCCGAAGCAGTGCACGCGTACGTCGGTGAGGTGGCGCAACTCCCGAGCCAGGTACTCGACGTGCACGCCCGCGCCGCCGTAGACCTCCGGTGGGTACTCGCGGGTGAGCAGATCGACGCGCAGGGATCCGGTGGCCGGGGAGGAGTCGGTCATGTGCGCACCCTAGTGCAGAAGACTCCCCGTACGAGTGGTGAAGTGGGACGCGGGTGGATAGCGTCGGGGCATGGCTGCCAAGGTGCTCGCGATCGTCCTGGCGGGTGGGGAGGGCAAGCGCCTGATGCCACTCACCACGGATCGGGCCAAGCCGGCCGTCCCGTTCGGCGGGATGTACCGCATGGTCGACTTCGTCCTCTCCAACCTGGCCAACGCCGGCTATCTCAAGATCGTCGTGCTGACCCAGTACAAGTCCCACTCCCTCGACCGACACATCACCAAGACCTGGCGGATGTCCACCCTGCTCGGCAACTACGTCACCCCGGTGCCCGCGCAGCAGCGTCGTGGCCCGTGGTGGTTCGCCGGCTCGGCCGACGCCATCTACCAGAGCTTCAACCTGATCAACGACGAGCAGCCCGACTACGTGATCGTCTTCGGCGCCGACCACATCTACCGGATGGACCCGCGGCAGATGGTGGAGGACCACATCGCCTCCGGCGCGGCGGTGACAGTCGCCGGCATCCGCCAGCCGCTGTCGATGGCCGACCAGTTCGGCGTCATCGAGGTCGGCGAGGACGGCAAGCGGATCCGGGCGTTCCGCGAGAAGCCCACCGACGCGGTCGGCCTGCCCGACGCGCCGGACGAGATCTACGCCTCGATGGGCAACTACGTCTTCACCACCCGGGCGCTCTGCGAGGCGGTCGAGCGCGACGCCGAAGACAAGTCCAGCAAGCACGACATGGGCGGCAGCATCATCCCGATGCTCGTCGAGCGCGGCGAGGCCAACGTCTACGACTTCCGCGACAACGAGGTGCCGGGCAGCACCGACCGTGATCGCGGCTACTGGCGGGACGTGGGAACGCTCGACTCGTTCTACGACGCGCACATGGATCTGATCAACGTGCACCCCGTCTTCAACATGTACAACTTCGACTGGCCGATCTACACCGAGCAGCCACCGTGGCCGCCCGCGAAGTTCGTCCACCAGTGGGGTGAGCGGGTCGGCCGTGCGGTCGGCTCGATGGTCTCCCCGGGTGTGGTGATCTCCGGCTCGCTGGTGGAGAACTCGATCGTCTCGCCGAAGGTGCGGGTGCACTCCTGGGCGCACGTCGAGGGCTCGGTGCTGATGGAGGGTGTGGAGATCGGCCGGCACGCGGTGGTCCGGCGGGCCATCCTGGACAAGAACGTGTTCGTCCCGGAGGGCGTCGAGATCGGCGTCGACCTGGAGAAGGACCGGCAGCGCTACACCGTCTCCGACAACGGCATCGTGGTGATCGGCAAGGGCCAGAAGGTCGTGCCGTGACCGACCCGCACTCCCCGAGGAGGATCCCGCAGTGACCCACCCCCGTGCCGGCCAGCCCGCCGAGCCCGCCGACCTGGTCGACGTGCCGCGCCTGGTGACCGCCTACTACGCCGAGCATCCGGATCCCGCGGACCCGGCCCAGCAGGTCTCCTTCGGCACCTCCGGCCACCGCGGCTCCAGCCTGCGCAACGCGTTCAACTCCGACCACATCCTGGCGGTCACCCAGGCGCTCTGCGACTACCGGCGCGAGCAGGGGCTGGACGGGCCGCTCTTCCTCGCCCGGGACACCCACGCGCTCTCCGCGCCGGCCGCTGTGGACGCCCTGGAGGTGCTCGCCGCCAACGGGGTCACAGTGCTGGTGGACAGCCGTGACGGCTACACCCCGACCCCGGCGCTGTCGCACGCGATCCTCACGCACAACCGTGGGCGGACCAGCGGGCTCGCCGACGGCATCGTCATCACCCCGTCGCACAACCCGCCCGACGACGGCGGTTTCAAGTACAACCCCACAAACGGCGGGCCGGCCGACACCGACGTGACCCGGTGGATCCAGGACCGGGCCAACACCATCCTCGCCGCCGGGCTCAAGGAGGTCCGCCGGATCACCTACGCGCGGGCGCGGGCCGCCGACACCACCGGGGAGTACGACTTCCTCGCCAACTACGTGGACGACCTGCCGGCGGCGATCGACATCGACGCCATCCGCGACGCGGGCATCCGGATCGGCGCGGACCCGCTGGGCGGGGCGAGCGTGGCGTACTGGGGTGAGATCGCCGAGCGGCACCGTCTGGACCTGACAGTTGTCAACCCGACGGTCGACCCGACGTGGCGGTTCATGACCCTGGACGGCGACGGCAAGATCCGGATGGACTGCTCCTCGCCGAACGCGATGGCGTCGCTGATCGCCGCGCGGGCCGACTACCAGATCTCCACGGGCAACGACGCCGACGCCGACCGGCACGGCATCGTCACCCCGGACGCCGGGCTGATGAATCCCAACCACTACCTGGCGGTGGCGATTCGTCACCTGTTCCGCACCCGCACCGAGTGGGGTCCGGCCGCCGCTGTGGGCAAGACCCTGGTCTCCTCGTCGATGATCGACCGGGTCGCCGCCGACCTGGGTCGGCCGCTGTTGGAGGTGCCGGTCGGCTTCAAGTGGTTCGTGCCCGGCCTGCTGGACGGCGCGGTCGGCTTCGGTGGCGAGGAGAGCGCCGGGGCGTCGTTCCTGCGGCGTGACGGCTCGACCTGGACGACGGACAAGGACGGCCTGCTGCTCTGCCTGCTCGCCGCCGAGATCCAGGCCACCACCGGCCGCAGCCCGAGCGAGCACTGGGCTGAGTTGGCCGAGCGGTTCGGCGCGCCCGCGTACGCCCGGATCGACGCCCCGGCCACCCGGGAGCAGAAGGCCGTGCTCGGCAAGCTCTCCCCGGAGCAGGTCACCGCCACCGATCTCGCCGGTGAACCGATCACCGCGGCGCTGACCACCGCCCCCGGTAACGGCGCACCGATCGGCGGCCTCAAGGTCACCACCGAATCCGGCTGGTTCGCCGCCCGCCCGTCCGGCACCGAGGACGTCTACAAGATCTACGCCGAGTCGTTCCAGGGCCCGGAGCACCTCAAGCGCATCCAGGAAGAGGCCAAGAACCTGGTGGACGAGGTCCTGACCCAAGCCTGACCCCACCGCCCCTCCCGCCGCCCCGGTCTTGACCCGGTCGGGGCGCGGGTCGGGTGGGTCAGCAGGGCGGGGGTAGTTCGGGTTTGGTTCGTCGTAGTTCTTCGGGCAGCAGTTCGCGCAGCTGGTCGGGCAGGAACGGCAGGTCGAGCAGCGTCATTTTCAACTGATTGCGCTCCTGGTAGCGCAGCGGGTCGAAGCGGACCACCAGGCCGGCGTTGCGGCGGTAGCTGATGTCCACGCCCCCCTCCGTCGCCGGGTCGCGGAACACCACCCCGTCCATCTCCACCACGACCGGCGACGACTCGGGTTCCAACTCCAGCCGGATCTTCTCGTCCGGCGAGAGCACCACCGACCGGGAGATGCCAGCCATTGGCGCCGACGGAGTGATCACGACCGAGTCCGCCGCCGGGGAGATCAGCGGGCCGCCGGCGGCGTAGCTGTACGCCGTCGAGCCGATCGGCGTGCTGACCACCACGGCGTCGCAGCGGTAGTAGCCGTACTGTTGGCCGTCGATGGCGAGGGTGACGTTGATGAAGCCGGAGCCGGGCTGGCGCACCAGTGCGATGTCGTTGAACGCCACCACGTCGTCGCCACACACGTCGCAGGCGAGACAGGCGTGCGACTCGATGGTGAACTCCTTCGACAGCAACCGGCTCAGGGCCTCGGGCAGCTCTGGCGGCTCGATCTCGACGAGAAAACCCACACGACCCAGGTGTACGCCGAGCACCGGCTTCGGGTCGAGGACGGCGGATCGCAGCGCACCCAGCATGGTGCCGTCGCCGCCGATGCTGATCAAGGCGTCGGCGCGGCTGGCCACCTCGCTTTCCGGCACCGGCACGATGCAGGACGAGACGCGGTGCTGGTCCTCCTCGCGCACCATCAGCGTCTTGTGGTGACGCTTCGCCCACCGTTCGATGATCCCGACCACCTCGGTGACATCCCGGGTGGGGTGCAGCACAAGTCCCAGCCCCGACACCCGTACAGCTCACCACATCGGCGGCGACCGTACCCGGCGTACACCGAAGGTCCGCCGGCCACGTCGACGTCCTGCGTGGGGGCGCGTCGGGGCGACGGTGGCGACTGCCCGCGCCGCAGCACTCCTCGGCAGCTCCGTCACCTCGACTGGGCGGGATCGTTACGGAGGTGTTTGGTCCGGTGACGGTAAGCCATTCCCGCCGATTGCTCCGTAAGTGAGGTCAACAGGTGCCCAGTCGCGTTCGCACCATGATCCGCAGGGTCCAGGACCACCTCGCCGGCTCCCGTGATCCTGAGGCCTTCGCCCGGTCACTCGGGGTGAAGCTGAACGGCCGGGTCAAGTTCTACGCGGTAAACCGGGCGATGTTCGGGTCCGAACCATGGTTGATCACCATGGGCGACAACGTGTTCATCACCGCCGGGGTCCAGTTCGTGACCCACGACGGTGGCACCCTGATCCTCCGCAAGGACCACCCCGAGCTGGATTGGACAGCGCCGATCACGATCGGCAACGACGTCTACATCGGCATGCGGTCGATGATCCTGGCCGGGGTCAACATCGGTAACCGGTGCGTGATCGGGGCCGGTTCGATCGTCACCCGCGACATCCCGGACAACACGGTGGCGGCTGGTGTGCCGGCTCGCCCTCTGCGCACCACCGACGAGTACCTGGAGCAGTTGCAGGCGAAGTCGCTGGGGATTGGCCACCTCGCGGTCCCGGCGAAGCATGAGGCGATCAAGAAGATCTACGGGGTGACAACGGTCTGACGCTGCCGGTGGCGCGCGGCCCGGACGGCACGGGCGCCGTCGCGTACCGGTGCGGGCGGCCGGCGGAAGTAGGCCGAATCTCGCCTTCTTCCCATGACGGATATGCCGTTACTGCACCCTGGCCTCGCTCGATGTACAGGTGGTCGATCCACACACCGAGGGGCTGTCGATGCGCATTCTGATCACTGGTGGGGCCGGTTTCATCGGTTCGAACCTGGCCCATGCCGCGTTGGTCGATCCCGCGGTGAAGGAGGTGACCATCCTCGACGACCTGTCGGTCGGGCTGCGCGGCAACCTCGACGGGCTGGATGTCGACTTCGTCGAGGGGTCGATCCTGGATCCGACTGCTCTGGACGCGGCGATGGCCGGACGGGAGGCCGTCGTCCACCTGGCGGCGCTGCCCAGCGTGCCCCGCTCGCTGAGCGACCCGCTCGCCTCCCACCACGCCAACGCCACGGGCACGCTCATGGTCCTCGAAGCGGCACGACGGCACGATGTCGGCCACGTCCTGGTCGCCTCCTCCTCCTCGGTCTACGGCATGAACCCCGCGCTGCCCAAGGAGGAGCTCACCTGGACCCGGCCGATGAGCCCCTACGCCGCCAGCAAGCTCGCCACCGAGGCGTACGCCCTCGCCCACCAGGCATCGTTCGGCCTGCCGACACTGGCCTTCCGGTTCTTCAACGTCTTCGGTCCGGGCCAGCGGCACGACCACGCCTACGCCGCGGTCATCCCCCGGTTCGTGCACGGGGCGCTGCGGGGGGAGCCCGTCGTGCTACACGGTGACGGCACCCAGTCCCGCGACTTCACCTTCGTCGGCACGGTGTGCGAGGTCATCCTCGACGCGCTCCGCCGTCGAGTGCACCACCCGCACCCGGTCAACCTTGCCTTCGGAGCACGGGCAAGCCTGCTGCAGGTGCTCGACGAACTCACCGACCTGCTGGACCGCCCGATCGCCCGCGAGTACGCGCCGCCCCGCGCCGGCGACGTCCCCCACTCGTCGGCCGACAACACCACGCTGCGGGGGTTGTTTCCGACCATCGTGCCGGTCGCCCGCACCGACGGTCTCCGGGCGACGATCGAGTGGATGGCCGGGCTGTTGCCCGTCGAACACACCACACAGCGGTGACCCAGAAGGCAACGAGCAGGGTAGAGCCGGCACAACTCACCGCCGACGCGCCCGTTTCACCCGCCGTTTCCGGCACATCAGCCGCGCCGGAGGCCGGACCGCGACGCGGCCTGTCGCGGATCATGCCCGTGGGGCGGGACCACCGGCTCGGCGTGGACATCGCCACCTCGCTGGTCGCGAAGGGGGTCGGTCTCGCCGCGCCACTGGTCATCACCCCCGCGTGCTTCCGGTACCTCGGGGAGCAGCGCTACGGCCTGTGGATGGCGATCACCGCGCTTACCGGCATGGCCTGGTTCGCCGACCTGGGGCTCGGCAACGGCCTGCTCACCCGGCTCAGTCTTCTCGCCGACGACCCCCGCCAGCGGGCGCGGGAGATTTCGAGCGCGTACGCCACCCTCGGTGTGGTCGCGCTCGCCCTGCTATCCGGAATCGCTCTGCTCGAGCCCCTGGTGCCCTGGGCTCGGGTGTTCGGTGTCACCGACCCCACCATCGCCGCAGAGGCGTCGACAGTTGCCCTGCTCTGCTTCGGGGCCTTCGCGATCAATGTTCCGCTCTCGCTGATCCAGCGGATCCAGTACGCGCGCGCGCAGGTCACCCAGAGCAATGCCTGGCAGGCGGCGGGTGCGCTCTCCTCGATGGCGGCCGTGCTCGGCGCGATCGCCGCCGGGAGTGGTCCACTGACGGTGATAGCCTGCGCCGTGCTGGCCGTCCCGGTGGCCAATTTGCTGAACACCCTCGTCTACTTCTGGCTCCAGGAGTCCACCGCGCGACCGCGCCCCGGCCTGGTGCACCGGGCCACGGCAGTGGGCCTGCTTCGACTGGGCCTGCAGTTCTTCGCGCTCTCGGCGATGTCGTCGATCGCACTCAACGTGGACAGCCCACTGGTCGCGCACGTCCTCGGGCTCAGCGTCGCCGCGTACTACGCGGTCGTCGGGAAACTCTTCGCCGTCCTCTCGCTCTTCGTCGGGCTCGTCGGGATGACGGTCTGGCCAGCCAACGGGGCCGCCCTCGCCCGAGGCGAGATCGCTTGGGTACGCCGGATCACCCGACGGATGGTGCTGCTCAACGGCGTGATCGTGGGAACGGCCGGCCTCGCGTTGGTCGTCGGCGGTCATCGCCTGCTCGACCTCTGGGTCGGTGGGGTCGACGTGGCGGTGGTACCGGTCGCCGTCCTGGCCGGACTCGCGCTCTGGTCATTACTGGTGGCGACCGCCTCCCCGCTGCTCCTCGTTCAGAACAGCATCGGCCTCCTCCGTCCGCAATTCGTCGGCTGGGCTGCCTTCCTGCTGCTCGCGACCGCGCTGAAACTCGCCGGGCTGCGCGCGTTCGGGCTGGTGGGCCTGCCGGCTGCCGGCTGCCTGGCCTACCTGCTCACCATGTGGCCCGCCGCCATCGTCGGTTACCGGCGGGCGCTGGCCACGTCCGACCGTGCCGCCACTCGCAGCGAATCCGAAGTGGCAGTTTGACCAACCGTCGTCCCGGCCGGCCAGCCGGCCCTTCTCGACACCAAGGAGTCCTTTGATGAACCAGGCGCAGGTCGTCATCGACGCTGCTGGCGGGGCGGGTGGCGGAGCCGGACGTCTCAAGACCGAACTTGACGCCTTCCTCGCCGACGGCACCCCCCCGATCCGGGTCATCGGAGGGGACCGCCAGCTCACGTCGTCGTGGCTGGTGCGGCGCGAGGTCGCCGCCTCCGGCGCCCCCGTCGTCGTCTCGCTGAACAACGTCTCGTTCGCCTGGCGTGGCAACGAGCGGCGGGTCCTGGTGCACAATGCGCTGCACTTCCTGACACCCGCCGAGCGGCACCTGTTGAAGTTGCAGCCCCGGTCGCTGCGGGCGCAGATCCCCGTGGTCCGGGGCATGCTGCACCGAGCCGACGTGATCGCCGTGCCGTGCTCGGCCATGGCGGAGCGGGTCGCCGATCGGGTGCCGGCGGTGCGTGACCGACTGCTGGTACTCGGGAATCCGGTCAGCCCGGTCGGCCCTCGGGTGCCCACGGACGGGGTGTCGTCGATCCTCGTCCCGATCGTGCCGTCGCCGTTCAAGAACGTGGTGGCGGAGCTGCGGGTGCTGCTCGCCGCGCTGGACCGGCGCGAGCAACCGGTCCGGGTGCGGATGACCGCGCACCCGCACGAGCTGCCGGACGACCTGGCCCGACACCCGCGACTGGACCTGTTGGGGCAGTTGCCGCACCACGAGCTGGCCGAGCACTGGCGCCGGACGACCGCCGTCTTCTTCCCGTGCCTGGTGGAGTCCTTCGGCTACCCGCTCGCCGAGGCACGCGTCTACGGCCTGCCGGTGCTGGCACCGGAGAGCGCGCAGGCGCGCGAGGTGGCGGGCAGCGCCCTGACCCCGTACCGCCTGACGGACGTGGACAGCCTCGCGGACGCTCTCGACGGCATCGACCGGACGGTGACCCCGGAACCCGATGCGTTCGAGCGGGGTGCGTACTTCACCCGGCTGCTGGGACTCGACCGGGGCCGCCCGGGACGCCAGGCCGACAGTTCGCCGTTGGCCGGGGCGCGGGTGGTCCGTCCGTGACGAGAGGGCGGAACGGAGCGGAAGGGGGCGGGATGTCCGGGTACGCGGTCGACAGCGTCGGTGCCGGCCATGGGCAGGACAGACCGGGCGACGACGGCCGGTGTCGGGTCCTGCGGGTCGTCGGCGAGCTGAACTTCGGTGGCACGGAGATGCGGACCGCCGAGCTGCTGCCGCGTCTCGCCGCCGCCGGGACGGAGGTCCACTTCGTGACGCTCAGCGACCGGATCGGGCCCGGACCTCTGGCTGGGGCGGCCGTTCGACACGGTGGATCGGTCACCCCGATCCCGCTCGACGTCCGGTTCCCGTTGCGCTTCCTCGGGCTGCTGCGGCGGCTGCGTCCGGACGTGGTCCACGTGGACTGCGGGAACTTCTCCGGGGCGGTCCTCAGCCTCGCTCTGCTTGGCCGCGTACCGACCCGCGTCGCGCACTTCCGCGGCGACGACAACCAGCGCCGGAACCTGCGCCGGCGGGCGCAGCGGTGGCTCTGGAGGCAGCTGTTGCGGGCGTCGGCCACCGACATCCTCGGCGTTTCGCCCAGCGCGCTCACCTGCGGATACCACAGTGCCTGGCGCGACGACCCGCGGTGTCAGGTCGTCCTCAACGGTCTGGACCTCGACCGGCTCCACCGGCCGAGCAGCCAGCATCTCCGGGCCCTGACCGGGGCCGGCCCGGACGACCTGCTCTGCGTCAGCGTGGGGCGGGCCGCACCGGAGAAGCGCCGCTGGCTCCTGCCGCCGATCCTGGCCGGTCTGCGCGACCAGGGCGTCGACGCCCACGTCGTGTTCGTCGGCCCCTCGAACGAGCACGACGAAGCCCGCCTCCGAGCCGCCGCCGTTGTGCACGAAGTCGTCGACCGGGTGCACCTGCTCGGCCCGCGCGACGACGTGGGCGGGCTGCTCCGTCAGGCCGATGTGGTCGTGCACCCGTCCTGTCTGGAAGGGCTGCCGGGCGGTGTGCTGGAACCCGTCGCCCTGGGGATCGGCACGGTGGCCGCCGATCTGCCCGGTGTGCGCTTCATCCACGAGCACCTGCCCGGCGTCACCATCGTTGAGGTCGAGGCGGCACCGGCGGTCTGGGCGACGGCGGTACGGACCGCTGCCGGCTACACCATGGCGACGGATCCCGAGACGGTCAGCGAACGCTTCCAGCTGAGCCCCTTCGCGATCGAGACGGCAGTCGAGACGCACCTGGCGATCTACCGACGGCGGCTGTCTGGCGGCCCGCCGTCCGCACCTGTTGTCAACAACAGAAGTCGGCTGCCGGCCGCTTCGGAACGGTGAGACAGATGAACGATCAGACGACGGTGCTCGGCGCCGATCACGAGAGACACGACGGCCCAGCGCGGGGGGTTGACCGGCCGCGTCCACTCCTGGTCGGTCACTACCGCTTCCCGTACGGGGATGCCACCTCGAACCGTCTGCTGCAGCTGGCCCGTTGCGCGGCGCCTCACGGCACGCAGACCCTGGTGGTCAACGACTGGCCGTGTGACGGATCCGCACCCTCGCAGCGCGACGAGGTGGCGGGCATCGAGCTGATCACGCTGCGAACCAGGGGGGGAAACCCGGTCACCCGGATGGCGGCCCGCCTCGCCCGACCGATACGTGTGCTGCGGGCGATGCGTCGCCGCGGCGTCGTACGCGGTGACGTGTCGGTGGTGCTGCTGCCGATGGCCATGATGACCCTGGGCAACTGGGCGGTGCTACGGCTGGCTCTCCGCTGCCCGGTGGTGGTGGACGCCAGTGAGCGACACGACCGCCACCAGTTTCGGCGCGGCTGGCTGACCCCGTACTTCGTCCGGCACCGCTGGTCCACCTTCCTGGCCACCCGCCTCGTCCACCGGGCCATAGCGGTGTCGACCACCCTCGGCGCTTACCTCGAACGACGGGGAGTCGACGTCCTGGTGGTGCCGCCACAGGTGGACTGCGACGAGTTCGCCGAGCCCCGGTCCTCGTCGCTGACCGGCGGGTTACGGCTCCTGTACGCGGGTACCCCGGGCCGCAAGGACATGCTCGACGTCATTCTTCGGGGGATCAGCCGACTCGGCCCGCAGGATCAGGCGCGGGTACGCCTCACCATCGCCGGGGTGACCCGCGAGGCCGCCGCCGCATCGTCCGACCTGGACATCTCAGTGCTGGAGTCGGTGTCAGCCGAGGTGACATTCCTCGGCCGGGTGCCTCGGGACAGGGTGCTCGCGCTGCTCTCCGAGTCGCATTTCTCGCTGTTGGTGCGCCCCACCGGCGGATACGCCGCCCATGGGTTCCCGTCCAAGGTGCCCGAGAGCCTCTCCGCCGGATGTCCGGTGCTGCTCAACTACACCAGCGATCTCGCCAGCTACGTGCAGGACGGGGTGGAGGGCCTGGTGCTCGACGGCAACGGTCCGGACGACGTTCGGCGCGGCATCGAGCGCGCGTTGCGCCTGCGGGACGAGGACTGGGCGCCGATGAGCCGGGCGGCCCGGGAGCGGGCCCGCGATTCTTTCGACCACCGTGCCTGGCGGGCTCGGGTGACAGCCTTCCTCGATCCCACTCGCGCTGCGAGCTGACTCGCAGGTTCCGAGTTGGCCGACGGCCGCCCCGACGGGGCGGCCGTCGGACGCCCCCCCGGTCAGGCCGTCAGCGCACGGACATCCGCTCCCGCCGGGCCGAACCGTGCGCCGCGGTCGGTTGCCGCTGGCCCGTCGGACTGTGCGGGTACGACCCGCCATCGGCACCTGCCGAGATGTAGACGCTCGCGGGAACCCCGGACACGTGGCGTCCCGAGCGGGGACTTACCAGGACGCCCGCCACGGCGAGCCAGAACACGTACGGGTAGGGCTGGCCCATGCCGAACATCGTCGACTCGGTGACCTGGATCAGCAGGCCGGTGACGATGAGCCAGACCAGACCCGAGTTGAGTGCCCCGACAGGAGCCAGCGCCGCCCTCAGCGCGACGAACAGGAGCAGCAGGAGCGGCGCGACGCCGACGACTCCCATTTCCAGCAGCCACTGCAGATAGCTGTTGTGCACCAGGTTGACGTTGGCGTCGAGGAAGCCGTTCTGACGGGTCTGTTCGAACAGCTGGAAACCCGAGGCGTATCCGAAGCCCAGCGTCGGACGGCTCTGCCACAGCTCGACGGCCGCCTGCCAGGTCTGGGTACGTCCGTTGGAGAAATCGCCATTGTCCGGGTCGGTGAAGCGGGCGGCGATGGCCTGCACCCAGGACGAGCCGACGAGGCTGGGGAGCATGCCGAACAGGTACGCCAGCCCGACACCCCCGACTGTCACCACCAGCAGGCGGGCCAGCGGCCCGACCCCGTGCCGCAGCACCACCCAGAGGCCGCCGACGAGAAGGGCGATCAACGCGGTGCGGGACTCGGTGATGGGGAGGGCGATGGCCGCCGGGACGATGCCGAGCAACTGTGTCCGCTTGCGCGACTGCCGGTAGAGCGCCCAGCCGAGCGGAATCGTCAGGGCGCAGATGATGCTCAGCATGTTGGGGTTGGAGAACAAGCCCTGGAACCGGTCGTTGAAGGAGGTGGCGGACGCGCTGCCGGCGATGCCGAGGCCGAGACTGACCACGAGCGACAAGCTGAGGATCACGTAGACCACGTGCAGGTCGGCGGCCACGGCCACCGCGTCGGCCCAGCGGCGCCAGAGAACCACGTGGGTCAACGCGGCCAGCAGCAGCAACGCGATGGCCTGCTGGAGTGTGTGCAACGGGGTGACCGACCAGAAGCTGCTCAGCGCGGCCAGCGCTGCGGTCGCCCAGAGCGCGGTGACGAACAGACTTGTCCAATGGTCGGTCCGCCGAATTCCGCGGGAGTGCGCCAGCAACGCCCAGACGACCAGGCAGCCGACCGCCACGTATCGCGCGTAGAAGCTGAAGCTGACAAGCGACGGCATGTTCGACGAGGCGAAGATCAGCAGAACCGTCGCCACCGCCAGGATCCGCCCAAAACCGTCGAGCCGCCGCATGAGATAGAGCGCGAGGAACAGGAGCGCCACCCCGCCGGCGATCATCGGTTCGTCCACGGCGAAGGCGGTCGTGACCGCCGTGAGACATGCTGCCCCAACGACGAGGGCGACGAGGCCAAGGCGTCCTACCACGTGATGTCCTTCGGCTCCGGCCGGCCTGGATCGGCATCGGCACGTTGTCCTGGTCGCGACTCTGAGGATCGGCGGGGTGTAAACCCGCCGGTCCGCCGTGGTCGCGAAGATGTGTCGGAAGACAGGTCGGCGTGCGGCCGACCCGGCGTACGTGCGTTCAGACCCGGGCGGTGGGTCGGCCCGCCACGGTCTCGGGCACGTTCCACCTGGCTCGCGCGTCGTGCATCAGCCGGATCATGTCCGGCCAGGACGGCGGGCGGTATCCGGTGACCTGCGCCAACGCCTCGGCGCGCATCGACCGGTCGAGCACGAAGTCGGCGTCCGGCGACAACTCGCCCCGCCAGCCGTACACGTCGGCGACCAGTCGGAGCAGGTCGTACTTCGAGATCGGCTCGGCGGCGAGGTGGTACAGCCCGGTCAGGTCCTCGCGGGGCAGGATGACCTCGCGCAGCAGTCGGGCGAACTCGACAGTCGTCACTCCGCTGTAGATCGCTCTGGTGTACCCGCCCACCCGGCCCGGTTGGGAGAGGAACCAGTCCAGCAGCGACCGGTTGGTGGTCAGTTCGTGCCCGATGATCGATGTCCGCAGGGTGAGGGCGGGAGCCAGCGTGGTCTCGCCCAGCAGCTTGGACTGCCCGTAGAGGTCTGGTGGGTCCGGCAGGTCGCTCTCCCGGTAACCACCGCGACT
Organism: Micromonospora sp. 050-3; assembly: GCF_046549335.1. Classification (NCBI taxonomy): domain Bacteria; kingdom Bacillati; phylum Actinomycetota; class Actinomycetes; order Micromonosporales; family Micromonosporaceae; genus Micromonospora; species Micromonospora sp. 050-3. The sequence continues at coordinate 2,467,733 of NZ_JAJPVX010000002.1, forward strand.
GCCGGAGAACACGCAGTCGGTGCTGACGTGGACCAGACGGTTGCCGAGCTGGGCGCAGGCGTCGGCCAGCAGGTGGGGGAAGAGCGCATTGAGCATCACCGTCTGGACGGCGTCCTGGACGTCCGGGCGCTGTTTGATCACGCCGACGCAGTTGACGACCACGTCCGGTCGGATGTCGTCGAGGACCTGTCGCACCTGCTCGAACCGGCTGACGTCGAGCGCCGGGGTGATCCGGGCGAGCAGTTCGGGCGGGAAGAGGTGCGCGCGGCCCTCCATGCTCCGCGCGGCGCCGTACACGTCGAGGTTTGGGTCCGCACTCAACTCCCGGACGAGTGCGTGGCCCAGCATCCCGGTCGCGCCGAGGACGAGGACGCGTCGGGTCATCGTGACTCCTTGTCCCGGCGGCCGCTCCTGGCCCGCCGTGCCGCATCGGTGAGCAGGTCGGCGAGGACCTGCACGTTTGTCGCTTGACTCATGTGCGTCAGGTAGTGGTCGCGGCCGGCGTGCCCCATCGCCCGTAGCCGTGAGCGCGGCGTCTGCCGGGCCTGCCGGACGACCTCGGCCAGGTTCTCCGGATCCTCGGGCTGGGCGTCGAAGCCGGCCTCGGCGTCGCGGACGACCCGAGCGGCGTCGCCGGGTGCGCAGGCGAGCACGGGTTGGCCGCAGGCCATGATCGACTGCACCTTGCTGGGCAGGGTGATGCTGAACAGCGGATCGTTCGCCAGGGACACGAGGTGCAGATCGGCGGCCGCCATTCGAGCCGCCAGGCGCTCTGGCGGAACCGGGTCGAGGAAATGGACGTGGCCGGGTCGGCTCTGCGCGGCCTGCGCTATCAGCGAGTCCTTCTCCACCCCGTCGCCGACCAGAACCAGGTGGACGTCCGGCAGGTCGTACAGCCGGGCCATGGCGTCGATCACGGTGTCGAGTCGCTGCGCCGGACCGTGGTTGCCGGCGTACATCAGCACGAAGTCGTCGTCGCGCAGGCCCAGCCGGGCGCGTAGGCCGGGCTCGGGCTCGGTCGGTTGCATGACCTTCTCGTCGGCCCAGTTGTAGACCACCGAGACCTTCTCGGCCGGGACGCCCCGCGCGATGATCGTGTCCCGCAGGCCGGGCGCGGGAACCGTGACGTGATCGGCCCAGCGGTACGTCCGCTCGGTGAACCAGCCGAGGCTCGTCTCCGCGAGCCGGCGGGCCACCCCGTCGGTGAGGAACCCGGTGGCGAAGACGGAGTCCGGCCAGAGATCGAGCACCATGGTCACGTACGGGGTGCCCCAGCGTCGTCGTGCCGCCATGGCCGCGGTGGTGGCGGTGACCGGTGAGGAGTACACCAGGGCGACGTCAGCGGTGCGCAGGACTGACGCGCCGAGCAGCGACGAGGACGCCGCCCAGCTCAGGTAGTTGGCGACCCGGCCGAGCGCGGACCGGTCGTGGCTCGGGTGCAGTGGTGTGCGGACGACCCGGCCCCCGTCGCGCAGTTCCACGGTCCGACGCCGGGCCGAGTACCCGTCGTACACGACGCCCTTGGGGTAGTTCGGTACCCCGGTGAGCACGTCGACGTCGAACCCCTGGCGCCGCAGCGAGTCGGTGATCCCCTCGGCGAAGGGCGCCGGTTCCGGAGGGAACCACTGGCTGACCAGTGCGACCCGGTCGGGTCGTCCGCCGCTGGTCGGCGCGCTCACGCCGCGGCGGCGTCGATGTGCGCCCGCACCTCCGGCAGGCTCATCAGCAGCGACTCGATCTCCGGGACGACGAGACGTCGCGTGTTGTGCGAGTTGAAGTCCTGGGTGCCGCGGTCGACGCTGCCCTCGTCGAAGTAGAGGGCGTAGTTGAGGTCCCGACTGTCTACCGCGACGCGGAGGAAGTCGCCGAAGTCCTCGGCGCGGGACAGGTCCTCGCGGCTGGCGAGGGTCTCGTAGAGCTTCTCGCCGTGCCGGATCCCGAGGACGTTCATCTTGACGGGAACCGAGAACAGGTTGCACAGCGCCGTGGCCAGGTCGCCGATGGTGCAGGCGTCGGCCTTGCGGATGAAGACGTCCCCCGGCTGACCGTTCCGGAAGGCGTGCTCCACCAGGTCCACCGACTGCTCCAGCGACATCAGGAAGCGGGTCATCGTCGGCTCGGTGACCGTCAGCGGTGTTCCCTTGCGGATCTGGTCGATGAAGAGCGGGATCACCGATCCCCGGGAGTACATGACGTTGCCGTAGCGCACACAGCAGACCCGGGTCCGGGCGGCCGGGTTGTTGCGCGCGTGGGCCTGCGCCACCTTCTCCATGAGCGCCTTGGTCATGCCCATCGCGTTGACCGGGTAGACCGCCTTGTCGGTGCTGAGCAGTACCAGCGCTTCGACGCCGTTCCGCTCGCAGGCGTCCACGACGTTGGCGCTGCCCAACACGTTGGTCCGCAGCGCCTCCAGGGGGAAGAACTCACAGGAGGGAACCTGCTTGAGGGCTGCGGCGTGGAAGACGAACTCGATGTCCCGGCTGGCCTTGGCAACCGAGTCGTAGTCGCGCACGTCGCCGACGTAGTAGCGGACCCGGTCGTCGCGGATCCGGTGCCGCATCGCGTCCTGCTTCGACTCGTCGCGGCTGAGGACCCGCACCTCGGAGGCACCGGCGTCGAGCAGGCGACGGACCATGGTCTGCCCGAAGGAGCCGGTCCCGCCGGTGATCAGGAAACGTCGATCCGACAACGAGGACATCACAACTCCTCCAGCCCTTTCCGCCACTACAGGGGGGTTCGCAGTTGTCATAGATTCGGACCATACCGTCCTAAGAAGACCAAGCACCTGGAAATCCGATAACCGCCGACAAATTTGATAGACGACTAATTTTCATTAAAAATGCCGCTACCACCGGCTATTGCTACTCGTTTGTCCAACGATTGAATTGCCGGCTCGAGACGGACTCCGGCGCAGGCGTCGGCGAAGGGTGGAGACATGACACGGGTGATGACGGTGGTAGGGACCCGACCAGAGATCATCCGGCTGTCCCGGATCATGGCCGGGCTCGATGAGACTGTGGAGCACGTGCTGGTCCACACCGGGCAGAACTGGGACGCGGCCCTCTCCGAGGTCTTCTTCAAGGAGTTGGGGCTGCGTGAGCCGGACAGGTTCCTCCGGGTGGACACCTCGTCGCTGGGGCGGGTGCTGGGAGGTGTGTTGATCGGCATGGAGGCGGCAATCGAAGAGCTGAGGCCGGACGCACTCCTGGTCCTCGGCGACACGAACAGCAGCATCGCTGCCCTGATGGCACGGCGGATGCGAGTGCCCGTCTATCACATGGAGGCCGGCAACCGTTGCTTCGACCTCAATGTGCCGGAGGAGACCAACCGGCGTCTGGTCGATCACGTAGCCGACTTCAACCTGGTCTACAGCGAGCACGCCCGCCGAAACCTGCTCGCCGAAGGGCTCCATCCGCGCCGGATCCTGCACACCGGCTCACCCATGCGTGAGGTGTTGAACCACTACGCCGCGGACATAGAGGGTTCTCCGATCCTGCGCCAGCTCGGCCTCGAACCCGGCGGCTACTTCGTGGTCAGCGCACACCGGGAGGAGAACGTCGACCAGCCGGCCCGGCTGCGTCGGCTGCTCGACTGTCTACACGCCGTACGGCAGACCTGGGGGCTGCCGGTGCTCGTCTCCACCCACCCCCGTACCCGAAAGCGGTTGGAAGCCCTGACCGACGCCGATCGCAGCGTCGACGGCATCACCTTCCACGAGCCGTTCGGTCTCTTCGACTACGTAAGCCTGCAGAGCCAGGCCCGGTGCACCCTCTCCGACAGCGGCACCATCAGCGAGGAGGCAGCGATCCTCGGCTTCCCGGCGGTCACCCTGCGCGACTCGATGGAACGCCCCGAGGCGCTGGACGCCGGCGGCATCATCATGACCGGTCTCGACCCGGAGGGCGTCGTCGAGGCGGTCCAGGTCACAGTGGCCCAGGTCGCCGCGCAGGGGGTGCCCTGTCCGGTCGACTACCAGGTGCCGGACACCTCCCGACGGGTGGTCGACTTCATCCTCTCCACCGTTCGCCGGCACCACGACTGGGCGGGCATCCGCCGCTGAGCGAGGCAGCCAACCGGGCCGGCGACCGCGCGTACCTGCGGTCGCCGGCCCGGTTGCGTAAACCCAGACGGTTGCGCGGACAGGCCGATCAGCGCGACTGCAGTGGTACGCCGAGTGGACCGTCCCCCACCTGATGACTCGGCTGGGTGCAGAGCAGCGCGAGGTGTTCGACGACCTTCGCCACATCCTCGTACGGGTCGAGTCCGCTGACCTCCATCGGATCGAGCGCCGGCACGGCCACGTGGGACACCAGGGGATGGAGCGGCCGGGCGTCGATCTCGCCGGTCCCGAGCAGGTCCTCGTGCAGCTTCTCGCCGGGCCGCAGACCGGTGTAGACGATGGGCACCGAGCTGGACGCCTGGTCGGCCATCTGGCGTGCCAGGTCGACGATCCGGACCGGGTCGCCCATGTCGAGCACCAGCGCCTCTCCGTCCCGACCGATTTCGGCGGCCTGGAGCACCAGGTGGACGGCCTCCTGAAGGGTCATCAGGTAGCGACTGACCTCCGGGTGGGTGACGGTCAACGGCACCCCGGTCTCGATCTGCCGTTGGAAGGCCGTCACCACCGAGCCGCGGCTGCTCAACACGTTGCCGAACCGGACGCTGAGGAACGTACCCGGGAACCGGGACGCGGCGTGCGCGGTCAACCGCTCGGTGATCCGCTTCGAGTAGCCGAGGACGCTGATCGGGTCGGCCGCCTTGTCGGTGGAGATGTTGACGAACTTGGCTACGTCCTGGCAGGCGTCGAGCACCGACAGGGTGCCCCAGACGTTGGTCTTGATCGCCTCGCCGGGATGCCGCTGCAGCAGCGTCAGGTGCTTGAGCGCCGCCGCGTGGAAGATGATCTCCGGGCGACGCTGCCGGATGATCTGCCGTATCCCCTCGTCGTCGCGCAGGTCGGCGAGGATCAGCTCGGGCCCGTCCAGCATGGCCCGTCCGCTGAGCGACATCTGCAGGCTGTGCAGGGCCGACTCGTCCCGGTCGAGCATCATCAGCTCGCCGGGGTTGGCCTTCATCACCTGACGGCACAGCTCGGAGCCGATTGACCCGCCGGCGCCGGTGACCAGGATTCGCCGGCCGGTCAGACTGTTGGTACTCAGCGGCAGGTCGCCGACCACCTGCCTGCGGCCCAGCAGGTCGCTGACCTGTACGTCGCGAACGTCGGTGACGGTGATCCGATGGTCGACCAGGTCCCGCACCGGGGGCAGTACCTTGAAGACCGCGCCGGCCTCGAGGGTGGCCTCGCGGATCTGGCGGATCAGCGCGGCGTCGGCGTTGGCCACCGAGAAGATGACGGCGGTGGCGCCGGTACGCCGGACCGACTCGGTCACCTCGTGCCGTCCACCCAGTACGCGTACCCCGCCGATGCGCAGATCGCGCTTGTCCGGGTCGTCGTCGAGCGCGCCGACCGGTAGGTACCGACCGCGGGGGTCGCTGATCATCGCGCGGAGTAGGCCTTGGCCGGCGTCACCCATTCCGAACAGCAGCACCGGCGTCGACGACCGTACGTCCGGCCGCATGGCGAGGTCGCGCCGGTGCCGGTACGCGAACCGCGCACCGAGCATGAACAACAGGGCGAGCGCGCCGCCCACCAGGGGAGTGCTTGCCGGCACCGGCCGCTCGCCGGACGGCAGAAGGGCGAGCAGCGCGATTCCCGCGGTGGTGATAGCGGTGCCGGCAACGCCCTGGACCTCCTGCAGGCTGCCCAGCGGGTGTCGTCCGGAGTAGAGCCGGCGCAACGCGGCCACTGCCACGTGGACGACCGCCGCGACGACGCCGACCGCCGCTGCCCGGCCCAGTTGGCCCGGGGGGAGCTGGAACTCGAACCGGGTCCACGCGGCCGCGACGAATCCACCGACCCAGGCGGTGGTGTCGGTGGCGAGGAACCCGATGGTGCGCTGGCGGGCCCTGGCCCGCCTGGCCTGTCGGTCCGCGCTCTGCGTGTTCCCGGTGTCCTGCGGCATGTGCTGGCTCCCTGTCCTGTCGCACGGCCGCTCCCGCCCGCACGGCAGAAGAGGCCTCTAGGATCTTTGTTCGTGTTACATGCCAAATAAGCGCACTTGGGCGCTTTTAGTTATTACGAGTGAAGATGGTGTCTGGTCCGGTGGCCTCAGCGGGCTGGAACGCCCTTTACCGTCGCCTCATCGGGTACATCCCGGACGACGCAGGCACCTGCCCCGACCGTGCTGTCCCGCCCTATCCGCAGACCCTGCAGCACCGCGGCGGTGGTCCCGATCAGCACACCCTCGGCCAGGTGACAGTCCCCGGAAACCGCGGCGAGCGGGTTGACCGAGACATAGTCCGCGAGGCTGCTGTCATGGCCGACCGTGGCGTTCTGGTTGAGATGGACGTGCCGACCGAGGGTGACGTTCGTGGTGACCCGGGCGCCCGCGAAGGCGACGAGCCCCGGCCCGTACTCGGTGTCCGGCCCGATGGTCGCGTCCGGGTGGACGAGGCTTGCGGCGGTGATGTCGTACGAGTCGATCCGATCGCCGATGGCGCGGCGGACCCGGGGATCGCCGACGCCGATGAGATACCGGGTGGTCCTGGGCGCGTCACGCAACCAGGCCATGTCCCCGAGGTACGGCACGTCGAGTCGCTGCAACCGCTTCAGGTTCTCCTCGGTGGGTCGGTCGTCGACGACGCCCAGCAGCTGCCAGATCGCCCGGCCGGCAGCCTCGTTCACCGCCTGGGCGATGGTGAGCACCTCCCGTCCGTGCCCACCGCAGCCGACCACTACCAGTCCCGTCGTCACGCCGTGGACCCTCCCGTCCGGACGGCCAGGAACTCGTCGATCGCCGCGAACACCCGTGCGATCTGCGGTTCGGTCAGGGCACTCCCGCTGGGCAGCGTGAGCCCGTCGGTGAAGAGCCGCTCTGCCGCGCCGTTGAGCAGGCTCTCGGCGCCGACGTGCATGGGTTGCAGGTGCATCGGCTTCCATACCGGCCGAGTCTCGATGTCCCGCTCGGCCAGGTGGGCCGCCAGGTCGTCGGCCCGCCAACCACACCGCTTCCGATCGACGGTGATGACGGTGAGCCAGCAGTTCGACTCGGTGTCCTCGGCGCCGAGCAGCTCGACGCCCGGCACCGGGGCGAAGAGCTTGGCGTACTGGTCGCGCAGCTGGCGGCGTCGCGCGATCATCCCGTCCAGCCGGAGCAACTGGGCCCGGCCGAGCGCCGCGAGGAGGTTGCTCAGTCGGTAGTTGTAGCCCGTCTCCCGGTGCTCGTAGTGCCGGGTCGGCTCGCGGGCCTGTGTGGAGAGGTGCCGCGCCCGATCGAGGAGCGCGATGTCGTCGGACACCAGCATGCCGCCACCCGAGGTGGTCATGATCTTGTTGCCGTTGAACGAGAGCACACCGGCGTGCCCGAAGGAGCCCGCCGGCTGCCCCTGGTGGCTGGCCCCGAGCGCCTCTGCGGCGTCCTCCACCAGGGGGACCTCGGCCTCGGCGCACACCGGAACCAGCGCGCGGTAGTCGGCGCAGCTGCCGAACATGTCCACCGGGACGAACGCGCCGACCCGCTCGCCGCGGGCTCGCAACCGGCGCAGCAGTTCGGTGGCGAGGCCGACATCGACGTTTCCGTTCCTGGGGTCGCAGTCGACGAAGACCGGACGCGCGCCGATGTACCGAACCGCGTTCGCGGTGGCCACGAAGGTGAGCGTGGGCACGATGACCACGTCGCCCGGCCCCACGCCGACGCCGAGCAGCGCCAGGTGCAGGGCGGCGGTGCCGGAGCTGACCGCGACGGCTCCGCCGGTGCCGACCCGCTCGGCGATGTCGCTCTCGAAGGCCCGCAGGTCCGGGCCGGCGGGTGCCACCCAGCCCGAACGCAGGGCCGCGACCAGGTACGACTCTTCGAGCGGCCCGACGTCGGGCGAGGAGAGGTGGATCGTCTGGCTCATCGGCCGGCTCCCTGGGGAATCGTCATGCCGGTGTCCGATCCCGCTGCGAAGGTGCCGGACGTCGGGCCGCCGTACCGAGGAACTCCGGCGCGGTCGCGGACCCGGCCGCGTTGATCCCCTCTCGGCGCAGCACGGTCCGGACGGTCGCGGCGAGAATCGACAGGTCGACCCGGAGGTTGTGGCTGTCCACGTACCGGACGTCGAAGTCCAGCTTCTCTTCCCAGCTCAGGCTGTTGCGCCCCCGTACCTGGGCCAATCCGGTGACACCGGGCCGGACCTCGTGCCGCCGGGCCTGGCGGGGGGAGTAGCGGCCGAGGTATTCGGGCAGCAGCGGGCGCGGGCCGACCAGGCTCATGTCACCGCGCAGCACGTTCCAGAGCGTGGGCAGCTCGTCCAGGCTGGTGGCGCGCAGCCAACGCCCGAGCGGGGTGAGTCGGTCGCGGTCTCCGAGCAGACCGAGACCCCGGTTGGGTGGGCGCATGGTGCGGAACTTGACCACCTCGAAGGGCTGGCCGTGCAGGCCGGCGCGGCACTGTCGGAACAGCACCGGGCGGCCGAGACCCGCCGCGACCAGGGCCGCCACCACGATCAGCACCGGCGTGACCAGGATGAGGAGGACTGCCGCCACAGTCACGTCGATGATGCGCTTGCCCCGTTTCGGGCTGGTCCGGGGCAGTGACAGATCGGCGTCCACGAGACCATCAGGCACCGGCACGTTGTGACCTCCCACGTGATTTACTCAAAACGTACTCATTTGTCATATCAGGAACAGACGACGCGGCGATGCCGAATAGCGACACTGGGTCCGCATTCCCCCGATCAACCCCGAAACCCCGTAGTCGGACACGGCCAGATCCGCGGCCTTGTGCAGCTCCCGCGGCTGTTGGACCGAGCGGTAGAGTCGCGACGGCCGGTCGGGCGAGGGAAGAACTGGCCGGTTGGGCGAGGGGGGTTGACGTGCTGCACCTGAGGGTGATCGCCCCGGTGGAGCGGTCGACGGAGGTCGTCGACCTGCTCTCCGCAGAGGTGGGGGTGACTCACCTCGCCGTGCTGCCTGGTGCCGCCCGGCAACCGCAGGGCGATCTCATCCTCTGCGACGTGGTGCGGGAGAGCGCCGACCGCGTGCTGCGGGAATTGCGGCGGATCGGCGTGGACACCAGCGGCGGCATCGCCGCCGAGGACGTCGAGCTGACCATCTCCGCGGCGGCCGACCGGGCGGCGGACGGGGCACCGGGCAGTGGCGCGGACGCGGTGGTCTGGGACGAGATCGCCGCGAAGACCGGCGAGCAGACGGAACTGTCCGGCACATACCTCGTGCTGATCGTGGTGGCCACCATGATCGCCGGCATCGGGGTGCTGCTGGACCAGCCGATTCTCATCGTCGGAGCGATGGTGGTTGGTCCGGAGTTCGGCCCCCTCGCCGCGCTGTGCGTGGCGTTGCTGCGCCGCCAGCTCGGGGTGATCACTCGCTCGGTGCAGGCTCTCGTGGTCGGCTTCCTGGCGGCCATGGTGGCGACCGTGCTGAGCACCTGGGCGCTGACCGCAGCCGGCCTGGTCAGTCGGGAGATGCTGCTCGCCGAACGACCGCTCACCGACTTCATCTGGCGGCCGGACGCGCTGTCCTGGGTGGTCGGTCTACTCGCCGGCGTGGCCGGGATGCTCTCGCTGACGTCGAAGAAGTCCGGCAGCCTGGTCGGGGTGCTGATCTCGGTGACAACGGTCCCGGCCGCGGCGAACGTTGCGGTGGCCGCCGCCTACGGAGCGTGGGACGAAGCGGGGGGCTCGGCACTCCAATTGGTGATCAACCTGGGTGCGATCGTCCTGGCCGGACTGCTCACCCTCGTGGTGCAGCAGGTCTGGTGGTGGGGTCTGGCTCGCCGTTCCCGTCGTCCAGCAACCGGGTGAGCAGCGTCCGCAACGGGATCGACTCGCCGTCGCGGCCACCGGCCCCGACCACCAACGGCGCGGGGCTGGGCTCCGGGTCGACGCCGAACAGCCGGGCCCGCAGACCGCCCGGCACGGTCAGCAGGTGGAACCGGCCGGCCTCGTCCACCGCCCGGGTCTCGGCACGGTCGACGTACCAGCCGGTCAGCCTCGTCCGGTAGCGCCCGCGCCCGTCGTAACCCCGGGCGACCAGCCGGGTGGTGCGCAGCCCGCGCCGGGTCGCCTCGGCCACGAACCAGGCCACCAGCCTCGCTGCCTCGGCCTGCTCGGCGGCCCGCCGCCGCGCGTCCGCGTCGGCGTGCGCCCGCACCGCCTGCCGCTGCTGATCCCGCCACGTCCGGCCGTCCGGCTCACTCACGACGCCGACGGTACGCGACGGGGCTCATTCGAGTACGGCCCGCAGGGTGCGCCGGGCGATCGCGGCCATCACCAGGTTGGTCTCGACGTAGTACGGCAGCGCGTTGATCGCCTGCTGTAGCGCCCATCCGCGCCCGCGCTCCCAGGTCGCATCGTCCACGCCGAGCGCCCGCCGGTACGTCTCCCGCGACCCGGCGTCGAACAGGTTCCACGCCGGCATCAGGTCCACCGCCGGGTCGCCCACATCGACCGCGCCCAGATCGATGACCGCGGCCAGCCGGCCGTCGCGCACCAGCAGGTTGCCCGGCATCAGGTCGGCGTGGATCCACACGTCGGCCATTCGATACCGGGGGATGGCCCGGCAGCGGTCCCACACCTCGGCGAGCCGAGCGGTGTCGGTGAGCTGGACGCTGCTGGCCAGGGCCGATCGCACACCGTCGTCCTGGTCAACCAGCGGGCCGCCCCGGCCGGACCCGGACCAGACCCGGCCGCCGGGGTCGATGGCGTGCAGGGCGGTGACGACGCCGGCCAGGTCCCGGGCGAACGCGTTCAGGTCGCCGAAGCGTCCGGGGTGGATCGGCTCCCCGGGAATCCAGCGGTACGCCGTCCAGGGCCCGGGGTACCCTTCGCCCGGCTCGCCGAGGCCGAGCGGTTCGGGCACCGCGATCGGCAGGTTCCGGCCGAGCAGCTGAGCGTGCTCCTGCTCCCGCAGCAGCTCGGCACGCAGCTCGGGGTCGGCCGAGGGGAGCAACGGGAAGCGCAGCACGATGTCCGGGCCGAGCCGGAACAGGGCGTTCACCGTGCCGGTCGAGGGGAGCGGCCGGACCGGCAGGCCCCGCCACCGCGGAAACTGCTCGGCCACCAGCGCGGAAACCACGTCCGCGCTCACGTCCACCTGATCGGCGTGCATCCTCACCGCGAGATCATCACCCCGAACCTCGCGGCCACGCGAGCGGATTACCCGGCCGCCCGCGCCCGGGGGCGCGCAACCGCGCCGATCTTGCACTTTCGGTCGTCGAGATAGGCGGAATGCCGGCTTCTGTCGGGACAGAAAGTGCAAGATCGACGGAGAAGGGCGGCTCGGCTTCGTCGATCATGAAGTTGTGGTGCCTGGCTTGGTGTTGTTCGGGCAATTTGTCGCCCACCACAACTCCATGATCGACGGGACGGGACGGGACGGGACGGGACGGGACGGGACGGGGTTGACGTGCTGAACGGCGTCAGGCCAGTCCGGCGCGGCGCAGGGCCTCCGCCATCGCGTCATTGGCAGGCGCCGGCGCGCCCTGCCTCTGCCCGCCGCGACCGGCCTGGCCTTCGCGACCGCCCTGCCCGCCGCGACCGCCCTGCTGTCCGCCGCCGCGACCGCCCTGTCCGCCGCCGCGACCGCTCTGCGGGCCACCGGAAGCGCCCTGCCCGCCGCGACCACCCTGCGGGGCGCGCTGCGCCGGGCCGCCACGCACCTCCTGGTCGGTCCGGCTACCACCACCACCGGCCGGGGGCTCGTCGTCCAGGCGCAGGGTCAGCGAGATCCGCTTGCGGGGTACGTCCACGTCGAGCACCCGGACCTTGACCACGTCGCCGGACTTCACCACCTCGCGGGGGTCCTTCACGAAGGTCCGGGACATTGCCGAGACGTGCACCAGGCCGTCTTGGTGCACCCCGACGTCGACGAACGCGCCGAACGCGGCCACGTTGGTGACCACGCCCTCCAGCACCATGCCGGGCGTCAGGTCGCTGATCTTCTCCACCCCTTCGACGAAGGTGGCGGTGCGGAACTCCGGGCGGGGATCCCGGCCCGGCTTCTCCAACTCGGCGAGGATGTCGGTGACGGTGGGGAGGCCGAACCGGTCGTCGACGAAGTCGGTGGCCCGCAGCCCGCGCAGGATGCCGCTCTTGCCGATCACCGAGCGGAGGTCCTGGCCGGTGGTGGACAGGATCCGGCGGACCACCGGGTACGCCTCGGGGTGCACGCTGGAGGAGTCCAGCGGGTCGTCGCCGCCCGGGATGCGCAGGAAGCCGGCGCACTGTTCGAACGCCTTCGGGCCGAGCCGGGCCACCTTCTTCAGCTCGGTACGCGAGCGGAACGGCCCGTTGGCGTCCCGGTGCAGCACGATGTTCTCGGCCAGACCGGCGCCGATCCCGGAGACCCGGGTCAGCAGCGGCGCGGAGGCCGTGTTGACGTCCACCCCGACCGCGTTCACGCAGTCCTCCACGACCGCGTCCAGCGACCGGGACAACTTCACCTCGGACAGGTCGTGCTGGTACTGGCCGACGCCGATCGAACGCGGGTCGATCTTGACCAGCTCCGCGAGGGGGTCCTGGAGGCGGCGGGCGATGGAGACCGCGCCGCGCAGCGACACGTCCATCCCGGGCAGCTCCTGCGAGGCGTACGCGGAGGCGGAGTAGACCGACGCGCCGGCCTCGGAGACCATCACCTTGGTCAGGTTGAGCTGCGGGTGCCGGGCGATCAGATCACCGGCGAGCTTGTCGGTCTCGCGGGAGGCGGTGCCGTTGCCGATCGCGATCAGCTCCACCCCGTGCGCCCCGGCCAACCGGGCGAGGGTCTCCACCGACGCGTCCCACTGCCGGCGCGGCTCGTGCGGATAGATCGTGTCGGTGGCGAGCACCTTGCCGGTGGCGTCCACCACGGCCACCTTCACCCCGGTCCGCAGGCCCGGGTCCAGGCCCATCGTGGGTCGGGTGCCGGCCGGCGCGGCGAGCAGCAGGTCCCGCAGGTTGGTGGCGAAGACCCGGACGGCCTCCTCCTCGGCCGCCTGCCACAGCCGCATCCGCAGGTCCGCGCCGAGGTGGATGAGGATCCGGGTACGCCACGCCCAGCGGACCGTGTCGGTCAGCCAACGATCGGCCGGGCGACCCGCGTCGGACACCCCGAACCGGCCGGCGATGGCCGCCTCGTACCGGGTCGGGCCGGTCGGTACGGCGTCCGCCTCGCCCGCCTCCTCCGACTCCATCGTCAGGTCGAGCACGCCCTCCTTCTCGCCCCGGAACATCGCCAGGATCCGGTGCGACGGCAGCTTCGGGTACGGCTCGGAGAAGTCGAAGTAGTCGGCGAACTTGGCGCCGGCCGCCTCCTGACCCTCGCGTACCCGGGAAACCAGCCGGCCCCGCGACCACATCTGCTCGCGCAGCGTGCCGATCAGGTCGGCGTCCTCCGCGAAGGTCTCGATGAGGATCGCTCGGGCGCCCTCCAGCGCGGCGGCGGCGTCGGCGACGCCCTTTTCCTCGTCGACGAACCCGGCGGCGGTGGCCCGCGGGTCCTGACCCGGGTCGGCCAGCAGCGTCTCGGCCAACGGCGCCAGCCCGGCCTCGCGGGCGATCTGCGCCCGGGTCCGCCGCTTGGGCTTGTACGGGAGGTAGATGTCCTCCAGCCGGGACTTCGAGTCGGCGGCCATGATCTGCGCTTCCAGGGCCTCGTCCAACTTGCCCTGGCCGCGGATCGACTCCAGCACCGCGGCCCGCCGCTCGTCCAGCTCGCGCAGGTAGCGCAGCCGCTCCTCCAGGGTGCGCAGCTGGGTGTCGTCGAGCAGGCCGGTGGCCTCCTTGCGGTAGCGGGCGATGAACGGCACTGTGGCGCCGCCGTCGAGCAGCTCCACGGCCGCCCGCACCTGACGCTCGGCCACGCCGAGCTCGTCGGCGATCCGCTGATGAACAGACTGGGTCACGATCTCGATCCGCCTTTGGGAGTGGGTACGCCTGCATTCTGCCGGGCCGGCCGGGGCGCTGTCGCCGCGCCCGGCCGGGGCGGAGGACCGAACCATCGCGACCGGCCGGGGTGACCAGCGGCGGTCCCGTCGGGCCTGCGCTAGCGTGGCGATCATGGAATCTGCTGCGGAGCCGCGCGCCCGGCGGCTCTTCGGCGGCAGCGCCCGGGCCCTCGGCGACCTCACGGCCAACCCGTTCCGCGCCGACCGGGACCGGATCGTCGGCTCGCCGTTCTTCGCCCGCCTCGGCGGCGTCACCCAGGTGATCAGCCCGGTCGGCTCCGGGCTGCTGGTGCACAACCGGCTCACCCACAGCCTCAAGGTCGCCCAGGTGGCCCGGGCGGTCGCCGAGCGGTTGGGCGCCGACGAACGGTGGCGTGACCTGCTGGACAAGCTCGGCGGCTGCGACCCCGACGTGGTGGAGGCGGCAGCACTCGCCCACGACCTCGGCCACCCACCGTTCGGGCACCTGGGGGAGCGGGTGCTGGACCGGCTGGCCCGCCAGCGCCTCGGCCTATCCGACGGTTTCGAGGGCAACGCGCAGTCGTACCGGATCGTCACCAGCACCGAGATCCGCGGCGCTGCCACCACCGGGCTGGACCTGACCGCGGCGGTCCGCGCGGCCATGCTGAAGTACCCGTGGACCCGCCTGGACCACCCCGACCCGCACCCGCGCACCATGGACCCGCCACCGCGCGGCGCCACCCCGCCGCTCGACGACCCGGAGAGCGGCTCGTCGAAGTTCGGCGCGTACCGGACCGAGCTGGACGACCTGAGGCAGGCCCGGGCGCCGTTCGCCGGTCGCATCCCGGACTGGCAGCAGACCGTGGAGGCGTCCGTGATGGACACCGCCGACGACATCGCGTACGCCATCCACGACGTGGAGGACTTCTACCGGGTCGGGGTGCTCCAGCAGGGTTCGGTCTCCGCGGAGTTGATGGCCTGGCAGCGTGAGAGCGGGCAGCTGCGGGCAATCACCGACGCGGCGCTGGCCACGGCGGCCCGTCGACCCGGGGCGGCGATCGAGCGGCTACGCCGGCAACTGCACCGCAAGGACGCCTGGATCGCCGACGACGACGCGTTCGCCGCCGCCGTCGAACACGTCCGGGAAGAGTTGGTGGACGGGCTGCTCGCGATGCCGTTCGACGGCTCGATCGAGGCCGAGCAGTACGTGGCCCGGTTCTCCGCCCGCTGGTCCACCCGCTTCGTCGAGGCGATCACGGTCACCGAGCAGCCGTCGGTGCGCTCCGGGCACGTGCTGCTGGGCTGCGCGCAGTGGCACGAAGTGCAGGTGCTCAAGTTCGTCCACCACCGGTTCGTGCTGGCCCGCCCGGACCTCGCCCTGCACCAGCGTGGCCAGGCCCGGCTGCTGGGCACCCTGGTCGAGGCGCTCTGGGAGTGGCTGCTCGACCCGGAGGAGGAGTCCCGGCTGCCCCGCCGGCTGCACGACCTGGTCGAGCTGGCCGAGGCGGAGCTGCACCCGCGTACCCCGGACCGGATCGGTCGCGCCCGGGGCCGAGCCATCGTGGATTTTGTCGCGCAGCTCACCGACGGTCAGGCGGTGGCCATGCTGGACGCGCTCTCCGGCCGGTCCGGCGCGCTCTGGACCGACGCGTTCGTGCTCTGACCCGCCGTCAGGCGATGCCCGCTTGGCCTGACTCAGGCGACGGCCTGCCACCAGCCGTCGACGGCGGGCGGCTCGTCGACCACGACCCGCTCGCCCGGCCGGGGCACGGCGAGCCGCACGTCGCGGGCCTTCGCCTCGGCCCACAGCCGGTCGACCGGCTCGGACCAGTCGTGCAGGGCCAGGTTGAACGTCGCCCAGTGCACCGGCAGGAACAGCCCGCCGCGCAGGTCGAGGTGGGCGCTGACCGCCTCCTCCGGGAACATGTGGATCGTCGGCCAGGCCCTGTCGTACGCGCCGATCTGCATCAGCGTCACGTCGAACGGCCCGTGCTCGGCGCCGATCTCCGCGTACCCGTCGAAGTAGCCGGAGTCGCCGGTGTAGAAGACCTTGCGGCGCGCCCCGGCCACCACCCACGAGCTCCAGAGCGTGCCGTCGCGGCGCAGCCCGCGTCCGGAGAAGTGCTGGGCGGCGGTGGCGGTGATCTTCAGGCCGGCGACCTGGTGCGACTCGGACCAGTCAAGCTCGATGATCCGTTCGGCGGGTACGCCCCAGCGGTCCAGGTGTGCGCCCACGCCGAGCGGCACCAGGAACGGCGCGGACTGCCCGGCGAGTAGCGCCCGCACTGTGGCCATGTCGAGGTGGTCGTAGTGGTCGTGCGAGATCAGGATGGCGTCCAGCGGGGGCAGCTCGTCGATGCCCACCGGTGGCTCGTGCAGCCGGCGCGGGCCGACCAGACCCGACGGGGAGCACCTGTCGCTCCAGACCGGGTCGAGCAGCACCCGCCGGCCCTCGATCTCGATGAGCGTCGAGGCGTGGCCGTACCAGACGATGTTGAGCTCGCCGGCGGTGTCGGCGGCCTCCGGCGCGTCGGCGCTGGGGCGCAGCAGCGGCACGGCCGCGGTGGGACGCCGCTTCTGCTTGCCGAAGATCAGCTCGCGGACCAGGTTGCGCCCCGGCTCGGCGATCATCGTGCGGGTGCCGGCCCGGTTGTGGAAGGTGCCCTCGCGGAACTGCGGCGAGCGGGCTGCCCGTTCGGCCCGCGCCCCGCTGAGCCGGCCACCCAGCGCCGCCGGCACATCCCGGGCGACCCAGGCCAGGCCGGCAAGCGCGGCCAGGCCAGCGGCGCCCCGCATCCGCCGCCCGAGCGACCGTTCGACGTCCGTGTTCTGCGCTCGTGCCATTGCCGTCCCTCCGACGTGTCCGCCCTACACGGTAGTCACCCGGACCGACCCGTGCTTCGGTGGTCGCCACGCCGGGTCGGTCGTCGGCAGCGGCGACCGACCCGGGAGGGAGTTGCGGAGTGCCCTAGCCGCCGTTGCTGGGGCGTCGGGCGGTGATCCGGAACGTCTTGCCCACGCCCGCGATCCGGTCCACAGCGGCCAGGAACTTCGGGCCCATGGCGGCCCGGGCCTGCACAGCCGGGTGGGTCGCGCCGAAGTCCTCCGGGTTGGCCTGCCCGTCGGCGAAGAGGGCGTAGGTGAGCACCGCCGCGCCCGAGCGATCGAAGATCACACCGGCCTCGTGCCGGGCGTCGCCGAACCAGCCGGCCTTGGTGGCGATCCGGGCCCGCTCGTCGGAGGACATCGTGCGCCGGATGCCGTCGGTGAACGCCACCGGGGAGCGCAGGATGCCCAACAGGTACGTCGTCGAGGCGGGGGAGAGCAGCGTGCCAGCGACCAGGGCGCGCAGCAGGT
Source organism: Micromonospora sp. 050-3 (assembly GCF_046549335.1). Classification (NCBI taxonomy): domain Bacteria; kingdom Bacillati; phylum Actinomycetota; class Actinomycetes; order Micromonosporales; family Micromonosporaceae; genus Micromonospora; species Micromonospora sp. 050-3. Next base: position 2,485,036 of record NZ_JAJPVX010000002.1, read on the forward strand.
CGTGCGTCTCGCGGGGGGTGCTGGTGCCGAGGAAGAACCGGTTCGGGTTCGCCACCGGCTGAACCTGGGTGTTCGGGAAGCCCTTGGCGACCAGGATGGAGTTGATCTCGGCCGCCGGGGCGACCAGCCCGCACAGCCGCACCGCCGTGTCGTCCGAGACGGTCAGCAGGTTGGCCAGCACGTGCCCGATGGTCACCAGGCTCGGGTACGCGCCGTCCAGGCTGAAGATGCCGTCACCGCCCGGTACGACGATCGCGGCGCTCACCTCGACCTGCTGGTCCAGGGTGAGCAACCCCCGGTCGACCTTGTCGAGCACCGCCGTGGCAACGGCGATCTTGTTGACGCTGTACGCCTCGATCCGCCGGTCCGCGTCAACCTCTACCGCGACCACCGGCGCGCCGGCCGGGTCGGCGACGCTGACGTACGCCTGCCAGTTGCCGCCAGCCGCGGCGCTGTGCTTGGTGAAGACGGAGGCGACCCGACGGGCGGCCTGAGCGGGGGTGGTCGGCGACGCCTCGGTGGTCTCGGCGGCGCTCGCCGGGGCGGCGGCGCCCAGCACCGTGCCGGCGGTGGCCACAGTGCCCAATCCGAGTGCCGTCCTGCGGTTCAGTCGCATGGTCAATCGTCTCCCCGATCGTGGTGTGCCTGAGCGCTTGCTGGCCCACCACCCTAGGCGAGTTGATCGACGCACGATGCCCCCGAGAATGTCCCGAACAGTTCCGAACAGGTCAGTCGAGCCGTCGGCGCAGTGCGGCGCTCACCGCACCGACGGGTCCGAACAAGAGTTTCCGCAGGTCGGGGAGGTGGCCTCCGCGCATCGCCTCGCCGGCCGGGTTCGCGGCGAAGACCGAGCCGTCGTGCGCGTCGACTGACCGTCCACTCAGTCCCGCCGCCCGCATCAACGGTCCGACGAGGACGTCGTAGACCCCCGGCAGCACTGTGAAGCCGGCCCGCAGCACCACGTTGAGCCGGCCCACCGACACCTCCCGGCGGGGCCGGTCGACACAGTCCACGATGGCCCGGGCCACCCGCTGCGGGCTGGTGACCGGCGGTGGAGGTCGCCCGATCCGGCCCAGATAGTTGGCCGCCTGCTGGTACACCGGAGTGTCCACGCTGCCCGGGTTCACCAGACACAGCCGGATCTCCGGGCTGTCGCGCAACTCCTGCTGCACCGTCCGGGCCAGCCCCTGCAACCCCCACTTGCTCGCCACGTACGCGCTCATGTACGGCGCGGTGACGTGCCCGAGCAGCGAACCGGTGAGGATCACCGTGCCGGCCCCGGTGGCCCGGAAGTGCCGCAGCGCCACCCGCACCGAGCCGGCGGCGCCGAGCAGATCGGTCCGTACCACCTGGTCGAAGACTCGTTCCGGCAGCTCGTCGAAGCGACCGTAGGCCATCACCGCCGCCGTGTGCACCCACACGTCGACGCGGCCGAAGCGGTCGATCGCGGCGCCCGCGAGCGCGTCCAGCGCGCCCGGCTCGGTCACGTCGGTCGGCACGGTCAGCACGTCGACGTCGGGGCACTCCGCGCGTACCTCGGCCAGGGTCGTGGTGGCGCGAGCGGCGAGGACGAGGCGGTCGCCGCGCTCGGCGAACGCCCGGGCCGTCGCCCGGCCGATCCCGCTGCTCGCGCCAACGATCACGACCACCCGGCTCACGGCACTCTCGCACTCATGGTTCGAGTACGACCTTGATGCAACCGTCTTCCTTCTTCTGGAACATCTCGTACGCCTGCGGCGCCCGGGTCAGCGGCAACCGGTGGGTACGCAGGTCCTCCACGCCCAGCGGGTCGTCGTCGCCGGAGAGCAGCGGCAGGATCTCGTCGGTCCACCGGCGCACGTGACACTGCCCCATCCGCAGCTGAATGCCACGGTCGAACATCTCCATCAGCGGCATCGGGTCCGCCTCGCCGCCGTACACCCCGGAGACCGACACGGTGCCCCCGCGACGAACCCCCTTGACCGCGGCGTGCAGGACGGACAGCCGGTCCACGCCGACCCGGTCGGTCATCGTCTGGGCCAACTTGTCCGGCAGCAACCCGACAGCGGCGTGGGCGAACTTGCCCACGGGCGAGCCGTGCGCCTCCATCCCGACCGCGTCGATCACCGCGTCCGGGCCGCGCCCGTCGACCAGATCGATCAGCGCGCCCGGCACGTCGGACAGTTGGCTCACGTCGAGCACCTCGATGCCGTGCCGGCGGGCCAGCTCCAGCCGCTCGGGCACCAGGTCCAGCCCGATCACCCGGCCCGCGCCGAGGTGGCGGCCGATCCGCGCGCAGAACTGCCCGACCGGACCCAGGCCGAAGACGGCCAGGGTGCCGCCCCGTGGGGTGTCCGCGTACTTCACCGCCTGCCAGGCGGTGGGCAGAATGTCGGACAGGTAGAGGTAGCGCTCGTCCGCGCCGGTCTGCGGGATCTTGATCGGCCCGAAGTGGGCCTGCGGGACGCGCAGGTACTCGGCCTGCCCGCCCGGCACGGAACCGTAGAGCGAGGTGTAACCGAACAGCGCCGCGCCCTTGCCCTCGCTGGTGACCTGGGTGGTCTCGCACTGCGCGTAGAGCTGGCGCTGGCACATCCAGCAACTCCCACAGGAGATGTTGAACGGCACCACCACCCGATCGCCCGGCTTGAGCCCGGTCACCTCCGACCCGACCTCCTCGACGATGCCCATCGGCTCGTGGCCCAGGACGTCACCCGGCTTCAGGTACGGCCCGAGCACCTCGTACAGGTGCAGGTCGGAACCGCAGATCGCGGTCGAGGTGATCTTCACGATCGCATCGGTCGGCTCCTCGATCCTAGGGTCCGGGACCTCCTCGACCCGTACGTCTCGCTTGCCCTGCCAGGTGAGCGCCTTCATGTCCCTCATCCCTTCTCACTGCCGTCTTGGAAGACTGCTACCCGGGCTCAGGCACTTGAACCGGCGAGCTGTCCCTGGCGTGGGTGAGGGCTGGGGGTGACCGTCCCCGGCTTCGGGCGGTCAGGCTTGATCCACTCGCGTTCCTTGAAGTGGCGGTATCCGACACCTGGTGACAGGCCGACTTCCTGAAACCCGAGTGGATCAGCCCTCATGGCAACCAAGGGCCACGAGCCAGAAACGCACGACCGCCGTACCCCCGGAAAGCGGGATACGGCGGTCGGTACGGCGACGTCAGGAACCGGGGGTGTTGTTGGCTCCCTTGGCGGTGGCCGCGAGGTAGTCGCGGTTGAGCCGGCCGATGGTGTTCAGCGGGATGCCCTTCGGGCAGGCGGGGGTGCATTCGCCGGCGTTGGTGCAGCCGCCGAAGCCGGCCTCGTCGTGCGCGTCGACCATGCCGATCACCCGGGTGTAGCGCTCGGGCTGGCCCTGCGGCAGCAGCGAGAGCTGGGTGAGCTTGGCGGCGGTGAAGAGCATGCCGGAGCCGTTCGGGCAGGCTGCCACGCAGGCGCCGCAGCCGATGCAGGCCGCGGACTCGAAGGCGGCATCGGCGTTGGCCTTGGCCACCGGGGTGGAGTGGGCCTCGGGCGCGCTTCCGGTCGGCGCGGTGACGTAGCCGCCGGCCGCGATGATCTTGTCGAAGGCGCTCCGGTTGACGACCAGGTCCTTGACGACCGGGAAGGCGCTGGCCCGCCACGGCTCGATGTCGATCGTCTCGCCGTCCTTGAACTGCCGCATGTGCAGTTGGCAGGCGGTGGTGCCGCGCTGCGGACCGTGCGCGTCGCCGTTGATCATCAGGCCGCACATGCCGCAGATGCCCTCGCGGCAGTCGTGGTCGAACGCCACCGGGTCCTCGCCAGCGAGGATCAGCCGCTCGTTGAGCACGTCGAGCATCTCCAGGAACGACATGTCCGGGGACACGTCGTCGACCGGGTAGGTCACCATCCGACCCTTGTCCTCAGGGCCCTTCTGGCGCCAGATGCGCAGGGTCAGGTTCACTTGTAGCTCCGCTGCGTGGGGTGGACGTATTCGAACTTCAGGTCTTCCTTGTGCAGCACCGAGGGCTCGCCGTCGGCGGTGAACTCCCAGGCCGCCACGTACGCGAACCGGTCGTCGTCGCGCTGCGCCTCACCGTCGGAGGTCTGGTGCTCGGCCCGGAAGTGGCCGCCGCAGGACTCCTCGCGGTGCAGGGCGTCGATGCACATCAGCTCGGCCAGCTCGAAGAAGTCGGCCACGCGGCCGGCCTTCTCCAGCGACTGGTTGAGTTCCTCGCCGGTGCCGGACACCTTGACCCGCTGCCAGAACTGCTCGCGCAGGGCACGGATCTCGTCGATCGCCTTGCGCAGCCCGGCCTCGCTGCGCTCCATGCCGCAGTGTTCCCACATGATCTGGCCCAGTTCCCGGTGGAACGAGTCCACGGTCCGGTCGCCGTCGACCGCGAGCAGCCGCTGGACCCGGTCCTCGACGTCGGTGCGCGCCTCGACGGCCGCCGGGTGGCTGGCGTCGACCTTCTCCAGCGGGCCGGAGGCCAGGTAGTTGGCGATGGTCGTGGGCAGCACGAAGTAGCCGTCGGCGAGGCCCTGCATCAGCGCCGAGGCGCCGAGCCGGTTCGCGCCGTGGTCGGAGAAGTTCGCCTCGCCGATCACGAACAGGCCGGGGATGTTCGACTGGAGGTCGTAGTCGACCCACAGGCCGCCCATCGTGTAGTGCACGGCGGGATAGATGCGCATCGGCACCTCGTACGGGTCCTCGCCGGTGATCCGCTCGTACATCTCGAAGAGGTTGCCGTACTTGGCCTCGATGGCCTTGCGGCCCAGCCGGCCGATCGCGTCGGCGAAGTCGAGGTAGACACCGAGCTTCGTGGGCCCGACGCCCCGACCCTCGTCGCACACGTTCTTCGCGGCGCGGGAGGCGATGTCGCGGGGGACCAGGTTGCCGAAGGAGGGGTAAATCCGCTCCAGGTAGTAGTCCCGCTCGTCCTCTCCGATGTCCTTCGGGCTGCGGTCGTCACCCTTGGTCTTCGGCACCCAGACCCGGCCGTCGTTGCGCAGCGACTCGCTCATCAGGGTCAGCTTCGACTGGTGGTCGCCGGAGACCGGGATGCAGGTCGGGTGGATCTGCGTGTAGCACGGGTTGGCGAAGTACGCGCCCTTGCGGTGCGCGCGCCAGGTGGCGGTGACGTTGCAGCCCTTGGCGTTGGTGGAGAGGTAGAAGACGTTGCCGTAGCCGCCGGAGGCGAGCACCACGGCGTCGGCCATCTCGGTGCTGATCTCGCCGGTCACCATGTCCCGGACCACGATGCCGCGGGCCTTGTCGTCCACCAGGACCAGTTCCAGCATCTCGTGCCGGGTGTTCATCTCGACGTTGCCCAGGCCGATCTGCCGCTCCAGGGCCTGGTACGCGCCGAGCAGCAGCTGCTGGCCCGTCTGGCCCCGGGCGTAGAAGGTGCGCTGCACCTGGGCGCCACCGAAGGAGCGGGTGTCCAGCAGGCCGCCGTACTCGCGGGCGAACGGCACCCCCTGGGCGACGCACTGGTCGATGATGTTGACCGACACCTCGGCGAGCCGGTGCACGTTCGACTCCCGGGAGCGGAAGTCGCCGCCCTTGACGGTGTCGTAGAAGAGCCGGTGCACGGAGTCGCCGTCGTTGCGGTAGTTCTTCGCCGCGTTGATGCCGCCCTGTGCCGCGATGGAGTGCGCCCGGCGCGGGCTGTCCTGGTAGCAGTAGGACTTGACGTGGTAGCCCTGCTCGGCCAGTGTCGCGGCGGCGGAGCCGCCGGCCAGGCCGGTGCCGACCACGATCACCGTCATCTTGCGGCGGTTGGCGGGGTTGACAAGCTTGGCCTCGAAGCGCCGGGTCTCCCAACGCTTCTCGACCGGGCCGGCGGGAGCCTTGGTGTCGGCGATCGGGTCGCCCTCGGTGAAGAGTTCCATGTCAGGACACCAATCCGGTGAGTACGGCGAACGGGACCACCAGGTACCCGGCGCAGAGCAGCACGGCGAAGATCAGAGCCGCGGTACGCGCCCTGCGCTCGCCGCGTGGCGTCTGCTGGCCGAGGCTGCGGAACGCGCTGAACGCGCCGTGGCGCAGGTGGAAGCCCACCGCGAGGATGGCGAGCGTGTAGAAGAGCGTGACGTACCAGCGCTCCGGGGCGAAGTCGGCGACGACGTTGCCGTACGGCTTGCTGGCGTCGCCGACCGGGTTCAGCGTGCCGGTGGTCAGGTCCAGCAGGTGGTAGATCACGAAGAGCAGGATGATCACTCCACCCCAGCGCATCGTGCGGGCCGCGTAGCTGCCGTTGACCTTCTTGCGGTGGGCGTACTTGACCGGGCGGGCGGCGCGGGCCCGCCGGGCCAGCACGGTGGCGGCGACGATGTGGGCGACGACCGCCACGACCAGCCCGGTGCGCAGGATCCACAGGAACCAGACGCCGGGCAGCAGTGGCTTGCCGATGTCGCGCAGCCAGTGCGCGTAGTGGTCGAACGAGGTCTCCCCCGTGAACACCTTCAGGTTGCCGAGCATGTGGGCGATGAGGAACAGCGCCAGCATGATGCCCGTCACCGCCATGACGGCCTTGAGGCCGACGTTCGAGCGGATGGGCGACCGAGTCTTCGTGATTACCACAGGACCGACGCTAGGAGCACTTCGTTCAGTCGTCCAATGCATCAAACTCGCAGTGTTGATAGCCGTAGGCTATTTAGATGCAGCTCCATCAGCTCCGGTACTTCGTCGCGGTGGCCGAAGTACGACATTTCACCCAAGCCGCCGACATCGTGGGCATCACTCAGCCCTCTCTCAGTAAGCAAATTCACGCTCTGGAGGCCGACCTCGGAGCTCCGTTGTTCGAGCGGGTAAGGGGCAACATCGCGCTCACCGCGGCGGGTGAGGTGCTGCTGCCGTTGGCCACCCGGATCCTCGCCGACGTGGAGACCGCGACCCGGGAGGTGCAGGAGTTGGTCGGGCTGCGCCGGGGCCGGGTCCGGCTCGGGGCCACCCCCAGCCTGGCCACCTCGCTCGCCCCGCCGGTGCTGCGCCGGTTCCGCGACGCGCATCCCACCATCGACCTGCGCGTCGAGGAGAGCGGCTCCCAGGACCTGGTCCGCGACCTTCTGCGCGGCGACCTCGACCTGGCCCTGATCATCATGCCGGCGCAGGGGGCCGACCCGGGGCTGCGGGTCGACCCGATCCTGCGGGAGAGCCTGGTGGTGGCCTCGGTGGGGGAGGTGGCGACCGCGTCGACGACCGGGGAGCTGCGCATCACCGACCTGCGGGACCAGCCGATGGTGATGTTCCGGGAGGGGTACGACCTACGCGACGCGACCATCCAGGCGTGTCGGGAGGCAGGCTTTGAACCCACCTTCGCTGTGGACGGCGGCGAGATGGACGCGGTGCTCAGCTTCGTCGAGGCGGGGCTCGGCATCGCGCTCGTGCCCGGCATCGTGCTGGCCCGCCGGCCGGGCGTGCGGATCACCCCGCTCGCCCCGCCCGGCGTGCGGCGGACCATCGCGGTGGCCCGTCGGCGCGACGTCGTACCCACCCACGCCGGTCGGGAGCTTCGGCGCATCCTGCTCGACTACATCCAGGCGGCGATCGACCTCGGCGAACTGCCCCCCGGCGTCGAGCCACTGACCTGACCCGCCGGCGCCCGCCGCCGCGAAGAGGCCGGCCGGGGCCGCCGCCGCGACGAGGCCGGCAGCGGCCCGGCCGCCGGGCTCAGCGGCCCTCGGCGTCGTCCATCGCCCGATAGATCCGCTGCTCGGAGACGGGGTACGGGGTGCCCAGCGCCTGGGCGAAGACGTTCACCCGCAACTCCTCGATCATCCAGCGGATCTGCCGGACGGCCGTCTCCTGACGGCGGGCCGGCGGCAGGTTGGCGAGCAGGTCGGCGTACTCCTTCTGCACCACAGCGATCCGGTCCTGCTGCTGGCGGTCCCGCTGCGGATTGCCGCCCAGCCGCTCCAGTCGACGCTCGATGGCGGTGAGGTAGCGCAGCAGGTCGGGCAGGCGCGCGTACCCGGTCTCGGTGATGAAACCGGCGTGCACCAGCCCGGCGAGCTGGCTGCGGATGTCGGCCAGCGCCGCCACCACGGCGAGGTTGCGGGTCGCGCCGAGTCGCTGCTCGACGGCGTACGCGGCGGCGAGGACCTTGCGGACCCGGTCCATCACCTCGACGACGGTGTCGACCAGGTCGGCGCGGACCTTCTCACGCAGGGCCGCGAAGCCGTCGGCGTCCCACGCCGGCCCGCCGGCCACACCGATCAGCCGGTCGATGGCCGCGCCCGCCGCGTCCTCGATCAGCTCCTGTACGCCGCCGTGCGGGTTGCGGCTCAACGCCAGCTTCGCCTCGTTGTCGAGCCGCCCCTGGAGGAACCGCGCCGGGGACGGCACCGTGAGCCGCAGCAGCCGGCGGGTGCCGGCCCAGTGCGCCGCCTCCGCCTCGGCGGGGGAGTCGAACACCTTCACCCCGACTGTGGCGCCCTCGTCGACCAGCGCCGGGTACGCGGTGACCGCGTAACCGGCGCGGACCTGCTCGATGGTGCGAGGAAGATCGTCGATGCTCCACTCATGGAGGCCCGTCCGGCTGACCTCCGGTGCGGCGGCCGCCACCACCTGGCGTACCTCCTGGCGGAGTTGGCGTTGCAGGGCCGGCAGGTCCTTGCCCTCGGCGACCGGCTTCTCGTCGTCGCCGAGGACCCGGAATGTCACCCGCAGGTGCGCCGGGAGCTTGCCCGGCTCCCAGGCGTCACGGGGCACTGTCACACCGGTCATCCGGCGCAGTTGCCGGGTGAGCGCGTCCAGCAGCGACTCCTCGCCGGGAGTGATCGCCGCCAGAGCGGCCCGGGCGTAGTCCGGAACCGGGACGAAGTTGCGGCGGATCGCCTTGGGCAGCGAGCGGATCAGCGCGATCACCGTCTCCTCGCGCAGCCCCGGCACCTGCCAGTCGAAGGTCTCCGCCGGTACCTGGTTGAGCAGCGGCAGCGGGATGTCCACTGTGACGCCGTCGTCCGGCGTGCCCGGCTCGAACCGGTAGGTCAGCGGCAGGCTCACCCCGTCGGCCTGCCACTCGTCCGGGTAGTCGTCCTCGTCCACCCCCGGTCGGCCGTCGTTGATCAGCAGGTCGCGGGTGAAGGTGAGCAGGTCGGGTTGCTCGCGGCGGGTCTTCTTCCACCAGCTGTCGAAGTGCCGGCCGGAGGACACGTCGGCCGGGATCCGCTGGTCGTAGAAGCCGAAGATGGTCTCGTCGTCGACGAGGATGTCCCGGCGGCGGGCCCGGCTCTCCAACTCCTCGATCTCGGCGAGCAGCCGCTTGTTGTCCGCCCAGAACTGGTGGTGGGTCTGCCAGTCGCCCTCGACGAGGGCGTGCCGGATGAACAGCTCCCGGCTCAGCGTCGGGTCGATCCGCCCGAAGTTGACCTTGCGGGAGCTGACCAGCGGGACGCCGTACAGGGTGACCTTCTCGTAGGCCATCACCGCGGCCTGCTTCTTTTCCCAGTGCGGTTCGCTGTAGCTGCGCTTTACCAGGTGCTGCGCGAGCGGTTCGACCCACTCCGGCTCGACCCGGCCGGCGATGCGGCCCCACAGCCGGGAGGTCTCCACCAGCTCGGCGGCCATCACCCAACGCGGCGGCTTCTTGAACAACGCCGACCCGGGGAAGAGCGCGAACTTCGCGCCCCGGGCCCCCAGGTACTCGTGTTTCTGGGCGTCCTTCAGGCCGATGTGCGACAACAGTCCGGGCAGCAGCGACTGGTGCACCTTGGGGGTGTCGATCTCCTCCGGCAGGTCCGTGCCACCCCGGCGGCCCCGGCCGGCGTCCGCGTCGTCCGAGCTGTCGCGCGCCGGCCGCCCACCCCGTCGATCGCCGTCCGACGGGGTACGCAGCACCTGGCGCAACTGGCTGACGATGTCCTGCCACTCGCGGATCCGCAGGTAGTTCAGGTACTCCGCCTTGCACATCCGGCGAAACGCGCTGGAGGAGAGCTCCCGCTGCTGCTCACGCAGGTAGCGCCACAGGTTGAGGTAGGCGACGAAGTCCGACTCCTTGTCGGCGAACCGGGCGTGCGCCTGGTCCGCCTGGGCCTGCTTCTCGGCCGGCCGCTCCCGTGGGTCCTGGATGGAGAGGGCGGCGGCGATCACCAGCACCTCGGTGGCGGCGCCGTTGCGTTCGCCCTCGACCACCATCCGGGCCAGGCGCGGGTCGACCGGCAACTGGGCCAGCCGCCGGCCGAGCGCGGTGAGCCGCTTCGCCGGGTCGGCCTCGGTCGGGTCCAACGCGCCCAGCTCGTGCAGCAGGTTGACGCCGTCGGTGATGTTGCGCTTGTCCGGTGGGTCGATGAACGGGAACGCGGCGAGGTCGCCGAGCCCGATCGCTGTCATCTGGAGGATGACCGACGCCAGGTTGGTGCGCAGGATCTCCGGGTCGGTGAACTCGGGCCGGGAGAGGAAGTCCTGTTCGTCGTAGAGGCGGATGCAGATGCCGTCCGAGGTGCGGCCACACCGGCCCTTGCGCTGGTTGGCCGAGGCCTGGGAGACCGGCTCGATCGGCAGCCGCTGCACCTTGAGCCGGCTGGAGTAGCGGGAGATGCGGGCGGTCCCCGGGTCCACCACGTACTTGATGCCGGGCACTGTCAGCGAGGTCTCCGCGACGTTGGTGGCGAGCACCACCCGGCGCGAGGAGTGCGCGGCGAAGACCCGGTGCTGCTCGGCGGAGGAGAGCCGCGCGTACAGCGGCAGGATCTCGGTGCCGAGCAGCGTTCGCTTCGTCTGCACGAGCTTGCTCAGCGCGTCGGCGGTGTCCCGGATCTCCCGCTCGCCGCTGAGGAAGACCAGGATGTCCCCGGGCCCTTCGGCGGCCAGCTCCTCGACGGCGTCACCGATCGCCTGGATCTGGTCGCGGACGTTCTCCTCGTCGCCGTCCTCCTCGCCCTCGGCGAGCTCGACGAGGGGCCGGTAGCGCACCTCCACCGGGTAGGTACGCCCCGAGACCTCGACCACCGGCGCGGGCACGCCCTCCGGCTCGTCGGCAGTGGGCGGGCCGGCGAAGTGCCGGGCGAACCGGTCGGTCTCGATAGTCGCCGAGGTGATGATCACCTTGAGGTCGGGCCGTCGGGGCAGTAGCTCCCGCAGGTACCCGAGGATGAAGTCGATGTTGAGGCTGCGCTCGTGCGCCTCGTCGATGATCAGCGTGTCGTACTGGCGCAGCATCCGGTCGGTCTGCAACTCGGCCAGCAGGATGCCGTCGGTCATCAGCTTCACCAGGCTGCGCTCGCTGACCTGGTCGGTGAAGCGCACCTTGTAGCCGACCACGTCGCCCAACTCGGTGCCCAGCTCGTCGGCGATCCGGTCGGCCACCGTCCGGGCGGCCAACCGCCGGGGCTGGGTGTGCCCGATCAGGCCGTGCACCCCGCGCCCCAACTCCAGACAGATCTTGGGGATCTGGGTGGTCTTTCCGGAGCCGGTCTCGCCCGCCACGATCACCACCTGGTGATCGCGGATGGCGGCGGCGATGTCGTCCTTGCGCTCACTGACCGGCAGACCCACCGGGTACGTGATCACGGGCACCGCCGCCTGCCGGGCGGCGAGGCGCTGCTCGGCCCGGACCAGGTCGGCGGTTATCTCGGTCAGCGCCGCCTCCCGACGCTGCGGGTCGCGCAGCTTGCGGGCACCGTCCAGTCGCCGCTGGAGCCGGCGCTGGTCGCGGAACATCAGAGGTGTGAGGCGGCGGTGCAGCTCGCGAACGGGGTCGGACGCGACGGAGGCGGTTGGATTCTGCATGTCGTGCCCAAGGATAGGCAGCCCGACGGCGCACCGCCCCTTGGTTACCGGGCGGCCGGCTTTCCGAGGGCCACCTCCGGTCCCTTGACGGCCACCAGCGGGCCCTAGAGTTGGCGGCCGACGTCGAGCGCTGGGGGAGCCGGATGGAGATGCGCGACACCGACCGCGCGTTGGTGCAGGCCGCCACGGCGGTCTCCAAGCTGCGCTGCCGCAGCCAGCACCACACTGTCGCGTCGGCGGCCCGGACCGCGGACGGGCGGGTCTTCACCGGCGTGAACGTCCAGCACGCCATCGGAGGGGCCTGCGCCGAACTTGTCGTGATCGGCACGGCCGCCACGCAGGGCGTCACCGCGCTGGAGACGATCGTCACGGTCGCCGACCGTGGCCGCGAGGTCGTCGCGCCCTGTGACCGGTGCCAGCAGGTGCTGCGGGACTACGTCCCGGAACTGCGGGTGATCGTCGGCCCGATGGACGCCCTGCGGGTGGTCCCGCTCGATGAGTTGCCGGCGGAGACCGGCAGCGGCTCGGCTGGCTGACCGGGCCGGGTCAGTCCCCGGAGGCTGCCTCCAGCATCGACTGCGGCACCGGCACGCTCTCGAACCGCAGGTTGCCCTCCGGAAGCAGCCACGACGTCACCCGCGCGACCAGGCGACCGGCCCGCACGGCGGGGTCGTTGGCGAACAGCGCGCGTGCGTCGTCCGGGGCGATGGACAGCACCACGAAGCCGCGCAGCTGCTCGTCGTCGGGGTGCAGGAACGGCCCGGTCGCGAGCACCAGCCCCTGCTGCACGAGGCCCGCCTGGTGGGCCAGGTGCGCGTCCCGCAACCGGTCGATCGCGTCCTGCGGCAGCTCCGGCGGATCCGACGGCCGGCTCAGCAGGACGACCGTGTGCTGGTCGAATCGCATGAGCCAACCCTAGGCGCGCAGCCCTCTTCGCGCGGGCGTCTGCCCTGCTCAGCCCGTCGCGGATCGACAAGCGCCAGTTAGGTGGCCCTCAACTGAGCGGCTAAGGTTAGGCGAACCTAAGCGTGAACGTGCAGGAGACTCGTGACCACCCTCGCCACCCGGCCGACCCCGGCCCGCAACCGGTCCGGCACCCGCACCGGCCGTCGGGTGGCCGTCACGGTCGGGGCCGCGCTGGTGCTGCTGCTCACCGTGCTGGCCAGCTTCGCCCTCGGCAGCCGACAACTCGGCGTCGACCAGGTCTGGCACGCGCTCGTCGCTCCGGACGGCGGCGACGCCAGCACCATCGTCCGTGAGCTGCGGATGCCCCGGACCGCGCTCGGCCTCGCTGTCGGGCTCGCGCTCGCCGTGGCTGGGGTGCTGTTCCAGGCGCTCACCCGCAACCCCCTCGCCGAGCCGCGCATCCTCGGCATCAGCGCGGGCGCGTCGTTCGGGGTGGTGCTCGCGATCTCCGTCTTCGGCGTCAGCACGCTCGCCGGGTACGTCTGGTTCGGCATCGCCGGGGCCCTCATCGCCGGGCTGCTGGTCTTCGCCATCGCCACCCGCGCCCGCGAGGGCGCCAGCCCGGTCACCCTCGCGCTGGTCGGCGCGGCGCTCGACGCCAGCCTGGCCTCCGGGGTGTACGCGCTGCTCAGCATCGACGCCCGCACCTTCGAGGAGTACCGCTTCTGGGTGGTCGGCGGGCTGGCCGGACGGGACCTGTCGGTTGCCGCGCAGGTGCTGCCGTTCGTCCTCGTCGGGTTGGTGCTGGCCGCCCTGGTGGCCCGGGGCCTGGACGCGCTGGCCCTCGGCGACGACGTGGCCCGTGGTCTCGGCCACCGGATCGGTCTGGTCCGCCTCGGTGGTGGCCTCGCGGCCGTGCTGCTGACCGGCGCCGCGGTGGCCGCCGCCGGACCTGTCGCGTTCGTCGGGCTGGCCGTGCCGCACCTGGCCCGCGCCCTGGTCGGCGCGGACCACCGCTGGACCCTCGCCGTCTCCGCCCTGCTCGGGCCGGCGCTGCTGCTCGCCGCCGACATCGTCGGTCGGCTCGTCGCCCCGCCCGGCGAGATCCCGGCCGGGATCGTCACCGCGCTGATCGGCGCGCCAGTGCTGGCCGTGCTGGTCCGCCGCGCCCGGGTGGTGACCGCGTGACCACCACCCGGCACCCAGGCTCGCCTGGTGCCGATGCGGCTCGGCTGCCCGGGCGGTCGCTGCTGCGGATCGGCCCGGTCAGCCTGCTGATCCGTCGGCGCGCGGTACTGGTGGCCGCCGTGCTGACCGTGCTCCTCCTGCTGGCCGTCGTGCTCAGCCTCTCGCTGGGTACCCCGTACGTCGCCCCGGCCGACGTGCTGCGCGCCCTCTCCGGCGCTGGCACCCCGTACGACCTCGTGGTCTTTGATCTTCGGCTGCCGCGGGTCGTGCTGGCGGCCGTGGCCGGCGCCGCCTTCGGCGTGGCCGGCACGCTGATCCAGAGCGTGGCCCGCAACCCACTCGCCAGCCCGGACGTCATCGGCATCACCCAGGGCGCCGGCCTCGCCGCGACAGTGGCCCTGACCAGCGGAATGGCCGCGGTGCTGGTGGCACCCACAGCGCTGGTGGGCGGGCTGCTCGCGGCGGTCCTGCTGTTCGCCCTCGGCGCCCGGCACGGGCTGGCCGCGCAGCGATTCGTGCTCGCCGGGGTGGCGGTCGCGTTCGGCTTCCGGGCGCTCACCGAGGTGGTCATGCTCACCGCCGACCCGATCGACGGACTGCGCGCGCAGATCTGGCTGATCGGCACCCTGGCGGGTAAGGGCTGGACCGAGGCCGCCTGGATCGCCGGCACACTGCTGATGCTGCTGCCGGTGCTGGCCTGGGCCGGCTGGGCGCTGAACAGCACCGCCCTCGACGACGACACCGCCCGGGGCGTCGGGCTGCGCCCGGTGGCCCGCCGGATCGGCCTCGCCGGCACCGGCGTACTCGTCGCCGCGATGGTCACCGCCCAGGTCGGCGCCGTCGATTTCGTGGCGCTGGTCGCCCCGCAGGTGGCCCGACGACTGGTACGCGCCGAACGACCACCGCTGGTCTGCGCGGCGCTGCTCGGCGCCCTCCTGCTCGTGCTGGCCGACCTGGCCGGCCGGCGGCTGTTCGCACCCACCCAACTACCCGCCGGTGTGCTGACCGCCGCGATCGGCGGCCCGTACCTGATCTTCCTGCTGCTGCGCGGCCGGCGGCGGTCGTCGTGACGCCTCAAGGAGTCGTGTGATGCTCTCTACCCGCGATCTGGTCGCCGGCTACGACGAGCGGACCGTGCTCGACGGGCTCGACCTCGACCTGCCCACCGACGCGTTCACAGTGATCGTCGGACCCAACGCGTGCGGCAAGTCCACACTGCTGCGCACGATGGCCCGGCTGCTCACCCCCCGCCGCGGCACGGTACTGCTGGACGGCACCGCCATCCGCGAGCTGCCGACCCGGGAGGTCGCCCGCCGCCTCGGCGTCCTGCCGCAGAGCCCGCTGGTTCCCGAGGGCGTCAGTGTGGCGGACCTGGTCGGACGCGGCCGGCAGCCCTACCAGCGGTGGTGGCGGCAGTGGTCGTCGGAGGACGGCGCGGCGGTGGACCAGGCGATGGCCCTCGCCGACGTCACCGACCTGGCCGACCGGCCGGTGGACAGCCTCTCCGGCGGTCAACGGCAACGAGTGTGGATCGCCATGACACTCGCCCAGGACACCGACGCCCTGCTGCTGGACGAGCCGACCACCTTCCTCGACCTGGCCCACCAGGTGGAGGTGCTGGACCTCCTGCACCGGCTGCGCTCCGAGCGGGGCCGCACAGTGGTCGCCGTCCTGCACGACCTGAACCAGGCCGCCCGCTACGCCGACCACCTGGTCGCCATGCGCGCCGGCGCAGTGGTCGCCGCCGGCCCGCCCCGGGAGATCCTCACCGCCGACCTGGTCCGCGACGTCTTCGGGCTGGCCTGCGTGGTAGTGCCCTGCCCGGTGACCGGCGCACCGCTGGTGGTGCCCGCGTACACCGGCGGCAACGCTCCGGCTCCCGCTGTCGCGGGTGACCACTCTTCGTCGACGGCGTCCGTACCGGACGCCCGACCCGCCACCGGCGACGCGGCCAACCCGCTCGCCGGCTCGCACCCCTCGAAAGGACTCTGATGCGTCGTCTCGTCGCAGCTCTCGCCGCGGCCGTCGCCCTCGGTGCCGGCCTCACCGCCTGCGGTAAGAGCGACCCGGTCGCCGGCTCCACCACCGGGGAGACCCGGGAGATCACCCACGCCATGGGCACCACCAAGGTCCCGGCCGAGCCCAAGCGCGTCGTCGTGCTCGACACCGACAAGATCGACACGGCGCTGTCGCTGGGCATCACGCCCATCGGCGCGGCCACCGCCGGTGAGGCGAAGAGCTGGCCCACCTACTTCGGCGCGGACAAGCTCGCCGGCATCAAGGAGGTCGGGGTGCTCACCGAGCCCGACCTGGAGGCGATCAACGCGCTGAAGCCGGACCTCATCCTCGGCAGCAAGTTCCGCCAGGAGAAGTTCTACGACGAGCTGGCCGCCATCGCGCCGACCGTGTTCACCGACAAGGTGGGCATCACCTGGAAGGACAACCTCCTCCTCGACGGCAAGGCGCTCGGCCGCGAGCAGCAGGCCAAGGATCTGCTGGCCACGTACGAGAAGCGGGCCAAGGACTTCGGCGCGACGCTCGGCGACGCCGCCGCGCGCAAGGTCTCCATCGTGCGGTTCCTGCCCGGCAACATCCGGGTGTACGGCCCGGACTCGTTCTCCGGCATCGTCATCGGCGACACCGGCCTGGGCCGCCCCGAGCGGCAACTGCTCGCCAACAAGGAGGACAAGCGCTTCGACCTGGTCAGCCCCGAGCGGATCAACGAAGTCGACGGTGACGTCATCTTCGTGACCGCGTACGGCGACAAGGCCGCCGCCGAGCAGACCAAGGTCGCCGGCGGGACGCTGTGGAAGGGCCTCGGCGCGGTCAAGGCCGGCAAGGCGTACCCCGTCTCCGACGAGGTCTGGATGACCGGCATCGGCGTCGGCGCCGCCAACAAGATCCTCGACGACCTGACCAAGTACCTCCCCGCCGCCTGACACCCCCGCCGCCACCATGCGTCAGCGAACCCCGCGCGCCGGCTCATGATCGTGCTCGATCCAGGAAGTAGTGGCCTCCTCGTTTAGGGAGGCCACTATTTCCATGTTCGAGCGCGATCATCGTCACCGGGGGGAGCGCGAGCGTGCCCGTAGGGCGGCTCGGACCTCGGCGAGGAACCCGTCGAAGTCGTCCCGGAGGCGCTTGGCAGTCAGGTGCAGCACGATCCAGTCGCCGCCGAGCAGTCGGTTGAGGCGCTGGCGGTCCCGATGGAACTGCTCGGGGTCGTCGTGCCAGAGCCCGTCGTACTCCACCGCGACCTTGAACTGCGGCCAGGCCAGGTCCAGGCGGGCCACGAAGCGGCCCTGATCGGCCACGACCCACTGCGTCTCCGGCCTCGGCAGGCCGGCGAGCACGAGCCGCACCCGGGCGCGGGACTCCTGAGGGGACTCCGCACCCGCGTCGGCCAGGTCGACCGCGCGTAGCAGCGACCGCCAGCCGCGTCGACCGGCCCGGCCCAGCGCGTACTCGCGCAGGGCGGGCATGGTCGTCAGCCGACTGGCCAGCATGGCGTCGATGACGACCACCGCCTCGATCACATCGAGCCAACGGGCCAGGTCCCAGCAGGTACGTGCCGGGCTGGTCACAGTGACCCCGGCCCGTTCCACGGTGTCGCCGGAGTCGATTTCTCCGTGGTGTATCCGGATGCCGGCGGTCGGGCCGGTACGGGTGGCGGCGGAAACGAGGACGTCGACCGGCTCGTTCGCGATCGGCTTCGCGCAGCCGAACAGGCCGGCGGCAGCGCGCCCTGCGATCGCCGCACCGGGCGGAACCAGCCAGCGTCCAACGGCGGCGCATCTGAGGGGGTGGGTGACTGTGACCTCCGCATCGGCGTAGACGTCGCGGAAGAGCGGTCGCCACGCCGAGCTGCGTAGGTCATTGCGGGTCAGTAGGCCTCGCGAGACGGCGGTCGAGCCACGGAAGACCCGACCCCGCAACTGCGGCGGCCGACGAGGAACTTTCGGCATGGACCCCAGGCTGGCCGAAACCCGTCGCGTCACGCTGCCCCTGTGGATAACCGCCGTCGCCACATCGGCGCCGATGCGCGTCGTTATCCCCAAGATCGCGCTCGAACATGGTTGTAGTGGCCTCCCAACAGGCGGAGGCCACTACATCCTGGATCGAGCGCGATCTTGCCTGCCAGGCGCCTGGAGCGGGTGGGGTGCGTGGAGCGGGGGTGGGGTGCGGTGGGATGTGGAGGGGGGTTAGGCGGCGGTGGACCAGATGGCGCGGAAGGCGGCGGCCTCGCCGGAGAGCCATCGTTCGATCTGGTCGGGCTTGGCGTCGGTGGGCATGCGGTGGGCCAGGCCGCGGCGGACGTCGACCAGGACCGGCTCGGCGTGCGGGAGCACCGCATCCATGTGTCGGGCCATCAGGTGCAGGGTGGCGAGCACCGATTCCTCACTCGGTGGAGCCTCGTCGAAGTGCAGGCGGACCGCTTCGGCGCGGCCGCCGGCGTGGCGTACCCCGAAGTGGGGGTTGATCTTGACGGGCAGGTCGCCCAGCATGGCCAGGGCGTCGCGGGTCTGGGCGAGATCGACGGCGGCCGGCTCGCCGAGGGAGTGCAGCCAGGTCGCGGCGCCGGGGACGAGCGCCTGGTAGAGCGGGCGCCATCGTGGCTTGACGATGTCGGCCACCCCGGCCAGGTGGGTGCCGCCGGTGTGGAAGGCGATGTCGGCCTTGAGCGCCTTGACGAACTGGCCGTGCGGGTTGAAGCCGGACCGGCTGGCGCGCTGCTTGCGCAGCCCGCCGACGAAGGTCGCCTTGGTGGGGCCGGTGCGGTCGACGTAGCGGGTGAAACCGAGCAGTGTCGCGTAGGGGGTGAGGGGCGTGGAGGCGGGCGCGGTCACGGGCGTCCTCCCAGGTCAGGATCTTGATTAGTACATACATTCTAATCGACAGGTCTGACATTGCCCAGCAAAGTTGAGGGGTCGACCACCACTTGGCCACCGGACGATTTGCCCGATTGGCTGAGTGTCGTGGGCCGCCGTCGGTAGGTCGTCGCCGATAGCATCTGCCCGGGCTCACCGGCCGTTCCTGCCTCGGAGTGACGCGGCGTAGGGGCACCGTCTTCGCCGTCAGGGCGTCGCGCCGGCCGGGTCGATCCAGCCCGGCTCACCTCATTGCAGGAGCGCCCATGATCAGTATCCGATCGTGGCCACGGCGAGCACTTGCCGCCCTCGGAGCGGTCGTGGTCAGCCTCGCCGGGACGCTGGTCTTCATGACCCCGGCGAACGCGGACTATCCGGGCTTCAGCATCAATCACGAGGTGCGGTGCACGGCCGACGGCACCTACCAGATCCGCTGGACCATCCTTGCCGAGACGCCTACCACCGACGCGACGCGATACCGGTTCGTCAAGGTCGAGGTGATTCCGCCCGACACCAACATCGACCCCATCGCTGCCAGCCCCGAGGGCGTCTTCCCGCACTCCCTCGGCGAGCCGGTGATCGGCAGCCAGGCCCTGCCCGGCACCACCACCTACGCCGACCTGATCGTGTGGGTGCAGTGGGACGACGGCTACTACGAGACGTCCGGCTTCTCCGGCGGCTTCCCGCTCGACGGCAGGTGCGGGCAGCCGCCCACCGATCCGACGGCCACCTTCCAGTCCCGGTGCGACGGCAGCGTGCTGGTCGACCTGGCGAACCCGCCCGCTGGGCGCGCGGTCGACCTGGTGGTCAAGACCTTCCCCGGGAGCTTCTCACGAACCGTCTCCGTGGCCCCGGGGCAGACGGTCAAGGGCATCGTGGTTCCTGGAGGGTTCGACGTCCTCTCGGTGACCGTCGCGGGCGAGCGGGAGTCGTTCGCCGCGTACTCCTGGGCCTTCGATCCCAGTCACTGCGTCGTCCCGGACATTCGCGCGCGCTCCACCTGCGACGAGTTGGTCATCGTGGTGTCGGTTCCGGATGTCGGCCTGTACCTGTTCGTCACCTTCGATCCCAATCACGGCCCGGAGCAGCGACGAACCATCGTCAGCGGCACCACCGTCGACGTCTCCTTCCCGGCCGTTGCGGGGCTGGCTGTCACGCTGCGGTCGGACGAGTTCGACCCGCAGGTCACCCGCCTGAATGGTCCGTACCGGTGGGAGCGGCCGGCGGGTTGCGCCGACGGTGGGGGAGGCGGCCTGCCGGTGACCGGTCAGTCGACCGGCGGCGTGGTCGCCGGTGCGGGCCTGCTGCTGGGCGTGGGTGCGACGCTGTTCGTCCTGGCCCGTCGTCGACGGATCTGGTTCACCGTCTGACACCTGCCGGCCCGCCGGTTGGGGAAGCTGGCTGATCAGAGGAACAGCCGCCCGGGGAGACGGGACGCAGTCCTGGGCCTGGGTTTTCCACATCGGGATCTGGTACGTCGTCACCTATCTGTGGTTGGTGCTGCTCGCGCCGGTGCTGCCGTACAGCTCGGTGGCCTCGATCGCGCTGCGGCTGACCGGGGTGTGCCTACTGACCGCCGGGGCGGTGCTGCTGTTCGGCGGGATCGAGGACGTGGCCGCCCGGCGTACCCCGGCGCTCTTCCGCCCCGGGCCCGTTGGCCCCCGACGGTCCGTCGGGGGCAGACACGTCAGAGCTGGCCGACGTCGGTGATCCGCACGACCGCCGCGCCGACCTCGTCCGAGGCCACCAGGTCGATCTCGGCGCTGATGCCCCAGTCGTGGTCGCCGTTGGGGTCGTCGAAGCTCTGGCGGACGGTCCACCGTTCCCGGCCCTGCTCGATCATGAGCAGCGCCGGACCGCGGGCGTCCGGCCCGACGCCGATCGAGTCGTACTCCTCGAAGTACGGCGCGAGCGCGTCGGCCCACGCGTCGTAGTCCCAGCCGTCCTCGGCGTCCAACTCGGCGAGCAGGTCCCAGCGGCGTAGCGCGGCCAGTTCGACGCGGCGGAACAGCGCGTTGCGCACCAGCACCCGGAACGCCCGCGCGTTGCGGGTCACCGCCGGCGGCCGATCGGTCAGGGCGGCGTGCGCCTGGGCCACCTCGGCCACGTCGGACGGGTTGCGCAGTCGCTCCCACTCGTCGATGAGACTGGAGTCGACCTGGCGGACCAACTCGCCCAGCCACTCGATGAGATCGATCAGCTCCTCGGTCTTGGCGTCCTCGGGCACGGTCTGGCGCAGCGTCTTGTACGCGTCGGCCAGGTAGCGCAGGACGAGACCTTCCGAGCGGGTCAGCCCGTAGAACTGCACGTACTCGGTGAACGTCATGGCCCGCTCGAACATGTCGCGGACGACGGCCTTGGGGGAGAGCTGGTGGTCGGCGACCCAGGGGTGCCCCTGCCGGTACATCTCGTACGCGGCCTCCAGCAGCTCGGCCAGAGGCTTCGGGTGGGTCACCTCGTCGAGTAGTTCCATGCGCGCCTCGTACTCGATGCCCTCGGCCTTCATGGCGGCGACCGCCTCGCCGCGCGCCTTGAACTGCTGCGCGGAGAGGATCTGCCGCGGGTCGTCGAGGATCGACTCGATGACGCTCAGCACGTCGAGCGCGTACGACGGGGACTCGGCGTCGAGCAGCTCGATGGTGGCCAGGGCCAGGGGCGAGAGCGGCTGGTTGAGGGCGAAGTCGAGCTGGAGATCGACGGTGAGCCGGATCCGGCGGCCGGTCTCGTCCGGCTCGGGCAGCTCCTCGACGACCCCGCCGGCCCGCAGCGCCCGGTAGATCGCGATGGCCCGGCGGATGTGCCGGCGCTGTGCGGCGGGCTCCTCGTGGTTGTCGGTGAGCAGGTGCCGCATCGCTGTGAACGCGTCCCCGGGCCGGCCGATGACGTTGAGCAGCATCGAGTGGCTGACCTGGAAGCTGGAGGTCAGTGGCTCCGGCTCGGCGTCGACGAGCCGGTCGAAGGTGGGCTGGCCCCAGCCGATCGAGCCCTCCGGCGGCTTCTTGCGGACCACCTTGCGTCGCTTCTTCGGGTCGTCGCCGGCCTTGGCGAGGGCCTTCTCGTTGTCGATGACGTGCTCCGGGGCCTGCACCACGACCCGGCCGATGGTGTCGTAGCCGGCCCGGCCGGCCCGCCCGGCGATCTGGTGGAACTCCCGGTTCTTCAGCAGCCGGGTACGGACCCCGTCGTACTTGGACAGCCCGGTGAACAGCACGGTGCGGATCGGCACGTTGATGCCGACGCCGAGGGTGTCGGTACCGCAGATGACCTTCAGCAGGCCGGCCTGGGCGAGGGTCTCCACCAGGCGGCGGTACTTGGGCAGCATGCCGGCGTGGTGCACGCCGATGCCGTGCCGGACCAGCCGGGAGAGCGTCTTGCCGAAGCCGGCGGTGAACCGGAAACCACCGATCGCCTCGGCGATCATGTCCTTCTCTGCGCGGGTGCAGACGTTGACGCTGGTCAGCGCCTGGGCGCGTTCCAGCGCGGCGGCCTGGGTGAAGTGCACCACGTACACCGGGGCCTGCTTGGTCTCCAGCAGCTCCTCGAGCGTCTCGTGCAGCGGTGTCATCGCGTACGAGAAGATGAGCGGGACCGGCCGCTCCGCCGTGCGTACGACGGCCGTGGGCCGCCCGGTGCGCCGGGTCAGGTCGTCGACGAAGCGTGTGGTGTCCCCCAGCGTGGCGGACATCAGGATGAACTGGGCCTGTGGCAGTTCGATGATCGGCACCTGCCACGCCCAGCCCCGGTCGGGCTCGGCGTAGAAGTGGAACTCGTCCATGATCACCTGGCCGACGTCGGCCTTCGCGCCCTCGCGCAGCGCCAGGTTCGCCAGGATCTCCGCCGTGCAGCAGATGATCGGGGCGTCGGCGTTGACGCTGGCGTCGCCGGTGAGCATGCCGACGTTCTCGGCGCCGAACACCTCGCAGAGCGCGAAGAACTTCTCCGACACCAACGCCTTGATCGGCGCGGTGTAGAAGGTCGTCCGGCTGTCGGCGAGGGCCGCGAAGTGCGCGGCGATCGCCACCAGGCTCTTACCCGAGCCGGTGGGCGTGTTCATGATCAGGTTGGCGCCGGAGACGATCTCGATGACCGCCTCTTCCTGATGGGGGTAGAGGTCGAGGCCGCGCTCCTTCGCCCAGCCGGCGAACGCGTCGAAGAGGGTGTCGGGGTCGGCGCTTGTCGGCAGCGCGGCGGTGAGCGTCATAGCCTGTCCATGGTGCCTGGATCATGCCCCGGTACGCCAACCCGGCCCGCACCTGACCCCCGTCCGGACGTTCCGAACGCCCTGCCGCGTTCCGGTTCGGGCGTTTCGTCGGTCACCGTCGGCGGTACAGCAGGTCGGCGACCGGCCGACCGGCCGTGATCGCCCGCCGCTCGAACTTCGTCACCGGTCGGTGCGCCGGACGCGGCGCGAAGCCGCCGTACGCGTCCACCAACTCCGGGTCCGCCTCCAGGGTCTCCCGCATCGCCTGGGCGTACTCGGCCCAGTCGGTCGCGCAGTGCAGCATGCCGCCGGAGCGCAACCGGGACCGCAGCAGCGCCACGTGCGCCGGCTGGATGATCCGCCGCTTGTGGTGGCGGGACTTCGGCCACGGGTCCGGGAAGAAGACGTGCACCGCGTCCAGCACGCCCTCAGGCAAGCCGTTGACCAGGGACAACGCGTCACCCTCCGCAACCCGCACATTGTGCAGGCCACCGCGCTCCACCAGGTAGAGCAGGTTGGCGATTCCCGGCGTGTGCACCTCGACCGCCAGATAATCTCGATCCGGGTCGGCGGCAGCCATCGCAACGGTGCTGTCGCCCATGCCCGAGCCGATCTCCAGCACCACGGGCGCCCGGCGACCGAACAGGTCGGCCAGGTCAACGGGCACCACAGGTCCGTCCGGGACGTCCAGGCCGTACGCGGGCCAGAGCCGGCTCAGCGCGTCGGTCTGCCGGTCGCTCATCCGACCCCGGCGGGGGTGGAACGTGCGGATCGTCCGGCTCACGGGCGGGACGGCGGGGTCATGGTCGGTGGCGGTCACAGCGACCCGAGCGTACGCGACGCCGCAGACGGATCGGGTGTGATGTGCGACCGGAAATGAGAGGATCCAACTGGTACGGCAGGTCGGGTGCTCCACTGCCCGGCCGGGCCGCACGGCGTCGAGAGGGGGCATCGTGACAGTGACCCGCGGCGTCGTGACCCTGTCCCTGGTGACAGTGCTCGCCGGCCCCCTGCTGGCCGCCACGCCGGCCCTCGCGGCGCCCCAGCCTGCCGCCACTGCCCTCGCCGAATCCCAGCCTGCCGTCGCCGTCTTTCCCGTGCCCGAGCAGCCTGGTGGCGTCCTTGCCGTGCCCGAGCATGCTGTTGCTGTCGCGCCCGTGCCCGAGCAGGCTGTTGCTGTCGCGCCCGTGCCCGAGCGGGTCGTCGCCGCCGCGCCCGCGCCGCCGCCCGAAGGGCCGCCCGGTGGAGCGCCTCAACCGACGCCCGCGGTGGACATCTTCGTCGAGGTGAGCCCCAGCACTGTGCAGCCCGGCTACCTGGTCGGGATCCGGGCCAGTTGTCGGGACAACTCGGTGGGCGCAACAGTGGTCTCGGACGCCTTCGGGGCGGTCGGCGTGCAGCCGCAGCGCGGGGTGCTCACCGCCGCGCCGGTGGTCCGCGAGCGCACCCGCCCCGGCAACTACCGGGTCAAGCTGGAGTGCCGCGACGGCGAGACCGCCTCGACGATGCTTCAGGTGGTCAAGAAGGTCCCCGTCCAGCCCAGCCGTGGTCCGGCGACCGGCTTCGGTGGGAGCACCGGCGGGATGACCGGCAAGCTGCTGCTGCCCGGCGGCGCGGCACTGATCATCACCGGGCTGATCCTCGCCGTGATGGCGTTGCGCCGTCCCCGAGCCGCCACGCGTCGCTGAGGCCCGCCATGACGATCTTCCGCCCCACGCCGCCGCCGGCCGGTTCACGCCCGCCAACTCCCCATCGCCCGCCGGATCCCCATCGCCCGCCGGATCCCCATCGCCCGCCGGATCCCAACCGCCCACCGGATCCCGACCGCCCGTCGGTGGCCGCGCGTCCGCCGACCGCCGTCGCCCCCCGGCGCAGTCGTCCCTCCGGGCGCAGCCCCTGGTCCGTACCGCTGGCCGTGGTGTTGGTATTGGCCGGAGTCTTCGCCACCGGGGCGGGGCTGGGCCGTTCGGTCGGCCCGTTCGACCTGGCCCCGACCGGCGGCGACCGACCGGCCCGCAGTGAGTCGGTCGGGCTGTCGGCCAGTCGCCCGGTGCGCCTCTCGGTGCCGGCGATCAAGGTGACCGCGCCGGTGGCACCCGTCGGGCAGGCGCGCGACGGCTCGATCGCCGTACCGCCGTTGGAACGGCACAACGAGACCGGCTGGTACGACCGGGGGCCCACCCCCGGTGAGCCTGGCCCGGCGGTGATCGTCGGGCACGTGGACACGAAGACCGGCCCGTCGGTCTTCTACGACCTGGGCAAACTGCACCCCGGCGACCTGATCGAGGTGGCCCGGGCGGACGAGTCGGTGGTGGTGTTCCGGGTCGACACCGTCGAGCACTTCCCGAAGGACCAGTTGCCCGCCGAGCGGATCTACGGCCACGACGGGCCACCCGGGCTGCGGTTGATCACCTGCGGTGGGCAGTTCATCGGTGGCCGCACCGGCTACGCCGACAACGTCATCGCCTTCGCCACCCTCCAGTCCTCCCGCAAGGCCTGAGATCGACCCCGGCTGACCCACCCGCCCGTTGGGGTTTGATCGACTCGGGATCATTGAAGTCGCGGTATCGGGCCGACCGGGACACCCCGGTTTCATTGAACCCGGAGTGGATCAAGCCGGCGGCGGGCGTCGGCCTCAGCTCAGGAACGCCAGGAGTTGGCGGGTGGTCTCGTCGGGGGCTTCCTCCGGGATGAAGTGCCCGACACCGACCGGCTCGCCGCGTACGTCGTCGGCCCACTCCCGCCAGATCGCGAGCGGGTCGTCGTAGAGCTTCGCGACCTGGCCGTGTTCGCTCCAGAGGAACAGCACCGGGCAGGTGATCTTCCGGTTGCCGCGATCCGCCTCGTCCTGCTGGTAGTCGAGCGTCGCGGCGGCGCGGAACTCCTCGCAGATCGCGTGGACCGTGGCGGGATCGCTGAACTGCTTGACGTACGCCGCCCGGACCTCGGCGGGGAAGGCGTCCTTCACCTTGGGCCAGGTGTCGAGCATGAAGTCGACGAGCACCGCGGGCGCCGCCTTGATGAACTGCTCGGGCACCGGCGTGGGTGCCGCCAGGAAGGACCAGACCCAGTAGGAGAGGCTGAACGTCTTGTCGGCGCGGTTGTAGACGTCGCCGATGGGGACGACGTCCATGACCGCCAGCCGGGTGACGGCGTCCGGCTCGTCCAGCGCGAGACGGTAGGCGCAGCGGGCCCCCCGATCGTGGCCGACGACTCGGAACCGCTCGTGGCCCAGACTCCGCATCACGGCGACCTGGTCGCGGGCGATGGCGCGCATGCTGTACGGCTCGTGATCCTCGGTGCTCGGCGGTTTGCCGCTGTCGCCCCAGCCCCGCAGGTCGGTGGCGACGACCGTGTAGTTCTCGGCGAGCCGTGGCGCTACCTGGTGCCACATGAGGTGCGTCTCGGGGATGCCGTGCAGCAGCAGAACGGGCGGCCCGCTTCCGCCTCGGCGCCCGTGGATCGTCGCGCCGGGCGTCTCGATGTCGAACTCTTCGAAGCCGTCGAACATGGCGGGACCCCGCACCTTCCTGGGACCGCCCGGCGCGAACGGCCTGTGCCGGCGGGCAGGGCGACTGGTGGCCGGCTACCGCTCGGGCCACTTCGACGCTATCAACGGAAACGTCCGGCCTGGCCCGGTTTGGCGGCGGTGCGGGATCCTCGGCGCGGCTAGGGCTGGGGGACGTGCAGCGCCACCTCGAACTCCAGCAGGCTGGCGCCGGTGGAGACCGGGGGACGGGGCTTGTCGCCGGGGGCGGGGGCGTGGGCGGCGCGTGAGGGACCGGCGGCCCACGCCTGGAACGCTTCTTCGCTCTCCCACTTCGTGTAGACGAAGTAGCGGGTCTCGCCGGCCACCGGGCGGAGGAGTTCGAAGCCGAGGAAACCGGGGGAGTTCTCCACAGTTCCGGCCCGGGCGGCGAACCGCTTCTCCAGCTCCGCGCCGCCACCGGGCGGGACGTCGATTGCGTTGATCTTCACGACTGCCATCTGCCCACCCTAGCCACTCAGAACGCCTCGACCGCCGGGACCAGGTCCGCGTCGACCACGATCGGCGCGTGGTCGGAGGGGCCCTTGCCCTTGCGGGCCTCCCGGTCCACGTACGCGGCGCGGACCGCTCGGGCGAACGGCGCGGACGCGTACACCAGGTCGATCCTCATGCCCTTGTTCTGGTGGAACATGCCGGCCCGGTAGTCCCAGTAGGTGAAGGGGTGCGGGCCCTTCATCGGGGTCGGCACGACGTCGCTGAGGCCCAGGTCGCGGAGCGCCGCGAGGGCTGCCCGCTCGGCCGGGGTGACGTGGGTGGAGTGGGTGAAGACCGCCGGGTCCCAGACGTCGGCGTCGGTCGGGGCGACGTTGAAGTCACCGCAGACCGCCAGCGGCAACCCGCCGGCCAGCTCGGTGTCCAGCGCGTCGCGCAGCGCCGCGAACCAGGCCAACTTGTACGCGTAGTGCGGGTCGTCCGGCGTCCGGCCGTTGGGCACGTACACCGACCAGACCCGCACCCCGTCGCAGGTGGCGGAGATGGCCCGGGCCTCGGGCTCGGGGAAGCCGGGCTCGTCGGCGAACCCGACCCGGACGTCGCCCAGCCCGACCCGGGAGAGGATGGCCACCCCGTTCCACCGGCCGTCACTGTGGCTGGCCACGGCGTAGCCCAGCTCGCCGACCTCGGCCACCGGGAAGGCACCGTCCGGACATTTAGTCTCCTGGAGGCAGACGACGTCCGGCTCGGTGTCGGCCAGCCACTCCAGCAGCCGGGGTAGGCGGGCCTTCACCGAGTTGACGTTCCAGGTCGCCAGGCGCATGCCCCCAGCCTGCCGTATCCGACGCCGCGACGCCCTGTCAGCTGCCCGGGGTGTCGCCGGGACGGGTCTGCTCGGCCAGGAACCGTTCCAGTTCGGCGCCGAGTTCGTCGGCCGTGGGCAGCGGGCCGGCATCCGGGGCGAGCAGGCTCTTCTCGCCCCGACCTCGGGCGAACGCGTCGTACTGCTCCTCCAGGGCCTGGACCAGGGCCGCGGCGTCCTCGGTCTGCGCGACCTGCCGGTCGATCTCCACCCGGACCACCTCGGCGGCCGAGCGCAGCCCGTCGCCGGGCAGCAGCAGCCCGGTGCTGCGCGACACCGAGGTGAGCAGCACCTCGGCGGCCGCCGGGTACTCGGTCTGCGCCACGTAGTGCGGCACGTGGGCGGCGAAGCCCAGCGCGTCACGGCCCTGCTCGCCGAGGCGGAACTCCAGCAGGTGACCGACGCTGCCGGGCACCTGGACGCGTTGCAGCCAGGGCTCGTAGCCGGCGATCAGCTCGGGTCGGGTGGCGTGCGCTGTCACCCCGGTCGGCCGGGTGTGCGGGACCGCCATCGGGATCGAGTTGAGCCCCACTGTGAGCCGGACGTCCAGCCGGGCGGCAAGCCCTGCCACGGCGGCCACGAAACGCTCCCACTGCAGGTCCGGTTCGGGGCCGGTGAGCAGCAGGAACGGGGTTTCGTCGTCGTCCTGCAACAGGTGTAACTCCAACTTGGGCGCGTCGACGCTCTCCCAATGGTCCTCGACGAAGGTCATCACCGGTCGTCGCGATCGGTAGTCGAAGAGCTGGTCGACGTCGAAGGTGGCGATCGGCCGACCCTCCAGCGAGGTGAGTAGCTGCTCACGCGCCAGTCGGCTGGCGTTTCCGGCGTCCACGAACCCGGTGAGGGCCTGGATGAGGACCGGCTGCCCGAGGTCGGGCAGATCGTCGGTGAGCTGGTAAAGCTCGTGTGGGTCGAGCACCGGTGCGGACCTCCCTGAAATGTGCCTGCGGGGCGCCGTCGCGACGGAGGGCACCCGTTCGGGCAACGTACCCGCCATCCTGGTGCATTCCTGCGCCGGGCGATCCGTTGGCCGGGTGGTGGGCGTGACCGGACTTATCGGCTGTTTACGCCACCAGGCCGAGCCTCGTGGCCGATCGGCCGAGGGGCGGTTCGGCCCAAAGGCCGAGTTTGTCGATCATGTCAGGCTCGGCGGTCGGATGTCCGGCGCTGTCCCGGCCCGTGCCGGTCCGCGTGCGGCGCCAGCTTCATCCGGTACGCGAGGTCCGTTCCCCGGGCGGGTCGACCCGCCCAGGTCGTCCACCAGTACGGGTCAGATCTGTGTCGAGCGCCACGTGATCACCGTGCGTGATCAGGGTTTCCACCTGCCTAGCCTCGGTTGATGCGTGACGACGGCACCCTCGACGACCCGTACGCCCCGAGCAGGCCCACTGCCGATACGGAGGATGGCACCTCAACCGAACGGACAACCGCCGCGAGCCGGCTCCGGGCGTACGCCCGGGACCTGACCGGTCGACGCCGGGCACAGATGGCGCTGGCCACCGGTGTGGTGTGCTGCCTCGGTCTGACCGCCGTCGTCCAGGTTTGCAACGAGGACGCCGACGCGGCGACCCGGAGTGGATCGCTCTCCAGCTCCGAGCTGGCGCAGCGCGCCGAGCAGCAGAGCGCCTCCCGTTCCCTGGACCGCACGGCTGCCCCGAGCACCTCCGCCGCCGCCCAGTCCGCGTCGGCGAGCCCCGCCGACCCGGACACCAGCGCGCCGGCCCGCAAGGTCGCCCCGGCTCGCCCGACCGACCCGGCGCCCGTCGCCGGGCTGGACGAGGACCAGATGGAGAACGCCGAGGCGATCGTCCGCGCCGGTCGCAAGATGGGGGTGCCGCGCCGGGGTCTGGTGATCGCGGTGGCCACCGCCATGCAGGAGAGCAACCTCTACAACGTGGCCAGCGGCGTGCTGCCCGAGTCGCAGGACTATCCGCACCAGGGCGTCGGCTGGGACCACGACTCGGTTGGGTTGTTCCAACAGCGTTCCAGCAGCGGCTGGGGCCCGGTGGGGCGGCTGATGGACCCCGAGTTCGCCACCCGGCAGTTCCTCAGCGCGCTGGAGCAGGTGCCTGGCTGGCAGCGGATGCGGCTCACCGACGCGGCTCAGGCGGTGCAGGTCTCCGCGTTCCCCGAGCACTACCAGCAGCACGAGTGGCGGGCCACCCGGGTCGTTGACGCCATCGTGCCGGCGGGGCGGTAACCTACCGCCCACTATGGACGGTCAGGGTTGAGGCTGTCGCATCCCGGGTACATGTGTTGCAGGTTCGGGGTACACATGAGTACGGGATCATCGACAGGAGGACGCCATGTCACTGATGCAGCGGATCACCACGTTCTTGAGATCGCCGAAGGGGCAGCAGTTGGTCGAGCGAGGTCGTCGAGAGATGGCCAAGCCGGGCAACCAGCAGAAGCTGAAGGGGTTGGCGGCTCGGCTGTCCAACCGCCGCCGCTGACCGCTCCATCGGCCGCCCTGTCCACCGTTTCCACCCCTGGGGAGACCTGGTGACCGACACCCCGCCCGTCGGCGGTCAGCCCGCCGCCCCTACTCCGCAGCCGTCCGTCGACCTGCCGGCCGGGCCGGTGGACGCCCCCGAGGGTCCGCCGGCCCGGCTCTGGGACCGGATGCGGGACGACCCGCAATACGCGCCCGAGCACCTGGCCCTGGAGGCGGTGCGCCGCCTCGGGCCGGAAGCCGTGCAGTGGGCCGCCCGAGCCCGGGCCGAGCAGCCCGGGGTTTCGGCCGACGTCCTGGCCGACCAGGCGGCCCGTAAGTTCGTCAACCTGGCCCGACTGTCCGGCGCGGTCTCCGGCGTGGCCGGGCTGCCCGGCGCCGTGATCGACGTGGGTGTGCTGGCCTGGACCCAGGCGCGGATGGTGCTGCACGTCGCCGCCGCGTACGACGTCGACCCCCTGCACAGTGATCGGGCCACCGACCTGCTGGTGCTACAGCGGGTGCACAAGGTCGCCGAGAGCGCCCGGCTGGCGCTCGGCGTGGCCGCCGGCCGGGAACGCGCCGACGCCCTCTTCGGTCTGGGTGGCCAGCGTCCCCTGGGTCGGGTCATGCTGCAACTCGGCATCCGGCTGGCCCAGATGGCCGGCGTCCGGGCCGCGAAGCGGATGATCGCCAAGATCGTCCCCGGTGCGGCCATCGTGCTCGGCACCTGGGCCAACTCGTCGGCTACGAAGGATCTCGCCCAGCGATCCCGGGCCCTCTACGGCGCCCGCGGCAACGGCGTTCCGGAGCCGCGCCAACCCTGACGGCCCGTCCGGCGGTCGTCAGCCGGCCAGGCCGGAGGAGCGCCAGGTCACCTCGGCGATGCGGCCCTGGCCGGTGGCGTTGGGGTGGAACCAGTCCAGCGGGTTGAGCAGGTCCAGGGTGAAGCGGACCTTGTGCAACGCGCCGCCGTCGTGCCGGCACCGTGACCCGTACGCCCGGCAGGCCGCCTTCAACTCGGCGTTGTACGCGTCGATCCGGTCCCGGACGGCGGCCCGGCGCGCCCGGTCGGCGGGTGCGGTCGAGGTCGCCTCGGCCAGCAGGGCCGGGCAGATGCCCCGCCGCCACGCGCGGGTCGCCCGGGCGTCGTCGTGCCCGACCTCCCAGAGCCGGTACAGGTCGGGGATGCTCACCACCAGCACCCGGGCCTTCGGCCGGCCGGTCCGCAGGACCCGCAGCCCCCGGTCGACGTCGGCCCGGAACTGCGCCACCGGCGTCATCGCGTCCACCCCGCCCCGACAGACGTCGTTGGCGCCGATCAGCACCGTGACGTAGTCGGCGCGGTCGCGTACCGCCGCCTGGGCCTGACCGACGAGGGCGTCCGCGCGGGCGCCGGGACGGGCATGGTTGTACGTCCGGTCGCGGATCGCCGGGTTCTGTTCGAGCAGCCGTCGGTAGTGGCTCTGCACCCGCAGCCCGTCCCCGGTCGACCAGGAGTTGCGCTCGCACGAGGTGAGCACCAGGCAGGAGGCGAAGCCGGTGCTGATCGAGTCGCCGAGGGCGGCGATGCCGCCGGGCCCGCTCGACGGCGGGGCACTCGTGGTGGGGCGGGGTGTTGCGGAGTTGCCGCCCTCGCAGGCCAGCGCGACCAGCGCCGCGAGACAGGCCAGGGCGGCGACCCAGCGTCGAGGCATGACGTCTCCCGTTCCCGCAGCACAGAGCGACAGCGCGGTAACTCTATGCGCAGGATGTGGTTTGCCGGGAAGTTGCTGTCGGCTATGCGGCAGAGTGCCGACGCGGAAGCCGTCGGCGTGCTATGCGTCCCGCCACGGTGCCCGCTGACCGTGCAGCCACCAGTGCAACGCCCGGGTGATCCGGGGCAGCACCAGATAGGTCATCAGCGGGGTCAGGCAGAGCGTCATCAGCAGCACCCGGGCCGCCAGCGGCACCGCGTCGAGGAAGCGGCTCGTCAGCAGGGTGGCGGTCAGGCTCAGGGGGAAGAACGCCAGCCAGATGGTCACCGCCTGCTTCCAGCGCGGCGGCGACGCGGGCGGGGCCGGCTCCACCGGGTCCACCGCATGCTCCAGCGGCCTGTCGAACCAGCCCTCGATCCCGGTACGCCGCTCGACCCGGGTGTGCTCGACGATTCCCTGTGCAGAGCTGAGCCACCAGTGCCGCTGCGGCGACTCCTCCCACCGGCGCAGCGTCTCGGCGTCGGCGAAGCGGTAGAGCATGTGCCACTCCGGCGAACCGGGGCCGCTCTGCACCCAGCCGGCGCCGAGGAAACCGGGGAACGCCTCGGCCAGCGCGGTGCCGGCCCGCATCCAGGCCACCATCTCGCTCGCCCGGCCGGGGTCGACACGGCGGGCGATGGAGACTGTCACCGGCACGGCGAGGGTCATTGACATGCGCCCATCCTGCGGTCGACGGGGCCGCGGCGCGAACGGATGTGCCGGAGCACACCGGCGGGTGCGGGTTCACAGGCGCGCGGTACCGGTTATTTCGGCCGATCGGGGGTAGGTCCCTGGGCATGACGAGATCGCAGCCCCGGCGCGCCCGTGGCACGGTCGGCCACGCGAACAGCGCGTTGAACCTTCGGCTCACCCTCGCCAGCTTCGGGCTGGTGATCATGGTGCTCTTCGCGGTGCTGGCGTTCTGGGCCGGCATCGCCTGGCTCGGCGTGGTCTGCGCGATCCTCGCCGTGGTCGCCGTGGTCGACCTGGTCGTGATCCAGCGCCGCCGCGCCGCCCGCCGCCGCGAGGAGCCGGGCGTACGACACTCGTTGTTCGAGTAACAGGAGGACGAGATGCCCCACATCGCCACCACCAACCCCGCCACCGGACAGGTGCTCAAGACCTATGAGGCGATGTCCACCGAGCAACTCGACGACGCCATCGAGCGCACCGATCTCGCGTTCCACCAGCTGCGGTCGACGACCGTCGACCAGCGCGCCCAGTGGATGAACGCCGCGGCCGACCTGCTGGACGCCGAGCGCGACGAGATCGCCCGGATCATGACAACGGAGATGGGCAAGACGTACGTCGCGGCGCAGGCCGAGGTGACCAAGTGCGCCACCGCCGCCCGCTTCTACGCCGACAAGGCCCCCGCGTTCCTCGCCGACGAGCCCGCCGACGCCGACGCCGTGAAGGCCACCCGGGCGTTCATCCGCTACCAGCCGATCGGCGTGGTGCTCGCGGTGATGCCGTGGAACTTCCCGCTCTGGCAGGTGATGCGCTTCGCCGCCCCGGCGCTGATGGCCGGCAACACCGGCCTGCTCAAGCACGCCTCGAACGTGCCGCAGACCGCGCTGCTGCTGGAGGACGTGTTCCGGCGAGCCGGCTTCCCCGAGGGCGCCTTCACCACAGTGCTGGTCGACTCGGAAGCCGTCGACCACATCCTCAGCGACCCCCGGGTACGCGCCGCGACGCTCACCGGCAGCGAGCCCGCCGGCCGGTCCATCGCGCAGATCGCCGGGCGGGAGCTGAAGAAGACCGTCCTCGAACTCGGCGGCAGCGACCCGTTCGTGGTGATGCCCTCGGCCGACGTGGACCGGGCGGCCGAGGTGGCCACCACCGCCCGCTGCCAGAACAACGGCCAGTCCTGCATCGCCGCGAAGCGGTTCATCGTGCACACCGACGTGTTCGACGCCTTCGCCGAGAAGTTCGCCGCCAACATGGCCGCGCTGCGCGTCGGCGACCCGATGGACCCGAACACCGACGTCGGGCCGCTGGCCAGCGAGCGTGGCCGCGACGAGGTGCACGCCCAGGTCCGCGACGCGATGGACAACGGCGCGACAGTGCTCTGCGGCGGCCAGCCGCCGGCCGGCGACGGCTGGTTCTACCCGCCGACAGTGGTCACCGACCTCACCCCGAAGATGCGGATGTGGTCCGAGGAGGTCTTCGGCCCGGTCGCCGGCCTGTTCCGGGTCTCGTCGTACGAGGAGGCCATCGAGGTCGCCAACGGCACCAGCTTCGGGCTCGGCTCGAACGCCTGGACCCGGGACCCGGCCGAGCAGGAGCGCTTCGCCACCGACCTGGACGCCGGCAACGTCTTCATCAACGGGATGACCACCTCCTACCCGGAGTTGCCGTTCGGCGGTGTGAAGAACTCCGGGTACGGGCGGGAGTTGTCGGCGCTGGGCATGCGGGAGTTCTGCAACACCAAGACGGTCTGGGTGGGCGAGGGCGCCGCCTCGGCCGGTGCCGGCGCGCACGCCGAGTAGTTCGGGGCGCGGCACGCGTCAGCCGGTGCCGTCGTGGGTAGGAAGTGTGCCCATGACGTCGTTCGGGTTTCACGCCTCGCATGAGCAGATCGGTCCACGCGCCCTGTTGGAGGCGGTGATCCACGCCGAGCGGGCCGGCTTCGACGCTGCCATGTGCTCCGACCACTTCTCCCCGTGGAGCGCCCGGCAGGGCGAGTCCGGCTTCGCCTGGTCCTGGCTGGGCTCGGCGTTGCAGGCCACCGGCATGCCGTTCGGCGTGGTCAACGCGCCCGGTCAGCGGTACCACCCGGCGATCATCGCGCAGGCGATCGGCACCCTCGGCGCGATGTACCCGGGCCGGTTCTGGGCGGCCCTGGGCACCGGCGAGGCCAGCAACGAGCACATCACCGGCGACCCGTGGCCGCGCAAGGACGTGCGCAGTGCCCGGCTGCGCGAGTGCGTTGACGTGATCCGGGCCCTGCTGGCCGGCGAGGAGGTCAGCCACGACGGTCTGGTCCGGGTGGATCGGGCCCGGCTGTGGACCCGCCCCGAGCAGCCGCCCGCGCTGGTCGGCGCCGCGGTCAGCGTGGCCACCGCCCGCTGGTGCGCCGAATGGGCGGACGGGCTGATCACAGTGAACGCCCCGGTGGCGCACCTGCGCGAAATGATCGACGCGTACCGGGACGCGGGCGGGCGCGGGCCGCTGCACCTCCAGGTGCACGTCTCCTGGGCGCCGGAGCAGGCCCAGGCCGAGGCGCTCGCGTACGACCAGTGGCGCAGCAACGTCTTCGCCCCGCCGGTCTGCTGGGACCTGGAGACCGTCGAACACTTCGACGCGGTCTCCGCCGACGTGCCGGCGCAGCGGGTCGCCGAAGTGGTGAACGTGTCGGCGGACCTGGGCCGGCACGTCGGCTGGTTGGAGGAGTACGCGCAGCTCGGCTTCGACCAGATCGCCCTGCACCACGTCGGGCAGGAGCAGCGCGGCTTCATCGACGCCTTCGGCGCGGAGGTGCTGCCAAAGCTGCGCCCGGGCGGCTGATCGAGGCCGAACAGGCGTACCCCTAGGCTCGTACCCCATGGAAAGCCTGTTTCCGGTCGTCGTCTTCCTGGCGATCGCCACCCTGGGCGCCGCGTTGGCCCGCCGGCTCGGCCTGCTCGCGCCGATCGTGCTGGTCGTCCTCGGCCTGGCCCTCTCGTTCGTGCCGGGCTTCCCGCAGATCGAACTCGACCCGGAGCTGGTGCTGGTCGGCATCCTGCCGCCGCTGCTCTACGTGGCGGCGCTGGAGACCTCGGTGCCGGCGTTCAAGAACAACATCCGGCCGATCCTGCTGCTCGCGGTCGGCCTGGTGTTGTTCACCGCGTTCGTGGTCGGGTTGGTGCTGCACCTGCTGTTGCCGCAGCTTCCGTTCGCGATCTGCCTTGCGCTCGGCGCGGTGGTCGCCCCGCCGGACGCCGTGGCCGCCACGGCCGTAGCCCGCCGGGTCGGGCTGCCCCGCCGGGTCGTCACCATCCTGGAGGGCGAGAGCCTGGTCAACGACGCGACAGCGCTGGTGCTGCTGCGGGTCGCGACGATGGCCACCGTCGGCTCGGCCGTCGGCGCCGACAAGATCGCCATCGAGGTGCTGCGATCCACTGGCGGTGGCATCCTGATCGGGGCGCTCGGGGCTCTGGTGTTCGGCTTCCTGCATCGGCGGATCACCGACCCGCTGCTGGACAACGCGCTGTCGTTGATCATCCCGTTCGCTGTGGTGTTCACCGCCGAACACCTGCACGCCTCCGGTGTGGTCGCGGTGGTCGTCACCGGTCTGGTGCTCGGGCACAAGCTGCCCCAGCTGCTGTCGGCGGCGTCCCGGTTGCAGATCGGCGCGTTCTGGCGGCTGGTCCGTTTCCTGCTGGAAGGTCTGGTCTTCCTGCTGGTCGGGCTGCAACTGCGGGAGGTGCTGCGCGACCTCGACGAGCCGATCGGCTCGCTCATCCTGATCACCTTCGCGGTGCTCGCCGCAGTCTTCCTGACCCGCTTCATCTGGCTCTTCCCGGCCACCTACCTGGCCCGGTTGGTCCCCCGGGTCCGCCGCCGTGACGCCCGGCCGTCGCCGAAGTTCCCGATCATCATCGGCTGGGCCGGCATGCGGGGCGTGGTGACCCTGGCAGCCGCGCTGGCCCTGCCGCTGACCCTGGCCGACGACGAGCCGTACCCCAGGGCGTTGTTGATCTGGCTGGCCTTCGCCGTGATCGTTTTCACCCTGGTCGGTCAGGGCGCCACCCTGCCGCTGGTCGCCCGTCGGTTGAAGCTGCCGCAGGACGACCCGGTGCAGGACGCGCTCTCCGCGGCCGCCGTACAGCAGCAGGCCAGCAAGGCCGCCCAGGACCGCCTCGACGAGTTGGCCGACAGCGCCCCGGACGCGGTGGTGGACCGGCTGCGCCGAGCGGTGGAGGACCGCACCAACATGGCGTGGGAACGACTCGGCGGCGACGAGCGGGAGACCCCGTCGCAGGCGTACGGTCGGCTGCGGCAGAAGATGATCGACGCCGAGCGGGATGTGTTCCGGGCGGCCCGGGACTCCGGTCGGATTCCTGAGGAAGTGTTGGTGCGGGCCTACCGTGACCTGGACCTGGAAGAGTCGTTGCTGCGAGAGGTTGAGAAGTGAGCTGTCAGCACCTGACCGAGGCCGGCGCCGCCGAGCCGCGCACCCCCGACGAGTGCGCGGACTGCGTCGCCATCGGCGACACCTACTGGGTGCACCTGCGCACCTGCCTGAGCTGCGGGCAGGTCGGCTGCTGTGACTCGTCGCCGAACCAGCACGCGAGCAAGCACTTCGCGTCCACCAGCCACCCGGTGATCCGCTCGGCGCAGCCGGGCGAGGCCTGGCGCTGGTGCTTCGTCGACGAGGAGATCGGCTGAGAAGTCACGTCCGTCGGTGGTACTGGCTGCGGCGGGGGACTCGGGGTGGCCGCGGCGGTGGGCGACCACTGTGGTCGTCGCCCGGCCCCGCTCAACGGCTGATGGAGTCGACGAGACGTTCGGTGGCGATGCAGGAGACGAGGCAGCGTTCCTTCGCGTCGCCGCTCAGCCGGGCGGTCCAGTCGGTGAGGCCGCCGTCGCCGATCTCCAGGCTCCCGCCCAGAGCGGTGATCCGCAGGGCGCAGCCCGTGTAGTAGCCGCGACCGCGAGACCGCTCCGGGTCGTCCACGAGCGGCACCACACCCCCGTCGAGTGCCGGTCGGACGGTGTCGGCCAGCCGCTCCCGGACGGTCCGGTCGTCGAAGGTGGTGACGTGCAGCTGAGGCGCGACGGCCGGCGCCAGCTCGGCGAGGACTGTCCGCCAGTAGGTGAGGTGCCGGACGAGCAGCCGGGCCTGCGTGCCGCCCGAGCCGGTGTCCCGGGCGCTGGACACCAGGGCGAAGAGCCGGAAGTGCGGCGATACGTCGCTGCCGAAATCCTGCGCCCGCAGCACCCGATGGGCAGCGGCCAGGTGCACCTCACCCTGTCGGCGGCGGCGTACGGCCGCCTCGACGGCGAGGGCGTTGGTGGGATCGCTCAGCACCTCGCTGGCGCGCATCGTGG
Source organism: Micromonospora sp. 050-3 (assembly GCF_046549335.1). Classification (NCBI taxonomy): domain Bacteria; kingdom Bacillati; phylum Actinomycetota; class Actinomycetes; order Micromonosporales; family Micromonosporaceae; genus Micromonospora; species Micromonospora sp. 050-3. The sequence goes on from NZ_JAJPVX010000002.1 coordinate 2,522,925, forward strand.
TGACGATCCTGTTCTGGCTGACCGGTGCGACCGCCGAGCAGGTGCCGACCGGTACGACCGGCGGCAACTCCACTCCGGCGACGTCGGCGGGCAGCAGTTGCCACATCCGGGCCTCCACCCGTGCGAGCACGCGCGGGTCGGTGCCGGCGGGGCGGACGAAGCGGTCCTCGCGCCATCGTCGTACCACCTCGGATGGACGCGTAGCCGCCGCCCGGTCGCGGGCCACGCTCAACAGCAGACTGCGCAGGTCCGCGCTGGAAAGCCCGGACAGTGCCCTGCGGGTTCCCGCAGGCATCGCCGCCCACACCCGACGCTCCGCACCAGCCAGATCACCGCCATCCATGGCGTCACCATCGCTTACTCGGCGCGTCGGATCCATCGGTTTTGCGGCGTGCCCGGCCGCTCGTGCCCCCGTCTATGCTGCACCGACGGTGCGAGCGTCGACGGGGGACGGGCATGATTGGCACGGTCATCTTCGATGTTGGTGGGACGATTCTCGATGAGTCCCATGAGTTCGCTGCCTGGGCCGACTGGCTCGGCGTGCCCCGGCACACGTTCTCGGCGGTCTTCGGTGCGGTGATCGCCCGGGGTCTGGACTATCAGGAGACGTTCCGGGTCTTCCGGCCTGACTTCGATCTCACCATGGAGCTTGAGCGTCGGGCGGCTGCCGGCCAGCCGGAGTCGTTCGCCGAGGAAGATCTCTACCCGGACGCGCGGGGGTGCCTGGAGTCCTTGAAGGACCAGGGCCTGTTCGTCGGCCTGGCCGGTAACCAGCCAGCTCATGCGGAGGCGACCCTGCGCGATCTCGACCTTCCGGTTGACGTGATCGGCACGTCGCACGGGTGGGGCGTGGCGAAGCCGTCACCGGCGTTCTTCGAGCGGGTCGTCGCCGTTGGCGGTGGTGTCGCGTCGTCGATCCTGTACGTCGGCGACCGGCCCGACAACGACGTGCGCCCGGCCCTGGAGGCGGGCATGAGGACGTGCCTGATCCGACGCGGCCCGTGGGGGCACATCCTCGACCCGTCCACAGTGGCCGAACTGTGCCTCTTCCGGATCGACTCGCTGGACGAACTCCCGAGCCTGGTCGCGAAGCACAACGCGGCCGGCGGTTGACCCGCCGGCCGCGCGATCGTGCGATCCCGGTGGCCGCCTTCCCCGGGCGGCCACCAGGACGTCGGTCAGGTCAGTGAGCAGGCCGCCCCGTTGACAGTGACCAGGCCGGGGCTCGGGTTCGCGCCGCCGCCTGTCGTCGCGTTGAAGCCGAACGTCACACTGCCGCCGGGTGCGATCTTGGCGTTGTACGACTCGTTGCGCGCGGTCACCGTCGCGCCGGCCTGGGTGACCTTCGCCAGCCACGCCTCGCGGACCCGCTGGTCACCGGTGAACGCGAAGCGCACGCTCCAGCCATTGATGGCCGCGGTGCCCGTGTTCTGGATGGTCAGCTGCCCGGTGAACCCGGTGCCGCCCTGCCAGGCGCCGTAGTTGGTGTAGCGCGCCGTGCAGGTGGTGGCCGGCACGGCGCCGGCGTCACCCTGGTCGGCCAGGAACGAGGAGATCCAGGCCAGCGCGGAGTTCCAGTTGATCGCCACCTCGTTCGTCGAGTACGAGTTGATGTCGTCGACGTAGCAGAACATCGGCTTGCAGCCGGCGAGCAGTTGCGCCACGAACGGGTCCTGGAGGGCCGCGTTCGGGCCACCGGCGAGGGAGCCCGCGGGCGGTCGGGGCAGGTTCGGGTCGAGCTGGTGGCCGAAGATCCGGCTGTGCTGGTTCTGCGCGGCGTGCTCTCCCCACCCGGTGACGTAGGAGATGTTCAGGGCGTTGCGACCGAGGATGTAGTCCATGGCCTGTACGGCGCCGTCGCGGTACACGGGGTTGCGGGTCAGGTCGAACGCGGTGGCCAGCACCACGGCGTTGTTGATGACGTTGCTGTTGCCGCCCCAGAAGTAGCTGTTGGCGTCACCGGGCATCGGCAGCCCGTACGCCTGCTGGCGCAGCTCGGCGAGGTACGTGTCGGCGGCGGCGGTGACCGAGGCGCGGACCCGGGCCAGATCGGCGGCGGGCAGCCCGTTCGGCACGGTGGCCAGGTCGAGGCGGCCCAGCGCGGCCACGCTCTGCCAGCCGAAGCCCCGTGCGTCGAACACGTTTCCGGTGTGGTGCGGTGATGCGGTCACGTCGGTCAGGTAGTTCTGCGCCCCGGTGGTCAGGTACAGCTCGGCCGCCGCCCAGTAGAACTCGTCGGTGACGTTGCTGTCGTCGTACGCGCCGCCGCCGGTGCCGTCGGTCGGGCTGGCGTACACCGCCGGATGGGCCTTGGCCGCGGCGTAGGCGGTCTTCGCGGCAGTGCCGCAGCGGGTCGCGAACGCCGCGTCGTAGGGGGCGAAGAGCCGGGCGCACTGGGCGGCGGTGGCGGCGAGGTTGAGGGTGGCCGCTGTCGACGGCGGGTGCAGCTCGCGCGGCTGCGGGTCGTCGTGCGGGGCGAGGGGCAGCCCGGTCCAGTTCTGGTCGTGGATCTTGTGGTGGACCATGCCGGCGAGCGGCTTGCCGGCGGGCACCTGCATGCGCAGCAGGAACTCCAGTTCCCAGCGGGCCTCGTCGAGGATGTCCGGCACCCCGTTGTCGCGCTCGGGCACTCGCAGCGTGCCGTCGGCGAGTTCGGCGCCGCCGTTGGCGGTGGCCGCCGTCCTGGTCCGCTCGAAGGTGTTCAGCAGCTGGTAGGTGGCGATGCCGCCGTTGACCACGTACTTGCCGTGGTCGCCGGCGTCGTACCAACCACCGCGCACGTCCAGGGAGTAGTCGCAGACACCCGGCTGGCAGGGCACGTTGGTGTCGCCCTGGTTGGGTGCGACGCCGAGGTGGCCGGCGGGCCGGGCGTACTCGTCGCCGATCAGGTCACCGTCGATGGCGATGCCGCTGCGCTGTGCGTAGAAGAACTGCAACGAGTCGGAGCGCAGCTGGTCGTAGAGGGCGCCGGAGATGTCGAACGGGTGGCTGGTCTCGCCGTCCACGGTGAGCGTGAGCCCGGTTCCGGGGGTGCGGTAGCTGGAGAAGTCGACGGTCTGCACGTTCTGCCCGGAGGCGGCGTCGACACCGCGAGCGGTGGTGGTGCCACTGGCCACGACGGCACCGGCGGCGCTGCGTAGCTGCCAGGGCAGCGCTGCGGTGGCCTCGGTGACGACAGTGGCGTTCTTCGGGCCGCCGGGAAGGTAGCCGACCTGGTTGACGCGTACCCGTGGCCCGGTGTCCGGCTCGTACGGCTCGGGCGGCTCGCCGCCGCGCAGCGAGACGTCGTCCAGGCAGATGGTCTGCGCCTGGGCGGAACCGCCGACCTGGAAGATCAATTGGGCGTTGGGGTTGTCGTCCGGAACGGTGAAGGTCTGCTCGAACCGCTGGAGGGTGCCGGTCGCTGTGGCGTCCACTGCCGCGTACGTGGTGTACGGGGCGCTGCCGAGCTGCAACACGGCCTTGACCGCGGCGCCGGGGGTGGCGGAGACAGCGAAGCCGAGGGTGTATTCGGCGCCGGCGATCAGTGGCACGCCGTCCTGGCCGATGCCGGCGTCCCACGGGTTGGCGAGCCCGCCCGCGACGGTGGTGCAGAGCTGGCCGTCGGTGACCGCCAGCGCGCCGGTGCCGAAGGAGAACCAGGGGCTCACCCCGGCGCTGAAGTCGCCGTTGTCGATCTGCTCGGGGGCGTCCGGCGGTGGGTCGGCGTGGGCCGCGCCGGCGCCCGCGCCGGTGAGGGCCAGAGTGGTCGCCGCAGCCAACAGCAGGCGGCGTCGGGATGGCGTCACGGGGAGTCCTTCCGGGACGGAAAGTGGGACGGTGGCGGTGGCACTGTGGTGCGGATAGACCTGGGAGCGCTCCCAGGTATCGGCTCGATGTTTCCAGTGCCGGTACGCCATGTCAATTGATCTGGTTGGATGGGTTTCAGCATCCGACGAGGGCGGTCAGCTCGACTGGCATCCCCCGACGCACCGCCACCCGGACGTGAGATTGGCCGCGCCACGCGCCGACGTCCTGATCTCCTAGAGACAACTGCGCCCTTCGCCTGGCAGGCTGCCTCCCATGACCCTGAAGCTGCGTTCCGTGGGAACGAGCGACCGTGGGCTGATCCGCAGCGGAAACCAGGACGCCCTGCACGCCGGCACCTGGCTCGTCGCCGTCGCCGATGGCATGGGCGGAATGGCCGCCGGCGACCTGGCCAGCGCCCTCACCATCGACGCGTTCGCCCCGCTGGACGTGGAGACACCCGAGGACGCCCTGGTGGCCGCGCTCGAAGGTGGCATCGCACTGGCCACCTCCCGGATCCGACAGGCGGTCGCCGAGGATTCCGAGCGCCAGGGCATGGGAACCACGCTGACCGCCCTGCTCTTCGCCCGTACCGGCAGCTGCCTGGCACTCGCACACGTCGGCGACTCCCGGGCCTACCTGTACCGCGAGAGCGTGCTCAAGCAGGTCACCCGGGACGACACGTTCGTCCAGATGCTGGTGGATCAGGGCGTGATCACCGCGGACCAGGCCAGCAGCCACCCGCGCCGGGCCGTGGTCACCCAGGCGTTGCAGGGCGAAGAGGTCTCCCCGTCGTACGCGACAATGGTGCCCCGGGCCGGCGACCGGTGGCTGCTGTGCAGCGACGGCCTCTCCAACGTGGTCCGCCCGGACACCCTCACCGAGGTGCTCAGTGGCTATCCGGACCGGGACGCCTGCGCTGCCAAGCTGATCGACCTGGCCCTGCACGCCGGCGCGCCGGACAACGTCACGGTCGTGGTGGCCGACGTCGTCGAGGAGTAGACCGACGCTCAGCGCCGGCGCGGCGTGGCGTGCCGGGTGGGTGCCGCCGTTCCCGGATCCTCCGGCCACGGGTGCCGGGGATAGCGCCCGCGCAGCTCGGAGCGGACCTGCGGATAGCCGGTACGCCAGAAGGACGCCAGGTCGGCGGTGACCGCCACAGGGCGGCCGGCGGGGGAGAGCAGGTGCAGCAGCACCGGCACCCGACCGTCGGCGATGCGGGGGGCCGCCGGCCAACCAAAGGTCTCCTGGAGTTTCACGGCGAGCACCGGCGCGCCCGGGTCGCCGTAGTCCAGCCGGATCCGAGAACCACTCGGCACCTCGATCCGCTCCGGGGCCAGCTCGTCGAGGCGGGCGGCCTGCGCCCACGGCAGCAGCCGACGCAGCGCCGACGACACGTCCACTCGCGCCAGGTCGGCCCGGCGTCGCGCGGCGGCCAGCTCCGGGCCCAGCCAACTCGGCGCGGCGTCGAGCAACGAGTCGTCGCCGACCTCCGGCCATGGCTCGCCCAGGTGGTGCCGGAGGAACGCGAGCCGCTCGCGCAGCGCCCGCGCCGCCGGCGTCCACTGCAACAGGCCCAGCCCGTCCTGGCGCAGGCCGGTCAGCAGCGCGGCGGCCACCTCCGCCCGGTCCGGCCGGTCCAGGCGCCGCTGGACCAGCTCGATCGCGCCCAGCCGGGTCACCTCCCGGGCCACCACGTCCCCGTCGGACCAGCCGACCTCGCGGCCGGTGCGCAGCAACGGACCGGCCGCCTCCCGGGCCGTCGCCTCGTCCACCGGGGAGGCCCGGCGGATCCGGGCCGACGGCGCGCCGGGGGTGCGGTCCGCGACCGCCACCGCCAGCCAGTCGGACCCGGCCAGCCCCGAGCCGGCCGCCAGCTCCGCGGCGGTCCCGCCGGTCATCAGGTACGCCGAGCCGCCCGGCCGCCGCACCCGGGCCAACCGTTCCGGGTACGCCAGACCGACGAGCAGCCCGGCGGCGAGATCGTCGCTCAGCCCACCCGAGCCGGCGCGGCCCTTCGGCGGGGCGCCGGCCGGCAGCGCGGCCCGCAGCCGGCGTACCTCGGTGCGCCAGCGGGCTGTCGCGCCCGCGTCCACACCGGCGCGTAGCCGACGCCAACCGGCGACCAGATCGTCACCGGGGCCGGCCGCGCTCTCCTCGGCGAGCAGGGCGACCACCTCGGCGGCCCGGTCGGCGCCGACCCGACCGGCGCCGTCGAGCAGCGCCCGGGCCAGCCGTGGGTGCGCCCCGGCCGCGGCGATCGACCGCCCCCGCGCCGTGATCCGACCGTCGGCGTCGACAGCGCCCAGCGTCTCCAGGGTGTCCCGGGCCACCGTCATCGCGGCGACCGGCGGCGCGTCGGGCAACGCGAGCCCGACACCGTCCGGTCGGCCCCAGGCGGCCAGCTCCAACGCGAAACCGGTCAGGTCGGCGGTGGCGATTTCCGGCTCGGCGCGTGCGGGCAGCCGCTCGTGGGTCGCCGCCGACCAGCAGCGGTACACGTACCCGGGGGCCTCCCGGCCGGCCCGGCCGGCCCGCTGGGTGGCGGCGGCGCGGGAGACCGGCACGGTGACCAGCGCGCCCAGCCCACGGGCCAGGTCGATCCGGGGTACCCGGGACAGCCCGGCGTCCACAACGATCCGCACACCCGGGACGGTCAGGCTGGTCTCGGCCAGCGCGGTGGCCAGCACCACCCGCCGTCGGTCCGCGCGACGCAGCGCGGCGTCCTGCTCGGCGCCGCGTTGCCGGCCGTGCAGCGGCAGCAGCGCGACAGCGTCCCGCAGGTCGGCCAGCCGGCCGGTGACCGCCGCGATCTCGCCGGCCCCGGGCAGGAAGACGAGCACGTCGCCGTCGTGCTCGCGCAGCGCCCGCCGGACGGTGGCGGCCACGTGGTCGAGCAGGGCCCGGTCCACCGGCCCGGCCCCGGGCGGGGCGATCGGGCGCGCCGGGGGCACCCAGATCCGCTGCACCGGATGCAGCGCCGAGTCGGCCCGTACCACCGGGGCCGGGGTGGGCCCGCCGAGCAGCGCGGCGAACCGGTCGGTGTCCGGGGTCGCCGACATGGCCAGCAGCCACAGGTCCGGCCGGAGGGTGGCGCGCGCCTCCACTGTGAAGGCCAACGCGAGGTCGGCGTCGAGTTGGCGTTCGTGGCACTCGTCCAGCAGCACGGCCCCCGTGCCGGGCAGCTCCGGGTCGTGGTGCAGCCGGCGGACCAGCAGACCGGTGGTGACCACCTCGATCCGGGTGGCAGGGCCGACCCGCCGCTCGCCGCGCACCGCGTAGCCGACCCGCTCACCGACCCGCTCGCCGAGCAGCTCGGCCATGCGCCGGGCAGCGGCACGGGCCGCCACCCGGCGGGGTTGGGCGATCACCACCCGACCGGTCACCCGGTCGGCCACGGCCAGCGGCGCGAGGGTGGTCTTGCCGGTGCCCGGCGGGGCCACCAGCACACCGGCGCCGGCCGCGTCGAGTGCCGCGACCAGCGCCGGCAGCACCGGGCGGACCGGCAGGTCAAGGGTTACGTCGGAGAGCACGGCCCAGTCTCGCACCGGGACGGGTGCGTCAGGAGCGACGGACCTCGCCGGCGCCGAGCACGAAGGCGCGCCAGGCCGTCGCACCGAAGGCGAGCACCGGGCCGGAGCGGTCCTTGCTGTCCCGGACGGCGACCTGACCGTCGACTGTCGCGACCTCCACGCAGTTGCCGTTGCCGCTGCTGCGCGTGCTGGTGCGCCAGTCCGCTCGGGTCAGGTCGTACGCCGTCATCCGCGGTACCTCTCGTCTGCGTCGGCGTGCCGCAGAAGCGGTCACGCAAAGTTACGAGAAGCATGCTCAAGACGGGTCAACGACGCCGTCGGATCGAGCGCCATCCGGCACAGCTCCTCGTGCAGAAGGCTATACCCGAGCACATGATCGGCTTCCTCCAGAGCCAGCCCCATCGTGAGGTTATCCAGGTAAACCACGGACGCGTCGGCGGCATCGGCGAAGTTGAGGATCACGTACGGGGTGCTCATCGCGGGATGCCCGCCGGCCGTGAAGGGAAGTACCTGGATTGTCACGTTGGGTAGCTGCGCGATCCGGCTCATGTGGACCAGTTGTTCGGCCATCACCGCGGCGCCGCCGACCGGGCGCAGGAGCACCGCCTCGTTGAGGATCACCGACAGGTCGACCGGGTCCTCGTGGCGCAGCACCTCCTGCCGGCGGAGTCTGGCGGCGATCTTGCGCTCCAGACCGTCCTCGCCGGCGGTGCGCCGGAAGATCTCCCGGGCGTACGCCTCGGTCTGCAACAGCCCGGGTACCGACTCGGCCTCGTACGTGCGCAGCGCCGCCGCCTCCGCCTCCAGCCCGACGTAGAACTCGAACCACTCGGGGAGCACGTCGCTGTAGTTCTGCCACCAGCCGCGCTGCTGTGCCCCCCGGGCGATCTCGATCAGCGCCTCGGCATCCGAACCGGTCACCTCGTACAGGGCGAGGGCGGCCCGGACGTCGCGCGGCTTGATGCCGATCTGCGCGGTCTCGATCCGGGAGAGGTTGCTCTTCGACATGTCGAGCTGACGGGCGGCCACATCGAGGGTCATGCCCGCCCGTTCCCGGAGTTGGCGGAGCTCCCGGGCGATGCGGCGGCGCCGCACGGTCGGGCTGGCGGCGGGTCGGATGGTGGGAGTGGCAGTCACCGTCCGAGTCTGCCACGACAAGATCCGCAGGTCGCGGATGCACGGAGTGCAACTTTCAAATCTGGGAGTTGCGTTGCAGTAGCTGTCGGTGCATCCTTTCCCGGTCGCGATCACTGTGGACACACCTGTGCGGGAGGACCGTTGCTCATCGCCGACGAGTTCTTCCTGATCGCACACAACGACAGTCGTGGCAAGGCCAAACTGCACCCGGCGGCGACCGGGCTCGGGCTGGCCGGCGGGCTCCTCGGTGAACTGATCCTTTATGGACACATCACAGTGACGGGCGGGCAGGTCACCGTCATCGACCGACGTCCGCCGGCCGACGCCCTGGCGCACACCGTGCTGGACCAGTTGGTCGGCGAGGCTCAGCACCGGGAGCTGCGTACCTGGCTGAGTTTCCTGGGGCAGAGCGCGACGGCCTCGGTGGGAGAGCGGCTGGCCCGCGCCGGGGTGCTGCGCCGCCAGGAGAGCCGCCGGCTGCTGCGTACCTCGGTCAGCTACCTGCCGATCGACCTCAACGCGGTGGCCTGGCCGGCCACCCGGCTACGGGCCCTGCTGGACCGGCCGGACCCACCGGGTGTGCCGGACGCCCTGCTGCTCGGCCTGGTCGTGGCCGCCGGGCTGACCCGCGAGGTGCTGTGGAGCGCCGGCCCCCGCGCGCACCACCGGCTGAACGTCCTCATCCCCGCGCTGCCGGCTCCCCTCAAGGAACTCGTCGGGCACACCGAGGCCGCCGTCGGCGCCGCCGTGCTGCGCGGCATCCCCTGACCCCCCCCGGTAACCCCCAACCCTCCCCTCGACAATCGGAGTAGTCGTATGCCCCCGACATCGACAGTCGACCGACCCAGCAACGTCTCCGAAGCCCTGGCCCGAGGCCGCCTCGGCATCCCGTCGGTCATCTTCTTCGTTCTCTCCGCCGCCGCGCCGCTGACAGTGGTGGCCGGCGTCGTCACCACCGGCTACGGCGTCATCGGGGTGACCGGAATCCCGCTGGCCTTCCTGCTGATCGCCGCGGTGCTCGCGCTGTTCTCGGTGGGTTACGTGGCGATGTCCCGCCGGGTGGAGAACGCCGGCGCCTTCTACGCCTACATTTCCCGAGGGCTCGGCCGACCGGCCGGCGTGGGTGCCGCCTGGGTCGCGCTGATCGCGTACAACGCGCTCCAGGTCGGGCTGTACGGCACCATCGGTGCGGCGGCCCAGCCGGTGCTCGACCGGCTCTTCGGCGGACACCCGCACTGGGCCGTCGTGGCCCTGGTGGCGTGGGCGTTGGTCGGCCTGCTCGGCCTGCTCCGGGTCGACCTCAACGGCATGGTCCTGGCCGCGCTGCTGGTCGCCGAGATCGTGGTGGTCCTCGTCTTCGACCTGGGGCAGCTCGGCAACCCGGCCAACGGTGAGGTCAGCTTCGCCTCGTTCTCGCCGGACAACCTCTTCGTGCCGGGGGTCGGCGCGGTGCTGGTGCTCGCCGTCCTCGGCTTCGTCGGCTTCGAGTCGGCGGTGGTCTTCAGCGAGGAGAGCAAGGACCCGAAGCGGACGGTGCCGATCGCGACCTACCTGTCGGTGGCGATCATCGCCGGGCTGTACGCGCTGTCGTCCTGGACCATGACGGTCGCCGTCGGGCAGGACCAGATCGTCGCCGAGTCCGGCGCGCAGAGCGTCGAGCTGATCTTCAACCTGGCCGCCGCGCAGCTCGGCAGCACTGTGGTCACCATCGGGCAGGTGCTCTTCCTGACCTCGGTGCTCGCCGCGATGATCTCGTTCCACAACACCACTGCCCGCTACACGTTCGCGCTCGGTCGGGAGCGGGTGCTGCCGGCGGTGTTCGGGCAGACCTCGGCCCGTACCGGGGCGCCGCGGGCCGCCTCGGTGGCGCAGAGCGTCCTCGGACTGCTGGTCATCCTGCTGTACGCGATCAACGACTGGGACCCTGTGGTCCAGCTGTTCTTCTGGGTCGGCACCACCGGCGGCTTCGGCGTCCTGCTGCTGATCGCCACCACCTCGGTGGCGGTGATCGCCTACTTCGCCCGCTCCGCCAGCGGCGAGAACCTCTGGCGACGGGCCATCGCGCCCGGCCTGGCCACCATCGCGCTCTTCGTGATCATCTGGTTGGCCGTGTCGAACTTCGCCAACCTGCTCGGCGTCGCGCCGGACTCGACGCTGCGCTGGGCGTTGCCCGCCGCGTACCCGGTGGCCGCCCTGCTGGGCATCGGCTGGGCCCTGCTGCTGCGCAGCAACCGCCCGGACACGTACGCCCGGATCGGCCTGGGCGCGGCTAGCGCCGCGGCCGCCGTCAAGCCGGAGGCGCCGGCCGCCGTGGAGGTGACCCGATGAGCGTGGTCATCGAGCAACTCGGGCCGGAGGAGACCACCCTCGTGGCGGGTCGGATCGCCGAGGCGTTCACCGTCCTGGAGGTGACGTACTGGCTGGTCCCCGACCCGAGCAAGCGGGAGGCCGTGCTGGCCGGCGACTTCGAGATCCTGGTCGCGCACGCGATGCGGCACGGCATGGTCCACGCCACCGCGGACCGGGCCTCGGTCGCGGTCTGGTTCGCGTCGGTCGGTGAACCGGCGCCGCCGCCGGCGGACTACGACGCCCGACTGGCCGCCGCCTGCGGCGAGTGGACCGACCGGTTCCAGCACCTCGACGAGCTGTTCGCGGCGAACCACCCGCACCCGGACCACCACCACCTCGCGTTCCTGGCGACCCGGCCGGACCGGCAGGGGCAGGGCCTGGGGAGCGCGTTGATGCGGCACCACCACGACTGGCTGGACGCCAACGGGATGCCGGCATACCTGGAGGCGAGCAGCCCGCGGAGCCGGGACCTGTACGCGAAGCACGGCTACCTGGCCGGCGAGCCGTTCCGGGTGCCCGACGGCACGCCGTTCTGGCCGATGTGGCGGGAGCCGGTCGGGCGCTGAGCTGGTCTGGTCAGGTCGACGCGACCAGCACGCCCTGTGGTGGCACTGTAACGCTCACGTGACAGCACGGACAGCACGGACAGCACGGACAGCACGGAGGGCCGGGTCCATGGACCCGGCCCTCCGCTCGTGAACCGATCAGTACGTGCCGTCGAGCTGGCCGCGCAGCTTGGTCAGCGCCCGGGTCAGCAGCCGCGAGACGTGCATCTGCGAGACACCGATCTGGTCGGCGATCTGCGACTGGGTCAGGTTGCCGTAGAAGCGCAGCGTGAGGATCTTCTGCTCGCGCTCGTCGAGGGTGGCCAGCGCCGGGCCGAGGGCGACCCGCAGCTCAGCCAGCTCGAACTCGCTGTCCTCGCCGCCGAGCATGTCGCCCAGCTCGGTGGCGCGCTCGCCGTCGCCGGTCGGGGTGGACAGCGACACCGCGTTGTACGCGCGGGCGCCTTCCAGGCCCTCCAGCACCTCTTCCTCGGTGAGCTTGAGGTGCGCGGCGATGTCGGCGACCGTCGGCGAGCGGCCGAGGGTCTGCAGGAGCGAGCTGTTGGCGTCGGAGATGGCCAGCCGCAGCTCCTGGAGCCGGCGGGGCACCCGGATGTCCCAGGTGCGGTCCCGGAAGTGCCGCTTGAGCTCGCCGATGATGGTGGGGATCGCGTAGCCGGCGAAGTCGACACCGCGCTCGGGGTCGAACTTGTCGATGGCCTTGATCAGGCCGATCGCGGCGGTCTGCGCCAGGTCGTCGTTCGGCTCGCCGCGCCCGCTGTAGCGGTGGGCCAGGTGGTTGGCGAGCGGCAGCCAGGCCTCGATCGCCCGGTCCCGCAGCGCGGCGCGCGACGGGTGGTTGGCGGGCAGCGCCGCCATCGCGTTGAGCAGGTCGGCGGCGCTGTCGGTGAGAGCGCGCGGGTCGAGCTTGGTGGTGGTCTTGACTGTGGCGCTCGGCTGCTCGGTGATCGTTGGCGCGGTCATGGGTGGTCCTCCCTGCACCTCGTCCGCTGACGAAAAAGACGTGACGCTTTGGTTTAGCTTCCAATTGGCCGTTCGGGAGTCACCTTAACCTGATCGTCTCCCAGAAATCTAGCCGAAAGGTTGACGTACTTAAGGTGTGTCGAGTAACAAAAGGGGCAAATAGCGCGGAAGTCGGGGTGGCTGTGAGGATCCTTACCCGTTTCCCCCCGCTGCCCGGTCCGCTGCCCGGTCCGCTGCCCGGTCCGCCGACCGGCTCGGCCGATCGGCCCACGGGTAGCGTCGACTGGTCAACATGAAATCCGACAAGTCGCCAGGAGTGTCGACTATCCGTCCTTGTCCCGCTGGTGGGACCGGCCGTAGCGTCGCGTGTACACACCCGGTTCGGAGGCACCGTGCTCGATCCAGCCGCTCCCCAGCTTGTCGTGAACAGTCGCACCCTCTACTTCAGCTGGCTGCCGGCGGACCCCGACGCGGTCGCCGCGCTGGTCCCGCCAGGGCTCTGCCCCCGTCCCGACCGGCAGGTCTTCCTCAACCAGTACATCGTCGACGACGAGACGCAGACCTCCGGCTTCGGCGCGTACTCGCTGACCTACCTCGGCGTCTCGCTCCTGGGCGTCGACGCGCCCGGTGGCCTCAACGCCGGAGGCTGGTGGACCCACTACGTGGCCTCCAGCCGGCGGGTCCGTGAGTACGCCGTCGCTCGCGGCGCCCCGGTGCTCGCCGGGCGCACCCGGATCGACGTCAACGGCGAGGACCTGGTCTCCGAGACGGCGATCGACGGCACGCCGCTGGTCCGGGCGCGGTGTCGGGTGGGGGAGACCGGGCACGTGATCAGCAGTGGGCACCACCGCTACTTCACCCGGCGCGACGGCCAGTTGCTCAGCTCGGCGTACCCGTTCGTCGCCGAGCCGGTCGCCCCGTTCGAGATCGAGTCGGTGGAGTTCCTCCAGCCGGGCCACCCGATGTACGCCATGCGCCCGGCCAACCCGCTGACCATCGGCTTCGGCTACTACTCACCGCGCTCGTCGTTCGCCTACCCCGGCGGGCTGAACGTGCACGCGGTCGCCGCGCCGGAGCCGGCTCGACCGCCTCACCAGGTGCCGGCCAGCCTCGCGCGCAGCGGCCTGCCGTCCGGGTCGTAGACCAGCCGGTACACCGGCAACGCCCAGGCCCGGGTGTACCACGGCAACCGCTCGGGGCGGTGCGGGCGCAGCCGCCCGGGCGGCCGTTCTCCTACCTGGCCGTCGTCGTACCACTGCTGGAGCGCGTCGGCGGCGGCCGTGACGGCCGCGACGGCGTCCGCCGGGTCCAGCAGGTCGGCGTCGTCCGCGCCGTGCGGGTCGCGGTCCAGGTGCTCGCGCCACAGCCGCAGTCGTAGATCCCGGGCGAAGCTCCGCGCGCCGTCGCCCCGCCCAGCCGGGTCGGTGGGCTCCCGCTGGTCCGGGGTGTCGTCGAGCACCGCGCAGGACAGCTCGCTGTCGTGCGTCCAGGACCTCCGGTTGAAGTTGTCGCTGCCCACGCTGGCCCACACGTCGTCGATTACGCAGACCTTCGCGTGCACGTAGACCGGGTCGCCGGCGTGGTTCTCCACGTCGAACACGTGCACCCGGTCCGGTGCGGCCCGCTCACACAGCGACAGGGCCTGCTCGCGCCCGACCATGTTCGGCGGCAATGCCAGCCTGCCGTCCACGTCCGGGTGGCGGGGGACGACGGCGATCAGGTGCAGGTCCGGGTTGTCCCGCAGCGCGTGCGCGAACAGGTCCGCCACCTCGGCTGACCAGAGGTACTGGTCCTCCAGGTAGATGAGCCGGCGGGCTCGGCGCACCGCCTTGGTGTAACCCCGGGCCACGGTCCGCTCGCCGTCAGGCGCGAACGAGTAGCGAGGGCGGACAGCGGGGTAGGTGCGCAGCACCTGGATCTGGTGCGGACCGCAGGGCGGCGGATCGGCCGGCTGTTCGGGTAGTGGGTCGGGGCGCAGGTCCGAGCCGCGCAGCCGATCCCGCAGGTAGGCCATCGGGTTCTCCGAGTCCAGCGGCATCGGGTCGGTCCAGCGTTCCCGGAACAGGGTGTCCAACGCGCCGACCACCGGACCGCGCACTGCGAGCTGCACGTCGTGCCAGGGCGGATTGGGTCCGTACCGGGGGGACATCTGCACCGGCTGGGGGTCGCCGTGGTGCGCGGCGTCATCGCGGCGGCTGTGGCACAGGTCGATACCGCCGGCGAAGGCGACGTCCCGCTCGGGCGCGCCCTGGTGCCGCAGCACCACGAGCTTCTGATGGTGCGAGCCGCCGCGCCGGACCCGTTGGTCCAGCAGCACCTCGCCACCGGCGGCCGAGATCGTCTCGCTGAGGTCGCGGTTCTCCGCCTCGCTGTACGCCAGGACGTCGAGGTGCGAGCGCCAGATCAACCCCTTGACCACCACACCGCGCTGCGCGGCCTGCGCGAAGAGTTGGGCCACCGTCGGACCGTCCGGGCGCAGCCGCTGGTCCGGGTCACCCCGCCAGTCGGTGAAGAACAGGTGGTCGCCGGGGCCCAGGGCCTCGACCTCGTCGACCAGTCGGTCGAAGTACGCGGCACCGTGAATCAACGGCTCGGCGAGGTTTCCCGTGGTCCAGACGGGTATGCCAGAGACCGGGTTGGCGCGTTCCTCAGCGGTGAGAAACCAGTCCTGCAACGGCACCGTCCAGCCCCCCTGGAGGTCGGCAACGTCCTCACGGTAGGACCCCCGACGCGGGTCCGCACGCCAGGCCGACATACCGGTGGCCTGGCCAACGCCATCGGAAGCGACGCGACAACAGCCGAGGAGGCCACACTATGCCCCGCGACACGACGAATCCCGTGACCGAGAACCGCGAGCCGGCGGTGGAGAGCGAACGGGGTGCGCTGGTAGCGGTGTTGGTGATGGTGATCCTGGGTGTCGCCGGGATTTTTGCGGTCTCCTGAGGCGGCGCCGACGCCCCCGGGGGTGAACCGGAGGCGTCGGCGCCGAACTCAGCGGTCGACGGTGGTCAGGGCCGGGTGCCCTGGCCGCCGGTGTGCGGGAGCCGCTCGGTGGGGATCACGCCGAGGCGACCGGCCTGGAAGTCCTCGAACGCCTTGAGCAGCTCGTCCCGGGTGTTCATCACGAACGGGCCGTACTGTGCCACCGGCTCCCGGATCGGCTGACCACCCATGATGTAGAGGTCCAGTGCCGGGGTGTTGCTGTCCTGCGTGGTGTCGGCGCTGAACCGCAGCGCGTCACCCGCGCCGTGCACCGCGAGCTGACCGGTGCGCACCGGCCGCCGGTCGGTGCCGACCGTGCCGCGGCCGCCCAGCACGTACACCAGGGCGTTGAAGTCCGGCCGCCAGGGCAGGTCGACCTGCGCGCCCGGCTGCACTGTGACATGCGTGATGGTGATCGGGGTGAAGGTCGAACCCGGGCCGCGGTGCCCGGCGACCTCGCCGGCGATGACCCGGATCAGCGCGCCCCCGTCGGGCGTGGTGAGCAGCGCCGACTCCCGACCCCGGATGTCCTGGTAGCGGGGCGGGTTCATCTTGGCCGAGCGGGGCAGGTTGACCCACAGCTGGGTGCCGTGGAAGAGCCCGCCGCTCACCACCAGGTGCTCCGGCGGCGCCTCGATGTGCAGCAGGCCGCTGCCCGCCGTCATCCACTGGGTGTCGCCGTCGGTGATGGTGCCGCCACCGCCGTTGGAGTCCTGGTGGTCGAAGACGCCGTCGATGATGTACGTGACGGTTTCGAAGCCGCGGTGCGGGTGCCACGGGGTGCCCTTGGGCTCGCCCGGCGCGTAGTCGACCTCGCCCATCTGGTCGAGGTGGATGAACGGGTCCAGGTCGCTGGTCGACACCCCGGCGAAGGCGCGGCGGACCGGGAAGCCCTCACCCTCGAAGCCGCTGGGCGCCGTGGTCACCGTGCGGACCGGCCGGATCGTGGTGGCCTCGTCGAGTCGGGGCAGGCGGGGCAGGACGAGGACGTTGTCGACGGTGATCGCGGGCATGTCGAGGCTCCTAGCGTGAGGCGGGGGTGGTCGAGCTGACCCGCGATGCCCGCAGGCGCTCGCCGAGCCGGTCGAAGACCCGGGTGAGGCAGGCGACCTCGGCATCGTCGAGGTCGTCCATGAGATGGGTGCGCACCGACGCCAGATGGTGGGGTGCGGCTTCCCGCAGAGCGAGCAGCCCGGCGGCGGTGAGCACCGCCTCGCTGCCGCGCCGGTCGTCCGGGCAGGGCTCCTTGCTGACCAGGCCACGACGCTGCATGGAGGAGACCTGGTAGGTGAGGCGGCTGGGCGAAAAGATCAACCGGCCGGCCAGCTCGCCCATCCGTAACCGCTGCCCGGGTGCCTCGGAGAGCAGGACCAGCACGTGGTAGTCGGCGAAGCTGAGGTCGCTGTCGACCCGCAGATCCTCTTCCAACTGGGTGTAGAGACGCTGGCTGGCCTCGATGTAGGCGCGCCAGGCGGCCTCTCGGGTGCTGTCCAGGCTCTCGGTCATGTCCACGACGATAGCACTCTTTCAAAATTTAAATAATGCTGTTGAGCGTCGCCTGGGTCACTTCTCCACGCCCTGGCCGCCGGATCGTGCAGCTTTGAAGGAAATGTGCGTTAATCCGGCGGCGCGTAAGCCTCGGGTTGTGTCAGACTCCGGCCTCGTGGAACACGTGGAACTCTCCGCCGCCGACCTGTTGCTGCGCCCGTGGCGAGACGAGGACGCCCCGGCGGTGCGCGACGCCCTCCGGGACCCGGCGATCGCCCAGTGGAACCCGCAGGGCGGCGACCCGATCGACGACGAGGTCGCGCTGCTCTGGGTGCGTCGCCGGGCCGACTGGTCCACCGGTGGTCATGCCTCGATGGCGGTCACCGCGGCGGCCGACGGCAAACTGCTCGGCTCGGTGTCGCTGCACCGCATCCACGACGGCGACGCGTCCATCGGCTACTGGACGGTGCCCGCGGCACGGGGGCGTCAGGTGGCGGTCCGCGCCGTCGTCCGGCTCACCGACTGGGCGTTCGCGGATCTCGGGCTGCACCGGGTGGAGCTGTGTCACGCGGTGGCCAACCCGGCGTCCTGCCGGGTCGCCGACCGCGCCGGCTACCCGGCCGAGGGGACCCTGCGCGAGTCGTACCGGTACGGCGACGGCCGCCGCTACGACGAGCACCTGCACGCCCGCCTGGCCACCGACCGCTAGCCGGCGGACCGGGGCTCGAACACGCTCCGGCCCCGGCCGCGCCCGGTCGCCTCGACCGTCACTCGCTGACCTTGCGGAGGAATGTCGCGAGGGCGGTCCTGACGCGGTCGATCCGCTCCGGCAGGGGCAGCGGCTCGGGCGCGGGGGGCCCGGCGTGCTTCTTCCCCCGCAGATACAGCGAGCAGGCCAGGTCGGAGCACAGGTACGTGCCCACGGAGTCGCCCTGCCGTCCGCTCGGACCGGCCTTGGGGGCGGTCATCAACGAGACGCCTCCGCCGAGGTGCGTGGTCAGGCAGAACGAGCACATGCTGTGCCGCACGCGCCCCGTCTGGTGCGTCGCGGCCCGCAGCACCACCCCGGCCAGTTTGCCGTCGGTTTCGGCCACCAGGTAGGCCCGCTGCGGCGCGGAGGGATCCCGCCAGCCGAGGAAGTCGAGGTCGTCCCAGGGGCGCATTACAAGATCATTCGGCATCGCCAGCCGCTTCGCCTCGCCCCGGCTGCAATTGACGAAGGACGCGCGGATGACGGATTCGGTCAGGACCAACATAGGTAGTAGCCTAGCTCTCCTAGGCAAACGATTATTACGGCTAGGTTGGGGTGTGCTGGGGTGGTACGTGCCAAGGTGACCGTCGAACGTCTGACACTGGCTGCGGCCGAGCTGGCCGACGAGGTGGGCGTGGAGAACGTCACGGTCGCCGCGCTCGCACGCCAGTTCGGGGTGAAGGACGCCAGCCTCTACTTCCACCTCAAGAACGCGCACGACCTGCGGGTCAGGATCGCCCTGCTGGCGCTGGCGGAGCTGGCCGACCGGGTCGCCGCAGCGCTCGCCGGCCGGGCCGGCAAGGACGCGCTGGTGGCGTTCGCCAACGCGTACCGCGACTACGCGCGGGAGCACCCGGGCCGCTACGCCGCCATGCAGATCGACCTCGACCCGGAGACCGCCGCCGCGAGCGCGGGTGTCCGGCACGCCGAGATGACCCGGGCGATCCTGCGCGGCTACCGGCTCTCCGAGCCCGACCAGACCGACGCGGTGCGGATGATGCACAGCACGTTCCACGGGTTCGTGAGCCTGGAGAAGACCGGCGGCTTCCGGCACACCCCGCGCCCCACCGACGACTCCTGGTCGCGCACCCTGGACGCCCTCGACGCCGTCCTCACCAACTGGCCGTCGCGCTGACGGCCGAGCGGGCATGTGTCCGCCCACCCGGCCGGCGCTCAGGGTTGTGCTCAGATCAGGGTGTCGCCGACGCGGTGACGTTCACCAGCCAGTCGGTTCCGAACCTGTCGGTGCACCTGCCGTAGAGCGCGCCCCACGGCGATCTGGCGAACGGCACCGTGACCGTCCCATGCGAGGACAGCCGCTCGAAGTACGTGGCGAGGTCCGCCTCGTCGCCGCCCAGGGTGATCGACGAGCTGCCCCCGGCCCCGTCGTCGCCCGGCGTCCGATCGGAGGCCATCAGCACTACCCCCGTCGCCCCTCTGAGCGTCGCGTGCGCGATCAGCTCGTCCTGCGCTGTACCCGTCGCCCCCTGGAGAGCGCCGACGGTGGTGATCTCCAGGTTGCCCCCGAACACCGACTGGTAGAACCGCATCGCCGGTCGAGCATTGCCGGGAAAGCTGAGGTACGGGCTGACCCGGGCGGTCACCGTCCCACCTCGGCGGTGAGCGGGCGGCGCCGAGCGGTTTGCTGCCGGAGCAGGACGAATCCGAGGCCCGCAAGGAACCAGGTGGCGAGGACGGCGAGGGGCGCCACTGTGTGTGCGCCGTCGAAGTAGCCGAAGTTGTTTACCGCTCGCACGGCCGCGCCCGGTGGGAGCTTCCCCGAGATCGCCTGTGCCCATTCCGGCAGCAGGTCGACCCCGATCGTCGCTCCGCTCGTCGCGTTGCCGATGGTCGTGAGAGCGAGGACGGCGAGGGCGATGCCCGCCGGGCCGAGCCAGGCCCCCAGGGCCTTCGTCGTGAAGGCGCTGGCGGCGGACAGGAGGATGAGCGAGAGCGCGAGCAGCGGGAACGGGGCCGTCAGTGATCCGTAGATCGGACCCGCGACGGTCGCCGCGATCACACCGATCAGGACGGCGAATCCGCCCATCGCGTAGATGCGGTGGCGCAGCCGCACCTTCGCGGTGGCTGCGGTGAGCCCCTGCGCGAGGACGAACGACGAGAGGGTGACGCCGAACACCACATAGAAGGCGGACAGACCTCGGCTGTCATAGGTCGCCAGCGGCACGATGTCGTTCTCCTGGATGGTCGCCCCAGCCTTCTTGGCGAGACCGGCCGCGAGCTGACGCGCGGCGCCGCTCTCGCTGAACCCGCTCGCGCCGGCGTAGTCGAGTGTCAGCGTGGTGGGGGAGGTCGCGCCGAGGACGGCGACGGCGTCGCCGTGTCGCACCATCGCCTCGCCGTCCGCGACGCTCGCGACCTCGGTGACGGCCACGGCGTTGCCGAACCCGGTCTGTGCGGTGTTCGACAGTTGCGCGCTGACCACGGCGATCGGCAGCTGGCTCGGCTGAGGGCTGCGTTGCAGTCCGACATAGACCGCGATGAACGCCGTGCCGATGATCAGCCCGGTGATCACGAGAGTGGTCCAGGCTCGGCGCTGGGTGACGACGAGCGATGGTCCGTCGGTACGTGGATCGGATGGCGACGTCATGGGTGCTTCCTCGGGTAGTGTGGTTTGAATGTCCAACCACACGAACCGTAGCACCGACGGTTTGAAAATCAAACCAGAGCGAGACTCCCTCGCTGTGGCGCTCGACGCGGTCAACGACAGGTGGTCACTGCACATCGTGCGAGCGCTCGCATTCGGCGCATCGCGGTACACCGAGATCCTTCGCGCCGTCGGCGCGCCCAGGGACGTCCTCGCCGCCCGACTGCGAAAACTGGCCGAATCCGGCATTCTTCAGGCCCGTGCCACCGAGAACGGCAAGGTCGCGGGGTATGAACTCACCCAGAAGGGCAAGGATCTCGGGCAGGTCATCCTCGTGCTCAAGCGCTGGGGTGACACCTACAGCGAGGGCGACGTGCCCAGTGTTGAGTTCATCCACGACGTCTGCGGCCAGGTCTTCGTCGCCGAGGTGCGCTGCCAGGCATGTGGCAAGCCCGTCCGGTCCGGCGAGCTGTCATTCGATCAGGAGTCCCCGGCATGCTGAGCGATCTGGAGTTGGCCGACTGGCGGGAGCGGGTCGCCCGGTTGTACCTCTCCGACGTCGACCTGGCCGGCTTCCGCGCCGGCCGCGACGAACTCTTCGCCACCCACCCGCAGAGCCCGATCCCGCCAACGGAGCGGGCCGGCTTCAGCGGGGTGCGCTACTTCCCGCCCAACCCCAATGCCGTGGTCGAGGCGCCCCTGCGATCGGCCAGCGGTGAGCTGCGGATCGACACCGGTGGCCCGGACGGGGTGGTCGCGTACCGGCGGGTGGCGGTGGCCGAGACGCCGTGGGGGCCGTTGACCCTGTGGTGGATCGAGGCGTACGGGGGCGGGCTGTTCGTTCCGCTGCGCGACGGCACCTGCGGGCGGGACAGCTACGGGGGAGGCCGGTACCTCACCGACACGGTGAAGGGCACCTTCGGTCGGGGTGTGCAGCTGCTGCCCGGCGACCGGGTCAGGCTGGACGCCAACTACCTCTACAACCCGAGCTGCGCCTACGACGACCGCTGGGCCTGCCCGCTGGCACCACCGGAGAACCGGGTCGAGGTCGACATCCACGCCGGCGAGCTGGCGTACCACGACTGAACGACGAAACGGCCGCCCCGGCTTGTTGGCGGGACGGCCGGTCGATCGTCGGTCAGCGGGCGTTCGCCGCCGAGTTGGGCATCTGCATCCGACCGAGCAGCTGTCGCGCCTGGTCGGCGAGCTGCGCGTCGACGGTCACCGCGTACTGGCCGGCGCGCAGTGAGCTGGCCGAGGTGAAGTCGCGCTGCCCGCCCGTCATGGCGTGCGCGACCGCGCCGAAGACGGCACCCCAGATCGCACCGATGACCAGCCCGACCAGGATCACCGCCAGCCAGTTGCCGACTGTGAAGATGCCGAACAACAGGCCGATGAAGAGCCCGAACCAGGCGCCGGTACCGGCGCCGAGCAGGCCGGCTCGACCGGTGGTCATTCGCCCGAGCACCGTCTCCACCAGGGTGAGGTTGGTGCCGACGATGGCGCTGTGCTCCACCGGGAAGCGGTTGTCGGCCAGGTAGTCGACGACCCGCTGCGCGGTCGGATAGTCCGGGTACGAGCCGATCGTCACGGTCGGCGGGCCGGCCTCCGGCCCGTGGCCGTCACCGGCCGGTGTTGACAGGCGGCCGGCCGGCCCGGATGGAAGCAGGTCGCCACCCTGTGTGCCGGACCGCCAGGCGGCGGTCGGCCCCGAAGCTGACGTCATGAGCATCCTCCCTCGTCAGCTCTGCGCGTTCCCCTCCAGGCCGACCGGTAACGCGGTCTTCACCGCCGGGCAGGAGGGGAATGGGCGCGGACTGCCCGGGTAGGCAGTCAGGTGGAGAGCGGACAGATCAGCGACTACGGTTTCCTCGCCGACGGCCGCAGCGCGGCGCTGGTGGACGCCTCGGGCTCGGTGAACTGGTGGTGCCCGGGGCGGTTCGACGCCCCGTCGGTGTTCGGGCGGCTGCTCGACGACAACGCCGGGCACTGGTCGATCCAGCCCGAGGGCGACTACCGGGTCGAACGCTCCTACCTCGAGGACACCCTGGTGCTGCGGACGGTCTTCCGCACCGCCCAGGGTGAGGTCGCGCTGACCGACGCGCTCGCCTTCGAGCCCGGCTCACGCAGTCACGACATCGGCCTGCACTCGCCGCAGGTGCTGGTCCGTTCGGTGGAGGGGCTGTCCGGTTCCGTGCCGATGCGGTTGCACTACCGGCCGCGCTTCGAGTACGGCCGCACCGTCGCGTACCTGATCGAGCGGGAGGACATGCTGGAGGCCATCGCCGGGGCCGCCCGACTCACCCTGCGCGGCAGCGAGCGGTTGACCGCCGGGGACGGCGAGGCCACCGGGACGTTCACCGCCCGCGAGGGCACGAAACACAACTTCACCCTCGGGTACGCCCCGACCTACGACGCCCCGCTGCCCGAGGTGCCGGACGCCGACCAGACCATCGCCGACACCGTCGCCGGCTGGCGCTCCTGGTCGGCCGATCACCCCTATGACGGGCTCTACCCCGAGCAGGTGCGGCGCAGCCGGCTGGTGGTGCAGGGCATGACGTACAGGCCCAGTGGAGCGGTGGTGGCCTCGGTGACCACCTCGCTGCCGGAGAAGCTCGGCGGGGACCGCAACTACGACTACCGCTACGTCTGGGTGCGCGACTTCAGCCTGACCCTGCGGGCGCTGTGGCGGACGGCGTGCCTGGACGAGGTGCAACGGCAGTTCGCCTGGTTGGGCCGGGCGATGGGCCGTATCGACGACAAGCCGGTGCCCATCATGTACGGGGTGCTGGGGGAGCGGGATCTCACCGAGCACCGCCTGGAACAGCTCGGCGGCTACCGCGACAGCCCGCCGGTGGTGATCGGCAACGACGCGTGGCAGCAGCGGCAGACCGACATCTTCGGCGAGGCGCTCGATGCCGCCTGGTTGATGCGCGACAAGCTGGAGCCGCTGGGCCCGGAGGTGCAACACGTGCTCCGGTTGCTCGCCGACCAGGCCGCGCGGGACTGGGCGTTGCCCGACGCGGGGATGTGGGAGGAACGCGGCGTCCAGCACCACCACGTGTCCTCGAAGGTGCAGTGCTGGGTCGCCCTGGATCGGGCGGTCCGTTTCGGTGACAAGCTCGGCGAGCCGCAGGACGTGGCCCGCTGGGCGGCCGCCCGCGACTTGGTGCGCACGGAGGTACTCGAGCGGGGCTGGAACGAGCGGCTCCAGTCGTACACCGGGAGCTTCGAATCCGAGGACCTGGACGCCTCGGTGTTGGTGATGCCGCTGGTCGGCTTCGTGCGGGCCGACGACCCGCGGATGCGCTCGACGATCCGTGCGGTGGAGCAGCGGCTGTCCCACGACGGCCTGCTGCGGCGTTGGGAGGGCGACCCGGCGGGGTTTCTCATCTGCTCGTTCTGGCTGGTGTGTTGCCTGGCGCTGGCCGGTGAGCGGGACCGGGCGCACGAGTTGTTCCGGGGGCTGGCGGAGCGGGTCAACGACCTCGGCCTGTTCGCCGAGCAGATCGACCCGCTGACCGGGGAGCAGCTGGGCAACTTTCCTCAGGCGTTCTCCCACATCGGACTGATCAACGCGGCCGGTGTGCTGACCGACGTCGAGCGGGACCCGACGCTGCGTCAGTGCGGAATGCCGCCGGCGCACTTCTCGCCGATGCGCCAGTGAGCCGGACTTTCGCGCGAAACGTGACAACTTTCTATCTGGTGACGCGAAGTTCTATCGCTTTCCAGTGAAAGGCGTTAATGTCCGGGACACCCTGCGGTGCTCCTCCAGTCGGCGGGAGCGGCACCGAGATCCCCCGGACAGCTGGAGGTCTCGTGTCCCGCACACCGCGCCGACGTCTCGTCAGCGCCACCACACTGCTCACCGTCCTGGTCACCCTCTGCCTCGTCCCGCAGGCAAGCGTTCTGCCGGCCGCCGCGTCCCCGGCCCAGGCCGCCGCTCTCGCCCCGCCCGCCACCGTCGGTTTCGAGAAGGTCGCCCTCGACGGAGGCCTCTCCATGGGCGAACCGATCGAACTGGCCGTCGCCCCCGACGGCAAGGTCTTCTACATCAACCGGGGCACCAGTGCCGCCGGTGGGCAGGTCCGCCTCTACAACCCGGCGACCAGGTCCACCACTGTGGCCCTGACCCTGGCGCTGGACGCCCGCTTCGAGGACGGCCTGATCGGCATCACCCTGCACCCGAGCTTCGCGAGCAACCGCTGGGTCTACCTCTTCTACTCGCCGAAGGTCACCCCACTGGTCAATCGGATCAGTCGGTTCACCTTCAACCCGTCCACCCTGCTGCTCGACCCGGGCAGCGAGGACGTGCTCATCGAGTGGCCCACCGAACGCGATCTCTGCTGCCACTCGGCCGGCTCGATGAGCTGGGACACCGCCGGCAACCTGTACTTCGCGGTCGGCGACAACACCAACTCCGGCGGCGACTCCGCCGGGATGGCCCCCATCGACGAGCGGACGAGCCGCAACGCGCAGTACGACGCCCAGCGCACCTCGGGCAACACCAACGACCTACGCGGCAAGATCAACCGGATCCACCCGGAGAACGACGGCAGCTACACCGTCCCCACCGGCAACCTCTTCGCCGCCGGCACCGCGCGAACGCGCCCGGAGATCTACGTGATGGGCGTGCGCAACCCGTACCGGATCTGGGTGGACCGCAAGGCCAACAACACCCTCTACTGGGGTGAGGTCGGCCCGGATGCCGGCACCGACCTCGCCAACCGTGGCCCGGCGGCCTACGACGAGTTCAACCGGGCCAACGGGCCCGGCAACTACGGCTGGCCGTACTGCGGCGGTCCCAACGTCGCCTACAACGACTGGGACTTCGCCACCGCCACCCCGCGTGGCTGGTTCCCCTGCGGGGGCTCGGCCGGCCCGGTCAACAACTCACCCCGCAACACCGGCGTCCAGCAGCTTCCGCCGACGAAACCGGCACTGGTCTGGGAGCAGCACGGCGGCAGTGAGGACTGGCCGGCGCTGGACAACCCGGGTGGGTGCGGGTCGCCCAACCACGTCGAGGTCTACCACTACGACCCGAACCTCGTCTCGGACGTGAAGTGGCCGGCCTACTACGACAACAAGTGGCTGATCTCCGAGTACTGCCGCAACTGGATCAAGGAGGTCCAGTTCGACAACGGCAACCCGTCAACCGGGGCGCCGACCGTCATCGAGCCGGTGCTCGCCGGCATGAAGCTCGTCCACCCGATCGACTGGCAGTTCGGCCCGGACGGCTCGCTCTACCTGCTCGAGTACGGCAGCGGCTACTTCTCCGGCGCTGTCGACGCCGGTCTCTACAAAATCAACTATGTCCAGGGTGGCCGGTCGCCGGTCGCCAAGGCCACCGTCAACCGGGACAGCGGCCTGGCCCCCCTGTCGGTGACCTTCTCCAGCGCCGGCAGCTCGGACCCGGACGGCGACCCTCTGACGTACGCCTGGGACTTCACCAACAACGGCAGCACCGACTCGACCGCCGCGAACCCGTCCTTCACGTACTCCGCCAACGGCAGCTACAGCGCCCGGCTCACCGTCAACGACGGCACCGGCCGCAGCGCCACCACAGTGGTGTCGGTGGTGGTCGGCAACAATCGGCCGACTGTCACGTTGACCGGCCTGCCCGCCGGCGGGCTCTTCGACTGGGGGCAGGACCTGGCGGTGGGCGCTTCGGCCAGCGACCCGCAGGACGGCACGCCGGCCTGCTCGGCGGTGGTCGTCAGGGCCGCCCTGGGCCACCAGGAGCACGCCCACGAGGAGGGGGAGGGGACCGGCTGCGGCGCCACCTTCAACACCGGCCCGGTGCACGCCGGCCCCGACTCGGTGCTCTTCTTCGTCCTGCGTGGCAGCTACACCGATCGCGGCGCGACCGGCTCGGCCGCACTCACCGGTGAGCAGGAGATCAGCCTCTACCCGAAACAGTGGCAGGCCGAGCACTTCGTCCAGCTCAACGGCCCCAAGGTGATCGACCAGGCGGCGGCCGAGGGCGGCAGGCGGCTGGGTGACGTTCAGAACGGCGAAAGCGTCCGGCACCACGCGGTGAGCCTCAAGGGGATCACCGGCGTCCGGGCCCGGATCTCCTCCGGCGGCCCCGGCGGCACCCTCTCCTTCCGGTACGACTCACCGACCGGCACCGAGGTCGCCCGGATCGCGGTGCCGAACACCGGCGGCTGGGACAACTACACCGAGCTGAGCGCCACGGTGACCAAGCCCGACGACGGCACCCACGACCTGTACCTGGTCGTCACCGGTGGCAGCGGGGCGTTGCTGGACGTGGACAGCTACACCTTCACCGGCCCGGGCGTCGGCACCGGCGGGGCGCGCACCGGTGAGGTCAAGGCCCTCGGCAAGTGCGCGGACATCGCCTCCAGCCAGACCGCGAACGGCACCAAGGTGCAGACCTGGACCTGCAACGGCACCGCCGCTCAGAGCTGGACACTGCCCGGCGACGGTACGGTGCGGGGGCTTGCCAAGTGCCTGGACGTGAAGGCGAGCGGCACCACCGACGGCACCCTCGTGCAGCTTTACGACTGCAACGGCAGCGGGGCCCAGCAGTGGGCCGCCCAGTCGGACGGCAGCCTGCGCAACCCCCAGTCCGGGCGTTGCCTGGACATCCCCAACTCGGATCTCACCGACGGTCGGCAACTGCGGATCTGGACCTGCAACGGCACCGGGGCGCAACGCTGGACCCTGCCGTGACCGCCCCCTGACCGGCTCGGCACCCGTACCCGAGCGTCGATGACGCACGGGGCCGGGCGGCGGAGGCGGAGCCCGGCCGTCCACCCACGTCCCCCGGGTGGGCGGCCGGGACTCGGGGCACAATGCCGGTATGCGGCTGGTGCTCACGGCGGACACCCACGTACCGAAGCGGGCCCGGGACCTACCCGGGCCTCTCTGGGCGGCGATCGAGGCGGCCGACGTGGTGGTGCACGCCGGCGACTGGGTGGACGAGGCACTGCTCGACGCCATGACCGCGCGATCACGCCGACTGATCGCTGTGTACGGCAACAACGACGGCCCGGCGCTGCGCGCCCGGCTGCCGGAGGTGGCCCGGGTCGATCTCGACGGCCTGCGGGTCGCGGTGGTGCACGAGACCGGGCCCCGGACCGGCCGGGAGAAGCGGTGCGCGGCCCGCTTTCCGGATGTCGACCTGCTGGTCTTCGGGCATTCGCACATCCCCTGGGACACCGAGGCGCCCGGTGGGCTGCGCCTGCTCAACCCCGGCTCACCCACCGACCGCCGCTCCCAAACCCACGGCACCTACCTCACCGCCGAGGTGCACGCCGCCACCCTCAGCAAGGTGAACCTGCACAACCTGCCCCGTCCCTGACGGGCCCACCCCGCCCCTCACCCGGGCCAGCACGCCCCTTCCCCGCGATCTTGCACTTGCTGTCGATGGTTTGCGCGTTAAGCGGCTTCTATCGCGACAGGAAGTGCAAGATCGCGGGGAAGGGGTCGGGTCCTACTGGCCTCGGCCGGTCTTGGCCTGGAGTTCGTCGATGCGCTTGGACGCCTCGGCCTTGGTGAGGTCGTCCGGGAGATCCGCGTCGGCCTCACGGGCGAGCGTGCTCAGGTAGGACTCCTGTGCCGCCGTCGGCGGCTCGTCCCCGGTGACCCACTCGTCCGGGTCCTTGATCGCGGCGTTCTGGTCGGCCTGCTCGGTGCGGCGGTCCGTCATCGTCATCACCCTCTCTTTCGAACAGGTGTACCAGTACCCCGCTCTCCGGTGATTCATGCCGAACGCCGCCACCTACGATCATCTGATGACGGAGGACCGGTCGAGCGTGGTGGTGGTCGGGGCGG
Source organism: Micromonospora sp. 050-3 (assembly GCF_046549335.1). Lineage (NCBI taxonomy): Bacteria > Bacillati > Actinomycetota > Actinomycetes > Micromonosporales > Micromonosporaceae > Micromonospora > Micromonospora sp. 050-3. The sequence continues at coordinate 2,550,885 of NZ_JAJPVX010000002.1, forward strand.
GCATCGCCGGAATGGCCTGTGCGGTCGAGCTGACCCGGGCCGGGGTGCCGGTGCAGGTCCGGGAGCGGGGGCACGTCTGCGGTGGCCGGATGGCCAGCAAACGCTTCCAGGGCCGGCCCGCGGACATCGGCGCCGCCTACTTCACCGCCACCGACCCGGACTTCGCCGCACTGGTCGAGCAGTGGCGCGCCGCCGGGCTGGTCCGCGAGTGGACCGACACCTTCCAGGCGTACGACCGGAGCGGAACCCACGAGGTCCCCGGACCGATGCGCTTCGCCGCCCCCCGTGGGCTGCGCTCGTTGGTCGAACACCTGGCCGGCGCGGTGCCGGTGACAGTCGACCGGCTGGTGCTCACCGTGGAGCCCGGCCCGATCGTGGACGGGCAGTCATGTTCGGCGGTCGCCCTGGCCATGCCGGGCCCGCAGGCCGCCCTGCTGCTCGACCCGGCCCTGACCGACGCCACCCGGGTCGTGCAGGAGCAGCGCTGGTCACCGTCGCTGGCCGCCGTGCTGCGCTTCCCGACCCGGCACTGGCCGGACTTCCGGGGCGCGTTCGTCAACGAGCACCCGGTCCTCAACCTCGTCTGCGACGACGGCGACCGGCGCGGAGACGGCGCGCCGGTGCTGGTCGCGCACACCGTGCCGGAGTTCGCGGCTGGGCACCTGGCCCAACCCACCGGGGCCGGCCCGGCGATCGAACAGGCCGTCCGAGATCTGCTCGGGCTGCCCGAGCAGGCCGTCGACGTGCACGTGCACCGCTGGACGTACGCGAAGCCGACCAGCGACGCCGGCGGCGCCACCCACCACCTCGACGCCGACGGGATCGGCCTGGCCGGCGACGCGTTCGGCAAACCCCGGGTGCAGAGCGCCTGGCGCTCCGGCCGGGACCTGGGCCGGGCGCTGGCCGCCCGCCTGGGCTGAGTTACCCGCTCAGGCGTGCCCGGCTGCCGCGACCGGCCGCGCGTCGTCGCTCCGCTCGGCCGGGTCGGAGGTCCGCTCTCCCTCCCGGTCCAGCAGCTGCATGACCGGGGTCGCCGTGATGCCGTGCACCACGACGGAGACGAGCACCACCAGCCCGACCGTCGCCCAGAGCAGCTCGGCCTGCGGGAAGTCGGCTTTGGTGGTGGCGTACGCGAGGTAGTAGAACGAGCCGACGCCACGAATGCCGAACAACGAGATGACCCAGTGCTCGGCCGGGCGTCCCGGGGCGCCGCGCAGCGACAACCAGCCGATCAGCGGCCGCACCAGGAACACCAGCGCCAGCCCGACGGCGGCCGCCGGCCAGGTCAGCGGGCCCAGCAGGCCACCCACTATCGCGCCGCCGAGCAGCAGCAACAGCACCAGTGTGAGCAGCCGTTCGACCTGCTCGGCGAAGTCGTGCAGCACCGAGTGGAACTCGCTGGTCCGCTCGGCGGCCCGAATGGCCCGGGCGGCCACGAACACCGCCAGGAAGCCGTACCCGCCGACCACCTCCACCAGCCCGTACGCCAGGAACGTGGCGGCCAGCGCCAGGAAGCCCTCGGCGTGCCGGGCCAGCCGCAGCTTGCTGGGCGCGCGGAAGAACAACTTGCCGAGCAACCAGCCGATGAGCAGGCCACCGCCGACGCCGACGCTGATCTTCCAGAGCACGTCCACCGTGAACCACTCGGCCAACCAGTCGCTCGGGGCGAGGCTGGTCGAGGCGATGGCGATGGCGGCGTAGACGAACGGGAACGCCAGCCCGTCGTTGAGGCCGGCCTCGGAGGTCAACGCGAAGCGGACCTCGTCCTCGGAATCCTCCACGTCGGTCGGCTCGCCGACCTGCACGTCCGCGGCGAGCACCGGGTCGGTGGGCGCCAGCGCGGCGCCCAACAACAGCGCGGCGGCCGGCACCAGCCCCGCCCACCACCAGCCGAGCAGGGCCACCGCCGCGATGCACAGCGGCATCGCGATCGCCAGCAGCCGCCAGGTGGACGACCACCGCCGCCAACTCAACGGCCGGTCGATCTTCAGCCCGGCACCCATCAGCGCGACGATCACGCCGATCTCGGTGAGGTGGGTGGTCAGCTCCGGGTGGGCCAGGGGGTCCGGTGACGGCAGCCCGACCGGCAGCAGGAACACCAGCATGCCGAGGGCGAGGAAGGCGATCGGCATGGACAGCGGGCGTTGCTCCAGCACCCGCGGCAGGATGCCCGCGAGCAGAGCGCCCAGCCCTACCAGCGCAAACGCCACATCTACCGGCTCCACGGCACCACCCTTCTGCCCGCACCCGCGAGGCGCGGGCAGGTGGTGACGTCCTTGCCCCGCAAGGGCTCCGGCTATGCGCGTCCGCGTCGGTGGAGCCGAGTGATCCTCACCGGGGCCGGGTGAGTGGCGAGTCCGTCAACTCGTGCAACAGCGCGGCCGGGTCGTCGTACACCGCCACGGCACCCGCGCCGGCGAGCTCACCTCGGCTGGTGCCACCGCAGGTCAGGCCCACACACGGGATGTTCAACGCCCCGGCCGCGACGACGTCCCACACCGAGTCGCCGACGAAGACCACCCGCTCGGCGGTCAAGCCGGACTGCTCCAACGCGGCGACCAGGATGTCCGGTGCCGGCTTGCTCTGCTGGGCGTCCGCCGAGGAGGTGATCGTGTCGATCACGTCATCGGCGGCCAGCGCCCGACGAAGCGCGCCCACTTCGGGTTCCGAGGCGGAGGTGGCCAGCACGACCCGCAACCCCCGCTCGGCGCAGGAGCGCAACAGGTCGGCCGCCTGGGGTAGCGGCGTGAGTCGTTCCCAGTACTCGGCGTAGAGGGTGTCGTGCGCGTCGCGCAGCCTCGAGTCGGCGTCGCGGTCCCGCTCCGGGCCGAGGAGATGGTCCAGGAGTTTGTCCGACCCCATCCCGATCGAGCGGTGCACCACCGCCATCGGCACCGGCTGGTCGGTCTGGCGTAACGCCTCCCACCAGCTCACCGTGTGCAGGTAGGTGGTGTCGACCAGGGTGCCGTCGACATCGAAGAGGACCCCGGCGGGCCGGTCGGTAGCCATGGTCCTTCCTCCTCCTACCCTCGAGCGGCTCAGGGGTGCACGGTCGGCGGCGTGAGGATCTCGAACCAGACCGTTGAGCCCCGAACCGACGGGTCGGTGCCCCAGGCGTCGCTGAGCTCCTCGATCAGGCCGAGGCCGCGCCCGCGACTGCTCAACGTGTCGGTACGTGCCCGGGTCACGGTGCCCCGGGTGCCGGAATCCGCTACCGAGACGAGCAGCCGTTCGGCGCTGAGGTCGATCTCCACCCGGGCGGCAGTGCCGGCGTGCAGCAACGCGTTGGTGGTCAGCTCGCTGGTGCAGAGCACCGCCGCCCCGATCACCGACTCGGGCACCTGCCACTCGGTGAGATGGCCGGTCAGCCAGTGCCGTACCCGGCTGGGCGCGGTCGGCTCGGCGGGCACCTCCATGCTCGCCGAACGACTCGGTTTGAGCGCGTGCTCAACCGCCAGCACTGCCACGTCGTCCTCCGTGCCGCCCGGGACCGCCGCGGTGGCCACCGCGCAGAGCGCGCGGGGGTCGCCGCTGCCGGCCTTGGCGATGGCGTCGCTCAGGGTGGCCAGCCCGGCGCTCAGGCTCTGCCGGCGACGCTCCACCACCCCGTCGCTGAACAACAGGAGGGTGTCACCGGGACGGAACGGGACAGTCGTGGTGCCCGGCCGGCCGCCCAGCCCCAGCGGCGGCCCGGCCGGGACGTCGACGTACTCGGCGTGAAACCGACCATCCGGGGCGCCGCGGCGGATCAGCGGCGCGGGATGCCCGGCGCTGGACAGGGTCAGCTCCCGCCGCTCCGCGTCGATCACCCCGAACGCCACAGTGACGAACAGCTCGTGGGTGCCGGCCTCCGCGCCGAGGCTGGTCACCAGCCGGTCCAGGCCGGCCAGGACCGAGGCGGGCGTCGGGTCGGCCAGGGCCAGGGCGCGCAGCGCGGCCCGGACCTGCCCCATCCGCGCGGCGGCCTGCACGTCGTGCCCGGCGACGTCGCCCAGCACCACGCCGAGCGAGCCGTTGGGCAGCAGGAACGCGTCGTAGAAGTCACCGCCGGCCGCGTTGCCGTCCACGCCCGGGTCGTAGCGGGCCGCGATCCGCAACCGGGGAAGATCCGGCAGGTGCTCCGGCAACATGCTGCGCTGCAACAGTTGGGCAGTGCCGTGCTGGGTCTCGAACCGGCGGGCCCGCTCGGCGGCCTGGCCGATGAGCTCGGCCGAGGCGGCCAGCAGTGCCCGCTCGGCGGGAGACCAGGTGTGCGGGACCTGATAGCCGACCGCCAGCCCGCCGCGGACCACCGAGGTGCCCAGCGGCAGGGCCGCCATCGCCTGAACCTTCTGGTCGTGGCGGTCCACGGCGGTGTCCCGCAGCGGCTGCCCGTCGCGGGTGAACGACGGGGCGCCGGAGCGGGCCGCCTGCACCACCGGAGCCGACCAGTCCGCAGATGCGCGCCGCCAGAGCGGGGGAAGCCGCTCATCGGCCTCGTCCAACAACTCGCCACGGACCCGACGCACCATGCGCCAGCCGCCGCCGCCCTCGTCGACAGCGAACGAGGCCTGGTCGGGGTCGAACGTGGTGATCGCGTACCGCAGCGCCACCCGGGCCACGTCGTCGAGGGTGAGGGTGCCGGCGAGCGCTGCGGCCACCTCGCTGAGGCTCTGCAGCTGCTCGGTGACGTGGGTGGTCTCGGCAGCGACCGTCAACACGCCGACGATCTGCCCGGCGCTGTCACGCACCGGTGAGTAGCCCCGGGTGAAGACCGCCTGCTCCACCGTCGCGGAGTGCCCACGGACAAGCGGCAGGGTGGACTCCTTCTCCAGGAAGGGCTCGCCCTGCCGGTAGCAGCGCTCGATCACCGCACCGACGCCGGGAAGCGCCCAGATCTCCGCGAACACCTCGGCGGCCGGACGGCCGAGGGCGCTCGGGTGCTTGGTGCCCAGCAGTTCGGCGTAGCCGGCGTTGTAGAGCAGGACGAGATCGTCGCCGTACGCCAGGGCCATCGGCATCGGCGAGGTGAGGACCAGCTCCACCACGGCCTGGAGGGCGACGTCCCAGTCGTCGACCGGGCCCAGCGGGGTGTTGGCCCAGTCGTGGGCGAGCACGCCGACGGCCGGGCCGGACCCGGTGGGTGCGCCCGGGCCCGGAGTTGCTGGCGTGGGGACCCGCCCGACCGTTCCTGGCATGTTCGCAGCCTAGTCGGCCGACCGGAAAAGGCATCCGACCACGGCCGCGGGCCGTCGCCGAGTCCGTCGCGGTGGCCGTTCGGGCAGTTCAGGGCCCCTGTCCGGAGGTCTGTCGGGAAAAACGCCGCTCGCTGCGCGGAGTGCCGGACCGGTTGCCGGGTATGCGCCCGGCGCAGTCCATGCGACAGGAGGGACATCATGCTGAAAACCCTCGCGGTCCGGCAGGCCGACATCGGCGATGCCATCGCCGACACCTGGAGGTCGGTGCTGCTCTTCATCCCGAAGGCAGTGGCCTTCATCGTCATCCTCGTGGTCGGCTGGCTCATCGCCAGAGCCGTCCTCAAGATCGTGGATACGGTGCTGGAACGGGTGCGTTTCGACCAGGCGGTCGAACGCGGTGGTATCAAACGGGCCCTGGAGAGAACGAAGTACGACGCCAGCGACATTCTGGCCAGACTGGCGTACTACGCCGTACTGCTGTTCACGCTGCAGTTCGCTTTCGGAGTCTGGGGGCCCAACGCGATCAGTGACCTGATCAGCGGCGTGGTGGCCTGGCTGCCGCGCGCGTTCATCGCGATCGTCATCGTGGTGGTGGCGGCCGCGATCGCCAACGCTGTCCGGGATCTGGTCACCGGGGCGCTGGGAGGGCTCTCGTACGGCAAGGTCCTGGCCGACCTGACGGCGATCTTCATCATCGCGCTCGGTGTGATCGCCGCCCTGAACCAGGTGGGTATCGCCACCACGGTGACCACTCCGGTGCTGATCGCGGTGCTCGCCACTGTGGCCGGCATCCTGATCGTCGGCGTCGGCGGTGGTCTGGTGAAGCCGATGCAGAACCGCTGGGACGGCTGGCTGCAGCGGGCGGCCCAGGAGGCTCGGGCGGTGCAGCAGCAACGTCAGGCCGCCTCGGCCGGGCGTAGCGACGTGGAGCGGCAGATGGCCGACCGCGGGGGTGACCGCACCCAGGCCATGCCTCGGGTGGACGAAGCCCAGCAGTACCGCTCGTAGCGGCGAGGAACGGCACAAAGGGTGGGAGGGTGCTCCGCGTACGACGCGGGGTGCCCTCCCGTCGCGTGTCAGTGCCGGTCGAGTGCGCGTGCCAGCGCGCAGACCGCGACCAGGCGGGTGAGCAGCCACTCCGGCTGGCTCCAGTCCACCGGCCCGCTGGGCGGCGTCCACCCGTGCTCCAGGGCGGCGGCGCGCACCCCCTCGGCGTAGCCGGCGAGCGCCGCGGAGGTCAGCGGCGTGCGGTCCCCGTCGAGGCTGTCCCGGACGGCCGCCGCATGCTGGTCGACGAGGGCCAGCAGCCCCGGCCGTGCGGCGGCGGCGGCGAGGCCGACAGTGCCCACGGAGACGGTGAGGGCGGCCAGGGTGGACCGCGCCGAGTCGACGGCGGTACGGGAGGCGACCCGGTTGAACGGCACACGCATGGTGACCGAGGCTAACCGACCAGTGACCGGGTCGACCTCGTCCGCTCGGTGGATGTCGGCTGCGCCACTGGGCGCTCGCCGCTGACCTGGGGGACTGATCCGGCACAGACGGGGCAGCAGGAGAACACCCACTGATGACGGGACACGGCACGGAGGCACGGATGGGACAGCACGCGGACGGACCCGACGAGCGGCACCGGCGGCCGGACGGCGTCAGCGACGCGACGGTCGCCGCGCTCGGCAAGCTCAGCGAGGCGCTGGAGTGTGTGGAGCGGGCCCGGGGGCACCTCTACTCGATGCACCAGTTGATCGGCCATGCCGACCTGATGCTCGACGACGCGGTGGAGCAGTTCCACGCCGCCGGCCATCCGCACCTCGCCGACCGGATCGCCACCGAGTTGCGCGGCCGCAACGTCATCGCCGGACGGTGGACGTTTCAGATCGTCGAGGACTTCGACGACGGCTACCACGCGCTGTTCCGGGAGTTGGACCAGCAGGCCCGCGACGAGTTGGTGTGCGGGCGACGCCACCTGTACGAGGCGGAGATGAAGGAACGCCGCCGTAGCCGGGGCCGGCCGGGCCACGAGGCCCGGCCGGGCGCCGAGGGCTAGTCGCTTGTCGCGTCGGCCGGGCGACGCCGTGCCGCGTCGTCAGCGATGATCACGGTGGCCACCATCAGCGCGACGCAGAGGCTGAACAGCCACGACTCGTCGGCGACGAGCCAGGCGGACACGGGCGCCTGAAGCGCGGCGAGCAGGAAGCCGAGCCAGGCGAGCCGGCGCTGACGCGTGGAGAGGATTCCGGAGCCTTGATGCATCCCGAAATTCTTACGCGAACCGGCCGGCTTGCCGTCCTCCGATCGGCCGATTCTGGTCGAGCTGTCCGTTTTCTCGACCGTACGGACACGACTTCTTTGCGTCGGGGGCGGTTGGGTCCCGACGGCGTTAGGGTGCGCTGCGGCAGGATGGTGTCTCGTGTCCACCGCGCCCGCGCGTCCCCGCGCCTCGCTGCTCCTGCTGGCCTACCTCGCGTTCGTCAGCCTCGGTCTGCCCGACAGTCTGCTCGGCGTCGGCTGGCCATCGATCCGGGGCGACTTCGACGTACCCACCGAGGCGGTCGGGTGGGTGCTCACCGCCGGTACCGTCGGCTATCTCACCTCCAGCGTGCTGGCCGGTTTCACGCTGGCCCGGGTCGGCGTGGGGGCCCTGCTCGCCGGCAGCACCCTGCTGGCCAGCCTGGCGCTGACCGGCTACTCGGTGAGCTCGACGCTGGCGGTGCTGGTGGGCTGTGCGCTGCTGGTCGGGCTCGGCTCCGGCGCTGTCGACTCCGGGCTCAACGCGTACGCCGCCGGTGCCTTCGGGGCCCGCCACATGAACTGGTTGCACGCCTTCTTCGGCCTCGGTGTGGCCATCGGTCCACTGATCATGACCGGGGTGCTGAGCGCCGGGCTCGCCTGGCGCTGGGGGTACGGCATCGTGGCCGCCGCCCAACTCGTCCTCGCCGTCGCGTTCGCGCTCACGATACGGGCCTGGCACCGCGGCGTACCGGCCGGCGTCGGCGCCGGGGTGCCCACCGAGGCGGGCGCATCGGTCCAGGCCACGCCCGCCGCACCGATCCTCGGGGTCCCGGTTCGGGACACGCTGCGGCTGCCGGCGGTCTGGTCGGGGATGCTCGCCTTCATGCTGTACGTCGCGATCGAGGTGTCCGCCGGGCTGTGGGCGTTCCTGCTGCTGACCGAGGGGCGCGGGCTCAGCGCGGCGCTGGCCGGCGGCTGCGTCTCCGCGTACTGGGGCAGTCTCTTCGTCGGTCGGATCGTGCAGGGCCTGGTGGCCGAGCGCCTGGGGGCGGGGCTGGTGTTGCGCGCCAGCCTTGCCGGGATGGCCGTCGGCGCGGCGCTGATCGCCGTTCCCGGGCCGGCCGTCCTGGCGGTGCTCGGCCTGGTCGTTGTCGGTTTCGCCGCCGCACCGGTGTTTCCGCTGCTCACCCTCACCACCGCCGAGCGGGTCGGCGCGGCGCACGCGGACCGCGCCATCGGCCTCCAGATCGGCGCCTCGGGCGTCGGCGCGGCGCTCGTTCCGACCGGGCTGGGCGTGCTGATCGGCAACACCTCGGTGCAGGTGCTGGGCTCGGCACTGCTGGTGCTCGCGCTGGCGCTGATCGCGCTCTACGAGTGGGGCGCACGCCGACCCACCGTCGGGCCACCCGTGCCGGCGGTGCCCGCCCAGCCCGGGAGCGATCCTCAGACGTCCGGCCCGGTCCTGCCGGTGGTGGACGGGCGGTAGGCGCGCTGCGGGTCGGTGTCCTCCCGGCTGTTGCCCCGGACGGCACCGTCTCGGTCCGACGCGGCCGGTCCGTGCCCGAACGCGGACTCCTCGCCGGCGTCGTTACCCGTCACGTCGTCAGCCTCCCCGTCGAGGCTGGAGCCCGACACGGCGCGCTCCAACTCCTCCAACGGAAGCCGCTCCTCGTCCCGCCACACCCTGATGTTGTCGTCGGTCATACCTTCAGCCGTACCCGGGCACGATGATCGCAAACGGTGCCCGGCGAGCATGCTCGGGTACGGCGATGGCCGCCGGGATACCGGCGGCCATCTCAGGTCCTGCTCACTGTCACGGCTGCGGACGGTCCACCTGTCCGCGCCAGGCACCGGTCTCCTGACCACGCCGCTCGATGTAGGTCTTGAACCGTTCCAGGTCGCCCTTGGCCCGCCGGTCGACGATGCCGAGCTTGTCGCCGGCCTGCTCGACCACACCGTGCGGCTCGAACTCGAGCTGCAGGGTGACACGGGTCTTGTCCTGGTCCAGTCGGTGGAAGGTCACCACGCCGGCCTGCTGGGAGCCGTCGGTCGAGCGCCAGGCGACCCGCTCGTCGGGGAGCTGCTCGGTGATCTCCGCGTCGAACTCGCGCTTCACCCCGGCGATCTCCACCGTCCAGTGGGTCATCGTGTCGGAGAGCTGCCGGACTTCCTGCACACCCTCCATGAACTCGGGGAACTCCGCGAACTGCGTCCACTGGTCGTACGCGGTGCGTACGGGTACGGACACGTCAACATGTTCGGTTACGCCACTCATCGGGGAACCTCCTTCAGCCGCTGGGGATTGCCGGATCGGGGGCGATCCTGCTCACCAGCGAGTTGTCTCGTTCTTGTTGCCGAGCGCGGCCCACACCTCGGAGACCGTCTGGTAGACGGTGCCCTCGGGCAGCCGTTCCAGCGCCGCCACGATGTCGTCCGGCGCCTCGTTCTCGCGGGCGCTGGCGATGAGCACCAAGCGGTCGCCCGGCAGCGCGCTCATCGAGATGAACCGGCCGAGCCGGCTGCGCTGCTCGACGTCCGTGGAGCTCATGCCCTGTGGGGTGCCGGTGCGCAGGTCGCCGGCCGGGGCGGTGGTCGTCTCCGGCTGGTCCTCGCCAGCCGGTTCCGGCACCCGCGACTCGTCGACCCGAGAGCCACCGGTCCCCGGCCCCTGTACGAGGCCGCTGACCTCCTGACTCATCTGTTCGTCGATCCTCGGTCCGTGCTTGCTGTTGCCACGCTCCATGCCTTCTGCGCTACCCGGCACCTCGTCCGATAAACCGGCACCGGGCCACGAACCGGCCCTCGGCCCGACCGTGGACCGGACATGCGAGCCGGAAAGCGAAGGCTCAGTCGTCGGCGGGCTTGCGCGGCGGCAGCACCGGCTCCTCCGGGTCCGGGTCGCCGGCCTGCAACTGTCGCCCGCGTTGCACCTCGGAGTTGATCTGCGCGCCCAGCATCAGCGCCGAATTGGACAGGTAGAGCCAGACCAGGAACGCGATGGCCGCTCCGAGGCTGCCGTAGGTGGTGCTGTACGAGCCGAAGTTCGCCACGTAGAGGCCGAAGCCGAAGGAGGCCGCCGCCCAGGAGATCAGGGCCACCGCGCCGCCCGGGGTGAGCCAGCGGAACCGGGGCTGACGCACGTTCGGAGCGATCCAGAACAGCAGGGACAGCAGCACCATCATGATCATGGCGAGCACCGGCCACTTCGCCACGCTCCAGGCCGTGCGGGCCAGGCCGCCGGCGTTGACCAGGTCGCCGACCGCGTCGGTGACCGGCCCACTGACGATCAGGCCAAGGGCGACCACCGCGAGCAGCACCAGCGTGATCGCGGCCAGGCCGATCTGTAGCGGCCGAAGCTTCCAGACCGGGCGGCCCTCGGTCACCCCGTAGACGGCGTTCGAGGCCCGGGTGAACGCGCCGATGAAACCCGACGCGGACCACAGCGCGCCCAACAGGCCGAAGCTCAGCAGCAGCTTGGGGTTGCTCTGGTCGAGCACGACGGTCCGGATCACCCCGACCACGCCGCCCTCGTCGCCCTTGTCGTCCGTCAGCACCGACCCGGCGCCCACCTGGTTGGCCAGGTCGACCACAGTGTCCAGGGTCCGCTCCCCGTCGGAGACCAGACCGACCAGGGCCACCACCACGATGGCGGACGGAAAGAGCGCCAGAACCCCGTAGTAGGTGAGCGCGGCGGCCCAGTCGGAGCAGTTGTCGTTGACGAAGTTCTGCACGCTGCGGACCAGTACCCCGCGCCAGGTTCGCCAGCTCAGCTGCCGCATCCGTCGGGGCACCCGGGTGCCCGGTGTGCCGTCGAGCGTCGTACCGGGGTCCGTGGTCGTCATGCCCGCTCCCTGCGCCCCGGCCGCCGGATGACCGGTCGTCCGGTCTGGCCTGGCCCGGCGGTACCCGGATGGGGAAATTGACAAACCCGCCCGGTACCCGGCCGGCGCCGCTAGGGTTTGCCGCCACGTCACCGGGGAACGGTCACAGTGACCCTGTCGACACGGAGGAGGACGAGATGCCCGGGCGCGAGGACCTGCCCAGCACGCTGCGACGCTCCCCGGAGAAGGCGCAGCACACCTGGGAGAAGACGCACGACTCGGCGGTCGAGACCTACGGCGAGGGGGAGCGGTCGCACCGCACCGCCTTCGCCGCAGTGAAGCACCAGTTCGAGAAGGTGGGCGACCACTGGGAGCCGAAGGGCCGCAAGGGCCCCAGCGACCAGCAGGCCGCCGGTGGCGGGCCGGAACGACGGGCTCCCACCGCCGGCGGCGTGGACGCCAACGCCACCAAGGACCACCTGATGTCGGTGGCCCGCAAACTCGACGTGCCCGGGCGGTCCAGCATGACCAAGCCGGAGCTGGTCACGGCCATCGAGAAGGCCAACGACCGCGCCACCCGAAAGGCCCGCGGCGACTGACGCCACCGCATCACAGCACAACAGACGCGGTACGGGCGGACGCGCCACTCCTGCGTCCGCCCGCACCGTTCACCAGTGCCCGCCGCCCGGCGCCTCGATGTGCACCGCCTTCGTGGCGGTGAACTCGTCCAGCAACTCCGGGCCGTACCCGAAGCCCTGCCCGCTGGCCCGGCGCGGATGCGCGGCACCCCCCGGCGCACCCCCGAACACCGCGTTGACCTTGACGGTTCCCACTGGCAGCTCCCGCCAGGCCCGCTGCGCGTGACTCATCGACGGGGTCAACACCGAGGCGGCCAGCCCGTACGGGGAGTCCGCCGCGCACTGCAGCGCCTCGTCGAACGAGTCGACGACCACCACCGGGGCTACCGGCCCGAAGGTCTCCTCCCGGACCAGTGGCATGTCGTGGCGGCAGTCAGTGACGACGGTGGCCGGGTAGAACGCCCCCGGCCCGTCCGGCACCTCGCCGCCCACCCGCACCCGGGCGCCGTCCGCCATCGCGGCCGCCACCTGTCCGTGGACGTGGTCCCGGTGCGACCGGTCGACCAGCGGACCCAGCTCGGTGCCCGGGTCCCGGCCCGGCCCGATCCGCAGCGCTCCGGCGCGTCGTACCAGCGCGGCCACGAAGTCGTCCGCCACCTCCCGGTGCACGTAGAGCCGCTCCACCGCCACGCAGATCTGCCCGGCGTTGGCGAACGCGCCGAGCGCGGCCTGCTCCGCCGCCCACTCCGGGTCGACGCCCGCGTCCACGATCAACGGGTCACTGCCGCCGTTCTCCAGTAGCACCTTCGCGCCGGTCCGGGCCGCCGCGGCGGCGATCGCCCGCCCGGTCGCCGTGGAACCCACATGGGCCACCACGTCGACCTCCTGCGCCGCCAGTGCCGCACCCACCTCCGGGCCGCCGGTGAGCAGCGACAACACCCCGGCCGGCAGCGCCTGATCCAGTGCCCTGGCCAGCAGCCAACCCGTCGCCGGTGTCCGTTCGCTCGGCTTGTAGAGCACCACGTTCCCGGTCACCAGGGCCGCGCCGAGCAGTCCACAGGAGACCGCCACCGGGTCGTTCCAGGGGGTGATCGCCGCGACCACCCCGCGTGGCTGCGGGGTCAGGAAGTCCAGCGCGTCGGTTTCGCCGTTCAGCGTGCGCCCGCCGCGCAGCGGCGCCAGTTCCGCATACTGTCGCAGGGTGCCGATCCCCGCCTCGACGCCGCCGCGGGCGTCCGCCAACGGCTTGCCCATCTCCGCGGTGACCGCCGCCGTCAACTCCTCGACGACCGCCTCCACCGCGTCCGCGGCCCGGTGCAGCGCCGCCGCCCGTTCCGCCGGCGCGGTCGCCGCCCACTGGGCCGCCGCGTTGCGGGCCGCCTGGGTCGCCTTGCCCACCTCGTCGGCAGTGGCCACCGGCACCGTGCTCACCGGCGCGTCGTCCGCCGGATCACGCACGACCAGTTCGCCGCCGTCGCCGCCCGCACCCCACACCCCGCCCACCAGCTGCGCAACCGTGTACATGCGGCGCTGGTTGCCCCGGCCTCGACGAGGCAAACGCGTTTCGCCCGGTTGCGCGCCGGGTAGGCGGATCCGATGACTACCACCACCGCGCAGAGCGCTGACGCCGTCATCGTCGGCGCCGGGCACAACGGCCTGGTGGCGGCCAACCTGCTGGCCGACGCCGGCTGGGACGTGGTGGTGCTGGAGGCGACAGCGGTGCCCGGCGGCGCGGTCCGCTCCGCCGAGGTCACCGCGCCCGGCTACCTCAGCGACCTCTACAGCTCGTTCTATCCCCTCGGGTACGCCTCGCCGGTGCTGGGCGGCCTCGACCTGGGTCGACACGGACTGTCCTGGCGGCACTCGCCGGACGTGCTGGCGCACCTGCTGCCGGACGGTCGGGCCGCCGTGATCAACCGGGACCCGGACGTCACGGCCGCGTCGCTGGAGCAGTTCGCCCCCGGGGACGGTAAGCGCTGGCTCAACGCGTACACCGACTGGCTCGACGTGGCCGAGCCGATGCTGGAGGCGATCACCTCGCCGTTCCCGCCGGTACGTGGCGGACTGGGCCTGCTGCGCCGGCTGCGCGTCGCCGGCGCGCTGCGACTCGCACGCCGGCTCGTCGTACCGGTCCGCAAACTGGGCGACGAACTCTTCGACGGCCCCGGCGGGCCGGCCCTGCTGGCCGGCTGCGCCCTGCACACCGACCTCTCCCCGGAGGAGGCCGGCTCCGGGGTGTACGGCTGGCTGCTGGCCATGCTCGGCCAGCAGATCGGTTGGCCGGTGCCCGACGGCGGCGCGCAGCAGATCACCAACGCGCTGGTGGATCGGCTACAGGGGCGCGGCGGAACGATCATCTACGGTGCACGGGCCGACCGGGTGCTCACCGCCCGGGGCCGGGCGATGGGGGTCCGGACCGTCGGCGGGGCACTGTGGCGGGCCCGGCGGGCCGTGCTCGCCGACGTGCCCGCGCCGGCGCTCTACCTCGACCTGGTCGGCGCGGCGGCACTGCCGTCGCGGCTGGTGGAGGACCTGGCGCACTTCCGGTGGGACGGCTCCACCCTGAAGGTGGACTGGGCGCTCTCCGCGCCGGTTCCCTGGACGAACCGGCAGTTGGCCGGCGCCGGCACCGTGCACCTCGGCGCGGACCTGAACGGGCTCACCCACTACGCCAGCGAGTTGGCCCGTGGCGAGCTGCCTCGCGACCCGTTCCTGCTGGTCGGGCAGATGTCGGTGGCGGACCCGAGCCACTCCCCGCCGGGCACCGAGTCGCTCTGGTCGTACACCCACCTGCCGTTCCGGCGGAACTGGCGGGCCGAGGAGGTCGCCGGGCACGTGCAGCGGGTGGAGGACGTGCTGGAAGCGGCGGCACCGGGTTTCCGGCAACTGATCGTGGGCCGACACGTGGCCGGGCCGGCCGACCTGGAGAAGGGCAACCCGAGCCTGGTCGGTGGCGCGCTCGGTGGCGGGACCGCAGCCGCGTACCAGCAGCTCTTCCTGCGCCCGATCCCTGGCCTGGGCCGGGCCGACACGCCGGTGGACCGGCTCTTCCTGGCCAGCGCGTCGGCGCACCCCGGCGGCGGTGTGCACGGCGCACCGGGCGCGAATGCGGCCCGCGCGGCGCTGGCCCGCGACCGCGCGCTCACCGGCCGCGCCTACGCCGCAGCCATCTCCACCGCCCACCGAGCCATCTACCCCACCTAACCCCACCCCCCACCTAACCCGCCTCGCTCGTCGATCAAGGAGTTGTGGTGGGTGACAAAGCGCCCGCCGAGGCTCTAAACGGGCACCACAACTGCATGATCGACCAGGGCGGGTGGGTGGGTGGGGTGGGGTCAGCGGGTGATGTTGCGGTGTTTGCTGCGGAGGCGGAAGGGCATGAGGGCGCTCTCCACCTTGGTCGCGGTGGTCATCTTGGAGACGCCGTCGCGCCGCTCCTCGAAGCGGATCGGCACCTCCAGGATGGTGTGCCCCAGCTTGGTGGCGAGGTAGTGCATCTCCACCTGGAAGCTGTAGCCGTTGGACTGCACCCGCTCCAGGTCGATGTCGCGCAGGGCCTCGGCCCGCCAGATCTTGAAGCCGGCGGTGAGGTCCCGGATGCGTACCCGCAGCAGCGTGTGCACGTAGAGGTTGGCCCAGCCACTGAGCGCCCGACGGTAGAGCGGCCAGTTCTCGTCCAGCTCGCCGCCGGGCACGTACCGGGAACCGATCACCACGCTGGCCTGGGTGGAGAGCAGCGCGCCGAGCATCCCCGGCAGCGCCTCGGGCGGGTGCGAAAGGTCGGCGTCCATCTGCGCCACGTACTCGGCGCCGCCCTCGATCGCCCGGGTCATCCCGTCCACGTACGCCCGGCCGAGGCCCTCCTTGCCGGCGCGGTGCACGACCTCGATCCGGTCGGGGTGCTCGATGGCCAGCTTGTCGGCCACCTCCCCGGTGCCGTCGGGGGAGTTGTCGTCGGCGACGAGGATGCGCAGCCCCGGCAGCGACAGCGCGAGCAGCCGCTCGACCAGCGCCGGGAGGTTGCCCGCCTCGTTGTACGTGGGCACGACGACGGTCACGCGTGCGTCCCGCCACGGCGACGGCAACTGCACCGGCTTGATCATGTCGGTCATCCTCGGTTTGCGGACAAGGGTCATGGAAAGGGTATCTAGTTCCCGCATTCGGTCCGAGGGAGGCACCCCTCCCGGGCGTTGCGGACCCTCGCCGCCCGCCGCCTGCGGACGTCGAAGCCCTGGTCAGAGGCTTGCGCCGGTCAGCGCCGCCGGCGAGCGACAGCACTGAGGGCGAGCGCCGCGAGGGCGAGCGCGACACCGGAGAGCGCCGGTTTGTGCGTGCCGACCCAGAGCGCCGCGGAACGGTCACGCGCCCGTTCGCGGAACACCCCCGCGGTGCCCCGGTCCGTGTCCGCATCGCCGGGGTGATCCAGATTGTCCCGCCAGGTCGCCGGATCGATCTTCTCACCGGTCTGCTGGCTGTCATAGCCGTCGCGGGCCAGCTTCCGGTCCAGCAGGCCGGGGAACAGGGCGTCGCCCACCCGCGCCTGCCAGGTCGGGCCACCCACGTTCAGCTCCCTGGTGCCGCGGTCGGCGGCCCAGACGATGGCCCGGGCGGCCAGCTCCGGAGTGAAGATCGGCGGTACCGGCTGCGGATGGCGGGGCAGCCGGGTGCGGACCCAGGAGAACTGTGGCGTGTTGACAGCGGGCAGCTGCACCATCGACAACTTCACCCCCGGGCAGTCGTGCAGCAGCTCGGCGCGCAGCGAGTCGTTGAACCCCTGGACGGCGTGCTTGCTGGCGCAGTACGCCGACTGGAGCGGAATCCCCCGGTAGGCCAACGCCGAGCCCACCTGCACGATCGTGCCCCGCCCGTGCGCCCGCATGTGCCGCAGCGCGGCGAGGGTGCCGTGCACCGTGCCCAGGTAGGTGACCTCGGTGACCCGACGGAACTCGCGTGCCGGGATCTCCCAGGCCGGCGCGAACACCGACGCCATCGCGTTGTTGACCCACACGTCGATGCCGCCCCAGCGGTGCACCACGTCGTCGGCGGCCTGCTGCACCGCGCCCGCGTCGGCCACGTCGACCTGGTACACCCGGACGTCGGTCGCGCCGCGCAGCCGGCACTCCCGTTCGGCGGCGACCAGACCCGCCTCACCCCGAGCCAGCAGCGCCAGCCGCGCGCCGCGCGCCGCGTACGCGTGGGCGACGGCCCGGCCGACGCCGGCGCTCGCGCCGGTCACCACCACGGTCCGGGTCATGAGGCCCCCTTCTGTCGGACGGCGATGTCGGAGAGTCGGGCCAGCGTCTCCCGGTTACGCCGGTGCAGCACCAAATCGTTGACCTTGTTGTGGACCCAGCGCAGCGGGCCGGCGGCAAAGTCCTCCCCGAGGCGGACCCGGGTGGCGCCCTCGCCCACCGGTTGAAGGGTGAAGGCCACGATCGCCTCGCCGGCCGGCCAGAGCCCGGCCTTGAGCACGAGCCGGTGCGGTGGTTCGCAGACCAGCACCGTCGAGGCGTCCTGCAAGGAGAGCGGCCACGGCCCGGCCCGGTGATGCAGTTGGCTGCCCACCCGGGGCCAGGCGTCGTCCACGTCACGTACGTGTGCGGTGCCCACCACCCAGTCGCTGTACGTCCACCCGTCCGCGAGCACGTCGAACACCTGCTGCGGGGGGGCATCGATCACTTTCTCCACAATCGCCACCGGGATCCCATACCCGGAGCACGGGACGGGCTAACGGCTGACCGGGTTAGCTTCTCGGCGACGGCGGGTAAGGCCGACCCGGGGCATCGCTGGCGGCGCTGGCCCACCGCCTGTACGACGACGTTTACTCCTCGGGGCGCAGGGAACCCGCCGCCTGTGCGACAGGACCAGGAGGATCCGTATCAGCGCAGGTCAGCCCAGGTGTACGCCGCTGCTGACCGCGCCAGCTCCGGGTCTGTCGCAAGCCCTCGACCGGTGCTCTACGACGCGGTGCTGCTGGACCGCGACGGCACCCTAATCGAGGACGTTCCGTACAACGGCGACCCGGAGAAGGTGCGGCCGGTGCCGGGCGCGCGGGCAGCGCTGGACCGGCTGCGCGTGGCCGGGCTGCGGCTGGCGGTCGTCACCAACCAGTCGGGCCTGGCCCGGGGTTACTTCAGCGGTGAGCAGATGCGGGCGGTGCACGCCCGCGTCGAGGAGCTGCTGGGCCGGTTCGACGCGTGGCTGGTCTGCCCGCACGACGACGCCGACGGCTGTGACTGCCGCAAGCCGGCGCCCGGTCTGGTGTACGCCGCCGCCCGCGAGCTGGGAACGACGCCGTCCCGGTGCGTACTGGTGGGCGACATCGGCCGGGACGTCGGCGCCGCCATGGCCGCCGGCGCCGCGGGGGTGCTGGTGCCCACCCCGGTGACCCGGCCGGAGGAGGTCGCCGCCGCCGGCTGGGTGGCCACCGATCTGCCGGCGGCGGTGGCGGAGATCCTGCGCCGCCAACAGGCAGTGCAGCCGTCGACCCCGCCCACCGGACCGGTACGGACGGCGCTGGTGGTCCGCTCGGACTCGGCGGGCGACGTGCTGGTCACCGGCCCGGCGATCCGCGCCGTCGCGGCCGGAGCGGAGCGGGTGGTGCTGCTCTGCGGGCCGCGCGGTCGGGCCGCCGCCAACCTGTTGCCCGGCGTCGACGAGATCATCGAGCATCCGCTGCCCTGGATCGACCCCACGCCGGGGCCGGTCGACAGGGAGGCCATGCGGAGTCTGACCGAGCGGTTGGGCGCTGTCGACGCGGACCAGGCGGTGGTGTTCACCTCGTTCCACCAGTCCGCCCTGCCGCTGGCGCTGCTGCTGCGGATGGCGGGGATCGACCGGATCGCGGCGATCAGCGACGACTATCCGGGCTCGCTGCTGGACGTCCGGCACCGGGTGCCGGTGGGCGTCCCCGAACCCGAACGCGCCCTCTCCCTGGCCGCCGCCGCCGGTCACCGGCTGCCCGACGGCGACGAACCGGTCCTGCGGCTGCGCCGCGACGCCGTGCCGCCGCGCCCGGCCGACCTCGGCGAGCCGGGGTACGTGGTGTTGCACCCCGGGTCGGCCGCGTCGAGCCGGGCGTGCCCGCCCGAGGTGGCGACCCGGATCGTCGGGGCGCTGACCGACGCCGGGCATCGGGTGCTGGTCACCGGCGGCCCGGACGAGCGCGCGGTCACCGCCCGGGTCGCCGCGGCCGGCGGCACCGACCTGGGCGGCCGTACCGACCTGGCCGGGCTGGCCGCGATCGTCGCGGACGCCAGCGCGATCGTGGTCGGCAACACCGGGCCCGCGCACCTGGCGGCCGCCGCCGGTGTGCCAGTGGTGAGTCTCTTCGCGCCGACCGTCCCCTTCGGCCAGTGGGGGCCCTACCGGGTGCCCACCGTCCGGCTCGGCGACGCCGCCGCGCCCTGCCGGGACACCCGGGCGGCCAGTTGCCCGATCCCCGGGCACCCCTGCCTCAGTGGCGTCGACCCGGACGACGTGGTCGACGCGCTCCGGACCCTCGCCGTCAGCGGTGGTGGCGGCCGATGAACATCCTGCTCTGGCACGTGCACGGCTCCTGGACCACGTCGTTCGTGCACGGCAGCCATCGCTACCTGATTCCCACCACACCTGACCGCGGCCCGTACGGCCTCGGCCGGGCCCGCACCTACCCGTGGCCGGACAGCGCGGTCGAGGTCAGCCCGGAGGAACTGCCGGGCGCGGACATCGACCTGGTCATCCTGCAACGCCCCGAGGAGATCGACCGGGCCGGGCAGTGGCTTCGTCGCCGTCCGGGCCGCGACCTTCCCGCGATCTACGTCGAGCACAACACCCCGAAGGGCGACGTGCCGAACACCCGCCACCCGATGGCCGACCGCGACGACCTGCTCATCGCCCACGTCACCGGGTTCAACCAGATCTTCTGGGACACCGGGGGAACCCGCACCACAGTGGTCGATCACGGCATCGTCGCCCCGTCCGCGTCCTACACCGGCGAGCTGGACCGGCTCGCCGTGGTGATCAACGAGCCGGTACGGCGAGGTCGGGTCACCGGCACCGACCTGCTGCCCCAGTTCGCCGAGATCGCGCCGCTGGACGTGTTCGGCATGGGCGTCGCCGGCCTCGCCGACCACCTCGGGCTGCCCGCCGACCGGCTGACCAGCCACGACGACGTGCCCCAGGAGCGGATGCACACCGAACTGGCCCGGCGGCGGGCGTACCTGCACCTGTGCCGGTGGACCTCCCTCGGGCTCAGCCTCATCGAGGCGATGGCGATCGGCATGCCGATCGTCGCGCTCGCCACCACCGAGGCGGTGATGGCGGTGCCCCCGGAGGCGGGGGCGCTCGCCACCCGGACCGACACCCTGCTCGACGCCGCCCGCCGGTTCATCGCCGAACCGGCGACCGCGCGGCAGGCCGGAGCGGCGGCGCGAACCGCCGCGCGCGACAGGTACGGCCTCGACCGTTTCCTCGCTGACTGGGACCGGCTGCTGGAGGAGGAAGTATGCGGATCGCGATGATCTCGGAGCACGCCAGCCCGCTCGCCGTCCTCGGGGGGGAGGATGCCGGCGGCCAGAACACGCACGTCGCGGAGCTGTCCGCCGCGCTCGCCGCCGCCGGGCACGAGGTGCGGGTCTACACCCGCCGCGACGCGCCCGACCTGCCGGTGACCGTCCGCAGCCCGGACGGGTACGACGTGGTGCACGTGCCGGCCGGTCCGGCCGAGCCGGTGGCGAAGGACGCGCTGCTGCCGCACATGCGGGAGTTCAGCAACTGGCTGATCGAGCGCTGGCGCGGCGGCGACTGGGTGCCCGAGGTCGTCCACGCGCACTTCTGGATGAGCGGCCTGGCCGGGCTGACCGCAGGCCGGCAGACCGGGGTGCCGGTGGTGCAGACGTACCACGCGCTGGGCACTGTGAAGCGCCGCTACCAGGGTGTGCAGGACACCAGCCCGGCCCGACGGGTCTCCTACGAGCGGGAGCTGGGCCGATCGGTGGACCGGATCGTCGCGCAGTGCCGCGACGAGGTGGGCGAGTTGGTCCGGATGGGCGTGCCCCGGTCCCGGATGACTGTGGTGCCCTCCGGGGTCAACCTCGCCACCTTCGCCCCGCTCGGGCCGGCCGCCGATCGGGAACCGGGACGGGCCCGCATCCTCACCGTGGGTCGGCTGGTCGAGCGCAAGGGCTTCCAGACCGTGATCCGCGCGATGGAGCTGGTCCCGGGCGCCGAGTGCGTGGTCGTCGGTGGCCCACCCGAGGGGCTGTTGGAGACCGACCCGTACGCCCGCCGGCTGCGGGCCCTCGCCGAGTCGTGCGGGGTGGCCGACCGGGTGCACCTGGTCGGCGCGGTGCCCCGGGAGGAGATGGGCCGCTGGTACCGCTCGGCGGACCTGCTGGTCGCGGCGCCCTGGTACGAGCCGTTCGGGTTGACCCCGCTGGAGGCGATGGCCTGTGGGGTGCCGGTCGTCGGCACGGCCGTGGGCGGCATCCGGGACACCGTGGTCGACGGGACGACAGGTGACCTCGTGCCGGCCCGCGACCCGCACGCGTTGGCCACCGCGATCCAGGGGTTGCTCGACGACCGGATCAGGCGCTTCGCGTACGCGACGGCGGCGCGTGAGCGGGCCCGGGAGCGGTACTCGTGGGCGGCCACCGCCGAGCGGCTGGTCGAGGTCTACAGCGAGGTGGCCGCCGTGCGTCGGCCGACCCGAGTGGTGGCCTGATGCCGGCGGGCAGCCTGCTCGACACCCACCTGACGAATCTCGCGGCGGCGCTGGTGCCGTACCGACGGTGTGAGCGACAGCTGGCGCGCTGGGGCGCGGACCTGGCCCACCGGCTGGCCGCCGGGGGTCGCCTGCTGGTGGCCGGCAACGGCGGCAGCGCCGCCGAAGCCCAGCACCTCACCGCCGAGCTGGTCGGCAAGCTGCACGACGACCGTCAGCCGCTGTCCGCCATCGCGCTGCACGCCGAGACGAGCGCGCTCACCGCCATCGCCAACGACTACGGCTACACCGACGTCTACGCCCGCCAGGTGCGCGCCCACGGCCGCCCGGGCGACATCCTGCTGCTGTTGAGCACCAGCGGAACCAGCCCCAACCTGGTCGCCGCCGCGCAGGCGGCACGCGACGTCGGGGTGACCACCTGGGCGCTCACCGGCGCCGCCCCCAACCCGCTCGCCGACGCCTGCGACGACGTGCTGGCCGTGGCGTCCCCGGACACCCAGGTGGTCCAGGAGCTGCACCTGGTGACCAGTCATCTGCTCTGCGAGTACCTCGAACAGGAGTTGCCCGCCGCGCAGGCGGCAGTCGCCGATCCGGCTGTCGTCCACCCCGTGCCCGGGGAGCCCGCACCGGCCGGTCGGCTGCCTGCCGCACCGGTACGCACCGGGGTCGAGGTGGTGCTCGACGGCGGGACCGGACAGCAGGTCGACGCGTGAGCCGGACAGCAGGTCGACGCCTGAGGATGAGGAGGCAAGCGTGAGGGGACCGGTGGTGGTGCTCGGGGACACCCTGCTCGACCGGGATGTGGAAGGTGTGGTGAACCGGCTCTGCCCGGATTCCCCGGTGCCGGTGCTCGACGAGACCGCGGCGACCGACCGACCGGGGGGCGCCGGTCTGGCGGCGGTGTTCGCCGCCGCGCAGGGCGCCGAGGTGGTGCTGGTGACAGCGCTCGCCGACGATGCTGGCGGGGCTCGGCTGAGCGCTCTGCTCGCCGCCGCCGGCGTGCAGGTGTACCCACTGGCCCTTGCCGGCGCGACGCCGGAGAAGATCCGGCTGCGGGCCCGGGGGCGGGTCCTGCTGCGCCACGACCGGGGCGGCACGTTCGGGGAGCCGGGTCAGCCCTCCGACGAGGTGCTCCGGGTGATCGCCGCGGCGTCGGCGGTGCTGGTCAGCGACTACGGCCGGGGGGTGGCCCGGCAGCCCGCGCTGCGCGACGCGTTGGCCGCCACCCGCGCGCCGGTGGTGTGGGACCCGCATCCGCGCGGCCCGGCGGCCGTGCCCGGCGTACACCTGGCCACACCGAACGAGTCCGAGGTGCGCGAGCTTGTCCCCGCGCTGCCCGGCGCCTCCCGACTGGCCACCGCGTCCCGCGGCGCCCAGGGGCTTCGGCGGCGCTGGCGGGCCGGCGCGGTCGCCGTGACGCTGGGCGGTGACGGTGCGCTGCTCTGCCACGCCGGTTCGACGCCGCTGGTGGTGCCGACGCCGGGTAGCGCCGAAGGGGACACCTGCGGTGCCGGCGACCGGTTCGCTGCGGCGGCCAGCCTCGCGTTGGCCCAGGGCGCGCTGGTCTCCGAGGCGGTGCAGGTGGCGGTCGCCGAGGCGTCCGCGTACGTGGCCGGTGGGGGAGTGGCCACGGCGCTGCCTCCGTCGGCGCCTACGGTGCGGGCCAGGAGCGCGCCGGGGCCGCGAGCCCTCCAGCCGGTACCACGAGGTGCTGCGGTGGCCGACCGGGTGGGGGTGGCCGCTGTGGCCACACTCCTGGGTGAGGTACGCGCCGCGGGTGGCACCGTGGTGGCGACCGGAGGTTGCTTCGACCTGCTGCACGCCGGGCACGTGGCCACGCTGGAGGCGGCCCGGCAGCTTGGCGACTGCCTGATCGTCTGCCTGAACTCCGACGCCAGCGTGGCCCTGTTGAAGGGGCCGGATCGGCCGGTGCAGTCCGAAGCTGACCGCAGCCGGCTGCTGGCCGCCCTGAGCTGCGTCGACGCGGTCCTCATCTTCGACGAGCCGACCCCGGAGACGGCGCTGTCCTGGGTACGCCCCGACGTCTGGGTCAAGGGCGGCGACTACGCCACCGGCGGTGGGGACGCGAGCGCCACCCTGCCGGAGGCGGAGGTCCTGCGCCGGTGGGGTGGAAACACAGTGGTGGTGCCCTATCTGGACGGTCGGTCCACCACCGACCTGATCGTCCGCACACTTGCGGAGCGGACCCGATGACCGCCACACGGCCCGGTGCCGGGCCCACCGTCCTGGTCACCGGCGGCGCCAGCGGCCTCGGCGCCGCCGTGGTCGCCGCGGTGGCCGCCTCCGGTGGTCGACCGCTCGTACTGGACCGGCAGCCGCCGGTCGACGGGGTGTCCTGGACCGAGTGCGACCTGGCCGACACACGAGCCGCCGAGGTGGCCACCCAGCACCTCGCCGAGCAGGCCGGTGGCCTGGACGCGGTGGTCACCGCCGCCGGCACTGACGTGCCGGGCCGACTCGCCGACCTGCCGGGGGAGACCTGGGACCGGATCGTCGCCGTCGACCTGCTGGCCACCGCGGCGGTGATCCGGGCCGCGCTGCCGTTCCTGCTGACCTCCCGGGGCCGCATCGTCACTGTCGCCTCCACCCTGGGCGTCAAGGCGGTCAGCGACGCCACCGCGTACTGCGCGGCGAAGTTCGGCGTGGTGGGGTTCACCCGGGCCCTCGCCGCCGAGCTGGCCGGTCAGGTCGGCGTCACCCTGCTCATTCCGGGTGGGATGCGCACCGCGTTCTTCGACGAACGTGACCCGCAGTACAAGCCGGGGCCGGACGCGATCCTCAACGAGCCCGCCGACACCGCCGCCGCGATCATGTTCGCGCTCAACCAGCCGCCCGGTTGCGCGGTGCGCGAGATGGTGGTCTGCGCCGAGCAGGAGACCTCGTACCCGTGATCCTCGTGCTGCGCGCCCTCGGCGTCGGCGATCTGGTGACCGCGGTGCCCGCGCTGCGGGCGCTGCGGGCCGCGTACCCGTCGCGGGAGCTGGCGCTCGCCGCGCCCGGCTGGCTGGCCCCGCTGGTCGACCTGGTCGGTGGCGTCGACCGGCTGGTGGACACCGCCGGGCTGGAGCGACCCCTCCGGGTCTCCTCGGCCCCGCGGGTAGCTGTCAACCTGCACGGGCGCGGCCCGCAGTCGCACCGGCTGCTCGCGGCCACCAGGCCCGGTCGGCTGCTCGCCTACGCCAGCCCGGACGCCGGCCACGCCGACGGCCCGCGCTGGGTCGTCGACGAGCACGAGGTGGACCGGTGGTGCCGGCTGCTGTCCTGGTACGACATCCCGGCCGACCGCGCCGACCTCGCTTTGCGTCGGCCCGGGCCGACGGAGGTGCCCAGCGGTGTCACTCTGCTGCACCCGGGAAGCAAGATCCCGGCCAAGCGGTGGCCGGCCGAGCGGTTCGCCGCGCTGGCCCGGGCGCTGACCGACCAGGGGCACCGGGTGCTGCTCACCGGCTCGGCCGACGAACGGGCGTTGGCGGCCCGGGTGGCCGACGCGGCGGGCCTCAGCTCGGACGCGGTGCTGGCCGGCCGGACCGACCTCGGCGCGCTCGCCGCGCTGGTGGCCGACGCCCGGCTGGTGGTCAGCGGGGACACCGGCGTCGCCCACCTGGCCACCGGATACGGCACCCCGTCGGTAGTCCTCTTCGGACCGGTGCCACCGGCGCACTGGGGGCCACCGCCGGACCGGCCACGGCACCGGGTGCTCTGGGCCGGCGAGGCGGATTGGCCCAGGTGGGACGGGGTAGGAAGCCACCCGACGATGGCGGCTCTGCGCCTCGACGAGGTGCTGGCCGCCGTGGCCGAGGTGGAGAGGGTGGTGCGGGTCTCCGGTGCGGTTGCGGCGTAGCGACCCGGGTCGACCGGGGTACGGACGGCGTCGGCGCGGACGGGGTTGGCTCTTCGTCGACCCGTCCGGCGCTCCGGTGCGGGATCCGGACGTGCTGGCCCGGCTGCGGGAGTTGGTCATCCCGCCGGCCTGGCAGGACGTCTGGATCGCGCCGCATCCGAACGGGCACATCCAGGCGATCGGGATCGACGCGGCCGGGCGCAAGCAGTACGTCTACCACCCACGGTGGCGGGAGAAGCAGGACGAGGCGAAGTTCGACCGCGTGCTGGAGGTGGCCCGGCGGCTGCCGGCGCTGCGCGAACGGGTGGGGCGGGACTTGGACGGGCATGGCCTGGGTCGGGACCGGGTGCTGGCCACTGTGGCCCGACTGCTGGACATGGGGATGTTCCGGGTCGGCAGCGACCAGTACGCGGCCGGCGACGACCCGACGTACGGGGTGGCAACCCTGCGCCCCGAGCATGCCCGGTCCCGTGGCGACTGCGTGGTGCTCGTGTTTCCCGCAAAGGGGGGCATCGAGCAGGTACGCCGGATCGATGACCCGGAGCTGTGCCAGGTGCTGGCCAACCTGCGCCGTCGTCGGCGACGGGCGGAGCGGCTGTTCGGCTACTGGGACGGCCGGGAGTGGCGCGACGTGCGCAGTGACGAGGTCAACGGCTACCTGCGCGACGCCAGCGGTGGGGAGATGACAGCGAAGGACTTCCGCACCTGGCACGCCACAGTGCTCGCGGCGACCGAGTTGGCCACCGCCGGTCCGGCCCGCTCGGTGACCGCCCGGCGCAAGGCGGTGGTCGCCGTGATGCGTGCGGTGGCGGAGCTGCTGGGAAACACGCCGACGGTGGCTCGCGCGTCCTACGTGGACCCCCGGGTGGTCGACCTCTACCACGACGGGGTGGTGGCGTCGGTGGATCCGCGGGCGCCTCGCGAGGAGGCGGAGCGAGTCGTCCTGGAGCTGCTGGAGAAGTCCTGACCGGCCCCGTCGGCGATTCTGGGGGGAAGCGCGACGGGACCGGAGCCTCGGGCGTCAGCCGGGGTGCCACCGGGCGGCCGCCCGCCGCTCGCGCGGCGGGCGCCTCGCCACGGCCCCCGTTGGCGGCCCACCAGGTGATGGCCGACCGCGTTGGTGTCAGTCTGCCGTCAGCGAGTTGACCGTGGACGCCTGACGGTTGACGATCCGCGCCACATCTGAGGCATTGTCGCGATGTTCCTGCGGGGTGGTGCCGTACGCGGCCCGGAATGCCCTGCTGAAGTGGGCCTTGTCGGGAAATCCCCAGCGTGCCGCGACGGTCTGCACGGGCTGGTTGCGCAGCGCCGGGTCGGTCAGGTCGCGCCGGCACCGGGCCAGCCGCATATCCCGGATGTACGACGCCACAGTGGCGTCCTCGGCCTCGAACAACCGGTGCAAAGACCGCACCGAGATGTGGTGGGCGTCGGCGACGACCTGCGGGCCGAGTGTCGCGTCGCCGAGGTGGCGGTGGATGTACGACTGCACCTGGGTGAGCAGCGCCCGGCGGCGGACCTCGGTGGGCACGGCGTCCTCGGCGACGAGGTGCCGGCCGAGCATCGTGGTGGCCAGGTCGAGCCCCACCCCGCCGAGCCGGCTGGCGTCGGCGGCATGGTACTGCTCGGGGTGCCCGGTCACCTGGAGCAGGAACTGCGCGAGTAACGCCCCGATCCCCTCGCTGCCGGACATCCGGCCGCCGTAGAGCGCGGCCATCCGCTGTGGTGGCAGTGGCAGCGCCGCGTGCGGGATCATCGTGACGATCGAGGCGGCCTGGTCGCGCTCGGGCTCCGTGGCGTGGTGGCAGACGTCGTGTGGCCGGGACGCGTCGTAGAAGGTGAACTCGCCGGTCAGGATCTCGCTGCGACGACCGTCCTGGCTGGACGTGCCGACGCCGCCGGTGGTGAGGGCGAGGATGTACAACCCCGGGTCGGACTGACGGACCAGCTTCGGGGTCCGGGTGGCGTCAAGCGACGGGTACTCGTACTGCGCCAGCTCGATCGGGCCGAGCGCGATGAAGCTGGCCCGGGCGGTGAAGTCGTCGCTGTGCGCGGAGCGGATGCGCAGCGGCACCGAGGTGCGCGCGATCAGGTCCAGCCACATGCCGAACCGTTCGCCAGGTGGCAGGGCCGTGGTGTCGATGGTGTCTCTCGGCAGCATGGAACTCCCTCAGCCCGTTCGGCGTTGGATCAGCGCCTCGACGCCGTCGAGGATCCGGTCCAGACCGAAGACGAACTCGTCGTCGGGGTCGTCGTCCTGGTAGAGCACGCCGGCGCTCAGCACCCGGTGCAGCGCGGGGAAGCGGGCCGGGTCGATGAGTCGGGCCACCAGCCGACCGTACGCCGGCATCATCTCACTGGGCTCGACGCCGGCCGCCTGGCTGCCCTCGGCGATCTGCGAGGTGAGGGTGGCCTCGTTGCGGACGTACCCGGTGATCAGCAGGAGCACCGACATCTTCTCGCCCTCGCCGAGGGTGGTGCCGTCGAGGCAGCGCAGCCCGTCCTCCATCCAGCCGAGCTGCTGCGGGGTGATCGGTGGGCCGCTGATCGGCACGTGCAGCAGCCAGGACCGTTGCCGCAGCACGTCGTGCTCGGCCCAGGCCCACCGGGTGAGGCCGGCGCGCCAGTCGTCCTCCGGCGCGGGCGGCCCGGGGGATGGGCCGTACCCGGTGTCGACCATGAGCATCAGCAGCTCGTCCTTCGAGCCGACGTACCGGTAGAGGGCCATGGTCGCGGCGCCCAACTCCTTGGCCACCCGGCTCATCGAGACGGCCGCCAGGCCGTCGGCGTCGGCCACGCGTACGGCGGCGTCCACGATGGTGGGCACGCTCATTCCCGGCCGGGGGCCCTTGGGCGGCCGCTCCCGCAGCCCCCACACGCTCTCGATGGCCGGCGGGAGTACGGGCCCGCTGTCGTCTGTCTTCGCCGCCACATTTCCTCCTTGCCTCGCCATCCTAGTTCTGCGTATGGTCTACGCATAACAGCGTACGCCATACGCAGAAGGGAAACTGATCATGACGGTCACCACCACATCGGCGCCTCGAGCGGGCCGGCGGGAGTGGATCGGGCTCACGGTGCTGATGCTGCCGCTGCTCCTGGTCTCGATGGACGTGTCGGTGCTCTACTTCGCCGTCCCGTTCATCAGCGCGGAGCTGCGCCCCACCGCCACCGAACAGCTCTGGATCTTCGACATCTACGGCTTCGTGCTGGCCGGGCTGCTCATCACCATGGGCGCGCTGGGTGACCGGATCGGCCGACGCCGACTCCTGCTGATCGGCGCCACCGCGTTCGGGGCGGCGTCGCTGCTGGCCGCTTACGCCGACAGCACCGCGACCTTGATCGCCGCGCGTGCCGTCCTCGGCGTCGGTGGGGCCACCCTGATGCCCTCGACACTCGCCCTGGTGCGCAACATGTTCCACGACGCCAAGCAGCGCGGCACCGCCATCGGCATCTGGACCGCCACCCTCACCGGCGGCATCGCGATCGGCCCGGTGCTCAGCGGCATCCTGTTGGAGCACTTCTGGTGGGGCTCGATCTTCCTGATCAACATCCCGGCGATGCTGATGCTGCTCCTGCTCGTCCCGCTCCTGGTGCCCGAGTTCCGCAACCCGGCGATCGGGCGGTTCGACCTGATCAGCGCGGCACTGTCGCTCGGCGCGCTGCTGCCGGTGATCTACGGCATCAAGGAGATGGCCCGCGACGGCCTCAGCCCGGCGCGGGTCCTCGCCATCGTCGGCGGTCTGCTGGTGGGCGCGCTCTTCCTGCACCGGCAGCGGACCCGGGCGTACCCGATGGTCGATCTCGCGTTGTTCCGCCGTCGCGGCTTCGCCGGATCGCTCGCGGTCAACCTGCTGGCGATGTTCGCCATCGTCGGCTTCGCCATCTTCACCACCCAGCACCTCCAGCTGGTGCTCGGCCTGAGCCCGCTGCGGGCGGCGCTGTGGAGCCTCGTGCCGTCCCTCGCCGTGGGCGGAGTCGCGCCGGCCGCCGCCGCCCTCGCCCAGCGCGTCGAACGGGCGTACCTGATCGGTGCGGGGTTCGGAATCGCCGTGATCGGCTTCGTGGTGCTGACCCGGGTCACCCCGGAGACGCCGCTGTGGCTGCTGCTCGTCGGCGCCAGTGTCTACGCGGGTGGTCTGGTGATGGTGATGTCCCTCGTCACCGAGCTGGTTCTCGGCGCGGCGCCGCCCGAGCAGGCCGGTGTCGCGTCGGCGCTGACCGAGTCCAGCAGCGAGCTGGGCGGTGCGTTGGGAATGGCGATCCTGGGTAGCGTGGGCGCGGCGGTCTACCGCCGCGAGATCGTCGACGGCCTGCCGGCCGGGCTGCCCGCCGACGCCGGCGCCGCGGCCCAGGAGACCCTGGGCGGTGCGCTCGCGGTCGCCCAGGGGCTGCCGGCGGATCTGGCCGACGCGGTACGGCACGCCGCCGGTGTCGCGTTCACCGACGGGCTGCACCTGGCCGCGTACGCCGCCATGGCGGCGATGCTGCTGGGCGCGGTCACCGCGCTGGTCGCGCTGCGCGGCGTCCGGCCAGCCGACTCCACGGCACTGGCCGTCGAGCCGACCGGTCCGGCCGACACGTCGTTGTCGTCGGTCAGTCGATGAGCACGTGCGCGAGCCGGTCGCGGAAACGTCGCTCGGAGTCGCTGACCGACTCGCCGCCGATGCCCAGCAGCCCACCGCTGGACGCGGCGCCCACCACCTGCTCGGCGATCTTCACGAGCCAGTGCTTGTACGCGCCGGCCTCACCCTCGTCGACCCGCGCGGCCAGCAATGCGCCGGCCTCGCCGGCCCGCAGCAGCACGTCGTCGATGTACGCCCCGGGGTCGGCGGGCGCGATGGCCGGCAACTCCTCACCGGTATCCGGGTCACCGACCCGGGTGACGATCTCGCCGGCCACGGCGGCGACCAGCGGGCTGGCCGACTCCCGGCCGGCGGCGATGGTCTCCAGCCCGGCCGCGTTCTCCGCCATGGTCCGGCGGGTGCCGTCGGACTCGGCGGCGCTCGCCGCGGTCAGCACCGACTGCGGCAGGCCGACCAGCAACCCCCACTCCCCGTCGGAGAAACCGAACCCGGTGTACGCCGGCTGCTCGATCACGGCAACGCCCCTTCCGCCTTGCTCTGCTTGGTCAATCGATGCTCTGCTTGGTCGATCCACCGGGCCCGAAACCGGCACCCGGGTCAGGCTAGTCCAGGGTCAGCAGGCCCTGTTCGGACACCACGCGCACCGACAACGTCTTGTACCCGACCTCATCGAAGAGAACCGTCATCCTGTCCTCCTCGTACGAGAGCACCAGGCCGGGCCCCCACTCCGGGTGACGCACCTGACTGTGCACCGGGAACGGCCCGACCGCACCCTGGTCGGCAACGCTGGTGCCGTTGTGGCAGTTGTCGCAGTGGCCGCAGACCTGCGTCATCTGCTCGCCGAAGTAGGCCAGCAGGGTCTGCCCCCGGCAGGCCCGGGTCTCGGCGAAGGCCCGCATCATGTCGGTGCGGGACCGGGTCACGGTCTGTTGGCGCTCCGCCTCGGCCAGCGCCGCCGCGGCGGCGTCGGTCGGGTTCGGGGAGTAACGGGGCGCGCCGATGCGCTGCCGGGCGCGCGGCTCGGCCGCGCCGACCTGCTCCAACAGGGAGAGGTACTGGCCCAGCTTGCGCGGCCCGAGGCCGCTGGTCTCGCGCAGCTCGGTCTTGGTGGCCGGCTTGCGGCGTAGCAGTGCGGCGAGGTCGCGCAGCTCCTCGACGTCGGGCAGGCCGCCGCTGAAGAACCGTTGCAGGCCCACATCCTCGGCCTGCCAGAGCAGCAGCACCCGGGCCGGTTGCCCGTCGCGGCCGGCCCGGCCGATCTCCTGGAAGTAGCTGTCCGGTGAGTCGGGCAGCGCCATGTGCACCACCCAGGCGATGTTCGGCTTGTCGATGCCCATGCCGAACGCCGACGTCGCCACCATGATGGGGACCTCATCGGCGAGGAACGCCTCGTGCAGTTCGTGGCGTGCGCCGGGCGCCATCCCACCGTGGTAGAACTGCGCCGGGTAGCCGGCGTCGGTCAACCGGGTGGCCAACTCCTCGGCGGCGCGACGGGTCGGCACGTAGATGATCCCGGGCCGCTCCTCGTCGCTCAGCAGCGCGATCAGTCGCCGCCACCGGTAGTCCTCGGTGGGGCAGTGCGCGACCTCGACGAACAGGTTCGGCCGGTCCAGCCCGGAGACCACCACCTCCGGGTCGCGCAGCCGCAGCCGGGCGATGATGTCGTCGCGTACCGGAGGGGAGGCGGTGGCGGTCAGCGCGACCACCGGCGGTCGGCCGATGCCGTCGATGAGGTGCCCGAGCGCCAGGTAGTCGGGGCGGAAGTCGTGCCCCCACGCGGAGATGCAGTGCGCCTCGTCGATCGCCACCAGGGCGGGCTTCAGCTCGGCGACCTCTGCCATCCGGTCCGGGTTGCTGAGCTGTTCCGGGGTGATGAAGAGGAACTCCGCCCGGCCCTCGCGGATCTCGGTGATCGCCTCGGCCTGCTGGCTGGCCGACTCGTTCGAGCTGATCCGCACCGCCCGCAGCTCCGGGCGTTGCCGCTCGTTGAGGGAGGCGATCTGGTCCTGCTGAAGGGCCAGCAGTGGGGAGATCACCACTGTGGGGCCGGGGATCAGGCTGGCCGGGATCTGGTAGATCGCCGACTTGCCGGCACCGGTGGGCAACACCACCAGGGCGTCTCGTCGCTTCATCACGGCGCGCATGGCGGCCAGTTGGTTGGGCCGCAGCGCCTTCCAGCCGAAAAGGCTGCGGGCCGCGCGGCGCAACGTCATCGAGTGCGTGGACAGTTTCATCGAGGGCCGGAGGTACCCGAGCCCCTGACCGCCGAAACGCATTCGGACGATCATAGGCAGGGCCCCCGGGCCATGCCCTCGATGGCCGGCCCGTTGATCGCCGACTCAGCGCAGCCGGGGCAGGACCTCCCGCTGGTAGAGGTCGAACAGACCCTGGTAGTGCGGGCCGGTGTTGGCCACGTAGACCTCGTCGAAGCCGGCCTTGGCGTACTGGTCGATCATTTCCAGGTGCGCGTCGGCGCTGTTGCCGCAGACGAACGCCTTCTTCAGCATCTCCGGCTTGACCAGCTCGGCGGCCTGCTCGAAGTGCCGCGGCGAGGGCAGCACCTGGGACAGCTCACCCGGCACCCCGGCGTTGGGCCAGCGCTCGTACGCGATGCGCAGCCCCTCCGCCTCGCTGTCCGCGTACGCCGCCTTGAAGCCGGCCTGGCACGGCTTGTCGCCGCCGCCGTTCTCGCGGAAGCGCCGGACCATCTCGCCGTCGGGCATGGTGCTCACGTAGCCGTCGCCGATCCGCGCGGCCAGGTCGATGGACTTCGGCCCGAAGCCGGAGACGTAGATCGGCGGGGGAGTGTCGGGCAGCGTGTAGATCCGGGCCTGCTCCACTGTGTAGTGCTTGCCGTGGTGGCTGACGAAGTCGCCGCCCCACAGCGCGCGCAGCACCTCGACGGCCTCCTCCAGCATCTCCAGCCGGACGTCGGCCTGCGGCCAGGCGTCGCCGAAGATGTGCTCGTTGAGCGCCTCGCCGGTGCCGACGCCGAGCACGAACCGCCCGCCGTGCAGCACCGCGCTGGTCGCCGCCGCCTGCGCGATCACGGCCGGGTGGATCCGCACGGTCGGGCACGTCACCGCCGTGGTCACCGGAAGTGAACAGACCTGGCTGAGCGCGCCGATCATCGACCAGACGAACGGGCTCTGGCCTTGTGCGTCCACCCAGGGGTGGTAGTGGTCGGAGATCCACAGCGCCTCGAAGCCGGCCCGTTCGGCACCGCGCGCCTGCTCCACCAACTCGGCTGGCGTGAACTCCTCGCTGGACAGAAAGTATCCGATCTTCATGGCTTACCCCTTCGGCACGCGGACCTGCTGTTGGGGAGAGCCGTACCCCGGCGACGCCCGGTCACACCGGTCGTCGACGCGGGGCGGGTCAGCGTCGACCGAACATCGCCCGGATCGCGGCGAGGAGCAGCAGGGCGCCGACCACCAGGCCGAGCAGGCGTACGCCGGGGATGTCGGCCGGGCTCGTCGCGTCGGCCAGCAGGACGGGATCCATCCCCGCACTCTCCCCGGGGAGCGGGCCGCCAGGCAACTGTAAGGTTTATTGACTATTGAATCGCTCAGTGTGACCATGGCAGGACCGCCTGCCGGTGGCGGTGCGCCGAGGGCGCGCGAGAGATGGGGTACGGGGGCCGCATGAGCGAGCGCAACCAGCGGGTCGACGGGGGCGCACCGTCGCCGGTGATCGACATCGATCACTGCAAGGGGGCGGAGTGACAACTACCAACGGGCACCTCCCGGCGCTCGCCGCCGCCGTCCTGCAACCCGGCTTCGTCGGCACCACCCCGCCGCCATGGGTGTGCCGCTGGCTCGGCGAGGGTCTCGGCTCGGTGGTGCTCTTCGCCCGCAACGTCGTCGACACCGAGCAGGTGGCCGCGCTCACCGCGACGTTGCGCGCGGAACGGCCGGACGTCATCGTGGCGATCGACGAGGAGGCCGGCGACGTCACCCGGCTGGAGTCGGTGCACGGGAGCTCCCGGCCGGGCAACTTCGCCCTCGGCGCGGTCGACGACCCGGAGCTGACCGAGGCCGTCGCCCGGGACCTCGGCGCCGAGTTGGCCACGGCAGGCGTAACCCTCAACTACGCCCCGGACGCCGACGTCAACTCCAACCCGGCGAACCCGGTGATCGGCGTCCGCTCCTTCGGCGCCGACCCGGTGCTGGTCGCGCGGCACACCGCCGCCTGGGTCCGCGGGCTTCAGGCCGGCGGCGTCGCGGCCTGCGCCAAACACTTTCCCGGGCACGGCGACACCCGGGTCGACTCACACCACGACCTGCCCCGGATCACCGCCGACCGGGACCGGCTGGACGCCTGCGAACTGGCCCCGTTCCGGGCCGCCGTGGCCGCCGGGGTGCAGGCGGTGATGACCGGCCACCTGCTGGTGCCCGCGCTCGACCCGCACCTGCCGGCGACGCTGAGTCAGCGCATCCTGGGCGGGTTGCTCCGCGACGAGCTGGGCTTCTCCGGCGTGGTGGTCACCGACGCGGTGGAGATGCGCGCGGTCGCTGACCGGTACGGCTTCGCCGGTGCGACGGTCCGCGCCCTCGCCGCCGGGGCCGACGCCATCTGCATCGGTGGCGAACGGGCCGACGAGCAGGCCGCCCGCGAGCTGCGCGACGCCATCGTGGCCGCCGTCGTCTCCGGTGAGCTGCCCGAGGAACGTCTCGCCGAGGCCGCAAAGCGCGTCGGTCAACTCGCCGCCTGGACGGTGGCCGCCCGCAGCGCCGGCTCGGCCGGCGCACGCGCCGCCGCCGACGTCGGGCTGGTCGCCGCCCGCCGGGCCGTCCGGGTCACCGCCGCCCCGGGCACGACTGTCGCGCTGCCCCTGACCCGCGCGGCACACGTCGTCGAGTTCGAGCCGCTGCGCAACATCGCCATCGGCGCCGAGACACCGTGGGGCATCGGCGGACCACTGACCGAGCTGCTGCCCGGCACCAGCACGGTCCGCTACGCCGAACCCGACGTGCCGGCGGACCCGGGCGCCGGGGCGGGCAGCCGCCCGCTGGTCCTGGTCGTTCGCGACCAGCACCGGCACGACTGGATGCGCGCCGCCGTGCACCGCGCGTTGGCCGCCCGGCCGGACGCCGTCGTTGTCGAGTTGGGCGTGCCCGAGCTGGTCACCGGGGCGGTGCACCTGGCCACCCACGGCGCCACCCGGGCCAGCGGACAGGCCGCCGCCGAGGTGCTCACCGGCACCCGCTGACCGGCCCGCGCTACGGCAGGTCGGCGACCAGGTCGGCGTACTCGGGGTGCTTGTCGATGAACGCGGCCATGAAGGGGCACTGCGGCACCACAGTCGTGCCGCGTGCCCGGAGCTGGTCCAGGGTGCCGCGGATCAGCGCGCCGCCCACCCCCTTGCCCTGAAAGCCCCGGTCCACCTCGGTGTGGGTGAAGACCAGGACCTCACCGCGCGGCAGGTACGCGGTGAAGCCGGCCAGCGCGTCGTCGACCAGGATCTCGAAGCGGTGCTTCGCCGGGTTGTCCTCGACCAGGGTGCTCATCCGGCCATTCTCCCCGCCTGCTCGGCCAGCGCGTCGAGTTCGCCGAGCAACCGGTCCACCTCGTCGGCCGTGTTGTAGTGGTAGATGCTGGCCCGCACCGCGCCGCCGCTGTCGCGAAGACCCATCAGCTGGAAGTACTCGTAGGCGTAGTAGTCGCCGACGGAGAGGCAGAACCCGGCGGCGCCCAACGCCTCCTGGGTGGCCGCCGGCGACATCCCGGCGACTCGGAACGAGACCGTCGGGCAGCGCCGCGCCGGCGAGCCGTAGACGGTGATCGCCGGCCGCTGCGCCAGCCCGGCGAGCAACCGGTCCAGCAGTGCCTCCTCGTGCGCCTGGGCGGCGGCCAGCCCGGCCCGCAGCCGGACCCGCCGGTCCCCGACCGCGTCCGGGTCCAGCCCCGCCAGGTGATCCACCGCGGCGGCCATGCCGGCCAGCAGTGGGAAGCTCGGCGTGCCGTACTCGAACCGGTCCGGCACCGCGTCGGAGGACGGCACCAGCTTCGCCGGGCGCAACGCCGCCCACCGGGCCGGGTCCGCCACCATCGCCGCCAGGTGCGGGCCAGACCACTTGTACGCGCTGGTGACCAGCACGTCGGCGCCGAGCGAGGCCAGGTCGGTCGGCCCGTGCGGCACCGAGTGCACCCCGTCGACGTAGACCAACGCGCCGACCGCGTGCGCGGTCTTGGCGATCGCCGACACGTCCGGCATGGTGCCGATGGCGTTGCTGCCGGCGGTCACCGCGACCACCCGGGTCCGCTCGCCCACCAGGTCCGCGTACTGGGCCGCGGGCAGTTCACCGGTGTGCCGGTCGACCTCGGCCCAGCGCACCGTCGCGCCGGCCGCCTCGGCGGCCTGCACCCACGGTCGCACGTTCGCGTCGTGGTCGAGCCGGGAGACCACCACCTCGTCACCCGGGCGCCAGGCCGCGCCGAGCGTGCGGGCGAGGGTGTACGTCAGCGCGGTCGCGCTCGGGCCGAGCACCACCCCGGCCGGGTCGGCGCCGAGCAGGTCGGCCACCGCCGAGCGTGCCTCGGCCACCAACTCCAACGACCGGCGACCCGGTACGAAGGCGGCGCTGCGGTTGCCCACCGCCGACCGCATGGCGTCGGTGACCGCGTCGATCACACCGGCCGCGGTCTGGGTGCCGCCGGCACCGTCGAAGTGGACGAAGCCCTCGGTCAGGGCGGGGTAGGCGGCCCGGGTGCGGGCGATGTCGAACGGCATGCCCGGACCCTAGCCGGTGCTCCCCGTACCCTTCTCGGCCGCCGGGTGATCACCGTTCGGCGGCGACCTCGCAGATGTCTCGTACTCTTGGCGAGGTGACGAACCGACCCGCCACCATGCCCATTTCCCCCGTCCGCCGCGCCGCCGGTCTCTTCGCCGGTCTGGCGCTCGGCCTCGCCGTGCTCGCCGGGTGCAGCTCCCAGGGCGCCTCCACCGACTGCGGGCTGGACGCCTGCACCGTCACCTTCGAGCGGGGTGTCGACGCGAGCGCCACCATCCTGGGCGTCGAGGCCAAGCTGGTCGGCGCCGAGGGTGACCAGGTGACCGTCGAGGTCGCCGGTGAGCAGCTCACCCTCACCACCGGTCAGCAGGCAGCCGAGGCCGAGGGCTTCGCGGTCACCCTGGACAGCGTGACCGACCAGCAGGTCAAGATTCGCGTATCGCGCAACCCGGGCAGCTGACCTGGGCGGGCGGCGGTGGCCGACGTTTGGGAATCTTCAGAATCGGAGATTGTGACGCCATGTCACTCACCCGTAGCGCCGAAGCCACCGCCTCCCGTACGGCGGACAGCCGGTGGCTGGAACTTCTCGCCCGGGCCGGCTTCATCGGCTACGGCATCGTCCACCTTCTCTTCGCCTGGTTGGCGTTGCAGATCGCGTTCGGCACGTCGTCCGACGACGGCGACCAGTCCGGCGCGCTGCGTACCCTCTCCGCACAGCCCCTCGGCAAGTTCCTGGTCATCGCCGTCGCGGTCGGCCTGCTCGCGATGGCGATCTGGCAGGCGCTGGAGGCGGCGGTCGGGCACCGCGCCGAGCGCGGCAAGGAGCGGGTCCTGGAACGGCTCGCCTCGGCCGGCCGGACCGTCGTCTACCTCTACTTCGCCTGGACCGCCTTCAAGGTCTTCAAGGACGCCGGGTCGAACAGCGCCGACCAGCAGGAGGCGTTGACTGGCAAGCTGATGACCTCCAGCGGTGGCCGCTGGCTGGTCGGCCTGGCTGGCCTGGTGGTCGCCGCGATCGGCATCGGCCTGGTGATCTACGGTGCCCGGAAGAAGTTTGAGAAGCACCTCAAGACCGGCGAGATGAGCCCGAAGACCCGCCAGCTCGCCCGCCGGCTGGGCATGGCCGGATACATCGCCAAGGGCGTCGCCTACGGCATCGCCGGTCTGCTGGTCATCGTGGCGGCGGTGAACTACGACCCGGAGAAGGCCCGTGGTCTGGACGCCGCGCTGCACACCCTGCGTGAGCAGTCCTATGGCGCCTTCCTGCTGGCCCTGGTCGCCCTCGGCATCGCCGCCTTCGGCGTCTACTGCTTCCTCCAGTCCCGGTACCGCAAGGTCTGAGCTGGTCGATACCACGGATGTCGGGCACTCTTGGGCTTTTGCCCGAAGTGCCCGACGCCTGGTCGAAGGGGAGCACCGAAGCCGTGCAGAACTATCTCGAAACGGCCGTCGCCGCGCTCGTCGCGGCGGCGGTCGCCCTGTTCCTGGTCGAGGTCATCCACCGGATGACCCGGCGGTTCGGCCGCCGGTCACTGCTGTTGACCGAGTTGACCGACCACGCGCACCGCCCGTTCCAGGTCGCCGCAACGGTCCTGGCCGTGCAGTTCGCCGCCCGCTTCACCACCGGGTACGCGGTCGGCGAGAGCTGGCGTCGGCTGCTGCTGCACCTGCTCATCCTCGGCGTCATCGCCACCCTCGCCTGGCTGCTCGCCGGTCTGCTGGTCGTCGTGGAGGACACCGCATTGGCCCGGTTCCGGGTCGACGTACCGGACAATCGGCAC
The DNA here is from genome assembly GCF_046549335.1 of Micromonospora sp. 050-3. Taxonomy (NCBI): domain Bacteria; kingdom Bacillati; phylum Actinomycetota; class Actinomycetes; order Micromonosporales; family Micromonosporaceae; genus Micromonospora; species Micromonospora sp. 050-3. The sequence continues at coordinate 2,589,347 of NZ_JAJPVX010000002.1, forward strand.
GCCCGGCGGGTCCGCACCCAGGTGGTGATGCTGCGCCGACTGACCATCGCGGTGGTCGTCATCCTGGCCGTCGGCGTGATGCTGATGACGTTCCCCAGCGTGCGGGGCATCGGCGCGGGTGTGCTGACCTCGGCCGGTGTGGTCGGTGTGGTGGCCGCGCTCGCCGCGCAGAGCCTGCTCGGGAACGTCTTCGCCGGCCTCCAACTGGCCTTCAGCGATGCCGTCCGGCTCGACGACGTGGTCGTCGTCGAGGGGGAGTGGGGTCGCATCGAGGAGCTGACCCTCAGCTACGTCGTGGTGCAGATCTGGGACGACCGCCGGTTGATCCTGCCCACCTCGTACTTCACCAGCAAGCCGTTCCAGAACTGGACCCGGACGGAGGCGGCGGTGCTCGGCACCGCCGAATTCGACGTCGACTGGGCGGTGCCGGTGCAGACCATGCGCGAGGAGCTGCGCCGCCTCGTCGAGGGCACCGAGCTGTGGGACGGGCGGGTCTGCGTCCTCCAGGTCACCGACGCCACCGGCGGGACGGTCCGGTTGCGCGCGCTGGTCAGCGCCGCCGACGCGGGCAGCCTGTGGGACCTGCGCTGCCTCGTCCGGGAGCACCTGGTCGCCTGGATCCGGGACAACCGCCCGACCGCGATGCCCCGGCTGCGCACCGAGCTGGGCGACTCGAACAGCAACCTGCCCTGGCAGTGGGTGCAGCCGCGGCGGCCGGCCCGCCGCCTGTCCGACACCGAGGCGCCCGACGACGCCCGTGTCTTCGGCGGCAGCGACGACGGCGACGCCCGCAGCGAAGCCTTCGTAGGCCCCGAAGAAACCCGCCACTGACAGGACCCCCCCGCGGTGGGGGAGGTTTGGTCGGGCTTGGGTTGGGGATGTGCTGCCGGACGTCTCTGGCGTGATCGCGGCGGCTGACCGCGCATTGGCGGCGCGGCGTCCGGACAACGGGGACGGTGAGCTGCCTGGCGCGCTTTAGGATTGACGAGCGGCGACTTCGGGCATACAGCGCGGTGATGAGGAAAGGAGGACAGCATGGCTGACGTGGCGAAAGCCCGTACATCCCAGAACGGGAGCGAGCCCTCCACCGCCGAGTTGGTGCAGCGGGCCACCGAGCAGATCTCCCGCCTCGTGCGGGACGAACTGACGCTGGCCCGAGCGGAGTTGACCCAGAAGGGTAAGCACGCGGGCATCGGGATCGGCCTGTTCGGCGGCGGTGGCGCGCTCGCGTTCTTCGGTCTGGGTGCGCTGGTCGCCACGGCGATCCTGCTGCTCGACCTGGTGTTGCCCGCGTGGGCCGCAGCGCTGATCGTGGCGGTGGCCTGCTTCCTGGTGGCCGGCATCCTCGCCCTGGTGGGCAAGAAGCAGGTCAGCCGTGCCGTCCCGCCGGTGCCGGCGGCCACGGTCCGTAGTCTCCGGGCAGACATGGACACCGTCACCGCCGCAGTGAAGGACAGGGGGCGGCAATGACCGGTAACGGGACCGGCGACACGGAGGCCCTCCGCGAGGAGATCCGTCGCACCCGGGTCGAGTTGGGCGAGACGATGGAGGCGTTGGCCGCCAAGGCCGACGTCAAGGCGCGTCTCAAGGAGTCCGCCGAGCAGGCCAAGGAGCGGATGCGGGAGCAGGCGGCGCAGACCGTCGCTCGGGTCCGCGGGCAGGCCGCACGTGGTGCCGGTATGGCGCGGGCGCAGGCGTACGAAAAGGGCGAGATGGTACGCGCACAGGCGTATGACAAGGGCGAGTTGGTGCGCCGCAACCCGGTGCCGTGGGCGGCCATCGCGGCCGGTGCGGTGGCCACCGTGGTGGTGCTGATGATCGTGCGGGGGAGGCGTAGGTGAGTAAGAGCATCGGCAGGGTCGCGTACCGGCCGGTCGGCGTGTTGTTGGGTATCGCCGCAGGCACGGTGGCCGGGGCGATCTTCCGGCAGGTCTGGAAGGTCACCGCGGGCGACGGTGAGGCGCCCAACGCGACCGACGAGGATCGCGGCTGGGGCGAGGTCCTGGCCGCCGCGGCGTTGCAGGGCGCCATCTTCGCGGTCGTCCGGGCCGCCGTGGACCGGGGCGGTGCGGTCGGCGTACGCCGGATGACCGGCAGCTGGCCGGACTGACCTGGCAGCGACTTCAGCCCCCTTCCCGCATCGATGGGAAGGGGGCTTTCGCATGGCATCGCACGCCGCCCAGCGCACCAGAGGCATCCGTCAGGTCACATGTCGGAGAAATTCGTCGGAGAGGTCGTGACAGACTTTTTACCTCCGTGATTTGCTGATCCCCGCTGTTGCGAGATGGCGTGGGTTGAGAGAAGTCTCCTTCGTGGGGCCGCCTCAGGCGCCGCTGCTCAAAAACGGCCAATCGGCCGGACGGCGTGCACGGCCGCCAGTTTTTAGAGGGAGATACACATGGCTCAGGGAACCGTGAAGTGGTTCAACGCTGACAAGGGCTTCGGCTTCATCACCGTCGATGGTGGGGGTGCTGACGTGTTCGTCCACTTCTCGGCCATCCAGTCCAGCGGCTACCGCTCGCTGGAGGAGAACCAGCGGGTGGAGTTCGAGATTGCTCAGGGTCAGAAGGGCCCGCAGGCTGAGCAGGTTCGTCCCATCTGAGTAGGACGGCCGGCCCCCGCCGGCCAGTGGGACGATCCGGCTCAAGGGTCGCGGTAAAGCCCCGCATCCCGGTTGGGATGCGGGGCTTTCGCCTGCTCAGGCTCCCCGGTGGAGCGACTGGTCAGCGTCGACGCGAGCGCAGGCCGAGCCAGAGCACCATCAGCCCGGCCGCCGTCACGAGCGGGCCGATGACCGCCCAGATCTTCTCGTCGGTCATCACGCTGCCGCTGATGTAGCCGAGGCCCTGGACCGTCCACACCGCACCGATCACCACGGCCAGGAGGCCGAGGGTGAGCGGAAGCCAGCCCCTCATCGTGTCCCCTCTCCGCCGCCCGGGGCGGCGCACCGCCGTCCAGCATCGCCGACCGGGCGGCGCGACGCGAGCACCCCGGGCGCGCGGGTCACCACCGGTCGTGCACCTGCGGGCGGATCAGCTCGTCGTAGGTCTCGCGGACGGCTGCCAACTGCTCGTCGGTGAGCGGGGACAGGGCCGCCGCGGCGGCGTTGCGTCGGGCCTGGTCAGCGTCGCGGGCACCGGGGATGACCACTGTGACGCCCGCCTGGTCCAACACCCAGCGCAGCGCGAACTGCGCCATCGTGCGGTCCGCGTCGACAAGCGGAGCCAGCCGGCGTACGGCGGCGAGACCTCGGTCGAAGTCGACTCCGGAGAACGTCTCGCCGACGTCGAAGGCTGCGCCGTGTCGGTTGTAGTTGCGGTGGTCGTCGGCGGGGAACTCGGTGTGCTCGTCGTAGCGGCCGGAGAGCAGACCGCTGGCGAGCGGCACGCGGGCGATGATGCCGACACCGGCTGCCGCCGCGGCCGGCAGCACCTGCTCGAGGGGCTTGTGGCGGACGGCGTTGAGGATGATCTGGACGCTCGCCACCCCTGGTCGGGCGATCGCGGTGAGGGCCTGGTCGCAGGTCTCGACGCTGACTCCGTACCCGGCGATGGCCTTCTCGGCGACGAGGGTGTCCAGGCCGTCGAAGACCTCGTCGGAGGAGAAGACCTCGGTGGGCGGGCAGTGCAGCTGGACCAGGTCGAGGGTGTCCACGCCCAGGTTGGCCCGGGAGCGGTCGGTCCACTGCCGGAAGTTGGCCAGGGTGTACGCCTCCGGCCGCTGCTCGACGCGGCGGCCCATCTTGGTGGCGATGGTCAGCCCGGCGTCGGGTCGGGTGCGCAGGAAGCGGCCGATCAGCTGCTCGCTGCGGCCGTCGCCGTACACGTCGGCGGTGTCGAGGAAGGTGACCCCGGCGTCCACGGCGGCGGCGAGCACCGCCATCGCGTCGTCCTCGCTGACGGTGCCCCAGTCGGCGCCGAGTTGCCACGCGCCCAGGCCGACCGCGCCAACGGTCCGGCCGAGCCGGTTGAAGCTGCGCTGTTCCATGCCCCGAGCCTAGTGATCGGGTTGCCACCCTGCCACGCGAGCCGTACCTTTAGCAGTACGGACGTACGGTTTGGGAGGCGACCATGTGGGACCCGACGACCTACCTGCGCTTCGGCGACGAGCGATCCCGGCCGTTTCACGACCTTCTCGCCCGGATCCCGGCCGAGCGACCCCGGGCGGTGATCGACCTCGGCTGCGGCCCCGGCCAGCTCACCGCCGTCCTCGTCGAGCGCTGGCCGACCAGCCGGGTGCGCGGCCTCGACTCCTCACCCGACATGATCGAGCGGGCCGAGGCCCTCGATGCGCCGGTCGACTTCGCGGTCGCCGACCTGCGCGACTGGGCTCCGGCCGGCGACGAGGACGTGGTGGTCAGCAACGCGGCGTTGCAGTGGGTCCCCGGCCATCAGGAGCTGCTGCGCCGCTGGGCTGCCGAGCTGCCCGCCGGTGCCTGGCTCGCCATGCAGGTCCCCGGCAACTTCGCCGCCGACTCGCACCGCGCCCTGCGGGAGGTCGCCAACCGGCCGACCTGGCGGTCCGAGGTCGCCCCGCTGCTGCGCGCGGACCCGGTCGACGACCCGGCCGACTACGCGGCGCTGCTGACCGCCGCCGGCTGCGCGGTGGACGCCTGGGAGACTACCTACGTGCACCTGCTGCCGGCTCGACCCGCCGCCGAGCACCCGGTGCTGGCCTGGATGGAGGGCACCGCGCTGCGCCCGGTCCGGGCCGCACTGGACGCCGCCGGCTGGTCCGCCTTCCGGGCCGAGCTGGGAGTACGGCTCGCCGCGGCGTACCCGGTGCGGCAGGGTCAGGTGTACTTCCCGTTCCGCCGCGTCTTCGTCGTCGCCCGCACCGGCGACCATGCCCAGGAGAACCCGTGACCGACCTTTCCACCTTCATCGCCGGCCTGCCCAAGGTGGAGCTGCACGTGCACCACGTCGGCTCCGCCTCGCCCCGGATCGTCGCCGAGTTGGCCGCCCGCCACGAGGGGCGTACCCCCGTGCCGGCTGACCCGGACGCGCTCGCCAGTTACTTCGAGTTCCGCGACTTCGCGCACTTCATCGAGGTCTACCTCAGCGTCGTGGACCTCATCCGCGACCCGGAGGACGTCTGGATCCTCACCCACGAGGTGGCCCGCGAGCTGGCCCGCCAACAGGTCCGGTACGCGGAGCTGACCATCACCCCGTACTCGCACGTCCGACGGGGCATTCCCGCGCCGGCGTTCTGCGAGGCCATCGAGGACGCCCGCAAGCGCGCCCTGGCCGACTTCGGCATCGAGCTGCGCTGGTGCTTCGACATCCCCGGCGAGGCCGGCCTGCCGGCAGCCGAGGAGACGCTGCGCATCGCGCTGGACGAGCGCCCGGACGGGCTGGTCAGTTTCGGTCTGGGCGGCCCGGAGATCGGCGTACCCCGACCGCAGTTCAGGCCCTACTTCGACCAGGCCCGCGCCGCCGGGCTGCGCTCGGTGCCGCACGCCGGGGAGACCACCGGCCCGCAGACCGTCTGGGACGCGCTGAACGAGTTGGGCGCCGAGCGGATCGGGCACGGCATCTCCGCCGCGCAGGACCCGCAGCTGCTCGCGTACCTGGCCGAGCGGCAGATCGGGATGGAGATCTGCCCGACCTCCAACGTGCGCACCCGGGCGGTGGCCACCCTCGACGAGCATCCGCTGCCCCGGCTGGTCGAGGCCGGGCTGCTGGTCACCATCAACTCCGACGACCCGCCGATGTTCGGCACCACCCTCAACGACGAGTACGCGGTGGCCGCCCGCCTGCTCGGCGTCGGCGCCGAGGGTGTGGCCGGGCTGGCCCGCAACGCGGTGACCGCGTCCTTCCTGGACGCCGCCGGTCAGCAGCGGATCCTCGCCGAGATCGACGCGTACCTCACCACCGCCGGCTGAGCTCGTCTGTTGGCTGGGCCGGTCGGTCGGCTGGGCCGGTCGGTTGAGCAGGGCGCGCGGCGGGAGCGTGGGTGTGGGGGGACCTGTGACTCCCGCCGCGCGCGCGGCTCCACCGGCCGTGGGTGCGTGGTGCGCTCGGCCGGTGGAACTGGTGGGTTCGTGCTCTGATCCTGTCAGCCCGTGGCCGATCCAACGCGGTCGTTAACCGCGATCTAAGGAAGACTTGCGCCGGCGCACAGCCCCGGGTTCGGCCGGGTCAGTCGTCGGTGGGGCGCTGGCGGGGCCAGCGACGTCCGGTGGCCTTCGTGTCCCGGGCGTCGCGGGCCATCCGACCGACCAGACCGAAGCGGCTGACCTGCCGGGGGGTCGCTTCCGGGTCGGCGAGCAGCATCACCACGCTGGCCCCGCCCAGCCGGGCGCGGTCGATGCTCACCGAGCCGTTGGCCTGCAACGCGACCCGCTTGGCGATGTCCAGCCCGAGCCCGGTCGAGCCCTGGTCACTGGTGCCCCGGCGCAGTGCCCGGTCCGGGTTGGCGATGCCGGGGCCGGCGTCGTCGATCCGGATCGCCACGTAACCGTCGCGCCGGGACACCGCCACCTCGAACGCGGTGCCCTGCGGGGTGTAGCGGAAGACGTTGCCGATCACCGCGTCCAGCGCGGCGGCGAGTTCGGCACGGGGCACCGGCGCCGGGATGCGCAGCTGGGCGCCGTTGACCCGGTGCGGGCGGTTCTGGTCGCCGGCCAACGCCGCCCAGAACACCATCCGGTCGCGGACCACCTCGCTGACGTCGCACATCGCCGGCCCGGCCTCGAGCGCCACCGTCTTACGGGTGGTCTTGATCAGCACGTCGATCTCACCCTCCAGGGTGACGATCGCCTGCCGGATCCGCCGGATCCCCCGCAGCCGGTCCAACTCCGCCGGGCTGAACGAACCCACGCTGGTGTCGTCGGACTCCAACGCCTCAGCGTCCAGGCGCAGCACCGTCAACGGGGTACGCAGACGGTGCGACAGGTCGGCCACCAACTCCCGCTCGTCGGTGCGGGCGGCGTCCAGCCGGTCCGCCATCCGGTTGAAGGCGTACCCGGCCTCGGCCAACTCGCGCGGACCGGTCGGCTCGACGCGTACGCCGAGGTCGCCGTCGCCGACGGAGAGCGCGGCCTTGACCAGACCCCGGGTGGAGTCCACGGCGCGGGCAGCGACCCGGTCGACCACCAGCACCGCCGCGCCGGCCATCGCCGCGCCGACCGCGAACAGCAGCAGCCAGGTGCCGCCAGCGCCCTCACCCAGCGTCGACTCCGGAAGGAACACCTCGACCACTGCCGTCCGGTCCCCGAGGACGACCGGGTCGAGCCGGGCCACACCCCCGTCGACGTCGACGACCAACGACTGGCGCTCGGAGCGGGCCCGGTCCAGGTCGCTGCCGCTGGCCCGACCGGCGGACTCGTCCAACCCCAACCCGTGCACCACGGGTCGGGTGGGGGCGCCCTCGGCGCTGGCCACCACGGCACGCTCGACGACCGCCGGGTCGGTGCTCACCGCCAGCGCGCCGGTCACCAGCGCGCTGCGCCGCGCCGCGTCGGCGATCGCCTCGTCCCGGCTCTGCTCCCGCAGGCTGAGCCCGAGCGGGATCAGGAACGCGAGCGCCACGAGACTGCACATGCCGGCCGTGAGCAGGGCCAGCGCCGTCCTCAGTCCGGTGCCACCAGCCGGAATCCGACCCCCCGCACGGTGCGCAGGTAGCGCGGCTTCGCCGCGGACTCGCCCATCTTTCTGCGGAGCCAGTACAGGTGAACGTCGATGGTCTGATCCTCGCCGACCGATGGCTGCCGCCATACCTCCTCCAAGAGTTCCCGGCGGGACACTACCCGCCCCGGTCGTGCGGCGAGATACGCCAACAGGTCGAATTCCTTGCGGGTCAGCGCCAGCGGCTCCCCGTCGAGCTGGGCGCTGCGTTCGCCCACGTCCACCCGCAGCCCGCCGACGCTGTGCACCGCGGGCTGCACGGACCGACTGGCCCGGCCGGCCCGACGCAGCACTGTGGTGATCCGGGCGTCCAGGTGCGCGCCGGTGAACGGCTTCACCATGTAGTCGTCGGCGCCGGCGCGCAGCAGCTTCACCACCGACTGTTCGTCGTCGCGGGCGGTGGCGATGATGATCGGAACGTCGGTGATGCCGCGCAGCATCCGCAGCGCGTCCGAGCCGTCCAGGTCGGGCAGGCCGAGGTCGAGCACCACCAGGTCGGGTGTCTCCGCGGCGACCCGACGCAGGGCGTCCAACGCCGTACCCACGGCGTGCACGGCATGCCCCCGGTCGGTGAGGGACCGCAGCATCGCGCCGCGTACGACGTGATCGTCTTCGACCAGGAGCACGGAGGCCACGACAAGACCGTACTTGGCCTGGCAAGTTGATCGCGTTGCGGCGTGCCTGGCGACCGGGCAAGCTGGTACGACGATGTCGTTCACCCTGTTCGCCGATGCTCGCCTGGCGCTCGCCCGGGACAGCCTCGCCGGTCTCTCCACCGGCGACGCGCTCGGCGCGCAGTACTTCCTGCCGGGCCCGGCGCCCGTGGATCTCGACTCCGACGCGCTGCCGCCAGCGCCCTGGGAGTGGACCGACGACACCGAGATGGCCTGCTCGGTCCTCGCCCAGCTGGCCGAGTCCGGCGGCATCGACCGGGACCGGCTGGCCCTCTCCTTCGCCGAGCGATGCAGTGAACGCCGGGGCTACGGCGCGGGAGCGATGCTGATCCTCGGGCTGATCCGTGCCGGCACCCCGTGGCCGCTGGCCGCCGCCTCCGCCTTCGACGGGCAGGGCTCCTGCGGCAACGGCGCGGCGATGCGGGTCGGCCCGCTGGGCGCGTACTTCGCCGACTCGACGGCGCGCGCCGCGGCGCAGGCCCGCGCGTCCGCCGAGGTGACGCACGCGCACCCGGAGGGGATCGCCGGGGCGGTCGCCGTCGCCGTCGCCGCCGCGCTGGCCACCCGGGCCCGCCTCGACGGGCACCGGCCGGCCCCGGAGCGCCTGCTCGCCGGGATCGCCGCCGCGCTCGATCCGAGCACCGAGGTGCACCGGGGCGTACACCGGGCCGTCGGGCTGCTCGGTCGGCCGCTGCCCCAGGTGGTCGCGGCGCTCGGCAACGGCTCCCGGGTGACCGCCCAGGACACCGTCGGGTTCACCCTCTGGGTGGCCGCCACCCACCTCGACGACTATCCGGCGGCCATCGGGACGTGCGTACGGGCCGGTGGGGACGTGGACACCACGGCCGCCATCGCCGGAGCGGTGGTGGCGGCGCACACCGGCGTCGGCACTCCGGGCGGGGTGCCCGAGCAGTGGCTGGCCGCCCGCGAGCCGCTACCTACCTGGCTGCCCTGACCACCGGCCCACGATCACCTCGGCTTCCTGCAAATCGGGTCGTCCGGGCGGCGGGGATGCCGCGGTTTCCTGAAAGCCAAGTGGATCACCGCGATGCTGCGGGAACAGCCGCCTGCGGGTCGGCGGGCTGCGGGTTGGCGGCCGTCGGGTCTGGCGTTGCGGCGTCGTCTCCGCGGCCGGTTATCTCGGCCAGCGTCGCGGCCTCGTCGGGGTCGCCGGTCACCTCGGCGAGCGCGGCCGCCTCGCCCGGGTCACGTCGGCGCCACCGGCTGACCAGCCAGCCGATCGCCGCGCCACCGCCCAGCCCGGCCAGCAGGCCGGCGGCCAGCATCCCGTCGGCGCTGCCCTCGTCGGCACCACCCGATTGGGCCGGCGGTGCGGCGTCCACACCGTTGTCCGCGGCGGGCGGTGCCCCGGCCGCCGGGCCGGCGTGCCCGCCGTGTGCGGCCGGACCCGCCGCGCCGGGCGCCGCCGGCAGCAGGGTGAGCGCCGGGGCCCGGTGCGGGCCGGTGGCGTCCGCCCACCGGACCACGGTGCCGTCGGCGTACGTCTGGACGACCTCGAAGGTGAGCCGCTCGGCCTGTGGCATCGGCCCCATGGAGAGCGCCAGCCGAGCCGGCCCTGGGTCACTCGTACCGACCCGGACCCAGGTCACCGCCGTCGTCACAGTGGTCACCCCGGAGGAGTGGATACCGGCCACCGGCTTGTCCAGGGTGCGGGAGCTGATCCGGGGCGCCCAGCCGTCGACCGACATGGGGTAGACCTCGGCGATCGGCGCGTCGGCCGGTAGCCGGACCTCGATCTGGTTGGTCTTCGTGCCGGCCCGCTCCTCCGGAACGCTGAACTCCAGCCGTACCGCGTCGCCCTGCCGGGCCTCGGTCGGGGTGGTCGTCACGTCCGCCGCGTACGCCGTGCCAGGCCAGAGCAGCAGCCCAGCGGCGGTCACCGCGGTCGCCGCCACGATCCGCCGCCGACGGCCACCGCCGTACGTGCTCGCCATCTCGTGCCCCCATCCGTGTCGACGCGGCCGGCACCGGTTTCCGGCCACACCTTCTAGTTCGGCTGCGAGGCGCGAAAGGTTCAACGTCGGCGGTAAGGAGGTGCCGTTCCCGGTCGGGGGCGGGGCGACCGATAGCATCGGCAGGAGCCGAGGATCGGCACCGTTTCGTACCACTTGGAGGAGTCCCCGTGTCCGCACCCCGTACCCCCGCCGTGGCCGACCCCGTCGTCGTCGCCGCCGGGACCACGGCGGCCGACGCGGTGGCCGCGGCCGGACTGCCCGCGAACGGTCCCAAGGCGATCGTCGTGGTCCGCGACCCGCAGGGCCAGCTGCGCGACCTGGACTGGACGCCGGCCGAGGAGACCGTCGTCGAGCCGGTCAGCCTGGACTCGCCCGACGGGCTCAACGTGCTGCGTCACTCCACCGCGCACGTCCTCGCCCAGGCCGTGCAGGACATCTTCCCCGAGGCCAAGCTGGGCATCGGCCCGCCCATCGAGAACGGCTTCTACTACGACTTCGACGTCGCCAAGCCGTTCCAGCCCGATGACCTCAGCAAGCTCGAGAAGCGCATGCAGGAGATCATCAAGTCCGGGCAGCGGTTCCGTCGCCGCCGCTTCGGCAGCCTGGAGGAGGCGCGCTCCGAGCTGGCCGACGAGCCGTTCAAGCTGGAGTTAATCGAGGTCAAGGGCGAGGGCCTGGACACCGACGAGGTGATGGAGGTGGGCGGCGGCGAGCTGACCATCTACGACAACCTCGACGCCAAGGAGGACAAGGTCTGCTGGTCGGACCTGTGCCGGGGTCCGCACCTGCCGACCACCCGACTGATCGGCGCGTTCAAGCTGATGCGCTCCGCCGCCGCGTACTGGCGGGGGTCGGAGAAGAACCCCCAACTACAGCGGGTGTACGGCACCGCGTGGCCGACCCGCGACGAGCTCAAGGCGTACCTGAAGCTGTTGGAGGAGGCCGCCCGGCGCGACCACCGCAAGCTCGGCGCGGACCTCGACCTGTTCAGCTTCCCCGACGAGATCGGCTCCGGCCTGGCGGTCTTCCACCCCAAGGGCGGCATCATCCGCCGCGAGATGGAGCACTACTCGCGCCAGCGGCACGAGGCGGCGGGGTACGAGTTCGTCAACACCCCGCACATCACCAAGGCGCAGCTGTTCCAGACCTCCGGTCACCTGCCGTACTACGCGGACACCATGTTCCCGCCCATGCAGCTGGAGGGCGCGGACTACTACCTCAAGGCAATGAACTGCCCGATGCACAACCTGATCTTCAGGTCGCGCGGGCGGTCGTACCGGGAGCTGCCGCTGCGGATGTTCGAGTTCGGCACTGTCTACCGGTACGAGAAGTCCGGCGTCGTGCACGGCCTGACCCGGGTCCGTGGCCTGACCCAGGACGACTCGCACATCTACTGCACCCGCGAGCAGATGGCCGGCGAGCTGTCCGCGCTGCTCAGCTTCGTGCTCGACCTGCTGCGCGACTACGGCCTGGACGACTTCTACCTGGAGTTGTCGACCCGGGACGACTCGCCCAAGTTCATCGGCGCCGAGGAGGACTGGGCCGAGGCCACCGAGGCGCTGCGGACCGCCGCCGCGACCTCCGGCCTGGACCTGGTGCCCGACCCGGGCGGCGCGGCGTTCTACGGGCCGAAGATCTCCGTGCAGGCCCGCGACGCCATCGGCCGGACCTGGCAGATGTCCACCATCCAGGTCGACTTCAACCAGCCGGAGCGGTTCGCGTTGGAGTACCAGGCCGCCGACGGCAGCCGGCAGCGGCCCGTGATGATCCACCGTGCGCTGTTCGGGTCGATCGAGCGGTTCTTCGGGGTGCTCACCGAGCACTACGCCGGGGCCTTCCCGGCCTGGTTGGCGCCGGTGCAGGTGGTGGGCATCCCGATCCGCGAGGACCACACCGACTACCTGCACGGCTTCGTCGCCGCGCTGCGCGCCGAGGGCATCCGGGCCCAGGTGGACGCGGGTGACGACCGGATGCAGAAGAAGATCCGGACGGCGCAGCAGCAGAAGATCCCGTTCATGGTGATCGCCGGTGACGACGACGTGGCCGCCGGCACGGTCTCCTTCCGCTACCGCGACGGCTCCCAGCGCAACGGGGTACCGATCGCCGAGGCGGTGACCCACGTGCTGGACGTGGTCAGCTCCCGGACCAACATCGGCCCCTCCGCCGCGGCAGAGTAACGGGACCACCGCAAGGCCCGCGTGCACGGCCGGCCCGCTTTGCCGCCGGCGTGCAGCGGCATGATCGTGCTCGATCCAGGAAGTAGTGGCCTCCCCGGTGCGGGAGGCCACTACTTCCCTGTTCGAGCGCGATCTTCGCCGGGAGGCCCGTGCGGCAGAGAGGGCTGGGGGTCAGATGCCGCAGTTCGGCGCTGACCAGCCTCCGACCGCCGCCACGTGGGTGTGGTCGTTGTGGTCGGGGTAGCCGGGGCCGAGGATCTGCCCGAAGCCGTGGTTGCGGGCCTGCTGCGCCAGCCGGCAGAACGACGGGGAGCCGACCAGGTCCACCCCGTCGCCGTACAGGTGTCGGCTGTTCGACGCTCCGCCGACCGCGCTGTTGCAGGCGTAGCTGCGGAAGCTGCTGCTGATCGCGATGGCCACGTCACCGAGGGCGTGCCGCATGGCCTGGAGTTTCCACATCGAGACGAGCGCGTTGAACCGGGCGGTGCTTGCCGAGACCGCACCACCGGACCAGTCGCTGTTGCACTTGTTCAGCTCGGGGTAGCTGAAGTTGGCCGGGGTGCAGTCGTCGTCCTGGAGGGCGTAGAGCCGGTTGAACGTCTGTGGGCCGGCGATGCCGTCCGCGGGCAGCCCGTACGCCTGCTGGAAGCGGATCACCGCCGATCGGGTGGCCGGGCCGTACGCGCCGTCGAGGGTGAGTACCGCGCCGTAGCCGGGGTAGCCGGCGACCCGGATCTGGAGTTGCCGGACGTCCTCGCCGGACGCCCCCTGGGACAGGGTGCGTCCCCAGGTGTAGCAGCCGTCCGCCTGGGCCGCGCCGGCAGTGAGGGTGACGCCGGCCACTGTGGTGGCGGCGGTCAACGCCAGTGCCGCGAGGAACCTGCCGAGCCGTCGGAACATGTAGCCCTCCATCAATGCATGGAAGTACTTGGATGCATGGAAGTTTCATGCTTCCGCTTTGATCCGTCAAGAACTTGCAGTGCCGGGTTTCCCGACGGCGGGTGTCGCGGCGTGCCCGTGGGGCTCCGTAGGATCGGCTCGTGACAGGGGCGGAACGGCACACGGACAGTGACGGCATGGCGGACGGCCTGGAGCGGCTCTGGACGCCGCACCGGATGACCTACATCTCCGGCGAGGACCGCCCTGCCGAGGGCTACGAGAAGCCGACCGGCTGCCCCTTCTGCCGGGGGCCGAAGCTGCCCCCGGAGGAGAGCCTGGTGGTGGCCCGGGGCGAGCACGTCTTCGTGGTGCTCAACCTCTACCCGTACAACCCGGGGCACCTGCTGGTCTGCCCCTACCGGCACGTGGCCGACTACACCGACCTGGACGTGCCGGAGACCACCGAGCTGGCGTCGTACACCCAGACCGCCATGCGGGTGGTCCGCAAGGTCAGCAACGCCCACGGCTTCAACCTGGGCATGAACCAGGGCGGGGTGGCCGGCGCCGGCATCGCCGCGCACCTGCACCAGCACGTGGTGCCGCGTTGGGGTGGTGACGCGAACTTCATGCCGGTGATCGGCCGCACCAAGGTCCTGCCGCAGCTGCTCGGCGACACCCGCGACCTGCTCGCCCGCGCCTGGCCGTCCTGACCGCCGCCGGCCGCGCCACGCCGGTCGCGAGGCCTCCGCGCCGGTCCGGCTAGTCGGCGCGCAGCAGCGGGGTCAGCTCCGACCAGCTCTCCACCCGGTGTACGCGGGGCAGCAGCGCGGCGTGCGCGGCGACCTCGGCCTTGCGGGGCCGGAACAGGAAGCGGCGCGGCACCGAGTCGAGATAGCCGAGCACCTCCAGCTTGTCGTCCACGAAGTGGGTCAGGCCGAGGCGTCTGGCGATCGGCGCCTTGTCCGGTCGGGTGCGGCAGAAGTGCACCCGCTCGACCGGGATGCCGGTGCGCGCCGGAAAGTCGTGGTGGGCCAGCCACTCCCGGGTACGCCGCTCGGTGGCCTCCCCGCACTTGGACACCAGGTGCACCTCGTCGAACGCCGGACCGAGCGCCGCCAGCGCGTCGAACGCCCCGACGACGGCCGGGGTGCGCAGGTAGTGCGCGCCGAAGAACGAGGTGTCCGCGTCGTCGTCGGCCGGCTCGATGATCACTCCGCCGATGTCCACCCCGAGCCGCCGCATGGCGTTGATCATGCCGCACCGTGACCGGCACCGTGCACCCGCGTGTCCGCCCGCAGATCTGCTACGCCAGGGCCCGACGAAGGTGGCACGATCGGCCGATGGCAGTCACGACACGGTTGTTGGGGCGCAGCGGCATCGAGGTCAGCGCCCTCGGCATGGGGTGCTGGGCGATCGGCGGGCCCTGGGCGGAGGGCACCCAGCCGCTGGGCTGGGGCGCTGTCGACGACGACGAATCGGTGCGGGCGGTACGCCGGGCACTCGATCTGGGCATCACCCTCTTCGACACCGCCGACACGTACGGGGCAGGGCACGGTGAGCGGGTGCTCGGTCGCGCGCTCGCCGGTCGCCGCGACGACGCCGTGATCGCCACCAAGTGGGGTTACACCTTCGACGAGGCCGGCCGGCAGGCCACCGGCGAGGACGCGTCGCCCGCGTACCTGCGCAGTGCCGTGACCGCCTCGCTGCGCCGGCTGGACACCGACCGGATCGACCTCTATCAGCTGCACCTGGCCGACCTGTCGGTGCCGAGGGCGCAGGCGCTGATCGGGACCTGCGAGGACCTGGTGGCCGAGGGCCTGATCCGCGCGTACGGGTGGAGCACCGACCGCCCCGACCGGGCCGCCGCGTTCGGGCACGCCGCCGCCGGCGCCACCGCCGTGCAACACGCCCTGTCGGTGCTGCGCGACGCCCCCGAGCTGCTCGCCGTCTGCGACAAGTACGACCTGGCCAGCGTCAACCGCAGTCCACTCGGGATGGGTCTGCTCACCGGCAAGTACACGGCCGCATCGACGCTGCCGCGCGACGACGTACGCGGGCTGGCCCCGGGCTGGCTGGAGTGGTTCCGGGGTGGCCGACCGGCACCGGAGTGGCTGCGCCGGGTCGGCGCTGTCCGTGCCGCGCTCACCGCCGACGGGCGCACCCTCGCCCAGGGCGCGTTGGGCTGGATCTGGGCGCGCAGCGGTCGCACCGTCCCGATCCCGGGCTGCCGTACCGTCGCCCAGGTCGAGGAGAACGCCGCAGCGCTGCACCGGGGCCCACTTCCAGCGGACCAGTTCGTCGAGGTGGAGCGTCAGCTCGCCGCCGTCCGCACCGCGGCCCTGCGCGAGGCCGACCGCCCCCACTGGCCCCGCCCCACCCACCCCACAGTCCACCCGTAACCAGCTCCCACACCCCGCCCCACCCCGCCGCCGCCCCACCCCGCCCGCCCCGCCCCGCCCCGACCGCGTCGATCATGGAGTTGTGGTGCCTCGCAAATCGGGCATAGACCAATCTTCTGCCCACCACAACTCCATGATCGACCCGCGACTCACCCCAGCCGACGCCGATCTTGCATTTTCTGCGGGGACTTATGCCGCGACAGCGACATAAGGACGACAGGAAGCGCAAGATCGCCGGGGCCGGGGCCGGGGCCGGGGCCGGGGCCGGGGCGGGGCGGGGGCGGGGCGGGTTAGGGGAGTTGTTCCTTGCGGGTCTGGTCGGCCAGGTGCGCGGGCATGGGGTCGTGGCGGACGAAGTGGCGGCGGAACGTGCCGGTGCCGGCCGTCATCGAGCGCAGCTCGACGGCGTACCGAAGCAGTTCGGTGGCCGGCACTTCGGCGCGGACGAGGGTGCGGCCCTCGGTGTCCGGGTCCGGTTCGGTGCCGAGCACCCGGCCGCGCCGGCCGGACAGGTCGCCCATCACCGTGCCCACCGAGCCGTCCGGAACCCGGATGGTGACCTCGTCGATCGGCTCCAGCAGGGCCGGCTGGCCACGCTCGGCGGCGTCGCGCAGCGCCAGCGCGCCGGCGGTCTGGAAGGCCGCGTCGGAGGAGTCGACGCTGTGCGACTTGCCGTCGACCAGTGTCACCCGCAGGTCCACCACTGGGTGCCCGGCGACCAGCCCGTGCTCCAGTTGGGCGCGGACGCCCTTCTCCACGGACGGGATGTAGTTGTGCGGCACCGCGCCGCCGACCACCCGGTCGACGAACTCGAAGCCACTGCCTCGGGGCAGCGGCTCGACCTCGATGTCGCAGACCGCGTACTGGCCGTGGCCCCCGGACTGCTTGACGTGGCGGCCGTGCCCCTTCGCGGGCACTGTCAGCGTCTCGCGCAGCGACACCTTGACCGGCTCGGTGTCCAGTTCGACGCCGCCGGCGCGTAGCCGGTCGAGCACCACGTCGGCGTGTGCCTCGCCCATGCACCAGAGCACCAGCTGGTGGGTCTCCGGGTTGCGCTCCAGCCGCAGCGTGGGGTCGCCGGCGACCAGGCGGGCGAGATTGCGGGCCAGGGCGTCCTCGTCGGCGCGGCTGTGGGCGGCGATCGCCACCGGCAGCAGCGGCTCCGGCATCTCCCAGGGGGCGATCAGCAGCGGGTCGTCGCTGGTCGAGATGGTGTCACCGGTCTCGGCGCTGCCCGACTTGGTGATCGCGCAGATGTCGCCGGCCACGCAGAGCGACACCTCCCGCACTGTGGCGCCCAGCGGGGTGTAGATGTGCCCGACCCGCTCGTCGGCGTCGTGGTCGGGGTGCCCACGTTCGGCCATGCCGTGCCCGGAGACGTGCACGGTCTGGTCGGGACGCAGCGTGCCGGAGAAGACCCGGACCAGCGAGACCCGACCGACGTGGCGGTCGACGGTGGTCTTGACGACCTCGGCGACCAGCGGCCCGGCCGGGTCGCAGCTCAGCGGCGGACGCGGCGAGCCGTCCACGCCGGTCACCGCCGGCAGCTCGTGCTCCAGCGGCGACGGGAACGCTGCGGTCAGCACCTCCAGCAGCACGTCCAGCCCGACTCCGGTCTGGGCGCAGACCGGAACCACCGGGTAGAAGTGGCCCCGGGCGACGGCCTTCTCCAGGTCGTCGATGAGCACCTCGTCGCCGATCTCCTCGCCGTCGAGGTAGCGGTCCATGAGGGTCTCGTCCTCGCTCTCGGCGATGATCCCCTCGATCAGCTCGTCGCGGGACTCGTCGATGGCCCGCTGGTGCTCCGGGTCCGGGTCGCGGACGTCGGCGGGGAGCCCGGCGCTGTAGTCGAAGACCCGACGGGTGATCAGGCCGAGCAGACCTTCGGTGGACACCCCGTCGTCGCCGAGCATCGGCAGGTAGAGGGGCATCACGTTGTCACCGAAGAGGCGCTGGCAGAGCGCCACCGTCTCGTCGACGTCGGCGCGGGGCTGGTCCAGTCGGGCCACAGCGACCGCGCGGGGCATGTCGACAGCGGCGCACTCCTCCCACAGCGCGACCGTGGCTGCGTCCATGCCGCCCGCGGCGGAGACCACGAAGAGCGCGGCGTCGGCGGCCCGCAGCCCGGCGCGCAGCTCACCGACGAAGTCCGCGTACCCGGGGGTGTCCAGCAGGTTGACCTTGATGCCGTTGTGCAGCAGCGGCGCGCAGGACAGGCTGACCGAGCGCTGCTGGCGTACGGCGGCGGGGTCGTGGTCGCCGACAGTGGTGCCGTCGACGACTGTGCCGGCGCGGCCGATCGTGCCGGTCGCCGCGAGCAGGGCCTCGACCAGTGTGGTCTTGCCCGCCCCGGAGTGCCCGACGAGCACCACGTTGCGAACCCGCTCGGGCTCGGTGACCACCGGCGTGCCGCCGGTGGAACCCTTCTCGTGACTCTTCTGCGCCATGGGGCGCACCTCCCTCAGCCGGTGGTGGTGGCGACCGCCGCGCGACGGGAAGCGGCCCGGGGCGAGTGCGCGGCGATATCCTCCGGTGGTCTGCTGCACAGCGGGAACGGGACGGGCGGACGGGTGAGCTGGCTCACCTCCCGGCTCGATCTCACACCCGTTGCCGGGTAGGCACAAGCCTCCCCCGGGCGGGTCGGCGGTACCGTCCGTATCGCCGGAGCTGGGCGGACCGTTATCGTGGGGACCGCCATGGCGAAGATCTTCCAAGTGTCGGCCCGCGCGGGGATGACCCGCGTCGTCGAGCCGATTGCCCGCGCCCTGCTGCGCGCGGGCGTCACCCCCAATGCCGTCACCGTCGCGGGCACCGTTGGTGTGCTCATCGGCGCGCTCGGCTTCGGTGCCCGCGGCCATCTGGTCGCGGGCGCGTTGATCGTCACTCTGTTCGCGCTCACCGACCTGCTCGACGGGACGATGGCCCGAATGAGCGGCGGCTCCACCAGGTTCGGCGCGTTCCTCGACTCAAGCATGGACCGGGTCGCCGACAGTGCCGTCTTCGGCGCTGTCGCGTACTGGCTGGCCACGCAGGGCGACCCCTCCGGGGTGGCCGCCGCGTTGGTCTGCCTGGCCGTTGGTGGCCTCGTCTCCTACGTCAAGGCCCGCGCCGAAGGGCTCGGCATGACCTGCAACGTGGGCATCGCCGAACGCACCGAGCGACTGCTCATCGTCGGCGTCGGCGGGATCCTCACCGGTGTCGGTGTCGATCCGGCCCTGGAGATCGCGCTGTGGCTGCTCGCCGCCGTGTCGATCTTCACGGTGGGGCAGCGGATGACGCACGTCTACCGCCAGGCCCAGCAGCTCCAGCCGGACGGCCAGGCGTGAGTGGGGTGCCGGCGACCCGGCGTCGGACGACCGGCGGCCAAGTCGCGTGAACCTCACCGAGCTGGGCTACATCGCCGGGTGGCGAGTGGTCCGCGCGCTACCCCGGCCGTTGGTGGCGGCGGCGTTCCAGGCGGGCGCGGACCGCGCCCACCGCGCCGGCGGCGGGGGTACGGCCCGACTGCGCGCGAACCTGCGCCGGGTGGTCGGCCCGGAGCTGCCCGACGCCGAGTTGGACGATCTCGTCAAGCGCGGGTTGCGCTCGTACGCCCGATACTGGATGGAGGCTTTCCGGCTGCCCGCCCTGAGTCGGTCGCAGATCCTGTCCGGTTTCCGGCTCGACGGCGCCGAGATGCTCGCCGCCGACGTGGCGGCGGGCCGAGGCGCGGTGGTGGCCCTGCCGCACGCCGCTAACTGGGATGCGGCGGGCGCCTGGGTGGCGGCCACCGGTTGGCCGATCACCACTGTCATGGAGCGGCTCAAGCCGGAGGGCGTGTACAAGCGTTTCCTGGCCTTCCGGGCGAGTCTGGGGATGGAGATCCTTCCGACCCACGGAGGGCCGCGTCCGGCGTTCGACGTGTTGCTGGACCGGTTGAGGGCCGGTGCGGTGGTGCCGTTGCTGGCCGACCGGGACCTCTCCGCCCGGGGGGTGGAGGTGGACTTCTTCGGTGGGAAGACGCGGATGCCCGCCGGGCCGGCGTTGCTCGCGTTGCACACCGGTGCGCCGCTCTACGTGGCCTCGCTGTGGTACGAACCGGATGCCGCCTGTGCGTCGCTGGCTGGTCCGTTGCCGGTGCCGGGGCCCGAGGTGGGGCCGCTGGACCAGCGGGTCCGGTCGCTGACCCAGCTGATCGCCGACCGTCTGGCGGCGGGTATCGCCCGGCATCCGGAAGACTGGCACATGTTGCAGCGGATGTGGCTGGACCAGGCGAGGTCGGGGGAGGGCGCGGCGCTGCCCTCGTCGGCCTCCGGCCAGGCCTGAGGAGGTGGGCTGACGGATGCGGATCGGCATCGTGTGCCCGTACTCCTTTGACGTGCCCGGTGGGGTGCAGAACCACGTCATGGACCTCGCCGAGGCGCTGATCGCGCTGGGCCACGAGGTCAGCGTGCTCGCGCCGGCCGACGAGGATTCGCCGCTGCCGGAGTACGTGGTGTCCGCCGGCCGGGCCGTTCCGCTGCCGTACAACGGGTCGGTGGCCCGGATCGCGTTCGGCCCGGTGTCGACCGCCCGGGTACGGCGGTGGATCACCAACGGCGACTTCGACGTGCTGCACGTGCACGAGCCGCTCACGCTGAGTCTGTCGCTGCTGGCCGTGCTCTCCGCCCGTGGGCCGGTGGTGGCCACGTTCCACACCGCGATGACCCGTTCGCGGGTTCTCGCCGCCGCGCAGGGTGTGCTCCAGATCGTGTTGGAGCGGATCACGGCCCGGATCGCGGTGAGCGCGCTGGCCCGCAAGGTGCAGGTCGAGCACATGGACGGCGGTGCGGTGGAGATCCCCAACGGGGTGGCCGTGGCCAAGTTCACCGACGCCGAGGCGTTGCCGGGCTGGCCGGGGGAGTGCGCGGCAGGCACCGGTGGCACGCTCGGCTTCCTCGGCCGGTTCACCGAGGCACGCAAGGGCTTCCCGGTGCTGCGCGACGCGTTCGTGGCGCTGGCCGCCACCCGGCCCGGTCTGCGGTTGCTCGTCGCCGGCCCGGGTGACCCCGACGACCTGTACGACCAGTTCCCGGCCGAGCTGCACGAGCGGATCACGTTCCTCGGCCTGGTCAGCGAAGCGGACAAGGCGCGCATGCTGCGCAGTGTGCACCTCTACGTCGCACCGAACACCGGCGGTGAGTCGTTCGGCATGATCCTCACCGAGGCGATGGCGGCCGGTACGACGGTCGTCGCCAGTGACCTGGACGCGTTCCGGCGGGTGCTCGACGGTGGGCGGGCAGGTCGGCTCTTCCCCACCGGTGACCCGGTGGGGCTGCGTGACGTGCTGGGCGAGCTGCTGGACGACCCGGCCGCACGAGCCACCCTGAGTGCCTGCGGCGATCAGGTGGTCGCGAATTTCGACTGGCCGGTGGTTGCTCGCCGCGTTCTGGAGGTATACGCAGCGGCGATCGAGGCAACCGACGGGCGGGTCATCGACCAGGAATGGGTGGGGCTGAGCTGAGCCGGTGTGACGGATGGTGCGGTGGTGACCGGCGGGACCGGTCCGGCCGCGCCCAATCGGACGAAACGGAGCAGCACTACGATGCCGCACATGTGGTGGGTGGTGGCCGCGAGCGTGGTCGTGGGGCTGGTTGCGGCGTACCTCGTCTGGACCGCCGGCCGGGTCGAGCGGCTACAGGGCCGCGCGGAGCTGGCGGCCCGGGCCCTCGACGCCCACCTGCTGCGCCGCGCGGCGGCAGCCGCGGTCCTGGCTGAGCGGCGTTTCGGCGTCGAGCTGTACGCGGCGGCCCGGATCGCCCTGGACGCCAGCCCGGACGAGCGGGAAGCGGCGGAGAACGACCTAACCCGGCAGTTGCGCGGCGTCCAGTTGGACCCGGGCGACCCGGACTGCTCGGCGGTCATCGCCGCGAGTCGTCGGCTCGCGTTGTCCCGGCAGGTGCACACCGACCTGGTCCGGGACGCCCGCTCGGCGCGCAGCCGGCCGCTGGTGCGCCTGTTGCGGATGGAGCGGGGCCGGGAGTGGCCGCGCTACTTCGACATCGACGACCCGACCCTCGTCGTGCCGGCGGACGTCCCCGCCGCCTGACCCTCTGCTCCCAGACGGGCGCGGGCGAGCTGGTGACCACTGCCACACAGCAGGCCACCGGGGGTCTGATTGGCTGTCGGTACGGCGTTGAACCGCGCGTAGCATTTTCGCTGCCACCCCCAGAGCATGTCCAAGGAGCGATGACCCGTGCCCGAAAACACCGCCTCGAACACCGGTACCGCCCCCGTCGTCGGCACCGCCCGCGTGAAGCGTGGCATGGCCGAGATGCTCAAGGGCGGCGTGATCATGGACGTCGTCAATGCCGAGCAGGCCAAGATCGCTGAGGACGCCGGCGCCGTCGCGGTGATGGCCCTGGAGCGGGTGCCCGCCGACATCCGCGCGCAGGGCGGGGTGTCCCGAATGAGCGACCCCGACATGATCGACGGGATCATCGAGGCGGTCTCCATCCCGGTGATGGCAAAGGCCCGCATCGGCCACTTCGTGGAGGCGCAGATCCTCCAGTCGCTCGGTGTGGACTACGTCGACGAGTCCGAGGTGCTGACCCCGGCCGACTACGCGAACCACATCGACAAGTGGGCGTTCACGGTGCCCTTCGTCTGTGGCGCGACCAACCTGGGCGAGGCGCTGCGCCGGATCACCGAGGGCGCGGCGATGATCCGCTCCAAGGGCGAGGCCGGCACCGGTGACGTCTCCAACGCCACCACCCACATGCGGAAGATCCGCCAGGAGATCCGCCGGCTGGCCTCGCTGCCGACCGACGAGCTGTACGTCGCGGCCAAGGAGTTGCAGGCCCCGTACGAGCTGGTCAAGGAGGTCGCCGAGAGCGGCAAGCTGCCGGTGGTGCTGTTCACCGCGGGCGGGATCGCCACTCCGGCCGACGCGGCGATGATGATGCAGCTCGGCGCGGAGGGTGTCTTCGTCGGTTCCGGCATCTTCAAGGCGGGCAACCCGGCGCAGCGGGCCGCAGCGATCGTCAAGGCGACCACCTTCCACGACGACCCGGACGTGCTGGCCAAGGTCTCCCGGGGTCTCGGCGAGGCGATGGTCGGCATCAACGTCGACGAGATCCCTCAGCCGCACCGCCTGGCCGAGCGCGGTTGGTGAGCGCTCGTTCCGGGTGGGGTGACGCGGAGAGGATCGGTGCGAACATGACGGCACCCGTGATCGGTGTGCTCGCGCTCCAGGGCGACGTCCGCGAGCACGTGGCGGCGCTGGCCGCGGCGGGCGCGGACGCCCGCCCGGTCCGCCGTCCGGCGGAGCTGGACGCTGTCGACGGCCTGGTCATCCCGGGCGGCGAGTCGACCACCATGAGCAAGCTCGCCGACATCTTCGAGATGCGCGAGCCGATCGACAAGCGGATCGCCGACGGCATGCCGGTCTACGGCTCCTGCGCGGGGATGATCATGTTGGCGACCGAGGTGCTCGACGGCCGACCCGATCAGCGCGGCTTCTCCGGCATCGACATGACCGTCCGGCGTAACGCGTTCGGCCGGCAGGTCGACTCGTTCGAGGCGCCGGTGACCGTGGCCGGGGTGCCGGGTGAGCCGTTCCACGCGGTGTTCATCCGCGCGCCGTGGGTCGAGCGGGTCGGTGCCGGCGTGCAGGTCATCGGGGTGGTGTCCGACGGTCCGGCCGCCGACCGGATCGTGGCGGTCCGACAGGGCAACCTGGTGGCCACCTCGTTCCACCCGGAGCTCACCGGTGACCTGCGGGTGCATGCGTACTTCGTGGACCTGGTCCGCGCCGTCCGCTGAACGGCGGGCGACAGCGCCGGGCTGTCCATGATGCTCGCCGCGGTCGTGACATCGTCCAGGGGTTTTGTCCCGTCTGCCCTGGTCCGTAGGGGCCGGGCGGTAGTGCCGCGCGCGGTGCATGACAGGGACCCGGGGGACGTCGGTAGGATTGCGGAGATTCGGCAGGGCCATCTGCCCGCCACGGCTTCCACCAGAGCTGACCGGCACCTCCGCGTGCGCCGGCGGGAGCGGGGCGTGAGCGGTGCGGTCGATGCAGACGGCGGGTAGCAACGGAGGTAGAAGATGTCCGGCCACTCAAAGTGGGCGACGACCAAGCACAAGAAGGCCGTCATCGACGCCAAGCGCGGCAAGATGTTCGCCAAGCTGATCAAGAACGTCGAGGTAGCCGCGCGGATCGGCGGCGGTGACCCGACCGGTAACCCGACGCTCTTCGACGCGATCCAGAAGGCGAAGAAGAGTTCGGTGCCGAACGACAACATCGATCGCGCCGTCAAGCGCGGCTCCGGCCTGGAGGCCGGCGGCGCCGACTGGCAGACGATCATGTACGAGGGGTACGGCCCGAGCGGCGTGGCCATGCTCATCGAGTGCCTCACCGACAACCGCAACCGCGCGGCGACCGAGGTACGGACAGCGCTGACCCGCAACGGCGGCTCGCTCGCCGACGCCGGCTCGGTGTCGTACATGTTCTCCCGCAAGGGCGTGGTGATCGTCCCCAAGGAGGGCACCAGCGAGGACGACGTGATGCTGGCCGTCCTCGACGCCGGCGCCGAAGAGGTCAACGACCTCGGCGAGGCGTACGAGGTGGTCTCCGAGCCGACCGACCTGATCCCGGTGCGCACGGCGTTGCAGGACGCCGGCATCGAGTACGAGTCGGCCGAGTCCTCGCTGATCCCCAGCGTCAACGTGCCGCTCGACGAAGAGGGCGCACGCAAGATCTTCAAGCTGATCGACGTCCTGGAGGACTGCGACGACGTGCAGAACGTCTACGCCAACTTCGACGTCAGCGACGACGTGATGGCGGCGGTCGACGCCTGACCCGCCCCCCGCCCCCTGCCCGCGCCTCTCCGCCTCATCCCACCGCGATCTTGCACTTTCTGACCCGACAGAACGGGTCACACATGGCATATCGTCAACAGAAGCTGCAAGATCGCGGCGGGGTTGGGGTGGCGCTGAGCGAGGAAGGGTTGCAGTAATGGGGCGGTTTGCATTTGGCGACACTGTGGTGCGGCGTGAGGTGCTGCGGGGTGAGGTTTGGTTTGGGTGCCCGACGATCTGCGTCGAGGATTCACCCGACCTGCTCGCGCTCTACCTCCCACCGGGGGCCGAGTTCGGCTTCCCGGACACCGGCGTCTTCCCCTGCGGGCGGCACCCGTGGGAGGCCGCCGGGCACCGCTCCTGGTCCGGGCACGGCAAGCTGATGCTGCAACGCCCCGGTGAGGCGCACTCGATCGACGTGTTCTGGGCCGGGCCGGGGCGCGACTTCGCCGGCTGGTACTTCAACCTCCAGGACCCGGTCCGGCGTACCCCGATCGGGGTGGACACCCTGGACCACGAACTGGACCTGTGGTGGGCGGCGGACGCCGACCGGTACGTCTGGAAGGACGTGGAGATGTTCGCCCAGCGCCTCGTCGAGGGGCGCTACCCGGGCATGGCGGACGCCATCCAGGCCGAGGGTGACCGGATCGCCGCCCTGCTCGACGAGGGTGAGCGCTGGTGGGACCCGGCGTGGGCATCCTGGCAGCCCGACCCCGCCTGGGCGGTGCCCCCGCTGCCCGCCGGCTGGGATCAGGTGCCGCCCACGCGCTGACCGGCGGCGCTCCACCCGGCCGCTCGACCCGGCCCGTCAGCCTTCCGGTCGGGGATCGACCAGGAACACCTGGTCCGCGCCGTTGGTGCACGGCTCGACCAGCGCCTCGGCCGACACCTCGGTGTCGTCCTCGCGGAGCCCGACGCACAAATTCGTGTCGCTGGGCCTGATGCGGTACGAGATCGGCGCGGATGCGGTCGGCTCGAAGCGGAACTGCTGCGACAAGTTGGTGTCGCTGCATTCCTGCCAGGGTTCGAGCATGTTCCGACCGGGATCCTCGGCGCGGACGGTGAGGCAGCCCGGCCCGTGCACCGGGTGGTTCCACTTGATGAAGTACAGCCCGTCGGCCGCCGGCTCCAGGTAGGTGTCCGGCGGGGTGGCGTCCACGCAGGGACGCTGGACCAACACCTCGCTCTTGTACTGCCCGGTGCGGTCGCGCCCCTCGCTGAGGCACAGCTGCGGGCTGCGGACGGGGTGGATCCGGCTCAGGCGCGCGTCCGGTGCGATCGTCGGGCTGGCGTCGGCCTCGGGGCTTGCCTCGCCGTCCGGGCTGGCGCTGTCCGCCGAGGGGACGTCGGAAACCCCCGGGGTCGGGCCGCCGCGCTGACCCGTCTGCTGTGTGTCGTCGGGTCGTTGAATCCAGACGACCACGCCGACCACCGCCAGCAGCACCACGACGGCGAGGATCGTCAGCGGTGTACGCCGAGCGAACCACCACGTCCGCACCGGGCGTTGCACCACGGCCGGTGCCGCATCGGCAGGCGAACGGTCCGCTGTGCTGCCGTCGGTCGGCTGGTCCGACGCGGGCGACCTCGGCGCGTACGCGTTCACCGCGAGATGGTGTCGCGCCCGTAGCCACGTCTCGACCTGATCTCCCGCGCCGCACGCCCGCACGAACGCCGCCACCACCTCGGGTCGCGGCAGTGTGGACCGGCGCATGATGTCAGCCGCGGTGCTACGGGCCAGCACGTCACCCGCCGATGCGGCCCGCTGCTCCAACTGCCGGTAGGTGAGCCCCGACCGGTCCTTGAGCTGGCGCAGCATCTCGACGAACTCGGCCGGGTCGGACGCGTCGTCCGGGCGTAGCTCCCCCGTGGTCATCGCACGATTCTCCAGACACCGCCGACGCGGTGGCAACTGGGGTCCCAGTGACTGTCCGAGATGGTCGGACAGGATCCGGACAAGATCCGGACATGCCGCCGTGAGCTGCGCGGACAACGCTCCCCGGCGACCAGGGCATTGTCCTCGTCCGCCGGTTTATCTAGCGTCGATGCTCGATGGTCGCGCCGTTGACCGGGGTACGGCCGACGGGCTCGTGCCGGCAACGGTCCGGGCCCGACCAGATCGACGAAACGGGGAAATCAATGGATGACGGTGCCCGGGATGCGGTGCCGCAGGCGGCCACGGCGGGGGACTACGTCGCGTTGCTGCGGGACGTGCGGCGTTGCTCGGGCCTGACCTACCGGGAGATCTCCCGGCGGGCCTCGGCGGCCGGACACTGGCTGCCGGCCAGCACGCTCGCCACGATGCTGGGGCGCATCACCCTGCCCCGGGAGCGCACCGTCGTGGCGATGTTGGCGGCCTGCGGAGTGCCCGACGTTGAGCGGTGGGTGGAGATGCGGCGGGACATCGAGGCCCGCCTCAGCGAGCGGGACCGATGGGAGACGTCAGCGCCGCAGACCACTGCGGCGCCCGCCGTCAGCCAGCCCTCACCGGCTGAGCCGGTCCCGCCCGATGGCCCGATACCGTCGGCCGAGCCGACCTCGCCCGCTGATCCGGCCGCTGGCCCGACCCTGTCCGCTGGTCCGGCCCTGTCCGCCGGCTCGGCCCTGTCGGCCGACGCGGTGCCGTCCGCCGGTCCCGGTCCCACGGACGAAGCGACACCGACGGTCCGGCCGGTCCTGCCGGAGCGGTCGCGGTCCGCAGCGCCCCGGTCGGCCCGTCGCCGCCTCCGGCTGGCGGGGCTCGCGGTGCTCGGCGCGCTGACGATCGGTGGCGCCGGCACGCTGCTGCCAAACCTCACCGCTGCGGCGAAACCCTCGCCGACCGACGGTTGCCCGCTGGTCCTGCGCCAGGGCATGTACGGCCCGTGTGTGCTGAACCTCCAGGAGCGGTTGGTGGCCCGTGGACTGAACGTGCCGGTGGACGGCTGGTTCGGCCCCGGCACCACCAGCGGGCTGATCGCCTTCCAGGCCCTGGGGAGCCTGCCGGTCAGCGGCACCGCGGACGGGCAGGTGCTCGACGAGTTGGCGAGCCAGCCGACGGCGCCGGCGCCCTGGCCGGAGGACCGGATCGGCAAGTACCTGCGGCGGTCCTTTCCGGAGGACCCGAGCGGGGCTGTGGAAATGGCGCGGTGTCTGTCCGAGTTGGACCCGTACCGGGTGGTGGTCGTCGCGGACGGGTCGCGGCGCTGGGGGCTGTTCCAGTTCACCGACACGGAGTTGTCCCGGTTCGGGGTCGACCCCCGGACGGCACTGGACCCGTACTGGAACATTCGGACCGCACGCAACGTCTGGTCGCTCACCGGCGGTTTCGGCCACTGGCAGTGCGCACCGTCACCGTCGATGTGACAGCTGATCGGTGCGGTCATCGAGAGCCCCTCGGTCCGGAACCGGCGACAGCCAGGCCGCTGCCGTGCGATGGACTCACCGTAGGAGTGCCCGCGCTGTTCGCAGCCTCCGAACAACGCTCGGAACGGTGCCGTACGGCAGCGGGCGCCGGTATCCGACCAGGACACCGACGCCCGCGCGGGGCGGGACCCCTCAGCCGATCGTCTCCCGTTCCCGCCAGGCGGTACGTAGCGAGGTCCGGCCGTTGGTGCGCAGGAGCGACCCCTCGTACACCCGGGCACCGGCGAGGAGGAACGCGCCGGCGGCGAGCACCAGGACGACCAGCGAGACGATCGGCTCCCAGCCGGCCGCGTCGCCGGTGAACAGCCGCAGCGGCATGGCCGTGGGCGACGAGAACGGCAGGTAGGACAGCACCCGCATCGCTGTGGCGTTGTCGTTCAGGAAGATCACCGCGAAGAACGGCAGCATGACGGCGAACTGCACGGGCGTCGACACGGCGGCGATGTCCTCCTGCCGGTTGGCCAGCGCGCCGGCCGCCGCCCACATGGCGGCGAGCAGCACGAAACCGATCAGGAAGAACGGCACGAACCAGCCGATCGCCGGGGCGAGGAGGCTGAGCAGACCTCCGCTGTCGCCAATCTGCAACCCGATCACCGCCACCACCGCGATCAGGGCGATCTGCGCGAACGCCAGGGTGGCCCCGGCCACCACCTTCCCGGCCAGCAGGGCCCGGACCGGCACGGCGGCGACCAGGATCTCCACGATCCGGGTCTGCTTCTCCTCGATGACGCTCTGCGCGATCTGCACACCGAACGTCTGTGAGGTGATGAAGAAGACGAACGCGAAGACGAACGGCACCAGGAACGCCACCACCGGATCGACAGCGTCCGGGTCGAGCAGGCGGACGGTCGGCTGGGTGCTCAGGGCCTTCACCACGTCGTCCGGGGCGTCGTCCATGGCCAGGACGGCCGGTCCGGTGACCACCGCAGCGTCCACGTCGTCGTCGCGGACGGCCTGCTCGGCGGCCCGGTCGTCGGGGACGACCCGGACCTCCAGCCCGGCGGCGCGCAGCGGCGCGGCCATGCTCTCGGTCACTGCCACTGTGGACGGCCCGCCGGAGAACAGCGGCGGCAGGATGGTGCCCGCCGCGGCGATCAACAGGAAGAACAGCGTGCCGAACAGGAAGGTGCGGTCGCGCAGCTTGACCCGGATCTCGCGTTCGGCGATCAGCCGGGTGGCCTGGGTGACGTTCACTGGGTGACCTCTCGGAAGATCTCGGTGAGCGAGGGGCTGACCGGGCGGAAGGCGCGGACCGGGCCGCGCGCGAGGGCCGCCCGCAGCACGGGCTGTTCGTCGGTGCCGGCCGGCAGGTCGAAGACCACCCGGGCGCCGTCCAACTCGACCACTGTCACCCCGGGGTGGTCGCGTACCCAGCCGGCGTCGTGCTCCACCACCAACTCGAAGCGGGGCACCGTGTACGAGTCGCGCAGCTGCTGCCGGCTGCCGGCTGCCCGGATCACCCCGTCCCCGATGATCACCAGGTCGTCGCAGAGGCGCTCCACGACGTCGAGTTGGTGACTGGAGAAGAGCACCGGCGCGCCGGCCGAGGCCCGTTCCCGCAGCACGGCCACGACGGTCTCCACGGCCAGCGGGTCGAGGCCGGAGAACGGCTCGTCGAGGACCAGCACCTCGGGGTCGTGTACCAGCGCGGCGGCGATCTGGGCGCGCTGCTGGTTGCCCAGCGACAGCGTCTCCAGCAGGTCGTCGCCGCGTTCACCGAGCCCGACCCGGTCCAGCAGCGCGTCGGTGGAACGTCGTGCCGCGGCGGGGTCCAGCCCGTGCAGCCGGCCCAGGTAGGTCACCTGCTCGCGGGTGGTCATCTTGGGGTAGAGGCCCCGTTCCTCCGGCATGTAGCCGAAGCGCCGGCGGTCCTGCCGGGTCAGCGCGGTGCCGCCCCAGGTCACCTCGCCGGCGTCGGGGGCGAGGACACCCAGGATGATCCGCATGGTGGTGGTCTTGCCGGCGCCGTTGGCGCCCACGAACCCGGTCATCCGGCCGGCGGACACCTCGAAGGACACGTTCCTGAGCACCTGACGGTCGCCGAAGCTGCGGTCGACGCCGTCGAGGCGAAGCGTTCTGGTCACGCACCCACGCTAGATCGATCACGCCGCTGCGCCGTCCGCCCGGCGGGTGAGGGGGCGGGTCCACCTCGCGGCGGACGCCGTCACCCGCCGGGCCGGACCACCCCGTTCTCGTACGCGAACACCACTGCCTGCACCCGGTCGCGCAGGCCGAGCTTGGCCAGTACCCGACTCACGTGCGTCTTCACCGTCGCCTCGCCCAGGTGGATGGCCGTGGCGATCTCCGCGTTGCTCGATCCGGCGGCGAGCAGCATCAGCACCTCCCGTTCGCGCGGGGTCAGCTCGGCCAGCGTGGCCTCGGCGTCCGGACCCCGGTGGGCGGTGCCCGCCGGGTCGCCGGGTCGGGCGAAGGTGGAGATCACCCGCCGGGTGATCTCCGGGGCGAGCAGACCGTCGCCCCTGGCCAGCACCCGGATCGCCTCGATCAGCTCCTCCGGCGTGCCGTTCTTGAGCAGGAAGCCGCTGGCCCCGGCCCGCAGCGCGGCGAACAGGTAGTCGTCGCGATCGAAGGTGGTGAGGATCAGCACCGCGGGCGCCCCGGGGCCGTCGGCGACGATCTGCCGGGTGGCCTCCAGGCCGTTCATCCCGGGCATCTCCACATCCATGAGTACGACGTCGGGGCGGGTGGCTCGGGTCATGGTGACGGCCCGTTCGCCGTCGGCGGCCTCACCGACCACCTCGATGTCGTCCTCCACCTCCAGGATGACCCGGAAGCCGGTGCGGACGAGGTGCTGGTCGTCGGCGAGCAGCACCCGGACCGTCGGCCCGGTGTCGGGTGCGTGCTGGGCTGGCGCGCTCATGCCGACGGCTCCGCTCCGGCTGCCGCCTGCTGCCTGTCGTTCGGCTCCCGCTGTGGGCCCACCGACCGGTCCGTTGACGCCGCGAGGGGGAAGCGGGCGCGTACCCGCCAGCCGCCGCCGGCCCGCGGCCCGGCCTCCAGGTCGCCGTCGTGGGCGGTGACCCGTTCGCGCATGCCGATCAGGCCCAATCCGACGGTGTCGGTCGGGCCGCCGCCCCGCCCGTCGTCGGTCACGTCGACCTCCACCTCCCGGGCCAGGTACCGGACCCGCACGTCGAGCAGGGCGGCCTCGGCGTGCTTCAGGGTGTTGGTCACCGCCTCCTGCGTCACCCGGTAGGCCGTCTGGGAGACCGATTCGGGCAACGCGACCGGGTCGCCGTACACCCCGAGGGTGGCCGTCAGCCCGGCGGCCCGAGCCCGCTCGACCAACTCGTCGATCCGCTCGACGCCGCCAGCCGTCGGCGGCGCGGCGTCGGTGCCGGCGGAGGTCCGCAGGACGCCGAGCATCCGACGCAGCTCGTCGACGGCGGTGCGGGCGCTCTGCTCGATGGCGGTCAGCGCCGTGCGGGCCTTGCCCGGGTCGCGGTCGAACACGCGGCGGCAGGCGGATGCCTGTACGCCCATCACCGACACGTGGTGGGCGACCACGTCGTGCAGCTCCCGGGCGATCCGGACGCGTTCGCCGAGCACCGCCCGTTCCCTCCCCTCGGCCTGCGACCGGCGCAGGTCCTCGGCCTGCGCGCGCAGCTCGTGCTCGCGGCGTGCGGCCACCCACGCGGTCTCGCCGAAGAAGTAGGCGAACCCGAGAGTCAGCACGTTGACCAGCACGCCGGTGACCATCGCCGCGAGCACTGGTGGCACCGGGCCGACCGCGTCGTCGAAGGCATCAGGGGGGATGTGGTCGATGGTCACGGCGTAGTAGACGCCCAGCCAGATGAACATGGTGGCGATCACGCCGATCCGCAGCCGGCGGGCCAGCCGATGGTCCTGCCCCCAGGCGCCGGCGGTGTAGATGACGCAGAACAGCGCCCAGGCGGAGAACTGGGTCTCCGGGGCCGATCGTGCCTGGGCACAGATGAACACCACCGAGACGATCAGCAGGGTCGCCAGCGGCCAGCGTCGTCGCCAGACCAGCGGCAGCGTCACCGCGACGGTCCAGAACAACTGCTCCGGCCCGGATGGTGGTGGGCCCAGCAGGAACGCCCCGGCGCTGCGGGCCAGGGTGAGGCTGACCAACGCCAGCCCGGTCACCGCCAGCCCGATCCACAGGTCGAACCGGCGCTGTTCGGCTGTCGGACCCGGCCGGCGCCATTCGTCTCGTGCTGCCACGGTCATCCGGGAACGATGCCACGCCGCCCACCAGGCCCGTCGACCGGGCACGCCGCTTCCTGCACGGCCACGCCGACGGGCGACGGCCCGGCGCGGGGTACGCGCCGGGCCGCCTACGCTGGTGCGCTCACGCGGTCGTCTGCTGGCGGGTCTTCCGGGCTGTGTCGACCAGGTCCCAGACCACGATCGCGGCCGCGCCGACCGCGATGGCCAGGCCGAGGGAGTCCCGGTTGTCTGCCTCCGCCACCCAGCTCAGGCGCTCACCCAGGGCCGGGTTGAGCAGTCGGTCGGAGAGCGCCAGCCATGCCAGCGGCACCGCGAACGCCAGGTTGAGCAGCGCCTTCACGCCGAACAGGGCCCAGGTCCAGCGGTCGATCCGATACTTGACGACCTCGAAGATCACGCTGAGCGCCAGCACCCCGATCAGCGCCGGCAGCCAGAACGACCACAGAGCCGGGTCGAGGATCGGGATGTTCTCGCCGTCGGTGCCGCGTACCCAGGAGTGGTAGTGCTGGAGCGGCAGGTACGCGATCGTCAGCAGCAGCATGATCACCGATGCGATGGTGTCGGCGAGGGGGATGCCTCGTCGCACCGGTGCGTCGGGCAGTTGGTCGACAGTCCATTCCGGCAGGTCAACGGCCGTCTGGGTGCGCTCGATGATGGCGAACGTCACTGTGAGCCAGAAGGCGATCTGCACGGCCACCTGCATGGCCGCGACGATGCCCGGCCCGATGGCCCCGAAACCTTTTCCTTCGGCCGCGTCGACCACTGTGACGATCGTGCCGACGAGCGCTGGAATGAAGCTGAGCAGCAGCTTCAGCAGCCGCAGCCAGAGCAGGTAGTAGGTCGGGCCGATGAGCTGCAGCCGGCGGTCGGCGTACCGGGCGGCCAGCACGTCCGGGTTGCCCAGCTCGGTGAGCACCTCGCGCTCGGCGGCCGTCGGGTCCGCGCCGCCGCCGGTGCGGTCGTCGATCATGTCCTCGATGGAGGCCCGCAGCTCGGTGGCGATCTCGTCGCGGCGCTGAGTGGGCACCGATCGCAGGGTGGCGGCGAGGTAGCGGTCGGTCAGGGTGTTCATCGGTCCACTCCTTGGATCAGCCCGGTGATGGAGGTCTGCACGGCGGCGAGGTCGTCGAGGAGCCGGTTCAGCATCGACTCGCCCTCGTCGCTGGTCCGGTAGAACTTGCGCGGTCGGCTCTCTTCGGTGTTCCACTCGCT
The DNA here is from genome assembly GCF_046549335.1 of Micromonospora sp. 050-3. Classification (NCBI taxonomy): domain Bacteria; kingdom Bacillati; phylum Actinomycetota; class Actinomycetes; order Micromonosporales; family Micromonosporaceae; genus Micromonospora; species Micromonospora sp. 050-3. The sequence goes on from NZ_JAJPVX010000002.1 coordinate 2,622,726, forward strand.
GGTCAGCAGCCCCTGGTCCTCCAGACGGCGCAGCAGCGGGTAGAGGGTGTTGGCGTCGACCGGGAAGCCGTGGTCGCTGAGCCGTTGCAGTAGTGCGTAGCCGTAGTCCGGTCGGCGTAGCGCGACCAGGCTGGCCACCACGACAGTGCCTCGACGCAACTCCTGCAGGTGCGTCCGTAGAACGTCCTCGCTAACCATGTGTCACACCATACTGTGTGGCACACACTATTGTCTACGCCGACATCATCGTGTCTGCCCAACCTCCGTTCGGGCCGACACGACGGACGGGGCGCCCGGTCGACACCGGACGCCCCGTACCTGGGAAAAGTCAGCAGGTCGGGCCCTGCCGGAAGTTCCGCTCGACGAAGCTGGCCGGACCAACCTGGAAGTAGCCCGCCCCCGGCCGGATCGGGTGGCCGGTGAACAGTTCCACCCGCGACCCCACCCGGACCAGGTACGCCTCGGCGTCCCCCGCGTCGTTGCGGATCAGCGAACCCCGCCGCCCGTAGATCGCCTCCAACTCGTCGAAGGACATGCCGACCGTGGCGCCGGCGGGGGACCGCGGCGGCGCGGTGGCCGTACCGACCTCCACCAGTCGCCCGTCGCGGAAGGCCAGCAGGATCACGCCCGCCCAGGATCCGGTCGCGCCGGCGTGTACCACCCCGCCGCAGGTCGGCACGGTCCAGTCGATGTGCCCGTTGGTGGTGAGCGACGCCAGGCTGGCGCCGATGCGGTAGACACCGACGCCACGAACGCTGAGCACCTGCGGGTGGCTGTGCCCGGCGGCGGCGGCGAGCGGACCGCGCGCCGAGGCGGGCGCGGTGCCGCCGGCCACTGGCGCTGCCGCCGCCGGGCCGGCGACGGTCGCCGGGACGAGCGTGCCGAGCGCCAACGCGGCGGTGGTGAGGAGGATCGCGGGACGGTTCATTGTGGCTCCTTCGGTGATGGGTCTCCTGCCCTGTTAGTCACCGCGCCAGGGCCAACGGTTCGTCGGGATTCCAACCGGCCGGGTCTACTGTGCAGAGAAACGCCGACCGACCATGCTGGCCGGGGGTGACGCGGGTGACGGCTCCACTGCGGATCGGCCCCTACGCGATCGAGCGACTGCTCGGCGTCGGCTCGTTCGCGACGGTCTGGCTGGGCTACGACCGGGCGCTCGACGCGCACGTGGCGATCAAGGTGCTGGCCGAGAACTGGAGCCACGACCTGCGGGTGCGGGAACGCTTCCTCGACGAGGCTCGGCTGCTGCGCCGGTTGGAGCACGAGCGGCTGATCCGGGTGCACGCCGTCGGTGAGCTGCCCGACGGCCGCCCGTACGCGGTCCTGGCCTGGGCGGACGGGGGCAGCCTGCGCGACCGGCTGGCCGCTGACGAGATCCCCGCGCCGACGGCGTTGCGGCTGCTCGGCGAGGTCTGCGCCGGGGTCGCCGTGCTGCACCGCCACGGCGTCGTGCACCGCGATCTCACCCCGGGCAACATCCTGTTCCGCTCCGCCGGCCCCGACGGGCCGGAACAGGTGCTGATCGCCGACCTCGGCCTGGCCAAGGCGCTCGCCGCCGCCTCCGGGCTGACCGCCCGGGCCGGCACACCGGGCTACATGGCCCCCGAGCAGGACGATCCGGGCGCTGTGGTCGACACCCGCGCCGACGTGTACGGACTCGGCCGGCTCGGCATCCGACTGCTGGCAGCCGACCCGTCGAGCGCGAACCCGACCCGGCTCGACCCGCCTCGGCACCCCGGGGAGATCCGACTTCGGGACGACGTGCCTGCGGCCGTGGCTGCGGTGCTCGCACAGGCCACCGCCCACCGCCCTGCCGACCGCTACCCCGACGCCGCGACCCTGCACGCCGCGTTGATCCGCGCGAGCGCCCCGGCCGTGGCGGCCGGTCCCGCGCGGCGACAGCCGTCACCCCGGGCGGGGGCGCGCCGCCGGTACTGGTCGCGGCGGGCCGGGGCCGCGGTGGTGGCCGTCGCCGCGGTGGGTGCGGTGGGCGCCGAGCCGGGTGGCGCCGGGTCGGCTCGGCCGGTCGGCGGCACGTACACGACCGGGCCGCTGACCGTGACGTTGCCGCCCGGCTGGTCCGCCACGGGTGCCACCTGGGCCGGTCAGTACGGTGCCGACGGCGAACCCGAACCGGCGTTGGTGATGTCGCCGCAACCCCGCCGTTGGGCCGCCGACCTCCACCTGCCCGGCGCGTTCGTGGGCCTCTCCGTCAGCACGGCCGCCCGCGCCACGCCCGCCGGTTTCCTGGCCGAGCGCACGCACGGCGACTGCACGCCCGCGCCGGCCCGCGCCACCCGGCAGGCGGGCGTCGAGTGGACCGTTGTGGCGTACCGCTGCGACCGGGGCCGGCCGCAGATCATCGAGTCGGCAGCCCTGCACCCCGGCCGACCCGCCCTGGTGTACGTGCAGGTCGCCCCGCCCGCGGACGGCGGCCCCGACTTCGTGGACACCCTGCTCGCCGGGGTGCGCCTGCGGTAGGTGCGGCGGAACGCGCCCGGCGGCGACCCGCCGGGTGTGAAGCTGTCACAGTGGCCCAGAAGCGCGAGCCGGTGAGCGGCAGCGCGGTGCTGCTGGGGGTCGCCACCGCCGAGTTCCTCCGGGCCCGGCACCGATCCACCGGCTAGCGGACCACAACTGTGATGGTGTGCTCCCGGCCGTCCTTGGGGATCGTCACGGCGACAGTTCCGGCGCGGACGAAGCGGATGTCCACCACGCCCGCCTCGTACTGCTGGGAGACCAACTCCGGGCGGTCCACGGTGACGAGCCCGGGCCCGATGCCCTGGATACGCAGCACCGCGCCGGTGGCGAAGCAGAGCGATTTCAGCAGCTCGATCTCGGTCTCGGCGAGCGGCAGGTCGTAGCGGACCGCGCCCTGGCAGGCCGGCGTCGCGTCGGTCGGCGGGGGAGTCGTGCGGGGCGTACCCCTGGGCCTGGTGGGTGCGGGCGGTGGCGCGGCCGCGCGCGCGCTGGTCGGCGGCGGTCGGGACGGCGACCCGGTGAGCGCGGGGCTCGCGGAGATCGTGGCGATCGCGGAGGGGGCCGGCGTCGTACGGGTCGGACCGGGCGGTTGGACGGGCAGGGGCGAGACGGCGTCGCCGCCGCCGCAGGCGGCGACCCCCACGGTGGCCGCGAGGAGGACGCCGAGCCGGCGGAACGACGCGCGGCTCATTCGACGCCGAGCCGTTGCCGGACCTGGTGGCGGGCCGAATGCAGGCGGGACTTCACCGTGCCCACCGGTACGTCGAGCAGGGTGGCGATCTCGGGGTAGCTCAGCCCGAGGACGTCACGCAGGGCCACCACCTCGGCCAACTCGGGGCGCACCGCGTCGAAGGCGTCGAGCAGGTCGAGGCGGGTGCCCGCGACCACGCTGGTCCGGCGGGGGTCGGGCTGGTCGGGCAGCGGGACGCCGCCGGCCTCCAGTCGACAACGGCGGCGCAGCGTGCGGTAGGTCGAGCGGGCCCGGTTGGCGGTCAGCCGGTGCAGCCAGGTGCGGAACGAGGAACGCCCCTCGAACCGGGTGATGCCGCCGGCCAGCGCCAGCAACGTGTCCTGGCAGGCCTCTTCGGCGTCCTCCCGACTGGGCAGGAATCGGGCGCACAGTCGCAGCACCTCCGGGCGCACCGCGACCAGCAGGGCGTTGAGCGCCGCGGGGTCGCCGTGCGCGGCGGACCGGGCCAGGGCGTCGATGTCGTCCGCGTCGGGCATGCCGGGTGTCCAATGCTCGCCGGTGCCGATCCCTGAGCGTAGGACAGGTGCCGCCGCAGCGGCCCCGTAGCGTCCGGCACCCGACGTGAAACCGGCGCGCTACTCGAAGCGGGACACGTCCCCGGCGCCCCGGCGCAGGATCTCCGGCTCCGGCCCGGACAGGTCGATCACGGTCGTCGGCTCCTGACCGCAGTCGCCGCCGTCGAGCACCGCGTCGAGCTGGTGGTCGAGCCGTTCCTTGATCTCCCAGCCCTGGGTCATCGGCTCGTCGTCGCCGGGCAGGACCAGGGTGCTGGACACCAGCGGCTCGCCCAGCTCGGCCAGCAGCGCCTGGGTGACCGTGTGCCGGGGCACCCGTACGCCGACGGTCCGCTTCTTCGGGTGCAGCATCCGGCGCGGCACCTCCCGGGTAGCCGGCAGGATGAACGTGTAGCTGCCCGGGGTGGACGCCTTGACCAGGCGGAAGACGGCGTTGCTGATCCGGACGAACTGGCCGAGCTGCGCGAAGTCCCGGCAGATGAGCGTGAAGTGGTGCCGATCGTCGAGGTGCCGGATCTGGCGGATGCGGTCCAGCCCGTCCTGGTTGCCCAACTGGATGCCGAGCGCGTAGCAGGAGTCGGTGGGGTAGGCGACCAGCCCACCACCGCGGATCAGGTCCGCGACCTGCCCGATGACCCGGGGCTGTGGGTTCTCCGGGTGCACGTCGTAGTACCTCGCCATCCTGAAGAGCCTAGGCCCTCGCCGGGGAGATCAGGAGACGAGGGACACCCTCGGCGCGGACGGTGGAGCCGCCGAGATCACCTCGGTAGGGTAGGTGCCGGTCGGCTCCGACCAACAAGATCCACACCGCCGGGGGGCGCCACGCATGGCTGATTCGTTCGCGCATCTGCACGTGCACACCGAGTACTCGATGCTCGACGGAGCGGCCCGACTGAAGGACCTGTTCGCCGAGGCCAAGCGGTTGGGCATGTCCGCGGTGGCGATCACCGACCACGGCAACATGCACGGCGCGAACGACTTCTACAACCAGGCGATGGCCGCCGGGATCACCCCGATCCTGGGCGTCGAGGCGTACGTGGCGCCGGAGTCGCGCTATCACAAGGCGCGGGTCAAGTGGGGGCGCCCGGAGCAGAAGAGCGACGACATCTCCGGTAACGGCGCGATCACCCACAAGACCATGTGGGCGAAGAACGCGCAGGGCCTGAAGAACCTCTTCACCCTCAACTCGCGCGCCTCCATGGAGGGGCACTACGTCAAGTGGCCCCGGATGGACATGGAGCTGATCGCCGAGCACGCCGAGGGGATCATGGCCACCACCGGCTGCCCGTCCGGCGCGGTGCAGACCCGGCTGCGGCTGGGCCAGTTCGACGAGGCCCTCAAGGTCGCCGCCAGCTACCAGGACATCTTCGGCAAGGACAACTACTTCCTGGAGATCATGGATCACGGCCTCTCCATCGAGAGCCGGGTCCGCGAAGGGCTCACCGAGATCGCCCGAAAGCTGGACATCCCGCCGGTGGTCACCAACGACTCCCACTACACCCACGAGGCGCAGGCCACCGCCCACGACGTGCTGCTCTGCGTGCAGACCGGCAGCAACATCGACGACCCCAACCGGTTCCGGTTCGAGGGCGGCGGCTACTTCATCAAGAGCGCCGACCAGATGCGCGCGGTGGACTCGTCCGAGTTGTGGCAGGAGGGCTGCCGCAACACCCTGCTGGTCGCCGAGAAGGTCGACCCGAAGGGCATGTTCGAGTTCCACAATTTGATGCCGCGCTTCCCGGTGCCCGAGGGGGAGACCGAGGAGTCCTGGTTCCGCAAGGAGACCTTCGCCGGCCTGGCCCGCCGCTATCCGGGCGGCATCCCCGAGGGGCACGTCGTCCAGGCGGAGTACGAGCTGGGCGTCATCAACCAGATGGGCTTCCCGTCCTACTTCCTCGTGGTCGCCGACTTCATCCAGTGGGCGAAGAACCAGGGCATTGCTGTGGGTCCGGGCCGTGGTTCGGCTGCCGGGTCGCTCGTCGCGTACGCCCTGGGCATCACCGACCTGGACCCGATCCTGCACGGGCTGATCTTCGAGCGGTTCCTCAACCCCGAGCGGGTCTCGATGCCGGATGTCGACATCGACTTCGACGAGCGTCGGCGCGGCGAGGTGATCAAGTACGTCACCGACAAGTGGGGCGAGGACAAGGTCGCCCAGATCGCCACCTTCGGCACGATCAAGGCGAAGGCCGCGATCAAGGACTCGGCCCGGGTCCTCGGTTTCCCGTACGCGGTCGGTGACCGGATCACCAAGGCGATGCCGCCGGCGGTGATGGGCAAGGACATCCCGCTCACCGGCATCTTCGACAACAAGCACCCCCGCTACGCCGAGGCGGGCGAGATCCGCGGCCTGTACGACTCCGACCCGGACGTCCGCAAGGTGATCGACACGGCCAAGGGCATCGAGGGGCTGATCCGGCAGACCGGTGTGCACGCCGCCGGCGTCATCATGTCCGCCGAGCCGATCATCGAGCACATCCCGCTGACGCGCCGCGACGCCGACGGGGCGATCATCACGCAGTTCGACTACCCGACCTGCGAGTCGCTCGGGCTGCTGAAGATGGACTTCCTCGGCCTGCGCAACCTGACGATCATCGACGACGCGGTCAAGAACATCGAGCTGAACCACGGCCGGAAGCTCGACCTGCTGGGCCTGCCGCTGGACGACAAGGCCGCGTACGAGCTGCTGGCCCGCGGTGACACCCTGGGCGTGTTCCAGCTCGACGGTGGGCCGATGCGGTCCCTGCTGCGGTTGATGAAGCCGGACAACTTCGAGGACATCTCCGCCGTCCTGGCCCTGTACCGGCCCGGCCCGATGGGCGTCGACTCGCACACCAACTACGCGCTGCGCAAGAACGGCCTCCAGGAGATCACGCCGATCCACCCGGAGCTGGAGGAGCCGCTGCGGGAGATCCTGGCGCCTACCCACGGCCTGATCGTCTACCAGGAGCAGGTGCAGCGCGCCGCGCAGATCCTCGCCGGCTACACCCTCGGTCAGGCGGACCTGCTGCGCCGGGCCATGGGTAAGAAGAAGAAGGAGATCCTCGACAAGGAGTTCATCCCGTTCCGGGATGGCTGCCGCGAGCGCGGCTACTCCGACGAGGCGATCCAGGCGGTGTGGGACGTCCTGGTGCCGTTCGCCGGGTACGCCTTCAACAAGGCGCACTCCGCCGCGTACGGCCTGGTCTCCTACTGGACCGCGTACCTGAAGGCGCACTATCCGGCCGAGTACATGGCCGGGTTGCTGACCAGTGTCGGCGACGACAAGGACAAGATGGCGCTCTACCTGGCCGAGTGTCGCCGGATGCGCATCCAGGTGCTGCCGCCGGACGTGAACACCTCGGCCGGGCCGTTCACCCCGGTCGGCAGGGACATCCGCTTCGGCCTCGCCGCCGTGCGCAACGTCGGGGCGAACGTGGTCGCCTCGATCATGCGCTGCCGGGACGAGAAGGGCGAGTACGCCGACTTCTACGATTTCCTGTCCAAGGTGGACGCGGTGGTCTGCAACAAGAAGACAATCGAATCGTTGATCAAGGCGGGGGCGTTCGACTCTCTCGACCACCCCCGCAAGGGCCTGCTCGCGGTGCACGCCGACGCGATCGACGCGTACGCCGACGTCAAGCGCAAGGAGGCCGTGGGCCAGTACGACCTGTTCGGCGCCGGCTTCGGTGACGCCGACACCGGCAGCACCACTGTGATGCCGACCATCGGCGACAGCGAGTGGGACAAGCGCGACAAGCTGGCCTTCGAGCGGGAGATGCTCGGCCTGTACGTCTCCGACCACCCGCTGTTCGGCTTGGAGCACATCCTGAACGCGGCGGCCGACACCACCATCGCCTCCCTGGCCGAGGACGGCGCGGTGCCCGACGGGGCGGTCGTCACCCTCGCCGGCATCCTGTCCGGGGTGCAACGCCGGGTCACCAAGCAGGGCCGCGCCTGGGCGTCGGCCACCCTGGAGGACCTGGCCGGCGGGGTGGAGACGTTGTTCTTCCCCAACACCTACGAGGTGATCGGGCAGTACATCGCCGAGGACGCCATCGTGGTGGTCAAGGGTCGGGTGGACCGCCGCGACGACACCCCACGCATCATGGCGATGGACATGTCCATGCCGGACGTCAGCACCAGCGCCACCAACAAGCCGGTCACCCTCACCATCCCGGTGCACCGCTGCACACCGCCGCTGGTGGAGAAACTCAAGGAGACCCTGGTGCTGCACCCCGGCGACACCGAGGTGCACGTCAAACTCCAGAACGGCGGGCGCACCACCACCCTGCGGTTGGGTCCGTTCCGGGTGGCGGCGACGACAGCGCTGATGGGTGACCTGAAGAGCGTCCTCGGCCCGGCCAACGTGAGCTGACCGGGCCTCGGTCCGGCCGGCGTGCGCCGGCCGGACCGCCGGGCTCAGCCCTGGTCGGGGGCGCTGATCTCCCGCAGCTGGCCGTCGGCCAACCGCAACCACCGCCGCACGCCGATCTCGGCGAGGAACCGTTCGTCGTGGCTGACCACCACGAACGCCCCCTGGTACGCCGACAGCGCGCTCTCCAACTGACCCACGCTGACCAGGTCCAGGTTGTTCGTCGGCTCGTCGAGCAGCAGCAGTTGCGGCGCCGGTTCGGCGCAGAGCACGCAGGCGAGGGTGGCGCGCAGCCGTTCACCGCCGGAGAGCACCCCGACCGGCAGGTTCACCCGGGCGCCCCGGAACAGGAACCGGGCGAGCAGATTCATCCGCTTCGCGTCCGGCAGGTTCGGCGCGTACGCGGCGAAGTTCTCCGCCACCGTACGGTCGAGGTCCAGCAGGTCCAGCCGCTGCGACAGGTACGCGATCCGCCCGTCGGCCCGCCGGATCTCGCCGCCGGCCGGGTCCAGGTCGCCGTTGACCAGGCGCAGCAGAGTCGACTTGCCGACGCCGTTCGCCCCGGTGAGCGCGATCCGTTCCGGACCCCGGATCACCAGGTCCGCGCCGTCGCCGCCGAACAGGTCCCGGTCGTCGAAGCGGGCCCGCATCCCCTGGCCGGAGAAGACAGTGCGCCCACCCGGGACCGTGGTGTCCGGTAGGTCCACGACGATCCGGTCCTCGTCGCGTACCGCCCGCCCTGCCTCGTCGAGCCGGGCCTTGGCCTGACCGAGCCGGGACGAGTGCGTCTCCTGCGCCTTGCCCGCCGACTCCTGCGCGCTGCGCTTGAGCCCACCGGCGACGATCCGAGCCAGGCCTGCGTTCTTCAGGTTCTTCGAGGCGTTGCTGGCCCGCCGGTCGGCGCGTTCCCGGGCCTGCTGCATCTCCCGCTTCTCCCGCTTGACCTCCTGCTCGGCGTTGCGCAGGTTGCTCTCGGCCACCTCCCGCGCCGCCTGCACCGCCTCGGTGTACGCGGTGAAGTTGCCCCCGTACCAGCGGATCTCGCCCTGGTCCGGTTCGGCGATGCGGTCCATCCGGTCCAGCAGTTCCCGGTCGTGGCTGACCAGCAGCAGGCACCCGGACCAGTCGGTCAGCACGTCGTAGAGCTTGTGCCGCGCCTCCAGGTCCAGGTTGTTCGTCGGCTCGTCGAGCAGCAGCACGTTCGGACGGCGCAGCAGTTGCGCCGCCAGACCGAGCGAGATCACCTGACCGCCGCTGAGGGTGTGCAGCCGGCGGTCGAGCGACAGCTCACCGAGGCCGAGCCGGTCCAACTCCGAGCGGGTGCGCTCCTCGATGTCCCAGTCGTCGCCGATGGTGGCGAAGTGTGCCTCGCTGGCGTCGCCGGCCTCGATGGCGTGCAGCGCCGCGATCCGCTCGGCCACGCCCAGCACCTGCGCCACGCTCAGGTCGCCGACCAGCGGCAGCGTCTGCGGGAGGTAGCCGAGCACACCGTCGACGGTGACGCTGCCACTGCTGGGCCGCAGCTCGCCGGCGATCAGCCGCAGCAGGGTGCTCTTGCCGGCGCCGTTGGGCGCGACCAGGCCGGTACGGCCGCCGGGAACGGTGAAGGACAGCTCCGAGAAGACCGGGGTGTCGTCCGGCCAGGAGAAGGACAGGTTCGAGCAGACAATGAACGCATCAGACATGCGAGTGACCTCAAAGGGTGGGGTGGGCGCGCCTCAGCCGCCCGACGACAACGGGAACCGGTGGAACGACAAATGGCCACGGCGGCTGCGCAGGAGGCGCGCCGAACCGATGGCCGAACACATCCGGTCTCACCCGGAGATGTCGTCGTCACCCGCCATGTCTGGTCTCCCTGGTCGTACCGCTAACCCAACTCGCCGAGTCTAACAACGGATCGTCGCCCCGCCACCGCGTTCCCGCCGACCCCGCCGATCTTGCGCTTGCTGTCGCAGAAATGCCGCTTCTGTGGGCAACAGTCCCAGCAGAAGACGCAAGATCGGCGAGGTGTCAGCGGGGTCGGTACTCGACCTCGGGGCGGCCGGGGGTGCCGTAGCGGGGAGTGCGGGCGGCGCGGTCGACGGTCACCAGGTACTCGAGGTAGCGGCGGGCGGTCACCCGGGAGATGCCGGTCAGCGCGCTCACCTCGGTCGCGGACAGCCCGGCCTCCGTGCGGGTGCCGTCGGTGAGCGCGGCGCGTACCCGGTCGAGAGTCTGCGCGTCGAGCCCCTTGGGCAGGCTGTGCCCGGCGGTGCCGCGCAGGGTGGCGAACATCTGGTCCACCTCGTGCTGGGCGGCGACCTCGCCGTCGGCGAGCGCCTGGGCGCGGTAGTCGGCGTACCGCTCCAGCTTGTCGCGGAACGCGGCGAACGTGAACGGCTTGAGCAGGTAGTGGGTCACCCCGAGGGACACCGCGGTGCGCACCACCGCCAGGTCCCGCGCGGACGTCACGGCGAGCACGTCGACGCTGCTGCCGGCCGCGCGCAGCGCCCGGCAGACGTCCAGGCCGTGCAGGTCGGGCAGCCGAAAATCAAGGAGTACGAGGTCCACGTCGCCGCCGCCGTTGGCGCGCAGGGCCGCCATCGCCGCCCGTGCGGTGTGCGCCACCCCGACCACCACGAAACCGGGAACGCGTTCGGTGTACGCGCTGTGCGCCTCGGCCAGCAGCGGCTCGTCCTCGACGACCAGCACCCGGATGGCGGTCACGACCGCTCGATCCTGCTCGGCAGCCGGACGGTGAACAGGCTGCCGCCGTCGTCGGAGCGACAGACCTCGGCGCTGCCGCCGTGCCGGCGCACCACCTGCCCGACCAGCGCCAGGCCGAGACCCCGGCCGGTGCTCTTGGTGGACCAGCCGCGCCGGAACGCGTCGGCGACCCGCTCCGGTGCCAGCCCGGGGCCGCTGTCGGCGACCCGGACCACCAGCTCGTCGTCGGCCGCGCCGACGAAGACCCGCACCCGGCGCGGCGCCGGCGTACCGGCCACCGCCTCCAGGGCGTTGTCGACCAGGTTGCCGACCACTGTGAGCAGGTCACCGGTCGGCAGGGGACTGTCGTCGAGGCGGCAGTCCGGCTCGATGACCAGATCCACTCCGCGCTCGCCGGCCTGTGCGGACTTGCCGAGCAGCAGGGCGGCCAACGCCGGCTCGGTCACCGCGCCGACCACCCGATCGGTCAGCTGCTGGGCGAGGGCCAGGTCCCGGGTGGCGAGCCGGACGGCCTCGTCGGCGCGACCCAGCTCGACCAGGGTCAGCACTGTGTGCAGCCGGTTGGCCGACTCGTGGGTCTGCGCCTGCAGCGCCTCGGTCAGCGCGCGCACCGAATCCAGCTCGCTGGCCAGGGTGCGCAGCTCGGTCTGGTCGCGCAGGGTCAGTACGGTGCCGAGCACCGCGCCCTCGAAGCGGGTGGTCCGCTGGTTGGCGACGAGCACCCGGTCACCGGCGACGATCGGCTCGTCACGGGCGTCGCGCCCGGACTCGAGCAGCTCGGCCGCCGCGGGCGGCAGGTCGATCCCGGCCACCGGCTGGTCGATCACCGGCGCGTCCGCGTCGAGCCCCAACAGTCGGCGGCCCTCGTCGTTAACGAGAGCCACCCGACGATCGGTGGTCAGCACGACGAGACCTTCGCGCACCGAGTGCAGAACGGCGTCGTAGTACTCGTACATCCGGGTCATCTGCGCCGGTCCCAGACCGTGCGTCTGACGACGGAGCCGGCGGCTGAGCAGCCAGGAGCCCGTCGCGGCGAGCGCCAGAGCGGGCGCGACCACTCCGAACAGCACCGGCAACTGGCCGAGCAGCTTCTTGTCGATCTCGCGGGTGGTGATGCCCACCGAGACCAGACCGATGAGGCGTCGCTGCTCGTCGTACACCGGAACGACAGCGCGTACCGACTCGCCGAGCGTCCCGACGTTTGTGGTGGTGAACGCGCGGCCCGCCAGGGCGGGCCCGATCTCACCGACGAACGGCTCGCCGATCCGGTCCTGGGTAGGGTGCGAGAAACGGGTGCGGTCGGGGGCCATCACCACCACGAAGTCGGTGCCCGTGGCCTGCCGGGTCGATTCGGCGTACGGCTGGAGGACCCTCGCGGGGTCGGCGGTCGTGAGGGCCGCGCGGACGTCGGGGGAGCCGGCCACGGTCTGCGCCACCGCGAGCACCTCCTCCTGCGCGGCCTGGCGGGAGTCGCTGCGGGCCAGCCAGACGGCGCCCGCCGCGCCGGCCAGCACGAGCAGCGTCACCACCATCGCCTGGAGGGCGAAGAGTTGCCCCGCGATGCTCCACTGGCGTCGGGCCATCTCCACCACCTCCTCGTCGCGCCACCGTTTCGGCCATCGCGGTGAACAGAATGACCGCAAGGCTGTCAACGGGTGAGACGCGCTTCACATTGTCGACATGGACACCACCGCATCCGCCACCACCCCGGCACCGGCGGTCCGCCGGGACCGTACCCGTTACCTGTATCTGGCCGTCATCGTGGCCGTGGTCGCCGGCATCGTGGTCGGCCTGGTCGCCCCCGATTTCGGCAAGGAACTCAAGCCGATCGGCACCGGCTTCGTCAACCTCATCAAGATGATGATCAGCCCGGTCATCTTCTGCACCATCGTGCTCGGCGTCGGCTCCGTCCGGCAGGCCGCGAAGGTCGGCAAGGTCGGCGGCCTGGCCCTCGGCTACTTCCTGACCATGTCGACAGTCGCGCTCGCCATCGGTCTGGTCGTCGGCAACCTCATCCACCCCGGCTCCGGCCTGAACCTCGGCCCGGACCTCGTCGGCTCGGGCAAGGCCGCCGCCGGTGACGAGGCCGCCGGCACTGCCGACTTCCTGCTCGGGATCATCCCGACGACGCTGCTCTCCTCGCTCACCGAGGGCAAGGTGCTCCAGACGCTGCTGGTCGCCCTGCTGGTCGGCTTCGCCGTCCAGGCCATGGGCCGGCGGGGTGAGCCGGTGCTCAGCGCCATCACCGTCATCCAGCGGGTCGTCTTCAAGGTCCTCGCCATGATCATGTGGCTGGCGCCGATCGGCGCGTTCGGCGCGATGGCCGCCGTGGTCGGCGCGACCGGCGTGGACGCCCTCAAGAGCCTCGCCCAGATCATGGTGGGCTTCTACGCCACGTGTCTGATCTTCGTGCTGGTCTTCCTGGGCGCGCTGCTGTGGATCGTGGCCCGGATCTCGATCTTCTCGCTGCTGCGTTACCTGGGCCGGGAGTTCCTGCTGATCCTGTCGACCTCGTCGTCGGAGTCGGCACTGCCGCGGCTGATCGCCAAGATGGAGCACTTCGGCGTGAGCAAGCCGGTCGTCGGCATCACGGTGCCGACCGGCTACTCGTTCAACCTGGACGGTACGGCGATCTACCTGACCATGGCGTCGCTGTTCATCGCCGACGCGCTGGGCAAGCCGCTGGCCATCGGCGAGCAGATCTCGCTGCTGCTGTTCATGATCATCGCGTCGAAGGGTGCCGCCGGGGTCACCGGCGCCGGGCTGGCCACGCTGGCCGGCGGCCTCCAGTCACACCGGCCGGACCTCGTCGACGGGGTCGGGCTGATCGTCGGCATCGACCGGTTCATGTCCGAGGCTCGGGCGCTGACCAACTTCGCCGGCAACGCGGTGGCGACAGTGCTGGTGGGAACCTGGACCGGCGAGTTCGACCGGGAGCGGGCGACAGCGGTGCTGAGCGGCAACGACCCGTTCGACGAGGCCACCATGCTCGACGAGCACGACGACGACGAGGCGGAGTCCCGCCCCGACGAGAAGCAGGTCGCGCCAGCCGGAGCCCCGGCCTGAGTCACGGCGTGGACCGGGGGTCGCGGCGGCGCAGCGCCGCCGCGACCCCCGGCTCGGCAGTGGGACAACAGCCGCGAGCCACCGCCCGTCAGGCTCGCCAGGCGTCCAGGCACCGCGCCATCACCCGGAAGGGGATGGCCTGCCCCCTGGTCTGGTCGACGGTGCCGGCCAGGTGCAGGTCGAGCTCCGGGCAGTGGAAGAGCCACGTCCCGGTGGCGCCCGAGTGGCCGACGAGCGTGACCGGGCGGTGCCCCGGCGAGACGAGCCGACCGGCCGTGAAGACCATGGTGCCCAGTCCGTACCGCAGGATGGGGATGTTGCGCAGTCGGTTGCGCCGTTCGGTCAAACGCTCCAGTGAGCGGGCGTCCCGGAAGAGTTCGCCGGCGAGCAGCGCTCGCTGAAAGGTGAGCAGGTTGTCGGTGGTGCTGAACAGGTCGTTGCAGGACTCGACCAGCGCCGTCACCTCCACGCGACGCCGCTTCGCGTAGAGCGGCGAGGGCGGCGCGGTCGCCGGCTCCGGCGGACGATGCCCGGGGAGCCAGGTCCGCGTCAGGCCGAGCGGGCCGAGGATCCGCTCGGTCAGCAGGTCGGCGAACGGTCGTTCGGTCACCGTCTCCAGGATGCGGATGAGCAGTTGGAAGCCGGTGTCGGAGTAGCGGGCCCGCTGCCGGCGGGCGGTGAGGTCCTGCGGCGCGAAGTGCGGACGCTGCTGCTCGCGCGTGGTGCGCATCGTGTCCTCGAAGGTCCACGCGACGTCCCGGCCGGCGGCGAGGTGCTCGTACAGGCTGGGGCCGCCAGCACGCTTCTCGAACTGGTCCGGCAACCCGGACGTGTGACTCGCGAGGTGGCGCACGGTGATTGCGGACGTCCGGTCGACTCCCTTCAGGACGTGCAGCGCATCGGTCGTCGCCGCTGGTAGGTAACTGTTGATCGGTGCGGCCAGGTCGAGCTCGCCGCGCTCCTGCGCCTGAAGCACCAGGGTGATGATGAACCGCTTGGTGACGCTGGCGATGAAGAACGGGGTGTCGGGGCGCCACGGCTGGACGTCGGCGCCGGTCGGGCCGCAGGCTGCGGACCAACGCAGGTCCCCGACGCCGTTGGTGACGGCGAGATTGGCGTGGTGCACCACGCGTCGCGCGACCAGCTTTTCCAGCAGGCTCGTCAGCCGCGCGTCGACGTCGGCGGGAACGTGGTTGTCCTGGGCGGGGGTGGTGCTGAGCGGCGGTGTCACATGGATGCTCCTCGCGGTGGCGACTCCATATGTCTACTAGACATGTCTATGAGAGACAACGGTCTAGACTCGGCCGATGGCCCACGTGATCCTCGGTCTGCTCCTGATCACCCCGCAGAGCTTCTACGACCTCATCAGAGGGTTCGAGGCCGGCATCGCGCTCTTCTACAGCGCCAGCTCCGGCAGCATCAAACGCGCGCTGGACACCCTGCTCGCCGGCGGGTCCATCGAGGTCGCCAGCGCCGAAGCCGGCGGTCGAGGACGGAAGGTGTACCGCGTCACCGACGCCGGTCGGCAGGAGTTCCACGCGTGGATGACAGCCGAGCTGACCGGGCCCGATCTGGAGACCGCAGCGCTGTCCAGGCTCTACTTCCTCGGGCTGCTGCCGCCAGCCGAACGCGTACCGGTGCTGCGCCGCATCACGACCCGCGTCGAGACCGACCTCGCCCGGCTCTCGGCCCTCGACCGGCACCTCAGGGCCCTGGAGGTCCCCGAGGAGCACCGCGACCTCGCCACCCATCAGCGCGCGACACTCGACTACGGCATCGCCGCACACCGCTTCACCCTCGACTGGTTCCGTGCTCACATCGCTCAGCACGAGCCGCCGAGCCGGTGACACCACACCGACGATCGGCTCTGGCCGGTCGGAGCCGTGCGGTCCGGTGCGCGGCGTGCGTCAGCGTCGGCGTGCTCGCCACATCGTGTGCTCCCGGGAGATCGCCGTCTCCGTGTCGTTCACGAACCGCGACAGGTCGGCTTCCGAGCCGATCCGGGTAGCGAGGGACCCGATGGCGGCCAGTTCCTGACTCGCCAGGGCATAGGCGGTGGCCACCGCGCCGTGTTGCCGTGTCTGCGTCCATGCCGCGCCGGCCGCGACCGCCGCGGCGGCCACGCCGAGCAGGTCGAGGTCGGTCAGCCCGGCAGCCCGCGACACGGCCAGGGTCACGCCGGCTATCTCCAGCACGAGCATGCTGACCGACCAGCGGGTCGCCAGCGCCCGATTCGACAGTGATCGTTCGGCGTACCAGGCTCGCTGGGCCTCGAGACGGCCGGTCAGGTACGCGGCGCGGCGCTCCTCAAGGGAGGAGGCCCGCAGTGTCCGCATTCCTTCCGTGATCTGTTGCCCAGCCACCGCTGGGGCCGCCAACCCGGCGGCCGCCATGTCTCGGGTCAGGCCCAACAGTCGGTTGGTGAATTCCTCGACACTGTCCGAGTCGCTCTGCGCTCGGGGAAAAGGGTCAGCCGCCATGGTGAATCGCCACGTGAGCGACTTGATCGATTCGGAGAGGGCTCTGCCGACGTACCAGCGCTCGTTGGGGCGACTGGTGAGGAGGAAGACCTCGACGATCGAGGTGGCGGCGAAGGCGCCCGCCGCGAGCGCCGGGCCCAGGGCGAAATCGTCGAGCTTCCACGTGGCGACTCCCGCGATCGCGGCCACCAGGAGCAGGGACAGCCGCAGCGCGATCAGGGTCGCGTAGACGCGTTGGCCGCGCTGCGACTCGTAGGAGACGGCACGCTGAAACGGGGGAAGATCCTCGGCCTTCAGCATGTCGTTGACCTCTCGACAGAACGTCCAGGGCGTCGACGGGGGTGAACAGCGATCCCGGCGAACAGTCGGTACGCAGGCTGTGTAGACAGTAGACCCCGCCGTCCACCCGGCCGGGCTGAGCGCGCGGGGCTAGGGCGCGGTGGTCCTGTAGCAGGGGAGGCCGATGCCGAGGTCGACGGGGTCGTCCTGACCGTCCGACGTCACGATGAGCGGTACACACGCGGCCTGCGCGACCCAGGTGCCGCCGACGAAGGCCATCCACT
This sequence comes from Micromonospora sp. 050-3, assembly GCF_046549335.1. NCBI lineage: Bacteria > Bacillati > Actinomycetota > Actinomycetes > Micromonosporales > Micromonosporaceae > Micromonospora > Micromonospora sp. 050-3. The sequence goes on from NZ_JAJPVX010000002.1 coordinate 2,639,642, forward strand.
GGGCCTGCCCACCCTCCGGCGCGCAGGCGTGCACCGTGACGGTCGCCGCGGGCGTGCCGGTGCCGCCCCAGCCGAGTCGGGCCCTGTCCTGCCAGCCCGGGGCCACCCGCAGGTCGACGACTGCGCCGGCGCGAACGACGAGCCCCCATTTGGCGAACAGCCGCGCCGCCGGGTCGGCCTCCCCGGAATCGTCCGTCGAGATCACGGGGGCGTCGGGCACCGCCACGTCCTTCCCCACCAGCCGGTAGCCCGCCGGCGGTGCCGCCAACGTGTCGACCGATGGCGTGCACGGCGGCCCACCTGCGCTGGCGTCCGTCGACGGCGCTGCGTTGTCGGCCGGCGGGGCGGCGTGCTGGCGCGAGTCACCTCCTGGCGTGCAGGCGGACAGGACCACCACCAGGCTCAGGAGGCCCCACCAGGCGATCGGCCTGGTCCGGCTGCCCACCCCGGGCTCCGGTTGGGCCGGGGCACGTGGGGTCCGGGTCGTACCGGCGTGGGCACTCATCCGATATTCATAGTTGCTGGCCGGGCCCGGCGCGACAGTGGACAGCGGTGCCCGCCGCGGACCTGGCCACCGCATCCGGGGCGCCAACTCGACATGGCGAGCCAACTCAGCGCTGACGGCGGGCACCGCGATGGTTACGGTCGTCAATGCCGAGGTTTCCCGACCGATCGAGGAGTGATCGCATGCCCCCCTCTCCGTCCCGGCTCTTCGCCGCGATAGCGACGGCCGAACCACCCGCCGAGACCAGAGTGGTCATGCGACGCGCGGTGGTGCTCGGTGGCAGCATGGCCGGGTTGCTGGCCGCCCGGGTGTTGAGCGACCACGCCGAGGAAGTGCTGATCATCGAACGGGACCCGTCCGATGTCGACGCCGGGCCACGGCCGGGCGTGCCCCAGGGCAGTCAGGTTCACGCTCTGCTGCCCGCCGGTCAGGTCCAGTTGGAGCGCTGGTTTCCCGGCATCGCCGAGGAGGCGCTCGCGCTCGGCGCCCCGCCGCCACCGCGCGACCCGGGCACGGCGAAGGTCTTCGTGAACGGCATGCTGGGTCTGCCGCCCGCGGCGACCGGCACCGGGCCGGCGCTGATCACCACGCGCCCGTTCCTGGAGGCGCTGGTCCGTCGGCGCACCCTCGCCATCGACAACATTCGCATGGTGTACGGCCGGGCGGAGGGCCTGCTCTTCGACGAGCGGCGGGTCAACGGCGCCCGATACGTGCCCGAGGGTGGCACCGAGCCCGTCGTCGAAGCCGCGGACCTGGTGGTCGACGCGATGGGGCGCTCCAGCCGGTTGAGCGACTGGCTGGCCGAGCACGGGTGGCCGCGCCCGCCGCTGTACCGCATGCCCATCAAGCTGAACTACGCCACGGCGCTCTTCAAGCGCGACGAGAAGGTCAGCGACGCCTGGGTGGCGGTCTTCCACACCATGGCGGGCAAGGGCCGTACCGCCCGGATCGGCGGGATCAACTCGGTCGAGGGGGACCGCTGGATCATGCTGGTGGCCGGCTACGACGGGGACCGGCCCAGCCGCGACGTCGCCGACTTCACCGCCCGCTGCCGGGAGCACTACCCGCAGATGTTCGGCGACATCGCCGAAAACGGGGAGATGCTCGGCGGGGTGGTCACGTACCACCAGGCAGACAGCCGACGCCGCGACTTCCACAAACTCGACCGCCTGCCCGCCGGGTTGGTCGCCGCCGGCGACGCGGTCGCGTCCTTCAACCCGGTGTACGGCCAGGGCATGACCTCCGCGACACTGCACGCCTCCTGCCTGTCGACGTACCTGCGGTCCGGTGCGACGCCGCACGACGAGCCCGCGCACGCGTACTTCGACCAGGTCCGCGTGGTGGTCGACGCCGCCTGGCAGATCTCCACCACCGCCGACATCGAGTTGCCGCACGTCGACGGGCCGTACCCGCCCGGCTACAAGGTCACCAAGTGGTTCGGGGACCTGCTCTTCCGGGCGTCGCTGACCGACCCGGTGCTCAACGCTCGGCTGGGTCGGGTCACCACAATGCTCGACCACCCGGCCGCCCTGAGCCGCCCCGGCACCCTGTTGCGGGCCCTCCGGCTCGGCCTGCTCGGTGGCTCCCGGCGGTGACTCGTCGCCAAACCCGCCGCTCACCGCGGGGCGCGGTGGAGAATGGTGGGCCGGGGAGGGGTGCTGCGACGAACCGGGGGGAGCGGTCGTGCTCGGAACCAGCCTCCTTGGCCGGCTTCGCCGCCGTGACCCGGGTGACGCCATCCTGCGACGCGCGGCCCGGCTGACGCTCGTCGCGTCCGTCGTCTTCTACGGCTGCCGGTACGGGGCGGGCAGCTCGACGCTCGCCACGTACGGGTTGTTCGGCACGATCGCCGCCGGATCGTTCGCGCAGCTACCTGGCCCGGCGCCGCAACGGGCGCGGATCCTCGTGCTGTCGCTGCCGGTGGTGTGGGCGTTGATCGCAGCGGGCTCGCTGTTGGCGTGGAGCACCTGGGCGGCCGCCGGCGGCATGCTGGTCATCGGGTTCGTGGTGGCGTTCGCCGGGGTCGGCAATCCGCGCCTGGTGGGGTTGGCGAGCGCGTTCCAGCTCTTCTACATCCTGGCGTCGTTCCCGCCGTACCAGCCGGGCACCCTGCCGGAGCGACTCGGTGGGGTGACCCTCGCCGTCGTGCTGCTCGCCGCGGCCGAGGTGTTCCTCTGGCCCGACCCGGTGCCGGTCTCGTACCGGCAGCGCCTCGCCGAGGCGGCGGACGGCGTCGCCGCCTTCCTCGACGCCGCCGCCGAGAGGTTGACCGACCCGCACGCCGCTGCGGGTGATCGGGACGCGCGGCGCGAGCGGGCGTACGACGTGGTGGCGGCGATCGAGCTGAACCGCAGCCCTCCGGCGTGGGCTCCCACAGCGGCGGGCGCTCAGGATCGGGCGTTGCGGATCTGCGCGGCCGCGTTACGGGAGGTGCTCACCGAGGTGGACCGGTTGGCGGCGGACGCCCCGCCGGAGCCGATCCCGGACCTGGCGGCGGCGCGTCTGCTGCGCTCGTGCGCGGACACCACCCGCGCGGCCGGCCGGAGCCTGTCGCCGGGTGCCCCGGCGGTGGCCCCGGCCGACCTGGACGTGGCGGTCGGACGAGCCGAGGCGGCGTATCCCATCGGCGAGGGTCAGGTCCGCGACGCGCCGGACGTACCCCGGTTGTGCCGGGACGCGACAGCGCTGGCCCTCGCGGACCAGGTGCGGGTCTTCGTCGTCGGCTCCAGGGTGGCCACCGGGGCGCGGCTCGGCGGGGACGACGCCTCCTCGGCGCTGTTCGAGTACGCCCGCCGCAGCCCGTGGACGCTGTACTGGTGGCAGTTCCGCTCCCACCTGGCGCCGCGCTCGGCCCACCTGCACAGCTCGCTGCGGCTGGCAGTGGCGCTCGCCATCGCCCGGGTGGCCGCCGGGGTGTTGCAGCTGACCCACGGCTTCTGGGTGCTGCTGGCCACCCTTACGGTCCTGCGCACGTCGGCCGCCGACACCCGCACGGCGCTGCGGCCGGCCGTGCTGGGCACGATCATCGGCGCGGTCGTCAGCGGCGGGGTGATGCTCGTCGTCGACGAGCCGATCGTGTACGCCATCGTGCTGCCGATCACCCTGCTGCTGGCCTTCGGCGTCGGCCGCCTGCTCGGTCCGGTGTGGCAGCAGGCGCTGTTCACACTGCTGCTGACAGTCGTCTTCGCCCAGCTCAGCCCGGAGGGGTGGCGGCTCGCCGAGGCCCGCCTCGTCGACGTGCTGCTCGGCGCGGTGATCGGCGTGCTCGCCGGGGTGGCGATCTGGCCGCGCGGCGCGGGCCACGACCTGCGGCACAACGCCACCCGCTACCTGGAGGCCAGCGCGGACGCTGTCGAACAGACGGTCAAGGCGATGCTCGGCGATGCTCCGCCGCCCGCGAGTGCCCTCGGCCGGGTCCGTCGCCGCATGGTCCTGATCGACTCGTCGTACTGCCAGTACCACTCGGAGCGGCACGATCCGCACCGTCAGCAGGTGAACTGGGACGCCGTGCTGAGCGCCGGGCACCACGTCGTGCCCGGCGCGGAGTCGCTGCTGCGCCGCAACCCGCCCGGCTGCCTCGCCGGTTGGCCCGGGGCGGCGGCGCTGCTGCGAGACTCCGTCGGACGCCTGCGATCGGCGTACGACGCCCTCGCCGACGAGGTCGTCCACGGCCGGACATCGCACCGGGCGCCGGTCTCGACCAACTGCGTCGACCAGTTGGACCGAATCCGTCCGCTCCTCGGAGAGGCCGACCATCAGTCGGTCCGGCACCTGGTGGAGGTCGACAGGTGGCTCGCCGGGCTCGCCGACAGTCTCACCCGGATCCCCCTGCCCGCCGCCGAGGAGTCGCTCGGGCGCCGCCGTCAGCCGTGAGGCCGTTGTCGATGTGACCGATCCGGTGGGCCAACCAGTCAACACCTGTGGAAGCCCATCGGGGTCACGGGAGGAAACATGGATCAGAACCTGCGGGTGCTCTTCGACCGCGCTGTCGCCGACGAGCCCGAACTACCCCTGGTCGACCTGGTCGGTGACGCGGTGGTCGCCGGCACCGGCCTGCGTCGACGCCGACAACGGCTGGTGGCGACAGGTGTTGCCGCCGTGATCGCCGTCGCGGCGGTGGGGGCGGTGAACGTGGCGACACCCCCGCAACGGTCGTCGCCGCCACCAAGGGTGCCGGCGGCGTTCGGCATGCTGGTGAACAAGGACTGCGGGGCTCCCGCCGGGGAGACCGCGACCGACGCCGTGGTCTTCCTGGCCCTGAAGGTCACCGACCAGCAGCGCAGTGCGGTCAACCGCGCGCTGGACGCGGACCCGGCGGTGGGGACCGTGTCGTATGAGAGCCGCGAAGAGGCGCTGCGGAAGTTCAAGAAGGTGTACGTGGACGCTGCCGAACTCGACGAACACATCGTGGCCAGCCAACTGCCGGAGTCATTCCGGGTCAGGCTCGCCGCGCGGTCCCAGTACGTGGAACTGGCCGCCCGGGTCGAACGTCTACCCGGTGTCGAGGCGATCATCGGCATCGACTGCCCGGCCGGCACGAGCGCGTCGGCGGTCGACTGATGGCGGCTGCCCGCTGGGGCGCGGCTCGACGGCGTGAGCAGACCGCCCAGCAGGCGGAGTTCACCGCGTTCGTCGAGACCACCGCACCGAGGCTGCGGCGTACCGCCTACCTGATGTGTCGCGACTGGCACCTCGCCCAGGACCTGACCCAGACGACCTTTGCGAAGATGTACGCGAACTGGGGCCGGATCCGGCGCACCGCGAACCTCGAGGCGTACAGCCGCCGGGTCCTCATGAACGCCGTCTTCGACCAGAACAAGCGGCACAGCGCCGCCGAGGTCGTGCTCGCCGAGCTGCCGGAGGTGTCGTCGCAACGGCCCGACGACACCACGGAGCTGCACGTCGCGCTGCTCCAGGCGTTGGCCACCCTGCCGATCCGCGACCAGGCCATCGTGGTGCTCCGGCACTGGGAGGATCAGAGCGTCGAGGCCGTCGCCAGCACCCTCGACGTCTCCGTGTCGGTGGTCAAGATGCAGAACGCCCGCGCGTTGACCAAGCTGCGGGCGTTGCTCGGTCAGGACTTCGTCCGAATCTGACAGGCCGCCGATCGCCGATTGGCAGTGCCCGTCGCGCGTCGCTCGGCCTAGCGTCGACGGCATGGAGATCGAGCAGGCGCAGAAGCTGTGGCAGCCGGAGCCGGGCTGGTTGAACACCGCCAGCTACGGGTTGCCGCCGGAGCCGGCGTGGGCGGCGTTGCAGGATGCTCTCGCCGCCTGGCGGGTTGGTCGTACGTCGTGGGAGGGCTGGGGCGAGTCGACGCACCGGGCTCGCGTCGCCCTCGCCGGCCTCATCGGGGTGCCGGTCGGTGACGTGGCGGTGGGTGCGGCGGTGTCCCAGCTCCTCGCGCCGGTCGCGGCGGCGCTGCCGGCCGGTGCCACTGTGGTGGTCCCCGAGGTCGAGTTCACCTCGAACCTCTTCCCCTGGCTGGTGCAGGAGGAGCGTGGCGTCAAGGTCCGCACGGTGCCGCTGGAGTCCCTGGTCGACGCCATCGACGCCGACACCGATCTGGTGGCGTTCAGCCTGGTGCAGTCGGCCGACGGGGCGGTCGCGGCGTACGACGAGATCGTGGCCGCGGCCCGCGCGCACGACGCGCTGGTGGCGGTGGACGCGACCCAGGCGTGTGGCTGGCTGCCGTTCGAGGGCAGCCAGGCCGACGTGGTGGCGGTGGGCGGCTACAAGTGGCTGATGAATCCCCGCGGGACCGCGTACGCCTATCTGGCCCCCGGGTTGCGCGAGCGGCTGCGCGCCGACGCGGCCGGCTGGTACGCGGGCCGCGACCCGCACGCCTCCTACTACGGCCCGCCGCTGCGGCTGGCCGACGACGCCCGACGGTTCGACATCTCACCGGCCTGGTTCAGCTGGGTCGGCGCGGCGCCCGCCCTGGAGGTGGTCGCCGAGATCGGCGTGTCGGCGATCGGGGCGCACAACGTGGCGCTGGCCAACCGGTTCCTGACCGGGCTGGGCCGGGCACCCGGGGAGAGCGCCATCGTCAGCGTGGACGTGCCGGACGCGGAGCAGCGCCTCGCGGCGGCCGGCATCCGGGCGGCGGTGCGCGCCGGACGGGTCCGGGCCTCGTTCCACATCTACTCCACCGAGGCCGACGTGGACGCCGCGCTGACCGCGTTGACCGGCTGAACCCGACGTCGAGGACGGCCGGGCGAGCAGCCGGCCGTCCTCGACGGCATCAGACATCCGGCTCAGGCCAGGTGGCCACCGATCTTCGTGTACCCGCGCAGCAGGTCCCGCGAGATGATCAGTCGCTGCATCTCGTCGGTGCCCTCGAAGATCCGGTAGAGCCGGACCTGCCGGTACCAGCGTTCGATCGGCAGCTCGCGGGTGTAACCCATGCCGCCGTGGATCTGGAGCACCCGGTCGACCACCCGGTTGACCATGCCGGCGCCGTAGAGCTTGCCCATCGACGAGGCGTGCCGGGGGTCCAGGCCCGCGTCGACAGTCCACGCCGAGCGCAGCACCAGCCAGCGGGCCGCCTCCAGCTCCGTCTCGGAGTCGGCGATCATCCACTGGATGGCCTGGTTGGTGCCGATCTTCGTGCCGAAGGTCTCTCGGGTGTTGGCGTACTCGATGGCCATCTGCAACACCCGCTCGGCGATGCCGATGGCGTGCGACGGGATGGTGTAGCGCCCCTTGCCGATCCACTCCATGCCGAGCGTGAAGCCCTGCCCGATCTCACCGAGGATGTTGCGGTGCGGCACGCGTACGCCGTCGAAGATGAGTGACGCGGGCCCGCCCTCGCCCATCGTCTGGATGAACTCGGAGCGCCAGCCCATCGACCGGTCCACCAGGAACGCGGTGGCGCCGCCCTTGCGGGCGCCCTTCTCCCGGTCGGTCACCGCGACCACGATGGCGAAGTCGGCGTCGTGACCGCCGGTGATGAAGGTCTTCTCGCCGTCGAGGATCCAGTCGTCGCCGTCACGGCGGGCGGACAGCCGGATGTTGGCCGCGTCGGATCCGGCACCCGGTTCGGTGATCGCGAAGCAGGAGCGCCGCTCGCCCTCGATGGTCGGGATGAGGAACTCCCGCTTCTGCTCCTCGGTGGCGTGGAACAGGATGTTGTCCGCCTCGCCGCCGAAGCGGAACGGCACGAACGTGCGGCCCAGTTCGGTCCAGATCAACGACTGGAGTACGGCTGGCAGGTTCATCCCGCCGTACTCCTCCGGGGTGGCCAGGCCCCAGAAGCCGAACTTGCGCGCCTTGAGTTGCAGTTCGCGAACCTCGGAGTGGTCGAGGCCCGGCTGGTGCGCCCGTTCCCGGCGGAGCACCTCCGCTTCCAGGGGCATCACCTCGCGGGTGATGAACGCGCGCACGGTGTCCCGGACGGCGCGTTCCTCGTCGGACAGTGCGAAGTCCACGGTTCCCCCTCGGTCGGCGTGGTGGTGCGCCGCCACGGGCCGTAGCGGTCCCTCATAAACTAGCGGTGTAAGTTTTCATTCGTCCAGACCCCTTCTCCGGCCGACGTGGTGACGCCTGCCCGCAGGCGGTCCCCGATAGGGTGCGTGAACAGGTGGTTCCCACGGGGAGGGACACCGCAGACCGAGGAGTTCTGACGTGCCCCGACCTCGACGGCCTCTGCTCACCCGCGACCGGATCGTCGAGACGGCGCTCGCGCTGATCGACGCCGACGGGCTCGGCGCGCTCTCCACCCGCCGACTCGCCGCAGCGCTCGGCGTACAGGGTCCCTCGCTCTACAACCACTTCGCCACCAAGGACGAGATCCTCGACGCGGTCGCCGACACGGTCACCGGTGCCGTCGACACCAGCGGCTTCGCCAGCCGCGACTGGCTCGCCGCTCTGCGGGACTGGGCCTGGTCGTACCGGAGGGCGCTCACCGCCCACCCGAACATCGTGCCGTACCTGGCGCAGGGGCCGGGTCGTCGACCGGCCGCCCTCGCCATGGCCGACGCTGTCTACGGCGGGCTGGTCCGGGCCGGTTGGCCGCCGGCCCGCGCCACCCACATCGGCGCAGCGCTGCGGTACTTCGTGGCCGGGTCGGCGCTCGGCTCGTTCGCCCGCGGTTTCGTGGAGGACCCGGAGCTGTACGCGGCGCACTACCCGCACCTGCGCCAGGCCCACCGGCTCGCCGAACACCAGCAGAGCGTGGACGAGGGCGCCTTCGCCCTCGGCCTGGACGCCCTGCTGCATGGACTGGCCGCCGAGTACACCCGGACCGTCGAGACGGTGGAGTCCGCCCGGCCCAACGGGTAGCGTCCAAACTCCCAGCGCTAGTTTCACCGCCCGTCGCGACCCCCGTCGCCACCGCCCACGCCCACCCTCGAAGGGACGACATGGACCTCGCCGCCCCGCCGTCGCTGTTGCCCGACTCCCTGCGCCTGCGGCGCCACCTGCACATCGGCGGGGAGTGGACGCCTCCCGCCGACGCCGGTCTCATCGACGTGGAGAACCCGAGCACCGGGGAGCTGATCGGGCAGGTGCCGGCCGGCACCCCGGCCGACGTGGATCGCGCCGTAGCCGCGGCCCGGGCCGCGTTTCCCGGCTGGTCAGCCGCCATTCCCGCCGAGCGCTCCGCCCACCTCGACCGGCTGCACGCGGCGCTCACCGCCCGCGCCGACGATCTCGCCCGCACCATCGCCGTGGAGCTGGGCTCGCCGCTCAAGCTCGCCACCCGAGTGCAGGTCGGGCTCCCGCTGACAGTGCTGCGCGACCACGTCGCGCTCGCCGCCCGCGCGCCGGTCGAGGAGAGCATCGGCAACTCTCTCGTGGTCCGCGAGCCGATCGGCGTGGTCGGCGCGATCACCCCGTGGAACTACCCACTGCACCAGGTGATGGCGAAGCTCGCGCCCGCCCTGGCCGCCGGCTGCACTGTGGTGCTCAAACCCAGCGAGCTGACCCCGTTGACCGCGTACCTGCTCTTCGACGCGGTCACCGAAGCCGGCCTGCCGCCGGGCGTGCTCAATCTGGTCCCCGGCACCGGGCCGGTGGTCGGCGAGGCGCTCGCCGGGCACCCCGACGTCGACCTGGTCTCGTTCACCGGCTCCACCGCCACCGGCGCGCGGATCATGCGGCTCGCCGCCGACCGGATCGCCCGGGTCGCGCTGGAGCTGGGCGGGAAGTCCGCCAACGTGATCCTCCCCGACGCCGACCTGGCCACCGCCGTCAAGGTGGGCGTCGGCAACGCCCTGCTCAACTCCGGGCAGACCTGCACCGCCTGGACCCGGATGCTGGTGCACCGCGACCGGTACGACGAAGCCCTCCACCTGATCGCCACGGCGGTGGCCGGCTACCGACTCGGCGACCCGTTCGACCCGGCGACCCGGCTCGGCCCGCTGGTCTCCGCCGCCCAGGCCGAGCGGGTGCGCGGCCACATCGACCGGGCCCTCGCCGACGGGGCCCGGCTGGTCGTCGGCGGGCCTGACGCCCCGGTGCCGACCCGGGGGCACTTCGTCGCCCCGACCGTCTTCGCCGACGTGCACGCCGACAGCGCGCTCGCCCAGGAGGAGGTCTTCGGCCCGGTGCTCGCCGTCATCCCGTTCGCCGACACCGACGAGGCGGTCGCCATCGCCAACAACTCGAAGTACGGGCTGGCCGGCGCGGTCTGGTCCGCCGACACCGACGCGGCGCTCGCGGTGGCCCGGCGGCTGCGCACCGGCGCTGTCGACATCAACGGCGCCCCGTTCAACCCGCTCGCCCCGTTCGGCGGCTACAAGCAGTCCGGCCTGGGCCGGGAGTTGGGCGTGCACGGGCTGGCCGAGTTCTGCGAGCTGAAGGCGATCCAGCGATGACCGACCCCGAGCTGTCCCCGGCCGCGCCCAGCGGCGGCATCGAGCTGTCCCCGGCCGCGCCGGGCGGCGGCACCGAGCCGGCGCCCGCGCCGGTCATCGTTCGCGCGCTGGTCGCGCGCGGTTCCGGCGCCGAGCTGCGGGTCGAGCGGGTACGCCTGCCCGCGCCCGGCCCCGGCGAGGTGCGGGTGACCATCAGGGCGGCCGGTGTCTGCCACTCCGACCTGTCCATGGTCAACGGCACCCTCGCCGCGAGGTTCCCGCTGGTCCTCGGGCACGAGGCGACCGGAGTGGTGGCCGAGGTCGGGCCGGGCAGCCAGCTGACCGTCGGCACACCGGTCGTCCTCAACTGGGCACCGGCCTGCCGGACCTGCTGGTGGTGTCGGCGCGGCGAGCCGTGGCTCTGCGCCGACACCACGGCCCCGACAGTGCCACGCGGCGAGACCGACGACGGGGTACCGCTGCACCTGACCCTCGGCCTCGGCGCACTCGCCGAGGCGGTGGTGGTACCCGAGCGTGCCGTCATTCCGATCCCCGCCGGGCTGCCGCCCGAGCAGGCCGCACTGCTCGGCTGTGCGGTGCTCACCGGTGTCGGCGCGGTCCGGAACACCGCCCGGGTGACACCCGGCGAATCGGTCGCGGTCGTCGGGCTCGGTGGGGTCGGGCTCGCCGTGCTCAGCGCGGCCCGCCGGGCCGGTGCCACCACGATCCTGGCCATCGACGTCGCCGAGGCGAAGCGGGACCTGGCGCTCGCCGCCGGGGCGACCGACTTCCTGCTCTCCGACGACCGGCTCTCCAAGGAGGTACGGGCGCGCACCGAGAGCCGCGGCGTCGACCACGCCTTCGAGTGCGTCGGACGCGCCGCGACGATCCGGGCTGCCTGGCGGCTCACCCGGCGTGGGGGAGCGGTGACAGTGGTCGGCATGGGCGCCAAGGACGACATGGTCAGCCTGGGGGCGCTGGACATCTTCCACTCCGCGCGCACGCTGCGCTCCTCGGTGTACGGCTCGTCCGACCCGGACCGGGAGGTGCCGGTGTTGGCTGCCGAGCTCGCCGACAGCGCACTGGATCTGGGTGTGCTGGTCAGCGGGACGATTCCGTTGGACGAGGCGCCCACTGCGTTCGACCGGCTGGCGCGGGGCGAGGGCGCTCGCTGGGTGGTCACCCTGGACTGACGCTCGTCACAGCCGGGATCTCAGCTCGTCGACGATCTCAGCACGTCGACTTCGCAGCCTGATGCGGACGGGTCGAAGCCGTGCTCGACGAGCCAGCGGATCGCCAGCAGGCTTCGCAACGACCACCACGCGCGGATCACGTCGACGTCGACGTCGGCGCGATAACCGGCGAGGACGTCGCCGAGGTGCTCCTCGTGGCCCAGCGTCAAGGTGGCGAGGTCGAAGAGGGCGTCGCCCTGGCACGCCTCGGACCAGTCGAGCACGCCGGTGATCTCGTCACCGTCGACGAACACGTGGGTGATCTGTAGGTCGCCGTGCGTGAAGACCGGAGTCCACGGGCGGAGCGCCACCTCGGCGACCTGCCGGTTGCGCGTGACCAGGTCGGTGGGGAGGACGCCGTTGCCGACGAGCCACTCGCACTCGACGTCGAGCTGCGATGTCAACTCGTCCCGGCTGCGGCCGGGCCATGGCGGTAGCGGCGCGTCGTGCAGCTTGCGAGCGGCGGCGCCCGCCGCGGCCCACGCCGCGGGCGACGCGGTCGACGGCTCGCCGAGGCGGCCGAGCGCCGTTCCGGGCAGGGCGGCGAGCGCGAGCACGGGCGGCTTGCGCCAGAGAACCTCGGGGGTCGGGACCGGCGCCAGCGCCATCGCCTCGACCTCGACGTCGGTGCGCCCCGGATCAGCGTCGATCTTCAGGAACACGTCACCGACGCGCACTGTCGCGCGTTCCTGGTGGGCGACGACGACTTCGACCTCCGGCACAACGGCCATTGTCGCGAAGCGGCCATCGACGTCCCAGCGGTTTCTCGGGAGCGACCGGCGTGGTTGGCCAGGTGCCCTGGGTCGACCCGGGGAGGGTCAACCCAGGGCACCTGGGCGACGGGAGCCGGGGCGACCGGTCAGAAGGGCGGGGCGTCCTCGCCCATCAGCGCCAGCACGACGCCGCCCTTGCCGCTCTTGAGGCCCTGGACCACGACCTTGCCGGTGCTGCCGTCGGGCAGCTCCAGGGTGAAGGTCTTTCCGACCGCGTTCTTGGGGCCGTTGCCGGCGCTGTTGGCAGGTCGGAAGTCGCCTGCCCAGGGAGGAATCCCGCCCCTACGGGCCGGCTCGGCGAAGAGCGCGGCGGTGCCGGGGGTCCTGGTGCCGTCTGAGGAAAGGAGCACTGAGGCGCTGCGAAAGGTAGCCATATGCGCCAAGGCTAACCCGGACCATGCCGTTCGCGTCACCACAGCTGCGCGGATCGGCGATTCGGGCGACCTTTTCGTCCCGGGACGTTGCGCCGGGAGCTATACCTAGCAGTACTATGCATCGTACCTCTAGGTTTGGGAGCGGGAGGTTTCGTGAAGGTCGCCAAGGATCTGGTCGCCGCCTCGGCGACGCCGATGGTGCTCGGCATCCTGGCTGAGGGCGAGAGCTACGGCTACGCCATCCTCAGGCGGATCAACGAGCTGTCCGGGGGTGAGCTGGACTGGACCGAAGGGCTGCTGTACCCGTTGCTGCACCGGCTCGAGCGCCTCGGTCACCTGGAGTCGAGCTGGCAGGCGGTCGCCGGTGAGCGCAAGCGAAAGTACTACCGCATCACCGACCGGGGTCTGGCCGAGCTGGCCGAGCAGCGCCGGCAGTGGGACACGGTGGTGGGCGCGCTCAAGGAGATCTGGCACGACCGCGCGCCGCTGACGGTGCACCCGTTGGAGGGCCTGGCATGACGGCGCACGAGGGGCCGCAAGAGTTGGAAGCGCAGTTCGAGCAGTGGCGCCAGTACGTGCTGCGTCGCCGAGAGCTGCAAGCGGCCGACGCCGACGAACTGGAAGACCACCTTCGCGGCTCCGTCGACCAGCTCGTCGCCGCCGGCCTGAGCCCGGACGAGGCGTTCCTGGTCGCTGTGAAGCGGATGGGCAGCCTCGACGACCTCTCCCGCGAGTTCGCCCGGGAACATTCCGAACGGTTGTGGAAGCAGCTGGTGCTGACCGGCGACTCCGGCAGCCCGGTCGGAGGCGCTCGCTCCCGCCGGGACCTGTGGGTCATGCTCGGGTGTGCGGCGGGTGCCGTGGTGTCCGTCAAGGCGCCGGCGCTGTTCGGGCTGAGCTTCGCCGACGACGGCTCGTTCTACGCGCGGAACTTCACACTGTTCGTGCTGCCCTGGCTGGCGGCGTTCCTGGCCTGGCGCCGGGGAGCCCGACGGTCGGTGATCGCGGCGCTGGCGGTGCTCTTCGTCCTCGGTGCCGTGGCGGCCAACGCCTACCCCCTGGCGGACGATTCGCAGTCAGTTGTCGTCACCAGCATCCATCTGCCCATCGCTTTGTGGCTGGTGGTCGGTCTGGCCTATGTCGCCGACGACTGGCGCTCCTCTCGTCGACGCATGGACTTCATCCGGTTCACCGGCGAGTGGTTCATCTACCTGGTGCTGATGGCCCTCGGTGGGGGCGTGCTCTCCGCGTTCCTGTTCAACACCTTCGCAGCCATCGGGATCGTCCCGGAGGCGTTCATCTCGCAGTGGCTGCTGCCCGGAGGTGCCGCGGCCGCGGTCGTGGTGGCCGGGTGGCTCGTCGAGGCCAAGCAGAGTGTCGTCGAGAACATCGCGCCGGTCCTCACCCGGCTGTTCACCCCGCTCTTCACCGCCGCCCTGCTCGCCTTCCTCGTCGCTGTTGTTTGGACCAGCCACGGCATCGACGTCGAGCGGGAGGCGCTGCTGCTGTTCGACCTCCTGCTGGTCGTGGTGCTGGGGCTGCTGCTCTACTCACTCTCGGCCCGCGACCCGCTGGCCCCGCCCGGCCCGTTCGACAAACTCCAACTCGCGCTCGTGGTCAGTGCGTTGGCCATCGACGTGCTGGTGCTGCTGGAGATCACCGGACGCATCACCGACGAGTACGGCGGCACGCCCAATCGTGCGGCCGCGCTCGGCGAGAACGTGATCCTGCTGGTCAACCTCGCGTGGTCGGCGTGGCTGCTGCTGTCCTTCATCCGTCGGCGCACGCCGTTCGCGACGCTCGAACGGTGGCAGACCGGCTACCTGCCGGTCTACGCCGTCTGGGCCTGGATCGTGGTCCTCGTCTTCCCGCCGCTGTTCAGCTTCGCCTAGGCGAAGCTCGACCTCCGTGCGTCACTTGCCGGTGACGATGCCCGGGTTGATGCAGAGCCCCGGGTTCGCGCCGTTCTTCTCCGCGATCTCCAGACAACGGGTCACCTTGTCGACCTTCGCGTTGGTCTCGGTGATCTGCTTGGAGATCTCGGCGTTCTTGCGGTCCTGCTCCAGGTTGCGGGTCTGCGCCAGCTTGTCCTGGAACGCCTTGATGTTGCCCTCGGTCTTGTCGTCGTGGTTCACCCGGGTGATGGTCACCGAAAGGATGTCCACGTCGGTGGCGAGGCGGGTCTCCGCGCTGGTCTTGATGTTCGCGGCGAACGGCTTCAGGTCGACGTTGAGGTCGCCGGTCTGGGCGTCGATCTTCTCCAGCGGGTTGTACGCGGCGAAGGCGTCGTTGACGGCGCTGTCGAGCTGCACACCCACCCGCTGACCCCGGAAGCTGCCGAAGTCGCCCTTGTAGTCCATGAACTGCTTCGGCGCGTTCTCCGGCTTGACCTGCCATTCGACCAGCACCTCGACGCAGGCGTCGGCGAGGGTGCCGGTGCGTACGCGTACGCAGTTGTTGCCGCCGATGTGGTCGTACTTCTGGCGGCCCGCGTCCCACTCGCCGACCTTCTGCCAGGGCGCCACCCATTTCAGGCCCGAGCCGGTCACCTCGCCGGTGGGCTTGCCGAAGCTGGTGACGATCCCGACCGAGCGGATGGGCACCGAGTGGGCGCTGGAGACGATGCCGACCACCAGCGTGAGGGCGAGGAAGCCGAGCGCCGCGAGGGCGGCCATCCGCTTGATCGGCCGTGCGGGGGCGACGAGAGCGACGACGGCGCTGACCGCCAGGGCGACGGCGAAGACGATCGCCATGGTGAAGCCGACGGGCATGGGGTGGGGACCTTCCGGTGGGCTGTGTGGATCATCAACCTAGGGGGTCCGGTCAAGTCGACGGCGCGGGGGAGTGGAGTTCACGCACGTCAAACGTAGGTTGAATGTGGAGCCCATCGACATGGTTCGACTCCAGCGGCCCGCCGTAGGTTTCGTCCACGCGACGGGCCTGTGACCACGGTCACCGAATCGACCGTCGCCGCGACGTGCGGAGGATGAGGCGATGGCCGGGCAAGCGCTCCTGTCGGCCCGTGGGCTGACCCGCGACTTCCGGGGCTTCCGGGCGGTCGACGACGTCGACCTCGACGTGGCGTCGGACAGCGTGCACGCGCTGGTCGGCCCGAACGGCGCGGGCAAGACCACCCTGTTCAACCTGCTCACCGGCTTCCTGCGGCCCAGTGGTGGCCGGATCGAGCTGGCCGGGCGGGACGTCACCGGGCTGCCCCCCGAGCAGGTGGCCCGGCTCGGCGTGGCCCGTTCGTTCCAGATCACCAGCCTCTTTCCCCAACTGTCCGCCCGCGAACACGTCGCGCTGGCGTTGCAGTCGCCCAGCGGGCTGGGCTGGCGGTTCTGGCGGTCGGCGAAGCTGATGGGCCGCTACACCGAACGGGCCGACGAACTGCTGGCCATGGTGGGGCTGGCCGAGCTGGCGCAGACCCCCTCGGCGGCCCTGGCGTACGGCCGGAAACGCGCCCTGGAGCTGGCCATCGCCCTGGCTCTGGACCCGACGGTGCTGCTGCTCGACGAGCCGACGGCGGGCATGGGCCTGGAGGACGTCGACCGCACCGTCGAGCTGATCGGTCGGGTCCGCCAGGGCCGGACCGTGGTGATGGTCGAGCACAACATGAGCGTGGTCGGCCGTCTCGCCGACACCGTCACAGTGCTCCAGGCCGGCAAGGTCCTCGTCGAGGGCCCGTACGAGCAGGTCCGCGCCGACGAGCGCGTGATCACCGCCTACCTGGGAGCCGCCGATGCTGCGCATTGAGAACCTGTCCGCCTTCTACGGCGAGGCGCAGGTGCTGCGCGACGTCAACCTCGAGGTCTCCGCCGGCGAGGTGGTCACCCTGGTCGGCCGCAACGGTGCCGGCAAGTCCACCCTGCTGCGCTGCGTGATGGGGCTGCACACCGGTCAGCGCGGCACTGTGGAGCTGGACGGGCGGGACATCACCAGGTTGCCGGCGCACAAACGGGCCCGCCTGGGTCTGGGTTGGGTGCCCGACGACCGCGGCAGCTACGCCACGTTGACAGTCACCGAGAACCTCACGCTGCCACCCACTGTCGGCCCCGACCCGTGGTCGCTGGAGCGGGTGTACGAGGCGTTCCCGGCCCTGCACACCCGACGGGACTCGGCGGCCACCATGCTCTCCGGCGGCGAGCAGCAGATGCTCGCGCTGGCCCGGGTGCTGCGGATGGGCGCCCGGCTGCTGCTCTGCGACGAGCCCACCGAGGGGCTGTCGCCACTGCTGGTGCAGCAGGTCGGCGACCTGCTGCGCGAGGCCAAACGGCACCGGGTGACAGTGCTGCTGGTCGAACAGAATCTGCACTTCGCCACCGGTGTCGCCGACCGGCACTACCTGCTGGCCGAGGGCCGGGTCGCCGAGGCGATGGACAACTCCGAGGTGCGTTCGCGCGAACGCGAACTGCTCGCGTACCTCGGGATCTGAATTCTCTCAACGACGACCCGCGCGACGCCGCGCGGGATGGATGGAGTGGGCATGCGCAGGACGATGGGTGTGGCCGCGGCGTCGGCCGTGGTGGTGCTGGTCGCCGGATGCGGCGGCGGTGGCCCTCAGTCGAGTGGCGACCAGAAGCTGACCGGCGACAAGATCGTGCTGGGCGTGCTCAACGACCAGTCCGGCGCGTACTCGGAGTTGTCCGGAAAGAACTCGGTGGCGGCGGTGGAGATGGCCATCGCCGACTTCACAGCGAAGTACGGCGACAAGGCGGTGACCACCGACATCACTGTGGAGACCGCCGACCACCAGAACAAGCCGGACGTGGCCAACTCCAAGGCCCAGGAGATGTACGACCGTAAGGGCGTCGACCTGATCCTGGACGTGCCCACCTCGTCGGCCGCGCTGAAGGTCGCCGACGTGGCGAAGGAAAAGAAGAAGCTCTACTTCAACATCGGCGCGGCGACCACCGACCTGACCGGTAAGAGCTGCAACAAGTACACCTTCCACTACGCGTACGACACCTACATGCTGGCCAACGGCACCGGGAAGACCACCACCGAGCAGATCGGCAAGAACTGGTACATCCTCTACCCGAACTACGCCTTCGGTCAGGACATGGAGAAGAGCTTCTCCACAGCGATCACGGCGGCCGGCGGCACCGTCGTCGGCAAGGACGGGGCGCCGTTCCCGAACACCAGCGGTGACTTCTCCACCTTCCTGCTCAAGGCGCCGAACCTGAACCCGAAGCCGGACGTGCTGGGCACCATGCAGGCCGGCGCGGAGCTGGTCAACGTGGTGAAGCAGTACAACGAGTTCAAGCTGCGGGACAAGGGCGTCGGCCTGGCGGTGGGGCTGATGTTCCTCACCGACATCCACTCGCTCACCCCGGCCGCGTTGGCCGGCACCACGTACACCGACGCCTGGTACTGGAACTTCGACGCGAAGAACCGGGAGTTCGCCGACCGCTTCCAGCAGAAGGCCGGCACCCGGCCGACCTTCGCGCACGCCGCCAACTACTCGGCGGCGTTGCAGTACCTGGAGGCGGTGCAGGCCGCCGGCACCGACGACGCGGACGCCGTGGTCAAGGGACTGGAGGGCAAAACGGTCGAAGACGTCTTCCTGCGCAACGGCAAGATCCGCGCCGAGGACCACCGGGTGGTGCACGACGCGTACCTGGCCCAGGTGAAGCCGCAGTCCGAGGTCGCCGAGCCGTGGGACTACGTGAAGGTGCTCAAGACGATCCCCGCCGCGGAGGCGTTCCGCGCGCCCTCGGCGGACTGCAAGCTGTGAGCGGCTCGCTGTGAGCGGCTTCGCGCAGAACACGTTCAACGGGTTGGTGAGTGGGGCGTTCTACGCCCTGCTCGCCCTCGGGCTCGCTGTCATCTTCGGCATGCTGCGGGTGGTCAACTTCGCCCACGGCGCGTTCTACATGCTCGGCGCGTTCGGGGCGTACGTGCTGCTCAGCGAGGCGGGCGTGCCGTTCTGGGCCGCCTTGGTGATCATGCCGGTGGGGCTGGGTCTGCTCGGCATGGCGCTGGAACGCGCGGTGATCCACCGGCTGACCAAACTGGACCCGCTCTACAACTTCCTGCTCACCTTCGGTCTCACGCTGATCCTTCAGGACCTGGTGAAACTGCGCTACGGCGTGCAGTCCAGCCCGTACGAGACACCGTCGCTGTTGAACGGGTCGGTCGACTTCGGGCTGTTCGACTTTCCGACGTACCGGGTGTTCATCCTCGGCTTCGCGGTGCTGCTCTGCGTCGCGGTGTGGTGGGTGCTGACCCGGACCCGGATCGGGATGGTGGTCCGTGCGGCCACCGAGCGGCCGGACCTGACCCGTGCGTTCGGCATCGACGTCGGACGGTGGGTGACCCCGGTCTTCGGCTTCGGCATCGGGCTGGCCGGCCTCGCCGGTGTGCTGGCCGCGCCGATGCGCGCGGTCAACCCGCTGATGGGCGCCGACCTGATCATCGTGGTGTTCGCGGTGGTGGTGATCGGCGGGCTGGGCTCGATCTTCGGGTCGGTCGCCGCCGGCTTCGGCATCGGGCTGGTGCAGGCGTGGGGCGAGGCGTACCTCTCCAACTTCCCGCTCGTCTCGCAGACGATCGTCTTCGTCGTGATGGCCGGCGTGCTGCTCTGGCGCCCGTCCGGCCTGTTCGGTCGGGAGGAGGCCCCCGCATGACCAACACCGTGGACACTCCCACCGACGCGTCCCGCTCGACGCCACCGTCCGGGCTGATCGCGGTGGCCCGGGCCCCCGGCTGGGTCCGGTACGCGCTGCTCGCCGTCGGCCTGGCCGTCGCGGCGTGGCTGCCCAACGGCCTCTATCCGGCGGTCGCTGTGGACATTCTCTGCTGGGCGCTGTTCGCCGTGGCGGTGGACCTGCTGCTCGGCTTCACCGGGCTGATGTCCTTCGGTCACGCCGCGTTCTGGGGCACCTCCGCGTACGTCACCGGGTTGGTGGCCATCCACGCCGGCCTGCCGTTTCCGCTCGCGGTGCTGGCCGGGGCCCTCGCCGCGGCCGTGCTGGCGGTCCCGATCGGGTACCTGGCGGTCAAGCGGACCGGCATCTACTTCGCCATGGTGACCCTGGCCTTCGCGCAGATGGTCTACTACGTCGCCAACGAGTGGCGCTCGGTGACCCAGGGCGAGAACGGCCTCCAGGGTGTGCCCCGCGAGCTGTTCGGCGTCGACCTCACCGACGACTACTTCTTCTACTACGCGATCCTGCCGATCGTGCTGCTCGGGCTCGCCGCCGCCTGGCGGATCGTGCACTCACCGTTCGGTCGGGTGCTGGTCGGCATCCGGGACAACCCGGCCAGGGCGCGGGCGCTGGGCTACCCGGTGCACCGTTACAAGCTCACCGCGTTCGTGCTCTCCGGGTTCATCGCCGGCCTCGGCGGCGGGTTGTTCGCTGTCGGCCACCGGTTCGTCTCGCTGGACGTGCTGCACTGGACCACCTCCGGCAAGGCGGTCATCGTGGTGGTGCTCGGCGGGATCGGCACCCTCTGGGGTGGGGTGCTCGGCGCCGCTCTCGTGGTCCGGCTGGAGGACTGGTTGTCGTTCTCCGGGTTCGAGGCGATCGGTCTGGTGACCGGTGGCATCTTCGTCCTCGTCGTGGTGCTGTTCCGGCGCGGCATCTGGGGCAGCGTCGCCGCGCTGGCCCACCGGCTGGCGGCACGCCGCCGCTGAAATTCCCCGGACGGCGCATCCGCCACGCGCTCTCCGAGCGAACCCCCGGGTAGAGAACGTCTACCCGGGGGTACGTCTGGTGCTGACCGAACCGATGCCGGCGGATGCCGTGGAGATCGCGCACAAGCAGGTTTCGCTGGCGGCCGAGGACCTGGACGCCAACGGCGTCGCCTCGGTGCTGCTGGAGCTGGTCGAGGCGTGGGGCGTGCCGGCGGTCTGGGAGCAGGTCTGCCGTCCGCTGCTGGCCCAGCTGTCCGGGCGTACCGCCGCCGAGATCGTCGTCGAGCACGCCCTCTTCGAGGGCATCCGGGTCGGGTTGGACGCGTACCGCCGGGAGCCGGGCCGGTCACTGCCCACCGGCGGGGTGCTGCTGGCCGGCGCCGAGAGGGAGGCGCACAGCCTGGGTCTGCTCGCGCTGGCCGCCGCGCTGCGCGAGCAGGGTCGCGGCTGTCTGAACCTCGGCCCCGCGCTGCCCTGGTCCGCGCTCACCAGCGCGGTGTACCGGGCGCGCCCGCGCACCGTCGTGATCTGGTCGCAGACGCCGCTCACCGGCCGCGCCTACCGCCTGGTGCGCTTCGCTCGGGACTTTCCGCTCCTTCGGGTGTACGGCGCGGGGCCGGGCTGGATCGAGCCGCTCCGCCGTCCGGCGGTCCGTCTCGGCACGTTGACGGAGGCCGTCAACGCCTGCCTGGCGGTCGTGCCGGAGCGTGATGCCCACCACATACGATACGGATCGGTGCCGTATCGTTAATACG
Organism: Micromonospora sp. 050-3; assembly: GCF_046549335.1. Taxonomy (NCBI): domain Bacteria; kingdom Bacillati; phylum Actinomycetota; class Actinomycetes; order Micromonosporales; family Micromonosporaceae; genus Micromonospora; species Micromonospora sp. 050-3. Next base: position 2,660,717 of record NZ_JAJPVX010000002.1, read on the forward strand.
CGTCGTAGGCTGACCCGCGTTACGAGTCTGACCCGTATCGTATTTCGTCGCGGGTGATCAGCGTAAGGGGAAAGCAAGGCATGGAGCTGCACAACAACACCGGACACCCGAGGCGGTGGGCGATCCTGGGGGTGCTGGTGATCAGCCTCCTCGTGGTCGTCCTCGACAACACGATCCTCAACGTCGCCCTGCGCACCCTGGCCGACCCGGTACACGGCCTCGGCGCCAGCCAGGGCGAGTTGGAGTGGTCCATCAACTCCTACACCCTCGTCTTCGCCGGGCTGCTGTTCACCTTCGGGGTGCTCGGCGACCGCGCCGGCCGCAAGCGCTTCCTGATGATCGGTCTGGTGCTGTTCGGCCTGGCGTCGCTGCTCTCCGCGTACGCCCAGAGCCCCGGACAGCTCATCGCGGCCCGCGCCCTGATGGGGGTCGGCGGCGCGGCCATCATGCCGGTGACGCTGTCGATCATCTCCAACGTCTTCGACCCGCGCGAGCGTGGTCGGGCCATCGGTGTCTGGGCCGGCGCTGTCGGTCTCGCCGTGGCGATCGGTCCGATCCTCGGCGGCGCGCTGCTGGAGCACTTCTGGTGGGGCTCGGTCTTCCTGATCAACGTGCCGGTGGTCGCCGCGGGCGTGGTCCTGGTGGCGCTGCTGGTCCCCGAGTCGCGTGACCCGCGGCCCGGCCGGATCGACGTGCTCGGCGTGCTGCTCTCCGTGGTCGGTTTGGTCGCCCTCTCCTACGGCATCATCGACGGCGGCGAGCACGGCTTCGACCGCCCGCTGGCCTGGGGTTCGATCCTGGTCGGCATCGCGGTGCTGGGCTGGTTCGTGCAGCACGAGCGGCGCAGCGACCACCCGTCACTGGACGTCCGACTGTTCAAGGTGCCCCGGTTCGCCGCGCCGGTCGCCATCGTCGGCCTGGTGTTCTTCGCCGCGATGGGCTCGATGTTCTTCGGCTCGTTCTACCTGCAACTCGTACGCGACTACAGCCCGTTGCAGACCGGTCTGCTCTTCCTGCCCTTCGCCGGCGCCCAGCTGGTCTTCGCGCCGCGCAGCGCCGCGATGGTCCGCCGTTACGGCGGTAAGGCCGTCGCCACCGTCGGGTTGGCGCTGACAGTGGTGTCACTCGGCGCGTTCGTCTTCATCGGCGCGTCCACCCCGATCTGGATCGTGCTGCTCGTCTTCCTGATCCAGGGCGCCGGAATGGCAAACATCATGCCGCCGGCCACCGAGTCGATCATGTCGGCGCTGCCCCGGGAGAAGGCCGGGGTGGGCTCCGCGGTCAGCAACACCATCCGCCAGGTGGCCGGCGCGCTCGGCGTGGCCATCCTCGGCTCGGTGCTCTCCGCCGTCTACCGCAGCGACATCGGCGACGCGCTGACCGGTCTGCCCACCCAGGCCCAGGACGCGGCCAACGAGTCGATCTCCGGGGCGTACGCGGCGGCGGGCCAGCTCGGCCCCGCGGCGCCGGCGCTGATCTCGGCGGCCAACGACGCCTTCGTCACCGCCATGCACTGGGCGGCCGGGCTCTCCGCGGTCATCGCCGCACTCGGGATCATCGTGGTGCTGCGCTGGATGCCAGGCAAGGAGGACGTGAGCGTCGCCCCGGCGGCGCCGGTCGCCGAGCCTGAGCTGGCCGGCACGGCATAGGTTCGGGGAGAATGGCGGACATGACGTCCACTGCCGATGCTCCGCGGTCGCCCGGGCGACCGCGGAGCATCCGCGCCGACGAGGCGATCATCGAGGCCACCCTCGACCTGCTCGCCGAGGGCAGCACCATCGAGGCGCTCTCGATCGAGGCGATCGCCACCCGCGCCGGGGTCGGCAAGGCCACCATCTACCGCCGCTGGGCCGGCAAGGACGCGTTGCTGCTGGACGCGCTGCGCCGCCTCAAGGGCGTCCTGGCGCAGCCCGCGGGCCACTCCGTCCGCGACGACCTGGTGCTGCTGGTCGGCGCGATCGGCAAGAACGTCGACCCGCGAGCGGCCAAGATCATGCCCTGCCTGGCGCCCGCCGTGAACCGCAGCGCCGACCAGTTCCAGCTCTACCAGAACATCATCTCGCCGAGGCGACAGCTGATGCGCGAGGTGCTGCGGCGCGGCATCGACGAGGGGGTGCTGCGCGCTGACATCGACGTCGAGGTGACGATGGCGCTGCTCACCGGGCCGATGCTGATCCAGCGGGTGCTCCAGTGGAACCCGGACCTGGACGAGCAGTCCCTGCCCGAACGGGTCGTCGACGCCGTGCTGGAGGGCATCCAGGCCCGCTGACACCAGCGCTCGGTCGGCGGCGTTCGTGCCTGCTGGTGTCGGGCGGCGTTCGTGCCCGCCGGCCGGCGTCGGTCAGCCGGCCGGTGCGCGCAGTCGGTGCAGGCGCAGCGCGAGCTGCACCTCCAGCGCCCGCTCGGGTCGCTGCCAGTCGACGCCGAGCAACTGCCCGACCCGCTCCAACCGCTGGGTCACCGTGTTGACGTGCACGTGCAGTTGCTCGGCGGCCCGGGCCAGGCTGCCACCCACCCCGAAGTACGCCTCCAGCGTCTTCACCAGAGCCGTGCCGCGCCGCGCGTCGTAGTCGAGCACCGGCCCGACGGTGGCGCTGAGGAACTCGGTCACGTCCTTCTCGCCCCGGTCACCGACAGTGCCCAGCAACAACCCGACGAAGCCCAACTCCACGGTGCTCGCACCCTGCCCGGCGCGGCCCAGCGCGCCCAGCGCCGTCAGGCACCGGTCCGCCTCCTGGAACGTCCCGGCCAACGCCGCCGGCGTGTTCGACGGGCCACTCGCCCCGGCGGTCACCGGTCGACCGGTCACCCGGGACAGGTCCCGGGCCACCGCGCGGGCGCTGCCGCCCGCGTCCAACCCCGGCAGCATCAGCACCACCCGGCCGTCGCGCGCCGCGGCCAGTCCGCCGCGCGCCGAGGCGTACGTGGTGGCCCAGGAGAGCACCCGCTGCCGCGCCGAGCCGGTCGCGGCGATCGCATCGTCGCCCACCGCCACCAGCACGTGCGGCGCGTCCAGGTCCACCCCGAGCCGACGGGCCCGACTGCGCAGCGCGTCGGTGTCGCGCAGCGGGCGGGCGATCAGGTCGTCCAGCAACTCGCCACGCACCCGCCCCTCCGCCTCAGCGACCGTCCGGCGGAACAACAGCAACAGTGCGGTCACCAACGCGGCCCGCTCAAGGATGCGCTGGTCGGCGTCGACCAACTCGTCGTCCGGGCGCAGCACCAGGGCGCCCAGGTTCTCCGCGCCGGCCACCACCGCCGCGTACCAGAGTGGACCCCGGCGTACGCTGCGCCCCTCGGTCCGGGACGCTGCCACCGCCTCGACGATGTCCGCGCGGTCCGGCTCCTCGATCTCACCCACCCGGGCCAGCAGGCGGCCCTCGGCGTCCAGCGCCAGCAGCGCGCCGCCCAGCACCTCGGTCACCGCCGCCGCCACGTCCTCCACGCCGCCGCCGCGCAGCACCAGTGCAGTCATCCGGTCGTGTGCCGCAGCGGCCCGCTCCACCGAGCTGCTGTGCGCCCGGATGGTGGTGTTCGCCGACGACAACTCGGCCAACGCCGAACGGGTCTCGGTCAGCAGCCGGGCGGTGTCGATCGCCACCGCGGCGTGCGCGGCCAGCGACACCAGCAGCGCCACCTCCTCCCGGACGAACGGACGGGCCGAACGGTTGGCCGCGTAGAGCACCCCGATCGAGGTCGAGCCGAGCCGCAGCGGCACCCCCAGGATCGCCACCAGCCCCTCCTCGCCCACCCCGGCGTCGATCTCGCCGGTGTGGTGGAAGCGCGCGTCCTCGCCGTAGTTCGCGGTGACGTACGGGGCGCCGGACTGGGCCACCAGGCCACCGAGACCGGCGCCCATCGGCAGGCGCAACCGCTGGAAACGGGCCGAGACCGACCCGTCGGTCACCCGCATGTACGTGTCGCCACGTTCGTCGTCGTTGAGCGTCATGTACGCCACGTCCGCGCCCAGCAGGTGACGGGCCCGGTGCACGATCGCCCGCAACACGTCGTCCAGGTCGCGCAGCCCGGCCAGGTCGCTGACAGTGTCGTACAGGCCGGACAGCTCGCTCTCCCGACGGCGCCGGCGCTCCAGCAGCGCGCGGACCCGCAACGCCACCGACTTGGCCTGCTCCAGCTCGGCCAGCCGGTCCGGCGGCAGCCCGGCGGCCCGCGCGGCCACCAGCGGTCCCTCGAACTCGACCGCCGCGGCCTCTCGGGCGAGCAGCTCCAGGAACTCCACCGGCGAAGACATGGTCGACATTGTGCTCAGCCCCACTAGTTGGCCGTCCAGCCCCCGTCGAGGGCGATCGACGCCCCGGTGATGAACGCCGCCGGCGGCGAGCAGAGGTACGCCAGCAGCTCGGCCACCTCCTCCGGCTCGATCAACCGTTTGATCGCGGCCCGGGCCAGCATGATCTTCTCGATCACCTCGGTCTCGTCGATGCCGTGACTGGCCGCCTGGTCGGCGATCTGGCTCTCCACCAGGGCGGTACGCACGTACGCCGGGTTGATGCAGTTGGCGGTGACGCCGTGCGCGGCGCCCTCCAACGCGACCACCTTCGACAGCCCTTCCAGAGCGTGCTTGGCCGAGACGTAGGCCGCCTTGTACGGCGAGGCGCGCAACCCGTGCACCGAGGAGATGTTGACGATCCGTCCCCAACCCCGGGCGTACATGTGCGGCAGCGCCCGGCGGATCAGCAGGAACGGCGCCTCCACCATCACCCGCTGGATGTACTCGAACCGCTCCACCGGAAAGTCCTGCAACGGCGCGACGTGCTGGAGCCCGGCGTTGTTCACCACGATGTCCACGTCCACGTCGAGTGAATCCACCGCCGCGGCGTCGGACAGGTCCACGCCCTCGGCCCGGCCACCGGCCTCGGCGGCCACCGCCTTGGCCGCCTCCAGGTTGCGGTCCACCACGAGCACCTTGGCGCCGGCCGCGCCCAGCCGCAGGGCACACGCCCGCCCGATACCGCCGCCGCCCCCGGTGACCAGGGCGGTCCGACCGGAGAGGTCGACCTGTACGACGTGGGGGACCACCACGGGTTCTGCCGTCATGGCGCAAGAAGTTACGAGCTGTGTGCTCCCCGGCACATGGGCCAGCGACACATACTCCGTACCAAAGCTGTGTGGCCCCACCCGCCCCTGCCGTCCGTTCCCACCCCGCCGCCGCCCCCTTCCACCCGCGCCTCGTGCCGCACCTGCCGCGCCTGCCGCCCCTGCCGCGTCTCGCGCCGCAAGATCGCGCAGCATCCTGGATGTAGTGGCATCCCGGCTCGTCGTGGCCACTACGACCTGGATCGAGCGTGACCTTGACGGCGGCGGGCGCCCCGAAGGCCGCTCCCGGTCGGTCGGCACGGGTGTTCGTCGTCAAGATCCGCGCAATATCAGGGATGTTGCTGTCTCTCGCGGGTCGGAGGCAGCAACATCCGCGAAGTTGCGCAGATCTTGGGGCGCGGGGCGCGGGGCGCGGGGCGCGGGGTGCGGGGTGCGGGGTGCGGGGGTGTGGGGGTGTGGGGTGCGGGGTGCGGGGGTGTGGGGTGCGGAGGGCGTGTCCCGTGGGGCTGGTGGGAAGGGCGCCGGTTAGGGTGTCGAACACACGTACTGCTGACGGCTGGGGAGGGGGCGGCGTGCGCGTGCTCGGTGTGGACCCGGGGTTGACCCGGTGTGGGGTGGGCGTGGTCGAGGGTGTGCCCGGCCGGCCCTGCACCCTGGTCGCCTACTACGTGGTCTACACCGACCCGGCCGACGACCTGGCGCTGCGCCTGCTGCACCTGGACCGGTCGCTGAACAAGCTGGTCGCCGAGCATCAACCGGAGAGCGTCGCCGTCGAGCGGGTGTTCAGCCAGCACAACGTTCGTACCGTGATGGGCACCGCGCAGGCCAGTGGCATCGCCGTGCTGGCCGGGGCGCGGGCCGGGCTGCCGGTGCAGACGTACACCCCGAGTGAGGTGAAGGCGGCCGTGACCGGGTCCGGTCAGGCCGACAAGGCGCAGATGACCGCGATGGTGACCCGGTTGTTGCGGCTGGCCGAGCCGCCGAAGCCGGCGGATGCCGCCGACGCGCTGGCCCTGGCCATCTGCCACGTGTGGCGCGGCGGTACCCGCTCCAAGCTGGCCGCCGCGGCCGACCGGGCACGACGAGGAGGAGCACGATGATCGCCAGCGTGCGCGGCACGGTGACCGCGACCGGTCCGGACCAGGCGGTGATCGAGGTCGGTGGGGTCGGGCTCGCCGTGCACTGCGCCCCGGGGACCCTCGCGGAGCTGCGGGTCGGCCAGGTCGCCCGGCTCGCCACCAGCCTGATCGTGCGGGAAGATTCGCTGACTCTCTACGGCTTCGCCGACGACGACGCCAAGTCGCTGTTCGAGCTGCTCCAGACCGCCAGTGGGGTCGGCCCGCGACTGGCCCAGGCGGTGCTGGCGGTGCACACCCCGGACGCGGTTCGCAAGGCGATCGCCAACGCCGACACGGCCGCCCTGACCCGCGTACCCGGGATTGGCAAGAAGGGTGCGGAACGTCTGGTGCTGGAGCTGCGGGACCGGATCGGCCCGGTGCCGATCGGTGCCGACGGGGTGGCCGGTGTGACCCGCGGCAGCTGGCCCGACCAGGTCCGCCAGGCGCTGGTGGGGCTGGGCTGGACGGCCGGTCAGGCCGATCAGGCGGTGGCCGCGGTGGCGGAGTCGATCGAGGGTGAGACGCCGCCGGTGCCGGTCCTGCTCAAGCAGGCCATCCGACTGCTGGGCCGCACCCGATGACCGCCCGGATCGCACGATGAGCGAGACCGAGGGGCTCGTCTCGGCGTACGTCAGCGACGCCGACCGGGACGCGGAGGCCACGGTACGGCCGAGGCGGCTGGCCGAGTTCATCGCACAGGACCGGGTACGCGACCAGCTCGACCTGTTGTTGCAGGGCGCCATGCGGCGGGGGTCACCGCCGGATCACATCCTGCTCTCCGGTCCACCCGGGTTGGGCAAGACGAGTCTTGCCAACATCGTCGCCGCCGAGCTGGGCGCGGGTATTCGGGTGACCAGCGGCCCGGCGATCGAGCGTTCCGGGGATCTGGCGGCGATCCTGACCAGCCTCGGCGAGGGCGACGTGCTCTTCATCGACGAGATCCATCGGATCGCGCGGCCGGCCGAGGAGCTGCTGTACAGCGCGATGGAGGACTTCCGGGTCGACGTGGTGGTGGGTAAGGGGCCGGGGGCGACGGCGATCCCGCTGGACGTCGAGCCGTTCACCCTGGTCGGCGCGACGACGCGTTCGGGCCTGTTGACCGGGCCGATGCGGGACCGGTTCGGCTTTGTCGCGCACCTCGACTTCTACGCGCCGGCGGATCTGGAGACGCTGCTGCACCGTTCGGCGCGGATCCTGGGGGTGCCGATCACCCCGGAGGGCGCGACCGAGATCGCCGGTCGGTCGCGGGGCACGCCGCGGATCGCGAACCGACTGCTGCGCCGGGTCCGCGACTACGCCGAGGTCCGGGCGAACGGGGTGGTCGATCTCGACACCGCCCGCGCGGCCCTGATCGTGTACGACGTGGATGCGCTGGGCCTGGACCGGCTGGACCGCGCCGTGTTGACCGCGTTGGTCGAGTCGTTCCGGGGCGGCCCGGTCGGGTTGTCCACCCTCGCCGTGGCGGTGGGGGAGCAGCCGGACACGGTCGAGGAGGTCTGCGAGCCGTTCCTGGTGCGGGCGGGGCTGTTGGCCCGTACGCCCAGGGGTCGGGTGGCGACCGAGGCCGCCTGGCGGCATCTGGGGCGCACGCCACCGAATGGTACATTTGGCATGGATAGTCCACCTGTGCCCGACTTGTTCTCCTTGGATGTCGATCAGCCGTGATGTGAACGTGATCTGTGCCGCATTCGGCGTTCTCAGGTGCAGGGTTTAGACTTCGCCGCGGTCTGTACAGGACGTGAGAATCCGCCTCCGCTCCGGCACCCACGGTGCCGGGCAGGTGGCCAATGGGAAGGTCAGTAACCGTGCATTTGGCAGCAGCGGGTGGCGGGGCCGGCGGTTTCACGCCGATCCTGATGATCGCCCTGCTCTTTGGCGTCATGTATTTCATGATGATCCGGCCCCAGCAGAAGCGCCGCAAAGAGGCGGAGTCGATGCAGTCCAATCTCGGCCCCGGCGACGAGGTCGTGACCATCGGTGGGCTCTACGGCACTGTCACCGGCATCGAGGACGACACCGTCCTGATCGAGGTCGCCCCGGGCGTGCAGACCCGCTACGCCCGCCCGGCCATCGCGCGGGTGGTCACCCGCGCGGAGCTGCCGAGCGAGCCGGTCACCGAGGACGCGGACACCGCCAAGGACTGACCCTCCCCCCGGGAGCGGCGAGTCCGGCGTACGGCCGGTCGGTCGGCTTCCGGGTTGTCGCGCCCCGACGGGGCAGCGGACGAGACGTGAAAACTGGATAGTTGGGTCGACGCCGGGCGTCGGCACGTTCCCGTGACCGTCGGCGTTCCGCGCCGGGGGTGCCTGGTCCTCGTGTCGACATTCCGTCGGCTCAAGGCAGACCCCGTCGGGCGGGACCCCCGGCCCGACACCGCCGCCGCTGCGACAGCGGCGCGACCGTACAGGGAGACAGGACAGCCGTGGCACCACCTCAGGGACAGATGCGCCCCGGGCGGCAGCTCGCCGTGCTCGGGTTCATCTTCGTGGTCCTCTATCTTTTGGTGTTCTTCGCCGGCGCCAGCGGCAGCTGGAAGGACCGGCTCGAGCCCAAGCTCGGCCTGGATCTCATCGGCGGCACGCGGGTGACGCTCGAGGCGACCAACAGCGTCGACGGCAAGCCCCCGACGGCGGAGAACCTCGAGGAGGCCCGCGAGATCATCGAGAGTCGGGTCAACGCGTTCGGCGTGGCCGAGGCCGAGGTGGTCACCGAGGGCAACCGCAACATCGTCATCTCCCTGCCCGGTGAAAACCGGAACCTCGACGACGTCGGCGAGGCGGCTGAGCTGCGCTTCCGCAAGGTGCTCAAGGCTGCCTCCGGCAGCGGGGTGGCCGAGGCGCCGCCCGCCGCCACGCCGGCTCCGTCCGGTAGCGCCGCCCCGACCGGCGCCGCGACCCCGACCCCGGCGGGCAGCGCCTCGCCGAAGGTGACCTCGTCGCCCAGCGGCGGTCAGGGCGGAATGGCCCCGGCGTCGCCCAGCGCCACGCCGACTCCCTCCGCGTCCGCCACGGCCTCGCCGAGCGCCGCCGCGCCCAGCGCCAGCGCCGAGCCGGTGCCGGCCAGCGTCGAGCAGCAGCGCAAGGCTGTCGAGCAGAAGGTCGGCGCCGCCGCGTGGCAGGCCGCCAACGGGTTGCAGGCCCCGGCCGATCTGACCGCCGACCCGTCGCTGGCCGAGAAGCTCAAGCCGTTCGGCACGCTGTCTCCGCAGGAGGTCGCGGTGCTGCCGGCGCAGATGCAGTTCAACGTGCCGACGATCGGCTGCGCGCAGCTCGACCAGCGCCCCCCGGCGTCGATCTCCGACGCGAAGCAGCAGGTGGTCTCCTGCGAGGACGGCGCGTCCAAGTACCTGCTCGACCAGGCCAAGGTGCTGGGCACCGACGTGTCCGACGCCGACGCGGTGCTCGACCAGACCAACGCCTGGGTGGTCAGCCTGGACTTCACCGGCGACGGCCAGGGCAAGTGGACCTCGCTGACCCGTGAGGCGTTCAACAACGAGGGCCAGGCCTGCGACGCGACCGCGCTGGGTCAGGACGGCAAGTGCCGGGTGGCCGTCGTGCTGGACAACAAGATCGTCTCCTCCCCGGAGATCCAGGCCGTGCTGACCGGCAACTCCCAGATCACCGGCACCTTCACCCAGAAGGACGCCAGCACCCTCGCCGGCCAGCTCCGCTACGGCGCGCTGCCGGTGACCTTCGAGCAGCAGGAGGCGCAGAACGTCACCGCCACGCTGGGTGCCAGCCACCTGCGCGCCGGTCTGCTCGCGGCCGGTATCGGCATGCTGCTGGTCATCATCTACGCGTTCTTCTACTACCGGCTGCTCGGCTCGGTGATCTTCCTGAGCCTCATCCTCTCCGCGCTGCTGGTCTTCGGCGCGCTGGTGGTGCTCGGCCGGCAGATCGGCTTCACGCTCACCCTCGCCGGCATCGCCGGAATGATCGTCTCGCTCGGTGTGGCGGCGGACTCGTTCGTCATCTACTTCGAACGACTGAAAGACGAGATCCGGGAGGGGCGCAGCCCGCGTAGCGCGGTGCCCCGCGCCTGGATCCGGGCCCGTCGGACGATCATCTCGGCCAACGCGATCACCCTGCTCTCCGCTGTGGTGCTCTACGTGGTCTCGGTCGGCACGGTCAAGGGCTTCGCGTTCGCGCTCGGTCTGGCCACAGTGCTGGACCTGGTGGTGGTCTTCCTCTTCCGCCACCCGATCATGACGATGTTCGCCCGGACGCAGGCGTTCCTGTCCCCGCGGGTCAGCGGTCTGGGCCGGGCACTGCCGGCCCGCAACCAGCCGACTCAGCAGCCCCGCAACCCGCGCGCCAAGGAGGCCTGAGATGGCTGAAAACGGTCTGGCGAGCCGCCTCTACAACGGCGAAGCCGGTCTCAACATCGTCGGCCGGCGCAAGCTCTGGTTCGGCGTCGCCGGGATCCTGGTCCTGATCGCGATCCTCAGCTTCTCGATCCGTGGGTTCAGCCTGGGCATCGAGTTCGCCGGCGGCAACTCGTTCCAGGTGCCGGCCAGCGTCGGCACCCTGGACGACGCCGAGCGGGAGGTCAACTCGGCCCTCGCCGCCGAGAACACCGGCGTCACGGTGGCCACCACGCAGAAGGTCGGCGGCACGGGCGGCGACTCCTACGAGCTGCGCACGCCGCAGCTCACCGCCGAGCAGGCCACCGCGGTCAAGGGTCAGATCGCCGAGGACCTCGGCATCAGCGTCGACCAGATCAGCGACAACCAGGTCAGTGAGGCCTGGGGCAGCCAGGTGACCGAGCGGGCCGTGCTCGGTCTGGTCATCTTCATCGCGCTGGTGATGGTCTACCTGATCCTGCGCTTCGAGTGGCGGATGGCAGTGGCCGCGGTCGCCTCGCTGATCACCAACCTGATCCTCACCGCCGGCATCTACTCGCTGGTCGGCTTCGAGGTCACCCCGTCGACGATCATCGGCTTCCTCACCATTCTGGGCTTCGCGCTCTACGACGTGGTGGTGGTCTTCGACAAGGTCCAGGAGAACACCCGGGGCATCACCGCCAACAACAACCAGACGTATGCCGAGGCGTCCAACCTGGCCATCAACCAGAGCCTGATGCGGTCGTTGAACACCTCGGTGGTCGCCCTGCTGCCGGTCGGCGGTCTGCTCTTCATCGGTGCCGGCCTGCTCGGCGCCGGTACGCTGAAGGACCTCGGTCTGGTGCTGTTCGTCGGTATGGCGGTGGCGTTCCTGACCTCCATCCTGGTGGCCACCCCGCTGCTGGCGCTGCTGAAGAACTACGACCCGCGGATCCAGGCGCACAACAAGCGCATTCTGACCCGGCGGGGCGGGGTCGCCCGCGGCGAGGTCACCGGTAAGGGTGCTGCCGGGAGCCCGGCAGCCCAGGCCGACGCGACCGACGAGCCGGTCGACCAGGACGCCGCAGCGCTGGCCGGTGCCGCCCCCAAGGTGGGCGCTCGGCCGGCGGGCAAGCGGCCGACCGGTGCCCGGGGCGGTCGCCCGGGTGGCGGCGGCAACCGGCCGGGTGGCGCCAAGCGGCGCTGACCCGACAGGAAACACCCGAGCGGCGTCCGGCATGCTGTTGCCGGACGCCGTTCGTCGTTGAAGGAGAGCGAAACAGCCGTGACGGAGACCCACAGCGCCGCAGCACACGGGGACAGTGGCCCGGAGGTCGCCCGACTGGTCGCCAGTCGAGTGCTGGACGTGCCCGACTTTCCCAAGCCCGGCGTCATGTTCAAGGACCTGATGCCACTGTTCGCCGACGGCAGGGTCTTCCGTGAGGTGATCGACGGGATCGTCGCGTACCACGGGCGGGACGCCTTCGACGTCGTGGTCGGCATCGAGGCGCGCGGGTTCGTCGTCGCGGCGGCCATCGCGTACGCGACCGGGGTGGGCGTCGTGCCGGTGCGCAAGGCCGGCAAGCTGCCACGCCCGGCGCACTCGGTCTCCTACGAGTTGGAGTACGGCGAGGCCACCCTCGAAGTGCACGAGGATGCCTTCACCGCCGGGCACCGGGTGCTGGTGGTCGACGACGTGTTGGCGACTGGTGGCACCGCCGAGGCGACGCTGGACCTGGTCGAGCGGGCCGGCGGCACCGTCAGCGGCTTCACAGTGCTGCTGGAGCTCGGCTTCCTGGGTGGGCGTGAGCGACTGGCGCCGCGTCCCGTCCACGCCCTGCTGACCGTTTGAACCGGTCGATACGCCGCTGACCGTTTGATCCCGGACCCGTCGGGTGCACCCGGCGCCGACCGTCCGGCGGAGCGGCAGGGGGCCGTCCGTGCGGGTAGCATTGCCCTTTGCTGACGCCGGCGGTATCCCGTCCGGCGAGCGAGACCAGGTCGGCCGATCTTCGGCCGGCGTGTTTCCGGCGAGCGGTGAGGAGGCCGGTGTCCCACGATGTCGTCCCTCCGGCGGAGGGCACGGTGCACCCGACAGGCGACGCTGACGGCTCGGTGACCGACCGGACAGGCGACGCGCCGGCCCGGGTGACGGGCACCGCCAACGGCTCCGGCGGGGCTTCCGGCGAGAGCGCGGTGCGTCCTACCAGCGGCCCGCCGAGCGCCGAGGCGTCCCCCGGCGCCGATGGCGTCGTGGTGCCGTTCCCGACCGACGCCGGCGTCGACCCGTCGCCCAGTGGTGGCTTCGGGCTGTCCAACGCGCCCACCGGTCGGCGGGTCCGGGCCCGGCTGGCCCGGTTCAACGCGCCCTGGCAGACCTCCCAGGTCAGCGAGGTGCTGGAGCCGCTCATCGCCAGCCACCGGGACAACCACCCCAAGGCGGACGCCCGGCTGCTCCAGCGCGCCTTCGACACGGCCGCGCGGTGGCACTCCGGGCAGTACCGCAAGTCCGGTGACCCCTACATCACCCACCCGCTCGCGGTGGCGACGATCCTCGGCAACCTGGGGATGGACACCACCACACTGGTCGCCGCGCTGCTGCACGACACCATCGAGGACACCGAGTACACCCTCGACCAGATGCGGGCCGACTTCGGTGGCGAGGTCGCCCTGCTGGTCGATGGCGTCACCAAGCTCGACAAGGTCAAGCTGGGCGACGCGGCCAAGGCCGAGACGATCCGCAAGATGGTCGTGGCCATGGCCAAGGACCCGCGCGTCCTGGTGATCAAGCTGGCCGACCGGCTGCACAACATGCGCACCCTGACCTTCCTGCCCCGCCCCAAGCAGGAGCAGAAGGCCAAGGAGACGCTGGAGATCCTGGCGCCGCTGGCGCACCGGCTCGGTATGAACACGATCAAGTGGGAGCTGGAGGACCTGTCCTTCGGCACGCTCTTCCCGAAGCGCTACGAGGAGATCAACCGGCTGATCGGGGAGCACCAGCCGCAGCGCGAGTCGCTGTTGCGGCAGGTGACGCAGAAGGTCGGCACCGACCTGAAGGCCGCCAAGATCAAGGCGGAGACCACCGGGCGGCCGAAGCACCTCTACTCGATCTACCAGAAGATGATCGTGCGGGGTCGCGACTTCAACGACATCTACGACCTGGTCGGCGTGCGGATCCTGGTCGACACGGTTCGGGACTGCTACGCGGCGCTGGGAGTGATCCACGCCAACTGGCAGCCGGTGCCGGGCCGGTTCAAGGACTACATCGCGATGCCCAAGTTCAACATGTACCAGTCGTTGCACACGACGGTCATCGGGCCCACCGGCAAGCCGGTGGAGATGCAGATCCGCACATACGCGATGCACCGCACCGCGGAGTTCGGCATCGCCGCGCACTGGAAGTACAAGGAGCACAAGGGCACCCAGATCGTCGGCCCGCCCGCGCACATCGACGAGATGACCTGGCTGCGGCAACTGCTCGACTGGCAGCGTGAGGCGGCCGACCCGAGCGAGTTCCTGGACGCGCTGCGCTTCGACCTGTCCAGCCAGGAGGTGTACGTCTTCACCCCCAAGGGTGACGTCATCCCGCTGCCGACCGGCTCGACACCCGTGGACTTCGCGTACGCGGTGCACACCGAGGTGGGGCACAAGTGCATCGGGGCGCGGGTCAACGGCAAGCTGGTGCCGCTCGAGTCGACGCTGTCCAACGGCGACGTGATCGAGATCTTCACGTCGAAGTCCGAGACGGCCGGCCCCACGCAGGACTGGCTGGGCTTCGTCAAGAGCCCGCGCGCCCGGACGAAGATCCGGCAGTACTTCAACAAGGAGCGGCGCGAGGAGGCGATCGAGGCCGGCAAGGACGCGATCGTCAAGGCGATGCGCAAGCAGGGCATGCCGTTGCAGCGGATGCTCACCTCCGACGCGCTGATGTCGATCGCCCGCGACCTGCACCTTGCCGACGTGGCGTCGCTCTACGCGGCGGTCGGCGACAGCCAGGTCTCCGCGCAGTCCGTGGTGCAGAAGCTGATGGCCGCGTACGGCGGCGAGGAGGGCGCGGCGGAGGACATCGCCGAGACCGCCGTCGCCACCCGGCCGCCGCGCAGCCGGCAGAGCAGCAGCGACCCGGGCGTGGTGGTCCGGGGCGTCAGCGACGTCTGGATCAAGCTCGCCCGCTGCTGCACCCCGGTCCCACCGGACTCGGTGTTCGGCTTCGTCACCCGCTCCGGCGGGGTGAGCGTGCACCGCGACGACTGCGCCAACGCCGAGGACCTGCGCGCGCAGGCCGAGCGGGTCGTCGAGGTGAGTTGGAAGCTGACCTCCGCCTCGACGTTCCTGGTCGCCATCCAGGTCGAGGCTCTGGACCGGCACAAGCTGCTGGCCGACGTCACCCGGGTGCTCTCCGAGGAGCGGGTCAACATCCTCTCCGCCACCGTCACCACCACCCGCGACCGGGTGGCGGTGAGCCGGTTCAGCTTCGAGATGGCCGACCCGAAGCACCTGGGCCACCTGCTGGCCACGGTCCGCAAGGTCGACGGCGTCTTCGACGCCTACCGGGTCACCTCCGGGGCCTGACCACCCACCGGATCAATGCCCGGGGCCTCGACGCGTACCCCCGAGAACACGACAGCGCCCGCCGGCTCAGCCGGCGGGCGCTTCGTCGTGCGCGTGGGGGTCAGCCCTGCGGGTTGCTCATCGTGAGGTCCTTGATGATGACCTCCTTCTTCGGGTGGCCGCCGCCGGCCTGCTGGGCGAACGCCCCGTCGTCGCCGGCCTTGGCCACGTCCTTGACCAGGTCCAGGCCGCCGGTGATGGAGCCCAGCACCGTGTACGCCGGGTCCAGCGGCGAGTCGCCGTAGACGATGAAGAACTGGCTGCCGGTGCTGCCCGGCTGGCCGGAGTTGGCCATCGCGATGACCCCCTCCGGGTACGGCGGGCGCTTGTCGGTGGGCAGGTTCTCCTCGGGCAGGCGGTAGCTCGGGCCGCCCTGGCCGTCAGTGGGCCGCCAGCCGTTGCCGGTGGCGCTGGGGTCACCGCACTGCAACACCTTGATGCCCTCGGTCACCAGTCGGTGGCACTTGCTGTTGTCGAAGAAGTTCTTCTCCGCGAGGTAGGTGAAGCTGCCCGCCGTGCACGGCACCAACGACCTGTCGACCTTTGCGGTGATCGGGCCGAGGTTGGTGTCGATCGTCATGGTCTGCACGCCGGTGCTGGACTGCTCGTTGCTCGGCAGCCCCACATCCTTGATCTGCGGGGGCCGCTGCTCCGTGGGCAGCGCGTTGTACGCGCACTCGGACGCACCGGGCGCCGCGGCGGTGGTGTCCGGCTTGTCGTCGCCGCCGAGGCTCACCGCCAGCCAGACGGTGCCGGCGACCACGAGGACCAGCGCGGCACCCGCGCTGATGATCGCCGTCGTCTGCCGGCGCTTGCGGGCCTTGGCCGCGCGCTCGGCCATCTCCTTCTCAAGCCGGGCGCGTCGTGCCGCCGCTTGCTGCCGCTCTCTGGTGGACGTCACGCCTGGATCCTCCTGCTATCTGCTGCTGGGTGCCGCGTGAATGGGTAGGGCGACCGGTCAGCCGGCGCTCGGGCTGCTGGCCGGGGTGCCGGAGGCCGACGGCGCCGGTGCGGCACCGGTGACCGGCTCACCGACCGTGAGGCTCTGGATCGTCACATCGGTGCTGGGCTTGACCTTCGCCCCGGTCCCATTGTCCACGGTCGGGAGGGCGCCGATCTTCTCCACCACGTCCAGCCCGCCGGTGACCCGGCCGATGACCGGGTACTTCGGGTCGGCGGTGGTGAAGTCCTTGAAGAAGACCAGGAACTGACTGCCGTTGCTGCCCGGCGGGTTGGAGACCATCGCCACAGTGCCCTTCGGGTACGTCGGCGGCTGGCCGGGGGCCGGGGTGGCCGACGGCGACGCCGACGGCACGGTCGGCAACTCCTCGTCGTAGAACGAGTAGGTCGGCCCACCAAGACCCGTGCCGCTGGGGTCGCCGCAGCGCAGCGCGCCCTCGGCGGTGATCTCGTGGCACTTGGTGTTGTCGTAGAACGACCGGCTCGCCAGGTGGGCGATGCTCGCCGCCGCGCACGGGGAGTTGGTCAGGTTCAGCTCCGCGGTGATCGGCGCGCCCTGGTTGGTGGTCACTGTCATCGCCCGGGTGCCGTCGGTGGGCAGATCCTTGGTGGCCGGCGTGCCGACGTCCTTGAGGTTGGTGTTGGCCGTCGCGTCCTGCGGCGTCCAGAGGCAGGTGTCCTCCGCGGCCGTGTTCTGCTTCGGGTCGGAGTCGAACGCACCGAGCGCCCAGGCTGAGCCGGCCACTACCAACACGAGGATCAGGGCGGCGCCAACTCCGGCCTGGATCTGCCGTCGGCGCCGCGTCGAGGCGGCCCGGCGAGCCAACTGCCGGTCGAGCTTGGCCCGCGCCAGTTTGCGCTGCCGGTCCCTGCTGGAAGCCACCCGTGCTCCCCTTTCCTCTACCTGGTCGTCGCCGGCGGCCGGTCGCCCCGGCCCGTCCGGGCGACACGTGTGCCGCGCCACACGCCCGCCAGAGTGTACGGCTAGTGACTGGGAATGTGGTGTACGAGGTCCACCCCGTCCCGAGCAGCGCTTATCGGAGGTTGTCACTGTGCCCTGCGGGGCGTGTGGGACGGACGCGGCAAACTCGCTCGGGCCGCCCGATAGGCTGCTGTGCAGGACGACAGCTGCTCGACGGAAAGGACAGCGCCTGTGCTCGTGGCCGGCTTTCCCGCGGACGCCTTCGGCACCAACTGCTACGTGGTTGCCACCGCGCCGGGGGAGCAGTGCGTGGTGGTCGACCCCGGCATCGGGGTGCTCGACCAGCTCGACGCGCTGCTCGCCGAGCACCGCCTGCATCCGGCCGCCGTGCTGCTCACCCACGGCCACCTCGACCACACCTTCTCGGTCGCGCCGGTCTGCGGTGCGCGCGGCATCACCGCGTACGTGCACCCCGGTGACCGGGAGATGCTGGCCGACCCGTCCAAGGGCCTGTCGACCGACCTGACGTCGCTCTTCGGCGGCCGGCTGAGCTACACCGAGCCGGAGGACGTGGCGGAGTTGACCGACGGCGCCACCCTCACGCTCGCCGGCCTGGAGATCGCCGTCGACCACGCCCCGGGCCATACCGGCGGGTCGGTGCTGTTCCGGCTGCCGGCCGCCGGGTCGGGCTGGGAGGCTGACGAGCTGTGCCTCTCCGGCGACGTCCTCTTCGCCGGGTCGATCGGTCGCACCGACCTGCCGGGCGGGAGCATGCCAGCCATGCTCACCAGCCTGCGCGACAAGATCCTTCCGCTGGCCGACGACACAGTCGTGCTGCCCGGCCACGGCCCCAGCACCACCATCGGCCGCGAGCGCGCCAGCAACCCGTACCTCATCGAGGTGGCCGGCACGTCGCCGGCCGCTCCCACCCGGGGCCTCTAGATCTTCTGTCCGCGCCGTGCGCGGACCCACGACACCACCGCGCCACCGGCGCGGAACCGCAAGGAGTACGCCGATGAGCAAGCCCACGCCCATCTCCGGCTTCCCGGAGTGGACCCCCGGCCAGCGGATGATCGAGCAGTTCGTGCTCGACAAGATCCGGGCCACCTTCGAGCTGTACGGCTTCGCGCCGCTGGAGACCCGCGCCGTGGAGCCGCTGGACCAGTTGCTGCGCAAGGGCGAGACCTCGAAGGAGGTCTACGTGATCCGGCGGCTGCACGCCGACGCCGAGGGTGCCGGTGGTGACGACCAGCTCGGCCTGCACTTCGACCTGACCGTGCCGTTCGCCAGGTACGTGTTGGAGAACGCCGGCAAGCTGAGCTTCCCGTTCCGCCGCTACCAGATCCAGAAGGTGTGGCGGGGCGAGCGGCCGCAGGAGGGCCGCTACCGGGAGTTCGTCCAGGCCGACATCGACATCGTCGACCGGGACACCTTGGCCGCGCACCACGAGGCGGAGATGCCGCTGGTCATCGGGGACGCGCTGCGCTCGTTGCCGATCCCACCGGTGACGATCCAGGTCAACAACCGCAAGATCTGCGAGGGTTTCTACCGGGGCATCGGGCTGACCGACCCGGAGGCGGCGCTGCGTGCCGTGGACAAGCTCGACAAGATCGGCCCGGCGAAGGTGGCCGAGCTGCTGGCCCAGACCGCCGGGGCGAGTGAGGCGCAGGCAAAGGCGTGCCTGGCGCTGGCCGAGATCTCCGCACCGGACGCCTCGTTCGCCGACGCCGTCCGGGCGCTCGGGGTGAGCGACCCGCTGCTCGACGAGGGCATCGAGGAGCTGGTCCGGGTGGTGGACACCGCCGCCGAGCACTCGCCCGGCCTCTGCGTGGCGGACCTGCGCATCGCCCGTGGCCTGGATTACTACACGGGCACCGTCTACGAGACCCAGCTGCGCGGCTATGAGCGCTTCGGCTCGATCTGCTCCGGCGGCCGGTACGACAACCTTGCCAGCGCCGGCGCTGTCTCGTACCCGGGGGTGGGGATCTCGATCGGGGTGACCCGGCTGCTCGGTCTGCTCTTCGGCGCGGGGGAGCTGTCGGTCTCGCGGGAGGTGCCGACCGCCGTGCTCGTCGCGGTGACCAGCGAGGAGCAGCGTACGGCCAGCAACCGGGTGGCCGAGGCGCTGCGGCGGCGCGGGGTGCCGACCGAGGTGTCGCCGAGCGCGGCGAAGTTCGGCAAGCAGATCCGCTACGCCGAGCGGCGCGGCATCCCGTACGTCTGGTTCCCCGGTGCCGAGGGAGCGCCGGACGAGGTGAAAGACATCCGCTCGGGTGAGCAGGTCACGGCCGGTGCGGGGGAGTGGACGCCGCCCCCGGGAGACCTCAAACCCACTGTCGGTTGAGTGTCTCCACTGGCGCTGACGGCCGCGGGGACCTACGGTAGCGTAAGTTACGCCACCGTAGGGAGTTTCTCGTGACCGTCAGCACCACAGTGAGCCAGACCGCGCTGCTCCTCGAGTTGGAGCCGGTTGTCGCACGCAACCTGGACCGCCACCTCTCGCTCGCCAAGGAGTGGTTCCCGCACGAGTACGTGCCGTGGAGCGAAGGGCGGACCTTCGACGGGCCGCTCGGCGGCGAGGCGTGGTCACCGACCGACTCCACCATCCCGGACGTGGCCCGCACCGCGCTGATCGTGAACCTGCTGACCGAGGACAACCTGCCCTCGTACCACCACGAGATCGCCACCCTGTTCGGTCGCGACGGCGCCTGGGGCACCTGGGTGCACCGGTGGACCGCCGAGGAGGGTCGGCACGGCGTCGCGATCCGCGACTACCTGACCGTCAGCCGGGCGGTCGACCCGGTGGCGTTGGAGCGGGCCCGGATGACGCACATGTCGGAGGGCTACACCAACGCCCACGGCGACGAGGTGCTGCACTCGCTGGCGTACGTCTCGTTCCAGGAGCTGGCCACCCGGATCTCGCACCGCAACACCGGCAAGGCCACCGGCGACCCCACCTGCGAGGCGCTGCTGGCCCGGGTGGCCGCCGACGAGAACCTGCACATGGTCTTCTACCGCAACCTGCTCGCGGCCGCGTTCGAGCTGGCCCCGAGCCAGGCCATGCGGGCCGTCGCCGACGTGGTGGCCGACTTCCAGATGCCGGGCAGCGGCATCGACGGGTTCGCCCGCAAGTCGGTGGCGATCGCCCTGGCCGGCATCTACGACCTGCGCCAGCACCGTGACGAGGTGCTTCAGCCGGTCTTGCGCCAGTGGGACGTCTTCAACGTGACCGGCCTCAACGCCGACGGCGAAGCCGCCCGCGAGCAGCTCGCCGCCCAGATGGAGAACCTGGACCGCGCCGCGAGCCGCTTCGAGGAGAAGCGCGACGCCCGAGCCGCCCGCCTAGCCCTCCGCTAAAACCCCACCCCTCGCACCCCCACCCCCACACCCCCACCTCGTTGATCATGAAGTTATTGCCACTCGCGTCGGCGTGTCGGGGCAATAACTTCATGATCAACCCATAGGGGTGGGGAGTGGGGTTAGGGGAGGGGGAGCAGGAGGCAGGTGCTGGTGGCGTGGGCTATCAGGCGGTCGGTGGCGTCGGTGATGCGGGCCTCGGCCAGGGCCGTACGGCGGCCGCGTTGCAGCACCGTGCCCTCGCAGCGCAGGGTGCCGCTGTCGACGGTGACCGGGCGGAGGAACTTCACGTTGAGGTCCAGCGAGGTGTAGCCGACGCCGGCGGGCAGGGTGGTGTGCACGGCGCACCCCGCGGCGGTGTCCAGCAGGGTGGAGAGCACGCCACCGTGGACGCTGCCGAGCGGGTTGTAGTGGAACTCCTGCGGGATCAGCTCGACGAGGACCCGACCCTCGTCGGCTTCCATCCGGGTCATGTCGAGTAGGTGCATCACCGGCGGCGCGGCCAACTCGCCGGCGATCATCGCCCGGAGCATGTCCAGGCCGCCTCGTCGACCGATCTGGGCGGCGTTGACCGACGGGTCCGCCCAGGTGAAGGTACGGCTGCGCACTGGTTCCTGCGTCTGCGTCATGGACGCAGCCTGGCAGCAGGTTGCTGAGTCTGTCAACGAGATCTAGCCTGGTCCGATGCGACCCGCGGCTCTGGACTGGTCGGTGGAGAACTGCACCATCGCCCGCGCGATGGAGGTCCTCGGTGAGCGGTGGACGCTGGTGGTCCTCCGCGAGGTGTTCACCGGCGTACGCCGCTTCGACGACATGCGGGTACGCACCGGCATTCCGCGCCAGGTGCTGACCAACCGCCTCGCCAGCCTGGTGGAGCAGGGCGTGCTGAGTCGCGAGCCGTACCGGGAGCCCGGCAGTCGGCTGCGCCACGAGTACCGGCTCACGGAGAAGGGCCTGGATCTGTGGCCGGTGCTGGTCGCCGTCCTCGGTTGGGGCGACCGGTACCTCGCCGACGCGGAGGGCCCGCCGCTCAGTGTCACGCACCGCGACTGCGGCGCCGAGGTGCGCGCCGAACTGCGCTGTGCCGACGGGCACGACGTGGGCCGGCCCCGGGACGTGGTGCCCAGTCCGGGTCCCGGCGCCCGTCGCCGTACCCCCTGACCCGTCGCCCGCCGCACCCGACGCCCGGCGCGGGGAGACATCGATGATCGTGCGCACGAAAAGTGGGTCGGATGTCGGTGGGGTGTGACGGTGGCTGTTCGCCAGCGTGTCGGGGGTGTTGCGGCCGTGCGACCAACCGGGATCGATGAATCCGGGTGAATCCAAGCCTTGTTAATGATCTTAAGTATGTGAATACTTCAGTCTCATCCGGCCAGTTTCCCCAGATCGGCCGGGTTGCCCTCGGGTCAGCTGCCCCCGGCAGACCCGCTCCCCCGCCCAGGAGGTTTGTTACATGCGACCCACGAGGTCCTCATTCCGCGTTGCGGCCACAGTCGCCGTTTCCGGAACCCTGGTCGTCGGCTCGCTCATCGGCGCGCCCGCCCAGGCCGCTCCTGCCGCGTCGCCCGACGCCGCCGCCGCGATCTCCGCGGAACTCGGCGACCGCTCCGCCGGCTCGTACATCGACGCCAGCGGCAAATCCGTCGTCACAGTGACCGACGCGGCCGCCGCCAGCAAGGTGAGCAAGGCCGGCGCCGTCGTCCGCTACGTCACCCGCGGCGCCGCCGAGCTCAACCGGGCCACGGCCGAGCTGGAGCGCTCCGCCAAGATCCCGGGCACCGCCTGGTGGAGCGACCCGGTCACCAACCAGGTCGTCGTCTCCGTCGACAGCACCGTCACCGGTGCCAAACTGGAGCGGGTCAAGGCCGCCGCCGCGCGGGCCAACGGCGCGGTCCGGGTCGAGGCCGAGGCCGGCGTGCTGAGCACCCGGATCTCCGGCGGCCAGGCCATCTACGCCGGAGGGGGCGGGCGTTGCTCGCTCGGCTTCAACGTGCGCAGTGGCAGCACCTACTCCTTCCTGACGGCCGGGCACTGCACCAACATCTCGGCCAGCTGGTACTCGAACTCCGCCCAGACCTCGCTGCTCGGTACCCGTACCGGCACCAGCTTCCCGGGCAACGACTACGGCATCGTGCGGCACAGCAACTCGGCCAACGCCGCCGGCAACGTCTCCCTCTACAACGGCAGCTTCCGCGACATCACCGGTTCCGGCAACGCCTCCGTCGGCCAGTCGGTACAGCGCTCCGGCAGCACCACCGGCCTGCGTAGCGGCTCGGTGAACGCGACCAACGCCACGGTGAACTACGCCGAGGGTTCGGTCTCCGGTCTGATCCGCACCAACGTCTGCGCCGAGCCGGGCGACAGCGGCGGCTCGCTCTTCGCGGGCGGCACCGCCCTGGGTCTGACCTCCGGTGGTAGCGGCAACTGCCGCACCGGTGGCACGACCTTCTTCCAGCCGGTCACCGAGGCGCTCAGCCGCTACGGCGTCAGCGTCTTCTGATCCACGCACCGCTCGCGGGCCGCCGGAACACTCCGGCGGCCCGCGTCGCGTTGACGGCCACCGAACCCCGCCGACAGCGGGCGAACGCGACGGCGCTCAGCCAGGCCCGGACGGTCGCGGCCGCCGCCGCCGGGAGACCAGCACAGCGGCCAGCGGTACGCCCGCCTCGGCCGCGGCCGCCAGCCGCTCGGTCAGCCCGATCCACGCCCCGTCGGTGAAGAACTCGACGGCGAACCAGCCGACCAGCCCGAGGAGGACCACCGCCGCCGCGAGCGCCACCCGGCGTACGGGTGACGGCGGGTGACGGCGCTCCCGGTCGAGTGACGGCACCGCTCGACGGGGCACCGCCAGGGCCGGCCAGACGGCCAACGCCCCGAATGCCACCCCGGCGGCCACGGCATGCGTCGTCGAGTCACCGTCCGGGTTCTGCGGGAAGGCGACCAGCACCAAGGTCGCCAGCCCACCCAGCGCCAGCAGTGCTCGGCCCGTCGGCGCGGCGCTGACCAGACCGAGCGCGGTCGCGAGGTGACAGAGGCCCAGGCCGGCCAGCCCAATCGTCATGATCCAGCGATGGTCCGCGCCCGCGGCGGCAAGCGCGCTGATGGTCTGCCGCACGGGGTCGAATCCGTCGGGCTGGGCGGCCTGTGCCAGTGTCCAGCCACCGACGAGGAACAGCGGTGCGGCACCGGCCGACAGCAGTGCCCAACGGGGAACGGCGGACATCCGGCGATGGTAGCGGTGCGGCCGGCGGAGTTCCCGGGCCGCGCGCCAGGGGCCGACGCGCCGACGGCGGGGACGCCGGAGCAGGCGGGGACAACGAGGCCAGATCAGGCGAGGCGGCGAATCATCACAGCCGGTCGGGTCGCCCGGGAGCGGGCCCGCTCGGTGGTCCGAGGGGGTCCGGGGGTACGACGCCGATGGTCGGCAGGTCCGGGCCGACGCGTACGGTGCCGCCGGCCGACCAGGCGAGGTGCGCCCGCCGGGCGGAGAGGACCGCCAGCAGCGGCCAGAGGGAGACCGCCACCGCCGTCACCCGCTCGGCCAGCCCGGTGCGGGACCCACTGGTCACCTCGAACGCGCACCAGCCGAAGAGCGCGAGCAGCACGAGCGTGGCACTCAGCCCCACCGCCCGGCGGAACGCCCAGGGCGGCTCCGGTCGGTTGGGGTGCTCGGCGTCGTGGCCGCGGGGCAGCCGTAGCGCCGAGCCGGCCGGCCAGAGCACCAGGGCGAGGACGGCCACCGTCGCCGCGATGCCGTGGCTGAGCGAGCCGCCGACCGGCGGCCGGGGGAAGGCGACCAGCGCGATGGTGGCCACGCCACCGATCGCGAGCAGGAAGCGGCTGGGCAGCCCGGCCGCGTGCAGAACGGCGGCGACCGACAGGTAGCAGCAGCCGAGCAGCACCAGGGCCACCACCATGATCCAGGCGTCGGTGGCGTCCTGTCCTGCCAACTCGCTGATGGTGTCCCGGACCGGGTCGTACCCGACGGGCTGCCGGGCCTCCGCCACCGTCCAACCGGCCACCAGCAGCACGGGTGCCGTCGCCGCCGTGGCGACGGCCCAGTTCGGTACGGGCCGCATTTCGCCACGTTAACCGGCGTGGCTGCCGGGGAAGTCGGGTTCGCCGGTCCACCCCACCAGCGAATCGTGCCGGCCTGCCGGGTGCCCGGAGGCGGGGCGGCCACCCCTGACAGAATGCGGGTGAGGACTGTTCCACGATGAGGAGTTGCCAGCCGTGATCCGTACCCACAATGCCGGAAGCCTGCGCGCTGCGGACGCCGGCTCGACGGTGACGCTCGCCGGCTGGGTGGCCCGCCGCCGCGACCATGGCGGGGTCATCTTCGTCGACCTGCGCGACGGTTCCGGTGTTGTCCAGGTGGTGTTCCGCGAGGAAGATGCGCACGCGCTGCGCAACGAGTTCTGCGTGAAGGTCGTCGGCGAGGTGACCCGCCGCCCGGCCGGCAACGAGAACCCGGAGCTGCCCACCGGCGAGGTCGAGGTGACAGTCGTCGACCTGGAGGTGCTCTCCGAGGCGGCGCCGCTGCCGCTGCCGGTGGACGACCAGATCGAGGCCGGCGACGACATCCGACTCCGGTACCGCTACCTGGACCTGCGCCGCAGCGGCCCGGCGAACGCGCTGCGACTGCGCTCGCGCGCCAGCCAGCTCGCCCGGGGTGTGCTGCACGAGCGGGACTTCCTGGAGATCGAGACGCCGACGCTGACCCGCTCGACGCCGGAGGGCGCCCGCGACTTCCTGGTGCCGGTGCGGCTTCAGCCCGGCAGCTGGTACGCGCTGCCGCAGTCGCCGCAGCTGTTCAAGCAGCTGCTGATGGTCGGCGGCATGGAGCGGTACTACCAGATCGCCCGCTGCTACCGCGACGAGGACTTCCGCGCCGACCGGCAGCCGGAGTTCACCCAGCTCGACATCGAGATGTCGTTCGTCACCGAGGACGACGTGATCGACCTCGGCGAGGCGATCGTCTCGACGCTGTGGAAGGACCTGGCCGGGCACGAGATCACCCGACCGATCCCGCGGATCACCTGGCACGACGCGATGGCCCGTTACGGCTCGGACAAGCCGGACCTGCGCTACGGCGTCGAGCTGACCGAGCTGACCGAGTACCTGCGCGGCACCGAGTTCCGGGTCTTCGCCGGTGCGATCGACGCGGGCGGCTACGTCGGCGCGGTCGTGATGCCGGGTGGCGCGGCGCAGAGCCGCAAGGAGCTGGACGGCTGGCAGGACTGGGCTAAGGCGCGTGGCGCCCGCGGCCTGGCGTACGTGGTGCTGGACGCCGAGACCGGCGAGGCGCGCGGTCCGGTGGCGAAGAACCTCTCCGCCGAGCACCTGGGTGGGCTCGCCGACGCGGTCGGCGCCAAGCCGGGTGACGCGGTCTTCTTCGCCGCGAGCGCCACCACCCGGGAGGCGCAGGAGCTGCTCGGGGCGGCCCGCGTCGAGATCGCCAAGCGGTCCGGCCTGATCGACGAGAGCGCCTGGGCGTTCTGCTGGGTGGTCGACGCGCCGATGTTCGAGCGCACGGACGAGGGCGGTTGGACGGCCGTGCACCACCCGTTCACCTCGCCGAACTCCGACTGGGTCGACCGGTTCGAGGAGGCCCCCGATCGGGCCTTGGCCTACGCGTACGACATCGTCTGCAACGGCAACGAGATCGGCGGCGGGTCGATCCGTATCCACCGGGGTGACGTGCAGAAGCGGGTCTTCGACCTGCTCGGCATCACTCCCGAGGAGGCGCAGGACAAGTTCGGCTTCCTCCTGGAAGCGTTCAAGTACGGCGCCCCGCCGCACGGCGGCATCGCCTTCGGCTGGGACCGGGTCTGCATGCTGCTCGCCGGTGCCGACTCCATCCGTGAGGTCATCGCCTTCCCGAAGACCCGGGGTGGCTTCGACCCGCTGACCAGTGCCCCCACCCCCATCACCGCCCAGCAGCGCACCGAGGCCGGCATCGACGCCAAGCCCAAGCCCGCCGCAACGGCCCACACGGGAACGGCCGGCCCCGCAGCCCCGGTAGCAGACCCAGTCTGACCCCCACCACCTCCCGCCCTTGCTTGGTCGATCAAGAGGTTTGCGTCATCATCGCCCCGCGAGATGACGCAAACCTCTTGATCGTCGGTGGGGGAGTGGGCTGGGATGCGGGTGCTTGTTGTTGGGGGTAGTGGGCTACTCGGGCGGTCGGTTTGTCGGCGGGGCCTCGGCGCCGGGTGGTCGGTTGTGGGGACCTTTCACTCCGGTGAGATCGCCGTGCCGGGGGTCGCGGCACGGCGGCTGGACGTGACCGACCGGTCCGCCGTGCGCGCGCTGGTCGCCGAGGTGCGGCCGGACGCCGTGGTCGGAACCCCCTATCGGTACGGGGACTGGGCGGTCACCGCCGACGGGGCAGCGCACGTGGCGCTCGCCGCCGCCGAGGTGGGTGCCCGGCTGGTGCACGTGTCCAGCGACGCGCTGCACGCCGGACGACCCGTGCCGTATACCGACGACGAACCACCCACGCCGGTGCACGCGTACGGTGCCGCGAAAGCCGCTGCCGAGACCGCCGTGCGGGCGATCGACCCGGGGGCGGCGCTGGTGCGGACCTCCCTGATCCTGGGGGAGGGCAGCAAGCAGATCCAGCTCTGCCGGGACGCGCTCGCCGGCCGGGCCACCCTGTTCAGCGACGAACTGCGCTGCCCGATCGATGTCACCGATCTGGCCGGGGCCGTGCTGGAGCTGGTCGCCTCGACGTACGCCGGTCTGCTGAACGTGGCCGGCCCGGACGCGGTCAGCCGGGCGGAGCTGGGCCTGCTGGTCGCCGAGCGGTACGGCCTGGACGCGACCGGGTTGAAGACCACCACCAGCGCGGCCACCGGACTGGTCCGCCCTCTGGACGTACGCCTCGACTCCGCGCGCGCCACCGCCCTGCTGCGCACCCGGCTACGCGGAGTACGCGAACTCCTCGCCCCCCGCGATCTTGCACTTTCTGTTGGGACAGATCGGGCTGAAAACGGCAAAAGCTAGTTCGAAAGTGCAAGATCGGCGGGAGGCATGGGGGTTTCAAGCACGCTTTCTTTGCATAGCTACTATGCAAAATAATTGTGCAGAGATAGTGTGCGAGTATGACCTCTGGATCCGACGGCCCGGCTGAGCCGAGGCGTGTTCATCTGGACAGTCGCCAGGTCCGCACCCTGGCTCACCCACTGCGGATGCGACTGCTCGGATCGCTGCGCATCGACGGTCCCGCGACAGCGACGGCGCTCGCTGAGAAGTTGGGCACCAACAGCGGCGCGACCAGCTATCACCTGCGCCAACTCGCCGAGGTGGGGCTGGTGACCGAGGACCCCGACCGGGGCAGCAGCCGGCAGCGCTGGTGGCAGGCCGCGCACGACATGAGCGACTTCGAGCCCACGGACTTCGACGACGACCCGGATGCCCGCGCGGCCGTTCAGTGGATCCAGGGCGACCAGGTCCGGCTGATGGCCGACCTGGCCGAGCGCTGGATGGCTGTCGAACACCACCAGTCGCGCGCCTGGCGCGACGCCGCCGGGATGAGTGACCTGGTGCTGCCGCTCGACCCGGACCGACTACGTGCTCTCAGTGACGACCTCTGGGCGGTGCTGATGCGCTACCGCGACGAAGCCGCGACCGATGCCCCGGACGTCAAGCCCGTGCACGTGTTCCTGGCCGGCTTCCCACGTCTGGACGAGCGGTGGTGAGCGCGAGGAGTGAGCCGGTTTTGCGAGCCCCGCAGTCGCGAACGGAGGTGGCGTCGTGAGCGCGTTGACCGTACGCCAGGTTCGGCGTCGTTACCTCACGCTCTACGGTTTGCGCTGGCTGCCCACGGGTCTGATGATCCCGGTGATGATCCTGCTTATGCAGGAGCGCGGCCTGTCGCTGCCGCAGATCGGCTTGGTCGGTACGGCGCAGGGGCTGTTGGTGCTGGCGCTGGAGTTGCCCACCGGCGGGCTCGCCGACGCCCTCGGTCGTCGACCGGTGCTGCTCGCCGCCGGAGTGCTGAACCTCGCCTCGCTGGCGCTGTTCGCGGTGGCCGACTCGTTCTGGCTGTTCTTCGTGGTCTGGGCCTTGCAGGGCGTCTACCGGGCGTTGGACAGCGGCCCGTTGGAGTCCTGGTACGTCGATGCCACCCTGGCCGCCGACCCGGAGGCGGAGTACGAGCGCGGCCTTGGCTACGCCGGCACCGTCGTCGGCGGGGCCATCGGCGGTGGCGCGCTGCTCAGCGGTGGCCTCATCGCGCTCGGCCCGATCGGGCCGGTCACCGCGCTCACCGTGCCCGTGCTGGCCGCCATCGTCGCGCAGGTGGCGGCGCTCGTCGCGCTGGTCGTGCTGCTGGTCGAGGAGCGGCCGGCCACCGGGGTCGCGGCGCTGCGGGCCTCGGTGGTCCAGGCACCCCGGATGATCGGCCAGGCCGTCGGGCTGCTGCGTCGCTCCCGGGTGCTGTTGGCGTTGGTGGCCGTCGAGCTGTTCTGGGGCTTCGGCATGGTCACGTTCGAGTCGCTGCTGCCGGTCCGGCTCGCCGAGGTGATCGGCAACCCGGAACGCGCCGCGGTGCTGCTCGGGCCGGCGAACTCGGCCGCCTGGCTCGCCTCGGCCGCCGGCGCGGCACTGACCCCACTGCTGCTGCGCTGGTTCGGCGCCGCGCCGGGTGCGGCCCTGCTGCGCATCCTCCAGGGCGTGACTGTGGTCGGAATGGGGTTGTTCGCCGGGCCGGTCGGCGTGCTGGTGGCCTACCTGGCCTGCTATGCCGTGCACGGCGCGTCCAACCCGTTGCACAGCGGGCTTCTGCACCGGCAGGTCGACGGCCCGTACCGGACCAGCGTGCTCTCGCTGAACTCGATGATGGCGCAGCCGGCCGGCGCGCTCGGCGGGGTGGTGCTCACCGCGCTCGCCGCCAGCACCAGCGTCAGCACCGCGATGGTGGTCGGCGCGGTGGTGTTGGCCGTCGCCGCACCGCTCTACCTGCCCGCCTGGCTGGCCGGCCGTCGAGCCGTCCCGGCCGTCGAGCCGACAGCGGTCCCGGTACCCGCCGCCGACCGCTGACGAGGAGGGCCGCTCTCAGGCGAGGCGGATCGAGCTGAGCGCAAGGGTGTTGGTGTACCCGAGTCGACGGTAGAGCCGCGCCGCACCGACATTGTGCGTGTAGACGCCGAGCCCAACCATGTCGTGGCGCGCCAGCAGCGCCCGGGTCATCCCCGCGGTCAGGGCCGCGCCCAGCCCCCGACCTCGTTGGTCGGGGGCGACGGTCAGGCCGGCGAGGAAGCCGATGTCACCCTGGCTGCGGTCCGCGCCGCACGCCACCAACCGGTCGCCTGCCCGGATGCCGTACCAGTCCACCACCCGTGGGTCGCCCGGGCGGGAGGTGCTGCTGGGGAACGACTCCTCCACCAGCGCCGCCAGCGCCGGTTGGTCGGCGTCGGTGAGTCGTACCACCGGCTGCTCGTCCGGCTGCGCCGGCGGCGCCGCATCGGCCCAGCGGAAGTCCCAGTCGCTGTGCTCGGCCACCGCCAGCCGGTCGGCCAGTCGACCGCGATCGTGTCGAGGCAGGTGCAGCCGCTGTCCGGGCTGGAGCATCCCGTCGGCGGCGAGCGCGACACAGATCTCCAGCGCCGCTTCGGCCGGGCCGATCGCGCAGCCGGCCGGTCCGTACTCGGGCGGGACCAGCCACAGCACCGCGCCATCACGTCGATACGCGTGCGCCGGCACGGCTCGCCCGAGCGCGTGCCGGGCGAACGGGTGATGCCCGACGGCGGCCAGGATGGCGCTCCGGTCCTGGAGCACCTGGTCGTCGATGATCATGCGTCCAGCCTAGGAGCCGGGGGTCGAATGCTTCCGCCGGGCCGTCGCGGCGTGGCCATCTCCACGGTGGAGATTGGCGAGTCGACCGATTGGGTACATCACGCGCCGACCTACTGGGAACCCCCACCGGAGGACCGACATGCTCGCCATTCTCGCGGCCATCGTCTTTGGCTTCGCCCTGCTGCTCGACCTGCTCGACACCAACTTCGGCGCACCCGACCTGTTCAACTGGAACACCCTCGTACTCATCGGGTTGCTCCTCCTCTCGCTCTACCTGGCCGGCGTGGGCAGCGGCCCGCGCGGCGGCGGCGGCGGTGGCGGTGGCCGTTGGTACCGGGGCCGTCGCCCCGGGCGTGGCTGACCGTAACCGATCACCGGTGGCGGGCCCGCGGCGCGATTCCGGCGTCGTGGGCCCGGCCCGGTACTGTCTTCGTGATGGAGTCCGACGCCCTCTTCTCCCTCGGTGAACCCGCCGGGTCGCGCAGCGCGCCCGACGGACCCGCCGGTGTCGACGGCTTCACCGCGGTGGCCGACGATTCGCCCCTGCCCGTCCGGATGCGCCCGGTGACCCTCGACGAGCTGGTCGGGCAGGAGCACCTGCTCGCTCCCGGCGCACCCCTGCGGCAACTGGTCTCCGGCGGGGCTCCGATGTCGGTGATCCTCTGGGGCCCGCCGGGCAGCGGCAAGACCACCATCGCGCACCTGGTGGCCGGGGCGACCGACCGCCGCTTCGTCGCCATGTCGGCGCTCTCCGCCGGTGTGAAGGACGTCCGGGCGGTGATCGAGGCGGCGCGCCGCCAGCGCCGTTCCGGCGGCCCGCAGACCGTGCTCTTCATCGACGAGGTGCACCGGTTCAGCAAGACCCAACAGGATTCCCTGCTCGCCGCCGTCGAGGACCGCACTGTCACCCTGCTGGCGGCGACCACCGAGAACCCGTACTTCTCGGTCATCTCACCGCTGCTGTCGCGGTGCGTGCTGCTCACCCTGCAACCGTTGGACGACGAGGCGGTGCGGGGCCTGCTGCGCCGGGCGGTCGCCGACAAGCGTGGCCTGGACGGCGCACTGGCCCTGACCACCGAGGCCGAGGATCACCTGGTCCGACTGGCCTCCGGTGACGTCCGTAAGGCACTCACCGCCCTGGAGGCGGCGGCGGCCTCCGCCACGGCCCTCGGCGGCGGGCGGATCGACCTCGCCACCGCCGAGCAGGCGGTCGACGTGGCGGCGGTGCGCTACGACCGCGACGGCGACGCCCACTACGACGTGGTCAGCGCCTTCATCAAGAGCATGCGCGGCTCGGACGTGGACGCGGCGGTGCACTGGCTGGCCCGCATGCTGGTCGCCGGTGAGGACGCCCGGTTCATCGCGCGTCGTCTGGTCATCTTCGCCAGCGAGGACGTGGGCATGGCCGATCCCGGAGCGCTGAGCGTGGCGACCGCCGCCGCGCACGCGGTCGAGTACG
Organism: Micromonospora sp. 050-3; assembly: GCF_046549335.1. Lineage (NCBI taxonomy): Bacteria > Bacillati > Actinomycetota > Actinomycetes > Micromonosporales > Micromonosporaceae > Micromonospora > Micromonospora sp. 050-3. The sequence continues at coordinate 2,692,324 of NZ_JAJPVX010000002.1, forward strand.
TCGGGCTGCCCGAAGCGCAGCTCAACCTCGCCCAGGCGGTGATCCACCTGGCCACCGCGCCCAAGTCGAACTCGGCCACCACCGCCATCGGCGCCGCGATCGCCGATGTCCGGGCCGGTCGCGGTGGCCCGGTGCCGCGAGGGCTGCGCGACGCGCACTACGCCGGCGCCCGGGGGTTGGGCCACGGGACCGGCTACCGCTACCCGCATGACGACCAACGCGGCGTGGTCACCCAGCAGTACGTCCCGGACGACCTGGTGGGCACCGACTACTACCAGCCCAGCCCGCACGGCGCGGAGCGGTCGGTGGCCAGCCGCCTGCCGCTGCTGCGCCGGATCGTGCGTGGTCTGCCCGCCCCGGCCGCCCGCCCGGAGACGCGGACAGCCGAGCCGTCCGTAACGGCGCAGACCGCGCCAGCGCTATCCCCGGGGGCCGCCCGTCCGACGACGGGCACGGGTGCCCCCGGCACGATGCAGGACAGCGGCACCGACGCCGCAGGAGAGGGTCAACAGTGAGATCGCGTGGTGGGGACCGCCCGGACGAGGGCCCGGACGAGCGGCGCGATCCCCGCGCCAAGACCCGCCGTTGGGGTCGCGGCCGGGCGGCTGAACCCGAGCCGGAGGAGCCGGTAGCCGGCGAGGAGTTCGGCTGGATCGACGACCTGCGCTCGGCGAAGCAGCAGCGCACCGAGTTGGGCCCGGACGGTGCACCGGTGGAGCCGAACCAGCCCCGTGGGGGCATGCCGCCGGCAGACCCGGCCGGACCGCCGGCACAACCCAACCCGCGTACGCCGGCAGAGCCGGCAGGTGCGCGCGGCAGCGGGCCGGAGTCCGCAGCGCCGCCGGCCTCGCGCCAGAGTGAACCGGGCATCACCGCCGCCCGTCGACCGGTCGACGGCCCCTGGCCCGGGGAGACGCCACCAGCGGGTCGTCGCCCGGATGACCGGCCACCCGCCGCCGGCCCCGGCGCGCCGGGGCAACCGCCGCGCCGCGGCGTGCAGCCGGTGCCCGGCGCCCGCGCTGCCGTGCCGCCCACCGCTCGCCCGGGCGGGGATGACCCGGCCGGCCCGCAGGGGCCTCGCCCGGCACCAGGCGCGCCCGGCGGCCCGGCCCGTGCTCGCGGTGCGGCGGCCCCTCCCGGCCCGCCCGTGGGCCCACCGACCTCAGGCCCCCCGGCCGGCCGCCGTCCCGAGGCCGCCGCTGCGCCGAGCCGTCGTCCGGACGCCGCTGTTCCGCCGGGCCGTCATCAGGATCCCGTCGCGCCCGGCGGTCATCCCGACGCCATGCCGCCGCTGCGCCGTCCGGACGCTGGCTCGCCGACCCACCGACCCGGCCCGGAGCAGCCGGTCGAGCCCGGCCGTGCCCGGCCCCCCGCCGACGGCGCCCCCGTCGGTCGACGCGCCGTCGGCCCGACCTCCGACCCGGCGCGGGCCGCCGGAGCAGCCGCCGCCCCCGGGCCGGCCCGCTTCGACGGCGCACCGGCTGGCGTCGTGCCGCCGGCTACTGATGGCCTGCGGCCCGACCCCGCCATCGACGCTGACCCGCGTGCCGCCCGGCGTCGTCCCGGCCCGGCCGACCCCGGCGCGCCCGAGCCCACCGGGCGGCGCGCCGCCGATGCTCCCCGTCCGGCAGCGGGCGGGCGTCGCCGCGCCGCGGAACCCGACGAGCCGGTGGTGCCCCGCTCCGGCAACGCGCCGCCCGTGCCCCGCTCGGGGAACGCGTCGTCGGTGCCCCCGGCGACCGGCGCGCACAGCGGCGCCCTACCCACTACCGGCCCCGCCGACGGCACCGGTCGCCGCCGAGTCGTCTCCGGTGAACCGGAACGCCGAACGCCACCCGGCGGCGAACCCCGCCTGGACCGGCCGGAGCGACCCGCGGACTGGCTCCGCCAGGCCGGTCGCCTGCCACACACCGACCCTGGCCTGCCGGTCGTCAACCGCCGAGACGGCAGCCCGCCGGCCGGGGGTCGCCGTCCGGCGCCGCCCACCGGGCCGGGAGACCTCACCGACCAGGCGTCCGGTCGGCTCGCCGTGCCCGACCCGGCCGCGGAGCGCACCGCCGCCCGCCGGCCCGCCGGTCCGCCGGTCGACCCGGGCGCGGACGCGCCGACCGGTCGCCGCGCCGTCCGGCCCGACGCGTCGGGATCCACCGGAGAGCAGGCGCTGACCTACCCGACGCCGCCCGGTGACCGGCCCGGCCGTGGGCGGGGCGCTGCGGCGGTACCCACACCTGACCCCACCGGCCAGCGCGGCCGTGCCGTCGACGACCCCTACGCCGGTGGTCGACCCGGCGCCGGTCCCGCGGCGCGGGGCGCCGCCCGCTCCGCCCCACCCGGCCGGGCCCGCCCCATCCCCGGCGACGCGCCGGCACCTGGCACCGGGCGCCGTGGCGCTGACGGGTCACCGCGCCCCGGCCCTGGCGGCGAGGCGGCACCCCGGGACGCGACCCGTCCGGACGGGTCGGCTCGTGCGGCGGTGCCACCGGGTGTGGATGGTCCGCCACGTTCGCGTCCGGACGGTCCGGCTCGTGCGGCGGTGCCGCCGGGTGTGGATGGTCCGCCACGTTCGCGTCCGGATGGTCCGGCTCGTGCCGCCGTCCGCCCACCCGGCGCGCCGCTGCCCACCGACGACCGGACGACCGGTGACCCGGTGCCGGCCGGACCGGCCCGTGGCGCTGGGCCGGCCGGTCGACCCGCGCCGGCCGACCGTGCCGCCGGACGTGCCCTGCCTCCGAATCGGGAGCCCGGTCGTGCCGAGCCGAGCGGTGTCGCGCCCGTGCCGCCGCCCGGACGTCCCGGCGAGCCCCTCGGCGTGGCCCGTGCCGCCGCCGTGGTGCCCTCCGTGTCCGGCCCGGTGGGCCGGCCGGAACCGGAGCCCTCCGACGGGCCGGCGCTGCGCTCGGCCGGTCAGGACGCGCCGGACGACGACGCCGCACCGGGTGCCCGTTCCGAGGAACGCCGGCAGACCCGTGAACGACGCCGACTGCGCGCGGCGGTGTTGGCGCTGGTCAGCGTCGTGCTGCTCGGCGCGGTGCCGCTCTTCTTCGGGATCCGGACGCTGAGCCGTGACCCGGTCTTCGACAACCTGGACCAGCTCGGTGTGCCCGCCTGGGCGGCCGCGAAGACTGTCGACGACGTCAGCGGCAGCCGCTGGTGCCTGCTCGACTGTCGGCTGCGTGAGCGCACCGTGACCTCGGAGAAGGCGCCCAAGGAGACGGCGCAGGTCTACGAGGACGCGCTGCGCCGCGACGGGTGGCAGCCGTGGAAGGTGAGCCGCTGCCCGGAGCAGCAGACGAAGGGCAGCTACACCTGCTGGCGTCGCGACGAGTTGACCCTCGACCTGTGGGTACGCGAGCCGACCTGTGTGCCGCCGCCGGTGGACGGCGAGCCGGCAGTCGTGCCGTCCGCCGACCCGTCGGCCGCTGCGACCGAGTGCACCGGCTCGTTGGTGTCGGTGAAGGTGCGCAACGCGATCGACGACGAGCGGACCAGGCCGCAGCCGACCACCGACCCGTCACTGACCGGTGAGGATCCGTTCCCGACGGTCAGCGCGGATCCGCTGGGCGAGCTGACACCCTCACCGTCCTGAGCCGGTCTCCATCACGGACGGTAGGGTCTGGGGCTGGCGGGCACGCCCGCTACCGGTGACCGCCGACGGCTCGGCGGCCGGTACGGGTGGCATGGTTGTGCGTTCCGGGGACGTCGGGTCCTGCGGAACTCTGCTTGAGGAGGACAGGCGTGGGCGACATTGGAGCGATCGCGGCGCTGATCGCGGCATCCGCGTTCGCGGTGCTGGTGCTCATCCTGACGCTGCCCATCCTGCGGCTGCGGCACACGGTTGACGCCACCACCCGCATGATCAACGATCTGAACGATCGGACCGGACCGCTGCTCGGCGACGTGAACACCACTGTGAAGAACGTCAACACCGCGCTGGAGCAGGTGCAGACCTCGCTCGACGGTGTGAACCTCCAGCTGGCGAAGGTCGACACCATGACCAGCCACGCACAGAACGTCACCGCCAACGTCGCCAACCTGGCCACCGTCGTCTCCGCCGCAGCCGCCAACCCCCTGGTCAAGGTGGCCGCGTTCGGCTACGGCGTGCGTAAGGCCGCCGCCGGCCGCCGGCACGCCGAGACCGAGCGCGAGGTACGCGACACCATCAAGCAGCAGCGACGGGCCGCGCGACGCGGCAACAGCTGACCGCCCGGCGCACCAGGAGGTAGCGGGACATGAGGCGCTTGTTCTGGCTCGGCATCGGAGTGGCCGTCGGTGTGATCGTGGTCCGCAAGGCGACCCGGACCGCGCAGGCGTACACGCCAGCGGGCATCGCCAGCTCGCTGACGGAATCCGCTGGCGGGCTCGTCGAGTCGCTGCGTAGTTTCGTAGAGGACGTCCGGGTCGGGATGGCCGAACGCGAGCAGGAGATCCACCACGCGTTCGCCCAGGGCGAGGCGTTCGACGACAAGTTCGCCGACCTGCGGGAAGACCCGCGGATCGGCGATCGAGAAATCTTTCCGGAGGAACACCAGCGATGAAGACGGCGGAGATCAAGCGGCGGTACCTCGCGCACTTCGAGGCGAATGGCCACACCGTGGTGCCGTCCGCTCCGCTGCCCGCCATCAGCGACCCGAACCTGCTGTTCGTCAACGCCGGCATGGTGCAGTTCGTCCCGTACTTCCTGGGTCAGCAGACGCCCGCGTACCAGCGGGCGGTCAGCGTGCAGAAGTGCATCCGCACCCCGGACATCGACGAGGTCGGTAAGACCAGCCGGCACGGCACGTTCTTCCAGATGAACGGCAACTTCTCCTTCGGTGACTACTTCAAGGCCGGCGCGATCCCGCTGGCCTGGGAGTTGTCCACCAAGCCGATCTCCGAGGGTGGTTACGGGCTGGATCCGGAGCGGATCTGGCCGACGATCTACCTCGACGACGACGAGGCGTACGAGATCTGGCGGTCGGTTGGTGTGCCGGCCGAGCGGATCGTCCGCCGAGGCAAGGCGGACAACTTCTGGTCGATGGGCATTCCCGGGCCGTGCGGTCCGTCGTCGGAGCTGTTCTACGACAGGGGCCCGGAGTACGGCCGGGAGGGCGGCCCGGCGGTCGACGAGGACCGGTACATGGAGTATTGGAACCTCGTCTTCATGCAGTTCGAGCGGGGTCCGGGCACGACCAAGGAGGACTACCCGATCCTGGGGGACCTGCCGGCGAAGAACATCGACACCGGCATGGGCCTGGAGCGGATGGCCTCGATCCTGCAGGGTGTGGACAACCTGTACGAGATCGACGAGGTTCGGCCGATCCTGGCCCGGGCGGCCGAGCTGACCGGTAAGCGCTACGGCGCGCACTCCGGGCACGTGGCCAGCGAGTCGCACCCGGACGACGTCCGGCTGCGGGTGATCGCGGATCACGTGCGCACGGCGCTGATGCTGATCGGCGACGGCGTGACCCCGTCCAACGAGGGCCGCGGGTACGTGCTGCGCCGGATCATGCGCCGGGCGATCCGGTCGATCCGGCTGCTGGGCTGGCAGGACCGGGCGCTGCCCGAGCTGCTGCCGGTGGCCCGGGACTGCATGGCGCCGTCGTACCCGGAGCTGGCGACCGACTTCGACCGGATCGCGGATTACGCGTACGCGGAGGAGGAGGCGTTCCTGTCCACCCTGCGGGCCGGCACCACGATCCTGGACACCGCGATCGCGGAGACCCGCACGGCGGGCGGCTCCGCGCTGTCCGGTGCGAAGGCGTTCCAGTTGCACGACACCTACGGCTTCCCGATCGATCTGACCCTGGAGATCGCCGCGGAGCAGGGCCTCACTGTCGACGACGAGGGGTTCCGGCGGCTGATGGCCGACCAGCGGACCCGGGCGAAGGCGGACGCGCAGGCCCGCAAGACGGGGCACGTCGACCTGTCGGCGTACCGGTCGGTGCTCGACGCGGGTGGTCCGGTGACGTTCACCGGGTACAGCGAGGTGTCTCGCGAGTCGACGGTGCGGGCGCTGCTCGGCGCCGACGGCCCGCGTCAGGCGGCGACCGAGGGCGACACCATCGAGCTGGTGCTGGACACCACCCCGTTCTACGCCGAGGGCGGTGGGCAGCAGCCCGACCAGGGCATGATCACGGTTGGTGGCGGGCAGGTCGAGGTGCTCGACGTGCAGCAGCCGGTGCCCGGCCTGATCGTGCACCGCGCCCGGGTGATCCGGGGCGAGGTACGCGCCGGTGAGGCCGGTTTCGCCGAGATCGACACGACCCGGCGTCGGGCGATCTCCCGGTCGCACACCGCCACGCATCTGGTGCACCAGACCATGCGCAACTTCCTCGGTGAGTCGGCCACGCAGGCGGGGTCGCTGAACGCCCCCGGTCGGCTCCGGTTCGACTTCAACACCCCGACCGGGGTGTCGCCGAGCGTCCTGCGGGACGTGGAGCAGCAGGTCAACGAGGTGCTCCTGGCCGACCTGGAGGTGCACGCCTTCATCACCTCGTTGGAGGAGGCGCGGCGCATCGGCGCGATGGCGCTCTTCGGCGAGAAGTACGGTGAGGAGGTGCGGGTCGTCGAGGTGGGTGACTACGCCCGGGAGCTGTGCGGCGGCACGCACGTGGCCCGCTCGGCCCAGCTCGGCCTCGTGAAGATCCTCTCCGAGTCGTCGATCGGCTCCGGTGTCCGCCGGGTCGAGGCGCTGGTCGGCATGGACGCCTTCGGCTTCCTGGCCAAGGAGCACCTGTTGGTCTCCCGGCTGGCCGAGCTGTACCGGGTGCCCAACGATCAGGTCGCCGACCGGGTGGAACAAACCGTCACCCAGCTTCGGGACGCCGAGAAGGAGCTGGAGAAGCTGCGTGCCCAGCTGGTGCTGGGTGGCGCGGCGGCGCTCGCGGCGCAGGCCAAGGACGTGCGCGGAGTCGCGTACGTGGGCACCGAGGCGCCGGAGGGCGCGGCCGGCAACGATGTGCGCACCCTGGCCCAGGAAATCCGCGGCAAGATCGACCCGGCGCGGCCGGCGGTCGTCGCGGTGGCGGCGCGGTCGAACGGCAAGGCGTCCCTGGTGGTGGCGGTCAACGCGGCAGCGCGCAGCCGGGGCCTGGCCGCGTCGGATCTGGTGAAGGCGGCGTTCTCCGGGCGCGGCGGTGGCAGCCCCGATCTGGCTCAGGGCGGCGGTCTACCGGCGGCCGAGGCGCCGAACCTGCTGCTCACCGTCGAGAAGGCGATCACCGAGGCGTGATAGATCATTACTGTGAGTCAGGGCGGACCGATCGGTCCGCCCTGGTTCGTACCCGGCCGGTGGTGACCATCGGTGGCTGAGCTGACGCGTGGTGTGCGGATCGGCGTGGATGTCGGTCAGGTGCGGGTGGGCGTCTCCCGCTCGGATCCGGACGGGATCCTGGCAACGCCGCTGGTCACCCTGGCCCGCGACAACACGGCGGCGCCGGACACGGTGCCGAGCGACCTCGCCGAGCTGGCCGCGTTGGTGGCCGAGCACGAGGCCGTCGGGGTTGTCGTCGGCCTTCCGGTCAATCTCGCCGGCAAGCACGGTCCTGCGGCCGTCCATGTGAAGGCGTACGCTGACCGACTGGTCGATGTGATAGCGCCTGTCCCGGTAACGCTCACTGACGAGAGGATGTCGACCGTGGTCGCTTCTCGTAGGCTTGCCGAGCGTGGCGTCCGAGGTAAACGTCAACGTGCGGTTGTCGATCAGGCGGCCGCAGTGGAGATCCTGCAGAGCTGGCTGGACGCGCAGCGGAGGCGGACGTAATGATCGACGATCTGGACCTTGGGTTCGACGAGCCGGAGCGGGGGGAGAAGGGTCGGCACCGGCGCGGCTTCCGCAAGGGCAAGGGTAAGGGCGGGTCCGGCGGCGGCCGGGGCAAGACCTTCCTGGCTCTGCTGATGGCCCTGCTCCTGTTGGGCGGCATCGGCGGTGGCGCGTTCTACGGCTTCGACCGCATCCAGAACTACTTCGTCACCCCCGACTACGACGGCAGCGGGGCCGGTGAGATCACCGTCGAGATCAAGAGCGGCGCGCTGCTCGCCGACATGGCCGACGCCCTCGTGGCGGCCGACGTGGTGAAGAGCCAGAAGGCTTTCATCGAGGCGGCCGAGGCCAACACACGCAGCAAGAACATCCAGCCGGGCACGTACAAGCTGCGCAAGCAGATGAGCGGCGCGAGCGCCGTGACGGCGATGCTCGACCTGAAGAACAAGATCGTCAACGGGCTGACCATCCCCGAGGGCCGCACGAGCTTCAACATCTACAAGCTGCTCTCCGAGAAGACCAAGATCCCGGTCAAGGACTTCCAGGCCGCCGCGAAGGACCCGGAGGGGCTCGGCGTCCCGGACTGGTGGTTCAAGCGCGCCGACGGCAGGAAGAGCGTCAAGTCCATCGAGGGCTTCCTCTTCCCGGACACGTACGAGATTCCGCCGAAGTCCACGGCCGAGAGCATCCTCAAGCTGATGGTGAACCGCTTCCTCTCGGTGAGCGGGGAGATGAAGTTCGCCGACCGGGTGCAGGAGGAGCGGGGCGGCGTCAGCCCGTACGAGGCGCTGATCGTGGCCTCGCTGGCCCAAGCCGAGGCGGGCAACAAGGACGACCTCGGCAAGGTCGCCCGGGTGGCCTACAACCGGGCGTACGGCGAGTTCCCGTGCAACTGCCTGGAGATGGACGTCACTGTCAACTACTACTTGGAGTCGATCGGCAAGCCGACCAAGTCGTCCAAGCAGATGACCGAGGCCGAGTTGAACGACCAGAAGAACCCGTACAACCGCAAGCTGCGGGGCATGATCCCCACCCCGATCAACAACCCCGGCAAGGAGGCCCTGGAAGGTGCGATGAACCCGCCGCCGGGCAAGTGGCTCTTCTTCGTGGCGATCGACAAGCAGGGCCACTCGGAGTTCGCCGAGACGCCCGAGCAGCACGAGCGCAACAAGGACAAGGCCCGGGAGGCCGGCATCATCTGACCGGCCGGGTGACGCCATAAAGGCTCCCTTCCCATTGCCACCGCAATTGCGGCCGCCGTCGGGAAGGGAGCCTTTACGCATCAAGCGTGACGCGCAATTACGGCGTTAGTCTCAGTGACTGGTGCCGGTCCACGTGCCGGTGCGCGGGTTGAGGAACGTCCACACGCCGTTGCTGTTCTGCTTGCGCAGACCGAACGTGCGGTTGTAGCCGTAGTAGAAGTATCCGGTCTGGGTGCTCGTGTCGAACCCGGTGTTGCGGTTGACCGCGCCGTACGCCTCACCCCAGGTCTGCGGCCCGACCGACCCGTCGATGCCGACGTTCATGACGTCCTGCCAGGTCCGGGTCTTGGCAGCGGTGTTGGAACCGAACTCACCGTCGATGAAGCTGGTGCCCACGTTGCCGCTCAGGTCGTCGGCCCAGACGATGGCCTGCCAGAGCCGCACGATGTTGCCGCTACGGACGCAGGAGCTGGACTGGCACAGCTGGTGGTTGTCGGACCAACTGCCCGCTGCGGCGTCCGCCCGCGCGGGAGCTGCGGTCATCAGCGAAAGACTGAAGACCGCGGCAATCGCGATAAGGGCACGGAGAATGCTTTTGTTCAAGGTTTCCCCTTTTTCGATCGGCGCTTCCGTCCCCGGAATGCTTTCACCAACGTCAATGGGGGTCAAGCGATAACCCGGTCGCCCGGGGTGGCCGCAGGGCCGGTTCTCTGGTGCCCGGGCCTGGGTGCTGGGTAGTGTCGATCCCGACGTGCGGGGGAGAGCGGGGACGTGATGTCGACCATGACCGGGCCGTCGGCTGCGACCGGCGGTGATCGTGTCGACCCGTAGGGCCGCGGTGCTGGGCAAGCCGATCGCGCACTCCCTCTCCCCGGTGATCCACACCGCGGGTTACGTGGCCGCCGGGCTGACCGGGTGGTCGTACACCCGGATCGAGTGCGCGGCGGCGGAGCTGCCGGATCTGGTCGCCGGCCTGGGCCCGGAGTGGGCCGGGTTGTCGGTGACCATGCCGGGCAAGGAGGCGGCGCTCGCCGTGGCCGACGCCGCGTCGCCGGTCGCCGCCGCCGTCGGGGCCGCCAACACGTTGGTACGCCGTCCGGACGGCTCCTGGTACGCGGACAACACCGACGTCGCCGGAATGGTGCGGGTGCTGACCGACGCCGGCGTGACCGCCGGTGGCGCCGTGACGGTGCTCGGTGCCGGTGGGACCGCCCGCGCCGCGGTCGCGGCTGCCGCGCAGCTCGCCTGCTCGTCGGTGACAGTGGTGGCCCGCCGACCCGAGGCGGTCGAAGGCCTCCGCCCTGTGGCAGATGCTGTGGGTATCGCGCTGAGCGGCGGATCCTGGGCCGACGCGCCCCGGCACTTGGCCGCCGGGGTGGTCGTATCCACCGTGCCGAAAGGCGTCGCCGATCCGTTGGCCAAAGTGGCCGTCTGGTCGCCGGACGCGGTCTTCTTCGACGCGCTCTATGATCCGTGGCCGACGCCTCTGGCCGTCGCTGCTGTCGCGGCGAACCTGCGGGTGGTGTCCGGCCTGGACCTGCTGCTGGCCCAGGCTGTCGGTCAGTTCGAGCAGTTCACCGGAGTTGTCGCACCCCGCCCGGCGATGGCCGCCGCGCTCGCGGCGGCCATCGCCAACTGACAAACCAAAATTGCGCAGACTTAAGCGCCTGGCGATAGCTCTCAGGTAAGCTCGTGCGCCGCGCGATTTATCTGTCGCCGGACATCATTCGACTGGCTACCGCCCGCAAGTTGGCGAATTCATGATTCGGATTTTGTCCACGATCTCACCACGGATGTGCGCGTTGCCCCTGTTCGGGGGGAGGCAATACTCGTACCCGTTGGTGTAGTGGAGGAGGGCTCCATCATCATTTCGGGTGTTGTAGACGGCGAAGGAACCCTCGCTGCTGGAGCCGAGGTCCTGGTAACCGGTCGTGATGTCTTGGTATGAGGCTGTGGGGTTGTTGGCGAGCGAACGCGCTTCGGTGAGGTAGAAGCAGACGCGCGGATAGGTGCAGCCTCTCGCGGAACCCGCGCTGGCAACAGATGTGTCCACCGCGACTATGCCAACAGTTGCGGCCGTCGTCGCTAGTGCTGCAGCTAATAGAGCTCGAATCCTCACAGTTCTCCCTCGTGATTAACAGGGCACCTGTAGCCCGTGTTGTTTATGAACACTACTGAGCCAGGCATCCATGGTCAACACTGCGAAGTGGAATGGATCGCAAGGGTTGAACGGTCCGAGGTGGCGACCGCGCCGGGATTGAGACCGCCGGCCGGAACGGTGCACGCGTCCCGCCTGCCCCACTGCCGCAGCGCTTGCCTGCCTCTGGATCGCGGATGTCGGTGCGGCTTGTTTGGGTAGTGTCCGGTGGCCGGCGCGCTGGGTGTCGTGCTGACGTCCGCCCCATGGGCCGATGCGCCCCGGCAACTCTCCACCGCCGACGTGGTCGTCTCCACGGTGCCGAACGGGGTCGCCGACCCGCTGGCCGGCGCGGTGGCCTGGCGGCCGGGCGCGGTGTTCTTCGACGCGCTCTACGACCCGTGGCCGACACCGTTGGCGACGCCGCCGACGCGGCCGGTTGCCGGATCGTCTCCGGTCTGGATCTGCTGCTGGCCCAGGCGGTCAGGCAGTTCGAGCAGTTCACCGGCGTGACCGCGCCGAGGGCGGCGATGGCCGCCGCGCTGACTGCCGCTCGCGCCATCCCGCTGGCGATCCGCCGCGGTCGCCTGTAGCCGCGCCATGTCCTGGAGACTGGCAGCTCCCAACGCGTCCCGTTGACTCCGCGCGTGCTCCCCGGGCAAGGTGTGTGACGGGCTTCGGTCGCACCTGCGGCCAGAGCCCCCTGATGTCCCCGAGGTGGTTTCTTAGCTGACGGTTAAGACGCGCTTACGGAAAACTGTCCTACCTGCCACATGTCCTGGTCATCGATACGCTGCTCACCGTTACGGACGCAGACACAGGGAGTTTCCTTGACCAGGCACGGACTGCACCGCATCACCCGGTTCCGCTCCGGACCCCGGCGTAAGGCGATTGCCATCGGCGTGGTCGGCGGTTCGGTGGTGGCCGGCATCGTGGCGACCATGATGCCGCTGCTGGCCAGCGACGACCTGTCGATCCGGGCGGCGGCCGACACCACCGCCACCGCGGTGTCGCAGGACGGTGACAACGCGGCCAAGTCGACGCTGGCCACCTGCGCGGCGCGCTGCGACGGCAACCCGCGCGGTGGCCGCGAGGCGGTCATCGAGTTCGCGGTGACCACGGTGCCGGCCACCGCGGTCAACATCCGGGCGACGCTGCGGGTGCACGCCTGGCAGCAGTTCGCCGCCACTGTGACGGCGCACGCGTCGCCGCTGAGCGCCCGCGAGTCGCGGCCTCCTGTGACGTCGGCCGGTGCCGCGCTGGACAGCGTGACCGGTGTGTCCAAGGGCGTCAACGAGTGGGACGTCTCCAAGTTGGTCACCGGCAACGGCACCTGGACGGTCTCGTTGGCGCAGAGCGGCCTGGAGAGCCGGATCTACTGGGCGTCGGTCGAGAACCGCAACCCGGACCTGCGACCCAGCCTGCTGATCAGCTACGACCTCGGGGCCCGGCCGTCGCCGGTGACGACCACCCGGCCGGCACCGCCGCCGTCACCGAGCGCGTCGCCGACCACCGCCGCGCCGAAGCCGTCGCCGACCATCGCCCCGACCCGGACGGCGACCCCGAGCGCCAGTGGCACCCTGCCGTCGGGCAAGTGTGGCTCCGTCTCGGACAAGCTCGTCCCGTCCTGTGGCGCCTGGTGGGGCATGTACTCGCCCGCCGGGGCGGCCGGCGGCTGGGACCACGGCAAGGCCGTCACCGACGTGGAGACGCAGGTCGGGCGCAAGTTCGACATCGTGCACCGCTACCACGACTTCTCCAACGCCGGCAGCAACGGCGCCTTCCCCGACGTGTACGAGTCGCAGCAGATGCGCGAAGGCCGGCTGATGTTCTTCGCCTGGGAGTCCCGTGACTTCTCCGCCGGCACGACCCTCAAGTGGTCGGACGTCTACGGCGGCAAGCAGGACGACACCATCGACGCTGTCGCGGGCCGGATCCGCGCTGCCGGCGTCCCGGTCTTCATCGGCTTCGACCACGAACCGGAGGACGAGCCGAACAAGGGCAGCGACGCCGACTTCGTCCGGGCCTGGCGCTACGTCCACGAGCGGTTCGCCAACGCGGGCGCCACCAACGCGGTCTGGGTCTGGACGATGATGGGTTGGTCCGGGCACTACTCCCGGTACGCCGGCCTGTACCCCGGTGACCAGTACGTCGACTGGGTGGCCTACGACCCGTACAACTTCCACGTCTGTAACGGCAGCACGGTGTGGAAGAGCCCGAGCACGACTGTGGGTGGCTTCTACCGGTGGCTGGACGACAACGGCATCGGCGCGGGCAAGCCCCGGATGCTCGCCGAGTTCGGCACCAACTTCAACTCCGCCGACCCGGGCGCCAAGCAGCGCTGGTTCCAGGAGTTCCCGGCGGCTCTGAAGGCGCACCCGAAGATCAAGGCGGCGATCTACTTCAACTCGGCCGGTATGACCAGCCGCACGTCGACCTGTGACATGACGATGAATCACGACGCGTCGGCGGTGGCCGGCTTCACGCAGGCCGGGCAGGACCCCTACCTGCGGCAACCCACCGGAGGTAACCGCTGACGTTCGAAACGGGCTGACCGGACGGCGTTCGCCGGGGGGTCGGACAACCGATCCTCCGGCGTTCTGTCGGCTTGCGGATTCATGCACCGCCCAATCGGCGGATTTTGTTAACCAGGCTGGACGAGGCACGCTACCTCGGGTTCTCATCCAATCTGGAGGCGCAGCGTGCCCAAACTCTCGCACTTGTGGCGTTTTGCAGGACGACGTCGTACTCGGGCGGGGATGGTCGCGTTGGCGATCATCGCCGCAGCTCTGGGCGTGCCCACGACCGCGTCGGCCGCTGTGGTGCCGGTCCCGACCACGGCGACCCTGGTGTCGGCGAACCCCGCCGACGCGACCCCGCACGCCCGAGACGGTGAGACCCGTGCCTTCGCGCAGGTGGGCAACACGGTCTTCGTCGGCGGCAGCTTCACCCAGCTCCGGCAGACCGCCAGTTCCGCGTGGATCACGCAGCGCTACCTCTTCGCGTACGACCGGACCACCGGCACCATGTCGACCACCTTCCTGCCGGTGCTCGACGGCGCGGTCAACACGCTGCTCGCCGGCCCCGGCGGCACGCTGATCGTCGGCGGCACCTTCAAGAACGTCAACGGCGTCTCCCGCAAGAACCTGGTGGCGCTCAACCCGTCCACCGGCGCGATCATCAGCAGCTGGGTCGGGCGCTCCGACGGCGGCACGGTCCGTGACCTGGCGCTGCACGGCAACTGGCTGTACGTTGCCGGCGCGTTCAACTGGCTCAACGGCACCGCGCACTCCGGTCTCGGCCGGCTCAACGCGACCACCGGCGCGATCGACCCGAGCTTCAGCATCGACGCCACAGTGGGACGGCACAGCACCACGTCGTACGTCTGGACCATCGACGTCGCGCCGGACGGCAACACCCTGGTCGTCGGTGGCAACTTCACGCTCGTGAACGACCTGCCGCGCAACCAGATGGCGTTGGTGGACGTCTCCGGGACTCCCACGGTGCTCGACTGGAGCACCGACAAGTTCGTCCCGCCGTGCGCCGCGCCGACGACCTTCGTGCACTACGTGCAGGACGTGAAGTTCGGTGGCGACGGCAGCTGGTTCGTGGTCGGCACCAACGGCGGCGCCGGCTGGCCGGCCGCGTACTGCGACGCCTTGGTCCGCTTCGAGACCGCCGCGCGGGGCTCTGCCCTGCTCGCCACCTGGGTCGACTACACCGGTAACGACACCATCACCTCGGTCGAGGTGGCGGACAACGTCATCTACCTGGGCGGGCACTTCCGCTGGGTCAACAACCCGAACGCCAGCGACAACGCCGGCCCGGGCGCTGTCGACCGCCTCGGCATCGCCGCCGTCACTCCGGCAACCGGCATGCCGGTGAACTGGAACCCGCGCCGTAGCGGCAGCGCCTCGATGCCGTCGGGCACCAGCAACTGGGGTTCGTCGGTGCCGGTGCTCTGGCGCGGCTCGGACGGCCTCTACTTCGGGCACAACTCCGATGGCATGGGCGAGGAGTACCACGGCCGGCTCGGTATGTTCCCGCTCGCCGGCGGACGCACCTTCACGCCGAAGAACCCGCCGTCGGCCACCACCGGCAACCTCTACCTCGGCACCGCTTCGGGCACCGTGGAGAAGGTGCCGTTCAACGGCACCGCGCTGGGCACCGCGACCAGCGTCAGTCAGCCCGCGTACACGGGGGCCGGCGCGACCTGGCGGGTCGACGACCGGATCTACTGGTCGCACACGGTGGCCGGCACGCCCACCGGCAGTCGGATCGACATCTCCCTCTTCAACGGAGGCGCGATCGGCTCGCCGTGGGAGGCGTCCGGCTACAACGACTGGTACAACCCGGCGTTGCTGACCGGCGCCTTCTTCCTCGACGGCCGGCTCTACTACACCCGTACCGGGGCGAACAGCCTCTACTACCGCTACTTCGAGATCGACGGCAACTACCTGGGCGCCACCGAGTTCGCGCTGCCGACCACGGGTGTGACCTGGTCCGCGGTGCGGGGCATGGCCTGGGTGGGCGGCCGGATCGTCTACGGCTCCACCGACGGCGCGCTGCGGAGCGTGCCGTTCGACCCGACGGCCGCTCCGAGCGCGGCGGTCGACGGCACCACGGCGACCGTCATCAGCAACGCGACGCCCGAGTTGTCCTGGTCTACCCCATCGACATTCTTCTCCGTACAGTAAGGGTCAACCGTTCGTAACGGAGCATCGGTAGATTGTTCACGTTGGGCCGGTGGCGGTACCACCGCCGCCGGCCCGCGACGGTGGGGGAGGGTCGTTGCTCGGCGCCGTTGGCATCCGAACGAGACGCGTGGTGCGTCTGGTCTTCGCGGTCAAACGCGGCTGGTATCAGCTCCGTTACCGACGGTTGACGCTCGGTCGGGACGTGGAGATCCGTGGCCGGATCCGGCTGCGGCGCGGCGTGCGGGTGACCATCGGTGACCGCACCCGGTTGAACAAACTCGTCCGCTTCGCCGGCCCCGGCGAGGTACGCGTCGGCGCGGACTGTCTGCTGAACGCCACCTGGATCGGCACCTGGACGTCGGTGACGGTGGGGGACCGGTGCCTCCTGTCGGACTGCGAGCTGCTCGACAACGACTTCCACAACCTGCCCCCCGAGCAGCGGCACGCACCGCCCGGCCCGCTCACCCGTGCCCCGATCGTTCTCGAGGACAACGTCTGGGTCGGTGCGCACGCACTGGTCCTGAAGGGCGTGCGGGTCGGCCGGGACAGCGTCGTCGGCGCGGCGACGGTGGTCCGCACCGACGTACCACCCGGCGTCGTGGTCGTCGGTAATCCTCAACAGACGGTGAAGAAGTTCCATGACTGATGCAGCGCCCGCCCCATGGCCCACGGACGGCCCGTCCTCCGGCACCTCACCTGCCGTGACACTGACCGACCTGCTGCGGGTGCCGATGCACCGGTTGCGGTTGGTGGCGGCGGTCGCCATGGTCGGTCTGCTCGCCGCGCTCGGCTACGTGCTGCTGGTGCCGGCGGCGCTGTCCGCGAGCGCCGTGGTCGCGGTCCGGCCGGTGGTGACCGACGCCTTCACCCCCAGCGGCGCGGGCGCCGACCGGGCGGTCAACATGAACGTGGAGAGCGGCATCGCCACCGGCACCGAGGTGGTGCAGCGGCTCGCCGACTCGGCCGGCGGCGACCCGCGGGACATCCGTGACGCGCTCGAGGTCGAGGTGCCCACCGGCGGGCAGATCCTGCGCTTCACCTACCAGGCGCGCGAGTCGCACCAGGCCGTGCAGAGCGCCAACATGGCCGCCGAGGCCTATTTGAGCGTGCGCCGGGCCATGTACGAGCAGCAGCGCGCCGAGATGCTGCGCTCCTACGACGCCAGCATCACCAAGGTCGCCGCCCAGCAGACCGCGTTGCAGAAGCGGGCGAACACCGCCAAGGACACCGCCGCCGGTGACGCGCTGGTGGCCGAGCTGGCCGGGATCAACAACCAGCTCACCCAGCTCAACGCCGCCCGGACCGAGATCGCTGCGGTCGACGTCAACCCCGGCTGGGTCACCCAGACCGCCGAGAAGGCGCTGGTCACCTCCGCCGGGCACCGGCCGCTCTACCTGGTCGCCGGCCTGCTCGGTGGCGCGCTGATCGGCATCGTTCTGGCGTACCTCTGGGAGTCGACCGACCGGCGGGTCCGCTCGGTCGCCGACGGCCGGGAAGCCTCCGGCCTTCCGCTGCTCGGCACCGTGCGCCGGCCGGCGTTCCGGGGTAGCCCCCGGGCGGTCGACGCGGACATCCGGTACGTGGCGATGGCGGTCGCCGAGCGGGTCCGGCAGCCGGCCCGGGTGGCGCTGGTCACCGCCAGGGAGGACGCCACCGCGCTCACCGCCGGGCTCGCCGTGGCGCTAGCCGTGGACGGCCGGGAGGTCTTCGTCGCCGACGACAGCGGACGGATCGAGCGGCTACGGGCCACCGTTCTCGCCGACCGGGGGCGGCTGCCCATCGACCCGTCCCGGCCGCTGGTGCCCAAGCCCCGGCCGGCCGGCAGCACACCGGCCGCCGCTGCCGCCACGGAGAGCACGCCCGCCCGCCGGCCCTCCCCGCATCCACCCGGCGCCCGTCCGTCCACCGACCCCGACGCCACCCTGACGTTGCCGCGGGTGTCGTCCGCCCGTTCGGAGAACAGTCGCGTCGTCACCCCCGACGAGGTTGCCGTGGGTGTGGGCAGTGTCCGGTTCGGCACCTGGCGACAGGGCGCGGACCACGGCTTGGTCCTGTTCAACGCCCCACCGGCCGAGTCCGACGAGCGTGGCGTGGCCGTGGCCCGGCAGGGCAGCGCTGTGGTGGTCGTGGAGCGGGACCGCACCCGGCAGAGCGACCTGCGACGCCTGGTGGAGCGGCTGCGCGCCGCGGGGGTCACCCCGCTGGGCTTCGTGCTCACCCGGAACGGCCGGGCCTGAACGTGTCGGTGACCCGCGCCCCGGCGACCGAACCACCACCCGGAGGCGCTCCGCAGGAGGCCGCGCCGGTGCCGCCGTCCGCGCCGCCGCAACTGCCGCTCTGGCCACTGTCGATGATGTTCGGCCTGGTGCCGCTCTGGTGGCTGTTCGGTGCGTTCTATCTCGGCTGGCCGCTGCTGGGTGCGCTGCTGTTCGCGTTGCTGCTCACCCGGGGGCGCGTGCCGCTGCCTCCGGCGGCCGGTATCTGGCTGCTCTTCCTCGCCATCGTGGTGGTCAGCGCGACCCAACTGTCGTCGCCCGCCTCGCTGCTCACGTTCGCCCTGCGACTGGCCTTCTACCTGACCGCGCTGGTGGTCGGCGTCTACGTCTACGCGGCCGCCCGGGAACGCGCCAGCCTGGTGGCGGTGCTCACCCCGCTCTGCGCGTTCTGGTTCGGGCTGGTGGCGCTGGGATGGCTCGGGGTGCTCGTGCCCCGGCTGGCGATGACCACCCCGATGGAGGTGCTGCTGCCCGGCGGGGTGGCCAACACCCCGTTCATCCAGGACATGGTGCACCTCACCACCGCTGAGTACAGTGCCCGATCGCTCAACCCGATCTACCGGCCGGCCGCGCCGTTCGCGTACACCAACAACTACGGCAGCGCGTACGCGATGACCCTGCCCTGCGTGGTGGCCTTCGCGATGCTGCGCCGGCAGGGGCTGCTGCGCTGGGCGCTGCTGGCGTCGCTGCCGCTGTCGCTGGCGCCGGCGTTCCTCACCCTCAACCGGGCGATGTTCCTCAGCCTCGGCGCCGGGCTGGCGGTGCTCGGGGTGCGGGCCAGCCTGCGCGGCAACATCCGGGTGGCCGCGTCCATCGTCGGGGTGGTGGTGATCGGCGGGTTGGCCACGCTGTTCATCCCGATCACCGAGCTGATCAGCAAACGGGTCGACTCCAGCGACACCAACACCGACCGGCTCTCGCTCTACACCGAGGTGATCCGCCGGGTGCAGGAGTCACCGTGGTTGGGCTACGGCGCTCCGGTGAACGTCGACACCGTGTCGGCGGCCGCGCCGATCGGCACCCAGGGGCAGCTGTGGATGGTGCTGTTCAGCCACGGCGTACCCGCGCTCATCTGCTTCCTGGCGTGGTTCGTCGCCGCCGCGGTGATCTGCGCGCGGGCGACCTCGGCGGCCGGGCAGTGGCTGGCGGTGGTGCCGGTGGTCTGCATCGTGCAGGTCCCGTTCTACGGCATGGCCAACCAGAACCTGGCGGTCGCGTTCTTCGCTGTCGCCTTCGCGATGGCGCTGACCGAACGCGAGCGGCTGACCCGGTCGGCCGGGTCGTCGCCGACAGCCCTACGGACCGCGCCGGTGCCCGCGTGACCGCCGCGACCCGACCATCGGCCGGTGCCGGCGAGGGCCGGCCCACGCCCGCCGCCGTCGAGGATCAGGCCGCGGCGTCGCCGGCCGGGGACGACGGCTCGGCCGAGACCCGCCGCAGCGCGCGTAGCGGCGTGGCCGGCCTGCTCGGCGCGGCCACCAGCGGCCTGTTCGGGTTCGTGCTGGCCGTCGTGATCACCCGGGGCTACGGCCCGGCCGGCGCGGGCGCGTTCTTCGCCGCGATCGGGGTCGTCACAGTGGCCACCGCGATCTGCACGCTCGGCGCGGAGACCGGTCTGATGTGGGCGCTGCCCCGCCGCAGCACCGGCGTGCGCGGTGACGCGGCCCGGGTGCTCCCGGTGGCGCTGATTCCGCCGCTGCTGACCGGGCTGCTGGTCGCCGGCGCGGGCGTGCTGGCCGCCGACGCCCTCGCGCCCCGGCTGCTGCGTGGCTCCGGCGCGAGCGGCGACGCGCTGCTCACCGTCACGTTCGCCGCGGTGCCGGTGGTGGTCGCGATGACCCTGCTGCTGGCCGCGCTGCGCTGCGTACGTCCCATCCGGGCGTACGTCGGGGTGCAGTTCCTGCTGCTGCCGGTCGCCCGCCCGGTGCTGGTCGGCGCGGCCGCGTTGGCGGGTGGTGGTCTGCTCGCCGGCATGACCGGCTGGTTGGTGCCGGCGGCGCTGGCGCTGCTGGCCTGCCTCACCCTCGTCGCCGGCCCGCTCGGGCTGGGCCGGGGCGCGACGCTGCGTCCGCGCCGCGCCGACTGGTCCACGTTCTGGCGCTTCGCGCTGCCCCGGGCCGCCTCGGCGGCCATCGACGCCGGCAGCATGTGGGTGGGGGTGCTGCTCACCTCGGTGCTGGCCGGGCCGGCGGACGCCGGTGTGTTCGGTGCCGTCGGCCGGTACGTGCTGGCCGGTCAGCTGGCCATGCAGGGGCTGCGGGTGGCGGTGTCGCCGCAGCTGTCCCGGCTGCTCGGGCGGGGCGAGCGGGCCGCGGCGGCGGCCGTGCACCGGCAGTTGACCACCTGGGGTCTGGTGCTGTCCTGGCCGGTGTACCTGCTGCTGGCGGTCTTCGCGCTGGCCTTCCTCCAGCTGTTCGGGCCGGAGTTCACCGCCGGTGTGCCGGCGATGACGGTGCTCGCGCTGGCGATGCTGGTCAACACCGGAGTGGGCAACGTGCAGAGCCTGCTCCTGATGGGCGGACGCAGCGGGCTGCACCTGATCGCCACAGTGGCCGGGCTGACGGTGACCGTCTCGCTGGGTCTCTGGCTGATCCCCCGCTACGGCGCGACGGGCGCGGCGGTGGCGTGGGCGGCCGGCATCGCCACCGAGAACCTCACCGCCGCCGGGTTCGCCCGGTCGGTGGTTCGCGAGCCGCTGTTCGACGCCGCGATGGTGCGTGCCGCGGCGGCCACGATCGCCGGTGTGGGCCTGGCCGCCGGGGCCGGCGTGCTGGTGGGTGGTCGTGGCCTGCCCGGCCTCGCGGTGGCGCTGGCGGTGCTGCTGACCGGCTGCGTCGGCATGTTGACGTTGCCCCGGGTGCGCGCCGGCATCCGGGGGACCATGAGGCAGATCCGTGGAGGGGACAACGCGGCCGCGGCCGCCGAGCCCACCTCGGCATCGACGAGAGGCAGGTGAGGTTCGTCGTGGTGTCCATGCGTGACCGGGTCAAGCAGTTGGTTCCGACCCAGGTGACCACCCGGGTGAAGGAGTCGCTCGTCGACTACGGCGTCCGCACCAGCGATCGCCGGCCGCTGCCGGACTTCCTGATCATCGGGACCAAACGGGGTGGCACCACCTCCCTGTGGAACTACCTCATCCAGCACCCGTTGGTGCCCCGGCTCTTTCCCGCGTGGAACACCAAGTCGGCGCACTACTTCGAGGAGCACTGGGGTCGCGGCGAACCCTGGTACCGCTCGCATTTCCCGACCGAGCGGCAGCGCGAGGCCCTGGCCAAGCGGCACGGTGGGCCGGTTCGGGTCGGCGAGGCCGCCCCGCTGTACATGTTCCACCCGCTCGCCGCGGAGCGGGTCGCCGCGCTGATGCCGACGGTGAAGCTCATCGTGCTGCTGCGGGACCCGGTGGAGCGGGCGTACTCGCACTGGAAGGAACGCCGCACCCACGGCATCGAACCACTGGACTTCGCCGCCGCGCTGGCGGCCGAGCCGGAACGCACCGCGGGGGAGCGGGAGCGGTTAATCGCCGAGCCGGAGTCGTTCAGCGAGCCGTACGACTGGTACACGTACCGGGCCCGGGGGCGTTACCTGGAGCACCTGGAGCCGTGGCTGGAGCGCTTCGACCGGCAGCAGATCCTCTTCCTGCCCAGCGAGGACCTGTACCGCGACTCGCGGGCGACCTACCGGCGCACCCTGGACTTCCTCGGCCTGCCGGCGTACGACCTGCCCAACTTCAAGGTCTACAACGATCGGCGCTCCGCACCGCTGGAGCCGACAGTGCGCGCTGAGCTGACCGACTACTACCGGCCGTACAACGACGCGTTGCGCCAACGGCTCGGGCTGGACCTCGACTGGGCGGACCGGGCGGCGTGACGACCCGGGTGGGCCCGGCCGCCGACCCGCGTTCGCGGGTGGACGGCCTGGGTTGGGTGAGCCGCGCGGTCTTCCCGGACGACCGGGTCGGCCTGACCGTGGCCGGCGCCCTGCCGGCCGGTCACCAGGCGGTGGCCCGGTACGCGGTGGTGCCGTCGGTCGCCCGGGCCCGGTTCCTGGTGCCGTTGGGCGCGCCTCGGGCCGGGGCGGCGTCCCTGTTGGCGTACAACGCCCTGCGGCCACCGAAGGTGCGTGCGCTGCGGGCGGTGCTCGGCGGGCTGGCCCGGTTCGGTCGGGTGGGGCTTGCGCCCTTTCCGACGTTGACCGTCTCGGTGCCGGCCGGGGTGCCGGCCGCGGAGCTGTTGCTGAGCGAGCGGCTCTCCGCGGACCTGGGTGACACGCCGCTGCTGGCCGCGTTCGGGGTCCGCCCACCCGATCCGAACGGCAAGCCCACCCTGCAACTCTTCAGTGCCGACGGGCGTCCGCGTGGCTACGCGAAGATCGGCTGGAACGACGCGACCCGCGCGCTGGTCAGCGCGGAGGCGGCGGCGCTGCGGGCGTTGCGCGGGGTGGTCGGCGTCGCCGACCACCCGACGCCACCGAGGCTGCTCACCGAGACGTCGTGGGCGGGCCAGGTGGTAGCGGTGATCGAGCCGTTGCCCCCGGCGGTACGCGGTGTGCCGGTGGACGACCCGCCACGGATCGCGGCGCTGCTCGCGGTCGCCCGGCGGGGCGGCCCGGTGGGTACACCTCGACCGTTTGTCGACTCGACCTTCCTGCACCGGCTGGCCGATCAGGCCGGCCGGGCCGCCGCGACCGAGCCGACCGGCGCGCGGGCGGTGGCCGCGGTCTCGGCGCTGGCCCGCCGGCATGGCGACACCAGCGTCGAGTTCGGTCACTGGCATGGTGACTGGGTGCCGTGGAACCTGGGCTGGCACGCCGGCCGGTTGGTCGCCTGGGACTGGGAGCACAGCGGGCCGGACGTGCCAGTCGGCTTCGACCTGGCGCACGACGCGTTCCAGCGGTCCCTCGTGCTGCGGGGGGAGCCGGCGGACGCTGCCGCGTCGGCAGTGGACGGGTATCTGAGCCGGCACGGCGAGCGGCTCGGTCTCGACGCGGCGCAGCGCCGGCTCGTCGCCGACGCGTACCTGGTGGAGATGTGGTTGCGGACGTGGCGGCTGGCCGACGCGGGTGCTGGCTGGAACGCCGCACTGCATCCCGCACTTCTGGACGTCATCGAGAAAAGACATAGCGGCTGATCTGGAGGAATCGCGGCGACGACGGCGCGCCGCAGAGTGACGACAAAATCGCAGGTGGTGATGACGATCGATGGACCTCGGACGTTCGGCGCACCGAATCGCCCGCTGTGGAGATCGTCATCTCGGCCGGTCGCGCTATTCAACGACCGGGGATCGTGTGATCTGCTTCTGCCTGGCGTGAACTGAAATTCCAAGCGAACTTGTGGGGAGTCGCATGGACACGAACAACGACGACAGTGGGGCGCCGGTGCTGCTGCTGGTCGGCTCCAGCGGCGGCCATCTGGCCCAACTACTGGCCCTTCGGCCCTGGTACGAACAGCAGCGGCGCTGCTGGGTCACCTTCGACACCCCGGAGGCGGTGTCGCTGCTGGCCGGCGAGGACCTCGTGCCGGCGCACCACCCGACCACCCGCAACGTGCCGAACCTGCTGCGCAACGCGCTGCTGGCCTGGCGGGTGCTGCGGGCCCGACGGGTCGCCGCCGTGGTCACCACCGGTGCCGGGGTGGCGGTGCCGTTCGTGGTGCTGGCCCGGCTGCGGCGCATCCCGACCGTCTACATCGAGGTGTACGACCGGATCGACACCCCGACGTTGACCGCTCGGCTCTGCCGGCCGTTCCTGTCCGCGATGCTCGTGCAGTGGGACGAGCAGCGCCGGCAGTACCCCGAGGCGACAGTCGTCGGGACGCTGCTGTGACCGGGGAGACGGGCACCGCCCGGCGTCCGCAATCCCGGCCGGCCACCGAGGCGGCCCGCCTGCCGCGCCAGCGCGACAGCTCGGCGGTCGCCCAGCTCCGACTGCTGGTCGCGGTGGGCACCGACAAGCACCCCTTCGACCGGCTCGTTGACTGGGTGGCGCAGTGGCACGCGCAGGCCGCCGGCCCGATCGGGCTGACGGTGCAGCACGGGCACACCAACGCGCCCCAGCTGACCGGCGCGGTGCCGTTCCTCGGCCACGACGAGTTGCAACAGGCGATGATCGATGCGGACCTGGTGGTCTGCCACGGTGGTCCGGCGACCATCCTGGAGGCCCGCCGGCATGGCCACCTGCCGATCGTGGTGCCCCGCGATCCGGCGCGCGGTGAGCACGTCGACAACCACCAGCTTCTCTTCGCCCGCCGGCTCGGCGCCGCCGGGTTGGTGGCGCTCTGCGAGACCCGGGAGGCCCTGCACGACGCGTTGGCCGCCGGGGTGGCCGACCCGTCCCGGTACGCGGTGGCCGCCGACCCGGAGGCACATGAGGCACGACGGGCGACGGTGGCCCGGGTCGGGCAGATCGTCGACGACCTGGTGGCCCGTTCGGCCCCGCGCCCACCCCGGTGGCGGGCCTGGTCCCGGCCGCGCCCGGGTACGGAGGAGATTCGATGACCCAGCATCCGAGCGTCAGCGTCGTGGTGCCCACCCGGGACCGCCCCGAGCTGCTGCGGGCCGCGGTGCACGCGGCCCTGGCACAGGACTACCCGGGCGTGATCGAGGTCGTCGTGGTGTTCGACCAGTCCACCCCGGACGAGTCGCTGACCGAGCTGGGAAGCGACCCGGCCCGCGTGGTGCGGGTGATCCGCAACGCCCGTACTCCCGGGTTGGCCGGTGCGCGCAACAGTGGCACCCTCGCGGCCGAGGGCGAGCTGGTCGCGTTCTGCGACGACGACGACGAGTGGCTGCCCGGCAAGCTGGCCGCCCAGGTCGACGCGCTGGCCGGCGATCCGGCCGCCGAGTTCGTCTGCTGCGGCATCCGGGTCAACTACGACGGGAACACAGTCGACCGGGTGCTCGACAAGGACCGGATCACCCTGGACGACCTGCTACGCGACCGGATGACGGAGCTGCACCCGTCGACCTTCCTGATCCGCGCCACCGCCTTGCGAAACGGGTTCGGGCTGGTCGACGAGGAGATCCCGGGCAGTTACGCGGAGGACTACGAGTTCCTGCTGCGGGCCGCGCGCAGCGCGCCGCTGATCAACCTACGGACGCCGTCGGTGCTGGTCCGCTGGCACAAGCGTTCGTACTTCGCGCAGCGCTGGGACACCATTTCCGAGGCGTTGCAGTGGTTGCTGCGGCGCTACCCGGAGTTCGCCAGTCAACCGGCCGGCGAGGCCCGGGTGGCCGGGCAGATCGCGTTCGCCCAGGCCGCCTCCGGCGACCGTCGGGGTGCGCTGCGCTGGGCCCGGCGCACCCTGCGGAGCAACCCCCGCGAGCCGCGCGCCTATCTAGCCCTCGCCGTCGCCGGTCGGGTGGTCAGGGCCGACGCGGTGCTGCGCACCCTGCACAAGCGCGGTCGGGGGATCTGAGCCGCCGCCCGCGTGAGCGGGCGGCGGCGTCCGCTGGGCGGGACGCGACGGGGAGCGCGCCGCGTCGGTGGCCCGCCGTGACAGACTGACCGCTGTGTTGCGCTGGCTGACTGCAGGTGAATCGCATGGTCCCGCCCTCGTCGCGATGATGGAGGGGGTGCCGGCCGGCATTGAGGTGACCACCACCGAGATCGCCGACGAGCTGGCCCGTCGACGGCTGGGCTACGGCCGGGGCGCCCGGATGTCGTTCGAGCGGGACGAGGTCGAGCTGCTCGGCGGCCTGCGGCACGGCGTGACCCTGGGCAGCCCGGTGGCGATCCGGGTCGGCAACTCCGAGTGGCCGAAGTGGCAGACAGTGATGGCCGCCGACCCGGTCGACCCCGACGAGCTGGCCCGGCAGGCCCGCAACGCCCCGCTGACCCGCCCCCGGCCGGGCCACGCGGACCTTGCCGGCATGCAGAAGTACGGCCACGCCGACGCCCGGCCGATCCTGGAACGCGCCAGCGCACGGGAGACCGCAGCCCGGGTGGCTGTGGGCACGGTCGCCAAGGCGCTGATCCGTCAGGCGCTCGGCATCGAGATCGTCTCGCACGTCGTCGAGCTGGGCCCGGTGGCCGCGAAGCCCGGGCTGCGTCCCACTCCGTCCGACACGGCCCGGATCGACGCCGACCCGCTGCGCTGCCTCGACCCGGAGGCCAGCGCCCTGATGGTCGCCGAGGTCGATGCCGCGAAAAAGGCCGCCGACACCCTCGGCGGTGTGGTCGAGGTGCTGGCGTACGGGGTGCCGCCGGGGTTGGGCAGCCACGTGCAGTGGGACCGCAAGCTCGACGCCCGGCTGGCCACCGCGCTGATGTCCATTCAGGCGATCAAGGGCGTGGAGATCGGCGACGGCTGGCAGCAGGCCCGGTCCCGCGGCTCGGAGGCGCACGACGAGATCATCCCGTCGGCCACCGGCGTCCGCCGGGTCACCGACCGGGCCGGCGGGCTGGAGGGTGGCATCACCACCGGCGAGCCGCTGCGGGTTCGCGCCGCGATGAAGCCGATCTCCTCGCTGAACCGGGCGCTGGCCACCGTGGACGTCACCACCGGTGAGCCGGCCACCGCGATCAACCAGCGCTCCGACGTCTGCGCGGTGCCCGCCGCTGCGGTGGTCGCCGAGGCGATGGTGGCGCTGGTGCTGGCCGAGGCGGCCACCGAGAAGTTCGGCGGAGATTCGATCGCCGAGATCCGCCGCAACCTGGCCGGCTACCTCGACGCGCTGGTCATCCGCTGATGGCACCGGTCGTCGTGCTGGTCGGCGCGCCCGGCTGCGGCAAGACCACAGTCGGGCGGGCGCTCGCGGCCACCCTCGGCGTGGAGTTTCGCGACACCGACACCGACATCGAGCAGATGGCCGGAAAGCCGATCCCGGAGATCTTCATCGACGAGGGTGAGGCGCACTTCCGTACCTTGGAACGGGCCGCCGTGGCCGCGGCGCTGGCCGGCGGCACGGGCGTGCTCGCCCTCGGCGGCGGGGCGGTGCTGGCCGAGGAGACCCGGGCGGCCCTGATCGGGCACCGGGTGGTGCACCTCTCGGTCGAGCTGCCCGATGCGGTGCGGCGGGTCGGGCTCGGCGCCGGCCGGCCGCTGCTGGCGATCAACCCACGGGCCACCCTCAGGCACCTGATGGACCAGCGTCGGCCGCTCTACACCGAGGTGGCCACCGAGACGGTGGTCACCGACGGTCGAGCCCCGGCGACGATCGTCGCCGAGATCGCCGCCCTGCTCCCACGCTGACGTCGCCCACCCCTGCCGCACCCTGCCGCGCCGATCTTGCACCTGCTGTCCCGGCATCAGGGGCATTCCCCGTATCACGGCAACCGCAACTGCAAGATCGGCGCAGTGGGGGGCCTCAGCTCGCGATCACGTCGAGGACGTCGGCGAGAGCCTTCGGCTCGCTGAGCATCGGCCAGTGCCCGGTGGGCAGCTCATGCAGCTGGCCGTCGGCCAGGCCGGTGAAGAACGGGTGCTCCTGTTGGATCATCTGCCGCACCACAGCGAGCGGGAAGGTGCTGGCGACCAGCACGGTCGGCACCGGCCGCCCACCGGTGCGTCGGACCGGGTCGGTGGCGGCCCGCAGCGGCTGCGGGGTGGCCCGGGTGCGCAGCAGCGCGAGCGTCGGCTCGTCCAGGCCGGCCAGGTTGGTTGGGTCGGTGGCCGGATCCCAGGCCGGCGGCGGCAGCAGGTGCCCGGTGCCGATCGCGGCCCGCAGCCGCTGCTGCTCCTCCGGCGGCAGAGTGTCGAACTGCGCCGTACCGTCCGGCAGCGGCCCACTCTCCACGTAGACGATCCGGGCGATCCGGTCCGGGACGCGGTCCGCCGCCTGGGCGGCCGGCATCCCTCCGCCGGAGTGCCCGACCAGCAGTACGTCGCGCAGGTCCTCGACCTCGATCAGCCGGACGATGTCGGTGGTGTGCGTGTCCAGGCTGACCTCCGGCCCGGCGAGGTGGTCGCGTTCGGCCACCCCGGTCAGCGTCATCGGATAGACGTCGTGCCCCTGCGACCGCAGCGCGACTGTCACGTCCCGCCACGCCCAGGCACCCAGCCAGAATCCCGGTACCAGCACGAATGTCGCCATCTGTCGCTCCTTCTCTTGGTTACCGACAGACCGTACGATCGAATCTGGACAGGATCCGCCCGGTTTGGAGGAGTGGCCCGTGTCACATCCCGCGGGGCGGGTGCTGGCCCTGCTCGAACTGCTGCAGACCCGGCACCGCTCGACGGCCGCCGAACTCGCCGCCCAGCTCGGGGTGGATGAGCGGACCGTGCGCAGGTACGCGACCACGCTGGTCGAGCTGGGCATTCCGGTCACCGCCGATCGGGGCCGCTACGGCGGCTACCGGCTGCACTCCGGTTACAAGCTGCCCCCGCTGATGCTCACCGACGACGAGGCGGTGGCCGTGCTGCTCGGCCTCGTCGTCGCCGAACGGGTTGGGCTCGCCACCGAGCAGCCCGCCACCGCCACCGCGCTGGCGAAGATCCGGCGGGTGCTGCCGGCGGCGCTCGCCGACCGGCTCGCCGCCGTCCAGGAGCACCTGGGCTTCACCCTGCGTCGCCCGGAGCCGGAGCGCGGCCCGGCGTCGGGCACGCTGCTCGCGCTGGCCTCGGCGACACGGCACCGGCAGCGGGTGGCGCTGGACTACCGCTCCTGGCGGGGCGAGCAGTCGCACCGCGAGCTCGATCCGTACGGGCTGGTCTTCCACGCCGGCCGTTGGTATGTCACCGGCCACGACCACCGACGCGGGGAGATCCGCACCTTCCGACTGGACCGGATCGGCGCGGTGACGCCCGGCGTGGCGACGTTTACAGTGCCGGACGGCTTCGAGGCGGTGGCGTGGGTGACCCGGTCGCTGGCCGGCGTGCCGTACACGCACGAGGTGGAGGTCGTGCTGGAGACCGATCTGGTCGCCGCCCGCCGCCGCATCCCGCCCAGCCTGGCCGAGTTGACCGCCACCACCGGCGGGGTGGTGCTGCGGGCCCGAGCGGAGAGCCTGCCCGGCATGGCGGCGCTGCTCGCCGGGCTGGGTTGTCCGTTCACAGTGCGACTTCCGGACGCGCTGCGCGCCGAGGTGGCCGAGCACGCCCGCCGGTTGGCGGAGTGGGCCGACCGGCCAGCAGGTGGACAGCCGCCGTCGCCGCGCCGCCCGCTGGACTAGGCTGCCGGCGATGGACGAGGTGACCCGGATTCCGGTCGGCGGCGAGCGGCCGTACGACGTCTTGGTGGGACGTGACCTGCTGGGCGCGCTGCCCGGCCTGCTGCCCGGTGCGACCCGGGCGGCGGTGCTGCACGCGCCTCCGCTCAAGGCCCTCGCGGACGCGCTCGGTGAGCGCCTTCGCGCCGCAGGCGTCGAGCCACTGCCGATCGAGGTGCCCGACGCCGAGTCGGGCAAACACGTCGACGTGGCCTCCGCCTGCTGGGACCGGCTCGGGGCGGCGGGCTTCACCCGTACCGACGCGGTGGTCGGAGTGGGCGGCGGCGCGGTGACCGACCTGGCCGGCTTCGTCGCGGCGTGCTGGTTGCGGGGGGTGCGCTGGGTGCCGGTGGCGACCTCGCTGCTGGGCATGGTCGACGCCGCTGTGGGCGGCAAGACGGGCATCAACACGGCCGCCGGCAAGAACCTGGTGGGTGCGTTCCACCCGCCGGTCGGGGTGTTGGCCGACCTGGCCACGCTGGACAGCCTGCCCGCGGTCGACCTGGCGGCCGGCCTGGCCGAGGTCGTCAAGTGCGGTTTCATCGCCGACCCGACGATCCTGGACCTCATCGAGAATGATCCGGAGGCCGCCACTGACGCCCGGGGGCCGGTGAGCCGGGAGCTGATCGAACGGGCGATCCGGGTGAAGGCCGACGTGGTGGCCGGCGACCTGCGCGAGTCGGGCGTGCGGGAGGTGCTCAACTACGGTCACACGCTGGCCCACGCCATCGAGCAGAACGAGGGTTACCGCTGGCGGCACGGCCACGCCGTCGCCGTCGGTCTGGTGTACGCGGCCACGCTGGCCCGCCTCGCCGGGCGGCTGGACGCGCCGACCGCCGACCGGCACCGGGTCACGTTGAGCGCGCTGGGCCTGCCGGTGAGCTACCCGGCGGACGCCTGGCCGCAGCTGCTGGCCGCGATGCGGGTGGACAAGAAGACCCGGGGCAGTCGGTTGCGCTTCGTGGTGCTCGACGGGCTGGCCCGTCCGGCGATGTTGGAGGGCCCGGACGACGGGTTGCTGGAGGCCGCCTACCGGGAGGTGGCGAGCCCGTGAAGGTCTACGTGTTGAACGGGCCGAACCTGGGCCGGCTGGGCACCCGCGAGCCCGACGTGTACGGAAAGACCACGTACGCCGACCTGGTGGGTCTCTGCGAATCAGTGGGCGAGCAGCTGGGGCTGGACGTGACGGTCCGGCAGACCGACGCCGAGCACGAACTGCTCGGCTGGCTGCACACCGCCGCCGACGAGGGCGCCGCGGTGGTGCTCAATCCGGCCGCCTGGTCGCACTACTCGTATGCGGTGCGCGATGCCTGCGCCATGCTGCGGGGGCCGTTGGTGGAGGTGCACCTGTCCAACATCCACGCCCGTGAGGAGTTCCGGCACCGCTCTGTGGTCTCGGCGGTGGCGACCGGGGTAATCTGCGGTCTCGGCATCGACGGCTATCGTCTCGCTCTGCAGCATCTGGCCACCCGCTGAGTGCCCGTCGACTGGGCGCTCCGAACGGGGGGCCGTCCGATTCGACGCAGCTTGTAGACTTGCCAGGTCTGTCCGCCAATTGATGATCAAGGCAGGAAATGGCCTCCACCAACGACCTCAAAAACGGCCTGGTACTCAACCTGGACGGCGAGCTCTGGGCCGTCGTCGAGTTCCAGCACGTCAAGCCCGGTAAGGGTGGTGCCTTCGTGCGCACCACGCTGAAGAACGTGCTGTCCGGGAAGGTGGTCGACAAGACCTTCAACGCGGGCACCAAGGTCGAAACCGCGACCGTTGACAAGCGCACGATGCAGTACCTGTACGCCGACGGCGAGGACTTCGTCTTCATGGATCTGGAGACCTTCGACCAGATCACCGTGCCCGGTGGCACCGTCGGTGAGGCAGCCAACTACCTGTTGCCCGAGGCGGAGGCGACCGTCGCCCAGCACGAGGGTGTGCCGCTCTACATCGAGCTGTCCACCAGCGTCGTGCTGGAGGTCACCTACACCGAGCCGGGCCTGCAGGGCGACCGCTCGACCGGCGGCACCAAGCCGGCGACCGTGGAGACCGGCGCCACAGTGCCGGTTCCGCTGTTCATCACCACCGGCGAGAAGATCAAGGTCGACACCCGCGACGGCCGTTACCTCGGCCGCGCCTGATGGCTGAGGGTTCCAAGCAGCAGATGCCGGCGCGCCGTAAGGCACGCAAGCGGGCGCTGGATGTCCTCTACGAGGCCGACCTGCGGGACAAGCCTCCGGTGGAGGTGCTCGCCGGCTACGTGCAGCGGATCGAGCAGCCCCGACCGGAGCATCTGGGCTACGCGGTGGGCCTGGTCGAGGGGGTTGCCGAGCACCTCAACCGGATCGACGAGCTGATCGCCAGCTACGCCGAGGGTTGGACGCTGGAGCGGATGCCGGTCGTCGACCGTAATCTGGCCCGGATCGCCGTCTACGAGTTGCTCTACGTCGATGAGATCGACGACGCGGTGGCGATCAGCGAGGCGGTGGAATTGGCCCGGCAGATGTCGACAGACGATTCGCCGCGCTTCCTCAACGGGGTGCTCGGCCGGATCGCCGAGTACGCCACCCGCTGAGCGTCCGCACCGAACACCGCAATCCGAAAGGGCCCGTGCCGACTGGCACGGGCCCTTTCGGTGAAGCGGCAGATCAGGTGGAGCGGCAGATCAGGAGGCGAAGAACGCCCGGGGGTCGGCCACCAGCACGCCGTGCTCGGTGAGCCGCTCGATCAGACCCGACGGTGAGGCGTCGTAGACGATCGCGAGCGCCCGCAGGTCGTCGGCGCGGATGGAGAGCACCCGGCCGTTGTAGTCGCCGCGCTGCTGCTGGATGGCGCGGGCGTAGCGGGCGACGTAGGCCAGGTCCTCGGAGGCCTCGTCGTAGAGCCGCTCCAGGTCCAGGACAATCTTGCTGGTGGGCTCGTGACGGACGCCACTGCCGTCAGGCAGCAACTCCGAGACGGGTACGCGGTAGAACTCGGCCAACTCGGCCAGACGGGACACCGTCACGGCCCGGTCGCCACGCTCGTACGAGCCGACCACCACGGCCTTCCACCGCCCGTTCGACTTCTCCTCCACACCCTGCAGGGAGAGACCCTGCTGCTGGCGGATGGAGCGCAGGCGGG
This sequence comes from Micromonospora sp. 050-3, assembly GCF_046549335.1. Taxonomy (NCBI): domain Bacteria; kingdom Bacillati; phylum Actinomycetota; class Actinomycetes; order Micromonosporales; family Micromonosporaceae; genus Micromonospora; species Micromonospora sp. 050-3. Next base: position 2,724,633 of record NZ_JAJPVX010000002.1, read on the forward strand.
CGCCCAGAGACTTGGCGTATTCAGAGGGCATTCGGACACTCCCAGTGCTGCTCGGGGTTCTCCCGTCGATCGCTACGGAGCGTGACGGTACGGGGAATGCGACACGTGGTCAAGTGGTCGTGCCCCTACCGTTGCGGAGCGTCCGGGGAGTTTTCCCCTTTTCCGGCGCCTGACCCGGTGGTCAGCGGCCGCCGTCCATCACCCCGGTGACCACTGGTAACGTGGCGGAAGCCCCGGCCCAGGTCTGCTGAGCGGTCCGGCCGGAGGTGCCCGACATCCTTTAACGACCCGTCCAGTGAGGCGGGGAAGGAGGTCCGCCGTGGCATACCCACCGGCTGCCCATTCGTCACCACCGCGACAACCCTCGGTGAAGGTGATCCTCGCCAGCGCCGACGTGCAACGCGTGGTCGACCGCATCGCCCACCAGATCCTGGAGAAGACCCAGGGCGCCGCCAACACGGTGCTGCTCGGGATTCCCACCCGGGGCACCCCCCTCGCCCGGCGGCTCGCCGACCGGATCAGCACCTTCGAGGACGTCGCTGTTCCGGTCGGTGTGCTCGACATCACCCTGTACCGCGACGACCTCCGACGGCACGCCACCCGCGCGGTGGGTCCGACCGAGCTGCCGTCCGGCGGGATCGACGGCAAACGGGTCATCCTGGTCGACGACGTGCTCTTCTCCGGCCGCACCGTCCGGGCCGCGCTCGACGCGCTCAACGACGTGGGCCGCCCGGCCTCGGTGCAGCTCGCCGTCCTGGTCGACCGGGGTCACCGGGAGTTGCCGATCCGCGCCGACTACGTCGGCAAGAACATCCCGACCTCGCTCGCCGAGAGCGTCAAGGTGACGCTCGCCGAGATCGACGGGGCGGACGAGGTCAAGCTCTACGGGGGAACCGCCTCATGATCAAACACTTGCTCTCCGGCGGGGACCTGGACGCCGACACCGCCACCGAGATCCTGGACACCGCCGCCGAGATGGCCACCGTCGCCGGCCGGGAGATCAAGAAGCTTCCCGCGCTGCGCGGACGGACCGTGGTGAACCTCTTCTACGAGGACTCCACGCGTACCCGGATCTCCTTCGAGGCGGCGGCGAAGCGGCTCAGCGCCGACGTGATCAACTTTTCCGCGAAGGGGTCCAGCGTCACCAAGGGTGAGAGCCTGAAGGACACCGCGTTGACCCTGCAGGCCATGGGCGCGGACGCCGTGGTCATCCGACACCCCGCCTCCGGAGCGCCGCACCGCCTGGCCAACTGGGTGGACGGGTCGGTGGTCAACGCCGGCGACGGCACCCACGAGCACCCCACCCAGGCGCTGCTGGACGCGTACACCATGCGGTCCCGGCTGGGCCGGCTCGCCGGCCTGTCGGTAGCGGTGGTCGGGGACGTGCTGCACTCCCGGGTGGCCCGGTCCAACGTGCTGCTGCTCTCCACCCTCGGCGCCAAGGTCACCCTGGTCGGCCCGCCGACCCTCATCCCGGTCGACATCGCGGGCGCCCTCGCGCCCGGCACCGACGTCTCCTACGACCTCGACTCCGTCCTGCCGAACGTCGACGTGGTGATGATGCTGCGCGTGCAGCGGGAGCGGATGAACGACTCCTACTTCCCCTCCGCGCGCGAGTACGCCCGCCGCTACGGGCTGGACGGCCCGCGGATGCGCCGGCTGCCCGAGCACGCGATCGTCATGCATCCCGGCCCGATGAACCGGGGGATGGAGATCACCCCTGAGGTCGCCGACTCACCCCGCTCCACCATCGTCGAACAGGTCACCAACGGGGTCTCCGTGCGGATGGCTGTCCTTTACCTGCTGCTCGGAGGGAACAACCGGTGACCGCTTACCTGATCACCAGCGTGAGTGTCGTCGGCGCCGCGCCGACCGACCTGCTGATCCGCGACGGCGTGATCGCCGAGGTCGGTCCCGACCTGACCGCGCCGGACGCCACAGTCGTCGACGGCACCGGCCTGGTCGCCCTGCCCGGTCTTGTCGACCTGCACACCCACCTGCGCGAACCCGGTCGGGAGGACGCCGAGACCGTCGAGTCCGGTTCCCGGGCGGCCGCGCTGGGCGGCTACACGGCGGTCTGCGCGATGGCCAACACCTCCCCGGTGGCGGACACCGCCGGCGTGGTCGAGCAGGTCTGGCGGCTCGGCCGGGAGGCCGGCCTGGTCGACGTGCAGCCGATCGGCGCTGTCACCGTCGGGCTGGCCGGCGAGCGGCTGGCCGAGCTGGGCGCGATGGCCGATTCGGCGGCGCGGGTGCGGATCTTCTCCGACGACGGGCACTGCGTCGCCGACCCGAAGCTGATGCGCCGAGCCCTGGAGTACGTCAAGGCATTCGACGGGATCATCGCCCAGCACGCCGAGGAGCCCCGGCTCACCGAGGGCGCCCAGATGCACGAGGGCGAGGTCTCCACCCGGCTCGGCCTGATCGGCTGGCCGGCGGTCGCCGAGGAGGCGATCATCGCCCGGGACGTGCTGCTCGCCGAGCACGTGGGCAGCCGACTGCACGTCTGCCACGTCTCCACCGCCGGCAGCGTCGAGGTGCTGCGCCAGGCAAAGGCACGCGGGGTACGCGTGAGCGCCGAGGTGACCCCGCACCACCTGCTGCTCACCGACGAACGGGCGGAAACCTACGACCCGGTCTTCAAGGTGAACCCGCCGCTGCGCACCGCGGCGGACATCGCCGCGCTGCGCGCCGCCCTCGCCGACGGGGTGATCGACGTGATCGCCACCGACCACGCCCCGCACGCGGTGGAGGACAAGGAGTGCGAGTGGGCGTACGCCCGGCCGGGGATGCTCGGTCTGGAGACGGCCCTCTCCATCGCGCTGGACGTGCTCGGCCCCGAGTGGGACCTGATCGCCGAGCGGATGTCGCGTACCCCCGCACGGATCGCCGGCCTCACCGGGCACGGCGTCGACCCCGCGCCGGGTGTGCCGGCCAACCTGACCCTGATCGACCCGGCCGCCCGCCGCACCATCGAACCGGCGGAGCTGGCCAGTCGCAGTCGCAACACCCCGTACGCCCGCATGACGCTGCCAGGTCGCATCGTGGCGACCTTCCTGCGTGGCGAGCCGACGGTCCTGGACGGAAAGGCAGTCAAGTAATGGTCAAGCGCAGACCCGCAATCCTGGTCCTCGAGGACGGGCGCACGTTCCCTGGCGAGGCGTACGGCAGCGTCGGAGAGACCTTCGGCGAGGCGGTCTTCAACACCGGCATGACCGGGTACCAGGAGACCCTGACCGACCCGTCCTACCACCGTCAGGTGGTGGTGCAGACCGCGCCGCACATCGGCAACACCGGCGTCAACGGCGAGGACGACGAGTCCGGTCGGATCTGGGTGGCCGGCTACGTGGTGCGCGACCCGGCCCGGATCGGCTCGAACTGGCGGGCCACCGGCGGCCTTGAGGACCGCCTCGCCACCGAGGGCGTGGTGGGCATCAGCGGTGTGGACACCCGGGCGCTGACCCGGCACCTGCGCGAGCGGGGCGCCATGCGGGTGGGCATCTCCAGCATCGACAACGACCCGCAGAGCCTGCTGACCCGGGTCCGCCAGGCGCCGCAGATGGTGGGCGCCGACCTGTCCGCCGAGGTGAGCACCGCCGAGCCGTACGTCGTCGAGGCCCTGGGCGAGCACCGGTTCACAGTGGCCGCCCTGGACCTGGGCATCAAGCGCAACGTGCCGCGTCGGCTGGCCACCCGAGGGGTGACCACCCACGTGCTGCCGGCGTCGTCGAGCATCGACCAGATGCTCGCCACCGGCGCCGACGCGATCTTCCTGTCGCCCGGTCCGGGCGACCCGGCCACCGCCGACGCCCCGGTGGCGCTGGCCCGCGAGGCGCTGCGGCGGGAGGTGCCGCTGTTCGGCATCTGCTTCGGCAGCCAGATCCTCGGTCGGGCGCTCGGCTTCGGCACCTACAAGCTGGGCTACGGCCACCGGGGGATCAACCAGCCGGTGCTCGACCGGGTCACCGGCAAGGTCGAGGTGACCAGCCACAACCACGGCTTCGCCGTGCAGGTCCCCGGCTCGGGCGACGGCGCGGTCGTCCCCGACCAGGTGATCGACACCGACTTCGGTGGCGTACGGGTGTCGCACGTCTGCCTCAATGACAACGTGGTCGAGGGGCTGCGGGCCGTGGACCTGCCCGCGTTCACCGTCCAGTACCACCCGGAGGCGGCGGCCGGCCCGCACGACGCGGACTACCTCTTCGACCGATTCGCCGATCTGATCGAGGGCCGTGCCCTCGACCGGCGGCCCAGTGAGGGCCGGACCCACAGCAAGGGGCGCAGCAATGCCTAAGCGGACCGATCTCAAGCACATCCTCGTGATCGGCTCCGGGCCGATCGTCATCGGGCAGGCCTGCGAGTTCGACTACTCCGGCACCCAGGCGTGCCGGGTGCTGCGCAGCGAGGGGATCCGGGTCAGCCTGGTCAACTCCAACCCGGCGACGATCATGACGGACCCGGAGTTCGCCGACGCGACCTACGTCGAGCCGATCACCCCGGAGTTCGTGGAGCTGGTCATCGCCAAGGAGCGCCCGGACGCGATCCTCGCGACCCTCGGCGGGCAGACGGCGCTGAACACGGCCGTCGCCCTGCACGAGGCCGGCGTCCTGGAGAAGTACGGCGTGGAGCTGATCGGCGCGAACATCGACGCCATCAACCGCGGCGAGGACCGGCAGCTGTTCAAGGAGATCGTGGCGAAGGCCGGCGTACGGCTGGGTGTCGACGACCCGACCGGGCTGGTGCCCCGCTCGCGGGTCTGCCACTCGATGGACGAGGTCGAGGCGACCGTCGCCGAACTGGGCCTGCCGGTGGTGATCCGGCCGTCGTTCACCATGGGTGGCCTGGGCTCCGGCATGGCGCACACCCCGGAGGACCTGGCCCGCATCGCCGGTGACGGCCTGTCCGCCAGCCCCGTGCACGAGGTGCTCATCGAGGAGAGCGTGCTCGGCTGGAAGGAGTACGAGCTCGAGCTGATGCGCGACCGGCACGACAACGTGGTGGTGGTCTGCTCGATCGAGAACATCGACCCGATGGGTGTGCACACCGGCGACAGCGTCACAGTGGCCCCGGCCATGACGCTCACCGACCGGGAGTACCAGCGCCTGCGTGACCTGGGCATCGCCGTGCTGCGCGAGGTCGGGGTGGACACCGGCGGCTGCAACATCCAGTTCGCGGTCAATCCGGTCGACGGCCGGATCGTCGTGATTGAGATGAACCCCCGGGTGTCGCGGTCCTCGGCGCTGGCCTCCAAGGCGACCGGCTTCCCGATCGCGAAGATCGCGGCGAAGCTGGCCATCGGCTACACCCTCGACGAGATCCCCAACGACATCACGTTGAAGACCCCGGCGGCGTTCGAGCCGACCCTCGACTACGTGGTGGTGAAGATTCCCCGGTTCGCGTTCGAGAAGTTCCCCGGCGCCGACCCGGAGCTGACCACCACCATGAAGTCGGTGGGCGAGGCGATGAGCCTCGGGCGCAACTTCACCGAGGCGCTGAACAAGGCGATGCGCTCGATGGAAACCAAGTCGGCCGGTTTCTGGAGTGTGCCGGACCCGGAGGGCGTCACCCTGGCGGACACCCTCGCCGCGCTGCGGATCCCGCACGACGGCCGGTTGTACACGGTGGAGCGGGCGCTGCGCCTCGGGGCGTCGATCGCGGAGGTGGCCGAGGCGTCCGGCGGGATCGACCCGTGGTTCCTGGACCAGATCGCCGCGCTGATCGAGCTGCGCGGCGAGATCGTCGACGCGCCGGTGCTCGACGCCGATCTGCTGCGCCGCGCCAAGCGGGCCGGTTTGTCCGACCGGCAGCTCGCCGCGCTGCGCCCGGAGCTGGCCGCCGAGGACGGCGTACGGACCTTGCGGCACCGTCTCGACGTGCGCCCGGTCTACAAGACAGTGGACACCTGCGCGGCCGAGTTCGAGGCGACCACGCCGTACCACTACTCGACGTACGACCTGGAGACCGAGGTCGTGCCGTCGGATCGGCCGAAGGTGCTGATCCTGGGCTCCGGCCCGAACCGGATCGGGCAGGGCATCGAGTTCGACTACTCCTGCGTGCACGCCGTCCAGGCGTTGCGGTCGGCCGGTTACGAGACCGTCATGGTCAACTGCAACCCGGAGACGGTCTCCACCGACTACGACACCGCGGACCGGCTCTACTTCGAGCCGTTGACCTTTGAGGACGTCCTGGAGGTCTGGCACGCCGAGGACTCGTCCGGCCGGGCGGCCGGCGGGCCGGGCGTGGTCGGTGTGGTCGTTCAGCTCGGCGGGCAGACCCCGCTGGGGCTGGCGCAGCGGCTCAAGAACGCCGGTGTGCCGATCGTCGGCACCTCCCCGGAGTCGATCCACCTGGCCGAGGAGCGCGGCGCGTTCGGCGCGGTGCTGGCCCGCGCCGGCTTGCGCGCGCCGGCGCACGGCATGGCCACCTCGTACGACGAGGCCAAGACGATCGCCGACGAGATCGGCTACCCGGTGCTGGTACGGCCGTCGTACGTGCTGGGCGGGCGGGGCATGGAGATCGTCTACGACGACCCGACGCTGCGCGACTACATCGGCCGGGCCACCGACATCTCCCCGGACCACCCGGTGCTGGTGGACCGGTTCCTCGACGACGCCATCGAGATCGACGTGGACGCGCTGTGCGACGCCGACGGCGAGGTCTACATCGGTGGCGTGATGGAGCACATCGAGGAGGCGGGCATCCACTCCGGCGACTCGTCCTGCGCGCTCCCTCCGATCACCCTCGCGGGCTCGCACCTGGTCGAGGTCCGCCGCTACACCGAGGCCATCGCGCGTGGCGTCGGGGTCCGTGGCCTGCTCAACGTGCAGTACGCCCTCAAGGACGACGTGCTCTACGTGCTGGAGGCCAACCCCCGCGCGTCGCGGACCGTCCCGTTCGTCTCCAAGGCCACGGCGGTGCCGCTGGCCAAGGCGGCGGCCCGGATCGCGCTCGGAGCGAGCATCGCCGAGCTGCGCGCCGAGGGTCTGCTGCCGGCGACGGGAGACGGGGGCACGATGCCCGCCGACGCGCCGGTCGCGGTCAAGGAGGCGGTGCTGCCGTTCAAGCGTTTCCGGACCCGTGCGGGCAAGGGGATCGACTCGCTGCTCGGGCCGGAGATGAAGTCGACCGGCGAGGTGATGGGCATCGACACCAACTTCGGGCACGCCTTCGCCAAGAGCCAGTCGGCCGCGTACGGTTCGCTGCCGACCGCCGGGAAGATCTTCGTCTCGGTGGCCAACCGGGACAAGCGTGGCATGATCTTCCCGATCAAGCGGCTGGCCGATCTAGGCTTCGAGATCGTCGCCACCGCCGGCACTGCCGAGGTGCTGCGCCGGCACGGCATCGCCTGTGAGCAGATCCGTAAGCACTACCAGGCCGGTGCGGGCGACGACGCGGTGTCGCTGATCGGCGGCGGCCACGTGGCGCTGGTGATCAACACGCCGCAGGGCTCGGGTGCCAGCGCCCGCTCCGACGGCTACGAGATCCGCAGCGCGGCCGTCACCGCGGACATCCCCTGCATCACCACGGTCCCCGGCGCCGCCGCGGCGGTGATGGGCATCGAGGCGCGGATCCGCGGCGACATGCAGGTCCGCCCCCTGCAGGACCTGCACGCCATCCTGCGGGCGGCCCGGTGACCCTGTTCGAGCAGGCGGTACGCCCGTGGTTGTTCCGACTCGGGGGCGGGGACGCCGAGGCGGCGCACGAGTGGACGCTGCGGCGGTTGGCGTCGCTGTCGCGGCGGCCGGCCGCGCTCGCCGCGCTGCGGGCCCGCTACGCGGTCGACGCGCCGCGCACCGTGTTCGGGGTGCGGTTCCCCAACCCGGTCGGGTTGGCCGCGGGTATGGACAAGGACGGCGCGGCGCTGCCGGCCTGGCCGGCGCTCGGCTTCGGTTTCGTGGAGGTCGGCACTGTCACCGCGCACGCCCAGCCGGGCAACCCCCGGCCGCGGCTGTTCCGGTTGCCGGCCAGCGAGGCGGTGGTCAACCGGATGGGCTTCAACAACGCCGGGGCCGCCGCGCTGGCCGCCCGGCTGGCGGCGGCGCCGCGCCCGCTCGGGGTGCCGCTGGGCATCTCGCTGGGCAAGTCCAAGGTGACCCCGCTGGACGAGGCGGTCGAGGACTACCTCGCCTCGTACCGGGCGTTGCGCGGGCACGGCGACTACTTCGCGGTGAACGTCTCCTCGCCGAACACCCCGGGTCTGCGGTCGTTGCAGGACCGTGCCCATCTGGACGCGCTGCTCGGCGCGCTGGTGGGGGAGAAGCCGGTGTTGGTCAAGATCGCACCAGACCTGACCGAGGCGGCGATCGCCGAGCTGCTGGAGGTCTGCCTGGCCCGGGGCGCCGCCGGGGTGATCGCCACCAACACCACGCTGTCCCGGGACGGGCTGGCCGGCGTCGACGTCGAGCGTGGCGGGCAGGCCGGTGGCCTCTCCGGTCGGCCGCTCACCGGGCGGGCCCGCGACGTGGTCGCCTTCGTCCACTCCGAGACCGGCGGCCGGCTGCCGATCATTGGCGTCGGCGGGGTGCTGGACCCGGACGACGCGGCGCGAATGTTCGACGCCGGCGCCGCCCTGGTGCAGCTCTACACCGGCTTCATCTACCGAGGACCGGCCCTGGTCCGCGCCGCCGCCCGCGCGGCGGCCGCAACGGCGGCACCGGATCCGGTCGCCGGCCGGTGATCGGCCCCGGCCCGGTGCCGGCCCGGTCCTCAGTGCCGAGCCGGACCGCGCCGGGCCGGCTCTGGGCCGAGCCGGATCCAGGCCGGGGTGCCCACCCCCTTCGCGTCACCTTTGCTCTGCTTCAACCCACGCACCGGCCGGCGTCCGATATCCGGACACTGGGCGTTGCGTCCGGTGAAGCAGAGCAAAGGCGGGAAGGGGACCGCCCGACCCGGCCGCCTGACCACCACGGCCCGGCACGTCCGTGCCGGACAGAGGAGTACGCGTGACACCCGAGGAGATCCTGGCCGCTGACCGGGCGCATGTCTGGCACCCGTACGCCGCGCTGCCGCCGGCCAACCCGCCGTACGTGGTGCGCGGCGCCGAGGGGGTACGCCTCACCCTGGCCGACGGGCGGGAGTTGGTGGACGGGATGTCGTCCTGGTGGGCGGCGATCCACGGGTACCGGCACCCGGTGCTGGACGCGGCGGTGACCGACCAGCTCGGCCGGATGAGCCACGTGATGTTCGGCGGGCTCACCCACGAGCCGGCGGTGCAACTGGCCCGGACCCTGGTCGAGCTGACCCCGGATGGTCTGGAGCACGTGTTCCTGGCCGACTCGGGCTCGGTCAGCGTCGAGGTGGCGGTGAAGATGTGCCTGCAGTACCAGCGGGCCGTCGGGCGGCCGCAGCGGCGCCGGCTGGCGACCTGGCGGGGTGGCTACCACGGCGACACGTTCCACCCGATGAGCGTCTGCGACCCGGAGGGCGGGATGCACCACCTGTGGGGTGACGTGCTGGCCCGGCAGGTGTTCGCCCCGGTGCCGCCGGGCGGCTTCACCGACCCGCCCGACGACGCGTACGTGGCGGCGCTGGTGGAGACGGTCGAGCGGCACGCCGACGAACTGGCCGCCGTGATCGTCGAGCCGGTCGTGCAGGGCGCCGGTGGGATGCGCTTTCACCACCCGGGTTACCTGCGGGTGCTGCGCGAGGTGACCCGCGCGCACGGCATCCTGCTGATCTTCGACGAGATCGCCACCGGTTTCGGCCGTACCGGCGAGATGTTCGCCGCGGAGCACGCCGGGGTGACGCCGGACGTGCTCTGCGTGGGCAAGGCGCTGACCGGCGGGTACCTGACCCTCGCGGCGACAGTGTGCACCGCGGAGGTCGCCCGGGGCATCTCGGCGACCGGCGTGCTGGCGCACGGGCCCACCTTCATGGGCAACCCGTTGGCCTGCGCGGTGGCGAACGCCTCGATCGGGCTGCTGCGGGCCGGGGACTGGGCCGGGCAGGTCGCCAGGGTCGGCGCCGGCCTGCGCGCCGGTCTGGAGCCCCTGCGCGGCACGCCGGGCGTGGCCGACGTACGGGTCCTCGGCGCGATCGGCGTGGTCCAGCTCGATCACGAGGTCGACCTCGGCGCGGCGACCGCGGCCGCTGTCGCCCAGGGGGTGTGGCTGCGTCCGTTCCGCGACCTGATCTACACGATGCCGCCGTACGTCACCGACGACGTCGACCTGGCCCGGATCGCGACCGGGGTGGCGGCGGCGGTGGCGGCTGGCTGAGTCGGCCCGCCACCGGGTCGACGGGTTACCCGGGCGGGTCAGCCGCCCGGACGAGAAGAGGGGAACACTCCGATGGAGAGCTTCGGTACCCGGCTGCACCGGGCGATCACCGAGCGGGGCCCACTCTGTGTGGGCATCGACCCGCATCCCGGTCTGCTGGCCCAGTGGGGCCTCCCGGACGACGTTCAGGGGCTCGACCGGTTCAGCCGCGCAGTGGTCGAGGCACTCGGTGACCGGGTTGCGGTAGTCAAGCCTCAGTCGGCCTTTTTCGAGCGGTTCGGGTCCCGAGGTGTGGCGATTCTTGAGTCAACTATCCGACAGTTACGAGAGGCCGGTTCGCTCGTTCTGCTCGACGTCAAGCGCGGCGACATCGGCTCGACGGTGAGCGCGTACGCCTCCGCGTACCTTGATCCATCCAGCCCTGTGTATGTCGACGCGGTCACCGCGAGCCCCTACCTCGGGGTCGGTTCGCTGGCGCCGATGTTCGAACTGGCCGCCGAGCACGGCGGCGGGGTGTTCGTGCTGGCCCTCACCTCCAACCCCGAGGGCGCCGCCGTGCAGCGGGCCGTCACGGCCGACGGCCGCACCGTGGCGCAAACGGTGATCGACGAGATTTCCCAGCTCAACAGGGGTGCGTCCCCGCTCGGGAGCTTCGGTCTGGTGGTCGGCGCGACCATCGGTGACACCGGTCACGACCTCTCCGGTGTGGGCGGCCCACTGCTCGCTCCGGGGCTCGGCGCGCAGGGTGCCGGCGCAGCCGATCTGCGTACCGTCTTCGGTTCGAGTCTCGCCTCGGTGCTCCCGTCGTACTCCCGGGAAGTGCTCTCGGCAGGCCCTGATGTGGCCGCGCTGCGGGCCGCCGCGGACCGCGTGTTGGTCGACTGCCGGGCCGTCCTGCCTGCCCGGTGACTGACTGACGGGTCGGTCACTCTACGGTGATCATGCGGCCCCCACGTTGCCGAAAGCTCCGTTGGCCGCTAGTTTTCCCCGCGCTGGGAACCATGGACCCCTTGGTTCACAGCGACACCACGTTTCACAGATGCGGCGGTGCGCCCCGCCCGCCGCGATAGGGACCTGAGGAGAACTGGTGCCGCTCCCGTCACTGACCCCCGAACAACGCGCTGCCGCGCTCGAGAAGGCCGCGGAGATCCGCAAGGCCCGTGCTCAGCTGAAGGAGCAGCTCAAGCAGGGCAAGACCACCCTCGGTGCCGTCCTCGAGCGCGCCGAGAGCGACGACGTCGTTGGCAAGCTCAAGGTGTCGGCCGTCCTGCAGGCCATGCCGGGCATCGGCAAGATCCGGGCTACCCAGATCATGGAGAAGCTCAAGATCGCCGACAGCCGTCGCCTGCGTGGCCTCGGCGAGCAGCAGCGCAAGGCACTGCTTGGAGAGTTCGCCGCCAACTGAACCTGGCAGCGTGTAGAAACAAGCAGTGAGCACGGATGACGAGGCGCGCCCGGCGGCTCGGCTCACTGTCCTGGCTGGACCTTCGGGTTCCGGCAGGGAGAGTGTCGTCGAGCTCGTCCGGGCGCGTTCTCCGTCCGTGTGGATCCCGGTCGCGGCAACCACCAGGCCGCGCCGGGAGTCGGAGATCGACGGGGTGGACCGCGTCTTCCTCGCCCCCGCCGAGTTCGATCGGCGGATCGTCGACGGCGAGCTGCTGGAGTGGTCCCGGATCGGTTCGCACCGCCGGGGCACCCCGTACCCGCCGCTACGCGCCCGGCTCGACGCCGGGCAGCCGGTGCTGCTCCCGCTCGACCTGCGCGGCGTCCCACTGGTCCGGGCGCGACTGCCCGACGCCCGGCTGGTGTTGCTGAGCCCACCCGGGTACGCGCCCGACGCCACGGTGGCCGCCACCGTCGAGCACGCGCTGACCCACGACCACACCGAACGGGTGGTTGAGGAGCTGGTAGGCTTACTCGGTTCTTCTTATCCGGATCCGGCCTGGTCACGCGTGCGTGGCTGACGGTCGGCCGCCGTTGAGACTCAGCACCGCGTCCGCGCGGCTCGAAAGACGCAGAGGTTAATTCGTGGGATCCATCGCCAACCCCGAAGGCATCACCAACCCGCCGATCGACGAGCTCCTCGAGAAGACGACGTCGAAGTACGCGCTGGTCATCTTCGCCGCCAAGCGCGCGCGCCAGGTCAACGCCTACTACAGCCAGCTCGGTGAGGGTCTGCTGGAGTACGTCGGCCCGCTCGTCGAGACCACCCCGCAGGAGAAGCCCCTCTCGATCGCCATGCGCGAGATCAACTCGGGCCTGCTCACCGCCGAGCCGACCGACCAGCCGTAAGCCCCCGCTGGCCGATGTCCGCCTCGATCGTCCTCGGGGTCGGTGGCGGCATCGCCGCCTACAAGGCGTGCGAGCTGCTGCGACTCTTCACCGAATCGGGTCACCGGGTTCGGGTCGTGCCAACCGCGTCGGCGCTCCGCTTCGTTGGAGCGCCGACCTGGGCCGCGCTCTCCGGTCAACCGGTCGCCGACGACGTCTGGACCGACGTCCACGAGGTGCCGCACGTCCGGCTCGGTAAGCAGGCCGACCTGGTGGTGGTCGCGCCGACCACCACCGACCTGCTCGCCAAGGCCGCCCACGGCCTCGCCGACGACCTGCTGACCAACACCCTGCTGACCGCCCGCTGCCCGGTCCTGCTGGCCCCGGCCATGCACACCGAGATGTGGGAGCACCCCGCCACAGTGGCCAACGTCGCCACGTTGCGCTCCCGGGGGGTCCGGGTCATCGAGCCCGCCGTCGGCCGGCTCACCGGCGCCGACACCGGCAAGGGTCGGCTGCCCGACCCGGCGGAGATCTTCGCCGTCGCCGGTCGGCTCCTGGCCCGCGGCGACTCCGCCCCCGCCGACCTGGCCGGTCGCCGGGTGGTCGTCACCGCCGGTGGCACCCGCGAGCCCCTCGACCCGGTGCGTTTCCTGGGCAACCGCTCGTCGGGCAAGCAGGGGTACGCGTTCGCCCGCGCGGCGGTCGCCCGGGGTGCCCGGGTCACACTGATCGCGGCCAACGTCGGCCTCGCCGACCCGGCCGGCGTGGACCTGGTCCGGGTGGGCACCACCGCCGAGCTGCGGGAGGCGACCGTCAAGGCCGCCGTCGAGGCCGACGCGGTGGTGATGGCGGCGGCTCCGGCCGATTTCCGGCCCGCGACGTACGCGACTGGCAAAATCAAGAAGTCGGACGACGGTGTCGCACCCACCATCGAGCTCGTCACGAACCCGGACATCGCGGCGGAGCTCGGTCAGCGCAAACGACCAGGACAGGTGCTGGTGGTGTTCGCCGCCGAGACCGGCGATGCCGAGGCCAACGGCCGGGCGAAACTCGCCCGGAAGCGGGCCGACCTGATCGTGATCAACGAGGTCGGTCCGGATCTGGTCTTCGGCGCCGACACCAACACGGTGACGGTCATCGGCGCGGACGGCTCGGTCAGCCGGCTGCCCGAGCAGGCCAAGGAAGCTGTGGCCGACGCCGTCTGGGATCTCGTCGTGGCGCGGCTACCCGGCCGCTCCTGACGGGTGGAACAGGGCGCGACCGATCCCGACACCGGCCGCAGTGGTGATTAGACTGCCGCGGAACGACCTCACACGCTTAGGAGTGCCGTGACACGCCGTCTCTTCACGTCCGAATCGGTCACGGAAGGCCACCCGGACAAGATCGCTGACCAGATCAGCGATGGCATCCTCGACGCGCTGCTGACCGAGGACCCCCACAGCCGCGTGGCGGTGGAGACCATGATCACCACTGGTCAGGTGCACATCGCCGGTGAGGTGACCACCAAGGCGTACGCCGACATCCCGACGATCGTCCGCCGGACCATCCTCGACATCGGCTACGACTCGTCGAAGAAGGGCTTCGACGGCGCCTCCTGCGGGGTCAGCGTCTCCATCGGTGCGCAGTCCGAGGACATCGCGCAGGGTGTCGACAACGCCTTCGAGCTGCGTACCGGGGCGTCGGAGAGCGCGCTGGACGCGCAGGGCGCCGGCGACCAGGGCATGATGTTCGGCTTCGCCTGCTCGGAGACGCCCGAGCTGATGCCGCTGCCGATCGCGCTCGCCCACCGGCTGGCCCGCCGCCTCGCGGCGGTGCGCAAGGACGGCACGATCCCGTACCTGCGGCCGGACGGCAAGACCCAGGTCACCATCGAGTACGAGGGGCTGCGCCCGGTCCGGCTGAACACCGTTGTGGTGTCCAGCCAGCACGCCGCCGACATCTCGCTGGACTCGCTGCTCACCCCGGACGTGCGCGACCACGTGATCGCCCCGGAGCTGGAGAGCCTCGGCCTGGACACCGACGGCTACCGGCTGCTGGTCAACCCGACCGGCCGGTTCGAGATCGGCGGCCCGATGGGCGACGCCGGGCTGACCGGCCGCAAGATCATCGTTGACACCTACGGCGGGTACGCCCGCCACGGTGGCGGCGCGTTCTCCGGCAAGGACCCGTCCAAGGTGGACCGCTCGGCGGCGTACGCGATGCGCTGGGTCGCCAAGAACGTGGTCGCCGCCGGCCTGGCCGAGCGGTGCGAGGCGCAGGTCGCCTACGCCATCGGCAAGGCGCACCCGGTGAGCCTGTTCATCGAGACGTTCGGCACCGAGACCGTGCCCGTCTCCTCGATCGAGAAGGCCGTCACCGAGGTGTTCGACCTTCGTCCGGCCGCGATCATCCGGGACCTCAACCTGCTCCGCCCGATCTACCAGCAGACGGCCGCGTACGGCCACTTCGGCCGGGAGCTGCCGGACCTGACCTGGGAGAGCACCGACCGGGCCGCCGACCTCAAGTCGGCCGCGGGAGCCTGACCGCCACCAAGCGCAGCGACCGGCGACCCGCGGACGGGTCGCCGGTCGCGCGCGTCTGCGTGGATGTCGGACTGGCGCACCTGGACCGGCCGTTCGACTACCTGGTGCCGGCGGAGCTGGACGAGGTGGCGGTGCCCGGTATTCGGGTGAAGGTGCGCTTCGCCGGGCAACTCGTCGACGGGTGGTTGCTGTCGCGCGCCGACGACTCCGGGCACACCGGCCGCCTCGCGTACCTGGAGAAGGTGGTCTCGCCGGAGCCGGTGCTGGCCCCCGAGGTCGCGCGGCTGGCCCGGGCGGTCGCCGACCGGTACGCGGGCAGCCTCGCCGACGTGCTCCGGCTCGCCGTGCCACCCCGGCACGCCCGGGTGGAGAAGGAGCCCCGCGACGACCAGCCCGCCCCGGCGGCCCCCACCGGGGCTGTCGACCCGCGCGGGTGGCGCGACTACCCGACCGGCCCGGCCCTGCTGCGGGCGCTCACCGACGGCCGGGCGCCCCGCGCGGTCTGGTCGGCGCTGCCCGGTGAGGACTGGGCGGCCCGCTACGCGGACGCGGTGGCGGCCACCGTCGCCGGTGGGCGCGGCGCGGTGGTCGTGGTGCCCGACGCGCGTGACCTCGACCGCCTCGACGCGGCGCTCACCGGCGTGCTCGGCCCGGGGCGACACGTCAGCCTCTCCGCCGCGCTCGGCCCCGCCCGGCGGTACCGGGCCTTCCTCGCCGCCTGCCGTGGCCAGGTGCCGGTGGTGATCGGCACCCGGGCGGCGATGTTCGCCCCGGTGGCCCGGCTCGGCCTCGTCGCCGTCTGGGACGACGGTGACGACCTGCACTCCGAGCCCCGGGCGCCCTACCCGCACGCCCGCGACGTGCTGCTCACCCGCGCCCACCTCGCCGAGGCCGGCGCGCTGATCGGCGGTTTCGCCCGGACGGCCGAGGCGCAGCTGCTGGTGGAGACCGGCTGGGCCCCGGAGGTGGTCGCCGACCGGGCCACCGTGCGCGCGCGGATCCCGGCCATCGCGCCGACCGGGGACGACCCGCAACTGGCCCGCGACCCCGGGGCCGCCACCGCCCGGCTGCCCAGCCTGGCCTGGACGGCTGCCCGCGACGCGCTCCGGCAGGACCTGCCGGTGCTGGTGCAGGTACCCCGACGTGGCTACCTGCCGTCGATCTCCTGCGCCGAGTGCCGCACCCCGGCCCGCTGCGCGCACTGCGCCGGCCCGCTCGCGCTGCCCTCTGCCGGCGGCACCCCGGCCTGCCGGTGGTGCGCCCGGGTGGCGGCCGCGTACGCCTGCCCGGAGTGCGGTGGGCGGCGGCTGCGGGCCGCGGTGACCGGCGCCCGGCGGACCGCCGAGGAGCTGGGCCGGGCGTTCCCCGGTGTGTCGGTGCGCACCTCGGGGCGCGAGGAGGTGCTGACCGACGTACCCGGCGGCGCGGCCCTCGTGGTGGCCACCCCGGGCGCCGAGCCGGTCGCCGAGGGCGGCTACGGCGCGGTGCTGCTGCTCGACTCGTGGGCCCTGCTGACCCGGGCCGACCTGCGCGCCGGCGAGGAGGCGCTGCGCCGGTGGCTGGCGGCGGCGGCGCTGGCCCGCCCGGCACCGGCCGGTCGGGTGGTGGTGGTCGCCGACGGCGCGCTCGCCCCCGTGCAGGCGCTGCTGCGCTGGGACGCCGGCTGGTTCGCCGGCCGGGAGCTGGCCGAGCGCCGCGAGTTGGGCTTCCCGCCGGCCGTGCGGATGGCGAGCGTCACCGGAGCGGCCGAGGCGGTGGCGGACTTGCTGGCCGCGGCCCGGCTGCCGGACGACGCCGAGGTGCTCGGGCCGGTGCCGGCCGAGGAGGGCCGGGAGCGGATGTTGGTCCGCGTGCCCCGGGCCCGGGCTGCCGCGCTCGCCGAGGCGTTGCACTCGGCCGCCGGCGTTCGGGCCGCTCGCAAGGCCGCCGATCCGGTTCGTCTCCAGGTCGATCCGCTGAGCCTGTTCTGAGGCGTTTCGGCCGGTGCCGACGGTCGCGGACCTCGCCCACCGCCGGGGGCCCTCGCACACCGCGTCCGGCAAAGCGGTGGCGCCCGAGTGGTAGCATCGCCCGTCATGCCAAGGCGTACGACGAGCTCCAGGTCGCGAGGGGGCGTCAGCCGCGCCGAGCTGGAGCCGTCGCGGGATGACGCGACGATGGCGGGAACGCGTCGGTCGGGCGCGAGATCGATGATGTCAATGAGCCGGTGATCAGGGGTGGACCAGTCGTGACCGTTGGACAATCGATCGTCTTCAACGGCGACCTCGGCAGCGGCAAGAGCACCGTGTCGGTCGAGATCGCCAAGCGGCTCGGCATGCGCCGGGTCAGCGTGGGGGACCTCTACCGGGAGATGGCGCAGCAGCGGCAGATGACCGCGCTGCAGCTCAACCTGCACGCCGAGCTGGACCAGGCCGTCGACGGCTACGTCGACCAGCTCCAGCGGGACATCGCCGCCTCCGGTGAGCGCCTCATCATGGACTCCCGGCTGGCCTGGCACTTCTTCACCGACGCGCTCAAGGTGCACATGATCACCGAGCCGGGCGAGGCGGCCCGGCGGGTGCTCGCCCGCCCCTCCGGGCCCGCGGAGAGCTACGCCTCCCTGGAGGAGGCCAAGGCCAAGCTCCGGGAGCGCAGCTCGAGCGAGCGCAGCCGGTTCATCATCCGTTACGGGGTGGACAAGGCCCGGCTGCGCAACTATGACCTGATCTGCGACACCACCCGGGCGTCCGCCACCGAGGTGATCGAGCACATCGTGGCCGCGTACGAGGGCACGCTCGGCGCTGAGGTGCTGCGGGACGCCCCGCCGCTGCTGCTGCTGGACCCGGCCCGGGTCTACCCGACCGAGGACATCGCCACCCTGCGCGGTCTGTGGGACACCGACTTCGTCGGTGGGGTGGCCGAGGCCGGCGACGAGGCCCTCGAACCACTGAAGATCGGGTTCACCGGTGAGTACTTCTTCGTCGTCGACGGTCACCGCCGCCTCAGCGCCGCTCTGCAGAACGGGTTCTCGATGGTCCCCGCCCAGCTGGTCGCCGAGGTCGACGAGCCGGTAGTGGGTGGGATGACAGCGATCGACTACTTCGCGGCCCAGGTGCGCCCCGGCCTGGTCTACGACTGGGAGGCGGCTCACAAGATCCAACTGCCGCTGCCCGAGCCCGCACTGCTCCGTGGCGACGCGGTGCTCGCGGGGGATCCGGGCGCCAGCGTCTGAACCCGGCGCGAGGCCGGGCCGACGCGCGGGGTACGCGCGCCAGCCCGGCCACCGAGACGGCTCAGCCGAGGACGACGCCCGAGGCACCGACGCCGGCCATGCCGGAGAAGATGTCCTCGTAGTAGAACCGCCAGGCGCAGACCCGGCCGGTGGGGCGGTAGCCGGTACAGGCCGTCGACGTGTTGGTGTCGTCGATGGCGGTGTTGGTGCCGGTCGCCCAGACCTGGAGCGTGTTCGCCGCGTTCACGATCTCCACCGGCCCGCCGCTGTCACCCTGGCCGACGGCGTTGGTGCGGGTGGTGTTCTCCGCCTGGACCTGCCCGCAGACCTGGCCGAAGTCGCGCACGTTGATGCAGAGGTTGCGGGCCTTCACCTGGATCGAGCAGCGGGTGCCGGAGTACGCGCCGGAGGTGCACACCCAGTTGCCGACCTGGCTGGCCGACGCGCCGATCACCTGGTTGCTGAACTCACTGACCACGTTGCCGTTCGCGTCGGTGCTGTTGTTGAAGACCCGGCCGCCCGAGGCGCCGGAGAGCAGCAGGGTGTCCGTGCCGGCGTTGCGGGTGCCGACGATGCCCATCGCCTGCCCGGTCGGGTCGGTCGCGACGTTGTTGATGTTGCCGCAGTGCGCGGCGGAGAGGATCCGCGCGGCCCCGCCCTGGAAGACCCCGAAGCCGGTCGAGCAGCCGCCGCCGGTGGTGGCGTTGCGCCAGGCGGCACCGCCCCACCACGGCGCCGTGTCGTCCCATCGGGTGGCGGGCGCGGCGGCGACCCCGGTCTGCACTGTCACCGGTACGCCGGCGAGAGCCGTCGCGCCGAGCAACCCGTCCTGGGTGCCGACGAGCAGGCCGGCGCCGTCGGCCCGCGGCCCGACCGTGGTGATCTCACTGCCGACCTTGGCCCGCAGCCGGTCGGCCGCGACGATGAGTTCGCGCTGTGAGTACGCGGCGGGCAGCACCTGGGTGGCGACGGTGGCCCGGGCGTTGGCCACCAGGTTGGCCGGCGGCTCGCCCTTCCAGTAGACCTGGAGATGGCGGGTGGTGGGGTCGGCGACGATGCCGGCGAAGCCAGAGTTCGCGCTGCGCTGCGCCGCGTTCGTGATGTGGGCGGCGGCGGTGTTCATTCGCTGCTGCAGCCGGAGCAGCTCCGACCAGGAGGCGAAGCCGCCGGGGACCGGTGTGCTGTCGACGAAGGATTCGGTGGTGGCGGCCTTGCCGCCCGGTGCGGCGGTGGCCGGGGTGGCGGTCACGCCCGCGGCGAGCAGCGTGAGACCGATCGCGGCGACGGCGACGCGACGCAGCATCGCCACGGGACGTCGGGTGGTCGGGTGTGGACGGATCATCGGGTACCTCTTCCCCCAGGGATCGTGGAGCGGGCCGAGCCCGCACCAGGACGGTGGCAGGGGCATCGACGCCACGGGGCGGATCCTGGACGGGGCTGGACACCGCTGGACACCGCCGGACGGAGAGACGGTCCGCAGTGGAACTGTCATACATTGGCAGGCGTCTATCGAGTGGCGCCGACCGCGAATTACCCTGCCCGTGCGTATCCGGGGGGCCGGATTAGCGGGGGTGGGGGTCGCATGTCTGAGCAGTGGGTACCTTCCGGCACTCATCAGACGTCACACGGGTCACCCGAGCTGGCCCGCGCCGCCGCCGAGGCGCAGACACTGCCCGAGTTGGCCGGGTTGCTGCGCCAGCTGCGCCGCCGCGAAGCCCGGCAGCAGGGCGAGACCCTGCTGACGTACCGGCAGTTGGCCGCGAAGACCGGCTGGTCGCGCGGGATCATCGGGGAGTACTTCGCCGGCAACATCCTGCCGCCGCCGGAGCGGTTCGACGCCCTCATCCGGCTGCTCGGGGCCGCCCCCGCCGAACAGGGAGTGCTGGCCACCGCGCGGGACCGGGTCGAGGAGCGACGTCGACGCCCGAACCGCGACCACGCCACCACCGGGCGGGCGGTGGCGCGGGCCAGGGCCGGCGGCCAACGCGCCGGCGCCACATCCCCCCGGTTCCCGATACCCCGCCAACTGCCACCGGCGCTGCCCGGGTTCGTCGGGCGTGCGGCCCAACTCGCCCAGCTCGACACCGAATGCGCTCGCGCCGTGGCGCCCGGGGACGACGGCGTGGCGTCGGTGACCGTCATGACGTTGTCCGGGACGGCCGGGGTCGGCAAGACGACCCTCGCCGTCACCTTCGCGCACCGGGTCGCCGATCGATTTCCGGACGGCCAGCTCTACGTCGACCTGCGCGGGTTCGACGCCACCGGAACGGTGGTGACGGCCGCAGAGGCGGTCCGAGGCTTCCTGGAGGCCCTCGAGGTACCGCCCGAACGCATCCCCACCCACCTGCCCGCGCAGGTGGGCCTCTACCGCAGCCTGCTCGCCGGCCGCCGGATGCTGGTGCTGCTGGACAACGCCCGCGACACCGACCAGATCCGGCCCCTGCTGGTCGGCAGCCCGAACTGCCTGGTCCTGGTGACCAGCCGCAACCGGCTCGCCGGCCTGATCGCCGCCGAAGGAGCTCGGCCGATCGGCGTCGACCTGCTCAGCACCGCCGAGGCCTGGCAATTGTTGGCCCGGCGGCTCGGCGCGGACCGGTTGGCGGCCGAGCCGCAGGCGGTGGACGAGATCATCGAGCGGTGCGCGCGGCTGCCGCTGGCGCTGGCCGTGCTCGCCGCGAGAGGTGCGGAGAAGCCAACGTTCCCGCTGGCCACCCTCGCGGCCGAACTGCGGGCGGCACCGCGACCACTCGACTCGTTCGACGGAGGGGACGCCGGCACCGACGTGCAGGCCGTCTTCTCCTGGTCCTACCGGAGTCTGACCCCGGCGGCGGCCCGCCTGTTCCGGCTCTTCGGCTGCCATCCCGGACCGGACATCGGGTTCGCCGCGGCGGCCAGTCTGGCCGGGCTGCCCCGGGCCCAGGTGCCCCGCCTGCTGGCCGAGCTGGCCCACGCGCACCTCGTCACCGAGCGCACCCCCGGCCGGTTCGGCGCCCACGACCTGCTCCGGGCGTACGCGGCCGAGCAGGTCGAACGTCTCGAACCGGAGCAGGCTCGGCGGGCCGCGATCCGGCGTGGGCTGGACCACTACCTGCACACCGCGCACGCGGCGGCGCTGCTGCTGCAACCGGGTCGGGACCCGGTCACCCTCACTGCCGCCGCACCGGGTGTGCTGCCCGAGGAGATCGCCGACCTCGGTCAGGCGCTCGCCTGGTTCAGCGTCGAGTATCCGGTGCTGCTGGCGGCGGTCGCCCACGCGAGGCGGGCCGGGTTCGACGGCCACGCGTGGCAGCTGGCCTGGACACTGGTGGACTTCCTGCAACGCCGGGGGCGGTGGCCGGACCTGGCCGTGGCCCAGCGGAACGCCCTGGCCGGGGCACAGCAGGCCAGTGACCGACCAGGGCAGGCGAACGCCCACCGCGACCTCGCCCGGGTGCTGTCCCGGCTGGGCCGGGTGAACGAGGCGGCGAGGAACTACCGGCAAGCCCTGGTGATCTTCGCGGAGCTGGGTGACCACACCGGGCAGGCGCGCACCCACCGGGCGTTCGGCGCGATGCTCGACGGGCTCGGCCGGCACACCGAGTCGCTGGAACAGAGCGAGCGGGCCCTGGCGCTGTACCGCGCCGCCGGACACGTCGCCGGGGAGGCCAGCGCCCGCAACGCTGTGGGGTGGGCGTACGCCCAGCTCGGCCGGTATGAGCCGGCGCTCGGGCACTGCCGGGAGGCGTTGGCGCTGCTGCGGACGACAGGCGACCGGCACGGTGAGGCGAACACCTGGGACAGCCTCGGCTTCATCCACGCCCGGCTGGCCGACCACCGGGCGGCGATCCGCTGTTTCCAGCGGGCCCTCGGGCTCTACCGGCGGGTCAGCGACCGCTACGACGAGGCGGACACCCTGTCCCGGCTCGGCGAGAGCCGGAAGGCGGTGGGGGACGTGGCCGGCGCCGCGCGTACCTGGCGACGGGCCCTGGGCATCCTCGAGGATCTCGGCCACCCGGACGCCGAGCGGGTGCGGGAGCTGTTGGTCGGGGAGCTCGCCGGTGACGCTGGGCACACCGGCGGTGGTTGAGCGAGGTGCGCCGCCCGGCGCCCGGCCGGGCACTCCGTAGACTGGTACGGCACCGCTCGTCCACCCGAAGAAGGAGCCGTCCCGCGTGACCGTCCAGCCCATCCGTCTGTTTGGGGATCCGGTGCTGCGCACGCCGGCCGATCCGGTGGTCAACTTCGACGCCGAGCTACGTCGGCTCGTCGCCGACCTCACCGACACGATGCGTGAGCAGAACGGCGCCGGCCTGGCCGCGCCGCAGCTCGGTGTGAGCCTGCGGGTGTTCACCTTCGACGTCGACGACGTCCTCGGGCACCTGATCAACCCGGTGTTGGAGTTCCCCGACGAGGAGGAGCAGGACGGCCCGGAGGGCTGCCTGTCCATCCCCGGGCTCTACTTCGACACCAAGCGTCGGCAGAACGTCGTCGCAAAGGGCTTCAGCTCGTTCGGTGACCCGATGCAGATCGTCGGCAGCGGCCTGATGGCGCGCTGCGTGCAGCACGAGACCGACCACCTCGACGGTGTGCTCTTCCTGGACCGACTGGACCCGGAGGGGCGCAAGGAAGCCATGAAGGCGATCCGCCAGGCCGAGTGGTACGACGGCGCGGCCCCGCCCACTGTCAAGCTCAGCCCGCACATCAGCGACCCCTTCGGTCTGGGGCGCTGACCCGGATGCGCGTGATCTTCGCCGGTACGCCGGCTGTCGCCGTCCCCGCCCTGGCCGCCGTCGCCGCCTCCCGACACGAGCTGGTGGCCGTGGTCACTCGGCCCGACGCGCCCGCCGGTCGCGGACGGGGTCTGTCCCGCTCCCCGGTCGGCGCGTGGGCCGACGAGCACGGCGTCGAGGTGCTCACGCCGGCCCGCCCCCGTGACCCGGAGTTCCTCGACCGGCTGCGCGAGCTGGAGCCGGCCTGCGTGCCGGTCGTCGCCTACGGCGCGCTGGTGCCGCCGGCGGCTCTGGAGATCCCCCAGCACGGCTGGATCAACCTGCACTTCTCCCTGCTGCCCGCGTGGCGTGGCGCCGCACCCGTGCAGCACGCCGTGCTGCACGGTGACGAGCTGACCGGGGCCAGCGTCTTCCAGCTGGAGGAAGGCCTGGACACCGGCCCGGTCTACGGCACGCTGACCGACGAGATCCGCGCCACCGACACCTCCGGCGACCTGCTGGGGCGGCTCGCCGATTCCGGCGCCGGGCTGCTGGTGGCGGTGCTCGACGCGATCGCCGACGGCACCGCCCGCGCCGAGCCGCAGCCGGCCGACGGGGTGTCGCTGGCGCCGAAGCTGACAGTGGACGACGCGCGGGTGCGCTGGACCGACCCGGCCTTCGCCGTGGACCGGCGGATCCGGGCCTGCACGCCCGCGCCGGGCGGCTGGACCACGTTCCGCGACGAGCGGGTGAAGCTCGGCCCGGTCGTCCCGGTGCCCGACGGCCCCGAGCTCAAGCCGGGGGAGTTGCTGGTGGAGAAGTCCCGGGTACTGGCCGGCACGGCGACAGTGCCGGTACGTCTTGGCGAGGTCCGCGCCGCGGGCAAGCGGGCGATGGGCGCGACCGACTGGGCGCGCGGCGTCCGGGTCGGCACTGGAGAGGACTTCGCGTGACGGCACCGGAGGGAACCCGACCGACGCGCTCCGGCCCGTCGACCGGCCGTGGCGGGGATCGCCGCCCGGTCCGACCGCCGCTGGACCGACCGCGCCGCGCCGCGTACGAGGCGGTGGCGGCGGTGCACCGGGACGACGCGTTCGCCAACCTGGTGCTGCCCATCATCCTGCGGGAGGAGGGGCTGTTCGGCCGTGACGCGGCCTTCGCCACCGAGCTGACCTACGGCACCCTGCGCCACCTGGGCACGTTGGACGCGATCCTGACCGACGCGGCCGGCCGGGACGTGGCCCGGATCGACCCGCCGGTACGCGACGCGCTGCGGCTCGGGGCGTACCAACTGCTGCACACCCGCGTGCCGGCGCACGCCGCGGTCTCGTCGACTGTGGACCTGGTTCGTTCGGTCGCACCGGGCGCTACCGGTTTCGCCAACGCGGTGCTGCGCGAGGTGTCCAGCCGTGACGCGGACGCCTGGGTGGCGAAGCTCGCCCCACCGATGGAGACCGACCCGGTCGGGCACCTCGCCCTGGCGTACAGCCACCCGCAGTGGATCGTGCGGGCCTTCTCCGAGGCGCTCGGCGGCGATCTGGGTGAGACGGAGCGCCTCCTGATCGAGGACAATGAGCGCCCGCCGGTGCACCTGTGTGCCCGGCCCGGCTTGATCGACCCGGTCGAGCTGGCCGACCAGGTCGGCGGCGCGCCCGGTGCCTTCTCGCCGTACGCCGTCTACCTGTCCGGCGGGTCACCGGGCGACATCCCGGCAGTGGTCGACGGCCGGGCCCACGTCCAGGACGAGGGCTCCCAGTTGGTGGCCACCGCGCTCGCCGACGCGCCGCTGGACGGCCCGGACGGGCGTTGGCTGGACCTGTGCGCCGGCCCGGGCGGCAAGGCCGGGTTGCTCGGCGCGCTGGCCGCGCAGCGGGGTGCCCGGGTGACAGCGGTGGAGGTCGCCGAGCATCGCGCCCGGCTGGTCTCCCTGGCGACCCGGGACCTGCCGGTGGCCGTGCTGACCATGGACGGCCGCGAGGTCGGCGGCGACCCGAAGCTGCCGGAGCAGCACTTCGACCGGGTGCTGGTCGACGCGCCGTGTACCGGTCTGGGCTCGCTGCGTCGTCGGCCGGAGTCGCGTTGGCGTCGCCAACCGTCCGACCTGCCGCCGCTGACCCGGCTGCAACGGGAGCTACTCGGCGCGGCGCTGCGGGCGGTCCGCCCGGGTGGCCTGGTCGCCTATGTCACCTGTTCGCCGCACACCGTCGAGACGCACGTGACGGTGACCGAGGCGGCCCGCCGTAGCGGGGTCGCTGTCGACTTCGTGGACGCCCGCCCGCTGCTGCCGGCCGGCATGCCCGGTCTCGGCGACGGGCCGACCGTGCAGCTCTGGCCACACCGCCACGGCACCGACGCGATGTTCCTCGCCGTCCTGCGCCGAGGCTGACCCGTTCCACGCGTCCGGCCGGTCGGTGACCCGGCTGGCCGGACGCGGTGACGCTCTAGGTGACCGGAAGACCCTTGGTGCCGGCGTTCTTCATCGAGCGGGTCAGGTTCCGGTCGGAGATCCAGAGGAAGCACTGCACGCCCCGGTTCCCGTTGCGCCACTCCTCCTCGTACGGCTGGTAGTAGATCGTGCCGGCGCGGAAGTCGAGCTGGGAGTTGTCCGGAACCTTGGCGTACTTGGCGATCATCGTCTGGCAGGCCCGGTGGGTCCGCTTGGTGCTGCGGGTGAACTCGGCGTAGCTGGTGTCCGGCGCCTGCCAGACGCCGACGAACTCGGCGTGGTGCTTGGCGGTGCAGGAGACCGGTGCCATCTCGTCGATGTCGTCCTTGACCATCTTCGGGTTGAAGCAGCGGTACGCCAGCGGGGCCGCTCCGGACAGCGCGCCCCGGAGGCTGCCGGTGCGCAGGTCGACAGCGGTGTCGTCGATGCTGGCGATCTCGGTGACGTCGCAGCGGTACCAGCGGGCCCCGCCCGACCAGGCCTGCGGCGACGGCAGCACGACGGTCAGGCCGAGCCGCCCGGAACGCCAGTCGGCTCCCACCGCCTTGTTGACCGCCGTGTCGCACCCGGTCTGCGCGGCCCGCATGCCGGCCGAGCCGGGCTGCGGGGGCGTGCCGCCCTCGGCGCCCGGGCCGGTGAGGGTGCCGACGTGCATGGTCTCCACCCGGTGCGCCTCGGTGCACGCCGTCGGGTTGTAGCCGGTCAGGAAGCCGACCTGCTGGGAGCTCTGGTGGCAGACGTCGGCAGCGGGGACGAACTGCTGCGCCGCGACGGGCGCCGGCCAGTCGTCGATGAGGTCACTGTCGACTCCGGCGGGTGCGCCGCACCCGGCCAGCGCCAGGGCCAACGCCCCACCCCCGGCGAACGCCGCCAACCACCGTCGCATCCCGACCTCCCGCCGCTGCTGGCCCCCGACCGGACCCAGCCGGTCGATAGCGCCACGGCGCAGCAGCATACGGCAACGATGCTCAGATCGCGGGCAGTCCCTCGGGGCCCGCGCCGCGCATCGAGCGGGTGAGTTTGCGGTCGTCGCTCCACAGGAAACAGCGCACCCCACGGTCGCCCTCCTCCCACTCCCGCTGCGACGGTGGGTAGTAGATGGACCCGGCCCGGTACGGCAGCTCGCTGTTGTTGGGCACCGCCGCGTACTCGGCGATCAGCGCCATGCAGCGCCGGTGGGCCTGCTCGGCGGACTTGGCGAACTCCGCCCAGCTCATGTCCCGCTCCTCGTAGACGCCCACGAACTCGGCGCGGTGCGGCTCGGTGCAGAGCACCGGCGCCATGTAGTTGAGGTTGTCGCCGATCAGCTTGGGGTCGAAGCAGCGGTGCGTCAGGGGCGTGTCGCCGATCAACGCGCCGCGCAGGCTGCCGGTGCGGTTCACCGCACGGGTGTTGTCGATGCTGCCGGTCTCGCTGAGGTCGCAACGGAACCAGCGGGCGCCGCCGGCCCACGCGGGCGCGGACGGCAACGCGAGGGACAGCGCGAGTCGGGCCGTGTGCCAGTCGCCGCCGAGCACCTCCCGGGCCCGCTGGTCGCACTCGGCGCGCGCCGTACGCAGCGCCGACGATCCGGGTTCCGGTCGGGCTTCGGTCAGCGCGTCCGGCCCGACGAAGGTGCCGACGTGGATGGTCTCGGCCAGGTGGTTACGCGCGCAGTCCACCGTCTCGTACGTGCTGGCCTGCACGACAGTGGCGATCCGCGGCAGGCAGGTATCGGTGGCGGGGGTGAACGGCTTCGGAATCCGCAGCGTCGGCCAGTCGTCGGTGAGGTCACCGTCCGCGCCCCGCGCCGGCGCGCAGCCGGCCAGCAGCATCGTCGTGACGCTGGCCAGCACCAGCGCTGGAAGCCACCGTCGCATCGTCCGCCCTCCCGGGAGCTGGCGGCCGGTCGCCGCGCCCCGCGGCGAGACCCCGGCGGGCGTGCAGCCTATGGCACCGTCCCGGTTGGAGTGTCGTCGCGTTTCCGTCGATCGGCCAGTGGCTGATGTCTGTTCGTCCGGATTCGGAGGTCCGGAGCGTCCAATTCTGCACCAATGGTCACTGCTGGGTCACAGCGCGTCCCCAAAGGTGCCGCGATGCGGGTGGCGGGTGGCCACGTTCGTACACTGGCCCCGTGACCGTACCGCCGCCGATCGTCGCGCCGAGCATCCTGGCCGCCGATTTCGCCCGCCTCGCCGAAGAGGTCCGTGCCGTCGAGGACGCCGCGGACTGGTTGCACGTCGACGTGATGGACAACCACTTCGTGCCGAACCTGACCATTGGGCTGCCCGTGGTGCAGAGCCTGCGGGCTGTCACGGCGATGCCCTTCGACGTGCACCTGATGATCGAGGACCCGCGCCGGTGGGCCCCCGGGTACGCCGACGCCGGGGCGTACAACGTCACCTTCCACGCGGAGGCGTCCGACGACCCGGTGGCGCTTGCCAAGGACCTGCGTTCGGCAGGTGCGAAGGCGGGCCTGGCCATCGACCGGGACACCCCGATCGAGCCCTACCTGGACCTGCTGCCCAGCTTCGACACCCTGCTGATCATGACGATCAAGGCGGGCTTCGGTGGGCAGCGGTTCATTCCGCAGCTGCTGGAGAAGGTGCGGACGGCCCGGCAGCACGTGTCGGCCGGGCACCTGGAGCTGCGCATCGAGGTGGACGGCGGGATCGCCGCCGACACCATCGAGCAGGCAGCCGCGGCGGGTGCCGACGCGTTCGTGGCCGGCACCGCCGTGTACGGGGCCGCCGACCCGGCGGAGGCGGTACGGCACCTGCGGGCACTGGCGGAGCGCGCGGCGCCCGGGGCCTGAGGTGGAGCCCGAGGCCGACCGCAAGGACATCATTCTTGTCGTGGACGACGACGAGGACATCGCTCGGTTCGTCGAGTTCAACCTGCGGCTGCACGGCTTCGAGGTGATCCACGCCAGCGACGGCCAGGAGGCCCTGGAGATCATCGAGCGCCAGCGGCCGGACCTGGCCGTGGTCGACCTCATGATGCCCCGGATCGACGGGCTGGAGCTGACCCGCCGGTTGCGCGCCGACCCGATGACCTCCGCCCTTCCGGTGATCATGCTGACGGCCAAGGGGATGACCGTCGACAAGGTGCACGGGCTCAGTGCCGGCGCGGACGACTACCTGGTCAAGCCGTTCGACACCGCCGAGCTGGTGGCCCGGGTCTCGTCCACGCTGCGCCGCAACAAGGAGTTCCGAGAGGTCTCCCCGCTGACCGGGCTGCCCGGCAACAGCCGGATCCGTCGGGAGATCAGCGACCGTGTCCGAAACGGCGTGGACTACGCCGTCGGCTACGTCGACATCGACCGGTTCAAGAGCGTCAACGACCGGTACGGCTTCGTGCGCGGCGACGACTTCATCTCCGCGCTGGCCCGCAGCCTGCACCGGGCGGTGGTGGGCGTCGGGCTGCCACCGGCCTTCCTCGGTCACGTCGGCGGCGACGACTTCGTCATCGTCTGCGCCCCGGACCAGGTGCGCCCACTGACGTCCCGGGCGGTCGTCGACTTCGAGAACGCCGCCGACACGCTCTACGACCCGACCGACCGGGAGCGCGGCTTCGTCGAGTTGAAGGATCGACGCGGCAACGTCCGGCGTGCGGCCCTGGTCACGCTCTCCATCGGGGTGTCCCTCTCCGACGCCGGCAAGCGCTTCACCGACCCGCTCGAAGCGATAGCGGTGGCCTCGGAGATGAAGACGGTGGCCAAGAGTCAACCGGGCTCGTACGTGGCGGTGGACCGGCGTCGCGGCGTCACCTGAGCGTGATACCGCTGTGAAGTAGCTCGCCTAGGTGGCGGCAGAGCCGGATCGGCGTGTAAGACTTCCCGTGTACCCACCACGCGCTGGCGGGACTCGGTGAAATTCCGAACCGGCGGTGATCCACGGTCCAACCGTGGTCAGCCCGCGACCCGGACGGCTCTGCTGTCCGGTGGACCTGGTGAAAATCCGGGGCCGACGGTTGGGGGCGGTTCGTCCGCGCCCAGACAGTCCGGATGGGAGACAGCGCGCGGGACGGACGGGTCCGAGCCGGCCGCTGGCTTCAGCGTGCCGTGCCGACCCCCCGGGGGCGGCTGTGCCGTTCCCGGAATCCGCCACCGCCTGCCCGTGGCCCCATGGCCACCGCCTCCCTGACCGCCCGCGCGCGGATCGGCGAGTGAGAGGGCAGGGGCAGCGCGATGGCCAGCGTCTCCGTTGATGAGGCGATGCGGCGTGCGATCGAGTTGGCAGCGCGCGGGCTCGGCACCACCAGCCCCAACCCGGTGGTCGGGTGCGTGCTCCTCGACGAGGACGGCGAGGTCGTGGGCGAGGGTTTCCACGCGTACGCCGGGGGGCCGCACGCCGAGATCGTCGCCCTGGCGCAGGCCGGGCGGCGGGCCAAGGGCGGCACCGCCGTCGTCACTCTGGAACCCTGCGATCACACCGGCCGCACCGGCCCCTGTAGTTCCGCGCTCGTCCAGGCCGGGGTCGGCCGGGTCGTCATTGCCGTACCCGACCCCAACCCGGTCGCTTCCGGTGGCGCCGCCACCTTGCGCGCCGCCGGGGTCCGGGTCGATCTGGGGGTACGCGGCGAGGAGGCCGAGGCCGGCAACGTCGCGTGGCTGACGTCGATGCGCCGGGGCTGGCCGTACGTGATCTGGAAGTACGCCGCCACGCTCGACGGGCGCTCCGCCGCGACGGACGGCACCAGCATGTGGATCACCTCGGAGGCGGCCCGGATCGACGTGCACGCGCTGCGCGGCACTGTCGACGCGGTCCTCGCCGGGGTGGGCACCGTCCTCGCCGACGACCCCCGGTTGACCGCCCGCAACCTGCGCGACGGCAGCCTGGCCATCCGGCAGCCGCTGCGGGTGGTGGTGGACAGCTCGGGGCGTACCCCGGCTGACGCCAAGGTCCGCGACGGCGCTGCACGCACGTGGATCGCGACCGCCGACGAGGTCGGCGCCGACCCGGACGGCCGGGTCGACCTGTCGGCGCTGCTCGCGGCGCTGCACCAGCGCGAGGTCCGCGCGGTGCTGCTGGAGGGCGGCCCCCGGCTGGCCGGCGCGTTCCTGAAGGCCGGCCTGGTCGACAAGATCGTCGGGTACGTCGCGCCGCGGTTGCTCGGCGCCGGCCCGACCGCTCTGGTCGACGCGGGAGTGACCACCATCGCCGAGGCCATCGATCTGGAGTTCGTCGACGTTACGCAGATCGGTCCGGATCTCCGGATCACCGCTTTGCCCCGCAAACGGGAGGGCTGACATGTTCACTGGCATTATCGAGGAATTGGGCGAGATCGTCCGGGTAGCACCGACGGCAGGCGATTCGGCGCTGCTGGGCGTACGTGGCCCACTGGTCACGTCCGACGCCCGGCACGGCGACTCGATCGCCGTCAACGGTGTCTGCCTGACCGTCGTGGAGGTGGCCGACGGGGTCTTCACCGCCGACGTGATGGGGGAGACGCTGCGCCGCTCCGCGCTGGGCGCGCTGCGCCCCGGCGACCCGGTCAACCTGGAGCGGGCCGCCGCGCTCGGTAGCCGCCTCGGCGGGCACCTGGTGCAGGGCCACGTCGACGGCGTCGGTGAACTGGTCTCCCGGGAGCCGGCCGAGCAGTGGGAAACCGTCCGGTTCCGGCTGCCCGCCGCCCTGGCGCGGTACGTGGTGGAGAAGGGCTCGATCACCATCGACGGTGTCTCGTTGACAGTGGCCTCCGTCGGCGCGGACGAGTTCGCCGTCGGGCTGATCCCGACCACGC
Organism: Micromonospora sp. 050-3; assembly: GCF_046549335.1. Lineage (NCBI taxonomy): Bacteria > Bacillati > Actinomycetota > Actinomycetes > Micromonosporales > Micromonosporaceae > Micromonospora > Micromonospora sp. 050-3. The sequence goes on from NZ_JAJPVX010000002.1 coordinate 2,755,715, forward strand.
TCAAGCTGACCACGCTCGGCGCGAAGGGCGTCGGCGACCCGGTCAACCTGGAGGTCGACGTGCTGGCCAAGTACGTCGAGCGGCTGCTCGGCGACCGGCTCACCGACGCCGACGCCAGCGGGGCGGCCGCGCACCCGGGCGGGGTGGCCTGATGGGCCCGCTCAGCTGGCTGCTGGACGCCCAGGTGCAGGTCGCCGGCTCGCCGGTGCTGGCCCGGGAGATCGTCGGCAACGCGTTCGGGCTGGTCTCGGCGCTGCTCGGGCTGCGCCGACTGGTCTGGGCGTGGCCGGTCGGCATGATCGGCAACGCGCTGCTCCTCACCGTCTTCCTCGGCGGGGTGTTCGCCACTCCGCAGGAGCACGACCTGTACGGGCAGGCCGGCCGGCAGGTGTTCTTCTTCGCTGTCAGCGTCTACGGCTGGTGGCGCTGGCGGCGCAACCGTCGCGCCGACGCCGGGCAGGCAGCTGTCGTGCCGCGCTGGGCCACCGGACGGGAGCGACTGATGCTGCTGGTGGTTGCCGTCATCGGCACCGCCGCGGCGTACCCGCTGCTCAAGGCCCTGGGCTCGTGGGGCCCGCTGCCCGACGCCTGGATCCTCACCGGCAGCCTGCTGGCCACGTACGGCATGGCCCGCGGCTGGGTGGAGTTCTGGCTGCTCTGGATCGCTGTCGACGCGGTCGGCGTGCCGCTGCTGCTGCACGGGGGGTTCTACCCGTCGGCCGTCATGTACCTGATCTACGGCGCCCTTTGCGTCTGGGGCTTCGCCGCCTGGTGGCGCACCTCGCGCGCCACCCGACCGGCGACCGTCCGTACGCCTATCTACACGGAGGCTGTCGCATGAGCGAGCGCAGCGAGCGAATCAGAAGGTACAGCGCCGTGGTGGGTCACGACGCCATGGAACGAAGTGGAGTGGCGGCGTGACCAGCTTTGGGGATATTGAGCAGGCGATCGCGGACATCGCGGCCGGCCGGCCGGTCGTCGTTGTCGACGACGCCGACCGGGAGAACGAGGGCGACCTGATCTTCGCGGCCGAGTTGGCCACGCCGGAGCTGATGGCGTTCATGGTGCGCTACACCTCCGGCTACGTCTGCGTGGCGCTGACCGAGAGCGAAGCCGATCGGCTCGACCTGCCGCCGATGCACCACACCAACCAGGACCGGCGCGGCACCGCGTACACGGTGACGGTGGACGCCCGCGAGGGGGTCAGCACCGGCATCTCGGCGGCCGACCGCGCGCACACCAGCCGGTTGCTCGCCGGCGCCGCGACCGACCCGACGGATCTGGCCCGCCCCGGGCACGTGGTGCCGCTGCGCGCTCGCGAGGGCGGCGTGCTGCGTCGGCCGGGGCACACCGAGGCGGGGATCGACCTGACCCGGCTGGCCGGGCTGCGCCCCGCCGGCGTGCTCTGCGAGCTGGTCAACGACGACGGCACCATGATGCGCCTGCCGGACCTGGAGAAGTTCTGCGCCGAGCACGGCCTCACGCTGGTCACCATCGCCGACCTGGTCGCCTACCGGCGGCGTACCGAGAAGCAGGTCGAGCTGGTCGCCGACGCCCGGATGCCGACGCGGCACGGGGTGTTCCGGGCGCTCGGCTACCGCGCCGAGCACGACCCGGCCGAACATGTCGCGATGGTGCTGGGTGACCTCGGTGACGGCCAGGACGTGCTGGTCCGGGTGCACTCCGAGTGCCTGACCGGGGACGTGTTCGGCTCGCTGCGCTGCGACTGTGGGCCGCAGCTGGAGGCCGCGCTGGCTCGGGTCGGGCAGGAGGGCCGGGGCGTGGTGCTCTACGTCCGTGGGCACGAGGGGCGCGGCATCGGGTTGCTGCACAAGCTGCAGGCGTACCAGTTGCAGGACCTGGGCCGCGACACCGTCGACGCCAACCTCGACCTGGGCCTGCCGGCCGACGCCCGCGACTACGGCACCGGCGCGCAGATCCTCTACGACCTGGGCGTGCGGTCGATGCGGCTGCTGACCAACAACCCGGCCAAGCGGGCCGGGCTGGAGGGGTACGGGTTGACCATCACCGGCCGCGAGGGACTGCCGGTCGGCGCTCACCCGGAGAACATGCGCTACCTGCGCACCAAGCGGGACCGGATGGGTCACCTGCTGGACGAGTTGGACGAGGTGTCCGAGGCGCCGCTGGGGCGTCCGGTCGCCAACGACGAGATCGGAGCATGACGATGGCGGGTTTCGGTGAGCCGGGAGTCGAGGCGGTCGACGCCGCGGGGCTGACCGTCGGGGTCGTTGCCGCCCGCTGGCACGGCGAGCTGACCGACCACATGCTGGAGCGTGCGGTGGCCGCCGCCGAGGCGTGCGGCGCGCGCGCCGTGGTCGCCCGGGTCGCCGGCTCGGTCGAGCTGCCGGTGGTCGCGCAGGCGCTCGCCCGCCGCTGCGACGTGGTGGTCGCCCTCGGCGTGGTGGTCCGTGGATCCACCGCCCATTTCGACTACGTGTGCCGTTCGGTCACCGACGGGCTGACCCGGGTGGCGCTGGACGAGGGCAAGCCGGTGGCGCACGGGGTGTTGACAGTGGAGACCATCGAGCAGGCCCGCGACCGCGCCGGTCTGCCCGGCTCGGCGGAGGACAAGGGCTGGTCCGCCACCGTGGCGGCGCTCGACGCGGCGCTGGCCGTGCGGACGGTGGCGGCGGGCAACGCCCAGCGGGTCGGCTTCGGCGGCTGACGCCTCTGCCGCCTTCGGTCGGCTCTGAAGGCGGGCCCTCAGAGCCGACCGGCCTCGATGATGCGGCGCAGGAACTGCCGGGTACGAGGCTGGGTCGGCTCGCCGAGCACCTGCTCGGGCGGGCCGCTCTCGACGACCCGCCCGGCGTCGAGGAAGCACACCTCGTCGGCGACCTCCCGGGCGAAGCCCATCTCGTGGGTGGCCAGCACCATTGTCATGCCGTCGGCCTTCAGGTCGCGAATCATCGCCAGGACCTCGCCGACCAGCTCCGGGTCGAGCGCGGAGGTGACCTCGTCGAGCAGCATCAGTCGAGGTGAGTTGGCCAGCGCCCGGACGATCGCCACCCGCTGCTGCTGCCCGCCGGAGAGCCGGTCCGGGTAGGCGTCCGCCTTGGCGCCGAGGCCCACCCGGTCGAGCAGCTCCCGGGCCTGCGCCTCGGCCTCCGCCCGGCCCCGCCGGTGTACGCGGCGCGGCGCGAGGGTGATGTTGTCCAGCACGCTCAGGTGGGGAAAGAGGTTGTACGCCTGGAACACCATGCCGATCCGCCGCCGGACCCGGTCCGGGTCCACCCGGGGATCGGAGATGTCCTCCCCGTCCAACTCGATGGTGCCGTCGTCGAGTTCGTCCAGCAGGTTGACGCAGCGCAGCAGTGTCGATTTGCCGGACCCGGACGCGCCGATCAGGGCCACCACCTGATGCTCGGCGACGGTCAGATCGAGGTGGTCGAGCACGGCGTGCCCGCCGAACTCCTTGCGCAGCCCTCGACAGCGCAACAACGCCATGGCTCAGCCTCCCGACTGTCGGCGGGCCGAGCGCAGCGTCACCCAGTCGGTGACCGCGATCAGCGGGATCGCGAGCAGCACGAAGAGCACCCCCGCCACGACGTACGGCGTGTAGTTGAACGTCTGGGCGGTGGCGATCTGCGCGGCGCGGACCGCGTCGATCGGCCCGGCCAGCGACACCAGCCCGACGTCCTTCTGCAACGCCACCACGTCGTTGAGCAGGGGTGGCGCCACCCGGCGGACGGCCTGCGGCAGGACCACGTGCCGCATCGTCTGCCGGTAGGTCAGGCCCAACGAGCGGGCCGCGGCGAGTTGGCTGGAGTGCACCGACTCGATGCCGGCCCGGAACACCTCGGCGAGGTAGCCGCCGTAGGTGAGGACCAACGCGATCCCACCCAGCACCAGCACCGGCGGCATGCCCTGCAACCGCAGCCCCGGCACGCCGAGGGTGAGCAGGTACAACACGATGATCAGCGGTAGGCCGCGGAAGGTGTAGGTGTAGCCGGCGGCCAGCGCGCGGACCGGGAAGAAGACCGGCCCGCGCAGCGTCCGCAGCACGGCGATCACCAGCCCGAGCAGCAGCGCGCCGACCGCACAGCAGACCAGCAGTCGTACGTTGAGCCAGAGCCCGCTCAGCACCGTCGGCAGCGCGTCGCGGGCGATCTGCGGATCCAGGAACGACCGCCGGACCCGGTCCCAGCCCGGCGCGCCGGTCACCGCGATCACCAGCAGCGTGCCGAGCGCCGCCGTCGAGGACGCCGCGACGAGCACGCTGTAGATGGTCTGCCGACGCCGGTACGCCGACCGCCGCAGCTGCGCCTCCGACGGCGCGTGATCCAGGAGCGTCACCGCAGCTCGGCCGCCCCCGCCACCTGGGCGAGCCACTTCTGCTCCAGCTCCTTCAGCGTGCCCGCCGCGGTGAGCTGACCGACCGCCCCGCTCACGCAGGAGGTCAGTGGGGAGTTCTTGTCCAGCAGCAACCCGAACGCCTCGGGCGTACCGACCTGCGGCACCTGCCCGACGATCGTCGCGTCGGTGATCTCCGCGCCGGTGATGTAGAAGGCAGTCGGAAGATCCACCACCAGACCGTCCAACTGCCCGTTCTGGAGGGCCTTCTTGGCGTCGTCGTTGCTGTTGTAGACCTGCGGCTTGGCGGCCGGCTTGATCACGTCGGTGATCGCCTGGTAGCTGGTGGTGCCGACCTGCGCGCCGAGCCGAGCGTCCCGCAACTCGGCCAGCGACTTGCGGCCGGCGATCTTCGAGGACTTCAACGCGATGACGGTCTGCCGCACCAGGTAGTACGGCGCGGAGAAGTCGACCGCCTGCTTGCGCTCGTCGGTGATGGAGAACTGGTTGATGTCGAAGTCGAAGTCCTTCGGCCCCGGCGCGATGGCGGTGTCGAACTTGACCCGGGTCCAGGTGACGTCGGCGCGGGCGTAGCCGAGCTTCTCGGCCACCGCGTACGCGACGGCGGATTCGAAGCCCTCGCCGCTGTCCGGCTTGTCCTTGGCGAACCACGGCTCGTACGCGGGCTGGTCGGTGGCGATTGTCAGCTTGCCCGGCGTACGCGTGGGCAGGCTGTCCTTGGCGCAGGACTGTGCTGCGGTGACAGTGGGGGTGGGTTTCTCGACCTGTGGCGCGCATCCGGCGGTGGCTACGACGACGGCGCCGGCGAAGGTGAGCGCGAGGAGACGTGAGCTGCTGGCCATGGCGGACAGCGTAGAGCTCCATGGGCATCGATCGACAATTGTCCCACCATGTTGGTAGGGAATTGTCCGCTTGCTGGATTTTGGCGGACCCGGACGTGGGGTGTCGTCCGGGTGGCTGGAAGAATCGTTCCCCGTGAAGACGTTCGAGGAGTTGTTCGCCGAGCTGCAGGCCAAGGCCGCCGCCGGCACCCCGGGCTCGGGCACCGTCGCCGCGCTGGACAAGGGCGTGCACTTCATCGGCAAGAAGGTCGTCGAGGAGGCGGCCGAGTCGTGGATGGCCGCCGAGCATGAGGGGCCGGAGCGCACCGCCGAGGAGATCTCCCAGCTGCTCTACCAGGTCCAGGTGCTGATGCTCGCCAGCGGTCTCGAGCTCAAGGACGTCTACCGACATCTGTGAGTGCCCCCACCCCTGTTGATCGCCAACCGGATCGAAGGAGCACTCCGTCATGTTGCGTGTCGCCATTCCCAACAAGGGCACCCTGGCCGAGCCGGCCGCCCAGATGCTGCGCGAGGCGGGCTACCGCCAGCGCACCGACCCCAAGGACCTCGTCTGCCGGGACGAGGCCAACGACGTCGAATTCTTCTACCTGCGCCCGAAGGACATCGCCACCTACGTCGGCTCCGGTGACCTCGACCTCGGGATCACCGGCCGGGACCTGCTGATCGACTCGGCCGCGCCGGCCGAGGAGGTCGTCGACCTCGCCTTCGGCCAGGCCACCTTCCGCTTCGCCGCCCGCCCCGACGACATCGCCTCCGTGCAGGAGTTGGGTGGTCACCGGATCGCCACCGCGTACCCGGGGCTGGTCGAGCGGCACCTCGGCGAGGTGGGCGTCAAGGCCGACGTGATCCGCCTCGACGGCGCCGTGGAGAACGCCGTACGCCTCGGCGTCGCCGACGTGATCGCGGACGTGGTGGAGACCGGCGCGACCCTGCGCCAGGCGGGCCTGGTGGTCTTCGGCGAGCCGCTGCTGCGCTCGTCGGCGGTGCTGGTCCGGCGCGCCGGCGCGCCCGCGCAGCCGCAGGCCGAGCAGTTGCTGCGCCGCCTGCACGGTGTGCTGGTGGCCCGCCGCTACGTGATGCTCGCCTACGACGTGCCGGCCGGTCTGCTGGACCGGGCCAGCGGGCTCACCCCGGGCATCGAGTCGCCCACAGTGTCGCCGTTGCACCGCGAGGGCTGGGTGGCGGTGCAGGCGATGGTGCTCCGCGACGACGTGCACCGCATCATGGACGAGCTGTACGAGCTGGGCGCCCGCGCCATCCTCGTCACCAACATCCACGCCTGTCGCCTCTGACCGTTTGGTCCGGAGCGCAACCCGGCGCTTGATCAACTCGGGTTCACTGAAACGGGGGTGTTCGCGCGCCAGGGACGCCCCCGTTTCATGAATCCCGAGTGGATCTGTCGCGCCGACGCGGGTGGAGGCCCGGCGGCCGCGCCCGCACCGGGAAGGGTTCGGGGTGGTGGCTCGGCGGGTGGTGCGTTTGATGGGCGAGTGTGGGTGGCAGACTGGTGGGGTGAGTGAAACCGAACTGGTCCGCCTGAAGCCCCGCCGCATCCGCGTGGTCTGCTGGTCGGCGGCGGCCGCCCTGGTGGTGGTGTTCGGTCTGGTCGCTACCTCGCTGAGTGGCCCGACCGGCGATGGTTACGGCAGCTTCCAGCGCGGCGACCAGATCGCCATGATCGGCCTGGGCATCTTCGGGGCGCTGGGCTTCCTGTTGTTCACCCGTCCCCGGGTGGAGGCGGACGCACGGAGCATCCGGGTGCGTAACGTCATCAGCTCCTACGAGCTGCCCTGGGAGGTTGTCCGGGGCGTCCGCTTCGACCGGGGCGCGCCGTGGGCCAGCCTGGAGCTGCACGACGACGACATACTGCCGATGGTCGCGTTGCAGGCCGCCGACAAGGAGCTGGCCGTCGACGGGGTCCGCGCGCTGCGCCGGCTGCACGAGGCCCACCAGGTCCGCCTCGCCGAGCGCGCCGTCGGCCGCTGACCGGCCGAACCGCGGCCGGCCACGTGACTGGCCGCAGGTCGTGCCCGGTTTGGGGGTGGCCGGGGCGCCGGTGTAGTGTTATCGAGTCGACCAGGCTGTCTCCGCATGCGAGCAGACAGCCTTGAAAGTGGGGCGCCTGCTCCCACCCGAGTCACCGCTACGGTGTCCGGGTCCGGTCACCGGTTCCGGGCATGTCCCGGCGCCGGATGCGCGATCCTTGTGATCGTGCTGCTGACCGGTCGAGCGGGCCCTGGCATATGCCGGGGCCTTCTGCTTTTCGGGTCGGTTCCCTCCTGGGAGCCGCAGGGGTCGGCGACAGAGCAGAAACGACTCGAGGAGGCCCCATCAGCGTCGAACCACGCGTGAACGAGCAGATCCGGGCACGTGAGGTCCGACTGGTCGGCCCAGAGGGTGAGCAGGTGGGCATCGTCCCGCTGGAGCGCGCTCTTCAGCTGGCTGCGGACGTCGATCTGGACCTGGTCGAGGTTGCGCCGATGGCGCGCCCGCCGGTGTGCAAGCTCATGGACTTCGGCAAGTTCAAGTATGAGAGCGCACTCAAGGCGCGCGAAGCGCGGCGTAATCAGCAGCAGACCGTCATCAAGGAAATGAAGCTTCGGCCGAAGATCGACCCGCACGACTACGAGACCAAAAAGGGTCACGTGGTGCGGTTCCTCAAGGCGGGCGACAAGGTCAAGGTGACGATCATGTTCCGCGGTCGCGAGCAGAGTCGTCCGGAGCTGGGTTACCGGCTCCTGCGCCGGCTCGAATCCGAGATCACGGAACTGGGATACGTCGAGGCCGCTCCGAAGCAGGACGGCCGAAACATGATTATGGTTCTCGCCCCGCATCGGGCCGTCAAGGCCTCCGCAGTCGCCGCTACGGCGTCTCGCGGCGGACCTCGGGACCGGGCGGACGAGTCCGCTCCGGCAGCCGATGAGACCGCGGCGGTCGGCGAGACCGCAGCAGCCGGTGACACCGGCCTCGCCGCCGACACCAGCGGCGAGTAACAGGGGAGAAGACGTTCCACATGCCGAAGATGAAGAGCCACACGGGTATGGGTAAGCGGGTCAAGGTGACCGGCAAGGGCAAGATCGTTGCCCAGCAGGCCGGCCTCCGCCACAACCTGGAGAAGAAGCCCTCCACCCAGACCCGCCGGCTGACCGGCACGGTCGTGCTGGCCAAGGCCGACGTCAAGCGCATCAAGAAGCTGCTCGGCCGCTGACGCGCGCCACCTTACGTAATTAGGAGTTGAGATGGCACGCGTCAAGCGGGCTGTAAACGCCCAGAAGAAGCGTCGTACCCTGCTGGAGTCCGCGAGTGGTTACCGCGGTCAGCGCTCCCGCCTGTACCGCAAGGCCAAGGAGCAGGTGCTGCACTCGATGCAGTACGCCTACCGGGACCGTCGCGACCGCAAGGGCGACTTCCGGCAGCTGTGGATTCAGCGGATCAACGCGGGCGCCCGGGCCAACGGGATGACCTACAACCGTATGATCCAGGGCCTGCGTCTGGCCGGCATCGAGGTCGACCGCAAGATCCTGGCCGACATGGCTGTCAACGACGCCGCCTCTTTCGCGGCGATCGTCGAGCTGGCCCGGGCCGCGGTCACGGCCGAGGGCACCGGCGGCGCGGCGGCTCAGGCCGCCTGATCCCCACGCACCAGAACGAGGCGTCTCCCGTGTCGGCACCGCCGTCCGGGGGGCGCCTCAATCGTGCCGGAGGAACGCACATCATGGCTTTCACCCCGCGTACACCCAGGGTTGTCGCCGCCCGCCGCCTGCAACGCCGCCGGGACCGCGACGCCACCGGCCGTTTCCTGGCCGAGGGCCCGCAGGCGGTCCGCGAGGCCCTCGCGCGGCCGGAGGTGGTCACCGAACTTTTCGGTACGCCCACCGCCCTCGACAGGTATCCGGAGTTGGCCGCCACGGCGGCCCGCGCCGACGTGCCGGTCTCCGAGGTGACCGACGACGCCCTCGCGGCGCTGACCGAGACCGTCGCCCCACAGGGGTTGGTCGCCGTCTGCCGGCACCTGGACGTCTCACTGGAGCAGGCCCTCGCGGGTGCGCCCCGGCTGGTGGCGGTGCTCGCCGAGATCCGTGACCCGGGCAACGCCGGCACGGTGCTGCGCACCGCCGACGCGGCCGGTGCGGGTGCGGTGATCTTCGCCGGAGACGCCGTCGACCCGTACAACGGCAAGTGTGTGCGGGCCTCGGCCGGCAGCCTCTTCCACGTCGACGTGGTGCGCGCCCCCGACCCGGTCGCGGTCATCGACGCGCTGCGCGCCGCCGGGCTGTCGATCTTCGCCACCACCGGGTACGGCGACAACGACCTGGACGACCTGACCGACTACGGTCGGCTCGTCGGGCCCACCGCCTGGCTGTTCGGCTCGGAGGCGCACGGGCTGCCCGAGGAGCTGACCGCCGCCGCCGACACCACGGTGCGGGTGCCGCTGTACGGGCGCGCGGAGAGCCTTAACCTGGCTGCCGCCGCCGCGGTCTGCCTGTACGCTTCAGCGAGAGCGCAGCGCTGAGGGTGATTGCCTCCGGCGCGACTGACAGCAGGGGAGAGCGTCCGTCCATGAACGCGACACGGCGTTCGTTTAGCCAGCCCGCCGGTGTCGGCGGGCGGCGGGCCTGACCTGCTCCCTGCGCAACTCCTACCGGCGGGCTGCGGCACAGCCGCGCGTCCGTAGACTCGCCTAGCCGCCCCGGTGAGGGCTGGCGCCGCCGTGAGGGAGTGCCCGTACGCCATGAGCTACCGCAACGATCCGTACGACCCGAAGCAGGTCGCCCTGCTCGACCCCGCCGCCCTGGCCGAGGCCGTCGCGGACGCCACGAAGGCGTTCGAGGCCGCCGCCGACCCGGACGCGCTGACCGCGCTGCGCTCGGTGCACCTGGGTGACCGGTCACCGGTCTCCCTCGCGCGTCGGGAGATCGGTGCGCTGCCGCCGGCCGCGAAGTCCGACGCCGGCAAGCGGGTCAACGAGGCCCGCCGGGCGATCGAGTCCGCGTACGCCGAGCGCGCCGAGGTGGTGGAGCGCGAGCAGGCCGAGCGGGTGCTGGTCGAGGAGCGGGTGGACGTCACCCTGCCCTACGACAGGCGTCCGCGCGGCGCCCGGCACCCGCTGAGCACCCTGATGGAGTCGATCAGCGACCTCTTCGTCGGGATGGGCTACGAGGTGGCCGAGGGGCCCGAGGTCGACCTGGAGTGGGTCAACTTCGACGCGTTGAACATCCCCGCCGACCACCCGGCGCGCGGGTTGATGGACACCTTCCACATCGCACCGGAGGGCTCCGGCCTGGTGCTGCGGACGCACACCTCGACGGTGCAGACCCGCACGATGCTCAGCCGCAAGCCGCCGATCTACGTGATCGTGCCGGGCCGCGTCTACCGCACCGACGAGATCGACGCCACCCACAGCCCGGTGTTCCACCAGGCCGAGGGCCTGGTGGTCGACAAGGGCATCACGATGGCGCACCTGCGGGGCACGCTGGACCACTTCGCCCGGGCGATGTTCGGCCCGGAGGCGAAGACCCGGTGGCGGCCGCACTACTTCCCGTTCACCGAGCCGTCGGCCGAGTTCGACGTGTGGTTCCCGGAGCACCGGGACGGCCCACAGTGGGTCGAGTGGGGTGGCTGCGGCATGGTCAACCCCCGGGTGCTGCGCGCCTGCGGCGTCGACCCGGAGGTCTACTCCGGATTCGCCTTCGGCATGGGCATCGACCGGACCCTGATGGTCCGGCACGGGGTCAGCGACATCCGCCATCTCTTCGAGGGCGACGTGCGGTTCAGCCGCGCGCTCGGGACCGGGGCGTAGGCGATGCGGGTACGAGACACGGGAACGGTGGTCTGAAGTCATGCGAGTTTCTGTCAGTTGGCTGCGGGAGTACGTCGACCTTCCCGCCGACCTGCCCGCCGGTGACCTGGAGCAGGCCCTGGTCGACCTCGGCATCGAGGTCGAGTCCGTGGTGGACCTGGCCGAGACCGTCACCGGCCAACTGGTTGTCGGTGAGGTCCGCGAGATCGAGGAGCTCACCGGCTTCAAGAAGCCGATCCGGTTCTGCCGGGTCGACGTGGGTGCCGCCAACGGCACCGGCGAGCCGCAGGAGATCGTCTGCGGGGCCCGAAACTTCGCACCGGGTGACCGGGTGGTGGTGATCCTGCCCGGCGGCGTACTGCCCGGCGGCTTCGCCATCGGCGCCCGCAAGACGTACGGGCACAACTCGGCGGGCATGATCTGCTCGGCCAAGGAGCTGGGCCTCGGCGACGACCACTCCGGCATCATCGTGCTGGGGCCGGACGTCACGGCCAAGCCGGGCGACGACGCGCGCCCGGTCGTCGGCCTCGACGACGTCGTGCTCGATCTGGAGATCACCCCCGACCGGGGGTACGCGCTGAGCCTGCGCGGCCTGGCCCGGGAGCTGTCGCACGCGTTCGACGTGCCGCTGCGCGACCCGGCCCTCGCGCCGGCCCCGGGCGGCACCGAGACGCCCGCGTACCCGGTGGACGTTCGCGACACTGTCGGCTGCGACCGGTTCACGGCCCGGCTGGTCCGCGGGGTCGACCCGACCGCGCCCACACCGTCCTGGATGCAGCAGCGGCTCGTCACCGCCGGCATCCGCAGCATCTCGCTGCCCGTCGACATCACCAACTACGTGATGCTGGAGCTGGGCCAGCCGATGCACGCCTTCGACGCCGACCGGATCGCCGGGCCGCTGGTGGTCCGGCGCGCCGACGCGGGGGAGAAGCTGACCACCCTCGACGGGGTCAACCGGGTGCTCACCGCCGACGACATGGTGATCTGCGACGACAGTGGTCCGATCTCCCTCGCTGCGGTGATGGGCGGCGAGACCAGCGAGGTCGTCGCCGGCACCACCACAGTGCTCTTCGAGGCGGCGCACTGGGACCCGGCGATGGTCGGGCGTACCGCCCGCCGGCACAAGCTTTTCAGCGAGGCCGCGAAGCGCTGGGAGCGGGGCGTCGACCCGGCCGTCGCGCTGGTCGCGTTGGAGCGTGCCGTGCGGCTGCTCACCGAGCACGGCGGTGGCACGCCGGGCGCGGAGATCCTGGACATCGACCACGTCCGGCCGCGTACCCCGATCAGCCTTCCGGCGGACCTGCCGACCCGGCGGGTCGGCGTCGAGTACCCGCCGGCGCGGGTGGTCGCCCTGCTGGAGCGGGTCGGCTGCACTGTCGCGCAGGGCGCGGACCGGTTGTCCGAGGACCCAGGCGCGGTCGGCGTGGCCAGCGGCGTCGGGACGGTGCTGAGCGTCACCCCGCCGACCTGGCGGCCCGACCTGACCGACCCGGCCGACCTGGTCGAGGAGGTCGTCCGCCTCGACGGGTACGACCGGGTGCCGTCGGTGCTGCCCACCGCGCCTCCGGGCCGCGGTCTGACCCCGCGACAGCGTCGCCGCCGGGCCGTCGCCGACTCGCTGGCCGAGCGGGGGTACGTGTCCGTGCTCGCGCACCCGTTCGTGTCGCCGGAGCTGGCCGACCAGCTCGGCCTGCCGGCCGACGACCCGCGCCGGCCCGCGGTGCGGCTGGCCAACCCCCTGTCCGAGGAAGAGCCGCTGCTGCGCACCACGCTGCTCGGCCCGCTGCTCGGCACCCTCAAGCGCAACCTCGGCCGGGGTCACCGCGACCTCGCCCTCTACGAGATCGGTGCGGTCTTCCACCCGCGCGTCGGCGCCGGCAGCCCGCCGGCGATGGGCGTGGACCGTCGTCCCACCGACGCGGAGTTCGCGGCCGCCGACGCTGTGGTGCCGGCGCAGCCGGTGCACGTCGCGGTGGTGCTCTCCGGTGACCTGGACCCGGCCGGCTGGTGGGGTGCGGGTCGACCGGCCGGCTGGGCGGACGCGATCGAGGCGGCCCGTGACGTGCTGGCCGCCGCCGGGATCCCCGACGAGCGGGTCGAGGTGCGCGCCGCCGAGTACGCCCCGTGGCACCCGGGTCGCTGCGCCGAGCTGCGGGTCGACGGCTCGGTCGTCGGGCACGCCGGCGAGCTGCACCCGGTGGTGGTCGCGGCGTTGGAGCTGCCCCGCCGCACCTGCGCGATGGAGCTGAACCTCGACGCGCTGCCGTCGACCCCGGTGACGTCCGCGCCGACGGTCTCCGGCTTCCCGCCGGCGCTGATCGACGTGGCGTTGGTGGTGGACGAGTCGGTGCCGGCGGAGCAGGTGCGCCGGGCGCTGGAGGCGGGCGCCGGTGAGCTGCTGGAGGACGTGCGACTGTTCGACGTGTACTCCGGCGCGCAGCTCGGCGCCGGACGCCGCTCGCTGGCGTACAAGCTCACCTTCCGGGCACCGGACCGGACGCTCACCGTCGAGGAGGCGGTCGCGGCACGGGACACGGCGGTCGCCGTCGCGGCGGAGCGCCTCGGCGCCACCCTGCGCGGCGCCTGAGCAATGCCGCTGCTGGGATGGCTCGCGATGGCCGCCGTACTCGCGGTGGCCACCGCCGGCCTGCTCTGGGCCCGCCGGCACCTGCTGCTGGTCGCGGTGGTGGGGCGCAGCATGGAACCGACGCTGCGCTCCGGTGACCGGGTGCTGGCCCGACGGGTGCCGTTGGCCCGGGTGCGGCCCGGCGACGTGGTCGTGGTGGTGGCCCCGGCCAGGATGACCGCCGGGCGTCCCACCCGCCCCGACGCTGCGGGCAACCCCGGTCTGCTGATCAAGCGGGCCTACGCGGTGCCGGGTGACCCGGTGCCGGTGGACCGGGTGCCGCTGCTGCGCCAGGGCGGCGAGCGGAACGTGCCGGCCGGCCGACTGGTGGTGCTCGGCGACAACCCGTCCCAGAGCTACGACTCCCGCGAGTGCGGCTACATCGCCGAGCCGGATCTGCTCGGGGTGGTGGTACGACCGCGACTGCCCGCGAACTGACCGCCGGAGCGGTGTCACACAGGACGGTGTGCCGTCCGGCCCAGGGCCGGACGGCACACCGTCACCGCCTCAGCAGAGAGCGGACATCGTGCTCGCGCCCGCGCTGCAGTAGTAACCGCAGCTTCCGCAGGTCGTCTTGCAGCCAAGGTTCGTGCTACAGCGCTTGAAGTAGCACGTCCCACAGAGCGCGCAGTACGGGTCCGGCGGACAGCCGGCAGCTGCCGTCACCTTGGGTACGAACACGCCGAGCATCCGCTCGCCCAGGTTCTCCAGTCGACGGAACATTCGTTCACCTCCCCTCGATGCTGATCGTTGCCGGGACGCTACGGCGGCCCGATACACCGCCGGTACAGCCGACTCGGGCGTCGGCGGTCGTCGATGTATTCGCGATGTATCCGCCGCTCCTAGCGTGGGACTCCCAGCTAAGGAGGTGGGTACGGATGCGAGCCCTGGAACTGACCGCGCGGCTACTGCTGGCCCTGGTGTTCCTCGCCGCGGTCATCGGCAAGCTGCGGACCCGGGCGGGTTACGCCGCGTTCGTGGCGTCGGTCGGCCAGTTCGGTGTGCCGGCCCGCTGGACCGCGCCGGCCGCCCGCGTGGCCGTGGCCGCCGAGGCGTCCGTCGTGGTGCTGCTCGCCGTTTCCCGGACCGTGCCCGCCGGGCTGGTCCTCGCCGTCGGGCTGCTCGGTGTGCTCACCGCCGCGATGGTCGGGGCGCTGCGCCGGGGCGCCCGGCCGGCCTGTCGCTGCTTCGGCGCCGCCGACGCGCCCATCGGCGCCCGGCACGTCGGGCGCAACCTCGCGCTCGTGACGGTGGCGCTGCTCGGCCTGCTCGGCGGAGCCGCCGCCGCCGGGCCGCCGCTGTCCGCCTCCGCCGCGCTGGTCGCCGTCGGCGTCGCGGTCCCCCTCGCCGCCGTTGTGGTCCGCCTCGACGACCTCGTTGCCCTCTTCGCCCCCACCCCGTCGCGGCCGACCCGCCCGGCCGGCCGGCACTGACCCCGGATCGAATCCCCGCACCCCGAAGGAGCCCTCATGGCGCTGTTGACCGTCGCCGTCGTCCTCGTCGCCGCTCTCGGCCTGCTCAACCTGGTCCTGCTGCTCGGTGTGGTCCGTCGGCTGCGCGAGCACTCCGACCTGCTCAGCGACCAGCAGGGCCAACCACCGGCGGTGATGATGGAGGTGGGCTCGATTCCTGGCGACTTCGTGTCCACCACCCTGGACGGACGGGTGCTCTCGAGGGCCGACCTGCCGCCGATGACGATGGTCGCGTTCCTCTCGCCGAGCTGCGAGCACTGCGAGGAGCAATTGCCGGTGCTTGTCGACCGGGCGCGCACGATGCCGGGCGGTGCCGAGCACGTGTGGATCGTCGTGGTCGGCAAGGGCCCGGAGACGGCCACGTACGCCGAGCAGTTCCTCGGTCTGGCGACAGTGTTCGTCGAACCGGGAACCGGCGCGCTTCCGCTCGCGTTCGGGGTCAAGGGGTTCCCGGCGTTCGGCCTGCTCGACCAGCGCGGGATCGTGGCCTCCACGGCCTTCGGTATCGCCCGGTTGGACCTGCCGGTGGCGCGGTGAGCGGCCCCCGGCTGGCACCGCGACGGGCTGCCCGGCACGCCCGGGCGGCGCTGGGCCTGACCTGGCGGGCCGCCCCGGCGGGCACCGCGGCGGACCTGCTGCTCGCGGTGCTGGCCGGGCTGACCCCGGTGCTCGTGGCCGCGCTTACCAAGCTCGTGCTGGACCGGCTCACCGGTGGCGGCTCACCCGCCGTGTCGCTGGCCGCGCTCGCCGCCGGCCTGGCCGTCGCCGCCGCGCTCGGCACGGTCCTGCCGCACCTGCGCACCTACGTGGCCGCGGAGCGCTCGCGGGCGGTGTCCCGGCTGGTGCGCCGCCGGCTGTACGACGCGGTGCAGCGTCTCGTCGGGCTGGTGCGGCTGGAGGACCCGGAGTTCCAGGACCGGTTGCAGGCGGCCCAGCAGACCGGTCACCTCGGCCCCACCCAGCTGACCGGCAACGCGTTCGGCGCGGTGCAGAGCGCGCTGGCGATGGCGGGTTTCCTCGGTGTCCTGCTGATGCTCAACCCGCTGATCGGGGCGCTGGTGCTTCTCGCCGCCCTGCCCACCCTCTGGATGCAGCTGCGGCTCAACCGGGCCCGCGCGGCGATGGTGCTGCGGATGGAGCACTTCCAGCGGCGGGACCTGTTCTTCGCCCAGTTGCTGGTGGGGGTGCCGGCGGCCAAGGAGGTACGGCTGTTCGGTCTGGGCCGGTTCTTCGGCGACCGGATGCTCGACGAACTGCACGCCATGCACCGGGTGGAGCAGCGGCTGGACCGCCGGGAGGTGCGCGCCCAGGCGGTGCTCGGGCTGCTCGGCGCGACGGTGGCGGGCATCGGGGTGGTCTACACCGTCTCGGTCGCCCGGGCGGGCGGGCTCACTCCCGGCGATGTGGTGATCTTTCTGGCCGCGATCCCGGGGGTGCAGGGCGCGCTGGGCAGCCTGGTCGTCCAGATCGGCGCGATCCACCAGGCGTTGCTGCTCTTCGAGCACTACGACCAGGTCGCGCACGTCGAGACGGACCTGCCGGTGCCGGCCACACCCCGCCCGGTGCCGCCGCTGAGCGAGGGCATCGAGCTCCGCGACGTGTGGTTCCGCTACTCGCCGGAGCATCCGTGGGTGCTGCGGGGCGTGGACCTGCACCTGCGGGCCGGCGCCACCACCGCCCTGGTGGGGCTCAACGGCGCTGGCAAGAGCACCCTGGTCAAGCTCCTGTGCCGGTTCTACGACCCGGAACGCGGCAGCATCCGGTGGGACGGGGTCGACCTGCGCAAGTTCGACCCGGCGGAGCTGCGCGAGCGGCTGGGCGCGGTGTTCCAGGACTTCATGCCGTACGACCTCAGCGCGGCGGAGAACATCGCGCTGGGTGACCTGGCTGCCCGTGACGACCCGGAGCGGCTGCGAACCGCCGCCCGGTACGCGGGCATCGACGACGCGTTGACGGCGCTGCCCCGCGGCTACGACACCCTGTTGACCCGGATCTTCTTCGACGGCCCGGATCGGGACGACCCGCAGGCCGGCGTGGTGCTGTCGGGCGGTCAGTGGCAGCGGGTGGCGCTGGCCCGGGGCTTCCTGCGGGCCGAGCGGGACCTGCTGATCCTCGACGAGCCCAGCTCCGGCCTGGACGCGGAGGCCGAGCACGACCTGCACCGCCGGTTGGGCGAGCTGCGCCGGGGTCGGACCAGTCTGCTCATCTCGCACCGCCTCAACGCGGTGCGCGACGCCGACACGATAGTGGTGCTCGCCGACGGTCGGGTCGTCGAACGGGGCGACCACGGCGAGTTGCTCGCCGCCGCCGGCCGGTACGCCCGGCTGTTCGGCCTCCAGGCGCGCGGCTACCGGGAGGACACGCCGGCGCCGGTGTGACCGGCCAGGTCGCCGCCAACCTCGGTGGCGGCGAGTTCGGCGGCGTAGAGCCGGACGAGTTCGCCGATGTGGAACCGGCCGGGCCCGGCCGGCTCGGCGAGCTGAGCGGCGACCAGCCGGTCCAGTGCTCGCGCCGCGTCCTCGGGAAGGGCCCCGCTCAGCGTGGCGGCCAGTTCGGCGGTGACCGGCCCAGGGTGGGCGCGGCCGAGCCGGAGGAAGACCGGCGCGGCCGAGCCGAGCCGCCGGTAGCTGGCGCTGAGTCGCGGCCCGAGCCCGGTCTCGGCGAGCCGGTACCGCTCGTCGCGCAGCAGCCGCGCCAACCGGCTCAGCGACCAGTGCGACCCCTCGGTCAACCGGGCGGAGGCGGTGCGCAACGCCAGTGGCAGCCGCTCGCAGAGGTTGACCACGGCCGAGGCCGCCTCCGGCTCGGCGTCCACCGGGCGGTCCCCGGCGGTGGCCCGCAGCAGTGCCAGAGCGTCGGCGGCGGGCAGCGGATCGAGCCGCAGCTTGGGGGCGTCGCCGGTGGTGACCGGGTTGCGGCTGGTGACCAGCAGCGCGCACCCGCCGCGTACCGGTAGCAGGTCGTCGACCTGGGCCGCCTCGGCGGCGTTGTCGAGCACCAGCAGGACCCGCCTGTCGAACAGCAGGGAGCGGACACGGGCGCGTGCCTCGGCGACGCTTGTCGGCTCTGGTTCCTCGGTGCCGGGGTGCAGGGCCCGGAGCACCCGGGTCGCGATCTGCAACGGCGGGGGTGCGGCGTCGGCGACCGACCCGCCGAGGTCGAGGTGGAGCTGGCCGTCGGGGAAGGCGTCCAGCGCCGCCGCCGCGACGCGCAGCGCCAGCGCGGACTTGCCGGTGCCGGCCATCCCGTAGATCGCCACGATGACCGGTTGTCGGCGGGCGTCGACGAGCGCCTGGCGCAGCCGGGCCAGCTCCACCCGGCGGCCGACGAACGGCGCGGTAGGGCAGGGCAGCTCGTGTGGCACCCTCGGCGCGACGGGAGGGCGCCGGGTCGGCGTGGGGCCGTGCCGTCGGGGCGGGATCGCCGCGCGGCGTTCGTGGCGGCGCACCGAGCGGTACAGCTCGGTCAGCTCTGGCCCGGGGGGCACGCCCAGCTCACCGTGGAGCGCCCGGCAGGCCGCCTGGTAGGTCTGCACCGCGCCGGCCTGGTCACCGGCCCGGTGCAGGGCGGTCATCAGCATCGCCCACGCCGGCTCCCGCAGCGGGTGCTCGGCGAGGTGCTGGCGCAGCAGGGTCAGCAACGCCGGCGTACCTGGGTCGCCCAGGTCCAGGCGGCAGGCCGCGTACGTTTCCCGGGCGCTGACCCGCCGCTCGCGCAGCCTGTCGAAGGCGGCTGACGTCGCCGGCCCGTACGCCGGTGGCGGATCGGTCGGCGACCAGAGCGCCAGCGCGCGACTGAGCAGGGTGGCGGCCAGTTCGGGTTCCCCGCTGATGCGGGCGGCGTGGCCGTCGGTGGTAAGTCGTTCGAACTCGGAGGCGTCCAGCTCGCCCGGCTCGATCCGGAGCAGGTACCCGCCGTGCTCGGCGGGGAGTCGGGGCGGGTCGTCGGGGGAGTCGAGCAGGTGGCGGAGTTGGCTGGCGTGGCTGCGCAGGTTCGCCACGGCCGACGTCGGGGGCCGTCTGCCCCACAACTCCTCGCGCAGTCGTTCGACAGGGACCGCCAGACCGGCCTGCAACAGGAGGGTGACGAGCAGAGCGGTGGGTCGGCCGGCCGGCACCCGCACTGCCTGCCCGTCGCGACGCACCTGGACCGGACCGAGGATCTCGAACGACAGCCCCACAGCGTCCTCCGTCAGGTGCCCCCTCGCGGACCGGACAGGCCGGACCACCACCGTCGGAAAGTCATGCTAGTCGATTTAACGTTGGTTCAGGCGATCATTTCCCGATCGGCACCGGATACATTTCCATGCAGGGCACTGTATGAAGTTGCAGCGCGTGATCGGTTTTGTTAATCTTCGCTGCATAGTCATGCGGAGGTGGGTATGGGGATCCGAGTCGCGGTCGCCGGAGCGAGCGGGTACGCCGGGGGTGAGCTGCTGCGCCTGATCGCCGGGCACCCGGAGTTCGACCTGGTTGCCGCCACCGCGCACAGCCAGGCCGGGCACCGCGTCGATGTGGTGCACCCGCAGCTCACCGGGCTCGACCTGGTGCTCGGCGAGACCGATTCGACCACCCTGGCCGACGCGGACCTGGTCTTCCTGGCCCTGCCGCACGGCCAGTCGGCTGCCCTCGCGGCCCAGCTCCCGGCCGAGGTGCGGATCGTCGACCTCGGTGCCGACCACCGGCTGGCCGACCCGTACGCCTGGGCGCAGTACTACGGCGGCACGCACGCCGGGCAGTGGACCTACGGCCTGCCCGAGCTGCCCGGCCAGCGGGAGCTGATCGCCGGCTCCACCCGGGTCGCGAACACCGGCTGCTACGCCGCCGCGATCACCCTGGCGCTCGCGCCGCTGCTCGCCGACGGCGCGGCCAGCCCCGCCGACGTGGTGGTGGTCGCCGCCTCCGGCACCTCCGGCGCCGGCCGGGCGGCCAAGCCGCACCTGTTGGCCAGCGAGGTGATGGGCGACCTGTCCCCGTACCGGGTGGGCACCCACCAGCACGTCCCGGAGATCAAGCAGGCCACCGGCGCGACCGGCCTGTCGTTCACCCCGGTCCTGGCGCCGATGCCGCGCGGCATCCTGGCCACCGTCACCGTGGTGCCGGCGCGCGGCGTCGACCCGCAGGAGGTGCTGGCCCGGGCGTACGCGGACGCGCCGTTCGTGCACGTGCTGCCGGAGGGCCGCTGGCCGCACACCGCCGCCACGCTGGGCTCCAACTCGTGTCACCTGCAGGCCACCGTCGACGTCGACTCGGGTCGTCTGATCGTGCTCAGCGCGTTGGACAACCTGGGCAAGGGCGCGGCCGGTCAGGCCGTACAGAACGCCAACCTGATGCTCGGCCTGCCGGAGACGACGGGCCTGTCGATCTGGGGGGTCACCCCGTGAGTGTCACCACCCCTCGGGGGTTCCGGGCGGCCGGTGTGGCCGCCGGCCTCAAGACCAGCGGCGGCGCGGACGTCGCCCTGGTCGTCAACGACGGCCCGGACGCCGGAGTGGCCGGTGTCTTCACCACCAACCGGGTCAAGGCCGCGCCGGTGCTCTGGACCCAGCAGGTCGTGCAGGGCGGTGTGGTCCGGGCCGTGGTGCTCAACTCCGGTGGCGCCAACGCCTGCACCGGCCCTGCGGGCTTCCAGGACACGCACGCCACCGCCGAGCACACCGCCGCCGTGCTGACCTCGGTCAGCCCTCGGTTGATCCTCGGTGCCGGTGAGGTCGCGGTCTGCTCGACCGGCCTGATCGGTGAGCGGCTGCCGATGCCGAAGCTGCTGCCGGGCGTCCGCTCGGCGATCCGTGGGCTGTCCCGCGACGGTGGCCCGGCCGCCGCCGAGGCGATCATGACCACGGACACCCGGCCGAAGACCACTGTGGCCCGGGGGAGCGGCTGGACGGTCGGCGGCATGGCCAAGGGCGCCGGGATGCTTGCGCCCGGGATGGCCACCATGCTCTGCGTGCTGACCACCGACGCGGTGGCCGGGCCGGCGACGCTGGACGAGGCGTTGCGGGCGGCCACCCGGGTCAGTTTCGACCGGGTCGACTCCGACGGCTGCATGTCCACGAACGACACGGTGCTGCTGCTGGCCAGCGGGGCGAGCGGCGTCGAGCCGACGCCGGCCGAGCTGGCCGCCGCCGTCACCGCGGCCTGTCACGACCTGGCCCAGCAGTTGGTGGCCGACGCCGAGGGTGCCACCAAGCAGATCGCCATCGACGTGGTCGGCGCGGCGGACGAGGACGAGGCGGTCGAGGTGGGCCGTACGGTGGCCCGCAACAACCTGGTCAAGACGGCGCTGTTCGGCAACGACCCCAACTGGGGTCGGATCCTCGCCGCCGTCGGTACGACCGCCGCCGCGTTCGAGCCGGACGAGGTGGACGTGGCGGTCAACGGGGTGTGGGTGTGCCGGGGCGGCGCCGCCGCCGAGGACCGCTCGAAGGTCGACCTGACCGGGCGGGACGTGACCATCCGGATCGACCTGCACGCGGGTACGTCGGCCGCCACGATCTGGACCAACGATCTGTCCCACGCATACGTGCACGAGAACTCGGCCTATTCGACATGAGTCTTAGTAGCGATCTGGCTCGCGCCCAGGTCAAGGCGGAGACCCTGATCGAGGCGCTGCCCTGGTTGGCCCGTTTCTCCGGCTCGACGGTGGTGGTCAAGTACGGCGGCAACGCGATGACCGATCCGGAGTTGCAGCGGGCGTTCGCGGCCGACATGGTCTTCCTGCGCTACGCCGGCCTGAAGCCCGTGGTGGTGCACGGTGGCGGTCCGCAGATCTCCGCCATGCTGGGTCGCCTCGGCATCGCCAGCGAGTTCCGGGGTGGTCTGCGGGTGACCACCGCCGAGGCGATGGACGTGGTCCGGATGGTGCTGGTCGGTCAGGTGGGCCGGGAACTGGTGGGTCTGATCAACTCGCACGGTCCGTACGCCGTCGGCCTCTCCGGCGAGGACGCCCGGCTGTTCACGGCGGTGCGGCGTCCCGCGTACGTGGACGGGCTGCCGGTCGACGTGGGCCAGGTCGGGGACGTCGAGTCGGTCGACGTGTCCGCTGTGACCGACCTGATCGAGGCCGGTCGGATTCCGGTGATCTCCACGGTGGCGCCGGACGTGGACGGGGTGCTGCACAACCTCAACGCGGACACCGCCGCCGCGGCGCTGGCCATCGCGTTGCAGGCCCGCAAGCTGGTAGTGCTCACCGACGTGGCCGGCCTGTACGCGGACTGGCCGGACACCACCAGCCTGGTCTCCGAGATCGCCGCGGACGACCTGGCCAAGCTGCTGCCCAGCCTGGAGTCGGGGATGGTGCCGAAGATGGAGGCCTGCCTGCGGGCGGTGCGTCAGGGAGTGCCCGCCGCGCACGTCGTCGACGGTCGGGTGGCGCACTCCACGTTGCTTGAGGTGTTCACCTCGGAAGGGTTCGGAACGATGGTGGTGCCGGGAGACGGGACGGACGCGACATGAGCACGTTGGCGCAGCGGTGGAAGCAGTCCATGATGGACAACTACGGCACGCCGCCGATGGCGTTGGTCTCCGGCGCCGGTGCCGTCGTGGTCGACGATGCCGGCCGGGAGTACCTCGACCTGGTGGGTGGCATCGCGGTCAACGCCCTCGGTCACGCCCACCCCGCTGTGGTGGCGGCGGTGTCGAAGCAGGTCGCGACCCTCGGGCACGTCTCCAACCTCTATGTGGCCGAGCCGCCGGTCGCCCTCGCCGAGCTGCTGTTGGCGCTCGCCGGCCGACCGGGCCGGGTGTTCTTCGCCAACTCGGGCGCGGAGGCGAACGAGGCGGCGTTCAAGCTCTCCCGGCGCACCGGCCGCACCCACGTGGTGGCCACCAGGGGCGGCTTCCACGGCCGCACCATGGGCGCCCTCGCGCTGACCGGCCAACCGGCCAAGGCCGACCCGTTCCGGCCGCTGCCCGGCGAGTTGACCCACGTCGACTACGGCGACGTCGCCGCCCTCGACGCGGCCGTCTCGGACGCCACCGCCATGGTGATCCTGGAGCCCATCCAGGGTGAGAACGGCGTGCTGGTCCCGCCGGCCGGCTATCTCGCCGCGGCCCGGCGGATCACCGCCCGGCACGGCGCGTTGCTGGTCCTCGACGAGGTGCAGACCGGCGTCGGGCGTACCGGGCACTGGTTCGCGCACCAGGCCGAGGGTGTGGAGCCGGACGTGGTCACCCTGGCCAAGGGGTTGGGTGGCGGGCTGCCCATCGGCGCGACGTTGGCCTTCGGCCCCGCCGCGGACCTGCTGACCCCCGGTTCGCACGGCACCACGTTCGGCGGCAACCCGGTCAGTTGCGCGGCGGCGCTCGCCGTGGTGGCGACGATCGCCAACGAGGGCCTGCTCGACAACGTCAAGCGGGTCGGTGAGCGGCTGCGTCGCGGCATCGAGGCGCTGGACCACCCGCTGATCGCCGGCGTACGCGGCGCCGGTCTGCTGCTCGGCGTGGCGCTCACCGCACCGGTGTCGTCGGTGCTGGCCGAGGCCCTGCGGGAGGCCGGCTTCCTGGTCAACCCGGTGCAGCCGGGTGTGATCCGGCTGGCGCCGCCGCTGATCCTCACCGCCGCCCAGGCGGACGCCTTCCTCGCGGCGCTGCCCGCCGCACTGGACGCGACCGCCCCGGCGGTCGCCGGCGCGCAGATCGCACCAGCCGCTCTGACCACCACGACGGGGACGACTCGATGACCCGGCATTTCCTGCGCGACGACGACCTCTCACCCGACGAGCAGTCCACGGTCCTCGACCTGGCGGCGCGGATGAAGGCCGACCGGTTCGGCCACCGGCCGCTGGTCGGCCCCCGCTCGGTGGCGGTGCTCTTCGACAAGCAGAGCCTGCGGACCAGGATCTCCTTCGACGCCGGGATCGCCGAGCTGGGTGGGCACCCCCTGGTGGTGGACACGCAGGTCACCCACTTCGGTCGCGGTGAGTCGCTCGCCGACGCGGGGCGGGTGCTGTCCCGCTACGTCGCGGCGATCGTGCTGCGGACCCACGGTGACGAGCGGATCGCCGAGGTGGCGGCGGGCGCCACAGTGCCGGTGGTCAACGCGCTCACCGACGGTTTCCACCCGTGCCAGCTGCTGGCCGACCTGCTCACCGTCCGGGAGCGGTGCGGCGGCACGGCCGGCCGGACCCTGGCGTACGTGGGGGACGGCGCCAACAACATGGCGCAGTCGTACCTGCTGGCGGGGGCGACGGCCGGGATGCACGTGCGGATCGCCGGTCCGGCCGGGTTCGCGCCGGACGCGGCAGTTGTGGAACGGGCCGCCCGGATCGCGGCGGAGACCGGTGGGTCGGTGCGGGTGCTGACCGACCCGGCCCAGGCGGTACGCGACGCCGACGTGCTGGCCACCGACACCTGGACGTCGATGGGGCAGGAGGCCGACGGGTTGGACCGGATCACCCCGTTCCTGCCGTACCAGGTCAACAAGGAGCTGCTCGGTCAGGCCGCGCCGGACGCGATAGTGCTGCACTGCCTGCCCGCACACCGTGGCGAGGAGATCACCGACGAGGTGCTCGACGGCCCGCAGAGCGCGGTCTTCGACCAGGCGGAGAACCGGCTGCACGTGCAGAAGGCGCTGCTGACGTTCCTGCTGGGTACCGCGACGGGGGGAGCCGCGACGGGGGACGACGCGACCGGCGACGCCGCCACCGGGGGGCCCCGATGACCGCGCCGCTGACCCGCGCGGCCCGGCACGCCCGGATCGTGGAGCTGATCCGCGAGCGGACGATCCGGTCGCAGACCGAGCTGGCCGACCTGCTCGCCGCCGACGGAGTGGGCGTCACCCAGGCCACCCTCTCGCGGGACCTGGAGGAGTTGGGCGCGGTCAAGGTGCGCGGCGGCGACGGCCCGGCCGTCTACCTGATCCCCGAGGACGGGCAGCGACCGTTGCGCGACGCCGAGGCCGCGCCGGCCCGGCTGGTACGGCTGCTGCGCGAACTGCTCAACGGGGTCGACTCCAGCGGCAACATCGCCGTGCTGCGGACACCGCCGGGCGCAGCCCAGTACCTGGCCAGCGCGTTGGACCGGGCGGGCCTGCCCGAGATCGTCGGCACCATCGCCGGCGACGACACCATCCTCGTCGTGGCGCGTGAGGCCGTCGGCGGGGCCGCACTCGGAGACAAGCTCGCCGGCTGGGCCCGCCGGGACGACACAGTTGAAGGGAACACCACGTCATGACCGAGCGGGTCGTGCTCGCGTACTCCGGCGGGTTGGACACCTCCGTCGCCATTCCGTACCTGTCCGAGCAGACCGGCGCCGAGGTGATCGCGGTAGCTGTCGACGTCGGGCAGGGCGGCGAGGACCTCGACGCCATCCGGCAGCGTGCGCTGGACTGCGGCGCCGCCGAGTCCGAGGTGGTGGATGCGCGCGACGAGTTCGCCGCCGACTACTGCCTGCCGGCCATCCGGGCCAACGCGCTCTACATGGACCGCTACCCCCTGGTGTCGGCGCTGTCCCGGCCGCTGATCGTCAAGCACCTGGTGGCGGCGGCGCGCAAGCACGGCGGCACCATCGTGTCGCACGGCTGCACCGGCAAGGGCAACGACCAGGTCCGCTTCGAGGTGGGCCTGAACGCGCTCGCTCCCGACCTGAAGATCATCGCGCCGGCCCGTGACTTCGCCTGGACCCGGGACAAGGCGATCGCCTTCGCCGAGGAGAAGGGGCTGCCGATCGACGTGTCGGCCAAGTCCCCCTACTCGATCGACCAGAACCTGTGGGGTCGCGCGGTGGAGACCGGCTTCCTGGAGGACATCTGGAACGCCCCCGTCGAGGACCTCTACTCGTACACCTCCGACCCGACCCAGGAGCGCGACCCCGACGAGGTCGTGATCACCTTCGACGGCGGTGTGCCGGTGGCGATCGACGGTGAGACGGTCACCCCGTACCAGGCGATCCTGGAGCTCAACCGTCGCGCCGGCGCCCAGGGCGTGGGCCGGCTCGACATGGTCGAGGACCGCCTGGTCGGCATCAAGAGCCGCGAGGTGTACGAGGCACCCGGCGCGATCGCGCTGATCACCGCCCACCAGGAGTTGGAGGCGGTGACCGTCGAGCGGGACCTGGCCCGGTTCAAGAAGGGCGTCGACCAGCGCTGGGGCGAACTCGTCTACGACGGGCTGTGGTTCTCGCCGCTGAAGGCGTCGCTGGACGCGTTCATCGACGACGCGCAGCGGCACGTGAGCGGCGAGGTGCGGATCATCCTGCACGGCGGCCGGGCCACGGTGACCGGCCGGCGCTCCGAGGCGAGCCTCTACGACTTCGGAATGGCGACCTACGACACCGGCGACACCTTCGACCAGTCCCTGGCCAAGGGCTTCGTGCAGCTGTGGGGGCTGCCGAGTCGGATGGCCGCCGCTCGGGACGCCCGGCTGGGAGGCCACTGACCATGGGGACCACAATGGGCGGGGTGGACGACAAGAGCCTGACCGAGAACAGCGCCGCCACCAACCGGACGAGCCTCTGGGGTGGCCGGTTCGCGGGTGGCCCCGCCGAGGCGCTCGCCCGACTGTCGGTGAGCGTGCAGTTCGACTGGCGCCTGGCCCCGTACGACATCGCGGGTTCCCGGGCGCACGCCCGGGTCCTCGCTGGCGCCGGCCTGCTCGATCCGGAGGAACTGGGCCGGATGCTGGCCGCGCTGGACGACCTGGAGGCCGCCTGCGCCTCTGGCTCGTTCCGCCCCACCATCGACGACGAGGACGTGCACACCGCGCTGGAGCGCGGTCTGCTGGAGCGTCTCGGCAGCCTCGGTGGCAAGCTGCGCGCCGGCCGGTCCCGCAACGACCAGGTCGCCACCGACCTGCGGCTCTACCTGCGCGACCACGCCCGGGGCGTGGCCAGCCGCCTGGTCGAGCTGGCGGAGGCGCTGGTCGAGCAGGCCGAGCGGCACATCGACACCGCCGCGCCGGGCATGACCCACCTCCAGCACGCCCAGCCGGTCACCTTCGGGCACTGGCTGCTCGCCCACGTGCAGCCGCTGCTGCGCGACCTGGAGCGGCTGCGCGACTGGGACCACCGGGCGGCGATCAGCCCGCTCGGCGCGGGCGCCCTGGCCGGTTCCGGGCTTCCACTGGACCCGGTGGCCGTGGCCAAGGAGCTGGGCTTCCGTACGTCGTTCGCCAACTCGATGGACGCTGTCGCCGACCGGGACTTCGTGGCCGAGTTCCTCTTCACCACCGCCCTGATCGGGGTGCACCTGTCCCGTCTCGGCGAGGAGGTGGTGCTCTGGACCTCGCACGAGTTCGGTTGGGTGGAGCTGGACGACTCCTTCGCCACCGGCTCGTCGATCATGCCGCAGAAGAAGAACGCGGACATCGCCGAGCTGGCCCGGGGCAAGTCGGGGCGTCTGGTCGGCGGCCTGATGACAGTGCTCACCATGCTCAAGGGCCTGCCGATGACCTACGACCGGGACATGCAGGAGGACAAGGAGCCGGCCTTCGACGCTGTCGACACCCTGGAGCTGCTGCTTCCCGCCCTGGCGGGAATGATCTCCACGATGACGGTCCGGGTGGACCGCCTCGTCGCCGCCGCCCCGGTCGGCTTCTCCCTCGCCACCGAGGTCGCCGACTGGCTGGTCCGACGCAACGTGCCGTTCCGCGACGCGCACGAGATCACCGGCCAACTGGTGGCGCTCTGCGCGGCTCGGGAGTGCGAGCTGAACGACGTCTCCGACGAGGACCTGGCCACGATCAGCGGGCACCTCGACCCGTCGGTGCGCGACGTGCTCTCGGTCCGTTCGGCTCTCGCCGCCCGGACCACCCCCGGTTCCACCGGCCCCGGCCCGGTCGCCGACCAGCTCGCCGCCGCGGCGGACCGGCTGGCCAGCTGGCGGGAGTGGGCCGCCGAGCGGGTCGTTCCGCGCTGAGCTGTGCCGTGGCGTCGGCGCTGGC
Source organism: Micromonospora sp. 050-3 (assembly GCF_046549335.1). NCBI lineage: Bacteria > Bacillati > Actinomycetota > Actinomycetes > Micromonosporales > Micromonosporaceae > Micromonospora > Micromonospora sp. 050-3. The sequence goes on from NZ_JAJPVX010000002.1 coordinate 2,783,667, forward strand.
CGCCGGCGCCGCGGCGGTTCAGGCCGTCGGGCGCTCCCGCTTGGGGAGCTTGGCCACCACCATGTCGTACGACGAGTCGACCGCCTCGGTCAGCTCCTCGTCGTCGATCCCGCCGTTCAGGCGCAGCGTGTTCCACCCGGACCGGCCGATGTAGGCCATCACGCTGGCGTCGTCGGGGTGCCGGTGCAGCCACTCGTCGGCCACCTCCCGGGTCGCCCCGCACTTGATGCCGACCGTCGGCTTGCCGCTGTCGCTGCCGAGGAACGCGAAGATCCGGCCGCCCACCTTCACCACCTCGTCGCCCTCCCACGGCTGGTCCAGCCACGCTCCCGGCTTGGCCAGGCAGTACGCCAGCATCTCCGCGCGCTCCAATGGGTGCCTCCTCGTCGTGCGCACAGTGTGCCCGCCCAACCGCCGTCGCAGGCGCGGCGGGCCGATCCGGGCGTCGGTTCGGGACGCGCCGGATCAGGCGGTCTGCTCGGCGGAGCGGGCGGCGACCCGTTCGTAGCGCTGTCGGGCCGCCTGCGCGCTGCCCAGCCCCAGCCCGTACGCGATCGCCTGCCAGGTCAGCCCCCGGTCGCGGGCCAGCGTCAGCAGGCCGGCCTCCAGGGCGTCCAGCTCGGCGCGGACGTGGGGGAGCAGGGTCAGCGCGGCGGTCAGGTCGGCGGCGTCGATCGGCTCCTCAGCGGGTTCGCGCTCGGCCCCGCCGGCGGCCAACGCGGTGACCAGGGCGACCGCCTCCCACGGGTCCAGCACGTACGGGTGGGCCCAGCGGCCCCGCTGGGTGTCGGTGCCGGCGTGCCGCTCGCTGATCCGTTGTAACGCCTCGTACGTCCGGTGGGCGCGGGCTCGGCCCGGGTCCGGCGCGGTGAAGATGTCCTCGGTCGTCATACCCTGAGCACACCCCATCAACGAATACTTGTCAACAGATTGTTCAATTCTCCGTCGTGCCGGACGGGTGTCGGGGCGACGGGATGGGTACCGTCGGGGACATGGCACTGTCGCCCGGTGACAGCAGCACCGACGCCGACCTGGCGGCGCTGGCGGACCTGCTCGCCGGCCCACTGCTGCCGGCGGCGCGCGGGCTGCTGGGCTGCCGGCTGCACGTCGGCGGGGTCACCGCCCGGATCACCGAGGTCGAGGCGTACGCGGGAAGCGGCGGCGATCCCGCCTCGCACGCCCATCGGGGCCGCACCCCGCGCAACGCCGTGATGTTCGGCCCCGCCGGGTACGCCTACGTCTACTTCACCTACGGGATGCACTGGTGCGTGAACGTGGTCACCGGGGTCGAGGGGGAGGCCTCCGCCGTGTTGCTGCGCGCCGGTGAGGTGGTCGACGGGCTGGCCACGGCACGGGAGCGCCGGCCGGCCATCCGGCGCGACGTGGACCTGGCCCGTGGGCCCGCCCGGCTCTGCTCGGCGCTCGGCATCGACCGCGAGGCGTACGGGGCGTACCTGCTCGGCGACGGCCCGGTCCGCCTGCGCCCCCCGGCCCGGCCGGTGCCGCCGGAGACGGTGGTGGCGGGTCCCCGGGTCGGCGTGACCGGCGCGCACGACCTGCCCTGGCGGTTCTGGCTCGACGGCGACCCCACGGTCAGCGCGTACCGCCGGCACGTGCCCCGCATCCGACGCTGAGCGCGCCCCGGGCGTGTGGGCGGCCGAGGTTGTCGGGGGGTGTGGCCATAATCACTCGATCTGCTCACCGACGGTTCGGAGGACGTCATGGCAACGCTGCTCGCGATCGGCACAGCCAAGGGATTGTTTCTCGCCACCAGCACCGACGACCGGCGCAGCTGGGAGATCACCGGTCCGCACTTTCCGATGACCGGTGTCTACGCGGTCGCTGTCGACACCCGTCGTTCCACCCCGCGGCTGCTCGCCGGCATGACCAGCTCACACTTCGGCCCCAGCGTCGCCACCAGCGACGACCTCGGCGCCTCCTGGGACGAGCCCGACCAGGCGCCGGTCGCGTTCCCGGCCGACACCGGCGTCTCCCTCGGGCGGGTCTGGCAGCTGATGCCGGCCGGCCCCGACGAGCCGGACGTCGTCTGGGCCGGCACCGAGCCCTCGGCGCTGTTCAAGTCCACCGACGGTGGCCGCAGCTTCGAGCTGGTCCGTTCCCTCTGGGACCACCCGCACCGGCCCCAGTGGGAGGCCGGCTTCGGCGGTCAGGCCGTGCACACGGTGCTGCCGCACCCGCGTGACCCGTCTCGGCTGCTGGTCGCCATGTCCACCGGTGGGGTCTACCGCTCGGAGGACGCCGGGGCGAGTTGGGCGCCGGGCAACACCGGCATCCGCGCCTACTTCATGCCGGACGAGTGGCCGGAGTTCGGCCAGTGCGTGCACAAGGTCGCCCGCGACGCCGGCAACCCCGAGCGGCTCTACGCGCAGAACCACCACGGCGTCTACCGCTCCGATGACGACGGCCGCACCTGGTCCTCCATCGCCGATGGGCTGCCCAGCGACTTTGGCTTTCCGATGGTGGCCCACCCGGGGCGCGGCGGCATGGTGTGGACCTTCCCGTTGGTGGCCGACGGCGAGCGGTTCCCGACCGACCACCGCTGCCGGGTGTTCCGTTCCGCCGACGCCGGCGGCAAGTGGGAGCCGCTGTCGGTCGGGCTGCCCGAGGGCCCGTTCTATCCGGCGGTTCTGCGGGACGCGATGTGCGCCGACGACGCCAGCCCTGGTGGGGTCTACTTCGGCACCCGCTCCGGCTCGGTCTTCGCCAGCCGCGACGAGGGCGACTCCTGGTCGTCGGTCGCGGCACACCTGCCCGACGTGCTCTGCGTTCGCGTTGCGGAGGTCTGAGCGTGGTCACCGTGCTGCTGCCCGGCCCGCTGCGTGGCGAGGCCGGGGGCGCGAGTCGGCTGAACGTCACCGCCGCCGGGACGCTGCGGGCGGTCCTGGACGAGATGGCCGTCGCGCACCCCCGGCTGGCCCGGCGCATCCGCGACGAGCGTGGCGAGCTGCGCCGCTACGTCAACGTCTTCGTCGACGGGGAGGACTGCCGGCACTCCGGCGGTCTGGCCACCCCGGTCAAGGATGGCGCTGAGGTGCAGGTGCTGCCGTCGGTGGCGGGCGGCTGAGCGGCCCGACGGCGAGGGGATTCTCCGACCCGATGTCCGGTTGCGGGCGTGACCGGCGCCACTGCGAGGCGTCCCGCCGACGGAATAGTTGCGTCGTCAAATAAGTTGTGAGCTGCGTCCGGGTACCACGACGGCACCCGGTTGACACGCGAGGAGCTGGTCATGCAGTTCGGAATCTTCACCGTCGGTGACGTCACCGTCGATCCGACCACCGGTCGGGAGCCGACCGAGCATGAGCGGATCAAGGCGATGGTCGCGATCGCGTTGAAGGCCGAGGAGGTCGGTCTGGACGTCTTCGCCACCGGCGAGCACCACAACCCGCCGTTCGTGCCGTCGTCACCGACCACCATGCTCGGCTACATCGCGGCGCGCACCGAGCGGCTGCTGCTGTCCACCGCCACCACGCTGATCACCACCAACGACCCGGTGAAGATCGCCGAGGACTACGCGATGCTCCAGCACCTCTCCGACGGCCGGGTGGACCTCATGATGGGCCGCGGCAACACCGGCCCGGTCTACCCGTGGTTCGGCAAGGACATCCGCGCCGGCATCCCCCTGGCCATCGAGAACTACGACCTGCTGCACCGGCTGTGGCGCGAGGACGTGGTCGACTGGAAGGGCAAGTACCGCACCCCGTTGCAGTCGTTCACGTCGACGCCGCGCCCGCTCGACGGCGTGCCCCCGTTCGTCTGGCACGGCTCGATCCGCAGCCCGGAGATCGCCGAGCAGGCCGCGTACTACGGCGACGGCTTCTTCGCCAACCACATCTTCTGGCCCAAGGAGCACACCCAGCGGATGATCGCGCTCTACCGCCAGCGGTACGCGCACTACGGCCACGGCTCCGCCGATCAGGCGATCGTCGGCCTCGGTGGGCAGGTGTTCATGCGCCGCAACTCGCAGGACGCGGTCCGGGAGTTCCGGCCGTACTTCGACAACGCCCCGGTCTACGGGCACGGGCCGTCGCTGGAGGAGTTCACCCGCGAAACCCCGCTGACAGTGGGCAGCCCGCAGCAGGTCATCGACCGCACGCTCGGCTTCCGCGAGTACGTCGGTGACTACCAGCGGCAGCTGTTCCTGATGGACCACGCCGGGTTGCCGCTGAAGACCGTGCTGGAGCAACTCGACCTGCTCGGCGAGGAGGTCGTACCGGTGCTGCGCAAGGAGTTCGACGCGCTGCGCCCGGCGCACGTGCCGGCGGCGCCGACGCACGCCTCGCTGGTCGCCGCCGCGGGCGGCGCCAAGGACAGCACCGTGCACGCCGTCGACGACGTGACGGGCAAGGCGCCGGAGGGGGCGACCCGATGACCCGCCGCACCCTGGCCGTCGTCTCGGCGGGGCTGAGCCAGCCCTCGTCGACCCGGCTGCTCGCCGACCAGCTCGCCGCGGCCACCCGCGACGAGTTGGTCCGGCGCGGCTCCGAAGTGGAGCTGCACGTCGTCGACCTGCGCGAGTACGCCCACGACGTGGTGAACAACATGCTCACCGGGTTCGCGCCGGCAGCGCTGCGCGAGGTCGTCGACACGGTGACCGGGGCGGACGGGCTCATCGCCGTCACCCCGATCTTCAGCGCGTCGTACAACGGGCTGTTCAAGTCCTTTTTCGACGTGTTGGATTCCGAGTCGCTGGTCGACCGGCCGGTGCTGATCGGCGCGACCGGCGGCACCGCCCGGCACTCGTTGGCACTGGAGCACGCCGTCCGCCCGATGTTCGCCTACCTTCGGTCGGTGGTCGTCCCGACCGCTGTCTTCGCCGCCCCGGAGGACTGGTCCGACGGCACCGCCGACGGCGCGTTGCGCGCACGGATCCGGCGCGCCGCCGGGGAGTTGGCCGACCAGATCGAGCGCCGGCCACCGGCCACCGGGCCGGCCGACCCGTTCGCCCTCACCACCGACTTCCTACAGATGCTCGGCCGAGGTGACGGCGCGCCGGTCAGCTGACCGGATGGGCGACCAGCACCGGGCAGTGCGCGTGCTGGATCGCCGCCTGACTGACCGACCCGAGCAACAGGCCGGCGAACCCGGCCCGGCCCCGGGTGCCCACGACCAGCAGCGACGCCGTGCCGCTGGCCTCGATGAGCCCCTGGGCCGCGCCGGCCGCCCGGACCGGATGCTCGCGCACCACCAGGTCGGGGTGTTCGGCGCGCACCACGGCGGAGGCGTCCGCCAGGAGTCGCACCGCCTCGGCCTGGTGCGCGGCCTGCGACTCCTCGGGCACCGGCCGGCCGCCGTCCGGCGGGCCGACGTGCACCAGCACCAGTGGCACGTCCCGCAGCGCCGCCTCGTCGGCGCCGAGGCCCACCGCGAGTCGGGACGACTCGGACCCGTCCACGCCCACCAGCACCGGGCCGTCCACCGGGATCGGCTGCTCGTCCGGGCGGACCACCAGCACCGGGCAGTGCGCGTGCGCGGCCACCTGCGCGCCGACGGAGCCGAGTAGCAGGCCGGCGAACCCGCCCAGGCCACGGCTGCCCACCACGACCAGCTCGGCCTGGCGGGACTCCTCGATCATGGTGGCCCCCGGGCCGCCCAGGACCTGGCGCACCTCGACGGCGAGGCCGGACCACCGTTCGGTCAGCTCGGCCGCCGTGCGCTCCAACACCTGCTGCGCCTCCTCGGATGGCGCCGGCACCCCGAGGTCGTACGGGTTGAGCGGCACGCCGTAGCCGGACGCATGCAGGTAGCCGTGCACCAGGAGCAGCCGTCGGGACCGGAGCAGGGCGGCCCGCGCCGCGTGTTCGGCGGCGACGAGGCTGGACGGCGATCCGTCCACGCCCACCACGACAGGTCGATTCATCGGCGCTCCCTGGGTCGGTCAGGTCATTGTCGACCGCTCGGCCGCGCTGCAGGGGCCGGACGCGCCGGTCCCGGCGGCGCGTCGATTCGGCACTTGCACGTAATTACGTATGTTCGTACTACCGACGTATGGACACCGTGGAAGACCGGCTCGCCGCGCTGGAGGCGCAGGTTGCCGCGCTGAGCGAACGGCTCGCCGCCGCACCGCCAACGCCACCCGCGCCCGAGGGCACCTTCTGGGCGCTCGACGGCCTCAAACAGCGCCTACCACCCGACGGGTCGGGCGCGGTGCTCTACACCGGCACCGTCCGCGTCGCGGGCCAGCACTACGACTGGCAGTACGGCCGCACCGTCGACGACCTGCTCGCCGCCGACTGGACGGAGCTGGCCAGCACCCTCTCCGCGTTGGCCCACCCGGTGCGGCTGCGGCTGCTGCGCGAGATCATCGGCGGCCGGCAGAGCACCAGCGAGCTGGCCGAGATCGAGGAGTTGGGCACCACCGGCCAACTGCATCACCACCTGCGCCAGATCACCGCCGCCGGTTGGCTGCGCAGCGCCGGCCGAGGTCGGTACGCGGTTCCCGCCGAACGCGTGGTGCCCCTGCTGGCCATCCTCACCGCCGCTGGCCGCTGACCACACGCGGCTCGGCCGCCCATCCGACGACCCCCACCCCAGGAGCCACCATGCGCCGGACGACCGTCACCACCCTCCTCGTCGCACTGATCGCCGGCCTGGTCGGAGTGGCGCTGATGCCTCGGGTGCCCCGACTCGGCCCGCAGATCACCGGCGATCGCGACCTGGCCGCTGCCGCACGGTCGGCCACGCCCGACCCGTCGGGGCGCCGCGGGCTCGCCGTCGCCCTGGTCGAGAACGGCCGGATCCGCACCGCCGGCCTGGGTGACCGGGACCTCGCCGGTCAGCCCGTCGAGCCCGGCACCCCGTTCGAGATCGGCTCGGTCACCAAGGCGCTCACCGGCATGCTCCTGGCCGACCAGGTCGCCGCCGGTGTCGTCGGCCCCGACGACCGGCTCGGCAGCGCCTGGCCCGAGGTCACCGGCCCCGCCCGCGACATCACGCTCGCCGAACTCGCCAGCCACCGCGCCGGCCTGCCCCGGCTCGCCCCCGGCTCCCCGTTGGGGTGGGCACGCATCCTCTGGTCCAACGTCTCCGGCGGAAACCCCTACGCCGGGCAGGGCGTCGACACCATCCGCAGCGCCGCCGACCGGGTCAGCACCGACGACGACGAGCGCGGCGAGGTCCACTACTCCAACCTCGGGCCGTCAGTGCTCGGCCACGCGCTCGCCGCGAAGGCCGGCGTCGCGTACCCCGACCTGCTGCACGCCCGGCTGCTCGGGCCACTCGGCATGACGGCCACCGTCGTCCCCTCCCGCGACGACGACCTGCCGGCCGGTCGCGCCCAGGGCAGCCGGGCCGGCGGCCGGCCGCTCGATCCGTGGGCGGGAGCCGGTTACGCGCCGGCCGGCGCCGGCCCCTGGTCCACGGCGGAGGACCTCGGCCGGCTGCTCGCCGCGACCCTCGCCGGCACCGCGCCCGGCGCCGACGCCGCCACCGCCCGCTTCCGCGAGGACGACGACACCCGCATCGGGTACGGCTGGTTCACCACCCGGCACGGCGATCGCGAGGTGGTCTGGCACAACGGCGCTACCGGCGGGTTCCGGTCCTACGTCGGCTTCGAACGGGCCACCGGCCGCGCGGTGGTGGTGCTCGGCAACACCGACAGGGGCGTCGAGCCGATCGGGCTGCGGCTGCTCGGGGTGCCACAGAAGGAGGCCGACTCGGCGGCGTCGATGGTGCTGCCGTGGATCGGCGCCGGCCTCGCGGTGGCCTTCACCTTCCTCGGCGGCATCTCCCTGTTCGGCACCGCCCGCCGTCGCCAACTGGACCAGGTGACGCTGCTGGCGGCGGCGGTCTGGGCGTTCGCCTACCTGGCGTTGGGGCACCGGTTGGGGGACTGGTCGGTGGTGCCGGCCTGGCTGTGGCCGCTCGGGGCCGGCCTGTCGGCGGCCGGGGTGGCCCTGGCGGCGACCCGGTGGCGCGCCCTGCCGGTGGTCGACGCGCAGGTGCCGTGGCGTCGACTGCTGTCGGTGGCGAGTTCCCTGGGCGCCGCCGTGCTGGCGGTCGTCGCCGTCGCCGGCTGACTCCGCGCCGCCGCCTCGTGTCACAGCCGTTGCGTACCCTCGGCCGATGACCTCCGATCTGCTGCTGCGCCCGGTCCGTGAGGACGACCTCGTCGAGTTCTTCCTGCACCAACAGGACCCGGAGGCCAACCGGATGGCCGCGTTCGGCCCGAAGGACCCGTCCGACCGTCGGGAGTTCGCCGCACACTGGGCCCGGGTGCTCACCAACCCGGCGAACCTGGTCCGCACCGTCGAGGTCGACGGTGAGGTGGTCGGCTACGTGAGCGCCTTCCCGGTCGAGGGGCAGACCGAGGTCAGCTACTGGATCGACAGGGCGCGCTGGGGTCGGGGTCACGCCACGGCGGCCCTGGCCGCCCTGCTGCGAGAGCTGCCCCGCCCGGTGCACGCCCGCGCCGCCAAGGACAACGCCGCCTCCCTCGCGGTGCTCCGCAAGTGCGGGTTCGCTGTGGTCGGTGAAGACTCGGGGTACGCCAACGGCCGCGGCGAAGACGTCGAGGAGTGGCTGCTCGAGCTGCCCGCCGACGGCCCTGACCTGGGCGGGCACTAGTCTCGCGGCGTGAACTGGTTGGATCTCGTCGGCTGGGCCGGCTCCGCGGTGCTGGTCTGGTCGCTGCTGCAGTCGCGCATCCTGCGGTTGCGGGCGCTCAACCTCATCGGCTGCTTCGTGCTGATCGGCTACAACGCCGCGATCGAGGTCTGGCCCGGCGTCGGGCTCAACGTCGTGCTCGCGGTGATCAACATTTGGTACCTGCGCGGGATGCTCGCCACCCGGCACGACGAGAAGACCTACCAGGTGGTGGAGGTCGGCGTCGGCGACCAGTTCCTCGCGCACACGCTGCGGGTGCACGCCGCCGACATCGCCCGGTTCAACCCCGGCTTCCACTGGGACCCGGACGCGTCAGGGCGCTCGGCGTTCCTCGTGGTCACGGCCGACGAGGTGGTCGGGGTGGTGCTGTCGCACGCCGAGGCGCCCGGCGTCGCCCAGATCGACCTGGACTACGTGACCCCGAAGTTCCGTGACTTCACCCCGGGCGAGTTCGTCTACCGGCGCAGCCACCTGTTCACCGAACGGGGTTTTCACCGGGTGGTCAGCCCGCCCCGGATGGTCGCCCCCTACTACCACCGGCTCGGCTTCCGCCCGGAGGGCGACTCGTACGTCCTCGACCTGCCGGCACCACCGACGCCCCAGTCCGCGTAGCGTCACCGTCGCCCCAGTCGGCCTAGCGTCACCGTCGTTCGATTCGGCGTAGCGTCGCCGGGGCAGGATTCGGCCGGCGCCGGACGGGGCAAAGACAGGCCTACGCCGGGCGGGCTCGCCGACCGGCGGGTGCCGCGCGTAGCGCGCCGGTGCCACCACCACGAGGGAGCGAACCGGGCGTGCAGAGCTACGGGAGCCAACTGGCCCTGGTCGGAGTCCTGGTCGTGATCAACGCGCTCTTCGCGGGCAGCGAGATGGCGTTGGTGTCGCTGCGAGACAGCCAGATCCAGCGGCTGGAGCGCACCAGCCGGGCCGGGCGGGTGTTGGCCCGGCTCGCCAAGGACCCTAACCGCTTCCTGGCCACCATCCAGATCGGCATCACCCTCGCCGGCTTCCTGGCCTCCGCCGCCGCGGCGGTATCGCTGGCCAAACCCCTGGTGCCGCTGCTCGGGATGTTCGGCGGCGCCGCCGAGACGGTGGCAATCGTGGTGGTCACCCTCGCGCTGACCTTCGTCACCCTGGTCTTCGGTGAGCTGGCGCCCAAGCGGATCGCCATGCAGTCCGCCGAGCGGTGGGCACTGGTGGTGGCCCGCCCACTCGACCTGCTGGCCAGCCTGACCCGGCCAGCCGTCTGGGCGCTCGGCGCCACCAGCGACGTGGTGGTCCGCCTGGTCGGGCTCAACCCCAAACACCAGCCGGAGGAGATCGGCCCGGACGAGCTACGCGACATCGTCGCCGGCAACCACGGCTTCACCAAGGAGCAGCGGACCATCATCGCGGGCGCCGTGGAGATCGCCGACCGGCGGTTGCGGGCTGTCCTCGTACCCCGGTTGCAGGTCTTCACGCTCGACAGCGGGACCACCGCGGAGGCCGCGCGGCTCGTGCTGGCCGCCACCGGGCACTCCCGGGCTCCGGTCGTGCGCCACGGCGGCCTGGACGACACGGCCGGAGTGATCCACCTGCGTGACCTGGTGGGCGTGCCCGACGACCGCCCGGTCGACGAGATCGCCCGGCCGCCGATGCTGCTGCCCGACTCGCTACCGGTGGTGGACGCGCTGCGCCAGTTCAAGGCCGAGCGCCAGCACATCGCGCTCGTCGTGGACGAGCGTGGCGCCGTCGACGGCATCGTGACGCTGGAGGACATCCTGGAGGAGATCGTCGGCGAGATCTACGACGAGACAGACCGGGATGTGCGCTCGGTGCGCCGCGACCCCGACGGCGCGCTGCTGCTGCCCGGCACCTTCCCGGTGCACGACCTCCCCGACATCGGCGTGGAGCTGCCGTCGCGCCCGGCCGGTGACTACACCACAGTCGCCGGGCTGGTGCTGGCCCGGCTCGGGCACATCCCCACCGTCGCCGGGGAGGACGTCACGCTGGACGGTTGGGTGCTGGTGGTGGCCGGCATCGACCACCGGGCGATCACCGAGGTACGGGTCAGCCGCGTACCCGACGAAGCCGACGGCGACGCCGACACCGACCAGGCCGCCGAGCCGGTGCTGGACGAGGCGCGCAGCTGACCGGTCCGACGAATGCCGTCGCTCAGGCGGGCGAGAGGTTCTGCAGCCGGACCTGACCACGGGCCACCAGCCGCTCGTCGGCGTCGGTGATCTCCACCTGCCACAGCTGCTGGCTGCGGCCCCGGTGCACCGGAGTGCCGACTGCCCTCAGCTCGCCGTCCCGGACGGCCCGCAGGAAGTCGGTCTGGTTCGACACCCCGACCACGGTGCCCCGGTCGGCCAGCCAGAGGGAGCCGCCCACGCTGGCCGCGGTCTCCACGACCGAGCAGTACACACCGCCGTGCTGGATGCCGAACGGCTGGTGCAGCTCCGGGCGGACCTGCCAGCTGATGACCACCCGGTCGGCGCTGGCCTCCTCGAACTTGAGGCCGAGCAGGGCGACGAAACCGCCCGTCAGATCCGGAATCTCCATGCCAAAGCCCTCCTCGATCAACGGGGCGCAAGCCTAGCCGGGGCAGGTTGCGCCAAACCCGGTACGGGTCGGTGCCGGCGATGGGGGAGAATCGGTGACCGTGACCGACAGCAGCCCTCCGCCGCCTGGGCGGGACTCCCTGACCGACGACCTGCTCTGGCGTGGCCTGATACAGGACTCGACAGGCCTCGACGAGCTGCGCGAGCTGCTCGACGGCGGGACGGCCGCCACCTATTACGTGGGCTTCGACCCCACTGCCCCGAGCCTGCACGTCGGCAACCTCATGCAGGTGACCACGGCCCGCCGGCTGCAACTCGCCGGGCACCGCCCGCTGCTGCTGGTCGGTGGGGCGACAGGGCAGATCGGTGACCCGAAAGAGAGCGCCGAGCGGACCCTCAACCCGCCCGACGTGATCGCCGGCTGGGTCGAGCGCATTCGTGACCAGCTGGCGCCGTTCGTGTCGTACTCCGGCGAGAACGCGGCCCAGCTTGTCAACAACCTGGACTGGACCGGCGAGATGTCGATCGTCGAGTTCCTCCGCGACGTGGGCAAACACTTCCCGGTGAACAAGATGCTCGCGCGGGAGGTGGTGCGGGCCCGGCTGGAGACCGGCATCAGCTTCACCGAGTTCAGCTACCAGCTGCTTCAGGGCAACGACTTCTTCGAGCTGCACCGCCGGCACGGCTGTCAGCTCCAGTTCGGTGGCTCCGACCAGTGGGGCAACATCACCGCCGGCGTCGACTACGTACGCCGGCGGGGCGCGGGGCCGGTGCAGGCGTTCACGACGCCCCTGGTCACCAAGGCCGACGGCACGAAGTTCGGCAAGAGCGAGGGGGGCGCCGTCTGGCTCGACCCCACGATGACCAGCCCGTACGCGTTCTACCAGTTCTGGCTCAACGTCGAGGACCAGGAGGTCGACCGCTACCTCCGGTACTTCAGCTTCCGCACCCGCGACGAGTTGGAGGAGCTGGCGAAGGCCACCGCCGAGCGGCCGGCCGCCCGCCTGGCGCAGCGGGCGCTCGCCGAGGAGCTGACCACCCTGGTGCACGGCGCCGACGAGACCCGACAGGCGATCGCCGCCAGCCAGGCGCTCTTCGGCCGCGGATCGTTGGACGAGCTGGCGCCGGAGACCCTGCGCGCCGCCCTGACCGAGGCGGGTCTCGTACGCCTCTCCGGCGAATTGCCGGATGTGGCGGGTCTGCTGCGCGACTCCGGTCTGGTGAGCGGCCTCAAGGAGGCGCGGCGGGTGATCGCCGAAGGCGGCGCCTACGTCAACAACAACCGGGTGACCGCTGTGGACGCCGGGGTGTCCCCGGCCGATCTGCTGCACGGGCGATACCTGGTGCTGCGCCGGGGAAAACGTTCGTTCGCGGGCGTTGAGCTGGGCGAATAGCCGGCTGTCGACGATGTGACGGGGGACGCGTCCGGCGGATTTGACGATCATCCCGCCGGACGCGTAACTTTCTCTCTGCCAGCGCGGAACGGACGAAACAGGCGAAAGCCGAAAACGGCCGGAGCGCAGGTCAACGGCCTGGGGGTCGGGTGGGCACGCCCACCGGAGCTCCAACCGGGAGGTGCCACCAGAAACGCCGCGAGGCGGATTTGGCGCGGCGAAACCGACCGGGTATGGTTACGAACCGGTAGGGCACCGGGCGGGTCGCGGGAAACTGCGACGGCCGGCCTACCGAATCCATGACGAGAGCGGCGCAAGCCGGTTACGACATGGTGCCCGCGTTATCGGGTGAAGCACGACGAACCGCGAAATATCGGTTTGACACGGCGGAAACGAGCGGGTAACGTAGTAAGAGTGCCTGGCGCTGAAAGCGTTAGTGACACGGTACGGAAAGCCCCGGGTTGGGGTTCCACTGTGGTGGGGCTTCTGGTCGGTGTGTGGTTGTTCTTTGAGAACTCAACAGGGTGCTTGTAAAGCCAGTGCCAATTATGATTTATACCCCGGA